>CAWEPZ010000015.1:0-33697 GCA_963811105.1 Candidatus Bathyarchaeota archaeon | reverse complement strand
TCTCCGCCCTCGATGGGGATGTCCCACTCGCTCAAATTTCTTCTCCGAAACACTCTTTTTTCTTTTTTTTAATTATTTTTAGGAGGCTTTTTCTTGAGCGATGAGCCTGTTTTTGAGGATGTAGAAAACTGGTGCAGTTTGAAGCGCAGTAGGCTTGTTGTGCTTTCTTTGCGTGTTGTTCCGGGATCAGCTCAGGGTCGTTATCTTGGCTGGATTACGGGTTTTGCGGTTTCTTGTGATTGTGAGGTTGGCTGCCTCAAGGGTATTTTGTGCCTTCTTGGTAAGCGAATTACAACCGGGAGAAAACGGAAATGACTTGGAACTCAACTAGGTCCCAGAATTACAGTGTTGAGTCCTTCAAGACCTATAATGCACTGCCGCGCCCAGTTTGCATTGCTAAAGTTTGTTCTCGAAATGTAACTCATGAAGGTAAGCGTAACACTGGGCGAAAGAAGTGCAAAGACTGCAGTTTTGTAAGGAGGCTGTCTTAATGAAAGGGCAAAAAAACGTCTTTGACGATGTCCCGATAAAGTTTCCTGAGCTCAATATTTCTGTTTATCTCAATACAGTTTGGGTTCGCAATCCGTTTGAGTCAAAGACTTTCGCAGCCTTCTGGCTACTACTTGAGCAGGAAGGGGCTGAGGAATTCAAGGGTGAATGGGCTTATGGAAGCTGTTTTGAAATGGGTTGCGATTGTGGTTCCAGCACTTGCGATGAATGCAATCCCGGCTGGGACTTAGTCGATGATGAGGATTTTGAGGAGCCCGACTATGGCATCTAAGATTGAGTTTTTCTGCCCTTCCTGCGGCAGCTGGGCGAACCATAAAAAGACGCTTATTCTTGGGGTTTGTGGGTTAGTCCCGATATTGAAGCTTTTGAGTGCCAAAGTTGCGGTTGCACGTTCACAGTTTGGAAAGATACGCGAAAGGAGGCTTCTTGATGAAATTAGATGAAGCTCAGGTTTTGGCATTATCGGTCTGTAAGGTCTTGGAGCCTTATTGTTGGCGTGTCGAAGTTGCTGGATCTATTCGCCGGGGAAAGGCGGAAGTTGGCGATATCGATATTGTAGCGGCGCCTAGGATTGTGGATCTGCCTAGCGGCTTGTTTGGTATTGGTATTGTTAAAGTGGATCCTTCAACTGTTTGGAAGAATTTACTTCCTAAAGTTCTAGTCAAGTTAGGTTTGAAAGTTGAGGCTTCTGGCCAGGAGTTGTTGCGCTGCTTTTTCTCAGATAATGGCTTTCAAGTGGATGTTTACCGGGCGCGTCCGGAGACGTGGGGCGTGATCCTGCTCGTACGCACTGGCAGTAAGGAGCATAATGTGAAGCTTTGCACGTTGGCGCGTTCGAAGGGTTTGATGCTTAGTGCTTCTCAAGGTGTTCAAAGGCATTGGGTTGATAGTGATCATAAGCCTCGAGCTGAAGTTATCGCTAGCCGTTCTGAAGAGGATATCTTTGCTGCTCTTGGGCTGGCGTATGTTGAGCCAAAAGATAGGGAGGTTCCTTGGTAAATGCCAGTAGGTCATAGTAAATGTAGGATTTGCGGCAAACCAATTCCCAGCGCTTATCGACAAGATCATGAAAAAAACCGTTGTTTGAAGATGCGTTTTGACCGTGGCGACTCTGACGTCGTTGCTCGGTTTCTTTTGAAGGGTTTGCCTAAGCCTGTTAGGGTTGAAAAACCTTTAGAGCCGGGGCAAAAGCAGCTTTTCGCTGTAGCTGGAGTATTGGAGTGATGGCTTTGGCTGAACAGGGTTTTGTGCCTCCCAAATACGGGTCCCTGGAGTCTGCTCGCTTAAAGTCTAAACTTGCTTATGATCTGGTGAATCAGGTTAGCATAAAGTTTGGATGCTCGATCACCTGGAACAGCAAAACACGTTTTAACTGCATTAATCGGCAGCCGGGCCAGAAGTCGATTTTCTTTAGGTTTCACAGTAACAAGTTTGTGCCTTACCTTGAGTTTTTGAGTGAAGACGTCGCTGTTTTGCAGGAGATCAAGCAAAGTTTCCCGAATGATTTTGTTTCTGAGGTTTTGGTTAAGGAGGGGCTTTTGTGACTGAGTGGAAGCCGTTTTGGCAGCCTAAAGGTACTGTTTCAGTTCAGAGTGCAAAGGTTGTTGAGGTTGCGGATCGGGCGCCGGCTGCTGTCTTCTGTGAGTTTGTCGGCGACAAAATTGATCCTGTTTGTGAAGGCCGTTACTGTTCCGATGGGACATTTTGTCCAGCCTCATGTTTTAAGGACCCTATGGTTTTTGTTAGGTGCACTTTTCGATTGGGAAAATTGAAAAGTAGAGTAGGAACTTAGGGAGATACTTGTTTTTGACTGTTTCATCTGATAAGGTCACAAACACCTCTAGCAACACCAGTTGCAACAGTTGCGTGTCGACGAAGAATTGGAGCATAGAGAACAGAGTCTTTCATATTATCGATGCTTCAGAAATTGAGCTTAGACCTGCCGAGATTGCACGTAAACTCCATGCTCCCAAGAAGCCAACACGCGGTCAATACACTACAGTTAGGTGTGCCATCAGAAAACTTCTCGATAAGGGCTTGATTCTGCAGCCGTATCTTGGAGCATACTGTAACAAAATCACCTACGGGGTGCGGTTTGTTCCGTTGGCAGTGCACAACATTAGCCTGCGAAGTTTTGTTTGCCAGGATGTTAAGTCTTGGGAAAAAGACGAATTCATTGGGGGCGTTAAGATTCATGTTTGTTTTGGGCAGGAGAGGCGCAAGGTTAGTGGTTACATCGCTTGTGACGTCGGTGGCATGTCGCATGATGCTTGCCTTCTGGCTTTGAATCGTTGGTTTGACATTGTACAGGATCATTTGGCGTTCCAGTTAAATGACCTGCAAATCCTAACTTTTGAGCTCAACAAAGACTATCACGGCTTACGCATCGATGGAGTCCAATGTGTGACTAGAACGGATCTTTACGGTATGATCGAGCGAGTTTACCAAAAAGAGGAGAATCTAGTTCGCAAAGAACAAAAAACCGTAACTCCGATGAGTGTTAACAAGTTTGAGGAAGCCATATCTAAGGGCTTTAATGAGCATTCTAACGCTCAGGCGAATTTTGAGTTAAAGCAGGAAGTCAAGGGTAATTCTGAGGCTTTGAAATTTACAAACTCTCGGCTGATGGGCTTAGAACGGCTAATCGAGGGCATGTACAAAAACAAAGTCAGTGACCTGGATAAAACCAAGTACATTGAAAACGAAGTCTCTGCACTACGGAGCGACGTCAACATGCTCACTGTAAACTTGGGCAGGTTAACTGACGTCTTGCATCAGGTTTTCAATCTAGACGGTAACTCTCAAGCTCCAAAAGGGAACGCTCTAGGAGGCGCCAAATATGTCTCTTAATTTTGTTTTGCCCGATCGCCTATGGGTAATTTTGGATGTGAAAGCTTGTTTGATGCAAAAAAGCAAACAAAAGCGTGCTCAAAATCCATGGGAAAAGTCCATGCTTTCAAGATGGTGGTTTCTTATGGTGGGTAGCCCTGATTACGGGCACTATTTTTTCGGTAACGTTGATGGAGTGGGATGTCTTGTTTGAACAGGAAAAACAGGTTTTAGGTGAAAATGCTGTTGAAACTACAAAAAAAGTGGTTGCAAAATCTAAAAAGAAGCGTGACCCAAGCGATAAGGCTGGCATAAACAGGTATAATCAGCAGTTAATTAAGCAGGCGTTAGCGGGTATTGAGGATCTTAAGATGGAGTTGCGTTGGTTTCGCAATAAGATAGATCGGATTGGTGAAGCGGATTATTCAAGGTTGGATGTTGAGCATTTTGCGTTGGTTGATGAGGTTGATCGGGAGATTGTGCAGCGGATTCGGGAAGCTGGAGTTCCTGGTGTTTTGCCAAAGGTTGTTGCTGCTGATGTCAATTTGCGTGGAAAGTTTGGGTTAAGGTATTATGATGTGAGTCGGCGGATTTTGCGCATGAACAAGCGCCTACATAAAGAAACGGGCAAATGCCTCTTTGAGAAACGCGGTCATGCATGGGCCTTGACTAGGTTTGCTTTTGATTCCTACGATGAGCCAATTGAGCCAGAGAGTGAGGTTTCTTCCGCTGGATCTGAAGAGGTTTTGGGGCATGAGAAAGAAGATTTCTAAGTATCATTGGGTTTTGGATGCTGAGGCTTTGGCTGAGTTACGTGTGTGCAAAGATTGCAAGTCAGATCCTGCGGTGTTTTTGACTGCTGAGAAGGTTCCTTGTTGTAGGCTTCATTGGGAAAAGTTAGCTGATGACGTAGACGTCGCGAGTGTGGATCTGGCTTTTCCTAAGGTTGAAGCGAACATTGATTGTGAGGAGACCACAAAATACCCCGTATCCGTTTGTTGTAATATTAAGCCTTCAAAGTTTGGGGAGGCTATTTAGTTTGGGTTTAACTATATTGATAACCAAACCCACCATCCAAATTGATAAATAAACACATTAGCACAATTATTTTTAAGCCCAAGAAAACAAATTACTTATGTAGCATTATTCTTCAGCCAAACATTCTCCCAAGAAAAAAATCGAGTTAAAAAAACGCTACTATAAAATCTGTCAACTCGTTAATCAACGTTCATTTGTGGCACGCAAACAGTTAGAACGTGGAATTCCAATAGTAAACCATTGAGTACTTGCCTTCAAATGGAAAAGAAGAGTCGTCATAGACAATATCTAAAGAGTATCCATATCGAGACAGTAGTTCTTGACTTAGATTCCAAATTACTGGCGATTTTTCATCTGGACCCCAAAAACCCCAAATTGTGTCTTCAGGATATCGAAATCCGTACCCATAATTCTTCGGCAAAACCAAAACGGCATTAGCAATTGTTGAACTGTAAGTAATTTTGCCTTGTGTTATGTTATCCCAGAGTTTTTGGAGAGCTTCAAAATGCTCATTTAGCATAACGCCGTAGGGATTCGCGTCAGAGTATGGATAGTCGAAAATCACTATGTATTTTGCGCCAGCTTCATAGACTGAAAGCATCTGCTCATAAATTGCTTCGCCGCTGTCAAGGTAAGGTGTTTCATTGTATTTCCAAGTGATTATTACTCCCCAGTCTTTGTGTTGTAAGTTTGCTGCTCCTCGAATTAAGGCTACGTCTTTAGCAAGTGTGTGATTCCAGCCTACTTCCGCAAAGACAACATCGTAACCTGAAAGATAGTCAAACCAGTATAACCCATAATCTGAGCAAAAGATTGGTATTTGTTCCGATTTTAAGGCGATGGTTCCTGGATCTTTTAGGAAACCATTTTCGAATCTTGCGGCTACGGAATCATAGGTTGAGTTAGGAGGTAAGTTCCATTGAGTAGCGTTTTTGTCGGTGTCAAGGTAGATTCCTCCTCGTTCATCGTAATAGTAGACACCCAGAAAGTGCTCGCCATAATGTGATTTTGCGGAGCTGATCCAAGTTGCGCGCCATGTCAAGTTTTTCTCTGCCAGAATCCTTGGGTCAAGGTCGCCGAAATATACAATTATGTTTAGTCCTGACGCGACTGCATAATCACAGATCTCGTTAGTAGCAGTCTCGTTGGTGCTTATCGGACCAGACTGAAGAATGAAGAGGTTGCAGTGCCCTTTTATTCGGTCAATAAGAAGTTTTGCTTCACTCGTAGTGTTACCGCCAAAAGCAACGCCAACATAGCTAGCTGATCCTTGTGCACTTTCGCTAATTAATAATCTTTGGAAAACAAATGACCCTATCAAAACAGTCAATAACAAAACCGATGCAACTATAACCCAGCGCGCGCGCTTTTTCAATTTTGAAAGCTCCTAAACTAACTTACGATTAACGTCAAGCATATCTTTCCATTGGAAATTAAAGATATATTTTTTTTGGGTAATTATATAACTAACAAATTGAATTAAGCTTCTCAACTTTAGCGAGCAAGCTTGAATTGAACTAGGAGAAGCGCGCGAAAAGTTAGAGTTTTGGAGGTGTCGGAATCCATTCTCGCCTTTCTTTCCTTAGGTACTTTGCAAACAACAAAGCCTCTTCACTAGTTAATATATCACTGGTCTGTCTTTTTTCAATCTTGATTCTTTCTAAAAGATGATTATCAAGATCTTCAGATTAATCAATTGAGTGCTGTCGTATTTACGACAATAAGCCATTAGTGTAGTTTGTTCTTATCTAATTGAGCATGTCTTATGAAGGCAGACGGCACGCTGATTTCAAGAAGATTCACTCAGCTTTTTTGGCACACTATAGCAAAGATTCTAAGCTTGGCGAGTCTAGGTATGCTGATTGGGTAAAGTTTTCTGGCCTGGATGAAACCCACAGTTATTATTTTCAGGGTGCTGCTCGGGCGAATAAGTCTAAGCAGAGTTTTGAGTGGGCTAATTTTCTTTTGCAGTTTGTCAAAGAAGACAAAGACACTTTCTACAACAAATTTGAGACCTTGTTCCCGGTTGAATAATTGAGTTATAAAAGTGTTGAATCAATGCTGATTTTTGTTGATCGACCTTTGTGTTCTTTCATTCGATGTAATCTAAGTTGTTCAGGGTCTGATAGGTATGAGCTGCAAATTGGACACTTGAAGGTTTCAAAAATCATGTTTACAAATCCAGAATAAAGGATTGTTTTTTGCACTTATTATTGGTTTAAATTTTTTTTTGCTAAAATGATCATTAAATTGTTTTTTCTCAAATTCTGCGGGGTTTTGCTCCTCCAAAGACTCCCCTGCTGAGAAAGTTTGCCATTAGGAAAGTTGTTGCTTGTTGTTACCCACAATTCTTTAAGAGATTCATTGCACAAGATTTTATTTATTCTAGGTTAGGTTTCATGGATTTTGCTGATGCAGTAGAGCTTGTAAAGAAATTTCCTGCTTGTCATCCAAAAATATTTAAAGGATTTTATGAGTGGGGGATTTGTGATATTGAAACAGAGGGCTATGTAGTTCTAGCTGATGCATCTTCGTCTAAGGAACCAATCTTCAACCAGCTGGAAGATTATACTAAGAACCATAAATTAAGAATAGATCAAGGCCAAGACTACTTGATTATCAGCACCCTCTGCCAAGTTGCTCAACGATAAATGACTAATGAATTTCCTACTTCTTTATGTCGGCAATACATGGTGCTTGTGGGGCTTGTTACTACAAAAAGAGGCTGGCATTGGGCACTAACCAGTTTCACCTTTGAGGCATGGAACAATTCAGAAAAAGAGTGATTTACGACTTATCAATGAAACAATTCGTTAGCGTGAAACTCCTAGTTAGGGAATGCTTTTATTTCTTACCTGTGAAAAGTAAAGTAAAACCTTTTGGGACTTGCGGTGTTTCTTTGCCTACAAACAAAGAAAATGATAATGAGCAAACGATTGCGAAAGGCAAGCAAAGTGAACTTAGTTACCAAACTATTACTGAGATTTTAGACAGCATCCAAGATGACTTTTATGTGCTTGACCGTAACTGGAATTTTGTTTTTGCGAGCAAACGATTCACGGGCAGAATAGGAAAGGAGCCTAAAGATTTTGTGGGACAAAATATTTGGAAGATGTTTCCAAAACATTTAGGCACTATTCTTGAAGAGAACTTTCGTGCCACAATGGAAACAAGAGAAATAAGGCGCTTTGAAATAGGCGGCAAATATACCAAAGAGTGGTATCGGATGACAGTGTTTCCTTCGGCTGAAGGAATTACAGTTTTAGGCACCGACATTACTGAGAAAAAGAAAGCTGAAGAAACGCTAAAGGAAAGTGAGGAACGCTTTTCAAAGGCCTTCTTTGGCAATCAACAAGCGATGGCAATATCGGAATTAGACGGTGAATTAATTGAAGTTAATACTAAATTTGAGCTATTGTTTGGTGTAGAGCGTCAAAAATTAATAGGGCACTTTATGTCTGATTTTCTTGAATATGGCGATAGAAACAAACGAGAACGGACATTAAAGCTGCTCAACGAAGGAAAAGAAGTTGAGGATGAACAAACTTACTTTCTTCCAAATGGAAAGAAGATAGATACAACCTACTTTACCCAAACTATTACTGTGAATGGAAAAAAACGTCTCGTTGGAATGTGGCAGGACATTACCGACCGGAAGAAAGCCGAAGAAGAAGTATTGTCAAGTAAACTTTTGCTTGAAAGTGTCTTCAACAGCATGTATGAGGGAGTTTTTGTTATGGACAAAACAGGCAAAGTCATTGACTTCAATGACGCGTTTTGTCGCATTAATCAGTTTAAGAACAGGGAGGAAACTTTGAGAAGCATTAGCTCACTTGGAACCATTTTTAAGGCTTACAGGCTTGATGGGACTTATGTGCCTGTTGAAGAGTGGCCAGCGACTAAAGCACTTCAAGGAAAATCCGGCAATAATGAAGAATTTATCGTTGAACGAACCGATTTAGGCAAGCGCTGGTTTACAAGCAACAGTTACGCACCTCTAAGAGATGAAAAAGGCGAGATAGTTGGCGCAATTCAGACAATGCACGATATCACAGAGCGCAAAAAAGATGAAGAGGCATTGATGGAAAGTGAAGAGCGGTTCCGTATTGCACTTAAAAACGCACCTGTATCAGTGGCAGCACAAGACTTGGAGCTTAGGTATACTTGGGCGTACAATCAAAAGACGGCTCGACCTGAGCAAATTATAGGCAAGTTGGACAGTGAAATTTTCACCGCCGAAGAAGCTGCATATGTAGGAGCCCTCAAGCGTAGGGTTATGAAAGAAGGCATTGAATTACGTGAGCAAAAGTGGTTTAATAGGCCGTCTGGTTCAATCTTTTTAGACATAATTTGGTCGCCACTTCGTGATTCTAAAGGTCAAATAATTGGTGTTTCAAGTGCAACCGTTGACTTGACAGATATGAAAAATGCTGAGACCGCTTTACAAGAGAGTGAGCAGCGTTGGGTAACTACACTGTCAAGCATCGGCGACGCTGTCATAGCCACAGATACATCAGGTAAAATCACATTTATGAATCGCGAGGCTGAAGAACTGACGGGTTGGACATTTAGTGATGCTTCACTTAAGCCGGTGAAGGATATTTTCAACATCGTTAATGAACAGACCCGAGTTGAAGTTGAAGATCCTGTAAGCAAAGTCTTGGCGGAAGGCTTGATTGTTGGATTAGCAAACCATACGTTATTGATTCGGAAGAACAAGACTGAAGTTGCAATTGACGACAGTGGAGCACCAATAAAAGATAAGGAAGGCAAAACCACAGGTGTTGTTCTAATATTCCGAGACATTACTGAACGCAAGAAAGCCGAAGAAGCACTAAGACAAGCAGAAGAACGCTTCCGGACTGTGCAGGAGAATTCCCTTGACCGCTTCACAATTCTCAAACCGTTTTTCAATGATCAGGGGGAAGTGGTTGACTTCACGTTCGTCTACCAAAATGCCAGGGCTGCCAAGTTAACAGGACGCAAGCCGGAAGAGTTAGTTGGCCTGCGCATGACCGAGGTCTATCCTACCTTTCCTCAAACTCACTTCTTTTCGATGTACAAGCGGGCATTCAAAACCAGGCATGTAATTGAATTTGAAGACCACTACCAAGCGGATAGAGTGGACGACTGGTTCCTTGTTACCATCACTCCAATCTCTGACGGCATTGCGATTACAACGCAAATTATCACTGAGCGCAAGAAAGCTGAAGAAGAACTCAAAAAAAGTGAGGAACACGCTCGTCAGCGTGCAGAAGAACTACGAAAACTTATGGATATTATTCCTGCCGCTGTTTGGGTATCCCAGGACCCAGAATGCAAAGTAATAGTCGGTAATCAGGCGGCGAACACCTTCTATGAAGCAGAGGGTGAGGAGAACGTTTCTGCGGGACCGGCAAGTGGAAGTGCACAAGATACTACCAGGCGGTTTTTCCGGAATGGAAAAGAGTTGATACCTCAAGAGCTTCCTATGCAGGAGGCAGCGGCAAAGAACGTTGAAATTAAGAATTCTGAGTTGGAAGTGGTAGTTCCTAGTGGTAGAAAGATTACGATTATTGGAAACGCTAAACCACTATTTGATGACGCTGGAAACGTGCGTGGTTGCCTTGGAGCATTCGTTGATATTACCGAACGCAAGAAAGCTGAGGTTGCTACTGCAAGGCAGGCTGAGCTTATTGATCTCAGTCCCGATGCAATAATTGTTAGGAAGCTTGATGGTACAATTACTTTTTGGAGTAAAGGTGCTGAGAGACTATATGGTTGGACAAAAGATGAAGCCATAGGGCAAGATGTTAACGTGTTGTTGAAGACCCAATTGCCACAATCGCTGAAGGAGATTCAAAATGACCTCAAAACAAAAGGGAAGTGGTCTGGGGAAATTATCCATATTTGCAAAGATGGAAGTAGGTTGGTTGTGCAAAGTTATTGGTTGGGGAAATTGGGATCTGATGGCAAAATAGTGGAAGTGTTGGAGTCAAATGTTGACATTACTGAACGAATTCATATGCAACTAAAGCTCGAAGAGTCTGCAGTTCGTCTTGAAGAATATGCTACTCAAATGGAGGAGCTTGCTAATCAGAGAGCTGCGCAGTTGAAGGATGCTGAACGTTTAGCTGCTATTGGTGCTACTGCTGGTATGGTTGGGCATGATATTCGTAACCCGCTCCAGGCTATTACTGGGGATGTTTATTTGGCTAAAACAGAGTTGGATTCAATTCCTGAAGGGGAAGAGAAAAAGAACATCCAAGAAAGCCTAACAGAGATTGAAAAGAACATTGATTATATTAACAAAATCGTTCAGGACCTGCAAGATTTTGCAAGGCCTCTTAAGCCAAATGTTGAAGAAACTGATTTGAAACGTATAATTGATGACTTGCTGTCAAAGAACGGTTTGCCAGAGAATGTTAAAGTAAGTGTTAAGGTGGAAGCTGGAAAAGTTGTAGTTGACTCCACTTTCTTAAATCGCATAATGTACAATTTGGTGAATAATGCTGTTCAAGCCATGCCAAAGGGCGGCAAACTAACCATTCGCACGTACAAAGAAGCAAATGATACTGTCATATCTGTTAAGGATACAGGCGTTGGTATTCCTGAAGATGTAAAAGGCAAGTTGTTTACGCCAATGTTTACAACTAAAGCGAAAGGTCAAGGTTTTGGCTTAGCTGTGATTAAGCGTATGACTGAAGCGTTAGGCGGCACAGTGTCTTTTGAAAGTGAAGTAGGCAAAGGAACGACTTTCAGGGTGTGTTTACCTCTTTCTAAGAAATAAACGGTAAATGAACCTAAAAGTAATGAGGAGGATGAAAAATCAAGATACGTAATTTGAACGTACCTTTAACCTTGGGGTGAAACTGAAAAGGAGATCGAATAATACACTGGTTGAGCCGATTTTCTAAACATTGATTGATTTTGAGTTAAATGATTGAATCATACGGAGTCATTTGACATTTTTATCTAAGCCAAGTACGCGCACTATTAATACTAGTTACTTGCTATTCAAATAATAAGTATTAATTATTACTTTAACCTGGCAAAACAAAACAAACTCTTGGGAGAGTAAGTTTTGTCAAAAATAAAAGATAAAGCGAAAACAAAATCTGTAAGAAGGTGCTTACTAAATGTCCAAAGTTGAACAATCATTGATTACGGTAGGAATTGGCGCTTCAGCGGGCGGCTTAGAAGCCTTCAAGGTTTTCTTCGAATATTTACCAGTCCATACGGGTTTATCTTTTGTTATTATTCAGCATCTGGCCATTGGTCAAGAAAGCATGCTGACCGAAATTCTTTCAAGATTTACCAAAATTCCTGTTCAAGTAGTCAAAGATGGACTGCCCGTTGAACCGGATAATGTTTACGTTATTCCACCCGGAGAAACAATGACCATTGAAAAGAAGGTTCTCAAACTTACCCCGAAGGGTAAGTCTCTGAAACCTATTGATACCTTTTTTGTTTCTCTAGCTGAGGACTTGAAGAGTCAAAGCATAGGAATTGTGCTTTCAGGCACAGGCTCTGATGGAACTGAAGGACTAAAAGCAATCAAAGCGCAAGGAGGAATAACTTTCGCACAAACTCCCGATTCAGCCCAATATGGAGACATGCCCCAAAGCGCAATTTCAGCAGAAGCAACGGATTTTGTTCTTTCCCCAGACAAGATTGCACTAGAGTTACAAAAAATCGCTAAGAATCCTCACCTAGCACGAAAGGAAATCGCAACAAGAGATGAAACCGGACTAAAGGAAGAAAAACTAACGAAGGAAAAAGGCTTAAACGCAATATTTACCATGCTAAAATCCAACTGCAACATTGATTTTTCACACTACAAAGAAACGGTTGTAAACCGACGTGTCACACGCCGAATGGTAATTAACCACATAGAAAAAATGGATAATTACACAAAGTTCTTGCGGACGCATCCAAACGAGTTGGAAGCATTATTCAACGATATGCTAATAGGAGTAACGAGTTTCTTTAGGGAACCTGAAACATTTGTTGCACTCAAAGAAACAGTGTTTCCAAGTTTAGTCAAAAATCGCCAGCCCAAAGAGCCAATTCGAGTTTGGATTCCAGCCTGCTCAACTGGAGAAGAAGCATATTCGTTCGCAATTGCAATTCAGGAATATCTCGAAGAAAACTCCGCAAGTGATCTTGAAGTTCAAATTTTCGGAACAGATGTAAACGAAAAAAACATTGAAAAAGCAAGAAAAGGAATCTACCCATTAACAATAGAAACCGACGTCAACGAAAAACGACTAAAACATTTCTTCAAAAGCTCTAATGGCAACTATCAAATCTCCAAACCCATTCGAGATAAGTGCGTTTTTGCAAAGCAGGATATAACGGCTGATCCGCCTTTTTCGAATATGGATCTTATCAGTTGCCGCAACATGCTCATCTACTTTGATGAGGTCCTCCACGAAAGAGTAGTGCCTACTCTGCATTACGCATTGAAAATGGGTGGTTTTCTTGTCCTTGGACAATCTGAAAGCATTGGAAAATTCACCCAGTTATTTGAACCTGTAAACAAGAGGGGCCCTATCTATGTGAAAAAGAGAGCTCCGGCTAAGGTTACTTTTGGTCTGCAAGCATCAGCGCCTTATTTAAAGCGTAAAGAGGGCAAAGAAGGCGAGAAGACAGATGTTCTTTCAGTGCTCAAAGAGGAGGTTGACCATTTACTAGTCACTGAGTATGTCCCTGCAGCTTTGCTGGTTAATTCTGATTTGGATGTTCTGGTTTTTCGTGGAAATGTTGCACCATATGTTTTGCCTGAATCGGGTTTGGCGAGTTTGAATCTGGCAAAGATTGTTCGCAAAGAGTTAAGGTCTGAAGTGCAGACGATAATCTATAGAGCAAGAAAAGAGGATAGACTTGTCAAAGAAACTGCTGTTCGGTTTGAATATGCTGGAGATCAGAAAACAATCAACATTCAGGTTGTTCCGTTGCATGTTGAACAGTTTGTGGCGCCATTTTTCCTGTTATTATTTGAAGATGTCAGCTCAGCTGCAGCGCTCTTACGCAAAACAATGGAGTTAAATACCACTGCTGAAGGCCGGGAAAACGTTAAGGACCGCCAAAATAAAGATCTCAGGGAAGAGCTGGATTCAACTAAACAGACTTTGCAGAGAATTGTTGAAACCCAAGAGGCAACAAATGAAGAATTGAGAACCACTATAGAGGAGGCACAGTCGAGTAATGAGGAGTTGCAGAGTACAAATGAGGAATTGGAAACGGCTAAGGAAGAACTTCAATCTACCAATGAAGAATTAAAGACTTTGAATGATGAGGTAAAGAACCGAAATCAAACCCTTGCCCAGTTGAATGATGACTTGACCAATTTGAATAGAAACGTGGAACCAGCTATAGTTATTATCGATAAGGGTTTAAAGATTAGGTTATTTTCGCCTTCAGCACAGAAAATTCTGAATCTTTCACCATCAACTGTTGGCCTGCCAATAACAACTATCAAATTGAACGTAATAGTTGAAGACTTAGGCGAATTAATTTCAGAAGTCGCATCAAAACTAAGCGTTATCACCAAAGAAGTGAAGGATGCACAAGGCCATTATTTTGATATGAAAATTAGACCTTACATAACTCAAGATGACAGGTTAGATGGGGCTGTCTTGTCTTTTATCGATATTGATGATAGAAAAAAACTTGAAGCAACTCTACGTCTCGCGGCCATAGGCGCTACTGCTGGCATGGTTGGTCATGATATTCGTAATCCTCTGCAAGCAATAACTAGTGATGTCTATTTGTTGCAGTCAGAAATAGTTTCAATGCCTGAAAGTGACGACAAAAAAAACGTTAAAGAAAGTTTGGATGGAATAGAAGAGAACGTTGATTACATTAGCAAGATTGTTGCCGATCTGCAAGACTATGCAAGAACGCTTAAACCAAATGCAGAAGAAACCGACCTAAAACTAATAATCGATGAGCTACTAAGAAAGTATAGTTTGCCTAAGAACGTTAAAGTAATCGTCAAAGTGGAATCTGATGTTAGGAAAGTTGTGGCTGATTCAACTTTCTTAAATCGCATCCTGTACAATTTGGTTACTAATGCAGTTCAAGCCATGCCCAAAGGAGGTAAACTAACAATAAATGCATACAAACAATCAAACGATGTTGTCATAACTGTTAATGATACAGGCGACGGCATTCCGGACCATGTAAAGGGCAAACTGTTTACGCCAATGTTTACAACTAAAGCGAAAGGTCAAGGATTTGGCTTATCAGTGATCAAGCGCATGACTGACGCTTTAGGCGGCACAGTGTCTTTTGAGAGTCAAGAGGGCAAAGGAACAACTTTCATAATACGTTTACCCCAAAGAAATAAACGATAAACTGGACTCTAAATAAGAAGAGCGAAGCTAAGCTTTGGGCTTAAAAATTATTACTTCGCCTTTCTCCTCTTTTACAGCTAAATGATGTTTCTTAGCAATTTTTGCTATCTGCTGTCTGATTTCGGTATCTAAGACCATTGTTATACATATTTGATAGCCTTCTGAGGTTGGGTCATCTATCTTCGACAACTTTAGATTAAAGGCGTTTGACCCCATGAACTCAGCTAAACTCATAATTTCCTTATAGACGGCCACAGCTTCTTCTCTCTTCATATATGCCCGAACCAATTTTGGGCGTACAATACTAATAAACTCTAGCCAATTTGAACCAATAAGATACAAGATTTTGAATTATCTGAAAAGCCGAAAGAATAGCGTCTCTATTGGCGAAATAGCTTAGTGTACTGTTTCTAGTCGGCACAGGTTTGTTCAGTATTCTGGATTCATAACTGACTTATAGTGCATCCAGTCTCCTCTTGAGTGTGGCGTATGGCTAATACAAACCCTCAACCAAAACGCGATAGAGGTAGACGCAACTGATTTAGCTGCTGCAAACAAAAAGAGTGTTATACGCGTTTTGCACGTTGACGATGACCCCTCAATTCTAGAGATAACAAAACTCATGTTAATGGACATTGAAAGCAGTTTGGATATTGATAATGTCAGTAGCGTAGATGAAGCCTTCAAAAAACTAACAACAGGCAACTACGATGTTGTAGTTTCTGATTATGAGATGCCCCAAAAAGACGGACTAGAATTCCTAAAAGAGTTGCGAACACGAAATAATAAAATTCCCTTCATCCTGTTTACTGGAAAAGGAAGAGAAGAAGTAGCAATAAGGGCATTGAACCTGGGTGCAGACGGATACTTTAACAAGCAAGGTTCACCCGAAACCGTCTACGGAGAGCTTTGCTATGGAATAATCCAAACAGTCGATCATAAACAAGCTGAAGAAGCTCTAAAAAAAAGTGAAGAGCAATATCGGGCTTATACTGAAAATTCTCCTATAGCTTTCTTTGTCGTCAATCCTGAGGGCAAATATACCCAAGTAAACGATGCAGCAACCAAACTACTACTCTACTCCAAAAACGAGCTCCTCAAAATGAGCATTATGGACATTCTGTTTGAGAAAGATATCTCTCTTGGACTTAAGCAATTTGCAACTCTTAAAGAAACTGGAAAATCTCGTTTTGAGACAGCTCTGAAGAGAAAAGACGGAGAACCCGTTTATGTTATTTTAAACGCTACACGATTGTCTGATGGAAATATGATGGCTTTTTGCGAAAACATCACCGAACCCAAAAGATTGAGCGATGAACTAAAGCTATCCGAAGAACGCCTAAAGCTCCTTTTTGAGAATGCACCTGACGCTTACTACTTGAGTGATTTAAAGGGCAATTTTGTAGATGGCAATAAGAAAGCTGAAGAAATGGTGGGATATTCCAGAGCTGAGTTGATTGGAAGTTCTTTTTTGGGTCTAAATTTGTTGCCAAGAAATCAAATACTTAAAGCGGCAAAGCTTCTATCTTTGAATGCCCTTGGAAAATCATCGGGTCCTGACGAATTCGTTCTAAATCGTAAAAATGGCAGTCAGACTTCGGTTGAAATAAGAACCCATCCAGTGAAGATACAAGGTAAGAAACTAGTTTTGGGAATTGCACGGGATATTTCAGAACGCAGAGCTGCTGAAGAGAAGCTTCGAGAGATTCAAGAGAAATATGAAACCACTTTTGAATCTTCAATGGATGCCTTAATGTTGCTTGACGAGAAAGGCTTCTTTGAATGCAACAAAACTACTCTGCTATTATTTGGCTGCAAGTCGGTTAAAGAGTTTACCAAGTTTCATCCTGCAGATTTATCGCCCTCAACTCAACCAGACGGCACACTATCCATGAAAGCTGCAATGAGCCACATTCAAAATGCACTTCATAGTGGTACTGATCACTTTTTCTGGATTCACAAGAGAATTGATGGCACTACTTTTCCTGCGGACGTGCTCTTAACAAGGATACAACTGAAGGGTCGAGAAGTTCTGCAAGCTACAGTCCGCGATATAACTGAACAAAAGAAAGCTGAACAAGCTTTAGTTGAAGCTAAAGATAGGAATCAGAGTTACTTGGATATTGCTGATGTTATGATCGTGGTTATTTCTCCTGATCAAAACACTGTTTTGGCGAACAAGAAAACTTTGGAGGTTTTAGGGTACTCAGAGGATGAAATTTTAGGCAGGAACTGGTTTGATGTTGTAATACCAGAAGCAGATAGACCAATCGTTAAGAAGAGTTTTAGCAATATTATCTTTGGAAAAATAGAACTTTTCAAATATGTTGAAAATCACGTTCTAACCAAGAATGGAGAATTAAGGCTGATTGCTTGGCACAACTCGGTTTTAAAAGACAAAGAAGGCAACATAGTTGCAAGCCTAAGTTCAGGACAAGACATAACTGAGCAAAATAAAACTGAGAGCGAATTGAAAATGGAGAGGAATGCATTAAGGCAGTCGGAAGCTAAAATGCGTAGTATTGTTGAAAACTCTAGCGATCAAATATTCATGTTAGATGAGAGCCTCACATATTTATCTGTAAATAAGACCTTGGGAGACGTTTTGGGAAAGACTCCTCAAGAGATTATTGGAAAGTCAGTAAATGAAGTATATGGTCAAGAAACTGCATCTAAATTTTCAAACAACATTAAAAATGTTTTTGAAACCGGCAAAAGTATGTTTGTGGAGGAAAAAATGGTTGCTTTGAGCCATGAATTGTATATCAGCACCAGTCTGAATCCTGTTCAAGATGATTCAGGAAACGTGATTGCAGTTGCCGGAATTGTTAGAGATATAACGGAAAGTAAAAAAGCGGAAGAGGCAATTAAGTTTCAGGCTGATTTGCTTAATCATGTTGGGCAAGCTGTTATAATGGTTGATAACAACAGAATAATTCGTTTTTGGAATAAGGCAGCAGAAAAATTTTATGGGTGGCAAGAAGACCAAGCCTTGGGTCACCAGATTAATGAGCTATTGGGCAATCCTCCAGGCGAGGAAGCTGAAAAAGTTTCGTCAAAGTTAATGGCGGGTGGAAGCTGGTCAACTGAGACGTGTATTAAGAATAAGGATGGTTCAGTTGTGCCAGTAATTTTGAATCGAACACCTATTTTCAAAGAGGATGGAGAATTTAGTGGCGCTGCAAGTATTACAACTGACATAACTTTGCAAAAAAGTACAGAGGCTGATTTGACTTTTTCTTTAGAGTCTTTGTCGTATAGTTTAGCTAAGATTCAGGAATTAAATGAAAAACTTCGAGTAGTGGGTGGGTTAACTAGGCATGATGTTCGTAACAAGCTTTCAGCGGTGACTGGTTATTCGTATCTTCTCAAAAAGAAGCATGCTGATGAGGCGGATGTTGTTGAGGGTCTTGTTAAGATGGAGCAGGCTGTTAAGGATTCGATGAAGATTTTTGATTTTGCCAAAATGTACGAGCAAATTGGATCAGAAGAGCTGACTTATGTTAATGTTGAAGAGAAACTAAAAGAAGCAGCTGCTCTTTTTTCGGGACCTATCCCAAAGATAATTAATGAATGCCACGGGCTAACGGTGCGGGCAGACTCATTCCTAAGACAACTATTTTACAATTTTATCGACAATTCAAGGAAGTACGGCAAGAAAACAACAACTATAAGAGTGTACTTTGAGGAGACTGACCAAGATTACTTAAAGTTGATTTATGAGGATGATGGTGTAGGCGTGCCTTTGGAGAGTAAACCGAGTTTATTCAAAGAAGGCTTTAGTACTGGAGGCAGCACAGGCTTCGGTTTATTTCTTATTAAGAAGATGATGGATGTTTACGGCTGGACAATAACTGAAGAGGGCGAGCCAGGCGAAGGCGCAAAATTCATTATGCGTTTACCCCACAACAAGAGCTAACCGGTAAATGGGTCTAAAAGTGAGCTAAGATTCCTAATTCTTCTGTTCAAAGAATGCGTTTTCAAAATGTAGCTCAACATATTCGCTTTTTGACCTTTTCTGCTTAGAAGCCTCTTAATCTGTTTTCTATAGTACGCGATTTGAAAGGCTATGCGTACTGGGTGTTTGGGAACTGTAACCTGAGCCTCTGAGTATTTGTCGCGTGTTAGCTTGATTTGTCTGGAGGTTTGTTTGAAGGTTTAGTAGAGCAGTGGCTTTGTTTGCCTTTGGGGTTCTTCGATGATTGGTAGGGCTTGTGTGAGTTCATGGAAGTACTTCAGCACAGTTGCGCCACGTGTTGTGATTGCGAAAACGACGCGCGTTTTTGTAATTGTTCGTTTTTCGACCAGACCTTGCTTAATTAAAAAGTCTACATACTCTTTAAGAATGTCACAATTAACGTTGGCTTTGTACATGATATGTGTGAGCTTCAATGGTCCTCTAATTGCCAATACGCTTAGGATAGCGACATGGGTTTCTAATTTTGATCTTCTCATTTTCGAGTCCCTGCCCTCTCAACCAATTGTATATATCTACATGTTATGTTCTGGAGTGGTATAAGCTTTACTATTAGGTGGTGTTTTATTCAAGCAATTTTGCTTCTTATTAGCAAATCAGCCATTAGTGTGATAATATGAATTAAATGATGCATAATTATGATGTTAGTTGATAAATTACAATGCGCATGTGACTGTGGTGCGCCTACCACAATTTTTTATAAGCTACATAGAATGGATAATCAAGCTTCCCTGTTCCGGATAAGGAATTGAATATGACAAAGAAAGGTATTCAAGAAAGCAACTTTATTTTTAGCAAAGATCGCACCGGCAAGTATGTGGCTCATAAAACACGTATGCCTACTCTAAAGTGTGTCTGTGGCTTTGAAATTTTGTTGGTGCCTGACTTGAAAGCCATGGACCGAGCCATAAAAAATCATGTTACCAACCACAAAAAAGCAAGTGATGTTTCAAAACGGTTAACAGAGCAGGTTCTAATTGTAGCAGCAAACTGTCAACTGTAAATTAGTTGTGCTTGAATAGCCCCCAAAGAACTTTGTCCAGGAACTTAAACAAGAGTGGCAATCATCAAGTAATCCTTAAGCTGATCTATTCTTAAGGTGTGGCCCTTAGCGTAATCTTTCAATTGATTGGAACATAGTTGACTATTTGAAGCTGTATCTGTTAGAACTACGATAGCCTTCTGTTTCGGTATCCCAAATTCCCCATTCGTTGAATCCTTTGAATATTTTTGGGTGAACGGTGGGAAATTTCTGTGAGAATTCTATTGCTTCAGCAAAATCCATACAAACTAGCCTTATCCAATCTAATATTTTCCTACCTGAAACTCTTAAAGAGTTGTGGGTACAGTATGCAACAACTTGTTTAGAGCTTGTCAGGTTGCACTGTCGTGAATGGCAAAGTGGGGTAAATACGGAAATCTCGGCGTTTTACCCAAATAAAGAAAATATTAGTTTATTGTTATACCTATTTGCTTGGCGTATTGTAGGTCAGTTTGGGCTTGTTTTAGTTTTTTGTGGGCGTTTTGTCGGCTGCGGGTTATGGAGGGTGGGTCGGTGTTGATTTTGCGGGCTATTTTGTAGTCGCTTAAGCCTTTGGTTTCAAACTGAAGAATTATGCGCTCTCTTTGAGTTAAGCTCATAATAAGGCTATTTTTGCCAATGGATGCTTAAATTGGTTATTATCGTGTTTGGGCTAACAAGCTATTAGTGCTTAGCCTTTGAATTCTATTTTTGTCAAATTATGTCGAGTAACTGTAGACATACTGATTTCGAAAAGATACATGCGGCCTTTTTGTCCCATTACAGCAAGGATCCTAAACTGGGAGAGTCTCGGTATGCTGATTGGGTAAAGTTTTCTGCCCTGGATGAAACTCAAAGTTATTATCTTCAGGGTGCTGCTCGAGCGAATAAGTCTAAGCAGAGTTTTGAGTGGGCTAATTTTCTTTTGCAGTTTGTCAAAGAAGACAAAGATGCCCTCTACTACCAAGTTGAGGCTTTGTTTCCTGTTGAATCGATGAATAAGGATTGTCCACCCTTCACAAGAGAGGAGGTTTTGCAGGCTGCTCGGTCCTTAACGGGTAAACCCAGCGACTTAAACCACGACATCTCAAAGGTCCTTGTGGGCGTGGAAGTTGTAGCTGCACAGTTTGAGGATGACTGTGTGGAGTGTCTTGTGCGTGTTCCAAAGACGTCGGTTCTTGTTGGGATGATTGATCGCAAAGAAATTGTTAACGTCAGCATCGAGGGTGAGTGGAGTCATGGTGTTCCTGGTCATGGTCTTGTTCTTACTGGGTTAGGTTGGTTAACTAAAGAAACAATGCTTCCCGGGATCCCGTTAACGCGTATTATGCCAGTTGAGAAGATCGCTGAGAGTTTTAGAGGAGTTGAGATTTTGGAAGAAAAACAAATAGGGAAATTGCTGAGAAAATCGCTGCTAAAATCGGCGAGAAATCCCCTGAAATAGAAAAACTAAAAACAGAGATCTCCCAGACGCAAGCGAAACTTTTGGCAGCTGAGGAAAACGCCAAAGTTGCTGAAGGGAAAGCCAAGGTTGCTGAGTCTGCCACTGCTGAGTCGAACGGCAAACTGGTCGTTGCCAACAAATGCATTGAAGCCTTCAAGAAAGCTGTGCCTGGCGCCGATTTGATGGCTAACATCCCGGTGCTAATGCCAGTATCTGAGCATATTTCTGTTCTCGAGAAGTTGCTGCCTCCTGTAGTTGTTGAGCATTCTAGTACCAGTATGCAGCGTCAAGGCCAAGTGATTCGCGCGGCAGTTTTCCAGGCTAAGGAAAAATTAAAGGCGAACTAGGTTTGGCTCAAGATCCTCTTCAAGGTCCATGCGATTTGCACGTTGTTGATGACGCTGAAGCTGATAAGCTCAACGATTTCATGAAGCGTGCAATTCCTCATAACGAGATGCTTAATCGTCATGCTCGAAACATGTACGGCAGAATCCAGGTTCTTGAGAAAGAAATCGTGAATTTGAAAGCAGAAATTGCCGTTCTTGAAGAAAGCTAAGCGGAGTGGTTCTCCGTGATTTATAGTCACACAGACCGGGTAGAGAGGACGAACTCGCTACTCGTTAAGTTAAAATTTTGTGGAGATCGATTATTATGACTGATAATTCTGGAAAAACTTGGATGGCTATTGGCGAAACTGACGATTTAGACGCTATCATTGAAACTTTCACAGCTGATGCAGCTATAACGAAGGGTGATCCTGTTTATCTCAGTGCAGATGAACAAGTTACACCTGCGGGGGCTGCTCAAGATTGCATTGGCATCGCATATGCAAACCGTTGCCGACACCGAACCTGTTTCGGTGCTTGTTCGCGGTCGTGTCAAAGTTGCTGCAGGCGGCGCAATCACACGGGGCAAAGCGGTTTATGGTGCTGATTCTTCCCATCGGGTCCTGATGCTAACTGATGTAAGCCAGGCAGTTGATGAAGGCGGATCAGCAAAATACACTGTAGCTGTGCCCTTTAACCAAAAACTCGGCTACGCACTGCAATCTACGACTACGGCTGGAGATCTTCTGTTCATAGAGGTCCGCTAAATGAAGCCTCGACTTTTTGAAGCCTTAATGCAGAAAAACAATGACCAAAAGCACGCCTACGAAGAACTGAAGCGCAAATCGGAAACTAACCCGTTCCTCAAACGATACGTTGCCATGGGCATAAAAGAAGGCTTGTTTAGTGATTCCGCAAACGCGCTTGGACGAATGCATGATACGATGGTTGATGCGGCTTGGCCTGAGCTAATCGGCAGAAGCATAATCAACGTCTTGCCAACAACTGAGGCGTTGGAGCGTTTTCCATTAGACGGCGGAGCAATTGCCTATCAATATGCTGAGGGTGGAGCGGTCCGATTAAGCGGCAAAAAACCAACAACTGTTGATGTTAGCACAAACTTGCTTGTGGAGTCTGGCGATGAGTGGACGCAGGAATTCAGTGAAGACGCAACTTGGAACGTTCTGGATCGCATGGTGGGCAACGTTGGCAGGGCTGTGGGTGTTAAGGAAACCCAAAAAATCATCGCAATGTACGGAGCAGTCGCAGCTGCAGATTTAGCTACTGGTGCAGATCTTGCAGGCGGAACCGCAGTGTTAAGCTGGGCTCAACTGCTCGCTCTACGATATGCGGTGCGAAAAGAGAATTGGCGCCCCAACGTTTTGGCAATCAATGAAATGCAACTACATCAACTGCTAAACGACGAAAAATTCGTAAAATCCGTTTACTTACCAAGCAGCCAAACAGACATAGAGCAAGGCAGCATCGGAACCGTTTTGGGCATGAAGGTTCAGGTCAGCAACGAAATCACCAACGGCATCGCCTACGCGATAGATACTCGGATTGCTTCGATAATGCTGTTACGCAGGGACTTAACCGTTGAAGACTGGTATGACGCGAAAACCGGCAAATCCGGCATTCGAGGATCTACCCGCTTTGGCTTAAGTGTTCTACGTTCCACCGCAATTGCAAGAATGACCAACATTAAAACAACCCTAACTTAGGTTATGGGCTTTCATTGTCTTTTTTTCCCTTTTTTATTTTAATTAAAATTGGTTGAGGTAGAGAGTCATGAAGAAGTTAAAAGAGCGGTTAGAGCTTGCAAGGGTTTTGTTAGCTGAGCTTAGCTGTGAGCCTTGTCGTTTCTCGATTTTGGAGAAACGTGTTTTGGCTAAGGCGGGAACTTACGCGACAGTTACTATTCTGCTTTATTTTCTTCGTGATTCAGGGTTCATCGTAAAGGGTGCTTGTGAGAATCGGGCACCTTACAATATTTCGGTTAAGGGTCGGTTGCTGCTGGAGGCACTGTCTTGAATAAGGTCTCCGCTAAGATTAGGGAATTTTTGAGTTATTCGCCATCAGGTGTAGCTTCTCCTAGCGGCATCACGTTTTATGAAACTTCAGATATTCCGCTTGCCAAAGTCATGGAACTCTACGAGAAAGATACCACCTGCAAATCAAGTATTGATTTGTTAGCTGCTTCGGCTGTCAAGCGGTTTTACACCACTTGTGCAGCAGAGAAAGATTATCCTGATGCCGCTAAAGCTAAGGCCGCTGTGGATGATTTCTGTGAAGAGATCAAATCTAGATGGTTTACTGCATGATATGGCTATTCGCCTTATTGCTTGCGGAAACGATTTTTGGCTAAAGCGAGCACCCGAGAAGCTTTCTGAGTTTGTACGAATGCCCATTGATTCAGTTGAGAAAATCAAACTGTCAAGTGTTGAGGGTTTGAAGATTCCGTATAAGGTTGAGGGTTACCAACTGAAGAATTCTTATCGAGGCTCAATTGGCGATAGTTTGATGCCTGATGCTGTTTTGCATTGGAACATTAATCAGAACTTCAATTCAGGTTTTGGTGTGGGGCTCTTGCAGGTGCTCTTGCACACTTTATCGATTGATAGCAGTAAGCGTCCTGCGTATGCGTGGATGAAGGCTAAGATTGAGCGTTTGATGCCCAAGATTTTTGAGAAGTATGCGGGTCCAGATGTTGTTGTTGGGTTGCCTGGAGCGAAGCCTGAGACGATTGAGAAGTTTGAGCGTGCTGTTAAGAATCGTCCGGAAGAAGGTGTTTGGCTATTTCATGGCCTCAAAGATGCCAATGTTAATGCCGTATCGATTGACCCAAGAGCCCAGGGCTTCACATATTACATTGATCATATGGTTAACCAGTTCTATCTAGGCTGTGAAACGCCTCTGCCGCGGCTTTTTAGTACGCCTGGTTTCACTGAGGCTTCAGCTCGGGCAGCTTTGGAATTGCAGGATATGCTTATTGATCCAATTCAGCGGATGATTAAACGACGGGTTGAACGTGAGATTTTCAGGGTAGTTGTTTCGCAGGCTGGTTTTGATCCTGTTAAAGCGAAGGTTCGTTTGAATTGGGGATCACCTGAGTCTCCGGAGATTGTGGCTGCTGATTTGATTTCTGCTGCGTCTGCTTCTGCGGGGTCTTTGCCGCTTATTCGAGCTGAGGAGTTTCGCAAGAATGCGGTTAAGATTTTGGGTTGGGAGCTTTGGGATGATTCGAATGCCTCCAAGGCGGCTGCTGCAGGTGCAAGTAACGGTAACTCGACTGGTAATGGAGGTGGGTTGTAGAAATGAAATTTGGAAATGTAACAATTGATGCTGCTGATGTGGGAAATGGCTGTTTGATTATCGGAACTGGCGTTGCTTTCTATGGTGCGACTGCAGGTAATCCTTTGTTTGCTGTTGAAGCTCTGGCGGTTGGTGGAGCGCTTAAAGCGGTTGCTTCAGCGATCGATAATTATCTGTTCAAAAAATCAGTAGCTGCAAAAGCTCAATAATTTCCTTTTTGGCTCGACATGGCTCACTTGTGGAGTCATGCGAGACGCCAGGCAGGAATAAAAATGGACTACTGTGAGAGTGATTGATGTGAAAGATCCTCTTCAGATTGACTTAGCGGAGACTAAGTTCGATTCTCAGCTGGCAGCTTGTGTCACCAGTGGTAGTGCTTTAGTTGATGGGTTATTGAAGCCTAAGAAGTTGACTGTTCCTGCAGTTGTGCCTCAGCTTATTGTTGATGCATCTAAGTATTTTGCCGCCTGGATGTTTAGGCGTTTTAGTGACCCTGTCGGTGCCGAGGCGTTCTGGGTAGAGGCTAACAGGTTCTTAGATGCCTACGTTGCTGCTGAATCAATCGATTATGTGGGGAGTGCCTAAGTGATCGAGTTTAGCGTCACCTCAAGCGGCGTGGAACTTGACGAATTAGCCCAAAGACTCAGCGGACCACTCAGACAAAAATTGATTGAGCGAGTGACCGATATTGCTTTTGTTGCGGCGTTTTGGGGAGCCCCAGTTCTAACGGGGTATTTAGCAAGTACTATTTACAAAGAAGTTACTCCAAATGAGGGGAAGGTTGGCGCTGCGGCTTCATACGCCGTAGACGTGGAATTAGGGACAGCTCCACATGAAATCCGCCCGGCAAACGGGAAAGTTTTGGCGTTTATGGTTGCTGGGAAAATGGTCTTCACGCCGATCGTGCATCATCCAGGCACGAAGGCTAATCCGTTTTTGCGAAGAGCAGCTGATTTGGCACGAAGCAAAGTTGACGTTACTTTTGCAGAGTTGTGGCTTGATTTGGTGGGGGGCTAAAAATGGGGTTCTATACCGATTATAAAGCCGTCTTTGACGCCGTTAAGGGTATTCTAGCTTATATTCCAGGTGTTCCCGAGATCCCGGCAGTTCCTGCTCATGACGATGTCCCGGCGGTTCCAGCTGTTCCTGGAGTACCTGCAAGGGGTGTTGCTTCGATTAAAACGGTCCTTGTTGGCGAGCAGTACTCTTATGGCAACCTACCAAAAGCCATCATAAGCGCTGAGCCATCTCCGATCAATCCCTTGTCTATGGGTAAGGCGCTTAACGTCTCAGTATTCTTCAGCGTTATTCTCGTTATCCGGGAATATGAGCCCAAAGATTGGTTTGAAGAAATCATCAAGCCCATGGGCGATGTGGTCGACGCAATTTTGGCTGATCGCACTTTGGGAAAGAAAGTGAAGGATTGCTACCCTGTGGGGTTTGCTCCTGGAGAAATCAAGTTCGAGAAAGATAAGGTCCTGTTTGGAGGAATTGTACGTTTTCAGGCAATGCTTTGGTTTGCCCTTTGAGTTTACTGGTAACCTTGCCCTTTGGCAAGTTACAAAATACAAAATGGAGGAAATGAAGAAAAAATGAGTACACCACCACCGGTTGAGCCGGTTTTGGGAAGAGATGCACGAATATTCAAGGACAATGCCGAGATTGGATATGGCAAAAGCATAAGCACTAAAGCAACTGCGGAAATTATCAAAGTTCGAAGCATGGATTCACTCCAGCCTGTTATCACTAGTCCTGGGGCACAGTCTTTTGCATGGTCTATGGAACGCTTGTTCACTGGTCCAGATTGGATAAAACTGCTTTTAGCGGGCACAAAGTTTGATTTGGTTTTTGCTCCCGAAGGCGATGATTCAGGCGACACTATTGAGACTTGGGTGAATTGTTCTGTTACCAATCGTGAAGCCAAGGCTGGCGAATCTGATGGAGTCCTTGAAAATATTAGCGGCGAAGCTGAAAACGTAACCTTCCCAAGTCCACAGTAGGGGGATTTGAGTTTGGCACCTAAGCAACCTGCGAAAAGCATTCGGGAACTTCTAAAGGATCCCAAGAACGTCGCGGCTCACCAGAAGTTTAAAGCGATGGCTGAGAGTCACGAGAAAAAGAAAGCTGATCTAGCGAAGTTTTTTGATCCGGTGGCTTTGATGGCTCGAGCAAACGAGGTTCACCAGGTAAGGCATCCACAACTTGGCATCATCAGATTTGGCGAGCTGATGCTATCGGATTCTGAGATTGTTAGCAAATGCAAGACCAAGGATGATCGAAGTGCGATGGCTGTTTACCTTGATGCTGAAAAAGGCTTATCCAGAAATGCCAGATTACACGCCCGAGACTATAGGGGATTTCTACCGTGCTTTTCCGATGGTTGAGGGGACATCACTATTGCAGTTCTTTCTTTCGCAACCCTGTTTTTTAGGGGAAAAATCATCCAATGGATCCAATCAAACCCAAGCGCCGACGAGTTAGGGTTGGTGCTTCATAATTTCCAACAGTACAACTTTGAAACAATTCGAAGTTTGACGCTGTTCCAATACGAGTACCTGGTAGCTTGGGCTAAGGTACACCAAAGGAAGTAAGAAAAATGGCTCGGCAAGAAATCGAAATAGGCTTAACTGCTGTGGATGAGGCAAGCGATGTTATAGCTGCCGCTTCAAAGAGAATTAGTGATAGTTGTCAGCAGGTGACAGATTCTCAGAAGGAATTGTCAGCTGCTGTCGAGGGGTCCTTGCCGCCTCTGTCAGCTTCTGAACAAGCGCAGATGAACAATGCAGCCACTGCGGTCCAGCTTAATTCGGCTCAAGTTGGATTACGGGATGCTCAGAAAAATCTTAATGCTGCCATAATGGAGTATGGCGCCGATAGTACTCAAGCGGCTGCCGCTCTCCGGGACCTGAACGCTGCTCAAGCAAACGTTACTACTCTTCAAGCTCAAGTTGGGGAGACTACTAAGCAAAGTGAAGTTTCTATGCGGTCCTTCACTACCGGGATCTCAGGGGTCGCTACGGCCAGTTTCAGTTTGTATGGTGCCTACGATCGGGTGAATGAATCCGAGATAAGCCTTGATCGCTCAAACTTAATGGTGAAATCCTCAACCAAAGCGGTTGAGGATGCTCATCGAGCAGTCTCAGACGCAATCGCCAAGCATGGCATAAACAGCCAAGAAGCAAAATCCGCTGAAGATGCGCTAAGTATCGCTGAGGATCGGCTAACTTTGGCAAATGAACGCTCTCAACAAGCTCAGGAGAACGTCAATAAATCAATCATGTCGGCTGCTCTGCAGATAATCCCGACGTCAATTACGATGGTCGACAGTTTGAGCCGAGCCTGGAAGAATTTCCCAGATATGTCCGGGGTTCTAACAACTCTTGGCACTAACGTTTCTATGGTTGGCAATAAGGCGCTGGTTGCGTCGGTTTCGGTTGCCTCTTTTGTCGGGGGGTTTGTTGTTGGATATGAGGCGATTACTCAGTTTGGGGATGCTTTGGGTCCGGCTGGCCGTGCCTTAATGGTTATTGTGCCTGGCATAATTGCCGCTGCCGCAGCGGTTTGGGCTCTCCAGGAAGGCCTAACATTAGGCGTTGCAACGGTTGCCTTGGTTGCTTCAGGTGTTGCGATCGGCGCTATGGTTGCAAACTTACAAGGATATGGAAACGCTATCGGGATGGCAACGGGTGGAGTTGTCAATAAACCCACTTTCGCGGTTGTTGGCGAAGCTGGTCCCGAAATCGTCATGCCGCTGGCTCAGTATGAAGCTCAACGCTCGAGTTCATCCGGGCAAACTTTCGAATCTGAAAGGGTACCCGACATAATCAACGTCTATGTAACCAACAACATCCAGACTGAAGCCGACTATGACCTTGCCAGTCAACATACCATTGAATCTTTGAACGAAAAACTTGCACACAGGAGATCTAGCCTTTGACCTGGTCGTTTGGAACGGTCACTTTTCCTTTTGGGCCTTTGCAGATTGCGTATATTAAGACGCCAAATGAAGACAAGATTCAACAGTCAGATGTTGACCCGATCGTTCTGGTGGATGGCTTTGAAACTTCTGTTCAGTTAACGGGCTCAATCGGAAATAGCGCAAAGACTGACACTGAACTCTGGAGTACCTATTTAACGCCTATGATCGGACAAATTGGGACCACAATAACAGTGGTCTCCGGAAACGGGAGTATCGATGGCTCCTGGTATCTTCGAAAGTTTGAGCCCAAACGGACCTCAGCTGCGCTTATTTACGATTACACGATGGTGCTTACCAAAGTTAGCACCTTAGTTACTTTGTAGGTGGTGCCATGACCAAGAAGTGGATCGTGGAGTATTGGGATGAAGGAACCTCTGCTTTCATAGAGTTTGATGCTGTCTGGGATCAAACCAACGAGGAGCTCGACGGTGACTGCTACGCAACGTTCTACCTTGCAAATACTTCTGAGAACCGTGCTTTGATTCAGCAGGATTTGTTGGTTGCTGTTTGGTTTGATGATACGCTTGTTTTCAGTGGCACCCTTAGTGGGGGTGATCTTGGTAGAACAAGGATTAAAGCTGTAATCTATGATACAGTCATGCTCACTTTAGATGAAGCGGAGCCTGTAAGTGGAGTTTATGACCAAAAAGCCGCCTCAACAATAGCCGCTGACTTAGTGGCTACAATAGGAATCACACTTGGTTCTTGCCCTTCAACACCGGTTAGCGTTGTCTTCTATAATGCGAATCGTTTGGATTGCTTCAAGTTTTTGGCTGATGCATTAAACCTTGACCTTTACTCCACAAGTGGAACATCGATTAATCTCTCAACTAAGGGCGATGGGGTAGTTTGGACTCCCAGCGCAATATCTGTTAGTAACCGAGGTTTAGACCGCTCAAAGCAAAGAACCAAAGTTATAATTCGCGGTCTTGACTGTTGGGGGCATCATATTTTGGGGGTTGCTGGTTCTGGAACCAAAGTCAAAACCTTCAGCAATAACTCAGGTAACCGATGAAGCAACCCTAAATGGCATGGCTGCTAAGAAATTAGCTGAGCTTAACACTGATAGTTCAGGTGCTCCTGTTTCTGTTTTAATCACTATTGGCAAAGCTTTCGCTCCTGGCGACTCTGTCTCAGTTGTAAATGATCAATATTTGCTCAATGGTACTTACCGAATAAAGCAATTGAATAAGATGCGAACTCAAGTTAAACTTCAGCTGGATAAATTTCGTAAAAGTCTTGATCGTACAATTGAGGATCTGCGCAGTTGGGAAGACCAAGGCATCTATTTGCCTGGGTCAACAAGTTGGAGTTTGAATCTTCAGGGTCTTATTGGTTTATTCCACTTAAATGAAGGCACAGGTACAGATGCAAAGAATAAAGCACCTGTTGACTCACCCATAGACGGCGGGATCACCGCGGGTAGTTGGGAAGACGGTCCCATTACAAAGATGCTTACGTTCAATGGGTCAAGTTCTATGGTTAGTTTGGGTGATGCGAGCAAAGCAGGAATAAATTTTACGGGAAAATTAAGTTTTGGCGGTTGGTTTAGTCCTTCAGCTGCTGACTCAACGGAAAGAAATGTTTGTCAGAAAAGTGGGCAATTTGGTTTGCATTATCACTCAAACACTGGAGTAGTTACTGCTTCCGTTACTATAGCTGGTCTGGTTCATTATTTTAATTCTGATGCTGGGGTGGCAACTGTTGGTGCACGCTTGTTTAGTATGGTCACTTATGATGGCGCTACCGTGAAAATGTACGTTAATGGATACTTGCACAAGCAGTGGAATCAAACAGGGAATCCTGATTCATCTGCAAACATCGTTTATCTGGGCGTCTTCTTGAAGGGTGTTTTAGCTGAGGTTATGCTTTGGTCACGGGCGCTTGTGGATCAGGAGGTGCTTGAGCTATACTTTTTTCCCCTGTTTCGAGTTGTAGGCACTAGTGGTGGCGGCGGCTCAGCCTCAAGTGGTTGGTACTGCACGATAGTTACTCCTCTTGGAGGTACGACTTCACCGACAGGCTACACGCAGGTTGAGACCGGTGCAACACTTGAGGTAACAGCAACACCCTTAAACATTAGAAACTGGGCGTTTGATTACTGGTTTTTTGACGGCTCAAAAGTTTATGGCTCTCTTAACCCCATCGTTATCGACCCACAAGATGAACTAAGCTACCACACATTAACTGCCGTTTTTCTGCAAATCGGTTCTGAATTAAGGGGAGAAGTCATCAATATCAATGATGGCGAAATAAATGTTGAAGAAAAGTTCCATTTAGCAGACTCCCTTCTGTTGGAAAATTTGCCTCATCGAGTGGATGATGCCAAGTGGACAGAGCAATCAATTTGCGAAGACGACGAATCTAACAAGAACGGAAGCGTTTGAGACCAATTCCCGTCCAATAGATTTGGGAACAGTGGTACAAGCGCAAACAATTCAAGCTGCATAAATACCTTGGTTGGAAGCGTTTTCACCTCACCACCAGCTCCCAAAAAAATCCTCAACATTGTAGCCTATGTCCTCGTCTCTACATCAGCCAAAAACATGAAAGTAGCCGTCTACAAGCACAGTGACCTCTCGCTTGCAGCTGAGTCGGTTCAAGTTTCTGTAGCTGCAAACGCCTCTCCTCAACGAGTAGTCTTTCAATTAACCAACGTTGACTTCACGATGGCCGGATCCACTGATTACTTGTTCGTAATTTGGTGCAACAGTGCCTCAGGTTCTGGCGCCATATATTACTCGCCTGGAACACAGGACCAAGGCCACACACGAGCACTAACATATGGCGCTTTCCCTAACCCGTTTGGCGCTGTAACTCACAGCAACAATTGCTACTGCATAGAAATCAACTACTGCGATACTTGAGGCTGAAAACATGGTAGCCATTGTTAGAGGTCAAGAAGGAATCGGTGGCTTCAACCGCTGTATCAGAGGCATTGAAACCGGCTACATCATGCAGTTTGGATACAAAGAAATCCCCTTCCACAAAGAAGACGATTGCCTCTTTTCTTTGCAGTCGCTAAGCAAAGATTCGCCATTCAATATTATCGAAGACGCCTCGTGGGCTGATGGTCTAAGTTCAGATTCCAGATTTTCCATAGTTGACAGCGCACAGATAGATAATGAAGGCCACTGGGTCTTGCTAGCTTTTCCATATGCGGCTCAATTGGGGGCGCATTTTGCGTTGTTGATACAGAAAACGTCTATGTAGACATTGGAAGGGACTACACTGTTTCAGCTCTTCCAAACAGGGCGCTGGGTTACGTTATTGTCGGCTGGACGTATGATGGAGTCGACGAATTGGCGAATCCTAACAATCCCTTCCAAAGAATAGTTTTGTCGTCTGTAGGCTTTCACATTCTAAAAATAAGACCTTTGCTTGGTTGGGCTATAACCGCTGATTCCTCCTGTACTGTGCCTGGCTACATAGCTGTAAGTTCAGGTTCCGGAAAAGGGTTCATACAAAACATAGGGACTCCTCCTGTCGATCATTATCACTATGACGCTCAAGGGCACGTTACTCACACTTGCTATATGATTTACCAATGGGTTGTTGGCGGATCCGATGTTCAGGGAGCAAACGGCAGCAGTTACACCGTACCTGCAAAAGTCAATGGAACAGACGACCACACTGTTAGAGTTTATTTCAAGTCTCATTGCGACTATACGTAGAGTGATAGAATGAACACAAATCAAACCAAGACAAAAGAGAGGAAACCAGTATTCACAGTAAGCGCTATTATGAGAGGTGATTTTTTACGATAAAAATTCCATTTCCTGGCAGGCAAATATCAATCAAAGAACGAAACGCATGGACCGAAAAACTTTGTGAAATCAAACAAGCCGTCAAAAACCTGTTGCATCTACGCAACACTTTTGGAGACAAAATAGAAATTGTCGAGGAATACCTATTCTATGAAGGCACCAAAGAACAAGTCAAAGATGGAACAGCTCGATTGATAATGAAAAGCAAAGGACATATTGTAAACACTGGCTTAATTCCAATCGTTAATTTCCTTGCATGTTCACAAAATTATGTACAAGGACTTGGGACTCGCAATTTCTTAACCGGCGCACCCTCTGCCTCATACGGGCATATTTATCTTGGAACTGGCGGAGGCGTAACAGGACCAACCACAAGCAACCTAACCGTAGCAAATACTACTTTGCCGTCTTCGCAGTCGGGTAATACATCAAACCCCAGCACCGGAAGCTACCGAATCAGTTATTTGGCAACATGGAACAGTGGCGTATTAACCGCTATAACGGTCACAGAGGTAGGTCTGTGGCTATGCTATTACTACTCTACTGCAACCTATGATTGGTCAGCCACTTTGAAGTCATTTGGTTGGGCTGCAGTCGTTGGCAACAGCACAGACTTGAATCCCTCGTTCTTCAGCAGACTGTCAGTTGCTGATGGAGACTTCGGTTCATTTGTAGTAAACACAGCTGTACCCTTGACAATCGAGTGGAGGTTAACCTTCAGCTTTGCATAGGATGACTAACCATGCCATTAAACGATTCAATACACCGTCGGGAAGGACTTGTAATAAGAAACACCCAAGCTGAAAAATGCCTGCTCGTTTGCCGCTGCGGTCGCCCATGCATAAAACCTCATAGTCACACTGACGCTCACAAATGCGAAAGGGGGCACTCCTTCTATCCCTCTCCAATTTAGCTGCTATCACTACTAGGAAAACTTCTAGCTGGAACATTCGCTATAAACACATAGGCGCATTTGTTATGCGCTTTCTTTTTTTCAAGAACCGCCAATGAAACTGTTTTGATCTAATTAATACATCAAACCGACATGAGCTACACCATAGCAAACGTAGCTTTCTGCCATGACATCTTAGGCGCCGGAGTAGCTTTCACAGCTGGAAACATCATAAACGTCCTCTACACCTTCACTTTCTA
>CAWEPZ010000014.1:0-37263 GCA_963811105.1 Candidatus Bathyarchaeota archaeon | reverse complement strand
AGTTAGTAATATTGTTAAATAGGTTAACAACTACTTACGCAATTTATCTTTAGATATGTTGCTTATAGAAGCATTAGCCTTTATTTACTCACATGATCACCAATGCAACCATGGAATTTTACCGCAGAAGGAATGTACCTACAAAGACAAAAAAAGGGCTCTCAAGAACCATATATAGACATTAAGACTGGTCGATTCATCAAAAAGTCTAAGTGCCATAATTAGATGAACAAACTTTTCTATTAATACTAATTGTGGTTTCATAAGGAAAATAAGATAATTATCCAAAATGCTATATTTACCCCAATTATTTAGCTAAGAAAACGGACAGCTTGATTTAGAGATGGTTGACATATATCTCGGAGTAAAAAGGAAGAAAAGATGGGTTGGCGCGTGCGCTGCCATAGTGATTGTTGCACTTGTTATTCTTCTAGCAATATTTTACTCTTCAACATCCGCTAAATCAACACCTAACGTAACACCAACACCAACACCCATAGCAACCCCGACACCCACACCAACCAAAACCCCAACACCCACAGCAACACCGACACCAACACTCTCGCCAACACGTACACCAACTCCATTTCCTTCCCCTCCAACTCCATCTCCTTCGCCCTCTCCGACTCCAACCCCAACTCCATCTCCTTCACCCTCTCCAACCCCAACTCCGACTCCATCTCCTTCACCCTCTCCAACTCCGACTCCATCTCCTTCACCCTCTCCAACCCCAACTCCAACTCCATCTCCTTCACCCTCTCCAACTCCAACTCCAACTCCATCTCCTTCACCCTCTCCAACTCCAACCTCAATACCCTCTCCTTCACCTTCACCAACTCCAACGCCCTCACCATCTCCAAGTCCAACCCCAACCCCAACTTCCTCACCCTCTCCAACGCCAACTTCAACACCCTCGCCAACACCTTCTCCAACTCCAACGCCATCACCAAGCGGAAACTCTGTTTCTACGTTTAATTTCACGGTTATCGGGGCTCAAAATTATGTTGTAGAAACATTTTATTCGTCCAAAATAAGCAACGATAGTTCACATCCCCTAATTGTATTTAGCATTGGAGGTGGATATGCCGGGTTATCAGTTGCTGATTATGTACCGTTTCTTGAATACATGGCGTCAAACGGTTACATTGTTTGTGCTGCAAACGCCAATCCATTGACAACTCATGACACAGGAGTATCAGACGAAACAGAAGCGGAACATCTAATCGTAAATTATGCCTCTTCACCCACCTTCCCCTTGGCGAACGCAGTAAATCTTGAGGCGATTGGAGCGCTTGGACATAGCAGAGGAGGAGAAAGTGTTATTGAACAAGCAGGGACAGATAATCGCATAAAAGTTATCCTTACAATGGGTGCAGCAAACTCAACTAATGCTATAAACAATTCCAGCTACGTTAACGTGCCAGCAATGTTGATCTTCGGCTCAAAAGACGCCAGCTCACCCTTAAATGACAATGTTAACTACTACAACAACTTTAACGCCTCAAAAGAATACATCCAAATAAGTGGAGCAGACCACGATCTGGGCATATGGAACGGAACACCATACGGCTTCACATACAACCTTACCACAACACCAACAACAGAAAAATACGCACTATCATGGTTCAACTACTACCTATACGCGAATTCCAGTGCACTCAACGTCTTTAACGCAACAGCCTTAGCAAACGACTATTCATCAGGCATAATCGGTAGCTACGCAATAAGCGGGATCAATGAAACTCTTCCAGACGCCTTGGTTTCCACATTTACAGGTGCAGGTGCGCCTTCACAGATTACGCAGGTCTTAAGCTTAACACTGCTGTCGGGGGCATTATTCAGGGCGTTTTTAGTCTACAACCCTGTTCAGACAATATTAAATACGCTACGCAAACGACACGCCAGCTTTTCGGAGAGTCTCCTCGGGCGATAGCTCGCCAAATCTTACAAGAGCGCTGTACGCCTATGTCAATTCTAAAAACCCCCATTTTCTGTTCATCAAATAGTCTTTCAGTGGATTCAACTTGCAGTTACCATGTTCAAATTCTTCAGAAGGCAGCATCCAACCGAATTCGCGCTTCAAGGGTTCCTCGAGTTGTCGGGTACCTGGATGGAGACATTTGAGCACATCAATTGAAATAGGACTGTGTGGGTGAGCCGACGAACTTCATACTCGTATGGTGGATATTCCATATACGGTTCTACTGTTTTCCTGTCTATTAACTCTGAATAGAAATAAAGATAATTAAGAATATCAATAGAAACAGGCTCTAATCAATGTTAGATATTTATGCGGATATATGTAATGATATAGCGAGCCCGTAACATATTGAAATATTGGACTGGATAACCTTCTTTATGTCTTATAACGATTGAAAGTCTTGGCTGATACAATGAATCCTGTTTTACTTGAAATTTTGAGAGACCCGAGCACTTAATGGCGGTTTCCCTCCAGAGGAAGGAGAATTCTTGCAAGGTATCGTGGAAGAAATAAAGCCAGAAATCACCTTAGAAATCGGTTTTGCCTATGGTATATCAGCTTTGTTCATTTGCGAAGCCCTACAGAAAGTGAAAGGTAGAAAACACATTATTGTTGATCCTTCACCATTTTGGTCTTTTGAAGGAATTGGTTATCGAAATATTCAAAGAGCAAAATATCAGAATATAATTAAGTTTATAAATGCACCATCCGAAACGGCTCTTCCTGATTTGATAAGACAAGGGATACGCATAGATTTCGCTTTTGTTGACGGCTGGCACACATTTGATCATGCGCTTCTTGATTTCTTTTATATCAACAGGATGCTTAATGTTGATGGAGTTGTAGTTTTTGATGATGCAGATTGGCCAAGCATTAGCAAGCTTTGCCGCTATGTTTCAAGATATCCATGCTATAAGATTTATGCGTCTTGGCCAGCCAAACAAAACTCTGGTGTCCTTAAGGTTGTTTCAAAAACGTTCCTGGATCTTATTCAACGTCAGATTAAATTGTTGAGGCAAGATTTGTCTATTCTTGGACGAAGATGCATTGCGTTTAAAAAAATAAAAACAGATGATAGAACATTTGATTGGTATTCAGAATTCTAGCGTAAATCAGCAAATCGCTCACTATGGGGCAACTGAGTACCCATTTTATGTTTCAGGTAAATTTGAGTTTCGACCAATTAGGAAAGCATCTGGATGTTACCGTTTGGGTTTGGGGGACTAAAATTTAGTCAAACCGAACAGAACTCACGGTTACGCTGTGTGTTTGTGGGAAAAGGTGCTGCTATTCAGGTTTAGTTTACAGGATTCAAGGATAAAGTGTATTCTGTTGGATTCAAGATGAAGGCTGCATTAAGTCAAATCAAAATAGGGCACAGAGTAGATTCAAATATTGGGTATAAGAATAGTCGGAATCGAATATATGCATGAGATTTCAAAGCATCTTCTTTTTCCTTTTGATTGTGCGGCGTGTTGATTCGAAAAGTCTATGAGCTTCAATTCTAAATTAAGCATGGAGGAATCTTGTTTGATTACGAAAATTCTGGTGGGAGTGGATGGTTCTGAATACTCGGAGAAGGCTTTGGATTTTGCTCTTGAGGTCGCTGACAAGTTTTCCGCATCCGTTCTATTGCTTAATGTTTTTCAGCCTCCTCCGGAGTCTGAGTATAAATCAAGCATGTTTCAGCAGCTTCCTGCGTCGGGGTCTCTTCAAGAACAGATAGGTTACCAGACAAATATGGCCTCTTTTACTAGAGATCTTAGAAGGGTGCATGAGGCTGTTTTGTCCAGAGCTCTTGAAAGAGCGACTAATCTTAAGCCTAACCTTGAAATCACCGCTGAACTTAAAGAAGGAGATGCATCATCGCAGATAGTTGAAACTGCCGCCAACGGCCAATTTGACTTAATAATTATAGGCCACAAGGGAGACAGCAAAATCAAAGAACTCTTTCTGGGCAGCACAAGCGAAAAAGTCGCCCACAAAGCATCATGCGCCGTACTAATCACCAAATAAAGACATCGCTACAAAAAATCGCACGCGGGCTTGTCCCTAAATTAATTTCACATCTGATTACAAACAAACCATATGGTTTGCCAAGATTCCATGCAAAGTGTCATCTTGTCTTCCTTATCCAAAAACTTGCTGGCCATTTCTTGTTTCTATTATACCAACTGAAAGCCGCTTCTAGTTCGTCAGGATGTTTCAAATGCATATAGCTTCCAGCCCAGAGAACTTCAAACGCGTCGTTGAAGCTTAAAAATGCCTGAAGCAGATATTGTTCTGTCCAGAACCTATGCTCTTCTAAAATCCATTCTTTTGGATATTCGCGTGGCAAAAATACATCATGAATATGAACGAATACTCCCCTTCCAAGTCTTGGCAATATTTCTAAAAACTCATACTGCACATCGCTGCCGGTTTTTAGAACGTGACTTGAATCTATGAAAAGAATGTCATTCTCGCCCAGCTTCCTGAACTCAGTTAAAGGAACATCTTGGACTATTCCGTGTATTAATTTGGACAGACCTGGAAAACCTTTCGTTAATATCTCACTTGGCAGTGGTTCAATCGCCGTGAGTTCGCATTCATAGCTTGCGTTTTCTTCTCTGTTTTTCAGTATTGCTTGAGCTGACAGCATAGTAGAATACCCTGAACCAATTTCAAGTATTCTCTTTGGCTTAAAATGGCGAATGATACTGTACAGAATTTCGCCATCACAACTTTCGAACTCTTTATTGTTTCCATAATATTCGTATGGAATCTTTGTCTTGCTCCTGGGGAAATTGTCATATTCAACTCTAAATCTGGAAAATTGCGAAAGAAGGTTAATTTGATTATTTTCATTGATATTGATTTCAACGAGTTTAGATTCTTTGTCCCACAGGTCATTTGGGAGAGTTGCTAACTGTGGAATAGGCTGGTCAAAATTAACTGGAGTTATATGAAATCCTTTGCTTTCGAAAAAGCTGAAATACTCTTTATAATCTACTTTATAGATAAGATATGAAATAGTTTTTGCTATTGTGTTCTTTAGCAATTTTCTAAGCATGTTCTCTCCAATCTGATATAGGTGGGTGCTCATTCTTATGTTTCACGGAATTAGCAGTTTTGTTTCTTACGCTGGCTTTCTGAAGTACTTTATGCGGCTAAATTTTAGGGAATCTTGGCTGCTGCGGGGTGTAGTGCGGCGCTCTCTGGAGCGTTCTGCCCTACATCAACATAAACGTCGCCTTTTTTTGACAGATCTGTTCTCAACTCCAAAGAATTCTCTCTAAGCCTTCTGAAGAAGCTTTCCAAAAGATACCTAAACTGCAGCGCCAGATTCCAAAGGTTACCCTTTGCTGACAGAACCAAACAGCACGCACACACCTACCATTATACCTTCTTTTATGCAATGTCCCAGTGCATCCCAGAGGTTTAAGTCGCTGCCATCTCTGAGACATGGGAAAAAAAGCTTCTTGCTGCACCTTTCCTTCATCTTTCCAAGTACCGCTACCGCAGCGCAGAAATAGGTGCCTCTTCAATCCGCATGCGCAACTCAGAATCCGAAACCGCCTTCAAAGCCCACAGCAGCAAGCCCTCAACAGACACTTCATCCTTACCCAACGCATGAAAGAACCATTCCCACGCAGTGCACAGTCCAAGAGCACCCGAGCGTAAGCATCAAAGCCCTCTACACGCATCTTAGCAGCACCCGAACTAAAGATAGAAAACCCAAAACCGAAATCATTCTCTAAAACAAGCCTAAGAAACCCTTCAACAGCACACTCGGACACAACCGTTCCCGACCGCAAAGCGCCCCATACGCCAACCAAACCCCAGCCTCAAGCCGCACACCTGCCTGCAACTTCACAATATCACCCCACAATTTGCCAAAACTGTTACAAATAAACTAGAGGGGGGTACCTACTTCGGACAAGGGAACCAAAGAAAGGACTCAAAAAATAAAACCTCAAAACTTCTCTTCTAACACCGGAATAATACATTTAATAGCAATTGGGCAATTAAGTGTAGTCGAACAAAATCACAAAACCACAAACATCCATGAGCGTGCATTTTGAATTGTCCCAAAACCAATGGCGCAACGAGTCAATAAAAGACCTCATTATCGAAACTGTGAAAGAGCAGAAACCCCAAACAACAAGCCAACTGATACGATTAATACAAAAGGCAACAAACCTGCCAGAAAACGAAATTATCAATCTCCTAAATCAACTCCAAGCCGAAGACAAAATCCATTTCAACGACAAACAGGAACCTGCACTCAAATCCATCGGAACCTACCTTTTCACTTTAGAGTCAGCATGGTACTGGATTACAATCGCAATAGCCATAGCAACTGTAATAACTGTCTTCACAATTCCACCAGATTCATACCCATTAGCATACCTTCGCAACCTCTTAGGCGTGATATTCGTACTGTTCTTGCCAGGATACGCCTTCACAAAAGCATTTTTCCCAACCAAAGTCCCAATAAAAACCTCCTCAAAAAGCTTTGACAATATCGAACGATTAGTCTTAAGCATCGGACTCAGCATAGCCCTCACACCCATGGTAGGCTTAATATTATATTACACTCCCGCAGGCATTGGCCTGACACCAATAACCCTAAGCCTACTGACTTTAACCGCGGTTCTTGCCACCGCAGCAGAAGCCCGAGAATACCAAACAAAAATCGACTACCGTTCAACGAAATTACTAAGATAATTCAAACTGCTTCTTTTGTAAACAAAAACTTATTTTAACATCCACACAATTTCAAAACACAGGAAACACGTCTCATGGCTGCAAATCTAAAACTGATTCTCATAAAGGTATTTGGAGAATTTCTCTTCTTATTCGGCTTGTTAGCATGGATCTACGGAGTACTCATCCAACTAATCCATCCTGAATGGTTACCTCTTGGTTTATCCCATCTTATACCATGGATTCGAGTAGACACTCTTACAATCATAAGCTTTATCATCGCCGCAATTGGTTTCCTCATATGGAGGTTAACCAAGGAAACGCTCAACTCAACCCCATAACGTATCGCTACATAATTGGGATTGAAAAACAGGTAATTGTACCGCGCAGAAAGCCAATAATATTGATTCAAAAGGAATAAACCTTTTAAACATCTGCGAATCTAAAGAAGTAATACTTTAGATAGGATGTGCTAGGAATGAAGAATAAATTAATGTTCCCAATTATTGTAGCAGTTTTAACCATTGCACTATTGTCTCCTTTGTTAATCGAGGTTGCAGCTGCAGCTATTACTTTCAGTGACGGCTTTGAAAGCGGCAACTTGAACGCGTGGACCTCTACCTACGGCGCGCTTTCCTTAAACAATCAAACCGCTCACAGCGGAGCATCCAGCGTTCAAAATAATGTGGTCGGGGATGTAGAGAATCTTTATTATCATTTCTTAGGAAATTCGCTACCTAACCCAATATACCTAAGAGAATATATCTACATTAACTCAACGTCAGTTCCCTCTACACCAGGAGACTACTACGAAGTAGGCGGATTCTCCACCACTCAAGGCGGCAACTTCGGAGATGGCGAAATATGCGTTTTCAACGTAGCCGGAACCCTCTATTGGGGAGTGTACTATGTTGATTTTAGATATCCAGGCTTTTCATTTTCCATCAGCACCACAAACACTACAGCAACTGCACATCCCGTTACATTAGGCTGGCACTCTGTCGAACTAAAAGAACTGACAAGCACAAACGGTGAAGTACAATTATTCATCGACGGCCAATCTATCCTCGACGTTGCAGGGATAAATAACAGTGTTAGAATACCTGCAAATGTAGTTCTTGGAGGAAGTCAAAGTGTCGCTATTTCTGATGAAAAGTGGAATTATTACATTGACGATATGGTAGTCAGTGACAGCTACATTGGACCCACACCTTTACTATTGTCAACTTCATCCAATTTTGGTACTGTTTCTCCCCCAAGTGGTCCATTTGCCGAATTTTCGACAGTTACTATAACTGCTACTGCGCCGGTGGCGGCAGCGGGTGAACGCTATATTTGGATCGGATGGAATGGTTCGGGAATAGGAAGCTACACTGGAACAAACAATCCCGCAAGCCTAACGATGGGTAGCCCAATAACCGAGCAAGCCATCTGGGAACACGACTACTACTTAACTGTATCATCGCCCAATGGCACTACAACAGGCACAGGCTGGTACAGCAATGGCACATCTGCCTTTGCCTCGGTTAATCCATTGATAGTTGCTGGAGCTCCTGGAACTCAGTACGTCTTCACTAATTGGAGTGGGGATGCTTCAGGAACATCTTCGACTTCAAACGCCATAATTATGAATGCTTCTAGGACTGCAATAGCCAACTGGAAGACCCAATACTACTTGAACGTCTCTTCCGTCAATGGCACTGTTGGCGGAACTGGCTATTACGACTCAGGCACAAATGCAACTGCCTCACTCAACTCTTTAACCGTCCTTGGATCTCCTGGAACTCAATACATCTTTACTAATTGGAGCGGCAACGCATCAGGCAACACTTCACCCTCAAACAACATCACAATGAACGGTCCAAAGACAGCCATCGCTAACTGGCAAACTCAGTACAACCTGACTTTGGCTCAGTCTGGCGTAGGCTTAGACTTCTCTGGTAACGTAATTACCGTCAACGGCACCAGCTATAACAGAGCCGGTTTCACAATTTGGGCTAACTCAAGTTACATCTATACCTTCAGCTATTCGCCTCAACTATTAGTCGCTGCAAACAGCAAACAGCTTATCCTCACAGGGGTGGGCGGAAATAACAGCGCTTTATTCATCAATGTTACACAGCCCACAACTATAACCGGATCTTACAAGACCCAGTACTACTTGACAACCACTTCGGCCAATGATTCCCCCTTGCCAGCAAACGGATGGTATGATGATGGAACGAGCATAAGCGCTTTTGTTGCTTCTCCAGTTTCCGCCGGCTCAGGAACTCAATACGTTTGTACAGGCTGGTCAGGTACCGGAAGTGTTTCAGCCTCTGGCAGTGCATCAGCATTGACCTTGACGATTAGTGCACCTTCGACTATTACTTGGAACTGGATGACTCAATACTTGGTATCATTCGCTGTTGGTCATTCTGGAGACGGAACAACAAGTCCTTCCGGAACAAATACGTGGCAGGACGCTGGCTCAATTTCAATATCTGGTACCCCGTCTTATGGCTTCCAATTTTCCTCATGGACATCCGATTCCGGAAGCATCACGTTTGCAAATTCATATTTAGGTTCTGCAACCGCGACTATAAACGGACCTGGAAATATAACAGCCAACTTTGCAGCATTACCCATAGCTACTCCGACGCCTACTCCAACTCGCACTCCCACACCCACTACTACTCGCACCCCTACTCCAAGTGCGTCTCCGTCTCCTTCACCTAGTCCAACTCTGTCTCCTTCGCCTTCACCGTCTACTAGCCCTTCACCTTCTCGAACGCAGTCTTCATCTGATTCCAATTTAAATACCATATATCTCGTTGGTTCGGTTGTTGCATTAATATTGGTCGGAGTTTTGGTGACATTCATATTCCTGAATAGAAGAAAAGCAAAGTAGGGAACCCAAGAATTCCTCCATTTTAACTCTCCTCTCTTTCGCTAAAACACTAATTTGTCAGCTGTTGCTACATTTTAGAGAAGTGCAAAGAAAAGGAACGCGCCCTTTTTGGTTCAACCCTGCAGAAAAATCTACGAGCGTACGAAATAACCAATTCGGGGTTAAGTCGCATCTGAAAAATAACTTGATTCAAATTTCTAAAAAGTACTTATTTTTCAGAATAAGATATTAATTGAAGTATCCATAAAGGTAAATGAATGCTTAGAACCAATATAACTAAAATTAATCAAGATATAATCACTGTAGTTATAATAGGAATCGCCCTCATAACAGGCGTAGCCATGATAGTGCTCTCAGCACTAAACAACTCTTCATTTCTAGCTATTCTGGGTGTTTCAATCTCCTTTTGGAGTATGTTGCTTCTCTTCTTCACTCCAACGAAACATGCGTTTCTCTCCTTGTTGAAGGCTTCCACAAGTGCTAGCGGAAGCAACATTGAACGCTTCCTCACCGAGTTTGATTTAACTGAAAAAGGAATATATTTGCCGCCTCACAACATTCGAGACTTTGAATCTAGCCTAATATTCGTACCTAAGACGCCTGAGATGACTCTGCCTACATCAGATGAAACAAATGATAAGTTGTTCAATAAGAAAAGAACCGGATTGTTCCTCACTCCGCCGGGACTTGCTCTTTCCTTGATGTTTGAAACCGAACTCGGATTATCTTTCAGAAAAATTTCTCTACCTCAAATGCAGAGTATAATTGGGAGACTATTCCAAAAACTAAAATTTGCTGAAGATGCTCAAATTCGAATCCAAGATAGAACCATTACCCTAGAGCTAACTGGCAGCGTATTCAACACACTTTGCAACGAAACCAGAAATAGTCAACCCCGAACTCACACGCAGATCGGATGCATTTTAGCAAGTGCTTTCGCTTGTGCATTTGCCAAAGCCACAGATAAACCAATAACAATCCAAAAAGATACATTAAACCCCGACACAAAAACACTAATTATAGAATATCAAATGGAAGAAATGTAAAAATGTTACTTCCTCCCTTAACTGTTCAAGATCTAAGCATTCTCCTAGCTGTAAGCGCAATTCTTCTCCTTGTCACAGCTGAACTTATACCTTTTATTTTCGGAGAAAAGACATTAATCTCAGACATGAAGAAACTTCGGAATATAGCGTTAGTGCTAGGCCTCTTGTTTGTAGTAACTGTTGCCATAGACCTTCTATGAAAATATTAAACTTCACCAATAGCAAAATATTAGATAGGAAACTCTGGCATATTTATCAGAAATAATACTTCAAAGACAACCAAAACCAAAGTAAATGGTGAACATTTTTGAACCTTTCAGGAATAAAGATCCAGCTAAATACTCATAGGTTAATATTGTTTGTTCACATAATCTGGACAAATATATTATTTTCTCAGCTTAATCATCAAGTCTAATCAACTTTATCTTGTTTATGCACAACTCTGAAAGTATAAGAATAGGAAAGGTTTAAGCAAATAGAAACAATATTTTAATAAATAATTTATTCAAGTCGAAGTCAACCATAAATGTCAGAATGAAGAAACATGAAGAAATTTCAATTACTTGTAGTCACATTTTTGATTTCGTTGTCAATCTGCGCAATCGCAAGCACGCAAGTCAAAGCCCAAACACTCCCTTTGTCTCAATTTGCCGTTAAGAGTCCTAGTTCAGTGACAGCCTATATTCCTTTCACTCTTACTGTTACAGCTAAAGATGCGGATTTAACCACGGTTACAAGCTTCAGCGCTTCTGTGGATTTGTCTGCTTCTCCCGGGTCAATTACTCCCAATAGAACAGGGACTTCTGACTGGTCAAACGGTGTTTGGAGTGGCTCGGTAACTTTGACTAATGCGGGGTTCATTACTATTTTTGCCAATGATGATAGCGGTCATACTGGTACGGCTTATTTGACAGTGAATGTTGCTTTGGTTGCTCCATCTGTGTCTGTTTCTGCTGGTACGGTTGATCGGGGTCAGACTAGTAGTTTGACTTCTTCTGCTGTGTCTACGGGTACTTCTCCGTATACGTATCAGTGGCTTCAGAAGGCTCCTGGTGCAGGTTCTTATTCGGCGATTGGTGGTGCAACTTCTGGGAGTTATTCTTTTGTTACTTCTGGTTCTACGGCTACGGGATCTTGGAGTTTTGAACTTCAGGTTACTGATACCGCTGGAGCAGTGGTGGCTTCTTCTGCTGTGTCTGTTACGGTGAATTCTGCTTTGGTTGCTCCATCTGTGACCCCTGCTCCTGGAATAATTACTCAGGGTCAGATTAGTAGTTTGACTTCTTCTGCTGTGTCTACGGGTACTTCTCCGTATACGTATCAGTGGCTTCAGAAGGCTCCTGGTGCAGGTTCTTATTCGGCGATTGGTGGTGCAACTTCTGGGAGTTATTCTTTTGTTACTTCTGGTTCTACGGCTACGGGATCTTGGAGTTTTGAACTTCAGGTTACTGATACGGCTGGAGCAGTGGTGGCTTCTTCTGCTGTGTCTGTTACGGTGAATGTTGCTCCGACTGTTACTGTGTCGCCTACTTCTTGGGCTATGGATGTTGGGCAGTCTAAGACGTTCTCGGCTGCTCCTAGCGGCGGTTCAGGCACTTACACAAGTTATCAGTGGTATGTAGGTGGGTCTACTCAGAGTGGTCAGGTTGCGTCTACGTTTAGTTTTTCTTCCGTGTCTTCCGGTTCTTTCTTTATTACTGTGACTGTTACTGACAGTTTAGGTGTGACTTCGGTTCTGTCTTTTGCTGTGTCTGTTACGGTGAATTCTGTTTTGGTTGCTCCATCTGTGTCTGTTTCTGCTGGTACGGTTGATCGGGGTCAGATTAGTAGTTTGACTTCTTCTGCTGTGTCTACGGGTACTTCTCCGTATACGTATCAGTGGCTTCAGAAGGCTCCTGGTGCAGGTTCTTATTCGGCGATTGGTGGTGCAACTTCTGGGAGTTATTCTTTTGTTACTTCTGGTTCTACGGCTACGGGATCTTGGAGTTTTGAACTTCAGGTTACTGATACGGCTGGAGCAGTGGTGGCTTCTTCTGCTGTGTCTGTTACGGTGAATTCTGCTTTGGTTGCTCCATCTGTGACCCCTGCTCCTGGAATAATTACTCAGGGTCAGATTAGTAGTTTGACTTCTTCTGCTGTGTCTACGGGTACTTCTCCGTATACGTATCAGTGGCTTCAGAAGGCTCCTGGCGGGAGTTACGTTACGGCAGGTTCAAACTCTGCAAGTTTCAGTTTTGTCACTTCAATTGTCACGGCGACTGGTAGTTGGAGTTTCATCCTTCAGGTAAAGGATAATGTGGGCGCTTCATTGAATTCTTCCGCAGTGTCGGTTACGGTAAATATTCCTCCTCTTGATCATTTCGTGTTTAGCTCCATGGGTACTCAAATTGCCGGAACGTCGTTTAGCATAACAATTACCGCTAAGGACGCTTCTAACAACACCCTTACGAACTATGTTGGATCTAACAGTTTGAATGTTTCAACTGGAACTATTAGTCCAACTAGCACTAGTGTCTTCCTAAGTGGTGTTTGGACAGGTTCAGTGACAGTCACTGGCGCAGGTTCAGGAGTTACACTTTTCACAACTGGTTCTGGCATGTATGGAACAAGCGCCATCTTCACGGTTAATCCTGATGTTCTCAACAGCTTCATTTTCAGTATTATCGATAGTCCTCAGACTGCCGGTTCTGTTTTCAAGATAACAGTAATGGCTAAGGATGCTTATGTGAACACGGTTACAGGCTATACTGGTACGCCGATTTTGACGTACTCTGCTGGATCAATTAGTCCTGGCGCGATGAATGCCTTCGTTAACGGCGTAGGATCGTCTTCAGTTACGGTGGATACTGCGGGTTCAAGCGCTAATATTATGGCTACTGATGGTAGTCATTCTGGTACCAGCAACTCATTTACTGTGACAAGCACTCCTGCTCCTACACCTACTCCAACTCCTGCGCCAACTCCTACTCCAACTCCTACTCCAATACCAACTGAGACGTCAACTCCATTTTCAACACCTTGGACAACAAGTAACCCGAAAGCTACTTCAATCCCATCAGCAATACCATCGCCTTCTCCAACTCCATTAGCAACATATGTTACAGCGACGACAGATAACGGCACAACCGTTAATCTGTTAATCACAGGAAACGTAACAAGTCTCCAGATTTCCAACATTACTATAGCAATAAGCCAGTCTGCCAAATCAACAACAGTATCTTTCACATTGACAGGCGAAAGCGGCACCACAGGATATAGCAATATGACTATTCCAAAAATCTTTGTGCCGAATGAGACTACTCCAGTTGTATTCGTAGATGGCCAGCAAGCTACAAATCAGGGCTACACGCAAGACCTTAAAAACTTTTACGTATGGTACACGACACAATTTAGTACACATCTAGTGAAAATACAATTTGCAGTACCTTTAACGTCGCATGCAACATCATTTGTAATTGTGATTGCCGTCGCCATAACTGTCCCCGAAATCACATTAATTTATGCTGTAATAGCGGTGAAACGCTTAAGACGAAAACCTGAAAATACATAACCAAACCCTAAAATTTAGCACCCGTCTATAACTAATTAATATTGGACATATTTTGTTGTCGTTTGAGCTCTAAGGCATAGTTGGTCGTTAATAGGAGAGGCCAACCACCTTAGAGAAGTCTTTTGTTTTTTCAAATTTATTGCAATGTTGCTGTAGTTTGGGACTGCTTTAATTCGACGTTAGAATATTAATTGTTTTTCGAGAGGTTTTTTGTTCTTTTGAGGTTGGTACGTTTTTAGTTTATGGGGAATTTGATAACTTCTAATACTTTTAGTTGCTTCTGTCAGAATCAAAAAGTTATGGACTGAGCAGGCGTATCACAATCAGTTTATGAACCCTGAACTCAAGCTTATCTATGAAGCTTTTAAAGAGTTAGCCAAAAACGGCAATAATGCTTCAGAGATCCTTACAAAGCTGAAAGAAAAGTTTGAAGACATAAGTTTTGTTCATTTGAGTTTTGAAGAACGGCTTGAGGTCGAATGCTTGAATGCAATCATCTCCCTCTTTCTAGCCTTCGGAGGCCCAAGGCTTGAGCATCTTCATCAGAAGTCGAGGAAAAACAACATTCATGGTTTTTCTAAGCTTACTCGGAGCATGCCATATGTTTCTCGATGGGTTATATTTTGATTATGGTGTATGGAGTTTTAGGGTTCAAAAAAAAGAGCTGCAATTGTCATCGAAAGACTCTTAAACATTAATCAACAATAATCCAGACAATTGAAGCACTCATAGTTCATATTTCAAATCATAAAAGAATAATCTTGACCAAGGGTAATAGTAAATTTAACCCGGCGAAGAACGCGAATGCAAAAAAAACCAGAAAAATCAAAAATTGATTCATTTCTACTTGCATTCATATTTTTGGTTTCAGGAATCACACTGTTCGTCGTGTCGGTTTTTTCAAATTCACAAATATTTTCCTTAATTGGTTTAGGCTTAGTTTTCTGGGGTGCCCTATTCTTATTAATACCACCCCCAAAACATGTTGAAGCTAGTTTCTTAATAACATCATCTTTACCTGGTTACTTGAACATAGACAGAATGCTCAATTGTCTCATTCCTAAAAACGAAGCATATAACATCCCCCCATGTCCGAGAGATATTTACTTGCCTGACCACCTGAAAGGTCTACAAGAAATGGTTACATTCATCCCAGCTGCCTACACTGATGGAATAGCAGAAATTGAAGACATAGCGAGAGGCAAATTCTTAGTGGAAAAACCAAAAGGGATTCTGATAACATCCCCCGGTGTAAGCTTATTGGACAAAATCGAACAAAAACACAAAACAGACTTCACCAAAATCCCTTTAAGCGAACTTGATATGACACTGCCAGACTTTTTCAGTGTGCTCTATTTAGCCAAAGAAATTGAAATGACCACAAACAAGAACGAGGCAATTCTACGTATTCATGACTCACTTTATAAGAACCTATATAGCCCAAAACATAATCTCAAAAGCGTTAAACTGCTCGGATGCCCACTGGTCAACGCAGTAGGCTGCGCTATTGCAAAATCCACGGGCAAACCCACAATGATACGAGAAATACAAACCAACTCAAAAGGCAATACAATTAATGTAATCTTCAACATTGTTGAATCAAGGAAGCAATCCGTCGATCTCGAATATTGGGAAGACATTCCGGAAGAAAAACCAAAGGCGGAAGAGAAACCCAAGGTCGAAGAAAAGCCTAAGGATCTCGAGCAACCTATCGCTCTCGAAAATCGAGAGGATATTCCCGAACTAAAACCCAAGGGTCTCCTTGTGACTAAAGCTGAGATATTTGATAATACTGTAAGATTTTTTATTGAGAAAGGTTTCCTTAAAAAACGATTCGTTATCGTTAAGGAAATTCCTGTTTATGAAATAACCAACATTGAGAATTTTGGAAATACGTTAGAAGTAGGATGGAGAAATGTAACTGACACGTTCTACACGAATGAAAACTCTGAATTGTTCATTAATTTATGTGATGAAGTTAACACGATACTTGAGGAGCAGCAAAAAACCAAGGATTTATGGAAAGTAGCTATAAGAAGAAATGAACTGTTAGCGGTAATTAATGCTTCAGTAGGCATTGTTGATTTCGCATTTGACATTCTTATTGGTCTGCAGAAAAAACCAATTCATTGGCAACGGTTAAAGAATTATTCTTCTAAGGATCTTTTGGAGACCTTCAGTTTCACAGGGCAATTAATGCCTCCATTGAACTTGAACTTCCTAAAAATCTCAACAGCAATAAAAAGTGAGATTCCTGAAGAAACTTCAAAAGAAGCCCACAGCATGCTACAAGTCATCTACGGTTATTTTGACAATTTAAGCCCTGATGATGACCTCAAAGAGAGCATTCCAAATTTCCTAAATGCAAAAGCTATAATTTTATCCTATTATGCGTTAAATTATCTTTTGCTTGGCAAAGTGGCTGGAGAGAAAGAAAACGATAAAGAGTATCATAAACTAGAACTTGCCTTGCAATTCTTAGCTGACAGTACTAACTTTAAAGTCAACATTGAAGCGCTTAAGGCTAGTATAGATAAAGTAATTCCTGAGTATGACTTAAAAGGCGTTATTGATAATAGCCGAAAAATTTTCAAGGAACAGTTTTTGTTACTTGTGTATAAATCTCTATAACAAACTTGAAGTACATGAATTAACTTTATCCTAGATTTATAACAAAAGGTAACTGTGATCCACATGAACATCCCGCTAACAATTTCAGACATCAGTTTATGGCTAGCGGCCACGGCTATAATACTTCTTAGTACATCTGAACTTCTTAGCTCATCACAAGACTATTCAATAAGAATCTATATCAACAAAACCCGAATGAGATTTGCCGGCATAGGATGCGGAATTGCCTTTCTTGTTACGGTCTTGATAGGCTTTATATAAATTCCTAATCTCGAACCCAACAAACATGGGCCGATTACCAGATCATGTAGGATACTGAGGCGAAATGTAAGTTCATAAAGGCTAGAATTCTAGGTTAAAAATGGAATGATCCCCTTTCATGCCACGCTTCTCCTTTTCTATTTTTCGGGCGCTCAGTTTTGAATGATATCTCTTGTAAACGTTTCTTATAATAACAATAGATATGACTAACAAGAAAACCGCTAACAATTACAAACCAGCAAAATGCTCCCGAAATTAGCCACATGCCACCTTGAAACATTAAACCGCTCAGAGTGTAGAGCAATAGAATACAACATCCTGCAAGGTTGACTGTTTGCTTTGCCCGTAGCAAAATTATTTTTGAAGCCATTCTTTTCCCTCTTTTTTATTCCTTAATAAAACAAGCCACAAGAAACGATATAAGCGATACTTCGTTAATCGGAATATTTCAAAAGACAATGAATCATAAACTGCAGATTTGAGAATGCGAGAATATTACATTTTATAAAGTGAACTGTGCACCTATATTTCTTCAACAACAAGAGATTGTGAGTGCCTAAATCACACCCGCTTAACGATAAAGCGGAAGGCCTAGAGACAATTAATTTTCAAGATATAGCTTTAATTCGCTTCTTTTGCTGGAACCATATAATTGTTCTTTTGAGGCCTTCTTCAAAGTTAATGTTTGGCTTCCATCCAACCAGCGTTTCAATTTTCCCCGTATCTGGGTAGCGTCTCTTAGGGTCATCTTTTGGCAATGGCTGGAATTCTATTCTTGATTTGCATTTTGTTATATCCTTAATTTTTTGCGCTAATTTAAGAATTGTGACTTCTTGATTATTGCCTACATTTACAACTTCTCCTTTCGCGTTGGCGTTAGCAATCAGCTGCATTAATGCTGTTACTGTGTCTGTTATGTAGCAGAATGACCGGGTCTGCTTACCGTCGCCGTAGACTGTTATGGGTTGATTAGTTAGTGCCTGTAGTATAAAGCGTGACATAGCTCTACCGTATAAGCCGTCCTCTCGCAAACGTGGACCATAAGAATTAAAGATTCTTGGCACTCTAATATCCAATCTATATTGTTTGCTATAAGCCATAAGCAAAGCTTCAGCAAAACGCTTTCCTTCATCATAGCAGGATCTAGGTCCAATGGGATTTACTTTTCCCCAGTAACTCTCAGGTGTAGGAATAATCTCTGCGTCACCATATACTTCCGAAGTTGACGCAAACAGCAATGTAGCATCATACTTCCTTGCTAACTCCGCCATTCTAAAGCTACCCAACGCGCTAGTCTTCAAGGTCTCAATCGGATGCATCTGATATTCATCGGGAGAGGCATGCCCTGCCATATGAAAAATAAAATCAAACTTTTCCTGGCTGTCAAAAGCGCAAACATCTGCCTTTAGAAACTTAAAAGATGCGTTTCCGATTAGATGATTAATATTTTCACTTCTGCCCGTTGATAAGTCATCCATCGCTGTCACTTCGGCTCCAAAATCCACAAGCATATCGCAAAGCCAACTTCCAATAAAGCCAGCGCCACCAGTAACAAGCACGTTCTTTTCTTCAAATTCATCCTTCTTAGCGGCGTCCTTTATCTTCAGAATATCCTCAGAAATTATTTTATCAATCAATTGTCTTTTCCCCGAAAAAGATACTTATGTGATAGCTCTAAGGCTTGCCAATACCTTTCGGGGCTGCCAATGTCTAAATGTCCGTAGCTTCTATCAAGCTTAATCGCATAGACGCTCAATCCCCAATCAACAAGCTTTTGAATTGCATCTGTAAGTTGGATTTCACCATACCTTCCTGGCTTTGTCGCCTCTAAAGCCTTGAAAATGACTGGTCGAAAAACGTACATAGCTATAATTGCTAAGTTGGTCGTCGGTTTCTCGGGCTTCTCAACTACTGATTTAACCCGTAAAATTCCCTCTTCAACTTCTACGCCCTCAACGATTCCGTATTGCTTCGGATTGTCAATTTCAAGCACTATAAAAGCCGCATCTGCCTTTAAACGTTCGAAAGCATTCACCAATTTTTTGATGTAATCCATGTCTTTTGAGATTATCAAGCTGTCGCCAGCATGTACCAAGCAATCTTCGTTTTGTACAAAGGGTTGAGCCATTAGAACAGCATTGCCAAAACCCCTAGGCTCAGGTTGATTTACCCACATAATAGTTGAAGTTTCCAGCTTTTCATAGAAATCCTTCATGTCAGCAGCTTGTCCATCTCTGCCCAAGTCTCCGAGCATTTGAATACAGCTTGAATCGGGTGTGAAATGATCTTCAATACTGCGTTTACTCCTGCCAACTACATAGCAGAACTCCCTAATTCCAGCGTTGTATAGCTGCTCAAAAACAATCTGCAACACAGGCTTCACAGACAAATCACCATTAGATGTGGCTGAAAAAACTGGCAACATCTCTTTCGGTTGCTCTTTGGTTGCTGGAAAAAGTCGAGTGCCTAACCCAGCTGCTGGAATAATAACTTTATTTATCATGTTGCTGATTCTCGCTCTTCTTTTCTTCTCAAACCAATATATATTTGATTTGAATATATGAGCTAAAATCGAGAATAGCCGAGTGATTGAATTGAAAAAACCCGCTATTTCAGTAATAGGAGCTGGCTATGTTGGCTTATGCACCGCTGTTGGATTTGCAAGTAAGGACTATTCAGTAATTGCTGTAGACAATGACCCCAAAAAGATAGCGAAAATCAGCAAGGGCACTCCACCTTTTCATGAGCCTCAACTAAGCAAACTTCTCAAAAAAGGATTAGAAAACGGTAACATCAAATGCCTATTCAACCAAACCAAACAGGCAGTTCTTGAAACAGATCTTACTTTCATCGCGGTCGGAACGCCGAGCAAACCAGATGGAAGCATAGATCTTCAATACATTGAATCAGCGGCAAGAGACATCGGCAAAGCTCTCAAACAAACAAGCTCTTATCATGTAACAATTGTGAAAAGCACAGTTATTCCAGGCACAACACAAAACGCAGTTAAGCCAATTCTTGAACAAGAATCGCAAAGGAAATGCGGTAAAGATTTTGGATTATGCATGAACCCAGAATTCCTACGGCAAGGATCCGCCTTCGAAGATACGGTCAACGCCCACCGCCTGGTAATAGGTCAATTTGACAAAAAATCAGGCGGCACATTAGGAAATTTTTACAAAGGATTTTACGATAAAAATCCGCCTCCAACAATTAGAACTAGTTTAGCGACCGCTGAATTAATTAAATATGCTTGCAACTCGCTGCTGGCAACTAAGATTAGTTTCATTAACATGATCGCCAACATTTGCGAAGAAATCCCGGGCGCTGATGTTACAACTGTGGCAAAAGCAATGGGTTTAGATGAGCGGATAGGCCCTTTCTTCTTAGATGCTGGCATCGGCTACGGTGGCTCGTGCTTCCCTAAAGATGTCAAAGCCTTAATCGCATGCTCAAAAAGCTTAGGCTACGATCCATTAATCTTAGATTCCGTCGAAAACATTAACAAGAATCAGCCACTGCGGGCAATTCAGCTATGTGAGAAGCTTGTTGGGTCGCTTAAAGAAAAACAGATTGCGATCTTAGGATTGGCATTTAAACCTGACACGGATGATATGCGAGAAGCAAGAGCTATACCAATCATCAAACACCTATTGAAACAGGGGGCAAAAATAATTGCGTATGACCCCGTAGCGATGCCTGTAGCCAAAACAATATTTGAAGGCAAGATTCAATATGCTACTTCGGCCATAAACTGTCTAAAAGATACTGATTGTGCCATAGTTATAACTGAGTGGTCAGAATTCAAAAAACTAAAACCAAAAGACTTCATCCAAAATATGAAACATCCTGTTCTAGTAGATGGAAGAAGAATTTATAACCCCCCTGAATTCGCCAAGATAAAATTTGCAGCGATCGGCCTGGGACCTTATGAAACATCTCAAAACTTGACCACTTAAGCATTGATTGTTTTTTCAGAAAATCTAAATTACTTGAATCTCTGAGGTTTTTTAGGATAAATTAACTCTTGTTAAAGACAATTAATCCAAGTCACTCAAGTTTTTCATAACCCCTTAACGAGTCAACAATTTAAGAAGCTTATTGCATAGATAAGAAGTAAAAATACGCAAAATACAATAAAACTATTGCAATACCCTGAAACAAAATACGCCTAAAACACAAAGCATTCACAAATTCAAGCCAAAAATGACCACTTCCAACTAAATTCACCCCCCAAAAATGCAACTTTCCTGCAAACCATCCTACCCTATATTACAATAATTAAGAAGAAACATTTCCCTCAGCTGTTTCGCATTTCTCCAGACAAAATGCTTATGGGACGTTGATTTTTTGGATAAATTTGAATGCTAGTTTTTCTGTGGCTTTTTCTGCCCATTTATTATCTCGCCAAAATGCTCTTCCCACTGCCACTAAGTCAACTTTTCCATCAACTATCAGTTTATCAGCGAATTCAGCGTCGGTTATTCCTCCTACGCCGATAACTGGAACGTTTACAGCTTTCTTGATTTCGTTTGCTTGTGGGACAAAGTAGCCTTTGACTTGTCGTAACTGTTTTGGTTCGCTTCCACACATGCCTCCAGAAACGTCAATTATGTCCACTCCAGCCTGTTCAAGCGTCTTGGCAAATATCGCAGAGTCTTCTATGTGAGTTCCGCTGGGGGCTAAATCATCCGAACCTAACCTATATAGCAAAAGTTTATCGTTGAGGCGTTGACGCACCTTTCTAACAACTTGCAAAGGGAACCGTATCCGATTTTCTAAACTACCGCCATACTCGTCGTGGCGTTTGTTTAGTAAGGGTGAATAGAACTGGTTAAGCAAGTAACCGTGTGCTCCATGAAGTTCAACCCCGTCAAACCCAGCTTTAACCGCCCGCTTAGTAGCCAAAGCAAAATCATCTGCGATAGTTTCCATTTCACTTACTTCTAACATGCGTGTTTTTGGTCTAGCGGAAGGGCCTGCAGGTTCAGTTCCGATAACTTTCTTGTTTGCTGCTCCGCCAGCGTGTGAAATCTGCACAATCGCGGGGGCACCAACTGTATGTAGACTCTCCGCTAATTTTTCAAAACCCTCAACTAAGGAGTTATCGTAGATTCCCAACTGTTTTGGACCTATCTTTCCAGTTGGCGAGACATAGGCGTGCTCCACAATAGGCAAACCTAAAGCTGAGGAGCGGCGAACGTAGAAGTTAATCAGCCTGTTAGTTACGGCTCCTTCAAAAGTTGCTCTACCCGTCTGCATAGGCGGCAAAACTATGCGGTTTCTTAAGGTGTAGCCCTTCACTTTCAAAGGATCAATTAATCTTGGCAAACAATGCACCGATGTATTGGATGGGTCTCAAGCTCTATAATAACATATCAATAGAGAATTCAGGTTAATCAATTCGAGTTATTTTGGTTCCGCCAAATATTGCACTATCGTCATTTAGTCTAAAATATATGCTTAATCTTTGTCCTTTAAAAGTAATTGAATATACTGTTTTAGTTCCAACTTTTTTTTCTTCAAGCAAGTCTAACTTGACTAGAAAGTTGAGCGCTTCTTTTTGGGGAACAAGTTTGACTTCGGCCTTATGCATTATTTGTTCTTGTGTTATTGAATCCCAGTTGTCTAAAACTTTGATTATGGCGAGATATTTCTCCATTCGTGAAAGGCTCAAACTATTCGCCTTAACAAAAATTTAGCTCTACAACTATTAAGCCTTTCCTCTTAAGACTGCTTTAATGAGAAAAATAAATCTCCGTTTCATTATCAAGAATTTGTTAAAGCAGATCTATCATGTAAATTGGAATTAATATGGCGCCCAGGCCGGGATTCGGACCCGGGTCCTGCGGGCGACAGCCGCATATACTGGACCGAACTATACTACCTGGGCACTTATGGACTTTTAGTATGCTAGACCAACTTTTGGAGATGTTTTTTCTCCTCAGTTCGGTTTGAACCAAAGAAGAGCAATCCTTATTTAAGCTTTCTGAAAAGGCTAGCTCCTCCTTTGTCCATATGGTGTTCAAATCCATCTGCCATCAAAGCCATGCAGTCCTTCTTGGTTTTAGCTTCTCTAACGATGTATGCTTCGCCTCGACCGAAATGGCGTACTTTGCTTAGTTGCTTGTAGAGTAAAACGTATCTTAGTGAATTATGTCCGAGTAGGTACATGACGGCTTCAAAATCTTTATGGCTTCGGTCGTATTCTTCGGTGGCTCTCCAATACCTGAAAGTGTAGAAGTCTATTTTTCGTAACTCTGGATTGCTGAACTTTCGAATTGCGTGATCTCGCATTGTCCTGAAGCTATTGCTGAGGTTCTTTTTGTTTTTGTAGTTGAATATATAGTTGGCTCTGATGTGGGGTAGTTCGAGTAGTTTCTTAAGAAGATTGTCAGATATTGGCAATATCCGTGGGTTGCTGCCTTTTTCTGGATGTGAGATGTTTATGGTTTTGTTGACGGGGTCTATGTCGTTCCACATGAGTTGAAAGGCTTCTCCAGGTCTTGCGGCTGTTTCTTTTAATGTCATTAAGAAAACCATCATCTGAATGCTTTGGCAGCTATCGATTAGTTGATCGAGGAATCTTTCATGTGGTACATAAGGTATGGGTCTTTTGTATGGATAGCGTGGTATATCGGCTTGGATTTTATGGTAGTTGAGAAAGCTTTTGTATGCTTTTCTGAGGTTGAGTTTTCGGATGTTAGTTTTCGTATCGCCGAGTTCAGTCATTTTGTCGATGAAGCTTTGGGGGTCATAAAGATTTATGCCTAGTTTGACTATCGCGTTTAGGTTGTAGCCATAGGGTTTTATCGTGTCTTCGGAGTAGTTTTTGCGTTTGAGTTGCCAGAGGAAGTCTACGATGGCACTTTTTGGGTCGTCCACTTGATTTATCTGCGGAATTGTTGATGTTATTTGTTTTTCCGCAGCCAATTTTTTCGTCTCCTTAACGTTGTCGACGCATATTTGGCAATTAGTAGAGTAGTCAGATGCGCTTTTTATGCTCTTTGATTCAATTGTTTGAACTTGTTCAAACTCATCTTTTGCCCTTGCGACATCTTCAGGATCACTAAATCTAAAGCCGCACCGGCGACAAAGCCAACGTTGGATAGGCAAGCCAAACATTTGAGTGCGAATTCCATCCCGCCAAACTTTTCGGTTGCCGCATTTGGGGCAGTTGGGGATTTGCGTGGCGGTGCCGGCAGTTAGAACTGAAACTGACTTGCCAGTGATATTATTTCCCGGCTGATTGTCAAATATGCTTATAGGAGACGGAAAGTTGGCAAGGCCGCCTGTTCGCTCCCCCTGAGCCACTAATAGTTAACCTCCAGACACGCTAATTGTATCTTATGCTCTGGAACGGAAGGCTGCTCTAGTTCCAGGAAGACGGCGCCATAATTATCTAGCAAGGTGAAATGGTATCTTATGCCTTCGATTCTAAGACACAGTGCCATTTTGTCTGTAAACTCTTCTCGACCAATAATTAAGCAATGACCCCAAAGCGGATCCAGCAGCTGCAAGTAACCCTTAGCCTTAAGCATATCAACAAAATGTATCTCAACACCCTTTTTTTTGGGGTCTAGTGCTTTTTCCAAATTCTCATCCTCGCTCTACGAAATCCTCATATACGGGGCAAGGCTCATTTAACCATTACGCACAGTTATCTGTATATACCTGATTATACTGGACAACACCTAACTATATATAAAAATACAAAATACTGTTTAAAAACATGCCCAAAACACACGCATTCAAAACAAACGCATAAAGTCACCTACAACTTGAGGTCAAGCTAAATGAAGAAAATCGTCAAATTAAGAAAAGCAGGAAATAGCCTAATAATAACCATCCCAAAAGAACTCGCTGACGATTTAAAATGGCGCGAAAACGACCAAATACTGCTTGACAGTGAGGAACAGAAACCAGAAACATACTTTCGAGGACCAAAAATACTGAAAGTTGGAAAAATAGATTAAAATTTAGTCCAACCAACCAACAACTGATAACTCTCTAATATCAAGGGTGGTTTCAGTTCAGAAAAATGGACTGTTGAAGTTGGCAAAGCGAGAATTGTTTCCTATAAGTTTTGAACCCGGTGTGTTTTCTGATATAGTGTAGTTTAATTAATCCTACTATGTTGTTAAGCCCTTTTTTGGCTGTAAGAGTAGAAAAAAATTAAGTAGGGCATTCACTTATTTCTTAATATTCCGAGGAAAAGATAAAACTAACTTAATGAGCTTTAGCAGAGATAGACACGTTTTTCGGTGGGTCTGATACCTGAATTTGTATGTTCTCAGTTGTAATGGTTATCCCCATTTCGCAGTAATCAAACATGGCAAACTTTGCTGTTGGAGCGGTTTTGACCTCAAATACTTCATGATGACCGCCTTCGATAATTTTTTCAAACTTGTCTAGGCTGACAACTACAACGTTTGTCAGATTTTGGAAATCTACAACTCTAATGATACATTTTTCATACTTGGTCTCAATTTCAGTTAATTTTGGATTTTGCATGCCTCAATTCTCCGCTATCTTGATTATACAGGGGAAATTATTTAATTTACCGATAAGCGAATCTTTTTACGTTACTTGTTACAAATGGTCCATGGTTTAAGTAAATCTAGTATATTTTTAATTAAAATTTTGTTTATTCTACTCGCTATCGTTCCTGCGAGCAGTACTACTTATGTTACAAATTATAAAAAAATAGTTCGTAGCTATTGAAGCAAGCAAAAACAATACTCATTCAACTAGGCATGTCCCTATGTATGGTCAGATATGGATGTGTATGTATATTAAGCCTTCCAGTGGCGACGTCTCCATTTCCGCGCTTAGTCCCTTTTTTCTTTCTTAACATCACACTAATACCACATTGATAAATACCTATCAAAGGTTTTAGAGGCATTCCCCAATTTCACTAACATGCAATAATTGTTCCTACGAATATGATGAAAACTATTATAATTTGTAAAAATGTGAAAAATAGACTTTTAGTTTGTGCATGGTTGTCTCATTGTCGTCAGTAGCCACCTGCATTCTTTTATAAGCAAGTTATTTACTAATTGTTTCTAGGGAAAGCGCTTATCTCAAAAATAAATTGCTTTTCTAATAAGTACTTTCTCTTAAAAATAAGGAAAGAGAAAAAGAAAAATGAAAAATCCAATAAAAACGATGAAAACGAAATCTTTTGCTTTAATCATTATAGTTCTAATGATGGCTTCGGTTTTGCCAATGGCAATGTTTACTCAACCAGTTAAAGCTCAAACGACGCTTCCTGCAGGCGTGACTCCCACACACGTACAAAGTAGTGGTTCGATACCACTTCCAGCCGGCGTTACTCCTGATGTGACTCTTGACACTCTCGCCGCCCTAAGCTTTACACCTAACCCCATAGGCGTTGGCCAGCCCCTACTGGTTAACGTGTGGCTGCATCCACCAACTCATGGTAGTCGATACCTGAGCGATTACACGGTAACATTCACTAAGCCAGACGGAACAACTGACACGAAAGTGGTGAATTCTTATGAGGCAGACACCACGGCATGGTTCAACTATTATCCCGACGAGGTTGGCACATGGCAAATCAAGTTTGACTTTCTAGGCGGATACTTCCCTGCTGGAAACTATACTGGCGACCCATTCTCTCTTATAGGTGCTGGACCCTTCAGCTTTACGCAATCGTTGTACTATAAGCCCAGCCATGACGGACCATACAACTTTACAGTGCAGGAGCAACCAGTGATGTCTTGGCCTCCATCCCCGCTTCCAACCGACTACTGGACTCGACCAATATCCCCAGAAAATAGGGAGTGGTGGCCGATTATAGGAAGCTATCCAGGAACGGGTATTGTTGGAGGGGGCACTGGCTGGCCAGCTGACACGAATACCTACATGAGCAACTATAGATACACGCCTTATGTCTTAGGACCAACGACAGCACATGTGGTATGGAGACGACAGGGAGCGGAAGGAGGGCTAATCGGAGGAACAAGCGGAATAAGGGCTATATCGGGAAACTCCGGGACTCCAACATTAGTCTATGACGGAAGGTGCTATCAGACTCTTAACAAAGCGATAAACGGCGTCCCACAGAGCGTGTGGGAGTGTTATAACCTGCGCACCGGACAAGTGTACTGGGACCAGACGGGCAACACCCAAATACCAACAATTGTTTCATATAGTCAACAAGCGTTTGGCGAGGTACCTGGCGCAGCACCTAATATTGGAGGTACGCCTGTACTCGTCTACGTCGGCAGCGGCAGGTATATAGTGTATGACCCATATACTGGCAACATGAAAACTGACCCAGTCACTGGCGCGAATATTAATATTTCAATCGCTCCATTGACTACTGGCACATGCTATATGGACCCGTACTTCTTGACCGTGCAAAACATTGGCACTAGTGCTAACCCTGATTATCGTTTGATTAACTGGACCGTTACGGGAGTAAGACCCGGGAGCATAGTTGGTTTGACCAATTACACTTTCACAGTAATGAACAACATTACTTGGCCGTTCAGCAGCTTACCGGCATCAACAGATTACGAATCAGGCATATCTGTTACTACATATAGCATAACGCCGCCTAGTGCTAGCGGAGTAGCCCAGGATATTGGCTTAGAAGCGGCTAGTTTGACCACAGGGCGGCTCCTATGGAATTTCACGGCAGGCGTCGGTTTTCCTCTCTTCAGCGGAAGTACAGCAGTCGCTGACCACGGTAAATTCGCCGTACGCTTTGATGACGGGTATTGGCGCTGTTGGGACTTGTCCTCAGGGACGTTCCTATGGAAAAGTCCCTTGACAACCTGGCCTTGGGGAACATTCGGGTGCTACGGCGTACAGTCATACGGCGGCAATATAATCGCGAATCAATATGACGGAATAGCAGCTTACAACTGGAGCACAGGAAAAGTGTCTTGGTTATTCCAAGCAAAAGCGCCATACTCTTTTGAAACACCATACCAAGATAATTATCCGTGGTTTACTGGTACTAGTACCATTGGTGACGGAATGCTCTACGCTTACAACACTGAGCACTCGCCTAGCCAGCCAATAACCAGAGGATGGAAGATCTACTGCATCAACATAACCACAGGACAGGACATGTGGAACATCACGGGAAGCATGGCTCCCGGTGCAATTGCAGATGGCTATCTTACAGCAGCCAGCAGTTATGACGGGTACATGTATGTCTTCGGCAAAGGCAAGAGCGCCACCACAGTATCAGTGCCACAAACACAAATCACCAGCGGAAACAGTGTTATCATTTCCGGTACAGTTATGGACATGTCTCCGGGCGATCAGGGCAGCTTCAATAACCCAACCGCACCACTTGACTCTAGTAGCAAACAAGGCACAGTACCATGTGTATCAGATGATTCAATGGAAACACAAATGGAGTTCTTGTATATGCAGCATCCTATCGATGGCCTTGACCATAATGTTACAATGACAGGTGTTCCAGTTACTTTAACCGCGCTCGATCCAAACGGTAACTCGATAGACATAGGGACAGTGAGTTCAGACGCTTACTATGGGACGTTCAGTAAGACATGGACTCCATCAACAGTGGGTGATTATAAAATCGTAGCTTCTTTCGCTGGAGACAATTCTTACGGAAGTTCATCTGCAGCAACCGCCGTTTCAGTTGGTGCTGGAACATCAGCCAGTCCATCACCTTCCACAGCAGCACTACAAACAGACAACATGCCAGTAATCTCTGCCGTCGCAATATCAGCTATCGCCATCATCATTGCAATCGCAATAGTAGGCTTCCTTGTTCTTAGAAAACGAGCGTAAACCAAGAAACTAAAAACCCAATTCCTTCCTTTTTTTAATTTATTTATTTAAGCGCCGCTTTTGATTTCAGTAAGTCTGCACAAGTTTTTTACCTTTAAATGATTGATATAGCGATTGTTGTCTTGTTTTGTGTTGTCTTGAGTGGTAACTTGCTTTGTTGTCTTTCCTCCAGGTGTTGGAGTCAAGGTTAGCAGGCATTTAAGTTGGGTGAACCTGAAACAGAAACCGTCAAGAAACCATCATCAAACCGCTCAGCTAAAGACCGCAGAAACACCTTATTTCGCGTTTTAGACGGCGTTTTAAGCCTCTCTCATCGAAAAATTCACTCGGAGGGAAACAGCGACAAAGCAAAGCAGGGTTGGGCAAAAATATTGGTTTCCGCAGTTTCAACTTATGGCGGCATACTCAAGGACGAGGAAATGGAGCTAAGGGTGATTGAGTTAGAAGAGAAGCTCAAGAACAGCATACTGATTCCGAAACCGCAAGACGACATCAAAAAGGATAGGAGAGGATTCTAACGAATGTCTTAAGCCGTAAACTTCACGAGCTAGAGAGCAATGTTTTAGACTTTCCGCCAGAGGACGATGACATATTGCTCCACGTAGGTGACCCAGACGAACAGCAACTGCATGACCGCGCACAGAAAATAAGAGCAGCGGTCAAAAATGATGCACAAGCCATAGTAGACGGTGGGAAAAGTCCTGATCAGCAGAACGAGGAGGCTAAACATCTTTTAAACAGATTAACAGACGAGGAAAAAGCCATCCTTGAGCAATCGTATGAATTTCTTATCTATCGTTTGGAACGTTTGGTCTATACTTGCTTTGCATTTTATCGCTGAATTGGGTATCTTTGTAGCAATCTATGAGGCGGTCGAGAAAACCGGTACTAAAAAAGAAACAAAGGTGAGTTGAATTGGGGGGAAAGGTTGGCTTCCAAAATAATGCCTCAGGCATATTTGGCTTAAAGCAAGATTCAAACGGGAAGTTGGCTGAAAATGAAGCAAGCCACTTGCACCAACCCCCCAAACAGTCAAATTTGGAATGCCCTGAATGCTCATCAAAACGGCTCTACAAAGATGGCTTATACTATCCAAAAGGCAACGAGCCTATGCAACTTTGGCTCTGCAGAGATTGCGGGTATAGATTCTCGGAAAAACCGCTACAAGAAAATCATAAATGGTCAATAAATAACCCATCAAAGTTACTTTTTAATCGCCAAATATGCGCATTTGAGGCGAAAAATTTGGATCCTGCAGCAGAAATAAAAACCGTTGCGGGAATGGAGAAAACAACTGAAGCAGACATTAAAGGTAAACTACTGCAATTCGAATTTTACTGCAAAAAAGAAGGCTTAAAGCAAATCACTGCTCGCACTTTCACAACAGCAATAAGAAGCATATCAAGATACACTCCCTTAATCACTGATCCAGAAAGCGTAAAAGAAGCCCTTGCAAAAATGACTATAACCGAAAACACGAAATTTCTCTATAGTTGCGCCTACACAAGATTCCTGAGTTTTCTTGGAAAAACGTGGAAACCGCCAAAATACGGCTTCGTTGAAAAACTGCCTGAATTTCTACCTACTGAAATTGAGCTTGATCAACTTATTGCTGGCTGCGGAAAAAGGACAAGTGCGCTACTGCAATTAATGAAAGAAACTGGTGTGCGGCTCGGAGAATGTCTAAGATTGACCTGGATTTGCGTTAACGCTGACATGCGAATCATAACATTGACGCATGCTGAAAAACGCAGCTCACCAAGAGTCTTCAACGTATCGACCACACTAATAGGAATGCTCAACAGCCTCCCTAAAGAAAGCGACAAGATCTTCGGAAAAATGAACAAGGGCAGCGCAACAACTTGCCTAATTAACCAGAGGAAACGAATTGCTAAGAGGCTAAATAATCCCAGAATCGCAAAAATCCACTATCACCTAATCCGTCACTGGTACGCTACCCTACTGTATCACAAAACACGCGACATCCACCACGTTGCTCAAATGCTAGGACATAAGCATACGATGACTACGGAAATCTACATTAACATGGAAAAAATGGCGTTCAACTTGGCTTCCAACGAATACAATGTTAAGGTTGCAGCAACGCTGGAGGAAGCCTGCCAACTTCTTGAAGTTGGTTTCGAATATATCACAGAAATTGATGGTAAAAAGCTGTTTAGACAACGCAAATGACCACTCGAAACGTCAAAAGTTAACCTATATGTCAAAGAATTAATGCATATCTATATTTAGTTACGTAGTTATTATGTAGTTAATTATGTAGTTAGTTAGTTGGTTAGTTAGTTGTTAGTTAGATAGTAGGTTAGTTAGATAGTTAGTCAATTTATTTGGTTGGATTAAGATTTAATTCTGCATTAGTTATGTGTCTAAAAGAGCAAACATTATCTTTTGTCTCATATTTTTGTTACTATTGATGGTTAAAGGAAATTATCCTGCTGAAAATAGTGCTATCAAGTAGTTGATACTGTCTATAAGCGTGGTTTCCACGTTGTAGTCTTAGCGACTTCGCTTATACATGTTGAAAGTCTGACCTTTATTGTGTAACGAGTGTTGGTGGAAAACGTGTGATGCATGTGGCAGAGTTGGAGCAACCTTCTGCTGCAAAGAATGCCATATACGTCTCTGTTACAATTGCAATTTAGGAATGATAATTAAAGGAAACAAGAAGGCAAAGGATTGTCCTATGTGTGGAACAGAACTCCAATGAAATACTGAGACCAAAAACTTCGCACATGCTTGATTGATACTTGTGTGTCGCAATGCGTTGAGAACTAAATAACCTGCCTTCCCTGTCTGTTCTTGCAGGTCATCGAAGCATCGTTGAAACACATAGATTAAATTTTAATCTTTCTCTCTCTCGAACGAACGTACGTCTACGACTACGTACTCACTTAAGCACGTACTCGCACTCACGCACGCGTACGCGTGCCTAATGTCTGTCTCTCTCTGTCAATATCTTAGTTATGTGAAAATATATTTGCTAAAACCCAAGAAGGTTGAGTCTTCAACGGTTTCTTCTACTGTTTAATTTGGTAACTGCTCGAGAGACTGCTGCAACCAGCCTTGAACTCCAGAAAAATAAGAGCGAAAAATGGATTGGCTCTCTGTTGTCAGTGAGACCTTTCCACTTAGTCTTATAAGTAGCTACAAACTTATCTATTTGCTGAGCAAAGTGCTTCGCGCTGAGAGCGAAGGCGCTTTCTTCGCATAAGCCTTTTCTCTAAAGTCTACAGGAGAAAATGCAAACGAAAATTTATAGAAAGGAAACGAAATTCATAACGTTACTGACACTTCTTCTAATGATGATAGCCCTCCCAGTATTACCAAAACTACCAGCTGTTGACGGACAAGTCACAGGGGTCACAATGCACACACTAGCCTACCTGAGCGTTAGTCCCTACCCCAAAATAGGCGTAGGTCAAACACTGCTAGTTAACGCATGGGTAACACCAAGCACTAGCAAAATAACAAACTCACAATACGGATACCTAGGAAACTATACGGTGACTCTAACAAAACCTGATAAGACCACGTACGTATGGCAATCATCGGGAGCGATATACCCCGACGCAACCATGTGGTTCAACTACATACCCGATCAAGTGGGAAACTGGACAGCGGTATTCTACTTCTCGGGAGCAAACGTAACAGGTAACATCTGGCCACCAGCCACAAGCCCAGTAACAACGTTCACGGTAACGCAAGAACCCCTAGCAGGCTGGCCATTATCTCCGCTTCCAACAGACTATTGGACCTACCCAATCAACAGCGAAAACAGAGAATGGTACTCGGTCGCAGGTGACTGGCCCATAGGAAGCTACAACGCCTCTAAAATAAACTTCAATCCCTGGAGCAAAGCACCAAACACAGCCCACGTTCTATGGAGTATGAGAACCACCATTAGTGGAATCCAAGGAGGCTATGGTAGTGACTCCAACTACGGACAAGAATACATAAACACTCAAGGCATCTCCTACATCAGCCAAGGCCTAGGCTACATGAACGCCCCGGATGGTCTGCGATGCATTGACATGGCGACAGGAAAACTACTCTGGACAGCGCCCGGCAGCGTAACTGCCCTCATGTATGCAATGTCACGTCCCGAAGCAGGCAGCCTAGAAGAAATCAGGCCAACCATGATCCCGATGTCAATCGGTACAAATCTCATAGAATACAACGCACTATACGGAAATATAATGCTAAATCAAAGCGGATTCTTGACAGCGACACAACTAATTTCGCCATGGGCATACTCAATCTACGCTAACGGAACCACATACACTTTACTCTGTTGGAGCCCAGGCAACACCGCAAACACCACATTAGGCCTTATCTCAACCGGTTCATACACTTTAGCTAATTCAATTCTCTACAACGTATCCTGGCCGTTCTCAGGTTTAACATGCATTGGCACATCAGCCTCAGGCCGCCAAGTAGGAGTATTCGTAAACAGAGACCCCAACTACATCCTCAACGGATGGGTCGGAGGAGCTGACTTAGTCACAGGAGCACTCCTTTGGAATACATCTATGACCGGAAGATGCTACAGCACTAGCACAACTTCTGCCGCCTACGGAAAGGTAATCGCCGTAAATGACAACGGATACTTCGACTGCTTTGATCTTGACACAGGAAAGAAGGTGTGGACCAGCGACGCACCACAATACCCCTATGGCTTTGGATGGGCCTACAGTTCAGCCGCAGCATATGGCAACTTCTACGGATTTGCCTACAATGGCGTTTACTGCTATGACGCCAACACGGGACATATAAAATGGATATATAACCAAGGGAACTCCAACGGCGAAACCCCCTATAACACATGGCCCTACGATCACCCGGCAGCCATAGCAGATGGAAAACTCTACATATCCATGAGCCTGCACACCCCACCAACCCCTCTCTATAGAGGCGGAAAGCTAAGTTGCATAGACGCAATGACAGGAACAGAAATATGGAACATCTCTTGCCAAATACCAGGGGATGGAGGCGGTGGAGGCACAGCAAACGTACCCATAATAGCCGACAATTACCTAGTAGAAGCAAACGCATACGATGGAATGCTTTACTGCTTTAGCAAAGGCCAAACCGCCAGCACAATCTCCGCACCCAGTACAACTGTAACAATGGGACAAGGCGCAGTCATAACAGGCACAGTCATGGACCAATCACCAGGACAACCAAACACCCCATGCGTATCCAACACTTCAATGACAACTTGGATGGAATATCTCCACATGCAAAAACAAATACCCCCAGACACCACCATAACCGGAGTCCCAGTATCGATAGACGCAATCGATCCTAACGGAAACAACGTACACATAGCAATAGTAACAACTGACGGAACAAGCGGCACCTACGGCTACACCTGGACACCGACAATCCCCGGACCATACAAAATAACCGCAACCTTCGCAGGCGACGACTCATACGGCAGCTCTAAAGCCACAACCTACGCAACGTTAACCCAAGCAACCGCTACACCAACCTCAACAGGGGCACTATTAACATTGGCAACAACAACAGACCTAATGACATACACAGCCGTGGCAGCAATCGCCATAATTATTGCAATAGCCATAGCAACAGTTTTGTTGCTTAGAAAGAAATAAAATCCCGCACAAATCCTCTCTTTCTTTTTTTGCAACCAAGTGCCAGCAGGCTGAATAACTTTATAACCCGTAAACAACCAAATGACTGCCATGAACAAAAAAGAGAGCTCCATAGTCATCCAAAAAGTTAACGAAGAAACATTCGATCACTTCTTGCGCCCAATTGAAAAGCTTGCAGAATACGAAAAACTCCCCCCACCAGACCAAGAAGCTAAAAGAAGACTCCGAACAGATTGCCTATCAAACAAACCCAAATACCAAGCACTCATTGTGCGTGTGTACTGTGTTGTATGTATATGTATGTAGGTAGATATGGATAGGTGTAGTTAGTAGTTATGTTGGTTGGATTAAACTTTAATTTTCTCTCTCTGCTAACTCCTAACTAAACGACTACTCTTTCTCTTACTATACTACTAACCCCTAAGCACCCACAACCTCAACAAAACAGCACGACAAAACAACACACAACACAAAACACAAAAACTTCTCTCTAAGTCTTTTTTAGTTTGGGAGATCGAACCCAGTTGCTTTCTTGAATCTTTTTCTGAAAATCCAATCCAAGTTTTCCAAGTTTTTCGGATAAATGGAAACTAGTCGCTTGCTTCTTTTGTGATAAATTGCCATTTTTCGTCTCATATTTCGTTCGTAATTCTCTCTAGTTAATGAGTCGTCCGCATTCAACAAACCCCAAAACTCAACATAAACATCATAATCCAGCAGATAGAAATCTGGGTTTCTTATTACATGATCAGCGCTTTTCTCATAAACGTACCTTACATTATTCTTTTTGAAATAATTGGCAATTCGCCTTTCAGAAAAACTCCTGACCACTTCGCCATTATCAGTAATCGATTGAATACCATACGAGGGCGTATTTAGCCGCGGGAATGTGCTATTGTTTGTCCTGAATATTTTTACTAAAACATATATAACAACGATCCAGAATAACGGATTAAATAAGAATATGACGGCGAATACTGCGATGTCCATGCTCAGTTGGTATACAAGGGAGCGAATTAAAAACCTCTGAAACTGAAATTCATATTTTGGATTAATCTTCTATTGTGGGTTTGCATCTTGAGAACTGTTGAAGATTTGAGAAAATTAAGAAGAACTATCGTTTAATGTTCCAGATCATTTCTCTCAATCGATCAATCTTATCCTCTTTGATTAACTCTAAAAACTCACCTATCTTTTCTAAGTACTGCTCCTTGTTTTCGCACTGACGTATTTCTGCGACACAAAGTTCAAGAGCAGCTTCAAATCCATGACGATAACTCTCACTATCCATTTCCTAAACCTCTCAGTAACCCACATGTGCGCTAAAAACCCTTAAAAACCAACTCCCCAAACAACTATTTAGTACAGTGGAGAGAGGATAGTGAAAGTGAAGACTTCATATATGAACTTTAAAATTTACTTTTCGCTGTCAGGCCAGAAAAGGCGAACCCTCACTGCAGCAGCATACTAGCGGTCATAATCAGCTAAAGACCAAAGCCGTAACATTCTTTAAACTAGCGATAATTTTCTCAGAGCGATCAAGCGACGGACATTCGACGGGATGAAGAAATCCCTCTCTGCGCTTTTTTCGTTCCGCTGCCGGTGCCGCCATGGAGACAAAGGCCGCTTTGGGAGTTCCCGCAAACAGAATAGAAAACGCATATAGCTTTCTTCTGTAAATACAGCTCGTATTGATGGTTGATTGCTCCATTCCTTTTCTGTTCTCGTAGAGGAATCATTTGATCAAGCCTCAATTACCACAAAAATTCTAAAAAAAAATTAAGAAAGATCATTAACTAGGCTAACGTTGAAACACGCAGGAAAGTTAATGAACATATTGAACCTTAGAATTTCTGAAATTTCTATATCTGGTTTTCCCAAATACTTATCTTTTCTCATATCGTCAAAAAATTCTATTACTTCTTTTTCTAAAAATCTAAAGTTCTTTTTTCCAAGTTTTTCCATCAACATTTTCAATCACTAAAAAACGTTGAGCCCTAGCACCAATTTAACGCATCTTCCAGAAACAGAGGTGCTGTCGAGTCTAACTTTGAGCCAGTATGGTGCTTGAATAGCGGGACCAAAATAGGTAAACTTTCGTTTGCAGGAGCATGCTGGTGATCTTTATCAGTTTGGCCATTTTTGTTAGGTCCGCATCCTGGATGTGCTGCAGATAGGCGGATCCTTTCCCGTACGGCTGGCCTTTCCCGGAGAAGACTTTTTTGAACCTCGGATGGGCATTTCTGATAAATGCTTCTTTTAGGCAAATCATTTCTTCGCTACTTAGGTTTTGAAGCTTGGATTCTACGTAGTGGGTGCTGCCCAGGAGTTGCATTGTGAAGCCTAAGTTCTGCAGGGCTTTAGAAACTTTGGCTACGCTCTCGACCATGGTTTGTTGAGTGATTTTTTGCATGCCTGCCTTCTCTGCAAAGGGATTATATTTTGCCATCACTGCGATCAGCTCCACATACGGTGTTCCGACAAGCGGCAGGCTTTCCCGAATCAGCTTAGCTCCTAGACCTATGGTTCGGTATTTTGGGTGAATAACAACCCGGTTGATTGTGCTTAGTTGCTGGTTTATTTCCGTCATGGACATGATGGGCAGAACCATTCGTCTGCCGTAGCATGCTGGAGGCGGGTAAGAGTAGATGATGATGCCGCAGAGTTCTCCGTTTCTGCTTACGCGGAAGAATTTTCTTGCCACTGAGAAGCCGTGGCCTCGATAGTGGAATCGGCAAAGTTTTATCCAGTCCTCCCTGGTGCCTTCTTCAACTTTC
>CAWEPZ010000013.1:0-232685 GCA_963811105.1 Candidatus Bathyarchaeota archaeon | reverse complement strand
ATAAAAGACCAGTCGGACGAGTAAATGACTGAGAATTAGAAAAAAAGAGAAAATGCGGGAGATGTCGCCATTTACTCTATATTAAGGTTCATCACACAATCTATTCGTAAATCTGAGGCGGCGAGGGTATCCTTCGATTCATTTAGCAACACTTGTATAAGCTGGATTTGGGCTGTATCTCGAATCTTAAAACTTTATGACGGAAGATAATGAAAGCATCTCGCTTTGGCTTAGAAGATGATGATGGGAGTGAAAAAAACACGCCATCATCATCTACCTTTGCTAAGTTGGTTTTGCCAATTGGGTCTTGCGGACGAAGGTCTAGTGTTCAGTTGTGTGTTTGGGATGGCGTGACTTTGGCGCGGAAAAAGAATGTAGAATGGACTTGGGCTTCTAATATAAATGGTGCCTCATACGTCTCTTCTGTTGCTATCGAAGATGTGGATGGCGACAGCCAAACTGAAATCGTAACAGGAGGCTACTGCGGTACTTCTTGGGAGTTGGCACAGTTAGCTGTTTGGAACGGTCATACATTAGTATTGAAGAGCATGACAGGTTGGTATGGGAAATGGGCTGATGGCGCGCAAATCTATTCGGTTACTGCAGGGGATGTGGATGTAGACGGTAAAAACGAGGTAGTGACAGGCGGTCGCGATAACGACCTTTCGGTCGCGCGCGGCTGGTGGGCTGAGCTGTGTGTTTGGAACGGAGTGTCACTGGAAGTGAAAAACGTGAAAATGTGGAATTGGACAGGCGCCACGGAAATCAATTCAGGTACAATAGCAACAGTAGTTGACAGCAACGGTAATGTATTTTATCCAATATTAACGGGAGGAGGTTATGGCGGAACGGTGGAATTTGAACCCAAATGAGGGCTGGTCCAATAACTAAAAAGAATCGCCAAGCGCCTCAGCCCTGGAAAAACCATTCACAGAAAGCATTTCTGCTTCTTATGGGAGTTGGACCGGGTTATTCCCTATTGGAGCCGGGTCTCTTAGGCTCCAAGTTATTAATAACATTTTATCAATAGCCCAAAATTGTAAGCTAAGCGATCCAAGATTTTCAGGGATGCGAAGCACAATTGTTCTTTCTCAAGCCATCCACAACAACTTGTGTAATGGATTTTTGGAAATAAGCAATTAATAATGCACTTATCATATCGAGGTTAATCAAATTAGCCCTTTAGCAAGACTTAAAAGAACAGATGTTGCAATGCCAAATATTACGAAGCAGATGATGAATCCCAAATATCGAGCATATTTCCCTTCGTTTGGATTATCAGAAATAAAGTTGCCACCAGCAGAAATAAAGCAACCACTTGGAAAAACACCAAGGATTTTTTCGTTCAATGCATGACTGACCACCGAATTTCGTGCTTGTTCAAGATTTGCTTTATCGGGTATTACAGCGTGCAAGGTAGCGTTTGACAATATTCCATATGAAATGTGTCGCATTATCAAATACCAAAACGTTCCAGCTACTAACCATAGGCTAAACAAAGATATTCCCTTCTGCAACGAAGACGCGTAAAAGCTTGGCGCGAGACTCAAAAATGTGAATAGTAATACTGAAAAACCTATAATCAAACGACTATGAGTTGTCAATTCTGAAGAATAGAAATCAAGCAATAATTTACGTATCTGAATTTCTTCGGTCATATTTGGAATCGACTTCGATTATTCACTGTTGTGTGGTAGCAGATATATGATTTACGCAAAATTTAGAAAAATTTCAGTCTAATGTATTGTTTTGGAGAAATGGTGGTTTCTTTGGGGAACTAAAATATTCTGAAGATATGCGCATTTCTTTTAATCTTAACCTTCTTCGCCGAAATTGCTGATTTCATGCAATCAACAATCTGTAGTGAATCGTCTGATATCCATGTTAGAAAGTTTTAAAAACGAAATATACGAACGGAAAATGAAGTGAGAGAAGAAACAGATGCAACCTGACCATAGGCTATTCCATTCACGCAAATCGCAAGCAAACCCAAACCCTCTCAAACAGGTTGCATGCGGCAAAAAACCGCTAAGTCTCTCCTCAATAGGAAAGGACAAATTCAAGAGGTAAGCCACATTGAAAATAGCCCCGTTAGCAGTTTTACTTCTAATCTCTATTTTGGTTTTACAAATAGGTCTACAGACAGTTTCAGTTACCGTAACAGGAAAAAATGCTGGCGCCAACATCTACACTTCAGAATCGGTTGATCAATCGACTCAGCTTTTCCCATCGGATAGAGCCAACTACAAACCATATGTTCCACCAGAGCCACATGCGGTTCTCAAAGAGTCAGAAGATCCTTTAGCGATGGCGGGCTTTGATGTTTTGAAAAGAGAAGAGACTGTTATCCCCAGTACTGATTCTTCGCAACTTTCAGTTGAGCTAGGAGCAAGCTCTACCACGCCATACGAGGGGCTGTTGCAACAAACGAGTCCGGAAACAGTTTTTCTGCCAGATGGCCGTTCAGTGGTTACATATTCTAGGACGATGAGCCTTCCCTGGAGAACAATATGCAAGTTGTACGTCACTGCTGCAGATGGAACCCAGTGGATGGGTTCTGGATGTATTATTGGACCTGGTCAGGCAGGACACGGTTATCATCTTTTAACGGCGGGTCACATGGTTTACATGAGTGATCATGGAGGCTGGATTAGCTCCATGGAAGTGATTCCTGGTTTCGACGATTACCAAGCCCAGCTGTATCAACAGATGCCTTACTACCACTCATGGGTTACCTACATGCGAAGCTATACTGGTTGGACAGTTGACCAGAACCACCAACACGATTGGGCAGTATGCACTTTGGACCGGTGCATAGGGGACTACACTGGCTGGATGGGTCGAATGACAGCTTCTTCAGGGAGTTCAATCTATACTGGAGTACTAAGAACAGCGGGTTATCCTGGAGACTTAGACAGCGGTTATCGTATGTACACTGATTCTAACAATGGACGCACAGCTGACGAGTATAATCACTGGTATTACATGGACACCTATGGGGGACAGAGCGGCTCTCCAGTTTGGTATAATGACGGTACAAGTAGCTATATCATTACTGTTCACGCATATAGCGACGATGGCTCAAGCAGCAATCATGGCACTCGCCTGAATCAGGACAAATTCGATCGCATTAACACATGGCTTGCTTCAGACGCTGTTCCCACAGATATGGCTGATCTAACCGATGATGGCCAAACGTTTTCAAGTTTTAGTCCAACAACAGTTGTGGCTGGCACTACGAATTTCTATGTTACATGTGATGTTCGCAACTTCGGCACAAGCGCCGCAAACAATTTTTATGTATCGTATTATGCTTCTACTGATAAAATTATCACTTCAAGCGACTACCTTATTGGAACGCAACTTATCTCTTCAATTTCGCCTCTTGGATACGCAGATTCCTTTTGGCAAGGCATATTTCCAGCAAATGTATCACCAGGCGCATATTGGATAGGCTGGATCATAGACAGCACAAACGCTGTCTCTGAGTTCGACAAAACCAATAACATCGCTTACAAAACTTCTTATCAGCTCATTGTTCAGTCAAGTCTGCCGACAATCACGTTTAACACGAATCCTACGAGTTTTGTCGGTTCACTTGGAACCATCAAATTCGGCAGCACCACGTATTCTAACGGTCAAACTGGGGGCTACGCTTCTGCTGATTATAATGCTACTGCAAATGCTCCTTCTGGTTATGTTTTTCATCATTGGGAGTATAGTGGTTTGTCTGGGAGTGGTGTTTACGTTCCCAACATTAATGCTAACCCAGCTACTGTTCAGATAAGGGGGACTGGGTGGTTGAAGGCTGTTTTCTCTGCGCAAATTACTTTCTATACGAATCCTTCAAGCGTTGGGTCAATTCAGTATGGCAGCAGCAGCAATTATACTAATGGCCAAATCAGGTGGGAAACTAATCTTCCTCCAGAGTATTCTAACCAATTTAGTGTCAGAGCAAATGTTCCTTCTGGATATATTTTTGGGAGATGGAGCGTGACTGGTGGTCTCTCTGTTGCCAACTCGTCTATTAGCCCTACTAATTTAACCGTGACAGGAACAGGCACCTTAACCGCCATCTTTAACTCCTCAGCTCCTCAACTCACTATCAAGGAGCTCACATCATGGTACTGGACCAGTAACACTGTGATTAATTCGGTGGCTTCGAGCGATGTTGACAACGATGGATTCAAAGAGATTGTTACAGGCGGATACTTCTTTGATGGTACACGCACCGTAGCACAGCTAGTTGTTTGGAATAGCTCAAATCTGGCAGTTGATCGGCTCACAGGTTGGTACTGGACCGGCAACACCACAATCAACTCAGTAGCTTTGGGAGACGTAGATGGCGACAATCAAACCGAAATTGTTACTGGCGGATTCTTCAATGATGGCGTACGTAACGTAGCTCAACTCATAGTTTGGAACGGCGCCACCCTCGCAGTTGAAAGACTCACTACCTGGTACTGGACAGGAAACACCGTAATTAATTCAGTAGCAATAGCCAATGTTGATGGTGATGGTCAAGTGGAAATTGTTACAGGCGGGTACTTCAACGATGGTGCACGAAATGTAGCTCAGCTAATTGAGTGGAATGGTGCTAATCTTGCGGTTGATAGGCTTACGACTTGGTATTGGACCAGCAATACGGTCATAAATTCAGTAGCACTTCGCGATGTTGATAACGACTCTCAAGTCGAGGTTGTTACAGGCGGGTACTTCAACGATGGTGCACGAAATGTAGCTCAGCTAATTGAGTGGAATGGTGCTAATCTTGCGGTTGATAGGCTTACGACTTGGTATTGGACCAGCAATACGGTTGTCAATTCGGTAGCTCTGGGAGATGTTGATGGAGATGGTCAGGTAGAGGTTATTACTGGCGGATACTTCAACGACGGCACACGCAACAATGCACAACTTATCGAATGGAACGGAGCAAACTTGGCAGTTGATCGACTAACAGGATGGTACTGGACAAGCAATACTGCCATAAACTCTGTTGCAATAGGTGATGTTGATGGTGTTGGGCAAACAGAGGTTGTTACAGGCGGATATTACAGCGATGGCGTACGCAACATAGCTCAGTTGATAATCTGGTCCGGTTCAAGTTTAGTAGCTGAAAACATCAAAACATGGTATTGGACAAGCAACACCACAATCAACTCAATAGCCGTGGGTGATGTAAACAATGACTTTTCAAATGAGATAATCACGGGCGGAGCATTCAATGATGGAACACGCTTAAACAGCCAACTAACCATTTGGGGCATGATCTAAGGTCAAAAGGTGCAAAAAACACAATTAATCATCTAATTCCCCCTTTTTATGGAAATTCGCTCGAATAAAAGGGCGAGGTTATTCTGGCAATTCTTTAGCTTTATTTCTCAAAAGATCCAAAGTTAGCGTTATGGTGTGATGTCTCTCAAAAACTGATTCTTTTTCTCGTCTCTTTAAGTGTTGGTTGTTCGTGGCAGTAATAACCTGATTTACTATAAGCTCTATGATTTGGATTCTAGAACGTGGAGTGGTTGGCTTGTTGTTCCTGATGGTTCTACGGGTAGTCATCCTGCTGCTTGTTTTGCTGGTGGCAAATTGCAAGTGGTTGTTCGTGGGGAATCTGGTGTTATTGTGTGGCATGGCAGCTTAAATCTTGATTCGGGCGTGTTTTCTGGTTGGAGTGCAATTGAAGGCTCAACACCTTCCCCGCCAACCTTGCAAGCTAATCTAACAAGCTAAGAAGACATTTCTTTTTTTTCATTTTTTGTTAGAAAAAGTATCAGAGGATTACTATTTTGAGCGTATTAATTTTGTATAGAAGATATTTACAGAAGTTTTAAATAATACTTTGAAATAAACGGGTTAAACGCGCGCTAACATTGAAAACAGAAATCAAAAAATTATTCACTATAATTATCATCATGTTATTTTGTACGCAAGTTATTGTTTCTTTAAATTTAATTAAACCCGTCGCAGCCTACACTGCGCCAGCAGTAGGCGTAACATATGACGGAGTATCATCAGATGTCTTTGAGATTACGGTGACTCAGGGTCTGCATGGTTTGATTAGTCCGGGTACTGCTTCTTATATTCCGAGTAGTTATGTGAATGAGCTTGTTGTTCCTGATAGTGGCTATTTTATTGAGAGTATAACTGTTGATGGTAGTCCGATTACTATTACTAACCCGGCTGGTCAGACTGTTAGTTTCAGTGACATCCAAGCGAATCATTCGATAAGGGCGAGTTTTGCTCTTGATAATGATCCTGCTTTGGATTATACGGTTTTGGTGACTCAGGGTGTGCATGGCTTGATTAGCCCGGGTACTGCTTCTTATATTCCGGGCGGTACTCTCTATGAGAGTATTGTTCCTGATAGTGGCTATTTTATTGCGAGTATAATTGTTGATGGTAGTCCGTTTACTGTTACTTCACCGGGTGGTCAGACTGTTCATTTCTCTAACATCCACGCGAATCATTCGGTTACTGCTACTTTTGCTTTGGATTATACGGTTATGGTGACTCAGAGTTTGCATGGTTTGATTAGTCCGGGTACCGCTTCTTATGAGCGGGGTAGTAATGTGTATGAGGTTGTTACTCCTGATAGTGGTTATTTTATTGAGAGTATAACTGTTGATGGTAGTCCGATTACTGTTGCTTATGTGGGTGGTCAGGGTGTTTGGTTCAATAATGTCCAGGGGAATCATTCGATAACGGCGAGCTTTGCTTGTGATTATGTGATTATGGTGACTCAGAGTTTGCATGGTTTGATTAGTCCGGGTACCGCTTCTTATGAGCGGGGTAGTAATGTGTATGAGGTTGTTACTCCTGATAGTGGTTATTTTATTGAGAGTATAACTGTTGATGGTAGTCCGATTACTGTTGCTTATGTGGGTGGTCAGGGTGTTTGGTTCAATAATGTCCAGGGGAATCATTCGATAACGGCGAGCTTTGCTTGTGATTATGTGATTATGGTGACTCAGAGTTTGCATGGTTTGATTAGTCCGGGTACCGCTTCTTATGAGCGGGGTAGTAATGTGTATGAGGTTGTTACTCCTGATAGTGGTTATTTTATTGAGAGTATAACTGTTGATGGTAGTCCGATTACTGTTGCTTATGTGGGTGGTCAGGGTGTTTGGTTCAATAATGTCCAGGGGAATCATTCGATAACGGCGAGCTTTGCTTGTGATTATGTGATTATGGTGACTCAGAGTTTGCATGGTTTGATTAGTCCGGGTACCGCTTCTTATGAGCGGGGTAGTAATGTGTATGAGGTTGTTACTCCTGATAGTGGTTATTTTATTGAGAGTATAACTGTTGATGGTAGTCCGATTACTGTTGCTTATGTGGGTGGTCAGGGTGTTTGGTTCAATAATGTCCAGGGGAATCATTCGATAACGGCGAGCTTTACTCTTGATCATGAGATAGCTCATGATTATGTGATTACGGTGACTCAGGGTCTGCATGGTTTGATTAGTCCGAGTACCGCTTCTTATACTCCGGGCGGTAATGTGTATGAGAGTATTGTTCCTGATAGTGGCTATTTTATTGCGAGTATAATTGTTGATGGTAGTCCGTTTACTGTTACTTCACCGATTGGTCAGACTGTTAGTATCATCAACATCCAGGGGAATCATTCGGTTACTGCTACTTTTGCTTTGGATTATACGGTTATGGTGACTCAGGGTCTGCATGGCTTGATTAGCCCGGGTACTTCTTCTTATTATGATCCGGGTAATAGTGTGTATGAGAGTATTGTTCCTGATAGTGGCTATTTTATTGCGAGTATAATTGTTGATGGTAGTCCGTTTACTGTTACTTCACCGATTGGTCAGACTGTTAGTTTCATCAACATCCAGGGGAATCATTCGGTTACTGCTACTTTTGCTTTGGATTATACGGTTATGGTGACTCAGGGTCTGCATGGCTTGATTAGCCCGGGTACTTCTTCTTATTATGATCCGGGTAATAGTGTGTATGAGAGTATTGTTCCTGATAGTGGCTATTTTATTGCGAGTATAATTGTTGATGGTAGTCCGTTTACTGTTACTTCACCGGGGGGTCAGACTGTTAGTTTCATCAACATCCAGGGGAATCATTCGGTTACTGCTACTTTTGCTTTGGATTATACGGTTATGGTGACTCAGGGTCTGCATGGCTTGATTAGCCCGGGTACTTCTTCTTATTATGATCCGGGTAATAGTGTGTATGAGAGTATTGTTCCTGATAGTGGCTATTTTATTGCGAGTATAATTGTTGATGGTAGTCCGTTTACTGTTACTTCACCGGGGGGTCAGACTGTTAGTTTCATCAACATCCAGGGGAATCATTCGGTTACTGCTACTTTTGCTTTGGATTATACGGTTATGGTGACTCAGGGTCTGCATGGCTTGATTAGCCCGGGTACTTCTTCTTATTATGATCCGGGTAATAGTGTGTATGAGAGTATTGTTCCTGATAGTGGCTATTTTATTGCGAGTATAATTGTTGATGGTAGTCCGTTTACTGTTACTTCACCGATTGGTCAGACTGTTAGTTTCATCAACATCCAGGGGAATCATTCGATAACGGCGAGCTTTACTATTAATTATACGGTTACGGTGACTCAGGGTCTGCATGGCTCGATTAGTCCGACTACTGCAATTTATAATGCGGGTAGTAATGTCTATGAGTTTGTTGCTCCTGATAGTGGTTATTTTATTGAGAGTATAACTGTTGATGGTAGTTCGATTACTGTTACTTCATTGGGTGATCAGACTGTTCGTTTCAATAAAATCCAAGCGAATCATTCGATAACGGCGAGCTTTACTCTTAATTATACGCGCACGCTCTCGACGATGAATGAAGTAATATCAACCACTGCTGAACTAGGTGAAACTGTTAATGTTCAAACTGCAACGCTGCAAACTTTGGTAACAGGCGATTTGAGCGGGTCTCTTAACTTTACTAACTTGGAAATTGTCCAGATTAGCTCTGGATCGTTCGTTGGGGAAGGCTTTTCAAAAGGTACATACAATGCAAGAATAGAAGGAAGCCAATATCAGGGTGACTGGCAGGGGATAATTTTCAATGTTCCTGGGGAAAACAAAACCTGTTTAAAAGGTACCTTGTCAGTTGGTCTTCAAGGAATCCTTGAGGGGTTCTTGTCAGAATCTGTTAATGGTAGTAATATTTTCGACAGCTTTGTGGCTAATTGTACGATCAGCCACATTGGCTCAAGCCTAGTATATGCAATACTAAACCTTGATGGAATACCGAGTTATCGGTCAAGCGTGGCTTATCCTTCAACAGGACTTTATGTGCTTCAAACTCAAATTCAAGGTCAATCTTCAGGGTACTATTATGGTCCTCTAACGGTCTCTACTACTCACGTCAGCATAAATAGTTCAGCTAATCCTTACTATGGTCAAGGTTTCTCAATTCTTTCTTATGTTACCGATTTTGGTTCAGGTGAAGGATGGACTTATGACAATATTGCACAACCAAATGTATTTGAAATGAAAGGTTTTTTCAATGAACCACTTATTGGAGTCGTTTCTGGAATACTATATGATAGCTCTCCATCAAGAGTTCTGTCAATAGGTGTAGAAAAAATAAAAATAGGTCTGCCGCCGCAAGCAGATCTTAAAGTAAATGTTTGGGGACCTGAACGGGTAAGTCCAGGTCAAACAGTAAATTACATAGTTGAGTACATGAATGATGGGTTAATAGCCGTCGATAATACTCAAATTAAAGCTGCGCTGCCTGAATACGTAGAATTCGTATCCTGTTCGGGAAATGGTTATTGCGATTGGGAGGTAAATACCGTCTTCTGGGATATTACTAATGTAAATGCAAAATCCATCAATTCTCTTTCTATCACTGTTCGTGCAAAATGGGGATTAGCAAGTGGAACCATTCTGAAGACTACAGTTCTAGCTTACCCATTACTTCTATCCCCTTCGTCAAATAGTCCCGAGACGTTATCATTGGTTGAAGCGAAAGCTCCATCATATTTAACGCCTGTATCTTCAGGGAGCACATCAGATTGGAGACAGCAACTCAAAAAGGGTGACATTCTTATAGAACATAGTAACGGTGGGCAGGTTCCAGGCTACTGGGATCATGTGGGAATTTACGATGGTAACGGTTATGTGATTTCTTCCGTTCTAAATGAGGGTGGTCATAGCGGTCCAATCAAAGAGTCTATCGAAAAGTGGGATGTCCCCCGTCGAACTGATGTTGGGATTCTTAGGGTAAAAGATGCTACACAAGCACAAATCAACGCAGCAGTAGCCTTTGCGGAAGCAGAGCTCCACAAAAACCTTCCTTACGTGTTACCAATACCGCCCATTGGATATAATCCCCTTCCGCGCTTAAATGGGGACTTACTTGGTTGGTACTGTACTGAGCTCGTCTGGGCGGCTTATTTCAACCAAGGAATAGACATAAATTCTAACTACATACCTGGCATTCCAATCGCTCCCAACTTCATTGCATATGACGACGATGTTATGTTAGTTGGGGGTCATGGCCATATGGGCGACGTATTCAACGTTGATTTTCCACAACCAATGCCTCAAGATTGGGATTCAGGAAAATTTGGCTCCAATAATGCTACGAGCCAAATTAGCGTTGCGCGTGATCCTAACGTTAAATACGGTGATCAAGGCTATGTCTCAGAGAGCCAAAAACTAGAATACAAGGTAGAGTTTGAGAACGAAGGTGGAGGAATTGCTTTTGGAGTGTACTTTACAGACACATTAGATGCAGACTTAGATGATTCAACTTTACAGATCGGATCAGTCTACGATACGGCTGATGCCTCTATTATTGCCCCACCAGGTACTTATAATCCATCATCTCGAACAATAACCTGGTTTGTAGGTGAAGTAGGGCCAAGTCAGGGAGGTTACGCCAACTACTCTATCAAACCCAAAAACAATTTGCCTGATTATGCGGAAATTATCAATTATGCAACCGTGTATTTTCCAAGTGTTCCGGAAACTACTCGAACAAACGCGATTGTGTCCGTAATAGGCAAGCCTGACATCGGATTAGAAAATGTCGTATCTCCAAATGCGATAATACCGCTGGGGTCTATCCAAAAGACCTATGTTGCAGTATCAAACTTTGGTTACTTTGCTGAGAACTTCACCCTCTTAGTTTATGCAAACTCTACAGTTATTCACACATCAACTTTCACCTTGCCAGGTAAAACCAACCGCACAGTTGAGTTCTCGTGGAATACCTCTTTGCTTGCAAAGGGCAACTATATTTTGAGTGCTCAGTTGTCACCGGTATTCGGCGAAGTTTCCACTTTTAATAACCTATACGTTAGCAATACTGCGATAACTATTATTGGAGACGTAGTTGTCAATAACGTTAAAGCTTGGTATTGGAATTCATACACAATCATCAATTCGGAAGCTTCAGGTGATGTTAACAATGACGGACATGTCGAAATCATCTCAGCGGGATACTATAACGATGGCTTACGCAACGTAGCCCAAATAGTAGTTTGGAACAGCTCGAACCTGGCTGTAGAGTGCGTCAAATGTTGGTACTGGACCGGCAACACCACCATTAACTCAGTAGCGTTAGGTGATGTTGATGGTGATGGTCAAGTTGAAATTGTTACTGGGGGATACTATTACGATGGTACACGCAAAGTGGCTCAGTTAGTCGTTTGGAATGGTGCTGACCTAGCTTTGGAGAACGTTAAAACATGGAATTGGACCGGAGATACAGTTATCACGTCATTAGCGATAGGCGACGTTGATGGCGATGGACAAGTTGAAATTGTCTCTGGGGGACAATACAACGATGGTACTCGGAATGTTGCTGAGTTGTGTGTTTGGAACGGCACTATTTTGTCGCTGGAAAATGTCAAGAGTTGGTATTGGAGTGGCGACACAGCGATTAATTCTGTAGCCGTAGGCGACGTAGACAGTGACGGTCAAGCCGAAGTTGTTACTGGCGGATTCTACTACGATGGTTTACGTAATGTTGCTCAACTTGTAGAGTGGAATGGTGCTAGCTTGACGGTTGATAGACTAAGGTGTTGGTATTGGATGGGTAACACGGTGATTAATTCAGTTGCGATTGGTGACGCTGACGGCGATACTAAGGTTGAAGTTGTTACCGGCGGCTACTACAATGATGGCACACGCAATATCGCTCAACTCGTCGAATGGAGCGGAGCCAACTTAGTAGTTGATAGACTGACTACCTGGTATTGGATGAGCGACACTGCAATCAATTCCGTTGCCATAGGCGATCCTGATAGTGATGGGCAAGCTGAAGTAGTGACAGGTGGTCAATTCTATGATGGCACGCGAGATGTTGCTCAGCTAGTAGTTTGGTCAGGGTCAACGCTAGGGTTTGAGAACGTAAAAACGTGGTATTGGACAGACAACACTTCAATCGACTCAGTCGTTATTACCGATGCGAACGGTGACTTCTTAAGTGAAATCATTACTGGCGGAACATTCTATGACGGAACACGTCTAAACAGCCAACTAACCGTTTGGGGCATGACCTGAGAACAAAATCTGCAGACAAAAAACCAATCCCAGGAATAGACATAAGCGGCAAAACAGGCATAACTGGAATTATTATCGGGCTATTTGTGGGGAAAAAACATTGAAACTTAGCAGGTGGAGCAGGATCATCAGCGGAAATCCAACTGTTCAAGAAGTCTGCAGCAAACCGGAAGAGGTTAATGGCGAAGGGCATGCCTTGGACAGTTGAGGATGAACGGCAACTTCGACAACTGTTGGCAGAAAAAAAGTCTATGCGTTCTATTGCAGAGATTCTAGGAAAAAGCCTTACCTATGTACAAATGAAAATATCTCGATTAGGCTTAGTAGTTGTTGATGGGAGTGAAAAAAACACGCCATCATCATCTACCTTTACTAAGTTAAAGCATAAACCCAAGCTCATCTAAAAAATCTATCCAAGGCCAACAAAAACATAGATTCCAACGCAACCCTACTTCCCACCGGAACATCTTCTAAACATCTGCGACGCGAAGCTTTACAAGTACTAACTCTTTCTTTCTTAACAATCTCACCGTTCAACCTCATAACGGTCACCTGATTATTTTTCCAGTGAACATCCAAACCAACCACTATATCGCTTAACTTTTCCTACTTGCGATATTACTATGGCTTATCGGAATTCTATTTAGAAAAGCTTTTACATTCCGTCTTGACTAGCAAAAGTTAGTCTGTTGGGGTTCATGGAATCCACTCTTTCTTTTAATTTCTCAGATACTTCCCAAACAAAAGAGTCTCTTCACTAATCAACGTGTCAATAGTTTATCTTTTGCCAACTTTGATTTTTTCAACATCGTTAAGACCTGGAGTTTATGACTGAACGATGTGAAAGTGGAACCAGGCGGGATTTGAACCCGCGGCTTCCACGTTGCGAACGCGGCGATCATGTCTAACTGCAAATGCGTAAATTCTCGCAGATACAACTAGATGGGTATATCTACTATAGCTGCTATAGCTAATGTGATCTATATGACTACAATATCTGTAACTGAGGACGTTAAAGAAAAACTCTTGAAGGTCGCATCCGAACTTCAAATCAAGACGGGGCGACGAGTTGACCTAAATGACGCCCTTCGTTTCTTGGTGGATCAGCGGAATAAAAACCCTCGGTTGCTGGAAGAAGCATGCAGCCCAACTATAGGAGTTAAAGAAGCGCTTGAAGAACTAGAGACAGAACGGAAGATCGATAATGAAAGACTTGAAAGGAAAATTAGCCATAGACACCAGCTCACTAATTGAGCTAATATTCTCTGATAGCTTGGGACAAAAGCTCAAAAAAGCTCTCGAAACCGACATGGTTGAAGCCTACACCACGGAGTTAGCCATAACAGAGCTGCGATATGTCCTATGCAGAAAATTTGGATGGCAGCACTCAAAAGAAAGAGTAAACAAACTCCTTGCTTCAGGATATTTTACGGTTGAAGGCACCTCACAATTAATCAACGAAGCGGCCAAAATCAAGTGCCAACGAGCTATTTCGCTTCCCGATTGCTTCATTTTGGCGCTGGCCAATAAAATTGCCGGTGACGCCCTTTTTGCTCGTAAAGAGCAAGAGTTGGCAGATGAAATGGGGAAAAAATCATTTGGCATCACCTTACTTTTTTTGGAAGAGCTAGAATAGGCAAAACCGAGCTAAACTGTGGACCGGGCGGGATTTGAACCCCTGCCCTACTGGAGATTTCACCCTCAACCTCTTTTTTCTTAATTCACACAATAACTGGAGCGCTGTTTCTCTTTTTCGTTGTCATTTCCACTACTATCAGGAGAATGATCATTATAGCAATGCTACGGGTCCGAGAATTATTGTTACCCAGTTAGCAAATAGTGATTCAAGGTTCGCCCAAATTTCCATCCTATACAGAACGAGCCAAACTCCCAAGAAAACTAATCCTGCAACGAAAATTGGTTTTTTAAAGATGTTTTTGTTTTGAATCATTGTTTTTGGGATTATTTTGACCGGTTCTTTTCTTTCTCTGAGATCCAATTCGCCCGCAAGATAAACAAGGCCAAAAAATGCGAACCCTGCGATGAATGGAAACTAAAATGATGTGGGCTTAGCGAATATTGCAACGTGAGAGAGGTCAGGTGATAGACCGGATGAGCTTAATGGCGAAGGGCAAACCTTGGGCAGTTGAAGATTAACGGCAACTTCGACAATTATTAACGGAAATGAAGTCTATGCGTTCTATTGCAAAGGTTCTGGGCAAAACTCTGACTTCTGTACGGATGAAAGCATCTCGCTTAGGCTTAGTAGTTGTTGATGAGGGTGAAAAAAACACGCCATCAACAACTACCCTTGCTAAGTTAATTTTGCCAATTGAGTCCTGCAGACGAAGGTCTAGTGCTCAGTTGTGCGTTTGGGAAAACCTTCAAGCTTTAGCAATTCTAAGCGTCTAGAAGTCGTTTCCAGCTTTTCCTACCCCCTCAAATTGCAACTTTTCTTCATTTCCTCAACTGCAATATCCTCTGACCCCACAATTTTGGATTTCAAGACAACGCTGAAAGCAGCCGGTTAGAGAGTAATCTGCCTAAGACACCACAAAACAAGACAACAAATCTACATTGGCTTTTTAAAACTAAAAGATTGTTGTTAATAGTGGCGTTAAGTTGCGACATAATTGCGTCTTCTAATGCTTCCCTTTTCTTGTTCTAGGTCTAAAATAGCGGGATTAACTTAACCTTATTTCCTAAAATTACATTATGTAGAAAATATATGAAAAACGTTTCCCTATTTGCAGATTTTCAGTTTGGTCCTTCGCTTTGGCACGACCGCAAACTTTAAGCCAAGAAACAAGATATGGGACAGGTAAAGTGGGAAAGAAGCTGCTTGCACAAGCTTAAAGGCTGGCAAGGGCATTGGGACTCACTGTTATCACATGCAGGAGAAGGAATAAATGAAAAAATCTGTATTCTTCTTACTCATAATTTTACTATCCTCAATATTCATAGGCTCAGCAGGTTTCTCCTCTTCAGTTCAAAGAGGTTCCGCTGCGGCTTCATATAATGAACCTAACGCCACATATACGCAGACGGGTTTTCACGAGGCTAATGATGTTGATTATTACTGGGTTTCAGGGGTTAGTCAAGGCGATTTGGTTTTGCTCACTATTCATATTAGTCCAGACAGCTATTGGGGTTCGGTTGTGTATTTTTCTAATTTGACAGTGGTTCCAAATCAAGTAATAAATGGCGGTGGGACTCATATTCACGAGTTTATTGCCAGTAAGACTGATAGCTACTTGTTGAGAATATACGGTGTCGCCAACTTTACCTACGTAGTTGACTGCAACTATCCAATTTCGGAGCAGCCAATGTATACGCAGACGGGTTTTCACGAGGCTAATGATGTTGATTATTACTGGGTTTCAGGGGTTAGTCAAGGCGATTTGGTTTTGCTCACTATTCATATTAGTCCAGACAGCTATTGGGGTTCGGTTGTGTATTTTTCTAATTTGACAGTGGTTCCAAATCAAGTAATAAATGGCGGTGGGACTCATATTCACGAGTTTATTGCCAGTAAGACTGATAGCTACTTGTTGAGAATATACGGTGTCGCCAACTTTACCTACGTAGTTGACTGCAACTATCCAATTTCGGAGCAGCCAATGTATACGCAGACGGGTTTTCACGAGGCTAATGATGTTGATTATTACTGGGTTTCAGGGGTTAGTCAAGGCGATTTGGTTTTGCTCACTATTCATATTAGTCCAGACAGCTATTGGGGTTCGGTTGTGTATTTTTCTAATTTGACAGTGGTTCCAAATCAAGTAATAAATGGCGGTGGGACTCATATTCACGAGTTTATTGCCAGTAAGACTGATAGCTACTTGTTGAGAATATACGGTGTCGCCAACTTTACCTACGTAGTTGACTGCAACCATGGTCCCAAACAACTGCAACTTAACGGTGTTTCGTCTTGGAACTGGGTATCTAACACCTACGTAAATTCGACGGCTGCGGGCGATGTTGACGGTGATGGCCAAACAGAGATTGTTACGGGCGGATGCTTCAACGATGGAACGCGAAACGTTGCTCAGCTGATAGTTTGGAACAGCTCAAGCTTAGCTGCTGAGAGAATTCAGTGTTGGTACTGGACAGGTAACACCACAATAAATTCCGTGGCGGTTGGCGACGTTGACGGTGACGGGCAAGTGGAGGTTGTTACTGGAGGGTCTTTCTTTGACGGCACCAGAAATGTTGCACAGTTGATCGTCTGGTCTGGTTCCAACTTGTCGGTTGAGCGGCTTACGTGTTGGTACTGGACAGGCAATACAGTGATTAATTCAGTAGCTGTGGGTGATGTTGACGGTGATGGACGGCTCGAGGTTGTTACGGGTGGATTCTTTAATGATGGCTCTCGGGATGTTGCTCAGCTTATTGTGTGGGCTGGTTCGAATCTTGCGGTGGAGGGGATCCAATCGTGGTATTGGACGGGTAATACTGTTATTAATTCTGTGGCAATTGGTGATGTTGATGGTTATGGGCAAGCTGAGATTGTGACTGGGGGAAGGTTTAATGATGGTTCTCGGGATGTTGCTCAGTTGATAGTGTGGTCAGGCTTAAACCTAGCAGTTAAGAATATCCAATCGTGGTATTGGACGGGTAATACTGTTATTAATTCTGTGGCAATTGGTGATGTTGACGATAATGATCAGATTGAGGTTGTTACGGGTGGATTCTTTAATGATGGTTCTCGGGATGTTGCTCAGTTGATAGTGTGGTCAGGCTTAAACCTAGCAGTTAAGAATATCCAATCGTGGTATTGGACGGGTAATACTGTTATTAATTCTGTGGCAATTGGTGATGTTGATGGTTATGGGCAAGCTGAGATTGTGACTGGGGGAAGGTTTAATGATGGTTCTCGGGATGTTGCTCAGTTGATAGTGTGGTCAGGTTTAAATCTAGCAGTTAAGAATATTCAATCGTGGTACTGGACAAGCAACACAATAATCAACTCAGTGACGGTAGACAACATAAATGGTGACTTTCCAAGTGAGATAATCACAGGCGGAGCATTCAATGACGGAACCCGTCTAAACAGTCAACTAACCGTTTGGGGCATGACCTGAGGTCAAAAATCAAACAAAATAAAAAAAAAATAATTATCTATCTCTACTTTTTTCGGAATATCTGATTATAGGAATATTTTCTTTATCAACATTATTGATAATTCTACCTACAATGGTCTTTTCTATCAGTCTTTTGCTCAGTTGTGTGTTTGGTCTTGGTGTGCTGCTCTGGCTTTGATGGCTTGACGACCGCAAAGCAGTGGAAACAGCTCTGTTGACACTTCGATACTTAGCTTTAAGTATGAATCTTGGCGTGGGTTGCGAAAACGAGGCCATTGCTACTTAGAGCGGCGCTAGGGAATACCTGCTTCGTTTCAAACCATGAGGGGTAAGAGCAGAATAAGATTTTCTCATTAACCCTATTCAAACGTCCATTTCTAATCAATAGCCGCTCCAAACACACAACTGAGCAATGCCATGAGTACCATCACTATACGTTCCGCCAGTAACGATCTCATTTTTCCCATCACCATCGACATCGCCAACAACAACAGACCAGATGCCGGTGCCGACTCCCCATTTCCAAGTTTGAACGTTTTTCAGACCCAGCGATGCACCATCCCAGACACATAGCTGACCAACTAAACCAGTACTATTGTAGTCGCCGCATGTTACTATTTCAGTTTTGCCATCACCATACAAATCTCCTATTGCAATAGGATAGATTCGTGTAAAACCTTCCCATTGCCAGGCTTGAACGTTTTCCAGTGCCAGTGTTGCACCATTCCAAACACACAACTGAGCAGAAAGGCCACGAGTACTATCAGAATAATCGCCGCCTGTTACTATTTCGGTTTTGCCGTCAGCATCCACGTCTCCGACAACAACAGAATTGAGTAGAGCGTAGTTTCCCCAGTACCATGTCCTAACGTTTTCCAGTGCCAGCGTTGCACCATCCCAGACACATAGCTGAGCAACAGAAGAGTTATAGATGGCGTAGCCGCCTGTTACTATTTCGGTTTTGCCGTCAGCATCCACGTCTCCGACAACAACAGAATAGATGAATGTGTTACCTGGCGAGTACCAGGCTTTAACGTTTTCAAGAGCCAGCGATGCACCGTCCCAGACACATAGCTGAGCAACCTCTCGAGCGCCATTATAGTAGTAGCCGCCTGTTACTATTTCGGTTTTGCCGTCAGCATCTATGTCTCCGAGAGCAACAGAATGGATTTCTGTGGCGGTTGTCCAGTACCAGGTTTTAACGTTTTTAAGAGCTAACGTAGCGCCATCCCAAACGCACAACTGAGCAATATCACCATGAGTGGCATCAATGTAGTAGCCTCCTGTTACTATTTCGGTTTTGCCGTCAGCATCCACGTCTCCGACAACAACAGAATAGATGAATGTGTAATTTTGCCACAGCCACGTCTTAACGTTTTTAAGAGCTAACGTAGCGCCATCCCAAACGCACAACTGAGCAATGTTACGAGTATCATCACTATAAGATCCGCCCGTAACGATCTCATTTTTGCCATCACCATCCACATCTCCAACAGCAACAGACCTTACTTGAGTGCTATCTCCCCAGTACCAAGTTTTTACGTTTTCAACGGTTAGTGCTTTGACCGTCTGCACAGCCATAGTTAAGACTAAAGTCAAAATTGCGAGCAAGACAACTGATCTTAGAAAATTCTTCCTCATAAAGAAGACCTTCTTTAAATAATTTGTTCTAATGAATATGCTTTTAAGTTTTGCGCAAAAACGCGAGAAATATTTCCGAAATTATTTGTTGTTGTCTATTTACAGTCACAATTTATTAAATATCTCTATAATTAGTGATTTATTATTCATAAAGTTAATCTGGAGCTTTTACTATGCCTTATAATATGTTAAAAAAACGATTCATGAAAATATTTGCCTTAGTGTTGGCGGTAGCATTTATTTCGGCGACTATTTTATCAGCACCGGTTTCGGCACTTATTTCTCAAAATATAGTATCTTGGTATTGGACAGATAGCACGAACGTTTCGGCAATTGCCACTGGTGATGTTAATGGCGATGGTAAAGCAGAAATTGTCACGGTTGGGTGGTTTCTATGACGGGTTGCGAAACAATGCTCAACTAGGAGTCTGGAATGCTTCCAACCTAGCGCTGGAAAAAGTTATATATTGGTTTTGGACAGATCACACTCAAATCTCTTCTGTTGCAATCGGGGACGTTAACGGCGACGGATTGAATGAAATCATTACTGGCGGGTCCTATTTTGATGGCACAAATTGGAATTCTCAGTTAGCCGTTTGGAATGGAAACACGTTAGGCTCTATTAATGTGGTAACTTGGCGTTGGGTAGGCGACACACAGATTAGCTCAGTTGCCGTTGCAAACATAACTGGCACAACCGGTCTAAGCATAGTCACTGGAGGCGCGTACTTTGATGGAACACGCTGGAACGCTCAGTTAGTTGTTTGGAATGGTGCAACACTTGCACCGCAAAACGTTAAAACCTGGTACTGGAATTCAGACACTTACATCAATTCCGTTGCAGTAGCCAACATTACTGGAAGCACATCCTTGAGCATAATAACAGGCGGAGCATTTAACGACACAACCAGACTCAATTCCCAACTTGTTGTCTGGAACGCAGCTACCTTAGCACTCAACAATATTGTAACCTGGTACTGGACAGGCAACACCGAAATTAACTCGATTGCAGTGGCAAATGTAACTGGTGGAACAGCCTTAAGCATTGTAACAGGCGGATATTACTTTGATGGCACACGCAACAACGCTCAATTGGCAGAATGGAACGGGACGACTCTCGGCTTACAAAATGTTGTCTCATGGTATTGGTATTCAGACACCAAAGTTAACTCTGTTTCAATTGCCAACTACTCAGGCGGCAGCAGCTTAGATATAATCACAGGCGGAGTGTTCAATGACCTAACTAAGGACAATGCTCAACTAATAGACTGGAATGGAGCAAGCTTAACAACCATATCGACTGCAAGTTGGTTCCAAACATCAAACACCCGAGTCAATTCTGTTTCAATCGCAAACACAGGATCTGGAAACCGAGTTATCGCCGGAGGTTCATATTTCGACCTAATACGAGATAATGCGCAATTAACCATTTGGGGGTAAAAACTTCCAAGTCTTGGGCTCACTTTTGACGCCCAATTTTTGTTTTTCTTTTTTTAGAGATAGCTTTTTTGGGTGATATTTATTAACTTGTCGTGCTCAGCAAATTCTCGTATATTTGGTCAGGTCTTCTGAAATGTTCCACGTTACTTCCGGAATTTTCTTAACATTGACAGACTTGATGCCATAGTTAAGAGCTCGCGTAAGTACTACCCCTGTTGAAAGGATTCCACGTTATAGTGTACAGGTTTAACCATATACATTCATAAACAAAAGATCAATAGAAAAGGGATAATATTTATGTGATTGCCGTGTTTTGACTGCAATTTTTGACCTCGGATCATGCTATAGACGGTAAGTTGAGCACTGTTGCGTGTGCCATCGTGTAAATATCGGCCATTAACAACCTTGGCTTGGGTGCTACCAACAACATCAGCTACGTTAACAGAATTAATCACTGTGCGATTATATCAGTACCAGCTGGTGAGTCTATCAACTGCTAAGTTAGCGCCATTCCACTCGATAAGTTGAGAAAATTTATTCGGGGAAATCGCTATAATTATGCCTAATATTCATATGCACCTAACCAATAACGTGAAGTATGAGAGAAAAACGTGGGTTTCATGAATATTAGTAGATTCATATATGGACACAAACTAGCAACTATAATAGTAGTAGGGATAATGGCCAGAGTAGTTTTGATGCCGATTTCTGCTCACCCGCTTGATGTGTATGGGTGGTACAAAATATCTATGGATATCATAAGAGATGGTCCTTTTAGTATACATTCGTTCGCTCCGCTATGGTATCATTACACGATGATTCCAATAGCGTACACCTATGATTGGCTGGCAGGACTTTTCTCAATACATGCAATTCCTATGTCCTCCCTTCCAAATGCTCTGAACTTCTATCCCTCCTCTAATATTCAATATGTTCCAGGAATCCTCTTTGACTCTGTGGTAAAGTTTCCACTCTTGATTTCGGACCTTTTAGTCACACTTTTACTCTATAAGATTGTGCTAGAGTTAACGAATGATAAGGGGATAGCAGAAAAAGCTGCCATTTTCTGGTTCATAAATCCTTTCGTGATCTGGATTTCTGCAGGTTGGGGTATGTGGGATACATTGCCGGCTTTGTTCTCTTTGGCCGCCTTCTTTTTTGTTCTGAAGAATCGAATATCTCTTTCAGCAGTCTTTCTCAGTTTAGGTGTAGCTTGCAAGTTGTATCCGATCCTTTTCTTGATTCCGATTACGATTTACTTCTTTAAGTCAGGTCATGTTCCTAAGCGATTGAAGAATTACGCAAGTTTTGTTTCAATTTTTATAGCTACCTCGGTTATACTTTTTCTCCCAAGTATCGGCTCGGCTGGGAATTTGGTTAACTTTTTCATCATCAATGGTGGTACTGCAAATAGTGCCGTCATCAATCCTGTTGTTGTGCCAGTTGGGTTCGGTCTCACTTACTGGTCGCTCTACTTACTAAATCGACTTGTGTATTTACCAATCAACGCAGGGTTTGTTTCTTTCGCGTCGGCTGGTTCGATCGTTTTTGTTGTTATCTCTTTGACAGTTGTTTGTTGGAAAATTGGTAAGATGACTTTTCGCAATCGCACCTTTGAATTGGCAACGGCAATGCTGTTAATTATATTCGGTTTGTTTCTTTCGTATAGGGCTATCGAAGAACAGTGGTTTATTTGGGCGTTGCCGTTCTTGATCATAGCAAGCGTGGGAGGGCGGATTAAATGGGCGTTTTATTGGGTTGCTTCACTCATAGCTTTGCTTTACAGTATATTGAATTGTCCTTTGCCCTTTTTCTTTCTACCACTGGCGCCTTGGATGACGAGTAACCTGTTGGGAATTGTGAATGAAACTTTGACGGTTGAACCCTTGCGAATTGTAATTCTAGGCAATATTGGGCTGCATGTTTTCGTACTTGATATTTCTTGTACTATCAAATCTGAAGAAGATGCAAAGAGTTTTTGATGCAAGTTCCAGAAGTGAACTTAAGCAATAACCGAAAGAACTGTGAAATGGCTCACAAAAAGTCTAGGTTGCGGTAATAGCGAATTTCTGTGCTCCTCAATTGCAGGACTATTCTTTTTTTGTTGGTTGTGGTTGTTTCTTTATCAATCAGTCTAACTTCCCAGCGGATTCACATCAGTTTATATGCACTACTTTCTGGTTACTGGGTTTGTTCTAGAATTTATTTGTTTTCTAGAATTTGTTTTTCTTAAATATCGTGGAAACAACAATAAGCAATAAAAGTGCGCTGGATATTTATGGGAGTCCTCAGTAGTACTTTATAAATTGTATTTGGGTTCGAGCTTACGACTGTTGGAGCGATAGCGGAGTTGAATAACAATGCGATGTGTTTGAAGAGTAAACCAATGGTTTCGCTTATTATTCCAGCATATAATGAAGTTGGAAGAATAGAGTCAACATTAAAGGAATTGATGCTTTCTAATGATTTATTGTTCAAAAACCGATGCGAATTGATTGTAATTATGGATGGCTGTACTGACGAAACTCCTGAGGTTGTCAAGAATATAATAAGCAGTTATGATGATGCAGTTGGCATATTCGTTCCAAATAGACTTGGAAAGGGTGGTGCAATAATCGAAGCTTTGAAAACTTGCCAAGCTGACATTATTGCTTTCATCGATGCAGATGGATCCATACCCTGGAGAGAACTGGACAGGCTTATAGAATTATCCAGCAGTTATGACCTGGTTATTGGATCTAGATATGCAAAAAATTCCAGAATCCTATCGGCAAGACATACTAGGAGGGTCATTTTCAGCAGGTCTTTTAACGTTTTGCTCAAATTATTGTTTTGGAATTTGCGTGGCATAAAAGATACGCAATGTGGAGTTAAAATCTTTACAAGAAGCTTGATCGATGAAATTAAGGAAGATTTTATTGTAGCTGACTTTGCTTTTGATGTTAACCTAATATATTCTGCTTTTCAAAGAGGATTCAAAGTAGAAGAAGTTGGAATAATTTGGATTGAAAAGGAAGGTAGTAAATTGTCGCCTAGCCTAACTGAAGTTGGCGTTTGTAATGGCATTTTCCCTGGTGAGGCTGAGAATTCATTACAGTGTGCTCAGAAAAATACTAAACAGGGGACTTTTTGGAAGAATAACTACGTTCTTATACTTATGGTCATCATCTTGAACAAGAGTTGTAAAAATCACACATTTATATCTTAAATCTTCAAGTCTTTGAAACAAAGTTACATTCCTAAGCGTGGTATTAAGTGCGCGATATTTAGAGCATATCCAGTTACGAGAAAGAGAGATCAGGTTACATTGTTAAAATGGACTTCGTTGGAAGAAGAATTAGATTAAAAACGAAAGACCATGGGGAATAGGCGATCCGATTCTTAATTTCTAGGATTATTTGCTCGAAAAAATAAAGACCATATGTTCAGAGTATTGCCTAAAGATATTTCTAAAAATGAGATCTAAAGGTAACGAAAGAAGGGAGGCAATACTCACCATGTAATAGAAAAGCGCAGCAGATAACAGGTATCTTGAAGAAGGTTCAAGCCTACCGAGTAATTCTCCATATTTACCATATTTCTTAGTAATTTGGTTGAATGGTCTTAAGAAGACGGACAAGTCGACGCCTTGAACTTTGACTAGACTGAATCCCAGACTATCAACGAAAGCTTCTTCATAGCAATGAGCAACCGTTGGAAAACTGAGACTATGATTTCCTTCTGATCGAGCGATGTACTCCAACAGAATAATGTTTCCACCTTTTTTTACTACTCGCGCCATATCCGCGATGGCTGATTTAAACAAGGTTTCGACCACAATATGCTGCAAGACTGTCACGCTTATCACAGAGTCAAAAATTTGTGGGACAAATGGAAGCTTGTCCGCACTCGAAACTACAAAATCACTATTCGTTTTCTGTTTTGATATTCTGTACCTTGCCTTTTTGACCATCTCGCGAGAAACGTCAATTCCAATTACCCGTGAACCAGCTTTCGCTAGCCTTTCACACCATCGACCGACGCCGCAGCCCACTTCTAGTACAAATTTTTCATCAAGTTTTTTTAGAGTATTGTTAAGAGCGTGTTTTTGAAGCCAATCAGTATACCAGTTGAGCAAACCTTTTGCGCTCGGATGTAGAACTGGTGCATAATCATTTTTTTTTCCGAATCTTAATGCAGTCTCATTCCAAAAATCCCTTGTTTGATACCTTTTATCCAAAGGTTGCTCCGCTCCTCAACGTTTCGTTTTGATCAAGATTGATTGCGTTGGATCCAACCTTAAGACCAATCGAATCCAAATAGAAAACACTTTCTTGGCCATCAGAGGAAAACGATTCTGTCTTAATAAAGAAATGACTGGGCAAAGGAGTGTGAAACCTAGCCAGCCACAAAGACGGCAAATTTATTTGATAAAAACCAGGAGTGCGTAGAAGTCTAACAGCATCCTGTTCGTCCCATGTCGAAAGAGATAATTGCTGAGTCCAATTCTCGTTCGAAATTATGATGCTTAATCCCTCGTTGCTCTGGAAAGCTGAAGGCAATGAAAATTGGTTATTCCAGTTCTCTCCACTGATATAAAAGCTTGACGTTGAATTCTGTTGAGAGGCCGAGGGCGAATTTAGATAGAAGTCAAGCGTGACATTTTCGGTTGAACTTGGCAAATAGAACATTCTATATAATCGAACAACTGAAAACTCATCGGGGAACCCCTTAGTTGTTAACATTAAGCTTTGGTTGCCACTAAACCTGTAGCGAGGGTCTGAAGAGAGGGAAACATTCGCAGAATCTTTTCCTTTTGCCTCAATCTCTATTCTCCAACCGTTGTGTTGTATGTTAGAGTTCTCAAAATCATCAAAGAAAAGGTCTGTAGATTTTTTGGGAGTGAAAGCAAAAAGGTATGAACTACTTACTTGGTTGACTAGATTGAAGTTTGGGTTTCCAAGAAACAACATAGGATCCCATTGTTGTCCTCCAAGATAATTGACTCCGTCAGAATATACTGCTCTTGACCCAACAAAAATATTTGTTATATTAAGTTTGCTCATTAAAGTGTATGTTGTTTCGTTTAAGTTATTCTTGAGGATTAGATTGCAAAGGTTAGTATATGAAACTGAAGATCTGCTTCCCGTGCTAAGGTAGATTGCCCTGTAACCGTCTATTGAAGGTATGAATCCTCCAGCATCATAAGGGTTGATGAGAACAGCCGAGTTTGTGGGAAGTTGGTTTTTCATGTTTAGAATTAGCTGGTAATCTTCTGGAGTGGTTATTGATAATAGATTGTATATTCCGTGACAATATTCCATGTCCGCTGTCAGGGTGTAGTAAATAAAAGGAGAAAACAGCAGCACAAACAAGAATGATATCATACTCCATCGAGCTATCTTTTTTAAACTAAACCTAAACATTGTATGGATTTTGTCGAAAAGTATGGCTAATCCAATTCCGGTAAGAAGAATTAATGAAGCAAACAATATTATTGCCGTTTCCGGAACATTGAATGCTGTAACAAGAAATGAAAACCCTAGTTCTTTTGACGCCATCAAAATGACAAGTTCTCCACCTATAAGTGATGCTGATAAAAATCCAATAGAGTGAGAGAGCAAGCTATCCCAACGGTATTTTCTAAAAACAACTAACATAGCGAGGATTGATACAATTACAAAAATTGTAATAATTTTAGCGTCAGGGTAAGGACTTATCCAGTCTCTGTCGAAGAAAGACGTAAGAAGTGTCTTAGAATTATCAACAAGAGAAGAGAGTTGTGGCGCAATTATGTCACTCGGCAAACCCACGTTTTGACCTGGCACGTTCGCCGAAATAACAAATCGATATAAGAATACGGAAACAGGCAGCAAGCTCGAAATGAAAATGATAAAAACAACCGATAGCCCGCGCAAGGCTTCTCTTCGCAAACTAATTATCCAAAAGAGAACTACAAAGAAGAGAGTTGCAAATATCACCTCATAAAATACTGCGTGAATTGCGCCTAGATAACCAATAAGCAAACCTAAAAATAGAAATTCAATTCGCCCTCCAAATTTCAACCATTCTTTTTTGCGAATTGCGATACCGACCAAACCTAAGACCACAAGGTAAAGGGGAAATGCAGCCACAAAAGCATAACTACCCCAAACAAGATGTTTGGGCCAATTTGAAAAAAATGTGAAGAGGAAGGCAAACAGCAATCCATACGTTGTCTTGTTAGACCAGAGCTTACCCAAGAAATAGGCGGCGAACACAGTAAGAGCTTGGAAAAGGGGAACCAGAAGTAGAATCATGTTTGCAGGTTCAGCGTTAAATACATATGCGGCAAAAACTTGTATGACCGAAAAAGCTTGAGGATAAATTATTCCTGAAGGGTCAAAAGGACTAAGAGTTGAAGGTATCATCCCGTTTTTTGAAATTAATTTTGCAATGGCTGAAAACAAAGAAGCATCATGCACATTTCCAAAGATTATTCCCTGTGCTGCTCCTGCTTCAATCCAAAATATCAGGAGAAAGAACGTAACCAGAAGGAACCCTGTCAGAATTGTGGCTCTTGATTCAAGAACCTGCCTTATAGTGATTTGAAGTTGGGTGAAATTCTTTAATCCTTTTAAGTACTTCCAAGAAAGCAAACTAAAAGAAATCAAAATCGAAAAAGCGATTATGGCTATCGTAACGCTACGAGTATACAAGCCAAAAGGAAAAATTGCTAATACAAAAAAAATTAAGCCACCCAAATAAAAATCAAGAGTCATTATTTGAATCAAATCCAGTGACTCCAAAATTTTAACTCGACGAGACACCAATCGTCTAACAGGTTCTCCCGAAATGCTCAATAAAAACAAAATGATTAATTGATCAACCAAAAGCATTAATCTGCACGCATCCTGCTTTCCAATGACATGTAAATATCAGCGATTTGCTTTACGTAATTTTCCATTTCCTGAAAGTTAAGGTTCTGGGCGGCTGACGAAGACACTGACTTTTCTCTTGCCCGTATTAGGGCTTTTGCTATGTATCCCGGCGTCAATGAAAAAACGCCTTCCACTATACCCTCACTTACTAACTCTGAAAAAATGCCCGTAGCCGGTACAACGGTTGGCACTCCGATAGCAATCGCTTCATATACTGCACGACCAAAGCTTTCCATAGATGATAGCGAAATAAAAACTCGGGCCTTAGAGTATTCCAAAAGGAGGTCGTCCCTGCTGAGGTTCTGTTTCCAAACCACTTTGCTACTCAAACCCAATTCGGTTGCCAATTTCGTCAAGCTTTGTTTCTCCGGGCCATCTCCCACAAGCACAAGCTTCAAAGGTTCTTTTACGTTGTTGAGCAATAACTTGAAAGCGTACAATAACATATCTACTCTCTTGTATTTTCTCAAGCTTCCAATGAATAATATACTATCTGGACTCTCAGGACGCCACCGGACCAATTTGAGTTCATTCAAAGGAAGCCCTTCGGGTATCATTATTATGTTGTTACTTGATGGAAAGTCCTCTTGTAAAATCTCTTTTTCAAAAAGCGAGTTAGCAATTATTGCATTCGCCCTCGCTAAAACTAAGCTCGGTAAAATCCGTTTGTATAAAGTTAGAAAAACCTGTCGGGCTGGTGACTGACCGAACCTATGGTAATGCGGGTGCAAAATAAAATATTGATTGTCTTTTTTTATCAGAGAGAGCAGAGAGGGAAATAGGTGATGAAGATTATGCACATGAAGAATAGCTGGAGTCTCTTTACGTATGTCTCTTATAAAACTCAACGTTGGAAAGTATGTTGGATCCCCAGTCAAAGGTGCGTATCTTTTAACCAAAACATTGTCCATCCACTCGTTGGAACAAAATCCGTTTCTTCTGTCGAATGAGTAAACAGTAACGTCAAATCCTTTTAGAGAAAGTGAATCGCACAATTCTTTGACAAATACTTGGATTCCCCCAATATTTGGAAAATATGTTGAGGTTACATGTACGATTTTCATAGCTTACTCCAAATATCAATTATGCATGTTTACGACTAATTTTTCAAATAAGCCATGATGAACCCAGAATAATAACTTATTCCTAGAATAAAGTCAAGTAGGGGATATAGAAAGGCAGATGAGTTACCTTTTTTCTTGAAAGTTATTGTTGAATGAAAAATGGTCTTTCCATACATTAGAAAAACCGAAGCTATTCTTTTTCCGAATCGACTTCTACCGTTTTCCGTCTTGGAAAAGGTTCCTGCTCCCAATCCGTAAGAATATGTTTGACGAGTTGCTTCTATAATCGATTGCCGTGGTCTATGATAAACTAGTATTTCCGGATTAATGGAGATGAAATAACCCTCTTCTAAAAGACGATACAGCATTTCAGATTCTTCACAAGCATTTCTCCAATTGCTGTTAAAACCTCCTATCCTGTTCAAGGCTTCTCTTTTAAATGCAATATTGCAGCCAGCTGGAAATCGTGCTTCCCCGAAAGGTTGGTCTAATTTTTTCTCATCAACAATTAAGAAATGCTTTGAATATATTGGGTATATTGGAATCATTGCTTCTGAATAATATCTACCTAGAAACGAAGTGCTATTTGAAAGAACGCTGCCACCAACACAGCCTATTCGAGAATTTTGGGTGAATTCGGAGACTATTTTGCTTAGCCAGTCGGGTCCCATTGTGCAATCTCCATCAGTCAGACATATTATTTTGCCTGAGCTTTCTCTAATACCTGTATTTCTGGCAATATTCAACCCCATGGATGGACAGCGAACGGTCTTTACATTGTAAGAAGAGGCTATCTTTTCTGTTTCGTCATCGCTTGAATCTACAACGATCACTTCAAAGTTCCTATACTTTTGCTGCTTCAACGCGCACAATAATTCTTCAATAGAATCGGCGCAGTTTTTGGTCGGTACCACTACTGTTACCATTACTTCATTGTCCATCATCGAAAGCAACCATATTTTCTTGTTCTGTACAAATATTATTGACCTTTTAAAATCTATTCCGAAATCTGGTGGGACAATACAAGTTGTTAGGAGGAATTAGAAAGGATTATGGAATACTTCCTACTTAGAATTCTTGGTTATTAGTCTCTTTGACAAAGCAGACTTCAGCATTGAAGGCAAAAGTGAACCGATGTTGCTTTTTGTTTATCGCTTCACCTTGAAATCAAAGGAGTGCTAACCCGGACTTACATTCTATATTGTTTTCAATAAAGGGTTTTTCCTACAATGTCATGAAACACTGATACAAATCGAAAACAAGGGCTCTAAATATTAATGAAGGAATTCGTAAGAGCTGTGATTGATTTCTGTGGAAACCCTTGTTTGTCTCTTAGCGGCATCCCTATCCAAATCATTTTCTTAAATGATATCTTTATGTTGCAAGCGGTTACTTTAATCCTGGGTTTCTTTTTGGAGGATTGCAGGATTAAAAGATAATCTGAACTCTCTTGATAGTGAGAACTTTTCAATTGAGAACATTATGCTGTTGGTAAACGATGATAACCATTCTTTGAAGGCATGTAAGCACTGGTTTGTTATCTAAAAATTAGCCAATCTTGTTTATTGGTTAGAGTTTAGCGCAGGAGCAGAACCTAGGTAATTATTCGAGTGAGGTTTGCAAAACTCACAATTAATAAATAATTGAAATTATATGTATCTTGGTGAAAAATGAGAATAGTTTGGGACAAAACAATATTTTTTAGAGACTACCTCGTCAAAAAGTTAAGAGGGATTTCAAAATTCAAGATTCTGCTTCTTATTTTGTTTGTATTTTGGTTGGTTAACGAGGTTTATTGGCTACATTCTGATACATATCCTCTCATTTGGGATGAAGCACATCATTTTACTGTCAGTTTGAATTTTCATGAATCTATTATGAAATTGGATTTTCAACATCTATTATCAATAGATAGCTTTTATCCTCCCTTAGCTCCTTTGGCTGCGATACCTGGCTACGTGTTGTTCGGCAGATCCTCTGATATTGGCATATTCTTTGAAAATGCTCCATTCGTCGTACTACTACTTTTTTCTATATTTTCAATTGGAAAATATCTAAAAGATGAAACAACTGGCTTTTTAGCAGCATTCTTTCTCATAACATCACCAATGGTTTTTGGTCTCTCAAGAGACTTCTTACTTGACTTTCCGCTACTTGCAATGGTTACTACTGCAATTTGGGTTATGCTAAAAACAGATAGATTTGAAAATAGCAAGTATTCGATTCTGTACGGTATTGTCTTCGGTCTCGGTTTGTTAACAAAATGGACATTTGTATTTTTTACTATTCCGCCGTTGATTGTATATTCCTTTCCAATTGTGAAAAACTGGTTCTCCTCTGTGATTAGTTCGTTCAATATCTCCAAGTTCAAAATGAACTCTGCAAAACAGCTATCTCCAAAGCACTTAACGGCACTTAATTTCCTGTTCGTTATAGTTTGCGCCGTAATTATCGCCGCTCCTTTCTACATTGCTAATTTTTCAAGCATGGTGAAAAGTATTGCAGAATATGCCAACTTTGGGGCATTAGAAAATGACCCAACGATATTATCTCTAAATTCATTTGTGTATTACTTAGTGAAGCTCATAAGCCTGCAAATATCTTTTCCTTACTTCATTTTTTTCTTGATTGGTTTAACATTTTTCATTACTACAGTTCATCTTAAACGAGAAACTAAGATTCTAATTGCTTCATCGATTGTAGTACCTTACATTATTTTCACATTAACGAGCAATAAGGATCCGAGATATACGCTCCCAATGGTTTCTGCAATAGCGCTAATAACTGCATATGGACTATTAGAATTGGCAAGTCGGTTCAAGAAACCGAAATTTGTGAAGATAATTACTTTTCTGCTTGTTGCAAGTATTGGATTAACAATTTTTTTTGGGGCGTCTTACCGATTTGTTGATTTGCCTACGATATCACTGACAAGTTCCGCTGGAGAGATCAAGTTGTTTGGTGACTATTCTTCTAACAACCCTCCGTATGCCAAGAAGGTCATGAACGAAGATTTGAAATCAGGAGAAATACTTGACACCATAAATAAGTACTTACAAAACAGCACAACAAAAAGTGTAAGAGTACTAATGAATAATCCAGTTGTCAACGGCCCTCTTGAGTACAACATTGCCTTAGATTATCTTCACTACAATCTTGAAGGCGTTGGGGGAAGCGACCTTTCTTACCTATTTAATAGCGACATTATTGTTTCCCAAGAAGGTGGATTTATTGGAACTTTTTGGGAGGAAAATGAAATAGCAAATACGATTAACTTCTTCAACGAATACAACAACAAAACACAAGCTTTTGAGCTGCTTAACTCTATTGTTCTTCCAAGTGGTTGGGGAACAGTTCAGATTTTCGGAAACAAAGCCAGACATCAGATGATACTTAACGAAACACCGAATTGTACGAGAACAAACATATTTTTTGGAGAAGGAATTGAACTGCTAGGATTTAATGCTACAGCCATCGAGGTACAATCAAGAAAAGTGCTCGCTGTAACGTATTATTGGCAATGTATGCAGCAGATTAACAGAGATTACACTGTGTATGTGCATTTCACAGATGAAAACGGATCCATAGTTTTTTCTGAAGAACATAAACCAATCTATAATCTAATTCAAACTTCAAAATGGAGACAAAATCAAATATTTCAAGAAAGCTATGTGATTCCGATCCCTGAAAACTTACAAGGATCCTATTTCATAAGAATGGGTATTTGGGACCCATCAACTAAAGAGCATCTGAGCATATTGCCAAGTCTTTATGATGATGGAAGCAACCGCGCAACAATTGGAAACATCACCATTAACCCATAGCCCTCAAACACTTGTATCACGCAGTCAAAATTGTTTAAGAAATAACCATTCAGACTAGCATGCGTTCTAGCAACGCATTGAACGACTCCACGGTTAGGTAGTGGTTAAGAGAATTTGCTTAGATATGAACTAAAACCCAATGGATTTGATCCGTTTCAACCAACAATAAAGAAACTTGAATTAGCGGGATTGTGCTCAGTTGTGTGTTTGGGATGGTGCAACGCTAACGCTGAAAAATGTTAAAGCCTGGTACTGGATAAGCCACACATTCATTAATTCTGTCGGTATTGGGGATGTGGATACTGACGGCAAAAACGAAATAATAACAGGTGGCACCTATAATGATGGCGCTCGGAACGTTGCTCAATTGTGTGTTTGGGACGGCGCAACACTGGCACTAAAAAACGTCAAAACCTGGTACTGGTCTAGTGACACATACATTAATTCTGTGACGGTTGGGGATGTGGATGCTAACGGTAAGAACGAAATATTAACAGGAGGCGACTACTGGGATAGCACTCGCACAGTTGCTCAGTTGTGCGTTTGGGCTTGGTAACCCACGACTTTAACTTGGATGCTTGGCGACTGCAAACAGCGGAAACCGTTCCTACAGCTTGTGCACATATGGTAAGAACTTCTTTCCGCATTTCCTTTAATGTAATCTTATCGAGCTATCTGCTTTCCAGAATCCTATTTGGGCGATTGTCATTCACATAATAATTCTTTCGAAATTATACCTTAAGTTGGTCATGGTCTTTTGGTATTATCCATTATATGCGTCTTGTAGGAGCAGATAAGGCTATTTTCTTTTTCTAAACAGTTTGTGTCCTTCGGCTTCAGCGTGGTACTCAAAGCCAGCTTCCATTAGTCTTATTGCTTCGTCGATTGTGTCAGCGACTTTAACAGTAAAGTTATCGTAATCTTGACCATCATATAGCATTTCTTCAAGTTGTATGTAAGTTTCCGTTGACCTGACCTTTTATGGCCAAGAATCATCTTCACGTGCCAGGGATCCTAAGTTTTATGCTGCTCAGTATTTGCTTTCCAATGCCTGAAAGTGTGAAAGTGAATTTTCATCGTGTTCCTGTTGGCTTGGCGTTTAGCTATTCGTCTATTTTGCAGGAAAAAGCATGTTCTCACGTCGTCAGCGTTAGCAAACAGCTGTTCTTTTCTCTGAGTGTTTCTGTTCTTGGAAAGTTTAGCAATCATGTCAATACTTTCTCTGATAGCGGAAGAACCCTTGAATTGCTATCTTTCTCAGCTTTAATTCGCAAAATAAATCGTTTGAGACTGCTCGGTATAAGTTGGCACGGCCCCGAAGGCTGACAGTTGATTCTTCCACAAGTTTTATCTGCAGAATCCAGCTATAATATATCAGACGACCGAAGGAAGGAGAAATGGAGAAGAGACTTCTTGCTGTGGCCATCCTGACGCTTCTGTCGGCAAACGCGATAATAGGCGTGTTTGAAATTTACCCAGCAAGGGCAGCTGGAACAATCTACATCAGACCCGACGGTTCAATTGACCCACCAGACGCACCAATTTCCAATGTTGGAAACGCCTATTACACATTCACAGCTGACATAAATAATCCACCGATTGTGGTTCAGCGAAGCAACATCGTGGTTGACGGCGGAAACCACACGCTTCAGGGAAATGGAACAGGAACAGGTATCAATCTTACTGGACAAAGTAACGTAACAGTCAGGGATATGACAATCAAAACATTCCTAAATGGCATCCTTCTCCAATCCGATATTATTACTGGTCACAACACGATAACTGAAAACAACATATTGAACAACACAAATGGCGTTAATCTCTTATGGCATTCTAATAATAACATAATTTCTAAGAACAATATCATGAATAATGTTTGTGGTGTCAACTCTGACTCTACAAGCCAGAATAGCATTTTTGGTAACAGTGTAACAAACAATAGTTATGGTCTCTTTCTTGATGATTTTTGGAATGGAACGATTTCTGAAAATAGCATTATTAACAACGGGTATGGCCTTGAACTTTATTGGAGAGGCTTGAATGATACTATCATTGAGAATTTCGTAGCAAACAACAACATTGGGATCTGGATTGAAGGTGGTGAAAATAACACTATCGCTAGAAACAACATTACAAACAACAGTGGATCAGGCCTTTATCTTCGTTCTTCTAACGACAAGATAATCGGAAATAATTTGACAAGCAACGGTGGAGCAGGCATCTATTTTTATCCCTCCTCTAGTAACAGCAGTATAATTGCAAACAATATAGTAAGGAATTTGCAGGGCGTCTCTGTCTACCAAACATTAAATATGCATTTATATCGCAACAACTTCCAAAACAACACAAAGCAAGTAGAATCTAGTGGTACCAACAATTCATGGGATAAAGGCGAAGAAGGTAACTATTGGAGCGACTACAAAGGAAATGATATAAATCTTGATGGAATTGGCGACACGCCCTACGTAATTGACGCGAATAATGTAGACCATTATCCGTTAATTAGTCCTTGGAATCCAACTCTGTCAGTCTTAAACGTCACGACGTGGCATTGGACCTCCAACACAACCATTAACAGTGTCGCTGTCGGTGACGTTGATGGTGATGGTCAAGAAGAAACCTTGACAGGCGGAGCTTTCTATGACGGCACTCGAAATGTGGCTCAACTGGTTGTTTGGAATAGCTCTTCTTTAATACCTGAACGGTCGATCACGTGGTACTGGGTTGGAAACACCACCATAAACTCTGTGGCATTAGGTGACGTAGACGGAGACGGCAAACCGAAATCGTCACAGGCGGAACATACTACGACGGGGTGCGCAATGTGGCTCAGTTGGTTGTTTGGTCTGGATCGAATTTGGCGGTCAAAAGATTAAGGACATGGTATTGGAATAGTAATACGGTAATAAACTCTGTAGCCATAGGCGACGTTGACGCTGATGGTCAGGTGGAGATTGTTACTGGCGGATACTATTTTGACGGCATAAGGAACGTAGCCCAACTTGTGGTGTGGAATGGGGCTACGTTAGCGCCGCCAATAAGGGTACTCTCGTGGTATTGGACTGGCAAGACGGTAATTAACTCCGTGGCCATAGGCGACGTTGAGGCTGACGGTCAGGTAGAGATTGTTACTGGCGGATCATACTTTGACGGCACAAGAAGTGTTGCTCAGCTGGTCGTTTGGACTGGCTCAAGCTTGGTGGTTAAACGGCTTACTAGTTGGTACTGGCATGGCGATACGTCTATCAATTCTGTAGCTGTCGGTGATGTTGACGGCGACGGGCAAACAGAAATTGTTACGGGCGGCTCCTTCTTTGACGGCTCTAGGGATGTGGCTCAGCTGGTTGTGTGGGCTGGGTCCAACTTGACAGTGGATCGGTTTACATACTGGTATTGGACAGGCAACACAGTCATCAATTCGGTGGCTGTGGGCGATGTGGACGGTTATGGCCGAGTAGAGATCGTTACGGGGGGATACTTTTATGACGGAACGCGTAACGTAGCTCAGTTGGTTGTTTGGAGCGGTTCCAGCCTAGCTCCTGAGTATATGCGAACGTGGTACTGGGTCAGCGATACTCTCATAAACTCCGTATGTCTAAGCGACATTAATAGTGACTTCTCAGCTGAAATAGTGACTGGCGGAGCATATTATGACGAATTGCGATGGAGCGCCCAAATAGTAGTTTGGGGCATGAAACAAACAGTATAGTTTAGGCTTTGAAAAGGAGGAAAGCGGAGATGCGCACGTCTCGAAGCGAGATTAAGGTTGATGCATTCGGGCAAGACAATGGAGCGATTTCATGAAAAAGCTCTACAAACTCACAACGCTAATATTACTGTTAGCGTTACTTGGAACATTTTTCCAAGGAGTCTACCAAGTTAAATACGTGAGAGCCGACGAGACAAATACAAATCAATCGCTAATAAGCAATAATGCGGATTGGCAACCTCAAGACTATTTTGACAGTCAAGGAATCACCGCAGTGCATTGGGAAGCGGGAAAACTAATTTTGACAGCTAATCTAATAGGAAATGATAGCAATCTCGAGAAAGGTGAAGTGTGGCTTGACCTACGATATTTTCCCGGTCTAGAAGATCAAGTTCCAATCGACATGAGCCAAAGAACAATTACGGTGGAAGCAGAAGTACCGATTGGTTTCGTCGGAGAACAAGGCAAACTTAACGGTTTACAAGTATTCGCCAAAGAAAACGACACCAAATGGACGTCACAATATGGAACATGGGTTAATGTAGATCAAAGCGGAAAATTTGAGGCGACATTAACGCCTCACGTCGAAGCAACCTCCAGTTTTGACCCGGAAAAAATAATCATTATTGGAGTCAAATTTGCTATTGGAAATGGTTCCCTTGCAAGGTTTAGCGGTCAGCTACAAGTGACCAACCTAACTGTGAGTCCTGCATTTGAACTTACCCAGCCACCGCCGCTTCCGGAATCATCACCTGTACCTAGATTCGCCACTGGAGATGTAATCTCTGCGGAAAGCGACGGTTTCTATTTGAACAACGAAAAATGGTTTATGGTAGGCGGCAACTTTCGAGGATTGCCATATGGGCAGAGTTTTGGCGTGACGGATTGGTTTGTTTGGGGAAACGGTGTGTCCAGGCATCCAAATTTTGTAAGGGCAAATTTTGACAATTTCCGGCGGGCTGGCGCAAAGGTAATTCGTGTGGAATTGTTGGCAGACGGCAGAACTATGTTCGATAAAGAAGGTCATGTGATTGGATACAATGATAAATTCCGTGAAGATGTTAAAACGTTTTTGGACATAGCATGTGAAGAAGGCATTAAGGTGGAGTTTACGCTGGTCGATTTCCTGATAGCTGGAAAGGCTGAGATTGTTGAAGGAGTTTGGCTTAGAGGTAGGAGCGGGATAATCACAAATGAAACCTTGAAAACAGGTTTTTTGAATGAGTTTTTGAGACCTTTCTTGGAGGAGTTTGGAGATAACCCTGCTCTTATAGGGTTTGATGTAATGAATGAGCCTGAGTGGATATTGAGTCAAAATGCTGGTGGTGACTGGGAACACGCTGACACAGAAACAAGAGCAGATGATTACGTGCCTATTGAACCTTGGCGCACATTCATAGATGATTGCATCAATGCAATTCGGACATATGCACCCGGCAAGTTAGTCACGGTTGGAGTGTCCATCAAGTTCATGTCTCTGGTAGAGGAATTGAATCTAGATTATTTTGCTTTCCATCTGTATCCATCGATGGGCAATTTGTCTGATTATGTTCCATTAATACCGGCGGGAAAGCCTTGGTGTCTGGAAGAGTATCCGACTCACAACACAAGCATAGGCATTGCTGAGTATCTCAACCTAACATTAGAGGCAGGCGGCGCAGGGGCACTACTTTGGAATCTGTCTCCGGCAATTGATGATTTCGCATTCCCCTATGCCGAGAAAGATGCGAAACTGCTTGAGTTGAATGATTGGGTTACCGCACATGAAAGTCTAAAATTAGACAAGGTAACCGCATGGTACTGGACTTCCCACACAACCATAAACTCTCTCGCGTCAGGCAACGTTGACGACGACAAGCAAAACGAGATAGTTACCGGCGGATACTACTACGACGGCACTCGCACTGTGGCCCAACTCGCAGTTTGGAACAGCACCAATTTAGCAGTCAAGCGGCTCACGACTTGGTACTGGACAGGAAACACCACTATTAATTCTGTTGCGTTGGGTGATGTTGACGGTGATGGGCAGGTGGAGATTGTTACTGGCGGATCATACTTTGACGGCACAAGAAGTGTGGCTCAGCTGATTGTTTGGGCAGGCTCAAGCTTGGTGGTTAAACGACTCACTAGTTGGTACTGGCATGGCGATACGTCTATCAATTCTGTGGTCGTTGGGGATGTTGACGGCGACGGGCAAACAGAAATTGTTACGGGCGGCTCCTTCTTTGACGGCTCTAGGGATGTGGCTCAGCTGGTTGTGTGGGCTGGGTCCAACTTGACGGTAGATCGGCTAACAGCTTGGTATTGGACCGGCAACACCTACATACATTCTGTTGCACTAGGCGACGCCGATGATGATGGCCAAGTGGAGGTTGTTACAGGCGGATCATACTTTGACGGATCACGCAACGTAGCCCAACTGGTCGAGTGGGAGGGGCAAAATCTGGCAGTTGACCGCCTAACAACCTGGTACTGGATCAACAACACAACCATAAACTCAGTTGCCGTTGGCGACATTGACAACGACAGCCTAATAGAGATAACGACAGGGGGGATATTACAATGATGGCGCAAGAAATGTAGCTCAGCTAGTGGCGTGGACAGGCTCTGGTTTGGCTGTGGACAGGCTTACGGGTTGGTACTGGACAGGCGACACCGCCATAAGCTCGATTGATATAGGCGACGTTGACGCCGACGGCCAGATGGAGGTTGTTACTGGCGGATACTATTTTGACGGAGCACTCGAGAATTCACAGCTGGTTGTCTGGACTGGATCAAACCTATCAGTCTGGAACATCCAGACCTGGTTCTGGACGGGTGACACTACTATAAACTCGGTTGTTGTTGGAGATGTTAACGGAGACTTTTCCACGGAGATAGTTACGGGCGGCGAACATAATGACGGGGCTCGCTGGAATGCTCAACTCACCGTTTGGGGCATTACCCAAAATTATAGTCATAATACAAAATAGGCAAATTTGATTTTAGCCCCTACACCAGAAAAAAAAGGGAGTGCGCGGGAGATTTCGCCACTTTAATCTTATAGAAGCCAAAAAGGACTATTTTCTGAAAGGATTTGATCTTTACTCCATTTTGTTGATTTCAATGAGTACCAGCTTACTAAAAAATAAAGGAATTGCAAAAACCAAAAATTCTATTGTCGGTATCAATAGTTGGTGATAGATCAAACTAGGCTATAACCGCATTTCCATTGAAGAATTGATCTTCTTGCAAAAAAAGGAGGGTGACTTAGTGGATTTAGAAATTGTCGTTTATTTTTCTCGCTTCACCGGCTGGCTCGCGACCAGTTCTAAGTACGATTCTCATTATTTGATCCTGGACCCATCCGAATCAAAAACAACTGGCTTTTCATTTCTTAGCATATCTAAGACGTTGGCAAAGTCTTCTCGGTGATAGAAGATAGTTGGCGTACCGATTATTTGATCTTGAGGCAAGGCTGACCCGTTGGTCTCGAAATAAAGTTGTCCAATAGCTTTCCCGCCACTATATAGCCAGATTCGAGGACGAAAAGTGCCAGATGAATACAGGACTGTATACTCATCAATTACAGTTGATGTAGTCATGCAAAAATCACCTCATTTTTATATCGTTTGATTAGGCTTAAATGCTTTCTGGTGTTAAATGAAACACGTATCATGTATCGATAGTTCATATTGACGAATACGTCCACTAATCCTTCACCACTTGGTACTGGACAGGTAACACGGTGATCAACTCTGTTGCGTTAGGCGACGTTGACGGTGATGGGCAAAGCGAAGTTGTTACTGTGGGGTCATACTTTGATGATCACGCAACAATGCACAACTCGTGGAGTGGATCGGTTCAAATTTAACAATGGATAGACTGGCGGGTTGGTACTGGGCAGGCAATACGGCAATCAAATCTGTTGCGATAGGCGACGTGGACAGTGATGGACAACCCGAATTAGTAACCGGTGGTCAATACAACGACGGCTCACGCGATGTTGCCCAACTGAAAATCTGGTCAGGCTCAAGCATTGCTTTTGAAAATGTCAAAACCTGGTACTGGACAGGCAACACGACAATCAACTCACTAAGCGTGGTTGACGTGAATGGTGACTCTTCAACTGAAATAGTTGCCGGCGGAACATTCTATGATGGAACACGCCTAAATAGCCAACTAACCGTCTGGGGCATGATCTAAAGCCGAAATATACTAACAACGAATATAACATAATTAGTGGAAATACAAAAAGAGAAAAAGGGATTGAGCCGGAGATTTTGCCACTCGAACCTTTTAGAAGCCAAATAGACAAAATTCGTTATCCTGAAGGTATGAGTGTCAAAAGTTTTATCGGAATTGCAGAATCTTAAATATTATTGAGAAAAACACAAAAAAAGGGAATGCGGGAGATGTCGCCAACTTGGTGATAATAAAAGTTTATACTAAATCCATGGCAACAAAAACTTAGAATTTCGTCAGACTAATTATTTTTTAAAGCCAAAAATAGTAATTCCTGATTTTTAAAAAAAAGAAAACAAAAAGCATAGAATTTCATGTCGACATCTAAAAAAGAGTGCTAAACCAAACGGACTGCTTCCCAATCTTAAATATTAACTTAATTCTTCGAAAAAAGAAGGAAACAGAATAAAGGGGCTTCTGGAATAGCTTTTCCTTTCATATGTGCTATTTCTAATGTATTCTTCCCCATAAATCTCCTAAAATCAAAAGTAACCCAGACAAACAAGCGGGTTTTTTGGAACTTGGTTGAAAGAAAAAGGGAAGAAGTACGTGGAGAATGGTGACATCAACATTTAAAATGAGTGCGGAACTATTCCGTAAAGAGAGAAAGCAAAGAAAGGTTAACGGATATTTTTGCTTCAACTTTTTCTGCTTGTCTATGGCGTTCGAGTGGTTTGGCATTTGGCGGCTGCGTTCTGGTCAAGCTCTGCAGGTAATGTGCTTTGTCCGCTGCTTAGTGGGGGGTTATAGCCGACAGGGAGCAGATAGGCAGCAAATTCAGTGGCGGTTTGATCATTTGTTCCAGTTGTAACGTCGCAAACCCAGCTTCCGTCAGGATTTATGAAGGTTAGTGGATTGGAGAAGAGCGGTTTTGTCCACCATCCTGACCCAACTTTGATGAATACAGCTACATTGTAATTAGCAGGTTTTACGTGTAGAACCTGTCCTTTAAGGTTGTCAAAGCTTCCATATGGTGGTACGTAGATAAATTGGATGGTGGCGTTTCCAGGTCCTGCAATTGTTCCGTCGCCGCTCCAGTTATCACTGATTGTTTTGTTGTCAAACACGTCTTTCATTCCTGCTTTGAGGTTTTCGTCTTTGTCCCAAACGCCCCAATGGGCACCTTGAGGTCCCTCGGAAGCTGCTTTCCAGGGTTCATCGAAAGCTTCAAAGTATAAGAAAGGCACATTCTTTGCCCTTGCCCAAGAGACGAAATTCAAAAAGTAAAAGGCAGCGTTCTCGGGCGACGCAACAGCATCTCCAATCTGGTTGCCACTGCTTGGCCAACCTGACTCTGAAACAAAAACAGGTTTCCCTCCAGCCGCTGACACTATTTCATTATACCAAACATTAACATGGGCAACAGCATAGGTCACGTTTACTCCTTCCCAGTAAGGATAAAAATTGGGCAAGACCACATCGCCAGCAGCTACCACGGCTGGGTGTGCTAGAAGTTCGCCATAAACGTCAGCTGTTGCAACTTGGATTCCAGGAACAGCAACTTTTACTCTGTTGATGTACTCTATCAGCTGAGTTTCTGTAACATCTCCACGCAGCAGAACTTCACTGCCGACTATTAACATATCCGCTTCACCCGCTTTACCGATGCTTATAAGCTTAGAAATTTCTCCTTCATTAGCAGAAAGATCACTGCCAATCCAAGCTCCAACAGCCGCCTTCAAACCTAACTCATGAGCTACTCGACCAGCCACCTCAAGACCGCTTGAACACCCAAAAGTCCGCACCCAATTAGTATACGGTTTAACCGTTGTCAATAATTCTCTTATCTGCGCCTCAGTAATCACTGTTCCACTATTGGGATCTTGCCCATCTCTATTGTAAGGGCTAAAATCTAACCCATATACCTTGTAAGCTGGAACATAATTTTGAACAACACCCCACACCGTAAGCTGAGCACTCAAACGCGTGCCATCATGGTACGCCCCGCCCGCAATTATCTCGGCTGAAAAGTCTCCATTAACATCCCCCGCAACCACCGAATTGATGACAGTATCACTTGTCCAGAACCAGTTCTTAGCACTCTCAACCGACAAGTTTGAGCCACTCCAAACGACATACTGTGCATTATTTCGTGTGCCATCAAAATAGGACCCGCCGGTAATAATCTCCATCTGGCCATCACCGTCAACATCGCCTAACGCAACTGAATTGATGACTGTGTTGCCTGTCCAATACCAAGCTGTTAGCCGATCAACTGACAAATTGGATCCTGCCCAAACCACAAGCTGCGCATTGTTGCGTGTGCCATCAAAGAAGGAGCCGCCCGTGATTATCTCGGTCTGTCCATCATTATCAACATCTCCTATCGCGACTGAATTGATCACTGTGCTGCCTGTCCAATACCAAGACGTTAGCCTATCAACTGCCAGATTCGTTCCAGTCCACTCAATCAGCTGGGCAACGAGGCGTGTTCCATCAAAGTAAAATCCGCCTGTAACGATCTCCACTTGACCATCATTATCCACATCGCCGACAGCAACTGAGTTAATGACGGTATTACCTGTCCAATACCAGCCCGATAAGCGATCAACGGATAGATTAAGCCCGTTCCATTCAATAAGTTGTGCCACATTGCGTGCACCATCATTGTAGTATCCGCCTGTAACGATTTCCACTTGACCATCACCGTCAACATCGCCCAAAGCCACCGAATTGATGACAGTGTTGCCAGTCCAATACCAAGTTTGGATTTTCTCAGCAGCCAAGCTGGAGCCATTCCATACAACCAGCTGAGCAACTTGGCGGGTTCCATCGAAATAGTATCCGCCGGTGACAATTTCGGTTTTGCCATCCCCGTTGACGTCTCCTGCAGCTAGGGAGTTGATTGTAGTGTTTCCTGTCCAGTGCCAGCTTGTAATTTTCTCTGCTGCGAGACTGGTGCTATTCCATACCACTAGTTGCGCTATGTTGCGTGCGCCGTCAAAGAAGGAGCCGCCTGTAATTATCTCGGTCTGTCCATCACCGTTTATGTCTGTGCAGGCAACCGTTTTGATGCTTGTCGTCGATGTCCAATACCAGGCAGTCGCGGCCTTGAGCGTTATAGTCTCGGTGATATCATCTGGCGCCGCAATTTGCCCTGAAGCTTTTGCTGGATGAATTTCAAATGCCACAAACATCATACTTGACAACAGAAGCATCATTATTCCCACGGAAACAAATTTCTTCTCCATACTTCTTCCCCACAAAATCGGATATATGACAGTTCAAGTCTGCATATAAGACTTCCCAAAGATGAGTTAAGAAGCTTAAAAAAGCGTTCCTCAATAACCATGTGGTTACCGCCACTTCTCAGATTTGCAAGTAAATTGAGGATTAAATCCAAGAATGGATGCTCAAGTCCGTAGCCGATTATTTCTTTATAGGGGGCAAACGGATGATAAATTTTTTTCCATCCAAAGGATTGCGCACTAGTAACGTTTGATGTACATTTTTATAAGCCAGATTGGCAAGTGGAGGATCGGTAATATTTATGCAAATTTCTGCCTTAAAGCTAAACGGGGTAGGAAATCGCACTTAGAATCAGACTCCATCTCCAGCTTTTTAGCATAAACCCATACTCAGGCCAGCTGATTCACGAGCATAATTTCAGTGCGTTGAAAATGTACTTGTTTTCCCTTTAAGTTTTTCTTCGAGGATTCCAATTAGTGTTTCTGGTTTAACGGGCTTTAAGCAGAAATACGTCGGCTCCTCTATTTACCTCGTCAAGCGTACCATTTGACATAGGCGTACCAGTGAGTACAATCTTCAACATACTGGGGGCTACTTTATTCATCAGAGGCAACAGATCTGTACCCAATGTTTCACCTAAACCAACATCAATCAAAGCCACATCAAACTTTTTGGTCGACAGTTTTTCTGAAGCCTCTTTGCCCGTTTGCGCAGTAAAAAGATCGTAACCTTCTCTACTCAAAACTCGAGTCATAGATCTCAGAATAGAAGGGTTATCATCAATTATCAGTATGCTACGCTTATTCTCGGCCATAAATTAAACAAGTCCTTAGAGATTATTCTTCTGTAAAAAAAACACTCAAATCACTAGTAACAATCGCTGATGTTTAAACATTTGTTACTACAACCTCACACATACATTTTCTCAACCAACTTATTAACGCCCAATTAACTTCTTACGGTAGGTCGGGATAGCTTAAGCCAAATGAAAAGAACGTGCTTTAATAAGAAAAAAGAGGATTTTTCGGCATAAATTCGAGTCCGGGAACGGTAACTCTTACGGCGATGGGAGATGCTATTTTTGAAAACCGATATTCCAAGGAATACGTACGCAAGCCATTTCTTTGAACCTAAACGGGGAAGGGAATCGCACCTCAACTCAAAAGCCCATCCCCGGTATAATTTCTGTCATGGATGTTTAGAGTTCGTTTTCCAGCGGGCTTTGCACTTTATGATTAAGGTATGCGCTTGTTGCTGAAATGGTTAAAAATGGTTAAAAGTCAGCTACTTGCATTTAGGCTGTGGGTAAGAGCATGGGTTCTGAATAGAAACAGCTTACAGGGCGTTGTGCCAAAAGGCGAATTATTTGTCACTCTTGACCATTTCGGAACAGCCACGCGCTAACTAACACAACTTACAATTGATATTTGACGTGGTCTCAGGTTAGGATTAACCCTTATTAATAACGCTAACACCAGAATTGAGAAAGAGCCTAGGGGCGCTGCAATCAATGAATGATATACATAGAGCTCTACTGATCGGTTTGAGTTCTCGCATATTAGTTATTGCGGTATTTATCCTCTGCAGCGTTCTTTTCACAACTTCAAGTCTACAGCCAGCAGCACACATAACCAATCCAGTTCCGATAGCAAACTTATTCTACCGAACTGACTCCGGATATTACATAAGCATAGCAAGGACCGGCTACCCACTTGGTACGCCAGATATCAGCTATTGGACCAGCAGAAACATGAGTTTCTATTCATCCACTGCTGTGTTGGCCAAGCCTGATTGGGCTTTCTTCCCAGTCTACCCAGCATTAATTAAAGCTTTACAAATACCGTTCATGCTTCTCGTTTCAAACAACCCAGCACAATTAACCAACGCAACAGTATTATCAGGCTTTATAATATCCAACATAGCATTCTTCGTAAGCGTTTACTTTTTTTATAAACTGACAAACAAAATCTTTTCATCAACCAAAATAGCCCTAGCCGCGACAGCATTCTACTCGTTCTGGATTGCAGCAGCATTCTATTCCGCCATTTACAGCGAGGCAACATTTATGGCTTTGGCCTTAGGAGCGTTTTTCTATCTCGAAGAAGACAAACTACCATTGGCAGTACTGCTTGGATTCTTAGCATCCTTCACTAGAAGTGATGGTCTTTTGATAAGTATACCTTTCCTCATTTACGCTCTCCAATCAATAAAAAACAAGCCAAAAAGCCTTAAACTCTTAATAAGCTCAGTGGTCGTTGCCTCACCATTCCTGATTTTTCAACTTATAGGCTATGAAGTTGCCGGCGGAGTCTTTCCAATCACAGTAATATCACACAATCTAAACTGGGGTATTTACCCTCTTCTCACCACCCAGCTAGCCCAAATGTTTAGTGGAAGCTTGAAGATATCCGCATTCTATAGTATCGCTTTAATACTGATATTTTTGCCGACCGCTTATTTTGTTAGCCGTCTACGCATTGGGTCAATCAAAAACAACTTAATTCAAGAATCTAAACTACTAAAGTACTGGGCTTTTTACGCTTCAATGATCTTTGTAATAATATACCAATCATGGGTCTACAGTATCATACGTTATGCCATACCTATGCTTCCGATCTACTGGGTATCAGCAATAATTTATAGCAAGAACCGTTGGATTGGAATCATGATTTTTGCAGTCATGACGGGGATGTTAATAGTGGGATCCTACATGCTGGAGACAGGCGGCGCACCTTTTGCGTAAAAACAAGCATAATTATCACGATTTGCTAACCTGTAACAGTTACTAAGCCAAAGCTTTCTTAAAGCGTCAAACCCATCGTTCAACGAACATAAAGTAATGTCATTTTCAGTATTTTTTACGTTTACTGTCGGAGTATGGCCACTTTTTGAAAGTATATTTTACTTTTCCCCCGACCGCTACTTTACTTTTTTCATTGTCGATTATTTTGTTCACGGAAAAAAAGGAAATAGTACGACCCATTTATTCGATTTGTTTTTCCAGGCTGTTCTTCGCCTGAAAATTGTTAATGAGTTAAGCTTTGCCAAAGATAAAGTGGATTTCCATCTGGGTCTGTGAAGTAGGCGAATCTTCCTCCAGCGCCTTCTTCTATTTCGGTAGAAAATTTTACGCCTCTATTCTTAAGTTCAGAAACCGAGCTGTTTAATTCTTCAACTCTAAAACCAACTAAAACAGAGTTTGTTTTGCATACGTCTGAAGTTTCGCGGTCTTTAAGGTGAAGTCCAATTACCAGTCTGTTAACTTGAAATTCCGCATATTTGGAATTGTACTTTTTTCTTAATTTTAAGCCCATAGTCTCGTCATAGAAGGCTATTGCTTTATTCACGTTGGAAACCATGATAGTTACATAAGCCTCAAGAATCATGCTTTACTTCGACCTTCAAAACTAACATACCTGAAACATTAAAGAACATTTTTAACTTTAGTTTCTCCATTTCCTGTAGCTTTTTATCGGCAATTGAAGAAATATTTGGAAAAGCACCAACAGCTCTCAAAAGAGGTTTCGGTTGGAGCTTGGGAAAAGAATGCTCAAAAAAAGGAAAAGTGGGTGTGTAGAAAGAAGAATGGCGATTGTTTTCGTAAACATCGCCAGTGAGTCTATGTTCAAATTACAGCGAGCCCGCCATTCTTTTACTCCATCGAAAAATGAGGACTTGTTAAATGTATTGAGCGCAAACCAGCGGACTTGCTCGCAATTAATTTTTACTGGAAAAATGGTGCTAGGATCCCCCTTCTACTGCTCTTACCGACGAAATTAATTGGTCAGAATCGTTTCGGCTGTGGGTTCGGAATGAGTCACACAATGCTTATGGTAGACTTAACGAAGTCGGATTGGTTTTGCTTTCTCCCAATCATACGTATACAAATCGTTTGCCCATTTTAGAAAAGATGCATCTTCTCCAAAGAAGGCGGAATAGCTCATCGTTCCGTCGTTCTGTCGGAGACAGAAAGCTGCCGCTTTCTCTGTTTGATAGAGGTGCCAGAAAATTCTAGGCGTAGATCTAATTTCGGGAAGCTTCTCCGTAGAACTAAGCATTGATTTGGCCGTGTTGAGAAAGCTCTCCTGAATAAGCCACCTGACTTTCACACCCTCAAGGAGCCGTTGTCTCATAATCTGAAGATGAAGATCGAAACCAACCTCTATCGTTCCGTCGATTCTGTTCTGGGCATTCCTGAGCATTACTGTCACTTTGTTCAAAGTTTCCATCGTGGTGGGTGTAAGTTTTCCTCCTGATAGTTCTCCAAATCTAGCGCGATATTCGACTGGGAGGAAAGACGAGTCATGTTCAAGAAAGTATTCCCTATGCTTGAAGATGAAATCTAAATGGGATGAAGTGGAAAGAACTATCTTCGCGTAAGTTGTTATCCTGTAAGTTCCATCGGCCTGTTTTTGAACTAGACGAGCATCGCTCAATCGCTGCAGTTGCCTGCAGGTTTCTGTATCCGTTAGGTTTAGACATCGAGCGATTTCTAGCATTCGAAGATCATTCTCTTGAAGCGCTCGCAGTATTCCTAACCTGCTTTCGCTTGCAAGCTCAAAAAACAATCTGTCTAATCCTTCTTGACTTTCCATTTGTGACAAGCACTCGATCGGTTCACTTGAACGTGAACTACTCTCAGCAATGTTTACTATTACACATTCTTGCAAGATATAATTTATGGCTATTAAATCCCATTGATTATTGTGAGGAAAAAATTATGGAGAAAAAGTTGAAAGAACTTTTCTTCTCGGTAGAGTTAAAATCTAGATTTAATCTCAAGAACGTGAATTTAACTCAAGGCAGTCGCGAAAATGTTTTGATCGAAGGCAGTATAGGTGAGTTACTACACGCTGAATTTGTTGAAGGCACAGTCTTAGAAGTCACTGGTGACACAGGCGTTTTAAGAATTAACCTTTCACCCTGCGAAATTAAGAAGGACGAAAAAAATGAGGTCACGGCGGTAGAGGAATATGTCCATGACAAAAAACGATAAGAGCCAATCCCCAGCAGATTTAACTGTTGGGCTTATGTATTTTTCGCCAACAGGAACCACTCGAAAAATTATTGAAAAAATTGCTGCATCAATCAGTTCAGCATCACCAATTCGCATGGATTTGACTATACCAAATAATTATGATAATAAAGTCTTTGACGATGTGGATTTGTGGGTTGTGGGTTCTCCTGTTTATGCCTCACGGTTGCCCTTGATAGCAAACAAAAGATTGTCTGATGCTCTGGGCGGTCTCACAAACAAGACATCGGCTGTTGCCGTATCAGTATATGGAGATGTGGAAGTAGGCATAGCGCTAAAGCAACTTGTAAACTTAATCTCAGAAAAAGGTTTCAAAGTTATTGGTGCGGGAGAATTTATTGGCGAGCATTTCTTTAAAGAGTATCACGGAATGGACGCAAAGAGCACGATTGGTCGCCCTGATGAAAGGGATTTGGCTGTTGCTAAAGAATTTGGCTTGGCTGTTCGCCAAAAAGGACTGAGTGGTTCAGACATCTCATCTCTCGAATCAATACAATCCGCCAAAATACCTTTTAAACTGAAATTCACCAAAGAAAAAAGGGTTTTGAATTTATTGGGTACATCAGCGGCAGAATCCGACAAGTGTACAAAATGTCAAGCCTGTGTTAATGCTTGTCCAATGGGCTGTATAGACAATGAAACTCTCATGAGTGTCAACTCTTTGGAGAAGTATTGTATTGGCTGTGGGAATTGCTGGAGAATTTGCCCTAATGAGGCAAGAAGCCAAACGTTTAGGATGAAATGGCTTGCCAAGATCATTGGTGCCCCTAAGAAGAAGCGGGGATCTCCAGTTTACTATACTTGATTCTTTAAAAAACAGGAGGTGAGGTAAATTGAACAAAGAAATAACTCTAGCTCAATACCAACAGACTAATCGAGAAATGAGGTCAAAAGAAGCAAAGAAAGGATTCATGGCAAACCTTGCCGCATACATAATCGTCAATTCAATACTAATCACTGTAAACTTGTTGCTAGTTCCTGGGTTTCCTTGGTTCATCTTCCCACTAATCGGCTGGGGATTTGGACTCACCATGCATTACAATTTCGGCGTCCGTCGTTTAAATGAGAATCTACAAATGGAAGAAGCAAAGATTGAGCAAATGGCAATAAAAACAAAATAGTCTTTATAATGCTTCGCTAAAAATATTCCCTTTTCTTAACTCTGTCTTCAGAGTTTACTTATCACATCGTTATTTGTAGTTTCAAACGAACCGATGCTTTGAGGAGGTGAAAGAAAACATGAATAAGATAGCAGAAAACAAGAGACCGCTAGGAATATATGCGGTTTTAGCGTGGATGATTTTCAATGCAATTTTCTATGCATTGGAATTAACAATCTTTAACGATGCCGCGGATTTGAATAATTCAATAATGCTAGTTCTATGGGTATTATCGATCACAGGTTTAATATCGATGAGAAAAATAGGAGCAGCAATAGCCACTTCAACACTCATCTATGCCCTCGCCTTCAACACCTTTAACGTAATATATTATTCAGTCTATTTGCTCAACGGAGCAAGCTTAATCATCAATATCATAGCAGCAATTTACATGTTTAGAATCATTTTCGCCAACAAATTCAAATAAACTATCAACCTAAATAGCCTTCAATTGTGCTAAGAAAAAAAGAAGTAGAAAAGAAAAATTACCCCTCATAAAAGAAAGTAGTCAGGAACGAGTAAACAGATTCTGAAATCACACAACATAGAAAGGAATCACTCAAATGGCGACGAGAACAACCAACACAATTTTCCAAGTTTTCTCATACAAATACTCTGATGCTTTTTTTTCATAACAAGGTTTTATTGCATTCAAGATTGAGGCAACTCCTTCAATTTAGCAGCGAGTTCCGTTGCATATTCTTTTGTCCGATCGATTTCGCATTCCACTAGTTGTCCCTTCAAACCCGCCGATACAAGAGCTTTCAGAACAGGCAACAGCTTGTTCATATTCTTCTCTTTAAGCTTATTAGCAATCTTTTCAGCTGCACGGCAGATTCAGGAGGGGCAAGGAAGCGCGCCTCATCATCTTTTAACTGGTAAAGCTGATGAAGCGAGCTTCAATAGAAGTGGCATGAAAGTTTCTCGGGTTAACCCAACGATTTTCATAGCAAATTGGGGGTAGAATCCCCATCAACACCGTTCTTGCAACAAAGGGCTCAAACTGTTTGGCAGCAAGTCCGGCGGTCCGATTTAGCCCCGAAAGTAATAGAAATTGGCTTTGAACTTGATTTCTGGCGCAACTCAGCGATAGCACCAATTGTAGTTAGCAAAGCTTTTTGAATTAAATAGGCGTAAATGATGCAGCAAGTACTTGAAAAAACCTGAAGAAGCTGTCTTTTGCCCCTAAATGACTCGGCTCATACCCAATTTACATGTAAGTCGGGTCCGATTAATACCGCCGCTTTTTACGCCTCGCTATTTTTATAAAGCAAAATAATCTATAGAAATAAGGTCCTAAGTGACTCAGAATATGGGTGAAAACGGCGTAATATCGGGTTTTGTGAAGCCAGAGTTTGAGGCTGTGCGCGAAGCGTTCGTCGAGAACTTTGAGCGCCGCCATGAACTTGGAGCGGCCTGTTGTGTCTACTACCAAGGGGAAAAAGTAGTTGACCTTTGGGGCGGCGTCCGTAACAAGTCAAATGAGCCGTGGGAAGAGGATACGATGGCTCTTGTCGCCTCCGCTACTAAGGGAATCGCCGGCCTAACTATGGCTCTCGCTCACTCCCGCGGGTTGTTTGATTATGATGACTGCGTCTCAAAGTATTGGCCAGAGTTTGCTCAACAAGGCAAGGATAAAATCAGTATTCGGCAGTTGCTAGGGCACCAGGCAGGGCTCTTTGCGTTAGATAAACGTGTGGATACAAAGATAGAGGCTGATCTGGACAAACTAGCGGTCATATTGGCTCGGCAGAAACCTGCTTGGGAACCAGGAACACGGCAGGCTTACCATGCGATTACCCTGGGTTTCTATGAGAGTGAGCTGCTTCGGCGAGTTGACTCAAAGCACAGGAGCTTGGGACAATTCTTCCATGAGGAAATCGCTGTTCCACTAAATCTGGAATTTTACATAGGGCTACCAGAAGACATTCCCAACTCTAGACTCGCAATAAACTACATGGCTAATCCAATACCTGGAGCATTCAAAGCCCCCATTCCATTAATGCTTGCGGTCGCAAATCCCCATTCACGCATTCGCCGAGCACTGTGGGGAGACATGCCCTCGGACAAAAAACTTGTCTACCCTCGAAATGTTGAAGTTCCTTCTGGAGGAGGTATTGGAACTGCTAGAGCAATGGCAAAGGCATATAGTGTATTCGCCAACGGTGGAGAGGAACTTGGATTATGTAGGGAAACTCTAAATCAACTAATGGCACCTGCTCGTCCTCCGACCTGTGGGTTCTACGATGAAGTTATGAAATTAGATGGAATGCAATTATCCCTAGGTTTTATGAAGCCTAGCCAACAAGTACCCTACGGTCACCCAAGCTCCTTTGGTATGCTAGGATTTGGTGGATACCTTGCCTTTGCCGATCCTCACGGCAAAATCGGATTTGCATACATCCTAAACAGAAACGATGTCTACCTGTCAGACCCAAGACAAAATGCACTCCGTTTGGCAATGTATCACTCGATAGGCGAAAAAGACCCATTCCTTACTCAGGATGAAGGAGAAGGACCGGATGAACTTAACTGAATATTCAAAATACGATGGCATAGCTTTAGCCAGCCTGGTTAGGCAAAGCGAAATATCACCAAAAGAACTCGTTGAACTTTTTGTTGAAGCCGTTGAAAAAGTCAACCCTCGTATCCACGCCATAATTGAGGTGTTTTCTGACCGAGTCAAAGAAGCTGGCGATCAAGTGTTTACTGGTCCATTTGCTGGCGTGCCATTCTTGATGAAGGATGTCGGCGCTCAACAAGCAGGCCGCCGTCAAGAGAGCGGTTCTAGACTAATGAAGGGATTTGTCTCAGAAAAAGACTCGTTGCTGACAGAGCTTTTCAAGAAGTCTGGTTTAAACCTGATGGGTCGAACTACAACACCTGAATTCGGATTAGGGCCCTCGGCAGAATCTGAGCTGACAGGGGCTACTCGTAACCCGTGGGATCTTAACAAAATGGCTGGTGGTTCTAGCGGTGGCTCTGCTGCTAGCATAGCAGCTGGTATAGTGCCGATGGCACATGGCAGTGATAACGGCGGCTCAATCCGCATTCCAGCAAGCGCTTGCGGGATAGTGGGACTTAAACCCTCGCGCGGACGAGTATCCCTTGCACCAGACATGGGAGACATGTGGCCTGGAATGTTAGTGGAGTTCCTCTTGAGTAAAACGGTCCGTGACACCGCTTTGATGCTAGACCAAGTATCGGCACCTGTACCAGGAGACCCATATATCATAACTCAACCAACACGGCCCTACGCCCAAGAAGTCAACGTGTCAACCGGTCGCCTGCGAATAGCGTGGACCACTGACTCTTGGCAGCCTGGCGCCAAAGTTGATCCAGAAATTGTCCACTGTATGGAGCAAGTGGTCTCAGAACTGAGAAGCGCCGGTCATGAGTTAGTTGAGGATAGTCCAGTTTTTGATTATGAAGAGTACCTGCATTTCACATGCATTGCTTGGTCCTTTGGATTATATGCAGGGTTTGATATGTTTGCCGCCATGACGAAAAGGCCAATCAGCGAAGAGACCTTGGAGCCTGTTATGCTATCTTTCTATAATTACTCCAAGGGACTCACAGGAGCCGACATGATAATGACTGAATTCTGGCTAAATAAATTTGCGCGAACTTTTGGCGACTTTTTTAAACAGTACGATATGTTGCTAACGCCAACGCTAGTCAAACTGCCACAGCCGATTGGGACATACACGAAAATGCGTAAAGACATCGACTACGTAGGTTACATGCGTCTCAACGATGAAATCCGTATTCATCCGCCAGCGGCAAACATTACAGGACAACCAGCAATATCTTTGCCTCTCGGTCAAAGTAAATCAGGTCTACCCATAGGAGTCCAGTTTATGGCGAGGTTTGGAGACGAAGGCGGACTGATTCGTCTTGCAAGTGCACTCGAACAGAAAATCCCTTGGCATGATCGAATTCCGCCTGTACACGTAAGCAGGTAGAGAGAACTTGGATAGCCACATGAAGCAGGCTAAGCCATCTACTAACCAAGAAGCTAGACCTAATGAGAATGATGCCCAATACGCTCTGGATTTAGTCAGAAAGATTTGCACGCAGGTTGGCCCTGGTTTGCCAGGTAGCCCTCAAGAGCGGGAAAGAGCTGCTATCATCAAGGAAGAACTAGCGTCACACTTGGGAGCCAATAATGTTTCAGTTGAGGAATTCACATTTGCACCATATCCATTCGTAGGTTCTTATCCCATATGCGCTGTCCTCACACTGATTGCCGCCCTACTGAGCGTTTCGTTAGAAATTTTCAGAACAATTTCTCCTTGGGCGGTAGCTATTGCCGCTTTTGCGTTTTCCATAGCCGCCGTTTTAGTATTTGTTGTTGAGTTCTTTTTCGATTTTGAATTTATAGACTTATTTTTTAAAAAGAAGAAGTCGGTGAACGTAATTGGGAGTTTACGCAAATCAGCAAAGGTGGAGCGACTGCTTATTTTTAGTGGTCACCATGATAGTGCACTAGAATTTACTTGGCTTCGCCTTTTTGGCTACGGATTCTTAGCCGTAGTCTTGACTATTACAATAGGCTTCTTCGCCATGCTAGCAATAAATGTTATTCAGTTGATCGGTTTGGTTATTGCCAATTTAGTCTTTCTTCATACGGATGCTTTGACTTTGGCCATGATCTACCCAGTAGTTCCCTCCATTATCTTTGGGCTTTTCTTTACTGGCGGGAGAAAGAACGGCGGCAACGTGCCAGGCGCGGCAGATAATCTCTCGGCGGCTGCAATCACGGTCGCATTATGTCGGTTCCTAGTTGAAAACCCCAAGTACGTTCCCGACCACACGGAAATCCGTTTCATATCATTCGGAAGTGAAGAAGCAGGGCTTCGAGGATCCCGGCGGTATGTAAAACAACATAAAGAAGAGCTAAAACGACTTCACGCCCAAGTGCTTAACTTTGAAACAGTTGCTCATCCGGAAATTGTTATTCTCTCTTCTGACATAAACGGCACAGTAAAGAATTCCCAAGATTTGGTGAAAAGTGTTGCTGAAGCGGCCAAGTCGGCTGGAGTTCCCTATAGAATCAAGCCGGCATTATCTGGTGTAGGGACCGACGCCGCCCCGTTTAGTCGAGCAGGTATTGAGGCTACGACGCTACTTCCCTTTAAAATACCGCAGCAATTGGTGGCTTTCTATCATCAGAAACGAGATAGCCCTGAAGTTCTAACAATAGAGCCTTTCCTGAATGTGTTAAGAGTCAGTTTCGAATGGGTACATAGAATGGGGAATAAGCAGACGAGCCTTTAACATGGGCTTACTAAACTAGCCATTATGCGTTAACTCTTGAAGCCGGAGACGCCTACTATTTCACACCGGGCCATACAGGCAAGGCGGAAGCAGGCACTTGTGTGCTATCGACCGATAAGACCGCTTGAACTTCGATTACTTTTTGAGTGACTCAATACTTAATTTCCTCGATGCTGTTTTTTTGAATGTTTACGAAGGTTCTGGCTGGCAAGTCTTCTGTTTTCCTTTTGACTCTATGGAAAATGGTTGCTTAGGGTTTAGCTAACTTTGTCTCAGGAATTGTTATAACAAATTTTACTCCTTTTCCTTCCTCGCCAGCTTCTTCTATCTTCCAACCATATACTTCCATCATCCTCTTTACAAGGTATAGACCATGGCCGGTACCCTTACCTGTTGTAAAACCTTCACTAAAAGTCCTGGACTTGTTAGCAGATGATATGCCTACTCCGTCATCCTCATAGACCAACTTAGCTTCGTTGCCTTCTTTCCTATAGTAGACTCGTATTTGAGAAATTTTTTCTCCATGTTTCATTGAATTGTCAATAAAATTGTATAAGAGCTGCCTCAACAACGAGTCAGCCAACACATTTAACCCATGGCAATCGTTTGTAACCTTCACGTTTTTCAGGTCTGGAAAGAAAGACGTAGCTTCATTAAAACACTCCTCTACATCCACAGTCTTTAGTTGCTCAGTACCTATTTGTTCGTAGATCCGGCTAAATTCTAAGAGAGATTCTGTCTGCTCTACCGACTGTTCGATTGCGGCGATGTAATTGGCTATTTCAGAATTAGCACCACCCCGCTTTCTAAGCAAGTAAACGTTTGCTTTGACCGATGATAATTTGTTTCGGACGTCATGCCTTGTCAACTTGCTAATTACATTCAACTTTTCGTTAGTCACATGTTCACGTTCGGCCAATAGTTGGTAGTGGATCTGGCTTTCTTGCAAGGCTTTTTCGGCTTTCTTGCGCTCAGTTATTTCAATGACCAGTCCTCTAAGACCCACTACTTTGTTTTGAGAAATTATTCGAGAGGTGCGTACCAACGTAGGATAGAATGTGCCATCTTTCCTGAAAAGTGAATACTCAGTGCTGCCTAGATTTTCGCCAGCAAAAGATCTCTTCATATTCTCTATGGCTCTTTTTCGATCTTCTGGAACGAGGAAATCCAACATGTTCTTTCCAAAAAGCTCCTCATTGGTGAAGCCTGTGAAATCGATAGCACGTTGGCTAATGTAGGTAATCTTTCCAGTCAAGTCACATTCAAAAACCATCTCCGGCACAGAGTTTGCAAGCTCTCGGTACCGCTCCTCACTTTTTCTAACATTTTCCTCGGCTTTCTTGCGATCGGTAATGTCGTTGTATATTGCTATGATATTTCCGTTTGGCAGTTTGTAAACCCAATTCTCGCGCCAGGTACCCGGCTTATTGTCGTCTTTGTAGAGTGCAACTGGATAGTATTCTGGGTGGCCAGTTCGCCAAACGCGCTGAAAAACATCAAAAATGCCACAGCTCTTGACGCCTGCAAACACTTGGGTCACGCGTTTGCCAAGAACATTATCTTTGCTTTTTTTCTCAATCTCCTCTGCCGCAGTGTTGAAATCCCTGAACACAAAATCTTCTCCATTATCAATCGCCTCGTAAATGGCTACTCCACTGGGCATACTAGAAAATAACTGCCTGAACTGCTCTTCGCTCTCTCGTAGGGTCGCCTCATTTTTTTTGCGTTCAGTAATGTCAGTTACTATTCCAAGGATAGCCTTTTCTCCCTCGTAATCCATCAATTTGTGGTGATTATTGCCTCAACTCTCTTATTATCTCGGGTGACGAGCGAGAACTCGTACGAAGGAACAGATTCGTTTTTCATATGTCTAGTATAAGACGACCTCATTACGTCAACATATTCCGGTGCGCACAGAGAAAGGAAGTTGAAGTTGGGAGAATACAGCTCTTCTTTTGTGTATCCAGTAATTTCTTCGCATTTCTTGTTGGCATAAACTACTTTACCTCGCTTGTTTATGAAGATCATATTCGGCAATTCTTCGGATAGAGTCCTGAATTTTTCTTCACTTTCTTTCAAAGAGTCTTCGGCTTTTTTGCGTTCGTTAATATCTAAGAACATGCCCTGGACTGCAGGTTGCCCTTCATAATCAACTCGATTAGCGAGTGCACTCATCCATATTATCGAGCCGTCCTTTCGTACTCCACGAAACTCGTAGGGCGCTCCCGCTGGTTCACCCCGCAAACGGTTTTCCATTCGTCCAAAGAAAACGGCTCTGTCCTCATGATAAACCAAACCTATAATTCCTTCTTGCGAAAGCGACATTAACTCTTGAGAAGAATAGCCCAAAAGTTTTCCCATAGCTTCGTTGGCAAAAATCAGCCTGAGCGGAGTTGCTTGCAGAATTGATATTCCTTGAAGTGAATTCTCAACTAGTGTACGATATTTTGCCTCTGAGTTAGCAAGCAGTTTTATTGATTTCTTGCGTTCCACAGTCTTGTTTATGGCATCTGCCAATTCGCAGTAGACTGTTTCTGGAGAACCGTTTTTGTTAATGTAGTTGTCAGCGCCTAAATTCAAAGCTTTAACTGCAACGTCTTCCCTGCCTTTTCCTGTAAACAAAATAAAAGGAATGTCCATTTTTTGCGTTCGGAGTTCTTTTAGAAATTCCAAGCCATTTTTAATAGGCATTTCGTAGTCGGAAACAACCGCATCAAAAGTTTGCTTCTCCATTTTTTTGAAGGCTTCATCAACAGATGTGGCACTTTCAATCTCAAAATTGTTCTCATCTGAGAGTATTTGTTTCGTGATTTCAAGATGACTCGCATCATCATCAACGTGTAAAATATGCAGGGGATTCTCTTTGTCAAGCGCTGCTGAATTGATCATTACAGGAGAAGCTGTCTCAATTGCTTGAGGTTTTGCTTCTCGGCGAGCATTTCTTTTGCTCATGAGTTAGAATGGCAAGTGAAATGACTATAAGTATTGTGAATTCTCAAACTTATGTCATAATCAATACTCAGACTCATCAAGAAGTCGGCAATACTTTTAGATTCCAAGAAGAGAGCAAAAGTGGTCCCAGACAACTTGTGGCCTTCGGGATTTGAACCCTGGGCTGGTTTGTACGGGCATGTTTGTGATGGCTGAAAAAACAATTTTACTATTAAATTGGGGCTAGAATCCACCTCGACGCCATTTTACCAGCTAGAGCTGTTTTTGAGGTCAATATGGTTAAATAACTGTAATTACGGTTTATTTGTCTGTTGTTTTAAAATCTGTACCAGGATCCTTGCTAAAACAGATTGTAGGTTAGATCCCCACGATTAGGATCGTGCGTTTTGTCGCTGAGATAATTAGGTTGCAGGCAGTTGCCGGCTTGTAGATATTCTCATACAGAATTAACTCATTGACGAGTATCTCAAGCGAGCAAACAAAAGCCTTAAATCCACTTTGAAACTACCCGATTCAGAAGGAAGGAAAGAGAAATGTCTATGGAAGCTCAAAGTTAGGAAACTTCTTGTTTTATTATTCATTGCAATTTTTATTTTATCAACAGTCAACATGGCTAATGCCCTGGGAGTAACCGCAACGATACCTGTTGGAAAAGCTCCAATGGGCGTAGCTTATGATTCTGCCAAAGGCGAGATATTCGTAACTAATGGTCAAGACAACACAATTTCAGTTATATCCGACAGTACTAACACGGTGGTTGAAACTATACCCGTAGGATCTTACCCCTATGGTGTAGCTTATGACTCTGCCAAGGGCGAGATATTCGTAGTGAATTTGCATGGCAACTCTGTATCAGTTATATCCGATAGCACAAACACCGTGGTAGCAACTATACCCGTAGGACAATCCCCTTACAACATAGTTTATGATTCCGCAAAGGGCGAATTATTTGTAACTAATTCTTACGACAACACCGTCTCAGTAATTTCAGACAGCACAAACACTGTGATAGCAACAATACCCGTAGGAGTCGAACCTTTTAGTATCGCCTACGATTCTGGCAAAAGCGAGATATTCGTAGCCAATTTTGAAACTGACTCAAAGAACTACTCTCTCTCAGTTATATCTGATAATACCAACGCGGTAGTTGCAACATTGCGTCTGCCGGGCGGTCCTTCATTTTTAGCCTACGATTCTGCAAAAGGCGAAATATTCGTACCTACTGGTACGGGTACAAGCGATACCGTTGTTTCCGTTATTTCTGATAGCACCAATGCAATTGTTGCAACAATTTCGAACTTGAATCATGAAGTGCAAGTTGAAGGGGTAGCTTACGATCCCTCTCGAGGCGAAATATTCGTAGCCCTTCATCAAAACAACAAAGTCGTTGCAATATCAGACAGCACAAACAAATTGGTTGAAACCATAACTGTGGGGCACTTACCATGGACAATAACCTGTGACTCAGGCAATGGTGCAATATATGTTACTTGCGGCGCAGAAGGCGGAGACAACACCGTGTCGGTCATATCGGGTGCCTCAACCACATCTGCAACACCAAATACAAACCCAGGTTCATTTGATTTTGGCTCAATTATCTGGATCATCATAGTCATAATCATCATCATATTGCTAATCATCATAATCCTTATATGGCTTAGTCGCCAACGCAAATTCACAGCGACAGTGCAAAACTCTCAAACGCAATCGCCGATTTATAGAGCAGCTGTCTTCGCCAGCGGTCAACAAGATCTATCAGGCGCCACTAATAACAAGGGACAAACTGTTTTCAAAGACTTCAAAGACGGCGATTACACAATAAAAGCCACCGCCACAGGATACATTGCTTCAACACCGATCTCTGTTTCAGTGAAAAACAAAACTGAAGTTGTCATAAAACTGAACCCAACATCCTCTCAAGCAACCGAAGTAGACAGCAGTGGAAGTGGACCTGACAACCAAGGCAAAACAACTACCGTTGAAACTATAGAAACACAAAAGACTCAAGCCCCAATGCAATCTGCGCCGACCATTGCTCCAGTTCCTCCTCCTCCACCAAGCCAACAAGGAACAACAGAGCCGCAAGGCTGGAGAGATGAGAAAATCCAGCAAATTATCCAGAAATTCCAAGAGAAGGGAGCCATTAGCCCCCAAACTGCAATGACAGCTAAAGAACTGGGTTTGTCACGAATATTTGTAAGAATCATGGAAAGACGAAAAGAACAAACAAAAATGTTCGTGGAAATCAACGGAAAATACTATCTCGACCAAAAAGCCCTTGAAGAAAAAAAGCAATAGAGTCAGACAACGAACACTTTAGCAAAGTATATAGTTGACTCTTTGCTGCCTTTCCTACAAAATGTTCAGGTAAATATTAAAATGTTAGAGACGGGGCTCAGACTATTTTCGGTAAGTCCGATCAGGGCTCACTTTCATCAACTTTTTACTGGTAGAATGGGGCTAGGATCCCCTCCCGTTGCCTCTTTAGGTATTTCCTGTGATTTAATTTAAGAATCCTGGTGCCTACAATCACATTTTAATATTCAGCCTTGATTGCCAAACTAATTTGCGGGGGCGGTTAGGTCTTTCTAAGTAATTCCCCAAACTGTGAGCTGAGCGTTCAAACGTACCCCGTCGTAATATGCTCCGCCCGGTTTCATTGGTTGTTGAGGAAGCCTTTGCTAAAGACGTGACTAAGATCAAAAAAACAAAAAAAAGAAAAAATAAAACCCATTTAGGTTTTCGGAACAACTTAACGCCATCCATATTTGTGACAAACTCAAAACCTGTCTTAATCAAACACGATAACCTCTTCAATTCGCTTAGCAGCAATACTTACAAAAGAGTAAAATTTTAGTTCCAAACCCTGAAACATAAGTTAGTTAACGCTTTATTGTGGTTCCCACAATCAGCAAACAATTTTGGCAAGTAACTTAAGTAAGGAATTTAAGCGCTAATTGATGAGCGACCAACTTCCCCTTTTGCCCGGATAAGTTTTCAGACGATTCCCCCACCACCTATGATTACAGGTTGATCTTCAGGAGCAACTAAGAATACCTTGATTCTTCTACCTTCCCAACAATTCTTCATATAAGGAGCAAAAGTGCTCCGCAACGATGTTCCATGATCTTGAAGCGGCGAAAGTAATGTTGCGTTCTTTTAATTCAAGTGCAAGGCGAGGATTATCGATGATTTCTTCAACTCTTGAAGCTAAAGCTTGCGGGTTATGTGCACTAACTAATAAACCGCATCCTTCTTTCGTCAGTTCTCTGAATTCGGGAAGATCTGTTGCCACTATTGGTGTGCCAAAGGAACTTGCTAAATGGGCAATTCCGCTTGTACCAGTGCATGTGTGGTAGGGAAGAATGACAGCGTTTGCTTTTTCAAATAGAGCTTGAAGTTGATCCTCAGGAACGTATCCAGTGAAAAATACGTTATCTGCGTTTTTTCTATATTTATCGAGATAATGTGGGTGGTTCGGGTGGGACGTTCCTGCAACAATTAGTTTTAATCCTCGATGTTTTCTCTCAAGAATGTTGAACGTATCAAAAAGTAGATTTATGTCTTTGGACGGTCCTGAATGTCCTATGTATAATATCGAGTCCTTCTCGCAAACCTGCTCTTGGGTATAGGAACTGTTATTCCAGGTTCCATGCGGAATTGTTACTGCCTTTTTGCAGTGATATCTTTTGTTGAAAAAATCAGTGTGGGATTTCATGGTTAAAGTGACGGCTGAACTCGATGCGATTAGTTTAGTGACCAAGAAAGCGCTTAATCTATTGATAAAAGTGTCCTTGAAACCCGTTTTCTTTATGTCAATTTTATCAACAAAGTTGTGCATGGTGACAATAGTCTTAAAACCTATTATCATGGACAGGAAGGGCAAGGAAAGCCCTACGAAGTTGGATATTCTAGACTGCCCGAAAACTGCCATGTGTATATTAAAATGAACTATGTCGGGTTTAAGGGCAATTATTTTTTTAAGAATTAAAATGAATGATAAGGGGCTGTCTGATTTCCATACCGGATGCAGAGTTACTTTGTCACTTATTCGAGTAACTTCATTAGAAGATACTTCAGTGATTATGTCAATGTGGCTCACGCTGGGACATTTTTGGAGCTCATCTATTAAGTTAAGAGCATACTCGGATAATCTGCCACGTCTTGGTGGATAATTGGTGACGAAGACAATTTTTATTTTTAGACACTCCACTGTTGCGTACTATGCAAAAGAAACCAAAAAAGGATTTTGGTAAAACTGTTTTAGATTTAGCCCTCAAAAGTAGCTTTTGATGCATTAGAACCAGCCAGATGTATCCGGCCAGAGAAGGCCAATACAAAAATATCCAAGTTACTTACCACCACCGTGTTGCCATTGTGCTCCTTGCAAGCATATAATGAATAAATGCAGAGGCTTCCAAAAAGATTTATCTTGCGCTTCACGGTTTCTAACCTTTTGTCTGGTGTACCGAGGGTTTATCTATGAAAGTTAAAGCGAAGCACGTTGTTGCGGTTTTACTCATCTTTATGTTTCTGTCCGGGATCACTCAATCGTTGGTACCCATAACCGAAGGTCAACAAAATAGTTTGGTGGTTGATCAGGCATATTGGTTACGTTTGGCGAATAACGCCTGGAAATATTTCCAGCCTGGGGTTGCGGTAGATTCCATAACGGGGCTCCACGGTGCTGGTTTGGGTTATCCTTATTTTACCGATTGGGATTTGGGAGTTTACATTCAATCAATAATCGCTGTTAACCGTCTAGGAATTTTAAGCGCAGGTGGCACTTGGGGAGCGGATGCGAGATTCAACAAGATATTGACGTTCCTTCAAATTCGTCAGCTTGCATCTAATGGCTTGCCTTATGAATGGTACCAATCTGCTAATGGGAATCCATATGTCGCTGACCAGCAAAACGCTGCCGATGCTGGAGAGTTGCTGGCAGCTCTTAACAATCTGAGAGTTTTTAGGCCTGAATTGGCAGAGACCATCAACTCCATTGTGTATAATCGAACTAACTATGCTCCGTTGGAACAGGCAATTGACGCTCTAACAAATTCAAAGAACCTCTATGATTACTATGTTGCAAGTGCCTTCGCCGGTTTTTGGCCAAGCCGGTTCTCAACTTTGGCTAGCTCAATATTAAACAATATTGTGTCAGCACCTACTATTTCCACCTATGGCGTAACGCTACCTACTTCAAAATTAATGTGTGAACCTTTGCTTCTTTCTGTTTTTAATCTTGCCCCTAATGGTAAGCTGAATGGTTTGGCTGAGCAAGTGTATTTCGCTCATGAAGCTAGATACAACAACTACAGGCAAGTTTGCAGCCTTTAGCGAAGGAAATACAGGTTTGGACAATCCTTCATATGTTTACGAGTGGATTGTAAAGGAGGACGGTTCAACTTGGACCATAGAGAATGTGAACAAGGACAAAGTTGGAATCACACCAATTATTTATTTCAAATCTGCAGTTGGTTTGCTTGCGATGCATGATACTCCTTTTACTGAAAATATGGTTTCGTATGTTGAGTCTCATCTACCTAATCCATCAAGCGGATACTCTGACGGTATCGATGAGAACGGACGCGTTGTCACAACCGACATTGACAAAACCAATGGAATGATAATTGAAGCAGCGCAATATGCAATTAGCAACTTACAAAGTCCCACTCCAACTCCTACCCCAACTTCTACCCCTGCACCCGGCAACCCTACCTCAACACCTACGCCTACTCCTGCTTCGGGTAGCCCAACAGCTTCTCCCACGCTGATTCCTACGACGAGCTCCACGCCAACTCCAAGTACCTCAGCTGGTCCCACTCTTTCAGATCAACTGTCAAGTTGGTATGTCATAGTATTTATCACGGTACTCATCATTGTTGGCTTCACTCGCTTTATTCTACCCATAATTAGTTTTATAAGAGAAAAAATAGGAAAATCCGGTGTTTTGTCTCGATTTTACGTGCGGTCTTTTAGAGTACCGCAATTTCATTTAGCGCATATCGGCGTTGGCAGTCTCGAAAATAGTTAAGAAAGGTGGATGTCTCTCTTTTTTGCTTCCTCCACTCAATTTTTTGTCAAGCAAGTTGCTGAGGACCAACTGAATGATTAGTTCAGAAAAATCGGGAAGAATTCGCCGTCTGTTTTCAAGAAGAAATGTGTTTCCTTTCCTCGCATTCGTCGTTCCCCTCTTGCTGAGAGCCGTTCCTGAAGTCTTGATGGGGCCTTACCCCGTCGGGTTCGACACAATGGGTCATTATGTACCTACCACTCTACTGTTGCTAAAAGGAAACGTGGCTTTTCTAAGTTTTATCGGGACTGCACCTTTGTTCTATTCAATAATTATTTCGTTGGTTTCATTCGGCGGTTCTCTCATAATGGTTCTTAAAGTCGTTTCAGTGGCGTTTGAAGGATTTTTAGGCTTGTCGATTTACGGGTATGCTCAGAAAGGTTTAGGGTGGTCGCCTAAGAAAAGTGTTGCTGTGGCACTTTTGGGAACTTTGTATTTTGTAGCTTTACGGGTTTCGATGGATTCGCTTAGAAATATGCTTGGTTTCGTGTTCTTTTTTGTAGTTTTGACTCTGTATAGCATAGGCGAGCGTCATGGGTATTCACGGAAACTTTATGCCTTAATTTCTTTGTCGATGGTGGCTGTGATTTTATCGCATCAACTTGTATCCATCATTATGTTGGGCGTGTTTGCGTTTACGATCGGTTATAAGTTGCTTCGAAAAGAGCAGGCAAAATCTATTCGTTTGGTCTTAGCTGTTTTGCCCGCAGTGCTGCTTTTCTTGGCGGTACTTTTTTTGTTTACTTCGGTATCGGAGTTCCGTTTAATATTCGGTTTTTCTAACGCCAATGATGGGTGGCTTGCTCTTTTTGGTTTTTCATCTTACCCGGCAATGCTTTTTAGCGAAACGGGTTTCTTTTTTTATTGTTTCTTGCCTCTTTTACCCTTCTTGCTATGGGGTATTTGGCGTCTTAAGAATTTTCAGCTAAGAAGTTGGATCTTAGTGAGTTTAATTCTGTTGTTTGTTCCGATGGTTAGCCCGAGCAATCTTCGCTGGGTATTAATGCTCACATATCCTTTGGCGTTTTGTACCATTGAGACTCTGAGTCGGCTCAAATCTGTCTCTTGGAAGCGTCTCAGCTTCAATTTACGCCGAATTGGCATAATTTACTTGGTTTTGATGGTTTCAGTTTTAAGTTTGGGTTTTATGTTGATGCCGCCGGAAAACCCTTTTCCCTACTTTGGCCAGCCCGTCAATAGCTACATTTATCAGATCCCGTCTTCAATGCTCCAGAACACTGTACCCAAGACCGATTGCGCCGACACTGTTAACACTCTGCAATGGTTCAAGAATAGCGTAGATAGTAGCGCACTTCTGCTCACACACCGAGCTTTCTATGGCTGGGCAATGTTAACAGCAAATGTCACTCAAATTATTCTTTATGAATATGATAACCCCGTAAATGCAGCAAAGATTGTTACTCAACAAGAGCAAGGCAAAATATACCTGATTTGGTGGGTAAATGGAACAGGCTGGTACGGACAACCAACAGTATCATCCTTATTTAAAGAAGTTTATCACAGCGGAGAAATCGCAATTTACTTATACGATCCAACATTGTAACAATCGATTGACAATATTACACTCTATTTTCAGGCCGTTGAAAGATATGATCCAAAAGATTCTCAAATAACAAGGAAGCAACAGCCAACATGTGCAAACAGAACCTAAAACTTGCCCAAAAAGAACGTTGCAGTGTCGTTGCACAGGCTTACGAAGAAGCTTATCTTGAGATTCTAAACACTCAAAGTCAGCAAAATTTGCCTCGCTAGAACCTCTAGATTTTGATGTTGTTTTGTGCGAAAAATCTGCTTTACTGAAGATTAAGGATCAGTGGTTTACTTGATTAGAGGGTTTTCGAGGGTAAGATGGGAGTTTTTCCATGAAATTTTCTCAAGCTTCACAAGTTCTCTATCATGAGTATACATCGTAGGGATCTTGTTTGCTAAAAAATTGGCTATTATGAGCGCGTCTCTTCCCTCTAGCCCAAGCTGAACTGATAAGTTTAAGGCAATAATGCTGTTTTTCATTGTTTGATTAAAGAATTCAATGTAAGGGATGCTTTAGCAACATTTTTAACGTCTTAACCGCGTCTTGCGGAATCTATTTCTGCCCAAAAACAAGAGTATGGTACGTTTCATAGAGGGTTGTTGGGTTTAGGGCAATTTTGTTTTCAGTAGATAAGTTAAGAATCAATTTGCCGGCTTTTTTATTTTCGGGGTATTCTTCGTCCAAGGCATAACAGATGATGTTGGCGTCTAAGCCTATGATCATTTAGTTTGGCTCCACATTGACTTCATTTTTTCAGGGGACCAATTTTCCGGTTTTCCTGTCCTTCCATGTTTTGATGTAACTACTCTCTCGAATTCTTTCAAAAAATCCTCTTGTTTGCCTGGGACTAAAAGGTAGCCTTCGGAAGTTTTTTTTTAGGGTAGCGGCGTTTCCGATTTCTTCTCTGATTTCTGCTGGAATGTACAGTCTGCCCTTTGAATCTACTTTGAGAGTAATTTGATCCATTATCCCACCACTATTCAGTGTGACGATAGACCATTTTAAAACTTGCTAATGTTGACACCGATGATAACCCAAATCAACAGAAGAAGAAAGAAGTTGTTGCTGCTGTCCAATTGCAACCCATTCTCTGCAATAATTGAAACAATTAAGCATTACAAACTAACTCAAAAAAGAAAAACAGTTAAACCCTAAACCAAACGTAAATACAGAGAAAAACCTCACAAACCTGTCCAAAGCCACCGAAAATTCCAATACAAGAGTCTTTGCTTCCCAGTCTAATATGTCTTAAGAATTTTTATATATATCTAGAACTCAAATTTAACAATAGGAGAGGCGAAATTGAAAAAATATTCATCTATTTTCTTAATTGTTTTCTTGTCACTTATTCTTATTTCTCCAGTATTCATCTCACATTTGCAAAGTGTAAAAGCTGACACAGGTTCTGTGCCCGCATTAGAATACTTAAAAGAAGTATTGGATAAGTATCACACTAGTTTTGATGTTTACACAGATTCTTCAGCTGCTGGAAACCACTTTGTTCTTCCAGCCAAGATGGAAAACGACGTAGAGATTAACTTGAATTGCGTCACCAATCCGTATCGAGGAACTACTTGCATAGAAAACAAGTTTACAGGCATAGGCACAAGCTGGGGCGGTTGGTACCTTATGAATGGAGTTTTGCAGGGAGACGAAACACAACCGAAAGCAAACTGGGGAATATACCCAAACGCCGGATTTAATCTCACAGGCGCCACGACACTAACTTTCTACGCAAAGGGACAAAACGGAGGCGAAAGCGTGGAATTCTTTGCTTTCGGAGTAGGGCGGGACGCAAACACAGGATTGCCCATTGCTGCTTTTCCTGATTCCTCACCCAAAACATCTCTAGGATTCAAAACTCTAACTACGACGTGGACAAAATACACGCTATCTCTGGCAGGACGAGACCTGAGTTATGTTCTAGGAGGTTTTGGATGGGCAACTAATGCAATACAAAACAGTAACCTACCAATAACCTTCTACTTAGATGATATTAGCTACGATAAATCACTTTTAAATGATCCAAGATTGATGGTCAGCTATGAGCTTCTACCCACAGACGAACCAGTTCTCAAAAACACAGCCTTCATTTACGATAACGCCTTGGCCTTACTCGCATTCTTATCCAGCCCCACACAAGATAACGTAAACAATGCCCGATTGATTGGAGATGCGCTAGTCTACGCCGCAAACAACGACCGCTTCTTTACTGATGGACGCCTACGCAACGCATACCAAGGAGGCGATCTGAAACTGTTTCCAGGCTGGACTCCTAACGGAAAAACTAACACAGCGAGAGCTTCAGGATGGTGGGATTCTCAAGGCTTTTGGTTTGAAGATAAATCGTTTGTTGGAACAGATACAGGCAACATGGCGTGGTCAATATTAGCGCTTCTCTCTTTGTACGAACAAACTAACAACAGCAAGTACCTTAATACTTCTGTTAAGTTGGGACTATGGATTGAAACTAATTGCAGAGACCAAAGAGGCGCAGGAGGATTTACAGGAGGCTATGAGGGATGGGAACAAACAGTCAACAATCCTCAAGGCCAAACAAAACTATTATGGAAATCCACAGAGCACAACATCGATTGTTACGTTGCTTTCCTTAGACTCTACGAATTGACCGGACAATCAGCATGGGGCGAAAGAGCTCTGTACGCAAAAACCTTTGTGGAAGCCATGTGGGATGGTGCAAGTGGTCACTTTTGGACAGGGACAACCGAAGATGGGACTACTTTGAACACGGCCAATATTCCCGCTGATATTCAAGCCTGGGGACTTTTAGCTTTAGGAAACTTGCCAAAGTATGGACAAGGCTTAACGTGGGTCGAACGCAACTGCTATTTGCAGACGGATGAGTTCAAAGGATTTGACTTCAACAACGACAGAGATGGTATCTGGTTTGAAGGCACAGCTCACATGGTTGCTGCATACCAAATGGCTAAGAATGTTACCGGCGCCAATTTGTTTCTCTCCGAGTTGACCAAAGCTCAACAAACTGCTCAAAACGCCAACGGCAAAGGATTGGTAGCTGCATCTCACGATTTAGTTTCTACAGGGTTTACCTGGACCTACAGTGCAAGATTACACGTAGGAGCTACTTCTTGGTTTGTTTTCGCACAACTCGGATACAATCCATACTGGAATACTGCAACATCACTGCCAAATATTTCCCTCAATAAAGTGACAGTAACTTCCGGAGGCACCAGCTATACAACCCCACACATCTTTCTAGATAGGAGGCGAAGGAACAGGAGCCACAGCAGTAGCACGCGTATCCCAAGGCGTCATCATAGCAATAGTACTAACGAATCCAGGCAGCGGCTACACATCTTCACCAACAGTAATCATAAGAGAACCCAGCCCAAGAGCAAAAGGAGCAGCAGCAACCGTTAATTAAGCAAGTCCATGATGAGCCATCCGTATCCATCCAAAAGTCCAGCCAAGTTAATGCTACCAACAAAGAACTAGCTTTCAAACTAGACGACTTTAGGGTTATCTCAAAGTCCATTACTTAGTACATATGTTGAAGAGGTAAGTAATTTTTCTGAAGATGTGCTCTAACCTTTTACGTTCATTGGAAATATCTTTACTGATAGTTGTCAAGCCCCTTCGCCAAGTTAAAATATTCAGCAACAAATCAAAACAACTACATTTACAGAGTCATGCAAAACCTTATAAATAAAATACAATAGATCAGGACACTGGCGATTTCCTTGATACGAAAATTAATAGTATCGCTAATTTTGGGAATCCTTCTATTGACTATTTTTCCAATTCAGAATGTCTTCTCAGACTCAACTTCTAACCTATCTTCTTCAGATATTGTTGATTCTGCGCCAAATTTTATTCCGACCATGAACATTCCTCCAAACATTGACACCAACCATAACGGAATCGCAGACAACCTAGATCAGGAAATTATCACACGAAGAAGCACAGACGATCTGTCTCAAGAATACGTAGATGTAATAGTTATGCTAAAAACCCAACCAACAGCAAGCGACACGAACACATTCGCCTCAAACGGTGGAACCTTAACCACAACACCTTGGACTTACGCGCTCTACGGATTTGGCGGCCGAATACCCTACAATGAAATAACTGCTTTCGCCGAGCAGTGCCCAGATCTGCTACTGATTGAAAAAGGGGCAAACTTCACTAGCAGTCTGGCGTATGCAACAAAACAAGTGGGCGCGAGAACATATGTATGGAACAATCTGGGACTTCAAGGAGACAAAAACTCGACAATTGCAATACTGGATACAGGAATAGATGGGTCGCACCCTGATTTTGCGCCTGGTTACGGAGATCAAAACTTCCAAAAAAAGATAGTCGGGTGGAACGACCAAGTAACATTCACAACTTCTCCGGTTGATGATAACGGTCACGGGTCACATACTGCTGGCACTTGCAGCAGGGGATGGTTTCTTCAGTAAGACTCTTCTGGCAACGCCATCGCCACTTGGGGTGCCAATCTTGTGGAACCCCTACGGGTAGCTTGGCTAATTACGGGCATGATGGTGAATAAGACAGGCAACATAAATCTAAGTGTGAAATGGTCAAGTACAGGTACAGCAAGACTCAATGCAATACCGCTATATTATAGCGACAAAACCATCACCGGCTCGTGGAGTGCAAGTAGCTAGCGTGAACACGAACAATCCCAACACATGGTACACCCTAACTTACACTGTACCCTCGACTCCAACGGGCGGCTATGATATGTACCACCCTGAAGTAAACGTAACATCTGGAACGGGAAATCTCTACGTCGCGTTTAACATGTCTTGGCCGTACACGCCCCCAGCGGATGGCTTTTCAGCATGGACTGGAATGTCACCCCAATCTAAACTCGTCGGAGTCAAAGTTCTTAATAACGCAGGCTCAGGAACAAGTGCGCAACTTATTAGCGGCATCAACTGGGTTATAGCGAACAGAATTGCTTACCATATAACCGTGGCCAGCATGAGCATAAGCTCCACTAGTGAACAATCATCAATGGACTCAGCCGTGGTCAACCTCGTAAACAGTGGAGTAGCTACCGTCGTATCAGCAGGTAACAGCGGGTCAGGCGGCAATTACATTTACACGCCTGGTTCAGTTGATGAGGTTACCACAGTGCGGCGATGAACCAATTCGATTCTATAGCCAGTTATAGCGGCCAAGGCGGAACTTCACATAGCACAGGTTACACGGTAAAGCCTGATATTACTGCTCCAGGAGGCAGCTTCTTAGGTGTACCGCTTTTTAGTGCAGACTCAAACACTAACGATGCAGAAGGAGGATTCACTGAAATTCAAGTTAATGATTCAGCTCCAATGCAGGGAACATCTATGGCCGCGCCAATGGTGGCGAGTGCTGAACAAATAATCGTTCAAGCTATGGGGGGATACAACGCATGGAGCTACACTCGAAGCCGAGCTCTTATGCCCAAAACTATTCTTTTGATGACCGCTACCGAGACCTATCCGAATCTCCGAGAACCCTCTTCAGCTTATAGTCCAACTCTTGATCGTGGAGGGAAAGATGTGCATGAAGAGTATGGGCGTCTGAACGTTGATGCAGCGGCGGAAGCTGTTCTGAAATCGTATCAGATCGGAACTGTCGTTTCTGAGAGCTTGGGCAATCCGCCGACCTTAACGAATATAGCTGTTCTAGGTCAGAGACTTGCTTGGGCTAGGTACGTTCAGCTTGCTGCTGGGCGCTCAATACAATTTTTCGCTTAGTGTTCCATCTGGTGCGGACTACGACCTGTACCTTTACAATACGACAGGAAACGCTTACGGTGAACCCGTTATAGTTGCTAAAAGCACAACCGCCACGACCGGAGGCTTCGAGAACATAACCTATACTCCTTCCCTTTCAGGGCAATTCTATATCGTTGTAAAGCTCGCCAGAGAAAACTCGGGGGTTGGACAGTTCACTTTGAGTTCGACCGCCTCGAGCGACTACTGGTCGATGTTTCGCCATGACCTGCAGCATACCGCTTACTCCACCTCTACAGCGCCAAACACCAACAGCACCCTATGGATGTACACAACAGGCAACACTTATGGTTCTTCGTCTGCAGTTGTCAAAGGCAAACTATACGTGGGATCTAACGACAATAATGTTTATTGTTTGAATGCCACTTCTGTGCGCTCCTCTGGAGTTACACAACAGGCGGAGCGGTTTGTCTTCTCCTGCGATCGCAGATGGCAAAGTCTACGTAGGTTCCTACGACAACAAGGTTTACTGTTTGGATGCTAATTCTGGCGCTTTCATATGTAGTTACACAACAGGCAACTGGATTTCGGTCTTCTCCTGCTGTTGCCGACGGTAAAGTCTACGTTCGATCATGGGACAACAAAGTCTACTGTCTGAATGCAATCAACGGTGCCTTCATATGGAGTTACACAACAGGCGACTCTATCCGTTCTTCTCCAGCGATCGCTAGATGGCAAAGTCTACGTGAGTTCCTACGACAACAAGGTTTACTGTTTGGATGCTAATTCTGTTGCCTTCATATGGAGCTACACAACAGGCAACTATGTCTACTCTTCTCCTGCAGTTGCCTACGGAAAAGTCTACGTAGGCTCAGTTGACGATAAAGTTTATGCTCTAAACGCCGCCACTGGTGCCTTTATCTGGAGTTACACAACAGGCAACACTGTTGATTCTTCTCCTGCAGTTGTAAACGGAAAAGTCTACGTAGGCTCAACGGACAAAAAGGTTTACTGTTTAGATGCTAATTCTGGCGCCTTTATCTGGAGTTATACAACAGGCAGTCCAGTTCGCTCTTCTCCCGCAGTCGCCGACAGAAAAGTCTACTAGGCTCAGGGGATGGCAAGATTTATTGTTTAGATGCCACAAACAGCGCTTTCTTGTGGAGCTACACAACAAGCAACACCGTCTTTTCTCGCCTGCATGCCGACGAAAAGTCTATGTGGCTCAATTTACTGTTTTTTTGCCTGTTTCTATTCTCTTACGGCTTCAGTATTTCATCTGGGGTCTGTATACTACACCTCATGTTCTTTTGTTGTGGCGAGAACAGGAGCCACGCAACAGCACGCGTGTCTCAAGGTGTCATATTCGGTAGTGCTCACTAATGCAGGCAGTGGCTATACATCTTCACCTGCAGTAATCTTTAGGGATCCCAGTCCAAGAGCTAAAGGCGCAGTAGCAGCAATCAATTATGCCAGTCCATAAATGGCTCCAAAAAGCGCTGCCTAAGAATAAGCTACAACATTCTTTCAGCAGACAAAGCCTATCGTCTATTTCATCAGCGCCTGAAGCAATGTTTATACTTTGAATGCTGTCAACGGCGCCAAACTCTGGAACTACACCACTTGCCAAGGTGTCTGGTCATCTGCTGATGTTGTGAACGGTGTAGTCTATGGAGGTCCAATTGACGGCAAATGTTCTGATTGCAACGGTTGATGAACTTGTTAGACATGGAGTTGAGAAGGACACTCACTCACTCTCTTACTCTCTCTGTTAGACCCAAAGACCCAAACAAGAATCAAGGAGTTAAAATTGCTTCAGCCTCACCTAGGAAACCAAACACGCATTGGTCATTAGTAGATTTTATATAATGCTTGTTTCTTACATGAACTGAGAGTGTTAGAAATGGTAAGCGTGTTTGACACGTTAAAAGACGCCCCCCTTAGTCAGGCAATCGAAAAGTTTAATCAGCACCTCAATTACCTCCCAAGTACCCACACAGGCTTAAATTCTTCCTGGAAAGATTTTTTCTAAAAATGTTTTAGATAAACTTGAAAAATATGAGATAAAGAAAATGAACATATTAAGGAAATTAGTAAAAACGAATAATCTGCGGAAAAACAACAGCGGGAATCATAAAGGAAAAAGCATCATTGCTTTGGCCTTTGTGCTGCTTCTGCTTTCTGCAACGTTTACAGCACTTGCGCAAGCTACAACCTACGCGTTTTTTAAACAGTGGGGCACCCCAATTGGTAACGGCAACGGGTATCTTCACAATCCATATGGAATTGCCCTAAGCCCATACAACGGATACCTCTACGTGGTAGACACCAATAACTATCGCATTCAAGTATTCGATACAAGTGGCAATTATCTGAATAAATGGGGCCAACAAGACACTGGAACTCACGGCGACTACGATTTTGGAAATCCTTACGGTATAGGTATTAACCCAAACAATGGAACTGTATATGTCTTCGACTACTATCCCAACCATCGTGTCATGGTATACGATGCCAGCGGCAACTTCTTATTCAAATTTGGCGAATTTGGTTCTACAAACGGCTCGTTCAATAATCCAACTGGAATCGCAGTTAACGCAACAGGATACGTCTTTATAGCAAATACATACAACAATCGAGTTGACATATTCCAAGCAAATGGCACCTTCGTTAAATGGTTTGGAGGCTCTGGCACTAATCCAGGCAAATTCACTCATCCCGCAGGAGTAGCTATTAACTCAACAGGATATGTGTATGTCACAGATGATGCGAATAGCAGAGTGGAGATTTTCAGCCCAAGCGGAGTCTACCTTAAAACCTTCGGAAGCTTCGGTTCAGGCAATGGCCAATTCGTTTACAATTATGGGATAGCTATCGACAGCAGCGGAAACGTTTACGTTACAGACACCAACAACGAACGAGTACAAGTATTCGATCAGAACGGCAATTTCATTACCACGTTCGGCAGCTATGGAGCTGGCAATAACGGCGGTAACGGCAAATTCTACTTCACCGCTCAGAGTACACCTTGGGGCGGTGCGATAGCTGTTGACTCAAGCCAAAACATCTACGTAGCAGATCCAGGCAATAGCTTAGTCCAAGTATTCAAGCTAGGCGCAAATTTGACGGTTTATGTGGGTCCACACGGTCAATCAAATATTGGCAATAGTACTGTCGTTCTTGGTTCAGTTGAGAACTTTGTGTTTACTCCCGATCCAGGCTACTACGTCGCTGACGTCGTAGTTAACGGAACTATCGATGAAGGCGCAGTCACAAATTTAGGACTAACAATTACCGGACCAACCACCGTTAACGTAACCTTCGCAATCAAAACAGTTGATTTAACGGTAAACGTGAGTCCCAATGGCCAATCGAACATTGCCTCCGGCGCTGTCCCTTCCGGTTCAGTTGAGAACTTTGTGTTTACTCCCGATCCAGGCTACAACGTCGCTGACGTCGTAGTAAACGGAACTATCGATGAAGGCGCAGTCACAAATTTAGGACTAACAATTACCGGACCAACCACAGTCAGTGTAACTTTCTCGATCAACCCACAAGATACAAGTTATCTTGCAGTTCGCGGAGGTGACAACGTCATCTATTATCGCACATACAACTTCTCCACAAAGTCATGGAACAACTTGAATGGTTTGCCAAGCGGATCTACAATGGACAGTCCAGCAGCAGTTCGTGCTTCCGACCAACTATATTTCGTGGTCCGAGGAACGGACGGCTCAAGCTTATGGTTCAGCTCAGTGAATCTAACGGACAATAGCTTTTCAGGATGGACAATCCTTAGCGGCTCTTCACCCTCTTCGCCGACACTTACATCGAATGGTACAGCACTCACTTTGATTGTACGTGCGACGGACAACTCCATCTACTATAGGGTTTACAACCTTCAGACCCAAACTTGGAATGATTGGCAAGGCTTCTCCGTCGAGTTAACCTGCGACAAGATCACAGCCGTCATGCAAGGCAACCAACTCATCGTGGTAGTACGTGGCTTTAGCAGCACAAATGTAAACGACAATTACACGTTATGGCAGAGTACAATGAACCTAGACACAAACACATTCTCAGGATGGACATGGATACCTGGGTCCTTTACCTCATCACCAACTCTAGCGTTATGGCAGAATGGAACCGGCTACTCTTTGGTAGTTAGAGGATCAGATAATAACATATACATCAACCAATTCAACGGCGCATGGCAAGGATGGAGCGGGCCTTCAGCAGGTTCAACGGGCATGAGCCCAGCCGCTACTGTAGTAGGCAACACGCTCTACTTTGTAGTAGAGGGTTTAGATGGCAATACGCTCTGGCAGAATTCGCTAAACCTGAATACAAATATCTATGCAGGGTGGACGTGGATAAACGGCACAACACCCTCTGAACCCGTCCTAACAAGCTGAAGCGAATAAGGAAGGAAGAAAACTAAATTTTAATCTTTCTCTCTTTCTAAATCGAAAGCAACCAAGTGTTTCATAGTTGAATCTTAACAAAGTCGAATTTTTGCTCACTCTGGGAGCCATATTGTTTTTCCTAAAATTAAAGTATAGGCGCTAGATAGAATGGTATACTGGCTTAACGTTGAGTTACTCAGAAAAATAGATTCAAATATTGCAAAAACATCTCAAGCTTTGAAATCGCAAGTTTCGACAAAAACATTTTTTTAAAGATGAACCCAACAAGTCTAAAATCCAGCTAATTTATAACTTTAATCGTATAATATACTATATAGGAGAGGAAGCAAAGGAATGGGTGTTCAAGCTATTCCAAATGGACGAACTGTTCCGGCAATTTCATTTTCCAGTGGAATTTTTTTCTGTTTCGTTGGAATTATTGGTCGTGTACCCTTCCAAACATATTACATGAGATTGAATTCAATGTCCAGTTAGTGCTTATCGTAGGCGGTGTTATTCTGGGTATCATTGGTTTTGTAGCATGGTTCAAGCCCTCACTGTTCCAGCGACTGCCAACGATAAAGGGGGGAATCGCAAAAGCATTTATCCTAGCCATACTTGTTGGTTCACTCTTAGGTTCCGCTCTCCTCATAGGAACGTTTTTTTCGGAAGGCAAAAAGTCAATTTCAGAAAATATTCCCCCCACTGCTGGTTGGAAACAACAAGGATCAGGAGCCGCGAATTTGGAGTATAGCAATGGAACCTGGATACTAAATGCAAGTTTAAATCATGCTGATGATTACGCCGAACTATTCTTAGATTTGAAAAATGTGTTCTTAAATGAAACTGAACAAAATATCGATGGCAGCTATAATCTGGCAGGGACAAGACTCATTGCCGTAGTAAGATCCGACCAAGATTTCAGGGGAGACCCAAATCACTTAAACGGTGCCCAAATTCTAATAAAAAACAATCAGTTTGACAGTTGGGTCGGGCCGTGACGTGATATTAGTGCAGTTATGATGTCCCCAGATGGTATGGAGATCTCTGCCCTAGTTCCGGATAACGCAGTTTCACGAGAAGCCGCTGCGATAAGCCTGAAATTTACTATTGGTTCTAACTCGAGTGCTACCTATGATGGACGCTTCTTTTTGCAGAGCACTGTGATATACCTTCAGGCGAGAAGCAACATGCTTTTCACCTACGTTATTGCATTCTTAGGTATTATGATTGTAGTTATTCTCGTTTTCGTTCTTACTCTGCAATGGCAAAAACTATTTGGGAAAAGAAAAAGTGAAGAAGCAGAAATCGAAAATCGCCCTAATTTTAGCGAAGGTTGAGATAATAAAGTTCTTCCAAGAGGAAATTTGTCGAGCAACGTCAGGCGTTGACAACTCCTAAACCAAAACCTTCCTAAGAAACGAATCATCGAATGCTCCTGCCGGTTATCATCTCCCTTTATTGTCAAACAAGAGTATAATCATGAAAGTGCATCATCAAGTGAACTCTCTGAAGACATGTTTCTTGCCAAATTTTATAAGCAAATTAGCGTATAATGTATTTTGCAGGGAAAAGGGAAATAAGGAATGAAAAAAAATGTTTCTCTGATTGTAACAGCTTTGCTTTTGTTTTGTTTCATTTCTCCTATGTTAAATTTAGAGCTAGCAAAAGCGTACACAGGAACGATTTACATCAGGGCGAATGGGACGATTGATCCTTCATCTGCGCCGATTTTGAATGTTGGAAACGTCTCCTACACATTTGTAGATGACGTTAACGGCTCAATCGTGGTACAGCGCAACAACATCGTAGTAAATGGTGCAGGGCATGATCTTAAGGGTGTAGGAAACGGAACCGGAGTAGACTTGTCAGGGAGAAGCAATGTTACAGTTAAGAACTTGGCAATCGGAGGATTCGCCGATGGGATACTTATCCAACCTTATCCTGATGCTCATAATAACACTATATTGGAAAACAACATCACAAACAATACTTATGGGATCAGACTCTGGTGGAATTCTTATAACAACACCATTTCTGGAAACAACATAGTAAATAATGTATTAGGTGTCAATTCTGACTATACAAACCAGAACAGCATCTTTGGGAACAGTATAACAAATAATGATTACGGTCTCTTTCTCGATGATTTTTGGAACGGCACCATTTCCAAGAACAACATAACAAACAATAACGTTTGGGGTGTCAGGCTCCAGTGGAGAAGTCTAAACAATAGAATTTCTGAAAATAAAATAACAAACAATAAAGGTGGCGTAAGTATCGAGGACGGCTCCAATAATACCATAGTTAGGAACACGGTAGCAAATAATAATGGAGTTGGCCTTTTCCTGAGACAATTTAACAGCAGCAACATTAGTGAAAATAACATAATGAATAACAATTTTGGCATCAACCTCAATTCCTCTTCAGGCAACCATGTTTACCATAACAACTTCATCGATAACACAGTACAGGCCTTAGTAATGGTCGGATATGTGAATGTTTGGGATGATGGTTATCCTTCTGGCGGAAACCACTGGAACAATTACAATGGAACTGACTCGAACCATGATGGGATAGGGGATAGCCCTTACATTCTTGACACAAACAACTCTGACCGTTATCCGCTGATGAGAACCTGGCCTCCGTTGCACTTTGCTTTAACAGGCGTAACAGTAATTTCAGGTGGAAGCGGCTACACCACCCCTGTTATCCTTCTATTGGGCGGCGAAGGGACAGGCGCAACTGCTACGGCACGGGTTTCAAATGGCGTTATTCTCTTCGTGGTGTTAACAAATCCCGGTGACGGATATACTTCTGCACCTAACGTTGTTTTCAGGGACCCTAGTCCAAGAGCCAAAGGCGCATGGGCAACAATTGTCATTTCAGTGATCCCATAATCAAATTGTCGTTTTGCATCACGCGGATCACCCAGAATTTGGACTAGACCTTCCCTTTTTTATTGTTGGACAATTTAGCAATCTGATCTACTCAAGCGGGCCAAAACTGCAAGCACCGGCGCTGGAAACGCTGTTGCCGAAGGAGTCTGAGTTAGATTTGTTGAAGAGTTTATTGTGGGTGAAGTGCCCAAATGGTAGCAGAGTAGGTGTCTTTGTATGGAAGTTTACAGTTTTAGAAACTTCAAAAGTAGAAGTCAAATAGCCGATAGTGAAACCTTTTGGTTTCTTGATGTTTTTTTTTTTTGACTTTTTTTTGTTGAACAAGTAGTTTAACTTTTTATGAGTAACCTGCTTGTTGACACTCGCCACTTTTCAACAAACTTATAATTAAGCTAATTGCAAGTCCATTTAGGGAAAGGGAAAAACTTCGAGTCCATATTTCCTAAAATGGAATATTGGAAATATCGCAAGCAGATTAATATTTAACAAAGAGTTAATTTTTTTCTTCAGGTTAATTTCATGAGCACTGGGAGATATGATATTTGCACACATACTCACCAATCTTGTCCTATGTGTAGAGGAAAAGGGAAAATGCCCAGATGGCCAAATGTGTTTGAGCAAACTTGCCCAAGGTGCCATGGAACAGGAGAAGAATCGAAATAATACCACGCTTTTTGGGTTGGATTAAAGCATCTATTTGGCAAGAATTGAAGGCCTTCGAAACCCTTTTCTTTTTTGTGTTGGATTATAAAAATGGTTGAAATATTCAAAAAAACGCGATCGCCAACATATTAAAACTTCAGAAACAAATCAGCTTAACCATTTTGCTCACATTTGTGCAGGGGTGGGATTTGAACCCTTAACGAAGGTTGGAAAAGTTCCTGCAGTTAAAAATGGCTAACGCTGTATTTTCACTTTCAACTATTTGTGCCCCTGCAAGACAAGATAGCAATGATAATACGATCAAGCAGATACTTTGCCCCAAAAAACAAAGCTTAAGTATTTGGTTATTCGCTGACAGCGCCTTTCCCTTGTCCGAATTAATAACCCGAGGGAAATTTAACTAGTCCGTTTTTTTCTTCGCCTTATTTTTTTGTATAATGCTGTCGCGTAATCTGGAAAATATATCACGTAGTTTTTACCTTTGTTCAGGTTTCTATGAGTTGCTCTCAGAATTCTATAAGAAGGATGCTTGCGGAACAGAGCCTCACGGTTTGCCTTTTCGTGCGGATTGCTGTTTACTGTAAATCCGTGGAAACGATAATTGTGCAAAGGCTCTTTTACACTGAAGCCGACATACCCCTTCTTGCAAGCCCTAATTGCCCAGTCCAAATCTTCATATTGCGGCAGTGATTCATCGTAGCCTCCGACCTGTAAGTATACGGGCTTTGGCACTAACATCGAACCTATCTGCCCTCCACAATGATCATAATTCCATTTAGTCAGTTTTTCGACATAAGGCAGATCTATTATTTTTTTATCTCCAAAAGATTGGTAACCTGTCCAGATGAAACCAACTCTATTCTTATTTCCAGATGTTTTGCAATTGAACAATTCAAGGCATTTAGATACGTATAATTGGTCAAGCTTGTCATCTGCGCCTAAAAAGATAATAAAATCTCCAGTACTAACCTGAATACCGACATTAAGAGCGTGCGCAGGCGTAGCATTTCCTTGATGCTTTATTCTAAGGTACTTCACCTTTGAAAATTGCTTGGCGACGTCACCTGTGTTATCTGTGCTATCATCGTCAATTACTATTACTTCAAGATTAGGGTAGCTTTGATTCAAGGCGCTTTGAATACACTCTGCAAGAAAATGCGCATAGTTAAAACAAGGAATAACTATTGAAACGAGAGGATGTTTTGAAAATAAGTCTGGATTTTTCCCGCTCATTTCTCATTCCGTTTCCAATTTTTAATAAATTTTAACATGAGTGATTGATGGGTTAATTCGCTGAGGTGCTTTTACAACAGGCTTTCAATATGGTTCTCGAAATCATATAGCTCGGAAGTCTAAGCCCTCGAAACCTTAGCTATCTCTTTCGTGTTTTTCCTGAAAATTTGACTGTTCTTCAGAATATAAAGTTATGTTTCTATTTCGCAATATTACCAATTTATTTGTAGATATAACAAACCAAAAATTCAACATAGTACTTGCAACTTGATAATTCAACTTACGAGAACCATTAGTCCTTTGGACGGGGCTATTAGTCATGTTAATCTGAAGTTAATTGTGGAATCCTGTCAATTATTTTAGTGAATTACACTTCCATTTGTTCAATGTGCTTAAAACTCTGCCAGTGACGCTTAACGAAGAAACTTGAACTGTGTCAAGCACTATCCGAAAATGGAAACAAGGCTCAATTTGCGATGCGACTTAGAAGTCCGAACATGTTGTGGATAGGATGTATCTTTTATGGCAACTCTTTCCGCATCGAACAACTCTGTTTTAGCTACCTTTGATTTCTGTCCATGGAATATTCCTCGTTTCGTAGCATAATTTAAATTCAGTTAGCCCCTGATGGGCTGATCGTAAAGAGAGATGAGATTCATGGTAAGGTACAGAGTTAAGAAACCGCTAACAGTGTTTTTGATGTTTCTTACTTTGTCATTTTTCGTAAATATTGCCTCAGTAGTAGGCGACGTATCTGCACTTCCAACTGGATCGATCACAAAAGCGGCGTTGCCTGAGATAAGGGCAGATCTGCCAGCCGTAGCATACGATGGTTTAATCTATGTTTTCGGGGGTTATCATGATTCTTGGAGCCTTGGGCAAGCCGAGGTCTATTCCTATGATCCTGTAGCAGACTTTTGGACTCAGAAAACATCTATGAGTTATCCTCGTTGGGGAGACGCGGCAGCCTTGTATAACGATGAAGCGTATGTATTTGGTGGAGACTATCAGGGATATGCCAGCTCCGCGGTAGAAGCGTACAATTTTGCGTCGGATAGTTGGGTTACCAAGCAGGATCTCCCAAATAATGTTTTTAACCAAGGTTTAGAAGCGGTAACCTCTGGTTCACTAATTTACCTTTTCTACGGGTCTTCAACCTACTCGTATAATCCCGAAACTGGCGATTACACCCAGTTGGCCAGTGCTCCATACAATAAAGATTGGGCAGAATGCGCGTATGTTAACGTAAATGGCGAAGACAGAATTTACCTACTCGGAGGTTACGATTTATCGATCAGTGACGCAACTAATACATGTGCCTACTTTAGACCTGCCTTCGATGACTGGATAACTATTAACCCATCTCCATACGGAGCTTACGGAACACTACGCGACAATCCGGTAATTAACGGCATAATTTACTATGGATATGGTCAAGGGCAACACGATAGTAGCTTTTACGACTACATGTATAGTTATAATCCAAGCACGGAAGTTTGGACGCAGCTTCCTTCTGGAGTTTATCCGAGGGACGGTGTTGGGTGCGCAGTAATCGGTAGCAATCTGTACGTTATTGGCGGAAGAAACATATGGAATAACCCAATTTTGGGCTTAGACTATAACGAGGAATTTGATACTGAACTTTTTTCTCAACCCTCCATAACAATAAATCCGCCAATCATTCGCATGTACCTTAATCAATCCCAAGTCTTTACTGCAACAACTCTGGGAGGAACCGTACCCTATTCTTACACTTGGTACTTGAACGGAGCCCTCTTGCAAGGTCAAAATGGCCCAACTTTAACCTTTACACCCACCGCGCCAGGAAGCTACAGTTTACAAGCCAGCGTTTCTGATGCCGATGGACAAACCGCACAATCTAATACAGTCGATGACTTTGTAGTTTATAGTCAGTCCCAACCCGATTTGCTAGTACCAGACTGGTCCAAAGTTAAACATGATTTCTTCACCTTGGTTCCGGGAACGGTTGAACCAGTTCTAACAGGGGCAAGCGTAACTGATCGGGCAGCTGATTATGTTGCAGACCCTTTCATCTATCATGAGAACGGTTTATGGTACATGTTCTTTGAAGTTCACTGGAGCAGCACGGACTATTCAGAAATTGGTTTAGCGACCAGTAATGATGGATTTGATTGGTCTTACCAGCAAATTGTGCTTTCAGAACCCTTCAGTCTAGCTTATCCTTGCATCTTTAAGTGGAATGGAACATATTATTTAATTCCTGAAACTTACTCGCAAAGTGAAGTAAGACTCTACAAGGCAACCGATTTTCCCTACAGTTGGACGTACGTTTCCAGTATACTCTCAAGACAGAGCTACAATCCTGTGGATTCATCCGTGTTCAGGTACAATAATATGTGGTGGATGTTCACAAGCAGCGAAAGCGACTTAGGATATCTTTACTATTCCTACAATCTCGAGAACCCTTCAGCATGGCATATGCATCCTATGAGCCCAATAAACTCAGATTCAATGAAGGTTCGTGGTGCAGGACGAGCAATCGTATTTGATAATGACCGCATTATTCGGTTGACCCAGGAATTGTATGGACAAGGTGTAAGGGCGTTCCAAGTTGATACACTAACCACGACAACTTATGCCGAGCACGAGGTTGATGGAAGCCCTCTCGTACATGCAACTGGCACTAGCGGTTGGAATGCACAAGCAATGCATACTGTAAATCCTTGGTGGTCTGGAAACGGTTGGGTAGCTGCTGTTGATGGTGCAGGATATGATTGGCTATGGGCGATTGGCATTTACATGACGCCTCTGCACCCTTCCATTAGCCCGACCGCAGCAAGCATTGATGTGGGTCAATCGCAAGAGTTTGCTTCCATTGCTGGAGGAGGCAGACCACCTTATACATATCGGTGGTATAGGAATGGCACTGCAGTGTCAGGAGCTACAGGCGCTAACTGGAATTTCACTCCGACTCAAAGTGGACATTACAACATTTACGTTAGAGTTACTGATAGCCTCAACAATCAAGCAAACTCCAATGTCGTTAGCAATATCATAGTTTACAGTCAACCGTCGGTTTCTATTAGCCCAACATCCGCAAACATAACTGCAGGAGGATCGAAGCAGTTCAACTCTGCAGTTACTGGCGGCCTCGCCCCATACACTTATCAGTGGTACTATGCGAACGGAAATGCAATATCAGGAGCGACAACTCCGACCTTGGTATACAAAGCAAACTTCACAGGAACCTACAGCATCTATCTCAACGTAACCGACAGCCTAAACTACAGATCCCAATCCAATACGGCTATTATCAACGTCTATTCACAGCCAGTCGCAACCATCAACCCAGCCTCGGTGAATATGACGGTGGGAGGCACTCAACTGTTTAACTCCACCATAACAGGAGGCCTCTCACCCTACACTTTCCAATGGTACTACACCAATGGCACCAAGATAACAGGCGCCACAAATCCAACCTTAACATACAAAGCAAACTCAACCGGAACCTACAACATCTACCTGAACGTAACCGACAACCTCAACAACAAAACCCAATCCAACCCAGCAGCAATCTACGTCTATTCACAACCATCAGTAATAATCAACCCTACTTCAGTAAACATGACATTTGGAACAACACAACAATTCACCTCTACCACAACAGGTGGACTCATCCCCTACGCTTATCAATGGTATCAGAATGACACTGCTGTGACAGGAGCCACCGCCACCACCTGGAACTTCACACCAGCAACAACTGGTCACTACAAAGTCTACCTTAATGTAACCGATGCCCTAAACTCTAAAGTTCAATCCAACATAGTAACCGACATAACAGTGAATTCTCAGCCGACAATTACCATAATTCCGATCAGCGTTAACATGACCACTGGAGCGTCACAGACTTTTGTCTCCAACGTTACAGGTGGCACCGCACCTTACTCGTATCAATGGTACTTGAATAGCACCGCCATTTCAGGGGCAACCGCCGCAAGTTGGACGTTTACCCCAGCAACAGTTGGAACCTATAAAATTTATCTAAACGTCACTGACCACAGCGCAGTCTCTGTAAAGTCTAACAATGCAACTGCAAATGTTCAAACAGGCATTACTGTTAACATTTCTCCAACACACGTGAAAATGTACGTGGGACAGAACCAGACGTTTAGCTCCTCTGTTTTAGGAGGCACGAAACCATACACTTTCCAATGGTGTCTGAACGACACAGCTGTTTCAGGAGCAAATAGCCAGAACTGGACCTTCACACCAACAGTTGCTGGAATTTACAAAGTCTACCTCAACATAACTGACACGCTCAACGTCAAAGCTCAATCAAATATTGTGACAGACGTGACAGTTTACCTTCAACTAAACGTTTCTATTAGTCCAGTCTTCAGTAACATGACTGTTGGGATGCCCCAGACGTTTAACTCGACCATTTCAGGCGGAGCTCAACCTTATTCTTATCAATGGTACCTTAACGGGAGCCAAATACCAAATGCTAACGCAAGCACTTTGACATTCACACCAGCAACGCCAGGAAACTTTACAATCTACCTAAAAGTTACCGACAACAATACCGCATCTGTCCAGTCCAACAATGCAACAATTACAGTTTTTGCAACTTCTACAATCACAGGTTTCAATGTTGTGAGTGGTGGTAGTGGTTACACTACTCCTGCTGTAATCATTACGGGAGGAGGCGGATCAGGCGCTACGGCTACTGCAAGAGTCTCAAATGGCGTAATCCTTGGCATAGTGCTTACGAATCCGGGCACCGGTTATACTTCAGCTCCTACAGTTAGCATCAGAGATCCTAGTCCAAGAGCCAGAGGCGCAACAATTATTGCAGTACTGAATAGTTAAGTGTTGGAAACTTGATTCTTGATATAGCATTTTGCTAAATAGGCAATGCAGTTTGGAAAGACAGCGCACTCTTAAAGTTTCTAGCGGTTGTGATTGGTAATGTGCAACAACAAAGCTATTTATTAAAAAAGGGACTAAAAGAATAACTAAAATAAACAATTCAAGGAGACATTTTCAAAATGCTTGAAGGATGGGAATGGATTATCATCGGTGTTGTTGCGATTGTTATTATTATGTGGGGTCCGGCGAAGATTCCCGAGTTTGCGAAATCTTTAGGGAGGGCTAAAGGTGAATTTAGCAAGGCGCAGAAAGAGTTTACTGATGCTGCAACTTCATCTGCTGCTATGACTAACAATGCCGTTGTTGTTGAACAGCGGCCTGCTCCTGCAATAAAGACTAAGGATGAGATGTTGCTTGAGACTGCTCAGCGGCTTGGAATACCTACCGATGGCAAAACTAGAGAGCAAATATCCGAAGAAATATCCGTCAAAGTAAAATTGCTAGGCGCCGAACAATAATCTTTTCTAAATTTGTTTTTTTCTTCACGAAAAGGTATCGGATTCGCTAAAAAAATATGAGGGGGAGTTATAGTTGAAGAATCACTCTTTGGTCGATATTTTTTCTCCTCCTTCCATCTTCTATCTAGCTCGTAATACAGCTGCGGTTGAAAAAGAAATATTGGAGGGTCTTTAACATGCCTGAAACACAAAATTTCTTTACAGATTTCTGGGGTCACCTTACCGAATTTATAAAACGTATGAAGGTGGTTTTAGGCACGTTCTTGGTTGCTTTGCTTGTCATGCTTATTCTTCCCGGTAACAGTGACTTCTTTGCGATGACTAGCAATTATAAACCACTTATGTCGGTTCTTCTGGTAGATATCGGCAACATGTTTTTGCCTCAAGGGTCTCAGCTATTTGCTGGCTCTATGTCTGACCCCATTACTCTTTATGTATACGCTGCCCTTGTCTTCGCAATCGGCATAACTTTGCCTGTTTTTGCATATGAAGCTTATAGGTTCATTGATCCAGCGCTTTATCCACATGAGAAAAAAGCAATTTTTCCCTTCACTGGAGTAGTTACAGTTCTTTTTATCGTTGGTTCCATTTTTGGATTTTATGTTCTTGCTCCTTCTTTTATTCAGGGGTTCATTCCTTTTTACTCGGCAGTCAACGCCATGCAGTTGTTCCCACTTATGGATTTTTACGGCATAATTTTTTTCACCATAATAATAAGCGGAGTGCTTTTTACAATTCCATCTTTCTTCGTGCTTCTTGTAAAGTTTGGTGTATTACATACAAAAGCGATTACCAAACAAAGAAAATACATATACGCCGGACTTGCAATCGCCGCGATGCTCATTTCGCCTGGTGCAACGCCTCAAGGAGACCTGTACCTGTTTGTAGCTTTAGCATTGTTGGTTGAAATAAGCGTCTTTGCAGGCAAAAGATATGAACACAAATCGGGCACTACTAATACACAACCAATGATTTCAAAGTGGTTTTCTCCAATACAAACATGTAAGTTCTGCAACTCAGAAATTCAGCAGAATTCCCAATTTTGTCCTAACTGCAAACGGTTCTTAACTTAAGGGTGGAAATAAATGAAGATGCGCGCTAAAAACAGTTTTATGTGGTATAGCTTTTGCTTTGTTTCTAATTTTGAACAAATTCCTTATCTTCATTAGCTGTTTTGTCCACGGTTGCGCTCTTTTGCTGCATTAGTGCCTCTTCCTAACTCATAAACAGTATAACCAAAGTAAGATTACCTTTAGTAAGCAAGCGTTTCTCTCTAAATCATTAACAAAGATTTTCTTGTTTTAGTATTTATGTGATTGAATAATCACAGTCACGACCAAATTCGAAAAACTAAATTTCTTAGCTTTTTACACATAGCGGAGATGATGTCGTTGCTGAGTTGAAATATGCTTTGCCTACCTCAATAAACATTAGGGGGCCACTATTTTTTGCCATATCATTTGCCCTGCGCATTACTTTATTCAAAAAGATAAGCGCTTGCGCCTTATCGGCGATATTTAAATTGTTATTGGCTAACTCCAGTTTCACGGCGTGTTCCGCCAGAATATCTGAGGCACAAATTTCTCCGTTGTTTATTAAGGTGGAAACAACAATGTCAATTAATTCTTGTTTGAACTCTAATTTTTGCCACATGGGTCCAACTTTAGCCAAAATCTGCTGGAGTTGGAAAAGTTCATTTTTACAATTATTTCCGATTAGCAATTTTATCCGTTCTTGCCACTTCTTCATCCACTTGGCGGTCCATATGGTTAAGAACGATTCAAGCTCTGATAATTCTTCCTTGGGGAGCTTTTCTAAATTTTCGTCAAAATGCATGTATTGTGTTGTTTTATTGTTAAACTTCATGTAGTTGCCAAAGTCTTTGCATGCGAGTTGAAGCATTTTTCGGTCTGCGCCTTGAAGATCTAAGGATTGGTCTATACTACTGATTTTTTCTTTGATTAATAATTCAATGTATTGCATATTCTTTTCTCCTTTCTATCGTGAATCGCTGCATACACGATACATTCTTCTCTTTCGCAGGCGCAATATAACTGCCTTCGGCTTGTTTCGGCAATATTTCAATTTTCGATACGTTACAATCAAAAATTCGAAATGTAACTGGCTTCAGAAATGCGCATTTGCAATGTTTATCGCAAACTACAGAAAAAAACTAGTTGCCAAATCTTAAACACACCTTAACTTTAACGCTAGTCTAGCTTCTCCCAAATTCGAAATACACCCTGGGGAAGTGAAACGAGATTGTCTGACGAAAAAATGATTCCTCAAAACCCGTTCTAGAAGTTTTATGTTCAATTCAACGCACTTTGGGCGAAGAGAACCAAAAGATATTCACAAAAGTAAATAATGCACTCGGAAAAACCACGGGTAACTCCGTACCTCCAGCCAAAAACCTCGAAGCCTTGATGCAGAAGATCGCGGATTACCTCCGCGACAACCTAAAACTTGCAGAAAACATTACTGTTGAAAAACAAGGTCAAAACTACATCATGAAAAACCGTGGCCCCTGCATATGCCATGGCAAGCTCGTAAAAGAAAGATACGAAATTAAGCCCGCTTGCGCCATGTCCTTGTTTCCAGCAGGAGCACTTTCTGAAAACCTCAAAATCAAAAACGATCGCTTAAAAGAAAGCCGCAAACAAAGACCAATTGGCAACTGCGCCTGGTTCTATGAAATTGCGAACTAAATCTCACCCTCTCCTTTTTAGAACCAATTTGATTCAAGGCTCAACTAAAAAACCCTTTTTTTGAGACATGCCCGTCAAGCTCGACATCTAATTTGCCAAAACTCAATATATATCCTCAACCGGTCACCAGACAATGATGAACAAAAAGAACACAATTCCTCTCCTCGCTCATTTTTGAAAACTTCTTATAAATTTTCTCTTATCCAAATAGCTTACGAGAATCACTATTATGAATACGAATAAAATTACAGCTCCGATAGTCGAGAAAATAGCGAGGTATATATCGAGATATATTTTTAAAAATATATATCTATAAAAATTGCTTACGGAACCAAAAATAAAAAATGCCTCTAAAGCCAAGATTCCTATAACTGTTAGGCGGTCTTTATTTTTTTGGTTTAGAGGTTTTATTTTTCTTCGCTCCTTGAGAACCTTAGCTTTCAAATTACTTGACATTTTATTTTGCCATGGGAAGGTCCAAAGATTAGAACAATATCAAAGCTATAGTTTAAATTTTGTTCTTAAGGAAGAGTTGAGCTTACTTAAGATCACTCCATCAACAGAATAAATAGACATTTGGCGGAAACATGTCCGCCAGTCTAATTTAAAACTGGGCAGCTGCTACCATAAATACTTCCGTCAAGAGTAAAAGCGTCACAGCTAGAGGTGGAATTAACGCTAAGCGTTTCTGCATTTTTCTCAACTCGGCAGGAGGAGGCTGTTGAGGATTTTGGTTCATATTCGTAATTATGGCTGTTAGCTTCTTTGCGGTTGGAGTAAGGAGAAAGAAAACAACCAGAAACACACTAATTCCAATCGATGCGCCAATTACTATGAATATAGACCACGGAGATTTTAGATCAAAAGCATTTGGTGGACCATCAGCCATTGTATAGGCCAGAGATGGTCCAAAAACAACTGTAGAAACTGAAAATATTTGCACTGACCTTACAAACCTTGGTAACACCTTTAAAATAAATTCACCGCTTGCCTGAGGCGAAAATTTTGCAAGCGAAGGCTTAATTGAAACCAAAAATGTGAGAGCAGCCCCAGACCACCCTATTACAGAAATTATGTGAAACCAAGTTAGGGTACCCACAATTAATTGATCAACCATCTTCTGCTAAAAACTCCACAAATATTTGGATACAAGCATAGGTATATTCTTTTCTAATCCAATCCAAACCCAAACGTAATAAGAGTGAACAAAATTTAGTCTAACAACAGCAACAGTAATAACCGCTGTATCTTTTTGCCATGTTACGCTGTTTCAATGCGATGCAGATACTATTCTTGAAAAAAACCGAAAACTCTAAAATCTACATTCTGAATTAATAAAACGTTAATTAAAATGCAAAGTAAATCTTGACAATTAACACAAAAGAGATGCAGAATCATTGAAGCATGCAACTAAAAAAATCTTAGTTATCGGTATTATTGTGCTTTTTATTGTTTCAATAATAGCGGGCATTCTCGCTGGACACTTATAGTTTCCTGCAATTCTCAGACTTTTCATAAACCGAGTCTATAACCACATTTAGGAACTAAGCAGCAGACACAGAGCTTGAAGAGAAAGTCGGAAAACAACCGAAAAAACGTTTGTTTACCATTAGCGTTTCCTATTTTTCCTTAACCTGACAACAAAGATCCGAGCAACCAGCAATACTGCAACAATTAGGGCACTAATTTCAGTTAAGTAAAACACTGCTTGATTAGAATCTTGGTTAATTCCAATCCCTACCAAAGCCCAAATAATAACCAAAGTGTAAGCGATATCCCTTCGGGTTACAATAACGAGCGTTGTAATAATTAGAACGAGTATAACAATTAATGTAGCCCATATTTGGGCACTTAATCCAAATCTCCCCCAATTCAACGACACTAATGTTGTAGCAACATTGGCAATTGAGGCAACAGTAATCCACCCTAAATAAACACTAAAAGGAACATGAACAGCTAACTTCTCTATTGCAGGAGCATCTATCTTGCCTATTCCAACTCTGACATAAATACCAATCAAAGATGCCAAAAGCAAAAACATAAAAAATACCGAAAATATCAGGAACTCAAACTGCCAAAGAAAAAGCCAAAAAACATTTACTAAGCTAATTAATACAAAAAGCCAGCCGATTTTGCTTTGAAAGCTTTTGCCTTGTTGACTTGGCAATGCTTGATAAACAACGAAAACACCTAGCAAGAAGTAGATTACTCCCCAAATTGAAAAAACATACCCTGCTGGCGTTATCAACGTTGGATAAGCATTGGAAACTTGGGCCGTATTCCTCCCGCCGATGATAGAGGTGCCTCCCGCTACAGCATTAACGATCACTACCAAAATGAAGGCTAAAATGTTTGCAAATCTTCGATAACTATAGACTCTACTTTCCACACGGACCCTCAGGTATTATTCAGCCAATCGACATATAAGCGCTCCACTGACTCAAAATCAAATTCAGCTAACACAATCGCCGAAACTCAGCAACGTCTACTTTGGTTTTAAAATGACAACGTACGTTCTTGCAAGTCTAACCTTTTACGCGTTCTGTTCTAATAAGAACGCTTGCGGTTGTTGTTTTTTGACTGTTTTTCTGTGATTTTGTTTTTCTGCTACTCGTTTTATTTTTGCATGTTTGGATTCAAAAGGCTCAAAACGCAGACTAATTTTCTTTTCTCGTAACGCAATGTCTCTTTCAATAGAGATCATCATTTCTTCATCTTGAGCAATACCAAGTCTCACTAATGCGTTGCAGTGTTCCAGAATCTCCCTCAACTCCGGAATAGTGAAGTTGTTCCAATGATCTATAGGTTCTTGAACTGTCATCAAAGATTCCTCAGGTTTATTTTATTTTCAAACACTTTTTCCTAAATAGAATTATCCCACAAGTTGCTTAAACATCTTTCTGTTTGTTCAAAATATTAAAATGAGAAGACTCAAATTTCCAAAAAAATAGATCAAAACTGCTTTCTATTGTACGTTTGTTCATATTTATCCGTGCGGAATCTGAATCAAAATATCACACTTTGGCTGAGAATACACTTCAAGGAATCCAGTAATGTAAACAAATCCCTTAAAATGGTTTTCAGCAACGTCGCACTAGAAAAAATTCTATCTATTCTCTTCAAGAACTTATGTTATTTTCCCATGAAAAAATTATTGAAATTAGTGTGTCATGAGGACAGAAGAGTCTATTTTAATCGCAAAAAATGTTTCCAAATTGGATAGTCAAAGTCATGTTTTGAGTTTGGTGCAGCGCGAAAAGAGAAGCTCAATAATATGGCTGAGTGGATCTCAAATCGAATTGAGTATTAAGGGCAAATAGAAATTTCAGCTGGAAAAGTGCTAAATTCATTATACCAATTCCTAAAATCAACCAAAACGGAAAAAAAACTAGTCAAGTTGCAAAAAATCAAACGACATTAGCATAAACAATAGCTGAAAAATTTATTCAAATCTTTGCGTATCGTACGCCACAAAACAAAACCAATAATAATTAAATCCAAAAGAATTATAAAATTTTTTATCAGATTTTCCAAAAATAAGTGCTGTGAGTAAATGTGTATTTCTGATTCTTAAGTGTTATAAGCGTCATGGACTTAGTAAAAAGTGCTATTTCATGATATCGCAAATATTAAATCAACCGATAGAAGGAACGAGAAAAGTTTGAACTGCCAAAAATGTGAAGGTACAGTAGTTTATCCAGAAGGCTTGAGTGGAGAACAAATCTGTACGCACTGCGGATTAGTCATAGATGAAACTCCAACTTTCAAAGGATTTACGCAATGGGTTCCTGAATGGTATTCAAACTGGAGCGAAAAGGACTCAGAAACACTCAAAGAATGGCTAAATACTCTAAGAACTATTTCTTGCCAATTAAACATTCCAAACTTTCCCTACAGAGAAGAAGCAGCACGCACACTACGCACCCAAAATCATGCGATATTTCGATCACAAAAACTATCAAAGAACAAAAGAGCAACAGTAGCTGCCCTAATACACTTAACACTTAAAGAATACGACAAATTGCGTTCATTAAAAGAAATAAGTAAAGAACTCAGCCTCGACCCAAGAGAAGTAAAAAAACACGCCTGGTTACTAAACAAAACACTAAACGAAAAAGCAAAACCCCTAAGAACTCATAGAAAAACAGCGATAGACTATCTGCATGAATATGCCGGAAAAATAACAAAAGACAAACAACTAATCATAAATGCCGAAAACACATTGCTGGAAATAAAAAAATCAGGCGGAAACCCGATCGGCCTTGGAGCAGGCGCCTTTTACAATGAATGCAAAAAAAATAAAACAAAGATTTCTAAAGAAGAAATTGGCAGAATATTTCAAATATCTGAAAGAACAGTCTATACAAATGAAGCAAAAATTAGAAAACTGATTGAATCAATATCAGCAGCCAGAGTAATTGCAGTAATGTAAATAGCATGCATCCTATAAGCAATCGCGCACCTTGAACTTCCAGAGTTTTTCTTCTCACTATATAAGGAAACTTATATAATTAATCGTCGGAAGTCAGATACCAAATGGAGACGCAGCTACAAGAGCTAAATCGACGCATTGACAGACTAGAAAACGACAGAAATCAAGAAGTATTAACACTTGTGGAAATATTATCAAACATAGGATTTTTCGGCGGAATAAAAAAGTCAAATTGCGTTTTTGCAAAAAATGATCAATGCACTTTTTTCATTCTTAAAAATGACACAAATAACACCATTCCAATAACCTCCAATTGCAGAGTTAAACAATGCAAAGAATCACCTCTTCATTCGCACATAGAATTATCTGAAATCACCTGCGCTTTTTGTCAAATAGCACAAAGTGGCCAAATAACAAACCCTGCCTTGTTCATCTCAAAAAAACAAAAACGTCAAAAATGTTGAAAAAATAAATAACAAACACATTAACTCGAGGAAAAAAATAATGTCAAAAAAAATAACGACAATTTCAGCAATTATTTGTATTGTAACAGCGATATTTTTAGTGTCAACTCAGAACATTAGCTCTGCAAGTAGTTCTCCCAAACTAAATATTTACATCGGTCCAACAAGCGTGCTTGCAGATAATAATACATACAAATGTGTTTTTGTACAATTACAGGATCCAAACGGACAACCTACCCGAGCAGTAGAAGATACAACAATAAGCTTATCATCCTCACTCACCAACGTAGGCACAATTGATTCATCAATCACTATACCTAAAGGAGCTTCTTACGCTTCAGCAAATTTTAGCTCTACATTCAGCCCAGGAACAACAACAATATCAGCCTCTGCCACAGGCTATGCAACCGTACAAGCATTTGTAGCCACCATTGGACCAATCCCTTCCGCAATAGCAGTTTACGGATTTCCATCCACATTGCCTGCCGACGGAAACTCATACCCATCCATAATGGTACAACTTCAAGATTCAACCGGTTCACCTGCTAGAGCCCCTCAAGGAGGCGTACAAGTGGCACTTTCATGCTCAGATACAAGTGTAGGAACAGTGGATCAAAATACCACAATCCTTGAAGGCTACACTTACGCCACAGTTAACTTTAACACAACAACAAAAGCAGAAACAGAAGTTAATCCAAAGCCAGAATCAGCAACAATAACAGCTGTTTCACAAGGCTACACATCCAAACAAGTCACAATCAACACTACACCGATAGCATCAAATGCAAACCAACTCAAAATCTTCTTAGGACCGCCCCAAGTTCTCGCTGACCAAAACTCTTACCAACAAATCGCAATCGAACTGCAGAACGCCTCAGGTTACTCCTCATTAGCTCAATCAGACGTAATTGTAACCGTAGCATCAAACGACCAGACAGTAGGAAAAATTGACTCACAAATCACGATAAAGCAAACACAAACCTACGCGTTAGCAACGATTAATTCGACATACAAAGCAGGCACCGCAACCATAACCGCGGTAGCCACAAACTTCCTAAGAGATCAACAAACTATAACAACAACCGGTTTCAACCCATCAAAACTAGCAGTTTACTGCGCTCCAGCAAGTCTACCATCAGATAACGCAACATACCAAACAATCCAAGTACAACTGCAAGACTCACAGGGAAGACCAGCAAAAGACCCACAGACAAACGTAAGCATAAATCTATTCTCATCATTACCAACAGTTGGAGCCGCCAGTCTAACACTAACAATACCTTTTGGCAAAACACAAGCCACAGGAAATTTCACTGTAACAAATGCTCCAGGAACCAATACAATCACTGCGCAAGCATCAGGCTATACCACCGGGCAAGCTCAAATAACAACCTACCTAATTGATTTCTCAGCCCTACAAATAACAGTAACAGCTAGCCCAGTTAGCATCAATAATGGATATAACACGGCAATAACTGCCTACGTAGTCGCCAATGGAGCCCCAGTGGCAGGAGCAACGGTCGCATTTGCGTCAAACAACGGCGGAATCTTCTCAACAATTACAGACCTAGGAAGCGGCTATTACAACACAAGTTTCACTGCTCCAAGTTTCTCCATAACCACAAACTGCACTATAACGGCAAGCGGGTCAAAAACAGGATACTTGAGCGCCCAGGGAACGACACAAGTAATCGTCACACCAGCCCCAGCTCCAACCCAAACGCCAACTCCCGCTCCCACAACAACCCCAACCCCCACCTCAACACCAGCGGCGACCGCAAGTCCAACGCCAACTCCGACGCTAACCCCTAAAACCAACGGAGGGACAATAACGTTGCTCATTGAGGATAGCCTAGGAATACCATTAAACAATACAATAGTTTCATCAACCGCCCAACCATTAGGCGTGCCAACATTATTTGACATAACGAACGCGACAGGCTACGTAACCTTCCAAAATGCAACAGCCGGACCATACACTTTCAGAATAATTAACCAAGCACATCCTGCCCAAAACGAAACAATCGACTATAACGGCCAGCCGTTGGCACTTAGCATAACGCTGACCGGAACAAGTAATAATGGAAACACCTCGAACAACTACAATCTAATAATAATCATTGCCATTATCATAATCGCCGCAGCTGCCGCAGTGATAAGTAGTTTATATTTAGTAAAACGAAAGAAAACACCAAATCTCAAAAAACTTCAAGAACTGCAAAAACAATCGAAATACAAATATTAGTCTTAAAAAACTTAAATTCTTACCCTTTTTTTTTGTTGTTGCCTAACTTGCTTCATGCTAGACACTGCATAGAGGAACTGTTTAGTCAATAAATCTTCAGGTTTTAACAAAGCACATGTTCTAACACTCAGGTGCCACAGCATATAAATTGGTCATGGTGAAAATAGTTGCTGTAACAAATTTAAAAGAAGAGGACTAAAAATAGAATAAATTAATCAATTAAAGCCGTGCTTTTTTCTTCGTTCATATAGATTCTGAATTCATAAGCGACTTATATATTCACATTCATAGTGGGTGTTGAGAATTAGGGAAGGAAAACAAAATGAAACAAATAGTGAGCAAGAATCGGGCGCAGTTGAAACATAAAATGGCTGAAGCCTTATACGATAATATCAAATCGCTTTCAGCTGGAGTGCAAGACATACTAATAGATGATCTTGCAACAGCCTTCGAAAACAGACTGATAGCACTAAACGAGGCGGAATTGAAACTTCAGTACTATTCAAACATAGGGGTCGAAGTTCCAAATGCGACGATCTAAGCTTGAAGTATACATAGACATACTTGAAGTTTTAGCTTTCAAAGGGCAGCTGAAGCTAACTCATATAATGTACAAATCGAACGTTAATTGCCAAATCTTAAAAACTGAATTAGAATTTCTAGTGAAAAACGGCTTGGTTGAAAAGAGAATTCTTAGAAAACAAAAAGTCGTCTACGCAATTACCACAAGAGGCTTTTCAATACTAAAAGCATTCGGCCAAATAAAACAAGTATTTCCTATAGAAGAAAACGAAATTCGACAAGCACCTTTTCTCTGCTAAACTTTTTTTATATTTTCTGTTAATTGAGCTCCAAACATTATTTACCAGATTTTTTGGATTTTCAATTCATAACTTACTAAGCTGATCCAACTATAAGCTATTCCAAGCGATTGACGCTCTTTCAAGCAGAACAAACTATACTTTTTACTCTAAACAGCGTAATGCTCTTTGTGATTTTGACTTTCTGCAACTTTGATTTGAACATGGTCATCGTGGCCATTAACAATATCTGTACCTATGGTTCTGCAAATTGTCCTAAGGGAACCAGTAGTGTAATCAAGCAAATTTTTGCCATCGTTCGTTAATGCGTAGACTTTCCTTGGTCTTTCGCTATTCATGTTCCATTCGCATTTTATGTATCTCTTTTTTTCCATAGTATTTAGTAGAGGGTATATTGTGCTGGCGCCGAAGGTTACGCCGAAGGTTTTGCGGATTGTCATTATTACCTCGTAACCATGCATTGGATGGTTTTCGAGTAGTTGGAGAATTATTAGGTCTAACAGATTCTTCGTAAGTTTTGCTTGGATGTTTTTGTGCATTATGCTCATTTTTTTCCCTCGGTATTTTTGTTGTACATGTGTACAATATGTCCTTAATCAGACATATTGCTGCATGAATCTCAATATAGAATAAGGCACCCTATAAAGCTTAAGACATAAAGCAAGCATATCAAACTGCAACAAAAAGCCAATAATAATCAAAAAATAATGAAAAAACAAGCCAACCCCCATTAAGAACTTACACGCAAACGCCAAGTAAACAGCTAAAAAATACTGCACAACACAAATACGCAATAAAATAACGAAAAAATCTAAAAAATTATCTAAAGATTTTCAAGATAGCGATTTAATGATTGCAAGTAATCTTCAAAACTCAAATCTGGGCTATCCAGCAAGTAGATAAACGAAGGAGTTTTCTGTTGCAAGTTTTTGATTATGTCAATTTCAAGTAGAGGTGCACCTGTTCCAAAAATTTTTTGGAGCCCATCTACGAAATCCCCGATTCCACTGGTTATGTTCTCTTTGGTTAATTTGTAGTTGACCTTTAAGAAAGAATAGAACGCTTTATTCACAGGCATACTTAACTTTGAAAACGTTTCGTCTATTGCTTCAATAAGGATATTTTCAAAACCTGAGGTTTTGAGTATTAGGGGAATTTCCTCCAAACATTCATTTTGTATACGGTTCAAATTTTGTGCCTCTCTTATGCATTTGGATCTGTCTTGTTACTTACGTGCATCTTAAGACTTAATATAGCATTATTTCAGGTTTGGACATATTACGAAAACTGATATATACAAAAAAGACATAAGAACTGATAAAAGAATTCACTTAAACTCAGTGCGCCAAAACGACAAAGCAGTCAACCAACAATTTAAACTTCTCTTCAGGGCTGATCATCAATCATGTTTTCTTTCAGCATAGAAGCCCAATATTTCAGAATCACTTTTTTGTTTCTCTCAGCAGCCTCAGCTTGCTTCAAATTAGCCTCAAACACAGATCCACCGCTTTTTCAAATAGATCGGCAAAAAATGTACAGAAAGCTAATTCCCCATTCTTCTAATTATTCCCTTGCTTTCCAAAATCTTTAAGCGGTTAGCAAGTCCTTGATAATAAATATTTAGCGCCATTTCAATTGAAGTCGCTTCATCAAGTCCCATTCGTGCAAGAAAAACATAAGCCTCCATGTCCTTCTTTGCAAACCCAAATCTTGTTAGAGCTTTTGTTACTCTTTCACCGCTCATTTTGTACGCCTCATTTTTTGGTTTTGAATACTTGTTTGATAAAACAAAAAGAGGAAAAGAAGTTTGTTTAGGACGATTTTTGTGTCGTCTCTTGTTTTGTCTGCACGTTTCCGAAGGAGCAAAACAGCTGAGGCTATTATGACTGAAAATGCTATCCAATAGGTACTCCAGAGAAACGGATACGATTCAAAAGTCGTGTATTGAGTAATACTTACATGCTTTCAATTCTTTTTCTATTTAGGATAGGTTGCATTTAGTATCCTAAATTCATAACCGACTTATAATCAACTCATTAACTACGTAAGTTGGGGCATGGCTAATTCAACACCTCGACCAAAATCGAATAGTTGTAGAATTACCTGACTTGGCGGCTTCAAACAATAAGAGTCCCATCCATATTTTGCATGTTGACGATGATATTTGTTTTCTTGAAGTTTCAAAACAGATACTGTCAATGGAGAATAATTTTGAGATCGACACTACTTTATCTGTTGAAGAAGCATTCAATAAAATGGAGCAACAAACTTATGATGTAGTGGTTTCCGATTATGAAATGCCCCAGAAAAACGGATTAGTCTTTTTAAAAGAACTTAGAGAACAAAACAATCAAATTTCATTTATCTTATTCACAGGAAAAGGCAGAGAAGATGTTGCTGTGAAAGCTTTGAATTTAGGCGCTGATAGTTATCTCAATAAAAACGGTTCACCAGAAACTGTTTACTGTGAATTAGTACATGCTATAAACAAGACCGTAGAACGGAAAAAGTCAGCACAGCTACTTGCGGAATCAGAATCAAAATATCGCGTGCTGGTAGAGAAATCACTTCAAGGTATATTAGTAATGAAAGCGGCTCCGCTCAGGCTAGTTTTTGCCAACGATGCAATTGGTAAAATCTTGGGTTATTCACCGAATGAGTTAATGTCTCTTTCGCCCGAGAGAATAATGGAGTTGGTATACCATGAAGACAGGGCTGCTTTTTTTAAACGCATGGAAAATCGTTTGATGAGCAAACCTGCAGATGAATACTATGAGCTTCGTGCGGTAAGAAAAGACAGTTCTGTAACTTGGTTGAGCGCGTTCGCAAATAGGATTGATTTTGATGGACAGCCTGCCGTTCAGGGCATGTTCTTAGATATTAATGAAAATAAGATTTCTGAGGAGATTCTGCGTGAAAGTGAACAGAGGTATAGAGAGCTGGCAAATTGTTTGCCTGATATTGTTTTTGAAACAGATGTAAGAGGACAATTAGAATTTGCTAATGAAAGGGCTGCAGAAATTTCTGGCTATTCTCTTGTTGAAATTGAAAAAGGTTTGAACATAATACAGTTTGTTATTCCTGAAGATAGAGCAAGAGCAACAAAAAACATCCAAAGGTTACTGTTAGGAGGCAGCTATGTTCCAGCTGAATACACGTTCTTGCGGAAAGACGGTACAACTTTCCCTGCACTAATTACGGCAACACCTCGTATCTGTAAAGATACAGTCACAGGTCTTAGAGGCATTGTCTTAGATATTTCGGAACGAAAGACAAACGAAGAGGCATTATTCGAAAGTGAAGAGAGATTTAGGAAAGCATTTCTTACAAGCCCTGATGCCTTTTATATTGGCACTTTAGATGATGGCAAAATTCTCGAGATTAACGAACCCTTTGAGGAAGTGTTTGGGTATAATCGACTAGAAGCAATAGGTAAGACTTCTTTAGAACTTAGTTTATGGGCAAACCCAATAGATATACAAGAAATAGTTTCTAATCTTCGGTCAGATGGAAAAGTGCAAAATCGTGAAGTTTTTGGTATCAGAAAAAGTGGACAAATATTTCCTTTGCAGATTTCAATTTCTGTGGTTGAAGCAAACCATCAACAACTTACCTTAGGTGTAATTAGAGATGTTTCCAGTTGCAAGAAGTCTGAGGAGGTTGTTAGAAAAAGTGAAGCGAGGTATCGAGAACTGGCTAACTTTTTGCCTGATATAGTTTTTGAGGCTGATCTATCAGGAAAGATTACTTTCTTCAGTCAAAGAGCTTTTGAATTAACGGGCTTCACACCCGAAGAACTCGAAAAGGGTATGAATATGCTGCAGTTTGTTGTTCCAGAGGAACGAGAAATTGCGAAAGAAAACATAAAGAAGGCTTTATCAGGGAGAGGTCGTGAAGGTCACGAATATACACTTTACAGAAAAAACGGCTCAAAGTATTCAGCGATAGTTAGAACAGCGCCCATTATTTTTGAAGACAAAGTAATTGGACTTAGAGGTTTAGTCATTGACATCACAGAGCGCAAGAAAACTGAAGGGTTCCTTGTGGAAGAGCGCAATAAGTTTAAATCAGTTTCGGAAGCAATCGGTGCTGGTCTGGTAATTGTCAATAAAGACTACCAAGTGGTTTGGGCAAACGACTTTATAAAACGATACAAAGGCGATACTGTCGGAAAATTGTGCTATTCAACACTTAACAATCTAGATGCACCATGCTCAGATTGCGGTGTGGCAAAAATTTACGCTGGACAAACAAATCTTGACTCCCATGAATACTTCTCTACGACCGTCGATGGCAATCCATATTGGGTTGAAATAATCGCTACCCCAATTACGGATGAGCATGGAAATATTACTTCGGCAGTGGAGATTGCCATAGACATAACTGAACGCAAGAAAGCTGAAGAGCACCGCAAGGTTTTGGAAAGAAAAGTAAAAAACTATTCGGAGCATTTGAAATGCATGGTTGATTTGAGAACTGCCCAGTTGAAGGATGCTAATGAGAGACTTGTCAATTCTGAACGTTTAGCAGCTATAGGCGAACTAGCTGGCATGGTTGGGCACGATCTACGTAACCCATTGACAGGCATAAAAAATGCTGCTTATTTCTTGAAGAAGAAGGGTCTAGCAATTTCTGAAACTCAGTTTAAAGAAATGCTTGAAACCATAGACAAATGCATTGACCATTCCAACAAAATCATAAACGATCTGCTAGATTATTCAAGAAAGATGCGTCTTGAGCTCACAAAATATGCAGCGCGTACCCTTGTGGATGAGGCTACGAGGATGATTCAGGTTCCAGACCGAATACGAATCGTAAACCATGTTCATGAAGAGACTCAGATTTGGGTTGACGCTGACAAGATGATGCGTGTTTTCATAAACCTTATCAAGAATGCAATTGATGCGACGCCTGATAAGGGAACAGTTGAAATAAGTAGTTGCCAAACAAGAGACCATGTGAAAATTGCTTTCGTTGACACTGGCACAGGTATACCTGAGGAGACTTTGCAAAAACTTTTCTCTCCTTTGTTCACTACGAAGGCGCAAGGAATGGGTTTTGGTTTAGCTATTTGTAAAAGTATCATAGAGGCACATGGGGGCACTATAAAAGTGAAAACAAAAGTAAACAAGGGAACAAAGTTCACAGTTACTCTTCCAACAAAACCTAAATAATCAACTAGCAAAAAGATCCAAACTCAATCTCAATTTTAGACAAAAATGTTGAATTGATACTGTAGTAACGCTTATTTTGCCGAAACCCACAAATGTCAGAGAAATAGCCGAAAGTCATTTATGACCGAACAACTCACTCTTAGTCAGTGAAGTTTAAACTAGGGTTTAGGAAAACCAGTAAATTTGCAGGCTAAATTAGGGTTTGAATAGTTTGAAGGTTAAGTCAAAAGAAGTCAAAGAAAGTTAAAGGCGTTTTTTGTGTTTTGTTTTATCAGAATTCTGTAGGTGGGTGTTATTGGTGTTTTGCTGAGAATTTTTTTTCTTCGTGTTTTGGGTTGGTTTTTTTGATTTAATGTTTGTTTTGTTTGCAGGTGCGTCTAGAAATATCCCTTGTAAATATCCCTAATTGTCCTCATTTGTCCCGAATTGTTCCCAATTATCGCGAAAAAAAACAGATTCGAGAGGTAGTTTTTAATGGCTTTGGCTTAAGCCTGCTTCTTTATAATTTGCACTTATCAGAATGGGTCGTTTTCGGGCGAGATTAAAATCTATTCCAGCCGAAATTTAGATTTTGATTTTGCTGATTCTGTCGCTGGAAGAAAGGTAGCCTTGTCCTCTCATAGTAACTACATATTTCCCATCGTTTTGCATAAGTAAACTTTGTTTCGTGAGAATTGCCAAATAGGATTCTGTCTGAATATAATTCAAACCTAGCCGGTCCATAATTCTGCCTTTGTCTTTCGGTCTTTCGCAGAAACGGATAATTCCCAGTCGGTCATTAATTGTCATTTTAGCACACAAGAGAATTACATGTTGATTAACAATTAAACATGTGTGATTGTCTGGAAGCTATAACAAGTAACTGATGAAGTGAATCCCGTATGAATTTGGTTAAGATTTTACTGAAAATCTGATAAATCGATCAATATTTTTGCATCTTAGAGACCCAGAAAATAACCTTTCAAAGGAGACGTGAAAAAATAAGGAAACACAAATGTGTAGATTGGATTTAACAAAAATAGATGGAAGCGGAGATTTGGCCTGCCCCAGACATAGAGCTGCCATATTTCCTGATGAATTGTACCAAAGAGGTATATTCAATTGTGGAGGCGAAGGTTACAACAAGCAAGGTTTGAAAGAGCTTGTTATTCGCTGTAACTCGTGTTCAAGTTAATTCATTTGAATGGTTTTTCTTTTCTACAAAACCTGCCAGAGATACATTGAAGGAAACTTGAGGGTGAGAAAAGAGAAACTCGATGCCATATTAATCATCTTTGATACTTAACTCTTAATACCCACATATGTTTAAAATAGTATTTATTAAACTAGCTTTTTGACTGTATTGCTCTGCAAATCTTTCAAACAATAAATACTGATTCGCTTACATAATCTGTTTCGATCTCAGTTGAACTGCGCGAAGGACATTTATCGTTAGCTTTCATTCTTCATTCTCTAAAATTTTCCTGCGTCTTTCCCTTTGGCGTTTCTTTTGGTTTTTCATTTATGTCTCTCTTGATAACTTTGTAAAATATGCCTTTATGTCCGGTTTTCGTGTATCTTTCTTAATCAGTGAAGTTCAAGAAATAAGATAAGCTTTATGAATCAAAAATATGAATCGTGCATTTTATCTAGCTAAATGTGTGTTCTCATTGGCATTATAGAACCACTCAAGAATAGTTTATGTTATTTTTTGCTATGTAAGAGCGGTAGTTTGCTTGCGAAAGAAAGAATGGAGTATAGAGCCATGATCGCATAGATTAAGAAGTTGCAACCAAAAAAGTGAGAGGTAGGATTTCTTATCAGATTTTTACCACAAAGAGGCAGTGGTGAGAACTCCAATGCTACTGTTATTGCCGATAGTATTATTGATATGACCCAGCAGATTATCCCTGCAATTATGGGTATAACAAGTTCTTTAAGCAACCCGCGTCGAAGAGGTGAGTGATCAACGCCAGCCAAACCACTATCATGATTAATGTTCCAAGTATTGATCTAAGCAAGTCGCTGAAAAAGAAGCTAATGACTTCACTAATTACTACTCCCAGAACTCCAATTCAAACTGCATCGGTGAATTTTGCCTTCTCTTTGACTGCAAACTAATTTCCAACAATCCACAACACTGGAGCAAGTATCACGGTAGCTACAACGATTTGTATCAACAGATACACAAAGTACATTTCGTCCAATCTCCAATTCATTGTTTAGGAGCCATTCCCTTTTAAGTTCATGGATCGAGCTATGTCTTGCCCTAATTCAGCTGCTCGCTCGAAGATACTGCTATATAAAGAAAGAAAATGAAATCAAAAAAAGAAAGAAATTAAGAAAATCGTCGATCTCTTGCAGCTTTCCCTTACCTTGTAAGCAATTTTTTTGTTTGTAGGGCTTTTGGTTTTTGTACTACTATTTTGCTTCCACTATTTTGGCAATTGGAGCGTTCTTCTTAATAGATTCAATGCCGGCTACACAAGCTTCTTTTGAAGAATACGATTCACCGACTGCAATTATTTCTCCGTTAGCTGCTTTCAACCTAAATCGATATTTTCCCACTTTATCTTTATACCACTCAAAAACTGGTTCAGCCACAATATCACCACGAATAAAGATAGAAAAGTTCCTCAAAAACTTTATGCAAACAATGCAAAAAATAATAGAGAGTTAAACATATTATATATTGGATAGTTTAAGAAATGGCAGTTGTAAAAGTCATAGAACTAATAGGTAGCTCACCAAAAGACTGGGAAGATGCGGCGAAAAATGCCTTGGCAGAAGCAGCACTGACAGTTAAGAACATTAAATCTATTTACTTGAAAAGTTGCAAGGCAAAAGTAGAAAACAACAAAATCGTTGAATACAGAGCGGTCGTCAAAATTGCTTTTGTGGTGCAAAGAGAAAAATAAGCCGTCGTTCGCATAATTTCTATAGTCTCCACCTTTTTTTAGATTCAAAGCTGTTAATATAATAAGATTTTCAGAGTTGTATGCTTGCTTGTTTTTTGCTTTTGTGGCTCACTTACTGATTAAGGTAACACTCTCATAATGGGGAGTACGAGTTGACGGCAAAGCTTGCTTTAAGTGATTTACGTCTGGAGAAACGGATATGATTAGATATTCATTGTTAAAATGGGCGATTAATATGTTGAAAATAATTTGTTCTGAAGTAAAGTTTAATTGGCCGTTATGTCTTTAACTAAATTAGATTTTTTTGGAGGTATACTTTTGGATTTTTTAGGTCACAAACGAGCAATTAATGTTCCGTTAACCTTTGATGTAATGATGAAATGCAAGTGCGTATCATGCCCAGTTCAAGCAAATAGTGAATGCGCTAAACCCAAAATAGCAACCAGATTGGAGATGGTAAGAAATTCTGAAATGGCAAAGAACATGGACCCCGAAATGATGAAACACTTGAGCCCTGAAGAAATGAAAAACATGATCCCCGACATAATGAAGAACGAAGGAATGATTAAGAACGCCGAAATAGTAAAAAATATGGGCATAGAACAAATGTTGAGCATGAGTCGGGAAGATATGAAGAAAATGAGTGACGAAATGATGAAGAATATGCCAAAAGAGCAGATTGCGATGATGCAGCCTAAAACAGAAGACATGCCTGGACCCTATTGTGCCAACGGTACTGCAATATGTAAAGATCTTGATTTCAGCAAAATGTGCATTTGCAACGGATGCCAAGTCTTCAAAGATTATAATCTGATGAAAGCCAAACCTACACTCTACTTCTGCAAAGACGGTAAGGCTACCTAATCTAAACAAATTACTGATTAATTTTCTACAGTGACCCTTATTCCGTGCGTTGAAGGTGGCCCAAAAATAGAACGTAGACTTTTTTACGCTCTTTTTCTTTCTCAAAGAAAAACAATTTTTAACCGAATGATAGTAGGTATTGAATCAAAATCTAATTTTTTTTATGGCTTACTTGCATGAGCTTAAATTCAAGAAAAGTGTGTAAAAGAAAAAGACTTCAGACTGCTTTCCTTTCATTGTCCTATTATAAAGAAAGGCTTTCTGAGAGTCCAGATCAGTGCATTGACCTTTCTTGTACTTAGGTCACTGTTAAATATGTAGCCACCCAGATAGTTTCTGATTTGTCGCACGCAACTAAGGGCAATGTTCCCACTGTTTGAGGCGCACTTGATGATACTACAAGTTTGCCGTTTGCGTCAGTAGTTCCAGCAGTAAAACATTGAGACACATTCTGATTTACTGTCCAGCCGTATATTTCGGTATTAGCCGGAAAACCAGTAAGCGTGGCAGTATATTGCCCGCCTGCCTTGACTTCATTTGAATTCAACGAGATAGATGGTTTCTGACCAGCCAATTGAAATGGTACTACGATAGATATCGAATATCCTATAATTAATCCAATAACTAAGCCTAAAAGTGCGAAAGCGATCACTCCTTTTCTACTCAATAAGGTCCACCTCCTATCGCAAAAAACAGAAAAGCACTCGAAAGGTACTTCTTTTGCACGAGTAACTCCTAATTAATCTTGATATTGCTCGCTGTATTTAAAATCTATCATAATTGGATCCTCCTAGAAAGTGATTGAATTCCAAGTGCGCCTAGGTCTCAAAGTTACAATGAATACTCGGTCTAGAATCTATTAACCGTCATATGGCAGGTCAGAAAGTAAATGCCTTAGAAATAGGAATGGCACTATCCGTTGGAGTAACAGCACATCTTTAGGCTAAGCTGATCCTTCAGTTCTAGCGGATTCTGCTTTTTCTTAGATAAATTTGTGATGGTCTGATAATTTGGGTTCTGTGTGCCTTTTTCTTTCCAAAATATTGGAGCAGTTGATAGTGCCAAAAGTTATAAGTAGAAAGCCTAAACCCAATAGATACCAGAATTCTTGTATAGGACGGTGATATAGTTTGGCAGAAAATAAACCAATTGACTTAAACGATATTAAATCACAGATTGGAGTACGAGAAAGAAGTCTGTTCTTATTTGTTAAGCTTAGAGTCAAAGATCCTGATATCGATGACTATGAAATGTTGCAGCTAAAGTACAAGCGCATTGTGCAGAAAGCCCTAGAATCTAGGGACATTCAAGTAAAACTCGTTGTAGTTTCCACATAAACTAAACAGAGGTTACAAGCTGTATCGGACTGTCGACAATGTAGCCCGTCTTGGATGAATAAGATTTAATCCCAAACCCCTCTGTGCCATCACACAAATTAATCCAGAATTGTCAAAAATCTTTTTCTCTCTCAATTAGGCTTGAACTTTGGAAAGAAAAGTGGAAGGTTTGACTATTCTTGGCAAACTATTTTTCTTTTATAGAAATGCTTCTGCTTCAGAAAATTGCATCTTGAATGTTTCTAAATCAATACTTGTTGCATGCATCATTTCGCTCAACCTGTCGTAAAACTGGCAAGAAATGCAGTTTCGGCGATTTCGTCGTCAGTAGCTTCGTTCATTTTGACGGCGTGCGGTATGGACATTTGATGGTGGCTGCAACAGCTAAACCCATAAGTTCCCAGTGTTTTGCGGGCATCTTTGTTTTTAAGAACGAATATTTTTTTCATTTCCGACCATTCATGAAGGACACGTCTTGTGAAATGGGCTTAGACTATCAAGCACAACACCTATGTTTTTCTTAATATCCTCAATGGTGGACTCATAATCTAGCATTTTCTTTAGAACATATTGAATTTTCATAACTGAATTTACTTTATAAACAATTTTTGTAGACAAACGTTACAAGCACTTTTTGAGTTGAATTAAAACTAATCTTTTCCGTACAGATTATAAACGTTCTAATAACGATGTTACTCGTCATCTGTACTCTCTAAATCCACTTCTACCAGTTGCAAGTCCTTATTTAATTCAAGCTCTGTTTCACAAACAGGACATTGAATTGTCTCTCCCACAGCAAAGTGCTTTAAGAAATCTTCTTTATCAGAGAAAACATAATCACATACGGGACATAGAACTGTCAATTATTGCAGACCTCGCAATCAACACTAACAGAAAAGCCTGTCTTAAATAAGAACTTTTTTTCAAAGTGACATTTTCAAACTGAAAATTCAAATAAAAAATGAGAAAAACATTAAAAAATACGTTAAATTTAGGCAAATATAATTATTCGCCCCAATCTTCGCCTTCAATGGTTAACTCTTGAAGATCTAAGCATCCACCTCCATCTGTTGTTTTTTTAACCTCGAGTTCAAGTCCGCAACCGGGGCAGCTTAGTACTTCTCCTTTTTCTACGTCAAGGGGAATACTTAGCTCTGAATCGCAGTCTGGACATTTTGGTTTGTTTTCAATATTCTGAAATTTTGAATTTGCAGGATTTGTCATTTATCTTTCACTTGTTTTGATTAATGTATCTGTCAATGTCGATATCTTTTAAGTATTGCGACTTTTATGTCACAAATTGTAGTATTTGTGTTCCATTTGGGACAATGGGGTAGGAAAAACCAAAACAATTTTCAGGATCCTCTGAGGAACCCTATGGATTATTTGTTGAAATTTTATTTTTCCATTTCTACGTTATCATTGTTGTTAAAGATAGTTTTTTTAGATTTTTCTCGGACGACATCTTTGCAGTTAGATCTCGCTTGATTTAGTCGCTGGTTATTTGGGTTGGATATACGATCTGATTCTCTTCTTTTTCTAACTCAATTCTCAATGGTGTCCTATTTTACTTATCATGCTGTGATTACAGAGAACGTGGCGATTTCGTCTGTTCAGTTCATTCAAAAAATATAAATACAAACCACTTCAAATATTGACTTGTGAAACATTCGATCGCTTTGCAATTGTAAAATCGTAAGGAGAAGAAAATATGCAATTATTGAAAGGAAACCGAAAGGACACTCTAGTAATCGCAATGTTAATACTCATGATGACTTCTGCAATCCCCTTCCTAAGCGTACAAACAAAAGCCCAAGCTGCAGCGATACAACCAGTCAGCGGACCTTTACCTTCAGGTGCTACTGTTAACTTCACAGTTGCTACCGTTGCCTACATCAGTATAAGACCAACAACTTTAGGTCTTGGCCAGCAATTCATGGTGAACCTGTTTCCAGTGCCAGCGCCAAACGCAGAACGCGTCTTCAAAGACCTGAAAGTAACAATCACAAAACCAGACGGAACCACCGAAGTAGTCACAAAAGATTCCTATCCAGCAGACGGAACAACATGGTTCGAACGTACCCCTGACCAAGTAGGCACATGGAGCTTCAAGTTCGACTTCACAGGAATGTATTTCCCAGCAGGCAGATACCTTAACGGACAAATCATAACCGCAACGACAGGAGGAACAGTCTACACTGACGCCGTATACTACAGTCCTTCAACAAGCCCAGTAATGAACATAACTGTCCAGCAAGACTTGGTTCAGTCTTACCCCTCAATGCCACTTCCAACCGACTATTGGACACGACCCGTATCCTATGATTACAGAGAATGGTGGCCAATCGCAGGAAACTTCCCATGGCGTGGTCCCAGCGGCGGTCCCATGTGGGATCTTCTTTACCCTAATACCAATCCATATTGGGGCGGATACCAGGTTAGCGGCATGGGCGGTCCTTGGAGAGGCACCTTCACCCCCTGGGTTCAAGGACCAAACAGTGCACATGTAGCTTGGAAACAACAGTTTGCTATAGGCGGCATCGCCGGCGGAGACTATGGGACAGAAATTGCAGACGTAACACTATTCTCAGGTAGCGGAGTTGGACGTTTTCCAACGATAGTATATTCTGGAAGAGCCTACACTTACAATGGCTATGATTCTTATGCTGGCAAAGACGTATCGCAACCTGGTACTGGCAAAACAGCGATACCCTACTGGCGATGTAATGATTTTCGGACAGGTGAGTTGATATGGCAAAGACCCTTAGAGGCAGGTGAATCAGCACCAACAGTTATTGAGTACTTCAACCAAGGTCTACTACCCGGAGGAGAAGTAGCTGGCGTAGCCCAACACTTGACATCGGTGAATTTCCTATCTATCGGTAATGGCTTCCTAAGAAAGTATGACCCATGGACTGGAGCAATGGTTGGCAACTACTCGATTGCACCAATGACTGGCACCAACATATACTACATGAATGGGTATGTCATGGGGCTTCAAGACCTTGGCGCCTCAGTCTCAGCGGACCAACGTTACCGCTTAATTAACTGGACCACATTTGGGACCTCAAACACATTCTCAACAAGAATCGCCAGCAACATCACTTGGCCCTGGAACAGCTTCCCCGAAATCACCGATTACCAAGCAGGCGTGGCTATTCTGACATCAAAAACATTCATTGGTGGAGCACCATACAAAACTAATGTCATGGCAGCCAGTTTGGCAACAGGCAAGCAGATATGGAACGTTTCGCTTGACGAATGGGAATACAGTTCAAGCACCGATTATGCTGACCACGGCAAATTCGCCATGCTCTCAGAACAAGGCTACTTTACCGCATTAAACATCAACACAGGCGCGTTAGTATGGAAGAGTCAAAAGATGGGTTATCCATGGGATGATCCAGGTTTTGGAGGCTACAACGTACTATCGGCATACGGCTTGCTATTCCGAAATGGCTATGGCGGAGTCTACGCTTTCGACTGGAATACCGGCAACATAGCTTGGAGGTATAGTTCAGTAGCTGCAGCCCCATACGAAACTCCATACACTGACGCTAATGGCACAACAGTCTATTCAACAAACGTTGGAGGCGCAATCGCTGATGGAAAATACTACTTCTACAACACTGAACACTCAGCCAGCGTACCTATTACACGAGGCTGGCAAATGCACTGCGTCAACGCCACAACAGGTGAAGACCTTTGGAAAGTAGGCATACCAGGAGGCGGCTCTAAACACACCACCGATGTGGGCCCAGTTGCAGACGGATACTTGGCGCTTGGCGGAAGCGACGGTTATACATATGTTTTCGGCAAGGGCAAAAGCGCCACTACAGTAACAGCACCAGACGTTGTTGTACCAAAAGGAACCGGCGTAGTCATAAAAGGCACAGTGATGGACCTATCGCCTGCGCAGCCTAACACGCCATGTGTCTCCAAGGATTCGATGGCCCTTCAAATGGAACATATCCACGTACAATTGCCAATTGATGGCATATGGCACAACGAAACAATAACTGGAGTTCCAGTAGTACTTACCGCTATTGATCCAAACAACAACGCAATAAACATTGGCACTGCAACAACCAACGGTTACTATGGCACGTTTGCCAAAGAATGGACACCAGACTTGGAAGGAACTTATCAGATAATCGCTAGTTTTCAAGGCGATGATTCCTACGGCAGTTCCGGAGCAGCAACAGCAATATCAATTGGAGCAGCGCCAACAAATAGCCCTACCTCATCAACAGTGGCCTTGGAAGTTGATAACACGCCAATAATGAGCGCCATCGCAGTAGGTGTCATAGCTATAATTATCGCCATAGCAATAGTGGGCGTACTCATTCTACGAAAAAGATAAAGTCAAGAAAAAACAATCTCTTCCCTTTTTTTTCTTTTGTAGTTAGTTAAGCTGCTATTTTGCGACTCGGAATTTAAACGCAGCATCTTATTTTTTTCCTTTTCCCCTTTTTCCATGAATAAATGCATTAAAAATGAATAGATACACGTGTATTTTGTCTATCTAAGAAATTCGCAGGGGCATGCACACATTTTAGATTTAACTATTCAACAAATATTTTCAAAACTGCAGCTTTCGCTTTCCATTCGGTTGGGAGTGTCTTCTTTTTACCAAATATATTGCCAAATAGATCAAAGCTAATCTTTTTGATTCCATTACGTTGACCTGTAAAATATCTGAATTTGCAATATGTATTGGTAAGAAACGCAGTTTATAAGCAAACGCTCGGAATTGAATGTCACACACTAGATCTATGAGGAGGTGTAAAGAAAAAAATGAATTTCAGGAAATTTATGAAGAATTCGAAAGCTATTTCACCAATTTTCGCAACTCTTATTCTCATTGCTATTGCAGTTATCGCTGGTGTAGTCGTTTACATGTTTACAAGCGGGACATTAGCAACCATGACTGGAGGCGGAGGCGCAGCACAAGAGAAAATTTCGATACAAGCAGCACAATATACTACCGGAACCTCTGGAACTGTTACTGTTTATGCTCAATGCACTGGAGGACCTACCCCGATTGTTAACAGCCTAATAATAAAGAACGCGCAAGGAAACACAGTTGCAACTGTTACAGCGGCAATTACAGCCCCAGCTTCTCCAGCTCCAAGCCCAGTAGGTGCCATGGTTCAGGGAACATTATACACTATAACTGGCTCAACTACGTTGACTGCTGGAACTTACACAGCAACATTGGTTACTAGCGCAGGCGGTAACTTCATCTCACCAAGCTTTACAGTCTAAATAAGCGGTTTTTCCGCTAAACTTTATTTCTTTTTTGTTTAGTTTTTCAGAAGATAATTCAAAGTCTTATCTATGATTAGTTTCTGTATCTGGAATATGCTAAGCTTCAATTTTGCCATCCAAAGAAGCCATGTGATCCTCAACTAATAGCAACTCTAATTCGAATAAGACAGCGAATTTCCATTTGATAAGTCTTGACTCGAAGGTAGTAGCTGAAAATATGAAAATAATAGGGGAGTGGTCTTTTTCCCGATAACCAGAAGGGAAAAAGCGAGATAGAAGAGCTTGGTTCGGTTTGATTCTTAAATGTTCTCATAGCAGAAAAATATTTCGCTAAAGACTTTGATGCTCACAAATGCGATTTAGCACTTAAAGATTGCAAAATCATTGAAGAAGTTGAAATTCAGGATGTCTTCTTTCAAAGACAGGAAACTAATGAATGGATGGGGAACAGATAGGGCTCTTTATGCCTTTGAAGTTGTGTCACGAAAGCCCATTCCAATAATAAATCCATTAAGTAGCAGACGAAAAGTAACAGACTTCGAAAGAAAGGATGGAACAGACGAAATAGTACCAGTACCAGAAGAAACATAGTTTATTAGCAAACTCTCTAAATGAAATGCCGGAAAAACAAAAAATAAAGTTTCAGCTATATCGCAGTACATCAAAATGGAAAATCCAAGGTAAATTGATAGGTGCCGTATTTGAGAAAATTTGGTAATTGGTCAAGTAATAAGCGTGCGCTTAGTCCGATATTTGCAACCGTTTTGTTAGCCACGATAATAATCGTTTTTGGTTCAGTTACCTATTACTATGCGAGTAATCTCACTACAACCGCTACAAATAATTATTCTAGCTCTTTGGCTGACAGTCAACAAGCAATAGGAGAGAGAATAGGCTTTGAAAACGTAGGTTATGATTCATCTTCATCGAAATTGACTGTTTACATAATTAATTGCGGAAGCGCAAATAACATACAAATCAACTCTGTATTCCTCTACAATTCAAGTTATAACCTTGTTGGAGTGTACTCGGCGAATTCTACTGATTCGATATCTGCATTAAAACCAATTAATTCGGGGGTACCGATACCAACAATCTCGAGTCTGAATGTTGGGAAAGAATGCTACTTCACATTATGGAAGGACATATCAGGAAAAGGCATCTCTCTTTCATCAGGTTCAATTTACACTATTCACTTAATAACTAAAAGCGGGGGTGTTTTTGACTATGATTTTACGCCATAATTTTCAAAGAAACAAGAAGGGAATCGGTACAGTATTCGGAATGGTATTTTTCCTACTTATAGTCATGGTTGTTTTTGCAAGCTTTGTCATTATTCTCAGTCAAAACACCGGTCTAGAACAGACAACAATACAAGCAAAACAGCTGGATTTGGATCGCTACACAGAACTCCAAACCGTATCCATTGCGAACCCTGAAACAGCTGTGTTAAACAATAAGTTTACTTACTCTGCGATATCACAAACAATGGTACGCTTCCTACTGAATTGGTACGTTTATGGATTAAAGATTTAACGAATAATACGATTGGTAACATGACATTGACGTCCATCACTTATCCTTCAACCCGGAAGCAGCACTAAATACTTCAACTCCGTCTCCTGTTTAAACGCTGTCATCTTATGATCAGTTTAGCTTTTGGTTTGTAACAACGAGAGGAAACCTCATTTCAGCTTACCCCTGATCAATCAGTTTATCGGCATATCACTCATCGGGGCTTTTCCTAGGTAGCTGACAAAATTCCAATTTCGCTGACGATCACTAACGCCGTAACGTTGTATCTTAACTCTTCTAAACCGAATGACCTAATCTATTTGATCGTCGCATTCGATGACGGAAATACTCTATACTCCCCACCTCAACCCCTATCCTGAACTGGCAAACAAGGAATATCTTTCAACGGACCATATCAGATCCAAGTCTGTATAGCGGGGACGCCATATTGAAGACCTTCTATGCCTTTATGCACACAGGTGGAACAATAACACATCACCCTCTACTGTAACGTGGCACTGAATTAATGTCGATTATTATTGGGCGGCAATTGCTTTTGCAATCAGCGATGTCAATGTTGCTTCCCCATTTGACAATTCAGGACCAATTATCGATACAGGCCCATCCAGTCCAGCCCAAGATACAATTAACACGCAATTACTCCTAATGAATTTAGTAATAGGTGCATTTGAAATTGATTCGCTTACCCCCACAATAACTCCAGGTGCAGGTTTCGCACAAATTTTGCCTGGCACAAGTTACGTGGGCGCCGCAGGACGACCCGACTCTATCCCCGATCAGTCTGGGTGAAACTAGGCTCATAACGGAAAACCAACACTCAACTTGCCAGTAAATTGCACTTTTACCTTCTAACAGACCATTGGGCTATCATAGTAGACGCAGTGAAATTGGTTGTAACACCTCCAGTACGCTCCTATGAGTCTTTCACCTAGCAGTGGTCCAATTGGTCAGCCAGTTACGGTTTCTGGGGGTGGTTTTGCCGCCAACTCCCGGCTCATAGCTACATTTGATGGTGCACAAGTTCCTTTTAGCTTCACTAGCTGATGGCACGGGAAATATCCCATCTAGGAGCTACCTTCACTGTCCCTCAAGGTTCAACAGCAGGACTCAAAACAGTTAACATTATAGATAACAAATTCAATTATGCTTCAGCTAATTTCACTGTAACAACCTCCAGCATAAATATGACTCCCCAGATTGGTCCGGTTGGAACTGTGGTCACTGTAACAGGTTCAAACTTTATTGATAATTCCATAATAGCTATCAATTTTGATGGAAATCCTGTAATAACCAATCCTTCTATTGTGACTGCAACTGCCACTGGAAGTTATTCTGCAACTTTTGTTATTCCTCCTGTTGCAGCAGGCAATAGAACAGTTTTAGCGAATGACGGAGCAAATTCTGTAAATACTAATTTCGTTGTAACCCCTACAATTTCTATCACACCTACACGCGGTGTTACTGGTACTCAAGTTTCAATATCTGGACAGGGATTTGCTGCTCAGTCAAACCTCATAGTGACATTTGAAGGAATTGCGGTTACTATTTCAGGAAACCCATCTACCAATGTTACTGGTTCCTTCTCTAATCTATTTTTCACTGCACAATCTCCAAGCTTAGGTATCAAATCCGTAAATGTTACAGATGATAGCGGAAATGTTGGCAACTGCAGTTTCAAAATAGTTGCTCTCGACCATTTCAATTTAGACGGTTATCCGTCCTCCGCAAACGCAGGTCAGAATTTTGCTTCAAATAACTTAGTAGTCATTGCTTACGACGCCGATAGCTACGTGCTTAAGGGCTACGTTGGCCAAGTATACTTCTCATCTTCAGATAGTCAAGCTCTCTTGCCCAACACTTTTACAAGCATGTACACATTTACGACGAATGATGTTGGTGTTCACACATTTGCTGGATCTGGTTTTACGCTAAAGACGGCGGGTTCTGAAATTCTCACAGTTACTGATGGAACTAAATCTAATAGTACTACCATCGTTGTGAATCCTGCTACCTTGGAGCACTTCATATTTAACAGTATTAGTGGTTCTCAGGTTGCAGGTACAGCCTTTAGCATTACGATTACTGCTAAAGACGCATATGAAAATACAGTTACTTCTTATGTAAGCTCAAATGGATTAACGGTTTCAACTGGAACAATTAATCCAACTACAACAGGGAACTTTGCTAGCGGTACTAAGACAATTTCGGTAACATTGGCAGGGGCAGGCCCGAGTGTTACTATCGGCACTGCTGGAGGCGCTCCAGTCAAGTCTGGTACAAGTAATGCGTTCACTGTGAATCCTGGTGTTATTCACCACTTCACGATGGCTGGTCTTCCTGCTTCAGTTATTGCTGGTCAAGTGTTTGGCAACGTTGTGGTTACTGCTTATGATGCTAACAATAATGTTAAAACTGACTATACTGGCCAAGTTTACTTTACATCTACTGATGGTGCGGCTGTTTTGCCTTTCACTTCTGTTGGTAAGTATCTGTTTACTTCTGGTTCTGGGTTGGATAATGGTGTTCATACGTTCTCTGGGTTTGCTTTGAAAACTGTTGCTGGTGGTTCTAAGACTATTACTGTGACTGATGGTTCAGTGTCTCTTCTCAGTGGATCTATTGCTGTAGGTTTTGCTTCTGTTGATCACTTTGTGGTTTCTGGTTTTACTAATCCTGTTGTGGCTGGCACTGCTGGCACTGTTACGGTTACAGCTAAGGATCCGTATGGAAATACAGTTACGAGTTACGTTGGAACGGTTCATATTACGTCTAGTGATAGTGCGGCTGTGCTTCCGGTTGATCACGCGTTGGCGAGTGGTACTTCTTCGTTTACTGTGACTTTGAAGACTACTGTTACACGGTCGATTACTGCTACTGATACGGCGACTGGTTTGATTACTGGTTCTCAGACTGGGATCACGGTGAATCCTGCGGCGATTGCGAGTTTCACTGTAACTGGGTATCCTAGTTCGGTGGCGGCGGGTGCAAGCTTTGGCGGCGTAGTTGTCACGGCTAATGATATATATGGTAACATCAAGACTGACTTCACTAGTACTGTTTACTTTACGTCGACTGATGGTGTTGCTGTTTTGCCTTATACTTCGGGTAGTAGGTATACGTTTTTGAGTGGAGATCTTGGTGTGCATGTTTTCGCTGGGTTTACGCTTAAGACTGTGGGTTCACGAACGATTACTGTGACTGATGCCACGAGGTCAGCTGTGAGTACTGGGATCACTGTGAATCCAGCAGCACTAGACCACTTTATCTTTAATTCAGTTGGAGCTCAGATTGGTGGATCGGCTTTCAGTTTAACGGTTACTGCTCAAGACGCATTTGGGAACACTGTTACAGGCTACATTGGAATGCCGTCTTTGACGTATTCTGCTGGGTCAATTAATCCTGGCATTATGAATGCTTTCGTTAGCGGTGTAGGGTCGACTTCAGTTACGGTTTCTCTTGCTGGTTCAAGCGTTACGATTACGGCTACTGATGGCACCAACACTGGTACGAGTAACTCGTTTACGGTGGCTCATGCTTCGGCGGTGGATCACATAACCGATTCTGTGAGTCCGACTACCGTTGTGGCTCCGGCTACGGCGACTGGTACAGCTACTGCTTATGACGTCTATGGTAACACTTGGGCTGTCAGTACTTTGGCAACTTGGAGTATTCCAGCTGGCGGCGACGGTGGCTCATGGTCGAGCAATGTTTACACTTCGCACACTGCTGGTACCTATACTATTCAAGCCGCTTATTCAGGCAAGACTACTACGACATCTTTGACGGTGAAGTACGCCCCACACTACGTTGATACAGCCAACGCACTCCACGACATTAACGTTGGAACTTACAGCAGTCTAGTAGCGATGCAGGCTGGACCTGACGGGGTTTATAATACATTAACAGAAGCCAATACTATTCCAACGACAACTACGATGGGAACAACTACCAACATAGGCACATTGTACACCGCAATAGCCATAGACGATATAGCAGGACAAGCTTTCACAGCACCCGCCAACGCAATAAGTGTGGCAAGCGTCACTTTTTATGGCAGAACATCATTTGGGACATTCAACGTAAAAGTAATAATAACTGATAGCACGGGGCACATCTTAGCAAACGGCATAAGCAATACCGTATCATGCAGCACCACTGAGCAGTCTAGAACAGCTACCTTCACTACCCCCCCAACAATTACCGCGGGTTCAACTTATGAGATCTTGATAATCTCACAAAGCAATACGTTTAGGCTCTACTATGTCGCATCAAGTGGTGGCATTAGCATATCTGACGTTACAAACAGCTACACCACCCCATCAGACCCAACAGACGCGTCCAGCGGTACAGTAAACTACCGTGCATTCTACGCTACCGTTAACAGAGGAAACTACCAACTCGACTCAGAGGTTCAATTCTCAAGTGTAAGTAACTTTGCATCCTACACTCAGCTTCAGATACAAACAGGCACATTTAGCAGCCCCTCAGAAACCATAACAGTCAATTATTGGAATGGAGCTATCTGGGCTAATCTGGGTATATTAACTGCCAGTAGTCTAAATACATTCTCTGTTACTCTTACAAGCTCTACCTACGAGCTTAGATTCACCGATGGCACAACAACCAACGACATCGTTCAATCAACTTGGCAAATTGACTCGGTCTGTTTGGTAGCACCATAATAGCACGAACTTCATAAGCATTAGCTTTCTTTTTTGTAATATCGTTTTTACAGAATGCATACAAGCATCATCTTTTATATCACATGCAACACAAGAAATGCCTCGGTTGATTTCGCTCAGAAAAAGTGTTATTACGTATGTAGGCTAATAACAAAAAAGAACCTGAATCAAATCTAACAATACATTTCGTTTTTCTTACTAGTGCCGATTTGAGGCTTGCTTCGCAGCATTTTTCTCCTGTCAATATGAAATAAACGTTTGCAGCTCTTATTTCGATTTTTCTGAAGATTTCACTCTTTGGCTTCTTTACTGACTCTTGGAAGGAGAATAAAAATCAATAGTGTGCCTCCTGATAATAGTGAATTTGGAGTTAACATGGTTTATATTGACTCTTAAGGAATTAAAGATGTGGCTGCTAAATTGAAGATGTGGAAACGCGAAAAAAAATCCAAGCTATCACAATTACCAACGGAGAATGCTTCTGTCATAGATGAGACTATGCCTGGTCCTGCTGTGGAAGCTCACATTGACACTGCGGTGGGTTCAGATATTTCTGAAACATACAAAGAACATTATCCTCTTTTACTTCCATTCTCATATGCCGCAATTGTTGAAGACGAAAAAAAAGAATTAAAATATTCTCTTCTTGAGCCAACATTAACAGAATTGGATAAACAATTGCTAGGTGAGCTAAAAAATATTCTCTGGGATGAGCTTTCAATTAACACAAAAACTTTTAAAAACGGAGTTGAAGCAGAAGAATTCTTAAAATACAAAATTTTGAATACGGCAATAAAATACCGCATAAATGTAGATGCCAACACACTTAGCAAATATCAATATTATATTACCCGAGATTTCTTAGGGTTTGGAAAAATAGATGGCATAATGAAAGACGAAAACATTGAGGATGTCTCTTGCGATGGCACTAACTCGCCAATATTTGTTTGGCACAGAAAATACGAATCCATACCTTCAAACGTAATATTCGAAACTGAGCAGGAACTAGAAAACTTCGTTTTCAAACTTGCCTACCTTTGTGGCAGACATATATCCATCGCACAACCAATCCTCGACGGAACACTATCAGATGGCAGCAGAGCCCAAGTAACATATGGAACAGAAGTGACACCCAAAGGCAGCACCTTCACAATCAGAAAATTCAAAAAGACCCCTCTCACTATCATCGACTTAATAATATACAAGGCTCTCTCACCCGAAATCGCAGCTTATTACTGGTTTTTAATAGAAAACAGGCACTCAGTTATGATCGGCGGCGACATCGGTGGAGGAAAAACTTCAATGCTCAACGCCATCAGCCTATTCATTAGACCAACCCTAAAAATTGTCAGCATAGAAGACACACAAGAAATACGCTTACCCCATCAAAACTGGGAAATGATGGTCACAAGACAAGGATTAGGCACAGGCGCAGGAGCAGTAGGCGAAGCCGGAATTGGCAGCATCAGCATGTTCGACCTCCTAAGAGCCGCCCTAAGACAAAGACCAGACTTCATCATCGTTGGAGAAATACGTGGCGAAGAAGCATACGCACTATTCCAAGCCATGGCAACCGGACACCTAGGCTTAACAACCATACACGCAGAACACGTACAAGGTGTCCTGCACAGATTAACAACAAAACCTATGAACATCCCTCAAACACAAGTTGAAAACCTAAACGCAATCTCAATCGTCCGAAGACTAGTCGTAAACAACGTCTCCTTAAGAAGAACAATAAGCGTATCAGAAATGGTCGGTTGGGACAGAGAAAAAAACGACTTCAAAATTCAAGACATATTCAGATGGGACGTCGAAAAAGACATCTACATCAAGATAGGAAGAAGCCCGTTACTAGACAGAATAGCAACCCAATGGGGATACTCCCAAGAAGAAATAGATCAAGAACTACAAATGAGACAAACAATTCTCGAATACATGGTTAGAAAACACCTCCGCTCATACGAAGAAGTCTCCAAATTAGTGTTAGATTACTTCTCAGACCCACAACAGATATACCGAAAAGCAAAAGTGAGCTAAGAATGAAATTTCAACCCTGGGCAACAGCATACAACCTACTAAACAAGAAGTTAGAAAGAGTATACCCGAAATTTCAAGAAATCCATATTCAACTCAAAAAAGGCGGCGTGCTAATAGCATTCAAAGCATACATCGCCTTCATGGTACTGATGTCGATAGTTGTTTTTGCAGCCGCAATCCCCCTTTCATTTATCCTCATACCGCTTTTAACCGGCATTCCGTACCTGTCAGCAATGAACTTCGCATTCACATTAGTCACCGCAGTATCAGCAGCGCTAATAACGTTATTAGTAATGTACATCTATCCCGGAATGAAAGCAAGCAACAGAAACGGACCAATAAATAAGAACTTGCCCTATATTACTAACTTTCTTACTCTTCTCTCAAGTTCAAATGTTCCCCCGAGCATTATTTTCGAATCGATGGCCAAAATCGATTCCCTCAAAGAAGTCCGATTAGAATTTAGCAACATTATACGAGACATAAGCATTTTTGGCAATGACCTCATGACCTCGATCGTCGAAAACGCCAAACTAACACCCAATGCGCAACTCGGTGAAATCCTCGAAGGTTACGTGGCGACAGTCAGAACAGGTGGAAACCCCACAGAATACCTGAAAATTACAACAGAGACAGTAACAAAAGACCGATTAAGCAAACTAGACATGATGCTAGAATCACTTTCAGCAATGGCAGAAATATACATCATGATGTTAGTCGCTGCCCCACTACTTTTCATCGTTCTTTTTGTTACGTTAGGCATGATTGGAAGCGGTTCATTTGGCGGCATGAGCATGTCCCTAGTTCTTTACTTACTAACCTACCTTGGAATACCCATCATGGGTGCAATAATGATGGTTATAATGTCAACATTTGAAAAGTGAGAGTTAAATGAGAATAGTCAAAAAAACAATAAAACGAATATCCATCATTTCTGTAGCTGCAGCCGTAATATTTTTCATTGCTGCTTCATTTTTCTACCTTTTGTCCCCAACACTAGATTATATGCTGGTAATCGCTCTAGCAATAGGTGTCATACCTCCAGCCATTACAAGCATGATACACGGTAGATGGAGAACAAAAATTGAAAGGGCAACCCCTGAATTTCTTAGGGACTTAGCTACGGCGTCAAGAACTGGAATACCCTTGCAAGTAGCTTTAGAACATGCTTCCAAGCGTCTCTACGGTCCATTAACACATGAACTGAAAATATTAGTAGCGCACATGAGTTGGGGCATGAACTTCGATGCAGCCCTAATAGAATTAAGTGACAGAGTAGATATACCTCTCATAAAGAAAGCAACCGTTTTGATAAATGAAGCAGGAAAACATGGAGGGGACCTATCAGACATATTTGACTCAACCGCAAAATTCCTTGAAAACATCAATTCCTGGTCTCAAAAACGGAGACAGCAAACGCAACCTTATGTTCTAATATTCTTCTTCTCAGTTTTCATATTCTTATTCATAATCATTATAATTTCGAATATGATGTTCACTCCCCTTAGCCAATCAGGAACAACCGCTTCTTTTATTAAGCCAATAATAACACAAGACGCATCACGTCGATTATTTCTGCACGCCTCTTTACTGGAAGCACTCTTCGGAGGATTAATCGCAGGAAAAATCAACGAAGATTCATTCATTGACGGACTAAAATACGTAGCTATTCTAGCTATTTCTTCTGGATTAGCTTTCTATTTGTTCCTCCGTTAAACGAACCAATATAAAGAAAAATTAGAAACCATCCTTGAAAAGGAAAGTCGCAAAAACCAATGAACAAAAACCAAGAACAAGAAACAGTTATGAAAAGAACAGCGGAGCAAATAAAAGCAAATATTATTTCAGATAAAAACAAAGTCACAATCAAAGCATTTGATGCCGAAGACAAAGTAGAATTGGAACGACGAGAGGCATATATTGAACCTGAAACACGCGACCTCCTTAGAAAACTATTACAAGATGGAGATGAAGAAGAAATAATTCCCATCTACACTCCAGGAATAGGATTTGTTTACCAAATAACTGGAAATGCTTCAAATAAAAACGAAGTAAATCAGCTCTCAAGAGAATGTTTAGAAAACCTTGTACAATTAGACATACTTCAAAAAAGATTCTTTGATTCAGTATCGACCTGCCCAAATTGCGAATCAACAAACCTGACATTGCATAATCGATGCCCAAAATGTAAAAGCCACAATGTCGAAAAAACAAGCTTAACTGAACATATTCCATGTGGATACATCGACCAAAGAAATAAATACTTACAAAATCGATGTCCAAAATGCGAACAACCCCTTCTTGAAGGGCAATTCAGAAACATGGGTCGCTGGTACGTATGCCAGGAATGCGGCGAAAAATTCGAGAACCCCGAATATGACCTAATTTGTCGAAACTGCAACAAAAACTTCACGATAAAGGAGGCACAAGTGGGAGAAATACCAAAGTTTTCATTGAACTTGAAGAGAAAAAAGGAAATAAGACAAAACGTAGCAAGCTTAGAAAATATTAGGGCACTCTTGGTTAGCATGGGATTTGAAGTTGAAATACCCGGATTAGCAACTGGACAAAAGAGCGGAATGACTCATCATTTCAGTCTAATGGCTAAAAAACAAGTCAAAGGGTACGAAATAAATATAGCTCTTGATCATGCAATAAGCGAATCAGAGGTTCAAGCGTCACCGGTTATACTGTACATCTATAAAACATCCGAAGTGAAAGTTGATATTCCAGTTTTTGTCGCAATGCCTAAGCTAAGTGAAACTGCCAAAAAAATTGTGCAAGGTCATGAGATTCTTTTGATAGAAGGTTCTGCAGATGAAAAAGAAAGTATCGACAACATAATACAGCAAATTGATTCACGAATTGAAATGAAATTAATTGAGTACGAAGTTAAAAACAAGAAACCTGAAAACAAGTCAAAAAATTCATTCATAAATAAATTAACTGGGATAAGAAAGAAATAACACCACCACATCTTGTCTTCTTATTAGAAAAATTTACAAGAGGGTCCTATCTTTGGTTTTGATGTGACGGCAAGGCTTCTTTTCAGTCAATTTTGGCATAATTGCATAAGTAAGATTATTAGGACAACAATTTTGGGAAATTCGATCAAACATAGATCCTGAATGCCTATTCGCATTCAAGATATTTGGAGTAGCTCATCGTACAAAATTCCAATTGATTAATCAAACTATCTTTTCTTGATAAAAATAGAAATAAAAAAATTGCTATTTATGGTATTCTGAGTTTCCTATATAGCATTGACTCGTGCTTCTATAAATTCTGCGACTTTTAGTTCACTAAAATTCTTTTCTTCTTCCTGTAATTGCAGTTGCTTTTTTACTACCTCGAGCAAGTTCTTAACGTCAACTGGCTTGACCAAGTATGCGTCGGCATTCTTATTTAGGGCTGAAATTGCGTTTCCCATTGATGGGTATCCTGTCACCATTATTTTTCGTGTCCTCGGGACGTAATCCTTAATCCGGTTCAGCAATTCTATACCTTCCATATCAGGCAATCGAATGTCCAATAGGGCAACGTTATAGACTGTTTTCTGAGTCATTTCGATGGCTTCTTTTCCAGTAGCCGCCAAATCTACAATATATTCTTCATCCTCGAGTATTGCTTTCATAGTTTTCCTTATGGTTTCGTCGTCATCAACTATTATGATTCTAGCATTTTTTTCCAATCTTTTTCACCTCTCAATTCTTGCAAACCAAAACATCAATTTGTTATCAAATAACTCCTATCATGTGGTACCATTTTTGGGTCTTGTAGTTGTCTCAGAATTTTGATTGCAATTGCAATAGTTTTCACGCATTCTCTGAACATATTCTATGAAAGATACATCCTCAATAATCCACTTAGACAAGGGACCTTCATAATGAGCAAATTCTACAGTGATGTTTATTTTGGCGTAAAGATTTTTCATAAATCTAAGTTCAAGACGACTTGCGCCTAAACCAAAGATTTTGTGTATGATAACGATAAAATCATCGATTCGTTTAGGAATTTCATTTTTAGGGATGCCAAAGCTGTTTTCTAACTGGAAATATACTGTGTTTTTAACTGGTTCCCCTAGCGAGATTAATGCTTCATCAATAGCTTCAATTAAGAATCCATCAAACTTTTGCGACCTTGCATTCTTTTCATTTAACAACACTGTTGAAGCATCACCTGCTTCCTCGGAGTTTTCTTTTGATGACAAGTCGCTTTTGCGCGATTCATGAGTCATTTCATCTACCATATCTTCTAGGCTAAGTAAAAGTTGTTCTGTTTCGGTTGTTGAATTCACTTTTGCCATTTTTGTTCTACCGTTTGAAGATGCTTCATTTTCTACTTAAGGTTTGTTTATCTGGAATTCATCTTATATCTCAACAACATAATCTGCAGAACCAATATTCAAGATAAATGTAATAAACGCCCACAGCTCACCTGCTGCCGCAGTAAACGTTACGGCAAGCGCAAGTTTCACAGCCACAGTAACTAACCACAATGGTGACGAAACCCACAGATGGAAATCCACTGGCTACTCCGTCGATAACGCAGCACCACACTTCATGCACAAGCTACACATTCACCAACGTCTAATCGGCTCACACAATTATATTCAACTGGCAAGAACAATACTACCTCAACGTTATCTCGGACTGCGGATACACAGCTGGCACTGGATGGTACAATTCAGGTCCAACAGCAAAGTTTACAGTAACCCATCCGCCACTGACTACAACGGCAACCAAGTCGAATTCCTCAAATGGAACGGAACCGGTAAAGGCGCATACACGGACGCCGGAACACTCCAGTCGGTAACCATGAATAACCCCGTTACCTAGACAGTCACCTGGACGATTCCATCAACAAGCTTATACACTATAGGCGAATCAGCGCTCATCCTGTTTGCTTTACTACTGCTTGCATTACTCTTGGTGGCAGCCCGCAGACGAAAAAAGAAAAAAAACGAGCACAAACTCCAATTCAGAGCAAAGCCCAATAGAAACAACAAAATTTTTTCTTTTTTCCTAGTTTTGACGATGACCGGAAACTTGGCTTTTAAATTGTAGTTACCTCTGGTTCTATTTTTAAAAATCAACTCAAAGCTCTCATGTTCCAATTTATTAAAATTAATATCTTTGTAAGTCCTTAGCAAAGCGTGTAAATCATCAAATAATTCTTGCCTTGATCTATTCTTAATTTGTGGGTCTTAACATAATCGTTTAACTCATTTAAACAAGATTTCTTAGCCGAAGCTGAGTCAGCCAGAACTACATAGCCCTCTGTTTCAGTGTCACAAATACCCCACTCAACGAATCCTTTGTATATTTTTGGACGACAAGCGGGAAATTTCTTTGAAAACTCTACTGCTTGAGCAAAATCCATCCTAATTAACCATTTACTTAATATTTGCTTCATAAAGTACTTAAAGAATTGTGGTTACAAATATGCAACAATAAAAAATATGCTGTGCACTCTAAACAATTAGTTCCAAAATTTTCCATTGGTCAAGTAATAATCTTAACAATACATTCATAGAAATATCTAAGTAAATAGAGCATCCCAGAAAGAAACATAGAGATTAAGTATGAAAAGAAGAGACAGGTCAATAATAGATTCCAACAGTGATATAGCTGAATTCATTCGTCTTGCTCAAAGATGGCAAAACCTCCACGGAAGACTACTCAATACTCTCGCCAGACTGCCCGAAGAAGTTTATCAATTTACATTACAGAAAATCTCTTTCCAAGCAGGTCAAAGTCAAACTATACAAGTTGACGAAATCAAAAAACCCTACATGATAATTCTGAAACGAACTGATTCAGAATCCCTAATAGCACACGAAATCGCCCACGCCTACCTCAGCTACACAAAAACAAAAAGCAAAATAGAACAAGAGGCACAAGCTGACGAATTAAGAAAGAAATGGGGTTTCAAAAAGAAACAACTCTGTTCAACCTACCCTAAAGGGTGTCTTCATTGCTTCAATCCACACTGCTCGGAAAGTAACTCAAAGAAACTTGGCTAAAAATTAACCAAAAATCTTGAATAACAAATAAGTAACTAGAAAATTGCGTCAACTTTCTCCGAGGGATTGTACCATTCCCAAATTAGATTAGCAGCTCTTTCTGAATAGCCATAGTTAGGTAGCTTGCTAAATATTTGCTTTGATTTCCGGTTGCTTTGTTGAGGCATATCTTCAATTTTGTCCGACTTAAATTTAAACCTTCAGAATTCTATCTAAGACCTGCAGATATGTACAACACAAATACATAATTATCAGTCACTTTCGGGTTTTGGCAAAGAAAAGACTTGCGATGCCTAAGATTAAGAGTAAAAATCATTGATAAGGAAGCCAAAATACAATATGAAGGTCGATGCCAAAAGAAATTCTGGAAAGAATATCAACAGCGCCAAATATCAGCTCAAGATGCGCAGCAAGATAAAGAGTATTTTTACTCTTTTTTTGCGAAGATGCAGGTTTGCCAAATATAATGCTGGAATAATAAACCGGCTATATGCAGTGACAAGACCTAATAATCAAACTAACCCCTAAAACATTGTAGCCAAGAGTGTTAATCGAGAATTCCATATCCCCAACTCCGACTACGAAGAAGAGAATTATCCATCTTCTTCCAAAAGCGGGTAGCCCAATATTTAGCGACAGCCTAACTGTGCGCTGAAAAGAAAGAAGGGCTCATGCTTTTTACTCAAGAAGGGCTTTTTTTATAGGGACACAAAACAATTCTTTATTCAAGCGTTTGTGGCTATCAAAATATTACCACTTGAAAGACCTTGGGGAAGTTTCTTGTTTTAAGACTGGTGCTCTTTTTCTTTGTTTTCGAGGAAGTAATCTTCGTATTCTTTATTTAAGCTCTTATGCTTGGTTTGAATTAATTTGCCTATTTTTCGCCAATCGTCCGCTAAAGTCGCCCACTTTTGGCTCGCTGTGACATTTTTCTTTACGTATTCACTCAATGAAGCATCACGTTTTATCGTTCTTCTCAGCCAGTCCACACTTATATAGTCTAAACGATGCAAATACTGAAGATTTCGAACCATCTGGTCTGAGTTAAAAGGATAATTCAAAACATCTTTCAAGTCATCTGTTAGAGCCTCAATCGAAATTTGGCCTTCCGGACGTAGACTAATCGCAGCAATCATATCCTGCATCAGCTTCGTCGTTCTGCTCGAGTAAATAGTCTTTCTCTTCGGCACCAAAACCTGCTCCACCCGGTTACCATAACGTTTGTAAAACCATTTTTTGACAGTTTCAGCAAGCACTGCATAAGCACCCAGAATTCCAGCTAAAGCCAAGTAAAACGTAGGTGGAGGCGGAGTAAATCCGAAGAATGCACCTAATGGCGTATACGGGACTATTATGGCAAAGCTGATGACTGTCAGGAGCATTAAAGCCAGGTATTTGCTTGGTTTGCTCTTGTAGAAAGGCACTCGTCTAGTTCTTATAATAAGAACCACGAGTGTTTGTGAACAAAGTGACTCGATAAACCATGCAGTTTGGAACGAGGACGGAAACAGCTTCGGATCTATCATTTTTTGAAAAACAAATAACATCGTAAAGAAAGTCACATAGTCAAACAGAGAACTTACAGGGCCAATAATAATCATAAACCTTCTGATGAAAGAAATATCCCAACGTTTTGGCTTTTCGATGTACTCTGCATCCACATTATCGGTGGTCATAACCGTTTGCGATGTATCGTAAAGCAAATTATTCAAAAGAATTTGGATAGGCAACATAGGCAAAAACGGCAAGAATATTGAACCTCCAGCTGCACTGAACATGTTGCCAAAATTAGAGCTTACACCCATCATAATATATTTCATAGTGTTGCCGAAAGTTTTTCTTCCTTCCAATACACCTTCGCCCAAAACAGTCAAATCATTCTTCAGCAAAATAATGTCGGCCGACTCCCTTGCAACATCAACTGCATTGTTAACGGATATGCCCACGTCTGAAGTCTTGAGCGAAGGCGCATCATTGATGCCATCACCCATGAAACCGACAACATGCCCATTGGTTTTCAAAACATTAATAATTCGGTCTTTTTGGGCAGGAGTTACCCTTGCAAAAACGTTAGCCTCTTCAACAACCGCCGAAAGAGCTTCATCACTCATCAGGGCAATCTCATTTCCCAAAGCTACAGCTTTAACCTCAAAACCCAGTTCGCTGCAGACTTTTCTGGTAACAAATTCGTTATCACCCGTTAGAATTTTCAGTTCCACTTTTGCCTTGCTGAGCAATTGAAGAGATTGTTTAGCAGTTTCTTTAGGAGGGTCAAGAAATGCCACAAACCCCAAAAAAGTCATTTCCCTTTCGTCATTTATAGAATAAACAGCTTTTTCTTCACGAAGTTTCTTGGATGCAACACCTAAAACTCTTAACCCATCAGCGCTTAGGTCAAAATATTTCTGCTCAATCTTTCTCCGTATTCTTTCAGATATATCAGAAATTACGCCTTCGATTTCATAGAAGGCACATACTTTGAGTATTTCTTCTGGGGCACCTTTAGCGATAAAGAATCGTTGCCGGTCCTTTTCAACCACAACTGAGACACGTCTTCTAACAAAATCGAACGGTACCTCGTCAATCTTTTGGAACTTTGTTATGTCAATCTCTTGATGCTTGAGGATGGCTTCATCAAGTGGACTTTTGAGTCCAGTTTGGAAACGACTGTTTAGGAAGGAATAAAGTAGTACTTTTTCATCTTCTTTCCCTTCCATGTCAATATGCAACAAGAGTTTAATTTGGTTCTCAGTAAGCGTACCAGTTTTATCAGTGCACAAAACGTTCATGCTGCCAAAGGTTTCAATTGACGACAAACGCTTTACGATAACGCCTTTCTTAGACATAGCTTGAGCCCCTTTTGAAAGATTTATGGTAATAATCATGGGCAAGAGCTCAGGCGTCAAACCTACCGCGAGAGCAACGGCGAAAAGAAGAGCCTGCAATATGCCTTGTGCATTAGGATGAAGAAGTGCGTTTATCATGAAAACGAACATAACCAACAAAAAAGTGACTTGCATTATCAGAATACCGAATTGCGTTGTGCCCCGTTCAAACTCTGTTTCGGGAGCTTTCTCGACAAGTTTTGCAGCTATTTTCCCATATTCTGTAAAACCGCCAGTCCGCACAGCCACTGCTGAAGCTGATCCACTAACTATTGAAGTGCCCATAAACAGATAATTATTCCATTCAGTTATCGAAGCACTTTTAGTTTTTATTGGTGCAGACGTTTTTTCGACTGGAAATGATTCACCAGTTAATGCTGATTGGTTGACGAAAAGGTCCTTAGCCTCGATAATTCGGGCATCAGCCGGTGTGATGTCTCCCGCTGAAAGATAAATTATGTCGCCAGGAACAATTAGTGGAAGCTTAATTTCTTGTTTAGTGTTATCCCTTAGGACCGTGGCTAAAGTGGCGACTTTTTCTCTTAGTAGCTCGGCTGCTTTTGAAGCGTTGTTTTCCTGATAGTATGCAAGAGATACACTTAGGATAACCATTGTATAGATTACTATTACGCTAGGAATTGCTCCGAGGGCTGCAGAAACTCCACCTGCAATTATTAATATTATTACTAGTGGGCTTTTGAACCGAGATAGAAAATTGAAAATAGCTGCCCTTTTCTTTTTCTTGGCAAATTCATTTCGACCATAAACTTCAAGGCGTTTCTCTGCTTCCGAACAAGTAAGTCCATTTGATGAAGTGTTTAATCGAGAAAGAAGCTCATTAGTTGGAAGGTTTAAAAGCTCCTCAGAACTGAGCATTTGTTGAATTTTTTGCTCACTATTCCGGCTTCCTTCCGTATTTTTGAATCCGCCTCGGGCATAGTTCCGATAAGGTGGGCTTTCATCGCTTATAGGGTTTTCGCAGATCTTCTAAAAAAGCAGCTCAGCTCCTCAAAAATTGCGGTTTAGACGATCATTTTGAGGGGAAAAGAAGTTTTATCTGTTGGAAAAAACAAAGTGAGCGAAAATGTAAACAAAATATGCTATCGCAAAGCCCGTCAAGCCCATCTCTAAATTGAGGATGAGGTGGATTTGTTCTACTACTCTGAAATAGCCGTTTTGCATGATGTTAAAGCAAACAAGGCTTTGCCAAAAACAAAGAGCTTCCCAAGTTTTGTCCCAATGCCCTTTTTATCATCAACTTTAAACAAAAATATGCATAAGAAATCGGCATTTGTTTTTCTATTTCTCAAACCAAGATTTATTTCCTCTATGCAAAGTGTTGATGTGAAAGTCTTGTGAGATTCCAACTAAATGCAAGCAAAAAATCGCGAAGTCAATATCATGGAAAGCCGACCTATCAATATCCGAAAACTCGTTGCATAGAATATCTTTCTCCGCGGTCAAAAAGTCATACTTGCGGATAGTCGGAATCGAGTATACGTTTCTAAGCAAGACAAAATCAACGTGAGGTAAGAGGTATTGTCGGAAGCGAGTATTGCTTTTAAGCGCACCTAATATTTTCTGTGAGTAATAGCTCGAGTCATGATTAAGTCTAATGTTTATTGGTAATAATGAAAAAGGGTAAAATCTGAGAACAGATTTTAGAAAAGTTCCTCTTGGATGCTATGGCGTACGGTTTTCTTTGCTCGACGGGGTGTTTACGTATTTATTCAATAAGTCTCTCTTGTTTGCAATGTTGAGTTGCTTGAAGAGAAAATCAAACTTAATCTCGATTTCAGCTGCAATAGCATCACGCGTTTCCTGGGGCAGACTCATTATTTCTTTCTTGAAAGAACCAAACGCTTTTTTTCTGGTTTTATAGAGAAATTGATCCTCAGTTTCGCCTTGCTTAGCCTCGCTTATGGCGTTGACTTTTAGCCAGGCATAAATTCTCTTTTTTAGATCATCTGGAAAATGCTTTGAATCGTAAATCATGTTCTGAAACTCTGTAGCCAAATGCACTTCGGCGGTCTCACATTCGACAAACTTGTGAAATGCCTCAGAAGGCAGAGTTGATGCTCCATGCTGAACAGCCCCCGCCAACCCATATTCTCTACAGGCGATTTCAGAAAGAATCTTTAACGTGTCAAAGTCAAGCTTAACTTGCGCCATTGACCCATCAGGCAGAACTACACCACCATGAGTTGTTCCCGTCTGAACTGAAATTTTACTAATGCCAGCCAAATCCTTGCCCAGCTTCTCTTTGAGACCAGCCATAAAGGCGTGAAGGTCTTCTGGCGTCGAATTCTTATGCCCAATCTCGCCAATTTCTCCACCCACCGAAATCGTTATCCCTTTTGGTTCAAAATGGCGAATAAATTGCGTAAGCCTTACGCAAACATCATGGTTAAGAAGCTGTTGTTCATTCAAATTCGGTTTAGATAAATCGACCAGCGTTGATGAATCAATATCGATGTTCAGAAAACCCGAACTAATTGCATCCCTGATTAAAGCCTGCAAATTTTCAATTTCAGCATCAGGGCTCTCTTTATACTTGGCGGCATTAACTTGAAAATGGTCTCCTTGGATAAAGACTGGACCGAAATAGTTTTCTTTTATCGCAGCTCCCATTACCATGCTTGCGAATTCGATCGGCGGCTGATTTGTGTAGCTAATTTCAGATCGAGCGATTTCAAAGATGAAAACGTTAGAGTTATTTTTCTTTGCTACCCTGAATATTGAGCGAGCTAAATCATAGGTCATACTTCTTAGATTTATCGCTGGGACAGTGAAACCCGCGATTTCGCCCCTGCCGCGAGCCATGTAAAACTCATGAATACTTGAGGGGTAAATCCCCTCTTTGTAAGCAACATCGAAAATCTTTTTGGCTAACTGTCTCTTTTTTGCCATGTCGTCCTCTATGACGATTTCCATTACTTTTTTGTCAACATTAAATGATTCTGTTTTCATAGTCTCACCTTCTCAAATCTGTACCTAACTTACAATACTAATTATATTATTCGAATATTAAACGTTGATTATTAGGCATGTCAGTGTATGGGATTAAATTTTAGTTTTTCCGCTAACAGAGTAGCTTTCCGCTTGCTTTCCATTTCAGCTTATGCCCCAAAACTTCACGTATTGTATATGCTTTCAAAGCGTAAAGTCGATATACAATTCTGTTTTTGTTTTACTTCACCTTCACTGGGAACGCTTCGAACTGGCTTATTTTTTTGGGTGCAACTTGATGCTAATAGAATAGCTTCTATCAGTAGCATCAAGAATCTAACAAACGAGATAATAGTCTCGATAACTAAGGATCACTATTACAGTACAAACTAATCATAAATTTCCCTGACCCCACAAACCTCAAAAAATAGAAAGGAAAAGGCGTGGGCATGCCTGTACAAAATACCATACAGAAATACTGGGATTAGATCGAATCACCAAAGAGTGAACAATCTGATGCTGTGACGTCTTGGAAGAAACACAAACAACGACTGGAAACATAAGATTTCAATTTTCTCTCACTAAAAACTGAGGACTTATGTCATCCCCAATTCTCCCTAGACCCAGAGCTCTCGTTTCAAGGAGGCTGAAGAAATTCTGCAAAAAGCGTTTCATCAATGCGCAGTAAGAAAAAATTTGTGCATATCCACAGGGAATATTATGTTACGGCAAGGGGAGCTGTGGCTTTTGGCTGGTTTTCAAAAGTATAAAATAAAGGTTAACAAATTTTTTTTTCCAATTCTATCTCTAATTGGCGTAATCTTTGTTCAGTATTCTGAATTCACAACTGATTTATTATCAATTCATCAACAATCTAAGTTGTGGTATGGTTAATACAACACCTCAATCAAAATAAAATAGTTGTAGAAACAACTGATTTGGTTATCTCAACTGAAGAGAAGACTAGTGTTATCAACGTTTTGCATGTTGACGATGACCTTTCCCTGCTGGAGATTTCAAAGCAGATTCTAATGGATATGGATAACTTTAAGATAGATCATGCCTCTTCTGTTGATGAAGCCCTCAGTAAACTGGCAAATGAAAGTTATGATGTTGTAGTTTCTGACTATGAAATGCCTACAAAAAATGGGCTAGAATTTCTCAAAGAACTTAGAGAACAAAAAAACGATATTCCTTTTATTATGTTCACAGGAAAAGGCAGAGAAGAAGTTATTATTAGTGCCCTGAATTTTGGCGCTGATCGCTACGTCAATAAGAATGGCGATCCAGAAACTGTGTATTTTGAACTGGCACACGCGATTGATATAACGGTGGAACAAAAAAGGTCTAAGGCGAAAATAATCTTTTTGAAAGAATTCGGCGAAAGAGCAATTGATTCAATTAGCGACGCCCTTATAGTAATTGATCCAATTAATTACACAATAATAGACGCAAACAAAGCTGCTTTGGAACAACTGAAATCAGTAAAAGAAGAGTTAATTGGCAAAACATGCTACGAAGCCACACATCACAGGTTAACGCCTTGCACCTCTCCTCAGGACGCTTGTCCAATAGAAAAAACGATAAAGACAGGCAAATCTTCCGTAATAGTTCACCAGCATTTTGACAAGAATAACAAACCGGTAGATGTAGAAGTTGCAGTTCACCCAGTGAAAGACAAAGATGGAAAAATAGTTCAAATAATCCACGTAAGCAAAGACATCATCGAATGCAACAATACAACAAAAGAAAAAACCAAAGAGTCCGATGAAGTCAATAAGATTTTGGATGGCGTTGGGGATCTACTTTTTGTCATGGACAAAAACAGAATCATTACTAGAGTTAACAAGAGCACTTGCGATGTCTTAAAGAAAAAGCCGGAAGACTTGATCGGCAAACATTGTTATGAAGTTGTGCACAGAACCAATGTACCCTGGTCGAATTGCCCCGCAGGAAAGACATTTGAAACAAAACAAACTGTGACAGCAGAAATTAACGACCCAAACATAGGCTTGCCTTTACTCATAACCACTTCGCCAGTTCTTGACGAAGAAGGAAACCTCATTCAATGCGTACACATCGCAAAAGACATTACAGAACAAAAGAAAGCTGAAGTAAAACTGATAAATTTGAAAGAATTTTATGAAAGAATAATAGATTCGCTTGACGATGCCCTGTTAGTAATCGACCCCGATGACTATAAAATAATTAGTACCAATGAAGAAGCATTAAGACAATTAAAAATTAGGAAGGAAGAACTAATTGGAAAGACATGTTATGAAACAACCCACCGCTCATTGACTCCCTGTAATTCTCCAGAACACATCTGCCCAATTCAGAGAGTACTTGAAACCAAAGAAACTACAACGGTTGAACATAAACACTTTGATGAAAACAATAATGAACGAATTGTGGATATTTCAGCTCGCCTTGTCAAAAATTCCGAAGGAAAAACAGTCGTAATTCATGTTGCCAGAGACATTACAGAAAGAAAACAGATGGAAACCAGGATTCGGGAAGCTGAAAAGAGGTATCGGACATTGTTTGATCAGTCACCAGTTGGTATTCTGATTTTTGACCCTGAAACCGCGGTACCAGTTGAGTTTAATGAAAGAGCTCATCAACAATTAGGGTATTCCAGAGAAGAATTTGCTAGACTACGCATCTTTGATTACAAAGCAGATGAGACTCCAGTTGAAATGAAAGCTAGAATAGATAAGATATTGCGAGAAGGAATAGCTGAATTTGAAACCAAACACCGAACCAAAAACGGTGAGATTAGAGATGTTATAGCTACTTCTCAGGCGATTGAATTGTCTGGAAAAAAATTCGTCCTCAGTATTTACCGAGACGTAACGGAAGCTAAGAAAATTGAGATTGCATTGATTGAAAGCGAAGCGAAGTATCGACAGTTAATTGAACTCGCCCAAGAAGGTGTTTGGGCACTAGATAACGACAGTCGCACTGTTTTTGTTAATCCCCGCATGGCAAACATGCTAGGATACAGTGAAAGTGAAATGATTGGAAAGAATTTAGCTTCTTTCATGGATAATCCCGACACTGATCTTGCTGTGCACAATTTGGAAGAATGCAAACTAGGCAACCAGGGGCAATGCGAGTTTGAGTTTATTCAAAAAAACGGTACCCATCTGTACGCAAATATTGCAGCTTCATCCATTCAGGATGACGCTGGCAACAGCATTGGAACACTTGCACTGGTTGCAGACATCACTAAACGCAAGAAGGCGGAAGAATCGCTGAAGAAGAGCGAACAAAAATATCGCGAGTTTGCGAATTCTCTACCTGAAATTGTTTTTGAAGCTGATGACAAAGGGAAAATCACCTTTGTGAATAGGCAAGCTGGTGAGATCATTGGCTACTCCAAAGATGAACTCCAACAAATGAATGTTTTTAAGTTTTTGATCCCGGAAGCCCGGCAAACAGCATTAGAAACCATCCAGAAGAGAATACAAGGAGAAAAATCATCAGGAAACGAATTCATGTTTCTAAGAAAAGATGGAAGTACGTTCCCAGGATTGGTGTTTTCTGAAAAGATAATTCTTGAAGATGGTAAGCTTGGATTGAGAGGCGTTATAGTGAACATATCTCAACTTAAGAAGGCTGAGGAGCAGTTGGATGAGGATCGTGAGCGGATTGAGTTGATGAATGAGAAATTGCGTGTTGTGGGCAATTTAACTAGGCATGATGTTCGTAACAAGCTTTCAGCCGTGACTGGTTATGCGTATATACTCAAGAAGAAGCATGCTGATCAGGCGGATATTGTTGATGGGTTAGGTAAGATGGAGCAGGCTGTTAAAGAGACTGTTAGAATTTTTGATTTCGCCAAAATGTATGAGCAACTAGGGGCAGAAAAACTAACCCCGATAAACGTAGAAGACAACATAAACGAAGCATGCACTCTCTTTTCCGGTTCACTCCCAACTGTAATAAATCAATGTCATGGCCTGACTGTTTTGGCGGATTCATTTCTAAGACAGCTGTTCTACAATTTTATTGATAACACAAGAAAATACGGCAAGAAAACCACAACCATAAGAGTGCACTTCGAAGAGGCGGATCAGGATAGCTTAAAGTTGGTTTATGAGGATGATGGTGTAGGTGTGCCTTTGGAGAATAAACCGAATCTTTTCAAAGAAGGTTTTAGCACAGGCGGCAGCACAGGCTTCGGATTATTCCTAACTAAGAAAATGATGGATGTTTATGGCTGGAGAATTGAAGAGAATGGAGAATCCGGGACAGGAGCCAAATTCACCATAACCATTCCAAAACTAAACAAACACGGAAAAGAAAATTATCAAATAGACTCATAGGCGAATAGTATGATTTGAAGCGATACAGAAATCATGCTTACGTCGCCGAACCCCACATGTGGCTCAAGAGCCTACTTTTTTTTCGGTGAACTATATGGGAAAAATCAAACCCCCCTCTCTGGCGAGGTGCTATATCCGAATAGTTCCTGTCTACGGGTTAATGTACTTGGAATACGTTGTTGCCAGAGCAACGGATAGATGCTATAGTCGCGTTTTTTGTTGAAAAAGGTTTTTGCATGACATCAAACTCCATGTCTACTACTGCAGTTCCTAAAGCAGAGTAACAAACTTGGCCTGAGAAAAATTCTGAGAATTACAAGATGTTATAGGTGTCTAGCGAGAACGCCAGCTATTATTGAAAATAGAAAAAGCACAATAATACCGATAATAACGATTTTTTTTGCTTGAAAACTTCACTTGAAACGGTGTCTTCAAGAGGTCTCTTGCCAAAACATAATCTGCATTTGAATTTGGGCTTTATGAATTAAGAACGTAGATTTTGAAGTTTTGAGTTCTTGTTAAATTCTAATCAAATCAAACAAAGCTAAACAATCATTATTAAAGGGACAAGACACCGCGGTGTGCTTATTCATCTCGCACTAAGGAAAGCTCTTCTGATGCTTCGAGTTTTTTCAGTTTAGTTAAGCGAGCCTCGACAGTTTGGTGTATTGTTGTTCTGAGTTCTTCTCCCCGAATTGTTTTGCTAATTCTGTTAATTTCGTTTGCCAGTTTGTTGTCTCCCAAAGTTCCTCTAATCCATAATGCAAAGTCTCCACGCTCAAAGTGGAACTCCACCGACCTAACATCTACCGTTTGAATCGCGTTACAAAAATCCGTAAGGCAGGTTGAACATCTATTAGTATACTGTCCAATGTCTGTGAAGAAGTAGAATGCATTATTGGCAAGCACAATTCTCAGAATATTTGAAGATAGCTTTGAATCTTCAGCTTTTTCAGTTTTCACCGACTTGCCTCCATCACAACTTGTATTCCTATAATTATATATCTTATTGCTGGAGACATATTTATAGAGTTGAGGTTAAATAATAACTGCTAAGAATCTCTCTTGCCACCATTTCGCTTCTTTTTCTCCAAAGCCACCTTGGTTTGATTGCTTGCAAACCATATTAAAAGTGATGGAAAAAAAGGGAAATGGTTACACATAGGCTTTCAGCTCTTTGCTACTTAAACGAGTTGTGTCCAATAGCGACGGATAGGATTCAGCAATCGTGTTTTTGGGGAAAATGGTGTTTGCGTAACATCAAACTTCAATAACTGATTTTGAAAAGTCCAGGAAAAGCTATCTTGCACAAATGACGGTTTAATGCAAGGGACAACCTAAAAGGTAATCCTTATTTGTCTGATGTGACCCTTACATGAAAATTCGCGTTAAGAAGAGTGAGGTGAAAAGATGCTATCTCGTGATTGTGACGGATGTGAAAAACAGCTGTCTGAATGCAAACGCCGTTTTGTTCATGTTTCTGTAGGGGAGAAAGTTTATTGTCCAGACGGCACAGCCCATCTAGTCGACTGTGAATAGTTAAGGTCAAAAAGTAAACAGCCTCTCGGAAGGCTTTTCTTTGGGTTTATTAGAAGGGTTTTTAATCGAAACGCTCACAATGAGCGAGCTAGAATGAGACGATTCACGGTTTCATTTTCCAGCACTTTTGTTAATTGTAAGTAGCAAGTAAAGGCATGAAAGAAAGTGAAAAAATGGCTCATAAAACTGAGATTAATTAGCTTGATTGTCTAAAGCAAGATCAGGGTTTATATCTCTATAGTGCCAAATAGCCACAGTGCCAAGTCAGCTAGAAAGATTAAGAACCCATATGGTAGTATGGCAAAGTAAGCGCCCCAGCCAATTAAGGAGAAAATCAATAAGACGAGGCCCAATTTCTTGTGTTCCAAAGAATATTTTAGTAGTTTTCTAGATGAAAATATCACCACTATTGCAGATTGAGTGTCGTTATTCCCAGAAACAAGAGGAGCGGGGCTGATTGGGTTTGCTTGATATTGAGGTTCTTGTCTATCTCCAGTCGATGTTAACTCGCATTAAGTCGTACTACCACAATAGTGCTTTTCGTTTGCCTAATTCCTGTTTGACTTTTTCGAGTTCTTCTGGAATTTGGATTTTTTGGGGGCATTTCTTAGCGCAGACCCCGCATTTTATGCATAGTGTGGCGTTGCCGTTGGGGTTCTCATGGTTAACTTTGTTTTTTTTGGTTTGCAGTTTTCTATATGTTCTTCGTGTCATTATTCGGCGAAAGCGACTTCTCTCTAAGGTTACATTGTTCAGGCAGGCGAAGTTTTGCGGGATGTTGACTCCTTGAGGGCAGGGCATGCAGTAGCTGCATGATGTGCAGGGGACTGCGATTTTTTTTCTGAACTCTTCTGTGAGTTTTTTTATTACTTCCATTTCTTGTGTGGTTAGTGAGTTTATTCCTGAGTTGTCTGCGCTTTCGCAGTTTTCTCGGATCATTTTTTTGGAGTTCATTCCACTGAGTACAACTGAGATTTCGGGTTTGTTCCACAGAAACTGCAGTGCCCAATCGGCTGGGGTTCTTTTTTTCTCTGCTGAATTGATTATGTTCAAAGCTTCTTGCGGAGGGTTTACCAAAGTTCCCCCTTTTAGTGGCTCCATCACCACAACCGCGATTCCCTTGCTGTGCGCATAGGTTAGCCCCTCTGTTGTAGCTTGAACACCAGTGTCCATGTAGTTGTATTGAATTTGGGTGATGTCCCAAGGATAATAGTCGATTATCTCTTTGTAAACCGGAAGGGTGTCATGAAACGAAAAACCGAAACTTCGGATTAGCCCTTCTTTTTTCGCGTTTTCCATTTTTTTAATTAGCCCAAGTCTCTTAATTTTGTCGAATTGACCCTGGTTCACTGCATGGAAGAGGTAAGCATCTAAGTGGTCAGTTTGAAGTCTTTTCATCTGAGTTTTCAGGTAGCTATCAAAATGGTTAGCGTTGGTAACCATGAACATTGGCAACTTGGTGACTAAGTAAACTTGGTCTCTGTAGCCGTCTTTTAGTGCTTTTCCAATTATTTTTTCGCTGTCGCCTAAATGGTATGGCCAAGCAGTGTCTATGTAGTTGATCCCTGAGTCAATTCCGTAGCGGATTACTTCAATTGATTTGTCTGTCTCGGCTCTTAGTCTGTTAATTTTTCTTGGCGGCAACCGCATGCAACCGTATCCTAACGCTGAAACTTTCCAGTCCAAAGAACCCATTTTGCGGTATTTCAATTTCCGTTCCCCTTAATTTAAATCAAGTTTCACTGGTTCAATTTTAACATGATGGAGAGTTTTCTTTTGATTGCCGAAGTAATGCTTGGTTTGGCGAATCCTGCAAATGGTTTTATAACCTTACCTTCTTCGGCGAATTATATGAAAAAATCAAAGTACATCTTTATAGCAACGTATTATTCGCGGATAGTTCGTGTCTACGGGTTAATGTACTTAAAATGATTTGTATCCAGAGAAACGGATACGATTCAATAGTCGTGTTTGGTTTTGTTTTCTTGTTGAGAGAAAGTTGGAAGGAGTAGAAGAGAGTAGCAGTTGGTTAAAGTGAAGTAGTTTGGGTTTGGGATGGGGTTTGGGATTAAATTTTTATCTTTCTCTCTCGAACGCACTCGCCCACTACTGCTCTCATTTTCGCGCATATGCTCTCTCAGGTGCAAGCCCCTATGAAACGTGTGTGTTAGACAGTCTGCCTATGTCTGTCAATTAAACACAAACGCGGTTATTCATTCGCCATAACAGACTTAGAAAGAATAGACTTAAAGGTAAAATTGAGGTAAACATTAATCGTTGATAGAAAATGCCTTCAGAGACCGAAGAAATCCAGATCACTCAAGCCACTCATGCTTTGGAAGAATTTGTTAGAATACTTGTTAGGGAATATCCGTTGGTATTCAAGGATGGGTCAGGCAGTATAAAGATTAGTCCTTCAATCCAACAACCGTTGTTCTTTCCTTACGAAGCCTCTCTAGAAATAAAGAAGAAGAAATAATGCTTTGAAGAAAAACGTTTGGCCTAAAAAGCTGCTTCGTAATGTATTATACCCCATTCAATTGTCTTACAGTTTTGAATGCCAACAGGAAACCAATTAATGCTCCAGAGAGCAGAAACATGAAGGTAAATGAAATTGGGGTATAATCATATTTTGATATGATTTGAATATCAATAAACAGTTTTACGCACCTTTTTACCCTTTATGTTTTTCGTTCTCCTTTGGTTTATTTCCATGTCTATTTGTTTGAGACAGTTAAAAAGAGTTTTGAACATCGGAAAATTTGTAGTCTAATTGAGGTTTTAAGAAAAAGTATCTTATCCTTTACCCTTGCCTATTTGCCGGAAAACCGTTCGGGAACTTTTGAAGGTTTTCTCTCTTTGGTTTGGCTGTTGAAAGTTTTCTCTCTTTGGTTTGGCTGTTTAGAAATTCGTCAACAACCGCATCGTTTAGGTGTGATTTCATTTCGAAACTCATATTCTTTTAAACTCCTTTTTTAATGGATTTTAGTTAAGTCGCAAAAATCCGCAACATATTCGGCTAATTTTTAATCCAACCAACCAATTTAATGTTCAGCGTTTTAAAGCACCTTAGCAGCAGACACGATCCAAGGATTACTTAGAATAATCATATGAGGTATAGGCATATTCGGAGTCGGGTTTACAACTTCGCTTATTTTTGTTCACCAAACCATTTAATAAACCACTTTTCTCTTGCGTTTGTTCTTTCGTTCATAGCTTCACAGGTTGCTTTCCAATCAGGGTTTTCGTATTCTGTATTAACCCATTTTTCGGTAAAAGGTGGCATTTCTTTTTTAACTTCATCTAAAATTTGCTTTATTTTAGCATTTGCAAGTTCAGGAGTATTATACCCTTTATACGATAATTGTTCAATTGGAATTAATTCTTCGTAAAGTCTGCCTTTATTCATGTTTTTACGCCTCTTTTCCTTATTTGTCTAAAATGATTTTAAGCATTTGCACTTATTCTTGTATAGCAATCTGCTTACTTGTTGACTGTTTAGAGCGTGAATTAAAGCATATTAATTCTGGAGATTTTTCAATTAAGTATCAAAATTTAATCAAAAAAAAACTTAGGATTTAGGTCGAACCCTAATGCTTATTGACATAGTTGAAATTGAACCAATATCATTTGGAGAAGTCTCCCTCAAAACATCCTTTGTTGTTAAAGAGCCAACGGTTAACTAATTATTTAATTCTGCTGCCTAACTAGATACTTTTGGGGTAAACCATGTTGTGTTCAGTTAGATGCCTAGTCCTATTAGCTTTCGTGGACTGTTTATTTCTATAGCTTTTGTTCCTGTTACTGCGCTTGAGAGTTTAGGCTTTGCCTTAGAACCCATAGTAACAACGACGTCGCCCTTATACGACAGCGTGACCGTGATGCCTACCTCAGATAATTCTTCGGCAACCCCTTTGAGCTGACCGAGACTACTTCGAGCGGTTTCAATTTGACCAACGGTTTCCTTTACGCTGTCAAGTGTTCCTTTGCTCTTTTTTCCGTCCCGTGCCGCTACAAGGACTTGTTTTAGGAATTCCTTGTTGAGAGCGTTGATTTCGATTTTCTTGTTTGCCGCGTTGATTTCTAGGGCTTCAAATTTACTAGTAGACACAGTAACTTTTCCTGACTCTATCATCTCGGCTATGACAGTTGCAAGGGACATCCTTCGTTGCTCTAGAAAAGCTAAGTTTTTGCTTCTTTGGCGTAAACGACGTCTAAAACAATTGCACCGTTAAGTTTCACCTTAAACATGCCCATATCAAGGGTTAAGTCTTCGAAACTAAGTTTAAGGTCCGATTCTTTTCCAGCAAGTCTATCCATAATTGTAATGACTGTTTCAGCCATATTTTGAGCAGCCTTTTCCATGGATTTTGAATGATTTTCCATTTTTCTATCAGTTTCCAACAAAAACACCGTGATAAAATACGATAGAGATAAAATAAATAGTTATCGATGAAAAGTTTGAATTCGGTTCAGTGAAAGAAATCTCTTTAATCTTTCACTAGCGATTATCCGAACTCCTAATCTCTTGGTTTGAATTGCAGGAGTGTTGCATTTTCTTGGGGTTGTTGGTTGGTGAATTAGAATTTAATCTTTCTCTATCTCTCCTCTAAATACTAAACTACACATACTCAAATTTACTCCTACTATTTCCCACTCTCCTATTCTCTTACTCTCCTACTCTTACACTGATACCCTCAACACACCCCCAACCGTCACCACAACACAACACGCTACCAAACGACACGACACCACATTACACAACACAAAAGAAGAATAGTAAACCGTAACAGAACAAACAACAGACAAGGGAAGAACAAAATCTAAAAGTCTTTAAACCGCAAAGGAAAAATAATGAATCCCTTAAAATCTTAAAAGCAAATATAGCCTACTCTAGCACTATTCGACTTAGGTACAAAGTAATGAGGTTTAACCAGAACGGCAAAGAGTATACACTGATATTCCCTGAAGAATAATCCCATTTCAGGAAACGCAAATAAGTTTGGATGATATCCTACAGGTTTGGACGATGAGAAAATCGAGGTACGATGAAGCGGAAGGCGGGGTTAATAATGCTGGAAGCTTGTGAAGTCTTTTTCCGCTATTGAGTCCAAAAAATTTCGTTAGCATATATTTGAATTATCAAGGTAGACAGAGCTTGGGGCAAATGACAACTTTTTCTGCTACATAACCGAGAAAAATGGAAAAACAAGGATTTTTTGATTTAATAAAAATTTCGGGAAAATATTGTAATAAAGAAAGAGGTTAGAGCCGGGTTCTTCTTAATACGGCTCTTTTTTGCCTGTCATGTATGCCCAAGCGCTTACTAGCACTACTGTTATGCATGCACCGGCAAATCCTGAAATTATGAAGCTTGTTGCACCACCAAGCAGCGGTAAAATTGCGATCATCCACGGAATGAAAAAGCTTGCTGTGAGTTGCGCTATGACGCCGGCTAGGAAGCCTAAAACAGCTATTACTCCGAATACTTTTAATCTACTATTCATTCAATCACCTTTTTGTTTTAGCATAGCTCTGTCTTTCTTTTTAGTCTATAACACATATTTTTGTCTAAACAGTTTGGTGCCTGCATCATCTTTAACTCATCCAGTTAAAGCTTAATGGACATTTATTGGCTACATATATCTGTACATATATACGTGCATATCTTGGCCATATTAACAATGTATAAGATTGATTCTGCACCCTGAGTCTTCAGAGGTAATCAAATTGTCAGAAAGATTCGCAAAAAAGTGGGAAAGTAAACGGGAAGATGAGCCATTCCAAAATCGCATTAAAGACGCCGTAAAACCGCCAGGACCATTGAAACCACGACTTGACTTTGCAGTAAGACGAATCGAGCTTCAAGTACAAAAGCTAGACCAAGCAACAGACAGGTTCAGCCAAAGAGACAGAGCAATTTTTGCCCGAATAGTTGATGCATACGCAAAACATGACAGCGCGCGCGCAAACGTTTTCGCTAACGAACTAGCTGAAGTCAGAAAAATGTCAAAGTTAATAATGAATGCCAAACTTGCACTCGAACAAATCACATTAAGATTACGAACAGTATCAGAACTAGGAGACGTAGTATCAACCTTAGGTCCAGCTGTAGGAGTTCTACGTTCTGTCAGATCAGGCTTAACAAGCGTATTTCCAGAAGCAGAAAGCGAACTGGGAGAAATCGGCAACATGCTAAGCGGAATCATGATCGAAGCAGGCCAAGGCAGCGGAATGACACTAAACTTTGACTCAGTAAACGAAGACGCAGCGAAGATTCTAACAGAAGCAGCAACAGTTGCAGAGCAGAAGATAAAAGATAAGTTCCCAGATCTGCCCCCAGGAATGCCCTCAGCCCCACAATCAGAAAAATCAACACAGAGTTTCTAAAAAAGGAGGAAAAACAAACATGTCTAACTCCAATCTTTTTCTTTATATTGGTAAACCTATAAAGAACGAATATGGAAGAGTAATTGGAAAAGTTGCATCTTTCGCATTAACCCCGAGTGGAAAATTTGAAGCTGTATATCTTGAATTTGGCGATGGCCAATTCAGTAAACAACCAATGGAAAGCTTGCGATTTAATGGTGCAGATATTACATTCGTAACCAAAATTAAATCACAAGCAAGCATACTCTGCGACCATATACCCTTGATTTGGCGCAAAGATGAAGCATTAAAAGACCTTTTGGATAAGAAGAAAATTACTCCAGAAATTTTCCAAGAACTTCATAATAGCTTCACTGGCGTTCTCACCCAACTTAAGAAAGACGCGCAAATTATCATTGACGAAGCATCTGTGGAAATTGAACGATGCCGAGAAGAAATAACATCTCTAAGCTATGCCATAGCTAACCTAGAAATTGAACACGAAATAGGAAAAGTTGATGAAGAAAACTACAAATCTGCTTTCGCACTGCTGCAAGATACATTAAAACGCGCAGTATCTGAAAGAACAGATTACGAACTGACAAAAAGCAAAATTTCAAGTGTGCTACTAGGCGATACGCAAGACATCACCCAGAGAACGAAAACCTATGCAGAACAAGTAAATGCCGCTGCGCAAAAGCTACCTGAGCCTCCAGTGGTTGTTTACGTCAAAGAAGTCGGAAAAGCTGGCATCTAATAGCCAGAAAAAAAGGAGATTTCACTCTGAGGCGGGCTAAGGTATGAGAGGACTAAGTAACCCAAGCCCTACCCCCATACGTGAAGTCGCCAACAAATCTATTACTACTCTTAAAGTTCAACAAAACAAGCTTGAACAAGCTAGTTTTCGCTTAAAAGAAAGAGATCGAGTTCTTTTTGAAACTTGCATGGGTGCCTTAAAAAAGAAGAATCGTGAAAAAGCCGCTATCTGCGCGACCGAACTGGCTGAAGTTCGAAAATTGGTCAAATTCCTTTATAATGTTCAGTTAGCCATTGAACGAGTAATCATGCGTCTAGAAACAATCAAAGAACTAGGCGACATTGTCTCGGATTTGAAACCTGCACTGCAGTTGCTTCAAAACGTTTCTCAAGAGCTATTCCAGGTATTGCCTGATGTTAGCTCAGAACTTAACACGGTTGCTGATACGGTTCAAGAAACACTCCATGCAGCAAAGATTACAACCGATGAAGATTTGATTCCGGTTGGTAAAAAGACAGAAGGCGGCGAAGAAATACTAAAAGAAGTAACCTGTTTCATGCAACAAAAAATAGCTGACAGCCTTCCAGAACCTCCCATTGCTGCGCCAGTTAAAGAGGTCAAGGAGAAAACTCCAATCAAGGAACTTGTCGCCCTAACAGCTACCTCTTCACAGATGATTGGACATAAAACCACAGAGGAAACCGGATTTGATCCTTCAAATTCAGTGTTCTCTTATAAGAAACATGAAATCAAAGAATTTTCTCTGAAGGTTCAGAACCCCGCTTTAGAAGATGTACTTCTAGAATATGTCCGAAAGACTAACGGTGAAATAGATTTAGGTCGATGTTCAAGTGACCTTCAAACTTCTAACGAAGAAATTGAGCGGGCCCTAGAAAGTTTGGGAACAAAGGGCAAAATCAAAATTGAGTTAAAATCGCCAGAGTAGGGAGAGAAAATAAAAAATGAGTGCATCAAACGAACTTGAGAGAGCGGCAACAACGTACGCTTTAGACGCAGTACGTTTAGATAAACAAGGACAAAAAGGAAGAGCAATAACACTCTACCAAAAAGCAATAGAGAGCCTATTGCAACTTGTTCAACTTTACCCTGAATACGGTTTAAACAAAGTCTACGTGCAACGAGCCATCGCTTATCAAGAAAGAATCAAAGCGTTGCAAGGAGCGGTATCTTCGGCAGAAATGAACGAAGCAAGTAACAACGATACTCAAGGCGGCGGATCAGCAACGGTAGACGGCAACGGAAGCAGCAAACCAAGCGAAGAACTAGTCATGACAGAGAAACCAAAAGTAAACTGGGACGAAGTAATAGGTTTAGACACCGCAAAAAAAGCAGTGAAAGAAGCCATTGTTTATCCTGTACAACGACCAGACTTATTCCCACTTGGCTGGCCACGAGGCATACTACTATTTGGCCCGCCTGGATGTGGAAAAACTCTTTTAGCAGCAGCGGTTGCAACAGAGATTGACGCAAACTTCTACTCAATTGACGCAGCATCAATAATGTCTAAATGGCTTGGAGAAGCAGAACAGAACGTTTCTAAACTATTTGGTTCAGCACGCAAATCCTCTATCGAAGGAAAACCAGCTATAGTGTTCATTGACGAATTAGACTCACTAATGGGAGCACACAACAACGAAGTCGGCGGGGAAATACGCGTACGCAACCAATTCCTAAAAGAAATGGATGGTATAGTTGACAAAGGCAAGGCTCTTCACGTTTATGTTATTGGAGCAACCAATAAACCTTGGGATTTAGATTGGGCTTTCATTAGACGATTCCAAAAAAGAATTCTTGTTCCACTTGCAGATCACACGACAAGATTCAGCATGTTTAAGCTCTATGCAAGCAACTTGCAAATAGACCCAGATGTGGACTTAACAGAGCTGAGCTAGGCTTTCCGAAGGATTCTCAGGAAGCGACATACGAGATGTATGCCAATCAGCCCAGCTAAAGCTCATCGGCGAATTCTTCGAATCAGGCAAAGCAATGGACAAAGAAGCAAAACCAAGATTCCTAACAATGACTGACTTCCGCCAAATCCTCGAAGAACGCAAACCAAGTGTATCCTTAGACATGTTGTCGGCATATAGCAGATGGTTCGAGGCTTTCAAAGCCTTATAATTATGGAGGGCAAAAAAACCAAAACAATGGGTTGGGTGGAAAGGTTTGGAGAAATTATATTTTTTAGCACTCTCTCCCTTCTCCCCCCTCAAAATATCTCCAAACCCCACAACCCAAAAAACTCTATATAACTATTTCTTTATGATTTTTCGCAAGTTTTCGTCAAAATCGATTTAATCCGCTAATAAAGTGAGTCTGAGCAAGTAGTTAAGGTACAAATTCGCCTTTACAGATTAATATTTCTATTTGTTCGCCTTCGAAAGTGTCTAAAAACAATCAATCCAGTCACTATTAAGCCGATTACTACAACTATAGCAAGAGATGACAAAAGAGCCATCTGATTATTAGAGCCCACGACAAAAAAAGGACGCATCATTTCATTGTCTTCATGGTCAAGAATGTGGCAATGCCAAACGTATCCAGGGCCAATAGTTGGGTCAAACTTGTAGGCTGAACCGTCCTGTGGTGCAAATCGTATTCTGATGACAGTAACCGTTCCTGCTTCGGCTTGAATGGTATCCTTCCAGCATTCTTCTTTCGTAGTTGGCTTAATCGGTTGACCTACAAGGTATTGATTAAAAGAAGCGATATTTATGGTGCTGTGATTCAGGGGAAGATTTCCATTTAAAGTAGTCCAATCCCTTAAATACTCAACAGAAGCAAGCGTTTGGCGCTGAACAAGTTGAAATTGGACTAGATGCAGATGAATTGGATGTGTATGCATCGTTGGATTAGCTATAAACCAGTCTTCAGTAGTGCCTAATTCCGGTTTCTCTGAAACTGGAGCGTCCCAACTTTGCCCATCAAGCAGCATTAATACTGGCTCAGCAGGATTGCCTTGTTCAATTAAAGTGAATGTTCTATTTCTAGTAGGAGAGGGCAAAGTTGGAAAGTTTCCCATAAGCGTCGGATTTAGGTTAGATGGTAAGGACTGTGCCGCTGACTCTTTTTTATTGGTGACCGTAAACTGAATTATTTGCCCCACAGTTTGTTTTTCATCATTCGTAATCAAAGATGGATCCGTATTCTGAAGAACTATTTTTTCGCCAGGCGCTATATTAGAAAAATCGACTAATAGGTCAACTCGTTCGGCTGGCGAGATCGTTAGAGAAGTAAGTTTTACTGGGGTTTTAAGGTATCCGCCATCACTTCCTATCTGAGTAAACGGCATATTATTTGAGAAATGCAGTGAATAGAAGCGAGAGTTTGACCCATCCAAAATTCTGAGACGATATTGACCTTGTTTAACGTCCATGTTTGGCCACACTTTTCCATTAGTCATAATTGTATTTCCAATAAAAGTGGGATCCCAATAAGGATGAACTGATGGATTATTACCTTCGCTAGTAAAATAGAGTGAGCCGTTTGAAAGAAAACTTCTATCCTGAATAGCTAGAGGAATTTCAAACTCACCTTGTGGTAGCAATCCCGCAACTTGGTCCTCCGTGTTTCTTAATAAGTAGAAACCAGCAAGTCCAGACATGACATTAAGACGAGTAATTCCCATTGCGTGATCATGATACCAAAGGGTAGTTGCTTGTTGCTCGTTGGGGTAATCAAAAACTGCTGAATTAGCATCGGTGGGTAAATCAGTGCTGTAAGCAGGTCCATGCAATCCGTTTGCCGTCCACCATGCTTCGGGATTTCCATCTGAACTCGACGGAACTTCTCCTCCATGCAGATGAATCACAATGGGAACTGGGCTTTGAGCTTGGGGATAACCAGGTGGAAACGATGGTGCAGAATTTGGATTAGGCATTTGCATGCCGTTAGGATTAGCCCAATTAAGAGTTGGATCAACAGCAAAAAGAGCTGGCAAAGGATTCCCAGAAGCATCTACAAGGTCATTTACCCATTTCACCCGAACGGGAACGCCTTGAATGGCTTCAAAAGTGCATCCTGGAGTACTTTGAACTAAACCTAGATTTTCTCCAGTTATCGAATCCTTGGCTTGCCCTTCAAATCCCCAAACCGTAGTAGCTCCAAATCCAGTTGGTTTCCCACTGGAATCAACAATCGGTAATAATTGTTGCTCAAATTCCCGTATGCTTACGACGTATTCTTGACGTATCAAATTACCCGAATTATCTGTAATATTGTTTGAAATATATGTTGGCGGAGGTTTTTCAAGTTGGTTGACCCATTTAGGGATTAATAGAGGATCCAAAAGATTCGGAGTCTGCGCCAAAACACCTTGAATAGCAATACTGGACAACGTAGAGCAAATAAGAACAGTGAGCAAAAAAAAGCAAATTTTCTTCTTCATTTCTACTCCTCAAAAGTTATTACTCGCTAAAGAACAGTTAATGCCCAGAAGTATTTAAGAATGACAACTTACCGACCAATCTCAATTCATTGTTACCAAAAAATGATTAAAACACGTACCAAAAGAAACTCTTGAAAAAACGAGTTACAGAAGATAACATTTGTCCAATTTATCATTTTTCTGAGACGTTTAAATATTGCCTTATTATTATCCGCATATTCAATTACAAAGCGAACAGATTTAGTTTAAAGGCTGCTTTTCATTTCTTCCCTGAACGTTTCTTCAAGCATTTTTTTGTTGATGCCAATCTCATCAGCTAAAAGTTTAACCTGTTTCACATAGGTTCGGAATAGACTTTGCAGGATTTCGGCTTTTTCTTGTTCTGAGAGTTCTTTCTCTTCAGCCAGCAAGAGGGCAAACCATTTGCCAAGGTTTGTGAGTTGGTAGGTTTTTATCCAGATGATTCTTCCTTCTTTGTCATTTTTTTCCATACTTTCGTTTAAAACGCCGAGTTTGGTCAGGGTTTTTAGGTTTTCTATAATCGTTTTGTTTGAGTAGTTTAGTTTCTTAACGAGATCCTTTTGGTAGATGTTTTTTGATACCCCAAGGTTTAATGAGAATCTTAAGAGGTCCACCCCGGCCTTGGAGCCGAATATAGCGCTTAGTATCTTGTCTTTCTTTTCTATTGGAAGAAATATTACATAGGGATGTAACTTTTCAGCCATAGGATTCCCTTAGTAAGCAATATCCAATCTTTTTACATTTAAGAATTACGCTTCTGCAGTTTCATGGCTCAGGAGGTTTTTCTTAAGAGACTTGAAGATTTTACTGTGCGCTTTATTGAAAAGTCATATTCTAAATATTGCTTAAATTTGCAAAATTGAATTTAGGACTAATTTTGAAAAACTGTTTTATACTCCAAAGCGTTTTTCTATCAGTTCATACGGAGTAGCGGGAAGTTCATGAAAAAAAGCACAATTTATATAGTAATTGCATTAACATTGCTGTCTTTATCGTTAACCTCAATTTTAGCTTCGAACGTCTCAGCTCAAGAAGAAAACATCAAGGTTTTGAATTACAGTTATAATATTGATTATCAAAACAATTTACTCATCGTATATGGTGAAATCCAAAATGTAGGATCAAGCACAGTAATGTCTGTTTTGCTGGGTGGTTCTGTTTATTCTGCAGATGGGACAGATCAGGCAGACGCTGGGGGTCAAGCATATGTAATATACATAGTTCCACAACAGAAAGTGCCCTTTGAAATACAGTTTAACGCCCCAAAAAGCTCTGCTGACGGAACATGGTCATCAATCAGTGTTTCTAGGATTGATTTCACAGTTAGCCAGGCGACGGCGACAAACGATTATCCCTATTCAGATGTAAAAATCACAAGTCAGTCATCTTCAATTGATACAACTCTCACCAATAAAGGCACATATTGGGTCACCGGCACCCTCAAAAATATGGGCACCCAAACAGCCCAAGACATCTATGTAGTTGCAACATTTTATAATGCTTCAGGCATCACAGTCTCGGCTGGATGGTCAACACAGAAAGTAGCTTCCTTATCTCCCTCAGGAACTTCCACATTTGAAGTTGGTGCATTTGACATTAACATGTCACAAGTACTTCCACAGCAAAAAATAACAAGTTACTCGCTTATAGTACGCCCTGGCTCCCCGCTCCCTAATGGAACTGCACCTGCCGCTTCTGAGTACGGACTAATTGCAGACTCTTCAAACTCGCAATCAGGTTCTCAGACGAATCCAACATCAAGTGGCTCAATTGGTAGCAACACAGCAGCTCCTTCCTACGAATGGCTTATCTACGCAGCAATCATAATAATAATCGTGGGTGCAGTTTTAATAACCATAAAGACGTTCCCAAAGCGTAAATCTGCAGAAAACAAGAAAACAAAACCTAAGAGTGCAACTGGGGCTTCGCTTAAAGCGCCTTCAAAGAAACCACAAGGCAAAGTTCGGGCTATTTAACGCATTACAGTTTAAATATTTCTTGTGTACTTTGGTTTGCTTATGAGCTTTAGACCTCAAACTGGTGGACGCCGAGGCGCTGCTCGACAGTATTCAAGGTCAGCGCATGAAAAGAAAACAAAAGAAAAAAAGCAGCGATCCTCTGGCAAATATTTTGAAGAAGAAACTGAGATTTCTGCAAAAGAAGTTGTTGAGAAAACTCTGGGCATCTTAAGTAGGCTTGGAAATCAGATTTTTGCCCTTTCCCCCTTCAGTCAGTATTTTGATGATTGGCTTGTTAATTTGAGACAAACTGTTTCAGAGTTTGAGTCAATCCCAGTTATAACTGCCGATGAACAGTTTGTTAAGGAGCGTTCGCAGATTTTACTGGACGTAGAAGGGGCACTTGCAGAAAAAAGAATCCAAGAATCAAATCTCACAGGCGAAGCAAAAGAACTAGCTGATAATAATCATCAGTTAGTAGAAACCGATAAGGAATATGCTGAAAAAACAAGAGAGCTCAGCAATAAAAGAAACTGCGACGTTCAACGTTTAACTCATAAAATCGGTGAATTAGAAGACGAGCTGGCAAACCAAGAGGAAATAAAAATCAGCTTTTTCAAACCGATCGCTCGAAGGAAGGCTGCTGAAAAGCTTACCCTCACACGCCAAGAACTAAAGTCTACAAAAAACGAGTTGGAAGTAACTCTTCAAAGCTTCACTGCTGAACAAGAGAAACAGCACGACAGCTATGAAAAGAAAAAGCAAGATATAGCTGAGCGCGTGGACGCTTTGCATAGGGAACTTGAAAAACTCGAAGTCGACACATCAGTTGAGGCAAGGCAAACTGCATGCAACGCGCTGATTAACGCAGTAAACACTCTTTTTCATAGAACAACAACAGCAAAGACCTAACTTTTTAAGTCAACGATACTGATTTTTGTTTTGTTTGACTTGGGATTGAGCGGTCTTTTTAGAAAGCGGTTTAGAGTTAATTAGATTAACTGATTTTAATTGGTTTGCGCTCGGTTGTTTTTTCCCAAAAGGATTTTAAGCGACTTAACTTCGTGCAATTCAGCAATTTTTTTTTCTAAAGTAGTAGCTTTTGTATCTACCGTTTTTTTTGAGTTTTTCAATTTCAATCAAAAGATTTTTTCTTTCAGTTTCTAAATTTTTTGTTTTTTCAATCATATCTTTGAGGTTGCTCGTATACTATTTTCTTTGGCATCTATAGACTTGCTTGTTTCACACTCAAGACTTCTGCGACTAAACAATGATTATGACTGTTATTCATTAAATAACCACGGTAAAATCGCCTTTTTTATTGTAAATAAAAAATCGTTTGCCTATTGATAATGCTGTTTTTATATAGGATAAAGCAACTTAAACATATTGTTTAGCTTTCATATTATTGGATTGTGTCTGGATGAGAAAGACGATATTTAAGAAGCTGGAAGCTCAGGGGTTAATAGCCAATTACAATCGTTTAAGAAAGAATTTGCCCCCTAAACTTCCTGACCGAGTTTTCATTTGGGATGAGACTTTCCGGGAAGGCATCAAGGCTCCAACGGTTTATTTAACTTATGTTGAGCAAGTTAGGCTTGCAAAGTTGATGGATGAAGCAGGAGTAGCCATAATTAATGTAGGTTTCCCAGCTATTTCAGAAGATGAAAAACGCAATGTTAAACGCATTGTTAATGAAAGTTTTGGTCACGCGAAGCTTACTGCTTCGGCTGAACCAACCAAAAACAGTTTGAACGCATGCTTGGAAACCGGAATCAAAGAAATAACTATTGAAACACCCATTAACGGGTTAAACCTGAAATACAGATTAAAGATTACTAAGGAACAAGCGTTGCAGAGGATAATTGAAAGCATCGACTACGTAAGAAAGCATGGAGCAACAGTTAATTTTATCCTCATGGACGCCACAAGAACAACCCTGGAAGATAACATTGAAGTTTGTGAAGCAGCAGCCAAAGCTGGAGCAATTCGTCTTGGGATAGCTGATAGTGTCGGATTCATCAGACCTCTTTCTATGCGTTACTTAATGTCACATATACGTGATGGGCTTTCTGATTCGGTAAAAAACAAAGTTCCGCTCTCAATCCACTGCCATAATGACTTCGGCTTAGGATCAGCAAACACTCTCGCTGCAATGGAAGAAGGTGTTCCTTACCTGCACACATGCATTGCTGGCTTTGGTGAACGTGCCGGAATAGCTCCCTTTGAAGAAGTTGTAGCAGCAGCAGAGTTACTATACAATATTGACACTGGAATAGATATGGGCAAAATCTATCGGCTTGCTCAATCAGCAGAGAAAGCCTTCGCCCTACCCATTCAATTCCACAAACCAATCATTGGCGAAAACATTTTCACTCATGAAGTGGAAGAAGACATAGAAGAAATGATGGGGCAACCTCTACTTTTCGAGCCTTTTCCACCTGAAATCGTAGGTAGAGAAACAATGCTTTTTATTGGCAGAAACACTGGGCAAACCCTTATTCAGAAACTTTTGGAAAAAGCTGGAATCCGCGCTTCACCCAGGCAAATGGATGAGCTTTTCAGGCGGATCAAGGGTCCACAAGAAAGCTTGGACAAAGGCGAAGCACAAATGACATATTATCAGGTGAAGAAACTCATGAAAGATCTGCTGAAAGGCTACACGATGGATGAGTTTTGGCGTTTGGTTGAGCAAGTCACAAGGCAAAAACCGAAGCTGCCAAAAGACAATAGAAAACAGACTCAAGAAACAGCTGATAAACTAATAATTTAACACAAGTTAAACTGCTGTTTTATTTCTTCTAATTCTTCGCGGCTAAGTTTTCTATGGTAATTATAGGTAGGTCCGCTTGGTTTTTCATTATAAAAAGGTCTGTTGCAATCTCTGCAGCCTGAAGTTAGAAAAGGTTCCCCACTTTCAATTACCGATTTCAATTCATCGACCGCTAAACCAAAACTGATTATTTGTCCTTCGTAGTCAAACTGCATATCGTCAAATCCCACTGATCCATTAACAATTAAGTATCTTGCAAGCTGAACCCGCCTATACGATTCCAGAGACGGTGGCGAATTGCCCTCTAATGCTGTACCTCGAATTGGCGTAAAAGCAAAAAGCGCTGGCAAAATGCCCATGTCCGTGCATCTTTGAATTACCTGTGTTACTTCTTTCTCCGTCTCGCCTAACCCAACAATTACATGAGTGCTAACATTTCCTTTTCCAAAAACTTCTGTAGCTTCATCCAAGATTCTGAACTGACTTTTCCAAGTGTAACTGCTGCCTGTGTCTTCGCCCTTAATTTTTTCAAATAAGGTTTCAGTTGCTGCGTCCAACGCTATGCCTATCCTATCAACACCTGCTTCTATTAAGAGTTGTATGTTTTCTTTGACGAGTGGTTGGCAAGAAACCGAGACCGATATAGTGATTTGTTTTTTTATTTCTTTCACAAGCGTTTGAAGCTGTAAAAAAACTTGTGAGTAATTTAGGGCCTGAATGCAGACTCGCTTAATTTTTCCTTCTTTAACGGCTTCTTCGAGAATTGCCAAAACGCTGGTAGTAGGAAAGGTTGGCCACGAGACTCTAGATAGCAACTCCGTGCTACTTTTGCTTTCTCTCGCTTGAGGACAGAAACCGCAGTTAGCTGTGCACTTGCCCTCTTTGTACGTCATGAGGTATGCTGTTGTGGGCTTAGCATCTAACTTGCCACCTAACAATCTGAGAACAATTGCGGTGCCTAATGAAACTCGAATTAACTCTGGGAATTGCTTAACGAAACCCTTGTTAGCGTTCTCAACCAAGATATTAACGACCTTAAATGTCAACTATAAGAGAACAAGGAACAGGTCGATTTAAAATTGATGGCACCCATTCAGAATGGGAAGCATTCATAGAGAATAATACAATCGTGAAAGATCGGCTTTGAAACAATATTTTTTTGACACTTCAAGGATTTTCTTTTCTTGTTAAGTTCTTCTTTATCCCTAAAAAATAACGTAGTCTCAAGACTTAAGAAGTATATTTCAAAAAAGAAGAATATAAAAAAAAATTCGCTTTAAAATGAGATGTCTATAACAACTTAACCATTCCATATCACAAACATAAACCGGTGCGCGATAATTTGTTGCTGTCAGAAGGCAATCACAAAGTTTTAAGAAAAAGAAGCCAGCTAGTGATTTCTGATTCAATATGACTGAACCAGACTTACCCTTCATCAAACCGGAACCAGAACTTCCCCCAGAAACAAATGAGATTATTCCGCCTTCACCAGACGTAAAGAACCCGTTACCTAATCATGAGACAATTGAGAAGATCGAGACAGGGGCTTTCGATTGCCCAATTTGCGGAAAATCATTCAATACTAAGAGTGATCTTGATTTGCATATGGCAACTAACCATAGGCAAACAAAGAAAGCCTAAGAAAACTAATCGCTTCAATGGTGGCGAGCGCGCTTGGCGGAATCCTATAATTTTTTGTGTTTTTTCCGAGAATTAAGTCCCTGACTTGTAAGGAATAATTCAAGGTGATTTAACGGAACTGAAAAAAGCAGTTAATGTTATAAAAAAAATAAAAGTAATCAAGAGCATTTAGCTGGATATTTAGCTATAGCTATAACTCTCGGCACTCATAAATTTCTGGGTGTTTGGTTAATTCTTCAAGAGACTTGTTTAACAATATATTGTCTCCAATTTTAGAAACTAATGATGTAGGCAAGCATACAGTTTTGCTTGTGAATCTTGTTTTGAATCCCAGGTCCTCGGATGCTTGTTTTGACAATCTTACATGTAAATGGGTAACTTGCCAAGTGTCAGTGTTCATTTCTATCCCATTAACATCTCCGAGATCAAAGCCGCCGGCACAAATAACAAATTTCCCAGAAAGTTTATTAAAGTCCACCAAATAAATCACCATTCAAGTATCATAAGAATCAGGAATATAATTCTTTCCTTAATTACATGTTGGGTTCTAAATATTTCAAAATATTTTAAACGAACTTGAATTTTAGCTCTGACTTTTATATCGAGTAATGATTTTGGATACGAATAGATAATAAAATGAAGTCTTCAACTAACAAAATCTCAGTTATCGGCATTATTTTGCTTTTTGCCTTATTGTTGCTTACTTTTTTTAGAGATTAGCTTTATCGCGTTAAGAATATATAGCATATATAGGAAGTAACTGAGAAAACAATGCAAATCCCAATTAACCCCAACCACATTTTAACTTCCATTTTTTCCAAACTCCTTAACAATTAAAGCCTGGAGCGAACCCGGACAACATAAGGAAACTTTCAACGCTCTAAATATTTCAAAAATTGATATATCTACTCTTCAAGAACCATTTATAGGATTTTCTTGTTTTTCTTTATTTATTTTAATTATTACCTAACTAATTAAACAACCCAAAAAGAAAAAAGGTATTTCATTAGGCATATGTCTGTTGAAACTCGAATTTGTTTGGGTAAATCGGGTGTATTTGCAGAAATTTTTTCTGGCAAAGGTTGAAACCACGCGAAAGGAGAATACAAAAAAGTTATTTTAGTTTAGCCATGAGTTAGATCTTAATTCAGTCAATCGGTATTAATTGCTATTTATCACTGCAGTTGTTCGCCATCCAACTCTGTATAACCTTCCATTTTAATGACTTGAGAGTCGAAAGGTCTCGGTAAGATTTCTTCAAATTGTTTCTATGTTCAAGATTCCATTAATTTAAATGAGGTGAAATGAACGTTTGATGACTTTAGCCTTGATGATTTTAACGTCATTATGTGAACGCAAAGAAAGTACTTGTCGCTCTTCCAGAATTTGATGAAGATGAATTTGCGAAAGGTGAACAACTACATTAAGAAAACAAGCTTAACTCCAGCAGACATAAATGAAGCAATTATGGTTCTGGACAAATTATTGCTCATAAATAATCCAGCTGTCTTAGAAAAATTGCTACCCTGTGATTTTTACTCGGTAGAGATAATTGATTTTGGAAGGCAAGTTTTGGAAAAATGCAAAGAGCAAAAAGTTGATCAGTTTAATCGTGTATTCGCTTTAAGCTTATTATGCGGCTTCCGAGTGAAACCAAGAAGAATCCTACGAAGGCAAATTGCACAAAACTGTATGTAAATTGTTCTGGGAAAACAAGCGTTAGGACTATGCCTGTGTAGAGGGCGCTTCCAATATATTTTCCTATAGGATCATAGATTCTTTTGTCGTAATGGCTTATAACCAAGAACTGAAAAAATGATGTCGCAATAAGTAATAATAACCAGATTGGGTAAAATCCTTTAATTGAAAAAAATGCAAATATGCCAATCACCAGAATAAAATCTGTTGTTGCATCGTAGTAGGACCCAAACCTCGAGGTTGACCTCAATTTTCTAGCTAAGTAACCATCAAAAAAATCTGTTGCAGCTGAAAAAGCAAGCAAAATTAAGCAAATGATTACGTTTGTTGGGTTATAACTGTAAATGAATAGAGGTAGGATTGCGATTCGCACAGAGCTTATAATTGTGGGTATTGCAGTTAGTTTTTTCATAGATGCACTCTTATGATATTTTTCTGTTTGCTTGTTCTTGTAATCCCAGATTATGGCCTCTGAAGGCTTTATAGCTTAGGAGCTTGGATGAGATTTTTCATTCTTTATGACAGTTTTGAAAGTGCCTTTTTGATTTAGGGGTGAATAGGTTAACCTTTTTCACGCATACCTCGCAATTTCGCACAAATCTCCCAATTGCTCACCAATGAAACCGCAACCTGCAAAAGATTCAAATTCTAAATCAAAAAAGCACCCTAAACAAACTGAACAAAAAGGACGCGAAAAACATAACTCAGCGAATGTAGTGAAAATTGCCCAAAGCCTAAAACCAACTCACAATTTCAAATCCCAAAAAAGCAACCGCTCAAAAGTCTTATCCAGCGCAACGCAAACAGCCTTCCCAAAATACTATCTTTCTAAAATACATCAGTCTTTGTATTGGCAAAAGTTTATTATGTCTTTGCTAAATTTTACATTCGGTTGAAATAAAATGCTTACAGCCTCCTAGCGAATCAGGTTGGTTTGATGGCAAACTTGAGTGATTTAGGTTTCTCAAAAGGCATAATTGCAGAAACCATAGTTTCCACATACAATTTTGATGGAAAACCCAACGCGGCACCAATGGGCGTATATATGGAGGATGAACAGAATCTTACAATTAACCTTTTTACATCCTCGATAACGTACAAAAACATCAAGACTAACGGATGTGCGGTTGTAAATTTAACAAACGACATAGAGGCTTATTATAAAACGACCTTCAAAGACACAAATCTCTATGGCACGCTGCCTAGTGGATGGTTTCAAAAATCAAAAAGCGTCAACGCGCCAAAGCTAATTTTTGCAGATGCAACAATTGATGTTTTGATCAATAATTTCGAGTCAGTTAGCGTCGAAAAAATTAAAGCCAAACTTAAAGTAAAACACTTGGAGGCAAAACTGCAGTATCCTCAAGTGCATAATCGTGCGATGTCCCAGACCCTTGAGGCCATTATACATGCCACACGGGTAAAATCACTATTGAACGATGACAAGGAGCAGAATAATGTTAACAAACTCTTGGAAACAATAGCTGATTGCTATGACGTTGTAAATCGAGTAGCTCCCAACTCTTCTTACTCTCTGATTATGGATTATCTTATGAAAAGAATCCGTTCTTGGCAGGAGCAAAAATGAAAGTACTTTTACTAACTGGAATGCTGGCGAAACAAGAAGTGGAAAGTTACGCTAAAGAAAGCAAAGTAGAAACCGAGGTTTTAGCCCTGAAAGTTCCAGTAGCCGCTTTCTTGACAACAAAAATAATTAGCCAAGCCCTAAAACAGTCTCAGGTCAAAAGCTTTGATTTAATCCTTGTTCCAGGGCTAATCCGAGGTAATACATCCGTTATCTCTAAAGAGACTGGTATTCCTGCCTTCAAGGGACCTCAATACGCTGCTGATTTGCCAATTTTACTCGATTCACTAAATGAGACGAAACTTTCAACTGTTGTTCCTGCCGACGACTTGCTTAGGGAAAAGCTTTTGCAAAAAGCCATAGCTGAAATAGCAAAAGTCGAAACCAACCGAGAAGCTTTCTTGAGAAATCCAGGTAACATTATGATTAAGAATTTGGCTGTCGGCAAAGATTTTCCAATGCGTGTTATGGGTGAAATTGTTGATGCAGCCTTAAAATCAGATGAAGAAATTAAGCGCTTGGCGAAGGACTACGTCGAAGCTGGAGCAGATATTATAGACGTTGGCATGCTTGCATGCGAAAGCAGACCCCAAGATGCCAAACGTGTTATCACTGCCGTGAAAGCCGCTGTAGATATCCCGGTTAGCATAGACTCCCTTAACCCTGAAGAAATTAAGGCAGCGGTTTCTGCAGGTGCTGATTTAGTGCTTAGCGCTGATGCAGGAAATATCGAATCAATAGCACCTTTCATAAAAAATGTTGCAGTTGTAGCTATACCAACAAACCAGCAGGAAGGTTACTTTCCAAAGAAAGCTGCTGAACGTGTGCAATTTCTCGAAGACGTCATAGCTAAAGCCAAGAATGCAGGTGTAATCAACGTTTTAGGTGATTTAATCCTTGATCCCTTAGACATATTGGAGTCTTTTATTGCGTTTCGTCTATTTGCTGAGAGAAACCCCAGTGTTCCATTGTTTGTAGGCATCTCAAATGTCACAGAGTTAATTGATGCAGATTCAATCGGCGTAAACGCTATCCTTGCAAAACTGTCCTCAGAAGTTAGCGCGAGCATGTTGCTAGCAACTGAGAAGAGTGACAAAGCACAAGGAACCATCAAAGAAGAAAGTACCGCGGCAAAGATGATGTTCTTAGCCAAAAAAAGAAGGTCGGTCCCTAAGGATCTTGGAATAAACCTACTGGTGTTAAAAGATAAGCGGAAAAGGGAAGAACCCTACAACCTTGAGATAGAGAAAAACACGCCTCTGTTGCTTGCTAATAAAAACGGAAAAGCATGCGATATAGATAAACAAGGCTCTTTTAGAATTATTGTCGATAGGCAAAGCCAAAACATTATGGCTCTTCATCTCTCTCAAACAAATCAAGAGATACCTGATCTGGTTGTCAAAGGCAAAACTGCAGATGTCATCTACAAAAAGGTTATTGGGTTAGGCTTAATTTCAAAGTTTGACCATGCAGCTTACTTAGGAAGTGAATTAACAAAAGCACAAATCGCTCTGAAAACCGGTAAAGAATATCTTCAAGATAAAGCTATGTTTGAAGAATAATTGTGTTACAGCTTTTTGAATTGGTTCAAGCCTTCAGCAACATCTTTGCCAAGATAAAGGTTGCTAAAAACCGTTCCTTCACTCTCTCCAAGCTTCATAGCATCAATTAGTTGTTTGTGTTTTCCGCCAGCTAGCCCATTCGCAAATATCGCTGCGCCTTCTGCGGCTTGTTTACCAACCTTTGCCGTTCCTCCAAGTACACTTATATCCACTTTTAAGCAAGTTTCTCTGAAGAACTCTAAGAGCCCGCTTTCTACCGCCGATAAGAACTCAGGTATTTTAGCGAATCTTCCGCTAATAATCACTTCTTTAGGTTTAACAACAGGTAGAAGAGCGGCTACATCTTTGATTATTGATTCCATCATCATATCGTAGGCTTCTCTAGCTTGAGGGTTTGCCTTTACATTTTTTATGAATTCCTCCAAAGGTTTAGATGGATCAATTTTTCCAACGGATGCTGCTCCTCCTGCGAAAAGCAGCGATTTTGAAAAGTCGTCAACACTATTTGCTACAGCGTAAGCAACTTCTGAATCAAGAAAACCCATTCCAAGAAATGATGGAAACCCAGCAGTGCCTGCCATTGCATCGACTATTTGCCCGTTTTTGACGGCAATTGCCGCTGTATATGCAAAGCCAACTTCAACAAGAATGAATGCTGTTTTATCATACGGAATTCTTAGTCTTTCAGCTTGATCCTTTACTGCTAAAACAACGCTGTAAACTTTATCTGATGTTCCCATGTCAATTTTGTTAGCTTTCCTGTATTTTGGGACACTGCTTAAGTGAATGACGCCCTGTGTGAACCAAGCGTTCAAATCTTCAGCCTCTCTAAGCAGCTGCATAAGTTCTCTCAAGCCAATGATTCTCAATCTTCTCTTTATGTCAGCTTTCGTTACAAATGTTGCAGTGGCAATATCCTCATCGGTAGCGTCCTTTGCTTTTTTAAGTTGCATTCCATAACCAGATGACGCGACAATAGCATCTATTTTTCCAACGCGATCTTGGCATTCTCTTAATTTTTCTACTACAAGTCTAGCACTTCTTGTTATTTCATCTCTTGGAATAGCTACATCAATTATGACGCTTCCATCTTGATCGTCGAAACCAAAAATATCCATGGTTTTTGTTCCAGAGTCAATTCCAATTGCTTTGACCAAGAATCATATCTCCTTGATAGACGCGCCAGAGTTGTTGGCTTTGGTATAGAAGACCTCTCCTCCGCCATTCTTCGCCAAATATTCCTTTAGTTCCTTGGTTAAACCTTCAGCTTCATTTTTCCCGTCAACTATACCGTAAAATGTTGGTCCCCACGAGGTTTGGCAGGCACATGTGCTTCTGCGTAACATCAGTTTTATCCCTTCTTCAACTACGGGGTGACAGTAGGTTCTGCCGCATTGGTATTCATTCCAGAACTTGCCCAATTCGGAATTGAAGGCAGTTAATCCTTCGCCGAAGGATTTAAGGTCATTTTCAACAATTGACGGAATAATCTTAACTAAAACGATTCTTGAGAGCATATTAGAAGTTTCTCTTGGCATCAACTTGAGGTTTCGAAGAATATAGTCCTCTTTTTCCCTCATTTTAACTATTTTTTCAGTTGGCTCTTTAGCTATCGCAATAACGAAAAGCCAATTATTTGGGACCGTCTGATGGAAAATCAATGGAGGGATCATCTTTTCTCTTTCCTCAACTCTAAAGCCCCCTTCCACTATAAACCCACCCACCTTAAATGCATGGACGCCCAGGCTTGTTATTGCGCCTCTCTTCATCGTTAGAGCAATTTTTTCAGTAGTCAAATCCAAATGATACAACCTGGCCAATGCGGTACCTATTGAGAGAGCTAACGTTGTGTGGTAGCCCATTCCGACAAATTTTGGAATACTCTTCTTAACCTTAACCTCCGCACCTGCTAAGTTGAAAGCGTCTATAAAACGGCTGGTGAAGAGAAATGCAGCCTCATCTTCTGCTTTGACCTCGTCAGATTTAGTTACTTCAATTTCCAGAATTCTGTCAACTGCAAAACCTACTGTGCCATAAAGTCTTCCAAGGTCTCCAGTCATATCAAAATTTCCGGTGTGTAGATGAGCTGGCGCATTAACTGTAACTTTGTTAATTTCTGGCATTTTATTCACTGCATCGGTCAAGCCGTACGCGGAATTATAAGTTTTTCGTTTTATTTTATACCTGTTCAATCCAAGCGCTATCAAATTATCAAATTAGTCAAAAGCTTGGTTTGTTTTAGGCTATTTGATGATTTTTACAATTGCTCCTCGGTTGTCAGCTTTGGCAACAAAAACCTCTCCACCAATACTTCTATCAAGAAAGGCTCGGGTTTTCGTTTGAACTTCTTCAGCCTCGTTGCTCTTAACTACTCCATAAACTGTAGGTCCCCACGAACTTTGCCCTGCTCCATAAGCCCCATTTCCAAGTATGAACTCGATACATTTCTTCCCTTGTGAACTTGAATATCGACCGCCTTGTGCTTGACTAAAACTGTCTCCGACAATGTGCTGTATTTGAGTCAAGGCTTCTCCAAAATTTTTGATATTTTTTTCTGCCATGGAGGGAAGAAGCTTCATTATGATTAATCGGCAGATTTTTCCAACCTCTTGAGATGGCATCGATGGAAGCTTCTTAAATGCTGAAGATTCCGCTTCGTTGGCTAGCCCCTTCTTTGCTTTGGGGATTGCGACAACAAAGCGCCATTCATCGGGGAAGGGCTGGCGACAAATAACCGGTATAATTTTTTGGGTTGGATCCCGAGTGTTCTTTCCTGCTTCCACAACTAGCCCACCTTTCGCAAATACTGCTGTGCCTACGCCTGACTGAGCTGTTCTACCCGTGTAAGCGGCTAATTCATAGGTCGAAGCGTCTACCTCATATAATCGGGAAATTGAAGTAGCCACAGCCAAAGCTAATTGCGTTCCAGAGCCGAGACCAATATGGTCAGGAATTATCTGTTTAACATCAATTGCAACCTTTTCCTTTAATCCTGTTGCTTGCAAAAATCTTGCGGCGAGGCACTGAGTTAATTCAATCTTTTCGCCAGTTACATTTAGTGTTTTAGACTTTTGGGTTTCCAGAATTACGTTTGGATAGTCAATAGCCGCACCTAGGCCTCCGAAAATTCTGCCTAAGTCACCGTTCAAATCGATAAGTCCCATATGCAGTCTAGCAGGAGTTTTAACGTAAACTTTCATTTGTTTTCAATCCGACTATAGGGTCAATTTTTTGATCTTTATTTCTGCTTTGCTATAATTCAACTCTGAAAGCAGCCGGGAGATGGTTTTGTGTTGGACTGGGTGAACGTGAGTTGGTGCAATTTCAACCAAAGGTACAAGAACAAATGCTCTTTCCGCCATCTTAGGGTGAGGTATCTGCAGGCCGTTCTGTTTTAGAATTTGGTCGCCGTAAAAGAGAATGTCCAAATCAATGATTCTAGGCCCATTTCGTTCAACAGGCTTGCGCCCTAATGTTTTCTCTATTTCTTTTAGGAAGTCAAGAAGCTGTTGGGCTGTAAAGTCTGTCTCTATCTCAGTGGCGGCATTAAGAAACCATCCTTGCTCTTCCATGTACATAGGCCTAGTTTCATACAGCGAAGAACAGCTGATTAACTTGGTTTTTTCTTTTAAAAGATCCATTGCTCTCTTAATGTTGGATTCTCTGTCTCCTACATTTGAACCTAAAGCAATATACGCCTCAACCATTTCGGTCCCTTGTAATCTCAATTCCCAAAACGGGGTTTTCTGCATATTTCCCTTTCTTAACTGCAACAGTTACAGAAGAAGCCATAGGGTCTTCGAGGACGAGCGACGAAACGGTTTCTGCAAGGGTTTCTAAAAGTTTGAATTCGTCGTTCGTAACCCCAGCTGATACTTTTTCTTTAATCTCATAATAATTTATTGTTTTGACTATGTCGCCGGTGATTCCAGCTTGGCTTAGGTCGCAGCGTATTTCGATGTCTACGATAACGTTTTGTTTTTTTGCTCGCTCCTCTTCTGAGACACCGATGTTGCAAGCTAAAACCAAGTTTTTAATGAAAACTTTGTCATTCAAAGTATTCAATCCAGCTTTTCGACGTTTCCCACACCCGTACCTTCTCCAATGCCACTCCATTTGGCAGACTACTTTTAAGTTTTTGAAAGATGTAACGCGAAATGTTCTCGGTAGATGGATTGCCTATCTCCTTGAAGTCATTTAGGAAGCTGTGGTCAAACTGTTTAGTTATTTTGGCTAATTCTTCTTTGAGCAGTCTTAAGTCAATTGAGATGCCGATTGAATCTAACTGTTTTGCAAGCACGAAAACCTCGATTTTATATGTGTGCCCGTGCAATTGAGAACATTTTCCTTGGTAACCCTCAATTTTATGTGCTGCATCGAATTCAGATTTAACTCTTAACCTGTACATTTATGCTATTTCCCGTCTAAAGGGTTCCTCGCCACTCAGAATAAGCATTGTGGTCATGGATTGACTCAAAACTTGCGCATTTAACGGTGCAGTATCTTTGAGGATACTTTTGTCTCAGAGACTGGACGCATTTTCTTACAACATCTTCAACGAACCTTGCATTTCTATGCATCTGCTCAACTAGTTTCTTCTCCTCAGGTCTCTTCAAAATCGAAAATGTTGGGGAGCTAAAACTTTCACTGCATACACCAATTAAATCTGAGACAACGATATTATCTTTGGAAACATCAATCTCAACGCTCAAATTGCCTCGTTGATTATGCGTCAAACCATCACACATTTCTTTTGAACACGGACAGGCGAGCGCCCCATTAATCGAAACGCCGAGCATTTTTCTTTTCGATTGAGTTGAGTATTTTGCAACTATTTCGGCTATTCCATTTTCTTTTTCGCCATTTGGTCGAGTTCTTTCAAATGGGACTTCGCAGAACACTTTAGTGCAACAGTCGAAATGATGTTTTGCGAGGGAGTTTTTAGAGATTTTTTCTGCAAGGTCTTCAATTGAAGATGTTTCTTCGGGAATCTCATCGATAGATTCAGCAAATCTGCTCATGTGTACCCCGCGAAGATTGGATGGCAGTTTTATGTAACTGTTGATTGTGACAATTGTGTGATAGTTCTGTGTTGGACTTTTAACTATAACGTATTTTCTTAAACCTTCCACGCCGACTTTGTTTAATTCAATCTCGTTTTCCGGCTTTTCATTCTGGACATCTTTCACTAACCATTACCTCGTTAGTTCTAAACCTCTATGAGTAGTCGTTTTCTGTTTTTTATTGGAAAAAACGTGATTTGAATATTAAACTTGTGGTTGGTTGCCTTAACTGTTTGCTCTTGCTCTATCTTTAGGTGGCTCAACTTGGCGCCTTCATATTGGTTTTGAATAATTTTTCAAGGCTGTGTAATTTTTTACATCGGTCGGCTATAAAAGACTTTCCTGAATAGCGCAAACAAGTCCTTGATTTTGAGATATAAATGTAAAATGTGACAGGCTGAGAAATCATGTTGGAGCGATTTAATTAATCGCCTATTTTAGAGATTGTTTTGATTATAGCGCATATAATTAGGCTATTTTACTGGTAGCGACAGAGTATTTAGCTTTTAGCAAATTTTAATTATAAATTGAAGCGAATTGTAGATTTGAGGTTAATAGAGTGGCTAAGGCTCCAAAAAAGGAAGAGAAAAATGGTAAAAGAAGAAATAAACTCTTTTAAGTCTCTATCTTAACCCTAATTTTTCTTTTTATAAATAAGCCATAGTTTCAACATTGAAAGTAAACATTAAAGAAGCACTGTATCCTAATTCTAAATTGGTTTTTGCCAGATTAATTTTTCTCGGAAAGAAACTTTATCTCTTTAAAAGTAAATAACTAGATTGAACGGTGAGAAAACAATTGGAAAGCAATCCGTTAAGCATAAGTTTAGCCGGTTTGGAACTGGAAAACCCAACTATTCTGGCCTCTGGAATCTTGGGTTACTCAGCTGAATCCTTAAACCGCGTAGTTAAGGGCGGTGCAGGTGCTGTGGTTTCAAAATCCATCGGTATAGAACCCAGAGTGGGTTATCCGAACCCAACAGTTGTGCAGGCAGAGGCGGGATTAATTAACGCTTTGGGCTTGCCGAACCCTGGCATTGATTCTTATGTTCAAGAAATAAAATACTGCAAAACAATTCTAAAAGTACCCCTTTTTGTTAGCGTATTTGGTTACTCCCCTGACGAATATGCCACCGTTGCCGAAAAAGCGGTTAATGCAGGCGCAGATGCTGTGGAACTAAATGTTTCCTGTCCGCATGTCCAGTTTACTGGCGCCGAAATCGGCCAAAACCCCAAACTTCTTGAGGAAGTAGTTGAAAAAGTGAAGGCTACGATTGGAAGGCCCTTAATTGTAAAGTTGTCACCAAACGTCTCTGACATAGCCCTCACAGCAAAAGCAGCAGCTAAAGCAGGAGCAGACGTTTTAACGGTAGCGAACACTCTTAAAGCAATGGCAATTGACTCGGAAACAACGCGTCCGATCTTAAGCAACATAAAAGGCGGCTTATCAGGTCCAGCAATTAAGCCTGTAGCCTTGCGCTGCGTATTTGATGTTCGGGAGGAATTGCCTGACATTCCAATAATTGGCTGTGGCGGAATAATGGATTGGCGGGATGCTGTTGAGTTTTTCTTAGCTGGTGCTTCAGCAGTTCAAATTGGCACTGCCGTCGCTTTGGAGGACACAGAGGTTTTCCAAACAATCACTAAGGGAGTGGAATCTTATTTGAGAAAGAAACATTATGGGAGTGTGAAAGAAATTGTCAACCTCGCTCACCGCAGTTAACACAATTAGAACGATGGAAATTGTACAGGTTCGAACGGAGAGCCCGACCGTTAAGACATTCATTTTACCCGATAGGTTATGCTCGAAAGCCAAGCCAGGGCAATTCTTAATGCTTTGGATACCAGGCATAGACGAAATTCCATTAAGCATAATGGACACTGCGACAGGCTTGGTTTCTGTCTCCGTCAAACAGGTTGGCGATGCAACAAGGCATCTGCACAGTTTAGAACCAGGCGCAACCGTTGGCGTGCGTGGGCCTTTCGGTAACAGCTTCACAGAAAGCAGAGGCAGAGTCCTGCTAGTCAGCGGAGGAACGGGAACAGCGCCATTGCTGTTTTTGGCAAAGAAACTTTCAGCTAAAACTGAACGATTATCTTTTGTGGAGGGCGCCAAAACCAAAGATGAACTACTGTTTGTCAAGGAACTAAATGGGATATGTAACGAAAAAAACCTAATAACGACAACAGATGACGGCACATACGGTTTGCAATGCATGGTAACAGAGCCACTAAGTAGTCTGTTGGATAAAGAAAAATTCGACATGATCTACGCTTGCGGTCCAGAAGTCATGGTAAAGAAAGTTTTTGAACTAACAGAAAAACGCAAATTGCCGATAGAAGCAAGCTTGGAGCGGCTGATGCGGTGCGGCATTGGCTTGTGTGGAAGCTGTGTAATTGGCAAATACCGCGTTTGTAGAGATGGCCCAGTTTTCACCGCTGCACAGCTTCGGGAAGTTAAGGATGAGTTAGGAATTTCTAAGATTGGCTTTGACGGATCAAGGATACCTGTCTAAGTGGCGTTTGAAATGTCTTTGTCTGAGACAGAACTGCAAGAGTTTGCCCGAAAAGCAATCCAGCTCTATAACAGGATTAGGGGCCCCGAAGTAACGGCCACACTTGTATTTGCGTCGTCAGCGATGATTACGGTTTCGTTTTCTGGCGGTTTCTGCTATGGCTGCGGCGTGCTCGACTACGTTGAAGGTCTCGCGAATCAATTCAAAGCCTTAACTGGCAAGGCTGAGTTGAAAGTTGGGAAAACGAGGCAGATTAACCCAAGAACTTTCGAAGCAGACTACAAAATAAGAACCAAATAGAAAACCCAAAAGCTAGCTTAACCTAAAATGCGGATTCATTTTTTTTCTGGGTAAAGGCATTGTTACTTTTCAGATTTTTCCTGATGCTTTAGTCTTCGAGATAAGTTACTCATTTTGGTTTTGGCGAAGCCCAGTATATCAGGGGTAAAGATTGACAGTGAAGCTAGCAGGAAATTCAAGGGATAGACCATGGGGTATTCAAAGAGGTTGCCGCCCCATGAACCTGCAATGTTTTGCATGTTTCCCCAAAACTGAAACAGCGACCAGGCAGATGTCTGTAGCATTGCTCCGCTAAGTCTGACCAAGTATTTGTTTCTTCGACTGAAGGTTTGGCTGTGCGCATTTGTATAAAAGATTTCTGCCGCAACGGCTCCTGCGGCTCCAGGGAAGAAAGCGTTAACCAGAATCTTCTCCACCAAGTTGCCGGGAATATAGTGGCCGATCCACGGAGTCTCAACCAGGCTCAACACGGGTAAGAAAACACTGCCAGTTGCAAGCCTTATTGCTGCAGGCACAGCATAAATCACTGCTCCGCCTAGTTGCCAAATCCAAAAACGTCTGCCTTTTAGCATGTTGGCAATGGCTCTCAAACACATAGTCTCTAAACTGATTGCTCAGGTTTTAAAAAGGCTTCTTAAAACACACCAAAAAAATCCGTCAAGACTAAGGAGTGCATGAGCAAATCCAAGTACAAGCATGGAACTGTAATATTCGGCAACACACCGGTTTGAAATATACAAAGACTGACGTCTTTTTTTCTTCGAATGAGTTGATGTTTTTTTAATCCTTAGCAAGAAAGGAGAGAGTGTCAATTTAACTTGCGTAAATGTTGTAGAATTGATGGGAAGTTTGGGATCAGCTTATTGACTTGAAAGCAACGTCAAAAAAGCAGATCTATATTTCTTCTTGAGGTAGCCCAATCTTTCGCAAGTAGTCTTTCGCGTATTTAGGATTATATGCGAGCATCTCTTTGCTTCTTAGCAGTCTTCGCTCAAGCCTATCCAATGCCACTCTAAAGGTTGGTTCAACGCCCCAGCCTTCACTGGCGCTAAAGAAAGTTCCCCTAACAGTCCTAAATTGCAGGCGGCAATGTACCAGCGGTGTTCCCCTTAGGCTAGTGTTGCGGTGGCTTTTCATATAAACAAAGAGTGTTCCTAACTGGAAAGCTTCTTGGTATTTGTGAGTGAAGGAATCGAACTCTTCCATCATGAATCCTTGTTGTTCAGGGCTTACATCCACGCCTTTAACTCCGAACTGCACTGAAAGTTTGCGCTCAACAACTTCTAACTGTGAAATCGGTTCAAGAAAATCAAGCTTAGTGGCAATGCCTACTAGCCGTTCGTTTGAAATAATAGTTAAACAGGAAACATCGCGGTCATGCATAAGCTTCTCTGCGATACGCAGATTTGTTTGCGGTTCCACTGAAATTATGGGTCTCGCCATGATGCCTTTAACTGGAATGCTTAAGGTTTCTATTTTTTCTCCAACTATGTCTCCAGTTGTCTGGCGTCTCTGTGGCCAATAGATGTTTTCTAAAATATCTCGGATGCTAACTATGCCTACAAGTTTTCCGCTATCAATAATTGGAACATGAGAAATACCAAACTCTCTCATTAAACTAAGAACCGCTCCCACTGAACGATTCGCTTCAAGAGTATGAGGCGCTCGTGTCATGATCTTTTCTATAGGAGTGTTTCCCCATTCTTGGGCCGTAGCGGCATGAATAATATTTTCGTCTGTGACAAACCCAACAATCTTGTTTTTTTCAAAAACTGGCAGCTGCCTTATCTCGCTTTCAATCATTAACTTTGCCATTTTACCGAGAGAATAATCAAGAGTTACTGGCGGAGCCGTTTTCATTAAGGTCTTCACTTTGGTTGTGGTTGGATCAAGTCTTGACCTTAAAATCGAGCGCTTACTAATCATGCCTTCGTATTTGCCTTTTTCATTTAGGACGGCTAAAACTGGCGGCATCCCTTTTTCAAATGTTTCTAAACATCTGGAAAGGGTATCATTTGCCTGAACAGAATTAAATCCATTTGTAAAAACATCTTTAGCAGATATTGAGCTTGCCATAATAATCCCTCACAATTTAAGGAAAGAGTAGAATTTAAACGTTGCAAAACCAAGGGCTCAAACAAACAGGGGGATGCCTAATTAGTTTTTGAGGGAAGAAAGCTAGCTCTTGTTATGCATTGACTTAATTTTGTTGCTTTGGCTTTATTGACGATTTTCGGCGGGGTTTTTTTCAATTTTTTTAGGGTGCTTTTTTTTGGATCAACGTGTGAATTGTTTGTCGGTTGAGGCAATTGAAGGCAAGAAATCTAAAAGAACTAATCAAATGTATTTAATTCAATAATAACAGAAATTTGTGGCCACTTAAATCGAAAATTCAATGGGCAAACTTTTGAAATTTTTTTTAAGTGATATGTTACAGTTTTGGAAATATGGCTTATATGTTTTTTTTTGCGTTGTGCTTGTCTAAGGAGAAAAATCTTATGCATAAGCGTGGTCGGGAAGCCATAACTAGAGATATCTTAGAAGCGACCTTGACCCCTCGGAAAAAAATGCGAATAATGTACAAGGCAAATTTGAATTATGTGCGTTTTAACAAGTACTTTGGTGATTTCCTGAAGAAAGGTTTTATTGAGGCTACCAGGGATCCTGAGGGAAATATGTGCTACAGCATTTCTCAGCGAGGCAAGACTTTGTTGGCTGTGCTTAATAAAGCGAATGAACTTGGCTTTTCTGACGAGTTCTAAGCGGTTTTGGCTGTTTCTCAGATTTTGTTGCTGATCATATTGGATTGAGCTTTCATAGTTTTTTCCGGCGGGATGATTGTTGTGTGAGTGTGGGCTCAGGTTCTGCGGGAACAATGTCTTGCCATTCGGATTTGATTTTGATTCTGTGAGTCTTAGCTTCGTAAACGATGATGCCCTGCTGGGATAGAAACTGTGAGAATTCATTCAGTTTGTCTGTTTGCACCCTAATTTGGCTAGATAAGTGCGTTAAGTTGTGCCATTCTCCGTCTTTGAGGATGGAGAAGAGTTTTTCAATCGTCAAGAGTTCTCGATGCTCAATATCAGTGAAAGTAAATTTAAATCTAGCAGGACGTATGAATAGGGGTAGCCCGATCTTATTTTCTGTTTTTTTGACCCGGTTTTAATAGAAGAGAAAAGTGAACAACTAGTTTTTTTGTGTTGACTGTACCTGAGGAGTATGCCTTTTGGACTATGTCTTTAGTGCTATACTTGTTGCCCTTCATACTTTATAACAGTTGAGTGTGGTGTTCTTGATTACCAGAGAAAATCTTCGAATATATCTACTCCGGTCACGGGGGGACTATATAGCGGTTACAAGGGTAAGGCTGACCGAAAACGATTTAAAGCGTTAAATTTTAAGGCGATTTTTCGACTTACGATATTCAGGATATTGAGAATTGTTACTCCGTCGAAGTAGAAAATAACCGTTGTAATTTTGGAAAAAATTAGATTGCTTGTCTTTCCGGTTTTCTTTTCTAGTTTAGTTGTAGGCTGAGGTGTTTGTGCTTGAAAGATACAAGAACAAGGAATAAGAATCGTCATAATCTAGATATTGTGCGAGAGGTGCTTTCTATCGCGTTGGCTAAGGTCCGTAAGACTAAAATTATGTATGGAGCTAATTTGAGTTTTATTCAATTGGAAAAGTACTTGAGTCTTCTTATAGGAAGCGGTCTTTTGGCAAACGATTCTGATTCTGGTTATTTGACTACTGGCACAGGGGTGGAGTTCCTTTCGCTCTACGAGAATTATTTAAAGCGATCTGAACGTTTGAGTGATGAGGTTGAGAGGAACACAAGGGAGAGGCAGCTTCTTGAGAGCATGTGTTTTAGAAATAAAAATGAGGCTTATCAAAAGTAAATTGGAAAAGACAATCTCAAGTGATGTTCTATCTGAACGGTTTTCTCGATGCTTTAATATTAGAGCGCATACAGGTTACTAGTTCAAGTGAGAGCATTCGTTTCGACAGTGTTCTTGAATTCAAAGCACCTTTTCTAAGCAAACACTTTGTTATTGTTGATGTTTACGCAAAGATGCCAGTCACTAAATGTATTGTTCAATCCTTCATTAAAAGAATTAGATGGGCACAAAACAAGACACTGTTCAGCGATGAAAAAGCAGAAAATGAGTGTTATCCTCTAAGAGGAAAAACTCTCGGAACGATAGTTTCCAGCACCGCCAGCATAGCAGCATTTAATTATACATGTAAAAACGACATAGCCCCTGCTACAGTATGCAGACATCCATATAGATTACAACCGAATAAGCAAAAAAGTCTCATTAAACCACAACGCAATTAAAAGACCCACATTCACTAATTTTGTTCTATGTTAACGCGCGTATCATAAATGCCAAAATGATGATGAAACCAGAATAAGCTGGAGATGTTAGAGCGTTTACGGATTTGGAATAATGGTTCAGGACTGAAGCATAGATATTTGAAAGTTTTATATATTTCCAAGTTTTTTGATGTTGCCTTAAATATAATGTTGAATTAGCTCGGTGTGTTGCTAAAAAGAGTTTGGTCATGGTGGAGAAAAGAGGAGATCATAGTTCAGTTTCGGTGCAGGTTATTATAGCTGCTTTGAACGAGGAAGAAGGCATCGGTCACACAGTGTCCGAGATAAACAGAACTTTGAAAAATCCAAAGATTTTGGTTGTTGACGGCAGAAGCACAGATAGAACCGTCGAGGTCGCCAAGAATCTGGGCGCCCAAGTCGTTTTTCAAGATGGACAAGGCAAAGGTGATGCATTAGCCTCAGCAATTAAACGCGGAGATTTGGCAACTGACTATGTAGTTATCACAGATGCAGACTACACCTATCCTGCAAAATATATACCTGATATGATTCGGATTTTAGAAGATCATCCTGAAGTGGGCATGGTCTGCGGAAACCGATTCAGCGGCTACCTAGACTTGAAAGGTTTAAGCGGCTTTTTCTATTTGGGCAATCGAGTTATAGCTTTTACTCACAACTTTCTAAACGGGGTCTCATTGGTCGATCCACTGACAGGGCTGCGATTAGTGCGTGCGAGCATTCTTAAGAACTGGAAAGTTAAGTCCAGAGGCTTTGATGTTGAAGTTGAGCTCAATCATCATGTAGAGCGCGAAGGGTTTTGTATTGTCGAAGTTCCTATTGAGTATCGTGAGCGGTTAGGTGAGAAGAAGCTTGGGTTCAGGAATAGCATCGAAATTTTTAGGCGCATAATGTCAGAAGCAACTTATTAAATGGCTATTATTATAATAACTTATTGAAAATAAAGTTTATCTTGGCAATATAAGAAATACATAGCAAAAGATTACCATATTTAGTGCATATTCATATATTAGTGCGAAATTATATTTTAATTGCAACGATATCAAAGTTACTAATAGATAGACAGTAATTTCTTGCTATCAGTTATTTTGAGAAAGAGGTATTTTGAGTGGTTGTTGTTTTGAGCTACTTCTTTCGATGTCCGCTTCTGCAAAGAAGAACTAATTTAGAAGAAAAAATAATCAGCCAATGGAGGTCATAAAAATGAGTATTCCTTTAGCAAAGCCAGCGTTCGATGATGAAATGAAAAATGCAGCCGTAATGGCACTGCAAAATGAAAAATTCGTAATGGGTGAAAGCGTCTTCAAGTTTGAGGAGGAATTCGCGAAATATTGCGGCGTAAAACGAGCCGTATCAACTAGTTCGGGAACATTCGCACTGCAACTTTCCTTGCAAGCCCTCGGTGTTAAATCTGCAGAGAAAGTCTTAACCACACCTTTCTCTTTTATTGCAACCGCAAATAGTATCTACAGCGCAGGAGCAACTCCTGTTTTCTCCGACATAGATTCCAAAACCTGCAACTTAGATCCTGCTAGTGCGATGCAGAAACTCACTCTTGAAACTAGCGCGATTCTTCCTGTCCACCTTTACGGATACCCTGCTGATTTGGATTCTCTCGTAGAACTTACTGAAGATGGTAAACATATTTTAGTTGAAGATTGTTGTCAAGCACACGGAGCCGAATACTACGGCAAGAAAGTTGGAAGCATTGGTTCGGCTGGCTGTTTTTCATTCTATTCTGCTAAGAACATGACGGTCGGTGGAGACGGTGGCATGGCAGTGACAAACGATAATGACGTCGCAAACAAAATAGCTAAACTGCGTGATTGCGGAAGAATATCACATTATGAGCATGATATAATCGGTTTAACGGCGCGCCTTAATACCGTTAATGCAGCAATTGGCCGAGTTCAACTCAAGAAACTTGATGAGTGGAATGCCAAGAGGAGAAACATAGCACTATGGTACAACAAACTGTTGAGTGATACAGAACTTGGTTTGCCACCTAATGGAAACAACGACATTACACCTGTTTATCATCTCTATGTGGTTAAAACCCGCCGAAGAGATGAATTGAAAGCTTACCTCGAGCGAGCTGGCATCCAATGCGGGATTCATTATCCTATACCCATTCATCTCCAACCAATTTACAGACAACTTTACGGTTACAAAGAGGGAGATTTCCCGAGTAGTGAACTCGTGTGTAAGCAAGTTCTAAGCTTGCCTATGTATCCTGATTTGGAAAAAGAAGGGATTGATCGAGTTTCAGAGAATATTCATGATTTTTTTAGTAACAAGATTTGAGCTACTAATTTTAGAAAGAAAGGAGGCTTTTAAAAGAAAATGGATAAGCTGAATGTTGGCGTTATAGGCGTTGGATATTGGGGTAAAAAAATAGCCTCAGAATACGCTTTAATGAGCAAAACAGATCCCAGCGTTAACTTGTTTGGAGTCTGTGATGTATTCGAGGATAATCTAAACTTTTGCAAAGAAAAATACGGTGTTTCATATTTGGCAAAATCCCCCCACGAAATATTGTTGAACCCAGAAATAGATGCTGTACATATTTGTACGCCTAGCGTGACCCACTACGATATATGTAAAGAAGCATTGAATCAAGGCAAACATGTTACTCTCGAGAAACCGATGACTCTTGATTCTCATGAAGCAATCAAACTCGTTGACTTGGCTTTGGAGAAGAATCGAGTTTTGTCTGTGGGTCATATTTTTAGGTTTGATGCTGCCATTGAGAAAGCCAAAAATCTTATTCAAAACAACTGGTTTGGTGATCTTTATTGGATGAACCTTACTTGGACCGCATTAATGCCGCCTATGACTGGCCGAGACATAATTACTGATTTAGCCCCTCATCCATTTGATATATTAAACTTCCTAACGGACGAGTGGCCCACTAGAGTTACATGCGTAGCTAAAGCTCACAGGAAAGGGCAACAAGAAGAAACTGCTCACATAACTAGCGAATTTAAAAACAATATGTTGGCGCACATTGAGGTAAGTTGGCTGCATCCTGAAAAAATAAGGGAAGTTCAAATCATGGGGTCGAACGCCTTTGCGAAGATTGATTGCGGAACACAGAAAATCTCTGCTTACGAAAATGGGGAATTTTTTGATATGCCTGTGGAACGAAGTAATACGATAAACTTGGAGCTTTCGCACTTTGTCCACTGCATTAGGGAAGGTTGTACATCAAACGAGACGTTTTTGAACAAGAATAATGGTTTGGTCGGTGCCAACGTTGTAAGGCTTCTGGAGTTATCGCGTAAGGCTATGGAAAATGGAAGAACGGAGATAGTGGTATAATAATTATGCTGACTCCTCAGAAGAATCCTCGTTACGCAGTCATTAAGCATGCCGAAATCGGAGAAGGAACACGAGTTTACGATCAGGTCAACCTTTTTCGATGTAAAGTTGGGAAGAATAGTAAAATTGACTCTTACGTTTACATAGAAGAAGGCGTTGTTATAGGTGACAACTGCAAAGTTAGACCTTTTGTTTTTATGCCAACGGGAGTTGTCATTGAGGACAATGTGTTCATAGGTCCAAATGTCAGCTTCACTAACGACAAGTACCCAAGATCCCAAGGAGAATGGGCACTTCTATCAACAAGGGTAAAGAAGGGTGCATCAATAGGTGCAAACAGTGTCATAGTGCCTGGAATCATCATCGGCGAAGGAGCGATGGTTGGAGCTGGTTCAGTAGTAACCAAAAACGTTCCGAGTAACACGTTGGTGGCTGGAAATCCGGCTCGAATAATTAGGAGAATTGGAATTGCCTCTAAATGATGCCCAAGCGTGTAAGGATATCGTTATAATTCCTGCTTGCCACAACACCCCGCAGCTCTTGAAAGTTTTGGGCGATTTCAGAGAAAAAACTGTTAACGAGATATGTGTCATTATTGACTGTGCAACAAAAAACGATTTGCAATTAATTGAAAATGCTGCAAATCAAAGTATAGTTCCAGTTCAAGTCTTAAGCAATCGAGAAAGAAAGGGAATCGGAGTTGCTATTAGGGAAGGCATAAAATATGCAATGCTTAGAAAATATGATGTTGCCGTTGTCATGGCTGGAAATGGGAAGGATCAACCAAACGAAATCCCGCGACTTTTAGAGCCAATTTTGAAAGATAACTACGATTACGTTCAGGGATCAAGGTTCCTTAATGGTGGCAGAACAGTGAAAAATCCGTTCCTGCGGAAAATGTTTAGTCGGCTTTTTCCTTTTGTTTGGACTTTTATGACAAATACTAGATGCACTGACGTCACAAATGGCTTTAGAGCATATAGACTGAATATGTTTAGTAATCATCAGATTAATATTGATCAAAGTTGGCTCAATGGATACGAGCTAGAATATTATATTCATTACAAGGCTCTAACCTTAGGTTATAGAACTAAAGAAGTGCCTGTTTCAAAGATTTACCCCTTTAGTCATAAAGGTGGATATTCTAACATTTCCCCGCTACGCGATTGGTGGACCATAGTTTCTCCTTTAATATACCTAAAAATTCGCGCCAGAAAATAAGAGCCAACAAGAAATCAAATTTCCTTACTTTTGGAGTATTCCGGTGATTCATTGAAAATAGCCATTGAGGCACCGCCAGCAGATGTCGAAATTATAGTTGAACTTTTATCTCCATGGGATATTTCGTTTTCCAAGCTCGACGAAGCTGATGTCACGGTCTTCTATAAACAAAAGCCTTCAATAACCAAAGCTTCCATTATAATTCCATCCGATCACGAAAGCTTTGTGATGTGGGCTAAAGAAACAGGTTTGGAGATTGTCCGAAAGAATGGATGTCTTACATCTGTAAATGCAGCTTCTCAAACAACTTTGATGATTACGCCTAAAACGCAATACTGGTTTCGCGAGTTAGTGAATGTTGGTTTCGAAGACGAGACGCCAACAGACATCTGTACCAAAGACGACAGGTTAATCCTGAAATTGGACTTGGTTGAAGAGTTCCGAACCATTATCGATGGAGTACTGCATCCGAAACAGTCAGGGCTTCACCGAATAGTCACTGGGCTACCTATCCCTTATGGCTTAGCTCCTAAAAGACTACGCGACTTTTTCATGAAAGCAGACGTTGGGTTGAAAAATCTCTCTCTCAGCGAGAAACTACCCTTGGATGCTTTACGGTTTATTCTCGTGAACGCCATCGAGAAAACCTCCGGAGCAGAAATTAGAAAGAAACTGCCGTTAGTTAATCGTTCCGTCTGCATCTTAACTCATGATGTTGAAACTGCAAAGGGACTTCAAAGAGCCAGACTCCTCAAGAAGATAGAAGAAAAATACGGTATAATCTCAGCTTGGTATGTGCCATCAAACCGTTACAACCTTGACAATGACCTAATCAGAGAGCTGGCAAACTACGGAGAACTGGGTTCGCACGATACTAAACATGACGGAAAACTTATCCATATGGAAAAAAAGGAACTCGTTGATAGGCTAATAGACTCGAGGCAAACACTTGAAAAAATTACTAAGAAGCCAGTATCCGGGTTCAGAGCGCCCATACTTCAGCATAACCAGACAATTATTCAAGCTTTAAACGAAGCGGGATACTCATACGACACATCCGTTCCCACGTGGGAACCCAAACATCCATACACGATGAAGCCACACGGCATCGGAACAGTGTACCCGTTAAAGCTAAGTGGAATAGCCGAGATTCCACTGACTTTGCCACAAGACCACCAATTGCTGCACGCTCTCGGCTTGTCTCCCAAAGAAGTCTTAAAGACCTGGGCAAACATGGTAAATGTGATCCGAGACCTCAATGGATTAATCGTGTTTCTGGTGCATCCAGATTATGCAATGGCTGCAGACATAGGATTGTATGAGGAATTGGTAAACGCCATAACATCTGAGCCAAAATGTACCGTCACAGTTCCTTCTCGAATGAACGCTCTCATGAAAGGATAAAATATCCCCCCTTGTAGGCTGCTTATGTTTGCTCGATTAGTGATCCACAAACGAAAGATGAAGCAATAATAGCTCAAATGCTTGGTTACAAGGAAGTTCATTTATGAATTTTTTTTTTCTGGTTTTAGCTCGGGATGGGGCTTATGTTTATGATAAGATAGAAGAGCTAGAAGAACTTGGTTTTCCCTATAAAATCGTCTGTGGGCAAAGAATTGAACATCCGAATGTTATCTACCATCCTGCAAAAGGAAAGTTTGATGCAATAAACTTTGGTGTAAAGCAAATACCATCTAATGTAGACATAATTGTTATGAATGATGTTGACACACGAATTCATAATTTTGAACTAGCGTTAAATTATTTCAACGATAAAAAGATTGGTTTAGTCTTTGGAACAGAACTAGTTAATGAAGGACCACAAAAACTCTTTTTCCAAATATTCAATCCGATTAGAAGATTAATTCCTGCTGCAGGAAGCGGTGAACTTATGCTCGTCCGTAAAGACGTGCTTGCAAATATTGTTCCGATTAAACCCTGCAAGGCTGAAGACACTCTTATCCTTTTCAAGGTTCTAGAAGCTGGACATAAAGTAGTTTTCTGTGAAAAGTGCTTCGCAGAAACTGAGAGAACCAAGACCGCAGAAAAGGAAGAACCTTATAAGAGAAAAACTGTGACTGGAATCTATCAAGCACTAAAGTTCAGTAACCCACCGGTTATTATTAGGCTGTTCTATACTGCGTTACCTTTAGCATCTCCTATCCTTCTTGTTTTGGGCAAGAGAGGTTACTTTTGGATGAGAGGAATTCTCCTTGGTTTAATGGATTATTTACGCGGAGACAAAAGCGGCATCTGGAATACAGATTACTTGAAATGATAGAGCTGAATAAACTTGGTGCACCTTCGTATTGCGCTTGTTTCAGAAGAGTTTCCTCCAAATATTCATGGCGGAGCAGGAACTTTCTGTTATAGCTTGGCAAACGAGTTGTCAAAAAGAAAAATTGAAACAACCGTTTTTACTGGGAAATCAAACAAAATAGCCACAGAAAAGATAAACGGCTATTTAAATATTGTAAGATTACCTATTTTCAATCTTCCGCCACGTTTCGTTTGGTTTCAATTACAGAATTTGTCGGCTATTTCCAGTCGAATGAACAATTTTTCTCTCATTCACTCCGTAACTCCTGAAACATCTCCGCTCTGCATTTATTTAAAATTCAGGCTCAACAAACCTCTTATTACTTCGTACCATGGATATACAAGCTATGAAATGAAGGCATTTATTGACAGTCCATTCCTTCAATCCTCACTTCAAGACTTTGGTTTCAACGTACTTGAATATCCACTGTACGATGCAGCCAACCGATTGTCCATAGTTAATTCGAACCATATTATTTGTTGCAGTCATACAATACTTAGTGAATTAAAGACAATTTACAAAAACCTAGACATCAAGAAAGCCTCCGTAATATATAATGGAATAGATACAAGCGAATTCGACAAAATTAGAAAGCAAATTAAGCATGAGACTACAGAACCCACTTTACTCTTTTTCGGACGCTGGTATTGGTCAAAGGGAATACCGTATCTATTAGAAGCTTTCAGACTTCTACTTAATGAGAATCCCACACTACAACTTAGAATGTGCGGAAAAGGACCAATGCAAAAAAGAATCAAAGCCTTCATATCTCGCTACGGTCTGGAAAGCAAAGTGCATTTACTGGGCCATGTTTCCAGGCATGACTTGCTAACAGAGATTATTAGAGCAGATATAGTGGTTCTACCAAGTTTAAGAGAGGCACAACCCATCTCCGTACTTGAGGCAATGGCTTGCAAAAAACCTGTCGTAGCTTTTGATTTACCTTTTGCGCGAGAATACATCAAGAATTCGTATAATGGATTGTTGGCAAATACAAAAGATCATAAAAATCTTGCTGATAACATAAACTCACTCATAACTAATGATGAATTAAGAGACGCAATCAGTCTGAATGCATACAATCACGTTGTACAAAATCACAATTGGAATAATATTGTAGACGAATATATCAGAGTATATAGACAAGTAGCTCTTTAACACTTTTCCAAGTTGTCTAATTATTAAATAGGTTTTTCGGAGAAGACGTTTTTTTGAAAGTAACAATTATTTGTTTGGGTTTTAGTAATGCCACCGTTAATCTCCAACCTTGGCGACATGTATTTGAGATTGCAAAGGGTATGACGCTTAAAGGATGGAAAATAACTGTAATATCAAATGTCGAGAAAGATTTGCCTCTTTTCGAAACAATAGCAGGTATAGACATCATTCGTTTAAGTAATGTTATGTTGCTTCCGATTTTCAATAAGCGAGAAATGACGACAATTTTTGGCAGAATAAAACCTGATATAATATTGTGGGTTGGAAAACCACTTAGTTGTTTATCAATTTCTCGATTAACTTTTATCGATATACCAATAATATGGTTTGTTGAGACAGGCATTACTAGCATCCAAAGTTTGATGGAGCTTTCTCTTCGAGAGATAATTGATTCGAACCATAGCTTAGGAATCGAAATTCTAAATACCATTTTTTCCCAGACACTTAATACAAATGGTGACCAACTCATCATTGATTAAAGGAATTATCGTACCGAGCAATTACCTCAAGAACTGGCTTTTAGGAATTGGCGTATCGGAAAAAAAAATAACGATAGTTCCGTCGGGATTAGACGAGTCATATAAAAACTCAAAAATTATTGTCACGCGTTCTGGACAATCAAACTATCCACTTAATACTTCTTTTACAATCGTCTATTTTGGTTCACCTTGCTCGCTAAGAGGACCAGATATACTTATCAAAAGCCTACGTCTAATTCTCGATCAACACATTCTAAATATTAATTGCTTTATACTCTCACGAAGAAAGGATAGAAATATTCATTTAATCGAAGACGAGCGAAAACTGATATCTCTGGTTCAGAAGTTAAACCTTGAAGATAACGTAAAAATAATTTCAGGTGAGTTAACTAAAAGCGAACTTTCAAGGTTCGTCGAATTGTCGGATGTTGTTGCACTTCCTTTCAAGGTTCTTCAGAGCGAAACACCGCTCGCAGTCCTTGAGGCTATGTCACGAGGTAAAGTAGTAGTTACACATAGGATAAGAACGCTCGAAGACATAGTGGGCAAAGATCGCGGTATCCTAATTGATTCCAGCCAGCCCCAAGAATTGGCTAATGCTATCCTTAAAGTCTTGAAAAATCAAAGTTATACAAGGAAAATTGAGGAAAATGCCCGCGAATTTGCCCAATCAACCCCCTCTTGGTCAGATGTTACCCAGAAAACAATATCAGTTTTGGAAAAAGCGGTTCAATAGGATAGAATAATGATGTTAGAGAAAATCATAATATTGACGGGAATTGATGGTTCTGGAAAGACCCGTCATGCGCAAATGCTTGTTTCTGACTATTTGAGGACTGGTGAGGACTGTAGCTATATTTGGATGAGAACTGCGTATTTCTTTTCGTTGCCCTTCATGGTTATTTGCCGTTTACTAGGTTTCGCATCCATGAAAAAATTGCCTAACGGAAAAGCTAGCATAGAGCATCTTTACTACTACTCAAAACCGATTTCTTTACTTTGGCCATGGGTTCAGCTTGTTGACCTTCTGTTATTTCTAACGGTTAAGGTTCATACCAGATTTATGCGTCGAAACATAGTTGTAGCTGATAGATTTATCCATGACATCCTTGTTGACCTCATGGTTGATGTAGATAATCCAAATCTTCATCAGAGTTTAGTAGGAAAGCTCATTCTAAGCCTAATCCCTGCAGGGGCAATAACTATTCTTTTTGATGCTGATGAACAAACAGCATTACAAAGAAAATCGGACATACCTAGCAAACAATATTTAACAACCCGCAGACAGAAATACAAAATGCTTGCAAATTATTTAGCATTTTCAGAAATCAGCTCAGTACCCTCGTTTGACATAGTGCATGAAGAACTACTTGATGAAATTAAGGTATCTAGATCGGCATTCGCCATGCATGTGATTGACGCACAGTTAATCAATAGACTCCAAGCCCGAGCTCGATGGAAAAAATGGAAGAAGGGACCCGTTGCGATTGCTAAGAGATTGATGAAAAAAGTACTTTCTGCTTTTATTGATCGCTTCGCAGTAAAGGAACAAGTCAACAAAAAGCCACAATTCAATAAAGAAATGTTTGAAAAGGATCTAAACAGAGTGTTCAAAAATTATGTTGGGCTATTACGACAAAGAGGGCTCAATGTGCATAGTATTGTTCTTTTAGGTTCTTGGGCAAAGAACCGTGGACACGCCAAAAGTGATCTTGACATAATCGTAGTCGCAACTGGTTTACCAACAGGCCCAATAGGCAGAATATTGAGGAACAGAAAACTGTCTGAATTTCCATTATTCTTGGGAATTGAGCCATATGGATACACAAAGCAGGAGTTTTTGGAATGCACCGTGCACCTGGATTTAAGAGCCCTTGATGCACTTTACTGCGGTAAAATACTTTTTGATGATGGCTTTTGGCAGAAGGCGAAAGAAAATTCAAAACTAATAGAAGAAAAATACCTGCTTAAAAAAGAAGAGCTGTCAGTAAAGCTATCTTTAATTTAACACTGAGCTAAAGTTTCTTGGCTGAACTAAATAATTTAAATACTGCAAAAGATCGACGATGGTGGAGACTGCCTGGCAGAAAAACGTAAACTTGTACCTGTTTCTTCATCTTTGTCTGTTAAGAAAGATGGTGATATAGAAGTAACCATCGGGATGACCGTAAAGAATAGGGAAAGGACCGTTGGCAAAGCTGTGGAAAGCATATTGAAACAGACTTTCCCATCTGAGCGCATGGAGATTATTGTAGTTGACGGCAATAGCACTGACAGAACAGTTGCAATACTGAAAGCTGCTTTCTCCAAGTCTAACGTACAGCTTCGCTTATTTTTTGATAAAGGAAAGGGTTTGGGTATAGCAAGAAACATAATTGTAGATAATGCACGAGGTCGTTTCATTGTTTGGCTTGATGATGACATGTTTTTTCCAAAGGACTACATACAAAAACAATTCGACCTAATGAATAGTCAGCCATCTATAGGTGTAGCTTCTGGAAGACAAAAGTTGAAGCTAGATGGAAGTTCGGTTTCCATACTCGAGAACCTATCAAACTTACGAGACCTCGAAATCATAAGAAAGAAGAATGTTAAACGGGCTAACATGAGCATAATTCGAGTGGATGCTATTCGGAAAGTAGGCGGGTTTGATGAGGCGATTGTTGGAGCTGGCGAAGACGCAGATATAACTGGTCGTATAAAAGTTGCAGGTTACACTTTAACTGCTGGAGAAGCAGAATTTGAGCATGAGGAAAGGCAAACGTGGCAGGGATTGTGGAAACAAAACTACTGGTATGGATACGGAATGCATTACCTAAACCATAAAAATAAGGACTTAGTTAGCTTCCGATTAAGATTTCCTCCGGTTTCTTTTATAGAAGGGACCATTCGCTCAATAGTAGCGTTTAAGATCTTACACGAGAGAATTGCTTTTCTACTCCCATTCTTCAACCTTTTTAAAGCCGCTGCCTGGTGGTCTGGCTTTCTTCAATCTAGTAGAAAAGGATACGGACATACTCTAAATGAATTTTAACAAGAAAATGTAGGGAAAAAGATCAACTTAATAACAATAATTTTTAGGATTTCGCTAATGATTAGAAACGAAGTGTTTTAGTGTTAAAATCAATAATCCTCAATTTTCCGCGACTTAGAAGTTTACCCAAAGGCAGAGTTCAGATTGGGCCATACTTCTGGTAACCCCCATATCTCATCTATCATAAGAAAGATTATGTCGTAACAAGTAAGTTTTGTATATCTGGTTCAGATGTATCGCTCATAGTTGGCAGGGGAATGATTCCTAATAGGGGGTCTGGACATAGACGTATAACGAACTGTCATAAGCTTGCAACAAAAAGGAATTCCAATGAAAACCGTCCTTAGAATAGCATTAACTATTCAAATACTTTCGTGCGTCGCTATCCTTTTTGACATACCGATTGCTAGGCAAGTTTTAGGTTTCATTTTTCTTTTATTCGTTCCCGGCGCAGCGATTCTCATAATTTTAAGGCTTGGGCGATTAAGTTCTATTGAGTTTTCTCTTCTTGCTGTTGGCATTAGTGTAGCTTTTCTTATGTTTGTCGGAGTCTTAATAAATCAGGTATATCCGGTTTTTGGCTATTTAGAACCACTCTCTTCTTTATCTTTAATACTGACCCTGAATATTTTTTCAACAATACTTTTAGCCCTTTGCTTTCGTTTTGGAGACGACTTAGCACTTCAGTGGAAAATGCCCTTTGATAGAAGAATCATCCTAACTATCTTTGCTTTGGTGCTTCTGCCTGTCTTAAGTATTTTTGGAGCATTGATGGTACGATTTTATCTAGACAGTTCAGTGTTGATGTTGCTTGTAATTTTAATCTCTATAATTGTTTTTTTATTTTCGATTTCCAAAAAGTTGCCTTTTGAAATCTATCCTATAGCGATTCTTGCAATTGGACTAGCTTTATTGTTTCATGAAGAGCTTACAACACCGTATATTTACGGTTATGACATGCATTTAGAATATTATCTTTTCATGACTGTTAAGCAAAATGCCATTTGGAAAAGCATAGCTATCAATGGTCCCACTTTTACCAACGATACTTTCAATTACAATGCTATGTTAAGCATAACAGTTTTACCAACAATTTTTTCAAATTTCTTGAATCTGTCCGGAGAATACGTTTACAAAATAGTTTATCCCCTAATTTTCTCTTTGGTTCCTTTAGCTCTCTTTAAGATTTATCGAAAACCTCATTGGAAATAAAGCTGCTTTTTTATCAGTTTTCTTCTTTATGGGATTATACACATTCTACCGCGAACTTATGTCACTAGGGCGGCAAATGATCGCTGAGCTTTTTTTTGTATTGCTATTATTTCTGTTTCTTGATGAAAAAATAGACAAACGACCTAAGGCAATATTGTTCATTATTTTTACTTTAGGATTAACAGTTTCACATTATTCAACATCATACGTATACCTATATATTCTAACATTTGCGTGGATTCTTACAGTCCTTCTGAAGAAGAAAACAGGAATAACAAAATTTCACGTAGGTTTCACTTTTGCAGCTATTTTTTCCTGGGCCTATTTCTCTGCCGATTCCTCACTTTTGAAGGACATCGTAACATTTTTCACTAGTCGCTATAACGCTCTCATAAATGATTTTTTCAGCTCAAACGCTCGACAATCTGATGTTCTGAACGCCGTAGGGTTAGGTGGAGCTGCAGAGTCATTAGGACATGCCATAGGAAGAAATGCCAACTACATTGCAGAAGTATTCCTTATTGTTGGCTTTCTTGCTGTTATACTATTAAGGAAACGAATCGGCAAAAATTATCCCTTCCAAAGAAACTATCTGCCTATTGCTTTCGCAAGCATAACTCTGTTGCTAATGAGTATGGTTTTGCCTTTTTTTGCCTCAGCATTAAACGTTTCAAGAATATATCACCTTGTTCTGTTTGTTTTGGCTCCTTTTTTTGTTATAGGTGGGCTTTTCCTTTTTAAAATTCCTGGGAAAATAATAAAGAGATTCCGAAAGAATGCTAACATAGAGATGTTTGCAATAATACTTGTAACTGTAGTGTTGATATCTTATTTCTCATTCAATATTGGCTTTGTTTATGAAGCCACTGGCGATGTCCCTTTTTCGACTGCTTTAAGCATGAAAAGGATGCAGAGCATGAGCGATCCATCAATTCTTTACAGCAAGTATGTGACAGACAGTGAGGTAAATAGCGCACAATGGCTTTCAAGCTATGCGAGCACAAACACTATTTTTTGTGATTATGACTCAAGAATGCATGTTTTAGCTAGTTATGGCCGTATAGATCGAGATGATTCTTCTAGAGTTGATTTTATGTATAATCAAACCCAGCCGATTCCTGTAGGCTCATACATTTACTTAAGAAGGTTGAATGTCGTTTACGGTGAGATGACGAGTTTAATCGGGATTTGGAATCTAAGTGATGTTAACGGATTTCTTCAAAAACAGAATTTAGTTTTTTCAAATGGGGAGTCACTGATTTATCAAGTAACCTCGAACTAATGTTATCTTTAGTCATTATTTGTCGAGTCTATTGTGAGTTTTTCACATCAAAAAATCGATGATATTGAGGGTAATCTTGGAGCATTCTTGTTGAACTAATTGTTTGAACGTACGGGTTTCTGGGAAAAAGCCCGAACAAGACGGTAACCCAGTTTTGCCTGTATTTTCTCAAACTTAGAGACTGCGAAAGCGATATTTATGTTGGGTTAGCCGGAATAGTATTCCTGAGTTTTTTCTTTAAATATTTTGACGAATTCCTAATTGAGAGTTTTCAAGTCAAATATCAGGTTTTGGAATCATCTTAAAATAGTATGTGTTAAAAATAAGTCGATAAGAAAGGAGAAATGTTTAGATGTCACTACGAAAGATAGCAGTTTTTTCAATTATATTCATAATACTTGTGTCAAGTGTATCAATACTCAATTTAATGGTAAAAGCTGCAACCACACCAGGATGGGACTTTGAAGACCACACATACACCCATGACAGCCTCACTTCTTTGACGACCGCTCAAATTGTAACTCAAATGCAACAACAAAATACTGCATTCCAAGCACATAACTTACCGATACCTAAACATTTAGCATACCCATCCGGAGACTATAATGCTGCAGTCATCTCAACTATTAGAAATTACCGACTTAGCGGCAGAACCGCTGGAGCTAACGGCGGCATGGAAGGGTATCCAGTTTTAGATTGGTATCAACTTTCTGCTTTAAACATAGATAGAACAAAGACTGTTGCGCAAATTCAATCAACAATAGATGCCGCAATAGCAGGTAAAAAATTATTAACTCTATTTACCCACGAAATAACTAATACCCCCGCAGAATACGACTGCACTCCTGCAACACTCAGTGCAATACTGGACTACCTTTCAACAAAACAAATCGCAGGTCAATTGTCAGTACTGCCCCTAAGAGATGCTTACACCGCATACAATGGCGAAAAAGCCGTCGTTGTAATTGCTTTCGACGACGCATACCGAACAGACTACACAGTAGCTTATCCAATGTTTAAGGCCCATAATATGATTGGAACAAGCTTCATAGCCGGCGACATTATCGAGCGCCCTACAGAATATGACCCGGGCGATGGGTCAATCCAACACCAGCGGCTGACTTGGTTTATGGTAATGCAAATGGCCGGTGCATCTATCAGCGGTGACACATCATACACGGTAACATACAATCCCTATGCTAGTGTTCAATGGGGAAGCTGGTCAACTTTAAAGACTGAACTGCACGACCACACAACGCAGTCAGATGGTCTTAATACTCCTCTACAAATGGCAAATGCCTATGCAGCTGATGGATTTAATGCGCTTGGATTTTCCGATCATGACAAGCTAACTTATCCTTGGTCATCTTACGGAATTAATTCTCCACCTGGAGGAATGATAGCTATTCCTAATGAAGAGGTATCTCGCGACATCTCTGGGGCTGCCTCTCACATGAATGCGCCTTTTGGTCTTACTCTGCTAACAGGCAATACGTACGCTACGGCACAGGCTGAGATTGATGCTATAAACGGCGAAGGTGCCGTCCCAATCGTTAACCACCCATATTGGTATGGGAATATAGAAGGTACTACTACCGCCTATACACTCACGACGCTTGACACTTGGAGGGGGTTCCAAGGTGTTGAAATATATAATCCATCTGAGGGCGATGGTCTTCAGAATTTTGATTTTCAACTGTGGGATCATATATTAACGGATCCAAATAGAGTTGGACAAAACCACATTTGGGGATTTGTGGGAGATGACGCTCATGAAACTATCGACGTAGGTAGAGCGTGGCTATCAATTTACTCTCCTTCAACAGCTCTTGCTGATATCAAATCAAGCATCCAAGCTGGAAGTTTTCTTTCTATTGCTTACACATCTGAGGATCATACGGGCGAAGTTATCCCAGTAGTCAACAGCATAACTCAAGTAGGCACTGTGCTTACGGTCGATACATCTGCTCCTCTCCTTTGGTATGGTGATGGCCAACTGCTTGTTGGAACAGGTAATACACTTGATCTTAGTGCTTTGCCTTCAGGATTAACCTACGTTAGAGCTGAACTAAACGACGGTTTGACTTACGTATTCACTCAACCGATCTTCATTTCCACATTCGGACTAAACAGCATAGGATCAACAAATTACCCAACAACCAACGTAGGGCACACTAGCACTGCAACATTATCAAATCTTAACAGTGGCAATCTTACAGCCAGTAAATACACAACAACGGTTCCTCTCACTGTTAATCAAATTAAAACCTACGGAACCGCAGCCGGAAACGTAAAAGTTTCCATTTACACAGATTCAAGCGGGTCTCCTGGCACAAGAATGTTCACTCAAGTTGAAGGTACGGTAACAGCCAATACATGGTCAACTATAACAATTCCAAGTACGTACTTGGCTACTGGAACATACTGGATAGTTCTGAATACTAACACTAACCACGCTGTGCAATACAGCGCTGCCACAGGCAGCACTACATATACCAAAAGCCTAACATATGGCAACGCCTTTCCAAACCCTGGCGGGACAGGCTGGGCCAGTCACTCCAATGTGGAGGTTGCAGCTTATTTTGTCGGTGTTTCAATAGAGGGCTCTGCTAAAGCCATGAAAGCAACGTCTATCAGACCATGCTAACGTCCGATCACTTAATTTCTACTCACATGCGACAGGTAACTTTAGGCTAGCAATTTACAGTGATAGTGCTGGCAGTCCAAGTGCGTTGCAGTGGCAGAGTAGCAGTATAGCTGCTACAGCTAATGCCTGGAAGACTGTTGCAATTGCACAAGGGAATCCGACAAGTCTAACGTTGAATGCTGGAACCTATTGGCTTGCTTGGCAATGGGACAACGTCAATTCTGGGCCATCCTACACAACTGGAAGTAGCGGAGACGGAAAATATATCACCCAAGCGTATGGTTCATTTCCCTCTTCATGGAGTGGCGGCACATCTTCCTCTGAAAAATGGAGTATATACGCAACCTATACCGCGATTAGTTTAAATCCGACTTCAGGTAATCCAGGTTCTTCGGTTACAATTTCTGGTTCTGGTTTTGCTGCTAACTCGGTGCTTTCAGCTACTTTTGCTGGCTCAACAGTTAGTCTAAGTGGTTCTCACACAACTGACGCCTCGGGTGATATTCCGGCTGGCACGACGTTTACTGTCCCCGCTTCTACTGTCGGGAGCAAATCGGTAGTTGTCACCGACGCCAGCTCTAATTCTGCCTCTGCAACCTACACTGTAGGCGCAGGTGCTTTGGATCATTTTGGTTTTAGTAGCATTAGCAGTCCTCAATCCACTGGAACGGGCTTTAGTGTTACAGTGACGGCTTATGATTTAAGCAACAATATTGTTGCTGGTTGGGCTGGTTCTGTTTCTTTAACTGAGTCTAACGGCGGATTGGTAAATCCTTCTTCTGTGACTATTTCCAGTGGCGGCCAAGTTACTTCTACGGTTTCAGTTTCTTACTCTGGTACAAGTGTTACTCTTGGAGCCAGCGGAGGCGGCAAGACTGGAACAAGCAATAGTTTCACAGTGACTGGTGCTCCTTCGGTTTCTATTGCGCCTACTTCGGCGATTTTGGATGTTGGGCAGTCTAAGGTGTTTACTGCTACTGCTGCTGGTGGCTCAGGTGTCTACTCGAATTATCAGTGGTATGTGAATGGCGGTCTTTTCCAGAGTGGTGCTGCTGTAACGTTTAGTTATGATGCTGTTTCTGTAGGTTCCGCTTCTATTACTGCGCGTGTTACTGACAGTTTAGGCATTACGTCGGCTCTCTCTAATGCGGCTTCTGTTACGGTGAATGTTGTTCCTTCGGTTTCAGTTACGCCTACTTCGGCGATTTTGGATGTTGGGCAGTCTAAGGTGTTTACTGCTACTGCTGCTGGTGGCTCAGGTGTCTACTCGAATTATCAGTGGTATGTGAATGGCGGTCTTTTCCAGAGTGGTGCTGCTGTAACGTTTAGTTATGATGCTGTTTCTGTAGGTTCCGCTTCCATTACAGTGCGTGTTACTGACAGTTTAGGCATTACGTCGGCTCTCTCTAATGCGGCTTCTGTTACGGTGAATGTTGTTCCTTCGGTTTCTATTTTGCCCATTGGTCCAGTTACTTTGAATTTTGGTGGATCTCAACTGTTTACAACAAGTGATAATTATAATGGTCTTTGGCATACTAGCGACTTCACAATAACCTTAACTGCAGTTGATATTGGCGGTGTCTCTGAAACTTACTATAAGATCAACGGCGGAACCACAATGACTCTTAGCGCGAATGGTCAGCCAATAATTACGGTTGAAGGTGCAGCTAACTCTTTGGAGTACTGGAGTGTTGATAGAGCTGGAAATGTTGAGGTTCATCATACTCTCTTAAACATAAAGCTTGACAAGAGCGATCCCACTGTAGCAATAACATCGCCGATTAACAATGCGGTTTTGCACTCTGGCAGTTTCACTGTTTCAGGTACAGCTTCAGATGGCGCTGCTGTTTTGAAGGTTCAATTCAAGGTCGGCGCAACTGGTACTTATCAGGATGCTGCAACCTCTGATTCTTGGGCTCACTGGACATATGGCGTATCTGGTCTTGCTGACGGCCCCTACACTATCTACGCTTTAGTCACTGACATGGGTGGAAACACAAAGGAAACTTCGATGGCTCTTACAGTACAAACTACAGGTACGATTGTTGCTTCTGCTGGATCTGGCGGCTCTATTAACCCCAGTGGATCTGTCAGCGTTACCTATGGTACTGATAAGACCTTCATCGATCGCGGCTAACCTCGGTTATCACATTGTTGATGTGGTTGTTGATGGTGTGTCTAAGGGTGTTCAGGCATCATGGACTTTTGTCAATGTCCAAACAGAACACACAATTGCGGCGACGTTTGCGATTAACACATATACTATTACTGTGACTGCGGGTGCTAACGGCGGGATTTCTCCTGGAACAGGGTTTGTTAACTATGGCGCTACTCCAACCTACACGATTACTCCACATGTTGGTTACCACATCGCAAGCATAACGGTTAATGGATTACCGGTAGCTGTCAATACTCCTGCTGGCCAAAGTTACCAGTTTAGTGCGGTTTCTGCTGATGGGTCTATTGGTGCGACGTTTGCGATTAACACCGGTTCGACTGGTAGTGCGGATTTGGTTGTGCGGGGTGCTGATAATACTGTTTATTATCGAAGTTATGATTTTGCTTCTGATACTTGGGGCGGTTGGGTTGGTTTGCCTGGTTCAACTTTGGATAGTCCGGCTGCGGTGGTTTGTGGGAATGAGTTGCATATTGTGGTTCGAGGTATGGATGGCGAGTCGCTCTACCATGGCTATGTTGACTTAAACAGTAACGTATTTAGCGGTTGGTCTTGGATTAGTGGAACTACTCCTTCTCCGCCTACTTTGGCTTCTAATGGTAATGTAGTGGCTTTGGTTGTGCGGGGTGCTGATAATAGTGTGTACTATTGTGTGTATTCGGTTCAGGCGCGGTCGTGGGGTGATTGGAGAGTGTTTGCCAGTGGGTCTACTTGTGATAAGGTTGCTGCTGTGATGGAGGGTGATGTGCTTACTGTGGTTGTGAGGGGCTATAGTGCTTCTGACTTATCTGCTCAGAACTCGCTGTGGCAGGCTAGTGTTAATGTTGTTTCGGGTGTGTTTTCTGGTTGGAGTTGGATTCCTGGCTCTGTTACGTCTTCGCCTACTTTGGCTGCTTGGCAAAATGGAAATGGTTACTGCATGGTTGTTAGAGGATCAGACAATAGCATCTACATTAACCAGTACACTGATGGGGCATGGCAAGGGTGGGCAGGTCTGCCAGACGGTTCAACTTATGAAAGCCCAGCTGCAACAATGATAGGCGACAACCTCTATGTCATCGTTGTTGGCATGGACGGCACAACACTTTGGCAAAGTAACCTGGACCTTAACACAAAAAGTTTCTCTGGCTGGCATTGGATAAGCGGAACAACCCCAAGCAAACCAACACTAACAAGCTAAAGAGATGCGCTTTAATTCAGAAACTTGCTGACTGTGAGCTTATGCAAAAAGGGGAGTTTGCGAGTTCGGGTGTTTACGAGCTCGCGGAAGGTCGCTTCATGTAGGCTTGTCGGGGTTGGCAGGATGTTACATTATAGGAAATATGATAGGCAGTCGAAAATACCTTCAATAACAGAAGCAATGTCTCAGAAATAACAAAGTTCGATGCTTAGTAAAGTGCTCTTGGTTGAATGGACTAAGTCATAAGAGTGCTTTTTTCAACTCTGGGTTCTTTCCTCGAGTTTTTTCAAGAAAGATCAGTATTAGCGTAACTACCCTATGAAAAACCAGCAAACTGTAGATGCAAGTTACAGTTATCTTTGGTTTGTCAAAGCCTATATTACAAGATCCGAAATAATGCGGCGAACGAAACATGCCTTATAATAAAAATCGTCCAAGCTAACTATGAAAACGAAGTAAAGAAGGAAATTGTTAATGACTTTAATAGAGCTAAAGGAAAATAAGCCGAAAAGGCGCGACAAACTTGTTATAATGACAGAAATTACAGGCATCGCCAAAAAAGGCGCGTTGAAAACTCAAATTAAGTCTAAAGCCAACCTCAGTTTTACCCTACTTGTAAAGTACCTCTCTATTCTAGAGGAAAATAATCTTCTCGAAAAATTTAACTGCAACGGAAGAGAAATCTATAGAGCCACACCAAAAGGCATGGAGTTTATTAAAAGACAGCAAGGAATAGTAGATCTGCTGAATGAAGATGCTGGTAAAAACAGAGTCAAGTATTACCCATTCGAGAATAACCCTTTTCCAAAAACTTAACTTCCGATAATATACAAGACGTTAAATTTCTCATTCTATAGAACAAAAGGAAGAAAACTTGTCAGATCGCAGGAAAACTTTTTCTTCTTTCTTACTCAGTTTTTAGCGCAATACGAAATGAAAGTAAGATAAACTAATGTTAACGACATCACCGCCAAAAACAATAGAAAAAATAACCACCGAAAACAGGACTGAATACCAAAGCAGACAACCCCAACTCGATGCTTTCTAGGCAAACAATTTATCCTGGAATATTTCTATTTTTTTGTGCTGCCATTTATTCTGCTGCCAAATAGATTCAGCGAATGGCGAGCAACCTAAACTTGGCTCCGCATGCTTATTTTTTTTAAAGGTTTAGTATGTCTTTGATTACTTTACTTAGTGGTCCGAGTCCGCTTGCCATGTTTGGGGGATTGTCTAAGTCACCATTGTTTATTATTCGGATCAAAATTGATGCGACTGCGAAAGTGATAATGATGAAAACGTCGCCTAAAGTGAGGCATACTCAGCTGTTGATACGCTGACGGCTTATTTTCTTCATGCAAAACCGTGAAGAGTCTTATGAAATAGAGGGTATTTTTCGACTTGGTATTACGAGGTCGCGGAAGGTTGTTTCATGTATGTTTGCAGGGTAGGTAGGATGTTGGTTTGTATAGTTGTGTTGCAGATGTTCCATTTCGAAGATCCAGATGAGTTAACCGTTGGGTCGGCACAGTAACACCAGTAAGCCCATCCTTGATAGTCATTGTTGGCAAAGGCATTCAGCTCGGTATTGAAAAATGACAGGAAGGTGGATTGGTCTTGGCTTTTAGAGAATTCAGTGCATATAATGGCAAATCCAGCTGCGTGTGCTTGTGCTTCTTGATTAGCGATTCTGTTGTTTAAAATGTAGATTTGCGTTGAGCTTCCAGTCCAGCCTGTCATGGGGCTGTAGTCGTGTGTGGCTAGCATTACGTTTTGGTGTTCTCCGTTTACGTATGGGAGTGTGTAAAGGACGTCCCAGTTTTGGTTTATTAGGATTTCAACGATTTTTATGTGGTTGTTTGATCCTTCTCCTGATTCTATTGCGCTTATCCATTGGTTGTTGAAGTCGGCGAATGGTTGTCCTGCGTCAGCGTTGTTGGGTGTTAGTAGTTCGTTGATTCCTTCATAGATTACGTTGGGTTTTGTTGCGTATCTGGAACCCATATAATTGTAGATGTAGCTAATTCCAGCTCTGACGTTCGCGTCTCCAAAAATGTCGACTGCTCTGCCATCTTGTCCTGTTGTGCATCCGTTTGCCATAGTTACTTTTGGAACCCAGCTTGGTGCTTGGAAGCCTCCTCCCCAGTGAAGATTGAAGATAACGTACATGTTGTTGTCGGCGCACCATTGTACGATGTTGTCTATGCTTGCGCCTAGGTTGTCTTTGGCGGTGGTGAAGATGGTTGTGTCTACGCTGTAGCTGTTTGTTGGTTGTAGGAAGCACCATTCTAGGTGTAGTCTTACTGCGTTGAAGCCGTATGATTTTATTTTGGCTATGTCGGTTGAGGTAATGATGGCTTGTGAACTCCATGTTGAGTCAGCTAGGATGTTGCAGGCGTGCAGGTTTACTTGGTTGCCGTTGCTGTTGTAGAGTTGGGTGCCGGAGGTGTGGAGCCATGTTATTCCTGTTCCAGGAGTAGGTGTTGGGGTTGCTGTAGGCAAAGATGTTGGAACTGAGGTTGGGGTTGTAGTTACTATTGTCGCTGGTGTAGGATTTGTAGTAGGTGAAGAGATTGGTATTGGTGTTTGGTTGGGATTTGCAGTTGGTGTAGTAGTCGATGTGGAATTCGAAAAAAGGCGAGATACGGTTGGACCTAAAACTGTGAAAGCTACCATGCAGAACAATAATATTAAAACAACAATTGCTATTACCCTAGTGGGGAGTCTGTTCTTTCTTATTCTAAGTTTGACAGTAGGCGTCGCGAAAAGAGAACGCCACGCTGATTTTGTTGACAATGCTTCTTTTTGGGATCGATATTTTTCATGAGAGATTGTTTGAGTACTAAAACAAAGATAGAATATGCCTTTAATAATGCAAGGTATTGTCACCACTATAGACAGCTTCCGCAAGAAACAAAGAAGTTCGTGTTAGCCAATGTTTTTCTATGATGCTTGCTTATCAATGGAGTCATCAATCGCCAACTCGAATTTTATTTTTAGCTTAATTAAGATTTTTGTCTCGTTTAACCTTTACTGCTTTTCTTTTCATATGCTTTTTTGATCTGGTCTAGTCATTTTCAGCATTTTTTCAAATAATCTTTTATTTTGCAAGTCCATTCTGAATGGGAATATAGCTTGTTGACCCCTTTGGCTGAACCTCAAGTGTTAAAGGATAGAATTCCAGCATTCTTAACATTTGTGTCTTTTCAGGCCATCGCTGTTCCCGTTAGCAATTAATAGGAGAACAGGCCCGAAAACTGAACTAGTTATTGATATTATTACCTTTGCTTGACCAGCCAAATCTAGCAAACTGGGTGAGTAACTACTTTCAATCGCGGGATTCTTCTTGTCGAGTTTTATGCTTCTGATGCATTGCATTCGCCTTTTAAGACAACATCAGGCTATTGTTTACAAGTGATTGGCAAAGAGATGAGCTTTGATTCAGAAACTCGATGCCAGTGAGCTAAACCCCAATTTGTTTTTTTTAAAGATCGCCTAGTCAAAAACGGATAGGTTAATTCTCAAAATTTCTGGTACAATATTATTTTTCCAACTATTTGCATGTTTAGGGAACGGAGATCTAATGATAATGCAAAATGTTTTGATATTCTTTTCAATAAAACCGTGCAAAGTTATGCAAAAAAGGGTACTTTGCGAACTCGGGTGTTTACGAGTTCGCTGACGGTTGCTACATGTACGCTTGTAGGGTTGGCAGGATATTGGCTTGTACAGTTGGATTATTAATATTCCATTTTTCAGTGCCTGCAGCATTGATTGATGGATCACCGCAATAACACCAGTTTGCCCAACCTTGGTAATTGTTATTTGCAAATGCTGTTAATTCAGTTGTGAAGAATGTTACAAACGCGCTTTGATCTTGACTCTTGCCAAATTCCGTGTCTATAACTGGGAATCCCGCGGCGTTAACTTGTGTTTTTTGACTTGCAATTCTGTTTCTTAAAGTGGTGATTTGTGCTGAGCTTCCAGTCCAACCTGTCATGGGACTGTAATCATGTGTAGCAATCATTACATTTCCGTGATTTCCATTTACATATGGAGCTACATATAAAACGTCCCAGTCTTGATTAATCAGTGCTTCAACGATTTTTATGTGGTTATTTGATCCTTCTCCTGTTTCTATTGCGCTTATCCATTGGTTGTTGAAGTCGGCGAATGGTTGTCCTGCGTCAGCGTTGTTGGGTGTTAGTAGTTCGTTGAATCCTTCAAAAATTACGTTAGAGCTTGATGCATACCGGGAAGCCATATAGTTGTACATATAACATATTCCAGCTTTAACATTGGTGTCTCTAAATAAGTCAACTGCTTTACCATCATCACCTGTTATACATCCTGCACTTGATGTAGGAGCCCAGTTTGGAGCATTGAAACCTGAACCCCAATGGGGATTTAATATGATATACATGTTATTGTCGGCGCACCATTGTACGATGTTGTCTATGCTTGCGCCTAGGTTGTCTTTGGCGGTGGTGAAGATGGTTGTGTCTACGCTGTAGCTGTTTGTTGGTTGTAGGAAGCACCATTCGAGGTGTAGTCTTACTGCGTTGAAGCCGTATGATTTTATTTTGGCTATGTCGGTTGACGTAATGATGGCTTGTGAACTCCATGTTGAGTCAGCTAGGATGTTGCAGGCGTGTAGGTTTACTTGGTTGCCGTTGCTGTTGTAGAGTTGGGTGCCGGAGGTGTGGAGCCATGTTATTCCTGTTCCAGGAGTTGGTGTTGGGGTTGCTGTAGGCACAGGTGTCGGAATGGGTGTGGTTGTGGGTGTTGGATTAGGCATAGAACCTAATGGTCCAATGGGGCTTTTTGAAACAGCTAACGCATCAAGATAAACTTCGCTTGTTATGCTTCCACTAGTTCGATGTTGACCAAATAAAACGTCATTCATTGAACCCATTAAATGATTATCCATGCCAGTGATAGTTATAACTTCTACCCCGTTTAGGTAAAGACGGGCTTCGCCTACTGTACTGCTCATGACGCCTTTTATTTCTATATCATACCAAGTATTGAGTGCAGGTAATGGAGAATCAATTTTTGCGTAATGTAACACGTGGTTGTCGTCACGATAATGTAATCCAAACTTAGGCGATCCGTTATCGTTTACTATGGCAAAACAGGCAATGCTGTCACCGCCGCTATTACAAAGTTTCATGATTCTGGTGAACGGATCTTCTCCAGTTGGGTTTGAAAACGATTTGAAGTATACGTAACATCGTGCGTATTCAGTAGCAGAAGCTGAGATTGTTTTTTCAACTACACAATAATTATTAGTGCCATAATCGATGCTATGTAAAGATTGTATGCCTTCAGCAGCGTAATTAGTTGAAACTTCAAGGGTGTTTTGTGCATCTACGGTTTTGCTGGTCCAAGAGGTTAGTGTGTTGGTTTCTGGAGGTTCAAAACCGTCTGCAAATATCATCGGAGAACTTGTGGGTGTAGGTATTGGTGTGGGACTTGTGGTTGGTTTTGGAGTTGGGGTTGCAGTGGACGTTGGGGTTGGTGCAATAGTCGGGGTGGGCGTTGGTGTGGCTGTTGGTGTGGGTGTAGGTGTTACTGTTGGATTTGGTGCTCCGTTGAAAGTTCCAATTACAATAGCTCCGTAAGCTCGTGGGCTAGAGTCCCTTATGGTTACTGTTGGTGCAGAGGTGTATCCTGAACCCGGATTTGTTAATGTGACTTGGATTATTTTGCCTTGGGAGACTCTTGCCTTTGCTGTTGCACCAATTCCGCCGCCACCTGTGAGCGTAACATGTGGAGTTGTGTATCCTGAACCGCCATTCACAACGATGAAATTGATTCCAGTTGGGCTTGGAGAAGGTGATGGAGATTTGGTGGGAGTTGCTGTTGGTGTGGATGTTTGAGTCGGTGTTGGAGTGGGAGTTGAGGTGGGTGTTGGGCTTGGAGTTGGAGGAGGACTTGGGGAATTGGGAATTATTGTGGCGTAAATGCTTGTGGAAGTAGCTTCATATCCGTTTGGAGTTCCAAAAGTCGAGGTGAACATACTCGAATAATCTACGTGTTTCCAAGTGTGTAAGCCGGCTGATGTCGATGTCATTCTACTTGAAGCACCTGAGCCGTCACAGACAAATGTAAGCCAATAATATCCGGCAGGAAGTGATTTCAGCGGAACTGCGAAAATGGTCCAGCCAGTTGAACTTATGAGTTGGCTGCTGCTTTGAGTGATTAGGCTTCCAGGAGCACCATTTGAATCGCTGTAAACGGCTGTTTTTGCATAGAAACCGGATTCTGCGAAATAAACAGTTAGACTTTGAACGTCACCGTTAAGGCCTAATTGGAATCTGCTTGCATCCATATCCTTTCCGGCGAAGTTAGTCAAATCACCCACAGTTGTGTTTCCAAAAGTTGTACTTGTCGCTGCAGAAGCGACATTTGATAAAAAGGAAAAGCTTTGGAACGCTGAGGAAATTAGCATCAAAGTAATCAGTAGAACTAATGCTGCAATACTTTTTTGTTTCAAGAATATTTGCCCCCCTTTGTGAGATCTAGGGAGTTTGGCATCTTCTTAAAGTTGGTATTATTCATTTTTTCTTCTCTCTTCCGATTGGTCTACTGTGTCGCGAGTGTTAATAAATATTATAAGCTTCGCCTCTTATTTGGGCGTCTCTTCAGCACGTCTACGATTGTTTTGATTGAAATTTCTTTTATATTCGTTTTTTCTTCTCTCTCCTCTTTAATTTTGAAACTTCATAATGCCTGATCTGTTTTATAGTTTCTTGAAAAAGCTGTTAAACCTTGATTGTTAATTTCAAAGTAGATTTTGCAAAGTCAAATTAACAAACTTTGTGAAGCTTAGTTTTCTGATATTTTAGTAAATAATGTTATTTGCCCATTTAGCAGGATTAAATAGACTCATAGAGTTGACAAGAAACCAGACAAGAGCATCAGGCTTCAAACTGTTATGTAAACAGATATGCATGCGCTTCCAGAATTCATCGAGATACTTGATAGTCATACCAATATCTGCAGAAAAGGGAGATTTTGGGTTAACGCTTATACTGTTTCAAGAATCAGCAGGAAAAAGTCTCGCTTGCAAGGTTCTTTCCACTTTCAGAGCACAGTTGTTAAGTCATGTTTTCAAGATTTAGTAACACCGTTTAGTTCGAATGTTTTTTGAACGGTACTAAACACTAATTTTAATGGGACCTACTGAGTTTGGAATGTTTTCTTAGGGTTAGATTATATTTCTTGCTGAGTTAGGCAAAGGAATGATATCAATGGTAAATCGAGTAATCAACTTACCCCCAGCAAAGTGAAGGCAGAAAATAGACTAAATTAATATTTTATCTTAAGTTCATAATTACTTCAGATTGCCAGTAAGGTTGATAATGAAATAGAAATGCCCAAGTTTGCTGTTGGAAATTGTGGAATCTCTTCGACTTTTTGATGTATTTAATCTGAACGTTGAATATTCGATATATTTAATCTGAATATGGCATATTTGATTTTTTTTAGATACTGAAGGGAATGGGATTAAACTTTTTTTTGTGGTTATTTTGCATAGGGAACAGTATTCCTCTTGGTTTTAAATAATAGTCTGAGCGAGTACGATCTGAGGAGAAGTAAGAGAAGGATGCAGAGAAATAAACAATTAGGAGAGGCTATTTTCGTTAACGTACGCGGAACAATAGTCGGGCTTTTAACCTCCCGCCTTGTTTCGGTATTTGCACTATTCTGTTTTCTGACATGTGGCAGCCAAGAAATATCCCTTATATCCAGATTTTCAAATCTCCCAACGGTGAGACTTGAGAAAATGAAGAAAATCGGATACACAGCCACAAATCCAATCAAGCTTTTCTTTCAATCGATCCAGTCTCAAAAATTTAAATTAACGGTGAACACAAAATGAATAAACTTAAAAGAATTTTTGCAATAGTTTTTATTAGTTTGATGCTTGTTTCCATGGTCTCAGGATCCATCGCACTAGGTTTTGCCTCGGCAGAAACGCCTAAAACGCAGGCGGACAGCTCGAAAATTTGGACAGACAAAGCCGACTACCACCCAGGAGAAAACGTAACCATATACGGAACAAGCTTCCTCCCCAACACAATCATAAATCTAAACGTCGCTAAGCAGAACGATGGAATAAACACACTTTGGAAAAGTATTACAGATGCAAACGGAAACTTTAAAACAACCTACCAAATAGGCGCCGTCGGCGCACCACTCTACACGGTCAAAGCCACAGACGGAACAAACACAGCAACAACAACATTCACAGACCCACCAATAGCTCGCATCGGGTTAATGGACGTGGAACATCAGTCAATACAAACAGTATCTCAGTTACAATGGGTCAAACACCAACAAGCGGCAATGTTCTGATTGCAGTTATAGGCACACAACGTAGTTCAAGTTCCACAGAAAGAACTGTTGATAGTATTACAGAAACAGGTGTGAGCTGGGGTTCAAGCTCTCAAATAGACGAGCACTCATCAAGTCCCGCTTCAAATGTTGAGATATGGTTTGGAATAGTTAGTTCTGGAGCCAGCCCATCGATATCTATTGCTCTTTCAGGTTCTGCAGATGGAGGCGCAGTTGCTGATATTTGTGAATATAGCGGGATCGCAACAACGTCATATTTAGATCGAACGCAAGTGAACACAGCCACCACTACACCCACTAGCACGGGAACGACCGCACTGGCGACAACTCAACCATATGAATTGTGGATAGGCGGCATAACCGTTGGAGCAGCTCGCGCACAATCTGGAGCTACAAATGGCTTTACATTACTTGACGGCGTTGCTTATTCTTCAACTTCCGTTGCATATCTTGAAAAAATAGTGTCTGCTACGGGAACCGCATATAGCGGAACAACAGTAAGCCCCGCCACCCGTTATGCAGGATGCATCGCAACATTCAGAGCAGCTCATGCCATTAGCCTGACTCCCGCTACGGGTAATGTGGGTTCGTCGGTTTCGGTTTCTGGTTCTGGTTTGGTTGCTACTCACTCGATCACTGCAACCTTTAACAGTGCAGGCGTAACATTAAGTGGTACAACAAGTACAGATTCTTCAGGCTCTTTTACTGGTGCAACTTTTACTGTACCTGCTTCCACTTCTGGTGCGAAAACAGTTGTTATTAATGATGGTACTAATTCTCCTTCTGCTTCCTATACTGTGACTTCTGCTATTAGTTTGAATCCGACTGGTGGCCTGGTTGGTTCTACTGTAACGGTCACGGGTACGGGTATGGTTGGTTCGCATACTGGGTGTACGGCTACTTTCGGTGGTAATCCGGTTACTTTGAATACCCCGAACACGAATTCAGCGGGTGGTTTGACGGCTACATTTACGGTTCCTGTTTCCACTTTAGGTGGCAAAGCGGTTGTTGTTTCTGATGGTACTAATCTTCCTTCTGCAACCTATACTGTTAATCCGAGTGCTCTGCATCACTTTGTGATATCCGTTCCTGCTTCAGCAATTTCTGGCACAAGTTTTGGCAGTGTTGCAGTGACGGCTTATGACGTTAACAACAATGTCAAAACCGATTATGTTGGTTTGGTTTATTTCCAGTCGTCTGATGCTGGGGCAACTTTACCTTATACTTCAACCAGCAAGTACACTTTCCAGGCTGGAGATATTGGCACTCACACGTTCTCTGGGTTCACTTTGGTGCATGGACCATCTCAGACTTTAACGGTGACTGATGGTTCAATTTCTGTTACAAGCAGTGCAATCACTGTTAGCTCGAGTGCTTTTGATCATTTTGTTGTTAGTGCTCCTGGTTCAGTGTCTGCTGGTACAGCTTTCTCGTTGACGGTTACGGCTAAAGATGCTTCTGGTAACACAGTGACTAGTTATAGTGGTTCCGTGGGTTTGACTGCTTCCTCTGGGTCAGTTAGTCCGGCAAGTACGGGAACTTCTGGGTGGGTTAGTGGTGTTTGGACTAGTAGCTCGGTGACTTTGACCACTGTTGGTTCCGTTACTATTACTGCGAATGATGGTAGTGGTCATACTGGAGTAAGTGGCTCGATTGCGGTTAGTCCGGGCGTTTTGGATCATTTTGTTTTTGCCACCATTGATAGTCCTCAGTATGCTGGTATGGGCTTTAGTGTTACGGTGACGGCTTTTGATGCTAATAATAATGTGAAGACTGATTGGACTGGTTCTGTTTCTTTGACTGCGTCTAATGGCGGATCGGTCTTGCCTTCATCATTGAATATTGCGAGTGGCGGTGCTGTTACTGGCGCGGTTTCAGTTTCTAAGACTGGTACAGGTGTTACGCTTGGAGCTAGTGCTGGTGGCAAATCTGGAACTAGCGAATGGCTTTAATGTGAATCCAGGTGCTTTGGATCATTTTGGTTTTAGCAGCGTAAGTAGTCCTCAGACTGCTGGCACTGCCTTTAGCTTAACAGTAACGGGTTACGACGCCTACAATAATGTGAAGACTGACTGGACAGGTTTTGTCTCTTTAACTGAGTCTAACGGTGGATCAGTTAGTCCTTCTCCGTTGACTATTTCCAGTGGCGGCCAGGTTACATCAATGGTTACAGTCTCTTTAGCTGGAACGGGTGTTACCCTTGGAGCCAGTGGAGGCGGCAAAACTGCTACAAGCAATAGTTTCACAGTCAATGCTGCTCCAACAGTTACCATAGCGCCTACCTCAGCGATTTTGGACGTTGGGCAATCTAAATTATTTACTGCTACTCCAGCCGGTGGGTCAGGTAGTTATGTGAGTTATCAATGGTATGTTAGTGGTGTACTTCAAAGCGAGTCTGCTTCAACGTTTAATTATGCTCCTGCTTCTGCGGGTACTCCTCTGATTACTGTGACTGTTACTGATAGTTTAGGTGCAACTTCAGTTCCCTCTAATGCGGCCTCTGTTACGGTGAATGGTGCTCTTTCGGTTTCTATTGCGCCTATTGGCCCAGTTACTTTTAGCTTTGGTGGATCTCAGCTATTTACAGCTACAGTCAGTGGTGGTTCAGGTGTGATCCATTACCAATGGTACTTGGCTGGTTCCCCTCTGGATGGATCTGACTCGAACACTTACACTTTTAGTAGTGCGACAGTTGGATCTTACTCGATTACTTGTAAAGTAACTGATAGCGCAGATGTACCGTTTACTTCTCAAGTATCTAACGCAGTTACAATTAATGTTGTTGATACGGTTGTTCCGGTGATTACTATTTGGGGTGTTAGCCCTGTTACTGTTGAGGTTGGCCATGGCTATGTTGATGATGGTGCTTCTGCTTGGGATGTTTATGATGGTAGTTTGACGTCGCAGATTGTTGTGGTTAATCCGGTTAACTCAGCTAGGGTTGGGTCTTACGTTGTTACTTATAATGTGAAGGATTCGAGTGGTAATGCTGCGGTTGAGGTTACGCGTACTGTTAATGTTGTTGATACTGTTGTGCCTGTTATTACTTTGAGTGGTTCTTCTCCGGTTACGGTTGAGGTTGGCTCTGTTTACACTGATGCTGGTGCTACTGCTTTTGATGTTTATGATGGTGTTTTGACTGGGTCGATTGTTACGGTTAATCCGGTTAATGTGGCTGTTGTTGGAGTTTATACGGTGTCTTACAATGTTAAAGATTCCAGTAATAATGCTGCGGTTGAGGTTACGCGTACTGTTAATGTTGTTGATACTACTAAGCCGGTTATTACGATGTTGGGTGTTAGTCCAGTGACGGTTCAATATGGGTCTGTTTATGTGGATGCTGGCGCTACTGCTCTTGACAATTATGATGGTGTTCTCTTGGTGGCTGTTGGTGGTTCAGTTAACACTGGTATGGTTGGTCAGTACATTGTTACGTATAATGTGGTTGATGCTCATGGGAATGCTGCTGTTGAAGTTACAAGAACTGTTAATGTTGTTGATACGGTTGTTCCGGTGATTACTATTTGGGGTGTTAGCCCTGTTACTGTTGAGGTTGGCCATGGCTATGTTGATGATGGTGCTTCTGCTTGGGATGTTTATGATGGTAGTTTGACGTCGCAGATTGTTGTGGTTAATCCGGTTAACTCAGCTAGGGTTGGGTCTTACGTTGTTACTTATAATGTGAAGGATTCGAGTGGTAATGCTGCGGTTGAGGTTACGCGTACTGTTAATGTTGTTGATACTGTTGTGCCTGTTATTACTTTGAGTGGTTCTTCTCCGGTTACGGTTGAGGTTGGCTCTGTTTACACTGATGCTGGTGCTACTGCTTTTGATGTTTATGATGGTGTTTTGACTGGGTCGATTGTTACGGTTAATCCGGTTAATGTGGCTGTTGTTGGAGTTTATACGGTGTCTTACAATGTTAAAGATTCCAGTAATAATGCTGCGGTTGAGGTTACGCGTACTGTTAATGTTGTTGATACTACTGTTCCAGTGATTACTCTTAAGGGAGTTAACCCTGTTTCTGTTCCAGTTGGCTCTATCTATGTTGAGGCTGGGGCGACTGCTTCTGATAATTATGATGGCGACATTTCAGCGTTGATTGTTATAGATAGCTCGTCAGTTAACGCGGCTAAGGTTGGGTCTTATTCTGTTACGTATAATGTGGTTGATGCTCATGGTAATGCTGCGTTTCAGGTTACTCGCGTTGTTAATGTTGTTGATACGGTTGTTCCGGTGATTACTATGTGGGGAAATAACCCTGTTACTGTTGAGGTTGGTTCTTCTTATCTTGATGAAGGTGCTTCTGCTTGGGATGTTTATGATGGTAGTTTGACGTCTCAGATTGTTGTGGTTAACCCAGTTAACACGGCTGTTGTTGGATCTTACGTTGTTACTTATAATGTGAAGGATTCGAGTGGTAATGCTGCGGTTGAGGTTACAAGAACTGTTAACGTTCTTGATACTGTTATTCCAGTGATTGCTCGGTTGGGTGTTAGTCCGGTGACGGTTGAGGTTGGCTCTGTTTATGTGGATGCTGGTGCTACTGCAACTGACAACTATAATGGTGATTTGACCTCGCATATTGTTGTAGGCGGCTCGGTTAACACAGCTATCGTTGGATCTTATATTGTGACTTACAACGTCCAGGATTCCAGTGGGAATCAAGCTGTTCAAGTTTCGCGTTTCGTTGAGGTTGTTGATACTACTGTTCCAGTGATTACTCTTAAGGGAGTTAACCCTGTTTCTGTTCCAGTTGGCTCTATCTATGTTGAGGCTGGGGCGACTGCTTCTGATAATTATGATGGCGACATTTCAGCGTTGATTGTTATAGATAGCTCGTCAGTTAACGCGGCTAAGGTTGGGTCTTATTCTGTTACGTATAATGTGGTTGATGCTCATGGTAATGCTGCGTTTCAGGTTACTCGCGTTGTTAATGTTGTTGATACGGTTGTTCCGGTGATTACTATTTGGGGTTTTAGTCCTGTTACTGTTGAGGTTGGCTATGGCTATGTTGATGATGGTGCTTCTGCTTGGGATGTTTATGATGGTAGTTTGACGTCTCAGATTGTTGTGGTTAATCCGGTTAACACGGCTGTTGTTGGATCTTACGTTGTTACTTATAATGTGAAGGATTCGAGTGGTAATGCTGCGGTTGAGGTTACGCGTACTGTTAACGTTGTTGACACCGTTATTCCGGTGATTACTCTCACGGGTGTTAGTCCGGTGACGGTTGAGGTTGGCAGTGTTTATGTGGATGCTGGTGCTTCTGCTTTTGATGTTTATGATGGTGTTTTGACTTCCTCGATTGTTGTGGTTAATCCGGTTAACATGGCTGTGGTTGGAGTTTATACTGTGACTTATAACGTTAAAGATTCCAGTAATAATGCTGCTGTTCAGGTTACGCGTACTGTTAATGTTGTTGATACTACTCGTCCTGTGATTACTCTTAAGGGTGCTAATCCTGTTGCTGTTCAGGCTGGCTCTATCTATGTTGAGGCTGGGGCTACTGCTTCTGATAATTATGATGGCGACATTTCAGCGTTGATTGTTATAGATAGTTCATCAGTTAACATGGCTAGGGTTGGCTCATACATTGTTACGTATGATGTTGTTGATGCTCATGGTAATGCTGCTCTTCAGGTCATTCGCATGGTTAATGTTGTTGATACGGTTGCTCCAGTGATTACTCTTTGGGGAAATAGCCCTGTTGCTGTTACGGTAGGTTTACCTTATGTTGATGATGGCGCTGGTGCTTGGGATGTTTATGATGGTAGTTTGACGTCGCAGATTGTTGTGGTTAATCCGGTTAATACGGCTAGGATTGGAACGTACATTGTTACCTATAATGTGAAGGATTCCAGTGGAAATGCTGCTGTTGAGGTTACTCGCACCGTAAATGTTGTTGATCCTTATGTTCCAGTGATTACAATGTTAGGCGTTAGCCCTGTTACTATCCAGGTTGGATCTGTTTACACTGATGCTGGGGCTACTGCTTACGATGACTATGATGGCGTTGTCGCGGTGACTGTTGGTGGTTCAGTTAATACTGCCGTTGTTGGCCAGTACACTATCACTTATGATGCGATTGATTCTACAGGTAACCATGCAATTCAGGTTACAAGAACTGTTAATATTGTCGATACTACTGTTCCAGTGATTACTCTTAGTGGATCTACCCCGCTTACGATTGAGGTTGGATCTGTCTATACTGATGCTGGGGCTTCTGCAACTGACAACTACGATTCTGCTGTTGTGGTGACGGTGTCTGGTTCTGTTAACACAGCCGTTGTTGGACAATACGTCATAAAATATGATGCGGTTGATGCTCACGGTAACCATGCAATTCAGGTTACAAGAACTGTTAATGTTGTTGATACTACTGTTCCAGTGATTACTCTTAGTGGCTCTACTCCAGTGACTATCCAGGTTGGTTCTGTTTATGTTGATGCGGGTGCTTCTGCAACTGACAACTATGACGCAAGTGTTACAGTGACCGTTACTGGTTCTGTTAACACAGCTGTTGTTGGTGACTATACTCTCACTTACAATGCGGTTGACTCAAACGGTAACCATGCTGCTCCAGTAACCAGAATCGTTCATGTTGTTGATACTACTGCTCCAGTTATTACTCTTGGTGGGTCTACCCCGGTTACGGTTGAGGTTGGCTCAGTGTATGTTGATGCTGGTGCGACTGCAGCTGATAATTATGATGGTGTTTTGACTGGCTCGATTGTTACGGTTAACTCGGTTAACTCTGCTATCGTTGGATCTTACACTGTCACTTATAATGTTCATGATTCGAGTGGTAATGCTGCGGTTCAGGTGACAAGAACTGTTAATGTGGTTGATACAACTGTTCCAATTATTACGTTGCTTGGTGTTAGTCCGGTGTCGGTTCAGGTTGGCTCTGTCTATACTGATGCGGGTGCTGCTGCTCTTGATAATTATGATGGTGTTCTCTTGGTGACTGTTGGTGGTTCAGTTAATACTGCTGTTGTTGGCTCGTACTCTGTTACTTATGATGCGGTTGATGCTCATGGTAACCATGCAGCTCAAGTGACAAGAACTGTTAACGTTGTTGACTCCAATGGCCCGATTATTACTTTGCTTGGTAATAGTCCAGTGACGGTTGAGGTTGGATCTGTTTATGTTGATGCGGGTGCAACGGCCTTTGACATCTATGATGGTGATCTTACCGGCTCGATTGTTGTGGTTAACTCGGTTAACTCTGCTGTCGTTGGGTCTTATACGGTGACTTACAATGTTCATGATTCGAGTGGTAATGCTGCTGTTCAGGTAACTCGGACTGTTAATGTTGTTGATACAACTGCTCCAGTGATTACTCTTGGTGGGTCTACTCCGCTTACGATTGAGGTTGGATCTGTCTATACTGATGCTGGTGCTTCTGCGACTGACAATTATGATTTGAGTGTTGCAGTGACTGTTACTGGTTCAGTTAACACTGCTGTTGTTGGTGACTATACTCTCACTTACGATGCGGTTGACTCAAATGGTAACCATGCTGCTCCAGTAACCAGAATCGTTCACGTTGTTGATACCACTGCTCCAGTTATTACGATGCTTGGTTCTTCTCCTGTGACGGTTGAGGTTGGCTCTGTTTACACTGACGCTGGTGCTTCTGCAACTGACAATTATGATGGTGTTTTGACTGGGTCGATTGTTGTGGTTAACTCTGTTAACACTGCTGTCGTTGGATCTTACACTGTGACTTACAACGTTAAAGATTCCAGTAATAATGCTGCGGTTGAGGTTACGCGGACTGTTAATGTTGTTGATACTACTGCGCCGGTTATTACTCGGTTGGGTAGTAGTCCGGTGTCGGTTCAGGTTGGCTCTGTCTATACTGATGCGGGTGCTATGGCTCTTGACAATTATGATGGCGTTGTCGCGGTGACTGTTGGTGGTTCAGTTAATACTGCTGTGGTTGGCTCTTACACTGTTACTTATGATGCGGTTGATGCTCACGGTAACCATGCGGTTCAAGTGACGAGAACTGTTAACGTTGTTGATACGGATATTCCAGTTATTACGATGCTTGGTTCTTCTCCGGTGACTGTTGAGGTTGGGTCTGTTTATGTTGATGCTGGTGCAACTGCCTTTGATGGTTATGATGGTGTTTTGACTGGTTCGATTGTTGTGGTTAATTCGGTTAATACTGCTGTTGTTGGGTCTTATACGGTGACTTACAACGTTCATGATTCTAACGGTAACGCTGCGGTTCAGGTAACAAGAACTGTTAACGTTGTTGATACAACTGCTCCAGTAATTACTCTTAGTGGGTCTACCCCTCTTACGATTGAGGTTGGGTCTGTTTATGTTGATGCGGGTGCTTCTGCGATTGATAATTATGATTCTGCTGTTTCGGTGACGGTGTCTGGTTCAGTTAACACAGCTGTTGTTGGACAGTACGTTATCAAATATGATGCGGTTGATGCTCATGGTAATCATGCTCTTCAGGTGACGAGAATTGTTAATGTTGTTGATACTACTGTTCCAGTTATTACTTTGAGTGGTTCTACTCCAGTGACTATCCAGGTTGGGTCCGTCTATACTGATGCTGGTGCTTCTGCGACTGACAATTATGATTTGAGTGTTGCAGTGACTGTTACTGGTTCAGTTAACACTGCTGTTGTTGGTGACTATACTCTCACTTACGATGCGGTTGACTCAAATGGTAACCATGCTGCTCCAGTAACCAGAATCGTTCATGTTGTTGATACCACTGCTCCAGTTATTACGATGCTTGGTTCTTCTCCTGTGACGGTTGAGGTTGGCTCTGTTTACACTGACGCTGGTGCTTCTGCAACTGACAATTATGATGGTGTTTTGACTGGGTCGATTGTTGTGGTTAACTCTGTTAACACTGCTGTTGTTGGATCTTACACTGTGACTTACAACGTTAAAGATTCCAGTAATAATGCTGCGGTTGAGGTTACGCGGACTGTTAATGTTGTTGATACTACTGCGCCGGTTATTACTCGGTTGGGTGTAGTCCGGTGTCGGTTCAGGTTGGCTCTGTCTATACTGATGCGGGTGCTATGGCTCTTGACAATTATGATGGCGTTGTCGCGGTGACTGTTGGTGGTTCAGTTAATACTGCTGTGGTTGGCTCTTACACTGTTACTTATGATGCGGTTGATGCTCACGGTAACCATGCGGTTCAAGTGACGAGAACTGTTAACGTTGTTGATACGGATATTCCAGTTATTACGATGCTTGGTTCTTCTCCGGTGACTGTTGAGGTTGGGTCTGTTTATGTTGATGCTGGTGCAACTGCCTTTGATGGTTATGATGGTGTTTTGACTGGTTCGATTGTTGTGGTTAATTCGGTTAACACTGCTGTTGTTGGGTCTTATACGGTGACTTACAACGTTCATGATTCTAACGGTAACGCTGCGGTTCAGGTAACAAGAACTGTTAACGTTGTTGATACAACTGCTCCAGTAATTACTCTTAGTGGGTCTACCCCTCTTACGATTGAGGTTGGGTCTGTTTATGTTGATGCGGGTGCTTCTGCGATTGATAATTATGATTCCGCTGTTTCGGTGACGGTGTCTGGTTCAGTTAACACAGCTGTTGTTGGACAGTACGTTATCAAATATGATGCGGTTGATGCTCATGGTAATCATGCTCTTCAGGTGACGAGAATTGTTAATGTTGTTGATACTACTGTTCCAGTTATTACTTTGAGTGGTTCTACTCCAGTGACTATCCAGGTTGGGTCCGTCTATACTGATGCTGGTGCTTCTGCGACTGACAATTATGATTTGAGTGTTGCAGTGACTGTTACTGGTTCAGTTAACACTGCTGTTGTTGGTGACTATACTCTCACTTACGATGCGGTTGACTCAAATGGTAACCATGCTGCTCCAGTAACCAGAATCGTTCACGTTGTTGATACCACTGCTCCAGTTATTACGATGCTTGGTTCTTCTCCTGTGACGGTTGAGGTTGGCTCTGTTTACACTGATGCTGGTGCTTCTGCAACTGACAATTATGATGGTGTTTTGACTGGGTCGATTGTTGTGGTTAACTCTGTTAACACTGCTGTCGTTGGATCTTATACTGTGACTTACAACGTTAAAGATTCCAGTAATAATGCTGCGGTTGAGGTTACGCGGACTGTTAATGTTGTTGATACTACTGCGCCGGTTATTACTCGGTTGGGTAGTAGTCCGGTGTCGGTTCAGGTTGGCTCTGTCTATACTGATGCGGGTGCTATGGCTCTTGACAATTATGATGGCGTTGTCGCGGTGACTGTTGGTGGTTCAGTTAATACTGCTGTGGTTGGCTCTTACACTGTTACTTATGATGCGGTTGATGCTCACGGTAACCATGCGGTTCAAGTGACGAGAACTGTTAACGTTGTTGATACGGATATTCCAGTTATTACGATGCTTGGTTCTTCTCCGGTGACTGTTGAGGTTGGGTCTGTTTATGTTGATGCTGGTGCAACTGCCTTTGATGGTTATGATGGTGTTTTGACTGGTTCGATTGTTGTGGTTAATTCGGTTAATACTGCTGTTGTTGGGTCTTATACGGTGACTTACAACGTTCATGATTCTAACGGTAACGCTGCGGTTCAGGTAACAAGAACTGTTAACGTTGTTGATACAACTGCTCCATCAACAAGTGATAATTATAATGGTCTATGGCATACTAGCGACTTCACAATAACTTTGACTGTGGTTGATGTTGGCGGTGTCTCTGAGACTTACTATAAGATCAACGGCGGAACCACAATGACTCTTAGCGCGAATGGTCAGCCAATAATAACGGTTGAAGGCGCATCTAACTCTTTGGAGTACTGGAGTGTTGATAGAGCTGGAAATGTTGAGGTTCATCATACTCTCTTAAACATAAAGCTTGACAAGAGCGATCCATCTGTGGCTATAACATCGCCGATTAGCAATGCGGTTTTGCACTCTGGCAGTTTCACTGTTTCAGGTACAGCTTTTGATGGCGCTGCTGTTTTGAAGGTTCAGTTCAAGGTCGGCGCGACTGGTACTTATCAGGATGCTGCAACCTCTGATTCTTGGGCTCACTGGACATATGGCGTATCTGGTCTTGCTGACGGCTCCTACACTATCTACGCTTTAGTCACTGACATGGGTGGAAACACAAAGGAAACTTCGATGGCTCTTACAGTACAAACTACAGGTACGATTGTTGCTTCTGCTGGATCTGGCGGCTCTATTAACCCCAGTGGATCTGTCAGCGTTACCTATGGCACTGATAAGACCTTCACGATCTCGGCTAACCTCGGTTATCACATTGTTGATGTGGTTGTTGATGGCGTGTCTAAGGGTGCTCAGGCATCATGGACTTTTGTCAATGTCCAAACAGAACACACAATTGCGGCGACGTTTGCGATTAACACATATACTATTACTGTGACTGCGGGTGCTAACGGCGGGATTTCTCCTGGAACAGGGTTTGTTAACTATGGCGCTACTCCAACCTACACGATTACTCCACATGTTGGTTGCCACATCGCAAGCATAACGGTTAATGGATTACCGGTAGCTGTCAATACTCCTGCTGGCCAAAGTTACCAGTTTAGTGCGGTTTCTGCTGATGGGTCTATTGGTGCGACGTTTGCGATTAACACCGGTTCGACTGGTAGTGCGGATTTGGTTGTGCGGGGTGCTGATAATACTGTTTATTATCGAAGTTATGATTTTGCTTCTGATACTTGGGGCGGTTGGGTTGGTTTGCCTGGTTCAACTTTGGATAGTCCGGCTGCTGTGGTTTGTGGGAATGAGTTGCATATTGTGGTTCGAGGTATGGATGGCGAGTCGCTCTACCATGGCTATGTTGACTTAAACAGTAACGTATTTAGCGGTTGGTCTTGGATTAGTGGAACTACTCCTTCTCCGCCTACTTTGGCTTCTAATGGTAATGCAGTGGCGTTGGTTGTGCGGGGTGCTGATAATAGCGTGTACTATTGTGTGTATTCGGTTCAGGCGCGGTCGTGGGGTGATTGGAGAGTGTTTGCCAGTGGATCTACTAGTGATAAGGTTGCTGCTGTGATGGAGGGTGATGTGCTTACTGTAGTTGTGAGGGGCTATAGTGCTTCTGATTTATCTGCTCAGAACTCGCTGTGGCAGGCTAGTGTTGATGTTGTTTCGGGTGTGTTTTCTGGTTGGAGTTGGATTCCTGGTTCTGTTACGTCTTCGCCTACTTTGGCTGTTTGGCAGAATGGTTATGGCTACTGTTTGGTTGTCAGAGGCTCAGATAACAGCATCTACATAAACAGATATTTGGGTTCAGCTTGGCAGGGATGGGTAGCTCTTCCAGATGGCTCAACTTTTGAAAGTCCGGCTGCTACTGTGATTGGCGATAGACTCTGTGTTATTGTTGTTGGCATGGATGGTGTTACGCTTTGGCAGAGTAATCTGGATTTGAATTCAAATAGTTTCTCTGGGTGGAGTTGGATAAGCGGGACAACTCCCTCAAAACCAACATTTACGAGCTAAAGAGAGGGACTAGTTTGATAGATCCATATTACTAAATCCGAAATAATGCAACCAACGAAACATGCCTTATAAAAAAAATCGTGCAAGCTAAGGAGGGAAGACAATGAAGGACGGGAAGTTAGTAATGACTTTATCAGAGCTAAATCAAAATAAGCCGAAAAGGCGCGACAAACATGTCATGATGAAAACAGCCTTAATAACGAATTATCCACCAAGGCAAGGAAGATTAGCCGAATACGCTTTGAACTTGGTTGGGGAATTGCAGAAATGTCAGAGCATGGGCCACATTGACATAATTACAGAGAGAACTTCTGATCGGGAAGAAGTCTGTCGAATAAATGATAAGGTAACATTACATAGGGTTTGGAAATCAGACGATCCATTGTCTCTTTTGTCGATACCGAAGAAAATAATGTCTCTTAAACCGGATATTGTTCATTTCAACGTTCATATGGCTGTTTTTGGGAAGTCTAGAATTTCTAACTTTGTAGGTCTCTCTTTGCCTTCTTTATGCAGAGTGATGGGGTTTAAAACGGTTACTACTATGCACAACATTATTGATAAAATTGATGTTGAAAAAACAGGTTTTAAAAATACTTTTATCAATAGGATAAGCGCATTCTTTGTTACCAAATTAATTGCTTCTTCTTCAGCTGTAACTCTAACTATGAAGTCGCATACTGATTTCTTCGAGAAGAGATACCATTGCAAAAAAGCTGTTACGATTGCTCATGGCACCTGGAAAAACAGTTGTATGCTTAATGAAATGGGAAATAGGGACTCGGTTCTATACATAGGTCATTCTGGTCCTTACAAAGATATCGACCTATTGTTAGACGCATTTGATATTCTTGAAAAGAAGAATAGATCCTTAAAACTAATCTTTGCCGGCGCAGCACATCCAAACTACCCCGACTACCTAGAAAAATACAGGAAAATAATCAACAAAAACATATTTTTCTTAGGCTATGTTCCCGAGGATCAGCTTGAGGCATTGTTTGAAAAAGCTAACGCTGTAATTCTTCCTTATCGAACGTGCACTGGAACAAGCGGTATCGCTCACTTAGCAAGTTCATTCGGAACACCAATTGTTGCAACTGACTTGCCTGAATTCAGAGAGCTCGCTAAAGAAGGATGCGGTTTACTGATAAGTCAACATCAACCTCGAGCTTTAGCTCAAAGAATCGAAGAAATCGTCGATAACCCCAAACTAGCACTTGAATTAAGACAGCGCAACATCAACTTTGCGAGCACACGGTCGTGGGAAATTATTGCTTCACAATTTTGCGCTCTCTACGAAGAATTGCTTTTCCCGTGAATACCATGAGAGTTCTGCTAGTTACCCCTGAATTTCCACCCATAAGCATTGGAGGTGGCGGAGTTGTCTACGAGAATCTATCTAAACAACTCAATCTTGATGGCCATCAGGTAACCGTGATAGCGGGGAACTTTAGTAATAAGGAGTTCGTTGGCAAGGTTAAAAGTGTTCCAGTTAATGACTTCTATGTTAACTTTGTTCCATTATTGGCTTTTCCTAGATCTTCTAAATATGATTCAGCTTCCTATACTCTTCCAACTGTAAGCGGAACTTTGCATATAATAAAGGGGGTAATTCAAAGCAAAGATGACGTTATTCATCTCCATGGTTATTGCCATCCAATGATTAATATGACAGCTCTTTTTTGTGTATTTTTAGGTAAGAAATACGTCTTAACTTGCCATGGGATTCCCAAATCCATTGAGAAGTCAGGTGTTCTTGCTAAAACGCTATTTAAGATATATTTGCAAACAATTGTAAGAGTTATGGCAAAAAGGGCGAAGGCGGTAACAGTGGTTTCTAATGCTTTGACGACTGAATGTGCGAGTAACAATTTAGTTAATAAAGAGACGATAGTTATTCCCAATGGCCCAAACGATTCCTTAATCAACGTTAAAGCTGAATTGTCGAGTTATGTCGAAAAAAAATATTCTTTGAAGAACAAGAGAGTTATTTTTGCGGTTGGAAGAATGAGTGAATCGAAAGGTTTTCAATTTCTTATTGATGCAATGCGAACAGTAATCGCAGAAGTTCCTGACGCCGTAGCCGTGATTGCTGGGTCTGGATCGTATAAGCCTGTTCTGGATGATTTAGTTAAAAAGAATGGTCTTTCAGACAACATAAAGTTAATCGGTTGGATAGATGAGGAAAGTAAGGCGTCTCTTTATAAACGATGTGAGGTTGTCGTTTTTCCTTCACTTCAGGAACCGTTTGGCATAGTTATACTAGAAGCTTTAACGATGCATAAGCCGCTTGTAGCGTTTGACACTCCGTCTTCAGTCGAGATAATTAAAACAGACACTGCTCTGCTTGCTCCTATGGGGAACGCTGAAGAGTTAGGTCGTGCAATAGTCAGGATCATGACGGATTCGCGCCTAAAAGACAGGCTTATTGCGAACACGAATAATAGTAAAGTTCTATCTTGGAAAGAAATTGCCGATCAATATATTGATGTCTACAATAAGTTTATCAGTGAAAAATGCTAGAACTACCTTATTAACCAGCCGCTCGTATAGGTGATTGCGTTTTCAAAAGCTCTCCTGGGATACAAAACTATACATGCAGCCAAGCGCTTCACTTTTCCTCTAATTGTTTTTCTTGCAATTGCCCTCTTCTTAACTTTTAGCGTTATTTTCTTGCCTAGTCTTAGTTATTGGCGACAATTTTCGCTGGACTCAAAGCAATATCGTCGACATTATAGGGCCAAAAATTGTTCGTTCGTCTTATATGGGAGATATTGGGGTTCTTTCGACTTTCAAATCTGGGTTTCTATTCCCCTTAACCTACCTTATTGCTTTGCTTAATCTTCCCTCAACAATTGTTTATCCTTTTCTATTCTACGTCCTCTCAATGGTTTCGTTTTACCTTTTTTCAAAGGAATTCTTAAAAAGTGACCGTCTGAGAATTTTAGTTTCAGTTCTTTACCTAATAAATCCAATTGTACCTTACTATTATGCATCGATTATCAACGCTTTTTCTTTAGTTCTGTTGCCTTTGGGGCTGAAATTCTTTGTACGTTCCCTAAGAGAAATGCAGTCACAAAAGACACCTGGCTTAGTGCAAAACTTCGGATTTGCTGCGTTATTTCTTGCTTTAACGGCATCAGCTAATGAACAATTCATCTTATCAGTTGCTTTAGTGACAATTTTCTTAATTCTCACTTTCGTAATTACTTTATTCATAAGGTACCGCCTGACAAAAAAATTCTTCAAGCTTTGTATTATCAACTTCTCAATCTTTGGACTAATAATCCTTATCGTCCTTTCGCCGCTTATCATTTCGCAATTTAATATCCAAAAAGCTCCTATGGCAACTTATTTCCAGGGTTCATCCTCAAGTTTTATTCAAACAATCGACTATACTTACCAGAACTCCAATTTGAACACTCTTCTCAGGTTAGGAGGCGATGCTGGGGCTGGGCTAGGAACTAATGCTTGGTATGATTCAAACGCCATAACGAATTATTGCGGTTATGTTCTGTTTGCTTTTTTTGTCCTATCAGTTTTAGCGCTTTTTTTGCCCAGAAACAAATTAAACAAAGATAGGATGTTCTTTTTTCAGAGCATCCTGCTTTTCGGAACCGCGTTAACTCTAATTTTACTGATGAAAAACCTTAATGTCGGCTCACTTAATTCTGGAGCATTAGCTTTAGTTCTTAAAACATGGGAGACTCCTATCAAACTAAGGGTGATCATGCTTATTTCTATTTTAACAACCGTTTTTTGGTTTTTTGGAATGATCGAGTTTTCGGCTATAAGAGGTAAAAGGAAGTTCTTTGTCGGCTTAGCGCTAACACTGTTAATCGTCGGTACAGTAGTTTACAACAGCCCCTGGCTAATTAACTACGCAGGTAAAACAACCCTCCAAGAAGTGTCAGATTCGTTGAATTGGGGCGGACTATACAACCAAACATACGTAAACGCGTCAAACCAACTGGCGCAGCAATTCCAGAACCAGCGAGGAATAATTTTGCCTTATACCCATAAAGCCGAACTCTATGCAGACCCTAATTCCCGTATTTTCCAGCTCGTTTCGTCTGTAAATTATGGGGCATCCAAGTTAGTATCAGAAGGAAACTTTTCTTGGAGCAAAGCTTTGGGTTTGTTTTCAATAAAATCTTTGGCGGTAATGAATGTTTATGATGCACACGAAGGGTTAATTTTTCCAGTCACATATAACATGAATAATACTCTTCGGCAAATTAGAAGTGACAGCGCTCTCACGCTTGTTGATAGTTCACAAGATTACCGTCTCTATGATAATCCGAACGCTTTGCCCTCAATCTATGCTTCAAACAATTACGTCTTCTATGATGACATCGGTACTCTGAAGTACGCATTTGACTTTGTTAACTTTAGCGATTTACCAGTCTTTATGAATCAGCAGAACTTAATTTCTCAGCTCAATGTTCCACTTTCCATAAACCAAGGAATCTACGATGTACATGCTTTTTACTTGCCGAGCAATATTACAAACAATTTGTCAATTGATATCACTAACGGCAACAAATCAAGAACCGTCAAGTTATTACAGAAAGGTCTTGAAGCAACAAATGATTTCTCAACCATAACCACGTTATCGCCGGGAGATACAGTTAAAGCTGTAGAGACTGAAACAGCGCAAACAAGGCAATTCGATGATATAACTCTAAATTCAACTGCGCTTTCAATGGGCACATATGGAAGCTTCACATTGAATTTTGAAGTTAACATATTAGAAAATGGCTTAATAAGCTTCCTAAGCCCACGAGTTCTTATCGATACTGGAAATGAAGTGTATTTCATTATTTTCCACGACAACGGTTATGTTGAGTTAGCGGTTGAACAAAACGGCATTTTCAATTCAGCCGTAATAAACCAATACAGCAGCTACAGCCTTCGAAACCCAAATGAATCCATTAACGTTAAAATCACTCGTTTAATTGATCAAGTGAATGTTTATATTAACGGGAATTTATTCGTGACTTTTCCAGTGGTACCCAAATTGGCAAACGTGTCCTTGGTTTCTGAACAATCCATCTCACATTTTTCCCAAATAAGCTTAACCAAAAGCAATCCCGTAAGGTTGTTTGCTGTGCGCCAAGATTTCAACCAAGTCTCATATAAGGTCTTGGAAGACAGTCCGGAACAGTCCTCATTATTGGTATCTACTAATTTGACTAACTTTGCTGTTGTCTCGCAATATCTATATAACAACTTAAAGGACACCCAAACATCTTTGCGTACGAGCAATATTCAGGCCAATGTCTTCTTCAAAGGCTGGATTTTCAACCCAACTCAAACAATAACAGACCAGAAAATATTAATCGGCATACAAGACAAAGAGCTATCTTACAGTTTAATCACAGTATCTATTGTTTTTACTGACGCCATGCTTGTATATGTACTAAGTCCGTCAATCTATACAAAATTTGTCAACAAACTAAAATCTAAAATTAGAAAAGGTAACGATAAATGGTAAGTCAACAAGGAACAGATTGCTTTTATAACCACAGGGAAAGGTTCGAGCAAACCCCAGACAGGTACGGTGAATTGATATCTAAAAAGCCTGTAATACAACTTTTCTCCAGTTTGGCAAAAGATTGGAAAAAAAATCGAGAATCCATAAAGTATCTTGACATAGGCTGCGGAAGCGGCAAGGGAACAAGAAAATTTGCCCAATTCATTCAAGAAACATCAGGCATCTCGGTTGAAGCAGTTGGCGCTGACGCTTCAAGAGAATGCCAAAACGCCTGTGAAAGTGAGGGGATAACATTTTCTTGTTTAGATTTTAATTCCGATTCTCTTTTCCCCAAAGACTGCCAAGTAATCACAGTTTTCGAGACCATAGAGCATATTTTTAATACTGATTTCTTGTTAACCTCTATAAGAAAAAGCATCTCTGCTGATGGCATCTTATTGATAACGACTTTAAATGTGGTTTGCTGGAAAAACCGAATTTTAGTACCTTTAGGAATTCAACCATTTAACACTGAAGTATCAACAAAAAAATTAAGTTATGGTTACCGGCTTGCCTCTTTGAAACATCGTATGGATACTTGGAAGCCTGCTGGTCATATCCGTCCATTCACGATTTATTCTTTATGTGATTTACTTCAGGATAATGGTTTTCAAGTCATCAATTCCTTCGGACTTGAAAATTGGAAAGGTTTCAAGTTCCTTGAAAAGGTGTCAAAAAATATGTGTACAGGGATGTTAGTTATTGCAAAAATATCTTAGTTCAATTTTTTTATGATTCATAATGTGAATCATTAGTTAATAAAGCATAACTATTAAGCGCATAAATGAGGCTTCGGAGAGATGAATGCAATCACCGACCAAATCACAAAGCCGCAAACAGGAAACCAATAAATCTACTATTGCCCGCATAATATTATTCGGTTACTATTATAACTTCTTACGAAATAAGCCTAATATTACTAAATCCGATCATCATTTGCTTCAATTAACGTTTGCTCTGAGGAATAAACTAGCCATGAATTTTCCAAGCATAAGAAAACTTAGATCTCGATATATTGGATTTTTCTTAGTTCTTCTCATAGTTTGTTCAGGCACTACTCTTTCACACTTAAATTCAGCCAATGTAAAAGCCCAAACACTTGCTTCCCCTCAAATCAAAGATGATTTCTGCTTGGCTTCAGGACGGGAAAACGATGTATATGCCCTTGCTGATGATGGAAATATTTGGCATTGGAATGGCGCTTGGTGGTGGCAAGTTACCTCTGGAAGATCAGTTGAAAAGAGAATAATGGTTGAGTCACCCACCCAAATTTATGGTTTAAGCAAGAGCGTAAGCGGTGAATTTGAACTGCTAGAATGGAATGGGAAAAACTGGAATGCCCTAACTTCTAACGGAGACATAATTGATGACTTCTACTTTGTCTCTGACCATGAAATATACGCAATTGGTAAAGATAATCAAGTCTACCTGTGGAATGGGTTTGTCTGGGAGGGCATTACATCGGGTTCTTCAGGCGTCAAAGACCATATACAAGTGGTTTCTCGGCAAGAGATTTACGGAGTAAGCAAGGATGAAAAGCTAATTAAGTGGAATGGATTAGAATGGCAGCCGGTTATAAGAAATGGCGCAATTCAAGATTATTTCATCGTAAAATCAACCAATGAGATCTATGCAATTGATGATAAACAAAACATCGCATTTTGGAACGGAACCACTTGGAATGAGGTGGTCAACGGTCCCTTCAGCAACCGATTTTATGTGATTTCGAACTCGGAGATTTTTGGTTTAGGTTCAGATAGAAAAATTTGGCAATGGAACGGGGAACAGAAGGTTGTTGTCGCCGAACTAACAAGTAGTGAGGTCGGTGGGGATGCTGCCACTTTTTATCGTGCAAAGTTTTTGGGGGGCTTGTTGGAAGCGCAACCCGTGCTTTTAGCGTTCAATGATCGCTTCATAATTGTTGGACAGGGTCGAGACGACAGCCTATATGCTAGAGAATGGACTCCTCTTACCATGGAAAGCTGGGATACCGCAAGAAACGGAGAATATGAAGGTTTAACAGATTGGTACTCTTTAGATGGAAGCGCGGTTGCTTCGCCTAAATTAAGTATTGAAAACGGAAACCTCTTTGTAACAATCAAGAATAATGAAGGTGGACTTTATAGAAAGCAATATTATTCAATTATGAATTGGTCTTCATGGGAGTTCACAGGTTTCGGAGATCTTGTATCTGGACCTTTTAGTTCAAATGGGTTTACCATTATCCCCTCAAATCACACTGGTTATCCAAGCCAAGTTTCACTTGTCAAGTTTAAAGCCTTCAACGCAGATTTGACAAAACCTAATTGGATAGACAACTTAATCATTTACGAGATAAATACTCAAACGTTTACTTCACCCAATGGTTCCCAAACAGGCAATTTCAAATCACTTAGCGAAAAATTAGACTACCTTCAAGATTTGGGAATAACAGCAATTTGGCTGTCAGGCTATTCTTGGGGTGACCCTAAGCATTTCGGCTATATTTACACGCAATATGCTGGTATTCACCCGGGACTCATCGAACCTTCTTTGGGCACTAACTCATCGGATATTCAACAGACAGAACATGAATTCAAGGATCTAATTGCTTCGGCACATCAAAGGGGAATAAAAGTTATTGTAGATATGGTAGCTCATGGTGTAATGTCTTATAGCCCCCTGGTAAAAACAAATTCAACGATGCCTTCTTATGTAACTGCTTATCCTAACCGAACAGACATTACTGCGCATCCGGATTGGTTTGGCGCAGTGACTAACCCATCTTACGACGAAATCCCTATAGACCAAGACTTCCGTGGAATTAACACTAGAATGATTGATTTTGTGGGAGGTTATGAGCAAAGCGACTTGGATAATTGGTGGGTTGACACTTATACTAAGTATATTCTTGACTATGGTATCGATGGCTTCAGAATAGATTTGGGCAGTAGTCGCTTTGACTTAATCGCTAGAATAAAAGAAAATGCCCGTCAGGCAGGTCATGATCTGCTTATCATTCCCGAAGGGGACCCTGATGATTACCCGTTTGATATTGGAGTTTACGACTTTGAACAAGTTGACGGTGAGTGGTTACCCATTTCAATGCTAAACTCTCATAATCTTCCTGACCCGGCAATGGGCATAGTTATCACTGACATGAAAAAAGCTCAAGATCAAGTGTTTCCAAATCTAAAAAGGCAATATTACACGATTCCAGTTTCTTGCCATGATAGCATGACTTACAATTTAGAGGGCAGCCTCTTTAGAGTTGGATATGGATCTTTTTTCACGCCGTTCATTCCTATGTTTATGGCAGGTGAAGAATTCAAGAGTACTTTTGCGCCCGTTCCTAACTCCGCGGGTTTGTGGTTACTTCCCTCTGAAGTGCAATGGGGTGAACTGGAAAATTCAAAAAACAACGATTTCTATCAGGGTTTCAAAAAAGTAATTAGTATAAGAGAAACTGAACCAGCTCTTCATTATTTCTCATCCGAAGGAAATAATAGTAATGTAGTTGTGGTTGGTAACTTTACGTCTTCAATAAGGGCTTCTCCAACGCCATATCTTAGGTTCCTGCCGAACCAACGCGAGGCAGTTCTCATAGTTGGAAATGACAATTTAACTTCCGCTGCTGCCGTTTCAGTTAAGATTCCGCTCAACCAAACGGGATTGGAGGGTTTTGAGTACTATACCGTAAGAGATCTGTGGACAGGCGACACTTCGGTGCTCCCTCGTCAAGCAATGGATAATTATAGCGTTACAGTTACCTCCGATAATTTTCGAGTTATTAAGATAACACCGTTTTTATCTCCTCCAACTCCTCAGCCGACTACACCTGCTACACCAACCAATACACCAGCCCCGAATACGCCATCTACTACTGCACATCCGACAGCAACACCTTACACAAGCCAGAAACCAACTCCACCTCAAACGCCAATACCAACCCAACCATCCAATAGTATAAGCAGCCAGACACCTATCACTCCCAACCAGCAAACGTCACCAACTTTCTCTGTAGTATTTCTAGTCACTCTTGTTGTAGTAATTTTAGTTATATTTGGAAGTCTATTTGTTCTTCGTCACAATAAAAACCGCCATTGAATAATTGAGAATGGTCTCTAAGCAGAAAATTTTTTTAGGCTTTATTTTTATCCCCAGTGATTAATCATGAAAGGGTACTGGCGCTATAATTTATGGTGGCAATAAGAAAGCGACCATATGAGTAAACACATATTAAATCTACCTCTTTTTCCTTTTTTTGTTTCTCTAAAAATGCTGCTTTCTTCGACGTGCACTTCAAATTCTCTAAGTTGAGTGAGAATGGAATAATTAGGCTCTATAAGGTTTTTTTAGATTTATTCTTCAAATTTGCCGTGGCTCTTTTTTGTGGTGGAATAACTCCCATTGTGAGCTCTATTTTTGGGGCGCTTTTCTTCTTTGTTGCTTTGCGCCATAGTTTAACCCAGTCTGTGTTTAATTCATCTTTTAATCGTAGTGTGTCATCATCGTTTTCTTCAGATTTCATGTTGGGTAGCCGTATCTAACTTATTTTGAAGATTTTCCTTTTAAGTGTTATTGATTTCACGTACTATTTCATGTTTTACATTTTATAGCAGTAGCAGAAATGTCACAAGTATAACACCAATGGTGCAATGAAATTGCTGAAAGCTATTCTGCCTGAATATTGAATAATTGAAGGTTCATAGCTTTTGTAAGATTGAGGTTTGGAATTATGGTGGCGCTCTTTTTTTGGGTAAAATGGCCTTGTTCGTTAGCTTATTACTTGTAGATCTCTTTTTGTTTGTTACTTTGCGCCATCGTTTGACCCATTCCGAGTTTAATTCATCGAGCAACTGCAATGTCTCAGGGTCGTTTTCTTCTTTGTTCACGATGTGCCAACCTTTGACAAGAGTAATTAGAGGATAAGTATTAAGTCTTGCTAAGTCTCAAGACAATTTCCTGTTAATTATCTCTGAAACATCTCAAGTACAACATGTGCTCATGAAAATTATGTGCGTGTAACTTGTTTGCTCCAACTTCAAAATCCAAGGACATAATGCTTCATGAGGCATCTAAGAGAACAAGGTTTTTCTTTCGCATAGGGATTCAGTGCCGGTTTTTTTGAGAGAAAACTTGAGAAGGCTGAAAATTAATTCGTTGGAGTGGAAATTGTGATGCCCCAAACTAGATTTGAAATTCGAGAACTTCTACGCAGACGCTCAATTAGATTTTGACGTATTGGTGAATAAAGGTACCCTAAAGCAGTTATTTTGTTTACATTTGTCTTTTTTCAATAAAAATGAATAATTAGAGATTAGTTGGGCCTTCATCGTTCTTCAATGTGGCGAGCATCTAAACACGGCGCCACATCCGCAAAACGTGTCAACATTTGTGAGGCCTTCGAATGTTTGATTCTGAACTTGAGGATACGCCCGCAAAATACCTCTAACCGAAAAAAACGGCCTTCTAACTTAACTAGTGAAACCCAAAATTCATTCAACATGACCTTACATCCACAAATAAACAACGCATCAACCCTCTCACCTGCACAAAAATCAAAGAGCACCAGGAAACTTGCAAAACGCGTTTCTCTCTAAATGCTTGATTGCAGAACTCAATAAGGCGTCAGCTCAGTAATAGATGTTTTTTCTTCAAATACCAGTATCGCCTGTCCCTGCATGTTTGTGGTTGGATTTAAGTTCTACAAGTAGGGAATAAGCAAATAATCCTACGTAGAACAGGCTGGGGATTACGAGTAGGGTTGGGAGAGATGTTTCTTGGCCTCGGCCAATCGTGAGCAAAGGTCCTAGAGTCGCAACTAAGGGGATTATTAGTACCCAATTTTTGTTGTGCGGCTTTAGAAGAGTTTGCAGATCGCCCAGCTTGTACATGATCGGCAAGGTTACGGAGAAGAGGCTAAGCTCAACAATCACGTTAGTTAGGCTAAGTGGTTCGATGCTTAGGGCTCCAAACGAGCTGCTTGATAGAGGCCAGATTACCTGGGCTCCTCCGGTGAAAAAATCACCTATGAAAATGTGAGAAAGCACAGCCGCGTAATATGGGATGGCTTGTTTACGATAAACAACAAAAAAAGGAATCATAAGCACAGTTATTATGATTAGTGAGTGAGTTGGTCCTCTATGCATCAAGAAACGCAGTATCAAATCAACGTCTGGAAGAACAGAAGCTGCAAACAGAAGCGGCAGGTTCACTTTGACTTGGGCAAGCTTTGAGGTGCCTTTTCCCAGTATATATCCTAAAGCAAAGTGACCAATTGCAAACATATAACAAACCTCTTAGCAAATCGCAGATATAAAAAGAACTAATCAAGCCAACTTTGCCCTAATGGAATTTTGAAAGATATCGGCTGTTGCTTTACTCAAAATCAAGTTGCGGCTTCTAACTTGGCTCCAAACATGCGTAAGCTTTCGAAAGTTAATTGTATTTTAGCAGATCCATTACTTTTTCTATTAGGTTCAGTATGCGGTCGACTATTTTGCCCAGTATTCCAAGACCACTTGCCATGGCTCGCAGGCTGTCCAGGTCGTCCTTGTTTAATATTCGGGTTAACAATGCTGCAACTACAAAAATTGCTACAAAGAAAACCACACCTATAATGAGGTTCACCAAACTTGAGAAGCTGAGCGCCGTCACGAGCAAGTACGTTAGCACCGCTGCAGTGAGTGATGAGATGATGATTTTTGCCGATGATCTCCAGTCCACAGTTAACCCGTAGTGTTTTTTGATCCAGTATAATCCGATGATTGTGCTTGGGATGTTCGTAGTGACGGAAGTTATTATTAGGCCAATAACTCCGAATTGCATTATTAGTAAGTAGCCTATTGGGAAGCCTAATGCTGCCGTGATTAGAGTTAGGTATAGGCTGAAAGTTGTTTTTCCTTGGCTGAGGATAAAGTTTCCATTGGTCAAGGATCCAAACGCGGTGTAGACATATGTGACTGCGAGGAGTGCAAGAAATAGGGGTGCCGATTCGTAGCTGCTGCCAAAGATCGTGGCGATTGCGGGTTGCGCAAGGCACATTACGAGCATTGCTACGGGAACAACCACTAGTGAGGCGTATTTTATGGAGAATTGGAAGACGCTCTTTAGGGCATATTTATCTTTTTCAGGATCGAGCTTGCTGAAAGCTGGAAAAAGCATGGTGAGAATTGGGGTTGCGAAAAAGGAGATGAGTACAACAAAGGTTGAGGCTATGCCGTAGTTTCCTATTGTGGTGTTGTCGCTGATGTAGAATATCGGTAGTAGGAAGGCGTAGAATTGTCCCTGAAATCCAGTGATTATTGTTGAGAGAGATAGTGGTGTGCCATATGTGAGCATGGATTTTATGTAGGCTTTGATTTCGAGTTTTTTTGTGTCTGGTTTTGGAAGCTTTCGATATATTGTATACATCAGCAGGATGCCTGTTGTTGCTGCGATTGCGTAGCCTGCGGTGTAGCCTGTTATTGCACCGGCAGTTCCCAGGCCTTGGACGACAAGGGTTATCATGATGATGGTTTTGAAGATTGATTGGATGATGAGCATGATGCTGTTGTGTTCCATTTTTTCGACGCCGGTGAAGGCTGCTGTGGCGGCGTTTACTATCCCCATGGCTAAAATTGAGATGGATGCTAATTCAATAAGTGGAGCAATGGCGGGACGATGAAACACATTAGTGGCTAAGAAGCCTGAGAGGCCAAAAGATAGAGCCGATAATATTAAACCCATGGCGATTTCAAAGATTAATCCCGAGGCAAATATGCTTCTGACTTCGCTCTCTCTGTTTTCGCCTCGAAATTGTGCCGCGTAACGTACCATGGCGGAGGTTACTCCCCAGTCCCTGAAAATTCCAATAAGCGTAGGGGTTACCAAAACTATTCCGTATAATCCATACAGATCTGAGCCGAGGAGTCGTGCGACGAAGATTGTTGCCACTGAAGAGATTACTGTAGAGATTACCATACCCCAAAGTAAGTGAAAGCTGCCTGTTGCAGAAACTTTAGCAATATCTGCCGCTTTGCTCATGAAGTTTTCCCGTTCGCCTCAACATACTGCTGTTTGGAAAGTAAGTTAATTATGTTTGGGGTTTTTAATTAATGTGATTTAGAAATATGTTTTGGATTGAACTTAAATATTTGTTCGTAAGTTTTTTGAGTGTTTGCCCTAATTTTTTGCTAAATCCTAGCAAGTTACAGATTTAAACATCGCTTTTCATGCCTAAGAAAAGTTTTCAAAAATATTTTTGCTGGGTTTGGCTCCTCAGTTGTTCTTCTTCTGAGATTATGCGCGTCTGCAGGCACCTCGCGAGGCTTTGGCCTTTCCTGCTAATTTTTCCAACTTGAGCATAAGTCGAAGCCTAAAAAGCGTTTTTTCGCTGATTTTTTTGTGCAGTTTTTCTGTCAGTTAGTCGTAATTATGGAGAAGGCGGTTTTTTCGGTGGATTTTGCGAACGGTTTAATAGATGTTACACTGAATATACTGGCTGTAGTTTGGAAAAGGAGAATAGTCATAACGAATAGATAGTGTTCCCTTTGTTCTGATCCGCTTCTGTTAGGAAGGGATTTTGTAGTGTTGGCTCCAAGTTTCATTTTAGAGTTTAAGGATTTTGGCTCAGGTTTTTGCGTTAATGATTTTGAATCTGTGAAATTTGTGTGACCTTGGTTTTGCTAGAGTTAGTGGTTGTTCTGTTTTTAGTCTGTCCTATCCAATAGATGATCCAGCCGGCGACAAAGGCTATGAGGAGCAAGGGTAGAAGTGGGGCAATTCTGAGTGTGCTGCGCTTTTTTCTGCTGCCTGCACTTTTCATTTCGTTACCTGTCTTATATTCTCGCTACTTAACTCTTAATATATAAGCTTTATGAATTGTCAGTGCTTAAAAAATTGCGTAACTAATTCATGAGTTTTCAATTTGTCGTTCTACAAAAATGGAAATCTCGATATCCGGTTTGCTTGGTCGTTGCCGGTGAAGCTTTTTGGTTACCGATTTTTTGTTGCGGTGGATTTGATCAGTGTTTTGTTTATGGGTAAGCTTTAAAAGTAACTGATAATAATTGTTACCGTATGGTAGTGAAAGTTACCAAAATTAACGGGTTCTTTTTTGCAATACTTGGGTTGTACCGAACTAATTACACAGCAACTATGCACATACGAGCCATGGCTAAACTCATAGGAACGAGCCACGTTGCATTACTACCCTACTTGAAACAGTTGGAAAGCCTCAAAATACTTAATTCTGAAAAAATGGGTAGAAATAAGCAGTACCGGCTAAGCAAAGACAACATTCTGACTAAACATTACCTTACAATAACAGAAGAGCTTGCTACAATAAATTACCTAGAGAGCAATTTTCTCATAAAGAAATTTTGTGAACACCTAAACAACATGGATCTTTCAAACCCCCTTCTCCTCTTCGGGAGCTACATAAAAGGTTATGCTACTGAGGAAAGCGACATAGACCTGCTATTCATAGGCAAACTTTCAGAAAACCAGCTAAACTACATAAGAAAGTTCGAAGACACCTTCGGAAAAAAGGTCAATCTAAAAACTGTGACCCCCGAAAACTTTGAGTTAGCACAACGAACAGGCGACATTCTAATAAAAGAAGTCATTGCAAACCACATTGTCGTGTGCAACCCTGATCAGTTTGTGACTATGCTTTGGAGACAATACATTGAGAGATGATAACGTGTTCTGGTGCTTCAAGCAGAAACGTGGCATACGCATAATCGAACCAAATTCTAATCTCACCAAAGCTTACCTCAAAAAAGCCATAAGCGCCCTGAACACTATGACAGCGGCATTTAAAATCAATGAGACTGATTGGATAACAACAACTGCGTACTATGCACGATACTTTGCAATATACGCGTTGCTCATGAAGGTAGGCGTCAAATCGGAAATCCACGACTGTACTATAGCAGTTGCAAGGTTACTTGCTCAAAACGGACTCCTTAGCCAGTTGATGGTTGACGATATAGCTCAAGCTAAACAGACACGTATCGACGCCCAATACTACGTAGAAAATGAATTAAGTCACACAGAAATCCGCCGAACCGTGGACGCCGCAAGAAAATTCGTATTAGAAACTGAAAAGATCATGGAAAATTTAACCCCTGAACAAATCACCAACTTCCGAACCCAACTAGAAAAAATAAAAGAGACATAATTCTAGACCCACCAGCCCACCAGTTGAATTTGAAATGCCATCCAAGCCCTTCCTGCAAATAAGTGCGGGTTAGCCTATTTGGAGGATAGCTTCTTTCAATTGCAACAGCTAATCACGCAAAAAACAGTTTTCCTTTGAATTGGAACGGACTTTTTGTGATCTGTGTCTCTAAAGTTGTTGTTTACACTATTACAGCGCACCCGCGTTTTGGGAAAATCGCAGAGAACATTCTAGAGAGTATTGAAGAAGTTTGAACTTTTGAGGCTTCGAGCAATGCTTTTGCCTGAAGAAGAGGTATCGGAGGAAGAAAAAAAGGAACTTGATGCAGCTCGAAAAGAAATTGCCAAAGGCCAAAAAATAAGCCTTGACGCCTTACTTAAGAGAACTGTGTTGATTATGTCTTGTTTGTGGCTTTGGTTTTGAAAGTTTAAATTTTATGCTTAATAATTGTTTATGTGGTGTTCGATGTGTCTTTGACCAGTGTTATCGATGAGTTTCCTTTGTTTAGGGAAAGGGAGTCGAAAGAGCGTTTCTTGTTGGTTTTGGGTCTTCTTGCTTCTCGAACTATTACTTTAGGTAAGGCCGCTGAGGTTTTAGGTATGTCTCGTGTAGAGTTTTCGGCGGTGCTTAGGAGTATTGGTTTTAAGTATAGTTATTTGGATGATGAAGAGTCGACCAAAGAAGTGGTTGCAGGTAAAGATTTGTTGAAGAAGAAGCGGTGTAGTTGAAGGCTGCTATAGACAGTTCAGTCTTAATTGCTTTAGGTTAACTTGGTTATCTGAAATTAGTTGGAGAGATACTTGATAAGTTAATTGTTGCTGACTCTGTTCTCGAAGAGATAAGAGGAGATGAAGTTTGCACCGTGGTGAATGAGTTAACAGGTGCTGGGTTGGTTGAAGTTGCGCAGGGTTCTAATCATGAATTATTGAACTTGCTGTCATCTAACCTTGGGAAGGGAGAGACTGAAACTATTGTGGTATCGTTAGAGTTGAATGCCGATGTTGCGTTGCTTGATGATTTAAGAGCTCGCAAAACAGCAAGGCGTTTGAAGATTAAAGTAATGGGCACCTTGGCTATATTGAACGTTCTACTTGAGCTGAAGTTAGTGAAGGAGCAGCCTGAGGATTGGGTGAAAAACTGATTAATCGGGGCTTTTGGGTAGATGCGGAATCATGTTTAAAGATACTTAAGAGGTAGGCAGCTTACGTTGTTTTTAGAAAGCTCAATGGAAAAGATCCGCTTGTAGTGTATGCTTTTGAAGAGGATACGTTTAGGGTCTTGACAACTTTTATAACATCATCTGCTCAGACATAGTTGAAGGAAAACTCAAGAATAATGTGTGGGTGAAGAATAGAGTGAAAGTTGAATACGATCGCGATGCTGACATACTCTACATCAAGTTGAAAGATTCGAAAATTGTTGACACACGGATGCTAGGTGAAGACGTCTATGTTGATGTTGACATGGACGATAATTTTGTCGGCATAGAAATTTGGAAAGCTTCTCAAAATGCTATATTGCCGATTTCCAGAGAAATCGCTCAAGAAGTGAAAACAGTCTTAGAGAAATGCGCCTGACCGAAGTGTTTTGCTCTGGTGAGGTAATAAAAAAGTGTGCCTATAATTTAGCTTAGAAATATTTGTAGGCACCTGTTTCAAAGGGTTGAAGATGTCACAAAACTGTGTGATAGGGTAGATTTCCTTTTTTCCGGATGCTTGAAGAGAGTCTAAAGATTTCCGAATTGTATTTGTTGCATAAGAATTAAGGGCGATTGGCATTGACTGTGACAGTTAAAAACGCTGAAGTAAAGTTAGTTCTTGAAAAACTGGAAAGTGTCCATCTTGAACTTTTGAGGCTTCGAGCAATGCTTTTGCCTGAAGAAGAGGTATCGGAGGAAGAAAAAAAGGAACTTGATGCAGCTCGAAAAGAAATTGCAAAAGGCCAAAAAATAAGCCTTGACGCCTTACTTAAAGAACTGTGCTGATTACAGACGCGTCAGAGAGTGGTGATGAGTTCAAGTTGATGGTGCTACTTTTGGTTTTGGTAGGAAAGTTATTTAGGGTAGTACCGTTTTTGTTTTGGTTGGTGAAGTAAAATGCAGTGTATAGTTAAGGTGACGCGTAAGGGGCAGACCACGATTCCGGCTCAGTTTAGGGAAAAACTGGGCATAAGGGAAGGCGATCAGCTTGTTGTGGAAGCCACTGAAAATGGGGTGTTGTTCAGGCTTGTTCCGCGGCTTAGTGAAATGGCTGGTGTTGACTCGGATTTTGGCACTCCTGAAGAGGTAAAGAAGTCAATTGATAGGCTAAGAGCAGAGTTTTAGTTTGATCGAAGTTCTTGACACGCGTTTTCTTTCGGAGTACTTCTATTCAGCTGTAGCCGAAGTCAGGGCTAAAACCACGAGGAGGCTCAAGGAGCTTGTGGCGAAGAATGAAGGGGTTATGCCAACCATAGTGGTTGCCGAAATTGTCCAGATCACTTGTGAGCGGCGGGGAAAAGATATGGCTGAAAGCCGCTACCAAGCCTTAATCAGTAGCGGATTGCAGATCCAAGATCTAAGTTCGGAAATTGCAAGGTGCGCAGGTCTGCTTAAAAGTAAATACCGAAATGTTCCCATGGGCGACTGCATCATTGCTGCCACTGCAATAGTGAATCATGGCCGAGTTCTTTCTGACGACCCACACTTTGACGTTATTAAAGAAACCAGCCGTACCTGGATTTAAAACGTCGAACAACCTGAGGGCAACTGCCAATGAGGCCATAAAAGGGATGTTAGTGAAATTAAAACTCTGGATTTAGCTAAAACGTTTTTTCCACACGGTCATCTGGGTCGTTAGGTCATGCGAATTTAATAATTTAGGGGCTTCTTATGATAAAGGTTAAGAGTTTCCAGGGCTTCATTGAAAAGCAGG
>CAWEPZ010000012.1:0-52329 GCA_963811105.1 Candidatus Bathyarchaeota archaeon | reverse complement strand
ACATCGGGAAGTTTCCAGCCTTCTTTTTTGTGTTTCCTGATTATATCTCTAATTTCAGGAACGGTTAATGCAAAGTCAATATGTTCACAGTCATCAGCTTTATCTAGGTCACAGAAAATTCCTTGTGGCTTAAAATAGATGTCGGCGATGAGCTTGATTTTTCTATCAGTTATTCTAACGCCGTTTGCTCCCATGTTAAAATGTTCAAAACGTGGTAGTGATTTTTTGTTTGATTCTGCCCTTCGTAGTTCTTCTATGCGGACTCGCACTGCTTCATGGATGAAGTCAGCTGTGTTTTTGTATTCGTGGTGTTCTTTGACGAATTTTTCTACTTCATCTACGAGCCCGTTTTTGAGGCTGACTCCCCTAAAACCTGAATCTTGTCCGGGCATCTGGCATTCCTTACTTATTATGTGGTATATCTACCACAAATGTTTGTATATAAATTTATGGGCGAAAATGCCGCTTTTATGTTAATTTCTTACTGGGGCATTACAGTTATTATTAAGGTAGCTTAGCCACAAGTTTTATTAATAAACCCCATTTTTAAGGTAGCATTAAGGTAATGTTACAGTGGGAGCGTGAGAAAATTGCCTTCGGAAGGAAACGGATTTAAAGGAATTAGTTTGAAAGCTTCACTTGTAGACGAAATTGAGGCTTTTATCTGCAATACTTCAGGCTATCGGAGTGTTGCAGAGTTTGTCAGTGAATCTACTCGGCTTAGGCTTGAAGATCTACGCAAGAGGTCTCTTCGAAAGGAGGCTTAAGGATGCAATCTATAACTGATGAGCAATACAAGCAGTTCCGCACAGAACAAAAGGCGCAGAGAGAAGCCTACTGGGAAAACAAAAATAAGCCAAAACTTGTAACCACACGTAAACCTCACATCTGCGAACGCTGCCACCAAACCATACCTGAACATACGCAGGCAAAAACAAGAGCAGTTTTGATAGTAACTGGTTATCCATCGTATTTTATAAAAAAGTATTCGCATGTAACCTGCCGTTTGGTTGCTGCAACAGGGGCGGAGGATTAATTATGGGTAAAATAAATTGTCCTCTTTGCCCGAAGGTTTTGGACTCTGAATTCGAGTTTCGCATGCATTGGCCACATTGTCACCGTGGACCTATACCTACCATAAAACCTGCGATAGATGCCTCACCTGTTACGGTCGTAGAGGAGCATGAATCAGGTCACGAGTATGCTTTGGCAACTTCTAAGGAAGGTCTTGGCGAATTATGTCCCGTTTTGAAAGACCACTTCGGCAACATCATAGATGGCTATCATCGTAAAGGTGAGAACGCGAATTGGCGTGAAGAAACTTGCGATTGGATTGATACTCCTGAGAAACTTGAAGCTGCAAGATTAGCTGTTAACTTTGCCAGGCGAGACATGGCTCCTGAAGAAATCAAAGAACGCATAACTCACCTTGTTAAGAGCGGGCTAAAAGTTGAGGATATTGCCAAGTTAACTGGGATTAGCGAAAGAACAGTTCTCAAGTATATGCCTCAAGAATTCAAAGATCAGAAGAAAGTTGATGCTGGGCGTACTCCGAAAACTAACGTGAATTCTGCTGAAGCCCTTCAGCACACTGTTAAGATGCCAGATAGTATTCCTGCTACTACAGGCGACTGTACTCCGAGGGTGCGTACGTTTGCTGAGGCTGTTGCGGAAGTTGCCGCTAAAACAGCGGAGGTTGCAGAGTCTTCTTTTGTGCCTGGAGAAGTTGAGGAGGATGAAGTTGTTCCAGACGGCTGCCCACTTTGCCCTTGTTGTGGCGCTTCTATGGATATTGCTGAGTACAAAGAAGTCAAGCAAACTGTTGCCCGCAAGTTTGGCAAGCCAATTCAAACGTTGCTGTTTCCGGAGGCGGCTTAATTCTTGGCGTTATCTAAGGGTTTGTTACATCAATTGGCTGTTGAGATCCGCAAAAACACTGTCTCTAAAGCATCTGAAAGCTTGGAGGTTGCAAATCTTGGGGAATAGGCTAGTAGTTAAGAGCACAAGTTTTGGGGAGAATAGCTTTTTGGAGCATGCTCTAACCCTTCTCCTTTCTAAGAGTCTCCCAAACAAGAACAGCTTCTCCTGGCTTAAAGTCGGAGGCATGTAAAGTGTTTTGTCCAATTTGTGGTGGAAAATTGCATGTTGATGGCAAACGGTTGCTGTGTGATCGGCACGGCGAATTGAAGGTCTACCTAAATCAGGATCCTAAAGTTCCCGCTGTGGAGGTGAGGTAAATGCCTGAACGTATACCACTCTATAAAATTGAGATGTTCGTTGATGAACACTTAACCAAAGAGCCCGCTGATGCTGATTCTCCAGATGTTTTCACTGTTACGTTGCATGCTTTCGATAAATCATTCAAGGTTGGTATGGAAGATGCTAAGGCTCAGTTGAAGATCAAAGCTTTCGATGACATCATAAAACACAATCTTCCAAAGCTGCAAGCATTTGTTGTTGAGATTTATCCGAAGCCTCGCACCGCTAACGTTGAGAAGAAAGAGTCGAAGCCCACGACTTTAGAGAATTCTAAGGAGGCTTAGCTGTGGGTTATGGTTCTAAGAAGCCTAGGCTTCCATGCGGCGTTAATCATCATCATTGGCGCCGTAGAAAAGAGGGCAGGTATAGAGTTTCGAAGCCTGTGGGGTTAGATACACCCTTGCCAAGTGACTTTTGCAGTCATTGCCAAGTTGTTCGTGAGCAGCTGGAGGTTTCTGCATGACTGTTTCGATTGAGAGTCTTACTGAGCGTTTTGGTCCTGCGTTAGATGTGCCTAAACTTGGTAAGTGTTTAGCTATTCCAGGCTCAGAGTTTGATCCAGATTGGGAAGTGTTGCTTGGTGATCAAGGCTTTGAGGTTATTTTTGAGACATGGGACAATCACCCAATGACTGTTGTTCCCTTGAAAATTCATGGTAACGAGGGGAAGAAAGTGGAGGCGGTTCCGTTAAGGTTGAAGGCGCTGATGTCTTGGTTGATCTTGTGAAGAATTATCAGATTCTTTCTGAAGGCAATGAAAAACTTGAAGTGCATAGCGCTACTATGATTGAAAGAGGATTTTGAAGCCTTCGCTAAGATTGCAGAGTGAAACTGTTGAGGCGCATCGTCTAAAGATCATTAAGAGTTCAGAGACTGCAAAATGCGCGAAGTTCCAGAAAGAATTGACTGTGCATAAGTATGTGGTTGATCTTGTGAAGCTTATGTTCCCCTGGAGGCTTGCATGAATCTCCTGAGTAAAGCGTATCGTTGAGTTGGATAATGGTTTGAAGATTTAACGCCGACTTGAAAGAAAGAAAATTCGATCAAGTGGGTAGTCGAAAATTTCTGAATAGAATCTGGCTTTCAGAAGCGCTTGCAAGTCATGCGCATTCTGAAAAATCTGGAAAAGCTATGATGCCCCTGGAGGCTTCTTAATGTACTCTAAGAGTCAGCGGAAGCGGCTTGGTGTAGGTTGGCGTGATCTGATCCTAAAAACGCTCAATAACAAAGGAGGCTTCTTGAAAATGAAAATCTACAGTGATGATCCAATTGTGCCATACAAAAAAACTCAGGTTGATCCGAGAACTACTAAAGAGGAAATTGAAGGATTGTTGGCTCGTTGGGGAATCAAGAAATCTGGTTGGGATTGGGATTTAGAAAATGGAAGATGCATCTTGGAGTTTCAATATTTCGAATTTATCAATAACATTCCTGTTTCTCAATGGGTTAAAGTTGAGCCTCCGATTATCTGGAAACGCAAATCAACTAAAGCGCACTGGCAATCAAGAGGACATAATCAACTGGAGCGTTAGCCTTCGGGTATTGTTTTGGTGGGTGAAAGCTAACTTAGAAATGACGTATCTCAGTCAAAGCGATAAAACTACGATGTTTCTCCCGTTCATCATGAATGCTGAGGAGAAGACGTTAGCTCAGGTGCTTGTACCTAAGATCACAAAGCAAATGCTGGATGTTCCAAGCCTGGAGGATTTACGTTGAATCTTGGCGAAGCTCAGGTTTTAGCGGAGAAAGTTGTAGCTGTCCTGCAGCCATTTTGCGATCGTATTATGACTGCAGGGAGTATCCGTCGAGGAAAGGCTGAGGTTGGCGACATTGATATTGTGGCGTTGCCTAAGGCTGTGGATCTGCCTGGCGGACTATGCGGGGTTGTTAAGTTTGATCCTTAACGGTTTGGAAGAATCTGATTCCTAAAGCCCTTGTGAAGTCTGGGTTAAAATTGAGGCTTCTGGGGAAGAATTGCACAGATTTAGTTTTCCTTCGGGTTTGCAGGTTGATGTTTACAGGGCGCGTCCGGAGACGTGGGGCGTGATCCTGCTGATTCGCACCGGCAGCAAGGAGCATAATGTGAAACTTTGCACGTTAGCTCGGTCTAAGGGTTTGATGTTGAGTGCTTCCCAAGGTGTAGTTGAGAATCATAATATTGTGGCCTGCAGGACTGAAGAGGGCATTTTCAATGCGTTGGGCTTGAAGTTTATTGAGCCAAAAGATAGGGAGGTTCCTTGGTAAATGCCAGTAGGTCATAGTAAATGTAGGATTTGCGGCAAACCAATTCCCAGCGCTTATCGAAAAGATCATGAAAAGAACCGTTGTTTGAAGATGCGTTTTGACCGAGGAGATCCCGACGTTGTTGCGCGTTTTCTTTTGAAGGAGTTGCCTAAGCCTGTTAAAAGCGAAGAACCTCTTGAGATTGGTCAAGTGCGGCTTTTTGAGGTTGTTGGAGGAGAGATTTCTTAATGAGTGCTTCTTGGAGTCAGGAGCTTGGCGATAAGATTCTTCAGGAGTTGCCTGAGGAGTTGGCGGCTTCTACATCTTTCAAGGTTGATGAGAAGGAGCGGCTTTGCATGTTTTTTGGCTTCAAGTTGGCTGGTCCTGATTTTCAGATGGTTCTTGAGGTTGTTCGGCGGTATCATGGAGATTTTGTTAACCAGAAAGAAGGCGGTAAGGATGTGGGGTTCTTTATGTTTCCCAAGCCTAAGCCTGTGGATCCAGCGCCTCCAGTTGCTGAAGTTAAGCAGGAGAAACCTGCTGAAGCACCCAAACAGCCCAGCCCTATAACGCAGTTTACTGGCAATTTCTGCCTTTATTGCGAGGATAACTCCAAATGTGATATTTCTGTTGAGGGTGGCAGGTTTCATCGGGCGATGTGTCTGCAGTTGTTGGATCTGCAGCAGATGCAGGAGCTTAATGTTAACTTAGGGAAACTTTGCAGAGTTATTGGTTGTCAACCTGTCCAGGCTGCTTCTCCTGCAGCTGCTCCGGTGCCTCCAGTCCAGAAAGTTGAGCGCAACACCAGGCCTACTGAAGGACACAAAGAAGGCGACGTTGTCTGGATTTATGCTGAAAACCAACAGGGCGAGCGATACGAGAAAGCTCTTGATAAGGATAACGCGCGGTCAAACGGATACTATGATATTCGCGGTAAGATTCAGGTGGCTGAGAAAGCTGGAAAGAAAGGCGTTGTCATTGACGGCAAATGGTGTTGGTTAAGCAAACAAGGCGACTACATCGGTAGAAAGATAGCTAAGGAGTTTCCAACTGGAGTCAGCCGCTAATGACTGGACAGGACGAGAAGATCGACGAGATATTAAAAACTCTGCAGTTAATCGTGAAAAAACTTGACGTCATAATAGCGCCTAAGCAGCGTCTTCTTTTAAAACCTGAAAACATGGATGTACCCGAAACTGATATGCGATTACTGTTTGGGCTTCATTCACATCTACAGCGTACCTGTCTCACTTTGATTAAGAAAGGCGTTATGTCTGCAAATGATGTTGCTCACGAAACAGGTAGAGCACGCGCAGTAGAAAGTTCATACCTCAATCAGCTGGAAGACAGAGGATATCTAGTTTCAACTAGAACAAAGCCTTGGAGAGGTGGACCTGTAAAACTGTTTAAGTGGCAACCAAATATCGCCAGCTTGCGTGAGGTACTTCAACAATGACTGAGAAGTGCAACTGCGGCTTCCACGCTCACCCAATAGTTTTCAATGATGGCGCCAAGCGTTTTCTCTGCAGCCGAGGCCACATCGACCAAACAGCACAGCAGAAACTTCTAGGGAGAGGATAATTTAGTATAAAATTATTCTATAATAAAATTTCGCTTAGGATTACCTTCACCCTTTCGTTAGTGGAACAGAAAAAAACGGTATCGTATAGTATAGTATAATAAGAAAAATGAAGTGTGCGCATGACTCGCCAACCCGACATCAAAAGCAAATCAGATAGAGCAGTTTACAGTCCATCCTCTATAGAGGGCAAACAGAAAGTTCGAGATTTAAAATCTCTCTGCATCCAAGATGGAGTAACAGCGAACGATCTTTTAGATGAAGCATTAAATTTGCTTTTCAAAGTTCATCATTGGCCGCCTGGCAATCCACAATTAACTTTAACGAATTATCAAGTGAAGTCTTCCGCATCTTTGGGTAAATGTGGGTTTTCAGGCTGCAAAGGCGAAGCTGTGGCGTTAGGGGTTTTCTTGCCGAAAAACAAAGAGTACAGGCTTTGCAGTCAACATCTAACTCACGCTAAGAATAGCAGTAAAGGTCTGGAGGCTTTCCTAGATGGATATTGCTGATCCGCATCGAGGAAGGCGTTTTCAGATTAACGAGTTTGAAGGGGTTCTCTGGATGGATAATGATGATTGTGAAGTGAACGCTACTTTACTGCATCACTTAGAAAGTTATGGCTGGAAATTTGACACCGCGATTTTTGTGGAGGCTTCTTTGTGAAGTTGATCACTCTGTATCTTCCTGAGACTTACATTCGCTTGTTGATGAGCTTGGTTGCTGAACGGTTCTATCCTAATAGAGCTGAGGCTGATTCGCATAGTGTTCGAACTTTGCTGTCGTGAGCATCGTAAGTTTCGGGCTTGAAACTGATTATAAGGTTCCAAGTATGGAAGAGCAGACGGCTGTTGAGCGGCTTGTTGAGTTGCAGAGTCGGCATTGTAAGAAGGAGGTTTCTTAGGATGCAGGTACTTGATGAGAAATGTTTGTGTTTGAAGTGTCCTTTTCGGCTGCGTAAAGATTGCTTGCACTATCGTGATGTCTGTTTGGCATTTCGCAGTTGTAGTGCGTGCCAAGACAACCATGAAGTTATGGTGTCCTGCGAGAAATTGGAGGTATCGTGATTTGAAGGCTTTTGGTCCTGCTAAAGCAGGTTCAGGTTCTATTTTCTTCATCAAAAGAGGTAGAAAAAGTATGTTTTGGATACATGTGTTATGTGGAGGATGGGTGTAGTTTGAGTGAAAAATGGAAAACGGAAAAAATCGGTGTGACAGCCCTTTGCAGAATCAGTGCTAAAGGCGGGGAGGGCTTGTACTTGTATATTCCCAAGAATTTCGCTGATGCCTACGGGATTTTGGGTGCGGAGTTTGCTGAGGTGCAGTTTAGGAAGCTTTTCAGGGTGAAGCCGTTGGATTCTGAAGAAACTGCTGAACCTGTTGATCTTAGGAGCCGCAGCAAGAAAAAGGTAGAGGAAGAGGAACTGAAAGAAGATGAGTGAGAAGAAAACGACTTTGAGTGTTCCAGTGGCTTATGTGCCGTTGCTGGAAGATATTCGATTATTGAAGAGTGATGAGCAAAATCCTAATCGGACTACAATTAAGCAGCGTGAGCAGATTTGGAAGAGCCTATCTAAGTATGGCTGGACTTACCCTATCATAGTCAATAAGGAGGGGGTTTTTACAGATGGAGAACAGCGGGCGGAGGTTCTTCGTGAGCATGGAGAGTTTTTTGCTCCGGTGCTAAGGTTGCCTGTGAGTGAGGTTGACCGCAGGATGCTTCGGCAGATCCTCAATAAACTTAGGGGGTCGCATAACAAGGAGTTGGATGCAGCTGAGTTTAAGCGGATTGCAGAGCTAGGTGAAAAAGAGGATCTGAAACTTTTGTTGGTGTCTGTTGGGGAGCGGTTGCCGGATGATTTTGACGGTAAAAGGGATTCGGTGACTATTCCTGAGACTTACGAGCTTATTATCGTGTGTAAGGATGAGACGGAGCAGCAGCGCCTCTACGAGAAATTTAAAGCGGAGGGATATACGGTACGAATTTTAACACTTTAAAAAAGACGCCTTTGACTTTTCTATGCCCCCATTGCGGAAAAGAAATTGTCAATGCAGTTGATGTTAAGATTTTGGAGGCTCTAAAAGTAGCTCCAGAAGGTCTACCATGGAATACACTATTAATTCAAACAGGGTTATCAAAAGGAGCACTTAGCAATCATTTGAAGAGTTTGATTAAAACTGGAAAAATCAAAGTAACATTAGATAATAAACTGACTCGCATTTTCAAGGTGGCATGAATGGATTTTGACATTGTAAAATCTTGGAGTCAAGCAGACAGTTTTCGAGCTCAAAGCGTGGTTGGCTCGTTTACGTTGTTGGATGTGAAGTTGGAGAAGCGCATTAAGGGGTCTTTGCCCATTGAAGGGTTGTCTTGGCAGGTTGGCGTGATTGTTGGGCGTAGCGGATCGGGGAAGAGTACTATTGCTAAGGAGTTGTTTCCTGAATCCTACATTCGTGCTTTTGATTATTCGCATAAATCTATCCTGGATGATTTTCCCGCTGGCCTGCAGACAGGTGAGGTTACTAAGGCATTGTCAAGCGTCGGCTTCGCTAGTCCTCCGGATTGGCTAAAAAGCTATGATTGCCTCAGCCAGGGCGAAAAGATGCGTGTTGACATCGCAAGGGCTCTGTGCCTGGATAAGCAGCTGATTGTCTTTGACGAGTTTACATCTGTTGTTGATCGGGAGATTGCGAAGGTTTCAGCGTTTGCTATTGCTAAATCAGTTCGGAGGTCTGGGAAACATTTCATAGCTGTCACCTGCCACTACGACGTGGTAGATTGGCTTGAACCCGATTGGGTCTTATGCACAGACACAATGGAGTTTACCCGAAAAAAAGAAGCACGGCCGCCCGTTAACATCCAAATTTATCGGTGCGGCTCTAATCTATGGCAGATGTTTCGGCAATATCACTATCTAAGCGGATCGATTGCTAAGGGTTCCAGGTGCTATGTTGCGGTGTATCAGGATAAGCCGGTTGGGTTCATTGCAGTTATGCATATTCACATGAAGAGCTAGGTATTTTCGGGTGCATCGACTTGGTGGTTTTGCCTGATTACCAAGGCATAGGCTTAGGCAAAAGACTACTGAATTTCATAGCGGAGCTCTACACTTCACAGACTAAGGCGCCTTTCTATATTGTCACATCTAATCCTCAGATTGTAAGGGGCAACCTTGATCGTTGGAGTGTGAAGCGTTGTGGGCATGTGAAGCGGTCCGGCGAAGACACCCGCATGAACAGTGAAATTAAATCAAGTGTTAGTGCCAAACGCATCAGCATAACTTTAGAGTATAAACCTGTGAGGGGCATTAAAAGTTGATTTTCAACTTTTTGGTTGAATTTTGGGGGGTACATTGTTGAATGAGATTCTTTTTCGTCGGCGTTTAAGGATGGCTCGTATGTTGGCGATGAATACTTCGCTTCATGTTGTCGTTGAGACTTTAAGTAAAGAGTTTGATGTTTCTCCTGCGAGCAATTTATAAGGATCATGCTAACATGCATGTTTGGTCTCATGATATTGAGCAGGATAAGCAGTTGACTGCTATTTTTCGGGCTCGTTTGGGGCTTCTTAGTCGTGAGGCGTTGGGGTTGGCGATGGAAGGTAAGGAGAGTAATCAGAAGCCTTTGACTGTTAAGGATAAGTTTGTGAAGATTGGCGCTATTAATTCGGCTTTGAAAGTTACTGATCGTGAGATTTCGTTGGCTCAGGAGTTGGGGTTGATTGAGCGTAAGCCTTTGGAGGTTGAATCAACAAATAGAAATTTAACTGTTATTCGAATGTGGCAGCCAACTGATGAGGCATCAAACGGGGAACTTTCTAAGGTATTGCCTGTTTGCAAAGCAAAGAAGCTTCCGCAACGCTACTCAAGATAAGAGAGGTGGTAAACGCATCGAAAATATGAAGGATGAGGAATGAAGCTGATGGGGTCTCATGAGCGGAAGCGTGCTAAGAAACGTCAGCAACAGGCGCGGGAAATGCTGAAGAGTTTGGAGGGTAATGAAGTTTAGGGGTCATCGGCGCCGTGTAGCAGTTGTCTGCGAGATTCTTGTGTGTTGTAGAGCTGGACCTGTTATGGCTTCTGTGATTACTCGACGGTGTAACCTTTGTAATGATACTTTCCATTTTTTCGGTGACGAGTTGGTGCGTTGCGGTTTCTTGTCTAAAAGCATTAATCATGACCAGACGTTTTATGGTACCACGCGGTTGGGGCTTGATTTTCTGCGTAAGTTTGGTGAATTGCAGGAGTTAGTGGCGCCGCTTGAGAGGTCTTTTGGGAAACTGTTATTGTAGCCTAGTTAGGTTTAGCGACTATTCAGTAATTAAGCAACAGAAAAACAACAAAAATAAGAAATCTTAAAACAAGACCTTGATAAAGTTAAGTTTATCAAGCTTTTCATTGTAAATTTAGTTTATGCTTTTTCTCTAAACGTTGGGTTTGTTTTGAGAGATGAGTTTTCGATGCCTTCTAAGGAGCAACAGAACTGCAATCAAACATACCATCGCAACTGGAATGGCGATAACTGCGATTGTTAGATATAGGTCTGTTGTTTCAACTGAGAAGTTGATAGTTTGCGATGCATAACTGTTTCCTAAAGTGTCATTAGTGTAAACGGTCAAGGAATGTTTTCCATTGCTTAAGCTTGTTAACGTTGTGTTTCCTGTTATAGTCACGTTGTCCTTATCATCTAAGCTGTATCCAATCCAAGAAGTGGACAAACCGCTTGTCGTAAATTGAAAAGGTATGTTGTTTTCATTATAAGTTATTTCTTTAGGAGCAGTAATGAGAGGCATTGGAGAATTAACAGCAAAATAAATCGGTTGGGCAACAGCGTTTACAGCTATTTCTAAAATATTGCCCGTGAAGATGTTTGGAATGTAAAAGCTACTTCCCTCAACATATACTTGAAGAGTGTATTGTCCATTAGTGAGATGAATAGGAATAGAATAGCTTAGGTACGTTGACAAACCTCCGTTTGTAGGTTGGAGAGCAGAAAAAACAGGCACAGAAAGATTTTGGCGTTCTCCATTTAGAATGTAATAAACTGAGGTTATGTTTCCAACGACCAAATTGTGGGGGTATGGGGTCATTGCGTGAATATAGGGAGGGACTCCTATGCTTGCGTTATATTCAAACCATTGTTCAGGTTCGTTTATTCTAAAGTCAATCGTAACTAATGGCGAAATAAAGGTTTCATTGAAGGTGGGAGAAGAGATACTGATTGTTGGTGAAGCGTTAATCGGTTCTGCTGGAATACCCCACATTGACCAAATAGATTGTGCTTTGGTCATGTCAAAGTTCGACATACTAATTAAAAGCAATAACATAAGTGCCAACGTGAGTGCTAATCCGATTTTCTTGCTCATTCTCTTATCTATCAAACTAACGATGCTTGAAGCCGATAAAAGGCTATTCGTAAAAGTTCCTTGACTAAGCTAAGTTTCAAAGTTTGTTGACTATGCATGAAGATTCTCATTAAGGAGAATTTGTCCACACTGGAGTTATAGTCCAGTTGGAAACATTGCCTTCATGATAAATACTTATGTTAATTGTCATAGTTTTCCCATTATCTAGACTTGAAAGTTTTAAAGAACTAATGCCATAAGTAAGATTGTTAGCTAGGAAAGCGTTAGTTGCACTGTCAGTTCCAAATGCCAAACCATCACCTAAAGGAACAGTCATGTCTACTTCCAATGCACTATTGTCATATGCAACAACATGTAATCCAGCATTAAATGCAATGGCTTTTCCAATATTAGTCACTGAACCAGATATGTACATATTATGAAATGGATAGTTGGAATCAACAACTCCAATAACATCTGTAGTATAGGCTTGTTTGTCAGTTACATTTAATGCAGTTTTAAGATTTGCAGAAGGAGGAGTAACTATCATTACAAAAGGAAAATCCCCTGAATATGAAATATCATACTTTTCAGGTAGGGAAAGGAAAACAACTTTACCAAAATTGATGTCTAATGAATAACTACCCAAAGTAGTTGGCTGCTGCAAGAAGCTATCCGTCAAGTAGATTGTAATCATAGTTGAATTGGACTTAAATGGTTGCAGAATTAGTTGATTGAGGCTAAAAGAGTAGTTGAAAACTCTTTCTTGAACAGATGTACCCCAGGGTGAACTAGCATTGACGTTGTAACTTATGCCGATTGTGTAGCCATTAATCGTGAGGTTTTCTAGGGGGATTGCTATTTTTGTAGAACAAAGTGATGTAAGAGTGAGGTTTACCTGTTGTGTTGATCCTTGTGAAGCATTAATGATTTGAGGAGAAATGCTTGGAGTATACAAAAGGGGCGGTGTGCTTGCTGGAGTTTTACTTGCTGAGCTGTAATCGAAATATACTACTAAACTTACAAGAACTATCACAATCAGAATAATTGAAATTATATAGTAGTATCTACGCTTCATTGTTTTAAACTTCTCCAACTTATAGATACTTGAAAATATTCTCTTAACCAATATTTAATACTACATTATAGAACATTCTTTAACGATGATGTCCAGAAAATTGGACTAAGCGTTCTAAAAGTTATTTTTAAGTCTACAAAAGAGGAACAGAGTGCGGTATACACTTGCTGGGGAAGAGGTCTACTTAATCTACTTAATCAATTGTTAGATTCCAATAGATTATATGCTGATATTTGTCAGCAGTCGAGAAGTTAGGGTCATTGTAGACTATGTCAAGTTTTGACCCATATTTAGCAAGTGATGTCTGGACTGAATTCCAAACTTGCTGCGAGCTACCAGGTTGCCAAAGTCCCCATTCAGAATCAGTTGATATTCTCAAGCCTGAACCATAGTTACGTGGCAGAACCAACGCATCCTGTCCGTTCACATTATTAGTTACTTTGGGATTCTGAATTACTTCCGACCAAAACTTTTGGATTGTGTTAAACTGCTCATCTTGTAAAAGTCCAGTCCTATTATTGCTATTTGGAGCATAGTTGAAGACAACGCCGTATTCAGCACCGTTTTCGTATGCTTGTTTTAATTCGTTGTATATTTGGTCACCAGTTTGTAGGTTAAGCGGTAATTGGCTTGCTGGCTCAATCATCACGCCCCAACTTTTATCTTGCATATCTGAGGCGCCTCTGATTAAAGCTAAAGTTTGAGAGTCAGTTTGTTGACCAAATAGTTCGGCAAGTACGGTATTGTAGCCTGCAAGGTAGTCAAACCAGTATAGAGAATAGTCTGATGTGAAGAGTTTAACATTGGATTGATTTCCAATTGACGATAGGGTATTTTGTAGGTTGTTTACATACAGATTAGCTATGTCAGTATCATTTAGAAGGGGATTTAGATTCCAAACCTGTTTATACGATTGAAACTGGGAAATATTCCCTTGATTTGTTACAACCTGACGGTTTTCATCTAATACTTTTCCGTTTGGCATATAGTCATAAAATGACGTTGCACTTACTATGTAACAAATTGTTCCGTTAGGGTAATAAATGGTCTGAGTGGGTGTTGCAAGTGTTCCGCTTGACGTTTGATTAGTCCCAGTGGAATTTCCGATTACAATAAGCCTATTCATTAAAGGAGGATATGATGTTACCGTTACTATTCCAGACGGTATGTAAAAGTTATATTGATTTTCAGTTGCATTCAATCCTGACAATGATAACTCTGTAAATGAGATGCTATTAGTATTTCTTACGATACTTAGGCTTGGGTCAACGAATGATGAGACACTATCGATATTTCTTTCAATGCGAATGCTTGTGTTATCATTAAGAACGATGGAACTTGAATCAAGCAAGTGCCCTCCTGGCTCATCATTAAAATATACTCCAAGATACTGGCTTCCCCATCGTGATTGGGCTTCATTAAGAAATAAGTCCAAATTTTTTCCCAAGCCGTATGAACTATAATATAAAATAAAATTCAATCCTGAGTTTACCGCATAGTCGCATATCTGTTCTGTCGCAGTAAAGTTAAGCATTAGTGTTCCTGACTGCAAAACAAACAGGTTAGTGTAATTCTTAACCTTATCAATTAGTGCTTCTGCTTCAATTGTTGAGTTTCCACAATAAGTAACTCCTAAAGAAAATGGCTTCTTACTTGCTATTGGCGAAGAAGATGATTTGCTGGCTTCCATAGCGGTGAATAATGACACAACAATAATAGCTATTATAACAATGGACGAGGCTAATACTAAGCGTCTTTTGTTAGCCTTTAAGGAATTTCTAACCTGCAACAGCAGTCCTCTTCTCTTCCATTGCAGTTAGCCATCCCATCACCGTATTTATTTCTATACATTAGAACATGCCAGAAAATCTTTCGCAACCTTTTAGCACAAGAGACAGCATATTCGCACGGTTAAGAAAAGATTCTTAGACTAAAATTAGTCAAACTTTCTTTACTAAGTTGTGTTTGTGTTTTTTGTGGTAGACCAACAAACCAGCAACCACCGCTAACACGACTACAAGAGTCACAGCGGCAACAATCGTAGTTGGGAAAGGCTCTGGATTGGGTGGTTCTGCACCAGTATTAATCGTTGGAAGCTGTGTTGTGTTAGGTGTTGGGGTTGGTACGATAGAATGAATCTGGCGTTCATCATAGAAACTGACTGGGAAATTGTTTTGGAAAGAAACACTAAAAGTACGAGAATCTTGGAAGACCCAACTGATCGCTGTAAACGCATCTGTGCGATTGATTGACATCGTGAGGTTGCCTGAACTTATGCTGGCATTTTGAGCTATATCGACATTTGATAACGTTTCTATCATTTTTGTTGAATCAGACCCCGACCAACTCTGATAAGTAGCCAAGAAAGTCGTAATGTTAGCCACTTCGAGTTGACGTCCAAAACTATTGTAAGATGGTGCGTCGTCGATATTTACAACCCCTTGGTAAAAATTGTTTTCTCTGATTACCAGAATGACCTCCAAGCTATCCGCAGTCCCTACCATTGAACCCAAAAAATAAATCAACACATTATCGCTATTACTAACATAAATGTTATTGATATCAAGTCGCTGGCGAACTTGTGTATCTGTTGCGTTGCCGTCAACTTTGAGTTCTATACGCCATTGGGCACTATCTATTGGAAGAATGTTTTCAATAAACGTTAACGCCCTATTCTGTTCAGAGGGAGATGCCGAATGCACAACACTAATTTGCCCAGTCGCCACTATCACGCCGAGTATTATTATGAAGAAGATTTTTTTATTTTTCATGTAATTTGTCATTTGCAGACAACTTTTCACGTTAGACAAGTGCTAATAGATTACAGACATTTTATATGGCTTTTCGTCAAGGTTTCTTGACTTACTCCCAGCCAAGTATTAGTTAGGTCACAATATCTAGTACTATTCTTTGGAACAAGGGTTGCATAAGTTAGTCAGGAAATCTTGACGAGAAGGCTTTTATGTTTCCTTCAGAGGGTAGAAGATGGTGTGAATCAATGGCTGCTCCATCGCAACCAAATACACGACGCTCAACCAAGATAGGTGTTGTGTTAGGTGTTGTTTTACTTTCGATTGTTATTTTGGTCGGCGCCGTCTTCGCATCTTTGGGCAACTTCAGCTCTACGAGCCCAGCAAGTGCAGATGATAAGTTATCCAGCATTGAGGCTAAGGGCTTAAACTTCATTCAAGATGTACTCTCTATAGATACCTCAAAGTACAATGTTAGCATCAAAACCCTTGACTCATTTGCGCCATCCTTTGCCACTCCCGAACAACTTGCACTCGCTGGAACTCTCGTTGATTATGACTTAAGCTCCAACATGTATGCAATCAAAATAACCTGTACGTTCATCAATGACGCATTAACACAGTGCAATTTGGACCCTCGCAACGATACCATTGCAAGCCTACGTTGGTACAGCAACCTAACCGACATAGCCAAAGGTTTCCTTATCAATTACCAAACTTTTAGTGGCCAAAACTGCACAAGCATGATTGAGACGTTAACCAACGTTAATCCAGCAAATGACGTCTCGCTGATATCTGGCAACCTTAAACTCACTACAACCCATAAAGACCTATCAAATACCGCTTTTGGTGACAACTATGGAATTTCGTTGGGCATACACTTATAATGAGTGTGATTACCCAGCGATATTTGTGGCTTATAGAAACGGAGTGTTCTCAGCGTTCAAGGATGAGCGGAGTGTGTATTCGATCGGTGATACAACTGTAAATATTTCAAAAAAACAAGCCACGGACATTGCATTAGACACTATAAAAAACTACTCGTATAATATGGGTGGTGGGGTTTGGATAAGTGACTTTGGCTTGAATGGCACTAACACTTATTTAGCCCCAGCCATACGGAATTCAACTTACCTTTACCCATGCTGGACAGTCATTGCGTACCTAGATAAGACGTACCCTGGCAGTGTGAGCGCTTTTGTGGTTTATGTCTGGGCAGATTCAGGAGAGGCTTATGGAACTAACAGTGTTTGGGTATCGGGCTATGGCGAATTAACATAGCCTGCATTGCGAAACGCAAGATGAGGATCTTAATGTTGTTTTTTAGGTGTTGTTTATCGGTAGAATCTTTTTTATGGGTAAGTTTAGCTACTGGTCTCTTACTACATGCGAGATGTTGTTGTGTCCAAGCAAGCAAAACAAGTGCTCAAAGCCTTAGAAAACGTAAGTCCAGGCGATTTAATAGCGGTTGAGTGGTGCGATGCATCTGTTGGTAAAAGTTCAGGCTCTGGCATGGCTATCGATGTACCCGTTAAGAGTTGGGGCATATTTGTGGGGCTTATCGGCGACCGAGTAAAACACATTGTTCTTGCTCAAAACAGCTTCCGCTACGCCGACGGTATCTATGACTTAGACTACACCTCAATCCCAATATGTTAAAACTCGTCATTAACCATTTTTTTATTTTCGTAAATGGTCAATGGCAACTTATTGCATGATTAGCAGGCTGCGACTTGGGTGTTCTCTTTGAGAACAATAGTGTTCTTCAGGGAGTATTATATGCCGTTCTGAGTGAATAGCAAAGCGGTGAAAAACCAAAATGAAAATCGAAAAGAAACTAATCCTATGCAGCATACTCGCAATAGCAATCGGAATAGCAACAATCATGCCATTAGAATACCTGATGGCTGCTCAAGCCCAAATAGACGCTCAACAAGCAAATATGGAACTGCCAAAAGTCGGGTCCTTCTCCGACGTTAATGTCACATACGCTTACTGCAACCCTAATAAAATCAGCGGGAACGATACAACGACACTTTACGGCGCTAATATCGAAGCAGTCGTTAACTTCACCTTGACTCCTTCTGCTCTAACAAATCCAGACGCTGTGATTGAATATTACCAATTTGCAGTTTCATCGGACCAAGGACCAATCGTTAACATGACCTACTATTTCGCAGAGAACCCCCATAAAAACATCATCATCTTCATAGGACCAGGAATAGCCGCCTTGGATTATGGCCTGACTACGGGTCCCGTTCCCTCCAACAGCCAAGGCTTAACTTATGACCCATGGAACCGCACTTTCACTACAGGACTTGTCAGTAACTACATATTCGGAACCGACCCCAGTACAAAGTTTCAATGTGGACCAGGAGCTTATGCTGCAGGAGTCATCAGCTTCGGAAATCTCATAACAGCAGGAGGTTCAGGGACAATTAATGAAATCGGTTTGTTTAACTTATGCAGCTGGTACAACGGGTGGGGCAGTCACACAATGATGACCCATGACATTCTCAGCTCAGGCGTTGCTTTCGTCGCAGGAAATCCTCTGGTTGGCACGTTTGCCATAAATATTTAGAGTGCCTTCCAGATGCCTACTTCTTGTTTGCGAAACATCCGTAAACTAATGCTATTACTTGCACCTTTACCACCATGGCCAGCGTTGCTCATGAATGGTGCTACCGTATTTACCTTGGGATAGGACTTCTCTAGAAAATGATCCAGCGTTGTCGGAAGTAACAGTCAAGACGTACTTGGTGTCAGAGTGAAGATTTGTCGAGTTAACTTGAAACGTAAAGATAATTTTTTCTCCAACATTCAATGATTCTATCGCGTATTCGCCTTTATCCTTGACTACTACCAGCAGGTTAGCTGAAGAAGGTTCGCCTGAATAGACAGAAGTTGAAATAACCTTGCACGACTTAGAAGGGTCCGCAGGATACACGCTAAATTTCACATTCACATTTTTTGCATTAATATTGCCAACATTATGCACCTGATAGGTATTGTTAATTAAAGCATAACTTCCCTCTTCATATAACGGCCCAACCGCAGTGTATGAGGCATAATTTTGTGCTGAAGGAAAACCTGATACATCCAAACGCCCCTCTGGCAAACTGAAATAGAATATTGAAAAACTGACAACCATGACTAGGAGCAAAAGCAAAATAAGGTTAAATCGACGTTTCATTTTTTTCTTTATTGTATTTAGATCAAGCTATTCTTAACTTTTCCGCAATTGCTACAGGAAGTAAGTGATTCTTTTTTATGGGCAGGTTGGCTGTTGCTGCCCTTCATCCACATGAATTCGGAATTTTACTCTCAAACTAATTTTTTCCCATTAATGCTTCTTGGAGGTGATTTGTTTGGTTGGTGAGATAGAGGTATCTGAGAATAAGGAAGCCCTGATCGTTTTGGCTGGCACAGTTGCGGGCGCTGCTACTACGTTTGTTGCTTCTTTGCCGATTCCGCTGGAGATCAAGGCTCCGGCGACTGCATTAGCATCCACTGTGACAGGTGCGATTCTGCTTTACTGGAAGAACAAAGTCAACAAGCAGTAAGCATCCACTTTTTTCTTTTTTTGTGAGGAAGAGCTCTGTATTCAGTTTTGCTGTCTCTTTTTTGCTCTAATAACTAGGATAGTGACTGCGCCTATGATTGCGGCTGCAACTAATAGGCCGATTATAAGTGGAGTTGCGAAGGGAGTGGCTGATTGGTTCCAATAGTATATTTGGCTGTATTTTCCAGTGACATTATAGGCTGGGTCGTCATAGACTATATCTAGTTTTGAGCCGTATTGCGCCAGTTTGTTTTGGAGCTGGTTCCAGATTTGCTGTGACGTATCATTTGGTTTCCACAATCCCCAAATCGTGTCGTTTGTGTGCCTCATGCCCCAACCGTAATCGTTGGGCAAAACCAGAGCGGCTTCCGCTTTAATTCCTCCATGAACAACGCTACTGTTTTGCACTACTTCATTCCAGAAGCGTTGAAGGGCTTGGAAATGTTCCTCTTGCAGGGTTCCGTATGGTCCTGACATGCTTTCTGCATAGTTGAATAGTATAACGTATTGGGCTCCGTTTTCATAGGAGGTTTTCATTTGGTTAAAAATTTCGTTTCCATCCGCAAGATATGGGGCTTGGGTGTATTTCCATGTCAAGATGGTTCCCCAGCTTTTGCCCTGCAGATTTGCAGCGCCGCGCACTAAGGCGATTTCTTGGGCAACCGAATTGTTCCAGCCTAACTGTGCAAGAACCATGTCGTATCCGCTCTTGTAATCCCACCAGTAAAGACTATAATCAGAAGTAAAAATTGGAAAATCCCCTTTGCTTATGTTCCATTGGTTTCTCAAGTTATCTATGGGTCCTTTGGTTTTGGCTATAAAGAGATTTGCTGCGGCATTGCAATCAGGTATTGGGTTGTCGCTCTTTATTTGCATGATAAGTTTTTTCTTGAGCTATGATATCTGAGCCATTTTCCATTGTATAGAAATTATCCCTCAGTACTTGGTAAGAGTTCCCTGCATCATAGTGACCATAAGGTAAACCGCCCGTGAATACTTTATTTATTGTGCTTGTGAGCGTTTCTCTTAGAGTTACTGAGCCGTTTGGCTCATAAGTGGTCATGTTGGTGTTACTTAACGTGTTAGATATCGTTACAGAAGAATTGTTGGGGTCACGCTCAAGTGAAAAGGTTTCATTGCTTTTTTTTACTTCAATTTTGCCGTCTGGAAAAAATGCTGTCCAACACCCATTGCCGTCATCGTAACTTACAATGCCATCATTCGATTTATTCACTGTTATTCCTTGGATTAGTGAAAAGTAGATCGGAGCCATCAAGCATTTTGCCTCCAGGTTCATCGCCCAAATAGACTCCCACGAACATGTCTCCCCATCGTTGCTTGGCAGTTCCTATCCACTCCGCGTTTTGGGCATTACCTATTACGTCAAAGTAAACCGCAAAGTGTAATCCTATTGATACCGCATAATCGCCTATCTCGTTAACGGCAGTAGGTATCATTCTTTAAAAGGCCTGACTGCAGCACAAAGAGGTTTGTATAATTTGCGACTTTGTCAATTAGGTTTTTGGCGTCTTGTACCTTGTTTCCACCAAAAGTAACGCCAACATAAAATTGGGGTTTGCTATTGTTGCTCACAGAAGTATAGCCCATTACAGCGATTAGTCCAACCAAAACGATGAGAATTAAAGCAATTGATAAGACTACGGATCGCTTCATCAGGTACCACTTTTTCTTAAAAGAGAATTATTCTAGCTTATTTAGCCTACTGAAATTAGCCTCTTAAAGAACGTGACCTTGCAGTTGACGCTCTACGTTATGCGTTGAAATTGCAGGTTGCTGCAGCTCTTCGGGCTCTTGAACTATGTTTCGGGAAGTTGCTGTTTTAGTTTATGCGTCGATTTTATATGTAGGCGGTTGCTGACTTGCTACTAATTATATTCATGATTAACGTCCAGTCTGAAAGATTGAACGTCTGCTCTCCTGCGCAAGCGGGGTGAAAACGAGCAAAGAGCATCTTAAATTTTATGCAACTAAACAAGAGGGTGTTAACTATTGAGTCGTGCACAATCTAAAAAACTGAAAGATGAACAACGCTTCAAACAATACTATGGAGACGAAAGCATGGAGTTTCGTAATGCAAGGTTTTTCTGTTTTTGCAATTCAAAGTTTGATCCAAAGAAGCAGGAGTCTGTTTTTGTTGGGCGTCCTGAAGACCTAAAAATCTTTGTGGAATCGACTGTTCTAGATGCTTCTGCAGCTGATATTCCTGATTGCCCTGAAGGTTTAGTGTTGACGAATAATCGTGGCTTGGGCGCCTTCGATATTTGATATAAGTGGAGCTGCGGGGGATGTCTTTGCGGAAGTGTGTGACAGTTGAAGAATGCCAGAAGTGCAACACCATGATTACGGATGACTTAAAAACGATTAAGACCGCGTTGATAGGTGAGGATCTGCGAGGCGGGTTAGTTGCTCAAGTTAACGAAATTACTGCTTCTCTTCAGCTTCTTAAAGAAAAAGCGTCAGCCCAGGCAGGTCATGATGAAAAAGAAAAAGATGTGAAACGTGAATCATCTACTCGTTGGAAACTCGCAGTTTTCACCGTTGTAAGCGGCCTTGTTGGCGTCTTTATCGGGTTAATTGTGCGTTTGCTCTAAAGGAACTTACTTTTTTGAATGTGGCAGTTTAATGACTCAGACTCAGCAGCTGGAACAGACGGTAACTCTGAGGTACTACCCGTTTCCTAAGCAGATGTTGTTTCACCGGGACCGCTACAAAATTAGGCATAGAGCGGTCTTTTCTGGTGTGGGCGGGGGTAAAACGATTTGCGGCTGCTTCGAAATTTTAGCTATGCTCTTAGAGAACAAGAATAGCGTCGGATACATTTTTGAGCCTACCTACAAAATGGTTCGCCGAATTCTTATTCCCACTTTAGAATCAAAATGGCTGTTGGGGCATCCAATCGATAATAACCCCATAGTTTCAATCTTACAACAAAAGCGAAAACCTCATCCAATTCATAGATGGCCAATCTCTTTGGTTTGGTGGATTGGAGGAGCCGCAGTTTGCTGAAGGCGCAAACGTTGATGTTGTCTTGCTTGATGAGGCTCAGTATATTCGCAAGTTCGCTGAATCTCAAGATGTGGTGCTGCGTAGGCTAAGAGGATCCGGTAAAACTGACCGAGACATTACCTGCAGTATTGTAACTACTAGTCCGCCGCCGTTGGTTCCTGATTGTCGCCTCTACGATTTCTATGAGAACCCAGAGAAACGCAACTGTGACAGCAAAGTTTACCGTTGGTCTATGTTGGATAACACGTTTTTGCCTGAGAAGTATAAGCAAGAAATCATTGCAACTCACCATGGCAACTTTAGCTAAACGTTTCATTGAAGGCTTATTTGCTCCAGTTGGAATAGGAAGTTTTGATTATGACAGCACAATTCATGAACTCAAGTACATCGAGCTCAGTACCCTTAAAAGTGTTGTTTATGGCGTTGGACTTCGGATGGACAAATCCCAGCGCTATCGTTTGCAGTCGGATTCGACAGTGATGGTCGAGCCTATATCCTGGATGAATTCTATCAGAACCGAACCCAAACAGAAACGCTTATCCAAGAACTTAAAGAGATGCTTGCGGAACATGGGCAGGGTCGCATAATTTGTGATCGCAGTGCTCCTGCAACGATTGATATGTTGCGTTCTGCAGGTTTGAATGCTGTAGCGCATGAAAGTAAACGTGAAGATGCAATTCGTGAGTTCGGCGGGCGCTTTATTGTTCAGGGTGACGGTAAACCCAGAGTATTTGTTTCATCTAAATGCGTGAATTGGATTCATGAAGTTATGGTTTACGATTCTGAAGTTAAAGAGAATGACCATTTAATGGATGCCTCTATGTATGCAATTATGGCTGCTTCGGTTGGCAGTAGAGATCCGAAAGTGAGGCATGCTTAGTTTATGATGACTAATTTACCGAAAGTACGTTGCGACAAGAATCGTTTGCAAAAGGAGGATCCTTGGGCACAGTTGCGTGTTAAGCCTGGGGTTACTGTGAAAGATACGGCTGAGTGTTGACTATGCCACAAAATCTTGTTGAGAAGCCAATTCGGAAAGTGTGGTTGCCTGATAAGCAGAAGTATGCTTATGTTTTGCAGCGTAGCCCCCAGATCGCCGACGTGAATAGTGGAGTTTTGGAAGCATGACCCAGACAGGTAAGAAAGGGTTTCGTGGGGTATGGCCTATTGTTAAACAGGTGATTTACGGCGCCGCTGCGGAATCTGTTCCGAAGTTGCGGAGTAGGGGTCAAACTACTCCTATTCCAAACGCTAATAGTTACACTAATTATGAGGGCATGAAGCCTGAAGCATACCGTTGGTTCCGTCAAGATGAACTCGTGCGTCGATGCATTATAGTGAATGCGGCTTATTCAACTATGACGGCAGGATTCGAAACTGAACTCGAGCCTTTAGAGAAGCTTGAGGATGAAGCGGCTGAACTAGCTTTTCAAGAGAAATATAAGTTTGTTAAAGACTATGTTGACGCAGCAAATCGTACTGTGAACCTGGATAAATGCTTGTTTGTTGCTCAGGTGAAACGTAGTATCTTTGGCAAAAGCGGCTTCGAAATTGAGTACGCTGCAGACGGTTCGCCTAGTTGGCTATTAAGTGTTGATTCTAGAAGAGTTACACCTGATATTGACCCCAACTGGAAGCTTGTTGGCTATAAGTATGATGAGGAAGCTAAGTGGAAGCTTGATGAGAACAGGTTTTTGTATTTTGCTAATTTAGATTTGGAGAATGATTGTGAGGGCCTTAGTGAAGTTGAGCCTATCTATTTGGTGTGTCATGCCCGCCATAACTTGTTGAGGCGTGATTTGCCTGAGATTACGAGATCTTTGTGGGCTCCTTATGCTGTGTTATCAGCTGATACTTCTGGAATGACTGCGGCAGCTGAAGATGCTTTTCTCGATGGCCTCATTGAGGCGGCCAAAAGCGGTAAATCACTTGCGGTTAACAAGCAAGTCTCTGCCACAATTGTTGATATAAATGTGAATTTAGCGGGGTTAGTGGCGCTTTTAGAGAAGCTTGAAGAATCAATAATCCGCAATTTTGGCACTCCACGTTTTCTAGTCAATAAACCTAACGAGAATCGTGCGACTGCTTACACAGAGTTTGAAGCGTATGTCGGCGGCACACTTGGAAACATTCAGAGATCGTTTAAACGTGAGTTGGAAGCGCAATGGTATCCACATCTTGTACAGTTAGCCCTTAAAAAGAACGGCGAATCAGGTGTTGTGCCGTTGAAGGTTACACATCTTTGGAGGACTGTTAGGTCCACTGATGTTCTTGAAATGTCTGCTGCAATTTCGTCTCTCTACAGTAACGGCTTGGGCATTATAGCTGAAGAACCTGAAATTGCGTACGATATGATGGGTTGGCCTAAAGATAAACTTCGGGAACGTAAACAGGAAGAGCAGCAAAAACAGGATCAGCAACAAAATAAGCCACAAGAGCCAGGTAATCCTATGCCTCAGATGTCTCCGCAGCCGAATAGTAATCCGTCGACGCAGAATCCTACGCCTGGTATGCCTGGAGAGAAAACTGTAGATGCCCCAGCCAAAGCTTAAGCGCCTCATTTATCCTACGCAGTTGATTGATCGGGAAGCTACGCGGCTTCAAGTTCAGCTGAGAAGGATTTATCGTAGTTATCAGCGGCATCACATTAACAAGGTGCATTGCCTTGGCGATGGTGAAGCCGCAATTAAAGTAGCTTTCCAAAAGATGCAGGTTGACGTGAAGGATTTCTGCAGCAAACATGGCCTAATCTTTGATGGTGACTTCACTGAACTTGAAGAGGGCTTAAATGAATCGTTGACAAGTTGGCGGAAAATAGTTGACCACTTCTAATTTTGCAGTATCGTTTGGGCATCGTTGTACCTGCAGCGAACATCGCATTTTGGAGGCGGCGACGTCGGGGTTTTGGAATACTCCGGCTGGGATCTTGCATAGCATCGATTGCTTATCGCAGGACCTTATGTTTCGAACTGTTAATAATGCCTTCAAAATGGTGGCGCCGACTAACCATATTTCATGGATGAAGTGGGTTACGGCGGAAGATGACCGTGTTTGTGATCGCTGTATTGCTGCTTCGATGGGCGGCAATATGGGTTATTATAAAGTGAGTTGGTTCATGCCAAAAATGCCAATTCATAACGGGGATCGTTGCCAATGGGAACTGATCCTGGGCGATTTTACGCCGTAAAATTGGTGTAAAAATGGTTTTTGGGTAACGCGTGTTACGTCGGTGCTCCCGAAAATATGCTGGTTCTCCAAATGTTGACGGGGATAGGGATCGCCTGAAAATTACTTTTTCAAAGTGAATTCAAATGACTGAAATCAATGAGGGTAGAGAACGTAGTTTCATAGCGGGGCTTCTCAAGTATGCTGTTGATGGCCAGGGGCAGCGTTCCGCGACTTTCTATATTATGAATGCTTCAAAAAATCGTAATCGTTGGGCTGTCACTGACAAAGCCCTAGAAGAGGGGTTGCCAACTTTAAAGGGCAAACCCATTGGAATGGGCGCTGGTTACAAGATTGATAAGCATTATCCTGATGGTCAAACGTTGGATAGCGGCAAATTTGTGTCGACTGAGAAGCCGGGCGCGTATGCTTTAGGTACTGCTTCGATTGTGGATGATGAGACTTGGAGTATGATGCAGGCAGGAAAGTTAGGTCCTGTCAGTGTGGTTCTTTTTAGTTATCAGGATACCTGCAGCAAATGCGCTGCGGATCTCTCTGGGTTGAAGGATCCGTTTAGTGAACACGGCTGCCTCAACGCGAAAGGCAGCTCCGCTTTCATTCAGGTTGAATCGTTCAGGTTTAAGCGGGTTGATTTTGTGGATGTGCCAGCTTATCCGCAAGCTGGATTGCAAGAAATGTCCTCTGCAGCATCCAAGGAAGGGTACACTCGGGCATTGGAGTTGTTGGCGGGAGTGTATGAATCACAGGAACCCCCCTCTCAAAAGGAAGAGGGGATTACCAAAATAGGAGTAGAAATAGATTTGCCAGAAAACGAAAATATAAAAAATCTAGAAGAAAAAATGGCAAATTTAGAGCACCAGAATAAGAAACTGCAAACTGACTACGAGGCAGCCACAGCTAAAGCTGAAACAGCTACTGAAGACGCTAAAACATTGAAAGCAAAGTTTGAAGCACTCGAAAAAGCACGACATGACGGTTTAGTTGCTGATACACTCAAAGCCAGAGCAGATGCAGGCCTTGCAGGCAAAGAAGAAGTCGATAGACCCCTTTTTGCTGCTTGGTCTGATGATGCATTGGCAGTTTTGAAAGCTGACGCTCTAAAGGTTGCCTCCATAACCCAAAAACAAACCATGCTTCCAAAAGTGAAGTATGAAGCGAAAGCAGACGGCGACTCATTGGACGCCGCAATAAAAGAAATGCGTGCAAACTTAGGTTTTGCACCCACGGAGGTAAAATAGAGTGACTCAAGGAGACATAGTTAAAGAAACAGGCCTAATTATCCAAGACTTCCTCATCAAAGCATCAGGCGACATCACCAAAGGCATGCTATACATTGACGATGGCGCAGGATTAGTCGCTGTCACCGCTGCTACAGCTGCAATCAACAAACCCGTTATGGCATTGGAAACCCGTGTTTACGCAACAGACACAGCTAACGGCGTAGCCCACACAGTACCATGTGTCGTTCGAGGAAACGTTGTAGCTGCAAAAGTCACTTCAGGCGGAGTTGTTCCAGTCCTTAGCAAACTGTTGATTTCTGCAACCGCAGGCAAAGTTGGCATATTCGTTGCAGGCACAGCACCAGGCGGAGGCTCAACAACTTACTACACAACCGCAATTGACGCAGCGATCTTAGCATCCGCAATCATCGACCTAGGCGTTGTTGGATTCGCAACTAAAGCTAGCGTAGACGCAGACACAACTCAAGAAATGTGGTTAGGAGCCACATAAAATGTCAAGAATACAAGTCTATCAATCCGCTGTAGACGGCAAATTCTACAAGGCAGCCGGCGATCTTAATTCGATTGAGTCAAGCTGCAGATTTGAAGCTGCAGGCATTGTTATGCCATCTGACGTTAGTTCAGTGCAAGCAGTCACCATACTCAATGAAGTCCTTGGTTTAGCACGGCCACAATATACCCTCAGAGGCATCTGTAGACCCATACCAATGGATAACTTGACTATGCGCGTAGACATCGCCACATCACTTGCAGGTCAACGCAAAGTTAAGCCACTTGAAGAAGCCAAAATATCCGCAGAAGCCTATAGCGCAGTAAACTTTGATCTCTGGAAAAACGTTGTCCACGTAGCAATGCCCGACGAAACTCAAATGAAATCAGCGCATCCACTGCTACAAATGCACGTATCTGACGCAGCTCGCGACCTTGCAAGAATGGGAAACCTTGACATTGCAGAAGAAGTTGAAGGCAAAGTCACCGAAAAAGTTAGCTCTGTTCCATATGTGGATTGGGGTGCAGTTAGCTCAGGCTTAAGCGTAACCAACCCACTCACAGCAATCACAGCTTCAATCAACTACATCCAAGGCAAAGGCTACCCAGTAGACTTCATGGCTATGCATCCAACTGTTTACGGCAAATTCCTGCAAAACACCTTCATTAGCAAAATGCAGTATAGTGGACTCGCAAACTTAGGCACCGACGGCGGTACATTCAGAATGCCAGGATACCCCACAATTAAAATCTTTACTGACTTTGCATTAACAGAAACTCCCACCTCAAGCGTTGGTCCAATCGTTGGATCATCAGCTGCACCAGGCATCGCTCTCGGTCAAGGACCCACAATGGCAGCATCATACCGCAATGAACTCGCAGGCTACGACGGCTATATCATACGTGAATGGTCACAGCCAAAAGTCGTGTTAGACGACGCTCTCGACATAATCTGCACTTAAGCAGATTATCCTTCTTTTCTTTTTTTGTTTTAATCAAGACTAATAAAATAAATAATATTTGTTGATGGGAGATTTCATGTATGGTTTCAATTCATGATCAATTAGTTGCTGTTGATCCGTTACGTGGTATAACGGCAGTTCCTGTGGGAAAATTGTTAGTGAAATTAGGTTTACTTGGACAGCATTCAAGCTTGTTGAAACCTTTACGGCTTATGAACATTGCTATGAAGACAGCGTATCAGGTGTCGATGAATCGGATGGTGCCGTTGCTTGTTGGTGCATCGGGTAAGTTGCAGGTTGATTTGATGCCTACTAACCCAGTGAACATGATGCTAATGGATATAGGGTGATCTCGTTTGACGTATGGTGTTGTTGCTACTGTTAAGAGTATTCTTCAGGATTCATCGGTGACGTATGAAGCTGAAATAGCCTCGTGTATCACGAGTAGCGACGCCTACGTTGATAGTTTGCTGCGGCAAAAAGGATTAACTGTTGTTTCGCCTACACCTCAAAATATAGTTGACGCCTCAAACTATTTTGCAGCCTGGATGTTTCGCAAGAAACGTGATCCACAATCGTCTTGGATTTTCTTTACGGATGCGGAGCGGTTTTTGAATGCTTATTGTGATAGCCAGGTTGCCACGGTGGGTTCTAAGTTAGGGATTGTGAAATCCAATACTGTGGGCGACGACATGGTGGAATAGACATGGGCTTCCTCTCAAAGTATCAGGCTGTTTTTTCAGCGGTTAAAATGATGTTGACCTATGTGCCTGCGGTGCCGTATTCGCCTGCGGTTCCTGCTCATGATGATGTGCCGGAAGTGCCTGAAGTTCTTGCTGTACCTGCATCGGGTGTAGCATCATTGGGCACAGTGGTTTTAGGTGAACAGTTTACTTTGGGCGCTTTGCCGAAAGCAATCATCAACGCTGAGGGTTCACCAATCGATCAGGCGACTTTGGGCTCTATGTTGAGTGTAAAAGTCAATTTCACCGTTGTCTGTGTCATCCGCGATTATGCACCAAAAGACTGGTTCATAGATATTATCCCCGTTATGGCTGATGTGGTTGACGCGATCCTGGCAGACCGCACCCTAAAAGGAACTGTAATGGATGTTACACCTACAGCATTTTACCCGGGAGAAATCAAATTCGACGACAAACTCTTCTTTGGAGGCGTCGTCCGATTTTCTGCTGAGCTCTTGTATATTCCTTCTTAGTCTGGTGATTGAAGTATGCAGTTTTCTGTCTCTGTTGCCCGCCGAGGCTTAGACCTCAATTTATTCGCTAAAAACTTTAAGGGAGAAGTAGCTCAGCGGCTTGTTGAGGAAACCGCGGATTTCGCGTTTGAGCAGATGTATAGTAATGCGCCTTGGCGATCGGGCAATTTAGCTATGAGTATCAAAAAAGAAGTTGGCTGAGGGCAAAGTAAGCGTTAAGCCGTTGGCATCCTACGCAATTTTTGTGGAGAAGGGTACGGCGCCTCATATTATCCGTCCTGTTAACGCTTCATGCCTTGCATTTCAAGGTGGAATGTTGGGCGGCATGGTATTCACAAGATTAGTGCATCATCCGGGTACGAAGCCGAATCCGTTTATTCAAAGAACTGCGATGGAGACGAGGGATGAAGTAGGCAACATCGCGAAGCGTGTGTTGGATGAGGCTATTGGGAAAGCAACAGAAAATTAATTCTTGGAGGCATAAAAATGAATTCGAATTTGCGGTTGCATTTGCTTAAGCAAATGCTGAATTTTCCTGTTCGAATTCTTGACCGTTTTTTGCCTGAACGAACTGCTACGTTTCCTCAAACGCAGATTATTGAAGTCGATGTTTAAGCGGATGTTTCAGGCTTATCAACCTGGAGGTTTCGCAGGGTGTCTTTAAAGAGATTGGCAAGTTTGAGGGCGACGGCAATTTTCTAAGGATGCTGCGTGTTTCGCGTAAATTGTTGTTGGCTATCAGCGAAGATGACCGATACTACCGGGAATGGGTTGGGTTGCTGATTTTTTTGGCTTCTGAGGAATATCAAAGTTGGCTCAAAACAGTTACTCCTGAAGAAATTAAGTTTTGGTGCCGTGCTCAATGGTATGTGTCGCCAGATTGCCTAAGCGATGAAGCCTTGAGTCAAGTGAAAGATAAGATTGCCCCTGATGTTTTAGCTTATTATTTGCATATTTTGAGTAGGCCGCGGGCTAAACCTGTTTCTTAGTAACGAAAAGTTACAAAAAACAATAATTGGAGGAAAACAAGAAAAATGGCTAATACGTCCCACAAGTGGGCAGAATCGCTATAGTTCAACTTGAACAGCACCACAATGGCTTATGCGCAAGGCTACAGCGTCAACGAAAGCGTCAGCGTCATCAAAGAATATGTGTTGGAGCCTTCAGGTACACCAAGTACAGGTTGGCCCGCAGTATCTGCAGCTGGACAAAAACAAGGCACAATCGACATCGATAGCTTATACGCTGATAACACAATTGAATCGTTGTTTGAAGCGATGGCGCCAGTCACAGTGATCTGTGGTCCAGTTGGCAGCAGCGGCGGAAACCCAAAAGACACATACACGGGCATTATTTCGAAGGTTTCTACTACTGTGAAGTTGTCTGCTATAACGATTAAGAAGATCACATCGACATTACTGCGGCACCAGTGCATTCAACCTGGTAAGCTTTTGGCTGTACCACCTTTTTTCCCTGTTTCTTTAGGCAAATTTACTAGTTAACGTTAATGTGAGGTGAAAAATATATGGCTGAAAAAATACAAACTGGAGAAATTGATTGGGCTAAAATTACGAAATGCAGGATGCAGCAAACGAATACACTGAGGAGAAACTGAAGAAAGCTTTGGTTTTTGACCCCAAAGATATTGTTGCAAAGCAAAGATGATAAGGGAAGTTTACGATGAAGACCTGGGCACTATCCGCTATACTATGCTGAGTTATAATGATTTGCAGGAGATTGTTGCGAAGCATGCGGATAACCAGGAGCGCAGTGTGCAGATCCTCTTTAGGCAGTTGGCGCCGGCTTCAAAAGGGTTGACTGTTGATGATGTCAGAGCGATGCCCTATGAGGTTGTTGTGCGGCTTTTGGTGAAGTTGCAGGGTGAAGGCAGTTTTTTTTATCAAGCAAACCAGCGGCAAGCGCCGCAGACGTCGAAGAATGGATCAACGTAAACGTAACTGCGCAAAACATCGGGTTAATCGCCCATGAATTCGGTTACACCCTTGAGTATATTGGGGAAATGTCTCCTTTTCAAATCCGCTATTTAGAGGGCTGGCTTTGCTGGTATTGGAAACAGAAAAGGTTAAGGAATAAACTTTGAGTCAAACCATCGAGTTGCACTTGAAAGCTTTTGATGAGGCTAGTTCAACGATATCTAGTGTAAACTCCAATTTGACGGGTTCTTTAACGAAGATTGATGATTCCACTAAGCAAGTGACGGCAATCGACTAATAATATGGGTAAAGCCTACGAGGATGCTAGTGGCCAGGTTAACGAGATTAATGCTCAATATGGGAAAGTTGCGGAATCCACTGAGAAAGTTGATGCGTCAACTAAGAAGGCTTCGATGTCTCTTACGCAGCAGGTGACGCGCTGTTAATCACGTTGGCGTCGTCTGGGGTAACTTTGGCTTTGTCTTTTGACCGTGTCGAGAAAGCTCAGTTAGCATCTGAGAAAGCGAATTTGAATGTGCAGCGGTCTGCTGAGAAGCTGGATCAGGCTCAGAAAGATTTGACTGAGACAACAACGAAGTATGGTGCTGGAAGTGAACAAGCAAAAGATGCTCAAGATAAGCTGCGGATTGCTGAGGAAGCCCATAATGTTAGCATTGAACGCGCAAAAAATTGTAAGCGATGATCTTAACCAGACTTACATGCAGACTGCATTGTCCATTATTCCTGCAGTGATTGGTGTCGTCACCAGTTTATCGGCAGTTAAAGGAATCATTGCGGAGCAACGCAAGCTGAAGCTGTTGCTGAAGGTATTGGTGCAGCTGCGAAGACTGCTGCTGTTAGTTCCAACTGGCGCTTTAACAGTTGCAACGTGGGGTTTGAATTCTGCGTTGTTGGCGAATCCGATTGTTTGGGTTGTTGCTGCTATCGCTGCTTTAGTGGCTGCGTTGATTCTTGCTTATAATTATTGTCAGCCCTTCAAGGATGCTGTTGATGCCCTGGGCAAAGCTATTGGTGAGGGACTTGGCAAAGCTGTTGAATGGTTTAAAAGTGCGCTTGGAGTGGCTTTGGAATAACATCCTTGTGCCGCTTGGCAACTTCATAGTTGGCACTTTTATGAGAGCTATTAATTGGCTGGTGAGAAACTTGGTTGGCTTGCTGGACCCGTGAAAGCTGTTGGCGATGCCTTCGGTTGGTTTGCTGGCGTGATCGGCGGCGCCATTAATGCTGTTGGCGCAAGAAATAGAAGAATACAATGATTTGATGAAGGCTGCTGAGGAATCCACTAAAAACGGCTTATCTGTGATGGAGAACTTTTACCGCAGACAAATATGATTCTATGACTGCGAAGGTTGATGAAGCCTTAAGCAAGCAACTTGAAACTATCATTGCTAAGAACCAGGAAGCTGTTGACGCTGAAAACAAAGCATATGAAGAGGATATAGCGGCTTTCAATGCTTACTGGGACAAAAAGCTTAGTATCACAGAGTCTGAGCTGCAAAAGGTAGATCAGAAAATCACGGAGTTCTATGACAAGCAAGTCAAGGCTGTTCAGGATTCAACTCAGAAGCAGATTGATGTTTTGCAGTCTGCCTACGATAAGGAACTATCTGATTTCGCCGCGTTTTGGGATACTAAATTTGGTGTTTCTAACACTGAATTAGATAAGGTTCAGGGAACAATTACATCTCATTATGACCAGGAAATCAGTGATACCCAAGCCTCTTATGAAACCCTGATTGATGAAGCAAATGCTTTCTATGATGGATTGCAAGCTGCTACAGATGCGGGGTTAGCTCAGCTTAGGGCATCTAGAGAAGCAGACTTTGATAATATGGAGCTTTTGATGCTTGAGGAGAAGGTTTCTCTTGAGCAAGCTCACGCTGCTGGGTTAGTTCAGTGATGAGGAATATCAGAAGCAGAAAACTGCTCTTTCTAAGGCTTATAATGATGAAAGAAGCGTTCTCACTGATTCTTATCGATTAAAAGAGTTGCAGATGGAGAAGGAAAATAAAGATGCTTCTGTCACAATTTCAACTGAACGCGAAGCAGCTTTAACAAGTATCAAAACAAATGAAGCCACTGCGATAGCTGGAATTGAAGTTAAGAAGAATGCGGATCTGCAAGTTGCGCAGCAACAGTATAGCCAGATTACCCAAACTGACTTTCAAGCGTTGACAGCTGCTATTTTATCATTAAAGAATAATGAGTCAACTCAAGTAACTGCTATCGAAAACAAGAAGAATGCTGATTTGAAAGCTGCAGCAGACCAATATACCGACGTTGCAGACGGCGCATTATAATGAGTTAGTTTCTTTGGCTAACGAGAAAGCTAATGAGATAGCTGAGTCTGAAAGGTTGCGGCTGAAACTAAGAAGCAGATGCTTGCCCAGATTGAAGCCCAAATTAATGGGAATATGAATATTTCAGCTGAAGAGAAGAAACGCATCATAGCTGACATGAATGCTTCTTGCCTTGCTGATACTCAGAGTCAATGGGTTAACATTGCTGACACTATTCAGGCTGCTATGGATAAAATTAATAATCAAAACGCTGTTTTTCAATCTGCTCTTAATTCGGGGAAAATTACGGCTGAGCAATATGCGACTGCTATTCAATTCCAGAATCACCCAGGCAAATAATTTGGCTGCTCAAGCTCAGTTGGAATGCTCAGAACGCGGCTTTTGCTCAAGCATTAAGTTCGCATCAGATTACTCAGGCTCAGTATAATCAAGCGATGGCTTATCAGAATGCGAATAAGCCTCCTGGATTAGCAGAAGGCGGCATTGTTACTGAGCCTACTTTTGCTTTGATTGGTGAGGCGGGTCCTGAAGCAGTTATTCCACTCAACAAATTTAATTCTGAGAGCTGAACTTCGAATCAAACTTTTGTTTTTAGCCCAAACATAACTGTGAATGCTTCGCCAGGTATGGTTCAGAATCCGCGGCAGATGGCCAGGGAACTCCTTGACGAAATGAACAGCCTTATTCGGAATGATATGAAGTCTAAAACTTTCTTCACTCAGGGATGATTTGATTTGACTATAACTTTGAAGGCTGGAACACGTCCGATTCAACTTGGCACTGTAACGGATCTGCAGTTTAATCGTGTGGAGCGGGATGGATCTGTGGATATTCCTTTGGCAAGGGGAGCAAGCCGTCAGGGTTTGGGTAGTCAATCGGCGCAGATTAGTCTTGCAGGCACCTTTGTTGGGGATTCTCGGTTTGATTATTTTCAGCAGTTTGACCGCATCCGCATGATTGGGCGAAGTTTGAAGCTTGAAAGCAACCACCTTGCAACAATCGCTTACCTCAACAATGTTTCTCTTGGGAAAGTTGTTGGGGATTTCCTCGGCTACAACCTCGCTTTGAAAGAGAGTCTCTTCAAATCTATTAGCGATTGCGAAGATCAAGTGGGGTGGTATGCTGACTCAGGCGACCTCACCAACGAGTATGATAGCCCAGAGCCTAAGGAAGGCGACTTCTACCTCAAAAACACAATCGTTAATGGAGACTATTTTGAGCTTTCACTTCGAGCCAAGTGACCCAGTAGATTTAAGCTCAGTTGAGTACCTCGCTTTTTGGTTTCAAGTTAGCGCAGTCACCTACATCAACCAGGCTTCAATACGCCTCGACAATGACGATGAGTATAGTTACGCTTACTTCCAGAGCAAGCTTCTCTTGCCCAATGTGTGGTATCGCATGCTAATCCATAAGAGCGAGTTTACGAATTTCCAGACTTACAACTTCAGCCAGATATGGCAGTTCCGCGTTGAATTGAGCTTGAACTCTAACCAAACAATGAGTATTATGATAGACGATTTCGGAGTGTATGAGTAAATGCCAAGATATGTCGGAAACACCCTTGATGCCAAAGTCCATGTGATAGACGCCAACGGCGACCCCGTCACTGGAGCTTCAGTTTCAGTTAAAGTCCTTGACCCCTCAGGCTCAAGATTGGGATGGCACATGGGCAGCCACCTACCTCAGCGACGGCATCTACTACACTCAAATTCACCCCGACGAAGCAGGCGACTGGACAGTCATCTTCTCCTGCAGCAACCCCAAATTCAGCAAAGCCTTCATATACCATGTCTCAGGCGAAGATCGAATGTGGGAGAAAATCAATAACCAAATCAACCAGATTTCAGCACCCACCCAAAACCAATGGTACACCGTCTGCGACCTCGAAGGCATATTACAGCTCGAAGAGGCTTCTATAATCCAAGTCAACAGCGATGTAGCAGCCAAAAACATCGAATGGCGCATAACAGACGAGCATTCAATGTTTGGAGGCACAATCGACGGAGCCCCATCTTCAACTCCAGTTTACCTCGTAATGCAGACTCAAGGCACATTCGCCTTTGTGTTTGCTGGGGAAGGCAACGGTGTTTTGCCAGCGGCTAAGCAAGGCTACGACACCGACGACGCTGATTACCAGCATTACCACTATACCAAGCACATAGAGCGGAAAAGGTTCAAGCTCGAAATGCAAATCACTTCCGCCAACGGCACCAACCAGTTCCTCACTGGAGCTGTGACGGTCAGCAAGAAAGGCGCTGTTATCGATAACCTCGATTAAGGAGAATAAACATGACTCGCGTAACTGAAACTCAATAAACACTATGGTTCAAGTCCTCAATTCAAGCGGAGACAAAGTAACCGACGCAGTCGTCAACTACAAAGTTTACAATTTTAACGGTGAAACTGAAGTTTGGGAAGTCTTCACTTCAGGTTTGATGGCTCACATGGGAGATGGCATCTACATCGCCTATTTTACCCCAACATTTCAAGGAGAATACACATTCTACGCTTACAGCACCAACCCAAAATTCCATGAAGCCTACACTTACTTCGTTGAAGACATAGAGCAAACATTTAACCAATTCAATCAAAATCACGTCACCAAATTCTATGACGGATACAACCACAATTATGCCATGACAGGCGTCGTTCAAGACGTATGGCAAGAAGTCCAGCGAGCAACATATTTCTCAATGAACGTCTACGACCCAGAACACTTCGAAATAATCGGCATTCTAATGTTCCAGTACAACGGTGAAGGCGCAGCCAAAGACATCGAAGTTAGAATAACAATTGATGACGAAGTGATGCAATGTTCAAATGCAAACGGTTTCACATGGACGTCAGGTACATGGCAAGCGATTCAAATTGGGATGTTCTTGCGCAAAGTGTACAACCCTGCAAGCAACGCTGATGAAGGAAACAGCGCAATTGAGCTTCCAATCTTAAGGACTAACACTGGCGGGATTCCAATCCACTGCAATGAGTTCATAGTCGAAGCGCGTTGTAGGTATGCTCCCGGTACGAACGAATCAATTTGCGTTACGTTTGCTTTAGCTAAAAAAGGAAAGGACTCACTTCACCCTGAGTACCCTGATTAAAGGAGATAAACAAAAAATGTCTGTAGTTTATGACGGCGAAAATATCAAAACTGTAGTTCAAGTTTTGGATAGCAACGGCGAAATCATTACTTCAGCAACAGTCCAATACATCATTTATGGTTATGACGCTGGAGATGAACAGTGGCTTGAGTATGATTCTGGAACAATGAACCATGTCGGAAACGGAGTTTACTCAACAGTCTGGGGCGCCCCAAGCGGATTCTACTACATTTATTGCTTCTGCGTAAACCCCTTGTTCAACAAAGTCTTCTCTTACGTCATCCGTGGAACTCTCAAAAACCTGCAAGCTATGGTTCGGTTTCCAATGCTTTTTCGCAGCCTTGGACAAGCGACACTAATGAAAAGACCTTCTTCACCACCGAAGGCTGGGCAGACCAACAGAAACTCTACTCATATATAATGTCTGTTTCTCTTAGGGATTTAGCTCAGGGCATCACAATTCGAGTCTACGCAGCCATCAAAGACGATTCTACATGGGACTTGCAGGATGTCATTGTTGTTCCCAACGACCTCAAATCAGGCGTGAAAGTCTTGTTTATTGAACTTGGGCCAACAGCTTACGGTCACAAAGTCACTGGACAAAGCACCATAGCTGAGGGTTCACAGAAATCAATATACTACTCTATGACCCAGAAAGCTGAAGGCTACCAACAATTACATCCTGATGAACTAACTGAAAACCCAGATGATTAACAAACCCTGAGTGACAGAGATGGCAGAGACTCCAAAGAAAACTCAGGAAACAACCAAAGTTGACAACCCGACCGATGCTTCAATAAAAACAACAGGCGAATATACTCCACCAAGCGGAACCTCCCCTTCAGGCTCCTTAGGCAAAAACTCAGCCACCGAAGAAGACTACAAGAAGGACACGGTGAGGGCAGGAGCCTACTCTCCCGAAGAACCCAATTGTGCCTGGCGAAGGTGGTTCAGGCTTCATTGTCGGAGAAGGCGAAGACGAAGACGTCCTCGACATCACAGTCCAAACCTCCCAGTCATGGTACCCTCCTCTTCCAATCCCAGAAGGCGTTGACCAAGACAATTTTCAAGGCAGCGACAACCATCCTCTCCATCGGGGGCGCTGGATAATCTTTTTGGGTTACAATCAAGAGAACGCTGGCACCCATTATGGACAGAAATACTGTGAAACCCTCTCTAATCGAGCGCACTTCAAAATTAATGGTTCAGGCGAAGCCAACAGCGATAGTCTTCATTTCTGCTTTAACCAGAGCTGAAATTAAGCAACCCATGACTATCGACTTTGACTTCGAAATTAAGGAAGCAGTCGGTCAAGATCCCAGAGCCTTCCAATTTGCCCTATGCACCCCTGACCCCAGAGATGGCTTCATTCAAGACAGCAACTTGTATGGCAGAGTTATGTGGTCTATTCAAGCCTTAGTTTCTGGCTCTGGTAAAACTCACTTCTGGAGCATCGATGCTGGAGGCTCAGGAGTATCTACTGATTCTGAATCTTGGGAACCTGACTTGCTTTACCACTTGAAACTTACCCTCACCCAAGAACAAGGTATGCTTAAGGTTACTTGGCTTCTCACAAGCGGAGGCTACACCTTCGACGGCGCCATGTATATTGACAATAGTAGGTCAAGAACTATCAGAAGCCTCTTCACCGCCTACAGTACAGAGCAGAACGAAGCCTACACCGAATTCTTTGTCGATGACTTCTCAGTGTTTCGCCCTACATCGAAAAAGACCAAAGTTATCGTTAGCATCAAACATCGGGGCAGAGTTCATTATGGCTTCCGAAGACGTAATCGACTTTAATGTTTCCAACCGAGAAGGCAGTTACCCTTCAGCTAGCCTCAGCCTCAAGAACATCCACCACAAATACCATGATTTAAGCGTGGTTGATGAAATCGAGATTCGAGCTGGATGGGAACATAAACTCTACCTGCTCTTCAGAGGCAACCTGGACACGCCTGAAAAGCGGTTTCCGCCATGCACTCTTGACATCGCTTCAAACAAGGGATTTGCCAGAAGATTGGACTTCCTTGAAACCCACAATGAAAGTTGGGTAACTGAGGATTCAGGAGCTATCGTCCAGTACCTAATCAGCGAATACTTCAGCGGAGTCTTCACAGCTGACTGGGTAGCGCAGGGCATAGAAACAAGCCTTGATTCAGACGGCGAAATGGTTGGCAGCTTAATTCAGAAGCTCGCTTCAATGAATGGCTTCATAGTTTATGTAGACTTCAACAAGTGCCTTCACTTCTTAAGGGCTGAAGATGAAGAGAGCCAAAGTAACCTTGTCCTGAGGGAAGCCGAAGATGTCCTCGACATCACAAACAGGCTTGTAGATGAAATCATCAATTCAGTCACTGTGAACGGAGCCACCGATTCATACACAGCTGAAGATGCCGCATCAATCGCAGCTTACTGGAGGAGGGAGAGGTCTTTCTCAGATGAGAACTTGACTTCTGCAGGCGCTGTCCAAAGCAGAGCTGAGGAACTCCTCGCTGCCCTGAAAGACCCATTCCAAGAAATCCCCATTAAGCTACCTGAAGTCTTCTTAATTGAGCTGTACGACCGATGCGTCATCGATTGCAGCCATGTAGGATTAGATAATGAGGAGATAAGCGTGAAATCCACTAACTACAGCTTTTCCAGTGGAGGCTACCGAACCACAATTAACGGCTTGCATAAGGGCTTTAGTATCGCTGAGCTCCTCGCCGACACCAACAGGAAGCTTCAAGGAATCACTTAAGGAGACTAAAAGATATGGTATCGAAACAGCATGGAACCCTCCACTACAACGCCTCTGAAATAACCGCTATGGGTTCAGGTATGGGTCCTGGCTCAGGTGTTGTTCCAGTCGGCGGAATAATCATGTGGAGTGGGCTTCTTGCTTCTATTCCTGCTGGTTGGCATCTCTGTGACGGCGACGCTGGAACACCCGACTTACAAAGCAAATTTGTTAAGGGTGCTGCTGCGGGGCAGAATCCTGGTGCTACAGGTGGAGGCTCAACTTATTCTCATTCTAGCTGTTCGGTTGCTGCTCACTCGGATCTCTCTCATTCAGGCGGAGCCGTGTCGAGAGGAACTGCTGGAGTCACTCTTGACCAACATGCAGCTTTGAGCCATTCTGGAGGTTCAGTAACCAGAGGGACAGCTGGAGTGACTGTAAGCGACCATGCAAGCCATGTCCATTCAGGAAGTGCAGACCACGCCACCCACGTCCACTCAGGGTCAGCAAACCACACGTCTGTCTCGACTAAGCAGGGTTCTTCAGCGGGTAACGTGGTGACGACTAACACCCATGGAAACACAGGAAACAACACCTCAACTTTGACTCATGGCAACACAGGCAACCCAACCGCAACACTCACTCACACCGTCAACGAGCCCAATGCAGGTCAAGGGCACGACCACGCTTTCAGTCAGCCATCAGCTCATGGAGCTTGGAGCCACACCGTAACAGAACCGAACGCTGGAGCTGGACATGACCACGGATTCACTCAGCCTTCAGACCACTCAATCTCAGCTCATTCAGTCACTCAAGCCAGTGACCACACAGGAGTTGAACCACCGTTCTTCGCCTTAGCATTCATCATGAGAACAAGTTGATAACCATGGCAGAAAACATATCTTTGGAAGAAAAAATAAAAACTTCTAACTCCGAATTTGAAGCCTTAGCCCAAAAATGCAGCATCCCCATGGATAGGTTAATGCAGATTCTCTTCCAGCTTGAACTAGTTGAGTTAAACAAGCAACTATCGATGCTTCATGAGCACATCGATGAGAAGATGCCGCTTAAGAAGAAATGGGGCAAAAAATAAGCATCCATAGATTCCAGAGGAACCCGCTAAAACATACGCATACCATTCCCCAGCAAAGACTAACCCTAGCTATTCGGAATATAGGTATTTTTTGGTTATTAATCAGAAATATGGCTAAAATTTCATGTTAACTTTGTTTGAGAGGTGATTCTGTTTGGATGTTGCTTTAATTGTCCTAGCATGCGTGGTGCTTGGTGCGTTAGCTCAAACACTTGTGCGGTTTCTATCAAAAATCATACAGTCTTCAAGCCCAGTTAGTTTTGATGTGAAGTATTGGGCTACGATGGCGCTCTCAATTATTCTAACTTTGATTGCTGCACTTGGCGTCTTCATGGTTTTCCCAATTCCTGAAGGTTTGCCGCTTGTGTACATCGCTGTCTCTGCGTTGCTAGCTGGCTTTGCTTCTAACGTTGTTGTGAACTTAACTGTGGATACCGTGGCCAAGCAGTAGTTGAGGCCTGTCTAAATTAGGTTGATCATGGAGAGATAGAAGGTTGGCGCTTAAGCTTTTAGAGGATGCTTTTCATGTTCTAGGGCTTTCTACAGTTTTAGCCGCTGCCCTTTTTCTATGCTGGACCTTCTACATGATTTCTACGCAGGAACACTTGGTTGTTTATGAGGATAACCTGTGGATTCGCACTGGCGAATGCGGGTTAGCTGTAGTCGGCGTTGTTTACGCATTGTATCTGCTTGCATGCTTCATCCTCAAAAGCAAGCGTTGAGTCTGGCCTGTTTCTTCAATTACAAACTAATGTTTTTGGGAGGTGAAAAAAATTGAATGACTCAATCTTAATGGCAATACTCGGCGTAATAGCAGGCACCATATTCATTACACTCTACAATTTTGCATGGAAGAAAATCAAGAAAGAACTGGGCTTCGACCTATCCTATGTCTTCACGATGCTTATCTCAGCGATTGCTTCCGTAGCAATCCTACCGGTCTTTTTCATCAATAATGCTTTGCCGCCAAACAACGGCCTCTTTGTCTTTTTAGCTACTGCTTCGATGGGTGCAGTCCTTAACTTGCTAGTGAATGCTCCGGTGTCTTATGGCCTGGGTAAATTGAATGTGTTGAAGACCGCTTTGGCTTCCGCGAAAGTTTCTCTTGCCTTCATCCTCATCTATGATCAGTAAATCTAAGGCACTCTTCACCGCGATCGCTATCGTTGGCTTATGTTTCTTGCTTTTAGCTACCTGTGTTTTTGCAGCTGTAACTTTCTCAAAAACCGTCAGCTCCACCGGATCTGTAACTGCAATCGGCAACATAGCAGTATTTAGCGACTCAACCGGGCAAACATCATTGAACACTATTACCTGGGGAGAAGTAGCGCCTGGATCTTCAATCACTGTGTCAATCTACGTGAAGAACACTGGGAACGTGCCTATGACTTTGGCGATAGCGACTGCAAACTGGGTTCCAGCAACATACGGCCAATACCTAACGATTTCATGGAATTATCAAGGGCAGCAAGTGCAAGCGGGTAATCTGCAGAAAATCGATGTGACTTTAGCATCTGTAGCTAATTCGCCTGGCGGAAGTTTTAGCGCAAACATAATCATCACAGGAACTTCGCAGTGAGAGGTGAACTGAGCATGGAAGTTGAACGTAATAAGCTGGGGAAAACAGTTTCGGATTACCGTTGCAGCTGTGGGCATCTGCATGTTTCTTTGTTTATTGGCAATTTGCCTTTGAAGCGGTGTTACAGATGCGGCAAAAAAGACAACTGGAAATAGTTGTCACAAACCTTTTTTCTTTATTCTTTTTTTAGGCATTTCTACTTATGGTTGTGCGAGAGCACCCAACCACCATTTTGGCCTTCATTCATTTCACTTTGCTCCTTGAAACCTTCGTTTTAAGACTAACGGACCTCTGGTCTTTTTCTTCCACGTCTAACTTAGGCTTCACATCAGTTTTGAAATGGTCTGGATAAAGTTTCATATGAGATTCACGAGCGCATGCGCTACCGTAGAAATGTGTTCCACAATGAGGATCTGGACAATCGTTGGAGGTTGGAGCCTGCTTAACTGTTTCTTCAAGTTCCTTCTGTTTTTTCCATTTTTTGCTTATGAGTCAGACAGCTCCGTGAATAGTCTTTTTAATTCGTTTTCTTGGGCTTGTATCATTGACTTACTGGCCTTCTATTGGATGGTTTTGTAGGTATTCTTTTTTAGCATTTAAATTTTTGGTTTAGCGGAAGCTGGGTTTGTTCTAATGTGTGACTTTTACGCTGACCCACCTGTTGATCCAACGCACTTCTATTCTTCTCCTGCGTCTTTGAAAATGGGCTTCTATTCAACGGGTTCAAGTTATGGTCCTGGAACAGCAAACAAAACACTCAACACTGGAGCCAAAACGAAAGCTCGCATTATCTATCATCTCTTCCATGATGGAAACGCCAACGACGATGCGATCAAAGTAACTGTTGGTGGAGTTATTAAGAAACCTAGGGCTCTACCGTTGCCGCAAAACAAATGGATCCGATTAGCCTACAACTTCCCAGTAAACCAAAACGTAACTACAGAGTTTTGGTGTAGAGGCGCAACATACGACTACCCTTACTACTGGATAGATGAGGTTTGGGTTATTGCCAAATAACCTTTTTTTAATGTGTGATTTTTCTATTTGAGTTCAAGTGTGTTTGTTTCTTGTGGTAGACTAACAAAGCAGCAGTCAAGATAATCGCAACAATGGTAATGACAGTTATCGCTAAAGTGTTTGTTTGCTCTAGAGTTGAGCCATTCTCACTTTTGGTTGTGTTGATATTAAAGTAAGTAATATTTGACGAGTATCCATTTTCAGTGTTTATTGAAATATAGATTTTATGTGGACCATCCGAAAGTTTAGTCAGAGTAATGTTTCCATTAAAATCATTCATTGGAGAATAATCTAAAAAATATCTAGCCGACAGAATTTTTTTATTTACCGTATAAGTCAATGGTACTTCATTCTTAGAATAAGTTTGATTTAGAGGGGAAATAATTGTGACTGCTAAATATTTGTATGTTGAATCTACTTTGAACGTTCTTTCTTCTGAAATTTCGAGTCCATAAACATTGGTAGCATATACTGTTACAGTGTGAAGCCCTTCGGTTAGATTAACTAAACTGCCTTCAGCGTGATAATTATAAGTTGAGACTTCAGATCCAATTAGTGTGCGATTGATATCTCCATCCAAACTATAACTTGCAAAAGCAATTTTTGGATAGTTCTGTGGAATCCCTACATAAATTGAGAGTTCAACTGTTGAATTTTGGTAAGTATAGTATGAAGCTTCTTTTGGAGATTCAAAGTAAATGTCATAATATGATAGTGGATTACCACCTGAGACTTGGGCTAATGGCTGAATTAAGCAAGTTATTATCAAGATGGCAGTTAGAGTGAAAAGTATCTTTCTCATATCTACCAAATGTCATCAGTATCTATTGTCTTAAAGAGCTTTTTCGTCAAGGTTCTTGACTAACTCTGAAAACTGCTTAGTCAAACTTTCTTTACAAATTGTTTGGGCTTTGTGTTTTTTGTGGTAGACCAACAAACCAGCAGCCACCAGCATTAAACTTCAGCAACAAAGAAACTGTAAACAACGGAAACTCTGGAGCTGTGGGAGTTGGACTTGGGGATGGAGTAGGCGATACAGTTGGAGTTGCTGTCTGAATAGGTGTTGGAGTAGGAATTGGCGTAGGAACGCCTAGACAGACCGAACCGTCAGCCAAGTTTAACGTTTCGAATGTTACTCCAGCCGCTTGCTTCATAAGTCCAATAAGCAAATGGACTTTTGATACCTGGGGAGAGCACGTGAATAGTTCCATTGACTGCTCGTATCTGAAAATCGATAAGACCTTCAGACGAGTTGTTGGGCGGAATCCGAGGAATCGAAACTATGGTGTATCCAGACGAAGATTGCACTGGCAAAACATTCGAATCGCTATCATAAGACCTTAGTTCGTTCCAACTGTCGATGTAATGACCTTTGGAGCGAACGTCATAGTATAGGTTGACGCCAAAAAAATATTGATGGAATTCTGCGATGGCAGGTTGGTTGGTTATTGCAATGTCAAAGGTTTTGTTTTCAACGTGATAACCTGGTTGGGTGTTGGTTATTTGATTTCCTGTATAGGGGTCCGTTGTTGTGGTTGTGACTGGTGGTACATCGTAGGAGTGGTCTGCGAATGCCACTGTGTATTGCGGAACAATAATGGATGGATTAATTGTAATTGAGCTTGGGGTGTTGAAGGGGTCGGATTGGTGTAGTTGTTGGTGTCGATGATGGCGCTGTTGAATTCTGACCCTGTGAAGGTTTAACCATTATTAGACTTAGGCTTGAGATAGCTATTGTTAGAATCAGAACTATTGCTAAATTCTTGTTATTCATGGTTAGTCCTTCGATGCTTAAAGTAAACTGCAACTAAGAGCACAGAAACAAAGAATGGTAAAACTACCAATGTTGGAAACTCTGGAATAGTAGGTGTTGGCGTTGGATTTGGTGAGGGTGAGTTGAAGCGGAAGTTTCAGGTATGGTTATTGTTTGTGTGTGGCTCCATCCGCTTCCACTCCCCTTAAAGTAAGCATTATTGCCGATTAAATGACCATTAGAAAAGACATCGCCATAATAGATGTAGCCTATGAATGCCTGTACTTGTACATCAATTTGTCCAGCTGTTGGAAGTGGGCTTTCGTGAAGAGCGGTATAGTGGTGTTTTGTGTATCAGGGTAAGCAAAAAAATATCCATTGGGACCTGAGTCTGTCCAATTTTCCTCAAAGTGACCTTTGTAGCGTACATCATAGTAAAGGTTTACCCAATAGGTTATTCCATCACTCTTTACTTGATAACGATTAAATGGTTGATTGTTTATCATGACTTCAATTGATTTTTTTTCAAATGAAGAGTTAACTCCAACTGTTTCGTTCTGTCCAGTGTAAGGATTTATTGTGTAAGTTGGTGTTACATTAATAGTATTTACAGTGTATTGCACAGTAAATTTTGGAATAGTTGGAATGGTTGTTGACTGAGCACATGCAGGTTTAACCATCAGTAGACTTAGACCTGAGATAGCTATTATTAGAATTATGAATATTGAAAAACTCTTGCTTGTTCTATTCATACTTACATTTGGATTTGATTTTCATTATAAGGCTTCTCGTAAAAGACTCTTGACTGGCGTAGTCAAACTTTCTTAACTAATAATTCCGTTGGATAACTCTTGAATTTTTGTTGTTTTTTAGGTGTTGTCTATTGGCAGAATCTTTTTTTTGGGCAAGCTTGGGAGATTTAATAAGCTTAGGTAACAATGGTTTATCTTGATGTTGAGAAAAATAACATTACCAGCAGTTCTTTTGCTGATTTTCCTTGCTGGGATGTACCTTCAAACAGCCAATGCTGTAGCATATCCTATTTCTGAAATCCCCCCAAAGGTCAATGTGCCAGAAATGAACGTTAACGCAACAATCTCCAATGTGGCCGAGACGCTATGGGCAACGATTGATGCAGAATATGTTATGCACACAGTCTACGCTTATGGAGACAGTCATCTAGTAGAAAACTCTGGAATGGGGCTGGTTGCACATCCCGAATCACCTTACTTAGCCGTCACAGTAACGCAAGACGTGCTAGAAGCTCACTATCCAATTCCACATGATGCATCAAATATTTCCGTCGAGTTGAACAGCAAGAAAGTGGAAGTACAACAAGATGCCAAAGGGTTCTTCCATCTTTTTGATTCAGATTTGGCGGAAATGAATTGGACTATATCTCCAGTTTTAAATGACTTCATTGTATCAGTTCATTATGAGCAACCGGTTCATCGAACGACCGAGGATTACAATTATTTAGGAGATTACGAGGTTACACTACCTTTGTATGGTCGCTACGGATGCAGCAACATCTCGTATCCTCTGTATTCTTGGTATGGGTACCCTCCCAACAATTACAGCATCCAAATTGAATCGAAGCTTGCTAATCTGCAAGTCTTCTCAGTGGACACACAAGGTACACTTACGCCCTTAAACTCAACAATCGTTGATGGCAGTGGACGGTGGGTGGCTACGCTTTACAGAACGCAAGAATCATCTTTCATTCATGGCGCCGTCATGGTATTTAATGCCCCGCCAGATGAAAGTCTTCAGTTTCCCGTTTTGCCTGTCGTGGCTTCCATTGTTGCTGTAGTGGCAATTGTTTGTGTCATCTTGTTAGTTTTCAGAAGGCATCGAAAATCCATCATTAACTTAAACCAATAATAAAAAAGACCGCTATGTGAAAATGTCTTCGAACGCTCTTGTTGTTTTTTAGCTGTTATTATTCGTAGAATCTTTTTTATGGGCAGGCTGAGCGATGCTGCTGTCTTCATTCATGAAACTTATTCTGAATTTTCAATCTGATTTTCTTTTGTTAATGTTTCTTGGAGGTGATTTGTTTGGTTGATGAGATAAAGTTATCTGAGAATAAGGAAGCCCTGATCGTTTTGGCTGGCACAGTTTCGGGCGCTGCTACTACGTTTGTTGCTTCTTTGCCAATTCCGTTGGAGATTAAGGCTCCGGCAGCTGCGTTAGCCTCGACTGTGACGGGTGCGATTCTGCTTTACTGGAAGAGCAAAGTCAACAAACAGTAAGCATCCACCCTCTTCTTTTTGTGCGAACTCTTCACACAAGACCTTTTTCCAGCGATATGGTGTATATACTCAAATCAAGAAACTTTAGGAAATTGGTGGGGCAAATGATGAAGTGGTGTTTGTGGTTAGGACAACTTCGAGTGGACCCAAAAATGAAATACACCTTTCGTCAAAGTCGTTGAATTTGCTATTAAGAAAATCTATAATGTCCTTTTGTTTTGTACTATCATGCAGATTGACATCTATTTGTTTGCAATTTCATTTACACCTGTCGCATCGATATCAAATTTTATCATGACTCCATCTAAAGCATCTTGAACAGCATATAAACGAGAAAGAGGAAATTTAGCGGTTTCAAAAACTATGTTTGTACCGTTGTCCACTCTATTTCGATAGTTATTGATTGCTGTTGCGGTTGCGTTGTTAGTTAAAATAATATGCAGGGTATTAGACTGTGGTCAATATAAGCTCCTGCAATTTCGTCAGCATTACTAAACTTTTCTCTAAGAAGGGCAGTATGATTGTCGGCAGCCTGACTGTATTCATATACTGCTACTGCTGAACTTGCAATCAATAGAGCCAAAAGTAGAAAAGCAACTGGTTTCAGACCTATCTTTAGTTGTCTATTTCTTTTCTCTCCTACATCTTTCTTAGGTGACGCATTCTCTACCGTTTGAACCGTCAGTAAGGCATCTTTGCCTTCATCTGACAAGCAATATTTTCCATATTCGTCTGTCTTTATCAAACCATTGAGTTTTGTTAAATGATGTTGCAGATGTCCGCTACTCTCAATAGCTGTCTTCTTCTTTAACTCTGCAAACCCAAGTGAACCTTCACTTAAGACCTTAAGAATAAGTATACGTGTTGGATGTCCAAGTGCATCGAATACTTCTGCCCGTTGCTTGTCTTGTTCTATTTGGCTTTGGTCTTCCATGTTCTCTCTTCCTACGCTTTCCTTGTTGATGACGTATGCCTTAGTCTATATAATACCTCTTTTGTAGACAGAAAAATAACTCTTAGAACGCTTAGTCCAGTTTTCTGGACAGGTTACTTCTGAACCTTAACCTTTTCCAGCAAAGTGGTGTACCCACCATATGCCTATTTTCTTTTAGTCCAGATTTCTTGACTTAGAAAAACAGGTTTAGTATAGGAATGTGGACAAAAAGACTCTTATTTGCTATAACTCTAAACTGAGAGTATGAATAAAGGGTTAGTATTTACTATATGATTAGAAAAGCTGTAATTCTTCTTTTGGCAATACTTCTTAGTGCAAGTTTTATAACATCATTATTCTTCTACTCAGAGAACTTAAAGCTAAAAGACCAAGTTTATAGTCTCAACCAGGAAATAAATATCCTCAAATCAGCAAATCTTACAACTGCTTTGGGCATAGTTGAGATTCCTCCACATTATTATTCTTCTGAAATATGGTGGGTTAGCAATTTTAGTTATATTTGGGTTACTGGTTGGGTATTTAATTCTGGGGCAGGTATTGGTAAAAATGCAGGATTAGAGGTCCTTGCATTTGATAAGGAAAATTCAGTTTTGATGAATTATACTGTACCAATAGTGAGCGATGGCGTCTTTAGCATAAATGAAAATAAGACTTTGATACCATATTATCAGCATCTTACGCCATTAGAATTTGGCAACGTTCTTGGTCAACAGAATGCTACAGTTAGATTGAGTATTTTTCACGAAGGTTCTTTTCCAAATAGCACTAGATACGAGATAAATCCTGTGTGGGAAAATAATCAATAGCGCCATCAAGTAAACAATTTTTCCATTGATAACTTATAGCTGAATTAGGCCTTACGTCTTGGTACCATCCAAAAAAATAGAAGCCACAAAAACTCAATAATTCACCTTTTAGCTAACCTAATTCTCTTTTTTGGGAAATTTGGGTTTGCTTTCAAAGGCTGCCCCTTTGTTTTTTTAAAAGAGATACCAACTCAGCTTTCCAATCAGTAAGTCTTTTCTCCTGCTCTGGAATCATCTTCTTCAACTTTCCGATTCTCCGATTAACTATTAATTCAGCAGTGACTTGACCCCGATAGAACTTTGGCTTAACGTTTCCTCAGGTTCAAGACCAAGTCGTTTCCTGTAAGCTCGCCCAAGCACCTCATATTTGCCACTACCACGATCATCCGCATCGTAACAACCCAGCTTCTCAAAAATTAAAGAAAACGAATAACCCGCCAAGTATAACTCCTTAAAACGTTCGCGTTGATCTTTACTTAAAGACTTAAATCGCATAGCATATCCTCTGCTACGATAAAGGCTGTTTTTTTTATAAAGCATATGTTGTATAGACCTATATTGGAAGGGGAGGGTTAAGTGAAAGCCTGGACCTTTGTCCCCCACCACCTTATGATAATTATGTCTAACGGATAGTTTGAGTCTATGGGGAGCGCGCACGGCATCTTAGGTGCAATAGAGACAAAGTGGGTTGCCTGTTTGATTGGGTTTTTTCTGTGGGCTATAGCTGATTTTTTCTAGTTTAGGAGTCGACACATTTAATACTTTGAAAAACAAAGTAATTGCCAAAGTAAATTGGACGAAACAAAATTGACTGAAGATGAAATCCAGAAACTTCTGGATCTATCCGATAAGCTAAGCAGCAAAACAGTCACCCTAACAAGATGCCTTATCCTTGGATTGCTTTCCTATTTCGCTGATGGCATCCAATATAGAGAACTAAAAACCGCCCTAAAAATGTCCGATGGAAAACTTATCGCCAATCTAAATGAACTAAAAACGATGGGTTACATCGGCAAATCGGAAGTGCAAGTAGACCAAAGAGCAATTGATGTTTACGCCCTAACCGAGAAAGGAAGAGCCGAATTAACCAAGATAATTGAATGGATGAAAACCATAGAAAAAATCGCAAATGAAGGAGATGAAAAGAAATGTCAAATATTGACAAAGTAATTGCTTGCCTAAAATATCTGGAAATTTCTCCCAAAATTAAAGACAAGAAGGATTATCGGGGGCGCTTCTTCACTCAAAAAACTGCATTCCTAGCGAAAGCTTTAGGCATGAACTTAACCTATTCCTTTACCCCCTACGTTTCAGGCCCATATTCGCCGGGTCTAGCCTGCGACTATTATGCAAATGCGGACAAAGTTGAGTCATTGAATTCAAACTATAAGTTGTCAAACCAAGAAATCGAAATCCTGGATAAAATAAAGAGTTGTTCTGGAATCTATGATAGCATGACGCTTATGGAAGCAACTGCCACCACTATTTACCTTAAGAAGCAAACACCACAATTGTCAGATGACGACCTATTCGTAGAATTAAAGCGGCTTAAACCTCACCTTACTGACTCGGACAAGCTCATTGGCATAACAAAATCCAAGGCACTGCTTTTCAAACCTGAATATCTCACTGATGAGATAAAGAAAGAAATGGATGCATGGGATAACATAGACTAAACTAAGCAGGTAAACCGATGCCAAAGCTTCAACCTAAAGAAATCTGGAAGGTCGCTTTGCCAGATACACAAGCACATGAACAAATGGGAGAACGCCCAGCAATCGTAATTGCTGTTCACCAAGAATCAGGAAATACAATGGTTGTTCCCTTTACTAAAAATCAAGATTATCAACGCTTTCCATACACATACTTGGTAAAGAAGTCAACGGCAAACGGCTTACCCTTGATTCAGTAGCCCTAATTTTTCAAATGCGCTGCTTGGCAATTCAACGTCAAGATTCCTATACAAAATAGGCACCATTGAAGAGGCGCACCTTAAGCAAATTAGAATTTTAATCAAGGATTATCTTGCTATTACATAGTCCCCCCCCCCCCTTTTTTTTTTTTTTTTTTTTTTTTTTTTTTTTTTTTTTTTTTTTTTTTTGCTATTACATAGTAACCGTTAAGCATTAACTGATAATGAGCGACAAGTAATCGAAAAATAAAGGCTTCGCGACGGGAAAGATACTCCAGTTGCAAAAGATTTTCTGTTTTGAAGAAGCGGTTAAACGTATTTTTTTGCGGTTTTAATTAATTAATATTTTTTTTACATTTAACTATTCTACCAAGCCATCCTTTTTCTGTTTCTTTAAAAATAAGCACAATATTTTTAGTTGTGTATCCGAGAGCAAGAGTAAGCGCATTTGCTAATTTCATCTCTTTATCCCAATTAGCTTTGTATCCGTCGATAATTCGGTCATCCAAGTGGTTTACCTCAATAGCAACGATATCTGCATTTTGCTGAAACCATCCTCAATTAATCCAGCGAGTTTCTCTATTTCAGTTGCTTCATTAGTTATTGTCGGCAATACCATGTAAATTTTGAGGTGTTATGTATATATTCTCGGGGTTTTTTAACCTGAACCCATCTTCCATTAATTTTGATATCTGGATTATTACTTAACTTAACATCGAAACCGTAACCCTTTGCTAATGCTGCTAATTTAGCCTCAGATGCCAAGTGAGCGAAAGCTTCTCTTATATCCGTGATTCTTTTGCAGGCTTCTCGTGAGAATCTAAAATCGTAGGAAAATTGGGGTTCTTTTCTTAGCTTTTCAAAGGTACGAATACGACCCTTGCAGTGCATTCGTATTTCTGAAAACTTTTCTTTTGTATCTATCCCTAACTTATCAAGAGTATACAAAGCCCAGATTAAATAAAGGATGTCAACGATGAAAGTGTCGTTCATTTCATTCTCGTAAGTATTCCAGCTATTATCAAGCGTGTCGCGAATAGTGTCAATTGCTATGTTTCTCCAAAAATTATCATCAATATTAAGCGTTTTGTTGAACCAATTCCAAGCCTGCACCATGTTTTCTGGTGTTGTTGCCCAATGAAATTTTGAATCAAACAAGAATCCTGCAAAACCTACTGTATTGCCCTCTCGTTCAAGAACAGCGTTAGGTAGAACGATTTTAAGAGCAAAATTCTCTTCTGACGGGTCGGTTATTGTCACCATTTTTGGTAGGTTGCAGATGAAACGTGGCGTCCCATCTATGTTATATACCACTAAAGGTGTGGGCGATGAAAATACTTCTCTGAAAATTCTAATCTTTGTTTGATATTTCGCCAAAAGGAACTCTGGGTCATTATTAACGCATTTTTTGCACAAACCAAAGTATTTATCGTATTCTCTTTTCCCAATCAGGTTATCGCACTTCTTGCATCTCATACTCCCACCATTGCCTTGTCTGCATGAAATTGCTTAAAAGGAATTAGGATGGTTACTTGGTTATTGTTTTTTTTATTCGTTGTATTTGTATAGGATTTCGCTGATTTGGCTGCGTATAAATTCTTCTGGACTAGGAAGGTTGAGCCCATTTCTTAGGGCTTCATCGAGCTTATCATACTGCTCACGAGGGACTTCTAGGAATTCGTTGTCGTTTTTCAACCGTTCTAGCCGGTAGCGTATGTTGTCACGGACAAATTCTTTTGTTGTGAAGCCCAGTTGCTTGTTTTCTTCAATGAAAATTCTCTGTTTGGATTATTACCCGGGTGGAAGCATAATGGAACCTTTTAGGAGGGCGTTTATGGCGTCTTGGTAGGTTTGCATTTTGCTGGTTTGTGCGGAGAGTTTGGTTCTTGCAACTGAACTTAAGCAGATTATCTGCAAAGGGGTTACGGAGGAATGATCGAAAAAATAGTACTTACTCACATATAATTTTG
>CAWEPZ010000011.1:0-1498331 GCA_963811105.1 Candidatus Bathyarchaeota archaeon | reverse complement strand
TTACCTTTTTTCAAGCGCAAAATTTGCTTTTCACGCTCAGTCAAAGCCAACTAAATACCTCCCATTGGAACGGCAGGATTTTTCTGGTACGACTTATTCAAGCCTTCCATGAATTCCGTTTTTAGATCGCCTGTATATTCAAACATCCAAGTCCTATCAGGATTAGGACCAACTTCACTGATAAATGACCTGATTGTTTCGGCTACTTGGTTTAAAAAGAAGATTTTGCCTTTCTTAACTTTAGTCTTTACCTTAAATGTCTCAGGCAAAACATCGGCAGCATACAAGGTAATGCTGCAAGAATAGAATTTAGCCATATTCAAGCCCTCTCCTCTTGACCTTCCAACTCTCCACCCGAAAGACCGCAGACTGAACTATTGCATGCATCATCTTCACTAGCGCCGTAAGCCTCCAAGGCAAATCTTGTCATAGCCCAATGCCAGCCTCGCTGCTCAACAACCGATCTCTTAATCTTTTTTTGCAAACGCCTATTCATACGCAAAAGCCTGCGGCGGACATGATGCCGAGTAATTTTGTATCTTGCAAGTTTAATCGCCACATCTTTAGGCAATAGGCCAGGAGAGCCCGCTTCATACAATGTCTGGAGAATTTCTTTGTCAAGTTCGTCTTCGCAAGCAAGTTTCTCAATTCTGGGCTGGTCATAATGAAGGGATGACTCCATGCCCTCAAGTAGAGTACTAAGCATCACCCGAATCTCAGCTATGTCCTTATCGAGCTTCTGGTCCTTCTGAAGTAAATACTTCAACTTGCCGACTTTATCGGCTTGGCTGCGCTTTTTTGGTTGTTTTTTTCCATCGTTTTCTGAGTTTTGTACAGGTTTTTCACTGGGTTCCATAACAAATTGCACACTCCATGTTTTTTGCTCCATCAACACAGGGCAAAATTAGCAGTGGGTAATCAGGACTAACTAATTGCAGAAAAGCGACTTGTGAAAAGCATGGACTTTTCCCATGCCTAAGGACTGTATGCTGAAAAGGCTTTTGAACAGGTTTTTACTGCCTTTATTGCGATTTTAAGTTCGGGATTTTCTGGAACCATCCTAAGACACATAGCTATTTCCTCCATCTACTGAACCTTTAGCGACGTCTTGGGTGCCCTCAGAAACCACAAGCTTACCCAAAATATTGGCGACTTGTTCTCCAGTGCCCCGCTCATGATAATTAACGCGACCTAGATACTGTCTTTTATGTGACATATTCCTTAGCTCCTGTCATGGGTGTCTTCGCGGATCCGTTACCATCTAACCCAAAGACCTCCTTCAAAGTTGAAGTCAATAAACCAAGATCACTCCGAAGACCTGCAATCTCTACCCGCAGCCTCGCAACTTCACCTCGGACAGCTAAAACTTCAACCTCAATTTTCTTGACTCCCTCGGGCATCTGCAGATAACTAACCACAGCATCTCGCTGAGTGTGCTCAAGTTCGCCTGGACCCCAGCTATGGTCAATCTTGCGGTTGTTCGCACGCACAGTGAAGTATTGACCAAACAAAGAGGCAATAGGGTCCTCATGCGCGATCTCTCCAGCTATCACCTTCCCTTCACTTAGAACGCAACCGTATTTGCTGCAGAGAGCATTGCACACACGATTTGCTAAGTTCATTGCTAAATTTGTAACTTCAATCGCGTTTCTGCCCTGGATAACCTCTACATGAACAATCCAGCTCCTAGGTGTATGCTTCACCTTTACGCCTAACTCTGTGCCCAGCAGAGCGGTCCAATTTACCATTTCCACTGGCCTAAACGAACCCTTTGGATATCGGCCCTCCGAAAGGATCTCATAAGAAACTTGGCACTTGTCAAAGCGGTAAAGTTCGGCGGGAAACACAGTGCCCTCACATGACCTGAGAAGTTTTTGACTTTCCTCAGTGAGCAAATAGAACAAGACGTTGCTGCGTTTTTCCCGATGGATGAATTGGCATTTCTCCAGCTTTTTGATGTAATACCACGTATGCTGCTTTTTCAAACCAAGGATATGACCTGCCTGAGTAGGGTAATCACCAGCATCAATTCGCCTAAGGAGGGGCAAAACCCATTTGCGAAAAGTGTCACGATCAAATTGGATGTCACCACACCTAGAGTCAAATTTTACTCTAGACTTTGAATCTAAAACTTTTTGACTTGTATCATCAAGTTTTTTCTGCAGAACAGCTCTCCTCGTTAAGTCACATCTTTTCTGGTTTTCAGTTTCTCAAGCCGGGTAGGACATGAACAGTAAACAGAAGGATTTCCAAAACTGGATTTTGGACAGAAGGTTCCATCGGCACCGGAACAGCTGCGAGCGCCCAGAGTGTACTCGAGAAGTGAACCTGCAAACTCACAAGCATTTATCGGCAAAGATTCCTCTGGGCGAATACTGCAGCTATCAGATTTTCTGACGTCAAGCTCTTTCTCGTGCACATTCCAAAGAGGCGCCCATTCAGGCATTCTATAATAACCCTCCCTTAATCGTGACGTCGGCAATAAAATCATCAGAAAAACTCTCCTTAATTTGCTGCAGGACATCTATATCCAAACTTAGGAACTCTAGGTAAGGCATGAATTTGTTCCCATGAAACTTGAAAAATATTGAAGCCTCCAGGTTACTGAAGACTAAAAATAAAACTAAAAAAGAAAAAAGAAAGTTTTTTCCAAAACTTGACGACTTTTTGAATGGCGATATCGCCAGCCTGGTGCTAGTCCAAGCTAGACTACGACCGCAAGTACATTTTGATTTATGCTTCGGCAAATATATTGATTCTTACCCATGATAATCTGATGAAATAATTCTTTGCTGATGGTTTCTATGAGAATAAAGGGATGGCGAATTCTTTTATTGGGTAAGCAAGCAAAATCGTTATCTCTAACTAACCAGAAAGAATACCAAGGAGAAATCAGCTTGCCAAAGAATTACACCTACACAGATGCAGGCGTAAACCGTCAACAACGAGTCGAATCCAAAAAAGCACTAAAAAATCTGCAAGAAACCTACAAGCATAGCCTCTATGGTGGTATAATGCATCTGCCTTACGGTAACATTTTCCCTATTGCCCAAAACACCTTTCTGGACATTGTCATAGAAGGCGTAGGTACCAAAGTGCTCATTGCGCAGTTAGCGCAGAAATATGACACCATAGGGGTAGACGCCGTAGCCATGGCTGTAAACGATGTCATCCGCTCAGGAGCCAAACCACTAGCAATAGCAGACAATATTCACGCGCAAGAAAGCAATCCTGAGCTTTTGAAGGCGTGGTTAAAAGGAATCATTCAAGGCGCTGTTGAATCTGAGTGCCCAGTTACAGGCGGAGAAACTGGTGACGTTGCAGAAATAATTCAAGGCTTAACTGAAAACGTTGGGTTTGACATGGTCGTCTCCTCAGTAGGCAAAGTTGAACGACAAGAAATCATAACTGGAGAAAATATCAAACCTGGCGATCCAATAATAGGTTTAGCAAGTAGCGGGTTGCATAGCAATGGCATAACGCTTGCAAGAAAAATTCTCTTTAAACAATGGGGCGGAAGATATGAGCCAAACGATGTTCCAGAAGGCTTAAGCAGGAAAATCGTTCTTGAAGCGCTTGAGCCCACGAAAATTTATGTTAAGCCTTTAAAAAAATTAGCAAGTGAAGTAAAAGTGAAGGCAGCGGTACACATAACAGGCGACGCTTACTTGAAATTCAAAAATCTTGCTAATTATTCTCCAGGCATAGGCTTTGAATTTAACAACTTCGAACCGCAACCGATATTTGGACTGATCCAAAGGACAGCAACCGAATTAGGCTATATCATCACTGATGAAGAAATGTTCAAAACCTTCAACATGGGTTGGGGTTTTGGAATAATTGTTGACAAAACAGAAATTGAAAAAGCCATGAACACACTGGAGCAGAACGGCTCAACACCTGAAATAATTGGCAAAGTGACAGACAAACAAACTGTAGAAATACTGCATCAAAACAAAAGGATGATTTTGACGTAAAATTTTGCTTTTTTTCTGACGAAAGCGTTTAAAAGCTGAGGCATAATTTAAGGGTTTTATGAAATACTTTGCCAAAATAGAAGTTAGCCTAAAACCTGGCCATAGCAATCCTGAGGGAGAAACCACTGCCCGTTTGCTAGTAGAACTTGGTTACAAAGTAGAAGCAGTGGACGTAAGCAAAGTTTACACTGTTACTCTTCAAGCTTCGACCGCTAAAGAAGCGGTGGCTAAGGCGGAAGAAATGAGCAAGCGCCTTTTGGCAAACCCAACCAAAGATAATTACACTATAACTGTTGAGGAGCACAAATGAACGCTAACCTCTATGTCCACCGCAAAGCAGAATATTCACTACACGAAGCTAAACTAGCCAAAGCTACTGACAAACAACTCGTCGAAATCAGTAACGAACTAGCTTTAGGTTTAAGCTTAGAAGAAATGAAAAGCATCCAATCCTACTTTTCCATTGAAGGCAGAAATCCGACAGATGTAGAACTGCAAACTATAAGCCAAACGTGGTCGGAACACTGCTGCCACAAAACCTTCAAAGGAAAAATTCTTCTTGATGGCAAAGAAATTGACAGCCTCTTCAAAACTTACATCGCAAAGGCAACTAAACAAATTAAGGCTCCTTGGTGCTTCAGCGTTTTTGAAGACAACGCTGGCATCGTAAAATTTGATAAAGGTTATGGAATTGCAGCCAAAGTGGAAACTCACAATCACCCATCAGCAGTTGAACCTTTCGGCGGAGCAGCTACAGGCGTTGGGGGCGTAATTCGAGACATTTTGGGCGTTTGGGCTGATCCAATTGCGTGCACTGACGTCTTAGGCTTCGGTCCATTGGATTATGATTATAGTAAACTTCCTGCTGGCGTTAAACACCCAAAATACGTGTACATGGGTGTGACTGCAGGCATCAGCGCATATGGTAACAACATGGGGATCCCAACTGTTAACGGAGCCATATACTTTGACGAGAGCTACACAGGCAACGTCACTGTATACTGCGGATGCATAGGACTACTTCCATTAATCAAATTCACCAAAAACGCCAAACCAGAACACATAATCGTTATCGCAGGCGGAAAAACAGGACGCGATGGCATCCACGGAGTAACCTTCGCGTCAGCGGAGCTCACAGAGAAATCAGAAGAAATTTCTCGTCCAGCCGTCCAAATAGCCGACCCCATTGAAGAAGAAAAAGTTAAACGGGCAATCATTGAAATCCGAGATTTGCAATTAGCGTCGGCTACAACGGATCTTGGAGGGGGAGGCTTATCTTCAGCAGTTGGAGAAACAGCCGAGAAATTTGATTGTGGAGTCACAATTGAGCTTGGCAAGGTACCATTGAAGTATCAAGGTTTGGCTCCATGGGAAATTTACATTTCCGAATCCCAAGAAAGAATGCTGATAACAGTGCCGCCGGAAAATTTGGAGCGGGTCATGGCGGTTTTTGAAAAAGAAGATGTTCGAGCCTCAGCGATAGGCAAACTAACAAGTCAGAGGCGTTTGGAGCTTAGTTTCAACGGCGAAAAAGTTGCCGAGGTGGATATGGCTTTTCTGTTTAGTCCTTGCGGAAGCATGAAAACAGCAACCATTGAGACCCAAAGTTTAGCGGAGCCAGATTTTGCAGAATCACAGAATTTAACAGAAACGTTAAAGCAGCTTCTTTCCGCACCCAACATCGCCAGCAAAGAAAGCGTCATACGCACCTACGACCACGAGGTAAAAGGCAACACAACTCTTAAGCCGTTACAAGGTGAGTACGCTGGACCAAACGATGCAGCAGTGCTGAAACCTCTCGATGATTCTTGGAAGGGCTTGTCAATTTCGTGTGGAATGAATCCCAATTATGGCAAAATTGATGCTTACTGGATGGCAGCTTCAGCCATTGATGAAGCAATAAGAAACAACGTTGCGGTCGGGGGAAGAAGAATCGCTCTGCTGGATAATTTCACATGGGGTAATCCTGAGAAACCGGAGCGTTTAGGCTCGCTAGTAAGAGCTTGTGAGGCGTGCTTTGACTTTGCGACTGCTTTTAGGACCCCATTCATTTCGGGAAAAGACAGCCTCTATAACGAGTCCCCGCTGGGTCCAGTAACGCCTACCCTTCTAATTACTGCAGTAGGAGTAGTGCCCAATATTCAGTTAACTGTGTCTATGGATTTGAAAGAGCCCGGCAACCTGCTCTACATTATTGGAGAAACATTCAATGAACTTGGCGGTTCAGAATACTACAAGCTCAAAGGCTACCTTGGCGCAAACGTACCTAGAGTCAAAGGTGCCAAAGCCAGACGCACATTCAAAGCTGTAACTAAAGCTATCGACTTTGGTTTAGTGAAATCATGCCATGACCTTTCTGAGGGTGGATTAGCAGTGGCAGCAGCAGAGATAGCATTTGCAGGCAATTTTGGCTTAGAACTTGACTTGTGCAAAGTGCCCGGCAAATCCGTCAAGCGAAGTGACTTTGTATTGTTTTCCGAATCAAACAGTCGCTTCTTAATAGAGGTCTCAGAAAAAGACAAAAAACAATTTGAGACTCTAATGAAAGGAAAAGACTGCGCATTAATTGGTAAAGTTACCAAAGATGAGAAATTGCTTATTCATGGATTAAACAAGAAGGTTGTTGTTGATGCCTCACTTGCCGAGTTGCGACGCTGCTGGAAAAAAACGTTAAGCGGTGAACCTTAATGAATCATGGAGAAATCAAAGTTTGCGTAATGCGTGCCGGCGGAATCAACTGCGACGCAGAAACCCAGCGGGCTTTTCTGGAGTTAGATGTGCAAGCGGAAGTTCTGCATATCAATGAGTTAGTGAAACGGAAAAATCTGTTGGATTATCAGGTACTGGTTTTTCCAGGCGGTTTCTCGTTTGGCGATTACGTACGTTCAGGCGTAATTTTTGCGCGGTGGGTTAGCGCCAAGTTAGGCAAAGAAATTGAAACTTTTGTTGACGAAGGCAGACCAATTCTGGGCATATGCAATGGCTTCCAAATAATGGTTGAGTACGGGTTGCTGCCAGGTTTCCAAGGCATAAGCACCTATCCAGAAGCCGCATTAACAAACAATGAACCAGCAGGATTCAAATGCAAATGGGTCTACCTCAAAAATGAAAACAAAGGAAAATGCAGTTTCACGAACAAAATCCCAGCAGGCAAAATACTCAGCATGCCTATCGCTCACGGAGAAGGAAGATTACTGTTTCCCAAAGAGAAAGAGCAGGAAATGCTTGCGAAACTAATTGATGAGGATATGGTTGTTTTACGATACTGCGATAAAAACGGCAACATTGCAGACGGCAAATATCCAGAGAACCCAAACGGCTCAACCTATGACATCGCAGGCATATGCAATAAAGAAGGAAACATTTTCGGTTTAATGCCTCACCCTGAAAGGGCAATGTACTGGTGGCAACAACCCAACTGGACAGACAAACAACAAATGCTGCAATACGGTGACGGAAAACTAATCTTCCAAAGCATAATAGACAAACTAGTAAAGAAGTGCTAAATCCTTCGCATAGGGCAAACCAGCACGTGCACCCATTGCCATAACGCTTCTGGAAGCCACAAAGTTCCCCAACTGACCGCACTCATAGAGGCTTTTTTTATGTATCAAGCCGTAAAGGAAACCAGCGCAAAAAGCGTCTCCAGCGCCAGTTGTATCGACCGCTTTAACTTTGAAGGGCTCTACCATTAGCCTTTCGTCACCATTAGTCACGTAAGCACCTTTGTCACCAAGCTTAACTGCAACAATTTTAACGCCAACTTCAATCATGAAATCGGCGCCGTTGCGGTAATCAACTTCTCCGGTTAAAAGTTCAAGTTCAAAAGCATTAGGCATCAAAACATGAGAATTTCTAATTATTGGTTCTATAGCTGCAAAACCCCTCTGTGCATATACTGAGCCAGGGTCAAAGCTGATTTTTACATCGTTTGGGAGGGAACCTAACAACTTTTTTTGTGCACGAAGTGGCTTTTCTCCCACAAAGGAGGATAGATGTAGAAATTTGGTCTGAGAAACATAATCCCATTTCAATTCCCGTGGCTCGATTGTATCGTTCACGCCTAAATTGATGTAAAGTGCTCTTGCACCTTTCCGGTCTACGAAGCCCATTACTGAACCGCTCTTGCCCTTTGTTGCCTCAATTATGCCGTCGGTATCTACGCCTTCGGTTTTTAAGCAGTCGACTTGTAGTTTGCCTTCTCGGTCGTTGGCTACTTTACCTATAAAGCCGGTTTTGCAGCCTAGTCTTGCCAACCCAACCATGGTATTTGCGGCTGAGCCACCGCAAGCCTCAGTGCAATCATCAACAAAACTTTCCTCTTCTGCTCCAGCAAGCTTGTTTACTTTGAAGAGCATATCGACGTTAAGTGCTCCAAAACCTACAACATCAAATTTAGTCATACAAACAACTCTCGCAAGAATATTTTATATTCGCCTAATTTGCCGCCGTAATTGCCGGCTGACACCTTCACGACTCCGTCAATACCAATTACTGATTCGATTCCAACCTTTGTTGCTTCTTTAATGGCTTCTAAAGAAACGCCATCGTAGACTATTTCGGCTATGTAACCTACCCCTTGTGGAACAAGTGACTCTTTGCCTAATCGCTCCTTTAGAGAGGGACAGTACAGGTGGTTGGTTGTTGGACCAATTTTTGGGAAATGGGTTTCTGTCTTGGAGCCTGCCGAGCAAACATCAAAGGGCGTAACCACACCTTTTACGTTGTGGATTGCTTTCAAGGCTTTTTCTCCCGCTTGCATTAGGTCCTGCTTGGTTTTACACATTACCCAGAAGTTGCCGCCCATAACGCCCCGATCATAACCTAAGTAGCGCTCAATGACAAAGTCAGGAACCATTAAAGGAACAACAACAACTTCTCTGTCACCCCTTTTTTCAACCCATTCGTAGCCGTCGCCGCAATGCCCAACAGTCTCCATCATATCCATCTTACCCGCCGCATTTGGCAAGGCGTCATAAACAGCGGTGAAGGGCTTTACTAGGATGTCTTGGCGGATGCGGTAGGAAAGTTCAGTTTCAAATTTCTTGAGGGATTGCTCGAAGGTTTTGTTGAGGTTTATTTCTCCCCAGAACTGAAGCAATGCGCCTTGGCGTTTGTCTGGAGTTTCTTTTGGAGTGAGGTATTTTTCGACTCCGCCTTCCGTTCTGCCGATTACAACCGACGGGGTTGCTGTTGAATCTTCAGCTGCCCTGCGTAATGTTTCTTCATCATCTGCAGTTACGATCACTCTGCAAAAAATCCCCGCGAAAGCTTCAGCATACGTATCCTCTATTGGCGCTTTGCTCATTTACCCGAGACCCCCAACGGCTACTCCTCTAACTTTTTTTCTAAATTCACTGCTTTCTTTTACTAGCATTTCCATATTTTGGGCTGTTACTATTTGAACTTTAGGCAATTGGTTAGGATACAAAATTCTAAGTTGACCAAGTAAATCTTTGTCAACGCCGCTTTTCTTGAGGCCTTCAATATTCCACGAGCCAAGGGCGCTGATTGTTTTTTCTTTTCCAAACCTGCAAAACAAATCAGCGAAAATAGCTGTTGTAAAGTTGCTTTCGGATAGAACTGCCACATCCGCATTTTTAACTGCATAACTATTGCCGTTGAAAGATACTGTTAAGCCCCCGTTTTCGCGGACTAATTTGAAGGCTTCCACATCGGTTATACTGTCGCCCACATACATTACATCTGCCAATTCAGCTTGGAAACGCTTTGTGACATCGCGTATTGCCTCGGCTTTTTGTTCCCCGCCAACCGTCACCACATCAGAGAGCATTTTCCCAACGGTCATTTTGGGGATTTCGCTCCAGAAAATGTCGTCTAAACGCCCAATTAATGCCACGGCGCTACGGGAAAATTGCTCCATTTTTCTTCCAGCGGGAGGTATATCGATTAAGCGAATCTGACTGATTTCCTCTCCTATTTCTTTAAGTCGTTTTTTCTCTTGTTTTGTGATTGAGTATTTGTCGAGCCTTACTTTTGTGCAATAAGTGTCTTGGTATGGAAAACTGAGAGCCTTGCATAATGCTTTGATGTAGTACTCGTAGCTGGTACTGACGATGAAAGCTTCTGTTCGTGCTTGTACGTAGCTTAGAGTGTTTTTGCTGTTAGCGATTAAAACAATGTTTTTTTCCGAAAACTCTTCCATTTGCTTATCGATTATATCATACGCTTTAAAGAAAGGCAAAATCAGCTTTAAGGTACTGCCTGCTGAATAACCGGGTTTGCGCACTACATCCGCCAAAACATCGTCGTACTTGCTTATGTTAGCAAAAAGTTTATCGCCGTTTGGAATAAAATTTGCTGCTAACTCGTAGGCGTTATCATTCTTTGAGATTGGTCCTTCACAGTCGGAAATGAAGATGCGCTTCACGCTTTGCGCCTCAAATTGTCCATGTGACTGATGCTTTTCGCAATATGTTGTTTTGACGCAACATCATTTCGGTTCCACAATCCTCCGCCCGAGATTGCTTCAACGCCTTCAAGGCTCATTTGCCGTGCTTCTTCAATACTTTTGCCAATGCCTAAAACTCCCACGGCACGTGATCTTAAGGCGTAGTTTATACCGGATCGGGTTTCCATTGAACCAGGGTAAATTCTGATTCTATTTCCGTATTTCTTAGTTAATGCATGGGCTTTTGAGAGGTCAACTGGCGAATCTATCGCTGCTTTGTCCGCTTGACTCGGGAACAGATCGGCGTATCCGCCGTAATCTGGTGGAACTTTATAGGTTAAAACGGATGCAGACTGTTCAAGCTGAATGCTTGTTAGGTTTCCTTCAATCATTTTGAAGCATAAATCAACAAAATCGTCCTTTATGAGTGCAAGCAGGTTAATTATTTCTGGGTCGCCTGGACGACTGTTATTTTCAAGAACTTTAATGCCTTGTCCTGTATGCATGAACGCAAGGTATAGCGGGACGCCTCGAAGCGCTGTGTCATCTTTGATTTTGGATTGCCACCCCTTGAAAATTTTATTACCTAAAATAAGTTCTGCTTCGCGGTCAGCTGTGGTTAGAAAAGGCAGTTTGTCACCAGCGTCTTTGTATGAGCCCATGCCGCCGGTATTTGGACCTTTGTCGTCATCGAAGGCTCGCTTGTAATCCCGTGTGTCTGGCAGAGGTATGAAGTGTTTGCCGTCGCAGAAAGCCATGAAACTTGATTCTTCACCATCTATCTTTTCCTCTATTATGACTGAGCCATATTGGAAGTTGGATAGGAAGTGATCGAAAAGTTGCTCTCGGTTCGCGAAGTGGTCGCCCCAAACGCCAACGCCTTTGCCCAAGGCTGGCTTATCAGGTTTTACTACAGCTTGGTTTTCTAGTTCGTCTAACCAACTGTAAACTTCGCGTCTAACGTCTGCTGAGCCTTTGTAGTCGGCTGGATTAAAAACTTTGAAGCGGGGATTTGCTTCTGGTGCAATCTCATCAAAAAGTAGTCGCTGCTCTACTTTGCTGACTTCTATAGCGAATTGTTGCTTTGGACAAATAACAGGTATGCCCGTGAGTTTTTCGATTTGATCGCGGACGCCTTCAATTATGGGCTTTTCAGAGCCAACCAGACCAAAACTTATTTTGTCTTTGTTCTCCTCAGCGAATTTGCAGATTTCTTCAACATCAAGGTTTGGTATAACAACATGTTTGGTAGCTTTTTCCACATTGAACGGATTGAGTTGTTTGTCCGCAATATAGAGAGCCACTTGATATTCTTTGCTTTGCAAAAGAGCGTCAACCATGGCAACTTCTCTTGCACCATAAGAAATAACTAGGACACCTATTCTTTGCATTGGAGATTCACCGTTAAGCTAAGAAAATATAGGGATCACTTAATTTGCTTTGCCGCCGCCACTATGGTTGCACTTCATCTGACTCATAAATTCTTGATTTTTCCTCATAGCCGTCGAGGAATCTTTTTCTCATTGCGTCAGCCATTTTTTGTGCACATGGAGTCGGATAATCGCCTGAGATGCAGGCCAAACATAATTGGTCTTTTGTCTGGCCTGTAGCACCTACCAGTGCCTCAATGGATTGGTAGCAGACACCGTCTGCGCCTATGATTTTAGCGATTTCTTCGGCACTGTTTCTTGAGCCGACAAGTTGCCCATATGTTGACATATCAATCCCGTAAAAGCATGGACCAATGATTCGTGGAAAAGTAACGAAGACATAAACTTTTTTGGCACCTGCTTTCCGCAATTTATCAATTATTACTTTGGTTGTGTCTCCTCGAACTATACTGTCTTCAGTTATTATGACTCGTTTTCCATCTACTTTGGAGCCTAAAATGTTAATTTTCTTATCGATAGTCGAAAAACGCTCGACATTTAGAAGAATGAAAGCTCTCTCTGTAACATAACGGTGCCGCCTTGACGCCCGTTCCCATCTTAAACCAGAGGCTTCATGTACGCCCATCGCCGAGTCATCGCCCGTTTCAGGAACTGAAAGAATAATATCGCTTTCCTTTACTACTTCGGGATTTTCTTTTACTATATTTCTGCCGAAATCTTCCCGAATTTCATAAACGTATTTACCGTTAAATCGTGAATCGGGCCTGGCGAAATAAGCATATTCGAAACAGCAGAAAGCTGGGTGAGGGTTTTGTATAAGTTGGATACGCTTGAAGCCGTCTTTTGAAACGGTTACTAGTTCGCCTGGTTTCAGTTCAAAATCTCTAACAAAACTGTTCATATCTAAGCTTACGGTTTCAGAGGAAAAAGCAAAAGTTTTTCCTGCGGGGTCATGCCCAGCACATAAGGGTTTTATTCCATGCGGATCTTTGAAGGCGAAAAATTCGCCCTCTCCTGTTATGCCCGTTATAGAGAATGCGCCGTCTAAACTTTCCATAACTTGTTTGGCTGCAGACGGCAAGTCTTTGCCTTGTTTTAGGGCTAAGAGCATTTTGTTGCATACAATGTCAGAATCGCAGCTATATGTAAAGTCTGGGAAATTCTCAGACATTTCTCTTTTCAGCGGCAAAGTATTAACAATGTTACCGTTAAATGAAAGAGCAAGTTTTGAGCCATTCACAGTGGCGACAACTGGTTGGGTACCCTGTATTATGGAGACGTCGTCGCATTTGCCTGAAGTTGTATACCTTACGTTGCCGATCCCTATTGATCCCGGAAGACGGCCAAACCATTCTTTTATGGCATCATTTTTTACTTTAGGAACCAAATCTAAATTTTTGTACGTAAAAAATTCTTTATCACTATAAGTTAGAAAACCGTGCGACTGGTGTCCTCGGTGGTTTTGGGCGCGTAACCCCCAGTAAACATACGGAAAAACTGGTTGATTCTCATAGTTTATTGCACCAAAGATACCGCAGCCTATTTTTGGTCCCTTCTCGCCTAATATTCTTGTAGTAATAGAGGGGGTTTATCAGCTTTTAGTACATATTTAGCTAAAAACCATGGAATTTTAACAATAAGATGAATAATACAAAAAGAAGAAAGAGATTAAAAAAAGATGCTATTTCTGCATGTATTCCAGTATGCCGAAGTGGTTGCCTTCAGGATCCAACGCAAGCGCCCACCAGCCTAAACCAGGAATCTCCATTTTTGGCACAACAATTTTGCCGCCAAGCGCCTCAATCTTTTTGCTGTATTCCTCCACGGATTCTACCGAAATGTAGTTTGTGGGTTTAGCCATGTCAGGCATTGAAGCATCTTTCTTATTGAACAATCCACCATTAACACCGGGTCGAAGCGGCATCATTGTTTTTTCATCCACAGGGACTGTTCCTATAAGATAGTAGGTTGTTGGTCCTGGGTATTTTTCTATTTTCCAGCCGAACAAATCGATATAAAATTGCTTGAGCTTCTCAATGTCATTAGCTGGAATTTCGAAATGAACAATTGTATGATCCAAAAAAATCACCACTAACCCAATTCTCGAAGTGAAATAAAAACTTAGTGAAGGCTTTTTTTCTCAAGAATTCTAATAGATTTAGAAAATAAAAGAAGGGAAAGAATGTTTAGGGTTGCCATTTTTCAATAAGATACTTGGGTATCTCACTGCTGTCGCGTGGCCCTACTTGAACTTTCCAGCCGCTGAGTTCTTCGATTTCGCCGCTGATCCTTGAAGCTTTGCCGGGGATGATGATTTTTCTGTGCTTCACCTTGCTTTCTACACCTGAAGCTTTGATTGCATCTGCTACACGTTCAGCAGTTAGTTTGCGTCCTGCGACTCCGCTGTCTATGGCTGATCCTTCAGTTTCTACTACTATTAGGTACGCATTGAGTTTGCTGCTTTCAAGGTCTGAGGCAACGGTGTAGTAAGTTAAGGCAAAGTTTGATGTGAAGAACACTGGCGAATTTTCGTCTGGAGTGCCAAACACTTTGAGGCCCGGAGCAACTGCAACTGGCTTGCGTGGGTCAGTGTAAATATTTTGTCTTAGTACGGTTATCGGTAGCAGTGACCAGCCATCGTTTCCATGCATAACAAGCACGTCGGCATATCGCACAACAAGCATTGAGGCTACGTATGCTTCGCGCCATTTCAGTACGTCTTCAAATGTTTCGCCGCCTTCCATCCAAGCAACCATCGGAACACCCATCAATGGGAATCCAGCCAGTTCTTCGCCGCCCTTGGTAGCAGCTCTTCGCAGCATTGTAAAGTTGTTAATGGTATCGGGTAATCCTTCGTTGATAAAAGTGCCTGGGTCTAAGACTAAATCAGTTACGCCGTAAGCGATCAAGGTTTTGGCAAGTGAAACAAGCGTTGTTAGATCGTTTGGGGCTGAAACTACTAGTGGACAACTATACATTAGGGCGAGTTCTGCCATGTCTTTCCAGTTTTCTTTAGTAGCTGCATATATCAGTGGTCGTGCTTTTGGCGCAGCCATTAGCCCAGCTTCAAGAACACTTGAGTTTAATGTGCATAGAATCATGGGCAGTTTGGTTGTTTCAGCTACTTTTTTCACAGTTGCTTTGAATTTTTCTGCGTCGCCAGATGTTGAACGGACGGCAATCATGTCCAGTTTTAGTGTGTAGCCAATGTATTCGAAGCTATAGTTTTCTGTGCGTTTTATGCGGTTTTCAGTTTCCTGTGGAGACATTTCGTCAGTTACATCGATAGCGATGGCTGTTGGGTTTGTATAGGTGAATTCATGGCGGTACATTACTAGTTTGCCGCCGAGTTTTCTTGCGTTGTCTCCAACGCCAACTGTGACTTCTTTAACCGCTGGCTTTAGAATTTCTCTTAGCTGTTTGTAGGCTTTTTCGTTTTCTTTCTTTAGCAGTGGTGGACATGTGTCGATGTTTACTTCCCGGTTGACGATTTTTGTGGCAAACGCCATACAGTTGTCTTGACCGCATTCTTTGCAGTTGATTTTTGGAAGAAGCTTGTAAATGTCAATGGGACTTAATTCTTTTAATCCAGCTTTCTTTTTTTCGCTCATGGCATTTGCACTCCTTTGGCTTTTAGGCTAACCCAGTTAGCATATTTTGAAGCGTCTGCTTTTTTGCCGCTTGTTAGGAAGTTTGTCACGTCTTTGAGTGTTTTTACTGCTGCAGGATGCATCATCATGAATAAGTCAACGCCAGCAAGCAATAGTGTTAAGGCTGTTGTTACTTCCCAGAGTGGACCTCTGAGTTCACGTGGTTCCCATTCAGCTGACATTTTTAGCCAAGCTTCACGGGCTGCCCAAGCGTTAGTTGTTCCTGAGGACATTGGATGAGCCAATTCAACATCGCCCATTAAGCCGCCGATTCTAGCTCGTTCCATGTTGGTGAATGCATAATCTAAACCGTAGCCTAACGCTGCAGTAGTTAAGTCCATAACTATGTCTTCTCTGTCGAGGAAATCGTATAGTCGCCTGTTAAGTTCCCGTGCCAAGTTCAAGTCCATCGGAGTAAATGATAACGCAACATGCCCATTCTTTTTAACATACTTTGCACAGCGCTCAACATCCATATCTCGTGTAATTGAGCTAATTAGGAAGCGTTCGTTGGGGAAAGCTTCACATATGGCTTCGAAAACATTTGCATCCTTCACTGGGTCACCGCATCCGCCGATAACCAGGGGAACATCAACTGCTTGCAAAACTTTTTCCACAGTTTTGACTGCATCTTTTGGAGTAGCGTCTTTGAGAAGTGGGTCAATGCTGATTAAGTGAACCGTCACCATGTCTGCGTCGAATTTTTCTACTGCAAGTTTTGCCCACGCAGCTGGGTCACCTACGACTTCTTTAACGTGCATTTTTACTGCTTTGCTCAATGGAACTTCCATGTCGAAAACGTCAAGGGTGATAACTGGTTTATGGGTAGTTGGTCGTTCAAAATTGTAGAATGCAGGAGAAACTTCTCCGCCTATTACGAGTGATTTTCCGCGTGTTCCGCCTTCTTTTCTGGTTCCGCCAAGTCTTACTTCAGCAATCTTGTTTGGGTAGGTTTCAACCGGAGGAACAAAAGCTGTCTGCAGCATAGCGGTTGGTTTTCCACCTGCAATTGCTGCTGGAAGCTTTAGTTTGGGCATGATTTGCCCAGCCATGCCTGGCTCAAAGATTATTTCTAGGTCTTTGACATCCATTTGGAAGTCTTCCAGCTCGATTTGCTGGAATCTTGCAAGGGCTTCCAATAGGTCACTACTGAGTTTTAGACCTTCGTCGCCTTTTTTCTTGCCATCGTCTTGAGGCAACCGGGTCACCGCTTCTCTTTCTCGTTCTTTACAGTTGTTATGATTACTTTGTTAGCGTAGATTTTTGCGTCTTTGAGGATGATTTTGAATCCGCCGGCCATTATTGGAAGCGACGAGGCTGTTGCAACTGGCATCATTGTACCCGCTGCTTCTTCGGTAAATTGTACGGCTGCTGTTTCTGCTGCTGGTGCTTCTTCTGCTTCCCATTTCGCGACTACTGGGTGATTCTTAGCCTTTAGGAAAGCTTTGAGTTCTTCTACGTTCTTTGCGTCATCCTCAGTTGCTACTTTGTCAACGACATCTTTTGGTATGAATTCTTTCACTTTTTCTTTTACTTCTTTTGGTACCCAGACGACACGGTTCCATCCGCCGTCCGCAGCGAAGAATTTCTTGCTTCTCATATATTCAATAGACATTCCATGGAAACCATCGATTTGTCTTCCGCCTGCCGCTGAGTCTGCAATGGTGCTGAAAGGCAAGCCGTTTACGGATGCACCTTTGAAGCTTCTGTTAACCACACCAAATCCGTCGACTTCTGGGATGTAGAAGGTTACTGCTTCGAAGCATCCGCATGAAGTATGTGGATGATCAAATGCTGTGTAGAGCCAAACTTGGCTAACTTCGCCCATAGTGCGTTTCTTTGCTGCTTCGTTGACGCCGCTGAATTCGCCCTTCTCTTCGTTTATTATTTCGCCTCTTGGAATTGCGAAGACTGGACCTTTAGGATCAATGCTTGCTGAGGCTTTGCCGTCAAACCAGCTAATTGCGCCGCAGTTGCTGTATCTTTGTGGTGTTATTATGCACACGTGGCTAGGTGCGAATGATTGGCAGAGTGCACATCCGTAGAATGTATCCACTTCTGAGTCTTTGAGACCTCTGGCTTTTGCGTCGCGTGATTCATACGCTTGCATTGCTTCAGGAGTCATTTCTTCTAGTTTTGCTGGATCGGTTATGAAGGTAATTTGTACTTTCTCGATAATTGGCAGTTCGCTCTTGAATAGTCTGAGGAGTACTTTTCCGATTGGTTCAAAGCTGTTTAAGCCTTTTGCGAAAGATTTTTTGCCGATGCGTATCCAGATGTCATAGCGTTGGTTTAGGTGCATGAAGCCTTCGATGTAGTTGAGGTAGCCGTGAATACGCCTTTCGATAACGCCTTCTAGACCTTGGTCTAGTTTTGCGCCAGCAGCTTCAACAAGAATGCCAAATGGATATGCGCCGCCTTCTTTCATGTCTTTTAAGTCTGGACCGATAATGGAGATTTTTCCATCTTCGATCTCGTTCATGGGTTTTACTTTTGCTAATTCGAATTTCTGTTTTACTGTTGGTCCGCCAAGTTCGACTTGCATGTCGTTTCTTCGGATACGTTCGCCTTCGAATATTACGCCAACTTCGACAGGTATATCTTTAAACATTGACATTTTTTTTAATTTCCTCCATTAAATTTTGAGGTCATTACTTTAAGATTTGCAGCCCAATCTTCCAAGGTTGCATTTGGGAAAGACCAACTTGCGTGGACGTGAAACAGGTTGTCAAGGGTCATGGTTTTTAGGTCTGGTGCAAAATGTTTGAGTCCGCAGAGGACTAATGATTCAACATAGTAAGGTAACCCGACGAACATAACTAGGTCTGGGTGTCCTTTACCATCTAAGCCTTGCCAGGTTGGATCAACTACTAGGTTGCCAATCTCCATTGCGTTCATAAATGCAGCTGGTTGGTATCCACGTTTTAGGAATTCTCCCACCATATGGGCCGTTGCCACTACTGGTACTTTAGAGGCGTTAGCGAAATCAATTAGGTATTCAATTAATTGCTTACCTTCCATGTACCTTTCAGTGGCGTTACTTCCCACAATAAGAAGGGGACGTTGGGCTTTTTTGATCATTGCTACTGCTATCTCGGGTTTTTGTATTGGGTTTGCTTTTTTAGTTGATGCTATTTCTGCACATTGCCATGGTTCACAGGACATAGTTTATCTCCTCCGATTACTCCTTCATTTTTCGGACCATTCTTGGAAGCAGTGTGGGGTCCGGAATTACTGTTTCTTTCCAGTCGTGTGCTTCAAGTATCTTTGTGAATTCATCTTTCATTGTCATTGGTACATCAGCCATTGTTCTCACGAATAGATGCAGGTCAGTTGGCATAACGCCTAAGTATCGTTTGCTTAAGTCAACATAGTGGCTTAGTTTTATGCTGCGTCCTTTCCATGTGTCGTTTGGTCTAATGCATAGCTTTGCGATTGCAACCATACATTCTTCTTTAGTTTCTACCGAGTTGAAGAGGTGTTCTGGTGCTGGTCCGACTCTTACTTTGTCGCCTGTACGCGCATCGTAGACTTTAAAGTCTTCTGGGTGATCTTCTCTGCCAAGGAGCATACGACGATACTTTACACCGTGTGGTCCAACGAGGACTGGTATGCCTAAGCGCCAGAATCCTGCTGCGATTGATGCAGCTTTCTGTGAGTATGCACCCCAAGCTAAGCCCACTGCACCTAGCCGGTTATGGATGTAATCTGCGATTTCTTCATAGTTGCCTCTTAATGGGCGTTTTGCAAAGATGTTTGCTACTTTGATTGCTGCGCCAGCTATATGGCTGTTTGCTACACATGAACCGACGTTTAAGACTCCTCCCGCTTCGAATCCGCCTGGGAATTCTTCATAGAGGGTCTTGCCTTCTTCGTTTCTGTAGCTGCCAGCTGACATAGCTGAGCATCCTGACAGGACAACGATGTATCGTCTGAGGGCGAATTCTCTGCATATGTCGTAGACGTCTTTGCCGCCCTTCGGATAGTTACTGCAGCCAACGACTGCGACGATACCTGGGATTTCTCCGAGGACGATTGGGCTGCCGACGTTGCGTATTTCGACGTCTGACACTGCACCTCTGCCAACACGGCACAAGTTATCTTCGCATTCCATGGATTTTTCGCCCGCTTTAATGATGAGGCTGTGAATCATGATTTTTTGTGGGCAAGCTTCTTCACATTTTCCGCATCCAATACAGGTCTCATAGAGGTCGGTTAGAAGGGTTATATCGCCTTTTGCTGCTGCTTTCATGGCCGCTGGAATTGCGTAGTCTTGTGGGCAGTTACGTTGACAACTCTTACATTGTGTGCAGGTCTTCGCGATTTGTGTAAGTTCCTCTAAGCTTGGGAGAACGTTCTTTCTCTTGCGGAGCGGAGCGACTTTTTGTGCTACGCGGACTGCAACTTCACCGACTTTTTCTGCGTCAAGAATTAGCACGCCTTTGACTTTACCGCTAACGAGGTCAGCAACAATTTCGTCTGCCGGGTCGTTGGTGCGGTTTTTGAAGCCCACACAGTTCTTTTCTGATGCTGCAATGACGGGTGTGTTAGTTTTGGCGGCTTCTTCATTGATATCGGTTCGGATACATTGCTCGTCAAGTACAACTACGTCTGCTAAGCCCGCGCGTATGAACCTCAACTCCCAACTTATTGGACCGACTATTTTTGCACGGTTGTAGTATCGTGTGGTATCAAGAGCAGTACAGCATAAGCCCACAATCTCAATTTTGTCGTCGACCTTGTTGTCTTTTGCGTAATCGATTATTCCTACTGATGGCATAACGTTGTGGCCAATGCACATAATGACAGGTTTGGTTCGGTCGACGCTTGCGATGCCGAGTTTTACGAGTGGTGCTTCCGGATCAGCTTTTGGAAAGCCTAAGGTTGAGATTTGTGCGATGTCGCCGACTTCCATTCCTACGTGATCAATCATACCAACGTGCATTGCTTTGGATTCAAAATCTAAGTTGTTGCTTTCTTGGCCTGTGTGCCCTACTGCAAGGATTTGGGTGATTTGCTCTTCGGTATACGTTAAAATATCATCTAAGTCGCCGAGTGTTTCAGGCTTTATACCTGTAACTAGGCGGCTGACTGGTGCTTCAACTTTTATATTTAATCCGCCGACGTTTAATGGGAACCTTCGACCATACTTTTCAATTAAAGAGTGAAGAAGATGGCGTGAGTGTGCTGTGTGGCAGGCTGCTCCAATTGCACAAGCCAACATCACAATACGAGATGATTGGGTTGCGATGTCTATGCCGCATGCACCGCGTTTTCCAGCTGTCAAATCGCATTTTCCAAAAGTGCAAAGACAGCAAAGATCACAGTCGGGCATGTAGAAGGGCTTATACTTAGCGAGAAGTTTCATGTCCCAATCTCTGAGAGCGGTCATGGAGGGCATTGGAGTTGGCCCCATTGGCTCAGTATAATTATCGTTAATTACTTTGCCAATGGATAATTCAAGATTTTTAATAAATCCTGAGTTAGTCTTCATTTCGTCAATTTTTACATTAACGTTTTTAGTTGTCAAATTAGGTAACCTCTGTAAAGGTTTACTTCTATGCTGCATGACAATCTTTTTAAACCTTTCCAGATTCTCAAGCAAAAGTCACGGAGAAATCATAGAAACGGAAGGTTTCAGAAAAATTATGTAAAAGAAGCGCGCGAATGTGTAAAGAATTAGGCTCATAAATAACCTAAAGATTTCAAGATGACCTTAACCGAAAGATATGCCTTATTATCTGACGGCAAATCAAGCAACGACTTCCCATTGAGAACATACTCATCTAATTGTTCGTCTTCAGAGATTTTTCCCAAATACTTGAATTTTAAATCAGCCTCAGCCTGTTTGCCGAGTTCAAGCGGAAAACGATAGCCACCGATTAAGTAGAAGTTTTCAAATTTCATGTCAACTTCTTTAGCTATTTTGTAGGCTCGTTTCACATGGTCCATTGATTTCTTTGAATGGTCAAGAATATCGAATATGTCATTAACATTTGATGTAATTCGCCTGTTTAGGTTTTCAAGTCCAGCTGGAGAATCGACAATTATGTACTTGTAGTTTTTAGTTAAAGACTCTAACGCACCTTTCAAAGCTGAGTTTGGCATGCAATAGCAGCCTTCAACCCACTTAGTGCCAACTGCAAGAAAGTCAAAATTCTTGCTCTCATACAAACCGTTTTCCCAAATCCTACTTTCGATGCGTTCAGTTGGGGGAATGCCAACAATGGTACCTCCTTGCTCAATGAATGTACTCACGAGGAGATCGGCTATAGTTGATTTTCCAGCCTCTTTTAGGTCTATTCCAAGCATTTCAGCAAGGTTCTGATCAGGGTCAGCGTCAACCAGCAACAAGGGAGATTGCCCAGCTTCAATAAAACATTTAGCCATTAGAGCGGTGAAACTGGATTTTCCTGTTCCGCCACGACCAACTGTTACTAAAGTTTTCATTTTCATAAACCTCAAAGCGTATTATTTGATTTTCTTAAGCAAAAGCTCGCATATATTATCTATGGTTTTAACCGCCTCGATTTCCTTGTTTTTAAGCGGCGTTTCACCAAGCATATCGGCTTCTATTACTTTTTGGTCAAAAGGCACAAAAGTAAGCAGAGATAAACCGTTTCTTTCCGCAAAAATTTGAATGGCTTCTTTCTGAGCTTCATTCATAACCCTGTTCCCCACAAGATAGAGCTGCTTCATTCCAGCATCTTTGGCCATATCATGAATGTGTTTTGCAATTTCTAAAGATTTCAGATTGGAATCGGCAACTATTAGCAATGCGTCAACTTGTCTGGCTGTACCTCTGCCTATGTGCTCGACGCCCGCTTCTAAATCTAAAACTACCGCTTCGCTACGTTCAACAACTAAATGCCTTAGCAAAGCGCGGATGACAGCGTTAGGCGCGCACATGCATCCTGCACCCATCGACTGCACCGTGCCCATAACTATCAAGTTCACACCTAACGGGGTGGCGACAGAATATTGCTTCACAATATCATCGACTGTAAAATTTAGATTGTAAACGCCTGAGTAACCAGTGCTTGTTTTAGATTCAACAAGAGTCTTATTTTCCGAAATAGGCATAATTTTTCGCGTTTCCTCAACCGACAAACCCAGCGTCAAGCCAAGATTTGGCGAAGAATCTGCATCGATCGCCATAGTTTTTAACCCTCGCTGGGCAAAACCACGCGCTAAGCCACCAGCAATGAGGGTTTTGCCTACTCCGCCTTTACCAGAAACCGCAACCTTCATTCCATTCACGCATATAAGTAAATTTAATTAAACATTAATTTACATTTCTTTTGAAATAGAAAGTTCAACCCAACTTTCGGAGAAAATTTTAAATCCCCATCCGCCAACAAGGTATTAGTACCAAACCAAAAACGAAACTCATTTTCAATTTTCGAAAGAATGGAGGTGACTTACTTGTTATATGAAGCAACCCACACTCATCCTGCCACTCAATGCCCTCTGGTTAGCTCAGAAGGTAAAGCAATGCTTAAGCAACTTTTTTCCCCTGGTAATATCCAAAAATCTGAAATCCGTTTAGTCGCAGCTTATATGAGCTGCCCAGCAGACACGTCAGCAGACCACAAAGGCTTCTTTACAATAGACGCGCAGAATCCAGAAGCAATCAAGAAATTCTTCGGTCAGATGACTGTTGAAATACGGCCGGTTAAACCGCTAAGCGAGGTTGCAAAAACCTTGTAGTTAACGACTTTTCTAGTTTGTCAACAGTTTCACTTTTTTTTAGTGTACTTATAAGGGCATAAAATGAGACTATAGATTGGCAAGATAACCCAATTTTTTTGCTAATATTAAATTTTAATGCTTTCTCCTTAGAAACCTTCAAGAATACCAATAGGCGGGACATGAACAAATTAAATTAATGTTCACTTTATAGAAAATTTAAAAGCATTCCTAAAATATGTAAGATTGCTCCGTTAATAATAGATATTACCCAAATGACGAAGATCGGGGTCATCCATGTTCTCCATCTTTGCGCAGCCCAATTTTGCTGGTCCTCCACGCCACCATACTGCAACCAGAATAATACCTAACGCTTCTAACATTTTTAGGCTTCACAGCCGCAGCCTTCATATTCGACTTAACAGCAACAATCATTGGATTCAACAACTTCTTCAAAAAATCATTCAACGCGACAACCATAGCAATCGTCATTTCAACTCTTTCAGCAGCCGTCGCCGGATTCATTATAGGCACTTTTTTTATGGCTGGTCCAGCGCTGTCAATGTGGGGCAATGTGTCTGGTTGGGCAGGATTGCACTCTGCGGGCGGTGTAGTCGGCGGAGCAATTAGCGACTCTGTGCCTAAACTCCCGAAAACTCACTGTGATGACCAAACAGTCACTGAACAAAAAAGTGCCTGTCTTAGGTGATTCAGAGAAAGCCCGCCAAGATTTTCACTCAAACCGCACTCGTGGGACGAACGTTTCCAGACTGAGGCACTATCAGTTTTCTTAGAGCAACTCGTGTCAACTTTTCGGTCTTTTGCCTGGACAAAAAGTCTTAGACGTAGGCACTGGAACAGGAATCAAAGGTTGGAACCATGACTAAAAATATTAGAGTAGTATGCAAGATAAGTGCAATCACAGTCGAGTAGCCGTGCAACATAAAATTCTTCTCACTGCTCGGGCCCCTAAAAAACGGCAGACCCAATATCAATAGAAACAAAATCACAATTTGAAGAGCTAAACTGACATTGCCAACAGGATCTAAGGCCACAAAAGAAAACAACAATTCACAACACCACACCGTTTTAAAGCTATCACTTCTTTATCAGTAACATGCTTGAAATTTATTCAGTTTGGTATCTAGCGGAGTAATTTTAATACGGTTCTAATCCGTTCTTGTCTTACAAACATATGCTAAAAGTGGATAAATTTTAGGTTATTTAGCAAGGGCAGGTGATTAATTGCTATATGAAAATAAAAATCAAGCCTCCGATGATTTCAGCGTTCTAACTGTAGAAGAAACTTTGAGTCGATTAGAGATCAATCCAGCAACAGGTTTAACCCAGACAGAAGTAAAACAAAGAATCGAACGATATGGTCCTAACGCAGTAAAGGAAAAGCAGCAGAATCCAGTGATTGCTTTTTTAAAACGCTTTTGGGGTTTAACAGCTTGGATGCTTGAAATAGCAATTGTGATATCATTTGTTTTAGGTAACTTTTTAGACTTATACATTATAGCGGCGTTACTGCTTGTGAATGCACTTATGGGTTTTTTTCAGGAACAGCAAGCAACAAGGGCAGTAAAAGCCCTCAAACAGAAGCTGCAACTGCAAGCAAGGGTACTAAGAGCTGGATTATGGTCAACAATTAGTGCAGTAGAGTTGGTTCCAGGCGACATTATCCGAATAAGGTCAGGTGATCTTGTACCCTCGGACCTTAAAATCATGGACGCCGAGATCACTGTAGATCAGTCAGCAATTACTGGAGAGTCTATGCCTCTTGAAAAGAGAAAAAGTGATCTAGTCTTTTCTGGTTCAATGATCCGAAAAGGTGAAGCTACGGGTGTTGTGACTTCTACGGGCACTCATACATATTTTGGGAAAACAACACAATTGGTTCAGCTAGCCAAACCAAAATTGCATATGGAAAAAGTAATCTCTGGATTAATGAAGTGGCTTCTAATTTTAGTGGTTGTTTTGCTTGCTATTGCCTTTGCAGTGTCATGGATACGTGGCTTAAACCTGTTGGTGATGCTATCTTTGGCTTTAATTTTATTGGTGTCAGCAATACCAGTGGCCCTGCCTACAATGTTCACCATTACAATGGCGCTTGGGTCACAAGAACTCGTAAAGAAAGGAGTCTTAGTTACACGCCTAAGCGCATCCGAAGACGCTGCTCTCATGGATGTTCTGTGCGTGGACAAAACAGGAACACTCACATTGAATATGCTAAAAATAGCTGATGTCATAGAAATCAATAACTTCACAAAAGATGACGTTGTGTTATTTGGTGCTTTGGCATCTCAAAAAGCAAACCAAGACTCCATAGACATTGCCTTTCTGACGGCAGCCCGAGAAAAAAACCTGCCCTTAAATGATTATACCCAAAAAAAATTTACTCCATTTGATCCAACGACCCGAAGAACCGAAGCAGCTTTAGAGAAAAATGGACAAGAACTACGCGTCACCAAAGGCGCGGTGGCAGTAATAGCGCCGATGTCTGGAATCACAGGGAAAGATCTTGCAGATTTAGATTTAAAAATGGAAGCCTTCGCGAGCAAAGGATACCGAATTATCGCAGTAGCCGTAAGTCAACAAGAGGCAAAAATGCAACTAGCCGGTTTAGTGGCACTCTATGATCAGCCTAGACTTGATTCTGCAAGGATCATAGCTAAACTCAAAGCGTTTGGAATATCTGTTAAAATGCTTACGGGAGACTCATTGCCGATTGCAAAGCAGGTAGCTGAAGAAGTACATTTGGGCAACAGAATAGCACGGGCTCCTGAAATCAAAGAGACGGCAAACAAAGATGCGATAGTTGCGGCAGAGATAGTTGAAAAAAGCGATGGCTTCGCTGAAATTTACCCTGAAGGCAAATACCAAATAGTAAAAGCCCTACAGTCTGAAGGACACGTAGTTGGGATGACGGGAGATGGCATAAATGATGCCCCAGCCCTAAAGCAAGCGGAAGTCGGAATCGCCGTAAGTAATGCAACCGATGTGGCAAAGGGTGCCGCAAGCGTAGTTCTAACTGAACCAGGATTAACAAACATTCTAAGTCTTGTGGTATCTGGAAGAATGATTTATCAAAGAATTCTAACTTGGATATTTAACAAAATTGTAAAGACTTTCCAAATAGTAGTGTTTGTCGTATTAGCATTCCTTTTTACTGGGCTATTCGTTATCAACGCCTTTCAAGTTGTATTATTACTATTTTTAGTTGATTTTGTAACTATTTCACTTGCTACCGATAACACTATGCCTTCAGAGAAGCCTGAAACGTGGAATATCGCTTCGCTTCTTAAGGCATCGATTATCTTAGGCCTCTTTATCGTTGCCGAATCCTTTGGACTACTCTACTTGGGGTTAACATACTTGAATCTTTCAAATATTTCTCAGTTAAACACGTTTGTCTTTGATATGCTGCTATTCGGTGGGTTATTCACAATTTTTGTGGTACGAGAAAGAGACAATTTCTGGAAATCAAAACCAAGTAAGCCCCTCTTGATTGCAGTTATTGTTGATATAATCATCTCTTCACTGTTATCAGTTATCGGGATACCAGGATTGGCACCAATACCACTACTTTACGTAGTCATAGTGTTAGGTTGGTTCTTTGTTTTTGGAATTGTACTAAATGATCAAATAAAGATAAGGTTGATTCATCAGGCAAACGTAAAGCCAATCATTTGAGGAGCAAAATGGCAAGAGTGCAACTGCTTAAACTCAAATGGTTTTTTTAATCTAATCGTGTTTCGAGCTACATTCAGTTATGCATTTAAGAACAAAGTCCCTTTTAACTTTAAAATCGCTATTAGAAATTAAGAAAAATACATTTTTAAGAATTCAAGGATATTATATAACAATGACAAATTATTACAAAGCAACATTTGTCATGATCCTCTTCCTTTTGACATTCCTAAGTTTGATCGATGTTTCTTTTCAACCAGTAAGAGCCACTGAAAAAACCATTGTTGTCCCTCAAGATTACCCCTCAATAAGTGGAGCAATAGCTAAAGCCTCTATGGGAGACACAATTTTTGTAAAGAAAGGAATCTACAATGAAAATATAGTAATTGATAAGCCGATATCTTTGGAGGGCGAAGATAAAACGTTAACCATAATTGATGGCGGCGATAAAGGCACAGTTGTCTGGATAAACGCAAATGATACTGTTGTACGTGAGTTTACTATTCAAAACAGCGGAAATAACTTTACCGACAGTGGTATATATCTAAACTACTCCGTGGGCTCATCCATCTCTGACAATTTAGTGGTAAACAACAACATCGGCATCTACATGCTTCAATCAGACAAAAGTCAATTACAAAACAACAATCTAGCGGCGAACAAATTTAATTTTGGAGTCTACAGTAGCAACCTTGAAGGCTACATCCAAGACATTGGGACGTCAAACACGGTAGATGGTAAACCAATAATTTACTGGGTTAACCAATCAGGCAAACAGACCCCAAAGAATGCAGGTTACATAGCGGCCATAAACTGCACCGATATTACCGTTTCAGGCTCCAGTTTGAGAGAGAATTGGCAGAACGTCCTACTTGCTTACACTACAAATTCAACAGTGACTAACACAACAAGCTCCCTAGGGGAGGACAGCGTATGGCTAATAGAAAGCTCTAGCTGCACAGTAATTGGCAATAATATCAGCGAGAACATTTGGGGCGGAATAGCCTTAGTGAACTCTTCTGACTGCACTATAGAAGGCAACACTCTGAAGGACAATGGCGGATATGGGATCTTCTTATCCTATTCCTCAGATAACAAGTTCTACCACAACAACTTGATGGCTAACCCAAGACAATCATTGCTTTATGGAGAAAACATCAATTCATGGGATAACTGCTACCCAAGCGGCGGTAACTACTGGAGTAATTACAAAGGAGTCGACGTTAAAAGTGGGGCTTGGCAAAACCAAACCGGAAGCGACGGCGTCTGCGACATACCGTATGTTATGGACTCGAACAATGTGGATAATTATCCTTTAATGAAACCTTGGGACGCTGGATCTTCGGAAGCTTCACAGGTTACTGTTGAATTCTATGCGATAACAATGGCAGCAATCGCAATTGCTTTAGTGGTCGGGGTAGTATATCTCGCAAAAGTAAGAAGAGGAAAAAACAAGCTAATCCGGCAGATGGCTCCCAAATTAGATAACGAAGGGTAAGATGATTTTGCAAACAATCAAGAAATACGCAAACGTTTTTGGTCTCATAATTTTGGCAGTTATCCTGTCGCTCATTTTATTCTGGCTAACTGTCGCCGTCTATGGGTTTGGCGATTGGCTTTTTTTAGCCATTAACATCATCTTTTTCGCTATCTTTATTGTTTTCATCCAGTTTAGGCGCAGAATGGCTAGGCTACCAGCAAGCGCCACGTTAGCTTTCATAGTTGCCTTGTACGCTGAAATGTACGGTTTTCCCTTAACTATGTATATTTTCAGCTGGGGCTTAGGCTACAACAAAGTCTATATGCTTGAGTTTCTGCTCGCAGGTATAGTAGGTGCAGGTACATTTATGGTGATTTTTCACTGGTTTATCTTGCCCATCTCCAACGTTTTGATTCTGGCAGGCTTGCTCCTGATTGTGGTTGGGTGGAGAAAAATACACCTCTCCAAAGGCAAGCTTGTAAACGATGGAATCTACCGTTATGTCCTCCATCCGCAATACCTTGGATTTCTCTTGTTAACGCTAGGCATGAACATTCAGTACACGACGGTTCTAACGCTTCTCATGTGGCCATTGTTAATCGTGCTGTATTATCGCTTGGCAAGAATAGAGGAAAAAGAGGTTGAGGAAAAATTCGGTGAAGAATATCGCCAATACAAACAGAAAACGCCCATGTTCTTCCCACGATTGCAAAGAAGGTAATGTGCGGTCCGTTGCATACCTGAACAGGTTCAGGTCACCTGATTGTGCATTGCCTAATCAATCAAGAACAAGGAAAAAAGATAAGTGAATCAATTTACCAGATTTGTACACGTATGAACTTATAGTCTGTATAAACTGCCCGTGCCTTTGCTGCCTGACACTCAACACATTGTAAACAGCTGTTTGGTTCAATGAAGGCTTATGCATAGCCCTCACTTGGAAGGTTTCCACAACGCCTTATTGCGATTTATAACCCGACTGACTACAGCAAACGCCGAAATTCCTAGTAAGCTAACAAGCAACAAAAGCTTAATCACGTTAAACGCTCCCGAGGCTATACTACCTCTTTTGGGTTTTTTGGTTTTCTTGGTCGCCATGTTAAAGCACTATAAATCGTAAACACTAAGAGAGCCACAAACACTGCTGCTTTGATGGCCGTGAAATCTACGATGGCTGAGTAAAGTGCGAATGCTGCGGGGAATCCTCCGATGTATATTGTGAAAAATATTGCTGTGGGCAGTTTGTAGTTGTATTTGTAGTCTTTGAAGATGCGTCTGCCAAAGTACAAGGCTGCCAAGCGACCCATGCCATGAGTGCATTTTATGCAATTGTAGCATGGACGTAGGCATCCCAGAAGGTGAAGTACACCATAAATCAAGATAAGTGTTAGGATAAAGAACACGATACCTGTTGTAAAATTATATAGCAGAAAAGCCACTGAATCAATAACAATCCATAGGAAAAGCGCTAGGTTACCAAGGAGAACTAGTTTTTCTGGGAAGAAAATTGGGCGACCGTTTTTTGGTTCTGTCATGCCAGCCTCTTCCAAGTAATTGACATATCAGTCAGAATTATTGACGGTTTTGCAACTGGTGTTTGACCTTTTTTGGCGGCGTCTAGCATTGCTTGAATTTTTCTAAGTCTTATTTGTTCTAATTCATTTTCCTGATACATGCATTAAATACCTCATTTTCTTCGCGATCGGATTTTAAGCTTGTTTTTGAGCGTTTAACCTTGCTACCCAGACCTTGCAGGTTGGAGAGTGGTCACATAGCTCTTCAGGAATACCGTGTGGACATTCAATTTTTTTCTGCATTGCTATACTTCCTATGCTGTAAGATTGCTGTTCTCTTCCAAATATATCTTACGGTATTGTCAATACCTAACAATATCGTTTATATGGGAGATTAGATAATCACTTCTTATGGACAGCATTAACCTACTAACAAGAAAGGGCGCCTCCTGCGCCGACTTACTTACATGCTTATACAACCTAAAACCCTCAGACCTTGAAGTCCTCGCTGAGCTGGCAAAAAATGAAAACGCTACACTTGATCAAATCGCAAAAATAGTGCAGAAGGATCGAAGCTCAGTACACCGCTGTCTTTCTAAGCTTGTTAGCATAAATTTAGTAAATAGGCAGTCAAAATCCCTCAAAGGCGGCGGATATTACCACACTTACGCTATGCTTGACCCAACAACAATAAAAAAGCACGCACTTGAGCGTGTAAAGGAAATCACTGAAAGCCTAACTGCACTCGTAGATAGCTTCGAATTAGACCTTCAAAAACACTTACAACAAGCGTAAAAAACAAAAGTCACAAATTTAGAACAGCTATAGATCTTACGATTGAACTGTTGGCTTGCAAATTAACTCATAATGATATGGTCCTGCATCAGTTTGTTTTACAACTGTAAATCCACTTTCTGAAAGAATCTGGTTAGCCTCATATTCGGATAGGCGACTTTCTAGTGGCGGTCCATGCTCCGTTTGAATCTTTTTCCAGTCCACATCAACGATATTTGCTGTGAGTTTAGATATGCGTCTAATCTCTTGAAAGAAAGCTTTCCTGTCATCTACTTCATGAAGAACGTTGGCAAAAAGGACAAGGTCGAGATATTCTTTAGGAATTCCTGTATGGCACACATCGCTATTAATAATTTTAATCACTTTTGAATTCACTCCCGACTTGGCAATGTTCTTCTTCAAGCTATCTAGCATATTCTGATTACTATCAATAGCATATACGAGACCATTTTCTCCAACTATCTGAGCCATCGGAATAGTAAAGAAGCCAGGTCCTGAGCCTAAATCGGCCATAATCATCCCTTTTGTGGCACCTGCAAGTTTTAAGATGTTTTCTGGATTATGCCATTGTTTTCTTTCTTCAGACATTAAGAACTTGGCACGATCGGTATGATTATCACTATGATTTTTCAATGCTAACGCCTCAATCGGTTATGCGAAAATCAATCGAGTATTAATGTGCGCTGGTTGAAAAATTCTTTAGCAAAGGAAATAAACAAGGACTGGCAGCACTAGATTGGCTTTAATATGCGATGTGACCGTTGTGGTTTAGACCTCAAGAAAGAAGAAGGTTACAGTCTTAATGGTAAATACCTATGTGAGGACTGTTGCATGTATGAAACTAATCCGCCCAAGGCTTGTGATCCAATGGCTGTGTCATCAGCCTTATCTGTTCGAAAACAATTAGGACAATCAGGCAGTTCAGGCTTAACTGAGTTACAGCAAAAAATCTACCACACCATAGAGGAACACGGCAAAATCACAAAAGAAGAATTACTTAAAATTCTAAATATTAAAGCAGAGGAATTAGAGCAGGAATTTGCTATTCTCCGTCACTGTGAACTAATCCGTGGATTCAAGGAAAGAGACAAGGTTTACCTGACAAAATGGTGACTATAAAAGTAATTGATGCTTATTTTTTTATCTGTGTGTAACATTTTGAATCATTTTATTACGGTTTTTTTCCGGTGAAAATGGTGAAGCAAATAACTGCAGTAAACTATAAAATTTACCTCTGCGATATATTAGTCTATTTTTATAGACGAAATGTATTAGTGATTTTTGCTTATTTAATACTGTCACGTGTTATATTCGAGATGCAGGCCATTCATGAAACGGTTAAGGGTAAATAAGGTTGATACTCTGATGGTGAAATAAATTTTATTCTGGAAGAATTTCAACTTTCTGACCCTTGTGAGCGCTTAAGTAATTCTGATTTAACCGAAATCAAGAGAATTTCAAGAAAAGAAGCAGGCAAGCCACTTGTTCTATTTCGTAAAGAGTAGAATTCGCTTAGAGTTACAAGAGGATTGAAACAACTTAAGAAATGATGAACCAGGAAGTTTCATGTAAACAAATGCATCACATTTTGTAATTTTACACTCAAAAAGGGGAATCTGAAATTACCTGATAAGCGAGAGGTGTTTGCGAATATGATTGATTGCTAAAAAGAAAGGCAATTGCGGTTTCTTGCTATAGAGTTTTTGCAACTTCGCTCAATGGCTTGACTGGTCTTACTTCAACAGCCATTTGACCAAAGAATTTTGAAACAGTTATCGGATCGGCCGCCTCTATCGTGAAGAAACCTTTGTGATCATCTGCGGTGTCTTTCGGACAGCTCATGTAACCAGCGACTATTTTAACTCCTGCATTCTCAACGTTCTCATCTGAAAACAGTCTTTTGAGCATACCCTTGCCCTCAGATGTGATCAGAGGACACTGAGACGCTTGATGTTTATGTGTTGCCTCAAATAACACTCAATCACCTCCTTTTTCCTTGAAAAAGCAAAATCGGACAGCTTTATTCTGATCTTCCTTCAAAATAAACTTTTACAGAAATTGGGTCTTTGGAAAATATACAATACTGGACAGTTCGCTTCAGCTCTTCTCCAAGCTGCCTCTAATAGTTCCTTCCTTACTTTAGAAGACGCGTTCACCTTCATAGTTACACCACTTTCAAGTTGGCTATGTTCCCACAGGAGTTTAATTAGCTTGTCGAATCGACTTTTACAATAGATATGGGCTATTGATAGACAGTTCAAGTTCCATTAACCTTTTTTACCATCAAGTGGGTATCACTAAGCTTCATGGACGTGGACGCGTTAACTAACTTTGACGTTAGACAATGCCATAAATGGGCGCAACTCCTACTTTCCAGATACCAAAAGCTAAAGCAAGCCCAAGACGCCATAGAAAAACAAGATTTTGATTACGCAAAGCGACTGTCTAATCAAATCTTCACAGGAACAACGGGCGGCAAACATGCTGACCCAGGCATGGCTGGCTCACTCTTGTACCACATGGCAATGGTAACGAAGATGGAGTCGGAAACCCGCGTAATTCTCGACGAACTTAACGCCGAGATGCCTGACATATCGGCACATTTAAACGAGATTTATGGCGATTTCGAATCTGACGCTAAAGAATTAACCAAAGAAATAGCCTCACTCCAACTAGCTTTCAAAGATATTCCTAAAAGTCCACGGTTGGGAACAGAAGCAAAAATCGCTCTATTTACCAAGTTAAAGCAGGAAAACAAGAAAGTCGAAACCCTCCTAAACAACCTTAACCCCCAAGCAACCCAAGCATTCGAAGAATTGTTCAGTGAATGGGCAGAACAAGTTATACGGATGCGACTCATACAAGAATACGAAACAATCAAAGGCTTACTCGTAACAGCAGCACTTGCAAAGACTGTTGGTATACAATCACTTGAGAATGCAATGGCTCGAGTGCAGGAGAAGTTCGGTCGAGATACAGTTAACATTGCCCTCGACGTGACATTGAGGGTCGGCATGCGAAGAGAAAAACTGCAATCAATCATGCTAAGCGATCACTTTATCAACTACACTATGAACATAGAAAAGCTCGATGGGCATATGGAGTTTCTGAACTGCCCAATCTTTGGAAGCCACAGGTACGCAGCTGAAAAATACGGTGTGAACGACAAGGTTTCGGCGCTGTTTTGTAGGCATTTCTGTTTTGCTCACGCCAAAGCAATGCTCGACACGGTTCTGCCCTTCCCGTTTACTTTGTGGCAGCCTAGACTAATGGCCTCCAAGGGCAACTGCGAATTCTACCTTAGACTGGCTTATTCACCAGAAGCCACCACATCAGAAAGGTTTGTTCCGCTAGTAATGTCTTGGAACGTTACTCGCGAATGCAACATGAAATGTAGCCATTGTTACATTAACGCAACAGAAAAGAAGCTAGATAATGAACTGACCACTGAAGAAGCAAAAAAACTAATGGATCAAATATGCCAAGTTAGCAAGCCATTGCTTATACTCAGCGGTGGTGAACCTCTGCTGCGCCCAGACATCTTTGAGATCATTGAGTATGGCGCATCTAAAGGTTTAAAAATGGGGCTCGGAAGCAACGGCAGCCTCATCGACGACACCGTAGCTGCCAAATTAAAAGCGGCGGGAATAGCAACGGTTTCGATCAGTCTAGACTCCCAAATTCCAGCACAGCACGACGAGTTCAGGGGCGTAGTTGGCGCATGGGAAAAAGCAGTGAACGCATGCAAAGCCCTGAGAAATAGCAATGTGCTCGTCCAGGTAAATACAACCTTAACTCAGCAAAACTACAATCAAATTGACGAAATAATGTCATTGGCTGAAGGCATAGGCGTAGAAAATTTTCACCTGTTCTTCCTTGTTCCAACAGGGCGCGGAATCAAACTAACAGACATCTCACCTCAAAAATACGAAGATATGATCACCAACACATTCGCTAAAGTCGCCAAGCACAAGTTGAACGTGAGACCCTCCTGTGCGCCACAATTTATGCGCATCGCCAAAGGCATGGGCTTAGACATGAGGCAGTGGGTTCGTGGCTGCATGGCAGGCTTATACTACTGCCGTATTTACCCTAACGGGGATGTAACCCCCTGCCCGTACCTTCCAATCAAACTGGGGAACATTCGAGAAAAAAGCTTTAAAGAAATTTGGTTTAACTCACCAATATTCAAAACTTTACGAGACCCGAACTCTTTGAAGGGTAAATGCGGCGAATGCGAATACCGTACTATATGTGGCGGTTGCAGAGCGCGCGCTTATGGACTTTCAAGTGATTTCATCGATTACTGCGGTGACCTTCATGAACCAACAGAGGTCAGAAACGATTATTTAACAGAAGACCCCTGGTGCGTCTATCAACCAAAAACCCATTGAGTCACAGATTGCTTTCAAGAAATTCGGCGAGCAGCTAAAGGTGTTTTGGCCCCCTTTGATTGAAAAAACCTCCGTAACCATTGCCGTTTCTAATAGCGTGTTAGAGAAAACAGATCAAGATGCCACAAGACAGAAAAGATCAAGAAGCGAATCTATAGAACTACACTTTGAAGCCATATTCTTTAATCAACCCCAACTGAAAAATGAGGTTTCCTGCAAGAGCAAATACGCCAAAATAACTACTACATTAGAAAGGCCAAAGCGCATTAAGAAGGTTTTAGTTTAACATTTCCAACTTTTAATCTATGGAAACTGAAGCTCGCCGACTGAAATCAAACACGCTTGTACAAGGCGGAAAAGTCGCAAGAAAATCTTTCGCCATACAACTGATGGTAGGCATAGCCGAAGTCTCCATGGGAATATTCACCTTAAGCGTAGCATTGATTGCTGACGGTATCCAATCCTTTGCTGACGCCGGAGTATCACTCATCGTCTGGATTGGCCTACGCATATCAAGAAGAGCGCCCGATGGTAAATTCCACTTTGGATACTACCGAGTTGAAACATTCAGCAGCATAATCGCCGCACTTTTTATGGCAACCTTAGGCGTAGTAGTGCTATACGAATCTTATCAGGAATTCATGAAGCCCACAGCAATTGCAAATGCCGAAATAGCCCTCGTGGTTGCATTGTTGGCAACTGCAGTGTCATCAGTGCTTCTAATCTACAAAAGGCGTGCCGCCAAGAAATATGCCTCTCTAGCTCTGAAAACAGATGCCTCCAACTCAGTCAAAGACGTACTCACGTCCATAACAGCCTTCACAGGTATCGCTCTGGCCAGATACTTCAACATCATTCAATCTGACGCCATAGCTGGAATAATAATCTCATTATTCGTTTTCACGATGGTGTATACAATAATGAAAGAAGCCTCTTTGGTACTGATGGATGCTTGCCAATGCCCAGAAATCCTAAGAGACATAGAGAACATTGCTAGAAGTGCCGAGCTAGTTAAGCAGGTGCATAGTCTACGAATGAGGAAAATAGGGCCTTATCTAATTGGGGATCTGCATGTTGTGGTTGATGCTGACTTAACGGTTAGGGATTCGGGCAAAATAGCTTACGAAATAGAAGAACGCATAAAAAAGGAATTTGATGAGGTAATAGAGATAAAAGTTCGAATAGACCCAGACGAACCCATACCAAATTAAAAGGGATTGCCTTTATGATTTCCCGATATCCGCAGGCTTTGTTTGGCGACGACCAGATAAAAATCAGGCTCCTGCCTCATCTCGGTCCCAAAACAAGATAGCTGAAAAATATAAACACATTTGTTGTGTTTGATTGTGTAAATTTAGAAGACACTAAATAGAATTATTTTTGGTTTATTTTATAAACATAAAGTATTAATATGATTTAATTATGCAACTACTTTTGGGAACATAAGCAGACATGCTTTACCTAGAAAATAGTGAATAGATACTGCTCACAGGTAAGTAAAATTTGGAGCACAATAAATTTCCTGAAATTAATAGTGAAATGAAAATCACTTGAGGCAAGGAGACACAAATAAATCAACAAAAATTTCAGACACAATTTCATAAATATCAGCAGACAAAGACAATTACCAAAAATAGCTATTCTTACTTTGCTGCTTGTTTTATCAATTTTTGTTTCGATTTCAACCTTCCAATCAAATGCAAGTGCAGAACCGACCGCTAACACAAATTCCAGTAATGCCATTTTAAGTCAGTATGAGTGGCCACAGTTTCAAGGCGATTCCTCTTTTACACGGTTCTCACAGGGACCAGCCCCTGACACACCAGCGATACTTTGGAAAGCAAATGTAACTGGAGTGCAAAGTTACATTTCAGCGTTTGACGGATTCGTTTTTGTCTGTACCAACACCTCAGTTGTTGCCCTTGACCAAACAGGTAACATCGCTTGGAAAATAGCTATCCCAATGCCTAAGAACTGGCCAATAGCATACAAGATTGACGATTCACACATGCTGGTGGAAGGCACCTGCCTTGACCCAAAAACAGGAACCATACTTTGGACCAGCTCTGACTTTAATGCTGACACAGGTATCTTTAACGCTAATGTCTACAGTCCAGAACAAAAAATGTTCTACATCAAAGTAAACTCTTACACCCAAGCTTGGGATTTCTCTGACACCTCCAAACCCCCAACTAAGGCATGGCAAGCCTATGTTCCAGGCGGCGGAACAACAGGCTTAGGAACAACCTATGGCGGCGGATTAGTTTTCCCAGGATCCTTTGAAAATCAGCAAATAGCGCTCGACGCCAGAACAGGCAAAATCGTTTGGAATGCGCTCACGAAGGGACCTATGATTTTCAATGGCGCCTATTCTGACGGCAAATTTCTCCGAGGAGGAACAGATGACAACACAATGTACTGCTTCAACACCACAAACGGGCAAATACTATGGACATACTCACCTCAGACAAATGGATACTTCACCTCTAGCCCAGCAGTAGCTTATGGAAATGTTTATGAAATGAACAAAGACGGATACCTATACGCCATCAACATTGTAAATGGCGATTTAGTATGGAGATACAAAGGACCGGACAACACACTACTCTGGCCAGGAATGCCCACAGTGGCCGACAGCAAAATCTACGTCACAACAGGTGAAGTTGCCATGTATGGTGGGCAAATTGGCATTTCCGAGTTTGCATGCATAAACGCCTACACAGGACAGCCAATTTGGAAGCTGCCAATAGAAGCCTTAGCCCCAAGAGAATCAGTAGCTGTAGCATACGGCAACTTATACCTCATACCAGGCAACGTAACAACATCAGTTGATTCTGTCTCAGGAAACGAATACAGTAGAATAAATGAAGTTTGGGCAATAGGAACCAACGCAGTTACAGTCAGCAACTGGCCTATGTGGAGAGCCGACCCAACTCATTCATCTACTGCTCAACAGGGACCTTCTAACCTCAGTTTAACCTGGAAGTTTTCAACTAACGGCGCCATCATTTCTTCCCCCAGCGTGGTAGATGGAATAGTTTACTTCGGTTCGCAGGACAAAAATATCTATGCTGTTGGAGCATGGAGTGGCAACCTGATTTGGAAGTTTACAACTCAAGGCTCCGTTGAATCTTCACCTGCTGTCGCGGATGGCAAAGTTTACACCGGAGGCGATGACGGCTACGTTTATTGTCTTGACGCTTATACAGGTAGCCTCATCTGGAAAACTTTTGTTAATGGTAATCAGGAGTTCACTTTTGGTTCGGTCGTGCTTAAATCTTCGCCCTCGGTTTCCGGAGGTAAAGTCTACATTGGATCTTTAGACGGATACATGTATGCACTTGATTCCAACAGCGGCAACATCGTCTGGGAGACAAAAACCAATGGGCCAATCGAATCTTCTCCAGCAGCCGCCTACAACGCGGTTTACTTCACCTCGCAAGAACCAACAACAGGAGTTCTCTACAAACTTAGCGCCAATACAGGGGATGTTATCTGGAAACAACAGCTTCCTTATGAATATCAGTTTACAGGAGGCGATGAAATGCTTGGGTCGCCCTCAGTTGCACAAGGCATGGTCTTCGCAACCGCTAACATAAGGACCTACTACGGAATAAACGACACCACAGGCGCGATTGTATGGACAGTAACAGATCCAGCCGCTACCGAATTCGTGGTTCTCTCACCAATCTACGTTAACGGCCAACTTTTCATAATTGACAAATTTGACATCAAATGCATCAACGCCATGACCGGCGCCTCAATTTGGAGCTTTTTCACAGGAGACGAACTGTACATTGCGCCTTCTTATGCTGACGGCAAAATCTATGTTGTGACAAGCCAACGTGACATATTTGTTCTAGACGCTACAAACAAGGGAGTAAAACTTGCAACCTACACCACAACCTCCAGCAGCTGGTCATCACCCACTATAGCTAACGGAAGACTTTACATCGGATGCAACGACTGGAACGTCTACTGCTTCTCAAATGGTACCAGTTACGAGGCTTCGATTCAATCGCAAAACAGCACATCAATATCTATCTTAGCGGTTGTAATTGCCTCTATAGCTACGACCGGGATCATCGTGACTATCACGGCTGGCTACTTAATCTGGAAACGTCATATAAAGTTGAGACGATCTTAGAATTTTTTACGAACCTAAATGTGCGAAACCGAAAATAAATTTCTCAAATGGCAGAAGATTTCACCAGCTTCTCAATCCGAAATGGTTTGAAAAAAGTATCTGAATGCTTCTTGAAAGCACATCTTGGATAAGGAGGATTTTTCGCAACTATGCAAACTAGTTATTCAGTCCCTGTAGATGCGTTAACGATACTTTTGATCTCGGCGTTCAAAGCCTCCGGCAAACCAAGAATGCTCACATCCATGAAGCCGCGTATAATGAGGGAAACTGCTTGATCTCGCGATAGTCTGCGTGTCATTAGGTACGTAATTTCTTTCTCGCTAATCTTCCCCACGGCAGCCTCATGTGTTATTTCTACACCTTTTTTCCTTGCAATAAGCTCTGGAATGGACTGCATAAGCGATTTATCATCCATGAGTAACCCTCGGCATTCTAAATGACCTTTACATTTTGAGTTGTCGCCATCAATCATTCCGCGAATTATCATTCTGGATCCATCACGAGCTATGGCGCGACTTACCATTTCTGCTTTGCTACCTTTTCCGCTCAAAACCGCTTTCGATCCGATGTCCAATTGGCTGCTCTTTTGTCCGTAAAGTATGCTGTTGAAGCTCACACGGGAGTCTTCTCCATTGCAATAAGCCACTGGATACATCTGCACATCACGGACAGGGCGCATGCAAACGTAATTCGAAACAAAAGTTGCCCCATCATCAACTTGAGCTGCGCTTCTAGGTCGAACCAGCGTGTCCTCGCTCCATTGATGAATCATTGTAAAGTTTAGCATTGCGTTCTTCTTTACATAAATCTCCGAAATGCCCAAATGCGCTGCTTTAGGAACTGAGGAATGTTGTACGCAACTGGTGATTATGTGGGCTTTTGATCCCTCCTCGGCGATTATGATGTTATGCACTCTTTGCTCTAAGTTCTTCTCGGTAATCATCAGGCAAGATTGTAGAGGAAACGATATTTCAGCCCCAGGAAGTATGCGCATGAAGTAGCCCCCACTGTAATCTTCCGCCACCTTCTTGGTGAATTCGTCCTTGTCTTTGCTCACAAGGTTCCAACGGTAGTCCTCTAGCCATTGATACTTCTTCAGAGCCATCTTCACGTCCATTAACTCTAATTTGCCCTCGTAGAGCTCGTTAACTTTAGCAGCTACGGTTTCTTGGTTTAAATGGAAAAAGGTGGCTGAACGGTTCTTCCCTAGGGTTTCGAGACCTGCTTCATGGGCTTCTTCAAGTATTTTATGTGGAATTTTGGTCAGGTCACTTTCTTTGCTCACTTTTCCATCCCTCTGGCTTTCTTCTTCTGCATGCTACACACTCTTCGTAACCTACCCGTTTGATATCATTGTAAATGCTCATTGGGTTAGTGAAGCAATGGAATTGGCCCTCGAGCAGTATGCAACCGTATCTGGCTTTTACGTACTCCAATATGTCACCCTTATGAGTAATTATCAACGCTGAACTGCCTGATATCTCAATATAGCGCTGAACCTCAATTGCGATCATCCGCAAACTCTCCACATCCACTCCCGAATCAGGCTCATCCAAAAGCAACAGCTTTGGTTTCAGAAAAATTAACTGTAGAATTTCGGAACGCTTCCGCTCGCCACCACTAAAACCTACATTAGTATCCCTGTTCAAGAAACTGGTTAACCTGAAAGCTTCAATCTGCTTCGTTTCTTCTATGCTGAACTCTTCGGTTTCCCTCTTGCCCAAGCACAACTTAAGCAGGTCGCCAAGCTTCACACCCGTGATTTCGGGAGGGTTCTGGAAGCTCACTATTATACCCAGTTTAGCGCGCTCATCGATACCTATGCTTGTGATGTCGATCCCGCGAAATATTATCTTGCCAGAGACTACTTCGTAACCTGGTAGTCCCATAAGAGTGCTGATGAGTGTGGTTTTTCCCGAACCGTTAGGTCCAAATAGAATGTGGCTCACGCCTTCCTTAAGGCTGAAGCTCATGTCTTTCAGTATGAGTTTGCCTTCAACCTTGACTGATAAGTCTTTAACTTCAAGCATGTCCATGGCAGTCAAAAAGCATTGCTTTCAGTAAAGATAAACTTTTTCAACGTTTTTATTGATTTGGCTCTTTAGTTCCTCGCTATTATAAACAAAGGAATTAGCGGCTGGTTGAAAGCTTTCACCTGCAAGCTTGGCATTAATGGAAAATGCTTTTTTCCTTAGCTGAGATCGTTAATTTTCTTTGAGTTATAACTTTTGCTAAACATTTTGTTATGCAGTCACCGTATCCGCGACAGAATTGGCTCCACAAAATTTGGGTCGTTGCTATCAATGCGAACAATAGCTTTGACGGAACATGCCTTTGTTGCCTGACACTCAATACATCGTAAACATTTATTTGGTTCAATGAAGGACTTATGTATAGCCCTCACTTAGAAACGCCAGGCTTCCACAAATCTTGATTACGATGTTTTACTCTACTGGCAATGGCTAATGCGTTGATTGCAATTCTGAAATTCTTTTTTGCACTATGTCCGCCAACTTTTCTCGGAGGCTTTCTTCTGGAATTTTCTTGTCTAATTTGTCAATTACTCGAGCGAGTTCCTCATCGCCGACTGTAGTTCTTAGCCACTTCTGGAAGTCACCGCGGTCAAAGTGGAATTTGATCGATTGTGTATCAATGCTTCCCATGTCTCTTAAGAATGAGCAAAGGAACAATTGATGTTTCACCGGTATAATGGCCATCTGGCATGAAGAAATGGAAGCCTTCAGCATAAGGAACTGGCCTCAGAATTTTCTGAGCCGCTTCTGCATAGCAACTATTCTGAGCGTTAACCAAAATGACCACCAACTGAATTAGAGCAGCTTACCTGTGCGCCTTGAGTCATCTTTAATGACTTGCAACTGTTCGACTGTAGGTTTTCCCCTAACATCGCCTAGTCTGCCTAGTGTGCTGTGCTCAAGTGAGCCGTGAAATTCGCTAAGAACGTACCATTCATCGATAATGTTGAAGCCTATGTGCTCAAAGTATTGCCGTATATCTTTGCCAACTGGAGTTGCCTCGTCAATTCCTGTATGTGGTCCAGAGTAAGTTACAAAAACTATTGCGTTTTTACCGGGGACCTTCGGAGCTGAAGGCTTGATTTTACCATTTTGGCGACATTCAGCAAATTTTTTCTTCAGAAAGTTTGTCACCGGTTCAGGAGGATGCCAAGAGTACGATGGACAACCTACGCAGACTAAATCATAGTCAAAATAATCGAGCGCTTCTGCTTCCTCAGGCTTTTTAATGGTTACTTTGATTTCCGCTTCTTCTAATCCTTCTTTGATTGCGGTGGCAACTTTCTCTGTATTACCGGTTTTAGACCAATAGATTATCAATGCAGTTTTCATTTTTAAGCTCTGAACGCTTACTCTGTTTTTGATTCAAATTCAACCTTGACTGGCGTTGGTTCTTTAAAGATAGACAGCACAGGGCAGTTTGCTTCGGTTCTTCTCCAAGCAGCCTCCAGTAGTTCTTTCCTTGCATCAGAGGAAGCGTTGACTTTCAAAGTTACGCCACTTATCATCGGTGAATCCGGCGATTTGTCAGCTTCAGCCGTTACTTCAACCATTTTGAGTTTGATATTGCTTTTTTTGCATACATCCGCGAAAATTGTAACGCCACAATCGGCTAACGCCATCAAACTAAGTTCAAGCGCAGTTGGACCACAATCAGTTCCGCCTGCAGCATTTGAGAGGTCACATTCAACACTGTGGTTTCTTTGATTGTCAACCTTTGAACGAACGTTTTCAATCCATATTGCTTTAGCCTTAATTTTGGGCATAATTTTCACCAATTATTTATTCTACATTATTCCGTTTAAGGTTTGTTCTCGGCATTTATTTGTGTCTTTTCTGAAAACTATTTCCTCTCGGTTTCAATTAATAGCATGGTCAAAGTCAGAGATAAAAGGAAGCTCAAGTGGTGTCTGGTAAACTATGATTCGGGGAAAATAACTCAAAAATGGGCTTCTAAACATTTAGAGATAACATCTTAAATGTAAGCACAAGGATTGAACTCCATTAGAATAAAACAAATAATGAACGCTTATTCAGTTTTATTCTCCTCGGTCGGTGTTACCACTCTTTCTAATGAGTTTTGATTGAAAAGACTGACTGCTTCGTGGACTTTTAGCGGTGTTTGGATGTGATAAATCTGTATTAAGTTGTTACCTAGCACGTGGAAGGGGCCTTCACCAATGTCTACTGTGAGTAAAACATCTACTTTTTCTTCAACCAATAAATCTGCGGCCTGTATCCCTTTTTTGTGCTGTAACCTTGCTCCCTTGTTCTCCTTAAGATAGAAGTTTAATACTTGACCTCCTTCAACCTCTATGAAGCCAAAGTAAGGAGCACTGCCGAAATGGGAGCTAGTTAACGATTCCAATCCTTTATCTTCTACTAAAGGAGACGCAATTAGAATTTTTTTCTTATGCGCAAGCCCTACATGAACGGTTACTAATTCCACGTCTTTGAAATTTTCCTTGATTCTTGCCTCTACATCCTCTGATATTACATGGGCTCTTTCTATAGAAAGGCCTTCTTGAAGTTCGATATGCACTTCCCCGAAAAACACAGGTCCAGATTTTCTTACTCTTATATCATGGCTACCTTTAACACCAGGAACACTTTCAGCTACCAATTTCATCTTGTTAACCATTTGCGGGTTCGGCGAAACATCCATTAAGACCAACACTGCGTCTTTCCCGAAAAGAAAACCCCTGATCAGAACATAGACGCCAATAATGAATCCAATGAGTGCCTCACCGAAGTGAAAACCGAGCACTCCTAGGGAAACGCCGACAAAAACCAATAAAGAAGCGTAGACATCGACCATAGAATGCAAACCCTCACTTATCAGAGCCTGGGAACCTATCTGATGGCCTATTCTGCTCTTGTATTTGGCAAGCAGATAATAAACAACAGCAGACAAGGCTGCAGTTCCAAGCGCAAGGTTGGAAAAGGAGATAACATACACCTCAAACAACTTCTGAAAAGACTGCCAGATAATCAAAACGCTGGAAGTCATAAGTATCAAAGCCACAGCCAGCAAAGCAAAAGTCTCTGCTTTAAAGTATCCATAAGGAAACCTCTCGGTCGGTTTCTTCTTAGCAATATTAAGCCCCGCCCAAACAGCAACAGAAGAAAAAACATCCGAGAATGAATCGATTGTGCCAGCCAATAGCGCAACACTGCCACTTGTAAGCGACACGATTCCTTTTAGAATACAGAGAGCTAGAAGAATAATTGTGGAAAGCTTCGCTGCTTTTTCGCCCTTTCTAAACGACAGCCTATTTTCAACCATTTCCGACACACCGAGCTTCGACGTCTACACATTAATACACGCAAAGCCCAAAACGAGAGATAACTTTTTCCATATAAGCATGATTTCTTCTGTTACACTACTCACAGGAGCATATTCAACAATAGTTTTTCCGGCAACCATAGCTTGGGTGACTTTCGGGCTGAATGGGATAGTTCCAACTAGGTTAATTCCTTGTTCTTTACAAAAAGCCAGAATTTTGTTGGTGTTATCAGCATTTATATTATACATGTTTACGCAAACAAAAGGAGTTACATTGAAATACTTTAGCAGTTGCAACACTCTCTCAAGATCATGAATACCGGACAGTGTTGGTTCGGTAACTATCAAGCAAGCGTCTACTCCTGAAATGGACGCTATAACCGGGCAACCAATTCCTGGCGAACCATCAATTATGACTAGGTCACTATTTTCTTTTGCAGCTACTCTTTTAGCGTTCTGTCTAACTAACGTGACAAGTTTTCCAGAGTTAGATTCGCCTGGATAAAGCAGGGCATGAGACATAAAACCGTATTTTGTTCTTGAAATGTAAGCGTTTCCTGAGATACGCTCAACTAAAGTAATAGCGCCTGTTGGGCAAGCCATAGTACAGACACCACATCCCTCACATGCAATACTGTCGATACTAATATGCTCGGTTATGGCGCTGAACATGCATTGTTCTTGGCATAAACCGCACTTAGTGCACTTTGCCTTATCAATAGAAGCGACTTCTGAACCCTTGAACTTCTGCATTTCAATTACTTTTGGGTGCAAAAGCAGATGAAGATCAGGTGCATCCACATCGCAATCAGCAACGACCGCGTTTTTTGCTAAAACAGCGAAGGCCGCAGTTATGGTTGTTTTGCCTGTGCCACCCTTGCCACTTAAAACTGTTAACTGCTTCATTTACCAACACTCTTCCTTATTTCATTAAATAGCATCTGAAACTTTGTTTTCCACTCGGACATTTCCATGCTGAAGGGTATACCTTTTGAGTAAAGCTCCGCTATTTTTCTCTGGTAAGGAATCTCCAACAAGACAGGGATTTCCTCGTCCTTGCAGTATTCATAGAGCTTCATGTCGCCTGTACCTGCACGGTTAACAACGACACCGAAAAGAATCCCAATTTTCTTAAGCACCTCAACAGCGATCCTTAGGTCATACAAACCAAAAGGTGTGGGCTCCGTTACGAGAATACAAAAATCGCTACCCCTTACAGTCTCAACAAACGGACAAGAAGTTCCCGGCGGAGAATCAATAATTACATTTCTATTGTGATCAATTTGTTTTTTAACCGCCTTGATAACTGGCACAGCCATGGGCTTGCCAACTTCGAGTTCTCCGTACACGAGGTTCAAATCGTCAGTTGAGCTAAAGTTTAGGGTTCCAATCTTGTGTTTTTCTTCAGTGATAGCCTTTTTGGAGCAAACTAGTGCGCATCCACCACAACTGTGACAGAGCTCGGGGAAAACAAGAATTTGGTCTTTAAGGGCGAATAAGGCGTTGTATTTACAGAATTTGGCGCATTCGCCACAGTAATCACACAAGCCCAGCTCTATTCGGGGAATCGTAGTGTAAACGGGTTTTGTATTATTCAGTTTTGACTGCAAAAACAAATATGCGTTTGGTTCTTCCACGTCGCAGTCTAAGAGCTGACAGTGCCCGATGGAGAGCGCCATGTTTACGGCTAAGGATGTTTTTCCCGTACCGCCTTTGCCACTTGCAATCGCTAAAATCAATTCATATTCACCCTAAATAGTTTAAGAAAAGTAAAAATTGGACTATGTCTCTGAGCTGCTCTTTGATTTTCTATATCCATCAATAGCCTTCTTCAGAGTTTTTATAGACAGTTCAGCGCAATCTTCTGGTAAACCTTCGAGCTCCTTCAATATGTCATCTTCTGTCAGTTTCTTTGCATGATTGAGGGTTTTGCCTTTAATCAGAATGGTCATCGCTGACAATGCAGATGTTGAACCTTGACGACCATAACAGAGAAATTTGGCGTCTTCTACGATTTCATTGTTTATTTTTATATAGAGACGTATTAAATCACCGCATGGATCAAGGAAAACTGCGTCTGCATCTGGGTTGTCGATTACGCCAACGTTCACCTTGTTTTCGTATAACTCGATGGCTTTGCTAGAATATCTTAATTCGATGATTTGTTTGGCTTCTGATTTTTTGTCAGTCATTTTAACTCCAGCAGAATCAAGGTTAATGATGATGGTGTTCTTCATGATCGTGATGCGCAGCATTCGGGCAGCCTTCTGTTAATTCTTCAAGTTTACCCTGCTTGTATGCTTCAACGACTTCTTTGACTGTGTTTGCGTTTGCTTTTAGCACTTCAATGCCTGCGCTTTGGAACGCCATTATTCCGCGAGGTCCCATACCATGAACTACTATAGCTGTAGGTTGAAGTTTAGTAAGTTGGTCATGGGGTGATCCTGTTCCTCCAACATGTTCGCTAACGTTTGTGACTGCATTCACGTTTGTAAGTTCGCCTTTATTGTCAAGCTCAACAACTGTGAAATAGGGTGCTCTTCCAAAATGTTCTGCCAATGGAGCGTTTATGCCTTCTTGATTGTCTGTAGGAATTATTATTTTATTTGTCAATTTTTCACCTCCGATGCTCACCAAGTTTTCGTTGATTATCCTCAAACTGATAGACCACACGGTTAGTGTTCATTTGCTCTGACCTCTTACAGCGCCGAAATGGCCTCCAACAGTGGGAACGCCAGTTTTCTTTATTTCGCCTTTCTTGAACTTCTCAACGACTTCTCTGATAGTTCCAGAAGCATCCGTCATTATTTCTATACCTGCCGCCGATAATGCCCTGAAAGCGTTAGGTCCAACATTCCCAGTTATCAGCACTTTTGCACCTTTGTTTGCGATTGTTTGTGCTGCGAAGATTCCTGCGCCTTCTCTTGTGCCTGCCGCCAAGTTTGGAATGGCTTCAAACTGCATAGTTTCAGTATCTATAGTTATCAGATAAGTGCATCTGGCGAATCGAGGGTCTAATTGGGCTTCCAAACTGTTTGAAGTTGAGCTTAAACATACTTTCATTTTTTATTCTCCGTTGTGTTAATTAGTAATTACCTATCTTTTTGGAGAAACTGCAGAGTTTTCTTGACTATTTCAGTGAAAACAATGGCTGTTGGCAGATTGGGGTTCTCTTCTATGAATGGTATTCCAGTGTCCGAGTCATTACATACCTTTGGGTCTATTGGTATGTTTCCTAAATAGGGCACTACCAAATCTTGCGCTATTCTTTTGCCGCCTCCGGACCTGAAAATATCGATTTTTTTTCCACAGTCAGGGCAAACGTATCCGCTTAGGTTTTCGATGATCCCGATTATTGGAACGCCGACTTGTTTAGCAAAAGTTACTGATTTCTTGACCACCGTTTCTGAAACTTCCGAAGGCATCGTCACTATGACTACACCGTTCATATCCGGTATTAACTGCATTACAGTTAATGGTTCATCTCCGGTTCCAGGAGGGAGATCTACAAAGAGATAATCTAATTCGCCCCAAACCACGTCTGATAGGAACTGTTGGATAAGCCTCATCTTTAAGGGACCTCGCCAAATCACTGGTGTCTCGTCGTTTTTAAGTAAGAAGTCCATTGACGCCACCTTCACTCCTAGGCGGCCCGTAACTGGCAAGAACCCTCCGTCAGGTGTCCCTGTGAGTGTTTGTCCTTTTAGGCCCAGCATCTTTGGGATACATGGACCATGAATGTCTGCGTCAAGAACGCCAACTTTATAGCCCCGCATTGCGAATGCCATTGCCAGATTTGCTGTTACTGTACTTTTGCCTACTCCGCCTTTTCCGCTGATTATCGCAATTTTATATTTAATTTTTTTTAGTCGCTGTTTTAATTTTTGCTGTTTTTGGTATTCCTGTTTTTTGGTATCATTACAGTTATCTAATGTGTTGCATGAATCACATTCTTCAGTGCATTCGTTCGTCTTTTTTTGTTTAATAGTGCTTGCCATTCCTCCACCACTTGACTGAAAACAGTTTAATAACTAAATAGTATTAATACGTTCTGTTTATAAAATAAACTATTTACCTTTAACATTTTGAGTTTCTTTATTCAACTAACTTCCTTGATTTGTTTGAGACTTGAGTTTTTTAAGAAAAAGTTTAACAGACAAACTTTATTAATACATATCGTTTATAAAATAAACTCGTGAATTTATTGTGGATGAAATTGATAAGAAAATAATAGCGCAACTCCAAGCCGACGGACGGATGACATGCCAAGAACTATCTAAATCCATCGGGTTCACAAGTATGGGAACCAAGAAAAGGCTGGAGAGGCTGCTGAAAAAAGAAACAATTAAAGTATCAGCCCTCATAAATCCGAGCGCACTCCAACTTCACCTAGCAATCGTAATGCTTGAAATGGAGAGCGCAGAAGCGATGCAGGAGCTCCTTAATCGATTCGAGCAATGCCCCAGAATAGTTCAGATTTTCAAAACAGTGGGCGGCTACAACCTCATTGCACTCGTAGTGGCAGAAACTCTAGAAACGCTAGAAAGCATTTCCATGGAGAAATGCTCTCTCAGATGCAGCAGAGGCATACGCCGATCAGAATTCTACCCCGTGAGCGAAACTTACTTTTCACCGTTTCTTCAGATAAGAGAACAGCTCGCAACCAAAGAAAACAAGGCTCCACCTTGCAATGTTAATTGCGACCCATGCAATCGATACGAGCTCCAAAAATGTGCTGGCTGTCCAACCACAGATCATTACCGAGGGACTTTGTAGTTTGGTTGGAATTTGACAACGGAAACTGCAGACTTGAACGAAGCATCAAAGATTGAAATCGTTTCCTTAATGGACAACAATGTAGATTTTCTTTCAAGCAATGTTAGAAAAGAAGTGCAATCGTTTCGGCACTGGACTAAAGAGCATTTGGGACCGGAGTGGGCTCAAACACATAAAGAGTTGCCGTTTGCAGAGCACGGTTTTTCCATGCTAATTAGGGTTTTTCAGAATCAAGAAATGTGCACAATTCTTTTTGATACCGGCATCAGTTATAACGGAGTCATTATTAATGCTGAAAGAATGGGTATTGACTTGAGTGAAGTTTCTTATGTTGTCCTTTCCCATGGCCACTATGATCATTTTGGCGGATTACAAGCAATAGTTAAAGCTGTTAACAAAATCGACTTACCAATATTGGCTCATGAAAACATGGTTAAACATAGAGGAACCGCCAGTCTTAGTGGAGCTATAAGGGAGTATCCACCTTTTCCGGATTTAAAAGAGCTATCTCCAGCAAAAATCGTAAACACAAAAAAACCGTATTTAATTGCCAATAATTTGGCTTGCATTACTGGAGAAATTCCAAGAAAAGTGACTTTTGAAAAGGGGTTAATGCAAAACAAAATTTATAATGATAATTCTTGGCAGCCCGACCTATTAGTCCTAGATGACCGTGCATTAATCGTTAATATCAAAGACAAAGGCTTAGTTATCATTTCTGGGTGTGCCCACGCGGGCATTATAAACACCATACGATACGCTCAACAGATTACCGGAAATGGAAAGGTTTACGCAATATTAGGTGGCTTTCATTTAGCTGGAAAAGAATTTGAGAAGAGAATTGAACCTACCATAGAAGAGCTAAAAAAGATTAACCCTGAATTAATCGTACCCTCACATTGCACTGGATGGCGAGCATTAATTTCAATAGCTCAAACGTTTCCAAATGCTTTTGTTTGTAGTAGCGTTGGAAATACTTACCGATTAGAATGACAGCCTTTTCTAAAAATGAATTCGACTTAGAGAAAAACAAATGAAACTCAAGTGAAGGCAACCAACATGAGCCAAGAAAAAAACAAAAAAATTACTCTCAACATCGGCGGCATGAGCTGTATAAACTGCTCACTCTCAATAGAGAAAGCACTCTCTAAACTAAACGGCGTAACACGCGCCACTGTCAACTTCGCCGCCGAAAAAGCAATCATAGAATACAACCCAGACCTCATCGACCAGAAAACCATAGAAAACACCATCGCTGAATCAGGATACCGAGTTATCCATGAGAAAATCGTACTACAAATAGGCGGCATGAGCTGCGTTAACTGCGCCCAAAGCATAGAAAAAGCATTAAAAAGCAAAGAAGGCGTTTACAACGCAAGCGTCAACTTTGCTGCAGAAAAAGTCACCGTTGAATATAACCCTGAGCAAATAAGCCTCGCTGGAATCAGCAAAACCATACACGACGTTGGTTACCAAATCATCGAAGCCGAAAAAACCGGCCAGGATGCTGAAGGCAAAGAGCGCCAACGACACATTCGACGCCTGAAAATCCTTCTGGCAGCAAGCGTTGCATTGACACTCCCCATCATCCTCTTGATGTTGTTCCCTGTTTTGCCTAGGGAACAAAACAACATTTTAATGTTTATTTTGGCAACTCCTGTGCAATTCATTGTCGGATGGACCTTTTACGTTGGCGCATATAAGGGCTTGAGAAACAAAACCGCCAACATGGATACCTTGATCGCCATGGGAACATCCACCGCTTGGCTCTATAGTACTGCAGTTACTTTTGCACCTACACTGTTCCCTGGCGCCGGAGTTTTCTTTGATACAGCCACAATGATCATGAGCTTCATTTTGCTTGGAAAACTCTTAGATGCCATAGCAAAAGGCAGAACCTCAGAAGCCATAAGAAAAATCATGGGTCTTCAAGCAAAAACTGCCAGAATAATTAGAAATGGCGAAGAACAGGAAATACCGATTGAAGATGTCCAGGTAGGAGACATTGTGGTTGTTAGACCAGGAGAAAAAATTCCCGTTGACGGCATCATTACAGAAGGGTACTCAGCAGTAGATGAGAAAGTTATCACAGGCGAAAGCATACCTGTTGAGAAGAAAAGCGGCGACCAAGTGGTGGGTGCCACCATGAATAAAACTGGGGTGCTGAAATTCAAAGCTTCCAAAGTAGGCAAAGACACAGTTCTTGCCCAGATCATAAGCATGGTTGAAGATGCTTTAAGTTCCAAAGCACCTATTCAAAGACTAGCAGATATCGCGTCAGGGTACTTTGTTCCAGCCATCATAATAACTGCGACTCTGTCAGCGTTAATATGGTATTTCATAGCTGGCGCGACCTTCATTTTTGCCCTTACCGTTTTCATCGCTGTGTTAATTGTTGCTTGTCCCTGCGCTCTTGGACTTGCTACTCCCACAGCCATTATGGTTGGGGTTGGGAAGGGAGCAGAAAACGGAATTTTAATTAAAAACGGCGAAACATTGGAAGCAGCTTACAAGCTTCAAACGATAGTTTTCGATAAAACAGGAACACTCACCAAAGGCGAGCCGGAAGTCACGAATATTTTCCCAACCGAAGCGTTCAAAGAAGACCAACTTTTACAGCTAGCCAGCATCGCAGAGAAAAACTCAGAACACCCACTTGGAGAAGCCATAGTAAAGAAGGCAAAAGAGAAACGCCTCCTGATTGATGAGCCCGACGTCTTCAACGCCCTTCCGGGATATGGAGTGGAAGTAGAGCATAAAGGCGCTAAAATATTGTTAGGTAACCGCAGACTCATGGAAGTAAACAACCTGGACATTGGTACGTTTGACGCTAAGATGAAAGGGCTTGAGGAAGAAGGAAAAACCGCGATGCTCCTTGCGGTAGACAACCAACTTGCAGGGTTGATAGCTGTGGCTGATACCTTAAATGAACATTCTGCTGAGGCTGTGAGAACTCTTCAGCAAATGGGCTTAGAGGTCATCATGATTACAGGCGATAATCAAAGAACAGCCAACGCCATCTCAAGACAAGTGGGTGTTGACCGCGTGCTTTCTGAGGTGCTTCCAAGCGAAAAAGCCACGGAAATAAAGAGGCTTCAGGCAGAGGGCAAAGTTGTCGCCATGGTGGGAGACGGCATAAACGATGCACCCGCATTGGCCCAGGCAAACATTGGGATAGCTGTGGGCAGCGGAACAGACGTGGCTATTGAAACAGGTGACATTGTGCTAATAAAGAACGATTTGCGAGATGTAGTTGTAGCAATCCAGTTGAGCCGCGCTACAATGAAGAAAATTCGGCAGAACCTGTTCTGGGCTTTCTTCTACAACATCGTACTCATTCCGTTGGCAGCCGGCGCCTTCTATCCCATTATACATGTGCTATTCAATCCAGTCTACGCGGCAGCGGCCATGGCAAGCAGCTCAGTAACCGTAGTTACCAACGCTTCACTCCTCAGAAGATTTAAACCAAAAATCTAATCACAAGACATCAAGCAATGGAGGTGAAAAAAGTATGGCTAAAGATTTAGTATGCAACATGGATGTAGATGAGAAAACTGCAAAGTACAAAACAATCTACCAAGGCAAATACTACTATTTCTGCGCTCCAGGATGCAAAAAATCCTTCGAAGCAAACCCCCAAAAATACATAGATGGTAACTCATCAGATCACAATTGCAATTGCGATCACGACCTCTGCTAAACCGTTAAGGTTTAGCCTTTGACGTTCTTCTTTTTATTTCTTTTACGCTTTTTTCGCTCGGCAGAATTATGGTATTTTAATTTTTCTCGTAATGGGGCTTTGCGACAAAATTAGTCTTCAATGATATTATGTCTGAGTAGCTTTGGAGCAAGGTATCTTAGGTAGCATATTTGCCGAATATTGTGTACCATAAATTTCAGAGCCTCTTGCGTTCCCTTTCTATCACTAAGCCTCTTTCTGATTTTAGCAGGCTCTCTTCGCTTTAGCATAGAATTGCCAGTTTCCGACATAGAACGATCATGATAAGCTTCAAGCCACTGCTGAGGATTCTCCGTCAAAGAAATCAACATACTCATCCACAACGGCACACCCCTGCTTCTGAAAGTAACATTTGACCTAGGCATAAAAAAAGGAGTTATCGCGGAAGCCTCCAATAAAGCACAAGCAACCCTGCTTGCGTAGATACCATCGCCACATAAAGTATCAAACATTGGACAATTCCCAATTGTCTCTTCAACAACCTCTTTGAAAAAAGACAACTCACCATAACTATGATCATCGGTGGTAGCAAAACCGCCTATAATCTTGGTGGTTGTGCCTATTGAGTACACTGAATATTGAAAATCACGCTTCTTGCCTGGAAACAAGTCGCTAGCTTCGTTACGTGTTTTAGATTCTTTCTCTCTGCGTTGTTGAGAACGTTTACTCTCATAATTTACTTTCATTGAGCATGGATCGCCTGTGCCGTCAATGCTGAACTTTTTCTCATTAGAATTTCCTAGTTCATTTGTTATCTTCAATATTTCCTCAAGTAGTTCCTCGCTGCGTTCTGGATCGTAGCCTCGCTCTATGGTTTTATAGGAGAAGTCTGAGGCGATTCCTAATTTCTCTCTAAATAGCCTAAGAAAGCCTTGTGAAACTCTGTCGGAAACTCCGAAGTACGATTCCATCAGCTGCACTTTAACGACGTCTTTCATGGAGATAGATGGCCTTCCAGGTCCTTTTTGGACTATGCTTGTATGTTGAAGCCTTCCGTATGCTTTGTCTACGATGTCGCGTATGGTTTCCAGTACGTCAGCTATTTCGTTTATTTGGGCTGTGTTGTACTTTGTGAAGTCTATCTTTTTTGGCTCTTTTGTTTTGTAGGGAAAATTGCCTTTTCTTATTTGTGAGATTGTTTCTTGGAGTTTTTTTGTGGTTAGTTTGTGCTTTGTTGACATGGCAAGTTAACGATTGATTTTATGTATGAAAAAGTATTTATAGCTATCTATAGATAGCTCATTGTAGGTGGTTGAATGCCTAGACGTGTCGAGCTTAACAAAAATGGCTTACTGCTAAGTGACACCGAAGTGGAAGGTTTCTTAGAAAGAGTCGTCACTCCAATAGGTACGTCAGCTAAAGCAGATGTGCCAAAAAAATATATTGGAAGAAGAGTCTACGTCATTATCACTAAGGCTAAAGCGAATAACAAAGGGTCATGAATTAATTTTGTCGCAAAGCCGCTTAATGGCAAAGGCGATCGTTTGAAAACAACTTACAATTCGAGTTCTATGAAAAATGTTCTTCGTGAATTAAGTGCTTGCTAAGAAAATGAGGATTTGCTTAATATTTTAAACAAATTCATAGGGGCCATGAAACTTAACCAAAGTGTAAACAAATTCTAAATCGGATAATACCGTTTTTTGCTATCGGAGCATATTTCCTATTAGCAAAAGATAGAGACAACAACCTTACGATTAAAGCGCTGGTTTGACGGCATCGATTTTTTTTGACTAATTTAGACTTTTATTGACTCAAACTGACTTCTATTGACTTTTTAGGGACTCAACCTGCAAACAATTCAAGCTTAAATTAAAAAAAGCAACCCAAAACAAACAGTTCAAAAAATTACCTTCTCGGCATCAATTGATAAACAACTATCGTTACGCACACCCATTTGGCCGTTCTGCCAAAATATAGAGAGACGTTTGAGGAGAGAAAAGAGCAAGAAACCACTAACGTTTATCGCATATTAAATCATCCAAACACCCGAAAAAAATAAAAACAATCAAACATGACTAAGCTCAAGAGGAAAAAGAAAATGTCTAACCCTAATCCCTCGCTCGCCATAATCGGCGGCACAGGCAAAGAAGGAAGCGCAATAGCTGCACGTTTCGCAAAAGTAGGCGTCCGGACTTTGATCGGTTCCAGAGATGCTCTGAAAGCACAAACAACCGCAAACAACATGAACACACAATTTAATTTAAAAAATGTCGAAGGTTACACTAATAGAGATGCAACAGCCAAAGCTGACATTGTTTTGCTTGCGGTACCCTATGATGGCATGAAACCCATTCTTGAAGACATCAAACCCGCCGCAGCAGGAAAAATAATCATAAACATCGCCTCATCACTTGATGCAGAAAAGAAAAGCAGAGCACGAATCAACCCAAACGGATCGATCGCAATGGAAATCCAAAACTTCTTCGGCGCAGAAACCAAAGTTGTCGATGCATTCCAAAACATCAGCCCTGAACAACTAGAAAAATTTGACGAAAAAATAGAAACAGATGTTCTTGTTGTTGGTGCAGATAGAGAAACACGCGACATGGTCATAAGCTTAATTAAAAAAGTAGGCATTGACGCTTTCGACGCTGGCATGATACAAAACGCCGTTATTGTTGAAACCATGACTGCAGCGCTCATAGCCATAAACATACGCTATAAGATTAAAGGTGCAGGTATCCGCCTAATCGGCGTTCCACGCGCTTAAACATCCCTAAAAGAATAGGTAACAAAAAACCTATTTTTTCAATTTTTTGTCAACTTAAATTTCTGCAAAGCCTGTTTACTTAACGTGCTATTTTCAACCTTAAGCAAAACCTGCAGATCTTCAACCGAATCAATATCCAAACCTACACCCAGCGAATAATAAAACTTAACACAAACCCCATTAACGCACGCTTCCTTCGCGTGTTTGATGAAACTGTCAGGGCCAAAACAAGCACGGACCAGATGTAGTGGGCATTGGAAAAAAGCGTTTGTACCACAATCTCTGGAAGGAACCAAGAGTACTCGTCTTCCATCGGATCCCAATTTTACCATTATATCAATGTCTTTGGGTGCTACGAGGGGAATGTCAGCTGGGAGGACAAGTACTGAATCAGCTTTGTTTCTCATACACCAAACAAATGCTTCTTCAATGGCAGAATTCAAACCTTTGCGAAGAGGAGAAAAGAAGGAAACGCCATACCGTTCAGCAATCGGCCGAACATTCAGGTCATTGCTTACAACTAAGACTTTGCTAACAACTGATGCCTTCAGCGCCTGCAAAACGTCCTCAAGCATGGCGACGGTTAAAGATTTACGTTCCTGCAAGCTTAAGCTTTGAGAGAGCCGTCTCTTAGAAACACCAATTCTCTTTACTGGCACAATCGCATAGACAACCATTTAGAGGCACCACGAGAACATCCATTACAAGCATTACAGCTGTTATTTCTTAGTTTGTTTAGCTGGTTGCCTAAAAATATTTAGATGCGCCCGTTTGGGCGCTAACATGCTTATTTAAAGCGGGGGATGATTTTGCTGCCGATTAAGTCAATTGAGTTCTTAACGTTTGTACCGATTGGCGAGCCGACTACGAATTGGCTGATGCCGATTTTTTGCAGACCCGCGATTTTCTCAATGCAAACATCTGGTGTGCCGCATATAGAGAAAGCATCAATCATTTCTGGTGTAACTGCTGCTAAGGCTTTTGGGAAGTCACCGACTTTCAACGCTGCACGAAGTTCGTCTGCTTTAGCTACATCTATTTTGTGTTTTTCAAGCACTGGCGGTGGACTGCCTGCAACTATGAATGCTACGACTGGTGTTGCGGCTTTCACTGCTTTTTTCGGGTCCTCGTTAACTGAGAATGAAGTATATGCCGTTATATCAACGTCACTTGGTGATTTGCCTGCCTGCTTCATTCCTTCACTTGCCATCTTAACAGCGAATTCTATGTCACTTGGGTGGCTCGCATTGATGAGGACACCGTCGCCGATTTTTCCAGCCATCTCCAGCATCTTTGGACCCTGTGCCCCAACGTAAACTGGGATTTTGTTTGCTGGTTTAAAGTTCAGTTTGGCGCCTGCTGCTTTGAAGACTTCACCTTGGAAAGCAACTTTTTCGCCAGCTGTTAGTTTGCGGAACATGTCTATGGCTTCTCTTACAGCGGCTAATGGTTTGCCCATGTCTATGCCGACGGCCTCAAGAGTGGTTTTGTCTCCTGCTCCCATTCCAAGGACAACTCTTCCAGGGGCCAACTCATTTAGTGTTGCAATTGCTTGTGCAGTTATGACCGGGTTAACCATCCATGGGTTAGTTACGCCTGTGCCGAAGGTGATTTTGTTAGTATATAGGGCTGCAGCCGCCAAAGTAACGTAAACGTTGCGGTTACCGAAATGGTCAGTTACCCAAAGATTATCGAAGCCGCAGTTTTCAGCTTGTATCGCGTAGGCAGCAAGTTTCCAGTAAGGTTCTTTTGGAACAAATTCAATACCAAACTTTAGTGCCAATTTACATGCCTCCTTTCTTTATTTCTTCTGCCAACTGTGGCATTTGCATTTCACCTATTGCCGTCATGGTTTTTTCTGGTTCAAGCAAAATTGCGGCTTCAATTAAGATTGCAACTCCAGTTTTGCTTTTTATTGCTCCCTGCTGCATCTTAGAAAGCATTGTGTTAGCAAGTTTAGTTGGCATTTTTCCTTCATTTTTAGTGGTTAAAATAAAACTGAGCAGTTGATCAGATAATGGCCCCAATTTTTCATCAGGAACCAATTCAACTAGTTTAGGGTAATCCATCCTTGGTTCGCTCCTGAGGAATTGTAATTAATTATATGCTTTAAAAAGCTGTCGCACCCCGACTTACAGGAAGATAACTTGTATGCCCTCTTGGTTTCCCAGGAGAGAAGTTTTATAGTTAATGTGCGTAAGTAGCACAAAACACTGTGTTCAAGAGGACAACTAAACATGGAGCCGGTAGAAATAATCGCAGTTGAAGGTTTACCATTAATAAAGCCGAAAGACAACTTGGGAGAGCTTATCGTAAACGCTGCCAAAAAGCAGAAGACACCTCTACAAGATAAGGACATCATTGTCATAACACATGTAGTCGTTTCAAAAGCAGAAGGAAACATAATCAATCTTGACGAAATAATTCCTTCAGAAAAAGCCATAGAAATCGCACAAAAAACAAACAAGGATCCAGCCCTCGTTGAAGTCATACTAAGAGAATCCTCAGACATCGTTCGGATTGCTCAAAACAGCATTATAACAGAAACGAAAAGTGGAAGCGTCAGCGCTAATGCTGGCGTTGACAGATCTAATGTTTCAGGCAACAGAAACGTCGTGCCATTACCAAAAAACCCCAATGCATCTGCACAAAACATCAGGCAAGAAATTAAGCGGTTAACCGGAACCAATGTTGCAGTAATTGTTTCTGATACGCATGGCAGACCTTTTCGACTGGGAGAAATTAACGTGGCTGTTGGCGTTGCAGGCCTTAAACCTATTAGAGACAGGCGAGGCGAAAAAGACCTTTTCGGGTACGTTCTTAAAGTTAAGCAAACCGCAATCGGCGACGAGTTAGCTTCAGCAGCAGAATTGGTTATCGGTCAAGCAAATGAGGGAATACCAGCAGCCATCATTCGCGGATACAATTACCAATCAAACGATAACATCCCGCCAACTGAACTAATAAGAGCAAAAGAAAGAGACCTCTTCCGCTAAACTAACAATAAGTTCAAATAACTTAAGTCAAGCAGAATAGCTAGAAACGGTTGAAATCATGGAAGCCACAACGCCTAATAACTTTTTTCAAGAAGCTCTACCTGCAAGATTCAAACCTGAGAAAACCGCAGGCATTGATGTTATAATTCAACTAATATTAAACGGTCCAAGCGGAGGCGAGTGGGTAGTCATCGTCAAAGACCAAAAACTACAAATAACGAAAGGAACTCATCCATCACCTTCATTAACTTTGAAAGCCTCGGATACAGACTTCATGGATATGGTAAACAAAAAATTAAGCGCTGAAAAAGCCTTTTTTACCGGAAAAATCAAGTTCAAAGGCAACATTGCTGCGGCACTTAAATTAAGGGAAGCTGGCTTCCTATAAATTATCTTAAATCAAGCTTGCGAGAAACTTCCAAGGGCAAGTCATCTTCACCGATTTTGAAAGTTTGCGGTTCCTCAACTTTAACGACGGCAAGCAATTCTTCAAGCCCAAGTTCACATATAAGCTGAGTTAACTCTTTCTTAGCTGCTTCAACATGTTCCTCGAAAACATTTTTATTTTTGTATAAAATCCCTGCAAAAGCGCAAATTGAATCTCTTTTAAGAAACCACTCAACTTTCTTTGTTTTAAAATTTATGTCAAAAGTTATGGGTCCAGCTACGCATGTTTCAGGTTTGACTGGGTGAACGGAGCATTTTCCTGTTAACTTGTTAAAGAGCCTGCAGAAAACAAGTTCGTCAACTGCCGGATAGGAATACTGTTCTCTGGCAAATGGTTGTTCAACGTTTATTTTTTGTTTTTTTAGGTATTCTTCGATGATTTTTTTTCGTTTTTTGGTTAATGGGGGTTTTGCGTCTTGACAGCAGATGCGTCTGCATTGACCACATACATCAAATGAATAGGTTACTCCCTTGTTGTCTTGTGCCATTGGGGTTACCTTTTTTAGAAATAGGGTTCATTATCGGAAAGGCACTTAATAAGCGTTGAATAAACGTTTGTGATTGCTTCGTGGAAATCGGTTTTCTGGGCGCACCTTGAGACCCTGTTCTTTATGAGGTCAGATAGATTGCCATCGTCCAGGCGTTTCTTGATAATCCAAATATAGTTTTTCTCATCTTCATCAGCGTACCTTTCTGCAATGTGAAGATAGTGTTGGCATACTTGCCTCGCTGTTTTGCCATTTGGATTTGAAACTTCAGCGTTTAACCCTCTGTGAACTATTGCGTTAAAGTCCTTAACCAGCAGGTCATGCGGCAAAAGCTCAGACTTCAATTCCATTAATCCTCTAAGTGCAGCACGAATAAAACAACTCAGTGCCACATCTGATTTAACACATTCCTGTTCATCCATCACACGAACTTCAAGGGCTGAACGATCAAATCGGAAAATTACCCCTCTTGAATTAACCCACTCCCGCTTCAACAGCGTCTTAGCTGCTCCAGCTTTAGCTAAATCATTAGAGTACCGCTCAATAACATCTCTTTTGTACTGGGCAATTGAAGTAATATATTCTGGGATGACTTCTGCAGTTATAGATGGAATTTCTTTTTGGTTTACCTTGTAGAATTGCAAGCGATTGTCAATGTCGACTCCGTTCTTGCCTTCGTATATGGGTGAGGAAGCAGCAATTGCTGGAAGATAAGCGCACAAGTTAGCAAGCAAATTATGGATTTGGATACCATCAGCTTCTTTTTGGAATGGGAGATTTAGGTGGAAGCTTTGGATATTTAGCCAGCCATGTTGGTTTAGATTGAAAATTTTGCCATATTCCTGATAGATTTTTCTGTGATAGTGTGGCCAGACGGCAGTGTCCTTCAACTGTAGCAGCGGATGCATTCCTGTACCAAGAAGCAAAGCACCTTGTTTTTTCAGGATTTGGTTGAGGGTTGAAACTGCGTTCTGCATAGTCTCTTCAAATTGAATAGGTGATTTGAAGGGAGAGGAGGCTTTTACTTCCATTACATGCAGTTGCATTTCTTTTCCAAACGTGAATGATGGTTGTTCTACAAAATTAATGGTTTTTCCGCAGTAACCTTTTATGATTTTGTCAGAGATGGGCAGGGGCTTTAGTTCTTGGTTTACAAGCGAGTATTCAAGTTCTGGTCCAAGCACTTCAAGTGTCTTATACGTAAAGTTGTGCCTCTTTTTGTTTAGCGCTAATTTGGATGCGAATATAAACATAGTTAATCTTAAATATAACTACACGAATAACGCCTTTTAATTACCTGGTGTCTCATGACCGTGTTGGTCGTCTCAAACATCGACCTAACCCCTAATCTTCAAGTAATGAAGCCCGCATCGTTTTTAGAATCCACAATCAAAGAATCCACACTCAACATCAATAATGAATACCGATACATGAAATCAGGGTATTATGTGTCGATGCATGCCGAGATTCTAGGCAACCGAGTTATTCCATCATGCGAAAATATCATTGACTCAAGCAGAATCCCTATTCTTCTCCTCCGAGCGGCTAAAGCTGGAATTCCAACTTTGCCCTCTCTCGTTACAGACTCTGTAAAAAAGATAACTATGGAACTTGGCTTGCCTGTAATCGTTTTTGCGGTGAATCCTTTCATTTATGACGGCTACAAAATCGCCCAAAACAAAAGCGCCCTATACCGAGCTATGAAAAGCCTGGGCATGAACTACAAATTCGCTGTATGCGCTCAGCCATTCAAAGGTGAACTCGTCACCATCAAATCTTTCTTAGGCAAAACAGTCGATGAAGATCCGCAGACACAAGAAATCGCGCAGAAAGTTTATGAAACCTTCAAAATCCCTGTATGCAAACTCCACCTTCAAAAAACGCAAGAGAAAGCTTATTTGTGTGGACTGCAACCCCTAAGCAAAGAGGAGCTTTCCGAACAAGACTTGAAAATAATTTCGAAAGAGGTTTTGCTCATTTCTGAGCAGGGTGAACCCTTCGGTGTCTAAGATCGCCTGCTTTGTTGAAAAATATAATTTTACTGATATTCGAGAGGAAGGCGCTCTTCAAAACTTCAAGAAAGCGGCGGAAAAAGCAGGCAACCAATTCAATTTCTTGTTTCGTGAAGATATTTCCGATGTTCCAAAATATGATGCAGTTTTTATTCGAGCAACAACTGACCCTTTGAATGCGGCTTATGTTGTTTCTAAAACTGCATGGGAACTTGGTTTGAAAGTTATCGATGACCCAGAATCTATAACGATATGTGGCAACAAAATCCATCAATATGCCTTATTTGAGAAATATAATGTGCCGCACATACCCACAATGTTCCTTGATAGAGAAGAGTTGCATCACAAAAAAATCAGCGAAGTATTCGATGTGCTCGGAAAACCTGTTGTTATAAAGGCACCGTATACGAGTTTCTCGCGTTATGTGGAGAAGGCTGCTTGTGAAACAAGCTTTAGAGATGTTGCCAAACGATTCTTTAAGAAATCAGATGTTTTAGCCATTCAGAAATTTACACCAACCGCTTTTGACTGGAGAGTAGGAGTCTTAAACGATGATGTTCTTTACGTTTGTAAATACATGATTCCCAAAGGCAAATGGAAGCACGGCGCAAAACTTCGGGGCAAACCAACGGTGATTTGGGGCAGAACGGTAAGCATGAAGAAGCAAGAGATACCTGCTGGACTAAGAGAAGTGGCTTTGAAGGCTTGCAGTGTTGTTGGTAAAGGGCTCTATGGAGTTGACATCAAAGAAGTAGACGGCAACTACGTTGTCGTGGAAGTTAATGATAATCCAAGCATTTATGCAGGCTACGAAGACTCTATGGACAAGGACATTTATCAGAGAATCATCTCTTACTTGTCTGAATAGCCCAGTATTTTTCGACATGTATTTATCTTGACGTTTCTTAACAAAGTGCATCAAGTGATTATCATATGTCTCATAACGAATCACATAAAGTTCCAGTGGAAGATTATCAATTTACTGAAAATATGTCCGTAAATGACCTTGTTAAACAAATGGACAAGGCATGGGGTTTCACCGCAGGCAAACTGGCTACAGGCGTCAGCATTATGGAAGCCATGATTAACTCAAGGAACTGTGTTAAATTTCTCTCTTTCACCGCGGATATTGTGGCAACTGGCACCCGAGGCGTTATCAAAGAACTTGTAAAACGCAAACTTGTTGATGTAATAATTACCACTTGTGGAACATTGGATCATGACGTGGCACGATGCTGGAAAGATTACTACAAAGGCAGCTTCATAATGAGCGACACAAAACTCCATCGTGAAGGTGTCAATCGCCTGGGAAACGTGCTTGTACCAAATGATAGCTATGGAATAATTATAGAGCAGAAAATCTTAGGCCTGCTTGAAGAGCTATACAAGGAAGGCAAACGGGAACTTTCCACAAGCGAGTTGTGCCGTGAAATTGGTCTGCGCCGTTGCGGCGAAAGCTCAATTCTTTATTGGGCAGCCAAAAACAACATTCCAGTCTTTGTACCAGGCATAACTGATGGTTCTGTAGGCTATCAGCTTTGGTTCTTCAGCCAGGATCACAAAGACTTCAGGATTAACTTGCTTAAAGACGAGGATGATCTAAACAACATAGTTTTTGATGCTAAGCAAACTGGCGCACTCATCGTTGGCGGAGGCATCAGCAAGCACCATGTGATTTGGTGGAATCAGTTCAAGGACGGCTTAGACTTTGTTGTTTACATCAGCACGGCAGATGAGTGGGATGGAAGCCTAAGCGGTGCACGCCCCAGAGAAGCCGTCTCATGGGGAAAAATCAGCGAAAAAGCCAAACGCATAATGATAGAAGGCGACGCCACAGTAATCATGCCAATAATGACCGCTTCGCTTATAGATAGGTTAAACAAAAAGAAAAGAAAATAAAAGTTTAGGCCGTTTATTGGACGCCTTTGAATAGCCAGCTCATGTCTGGCCCCTTGCGTTTTTCTGGAACCCGCTCAGCTAATGCATGGCAGATAAGTGGCAGTGCAATGGTTGCGTCACAGTAGCAGACTGCTCTTGTTCCTGTTTGGCTGTTGATTTTGCCCCAGCTGATGGCTTCTTCTAAAGTGCAACCGCTTAAGCCGCCCCATTGAGGTGAGTCTGTGGTGATTTGTATGGCGTATTTGTGGGGGTAGTAGTATTCTTGTAGGCTTTTGCGTAAACCGCCTTTTCTGCCTTTTACTCCTTGGTCGCACGTCATTGGGGAGACGGATATGGCGATAAGTTGGGTGAGGTCTTTAGGAACGCCGCCGCCGATGTAGACAACGCCGACTTCCTTGGTTTTAGTGCCGATGCTGACGAATTGGTCAAATTCTTTTACAGAATCGATGTGGACGTTGTGTCCTTGATTTTTAGCTAACAAGAATGTTTCGCCGTAGGCGCTGTCGACCATGGCTGGGCTGAAAATTGGGACACCATTGGCTGCTGCAACTGCAGAGATGGCTGGAATTTTTTTCTTTCCCAGATATTTGCCAAGCAAATAGAGGAATTCTGCTGAAGTATATTGGTAGTCTTCTTTGCATGTCATAACGAAGTCTGTAACAAGCGTTTCCATTTCTCGATAATCGGTTTCTTTGCCGTAAACGTCGTAATATCGGTTGACATCGTCATGGAGCAGTTGCTCATCGTTTACCATATGGTTGCCTTGATAGTAACCAAGACCCATGGCATCCACTATGTCTTCGGAAACGTTGGCGCCAGTCGAAACCAGCACGTCGATGAAACGGTTTTCCATAAGCCAATTGACAATTGTCCATTGTCCCGCGGTACTCATGGAGCCTGCAAAACCCATGGCGATTACGGTGTCTTTTTCTTTAATCATGTTTTCCCAGACATCAACAGCCTCTCCAAGCTTGCGTCCTTGGTAAGCGGTTTTGCCCATTTCTTTTAGGAGTTGTGAGATAGGTTTCTGTTTTGTGACTTTGATTGGTTCTAGTTTCTTTTTGAAGTATGAGTCGCTCATTAATGTGTGCCTCGTTGTAAAATTAATGGGCTTGTATATGAAATTTGTCATTGCAAAAACTATCCAAACATGCTATTAATCAGTTCCAAAACTTTGCTAACTAGTTGAATCTTCCGTAGTCCACTGAAAATCTACATCTTTTCTGGTGCAACCACACCGATTAGCGTTAGTGCATTGTGCATCACGATTTGTATTGCCTGTGTTAGCGTTATTCGTGCATCAACCAGTCCTTTTGAATCTGCTTTGAGGACGGGCAATGCATTGTAGAAGGTATTAAATTTATCCGCTAATGCGTTTGCATAATCAGCAATCATATTGGGCTTGAGGTATTCCGTAGCCTCGACGAAGGTGTCTGGGAAGCTCGCAAGGTTCAATATAAGCTCGCGTTCAAGCCGCTCGGTTAGCAGTTCAAAAGCTGGTTTTTCTGGTTCTCTTGCTGCTTTGCGCAAAATGCTGCATGCCCTAGCATGGGTATATTGTACGTAGGGTGCGCTGTTGGTTTCGAAGTTAAGCACGCGCTCCCAGGTAAAGATAACTGGTTTTGACGGGTCAACATCGACAAGCGCATATCGGACAGCGCCTAAGCCAACGAAGTTAGCAATTTTGCGCTTCTCTTCCTCAGACAACATTGGAGATCGCTTCGAGACTTCTTCGTACGCTCGTTGGACCGCTTCGTCCAACACTTCATCGAATGTGATGTAGTGTCCTCTGCGGCTGCTCATCTTGTAGCCGGGCAAAGTGACCAAATTATAAGCGAAGTGAACCAGATTGTCAGCAAACTCAGTATAGCCTAGTGCGTACATTGCAAGTTTAAGCTGCAACTGAGCCAGCGACTGCTCCATCCCGATCACGTTTATGACTTTGTCTGCATGCTTAAACTTCCAGAGTGTGTAAGCTAAGTCGCGAGTGGTGTAGAGCGTGGTGCCGTCAGCGCGCCCAAGCGTCAAGGGCGGAACTTCATAATTCTCACCTAAACCTAACTTGCCTTTCAAATCTAGAACACGTATAACTTTGTCAGCATCAAACTCCACCACGCCTTTATCGCTGTAAACAAAAGGTGAAGTCTTAAGCTTCTGCAAAACCTCACTAACCTGCGCACTCCATACAAAGTCGCTTTCCCAATCCCACGAGTCGTACTTAACGGCAACTCTCTTCATTGTTTCTCTGAAGCCTTCAAGACACAAGTCACTGACCTCGCGGATTAGCTGTTTAGCTTTAGGTTCTCCATCTTCATAGGCCCGGTTGAGGCGGTTTATTTCTTCCTCCGGATTTTCGTCTTCGCTGATTTTGCCCATTAACGCTTCGAACAGCACTGGGTATTTTTCTTTGAGTTCAGCCGCAATTGACATCCACTCATCAATTTCCTTATTCGCCTTCGCCAAATCATCTGCTGAGTTAACGGCGATAGCAAGGTCCCGTGCTCTTTTGAGGCGATTTATTTCTACAAGACAGCTGGTAACGGTGTAGATTTTTCCCACATAGAGGTCGGGTTTCTCTGTGGGTTTAGGTCGACCTAGCTTTTCGTAACCATAGGCAACTACGGATGATTGTCTGCCTACATCATCAATGTAGTAGTGCCGCGAAACACAGTGTCCCCTGCATTCCAAAATGCGAGCTAGTGCGTCGCCTATCATTGGATTTCTCGCTTGCCCGACGTGTATCGGGTGGAGTGGGTTAACACTTGTATGCTCAACAATAATTTTAGTTGAGTTATTCGTTTTCACGAAACCGTAATCAAACGCTAACCCTTTAACAGACTGGAGAGTTAAAGCCGAGAACTTGGAAAAGTTGACGTGAAAATTGATGTACCCAACACCTGCGCAAGTTACCTTTTCAATCAGTCTAAAGCTGGTTTTATCGATTGCTTCGACAAGGTATTGGGCGATGTCCAATGGTTTTTGGTTTAATTTCTTTGCCAATTCAAAACACAGCGATGAAGCTAATTGCCCATATTCAATGTTTGGTGTTTTGTTTAAGGTAATACTTGGCGTTTTTATTTCTGGCAAAGCTTTCTCGAGTGCGTCAGCTAACGTTTTTTGGCATTCTTGGCGAAACTGGTCAAATGGATTCTCTGAAGCAGTCATTAACTTTTTCTCCGATTTTTAAAGCAAATCCGTGTAGGTTAATGTTTTAATGTGAAAGCGTTATTTATCTGTCTACTGGATGCCAATGAAGCCAAGAGTGGTTTATTCCGAAAAAAGTTTAGGCTATGGTACATGGCACATTGAAGGACCTCAAAGAGTGAAAGCAGCGGTTGAAATTCTGAAAACAAAGGGCTACGAGTTTTTGGAGCCTAAACCAGCTAGTGAAGAAAACATTTTAGCTGTTCATGACGCTGATTACCTGTGGAATCTGAAAAAAGGATTAGTTGAAGACCCAGATACCCCCGCCTACGATAAAATTTACGAGTACGCCACACTTTCGGCAGGTGGCGCAATTTTAGCCAGTGAAATTGGTGGTTTTTCTCTTATGCGTCCGCCAGGACACCACGCTGGCAGAAGCGGGGTGGCTTTAGGCGCGGCAACACGTGGGTTCTGTTACCTAAATAACATTGCGATTGCAGTTAAAAAATTAGGCAAAAGAACGCTGATTTTGGACATTGACGGGCATCATGGAAATGGAACTCAAGAGATTTTTCAAGGAGATGAAAAAGTGGTTTACGTTTCGTTGCATCAGTCACCTAATTACCCGGGAACTGGCCGCTTCTCTGAGGGGAACTGTATCAACTTTGCTTTGCCGTCAGATTGTGGTGGGCAACGGTATTTGGAGACCCTAGATAAAGCATTGCGCACTGTGGATTTCAGTAGAGTTGAAGTGGTTGCGGTTTCTTGCGGCTTTGATACTCATCTTGGTGATTTAGCTACGTTAAGCTTAGTGGAGCATGATTATTTGGAGATTGGGAAAAGAGTCGCTTTTCTGAAGAAGCCCGCTTTTTTTGTTTTGGAAGGCGGGTACGTCGGCGAGCGAGTTGGCTTGGATATTGATAGCTTCTTGAGAGGCTATGAAGAAAATAAATAGTTAGAAATGGGCTACTTTTCTTTCTGTGCCTTTTGTTTTGCAACTGTCTTTTTGTTTAATGCTTCGAGTTTCTCTGAGACTTTTTCTGACCTTTTCTCTGCTGTAGCTAGTAATGGTTTCCAATCCTTGTTTTTGACGGCGGTCATTAATTGGTCGCATTGTATAGGTAGTTTTTCTAGTGCGTCGTTGAAGCGTTTTTCTGCTGCTTCATCAGAGTCCACGAGTTCTATAGCTTCTTCAGGGCAGAATTCTATGCATTGAGGCTTGTCACCGCATAGGTCACATGCGGTTGCTATGCCACTGTCACTTTGAATAGTGATGCCGCCGTATTCGCATGCTTGAACGCACCAATCGCACCCTTTACATTTCCTCTCATCAATCATCAACAAACCGGTGCTCTCTTCTTGCGCAATTGCTTTTTCCGGACATGCTTTAACGCATTTAGCATCTTTACATGCACGACATGACAGAGCAAAATTGAACATAGGGGTCATGCGGACAACGCGGATTCTTGACCGAATTGGGCTTTCTTCGTTTTTTTCTTGGCTGCAAGCTAATTCGCAGATTCCGCAACCAGTGCACTTGCTCGGGTCAACGGAGACGAATTTTCTTTGTTCGTTTTTAGCAGACATTTTTGTGACCAAACCTTCTGGGTGTTTAATATTTGTGTGCATTATTGGCTTTTAACCGTTACTTATGAAAAGCAATTTTTTGATGGAAAATGGTTTAGCATTAACACCAAATATTCTTTCTTTGGACACACCGTTTGATTTAGTTAGCATTGAAAAAAGTAGTTGTGTTACTTCTTTGTTGCATGGAAACCTAAATCTGGTTGTAAGGTGGGTGGGACCATCAACCTTATTTTACCAGAAAAAAATATGTGTTCAAGATATGTGTGGTTTGAGTCAGAAGCTCTTCCTGTCTACTGATCAAATTCAAGACTTCATTAAGCAGACTCCTGAATTTTCAGCGCACTCGTATCAATTTTGCAATCGCGTTGTTTTATCGAAAACATTTCAATGAGATCTTTCATGCACGCCTAAGTGTGAAAAAAGCTATCCATAATTCAACAAATGTTGTTCCGCCCAATGCTAGAATTGCAAATGAATGATTAAATGAGAAGAGGTAAACGATTACGTAGGCAATAGCAGGTAAAAAGACCGTCAAAAGACCGACAAGGATCTTTTCAACATCATTAATTACACCAACTATTCTGCTTCTACCAACTGAACGCAAGAAAATCAAAATCTCAAAGATGCTTGCAGAAACAATGGAAATTACCATGAAAAATGGAATCAACACTGTAAACCACGAAGTCGGCGGCTTAAACAACGCGAGGCAAAGCAAAGCAACAGGAACTGGAACGAAAGTCACCATAGTTATGAGAGCTTTTGCAGACACCATTCTTTTGGAAGTAATCGGCAAGGTTTTAGCGTACTCTATTCCCTTCCCCTCCGAATTCAAGAGAGCAAGAGGAATCAAAAGAGCAAAAATAGCGCCCATTGAAGTAGCAACAAGCACCGTTGAAGCCCTCAAAAACTCAACATTCGAAGCCAAAAACGCTACAATTACCGTTTCAAAAACTGGAAGGACAAAGAAGAAAGCAGTAGCGGGATTTCTTGAAGTAACTCGCAAATCCTTCATGACATAACCTTGCAAAGGACTGCGTCTCTTAATCTGAAAATCGATGGCGTTTGATCTATCAATTCTAACGCCCACTCCTTGAGAAATACGCTTCACGGTCCCCAAGCTCCATTTAGCTGAAAACCAAGCTCCTAAAGCATAAAATATGATTGCAGCCGATGCCCCCAACACGGTGAAAAGAGGAATTATAGAACCGGACAATTTTGAAACAACTAAACCAGCCGAAAAAGGATAGATCAAACTGAGAAGAAAACCCACTAATGTGTTAACGTTTAGTAAAGCAGTATCCAAAAGTGGAAGAACATAGTAGGGCACGCTCAAAAGCAAGCCTACTCCCATAAGCAGGCATCCCCAGAGTAAGACAAAGAAACCTCGAAAAACAGTGGTGCCCTTTGATCTTCCGCCGCGCAAATAATTCTTATGGAAAACTCTTGAGAGCCACAATGCAACTGCTACAGCAAAAACTGAATTTATCAAAGAAGCAACAAACATGAGTGCAGTAGCCAAAGGAGACGCAGTAAGGTATGCAACTAACACAACCTGGCTCACAACAGAGCTCACTACCAAATAATCTACAGACCTAAAAAAAGAAAACAATGTTATCAACGAAAAATCGTTTGATGATATCTGGAGAGTCGACAGCAAAACTGAAGATTCCGCGCCCACAAAAGAAGAAAGAGTCTGAATTGCATACAAAGTCATAAACCCAAAGGTAATGGCTAAACTAAGAGAAATCGAACTGCTCAAACCGAAAGTTGTGGAGCCGACGAAAAATGAACTGAAAGGGATTACCGCAACTACAAGATTAAAAAGTGCAATAATGATTTTATCAAACTTGGCAATGCGCAACGCTTTCTTGCTTAACTCAACATCATCCGCTGAATCTTGGTTGGTTGATTTTCTTCCAAAAGCGCCCCACCACATTCGATTCCTTTCCTGAGCTAATGATCTGTACACAACTTCTCTGTAAGGTAGACTGCTTAGGCGCCAAGCTTCAGTGAGCTTCATTACCAAAGAATGCCTCCCGAAGCATCCTTGTTCTTACGGCGACTGCGGCATCCTCATTGGTTAACTTCAAAAAAACCTCTTCCAAAGAAGAACCCTTGCCATCAGTTTTGTTTCTTAACTGCTCTAGCGTTCCCTCAGCAATCATCTTGCCATGATCAATAATTCCAATTCTTGTGCAGAGATGCTCAGCAATCTCCATTATGTGGGTAGAAAACAAAACCGCTCCACCCCTTTGTACATGCAAAGACATTAAGTCTTTGACCACTCTGCTGCTTTTTGCATCTAATCCGTTTAAAGGCTCATCTAAAAGCAAAACAGGCGGCTGATGAATAAATGCTGCAATTAAAGCCACTTTCTGCTTAAGTCCCATAGACAAAGTTGCGATCGGTGAATCAAAATACTGTGCTAAATCAAAAACCTCAGCCAATCGAGACACAACCCGATTAGCATCGGCCTGATCTATTTTGCGCATTGATACTACGAATTCAAAAAAATCTCTAGGAGACAAACTCTCATACACGATAGAGTTTTCAGCAACGTAGCCAATACGCGACTTGACATCTACAGGCTGCAGGACTGGATCAAAACCGCACACCTTCACATTGCCCAAAGAAGGCGCCACTAACCCCATCAAAACCTTAATCGCTGTCGTCTTGCCCGCACCGTTTGGACCTAATAACCCAAAAACTTCTCCAGACATAACTCTCAAACTCAAATTGTCTAAAGCTAAAAAAGATCCGAACTGCACTGAAATACCTGAGATCTCAACCAAAGGCTCCAATGCTAAATTTCCGGACAAATCAGCATCCGCTCACAGCAGTCAAAGACATCTGTCTCAACAAATTAATCTTTGTGAATTCCAAATCCATATCAACTCAATTCGCACACAAACACAAAAAATTCCATTTACCACAACAAAAAAATAGTTTTCTTCGTCATAATATTTGGGTTAGGGTTGGGAAAAGTATTAAAATTTTAGTCCCCAAACCCAAAAAACCCGGGGAACTGGAACTATTAGCTTGATAGACCTTGTTACTCTTGTAGTACACTCTGCAGAGGAAGCTTTTACTAGCAGTCAACTTGTGATTATTCTGTGTGAGAAAATGAATGAGAATGAGCTATACGAAGTGATTTTCAAGAGAAAATCAATTAGGAATTATGATTCAGCTCCAATTGATCAAAATCATCTAGAAGAGATTTCGGAGAACTTGAGCGCTTTAAAGCCGATGTCCAAGGGAATTAAGACAGAGTTCAAGATTATTTCGCCGGATCAAGTTTCCAGAAAAAGCATGAACAAAGCACCCCACTTTATTGCAGCATTCTCCGAAGCAAAGGACGCTTATAAGACTAACATCGGTTTTATGCTACAGCAAATGGATCTTTATTTTTCAGCGACTGGCATAGGCAGTTGCTGGCTGGGGATTCCTCAGCCCGTTAAAGAAGTAACGGAGTCTTCAAATCTTGAATTTATCATTTTGATGTCGTTCGGAAATTCCAGGGAAACACTCTACAGGACCAGTGTTTCGCAATTTAAGAGGAAACCTCTCTCGGAGATAACCAATATTGAGTGTGCTGATGAATTGTTGGAACCTGCCCGTCTGGCTCCATCCGCAGTCAACTTACAGAATTGGTACTTTACCGGAGATAAGAATTTGATTCACGCCTATTCTTCCAAATCCGGGTTTTTTAGAAGCATCGTCGGTGGGAGCTATTTCCCTGTCAATGTGGGTATTGCTATTTGCCATTTGCAGCTTGCGGCCGAACATATGGGTTGGAAAACCAAAATCGTGTTTGAAGAAGAGAGAGATAAGAATCCGCCAAAAGACCGTGAGTACGTTGCTAGCTTAGAGATTGAAAAGACACCAGCCAAAAACAGTGCTTGAAAAGCGTGCGCCCTGTGTGTGGGACTAAAATTTCAATCCGACCAACCAAACCCAAATCACGAACACGAACGACTACGATGACTCTCTCTCGCGTTAGCTCAGTGGAAATGGTAAAACATTTTTTACGGGTAAACTTGTGTTCAATTTTTAGCCTACTCTCACAAAACTATAAATTGAGTTTATTTTATCAAATTAACCCCATAATGTGCCTGAATTTTGGTGCGGAGGGTAAGCTTTACACTATCGTTTAAACTGTCATTTTCTTTTTGAGCATTAAGATAACCACAGTAGCAACAATTACGACTGCGACTAAACCTCCAATAACCAATAGGGTAGGAAAAGAAAAAAATGCAAAAGGAGACGGCATAGTGACTGGGGGAGTTGGCGTTAATGACGGCGGCGGCAAGCAGGTTCAGTTTTAGCAAGATAATATGCGTTATCTAAGCCAGTTATACCTGGATTCTCACTAAATCTCTTACGCAAATCCATTCCTATTCACACTGAAGCTATTTTCTTTTTAAATATTACAACAGCTATTAGAGCAACAATTACTACTACAACCACAATTGGGATTACAAGGAGTTGGATGTTTGGGGATGCAGTCGGTGCAGAACCTCCGAAAGCGTAAGTGTTGTTACCGCCAGCAATGTACAGTATACCGTTGACGATTGCAGGAGATGACCCGACGTAATTACCAGTATTGTAGCTCCAGAGTTTTGTGTCATTAGTAACGCTTAATGCATAAACTGCATTTTCGCCGCCTATGTAAATAGTGCCGTCGTTAATCGCAGGGGATGAAAGAATAGAGTCTCCTATGGTATAATTCCACAACTTATCGCCACTTGCAGCGTCCAAAGCATAAACGTTGCCATCATGAGAACCTATGTACACTATGCCATCGCTAACAGCAGGCGATGACTCAACATAGCCATCTGTGCTGTAATTCCAGAGTTGAGCTCCACTATCAACGTTCAAGGCAAAAATTGTGTTACCGCCGCCTCCAATGTATACCACGCCATTGACAACGGATGGCGAAGAAACAAGTTCCGTGCCTGAACCACCAGTGGTATAATTCCAAAGCTTGGCACCATTTGCGGCATTCAATGCATAAACGTCGCCAAACCATGAGCCTACATAGACCACATTATCAACAACAGCAGGTGATGAGCCAACATAGAAAGGCGTTATGTAGTTCCAAAGTTTATCGCCATTAGTAGCATTAAGAGCATAAACGTTTTGGTCATCGGAACCTATGTAGACAACACCATTTACAACAGTTGGAGACGAAATAATCAAGTCACCGGTAGTATAATTCCAGAGCTTTTCCCCAGTGGTGGCGTTCACTGCGTAAATGTTGTAATCGAGTGAGCCTATGTAGACTATACCGTTGGCAACAGCGGGGGAGGAAGCAACGGTTGGCGGAATACTGCCACCTGGAAAGATACCCCCGATGGAAAAGTTCCAAAGTTTATCGCCACTTGTAGCATTTAAGGCATAGAGATTTTTATCATCTGAGCCTATGTACACAACGCCATTGCTTACTGCAGGTGATGAAGCAATAGAGTTGCCAGCGGTGTATTTCCAAATTAGCGTTGGAGTGAGCACTGGATTGCTAGTTGCAACACCACTATGAGACGAGTCTGCATGGAACATTGACCAGTCATTGCTCGCAGAACCGCTGTTGCCCGAATTGACTAAGGGCACAATTGGGGCGGATGGATGAGACATAAGGCTTGGAGAAAACACCGAAAATGAAATTGTGAAAATAAGGGTAGCTGTAATTACAGCAGCTATAGGCATTGAATATCGTTTTAGTTTTGAAGGCAGTGGGGTTGAGGGTTGTGGACACCAATTTCTGAGATTTCTAATTAACTTTCGTATGCTCATATTTCTTCACCTGTTATCTTAGCGAATAATGCTTCTGCTAATTTGGATGGCAAAATCTTGCTAGTATCGTCTAAGAGCAGGAAGTTGCGGTCTTTAGCCTCTGCAAGCAGGGCATCTCTGCATACTTGGAGTTTGTTGCATTTTTCGCAGTCCCCTTCATGTTTGTACCAGACTTGAACGCCGTTTTTTGCTGAGAAGGTTATGAAGGCTGGGGTTTTGAAGTGGCTGCTGTATCCTGTTAGGAATCCTCTATTTGCGTTGAGTGTTTCTATGTCGATTTTGTTGATTTTTGCTACTTCTTTGAGGGCTTCGTCGATTTTGAGGTGGGCAATGTCGAGGGTTTGGTGGACTGTTTGTCGGGTTATGTTTAGTTTGCGGGCGATGGTTGCTTCTGGAATTCCGTTGCTTTTGAGGTCCCACATCTGTCTTTGCTTTAGGGTTAAATATGCTAAACTTAGACTCATTTTCACTTGCCATCCAGACGTAAGAGTTTAGATACTTACAAAGTAAGTGTTGGCTGCCTATGGATATAAGGTTTTCCAATAACCATAATCAATTATCGATAACAAAATTTTAAAACCAGAAAAGACCTCTTCTTAAGAAAAGAAACAACGCTTAAGAAATGACAGTTCAAACGCTCAAGTGAAACCTCAAACTACCCTTCATTTTGATGTTAAATTTCTACCGCTTTAAGCTCAAAACGGGCTTAAAATGGGCGAAAACAGCGAGTAAAACGAAGTGCGGAGGGTGGGATTTGAACCCACGAACCCCTGCGGGATAGGAGCCTCAGTCCTACGCCTTTGGCCATGCTGGGCGACCTCCGCAAGTATCTTTTTGTTTATTGAGGCTGGCGGAATATAGAATTAGTTATGGCATTTAAAGACTTTACTTTTTGGTTTAGGACGACTACTTGTTAGATTTGTTTATTACCGTGAATTTGCTGCATATTTTGTTGAGGGAGTAAAGTTTATTTCCCTCAGAATTATAACAGTGTTATAATTAGGTGATAAACACGACAAGAATCTACAACAACGTCCTCGAAACAATAGGAAAAACACCAATAGTAAAGCTAAACAAACTAACCCAAGACTCAAACGCCACCGTAGCAGTCAAACTCGAAGCACGCAACCCCGGAGGAAGCGTCAAAGACCGCATCTGCCTAAGCATGATAATCGAAGCAGAAAAACAAGGCCTAATCAAGCCAGACACCACCATTATTGAACCTACAAGCGGCAACACAGGCATCGGCTTAGCCATGGTAGCAGCCGTGAAAGGCTACAAACTAATACTGACAATGCCAGAAACCATGAGCATTGAGCGACGCAATTTGCTCAAAGCTTACGGCGCACAACTCGTTCTCACATCAGGACCAGACGGCATGGGTGGCGCTATTAAAAAAGCAGACGAAATAGCCGCGCAAACACCAAACAGCTTCGTTCCCCAACAATTTAAGAATCTAGCTAATCCAAAAGTTCACAGAGAAACCACTGGACCAGAAATTTGGGAAGACACCGATGGCAAAGTTGACATTGTAGTTGCCGGAGTTGGAACAGGGGGAACCATAACAGGTATAGCTCAATATATTAAACCCCTTAAACCTGCGTTCAAAGCTGTAGCCGTAGAACCTGCATCTTCACCAGTCCTAAGCGGTGGACTAAAAGGGCCACACAAAATTCAAGGTATAGGAGCAGGTTTCAAACCAGATGTATTAAAGCTTGACTTAGTGGATGAAATTTTCAAAGTAAAAGATGAAGACGCAATTCAAACCGCAAGGCAACTGGTGCTAAAAGAAGGCTTACTTGTAGGCATATCGTCAGGTGCAGCAGTCTTTGCCGCGCTTGAAATTGCGAAACGAGCTGAAAACAAAGGAAAACTAATAGTTGCCATTCTTCCAGATACAGGTGAGCGTTACCTAAGTACAGTCTTGTTCCAAGAGACAGTCTCAAGCACAAACTCTAGCATCTAATTCCTGTTTTTTCTCTTTTTCAAGGAGCTTCTCTTATATTCCCCCTTTTTAATTATTGAGAAGAAGGTAAGCAAAATGACAACAAAGGATAACCAACCGCGCCTTAAAGAATGCGAACAATGTAATGATAAAGAACAATGCACTGATAAGAATCTGGAAGTGGACTGCTGGAACCCAGACAGAATGCTAGACATCTTGATGCGTAATAATGACGAAGAGGATCAGAACTGGGTTGAAAAAGGCTTACCAAAATTAGTAAACAAAATGGTAAGTAATTACCAAACTTTCGGCGGCATGGACCATCTTGAAGGACGAGATCTTCCCTCAAAAAAAGTAGTCACCGAAGTATTAGAGGACTTATTCACAATTTTGTTCCCCGGATATTTGGGTAAAGAAGAAATCACCAAAGCCAACGTACAGTATTATCTTGGAACAACCCTAGCCTCAGTGTACGCCCGACTAACCGAAGAAGTTGAGAAAAGCCTCAAGTATATTTGCAGAAAAATAAGTGAGTGCCCTCAGGACGTATGCCGAAAAAGAGCCAACATTGTTGTCAAAGAACTTCTTGATAAACTTCCTGAAATACGCTCCATGTTAAGCGGAGACGTCCAAGCCGCTTACGCAGGAGACCCCGCAGCAGTAAGCACGGAAGAAGTGATCCTAAGTTACCCATGCGTTTTAGCTATAACAACTTACAGAATAGCCCATGAACTATATCTTCGTGGAATACCCTTGATTCCCAGAATAATGAGTGAGCACATGCATTCCTTGACAGGCATAGATATTCATCCAGGAGCAAAAATAGGCAAAAACTTCTTCATCGACCACGGAACTGGAGTAGTCATTGGTGAAACCACAGAAATTGGTGACAATGTAAAACTCTACCAAGGCGTGACTCTGGGCGCATTAAGTTTTCCGAAAGATGAGAAAGGCAACATTATCAAAGGAAGAAAAAGACATCCTACAGTTGGAAACAACGTTGTTATATATTCAGGTGCAACCTTGCTTGGACCGGATGCCGTAATTGGCGATAACGTTGTCATAGGCGGAAATGTCTGGATAACATCATCAGTTGCCTCAGATACAAAAATCACGATTGCTACACCTGAGCAAAATTATAAAAAAGAAAACCATAACGAAAAATAGGTTAATTATAGCAAGCGGAAGTTTTCTTTCACTGTAGTTAATACTACGTGCGTGTTTGTCCGTTCAATGTATGGCAAAGAAAGCAATTTCTTAGTGAATGCGCCAAGGTCCTCTCTGCTTTTAAACTTTGCAACAATGATAGCATCTGTTAAGCCTGTGACGTCGTAGACGCTGCAGACATTGGAAATTTTAGCAATTTCTTGCTCGGTTTCGACAAGCCTGCCCTTTGAAACTGTGATCTCAGTAACAACTGTTAGCTGGTAACCGAGTTTTTCATGGTCAAGCAATACTGAGTAGCCCTTAATGAGGCCTTCATCTTCCATTTTCTTGATTCTAGACAAAACGGTTCCGACTGAAACGCCTACAGTTTTGGCTATTTGTCTACTTGAAAACCTTGCATCTTCTAATAGGCCTTTAAGAATTTTTAAGTCTGTTTCATTTAGTTCCATACTCTTATTTCCTGCACGTTTTTTCAATTTAATTGGCCTTTATGAGACATTAGTTTTAATATCGTATGATTGCATTAATAAAAGTTTAGTTTTTTCTGCAATTCATCAAATGCTAAAGTTAAGAATATGAAGATTAAAGGACGTTATAGCTACTTTGGATTTTGGTGCTTATCGGATAGTAATCTTAAATTACCGCACCAACCCCAATAGTTTTGAGCCACTGCAATGCAAGTAAAATATGACACCATACTCGTATTGGATTTTGGGGGACAATACTGCCATCTTATCGGCAGAAGAATCAGAGAAAACGGCGTCTACTCAGAAATTGTTCCCTACGATATATCACCCGAAGAAGTGGCATCCCTAAAAGAGAAATTCAACGTTAGAGGCTTAATTCTTTCAGGAGGACCCGCAAGCGTTTACGAACCAAACGCGCCTAAACTTCACCCTCGTATTTTAGAGGTAAATCTGCCGATTCTAGGCTTATGTTATGGTCACCAGCTTTTGGCTCAATTAACCAATGGCAAAGTTGAACCAGCAACCTGCAAAGAATATGGCGTTGCGCAAATATCTGTCGATAAACCCGTGGGAGTCCTGGAAGGGTTAAGTGAGAAAGAGAAAGTTTGGATGAGCCATGGCGACACAGTTTTTGCTCTATCACCTGACTATGAAGCATTAGCTCACACCGAAAACTGTCCCGTCGCCGCCTTTAGACATAAGCAAAAACCAATTTATGGCTTACAATGGCACCCAGAAGTTATTCACACAGAAAACGGAATGCGCATGCTCCGCAACTTTATTTTTCAAGTTTGCAAATGCCAAGCGAACTGGCAAATGGAAGACTTAATCGGAAAAATGGTTACAGAAATAAAATCGGAAATCGGCGCGAGCCGAGCTATCATAGGTCTAAGCGGAGGCATAGACTCAAGTGTCGCTACTGCACTTGCAGCCCAAGCACTTGGGGATAAGTTAACTGCAGTTTTTGTAGACCATGGGTTCATGAGGGAAGGCGAACCTGAAGCAATCAGAGAGACCTTCCAAAAATTCTCAATCAACTTCATAGTAGCTAATGCACAAGAACGGTTTATGCAGAAACTCAAAGGCGTCGCAGATCCCGAAATGAAACGAAAAGTAATTGGAGAAGAGTTCATCCGAGTTTTCGAGGAAATCGCTGAAAAGGCTGGCGCCCAATACCTGCTTCAAGGCACAATATACCCAGACAGAATTGAATCAGGTATCCGAAAGAACTCAAACGTTATAAAATCGCATCATAATGTTGCAGGATTACCATTAAAAATTAAATTCAAAAAAATAGTTGAACCTCTCCGTGACCTCTACAAAGATGAGGTGCGCAAAGTTGCCAAAATGCTGGGATTACCCAAAGAACTTGTCAATCGACAACCGTTCCCGGGGCCAGGCTTGGCAGTACGCATAATAGGAGAATTAACTGCAGAAAAAGTGAGCGTTGCCAAAAAAGCCGATGCTATCGTTCGCAAGGAAATTGAGAAAAATGGCTTAGATGAACATTTATGGCAATACTTTGCTGTGTTAACAGATACAAAAGCGACAGGCGTGAAGGGCGACTCGAGAGCATATGGTTACGTAGTGGCAGTTCGAGCTGCGGAAAGCCGAGAAGCAATGACGGCTAACTTTGCTCAAATTCCATATCCAGTACTTGAAAAAATTTCAACCCGAATAACAAACGAGATTCCACAAGTTACCCGAGTGGTGTATGATATTACGCATAAACCTCCTGCAACAATAGAGTGGGAATAAAGTCCAAAATTCTTTAAATAAAAACAAGCCATACACTATTACTCTTACAATAAGGTGACACGTCTGAAAGCGGTAATCTTAGCAGGAGGCTTCGCAACTAGGCTACGACCACTAAGTTGCTCTAGGCCAAAGACTCTTTTCCCAATAGTTAACAAACCATTGCTTGAATGGATTTTTGAAAGACTATCTGGCAACGGCGTTGATGAAGCTATAATGGCAGTTAATGCTCTTACCCAATTTTACATAAAGCAAGAACGGCCAGCGAGACATGGATTGAAAATCAGATTCTCGATTGATCCGCCGAAAATGCCTCTGGGAACTGCGGGTCCAGTGAAAAAAGCTGAAAAACTTTTGGGACATGATGAGCCATTTATTGTCTTGAACGGAGACATATTTGCTGACATTGGTTACAGGGAACTAATTAACGCGCACATTAATTCGGGAGCTTTAGGGACGATTGCACTGTGCAAGGTTGAAGATCCGTGTAGATACGGCGTGGCTGAATTAGTAAATGGTAACTGCATAAAACGGTTTATAGAAAAACCATCTAAGAGCAAAGCACCAAGCAACCTGATAAATGCTGGAGTCTATGTTCTTAGCCCAAAAGTCTTTGACTACATTCCCCCCGGAAAGGCAGTTTCAGTTGAGAGAGAGGTTTTTCCCAAACTAGCCGAAGAGGGCAAACTCTATGGTCATTTCGTCAGTGGTATATGGATAGACATAGGGAAACCGGAAGAATACTTGACCGCAAACAAAATCATACTTGATTCCTTGGCTAAAAATCTCAAACAGAAAAAAGCTGAAAACTTTGAAATAAGAAATCCAGTAGCATTTGATAAAAAAGTTTTCGTAGACGAAAGATCAATTATTGGACCATACGCAATTTTAGGAAAAAATGTTAGGGTAGGAAAAAATGTTCAAATAAGCAACTCGGTGATTTTTCCTAACGTTCAGATAGATGATTTTGCCTCAATTAACGGGACGATAATTGGGGAAGGAGCAAGAATTGGAAAAAAAGTCAAGATTCGTAGCGGTTGCATAATTGGGGATCACGCAAAAGTTGAAGATAATATTGAACTTTCAGGGAAGATTTGTCCAGGTAAAGAAGTGGCTGAAAACGTTTTAAAACCCAAGATTCACTATTAATAGCATTGAAGTGACAGTTATGACCGAAAGAAAACTGTTTGGAACAAACGGCATCAGAGGACTAGTCAATGTTGAATTAACGCCTGAAATGGCTATAAAAGTTGGTTGTTCAATTGGAACGTTTTTTGGAAGAAAAAATTTGCTTTTAGGACATGACGCTAGAACTAGCGGCGTAATGCTTTCTAAAGCGGTGATTTCTGGTTTAACCGCGACTGGGTGTAACGTGTTTTTCGCTGGAATGGCTCCAACGCCTTCTTTGCAATATGCAGTTAAGAACCATAACATGGATGGAGGAGTAATAATAACTGCATCTCATAATCCGGCGGAATATAACGGCATTAAAGTTATTTGGAGTGACGGCATAGAAACTTCACATGAGCAAGAAGTTGAAATAGAAAATATTTACTTTGATAATAAACTAGTTTTTGCAGAATGGGATAAACTTGGAAGAGAACGTGAACTCCAAGGAATTAACGATGAATATGTGCAAGCCATAATGAAACTTGTTAACCAACCAAAAATAGCCCAAAAACACTTTCATGTTGTAGTTGATGCCGCTAACAGCGTTGGGGGCATTACAGCACCACCGCTGATGAGGGAACTTGGCTGCAAAATAACCACTATCAACGCAAACATTGACGGCACATTTCCAGGAAGATTACCCGAGCCAAGACCTGAAAGCCTTGGAGAGTTGGCTTCAACTGTTAAAGCAATCGGCGCAGATATGGGCGTAGCCTTTGACGGGGATGCTGACAGATCAATCTTTGTCGACGAGAACGGCATGATTTACTGGGGAGACAAAACCTTCGCCATCATCATAAAACAATTTTTGATTAAGAACCCAGGCGCTAAGATTGTTACGCCCGTGAGCTCTTCCACACTAATCAAGGACACAGTAGAAGCTTACAAGGGCGAATTAGTCTGGACTAAAGTTGGAAGCGTAACTGTCTCGCAGAAAATGAAAGAACTTGACGCCAAATTGGGCGGAGAAGAAAACGGCGGAGTTTTCTATGGTCCTCACCAGGCAGTCCGTGATGGAGCAATGACGACAGCTCTATTGCTAGACATAATGGCTCAAACGGGACAATCTTTATCTAAACTAGTTGCTGAACAGCCCCAGTATTTTATTGAGAAAGGAAAAATTGAGTGCCCAGACGAGAAAAAAGAAATTCTACTGCAGAAGCTCTACGAACAAGTTAAGGGCGAAAACATCAGCACAATAGATGGCGTAAAAATCTGGTTTAGCGACAACAGCGCTATTCTAATTAGACCAAGTGGAACAGAACCAGTGTACAGACTCTATGCAGAGGCAAAAAACCATGAAAAAGCATTAAAGCTGGTCAAAGACTACAGTTCTATGCTCGAAAAAATCCTCGAAAACATCTAGCAAACAAAAGCTCAAAGGGAGAAAACTGCGATGCCCGCGATTCTCAATGTAAAAGTCGAAGAGATTGATACGAATGAAAAGCGCTCAAAATACTTAGTGAGCGTTATAGGATGCGGGCAAAAAGGAATTCTATTCGCAGTTGCTTTTGCGAATGCAGGGTTCAAAGTAGTGTGCTCAGATGCTGACGTAAGCGTCATAAAAAAAGTTGCAAAGGGAAAAACACCTTTTGCAGCGCAAGAAACTGAAGACAACTTGAAGAGCCTGATAACGGCAGGACAATTAACTGTAACCAGTGAATTGAAAAAGGCTGTTTCAAAAAGCGATATTATTATGATAGCTGTGCCTGCAAAAGTAGATGATAAGAAAAAAATCGATTTCTCAGAAACATTGAACGCCTGCAAGGAAGTTGGAGCAGCGCTGCACTCTGGAGCACTGGTGATTTATGGTGTCGCTGCAAGTTTAGGCTTTATTGAGGGAACGACAAAGGATACATTAGAAAACACTTCAGGGCTTAAAGCTGGTGCGGATTTCGGTTTAGCATACTGTCCAATCCTTGACTCGGAGACTAACGCAAAGCAGTTTAGCAAATTTGAATTAAGAGTCGCTGGAGTTGGAAAACCCAGCTTAGAAGCAGCAACAAACATTCTAAATACAATAACGAAAAACGTTAAACAAGTTAACGATGTCAAAACAGCAGAAATAGCAGCACTCTTCACAGTTGCTAAACAAGACGCAAACACAGCCTTAGCAAATGAGCTAGCGATATTCTGCGAAAATGTAAACATCGATTACTTTGAAGTTCTAAAATTGCTCGGTCCAAATGAAAAGATTTGTCCGACAACCGTCGCAGAAGAAAACAAAAATGAAGCATACTTTTTGCTTGAAACTGCAGATAATATTAATGCGAAACTCAGACTTCTATCATTATCTAGGCAAATAAACGAAGATATGGTTAAACACGCAGTTAATTTAACTCAAGATTCACTGCGAAGCTGTGGCAAAACGTTGAGAAGAGCAAGGATTGCTGTTCTAGGCATAATTAGTCCAAGCACCGCAACAGTAGTTTTTGTTAAAATGTTAGAGTTGAAAGGCGCCAAGGCGAGCCTTTATGACCCAACATCAAGAAGAGACTCACAAGATTTGGCTTTTGTAAAGAGCAGCTTAAATGAGGCAGTGGAAGGCGCTGACTGTATTGTGATACTCGCAAACGATGAGCAGTTTTCTCGCTTAAACCTGAAGAAGCTCAAACCATTAACTAAAACGCCGTCAATAATCGTGGATTTAGCCGGTGTTTTTGAGCCTAGAAAGGTGGAATCAGAAGGCTTCAAATACCGTGGGCTAGGAAGAGGTACTGGATAACAATGAGGAAAGTTGGCGTAGCAGTTATCGGGACAGGTTCATGGGGCAAAAACCATGCGAGAGTCTACAAGGAACTACCCCAGACTGAGCTTATAGCGATTTGTGATGTGAATCCAGAAAGAGCCAAAACCATGGCCAATCAGTACGGCGTAAAAGCTTACACGGACAGCTCACGAATGCTAAAAAACAAAGAAATAGAAGCCATAAGTGTATGCACTTGGTCAACGCATCTTGCTAAAGAAGCGCTCAAAGGTCTCATGGCAGGAAAAAATGTGCTGGTTGAGAAACCTATGGCAACCAACACAAAGCAAGCCAAGAAACTTTGTGAAACAGCTCAGGAAAACGGTCTATTATTAACTGTTGGGTTTTTAATGCGGTTCATTCCTGGACTTCAGAGCATCCGTGAGGCAGTAGAGAGCAAAAAAATCGGTGAATTAGTGTGCTCTAATGCTAAACGTGTTTCTCAGTGGCCCGAAAGAATCGGCGACGTTGGAGTTGTTAAGGATACAGCTATTCATGACATAGATGTCATGCGATTCATATCCAAACAGGATCCAATAACCGTTTACGCGAAAACAGGAAGCATGCGAACCAAAAAATTCGAGGACTATGCTCACATAATGCTTACATACAAAAGCGGAGAAAGCGCTTTCATAGAATCCAACTGGCTAACACCCTATAAAACACGAACTTTGACCGTTACGGGAAGCGACGCCATAATGAGGTTGGATTACATAACTCAAGACTTGTGGATTGAACAGCAAAAAGAGACGCGACAACCAAGATATCCATTCCAAGAGCCACTAAAATGCGAATTGCAACACTTCGCAGAATGCATACTTGAAAAGAAAAAGCCACTCATAGCTGGAGAGGATGGCGTAAAAGCATTAGAAATTGCTCAAGCTGCAATACAATCTTCAGCCAAAAACAGAGCAGTAAACTTAGAAAGATAAAAAATTATTTGAGGTTGAAGGGTTTTCCTTCAGTTACTATTTTTTCAGGTACTTTTTCTTTCCATTTCTTTAAGAAGGGCAGGTCATCAGCTTCTTTGCGCAACTCGTCTGGTAGCATTTCTGGAATTTCGTCTCTTATTGGGTACCAGCGTAAACATTTGGGACAAACGATTAAACCTTCCACTATTTCGTCTTTCTCTTCGAAAACATGAAGGTCAAGTGGATGATACTTGTCTATTGGGCAAGCCAAGATTTCCATTAGTTTTCGCTTCATTTTTCTTACCGAAATAGATAGTTAACCTCTGAGGTATTAAAACTTGCTTGGCAACGAAGAGACCTGGATGTCCAAAACGGTTTGATACCAATTAGGGCCTGTACTTCGGACTATTCGAGAAAACGTACAAACATAACCAACACCTAGACTATCAAGTTTTTGAGCTACCTTCAGCTTAGTTTTCTCGACGGGGTTCTCGCTTCCAACCGAGTGTTGAAAATCATAATAATGAATCCATCCGCCGCTTTTCTTAAGCGCCAAAACAGCATAAGGCAAATAATCTAGAGCTTTTTCAGGCAAAGGCATCAAAACGCGGTCCGCCTTGCTTTGCAACTGAGCAATGATTAAGTCTTTTGAGTCTCCTCGCAAAGGGATGACTTTATTGTAAACTCTATTCACTCTAACATTCTCTTCCATGAATTGAACTGCAACGGGGTTAACGTCAATAGAGAATACCTTGCTTTGGGCAACTTTTTTGGCGATTATTATGCTAAAGCATCCAACGCCTGCAAACATGTTAACAACTGTTTCACCGCTCTTAACTAAACTAGCAACCCGGTGCCTCTCATGTAAAAGCCTTGGAGAAAAATAGCATTTCTCAACATCAACCGCGAAAATGCAGCCTGCCTCCTTGTGTTGAGTGCTTGTTTTATCTTCGCCCGCCGATAACTTTAACGTTCGAATTCTAAAATCGCCGAAGATGGGGCCAGTTTGGTTAAAAACAGTTTTTACGTTTCCGTGGACCGACATTATTTTATTTGCAACTGTTTCAGCGCTGAGAGTGTTGCCTTTTGACATTTTAAAGATTGCTATGTCTCCTATTATGTCAAAGGAGTCGTATACTTGCTTTAGCTCTTCGGTTGGAAGAGTCGTTGACAGTTTTTCTCTAAGCCGTTTCCTCAACTACATATCCTCATTAAAGACAAGGTATTGGAAACGTTTAAAAGCAAAATACTTTTCTTTGTAGGACAAGGCGTTTCTAATGGAAAAGTCAGGAATTGTTTACGAATGCATGAGATGCGGGGCAAGAGTGCCATCTGAGGAACTAGAGCTACGAGGCGGAGAAACAAAATGCATCATTTGCGGCTACAGAATTCTAAAAAAGGTTAAACCGCCAGTAGTTAAACGGGTTCAGTCAAAATAAGAAGTTACTCGTACTTTGCAGTACGAATCTCAATTTTTGCTTTTTAAAAGATTTCTCTGTCTCCGAGTTTGCGCAAAGCTTTTCTCTTAAACCTGATTGGTTCACCCAACAAATCATCATCAAGGTCTTTTTCAACGGTTTTCCGTTTGACTGTTTCGCCGCAGACCCCTCCTGGTAACAATCGCCTTTTCAGGCACATTGAATAGGTGCAGTTTGCAACATTGCACATTTCTTCTGTTAATCTACACCCAACGGAGTCTCGACGGTAGAAGACGTTGTTTTGGGCGCACTTAAAAGAGCCGCATGTTGGAGAACAAGCTTTTGATTGAGCCAATAGATACACCTCAACTGTCAAATCAAAATCGGTTTCGTTTTGTTCTAATGTTTTCTCTAATTCTATTGGAAGCCATATAAACTTTTTTCTTGTCAAAGGATAAATTGTAAAGTTGGCTCTAAGAGAAAAGATGCTTTAACGCTTTTTCATCTATAAATTTCAACGGCTACAAATAAGATTATAGCAAACAATATTATGACTATGGTTATGAATGTGGTTGCTTGAATTAGAAAGGGACCTAGAACAATATATTTGTCAAGTTTTATTTGAACTGAAGTTGGTTGATTTACAGATATGGTGACAGCTTGATAATCGCTTGGTGCGCCCTGAGCAAATGCCACTATTTGCATGTTGCCGCACAATAATATCTGAATTGCTGGAAGAACATTGAAACGCAACTGATTTATGCTAAAAAACAATATTAGCAACATGATTTTTAAAAGGGAGAGTTCCTATCTACAAAGAAAAATCAGGTTAAACATTTGGAAAAAAACATCGAAGCCACACTTTCAGGGGCTTTAAGAAAGCAAAAATACCATTTTGTGGGTAGTCACTCTGCAGTCAAAAGGTGTAAGTGGCTTTATGAATCTATAATTAATGATAGACCATGCTATAAGCAGAAGTTTTACGGCATCAAGTCGCATAGGTGCATTCAGATGTCACCTTCCCTTTACTACTGCACTCAGCAGTGCCTTTTTTGTTGGAGAGCCCAAAGCGGAGATTTAGAGGTTACTTGGGACGAGACGAAGATTCCAAAAGTAGATGAACCAAAAGAAATTGTTGAAGGATGTTTTAAGGCGCAAGAAAGAATTTTAACAGGCTACAAGGGAAACCCCAAAACAAATTGGCGCAAATTTCAAGAAGCCCTGACACCTAAGCAAGTTGCAATAAGCCTAACTGGTGAACCAACACTTTACGAGCCACTAGGAGAGTTGATTAAAACTTTCCATCAAAAAGGTTTAACAACATTTCTGGTTTCGAACGGAACATTACCCGTTAAACTCCTAAAACTAAGCCAAGAACCCACTCAACTGTATATTTCATTGTGTGCACCAAACGAGCAAATATACAAACAGGTTTGTCGTCCAGAGTTTCCAGGTGCTTGGGCAAAAATAAACGAAACTCTTGGTTTGCTGCAGAGTTTCAGTTGCCCTACGGTGATTCGCATGACGCTGGTGAAAGAGCACAACATGAGCAATGTTGAAGAATATGCTAAACTTATTGAAACAGCTAAGCCAACCTACATTGAAGCAAAAGCGTATATGCATATTGGATTCTCTCACTTACGCTTAAGCTTTGACCGGATGCCTCGGCACACTGAAGTTAGAGGCTTTGCCGAACAGTTGGCAGAAAAAACGGGGTACAAAATTATTAACGAGGCGCCAGAGAGCAGAGTAGTTCTGTTAAGCAGGTTGGAGAAGCCTATTCAGGTGGGCAACAACTAGCTTACTCAGGCTTAGTTGGATAAACTTAAATACTTAATTTTTTGCCCTTAGGCTCTAACTACCTATCAAGCGGTTGCTGCCATTGTAAGCAAAGGAAAAGGCCGAGTATTTCGCAGAAAAGACGGTAAATACCTTGTCTGTCTTCATAAAGATTTAGCGGAAGATAGCAAAATTCCATTTAAGGTTCAGATGGAATCGCGGTTAAGGTACGCTTTGCGTTGGGCGACAGCAAGTTCTGTTTGAAAAATAGACTATCCCCTAACAACCGTAAAAAACAAGCAAACGCTAAGGGGAATCAAAATAAATAGTCAAACGCCACTTACTTAGTGGTGTAATTTTGTCATCTTTAGAGAGCGTCCTTCAAGAAGTCAAAAAAGAGCTTATGCAAAAAAATCAAATCCGCGAGGATGCACATGAAAGCATGCGTAAAGCAACAAGCCTCTCCAAACAAGCCATTCTCTTGAGCCACCAAAAAAAATACGTTGAAGCTGAAAGCTTTATTAAAAATGCTAAAGAGAAAATTTCAGAACTCCAAGTTTTATCAGTGCAATATCCTGAGATTGTCTATGGAGGGATGTTTAGTGCAGCGCTTCAGGAATATTCGGAAGCTCGAATATTTTTGAATCTTGTAAAGGAATCACGTTTTGTAACTCCAGCTGAAATTAAGGTGCCATCTGTTGATTACGTGCTTGGTTTAGCAGATGTTATTGGTGAGTTTAGGCGTTTAGCGCTTGACAATTTACGTTATGGAGAAGTCAAAAAAGGCGAAGAATGTCTAGAGATAATGGACCAAGTTTTCATTCAATTATTAGCTCTTGATGAAGCTTACATGCTTGTTCCAGGACTTAGACACAAGTCTGATAATGCAAGAAGAATAATCGAAGCCACACGCGGAGACATTACATTAGAAATTCGAAGAAAATCACTTGAAGACACCTTAAAGCAGTTTCAACCATTAAAACAAATCCGCAAACCCACTGCGAAAAAGGTTAAGCCTTGAGCAAACGCCGCAAGCTAATGGAAAGCTTTTCCGTTAAAAAGGCACATAGAACACAGTTTTGTTTATCACGGAAAATAGTTAAGGAAGATAAGCTGCCTCCAAAAATAAAAACTGTCGCAGTTGTACCTTTCATATATTGGCAATTTGGCGTTGGAGCATTAACGGTTTTGGATTATGATTAGCTTGAGATTTTGGAAGCCCAAGTTGCAGCTTGCCAAGATAGGATACCGTATACTCCAACTTTGCTCTTCTTCAGAGAGCTTCCGCTTGCGATTTTGGCGACATAAATGTTGAAGATTCAGCTGGACGTTTTTCTCGTTGAGGCGCAAGGACTTGCGCACCCACATAGATATTGATTTGCTAGCCACTTTGGACTCGCATAATGAAAGTCAACTGTTGGCGCTACAAAAAGCTGGTTGATTGGAACGCCAGTGGAGTAAGACGGAAAAGTACTTTTAGTTGATAAAGGTGAAGTTATCGAGTGCCTTTGTAACCGCTAAACAGGATATCAAACCTGTTTATGTTAGCATTGGGCATATGGTGTCTCTTGATAGCGCCATCGAAATTGTTAAGCATTGCTCCAAAAGCTGAATTCCAGAGCCGTCGCTGCAAGCATACAAGTTAGCGTCTAAAGAAAGAATCAGACTTTCTCAAGACGGCAAAGTAAATAACATTGAAAACCAGAACTAAGTCTAGAGCGTGAAATGGTTGGCTGAAGAGATATCATTTGCTGAGTTTCAAAAACTTGATTTACGCATAGGAAAAATAGTTGAAGCAACTGAAGTTCCGAACTCAAAAAAACTAATAAGAATAATCGCTGATTTTGGTGCGGAGAAAAGGCAGGCGATTGCAGGTTTACAAAAATGGTACAAACCGGAGGAACTGATTGGTAAAAAATGTGTTTTCCTGCTTAATCTGCAGAAGCGCTTGCTAGCGGGTCTAGAGTCTCAATGTATGGTTTTAGCGGCTGAAGATAGTGAAGGAAACGTTACTGTGCTAATGCCCGAAAAGGATATTGTCGAAGGAAGCAAAATCAGTTAACCATAAGAAAAAAATTTTCCCAGATTTACCGTGAGTCGACATGAAAACAGTTAAATTCCTAAATTAGAACACGTTATTGTATAATTTATTGCGAAGGTTATCTTTATGGCAATTAACGAAGAAGCACTTATGTGGGTTGAAAAGTACCGCCCAAAAAACCTGAACGAAATCGTAGACTTACATGACATAACTGAAAGCCTCAAAGCTTTCATGAGAAACCCAAAAACTATGCCGCACCTCATGTTCGCAGGGATACCTGGCACAGGAAAAACCACTCTTGCCCTTTGCATTGCTCATGAACTTTTTGGTCCAAACTGGAAAAGCTTCACATTGGAGCTTAATGCTTCTGATGAAAGAGGCATCGATACGGTCCGTGAGAGAGTTAAGGATTTTTCGCGTTATAGCCGTGCAGGCTTTGGTAATATTCCCTTTGCACTGATTATTCTGGATGAGTGTGACCAGATGACTGGTCCTGCCCAGACGGCGTTGAGAAGAATCATGGAGACCAGCTCCCGCACATCAAGATTCATTTTGATATGCAACCAATCAAGCAAAATCATCGAACCAATACAAAGCCGCTGCGCCATATTCCGTTTTTCAAGATTAGATAAGCAGGCAATGAAAGAGCAACTTCAATGCATAGCCAAAAAAGAAAATGTTAATCTATTGCCTGAAGCCGCAGAAAGAATAGTAGATTACTCAGAAGGAGACCTTAGACACGCCATAAACGCTTTGCAAACAGCTTCAGCTTACAAAGAAGGGGTTGTGGATGAGAAGACTGTTTCCATAGTTGTTGGAGAAGCCAGCCCAATGCAAGTTCAAAAAATGATACGAAAAGCACTCTTCGGCGAATTTATTGAGGCAAGAAAGACAATGTATGAAATAATGGGGTCTTATGGTTTTTCAGGTTCCGAAATAATACGTCAAGTACAGCGGGAAATCTTCAAAATGTCTGATCTCACGCCTGAACAAAAAGCTGAACTATCAAATGTCATTGGTGAATATGATTACCGCTTAACACAAGGAGCCAATAGCGATATCCAGTTAAGCGCTTTACTTGCTCAATTCGCAAAATTCGGTAAAGCCTTAGGGGAAAACTATTGAGAAATGATCTTTTATGGGTTGAGAAGTATCGCCCAAAAAAGATAGAGGATATTGTTGGAAATGAAGAAGCGAAAGCTACCTTTCTTGAATGGCTAAACGGCAAGCGTAAAACAGCAAAAAAAGCAGTTCTTCTCTATGGCCCACCAGGTGTTGGCAAAACCGCGCTTGTTAATGCCGCCGCAAAAGAGTTCGGCTCTACAATTATTGAAATGAATGCAAGCGATACAAGATCCGAAAAAGCTGTCAACGCGATTGCAAAACCAGCGACGTCATATCTCGCCTTAGATACTTTCACTGCTAAGAGCAAAGGTAACATTCTTTTTCTCGATGAGGTTGATGGCATTGCAGGCAACGAGGATAGAGGCGGAGTAAGCGCAATAATAGATATCGTTGAAAAATCGCGAGTGCCAGTAATAATGGCAGCAAACGACCCAGATATAGACAAACTTAGACCGCTAAAAAAAGTTTGTTTGCTAATACGTTTTCACCAAATACGAATTCCACTTCTCATTGCACTCTTGCAGAAGATTTGTTTGCTGGAGCATGTGAAAGCAGAGTTCGAAGCGCTTGAAAGGATAGCGCAAAACAGCAGGGGCGACGTACGATCAGCCATAAATGATTTGCAAAGCCTCAGCGAAGAAAAACGTATCCTTACCTACCAAGACACCATGGTGCTGTCGTCAAGAAACAAAGACATTAACATGGATGAAACAATGAGTGGCTTTTTCAGTGCAAAATCTGTTGCCGAAGCATCCAGCTTACTTAGCCGCTCAAGCATAGACTATGACGAGTTTATCATGTCAGTTGCAGATAACCTTCCAAGACGATATACAAACTTAGATGAACTAGCAGCCGCATATGATTTTGTTTCTCAAGCAGATGTATTTCGGGGAAGAATCGGAACAGAGTATTGGCATCTTCTAAAGTACTTCTTCAACTCCCTATCTCAAGCAGCGGCAGTTGCACCTGAATCTTACAAGCCTTTCGAGTTTATTTCTCCGCCGATTAGGATCATAACTTTGTTTTGGACTAAAGGCAAAAGAGCCACGCTTAATAATATCTGCGGCAAAATTGGAGCCCAATGCCACGTTTCCCACTCAATAGCTAAGCACGATTTTGTCCCCTTCATCAAAATAATGCTACAAAAGCAAAAATCAGAACCATTAATAGACTGGTTCAAATTCACACCTGAAGAGGTAGATTTCCTAACAAAAATGAACAAGTACTAGGAGAAAACGCCAACGGTAATAGTTTTGAATCCAAAGGGTTTCAAGCTTCCAAGGGTTGAAAAAGAAAAGTTCCTTCTCCTAATACGGCTCGGGTTGGAGTATGAACGAGATGTAGCCCTCTATTCCGTTAAAAGTTATAATAATATTGAGAAACTCATAGAAACAGTAGGTAGCATTTTAAACTCTGAAGTTGTTTTTCTACAAAAATGCACCCGCTGTGCAAAAGAGTTCTCATGCAAAGACTGCAAATACAATGAGTTATGTACCACAAAAAATCTGCCCTTCAGTTGCGTTTGCCCTCAATGCTTAAGGGATAGAAAGCAGTTTGAAGAATATCTCGAAAAAATCTAGCGCTAACCCTTATTTTTCATTCTGCTCGCTATGAAACTTCTCTCTTTTTAGAAATAGAAGAGACTAATGAGATTGATAAAAACTGGTCAAGAGGAGGAATAGGTCTCTCGGATATTGCGCCTTCTGATCAGAGCCAGTGAGGCTAGCATTAAAGCAGAAGTTGCCCCAAGCGTGATTCCAATGATAACCACAAATGGAAAGCTTTAGCTTTCAGGGTTTGATTCCTGCTGCACAGATGCTGTCTGGTAGGTAAGGTTGAGTTTGTTTTAGGCGCTGCTGGTTCAGTTCTTGTCTCATTTATATGAGCAGTATTTTGCTTTTGGATAGGTTCTTGTTGCTGAGTAGAAGAGTGCCAATTTGCGGTGTTAAGGGACGCTCCATCAATAGTTCCAGATTGAGCTGCTGAAGTACTCAGGGTTATTGAAGTGATCATTGAAATCCCCATGTCCCATTGCTTCAGGAAATACCAAACGTAGTGTTTCAGGCAGAGCTACGTCATTTAGCTGGTAAGCTATGATTACATCCGATGGCCTCCTTCAAGGGAAGACTTACTGTGTATCCGTCTTGAGCCAAAAAAATTGACAGAATCAATTGCAAGATCCAAGCCTACTTGTTGAAGTATATAGCTGAGGCTTACTCCACCCCAGTCATCATTAGTAAACAGATCGCCGTAACAGAATAGATTAGCGCTTACAGTAGTTTTAGGCACAGCCAAAAGCTGATTGTAACCATAACTAACAGAAGTATTTGCAATATTGGTTACTTGCAAATTCCATTCAGTGCCAGCCAAGACTTGCCTACTGGAGTTATTAATAGCAGCCCAAATAGGAAAATGAAAAAGCAGATTTGGAGTAGTTTCTTCTTCATCAGATTTCTTCACCAGGTTAAGCACTAATATGACAATTGTCATACCATTAACCATATGGAAATATCGGTATACAAAAGCATCAACCAAACACATGGAAAACGCGTAAAGTAAATCTTATCTACCTACCACTGATTAACAATCTTGTTAGAAGGAACTATTATGGCGGAAGATCACACAACATTAACTGACGCCCTATGTCAACTTAAACTTGCAACTAAGAAGCTGGAGTTAGATTCTAGTATTTACAAAATGCTAAGCCAGGCAAAACGTTCGATGAGCGTCAGCATAGACATTCGAATGGATAACGGAACAGTTGGCGTATTCAACGGAGTTCGAGTTCAACATTGGGATGCACGCGGACCATTCAAAGGCGGAATCCGCTACAGCCCAAACGTTACCCTTGACAACGTTACGGCATTAGCAATGTTGATGACTTGGAAATGTGCGATAGCTGACATCCCGTTTGGCGGGGCAAAAGGCGGCGTATGTGTTGATTCTAAAAAGATGAGCAAACACGAACTTGAACGATTAACTAGAAGATACGTAAGCTTAATCGTAGATTACCTTGGACCGCACCGCGACATTCCCGCACCAGACATGTACACAGACGCACAAACCATGGCTTGGATAATGGACACCTACAGCCAACTAAAAGGCTATAGCATCCCCGAAAGCGTCACTGGTAAACCCGTTGAAATCGGAGGTTCTTGGGGCAGAGCGGAAGCCACCGGAAGAGGAGTTATTCACTGTGTTAAGCAAGCGGCAGAAAATAATCAGCTTAAACTCAAAAACGCTACCGTAGCCATTCAAGGCTTCGGTAATGTAGGCTACAATGCGGCGGTGGCAGCGCAAGAAGAAGGCTGCAAAATAATAGCCATAAGCGACTCTACAGGAGGAATTTTCTGCGCAGACGGCTTAAACCCTGTGGACGTTTTTGCACAAAAAGGAAAAACCAAAATCCTACAGAACTACAAGGGCTGCAAAAACATCACCAACGAAGAACTCCTCGAATTACCCTGTGATGTACTGATTCCTGCAGCACTGGAGAACCAAATCACTAGCAAAAACGCGAACAAAATCAAAGCAAAAATGGTTGCTGAAGCCGCAAACGGACCAACAACACCTGAAGCAGATAAGATATTGAATGAGAAAGAAATCTGTATAATCCCAGACATTCTTGCCAACAGCGGCGGAGTAACAGTTAGCTATTATGAATGGGTACAAAACCTAACTCGCGAGCAGTGGCCACTGGAAAAGGTAAACCGGAAACTTGAAATTAAAATGACCAAAGCTTTCAATGACGTAGTATCTATTGCTCAGAAGGAAGAGAGCGATATGCGCACGGGCGCCTTAATGCTGGGTGTAGGAAGAGTGGCAAACGCCATAAAGACATTGGGCTTATGGCCTTAAACACATAAACTTTGCTAAGTCTCAGTTATATTTTGCATTTTTTTCTAGTGCAAACCCTTAAAACGGTAATCGCCTTATCTGTTGAACCCCACAAAAGGAAAAGCAAAAGGACTTGAGAGGGAAAAAGAGAATTGGCAACCAAAATTAGCACGTTAGATTTCTCTTACGAGAATTCGCTGGTTAAGATTGTTGCTAACAAAAACTGCCCAGAAATCAAGCTTTCCGGTTTAACAGTCGGTCCTTTTGATGAGGGAAACGAATATGAAGCTTATTTTTGGGTTGCAAAAGAGCTCGCGAGTTCTGGAATGGTTCATTTCCGCGAAGACGACATTTTGGATGCCACGAGACTTTTCAAGGTGCAGTGGAAAGAGGGCGTGCAAATTCCCGGACAGATTTCTGAGTTACCGGATGATTTTTATCCTAAACTTAGACGTTACCTTGCCACCTTAAAAGAAGAAATTTCAAGACAACCTGAGCGAATAAATGAATACGAAAAAACCAAGCATTTGGCCAAAGACATTGTCAATTCAAGGCTCAAAAAAATAGTCTCCCTTTCAACGGCACCCAGCCAAAGTGAGCAAGTCACAAAAAAACTCTCAAACGAAGAAAAAATTCTCTACGGTCAACTGGTAAAACTAATCTCTCAATGGAAAACAAATATTTTAGAAAATGAAGGAGAAAAGTAAGATGGCTAGTGAAGTAACTGTTGATCCGCAGCAACTTTTTCAAGAGTTCTTTAAGAAAGAAAAATATCGTCAGAGAATCGCGCAGTTAGCCATCTCAGGAAAGAACTCGATAGTAATAGATTTTGAAGAGCTTTATGGTTTTGACCAAGAACTTGCCGAGTTACTATTAAACAAACCAGAAGAATACCTGCAGCATGCAGGAAAAGGAGCTTACGAACAACTCCGAATTGAAGACGCTGAATACGCAGAAAAAATAGAAAAAATCAACGTCAGAATCGTGCAGCTTCTGGGGAAAGAGCAGCTTAGAAAATTAGGCTCAAAACAAATGGCTAAGCTTATCATGGTTGAAGGCATAATAGTTAGAGCCACACCAGTCCGCCCAATGGTTTTGCAGGGAGCATTCAAATGCAAACGATGTGGAACTATGAACATGGTCGAACAAACCGGGCAATTCCTAAAAGCGCCAGCCATTTGCCAAGCCCCTGACTGTGGCAGAGACGGACCATTTGAGTTCGCTCAAGAAGAATCCAGTTTTATAGATTCTCAGGATCTTCGCCTACAGGAAAAACCTGAGGATTTACCGCCAGGGCAATTACCGCGAACATTAGCCGTGAAACTTGTCGGTGACGATATAGTTGATGTCGCTAGACCCGGCGACCATATAAGCATAGTTGGAATCGTTCGAGCTTTTGCGCCTTCCCTGATGGGTATGGGAAAACTCCGAACATTCATTCTGCAACTAGATGCTAACTCTGTAGAGGTGTTAGGCAAAGAACCAGAAACGTCGCCGGCTACGCCTGAAGAGGAAGCAAAAATTCATGCCCTCTCACAAGACCCATGGGTACACAAAAAAATCATGAGTTCTATTGCACCCTCAATCTTTGGCTATGAACACATTAAGGAAGCAATAATGTACCTGCTCTTCGGCGGAGTCTCAAAAAGCCTCCCAGACGTAAACGTCAGAGGAGAAATGAATGCCTTACTAATTGGTGATCCTGGTACAGCCAAATCACAACTGCTTCAGTACGTTGCACGAATTGCTCCAAGAGGACTCTATACTTCGGGTAGAGGAACAACCGCTGCAGGCTTAACTGCTGCAGTGGTAAGAGAGAAAGGTGGAAGCATGAGCCTTGAAGCAGGCGCACTCGTGCTGGCGGACAAAGGAATCGCATGCATTGACGAAATGGACAAGATGCGACCGGAGGACCGAGTCGCCATTCACGAAGCTATGGAGCAGCACACAGTCTCGGTCGCAAAAGGTGGAATTGTCGCCACTCTGAACGCTAGAACTGCGGTGCTTGCAGCAGCCAACCCAACCTTAGGTAGATATGAACCAAACAGAACCGTCGCCGAAAACGTCCCATTACCAGTTACTATCCTTTCCCGTTTTGACCTAATCTTCGTCCTGCGAGATGTACCCAACAAAGATGCAGATTATAAGATGACTCAGCATATCTTGGAAATCCATCGTAGGGGATCAAGCCCCATAGAAGCGCAGGTAGATGCAGAGCTACTGCGGAAATACGTTAGCTATGCTAAAGGCATTAAACCGGTGCTTGGCAATGAAGCATTAAAGGCTCTAAGCGATTTCTATTTAGCCATGCGTTCGGCAAGCGAAACTGAAGGCTCACCGGTTGCAATAACAGCCCGCCAACTTGAATCTCTGGTTCGCATATCGGAAGCTCGAGCGCGTGTGGCTTTGCGCAAGGAGGTTACAGGTGAAGATGCAGGTGCAGCCATAGCTATAATGAAGCGGTCGTTGGAAGAGGTGGGAATTGACTTGTCGAATTATAAGGTTGATATTGACTTAATCATGACTGGAAGACCCAAAACTCTGCGAGACAGACTGTCAATTGTGCTATCAACGCTGATGAATATGGAGAAAGTGACTGGCATAGTGGAGAAAGATGCTCTTGTCAACGAGTTGGAAACCAAAGCAAAGATTCCTAGAGCTGAAGTTGAACGTATGATAAGCCAATTGCTACGTGAAGGCACAATTTACGAACCCAGAGAAGGATGCCTAAAGAAAACCTAAACAAAACAAGACAAACCATATGAAGTCAGTAGTAGTTGTTGCGGGAACTAGACCTGAAATAATAAAGATGGCTCCAATAATTAGAGCCCTTATACAAAACCAAAATGCCATTCAGATTTGTCCATTGCGGTCAACATAACGATTACAACATGGCACAGAAATTCATCGAAGAACTTGAGTTGCCAACACCCAATGCATCCTCGCACAGAAAAGAGACTTCAAGAAAATAATATGCTTGCCAAGATGCAAACACTAAGGAACGTGTTGATTCTTCCGCCATTGGGAAACTTGGATTTTCTGGTTCTCATGAGTAAATGCACGTTGACAATTACTGATTCAGGCGACATTCAGGAAGAAGGGACCGCTCCTGGCATAAGAAAACCCCTATGGGTAATGCGTTTGTCAACAGAGCGACCTGAAGCAGCATAAGCAGGACTTGCTAAAGTCGTTGGAACAGACAAGAAAAACATTTTGGCGACTATGAAAGAAGCAGTTAAAAATGAAGTTGAGTTGCCTCATTCTTCACCGTCCGGCGATGGGACAGCAAGCCAGAAAACTGTTGACATATTAAAGAAAAACTTTACTTAGGATATGTAAGTAGTTTTTTTATCCTCTTCTTTTCGTGTTTCTTCTGCTTGTACTGCTCGTTTTTCTTCAATTTGCTGCAGCTTAGTTACCATTGTTTCCGCTCGAGCTATCTCCTCATTCAATCCTGTGAGGTCCAAGTCAAAGTTGAAGGTTGACTTTAAAACTTCCAGCACGCTTTTTGCAGCAAGAGGATCAGGCAGATAACCGCGTGTTTCTCCCAGCAGACACAGAGCGTTTATTTTTTTGAATTTTGCTAGTCCAAGTATTAGTCCTGCTGTTCCAACAATGGGGCTTCCTGAGGTGCTAAGAGTTGCGCCAGCTTGTATTGCTTTGTCAAGGATTTCTTGTGAAGTTGCGGCGATGAAAACTTTGGGTTTTTCATTGGGTTCCATGCGATAACCACCTATTGTCGCAATGGTTTTTACTTTGTGTTTTTCTGAGAATGCAAGTATTTGATCGGCGATTTCGTATTGTCCTTCGATTGTTTGGGATTGGCTGTCACCAGTAAATAGAATCAAGTCGTTTCCGTTTGGGTTTTTGTAGTAGTAGAACGCCCCTCTTAACAGGCGAACGTTTCCTTTTTTGTTAACTAATACAAAGTATGGAAAGTGAGGAGAGTAAAGATAGGCAACTTTTTTGGCTTTTAACTGTTTAATTAAGTAGCGAAGGGCGATTTTACCTACAAGTCCTAAACCTGGAAGACCTTCAATAAGAACGGGGTTGTTTGGTTCGATTTCCATAAATTGTTTAATGTAGGTTTCTTTCATTCGGTATTGCTCCTCTTCATTGCCATTCGGTACTTTAGATATTTATCATCTGGGGAAAACTTAGGTGGATGCGGAGTCCTGACAGGGCCACCGCAGTAAGGACAACTAGTTTTGTTTAACGTATATTTTTCACAGTTTACGCATTTGCGTAATTGCCAAACCAATTATTTTCCCCCTCTAAAAGCGCCAATTATTTTGTCAGAAAAATAAAATAGATTGTGTTTATAGTATTGATCAGGTTTCGCGTAAGCGCTATAACCCGTGGCGATTGACATGTCGCCAGATTCGGGCTTACGCTCAGCCATTTTAGTGTCATCCCTTATTCAAGAACTGCTTGTACTTCGCCTTTGATTTTTGCTCTTCCGCCAGATGGCTCAGCCAATATGTCTCCGCATACGTTGCAGGTTATCTTGTTAACGGCGTTGCTGTAGACTAATTGTTCGTTTCCGCATTTTGAACACTTAACTCTGAGGAAAACGCTGCTTGGTTTTGGGATAAGTTTACTCCATTCAGACATAATTTTTTTCTCCATTAATTTACTGTATAACTAATTTTCTTAGTCGAATTCCATCCTTGTGCCTCATGAAATTGCAAACTTTGCATTTCAGGCGCAGGGTCTGTTTTTTGGTTGTTTTAGCGAATTCTCTTTGAAGAGGATATTTTTGTCCACCGTAACCCAACTTTTCTCTCGCGTGGTGACGTTCACCGTGAGCTGAGGCTCTTCGCTTTCCAGGCTTGTAGAGGGTTACACTGTGAATTTGATGAGCTTTGCATTTTGGGCAGTAAGTTTTAACTTCTTTAGGAACGTTCACGTAATTCACTACCAGCTTTGCATTAGAGAAACATCCGCATTCTTATACTTTTTTACCTATCCGTCACAAAAATGAGTTTTCTGGCAATTGGGGTAGGGCTCTTTAGTTTTAATTGTTGGTCAAGGTGTTTTTTGGGCAATTGTTGGCGTTGGTGCATATTCTTTTTTAGATTGAGCACGAGTTCATTATGATTAATCTCGGGTATGAAGCAGTCATGTTAAACGTTGTTCCAAAAAACAAGTGGCACCTTGAATTAATAGTTAAGCTAATGCCGCTGTTTGCTTTCGTTATTCCATTAGCGTTGCTCTATTTGCTGAACCCGTGGGACCCATATCTTAGCTTAACTGCCCAGGATTCTTTTCAGTTGATGTGGAAGGGCAGAACTTTTCAGTTATTTTTCATTTGGTTAATTGCCCTGGAGTTTATTCTCAGTTGGGAAACAATCAGGGCAAAAATAAGCAATCAAAAAACTGTCAGCCTCTGTGCGGTTGCCATAGCCTCAGTGCTTCCTACAGTGTACGTAGTATCGGAGAATTATTTTGGGTTAAACGGTGCTATAGCAAACTGGGCAGCGCAAAGTGGAATCAGCTTTTATGGTTCTATGCCGCTGGCAATCGAATACATTGTTTTCTCAGCTCTCTTTTGCTTAATTGCTTTCTTGTATTTTGGGAAAAAGGGTTTGAAAGGTTTTGCTTTACCCGCCCTCTTCGTTGGACTAATTGGAGTTTTATACACTATTGACAATGTTTTTCCCTATGGTGAATTTACTCCTTTCCAACTTTTGGTTCCTACAACTGCTATGCTGGCTGCCAAAACGTTGAGCTTAATGGGATATGGAACTTTGCTTGGGAAAGAGAACGGAATGCCAACCTTGCAAGTGTCAAGCTCACTGGGCACCGCAAAGTTTGCAATAGCATGGCCTTGCGCGGGCATTGAAAGCCTTCTAATCTTTATGGCAGTTGCATTGTTGTTTTTGCAGCGAATGCCTATGTCTTGGAGAGCAAAAATCGGATATTTCGCTATTGGCGCAGCCATCACCTACTTCATAAACATCTTGAGAATAGACACCATCTTCACAATCGGTCTGCAATTCGGTGAGACTTCAAACCAAGTTCAAATGTTCCACTTTTATTATGGACCTCTCTACTCGATCGCATGGATAGTATCTTACCCGCTGATTATTATGCTAAGCCACGCACTATGGCGCAAATTCAAAACACAAAAATTAGCTTCTACAGAACCTACGAAACCTCAACCTGCACCGCTAAGCCTTGTCTAACAAGCATTTTGGCGTTGTCAGCAGGCAAAGAAGCTAAATCCTCAACCTTAAACGGTCCATAAGTCTTCATATCTGCGCCGATTATCGCCGGAATAGCCTTTACAAATCTTACAGCAACTCGTTTATGACCTGGTTCAGTTACCACCTTAACGATTATTGGGGTTGCCTGAACCTGCCCGGGGGCGGCTAAACTTTGAACTTGAATTTGGCCGTCCATAAGTTCTTTAGTGAATCTTTGGTAAGCATCCGCGAAAGCAACAAAGCTTTCACTCATCTTGGCTTCTTCGACCGTTAATAATTCAGACGGAACTTTTTGGCTTTGAGTGATGGTTTTAACTATTTTCTTGTATCTTGCTCTAAGCAGTTCCTCAAGCATTCGCATAACGTTTTTTGCTTCACGGTCTAGAAGGTTTACTTTGACAGATTTTTTATCAAGTGCCTTATTATCTTCGTTTATGCGAAGCAAGTAATCTGCTATTTTGTGGTAGAAGTCTGGCGGTAACCCTCCGAGCGATGATTCTTCAATTTCCCTTTTCCATGCGACATAAAGTTCATTGTACATCTAGTTTGCCACCTTGGCTCTTCCTTTGCAAATAAGCATAACTGCTGCAGCAACAGGCAACTCTTTTGTTTCATTTCTATATGGACCCAATGTTTCTCCACCCAACTTAAATTCTGGCGCATCAGAGACCAACACTTTCACCGCACCCTTTTTAAAAGCTACTGCTCCAGAAAATGGATCAAAATCCTCCAGATTCTTCGCTGGAAACTCAACTTTTTTCAAGCCTGTTTTGCCATGCAAGGTGCCGTTCATTCTGATTAAACGGTGGATATCGGTAGTTACAACCGTATCGATCTTAGCGGACTCCTGGTCCTTTATGTATTCAGCTATCTTCAGCCATGTCCCGTCACCAACACCGAAAAAACCATACCAATAGCCCTCGTCGAAACACCGATCTATTAGGGTATTCTTTTTTTCCACCATAAGGTCTAGTTTCTTCTTGTCCTTAAACCCTATTCTTATAAAGTCGTCTCGTCTGGCACTCGAAAGAAATGTCTTCATACCCATTTTCAAACGTCTGTTCCATCCAAAATTATGCAATCGAAACTTGGTATTTGCGGTTATTTTTTTTGGCTTTTTTTCAAATAATTTTATTCCAAGCCCAATTATATAATCAACGATCTCTTTCCTTGCCATCGCATCTAGAGATCGCACAGCTTCATCTTCGACATGGACGTGGTACCCGCGGTGCCCAGAAAAAAACACATGCAGCTCATCTAAAGAAAAACCAAAATCATTATCCAGCATATCAATGAGTTTGGCAGTCTCGTCACGGGCAGATTTTATGCAAAGCTCACAGGGCCAGGTTTTGGTTTCAAATTTCGTCGCTTCACACGCTGGACAAACTTCGGGAGTTATTCCCCTTCCGCTAAAACCGCATTTGACGCAGGTGAATTCATCATGGATTTTATCGCAAGATGTGGGAATGTGGTCGGCGTCTATGTCGAAGACTAAGTCGGCTCCCAACCAACCTTTTTTGTCCATGTCAAAATCTGGGTTTTCATAGTAAGCGCACGAGTGATAAACATCTGACATAACAGTGTCTTTTAGTACTAATTTCAGATTGCTAATTCCATCAAACCTTTTATGTCTAACCATAAATCGCTCTTTAAAAAGTAAATATGCGAATTCTCTTTGGCCAGGCGAAATTGGTTCAGGAATAATGGTTGAAGAATCTCGATAATATTCGCTGAATTTTTGGTAAACAAAGTCTCGAGAAGCCTCCAATCTCTTTAACACCCCGTTATACGATTATTCTTCTTAAATTTAACTTTAGCCGACTAATTATAAAACTATGTTGTGTCCTAAAGATTGACCAAAGTCTTCAAGGCTCCAAAAATTTGCAGTGGATTAAATGAAACTCCACCAAAAGAGAGCACAAAAATCATAAAAATTAACCATACTATAGTTACCTCTAACTCTTTTTTGCGCTGAGGAATCAGAGCATAGATGAAAACGAAGGGCAAGTACCAATTTTGAAAGTAAGGCAACACAAAGCTTGGCAGTAGCAGGAAAAACGCCGACAAAGAAAGCAAACTATTTTTGTTAAGCATATAAAGAGCGTAAACGAGGGTCACCACAAGTGTTAACAAAATGGAAAAAGTCTGCAGTGGCCAAGCAATTTGCGTGTTAGATGAAAAAGCGTTGATACCATTCATAATTAGTTGGGGTCCAGCCGCCAACAAGTAAGGGGCACTCAAATAAGCGGTAAAAATACTAGTACCTCCCAATGCACAGCCAACTAGCACTGCTTTATTTCTCAGTAAACCATTTAACTTGTTTTTCTCGAAAAGCTTGATTAAACCAACTACAATTAGGGGTAGAAGGAAAATGCCTGCTTGGTATTTGAAAAATATGGAAAGCACAACTAACAAAAAGAAGTAGTCATAACGCTCCGTCAAAAACATGGTCAAAGCGAATAGAGAAAAAACGAAGGCAACCGAATCAAACATGCCATCAGCTGCATATATCACCAAAGAAACATAGATAATGTAAACGCCTCCGGCTTTCAGAAGCCCCATTAAATCTTTTTTCAAGAAACTCTTAAGGAAAAAATAAATGCAAATGTGAGCGAATACCAAAAACAGAGCTATCTCAATTTTGTAAGTCAAAGATGGGTCAAAGCCGTTCTGGACGAGAACGCCAAAAGGTAAAAACAGGAAAATGCTTCCAAGAGGGTATAGATGGGGCATTTCGGGCCATGTCACAAACTTGTAGGTTGAATTGTCAAAATCTGCTAGTTTGCCTAAAGGTTGACTAAAAACTGAAAAACCGTCTTTAATGAATAAGCTAGACGTATAAGTGTGCCTGGCATGATCAGTGTACCAATTTTCAAATGTTGCAAGTGGACTTACACTTACCGCAAGAAGGATAAACCAAATCACGAGCGAGATGATAATTAAGGCCACGACGTATCGCCAGCTGCTGTTGCCGAAAGAAGGGATAGCAGGCGTTTTTGGTTTGAAGTTGGAGAAGTTAATGAGAACTAGTTTTAACGTCACAACCATGACAGCTACTAAACTTAGCAGAAACATGATTTTTACTGGTTCAGTGAGCCATGAATAAGGGAAGAGAACTGCTGGTTTTTGTACGGAAGCTTGAAAATGAATTATGCCGGGGCTAGAAGAATCAGAGAAAAATACTGCATCATAATAATCTGCACCTGCAGTAAACAAGTACCCAACATCAGATTCAGAAGAAACATTAAAGTGTGATCCATTATAGGTAATGATTGAAAAATTCTTGACAAAAGCCTTTGGACTTTGGACTAGAACTGAAATGTTTTCTCCGCCATGAAAAGAGCCTAAGCCTTGTCGGTATGTTTCGTTTGGGCTTAGATTGAAAGTTACGTTAATCAAAATATGCGATTGTTCTTCACCCGTGTATACGCGGAAAAATACTAACAACAGCAAGAACTACGCTTAGTATCAAGACTAGAATAGCTGCAGAGAGAACAATTTTAGTTGCGCCAAGTCGTTTTATCAAATATGGATCGTCCTACCGAAAAATAGAGCAAGAGGTATTTAATTGTCTATGGAAATAGATCGGAAATGCTTGAAAAACTAAGGATCATGATCGCGTGATTGCCTTTAAAGTATAGGTTATGAAACTTCGGATTTCAGTTCTTGTGAGCTTGGATTTTCCTTGTTTCCTGTTGACAAAAAATACTGGGGTTTCTTTTACGATAAAACTTCTTAAAGATGCTTGCCTTATTGTTTCGATTTGAATTTCATAAGTGTGACTGTGAAGGTTGTTGATGGTGGCTTTTAGAAACTTTGTTGAGTAGCAGCGAAATCCGCTTGTGCAGTCTTTAAGCTTTAAGCCAAGCGAGAGTTTAGCTATGGAGTTGGCGGTTCTGCTGATTATTTTTCTAGTGAAAGGCCAACCCTGTATTTTGCCACCTTTGACGTATCTGCTGCCGATTACTATTGCACATTCACCCTCGTTCATGCGCGATAGAAGCTGTGGAATTTCTTGGGGGTTATGTGAGTAATCTGCGTCCATAGTGATAATGTATTTTGGAGGTTTTTTTTGGGACAAGAAAAACTTGAAGCCATCTGTTATGGCTGTGCCTAAACCGCTTTTCCCAGGTCTAATGCAAAGAAGGATGTTGTTGTATTTGTTTTGTTTCTCTTGTACGATTTCCGCAGTCTTGTCTGGGCTTGAATCGTCAATAACCAGAATTGAAGCGTTTAATTTTAGGTTCTCAATATCGTCAATTAGTTTTGAAATGTTATCTGCTTCCCGATATGTAGGAAGCAAAATCCCAACTTCCGAAGCACCCAATTCTCTTCCTATTAGGTGGTAATTCATAGGACTCTCGCTTAGTTTACACCACAGTGAATTAATAAATCTTAGGCAAATATCATGTTTGTCTTTGAGCAAGCTTTTGTTTGCGTTTATAATATCCAAGTGGATGATAGATTCGTCGGCATAAATCGTCTCTGTTCTTGCATACTCCATGTGTTTGCAAGACTGAACATTGAGGAGGAATGTAGTGTGTTCCAGAACCTCGTTCACCAGCTATATGTTCGATTTGGTATCGGGTTAATCTTTCATTATAATCTGAGAAAGTTTTGAACAGGTCATTTAGGTTTTCTGCTGTCATTCCAATATTGACTAGAAAAGATGTTAAAGTGAAGCGTCCAATGTGAGAAAGTTGGTGACTGGTTGATGCTGCTTCGTAAAGCGCGTTTATGCATGGTGGAAAAGCCGTTTGAACGATGACTTTTGGCATTTTCTCATTTTCCATTTGCCCAATTATTTCAGAAGCAAGCGTTTTCACTCTTCCAGCAATGGCAGAAAGTTCGAGAGGATATTTTGGCAGCTTTACGTCAAGTCTTTTTTCCACTCGCCTGCGAATTTCCTCTTCCAACAATCGAGCGACATCTTTCTTGTTTAAGTAAATGCTGCCGTGGGACAGGATACTATTTGTTAGTTTCCATTTCTTATCATGCAAATGGGATGCGTTCCTTAAATAATCGCTAAAGCTAATGGTAAACTCTAAAGGTGAATCACATCTTTCCCTACCCGTTAGCTTAATTTTCCAATCAAAATCTCTGGCTATTTTTAAGATTTTTTCCTCCGATTCATCATTTAAATCTCGGGAAGCTTGTTTGGCTTCAGCTAAAGCGTACCTTTTCTTGATAAAAGAATTTTCAGTGGCTATCACAATAAGTAGTGCATAAGGAAAAGACGGTATTTCAATACCTGGATTTTTCATGTTTCGAGTGATGGCTCTGTTTATTATTGCTTCGTTAACCCTTTCTTCGGCACGTTTTAGAATTTGATCCATGCCAATGGTGGTTAAATCGTCTATTTGCAGGTCTAAGGGCTTAATGTATTCGGCGGTTTCTTTTAAAAAGGGGTATTTCGCCAAATCGTTGTTCGTGAATCCCGCCGATTCCATTTGCAATTTAGCCACGTTATTCTGTTTCGATTCTTGGCGCCAGGAAGAAGGTTAGCTTTCCCTCTTTTGTCTGTTGGAAGTCTATTTTCACGGGCATGTCGCTTGAGAATTCAAGAGTGGCAATGTCTGATGTTGCTGATGCCGCTTTTATGATTTCTGAGAGGTAGCTTAAGCTAAATGTTGCTTTAGCGTTTTCTTTAACTTCCAAGTCAAGCAATGCATCGCTGCCTTTCTGCAGAGTTATGGTTGCACCCATCAAATCGCCTGAGGCAGTGAGGGTTAATTTTTCTGGTTCCGCTTCAATTCGCACATGATCGCTTACTAGTTGGGCATCTTCTATTGCTTGACTTAGGCCTTGGGTTGTGGTTTTGGCTTTTACGTTGAAGGTTATTTTTGGAGTTGGAACTTCTTCTTCTGAGGCTTCGAGAGTTGGCATAGTGAAGTTTCGGCTGTATTTTCCAGTAATCGCTACTTGTAATCGCCCAGTTTTGTCATCGAGTGATAGCTCGACTGCCTCATCTCTGCCTGCACGTTTGAGGAGTTTAAGCAGTTCGCTGATGTTTATGCACATTTTTGTTGGCTCTGTGGATATGTATTCTTGGAAAATGGTTTTGGGCCATTCAAAATCGATCATGGCAACACGTGATGGATCCATAGCTCGTAGTTTCAAGCCTTCAGAGTCAATTTTGAATGTGGCTTCGTCAACTAGGATTGATATGGCTGTCGCCATGTCTCTTAGGAGTTTAGCGTCAGACACTTTAAGCTTAAACATGTTATTTTCTTCCTTGCTATTGCATATTATTATAAAGTTATATAGCTTATGATTACTCTCTATGCTAATAAATAAATTGTTCTAATCAAATCCAAAAACTGAACGCTTGGCAAAAAATTATTTCAAAGAAGCGAAGATAATTCTTTTACTAAAAACGAAACTAAAAAAGTAATTATTAAGAAACAGCAGAGCTAAAAATTAGAAAACTGCGTCTAGCTGTACTCTCTGAATGTGTAATTGCATTTGGTACAGCGCAGAAATTGAGTTGAAGATTCATCGGCCCCCCGTGTTTGAACTTGCCACACATAAGCTGTGTTGTTTCCACATCTGGGGCATTCAATCCTTACGGTTGGCAACGTGCTTAGTTTCTGCTCTTCTTTGCCTATGACGGCGACAAATTGTTGTGGACTATGCTGAATAACTTTAGGTGACACTTTAGGTTCACCTTTTCCGCCTGCTTCAGGTTTCTTATAGCCACATTTGGCGCACGCAAGAACTAAAGAAGCATCTTTACCACTCTTTGATTTCTTTGGTTCTAGACGAGATCCACATTTAGGGCAGAATTCCATATACCGTCACTTCATTATCGGTTTTGATTCCCTTAGCATTGTATCTTTTAAACTTTTTCTAATTCAAGCTGAATCATGGACTGGTGCCTGACGCAATAAGATGGGCAACCCGCAAAGGCTCAGGAAAACTGCTCCTCGTTGAAGCCAAAACAACAATTTCTCTCGCATCGGATTCAGAAAGCCCAGCCAACTCCATGTAAATCTTTTTGCCCCTGCATAGGACTTCATGGATGTCTCCGGCTGCAAGAATCGTATTCCAACGCTCGCCAGGTTTAGACAAGTTGCTAAGTGCTTTGCGTACTGCTTCTAAATCCGGCTTGTCACGGGTTAAAGCAATAACTGGAAGTTTAGTTGCTGAATTAAGCTTTTTGAGGTCTACTATGTTGAAGCCGCCGAACGTTATTCCGCTTAGCATTACTATACGCAACTGTTTACAATGGGGCGAACTGTTAATCATGGAAGCTATTTGTTCAGTGGCATCAAAACCATCAATTGCAATAGCAGTGTGCATTACTCCGTCAAGCCATAAGCCGCCTCTGAAAACGACTCCGACAACATTTACTACACCTTCCTTGTGAGGTACAAATTTGCCGTCGTCTACACCGAGTATGCGGATTTCAGATTTTATCACTCGAAAGTCGTTAGCTTCCAAAGTTTTCCCTGAAAACGTATAATCATGTTTCACCTTTTAAGGTGAATCTTAACAAATTTTATTCTTTATTTAACTGAAGAACCTAAAATGAATTGGACCTTAAGAGATAATAGATTAAGCTTTTAGAGCACGCTCTAGTTCTTCACTAAAGGCATTGTTTGTTTGCTTAATTTTTTCAACAGCCTTAAGTAAGGCATCTTCGGGTTTAGCATCCCCCTTCATTCTGACGTAAATAATTGGGCTCGACGCTAAAGGGTGTGGAACATCGTAGCCTGCAAATTCTACTGTTTTGTCCTCTAGAAGCCTCTTAGCCATTAAGTTGCAGATTCCGTGGGTTGCGCCTTCAATTTCTATCTTAAGCTCGTTACCTGATTTTTTTTGGATATTAATTTTCATTTGCTATTTCTCCTCTTGGCTAAATTGGTTCTTTTCCATAATCTGGTGCGGTTTTTCGTTTTTCTGCATTACCGCATTTTGGACAATGCATTTCGTAACGTTGAGTTTCCAACATATTCCCGCATCTGGAACAGAAAGCATACAATATTCCTAAGTTATTGTCGTCGGTTGATAGGTGGTAGATTCGGTTTTTTTCACTGATTACTTTAGCTCTCACAATATCGCCAGGTTTGCACACATCATTCATTGAATCGATGTACCTGTCTGAAACATCGGATATGTGCAATATACCGCTGAATTCTCCAGAGAGCTTTTTGTTTCCTATCCTAAAAATTTTAACCAAAACGTTGTCAGATTGAGCGTTACCTATTTGACCCACTACCACGGTTGAAAGCTTTGGAACGACTGCGCCGTTAACTAGTGGGTAAACAGAAACACGTTTGTTAAGTAAATCAAGTAATTCTCGACCGATTATTTTCGAGTAGATGACGCCGTCTTTAACGTATGTTCCTGCGTCTGGAATAAATTCTTCAATAACACCTAAGCGTTCGCCAGGAACAACTAAATGGCCGCTACTTTTTTGTTCAGGTGATTTTAGACTCATGTTAGTTCACTTTATGTCTTAAATAAGCTAAATAGCCTAGATTGATAAATGCATATGCTTATTTTCCTATCCTATCAATAAACCTTTTGTTGAATATGCAAAAATGAACCTACAGACCACAGAGAAACTATTTGCCTGCATCTTTCTTAATTACATATAAATCGATGACAAAGTCGTGCTTAAGTTTCGTGTGAAAATCGAATATTTTGGGAATAGTCATGAGCATGGCGTAGACGGCCTTAACGATGCCATGATGTTGAGAGATGAGGCCCTCTAAAAAGGGAGAAGGCAACACCTGCAAAAAATCACGGTTCGCTTTAAGCTGCTTGATTAATTGCCTATCGACTTCGGGATGATTATGAATAGAGTAAATGGAGTTGCCTACTTCCAAGGCTTTGACTAAAAAAGCTCTGTCAGCTTCACGTGTCTGGACTCCAAATGGCGGATTCTGCAGAACAGTATCAAATTTGCCCGCGACAGCATTAATGTCACTGATTACCCATTGAATGTTTTTTGTCAAACCCAGTTTCGATGAGTTTTCAACCGCGGTTTTAATAGCTAATCTATCAACGTCAACTGCTACAACTTCTTTGGCACCAAGATAAGAGGCACCTAAAGCCAGCCTACCTGTTCCACAACCTAAATCTAAAACTGTTTTGCCAACAATGTTGTTATTGGAATAAGCAGCTATATACAACATGGTGGCGGCAATTGACGGGGAGAGAGTGTACTGTTCAAGTTGTGCCTGAGGAGAAGGCTGGGGACAAATTTTTGAGATAAGCAGCTCTAAATCTAGTTTTCGAATAATCCTTTTTTGAGCATGTTCTCCCATGAGTATTCGCCAATAGCTACCATAAACTCGTTAATAGTTAGAATAGGCTTTGAAAACTTTTGTGGAGCTTCCAGAGAAATTCTGGGGCATGCTGTATTGACATATGCGTCGATGGATGGAAACTCCAAAAGAGTTTCAGGAATAATTTCTTTAACAGTCAACAAATAAGCTGTTTTCTCATGTTGCTTCGCAATCTCTTTGATGACTAATGCTTCCTCAAGGTGTTTTTGGCCTGGTTTAGAACCAATGAGAACTCCTAAAGTTTTGGCGTTTAGCGCTTCTTGAACGCATGCCCAACGTTGCTTAATGATTTTTTGGGCTTCATCATCAATTGAGAAAGCCCTATTATCATAGGGGTCTGCTATAAAAGTCGGTTTTGAAGTGCTTAAAGCAATACCTAAGGCATGAAACATTCCGCCGCCGATGAAAAGAAAAACATCAACTTGATCTGCGATAGATTTTACGTTGCCGTAATTGCAGCCAGTGACTTGACCTGGATAACTCATTTGTTCACAAGTACCAATGATTACTGTTTTTCCAGCTTTTAGCAATATGGTTCTTGCCTGTTTTAGCGTATCTAGATGTTGCACTGTGGTAGCTAAACCGATTTTAATGTAGTTACTCAGGAGCGGTAAAGCTTTCTCGACAGCCTCTTTAACCGGTACTGTTGATCGTGCTTCAACATAAATTGTCGGAATCTTGGAAATCATAAGTTTCGCATGTCCAAAATGCACTATCAAATCAACGCCTAAACTTTCGGCTTCATTCACCGCTATGTCGCAGGCACCGTAGCATGGATCAGCAGAAATTATTGGAAGTGCACCTGCCTCCTCAACAATCTGGGCTATTCGAGGTCCTTCAGGTTTTAACCCTTCGGGAAATTGCAGTAATACTCGTTTGGCTCCAAATTTAGTTATCTCTTGCTTTATTCTTTCTTCTTCAAAATCAAACTTTAACATACAATCTCTCGTCATCATTTTACATAATGTTTGTCAGCAAAGAAAAAGATTACTACAGTAGTGAACAGCGTGCAAAAAATTGCCCGACTTATTGCAGATAGCGAACAGGATTAGAAAGAATCTGGAGGCCCACGTTTTTCACGCTCGCCCTCTGCGCCTACAGGGCCAAAATGGAACTTGTAACGTGAGTGCCACGAACTCATGTTGTCTTCATCTTTCCGCAAATCTTTTCCAACTTTCTTGGATTCTCGTCGTGTTTCAATGCAAAGATTGGTAAAATTCGAAAAATGCCTTTCTGTCCAAAATCTTATTTTGGATAAAACTTGAATAGCATCCAACCTTTTTGAAGGTTCCCCTGTTACGCATTCTCCTTCATTACTTATCCATGCAAACACTCGTTTCATCAATTCAATATCTGGATCTGGGTTGGCTAAGTCAGCTTGATTAGTATGAAGGAATGTGCGAACTAGAGGGTGGTTGCGTATATCTCGCTCAAATGGTTCTGCCATTTTTTCTCATTCTCTCCTTTTCTTAACTTCTATTGTTGTTTTTTCTCATTTGGAGGTACGCAAAGTCACCTATTGGAGTTTTAATGAGTCTTCTGTATAACGATGCTGTCTTGATTGTTAGCTTTGTTTTACGGGTTCCATTCCCAGTCTTGGGTTGGTTTTTTAAGTGGTTGCCCGCGGATTATCGCTGCTTGTTCAGCTAAGCGTTCAAGAATTATTTTTTGTTCTATAGCGGCAACGTTCTTTCTCGTGGTTATTACGGTGTCGTTGTTTACCGAAATGCTGTCGATTCCTACTCGGACGAGGAATTCTGCGAAGTCTGGAAGATTTGAGGGTCCTTCACCGCAGATGGATACTGTACATCCGTTTTCGTGTGCTGCTTTGATGAGGTGGGCGATGATTCTTTTTACTGCGGGGTCTCTTTCGTCGAAGTATCCCATTTGTCCTAAGCGTTCAGAGTCGCGATCAATCATTAATACGCCTTGAGTCATGTCGTTTGATCCTATCGAGAACCCATCAACTAGCTTCGAGAATTCGTCAGCCATTATTCCGATTGACGGTGTTTCAGCCATAAACCAAACTTTGAAGTCTCGACTACGCTCTAAGCCTTCTTCTTTCATTATTTCAAGAACTTTCTTGGCTTCCCAAAGAGTGCGAACCATTGGAAGCATTACGTAAACGTTTTTAAGACCCCATTCGGTGCGGCATTTCTTTATGGCTTGGCATTCAAGTCTGAAGGCTTGGATATACCATTTGCTTATGTAGCGGCTGCATCCTCTCCAACCCAACATGGGGTTTTCTTCAACTATTTCGTATTTTTCTCCGCCTTTTAAGCCTCTGTACTCGTTAGTTTTGAAGTCACTTAAGCGTACAACGACTGGTTTCGGCTGAATTGCGCGTGCTACGGTTGCAACGCCTTCAGCTAGTTTGTCAACGAACTGTTGACTTTGACCTGCGTCAACAAATGCCATTGGGTGCTGTCCTATTGCGCTAGCTAAGATGAATTCGGTGCGCATTAAGCCGATGCCTTCAAACGGCAGATTCTTGTATTGTTCAATCATCTCAGGCGTTCCCAAATTCATATAAATTTTTGTGCCTGTTACTGGACCGGAATCTTCAATTTGCATTACTGCACCGGATCCGTTTGTGGCGGCTGTTGGTTGAAGAGCTTGCTCCATTATCCCTTCGTAAATTACGCCGTTTCTTGAGTCAACAGTGTAATCTTGGCCCGTTTTCATTACCTGAGTTCCTATTTCCGTCCCAACAACGCACGGAATGTTAAGTTCTCGGCTAACGATTGCTGCGTGAGAGGTGATTCCGCCTTTGTCAGTAACTATAGCACTTGCCATTTTCATAAATGGTACAAAGTCGGGATCAGTCATTCCTGTAACAAGAATATCTCCCTTTTTCATATCTCTATGTGCGTCGTCAGGGTTGAGGACAATTGTCGCTTTTCCTATACCGTAGCCCCTTCGTCCAGCAGAGATGCCTCTTACAATTACTTTTAATTGTTCATGTTTCGATTCTTCCATTTTAGGCGCTTCCATAGCTTTTGTACCAAAAACCGTTTCTGGCCTAGCTTGAACTATGAACATGTTCTGTGGATATGATAGGTCTTGGTCAATTGCCCATTCGATATCCATGGGTTTGTGATAATGCGCTTCGATCCGATTTGCAAGTTCTGCAAGGGTCAAGAGTTCTCGGTCTTCCATACAGGTTATCTTCTGTTTTTCAGCTGGCACTTCTAAGTGCACTGTTTTACCTGTGATGGGATCTCGGATGAACTCTATTGTTTTGCGAGCTATCCTTCTCTCCTTAATTGTGTTTGTAATCTTATCAATAACAAAGTCGTCAGGGTTAACAACGCCTGAAACTACGGTTTCTCCTAAGCCGTAATTGCCTTCGATAACAATTTCGTCATGGTTGCCGGTAACTGGGTTTATGGTAAACATGACTCCAGCGCATCCGGAATTAACCATTTTTTGGACGCCAACACTTATGAAGACTTTCTCGTGTGGGAAGCCTTTTTCATTGCGATAAAAGATGGCTCGTGGCGTAAATAGGCTTGACCAGCATTTTCTTACTTTGTCAATTAAGTCGTCGGCGCCTTTAACGTTCAGGTAAGTTTCTTGTTGACCTGCAAAAGATGCGTCGGGCAAATCCTCTGCAGTAGCACTTGAACGCACCGCAACAAAAGTGTCCTCTAGCTCAAGACGTTGGTTAAGTTCTTTGTAAGCTGTTCTTACGGCAGTTTCGATTTGTTTGGGCATCGGAGTCTTTTCGATTAATTCACGGATTTTCTTAGAAGCTGTATCATATTGCTTGGGGTCATTTAGATCTGTGACTGTTTCCGAAATTATTTTATAAATTTTTTCAGCTATACTTTTTTCTTGAATATATTTTTCATAAGAATAAGCAGTTACGGCAAAACCTGGTGGAACAGGTAAACCGGCATTAATCATTTCTCCAAGGCTGGCATTTTTGCCGCCAACCAAAGGAACATCAGTATTTCTTACATCTTCAAACCATAAAACCAGTTCTTTCTCTTTTGCGCTCAACTTGTCTCCGACTCCGGTTCAGCCGTTTCAGCTACTTCTGGAGAAGCTTCAATTTTGGAAACAACTACTTTGCAGGGGATGGGAAGTTTTGCGCTTCCTCTTTTGAGTGATTCTTTGGCTATTTCAGCTGCAGCAGCTTTCACTCTTACGGTTATTATGGTTTGGTCTACTTCTACTTTTGCGGCAGTACCAATAGCTGTTCCGAAGGAACGTCTCATTCCTTGTTGGAGTCGGTCAGCATGGGCGCCGAAAATCATTTTGTTTTCTCTTAGGATAATGTGAGGGTAAACATTAACAACCATTAGGTAATCATTCACGAGTTTATCCATTAAAATACGGTTCGCGGCCACACGCATTGCTTCAAGCGCACTGTGACGTATTTGAGCTCGTTCTAAAGCCACTAATCTAGCTTCGACGTCAAAGGTACCCTTTGTATCACCCATAGTGAACTTTACTATTTTTGGTGGAGGGAACCCTCTGGCGTATTCTTTTCTTGTATAGGCTCGATTCTTAACGTGCCTGTAGTTCTTTGCGTGCATGAAACGTCCCTTTTTAGCATTACTGATTTAGCGGTATTTAAACGATTTGTAACGTTGCACCAAAGCATCGTGTCAATTTTTCAATTCTTTTTTTTGCAATCATGCTTTTTTTCAGGTCGATAGGCGCGTCATCTTATATACTTAGTTAACTTTTCATTTTCCATATGCCAACAAAGTTGTTTGTTTCAGGAAAAAACTGGAAGATTTCCTTAGCAGAGATTATCTCTTACCTAAAAGCAAGAGAAATCAAATTTGAAGTAGAATTTTTTTCAAGTGAGTTTTTTGCACTTAACATTGAAGAAGGCTCTGTCGCTATCGATGATTTAGGCGGAACAATAAAAATTGGCGAAGAAAAAACAAGGTTTGCTACTCAAATTGTGAAGGTAGCATTTCTTGACAAAAACAAACAATCCCAATCTCGAATAGCCCAATCTATCGCTTCAAGTGGATTAGTTAATGAGATGGCTAAATCGTCTGAGAAAATGCTTTTTGGAGTAAGCGTGTATTGTGCTGAAAACAAGCTACACCAATTATCGGGAGTTATTCAGCGGTTTATCGGAAGCACTGTAAAAGATGAGTTGGCAGATTCTGGAAGGAAATCAAAGTTCATGGGTTTTTCTAAAGACAGAAGACAAGCTCAGTTAACCCATGTTGAAGTATTAAAGAAGAATCTAGTTGAAAACAAAACGGAAGTATTGGTATTTATCGATAAAGAAGACACCTGGGTTGCAACAACCGTAGGCGTGCATAACCCTTTTGAATTTCAAAAAAGAGACATCTACAAGCCTAATCAACGCACAATTTTTGCTATCCCCCCAAGGTTAGCTCGGATAATGGTTAATTTATCGGCCTGCACCTCTGGAAAAACTTTACTTGACCCCTTTTGCGGAGTTGGCACAATCCTTCAGGAAGCAATACTTGAGAAAGCGAAAGTTGTTGGGGTGGATGTCAATCCTTGGTGCGTTAAAGCCGCGAATGAGAATCTTGAGTGGCTTGCAAACGAATACAACCTTAGCGATGCGGATTTTCGGGTTGTACAGGGCGATGTGAGTAGGCTATCCCAGAAGGTTGGGCAAGAAACGGTTGATTGTATTGTTTCAGAGCCAGATTTGGGACCCGCTTTGCGTCAGGTACCTACCAGACCTTATGCGTTGAAAATTATTCAGAAGCTTGAGCCTCTTTATTTTGGTTTTGTTGAAGAAGCCTATCGAGTGCTAAAAAGTAATGGACGATTGGTGCTTGTGACACCCTATTTTAAAGTTCGTTCAGGACAAGCAGTGACTATGCCTATTGAAGAAAAACTTTTGAATTGCGGCTTTAAGCTTGTACAGGCTTTTTCTAGAGATATGTTTTCCGAGAAGGCCAGGGTATTTGAAGAGTTTGTTTGCATGCGGTCCCTAGTTGAGATTGATGAACGGCACATTACAGGCAGAGAAATTCACATCTATCAGAAATAATGGTTGTTCGATATGATTTATTAATTTGTTTTATTGAAGTATCCATCTAAGCTTGAGGCGGAACACTGTTGGAGAACAATTCAAGACCCAATTGGGACAAGTACTTTTTAGATTTATGTGAAGCTGTGGCAAAGCGTGCGACTTGTGATCGAGGAAGAAGTGGCTGCGTAATCGTTAAGGATAAACGAATAATGACGACTGGTTATGTTGGCGCTCCCTCTGGTTTACCTCATTGCGACGAAGCAGGACACGACATGCGCAAAGTATTTGACAACAACGGAAATGTAACGCAGCACTGTGTACGAACTCTTCATGCAGAACAAAACGCCATAATTCAAGCCGCTAGGTTTGGAATATCACTTGAGGGAGCTACTCTTTTTTGTAAAATGACCCCCTGCCGAACCTGTGCCATGATGATAATCAACGCTGGCATTAAAAGGGTGGTTTGTGACAAGCGGTATCATGCTGATGCAGATACGAGAGAGATGTTCAAGCAGGCATGTATTGAACTAACGATAGTAAATGATGAAGTCGAAAAGTACGACAAACAATAGAAGACCCGCAGACTTCTAAGCTAGAAGGCATGGTTCAAATTCCATCGAACCCATTTCTTTAAATATTCATCAAAAGGTTTTTGCTCGTAAAACTGGGGCTAGAATCACCCCCGCTCAACACCAGTTGAATTATCTCCAATAACACGTTGAAGATACTTCCGAACGTTTGAAACGCGGATTTATCCTATTTGTGGAAACGACTTTTGATACCGTTTATCTTAAGAGACGGAAAGCCTCAAACTTGGTCCGCAGGGAATGATAATAACGGTATATAGTAAGTCTTAGCTCTTAAATACTCATACCCTTTTGTATGTAAGTTCGGTCCGACTCGCTTATTGAGAAGAGAGGTTTGTTCCCAACTAGCCGGGTTTCTCTTAAATAATTAGGCTCATCCCATGTGAATAGCCACTCCAGCAACACTTAACAACTTTTAAAAACAAAGTAGTCGTTAGAAACTTATGCAGGCAAAAATTCCTGTGCGTATCTCTATGCTTGCTGGGGCCTTTAAGTTTTTAACTATTCCATTTTTGGAACAGCAATCCACTTAACGTTATCAAACCCATACTTGGTTATTAATGGGTCTATTAAGTCTGGAGCTAAGTCATCATCAATTTCCGCCAAAACCACGGTGTCGCCTATTCGGTAAACGATACCTATTTCTGTGAGGTCTTTTAGGCGAGCATATTTGCCTTTAATTTCCCAGTAACCAGGCTCATCTTTTCCCGGTTCCATAATCCAAGAGTACTTATCTCCAGGATGCTTCCCTTCCGTTACGTTGAAGCTGCAAACAATTTCTCCAACAGCGTTCGGTTCATCTTGTGTTTTAACATAAAACCAAAGCGTCATCTTACTCACCACAATAACCAATGATACTTACCTTTATTTGCTTTTCAAAACCCACAGGCATCATATACCTCCACAATGTTAACTTCTGGCTTCTATAAGTGTTATAGTCTCAAAAAAAGGCAGTTTTTGTTCAGCTTTTTGGCTTGCCTTAAGACCCAGTTGGTCAAGTTTACGTAACGTTTCTTCCAAGTTTGTTAGCGTCGATTGCATTAAGAGAATCCGACCGTTGGGTTTCAAATGTGAAGGTGCCTGGGTGATAAAGCGGTCAATTACTTGGCGTCCATTTATTCCTCCTGCCCATGATCGTCCAATCCAAGATTCAGTTTCATTCTCAGCTGCAGGCAGGTAGGGAGCATTAAAAAGAATCAGGTCAAAATTATCGTTCTCATTAAAAGCGGTTAATAGGTCAGCTTGTATGAAAGCCATTTTGCCGCGTACATTGTTGAGCGCTGAATTCTCCTTGGCACATCGAACAGCATATGGATTTAGATCAACTGCGATCACACCCGTAGCTATTTCTGCAGCCAATATGCCAAGCATGCCACAACCGGTACCCAAATCTAATACTTGTGAGTCTTTCACAACATCTAGATTTTCAGCGAAGAGAAATGAGTCCTCGGCTGGCTCGTAAACATTCTCCCAAATGTTAAAGGCATAATTGCCAAATGTTACTCGCTTAATTGCAAATTGCATTTGCTATTGCTCCAAAATCTTTAGGCGATAGTTCTCGGGCGCGCCTTTCGAGAAATGGCACTGCAAGGGAAAGCTTTTCTGCATCTTGTTTGCATAGCTTAAATGTGGCCTTCAAGAAAGGCGTTAGTGCTTTGCCTAACTTTCTGTTTCGTTCAGTAAAAAGCCACTTTACCATTTGCTTAAAAAAAAGTTCGTCTTTAACTTCAAATGAACTTTTACTGAAAGGCTTTAGTTTAGCAATTAGTGAATCCACTTTTGGTGGGGGATAAAACATTTCTTTAGGAACCGCGTCCAAAACTTCAGCCTCAGCATGCTGACATGTAATAACTGTTAACCAACTATAATCCTCACTGCCTGCAAGTGCTATTAATCGATTTGCAAATTCTTTCTGCAGAATCAACACTGCACAGTCTAATCTGTGTTCAAAAAGCCACGTTAGTAGATGAGAGGAGAGGTAGTAAGGGGGGATTGCTATGACCTTGTTAAACTCAGGCAAAACTACCTTAAGCACATCGCCCTGAATTACAGTCACATTGTCGATGCCTTGGACTTGTTCACGAAGAACTCCTGCAACCTGCGGGTCCTTCTCAACAGCAATTACGCTCTTGCATTTATCAGCCAAAAAACAGCTTAGAAAACCGAAGCCTGCGCCAACATCCAACACTACATCTGAAGCCTTAAGATCAGCATAAATGCACATCTTTTCGTAAAATGAAGGCTTAATCATGAAGTTTTGCCCTAAAAGCTTGTTCGGGGTAATTCGATGGGTTCGAAGCAACCGCTTCGTTTCCTCAAGGCTCATCGCTTGACGCCTTATTGCGAGCGAGTGAACAAACGGTACTTGCTGTCGCCCTCAAGTTCTTCCATAACTCGCTTAGTAATCAACTTAACAGGATTAGGCAATTCAGTTCGTTTTTGCAAGTCGGCAAAGCTTTCAAATGGCTTTCGTTCACGATCGTTAATAACCTGCCACATGTACTTCTTGCCGATACCTGGAACAAGTTCCAAAGCATGCATTCGAGGAGTAATTGCTCGTGCCGTATTGAAGAAATTTACGAACCAATTCTCCTTGTTCGACACTATTTTGCTTACTACACTTGGAAGCTCGGCTTTTGCAGAAGCGGTTAATTCTTCATAGCCAATGCGCCCGATAATGTATGTAACTTCTTCTCGAGATTCTTTTCCAACGTAAACGCGGTCGCCTGGCTTAAGTAGCAAATCCTCCTTTACCAAGGCCTCCAAAAGCGTAAAGAACTCTTCACCGACGCATTGAATTAGAGCTCCTGCTCTGTAACCAGCTCGTCCAGTTGGACGGAACCCTGGCTTTCCATGCGACAAAAAGTCTAAGACGTAGGCGTACTCTTCATACCGCTTTTCCATAATAGTCACTAAGCCTTACAGTCTATTGAGGATTACTGCTTAAAAATACTTAGTTGCTTCCTCTACTTCAAAGTCCTATTCTCATTCAGAAGTGCAACTATAGAGTGTAATTTTGCTGTCTCAATGATCTTGCGTCCGCCAGCTAAGAAGACTCTCAACTCATCAACAGTTTCAGGCATGCAATTTATTATTTGAATTGCTTCCGCCTCATCAATTTCATATTCCTTTACTAGAGTCTGCAAAAGCTCTTCGGCTTTTTCAGGATCAACTTTAGAGAATTTGTTTACATAATCTAATGTTCGTCGTTGGAATTGGTCAAGGTTTTCTTCGCCAATAGTTTCCAATACTTTCTTAACCTGTGGTAGTGTCAAACGGTTTTCGCTTACTTCTCGCTTACTCATTATTCTCCACTACCCATGTACCCTTCTATATGTTCAGAGCGAGTAATGATTTGCTTAACACTGTTTCCTTGTGGAACGCTAATCACGTAGCCGCGTCCTCGTTTCGCTATGATTGTTCCTATCTTACCATGGAATCGTTTGTGAGGCATGCTTTTCTGCGTGCTAGAGTCCATCCTTATTATCACTTGAGAACCAGGCGCGTAGTCTTGAAGTATCTTGCCAATTTTTGGTTTACCTTTTTCCCTGGTTTGCTTTTTTAGTAAGCTGCGAGTGCCAGTATAATATCCTTTTGAACCTTTCATCTAATTTTCACCTTTTCCTTAATCATCCATAATTACTTTTAGAACGTCAAGCTTAAGCGTCTTCGCTCTGTTTCCGAGCAAATCTGAAACGTTCGGTATTGTTCTTCCTTCATCTCCAGACACCAATTCTTTGACATAAAGGCCGCCTTGACAGTGAATTTGCATCAGAGCCCTCTTAAGCGACACCTTCTTAACTTTAACCTTATATATGTACCTTTCTCGGGTCAAATCCGCCCTTCTATGCATGACACGAATAGGCGTTTGCTGGTTTATTGAAGCGCCGCTGAGCTTTTCTTCCAACAAATGCAAGTTCTCGTCGGAAATTGGCTTCTCAAACTCAGCTAGTAAACGGTATTCCTTCTGGGAGCCTTCGCCCTTTTTGAGCCGTCTAACAACGTCCTTATTGGTAAAATGCAACTTTGAAACTTGAACTTTTCCCATTGCATCGGCGTTGATTTTGGCTTCAATTTCTTTTAAGTCGATAAATCGTTTCTTGGGTTTAGAAACCTCGATAACAAAAGGTCGCCCTGTGCCCAACATGCGTGCGTCGATGTCTTCGCGGCCAGAAGCATGAAATGAGGATTTTTCGCCTAAAGTTGCTTCTAACAGTGGTTTTGAAGATAACTCCTCAACCGATTCAGGATACATTTTTCCTGTTCCACCGCATTTTTCGCAGCCTCTTCCACGGCAGGTTGAACAGAACCATTTTGATTGTGGAATTGTACGCACTAGCTTGCGGTATCTGCCTGCGACAAAAAGCGGGTTAACTTGAATGTGCACTTTCTCTTGAAAGGGGTTTATTACTGGGACTATGTCAGGGATTAAGTAATTTGCCTCTTTGCCGCTGCGTTCGGCGAGGGCTTTGCCAAGTAGTCGTCCGAACTCATGTTTGATACTTTCGCTGTAGCCAAGGTTGAAGACGGCTTTAAACTCGTCTTCACTTTCCTCAATCTTAAGTGGCAATTCAATACCGATTAGAAATGTGGAATATTCATAGCCCTCAATTGCAGCTAATGCTTTATCGGTTAAGCTGCTAACAAGCTCAAATTTGCCTTCACAAAGATAACATTTTGTTTCTAGGGCTTTTGGAACGCGTTTTTTTAGGTGTTTTAAGGTTTCTTGGGCTTCTCTTGAAAAACCATTTGTCGCCAAAATTTTAAGCTGTTCAATGCCTTCTATTTTCTTTTCTTTTACAAGGTCGTTTGCTTGTAAGGTTAAATTGATTTTTAATGAAGAACCTCGTACGTTGTTTTCCATGCTGTAACCAAGCAAGGCAAATTGTCGTCCAAGACAATGGTTACAAAGGGGGTATTTGCTAAGAAGTTCAAACGCTTTTTCTAAAATATCCATGTCTTTTAGCCTACTGGAAAATTCGCGGGCATTCCTTTTCCGCCAAGCCCGAAGGGCAGTTTCTTTCTACGTTTAAACGTCTTGAGCATTTTACGCATCAGAAAATACTGTTTTACTAATTCTTTGACGTCTTTTTCTGTTGTTCCGGAGCCGTGTGCTATTCGTCTTGCTCTGGAGGAGTTCAATAGCTTCGGGTTTTCTTTTTCCTTAGGTGTCATGGACTGAATTATTACTTGCCATTTATCCAAGCGACCTTCAGCGGAATTCAACATTTCGTCTGGCACATTAGAGGACATCCCTGGCAACATCTGAAGCACTTTTTTAAATGGACCCATCCCTTTGACAGCTGCAAATTGTTCATACATATCTGTTAGAGTAAAGTTGCCGCTGAGTATTTCTTTAGCTTTCTTCTGTGGAACCTTAATTTCGGCGTCATGAACTTTTTCCAAAAGGGTTTCCAAATCGCCCATGCCTAAGAGTCGGCCAACAAAGCGTGAGGGAATAAATGATTCGATATCTTCGATTTTTTCGCCAGTGCCAATAAACTTTATTGGTGCGCCGGTTGCTGCGACTGCTGAGAGTGCGCCTCCTCCACGAGAAGAACCGTCAAGTTTCGTAACGATTATTGCCCCTATTGGTGTTGCTTCATGGAATGCTTTGGCTTGGATAAGGGCTTGTTGGCCAATGGTTCCGTCAATAACCAGGATGACTTCGTCAGGCTTGATGTTCTTTTCAAGATCTTTCATCTCTTTGATCAGATCTTTCTCTTCTTTGTGCCTGCCTGATGTGTCAACAATTAATAGGTCCTTATCGGCGAATTGTTTCAACCCTTCCCTGACGACCTTAACTGGGTCTTTCGCCTTTACGTCGCCGTAAATAGGAATGTTTATTCTAGCGGCTAATTGCTGGAGCTGAGCATATGCGCCTGGGCGAAAAGTGTCAGCGCAAATTAAAGCGGGCTTTAGCCCTCTCTTTTGGAAGTACCGTGCGAGTTTTGCCGCGTGGGTGGTTTTTCCTGAGCCTTGGATTCCGACAAGCATTATGATTTTTCTTTTGCCTGGCTCCGCTTTGAGTGGAACAGGCTTATCACCTACAAAGCGAGTTAGTTCTTCGTAAACAACTTTTATCACATGCTCTCGTCTTGAAATGCCTGGGGGAACTTTTTCTTTTAGGGCTCGTTCTTCTATGCGCTTTGATATTTCGAGGACAAGGTTAACATTAACATCTGATTGGAGCAACGCTCTTTGTATGTCGCGGACAAGTTCCTTCACTGCGGCTTCGTCCACTACGCCAACCTTAAACAGTTTCTTTATAGCATCTGTTAGAGAAGAACCTAACTTGTCTAGCGCCATCAGAGTCTCCAGCCTAAACAGTCTATAATCCTTTTAAATAAAGATTAAGCTAAAAAACATCGAAATAAACCTAATTTTAAACAACTATTTTTTGTGAAGCTTTTTTTTGTTGGTTGAAGCCTCAGTTCCCCATTAAATTTATTCTTCACAATTCAGACGGCTCTTCATGCATCATTGGCTTCACCACAGAAGGCTCCAACTAGAAAATAAACATTGATAGAAAATCTGTTAACAATACACGTAAATAAACATGAGTAATTAGGCTTACTAAATATCAGCAGAACGTGTAATCCATGCAAGCATTTTCTTTTTGTTGCTTATAGGTTTAGGTATTTTAAGTACTGGGCTTTTTACGTTAACTTACAAAGTAACCTTATACTTGTTATCGCAACCATTGCAATAATTTGGGGGGTAATTCTTTCAGCAGTATATCTTATCTTCAAGATATTAGGCTTGAACTGGTGGAGCTAAAACTGTAAACCAACATTAAGAACAGAAATGAGAACTAAATTGGCAGAAAACCAAATGTAAAATAATGATAGAGGGAAAGATCTTTCAGGATAATGCTTGATTATTTTGCTCTAACGATTTTTACTCTACCCAATATTTTCCAGTATTCGATTTCGGTGCCTGGGGTAAGCTTGGCTTTAGGGACTTCGTCCTCCTCAGGATATGGAGCATCTAAATATTCGTAGGTTTCAAGATCCATTATTTGTATTCCAGTTGGGTTAATAGCAAAAACTTGGCCTGCTCTTTTATCAATTAGGGGAACTTCGGCGCCAAGATCGACTGGCTTAACAAATTGTCTTTTTTGTTTATCGAAGACGCCGATTGCAACGATTCTTGCTTTGGCTGATCCGTGTTTACCAGGTTTAGATTTTGCAATATCGACTATGCGGCACGGTTCGCCTTCAATCATCATGTAGCCGCCAACGCGTAATTCTCCGACATCAACTGGTTTACTCATACACTCACCAACAGTACTAGTTCTAATCCAAACATTCTGAATAACAGCCATATATAATATTTATTAAATTTTCAAAGTAAAGGAAAACATGTAGAGTTTCCTTTCACCATTTACGCTTTCTAAAGGGTTTATGTCCATCGACTTCAGAAGCTTGGGTAGAGATGCCTATGGAAATCGGGTATTTAGATACATGATTTGAAGTTAATCTTAATTGACATTGTTTTCTACATTCAAAATCATATGGTACCACCGTCGTATGAGATTGATGAGAATTGAGGCAAATTTTTTTTGAAAAATTGTGAGGCCAGCGCTGCCGTTAGTCAAAAAACAAACCTCTGAAAGAGTAATAACTAGACTACAACAAATAGAAACATGGGCATTAAAAATGAATGAAGAAACAAATATCAAAGAATCACTAAGCGCAAAAGCGGGTTAGTTGTCCACAGATGACATAAGGTATAGTAACATCAAAGGCAGAAATAATCATTTTAAGTTTAAAACAAAAAAAGAAGAGGATGTTGTTTATGTTCTCTCTTTTTTATGGTCGTTTTCTGAGTAATAGCACGATAGCTATTGCGGAGATTACTACTACTATTGCTATTCCGATTGCTGCGGCTATGATTGTCATCGTGTAATCTGGTGCTGCTTGTACATTTTGTGGTGTTTGGGTTGCTGTTGATTGGGCCGCGCTCACTGTAACATAAGTTGATGCTCCTGAGCTTCCGTAGGAATCGTCGCCTGCAAAGGAAGCTATGATCTTATAGTCGCCTTGAATTGGTGGAGTCCAGGTCTTGCTGAATGTGCCATAATAGCCGTCGGATGTTACTGTGCCAATGGCTTGGTAGTTGCCGTTTGAGTCAACTGCTGTTAATGTCACTGGGACGCCGGTTAGAGTTATGTTGTGCCATATACCGTCGATTGGCAGTTGTCGGTGTATGTGTTCCATCTGAGTGGACATTGAGTCTGCAGAAACGCACGGAGTGTTTGGCTGAGCAGGTGATTGGTCTATGACAGAGCCTTTGATTACCAATGGAGTTCCAAGCGACACTGCAGTGTCTGGTGCACTAACAGTTGTCTGGGTTTTGCCCTTGCCTAAAACATACAATGTGCCAGTATACGATTCTGAAATTGCCATGTATCCGTCAGCGATAGCGCCCATGCTTCCTGTTAGTATTGTTTTGAATATCCCTTTGCCAGTAGTGGCGTTAATGCAGTGAAGTTGCCATCCTCTTGTGATGGGTTGAGTAGGCGTGTGTTCAGTGTTGATACTGTAGATTTTTCCGTCTGCAGCATAGCAGTCACCGTTGAAAGAGTACACTGTGGTTCCGTTCGAGTCAATGTAAGGGGTTTCGTATGGGCTGATAGCTGGGGCTTCGTATTTCCACACTAGGTTGCCGTTTGTCCAGTCGAAAGCGTAGATACCCGAGTATGCAGCTCTGTAGAACATTCCGTAGGCTGATGTTGTATCATAAGCGCCGAAACCGTTTACATCCCAAGGAGCGTCCATTCTAGGTGTCGTCCACGCTAGATTTCCTGTTCTGATGTCTAATCCCTTGAATTGTCCCCAAGCCGTAAGGAACGCGTATATTCCATGATCGCAAACGTCAGATGCGCCGCTGTAGCCCATTAATTCATCTGAGCCTACTGGTGCGAATGATTTGTTCACTATCACTTGGCCTGTGGTTATGCTCACGGATATTAGCCTCATTTCAGGAGTGTTGCCGTTATTGCCAATCAAGCCACGTCCAAACGAAGCAGCTATGCCTAAATCGAAATCGGTAGTAGCTGGAAAACTGCTCATCGGCCAGGTAATGTTCCCCGCTATTCTAGTCGTGAAGTTGGTGGAAGTTCCAGCTGTGGTGAAGTTGATCAGTCGGTATGTTGCTGTTGCTCCAGAGCCTAATGTTTGTACGCCTAAGGCGTATCCATTCTTGTAGTGAATAGCTGATGTTAACGGTGAAATCGACATGTTTAGTGTCTGGGCGCCAGTATTTGCATTGTACTTGCAGAGTCTGCTGCCGTCTAGGTAAACGATCGTGGATGGGTACTCGATTGCACCACCAAATATCCAGCTTCCGAAACTAGCCAAGCCTTGTGAATGTGTGAATCCGTCTACTTCCCAGAGCACTTCTCCAGTGCGAATGTCAACACAGTCCAAAGCGGTCGTTGCCATTTGCTGAATAGTGCCATTGATCATTTCTGACCTTACTCTTGGAACTGTCATGTAACCTCGTCCTGCAATGACCATTGTAATTTGGCTTGGAGATGATGATGTGGTTGCGGCTGGAACGTCATAGCTCCATCCTTCAGCGCCGTAGGTGGCATATCTGCCAGAGCCAGTAATGCCTGCTATGTTTTGCACTAGTTTCCATGCTATGTGCGCGGTACTCGGTCCTTGGACATATGGATAGAAGTCAGTTCGTGGACTCCAGGCAGGGCTAGTGTTAGGGTAAAGTTGTGCGTAGTCAGCGCCTGCAGGTCCATACCAAGGCCAGTCTCCTATGATTGGGAGCCATTCTCTAAGTTCTGGCGCCACAGGTCGCGTCCAGTAGTCAGTTGGTAGCGAGGCTGCACCCCAAGATGCTACCATATCTTTTTGAACAGTGAAGCTGTATTCTGGGCTAGAGTCGGGTAGATAGTAGCTTGAGCCTGTATAGATTGTTGGTACTCCTTGATAGCCTGCACCTGCTGCTGCTGTGTCGACGTAGATTTTTCCGTCATTGTAGACGCCAGGTGGTAGGAACGTTCCTGGGAAATCGACTTTGTACTTGTATTCGCCAACTTGGTCTGGATAGTAGTCAAACCATGTAGCTGCGGTATCTCTTTCGGAATCCAGCGTCATTTGGTCTGTAGTTCCGTCTGGTTTGGTGATTGTCACATGGTAACCCAGAAGTTTGCGACCTGCTGCGGCTGCGGGTGTGACCCACATGTTGACTAGGACTTCTTGGCCAAGGCCTACGAGTTTGGGTCGAGCGCTGATTGAAATTTCACTGTGGAAGGTTCCGTCCGCGATATCGCCGGTTTTTAGTGGTCCACTGTACGGCTGCTTCGCTGCAAGTTGTGCTTGAACGGTTTGAACTTTGACATCCATTAAGATAGCGGAAGTCATCAAAAGAACAACAATAGCGATTACGAGAGTCTTTCCTTTAATTCTTGAATTTTGCATTTTCTTTTTCTCCATAATTTTTTAGATAGTGGTTTGTAGTATGCAATCGTTTTGCTTATATAATTTGGCAAACATCAGGAATTGGATAAACAATCAAATTGTGTTGCATGGACAAATTTTTCATATTTCAATTGGGGCATTTGTGTAATAATCATAATTTGAAGAGACACCGCAACCTTAAACGATTTTTTTAGTTCCCGTGTCTTTTATTAAATAGCAGGAGGGGAAGAACAACCTCAAAGATGAAAAGTCCAAAATGGACTTCTTTATAACTTATAATTTTTCTGGTTCTTGTTTTTTGTATATGACATAAGATTCTTCTCCTTTATCTTCTTTTATCTCAAAGTTTTTTTTTTGAAATCAAATTATTCGTTAATAGCTCCTTCACTAAAGCGACTGCTTGCTCCCAAGCGTGCGTAAGCCCCCTCTGCTTCTGACTTGCATTAAAATACATAATACTTTGCCAAAAAATAAAACTCCTAATAGAAAAAAGAATCTGGTGCAATTTAATCTATTTGGGAGGGGTAAAAGCAGAGTTAAGCGGATTTAGCCAAGCGCTAAGATGGATAAGGTGTAGAAGTTAAGAGGGGGCACCTTACCGCATTTAGCAGCCAGACCCGCTCAACAAACGTGGCTCCTAGTTTAATCCTTCTTCTTTCCTGTTAATCTGTTACGATTCTAAATGATATAAAATAATGTTGTCACAAAATGAAACAACAACTGCCCGGCCAATAGAACCGTATAAAACGCAATTTTATTAGATCTAAGACCTCAAAGCTACTTGTAAGCTTTACAAATTAAGATTCTGACTTTTGCGAGATATATCCGTCAAGAAGAAGCCAAAATAATCAAAATGACCGAGTATGCTTAAATTTAGAACCACACGCTTCACAAGTATAAATCGCAATGCTGAACACAGAATTCTCTAATTTTTTGTCAGCCTTAGCAAGCTCATTTCCACATTTCGGACAGTTAACCTTGTAACAGGAAATCACAGAATCAACTTTGCAAATATGGTCAATCATTGTATATGAAACCATGTTGTAACCATCTTACAGCAACAAGTACATTTTCCATCGGTTGCAAGCTAAAATATACAAAATTGACCCTACCCGCAATCAGAAAAGCCATTGATTCCTAATCCGCGATATTTGCCAAAGAGGGTGTACCCCATTCTTGCTCACAATTGAGTAATCTATATAGATTTACGAAACTTCTAATAGAAAAAGTGTGAAAAAATCTGAAAATGCCCATTAAAAGCTTAATATAAGATAGGATAACGGTATTTACTGAACGGTGGATTTAGTGTTTAGAAGCGTGGGATTAGTTGCCCGCTACGACAAAAAACCTGCTCTGAAGCTTACAGAAGAGCTAGCTGAGTATCTGAGTGGCAAAGGATTGAAAGTTTACGTAGAAGATACCTTATCGGATAAAGTCACCACCCAAGCGCAGATGGTTCCTCTTTCAAAAATGAAAACCGATTTTATAATAACTATCGGCGGCGACGGAACAATTTTGCGCACATGCATCGGAATAGCTAAGCCTGAACCGCCAATTTTAGCGATAAACATGGGGCTTCGAGGATTTCTAACTGAAGCTGAACCGAAAAACGCTTTTGAAGCAGTAAACAAAATTCTTGAGGGTAAATACAAGATAGAAAAATGCGCAAAGCTATGTGTAAAAGCAGGCGAAGAAGACATGCCTGATGCCTTGAATGACGTTGTAATTTCTGCAGGTGAACCCTCAAAAATACTTTATACTCAAATATGCAAGGAAGGCAAACCTATTATCAATAGCCAAGCAGACGGCCTAATTGTAGCAACCGAAACAGGCTCTACTGGCTATTCTTTTTCAGCAGGGGGTCCAGTTTTAGACCCGGCGGTTGGCGCTTTCGTGATTACTCCCATCTGCTCTTTAACAGTTTTCCATTCAATTGTTTTTCCAGCTAACTGCAAAATTGCAATCAAAGTAACTAAGGCAGAGAAAATCCTTGTCCTGATTGATGGAAAGTACCGTAAAATGATAAATAGTAAAGAGCCTACCGCAGAGGTTTCAGTATCCAAAAATGTAACTTCTTTCATTCGGTTTGAAACCGATTTTTACGACCGATTGAAAAGCCGATTGCTGTTTAAGGGAACAGAATGAATACTCAGACAAACAGCCAATGTAAAAGAATCATTATTTTAGATACGTCTGCTTTTCTGGCTGGTTTTGATCCTTTCTCTTTAGGTGAGGAGCAAGTAACTGTTCCTAAGGTTGAACAGGAAATAATAAGGAACTCAATGATTAAGGTGCGTTTTGACGCTGCGCTCGAAAGCGGAAAGTTGAAGGTTAAAGTTCCCTCAGAAATATTTTTGAACAGTGTAAAAAAGTCAGCAGGCAAAGTTGGCGACTCATTTAAGCTATCAGGCACTGACGTTCAACTTCTTGCCTTAGCCTCAGAATTGAAAGCTGAAGGGTATACAGCCCAAATTATCACGGACGACTATTCAATCCAGAATGTTGCCACACATTTACGAATAGAATTCCTAGCACTCGCCACATTCGGCATCAAACGACTCTTAGAATGGATAAGATATTGCCCAGCATGCCACAGACAATACCCCGTAAACTGCTCATACAAAGAGTGCCAGATTTGCGGTACAGAGCTCAAGCGAAAGCCGCATAGAACATTAAAAAGTCTGAAGGCAAAATAGTTTAGATTTCTTTTGCTACGTCATTAATCGTATCTTCAACAATATCCAAAGCGGCTTCAAGCATATCAGTTTGAATAGTAAGCGGCGGCGCTATCCTAAGCGTTGAAACACCACAACTAATAAGGGCCACCCCTCGTTTCCAAGAACGCAAAACAACTTTAGCTGTTTTTTGCACGGCAGGCTTCTTTGATTCCTTATCTTCAACAAGTTCCACCCCAATCATCAAACCCTTACCACGTACATCGCCAACTATGCTATTGGTCTCTTGCAGTCTATCCAGCCGTTTCATTGCATAAGCGCCCTGTTTGTTAGTGTTATCCAGCAACTGCTGCTCCTTAATAATGTCTAAAACTGCGGATGCAGCAACGCATGATAATGGATTTCCGCCAAAAGTACTTGATTGCGAGCCTCCAGTCCAATCCATAATTTTTGTTTTGGCAATTGTTGCACCCAGAGGTAAGCCTGAAGCCAAGGCTTTTGCAGTACAAATAATGTCTGGTTCAATGTCCCAATGTTCGATAGCGAACCATTTACCGGTTCGCCCTACACCAGACTGAACTTCATCATCGATAAGAAGTAGACCGTACTTGTCAGCGATTTTCTTCAGCTTTGGAAAAAACTCTGGCGGAGGAACCACGTAGCCGCCTTCGCCTTGAATTGGTTCAAAAAGAACGGCTGCCACATCTTCAGCTGGCAAATATTTCTGCAGTACTTCTTCTTCGATAAAATCTGCGCACCAACAATCGCAACTTGAAGTTTCAAGTTTGAATGGGCAGCGGTAGCAGTAAGGATAAGGAACATGGGTTACACCAGGCATAAAAGGGGAAAAATGGCTTCTTTGCACAGGCTTGCTGGCAGTGAAAGCTAAGGAACCCATCGTACGTCCATGAAAGGCTCCTGTGAACCCTATGAATAATTGTTTGCGTGTGTGCCATCGGGCAAGTTTGACTGCTGCTTCAACGGCTTCGGTTCCACTGTTTCCGAAATATGTTTTTTTTCCAAATTCGCCGGGAGTTATGGTTGCTAATTTTTGAGCTAGGTTGATAACTTCTTTGGAGTAGAAGTCAGCGGTAGAATAATGCAGGAACCTGTCACATTGACTCTTTATCGCCTCAACTACACGAGGATGATTGTGCCCAACGTTCATGCAGGCTATGCCTGAATTTAAGTCAATATACTCGTTATCATCTACATCTTTAACTATGCAGTCGTTTGCTGACTCAACTACAAACGGATAATATCGCTGGTACGATGGAGAAACAAGTTGTTCATCCTTCATAACAAGCTCTCTGGCTTTGGGTCCAGGCGGAGAAACAACAATTTTTGGATAAGCAAACATTTGATAAACTCCAACAAAAGCGAAGGTAAGAAGCAATATTAACCTTTATGAATCCAGAAAAACAGCCAGCCTATATCAAGAACCATAAGAGCAAAAGTAGAAGCACCCCTTCTAACCCAAAGATGGGAACTAACGTTTGCTTTGCTTTTCCAATTGCCTTGTCAACAAGCGTAGTTACAGATTTCAAACGTTCCTCCCCAATTACCCTGACGTGAGGCACAACTAAATGTATACTTCCAGCTTTGGCCCTTTCAAGTTTAGATTCTGCGGTTTTTGCAGCTTCAAGAATATATCGAATCAAAGTTTCATTATCTATTGCTTTTCCAACGGAGTTGTAACCTTGTTTTCCAGTAACCATGCCGGTGACTGCATGAGTATCTGTTGTGAATACTTCACTTTCAGAAAAACCTGCAGATGATAAAGTTGCGAGGATTTTTTCTCTTAAATGAGGAATCATGTTGTTTCCGTCAATTGTAATATAGGCGGTTTTCTGGTTCTCTACTTGAACTACAATTGCTGTGATGCCGCCAGTTCCCATCCCCTGCTTTAGAGAAAACTCTTTCGGAAACACACTTGCGCCGCCAACCATGAAGGGTTTAGTTGGTTGAAGCGCTGCTTGTTGGAGGCATTTGGAAGCAGCTGTGCGTAATTCATCTATATACCTGTCTGTGTCAATTAAATCGGCTAAGCTGTTGTGAGCATTAATCACTAGGGTATCTTTTAATCCATAGTTTGCTGCTTGCTCCCTTACAATTCGACCTAACTCTTGAGGTAAATCTTCGGTTGTTTTTGGAGCAAGGGTAAAAGAAAGAAGAGCCGTGTCGCCGAAAATTTGGCAGGAAACGGAAGCTGGACCTTCAGTCGCTCTAACAAAAGGAGAGGCTAAACCTGCTGATGCCTGAAACTTTGCAGAAGCTACAACGTGCGAAATTATTTTTTGGTTCTGACCTTGTGATGCTAAGTCAAGCTCATGCCCCAAAATGCCAAGCGGAGTACAAGTGTCACAGGCATATTCTCTTTCAAATCCACTCTTGAGCAGAGAAGGCAGAAGACTGCTGCCTATATTCTTAAAAGGACCTGGATGCACAAGAGGAACAATGATAGCAGCTAAGGGTTTTGAAGAATCAAACCTTAGAAGGCTAACTTCAATATCTTTGTATTCCCCCATTTCTTCAAGGAATTTCTCAAGAGGGGCGTTGACATTGGATACCCAGTCAACAATAAACGCCCTAAACAGCGGCACAGAAGCCAGTGAAGAAAACTTTTTACTTACCCGTTCCAAAGACCAGAAAAACAACAAAACAACGATTAAACTAATTATTGGAGAAACAATTATGAAAGCCAAAACTTGCAAGATTATGGCGCTTGAAAGGCCAACCCAAAAAATCAGAAAAGCCCCCACGCAAAACGTCGGTTGAAGAAGAACAGACAGCCCTTTTCGCCAGCCTACTGCCATTGAGGTTGCCATAAGCACAACAATCCTTAAAGTCACAATAACAGCGTACCCCAGCAGGGAAAGTTTAACCCAAAGTATCCATCCAAATTGAAAACTTAAGCCAACACCTATTACGATAAAGACTAGCCAGAAAACAAAACTGGCAAGAGACAAAACTGAAGTTCGTCGTAATGAAAAAATTGGGTCACCCTTGAGAAGCACTTTACTCATCAAAAGGTCTGATGTGAGTGATAAAACAAAAAGCGAAAGACCAAGAAACAAAGCGCCAACTAAACCCTGAGAAGGAGCAACAAAAAAAGTTGAAACACCGATAACAACGCAAAGCAGCGCAACAATAATCAACGCTTCGTTTAGTGAAGGCAAGGAAAACAGTGAGGAATAATGTTTCTTTGCATCATCCATTGAGCTACTAAGCGAACGGTTATCCTCCATCTTTTCAACTCAGCATGGCTTCCTATTGAAATTGGTGATGCTTATTAAAATTAGCTAAATTAAAGCCTGAGTTTTAGACATTAAATACAAATTTCTTAACAACCAACGATTCAAGAGAAACGCATTTAGCACAAAAGAATATAAAATCCAAGGAACAAGATCCCAATTTAGCAAGTCACAACAAAGAGTAACATGTGTCCTGGATGGGAACTGTTTTATCTTTAAAATGACAATCATACTAATTTGCGAAGTCTATGCCAGATCAAGAAGTGCCCCTTTCAATATTTCATATGCTGGAGAGAAATGTGGGCAAGAAAATCAGAGTCATTATCGATCCAGCTTACGGTTTTGAAGGGTTACTAGCTGCTGTAACGCTCGAACCGACAGGAATCTGGCTTTCAGAAGCAGAAGCAATCGTTTTGAGATCAACCATGGCCCAGCCTATTCCACAAGTGACGAGTCGTGAAGAAAGAAGTGAGTTGTTTCTCCATTTGAATTCTGTTCAAAGAATAGAAGTGTTACACGCTACTCCACCGAGACGATAGAGCAAGCGTTAAATGAAGAAAACTTTTGCTAAAACAGAAATAACTATCAACGAAACCGAAAAGACCACAAGAAGCTCAGGTCTAATTTTGATTCCTTCAGTCTCTTCCTCAAAGAAACGTAGCAGACCTGCACTTGCTGCAGGCATTGGACCAGCTTCTTTCTTTTTCTTTCTGCTCACTAATATCCCTGTTCCTCTCATGTATTGCATGCATTTAATTAATCTTACGCAGAAACGGAAAGTATAAAACTTGAATTCTCGCAGTTATTCAATAATATTCAACATGCAACTGTCGAAAACCAAAGAGATGATTGGTTGTGGACATAAAAGAATTTCAACAAATGATGCGAACCCTCTATTTCAAGAGGGACAGAAACCGTGGAATAAGTGGAACTTACAACTGGCTTGTTGATGAGGTCGCAGAGTTAGGAGAAGAATTGGAGAAAGGAACCGATGGAGAGTCTACTGAGAAGGAGTTTGCAGATGTAATTGCCTGGCTTGCCTCTCTTGCTAACATAATGGGAATTGACCTTGAAAAAGCAGCCATCAACAAATACAATTACAAATGCCCAAAATGCCAGCAGTCACCCTGTCAATGCACTTTCTAAGTGACTAGGCGTTTCTGTCCTAAACCAGTAGACATCCAACAATATGGTCTACCCCCTTTGCGGTGAACAATACCATCGTCTTCAAGAAGCCGCAAGTGATGCCGCACAACGCTGTAGGACAAAGAGTTTTCTTCTGCTATCCTCGCAGCTGCAGATGGGTTATGCTCAAGCGTTTGCAATATCTTGGTTCGGGCTCTAAGACCGCTACTTACATTTCTCACATTCTTCAAGTGAGCGTTAGGATGCAAAGAGTCCTTTATTTTTTTTTCACCAACAGATAATCAAGAGGTTTACATTGAAAAACTTTAGCCTAATGAAAATCAAAAAGTTTAGCTTGTCTAGGTTTTTTGTTATCAAACATAGAAGCTATCTCCTCTTTTATCAAATCCATTCGCTGCGTGTAATAGTTAGGTAATCCATATTTGTCCACAAGCTGCTGTGCAGCCACCAAATACTTCTCTATACCACCACGATAGACAGTGAGAGTTAATTTTCCCCCACAGAAAGAACATTTCCCTTTAAGAGGGAGACGACGAAACTTCTTGTTGCATGATTTACACCTAAACCCTTGTGTGGAAAAAGCCCGCAAATTCCCCGCAATGTCTCTGATAAAGTGGGTTGTTAAAACCTTTAGGGCGACGCGCTCGACATCTACAGCATCAATTCGGGAACCTAATTCGAGCTGCATATTGAGCTTCTCAATCATAGATTTGAATTCTTTATACGAGCTGTTAGCGTTGCCGAGGTTAATGTTCGTCACAGGAGTGGTGTATTGGAAGCCTTCAAACTGTGCTTCTGTTCCAAGCCTGTGACTGATGACATCCATTATTGAGCTAACGATTCTAGCCTCTCCCTTATCGCAGGTTTTCTGGTAAAACTCAAGTGGGTAAGTTGCGTCAACGTCAAAATCATGGGCTTGCCTTTGTACTTCCTTGGTGTTAACAAAAGGAATTAAGAGGATTGGAGCGTCCATGATTCCCCCTATTTGGGCTGGCAAGAACACTCGGGAAAAGTTTAGAAGTGTATCCAAAGCCAGCATGATAGCATCTTCGTCACCGTCACAGTCTCTGCGTTTAGCTGAGTGCCAAATAGGATGAGCATAAATCACGTTACGGTCTGTATAACCGACCACACGCCCTAAAATGCAAGCGCAAGTGTGGGGAGCTAAACCAAAAACTAAATGGCCAACAAGATCCTCAGGTCTCTTAACGTTATAGTAAGCTGGAAGTTTGTAAACTCTTACAAGCAAATCGTCGATGAAAGCTGCTATTTGAATAAAGTATTCTCCTGCTTTCCACGGAATAACAATGTCTTGAACTTTTAACTCACAAACCTGTGTGGAATCAGTAAGTTTTACTCCGTGCGTATCGCAACAGTAGCCTAGCTGCCTTATTTTTTCAACCGATACTCCGATCTCAATTGGCGTAAAATGGGTTAACGGAGCATTTGTGGCATCAAAGCGAATTGTACCATCTTTATAAACCGATAAACCATATTTAGCTCGCAAAATCCCTTTTTCCACAATTTCAGGAGTTTTATCGAGGTTGGTTAAGCCTTTAACACCCCTCAGCATTTTTGGAGGAGGATAACATAGTAACTTACATGCGGTATCAACCATTTCTTTGAAGTTCACTGGTTGTCGCTGATATTGAACAGCGTCTGTTTTACAAGTTGGACAACTAATATCCTTAAGAGTCCTACCGCAACGGGGACAACTTTTTTCTGTAATTGTATCACAGCCACAAACGGAGCATTTTACCTTTGAAGTGAAGTTTTTGCAGTTAGGACACTTCCTCTTAACCATCTGGACAAACACAGGACCTTGTTTTGCCGCCTCTAAAAGATCCCTATGTGTGCCACCTGCCAGGGACACTGGAAAAAGGACGTGTACAAGAGGCTTCATTTCCCTATGTTTAGCCTTCTCGGGTCTTCCCATGCGACCGCCAACAAAGGTTGGGGCTTTATCTTTAATTTGCACTCCAGAAATCAAACTAACTGCAGCCAATACATTAGGAGCCGCAACGCAATCAACTGTTTTTGTACCATTGTAACCAAGACAATAAGCCAAAGCGGCAGCGTCTTGACCTTCAAGCAAAACCTTGTTATCAGCAAGCTTATGTGGCGCCAGAATTCGCCTAAGTAACTTTACCGCCTCTTCATTGTTTTGGCCTGAAATCTTGAAAACGAGATCTCCTTCAGTATGAACTTTGCAAGAGGCCAACCATTGTTGCAGAATCTCAAGCTCTTGGACAGAGGATAAGCTAGACCAAAAGAATGTAAAATTCGGGTGTAAAGGAACAGCTAAATACTGGCTTAGAAGCAGAGCTTCTTTAAATGTAGGCTTATTGCTAAAAGGATTATTCAAGAACCCTAGGAGGCTTTCAAAAGAAACTTTAATGGTCTCTGCTGCTTTCTGGTAATCTAACCCAAATTTCTCATTAAGCGCAACCTGAAGGTCTTTAGCCCACCATTCTTCAACGTATCCCGATGGTGGAAGAGTTTTGTTAGAGTAAAGAAAGTCGCCAAAACTAATTAGAATGTCACCTAAGAAAAGAATTTTTTGAATTTTGCCTTTAACTTCACTAAAATTTTCAAGGGTTACCTTGACAACTGAGTTATCCTTTAGCAGAACAACAGGGGGCTCAATACTATCCACAGGGAGGGTAACACAGCCTTTTCCTGGAAGCTCCAAACGCATTTGGGTTCCAGCCGCAAGAAAACTTTCAAGCACATACATTGTAGCAGGATGAATACCGACTGCTGATAAACCCGTATTCCGTGATCTACCATACCTTAACCTGAAGCCCCCACGCCTTGAAGGGAAAGCGAAAATTGGTCGCCCAGCAATAACATCATCCATAAAGCCGCCCGATTTCTTTTCAGATTTCTTTTTGAAATCTCTTAACCAATCCCAACCTTGGAAACCAATTTTGTCAATAATTACATAGACTTTTTGTGCCCGTCCAACGATGCCATCATTAACTACTCGGAGCGCTCCACCCCTTACACGGTTAGTTTCTACCCTAGGCAGGTTCCTGTACGAGGAAACTTCCACGGGATCGGATTCTGTACCAGTGCATTCGACTGGAATTAGATTAAGCGCCTTTTTTAATTCTTCATCGGGAATGTGATATTGAAAACGGCCAACAGACCGCTCATATAACCTTAATTCCTCGATAAAACGAGAAACCTCTTCATCTGTCGGCTTATATCTATCTAAACCTAACTGCTTGCGAACGAAATCACCCACGACAAGCGTCAAAGCTTGGTCTGTTCCACCTGCCGAACGTATCGGTCCAGCAAAATAAATAGCCAAATAGCGGGTTCGGTCAGCATTAGTTTTTATTTTGACCTGAGCTATGCCCTGTATTGGCGCTGCGGTTAAACCTTCAGTGAAAATAGCAAGAGCAGTCCGAATCGCCTGTTCAGCAGCCCTTTCAGGATCCAGAGAACCGAATTTGCCTAAAACAATTTCTTCAGCAACTTTAAAAGCGATTTCTTCTCTCTGAATTTTAGTGCTCAATTCCCTGATGCTGTGTGCCACTTCCTTTGGACCCACAAGGCCTTCAACTAAGTCAGCAATGTCTTGAGCGATAATGCATTCTGTTTTTAAAGCTGGATCCAAGCCTTCTGACCTTGCGCTGTCGCTTATGGCATACAATTGCTTCAGCGTGTTTTCCATTGTTTCCACGTATTTTTGATAGCCTTTGCTGATGTTCAAAGCGCAACTTCCCTTGACAAGATATAGAGTAATAGGTTATTTTGGCTTTCTAGAAAACAAACAGAAATGGCGAGCAAAAATAGATAGCATTAAGCCTTAATGCTTCTTATTGCTTCAACGATTTCAGTAATCCGTTGTTTTGCATCATTATTTTCTGTAACGTTACCAGTAACGATTATGTCGGCTCCTGCAGATACTGCAGCTAAAGCTTGCTCTTTAGTTCTAATTCCGCCACCTACGATAAGCGGAATATCAAGCAAATGTTTGACTGCTCGAATCATTTCAGGCGGCACTGGATTTGTGGCGCCAGAACCGCCTTCCAAATAAATGAAGCGCATCCCAAGATATTGACCAGCAAGGGCATGAGCAGCTGCAAGTTCAGGCTTAGTATAAGGCACTGAAATCGCTTTCCCGACAATGCCTGCAGTGCCACCTTCACCAACAATTATATAGCCCATAGAAATCGGTTCTATGCCATACTTTTTGACTAGAGGGGCTCCAAGAATTTGAGCGCCCATAAGAAAATAGGGATCCACAGAATTCAGAAGCGACATGAACCATATAGCATCTGCATAACTGCTTATACCAGTTATATTATTTGGAAATAATATTGTAGGAATTCTTACTGAAAACTTGATGGCTTTTACCACGTCATCAAGGTGAGCTTGAGATGCAAAAGTTGAGCCTCCAATCATTATGGCTGCTGTTCCACTTTTTTGAGAGTTTTCAGCAATCCGAGAAGCTTGAGTAACTGATACTTCTTCGGGGTCTATCAGAGTTAAGTGGATGGAACCTTCGGTTTTTATTTTCTCAAGTAAGTACTTTTCTGTAGGCCCTTGCATGGCAAATATCCTTCGATTACTCTTTTTTAACGTTTGTTACAGGCGTTCTTTTCGTGGAACCATAAACTCGGTCAGTTAGCATGCAGTAAATGTCGACTTCGCCCTGAGCAGGTCTAATTGGAAATTCTTCCTTAAGACCGCAGCTACTGCATTGCGCAAGGGCATGACCATCATCTCTGAATATTTCAACTTTTATTGTTTCTTTTCCACATCTAGGGCAAGAGAAGAACTTAGGTAAACGTTTCTTAGGAATATGAACAACTTTCTTCCTTCTTCGCCCCAATCATAACAACCTTCTAAACGATGGTAATGTTCATTTAATATTTATCCTTGTCCTTAAATACTTGCCTACAAACCAAGAATATGAAGCTCGTGAGCCAAGTGAATTTAACGCCCTCTGTGTTAAACATAGATTTTTCTGAAGCCGAAAAAAGAATTAGCCGTTTCATTAAAGAATACGTTGAAAATGCAGGGGCAAAAGGAATTGTGCTAGGACTATCTGGAGGAATCGACAGCGGAACAACTGCAGCACTTTCAAGCCTCGCTATAGGAGGAGATAACGTAATAGGTCTTATGCTTCCAGAAGAAGAAAACTTCAGCCAAAAAGATATTGATGATGCAAAATTAGTCGCTGACAAATTCAAACTCAAAACCCAAATCTGCGACATGTCAACTTCATTAGAAGCCATATACAAGTCAATTCCAGTTTTTGAGTCTTCAAACAGGCTTTGCAAAGGAAATATTAAAGCGAGAACACGAATGATTTACCTCTATTATTATGCCAACAAACTTAACCGAATCGTTTGCGGAAGCTCAGACAAGTCAGAAACAATGATGGGTTACTTCACCAAATGGGGAGACGCCGCCGCAGACATTACCCCAATCATGGATTTATACAAAACTCAGGTTCGGAAACTTGCACTCCATCTAGGAATCCCAGAAGCGCTTGCATTAAAACCGTCAACACCGGCTCTTTGGCCTAACCAGATGGCAGAGAACGAGTTAGGCATTAAGTACGAAACTTTGGACCTGATTCTTTATGGATTAGAGCGGTTTATGACCACTCAAGAAATTGCCTACCAACTAAGCATTAAGATGCCTATTGTTGACAAAGTTAAAAATAGGTGGCTCGCAAATGAGCACAAAAGACGAATGCCACTTGCGCCTAAAATTGGCTTCCGAACCGTAGGAAATGATTTTAGGCTTCCAAGGCATGCCTATTAAAGTGGGAAAAAAGATGAAAGATAGGATCATACTTGCACTTGCCCAAATAAGCAGTAAACGAGAAAAAAAAGAGGCAAATCTGCAGAAAATTGAGAACTTAACTTTAAAAGCTAAGGAGCAGGGAGCAGATCTAGCTATTTTTCCTGAAATGGCATTAACAGGTTATTTGATAAGAGATCAATTCTATGAGTTGGCAGAAACTGTGCCTGGACCAACAGTTGAAAGAGTAGAGTCTCTAGCAAAGAGAACTGGGATGCATATTATTTTTGGAATGCCTGAGTTAAGCCAGAAAACCAAGGCAACTGTCTTTAATACAGCTGTCTTTGTCGGACCTCAAGGGTTTATTGGTAAATACCGTAAAATGTTTTTGCCAACCCATAGCGTGTTTGAAGAAAAAAGGTATTTCCGTCCAGGATATGAAGTAGCCTCTTTCCAAACGAGTATTGGTAGCATTGGTCTATGCATTTGCTATGACATATTTTTCCCAGAAGTGCTCAGGCTCACGCGCTTGAAGGGTGCACAATTAATCGTCTGTATATCAGCATCTCCTGCAGTGCGTAGGAGCTATTTTGAAACTTTAACTTGTGCCAGAGCGATAGAAAATACAACGTATGTAGCCTACGTTAATCTTGCCGGGGTTCAGGATGGCTTGCAGTTCTGGGGAGGTAGCAGGCTGGTCAACCCTAATGGAGATGTCCTTGCCAAAGGTAAATACGATGAAGAGGACTTTCTAATTTGTGAAGTGGACTACAACGATCTTAGAACCGCAGAGACTTTCATTCCAACATTAAGGGATTTACGACCTGAACTCTATGATAAACTAAAAGAGTACTCGGAGCAACTTTGAATACCACTGCATAAAAACTCATATCACATAAGGATCACAAGTTGGTCACAAAACTGTGATATCAAGGTTTTTCTAATGAATTACCGTGATTTTTCCGTGACAAGTGATATCACAAAACTATGATATTAATGAATCCTGCTTCATTATTTAAAGCAAAAGAATAGCATTAAACCTCAAAAAGTTTGTTTAAAGCCATATATCAAGAAAACTACACTAACGTAATATCATAGAAGGTAAAATAGCTTGCTGAAGTTTAACTATTTATTTAAAGTCTTTACGAAGGTCATGTGTGGAGGTTCAATGCGTTTGATAGATAATTGTAAATCGGCCTCTTCTCTGCCCAAAGGCTGAAAGGAATCAGATTCTACCCTCTTTTCCGTCTCTGACAAAGGCAACAGGTTTTAATTACTTGTGAAAGAGTGATATTTGCTTGGAAAAGGCTTAAAAACATAGGGTCAGTATACAAAACCGTATCCATTCTGTATAACGGAGAACCGAGCGATTTGAAGCTTAAAGACAGTGTTCAAGCTTGGCTAAATAGAGCTTTAAGCGACCCCATTGTGAAAATACTCTCAAAAAATAGCCAATTAACAAAAACACAGCTTGAAACATTGTTAATTGACGTTTTAGCTGAGAGCATGGCAGGCAAACAGCTTAAATATGATGAAAAAGCCAATTTGCGGCTAACCAAGGCTAAAATAAGCCGCGGAGCCTTTAATAGGACGTTAAGACAGTCTAAAGAAAACGTAATAAAATCCATTTATACAGTACTACTTCTTGGCTATTTAGGTGTGTTCGACAGTACAACTCTTGACCCGTATCTCGAAATAGCCAATAAATTGCACGAATATGTGGAGGCACACCACGATATACCTGAAAGGGAAGGAGAGCTAAAAGACCGTGTAAAGGTCATAGAAATCATTCGAGAGGAGCTTGAAACAAGCTTAAAACGACTTTCCAGCCCATCGGATGAGAGTTTGTGATGTCACAAATCACACTATAATCGGTCTGTTCATTACCATGAATTGGAAGCATCAAACACGATAGTTGGTATGTCATATATGAGCTTCAATTTACAAAATAAGCCTAAATCAAAGAGTATCAGAAGGCTCATTCTTATAGGTCAAATAAAATGTTTATTGATGTGATGTGTGATATCATGGCTAACGTGAATTGATGTCACCGCAAACCTTAAAAAGTCCATGGGAACTGTGATGTGTGATGCAACGCATCGTATCACGCATGAATCACAGGGGCGAAAATCACGATTGACTTTATAGATATCCTATTAGGTTCCTTGCTCGTTGTGACTGTTGCATCATCAGTTGAGTATTATAGAATAGTACGTAGAGCACAGAAAGAATATGAGAAATCGAAGAATATTGTGGAGGATATTGTATTAAGTTTTAACAGAGAGCTTAGGCGTGATGCAGACAGAATAGAGCTAATAGCATTTGAAGTTGAAGGAAACTCGGCTAAAGTTGACACAAGCCTCAAAAAAATAGAAGCCGTTGAAAAGAAGATGGCGCCAATAGGGGATCAAGTTAACTCTTTTTCTCAAGGTAAACTTGACTTATCCAATAGCATGACGACTATTCTTTCGAGTTTAACGGGTTTGGAATCTAAAATTAAAGATATTGAAGGTTCGCAGGAAACGTTGAGAGTTAAAGTTATAGGTTTTGAAGAACAAATTCAAAAGTTTGTTGCTGCCCCTGAAATTAAAATTGAACCCGTCATGCCAATCAAACGTGATAAAGCAATGGCTGCATTAACAGATACCGAAATTGCAGTATTGGAAATGTTATCTTCAGAGGGTCCAAAGACAGCACCTGAAATTAAAGACAGAGTGCATCTTAGCAGGGAACACACGGCAAGACTAATGAAGAAACTTTATGAAAAGGGCTACTTGGAAAGAGAAATAGGTAAAATACCATTCAGATATAGCATAAAGAAAGAAATGGAAAAACTATTAAGGAAGCCGGAAAACAGCCAGCCAACCTAATCGGATACGGAAACGTAAATGGATGGCCAATGCTTCGCAACATAGTAAAGCAATCTACTTTGTGCTTTGTTTAATTGTAGCTTGAGGAATGTTTATGGTTTTATATCTTAAATTGTTTGAGCCACCTGTCCTTAAAAGCAGCCCTTTGGTTGCCATCCTCGAAAGATAAGTGGAAACTGTGCTAAGGCTAACTGGTTCTTTAAGGTCCTGCTCATAAATTGACTGAATATCTTTTGAAGAGAACCAAATTAATGGAAAACTTTTCTGAATCACAAGCTGAACCTTCTCGAAGCGTGTAAGAACACGATTCGGCAAAGAAGACATTATTCCTGAATTTGATTCCTCACCCGGTACTCCGCCTAGTAATTCGACAAGATCTAAAAGCCGTAAAGCTTTATCGCGCGTCACTTGTCCCTCAAAAGCAATAGTGTATCGATTGCCATCGCTATCGAACAGCTCCACACGTATTTTACGAGCTGGCATCAATGTGCACCTTAGGCGGTGTTCACAGGTTTACACTTCACAGCTTATAGCTGTTATGGTGAAATAGGAAAACTGTAAAGCTAAATAGCAAGCTTATTTCATAAGAATCGGCACAATTATCATTCTGTTCACTATAACCGACTTCACAAGAAATCAGAACAGCAAGAAAATTGCTGTTACTGCCTGCTTTCGCTTTTCCAGTAGAAGCGTAGGGGTGCCTCATTCACTGTCAAGAGACAAGAACAAGGTAATTTAAAAGAAATGGGAACTAAATAAGCTACAAAATTAATGCCAATTCACATGTATTCACAATTTTGTGAACCAAAAATTGGCAAAAATATTAAAGAGAACATTAAAGATTTCAGGTACTAAATCTTGGAAAGTTTATGGTTAAAAAGGGATTAATCGCAGCTTATTTTTAAGAATTTGTCGTTGCAATCAGTTAGGAGAGGCACCCCTATGTTTCCTCTCGAAGTCTTCAGGCAAAAAGAAGCTAAGAAAATGCTGGAAAAACATTTGCAGTTTTTTTATCTAAATTTTTGAATAATAATTATTAATATATAAAATTATTATTAAGTACTTAGAGTATATTTAGGTTAATTGTAATAAGTGGTTTTTGCGGTAATCCTCAATTTTTCTCCAGTAGAAACTTTGGGGTGTGTCTTGCTCTTAGTTAGCTTACTTATTATCTTCTCTTTCCATGGTTTTTTAGAATTATTGTGCTATAGAACCAGTTTTTTGTACTGTATGCTTTATCTGTTCCACACGAAATAACGGTGCTACCTCTGGGAATATGGGGATGAATATATGGGAAATCCAAATGCACTAGATGACGTATTCGAAAGTTTCGTTAACGGAATTAAGCTGTTTAAAGATAGAGAAGTCTTAAGGCATGATTACCTTCCAGAAAGATTACCCCATAGAGAAGACCAAATAAAATTGTTAGGACAGACTGTTGCTCCAGTTCTCAAAGATGCACGATGCTCTAACATTTTTATTTACGGAAAAACTGGAACTGGAAAAACAGCTGTAACAAAATACGTTTTAAGCCATCTAGAGTCTAAAGCCAAAGAATATGGCGCGCAAGTAAGATTTTGTTACATAAACTGCCGGATGACGGGGTCTGAATATCGTGTTTTCGCGAGTTTAAGTCAAAACCTAGGCATGGCTATTCCCTTCACAGGTTTATCAGTGGGTGAAGTTTTTGATAGGTTCCGAACTAGTTTAGATGCTTCCAGAATAATCTTCATAATAGTTCTCGACGAAATTGACGCCTTAATAAAAGACAAAGGGGACGCTTTCATGTATGAATTGACTAGAATTAATGAAACTCTAAGCAAAAGCAAAGTTTCGATAATCGGCATATCAAACGACCTGCGATTAAAGGAGTTTTTGGATCCTAGAGTATTCAGTTCACTTAGCGAGGAAGAACTAGTTTTTAGACCATATGATGCACCTGAACTGCGAAACATTCTCCTCGAAAGATCAAAACTATCTTTCCAAGATGGCGCTCTGTCTGATTCTGCTCTAAGTATTTGCTCGGCTTTGGCCGCTGCGGAGCATGGCGACGCTAGGAGAGCTTTGGATTTGTTGCGTGTTGCCGGGGAAGTCGCTGAACGACAAGGCGCTAAGGTGATTACAGAAGAGCATGTGCGTCAAGCAGAAAAACACATTGAGCACAACCGAGTGGTGGACGCTCTCAAAAACTTAACTCTACACTCAAAATTAGTACTACTCAGCGTTTATCACATAAACAAGCCAAGTTCAACTACAGGCGAAATATACGATGTCTACAATGAACTTTGTGGAGAAATGGGTTCTGGGCTTCTAACACAACGCCGTTTAGGCACCCTGATTAACGAGCTTGATTCGATGGGTCTTGTTAACGCTAGGGTAGTAAGCATGGGCAGGTATGGCAGAACTAAGAAAATCAGGTTAGAAATTTCACGAAACCTCATCAAAGATGTGTTTGCCGATGACAATCGTTTCAGCCGCTTGGTTGACTATTCTAAGCAAGCTGTCCACAAAAAATCGACTGATACTAACTGATTGGCGTCTCAAACATGCAAACACGCCTTATAGAAAAGAAAGCACAGTAGTCTCTAGTGTTTGTAGATTTACTACTGGAACTTTTCCTGGTGTAGGAACTAAACCTAGTTTTTCCATGTAATCCGTTTGTTTCTGCCAACCGCCGGAGTTTACAACTAGTACTCCACGATAATTGAGGTAGCCTAAAACATGAATGTGACCCGCATGGAAGATATCCGGGACCCTATCTATAACTAGGTAATCGCGGTTTTCGGGAGATAACATTGTTTTCCCGCCGTAAACGGGCGCTAAGTGACGGCATTGCATGAGCAGCTTCATAGCTTTTTCTGGGTGATCATGATCCATTCCCGGTATAACAGAGATTATATCATCTAAGCTTCGTCCATGATACATTAAAACTTCTACGCCATGCAAACTCAATAGGCAAGGGCTTCCAACCGAGTGAATGTTCTTTCTATCTTGAATACCAGTCAAGTAACCTTCCGGTATTGCCGGTTGAGGCAGGGCCTTGCGTGCGGCATCATGGTTGCCCGGCGAAATTATTATTTCGATGTAATCTGGAATTTTTCCCATATATTTTGAGGCAAAGTCGTATTGTTTGTGGACGTCTTTTATGGACAGTTCTTTTGCCTGGTTGGGGTAAACTCCAACTCCGTCAACGATGTCACCGGCGATTAGCAGGTACTTTACTCTACCTGCTATTTGCTTCATTTCATCGTTTCCATATTTTCCCCTGAGCCAGAGTATGAAGCGTTTGAATGCTTCCTTTTCAAATTTATTGCTGCCAATATGAAGGTCTGATGTTAAGACTGCGTAAACAGGTTCTTGGGCTCTTTGTTGGCTTTTTCTACCTATTTCTGGGAAAATAATATCTTCTACTAGGAAAAGGGCGGTTCTTGTTTTTATAACTGCCAAGCAAATTACTTGATCCGGCAAAAGCAAGAGCGCTTTTTTCTTGACTTCTTCTTGCGCTTTTTGAGGCACCAGAACAGTTGCACTTCCCTGTAGGTCTTCAATTGATAGTATCATTTGGTGTTTTGATTCCCTTTTCTCTGTCACCATGCAAATAATTTTGAGTTTTGTTTTAGCAGGTGATTTGAGTGCTTCTACGATGGAAGTTGCAGCTTTAACATCCATTCTTTGCCTAAGCAGATGTTCTATTCGTTTGAATCTGTCTTGGAAATATTCTAAGTACTCTTCAAGTGTACCGTTGGAGCTAAGCTTGCCAGTGGCATCTTCTAGAATGCTAAGATTTGTTTTAATATCTCTTGCGTACGGATAAAAAACGCTTTCAATTTCATTTGTTTGCCTCAAAGCTGAAGGTATTGGTTGCTTTACTGTGTTTTGTTGCATCTCTAATGGTGCATTTATTTGAGTTACTGTTAGCTGTTGCATGAAGGGTTCTAAGAAAACTTTGTCTATGAAAAATGGTTTTTCCTCCAAGTCCTGTATCTTTTCAAGTGCTAAATTCATAATGTCCTGTGGATTTGTTGTGTCTGAGTTTTGGCTTAAAAATTCAAAGGCTTCGCTGTTTAGTTGGTATCCGGCTGCGAGTGTAGCTTCGATTGCTTTCTGAAGATTTTCTTGGCTGTTCATTTCGCAGTATTCTCTTAAACAATTGGTGGAGGTATACTTTGTCCTTAAGTTCTTATGCTTTTGAGTTATTTACTGTTTCTTGTTTGCAGGATAAATTTTGGAGTTTACTGGTTTAGCTTATTTTTTATATGTTAACTATTAATTATTCAAAAGCAACTTAGTTTATATAATCGATAAATAGTTTAGATTTGTAATATCTTGCTTGGGGTATTTTCATGGGTGAATTGCGCAAGGTTCAACAAACACCGACGGGAACTTTTTTTGTTTGCTTACCCAAGGCTTGGGCTAATCAAAACGGGTTAAAGAAAGGTACTTTGGTGAATTTGGATGTTGCTGTTGATGGCAAGCTTATTGTTGATTCTGAATATAATGTTGAACAGCAACCAAAAACTGCCTCTCTAAATGTTGGTCCCTACTTGGGTCGGGAAATTGTTGGTCGTTATCTTCTCGGTTTTGACACGATTCGTATTGAAGCAAAAGATCGAATAGCTTACGACGTCAGAAATATAGTTAAGTCAACTGTAAGTTCGCTTATTGGTTTAGAAATTGTTGAGGAGACATCTTCATCTATGGTTTTGCAGTGTTTGCTGGAGCCGTCTGGTTTTGTGCCTGAGAAGATTTTGCGACGCAACCATGCTATTGTTGCAGGGATGTCTCGTGACGTCGCTAACTCGTTCATAAATGGAGATCTACAGCTTGCAAAGACCGTAATTGCCCGAGATGATGAAAGTAACAGATTGTATTTCTTGTTAGTAAGAATTTTGCGGACAATAATTCAAAATCCACGTTTAAGCGAAAAGCTTGAGATTACACCGATAGAATGTTTGGATTACCGTTTGGCAGCAAGTTTAATTGAAGGAATTGGCGATGCATGTGTTCAGGTGGCTGCTAAAACCATTGCGCTCAAAGGGGTAAAGTTGTCGAGTGAGCTTCAAAGGTTGTTGGTTGATTTGCAAAATATCTGCTGTGAAGCTCACGAGCAAGCATTAAAATCATTTGTAACAAAAGACATCGAGTTAGCTGAGAATGTGCGTAATTTGAGAGAAAAATTGGATTTTATCTACGCAAATATTGAACGCGTTGCGAAAGAATCTTCTGTGGATTTGATGCCTCAGCTTTTGGCAGCTGTATCTTTTCTCAGACAGATTTATGAACGCAGCGTAGACATGGCAGACTTGGTTGTTTAAGATCTTTTTTTTGCAGTAGTAAAGAGTTAAATTTCGTAGCTTGCATTCACATTTGGGATAATTCACATGTCATCTGTTACTGATAAGGTGGCTAATGCTCTTTACTCTTCAGGGTGCCTGAAGTTTGGAAGCTTCAAAATTAAGTCTGGAGCAATCAGCCCATACTATATTGATCTTGCCCGTTTGCTTGCCACACCAAACGCGCTATGTACTGTTGCCGAAGTGGCTGCTGACGCTATTAAGCAGATAATGGTTTCAAATAAGATAGATAAACTGGCCTCTATTGAGCTAAAGGGCGCTTTGATAGTGCCCAATATTGCCTGCAAGGTTAATTTACCATGTATAGTAGTTAGAAAGGAGGCTAAAGCCTATGGTGTCACAGGACGAATCGCAGGCGCCGAAGTCACAAAAGGTGACAATATCCTCTTCTTCGATGACGTAATAAGCGACGGGTTATCAAAAATTGAAGGCATCAAACCTTTGCAAGAGCTAGGTGGCAATGTTAGGCACTTGCTAGTTGTTGTAAACCGAGAACAAGGCGGAAAAGAAAACCTTGAGAAACTGGGGTTCAAAGTGCATGCTTTAGCCAAAGTTAGCGACCTCGCTAATTCGCTATATCAGAACAAACATATTTCAAAGGGACAAATCGATGAAGTTTTAGAGTTTGTAAAAAATTTCAAGACACTGAAGAATACAACTCGATAATTTCTTCTGAGAGATTACATTAGCGCTCTTTTATGAGAGACTTCTTCTTGTCTACTTTCTAGTCAGAGTTCATGTTTATCTTCAAAATAGTTTTATCTTATTGAACATGAAATTAATCAGGTATTGCAATAATATTGCAGGAAGATACCTTACATTTATTTGGACCACCTTCACTTGAGTATACATCTCGAACGAAGGCGTACACCAATGAACAGTCAAAAACAAGTGGTTGAAGCTCTACTTACTTCACAAGCATACCCTGAAAAATCCGGAAAAGTCGAGCTGATACAAACACACATATCATTTGTTTTCCTAACCAAAGAATTTGTTTATAAGATGAAGAAGGCAGTAAACTTTGGCTTTCTTGACTTTTCCACTCTTGATAAGAGACGATTCTTCTGCGAAAAAGAATTAGAGCTTAACCGGAGACTTTGTTCAGATGTGTACCTTGAAGTTGTACCTATCAACAAATCCAATTCTATCCAGATAAAAGGCAGCGGCGAAACAGTTGAATATGCTTTAAAGATGAAACGGTTGCCCCAAGAAAAAATCATGACTGCACTTTTGAGAAAGAATCTAGTGGATAGTAAAACTATTGATGAATTAGCAGAAATAATTTCAAAATTTCACTCTAAAGCGCACACAAGTCCTGAAATAAATGAGTTTGGTTCGGTTAAAATCATCAAAACTAATTGGGAAGAGAATTTCGCTCAAACTCAAGAGTATATTAGCCGAACAATCTCAAAGGCACAATTCCAATATCTTCAAGACAAAGTTGTCGCCTTCATGGAAAACAAAAAGGTACTTTTTTCAAACCGAATAAAAAACAACAAAATTAGAGACTGCCATGGTGATATGCATTCAGGAAACATTTTTCTCACAGACAAAATTTGTATTTTTGACGCAATAGAATTCAACGACCGCTTTAGATATTCCGATGTAGCCTCAGACATCGCCTTTTTAGCTATGGACTTGGATTTTCAACAGAAACCTGACTTGTCAAGGTATTTTATCAAGAGATACGAAGCATACTCGAAAGACAAGGAGTTAACCTCACTTCTCGCATTTTATAAGTGCTACCGCGCATATGTACGCGGCAAAGTAATCAGCTTCAAACTTGACGACCCCAATGTAAACAGCATAGAAAAGGATGATGCAGCCAAAGAGTCACAAGCTTACTTCAAACTAGCTGAGACTTACGCGAAGAACCTATAAACAAACTTGTCTAAATTGGTCAGCCACCCAATCAGGAATTTGAACTGACCCCATGACAATTGGTTTTTGGTGACAATCGCTTCCGCCTGTCATCATTAATCCGTGCTCTTTAGCAAATGCTACATAGTGTTGTGTTGTTTCAGTCGTGTTTCTTGAGTGCCAACATTCAACGCCGTTGATGTAAGGTAACATTTTTTCCTCGATGATTTTCGTTTGCTCAATTAACGATTTAGTTAATGTTATTAACGAAGTCCCATGAGAGTCGTTTGGATGAGCCAAAACCAGCTTTCCCCCAGCTTCTCTGATAAGCTTAGATGCTTCCTCTAAGAACAGTGGATATTTTGGCACATCACACTTTACAAGGTACTTGTCAAATGCTTCCTGCCGTGATTTAACTATCTTCTTCTTGACTAAATAATCTGCAATGTGAGGTCTGCCCAACACTCCATCTACAGAATCTTCAATATATCTAAAGTCGTCAGTTGTTAAAGCTGGAATGTTTTCTTTCTTAAATTCAATGTTAAGGTTAATGAGAATTTTTGTTGCCCTTTCTTCTCGATACTTTGCCATTGTTTCAAGTTTCTTTTTCAATGTGTTATTGTTGGCGTCGAATTGATACCCTAAGAAATCCAGCGATATTGCTTTGCCTTCACGGTACTTTGGGTACGAAAAAGTAACGTTTAATTCAACGCCGGTGACGAATCGGACGCACTCTTGTTTTGCTGTTGCGATAGCTTGAATTTGATTACTAATCGAGTCATGATCTGTTATTGAAATGAAGGCAATTTGTCGTTTTTTTGCTTCTTTGAAAATTTCTTGAATAGTGAGTTTTCCATCTGAAGCTCTTGAGTGAATGTGCAAGTCGATTGTCATTATAGAGCGGGTCCCGTTAACTTTTTTCCATTCCTATGACGTACCAGTCTTCAGCGTTGTCGTGGCAAGTGTCGACCGTTAAATGGACAATCTTTAGTTTTTTATTGTTTCTTTTTAGATCGTTGATGTCGACTGGTTCAAACTTTTTCTTATTAGCTAAATAAGCATCTATTGTCAAAGCGTTTGACTCATATTTCTCCTTGGTTCGTCTCTCAATCCTTCCAACAGACACTTCCTGTGTGCAACTTGTTTGCATAATAACAAAAGTCATATTGTGTCTTGCCGCAACTTCAGCCGCTCTCCTGCGCAATTCCTGAGTTACGAAAGTAGCATCCAAAATAATCCCTGTGTCATTTTTGTCTGCAAGATCATCTGCTCGGCGGAAAACTTCATCATAAACAGACATGCGTTTGCTCATGTTTCCAGCGACTTTGGGATCAAAAACATCTTCGTTTTTCAGAACCTCTAAGCGGATTAGATCGCTTCGAAGAATTGGGTATCCTTTGATTTTTGATACTTGTTCTGCAGTTTCTGTTTTCCAGGTTCCAGGTAATCCGCATGTGATAAGCAAGGTTTTTGATCCAAGGTTGGCTCTAATATATTCGGCAAAAGGTTCCTTCATTCAATCACTCTCTCTTGCAGTTAGCTTTGGGTGTTGTGTAATAAAACTTTTTCCACAATCAAAATTTTGCTTGCGAGGGGTGATATTAATTACCCCTCAAGAATGAAGCAAATTCTAAATAGGTAGACTGCACATTCTTCATAAAAAGAAGGAATATTCATGGAAGAATTCCAAGTTAAAGATAAGAGTCTTTCAACGCAAGGTCATTTACAAATTGAATGGGCAGCTAAACACATGCCCGTTCTCAACATAATCAAAAAACGCTTTGAGAAAGAAAAACCGCTTAAAGGCCAAACCTTGGCGGCTTGTCTCCACGTAACCAAGGAAACGGCAGTTCTAATAAAAGTATTAATCGCTGGAGGCGCAGACATCGCACTCTGTGGTTCTAATCCTCTTTCTACCCAAGACGATGTCGCTGCTGCATTAGCAGAAAGCGGAGTGCACGTTTTCGCTTGGAGGGGTCAAAACACAGAAGAATACTATCAATGTATCGACAAGGTTCTTGACTTTAAGCCAAGTATAACTCTCGATGATGGTGCAGATTTAGTCGGAACTTTGCATAGCAAACGCCAAAACCAGATAAAAGACCTCAAAGGTGGAACCGAAGAAACGACTACGGGTGTTATCCGCTTGAGAGCCATGGAACAAGATGGTAGCCTTAAGTATCCTATTGTAGCAGTTAACGATGCTTACACAAAATACCTCTTCGATAATCGCTATGGAACAGGTCAAAGCACCATGGATGGTATCCTGCGGGCAACTTCTGTTTTGATTGCAGGCAAAAACTTTGTGGTCGGAGGATATGGGTGGTGCAGTAGAGGCATAGCAATGCGGGCACAAGGTATGGGTGCAAACGTCATAGTCACCGAAGTCCAACCTACCCGGGCATTAGAAGCAGCCATGAATGGTCTTCGCGTTATGCCGATGTCTGAAGCAGCGGATATTGGCGATATCTTTGTAACCGCGACCGGCGACCTTAACGTTATCCGCAAGGAACACATGGAGAAGATGAAGGATGGTGCTATTATTTGCAACAGCGGTCATTTCAATGTAGAAATCAGCATACCTGACTTAGAATCTCTTTCCACAGGCAAACGCACGATTCGTCCAAACATGGAGGAATATTCACTAAAGGATGGCAGAAAACTATACTTACTTGCTGAGGGCAGGCTGGTAAATTTAGCTGCCGCGGAAGGGCACCCCTCGGAAGTCATGGATATGTCCTTTGCAAACCAAGCCCTTAGCTCTGAGTTCATAGCTAAATCCGCAAAGCTCCAAGCCAAAGTTTACTGTGTGCCTAAAGAGATAGACGAAAAGGTTGCTGAGCTGAAGCTGAAAGCAATGGGCATAAACATTGACGAACTAACTGCTGAACAGAAAAAGTACCTGTCGACTTGGGAAATGGGAACAACATAAACAAGAGCAAGCTTAAAACCATGACAAACTTTAAATTGATTGAGATTATACATGGCTATAAAGTGGTGACTTAAATGGTTAGCAAAGATCAAGCAATAGGTGGAGCAATACTCGCAGTATGTGTTATCGTAGCTTTGGTATTCGCGTTATTAATAATCTTCCCAGCCCAAGTCTATGGACTCGTCGGTACTGTCACAGACAACACTGGCAATAACATCAGGCTTGACGCAGTATTAATTCTTGTTTCAATAGCATTTATTGCTATTCTAGCAATCGGCGCGTGGATTGGCTGGACAATGGCAACAACACCGCCTCCAAAACCGATCGAAGAAATCACATCTGAAATCGAAGAGAAAAAGGAAGAGCCCAAAGTTGAAGAGCCAGCGCCAATTAAAACTGCTGAAGCTTCTGCCACCGAAGAAAAAGCTAAGAAAAAGAAATAAAAACTTTAATTTATCCTATCTTTCAATTCTTAATTTTTTTAATTATATTCATCTGAACTTCAAATTCTATTGCGCTCTAATTTTCTTGAGCATGCATTCAACAATGTCTTTGCAAACGATGCATTCGTCGGGAATTGGTTGCTTTTGCTCTCTTTCACTTAAATAGCCCATGTGATATTGGCAAGCGTAGCTTTTTTCTTTATTTTTGCTTGACTTGTCTTTAGAAGAAACTGAAGTTGTCTTTTCCAGCTTGTTGTCCTTTTCCAGTTGAGGTATCGCTATTTCAGTCAAACAGAACGGGCAGGCGTCATATGGTTCCGCTGACTCCTGCTGTAGATTTAAGGTTCTAAGGGGTGTTTCAAAATCTCTCTTACACGCGGTATTTGGACAGGTGTGCGTCTTCTTATCCCTCGTTCTCATCTAACCAACGATTGCTATTATTAAGTATGAGAACTACTGGTTTATAGTGTTAATGAATCTGAAATAAGGATGTTCACTAATCAATGCTGCATACTTGCGCAGGCGAAGCAAGCTTCTTTAGGTCATCAGCACCCTCAGCGTACCCTGATGCAATTAGCACATCACCTAGTTCAATTTTTGAGTCTGCTTTAGGACGTAGACATTTGTCTGCTCTTTTAATCACTAAAACCCACATACCCGTTTCTTCATGAATCCGTGCTTCCTTTAATGTTTTATTTAAGAGTGGGGACTCTTTAGTGACACAAGCTTGGGTTACTGTTTCTTCAGCTTCTTTGATTGTCAGCTTCAAAACTGGGTGTGGTTCTATTCCTCTTAGAACAACCTCCGCCATATCGGCAGCAGCGTCAGCAATTTTTTCTGTTGCTACACCTAATCGAATTAGACCTAGAAAACCTGAAGCTTCTTCTTTTTTGAAGTCACTAGTTAAAGCGAGCAATTCAAAGTCAGTGTGAAGTTTGTCCATGCGCTCTTCAAGTCGTTCCACTTCTTCAGCTAGTTCTTTGCTTTTTAATAGAAGAGACGAGTAAGCTAAATCTAACATCAATTCAGATGTGTCTTTGAGTTCAACGAACCTTGAGACAATCTCCTCAAATTTAGCTCGTTCTTCCACATTTAGTTTTGCAAGCACTCCTTCAGCTAGATCTTTGAATTCTTCAATCCCCGATTGCGCTCCACGAGTAATCAACGTATCTCCTTGTAAGACCTTTTCCGTTTTCTCAGGGTTAAGTATCCAATCGTTGTTTCGACGAATAGCTATAATATCAACGCCCATTTTTGCTGCTAAATCGAGTTCGCGTATCTCTTTCTTGATAATCGCTGAGTTAGCTTTAACTGTCACTTTGATTAGGCGTTCTTCTACTTGTTCAAATATTTGTCTAACTATGGGATGGATTCCAATTTTCCGTGTTACTATGGCTGCTATGTCTGCAGCGGCATCTGAAATTTTATTTGTAGAGGATGCTACTCTCGAAATGCCAACTAATGCTTCTGCGTCTTTGGGATCTCTTGAGGCAACCATTATTTCCATCTCTAAAAGGTATGCCAGGGTATCTACTCGACTTTCAAGTGCAAGAACATCTTCAGCGAGGTCATTATCGTTATACAAAGCCGAGGAATAGGCCAAATCAATCATTAGTTCAGATAAGTTTTTCATTTCAAGCAGGAGTTCTCTCACCGGAATGGGTTTGTATTCTATCTTTTCAAATTTAGGCATATCGTTGAGGTCGCTCTCCAAAGGTAAATAGCGATTTGAATTATTTTAATTGTGCTCTTTTAACTATACGATTAAAAGTAATGCCAATAGTAGTGCTGTCGAGGTTATAATGGTTGCCAAGGATGTTTCGACTGGAATTACAAAGTTTTCCGGGTTTAAGCCTCTTTTGAAGGTTAGTACTGCGATTCCATAAGAAAGAAGTACCATACCACTGACTGCAATTACGTTAGAAATCCAGATTACTTCCAAGAAATTAAGTACTGGTGATAGCGCAAACACACGATTTACTATTAGAGATATGAGTGCTAAAATGGTGAAAATCAAAAGTGAGGCCACCCATGCACTTGTAATGTTCTTAGTGTGTTTTTTTATTGAGGAGAAATTAGGTGCAAGCAAACCTAAAGCAAGTTTAGTATTGGTAGTGGAGCCTACAACTGACCCTAGGTTGCTTACCATGTTAATTAAGGCTGGATAAATTGTGTAGATTTCTTTTCGGTTTTGTGCGAAGTTGCTGATTCCTTTGAAAATAGTTCCCGTTAAGGTTAATAAAATAGCTACAACCATCAACATCATCAAAGATTCTCGTATTATTTTAATAAATTCCGGTTCTCGCTTGTTTTTAATTAGCAAGTATAATACCAAAAATACATGTGTAAATCCTATGGCAAGAATTACCAACCTTCCAAAGTAAGTTGAAAAGAAAAACAAGTCCAAAACAGCTATGTAGCATAAGGTTGTGAAAATGCTGGAGGCTGTAGATATTATTGGATAGACAATTATGTCGGGGTCCAGGCCTTTTTTGAACGAGACAAAAGCAATCTTGATGGTTACTATAGAGAAAAGCAGGCCTATTGCTAAAGTTGAAACCATTACCGATAGTATGGCTGAGAAATCAGCTATGGTTATGCTCCATAGTAGGTAACCGAAGAGAAGGGAAATTATGCTAACTGTCAAGCTTGTTACTAATGTTAATACTATTATCGAATCAACTAATTTATAGAAGCTTTTTGTGTTTCCAAAAAACCGCGGGTAAATTGTGCCCAGATGCAAGGCAGTGCTTAATCGTCCGCTAAGTAAACCGCTAATAACTCTTATGGTTATGAGCGTCGGATAAAGAGCTAAGGCCCAAGGGGTACGCGTAAAAACGTCAAGTTGGTACACAATTAGGAAGCCGGCTAGCAATCCGAATATGTCAAAAAAATATGCTATCGCTGTTTGCCTGAACATTCCCAAGAATTTCTCAGAGGGGCCATTCGAAATTCTGGTTGCCTCCTTAACATTCAAAAAATAAGAAATACTTTTTTAGAGTTATTCTTGCAAGTTTACTGGTTAACGCCTGATTGAAATTAATGTGTTTTCCTGTTACATTCAACAAAACGGTTGGTGTTTTCCAGTTTTTTGCATTTGCTGTATCGTTGACCGTTCTCATTTTTCCCCGCCTCAATTCTTGTTTGGCTATCCACAGTTACCGAGCGCCTGTTTGCGGGCTGCCCAAAGCCATTTTAACTGCCTGCTAAAGTTTTTGAAAGACACACATGTCTTAAATAGTTTCTGTCAGAGAGTTTTTTGCACAAAACGTTTCTAACTGGACATAACGTTTCTATTCATCTTTCAGTGAGGAGAATTTTTTTGGTTGATAAACACACCATGGGTCTTCTGTCAAGTAGTCACTTTTTATTTCCCCGGGTTCATGAAGATCTCCACAATAATCTATGAAATCATTAGAAAGACCATAAGCCCGTGCTCGGCAGCCACCGCACAAAACGCGATATTCACAAGCGCCGCATTTGCCTTTCAATAGATTGGGGGTTCTTAAAGTTTTGAAGACATTTGATTCAACCCATATATCTCTGAAGTTTTTTTCTCTAACGTTGCCCAGCTTTATTGGCAAGTAGGGGCATGGTGTTACGTCACCGTTGGGGTAAATGCGACAATAGTATAATCCTGCAATGCAGCCGCGAATCCACTGTCTCATGTCTAAGCCCATACCTTTGGCGATTCGCATAAACTGTGGCGCACAGGAGGGTCGCACGTTTAGTTTGTGGTTTGCTGCTTTTGCGAAGGTTTTTGTTATCATTTCTTCATATTTTTCTGGGGAAATATCTGTCAGCTTGGTTCCGCGGCCTGTTGGAACAAGGAAGAATAGATGAAAGTTCTCAACACCAATGTTTTCAGCTAAAGACATTATATCGTCTATTTGATTGTAGTTCTGCTGAGTTAGTGTTGTGTTGACTTGAACCAGAACATTGTTTTTTCTCAATGCAATGCAGGCTTGGACAGCTTTTTCCCAGGCGCCGGCTACTCCTCTGAACTCATCGTGCTGCATGGGAATATTAGAATCTAAGCTGATTGAAACTGTAGTTATGCCTGCATCTTTGAGTTTTTTTGCTGTTGTGTCATTAATTAGACTTCCGTTGCTTCCTAAACCCATCTTCAAACCTATCCTTGAGCCATAGCTGATGAGTTCAAAAATGTCTGGACGCAAGAGCGGTTCTCCACCGCTAAGTATGAGCAGCGGTCTGCTGACTTGGTAGATTTGATCCATTAAGTTCTTGGCTTCTTGAGTTGTTAATTCGTTATCGAGTTTCTTGTTTGAAGCGTTAATGTAGCAATGGGAGCATTTCATGTTGCATTCTCGTGTGACGTTCCATGACATAACTAGAGGAACAAACTGTTCAGAGGATTTTGCCACCGGTGAGTAAGCCAATTTTAAGTAAAATTCGCAGATTCCATGCGTCGCTATTCTTTTGGGTTGCCAAAGTGTAAATGGAAAAGGAAGAACTGTATCAAGCATCGCTTTAGCATGAGCAAAACAGAAATGGGTGCAAAAAAGCGAAGACACTTCAGATGATATGCCATATTTTTCTTGGATGTATTTGTGGCATCCAAAAATTGGGCAATTACGAAATTCCATGTGACCATCTAAGGTATCCGCACTCATTGTGTAGTTTATGAAATGGTCACTTAACATGATTGATTGAAGTTTTTCTCTTCGCATCCCAACTTTAAGAGTCACATCAAGAGCTATGTTAACTGTTTCTTCCCCGAATTTGTTCTTTATCCTGTCAATAGCTTTCTCAAGGACTGATAAGTCAATACTTTTAGTCAATTCAGACAAGACTAGTAATCCCTTTATTGTTTCAAACTCTTGGATTAAACGCATTTTCACAATCTGATTTGCCCAGTTACAGAAAACTTCCCTTAACTTGTCCCCCGACTTTGGGCTCCTTCTGTTTAAGAGAATTTCGACTTCTTTCTCTTCTTCGCTCAATTTTTTGAAAAGTTTGATTTTCTCAATCGTTCCAGGATATTTGCCTGTTGCTATTTCGGTTGAACTTAATGTAAAAAGCGTAATTTCTTTAGCTATCTCTTTTGAGTCTAATTGGAAAACATCATAAATTGAGTTAAGTTTTAATGATACATCTGGTAAGGGGACATGTAACTCATCGATCAACATTCGAGTTTCAGATTCCATTTTCGTTACCATGGCCATATGGTATAAAAGTGAGCCAGCGAATCCAGGGTCACCTTGCTTATTGTTTCCAGCAAAAATTTGAGAAACCAGTGGTATTGCCAAATCAAAGTCTTCTTCTGCAATGGCCGTTAAAGCTTGATTGAGTCTTTGTTGCCTTGCAAGCAAAAGTTGTGCCCATTTATGGCAGTGTCTTTGGTCGAACTTTGTTAATGCATCCACGTCCTTGAAGTAGGTAAGACTCTTAGCCGAAAGTACAAAAAGTTAACGGTAGATCCGTTGAAGAACGATAATGCATCTATAAAGCAGACGTGTTTTCGATAAACTAATTAAGCACTATATGAACATAGCCACACTAAATAGGTGAAATGCAATTTGACTTTAGATTGGATTTATGCGTTAATAGGCTTTTTAGTAATGCTTGGAGTACTTGGCGGAATTGGCATAAACAAGCCGAGAGGCATGAGTGTTAAAATGTGGTGTGTAGGTTACTTGATGGTCGCATTGGTTTTTGATGTGTTGGTAGTTTTAGGGTTGGTTGGCCAATTTAATTGGCTTAATAATTTGCTATTGGGACTCTCTGCAGGAGCCGCGACAGGCCTCGCGGTCCACGTTATGCATCACATAAATGAAGAAGAGGCGAACCCAACAATAATGGGTTAAACGCTGAGCCATTTTCAATTTAATAAAGCAATTTAGTCAGGTGTTCACCTCAAACTTCTGCCTACATATTCTATTTTTAGCTTGGCAAGAGTCTGAAATGAACATTCCTGTTTTAGTCCCTCCAAGCTAAAAATATTTTGGAGAATCGTGCTGTTTTAGCAGACATTACTCGTGAGCTACAATTGCTGGCAAGCAAAGAAATATAACCAATAATAACGATAATATTCAAGCTCTTTAAGAGTCAAGAACAGTGTCATCATGCACTTTAAGTATCATAAAGCCAGTCTTCTCTATATTTTGTATGTTGATACTTACCTTCATGATACCTATATCATCTGCAACTAACTATGAAAAAAACTACAGTTTTCAATTCCAATATGGGTTGCTTAGCCAAAAAATGTATGTCTCAATACAACCTTCCTTATACAACTATTACAATAACCTGAGTCACACAATCAATTGCGAAACTGATTACGCACGATTTGTAACACCTCTAGCCGTAGAACCTATCGCAGAACGCATTCAAGAAGTTACTAACACCCTTCCTTACAGTGAGGAACGGTTCGCCGATGCCGTACTAACATTGGTCCATCAAATCCCATACGTTGTTACGGGAGTAAAATATCCAGTTGAAACCCTTGTGAACAATTCTGGAGATTGCGTTGGCCTGTCTCTTCTAGCGGCTTCCATCATGAAGGCAGGAGGTTTAGAAGTTGTCTTGATTAGCTACACAGGGATAAATCCAGGACACGTCAATGTGGGAGTATACCTACCACATACACCCGTTTATCATAATATCCTGACTCCGCCGACTGGTTTTGATTACAATAATAAAACCTACTGGACTGCGGAAGCTACTCCCGAAACAGACTGGAAGGTAGGTGATCAGTCCCAAATGCTGGTAAATACTAAATCAGTCATTACTCAACTTGAAAGTAGCGAGAATTCAACACCAGGAGAGATTTCAGCGAGCTTAGGTAGTCAACTTCTCTCTTCCTCTATTACAGGAGATCTATCCCAAAAACCAACAAGCATCCAAAATACATCGCGGGGGTTTATCATTTCAGGATCAATTTCGCCCGTAATGGCCGGGCAGAAGGTCACGGTATACTGCAAAAATAGTTCCTGTAGCAGCTACTTCGAAACAGTTACAGATATCGATGGCAATTATGCTTTGGGTTGGAACTTCGCGTCAGCGGGCACATATTATATTACAACAAGTTGGAGTGGCGCCTACAACTACGAGGGTGATGACAGCGAAACACTCACGGTTTTTGTTGGTCCTGAATCATTTGTCCAGTTCCAAACGCCTGAGTACAATTATATTCTGACACAAACTAACCTTGCTTACTACCTCTTTGGATCCGCAGTTATTTTACCGCATATTATTCGTCCATTGCAAGGAGTTGATAATTTTCTCAGTATTCCTTTGAGTACAAATATTTCTTTCAGCTACGATTTTATCATAATGCCAACGGGTCACACCGCGTCTAACATTTCGTCACAAACAATAACAATTCCGGCCCGCCAGGAGACAATAAGAATTGGAAGAAACAGGCCAATACAAACAATCAAAATTCCTGAAGAAACACTGACAGTACCAACAGAGGTGCCCCCGAACATGCAACCTCTAACCTTACCCGATGATATTAATCAAACTATAAACAATCAATTTTGTTTTCTCCTTCAGGACAACGGTCCCAATAATTGCTCATTAGATATGAGAGCGCTAAATAGTTATGACATTTCTAATATAACGGAAGGAAACGCAGTCAATCCGGCTTTCTTGAATGCTTCGGAAACCATCGAAGCTAACAATTGGTACACTATTACAGAACGTATCTCCGAGAATCAAGTAATAACTGAAATAAACAATAGAAATGGTACCCTAATAGAAAACGTGGCAACTCCTTATAATCTAGCCAACAATAAAATACTAATTTTGGTAGCAAATAACGTGAATAGCGCAGTAATTATGAAAAACTTGAGAATTCAAAACCTCAGCAACGCAATTGTAATGCCTAACAGCGATGAAAAAACAAAGGATGGTAACAACTGCTTTGAAACATACGTTACCTTGACAACTGTTCTATTTTTAGTCCTTGTTTCAACCATACTTTACTTCAAGAATAAGAGGCAAAATGATAGCCCTCTGCAAATCTTTAGGCAGATGTATGAAAGTTAAAGTTAGTACTTAGGTGTTTCTGGTGCGCGTGGCACATTTTTTTCTTTGTGTTTTGGGGATGATCTTTTGCAGCAAAGCTTAAGTTATTTGTAGGTTGCATATGAATTCATTTGGATTCGGCTAGATTCGAACAATTCCGTACAGTTTCGGCTAAAAAAGTATGCAAAAGGTTGAAAAAGAAGGTTTGTTTTTCCATTAACTCGAAGCCTTGCATATAAGGTGCAATTGCAGAATCAAAATCGCTTTAAGTGCGAAAAGTGGTTCGTTGGCATTACAAACTTGCGGCTTCTCAACTATTGAAGATTAATTTGAAAATATTTAATTTATGTTTTCAGGAAAGTTTTTTGGCCATTATGCTTCCGGACGGTCGCATAACTGTTCCCAGGTTATGTTATAGTTGCGCTACAACAAAAAACAACTGATCCTAAAGCTTACTTCCTTGAATTAACACTCGAATCCGTATGATTACTGGCAGGATGTCTGGGGAAGGTTGTTGGCAATAATAGGTATCTTTTTTCGTCTAATGCGATTGCACAATCGTATCGGTCAGAATTAATTACTTGACATTAATAATCATGCAGACAGTTTCATTTCTTTTTTTTACTTTTATGATTCAAGAATTTGAACTTAATATTTTTTTTAAGTAAATAGGCGCATGCCCTTGGTTCTATAAATTGACAACCTTTATATGTACAAAAGAAAGACAAATCCTTTCCAAAGGACGGGACGATTATGGGCAAGTCTCTTACACGAAAGATATTAGAAAAACATCTGGTAGTGGGTGAATACGTTCCAGGTACTGAGATAGGTATAAAGATTGATCAAACCTTAACTCAGGATGCCACAGGAACGATGGCGTACCTGCAGTTCGAGGCAATGGACCTGAAGCAAGTAAAAACTGAGCTTTCTGTTAGTTATGTAGATCACAATACCATCCAGGTGGGTTTCGAGAACGCCGACGATCACAAATACCTTCAGACAGTAGCCGCAAAATATGGTATAGTTTACTCTAAGGCAGGAAATGGAATATGTCATCAAGTCCATTTGGAAAGGTTCGGCAAACCTGGTAAGACGCTCTTAGGCTCCGACAGCCATACAACGACTGGAGGCGGCATAGGCATGATAGCCATAGGCGCCGGAGGATTAGATGTTGCTGTTGCCATGGGAGGCGGTGAATTCTATTTAACATGCCCAAAAGTTTACAAGATAAATCTGCAGGGCAGACTTCAGCCTTGGGTAAGCGCCAAAGATGTTGTTTTAAAGATGCTTGAGCTGTTTACAGTTAAGGGCAATGTCGGCGTCATAATTGAATACGCGGGGCCTGGCGTAAAGAATCTCACAGTTCCTGAGAGAGCCACAATCACCAACATGGGTGCAGAGATGGGTGTCACAACCTCCATATTTCCCTCAGACGAAGAAACAAGAAAGTTTCTCAAGGCACAGGATAGAGAGGCAGATTGGATTGAACTGAAAGCTGACGACGATGCAGAGTACGACAGGGTTGAGGACATTGATCTTTGCGCATTGGAACCTCTTGCGGCGGCACCACATAGCCCAGGAAACACAGTCAAAGTCAGTGATATGAAGGACCTGAAGGTTGATCAAGTGATGATTGGCTCATGCACCAATTCTTCTTACAAAGAAATAGCCACGGTAGCCCAAATAATGAAGGGCAAAAAAGTTCATCCTGACGTATCATTCGGCGTTGCTCCAGGTTCAAGACAAGTTCTGCAAATGATAGCAAAAGATGATTACCTTTCTGATTTGCTAGATTCAGGCGCTAGACTGCTCGAAGCAACATGCGGATTTTGTATAGGCAACAGCCAAAGCCCAAAAACCAACGCCGTATCCCTTAGAACAAGCAACAGAAACTTCGAAGGAAGAAGCGGCACATCGGATGCTCAGGTTTACCTTGTAAGCCCAGAAGTTGCTGCCGTATCAGCAATCACAGGAAAATTCACCGATCCCAGAAAAACAGACATCAAGTACCCGAATATCAGAACGCCAACCAAATTCCTCATAGATGACTCCATGTTTATCTTCCCAAAGGATACTGACAGAAATACTGAAATTGTTAGAGGACCGAACATTGGAACGCCGCCAGTCAACGATAAAATGCCTGAAGAAATAAAAGGTATTGTCGGCATAAAAGTCGGCGATAAAATTACAACTGATCACATAATGCCTGCTGGAGCCAGACTTAAGTACCGCTCTAATGTGCCAGAATACTCAAAATATGTTTTCGAACCGATTGACAAAACATTCCCAAACAGAGCAATGGAAGCCAAGAAAAAAGGTCTAGCCACTGTTATAGTTGCAGGCGAGTCGTATGGCCAAGGAAGCTCCAGAGAACACGCTGCGCTATGTCCGATGTACCTTGGAGTCAAAGCAATCATAGCCAAATCAGTGGAGAGAATTCATGAAGCCAATCTTGTAAACTTTGGCATAATCTCCTTATCATTCAAGAACATGGCTGACTATGACAAGATAGAGCAAAGCGATGAGATTGAAATTCCAAATCTAAAGAAAAAGCTGCAGAGCAATGAACCTATCATCTTAGTCAACAAGACCAAAAATCTGGAAATCGAGCTTGGATACAATCTTTCCCAGAGACAGAAAGACATTCTCTTCGCTGGCGGTCTTCTCCCGTATACGGTCAAGTAGTAAAAAAGAGGAATCTTATTGAGTAAAATAAAAGTAAAGACAACAATCGTCGAAATAGACGGCGACGAAATGACTCGAGTGATGTGGCAAATGGTTAAGGATCAGCTGCTTTTGCCTTACCTAGATATGAACCTTGCCTACTACGACTTGCAGCTAAAGAGAAGGGATGCGACAGATGATAAAATAACCCTTGAAGCAGCGGAAGCCATAAAGAAATTCGGTGTGGGTGTAAAATGTGCCACAATTACGCCGAACAAGGACCGGGTGAAAGAATACAACCTTAAAAAAGAATGGAGCAGTCCCAATGCGACCATCAGAGCAGCACTTGACGGCACAGTTTTTAGGGCGCCGATTTTGGTTAACAACATTTCGCCATCCGTCAAATCTTGGAAAAAACCAATCCATATCGGCCGACATGCTTACGGTGACGTTTATAAAAACTGTGAGTACAGGGTTCCGGAAGCTGGAAAAGCCGAGATGGTTTTCACAAACAGCGCTGGCAAAGAGCTTTGGCGTGGAACCATTCAGGACTTCAAAGGGTCGGGCATTATTCAAGGCATTCATAATACCGATAAATCCATAGAGAGTTTTGCGAAGGCGTGTTTTACTTATGCGTATGATCAGAAGATTCATTTGTGGTTTGGTGCCAAGGATACCATATCTAAGACGTACGATGCACAGTTCCGCAAGATATTTGAAGAGGAATATGAGAAAAACTGGAAATCAAAATTCAAAGACGCGGGACTTGATTACTTTTTTACACTTATCGATGACGCCATAGCTAGAATCATGAAGACAGAAGGCGGTTTGCTCTGGGCATGCAAGAACTATGATGGCGACGTTATGAGCGATATGCTAGGATCAGCTTATGGCAGCTTGGCAATGATGACTTCCGTACTTGTTAGCCCGCAAGGCTACTACGAGTTTGAAGCTTCTCATGGAACAGTTCAGAAGCATTATTACAAGTATTTGAAGGGTGAAAAAACTTCAAGCAACTCAATGGCTTTGATATTTGCTTGGACTGGTTGCTTAAGAAAAAGGGGCGAACTGGATAAGACATCAGAAGTCGTGGACTTTGCGAAAAAGCTGGAAGATGCAGCTCTTGAGACTGTAGAAAGCGGGATTATGACGGGTGACTTGATGGCTGTTGTCTCACCAGACCCAAGAAATAAGAAGGCTTATACTGAAGAATTCATTGCGGAAGTGGCAAAAAGGCTCAGAAAGAAGATTGAGTAGAGGAGAAATATGAATGGCGCATAAAGCAATCAGAGAAGCCGACGGCAAGCGCATGCTCGCCCGTCTTTTCAACGACTACTCGGAAGGAAAATACTATATTCAAGATAAGATTGTTTCTGTCGGGCCAGATACCGACTTGGCCAAGTTGCCTAATCAGTATAAGTGGCTTTCTACTGAGAAGTTGGTTGTCAAACCTGATCAGCTTATAAAGCGTAGGGGAAAGAACAAACTCATACTTGTTGACGCGGATTACAACCAAGTTAAGAAATGGATAGAAGAAAAATCGAAGAGCCCGATAACTGTCTACGGCAAATTTGATGCCAACGGAAAACCTGCGGACAAAGGAACGGTTGGACAATTGACACACTTTATCATCGAGCCAATGATACCCCACAAGGATTCGGACGAATGTTACCTTGCTATAATGTCGACTAAAGACGGCGACACAATCATGTTCTACAACATAGGCGGAGTAAATGTCGGGAACGTGGATATCAAAGCGGAACGATTAGAAGTACCCATCGGAACATCCCCCACTTCAGAAGAAATCGAAAAAAAACTACTGTGCAAAATCGCAGGTGAACGCAAAAAGCTCCTTTCAGGCTTCATAGAAGCTTTGTTCAAATTCTACGCAGACCTAAACTTTACGTATTTAGAGATAAACCCGATTGTAATAACGAATGATTCCGTTATTCCTCTTGACTTCGCAGCTAAATTGGATAGCACAGCCGAATTCGAGAGTGGTGGGAAATGGGGCAACATAGAGTTCCCAACACCATTTGGTCGAATGCCAACCAAAGAAGAAGCTTTTATTGAAGATTTAGACTCAAAGACTGGGGCTTCTCTTAAGCTAACTGTGCTTAATCCAGAAGGAAGAGTCTGGACAATGGTGGCAGGGGGTGGAGCGTCAGTCATTTATGCGGACACCATAACTGACCTTGGATACATGAGTGAGCTGGCAAACTATGGAGAATATTCCGGGGATCCAAGTGAAGAGTTCACGTATCTTTATGCCAAAACAATACTTAACCTAATGACAAGGAAGATGAACCCTAAAGGCAAATTCCTTATTATTGGCGGCGGAATAGCAAATTTTACTGACGTTGCCAGCACCTTCAAGGGGATAATCAAAGCGCTTAAAGAATATCAAAAGAATCTTCGGGAGCATAGGGTAAAGATATATGTTCGAAGAGGCGGCCCGAACTATCAGGAAGGTTTGTGTCAAATGAGAGCTCTAGGCGAGAAATTGGGCGTGCCGATTGAAGTGTACGGACCAGAAACTCACATGACGAGAATTGTTTCCATGGCATTAAACGGAGCAAAGTAACATGGCAAAGGCAGATTACGCCAAAAAGAACCCCAATGAACTGTTCGATAGAAGCACTCAATCATTCATCTACAATAACCAAGTTGCTGCAACACAGAGAATGCTAGACTTCGACTATGCTTCAGGTCGCGAGACACCTTCAGTTGCCGCAATAATCAACCCAACTGGAGCTGATAGCTTTGCAAAGTTCTTCTTCGGAAAACGCGAAATCCTAATACCTATTTACAAAACCATAGAGAAAGCCGCCAAGATGCATCCTAACGTTGATGTGCTGATAAACTTCGCATCATTCAGGTCGGCAGCATCTTCAACCGAGGAAACGCTGTCCATACCGCAGATAAGGACTATCGTGATAATTGCGGAGGGAGTGCCTGAGAGACGGATGAAGCTGCTCACAGCGAAGGCCAAAGCTCTTGGAAAAGTAATAATTGGCCCTGCAACTGTGGGAGGAATAAAGGCCGGTTGCTTCAAAATTGGCAACGCTGGCGGCACGATTGAAAACATTATAGATTCCAAACTTCACAGACCTGGTTCCGTGGGATTCGTCTCTAAGTCGGGAGGGCTAAGCAACGAAGCATATAATATTCTCGCCAGAAATACTGATGGTCTTTATGAGGGTATAGCAATCGGAGGAGATACATATCCTGGTTCAAGTCTACTAGATCATCTTCTCAGGTTTGAGAGTATTCCTGAAATTAAGATGCTGGTATGCTTGGGTGAAGTAGGCGGCAGCGGCGAGTACGAGATTGCCGAAGCGCTTAAAAACAAGAAGATAACAAAGCCTCTGGTGATTTGGGTTACTGGAACCTGTTCGAAGGCATTCAAAACTGAAGTTCAGTTTGGGCATGCTGGAGCGAAAGCAGGAAATGAGGTGGAGACTGCGGATGCAAAGAACGCGGCACTTAGGAAAGCTGGGGCTATAGTTCCCAACTCATATGATGACTATGACCAAAAGATAAGGGAGACTTATGAGCTTCTTGTTGCGAAGGGAATTATCAAACCAAAGCCCGAACCCTGTGTGCCAAGGGTCCCGATGGACTACGCTAAGGCTGTGAAGGAAGGCTTAATCAGGAAACCAGCCAATTTCATATGCACAATCTCTGATGACCGGGGTGAAGAACTGCTTTATGGGAAAATGCCGATTTCCGAGGCATTCAAGAAAGACATAGGAATCGGTGGCGTACTCAGTATCCTCTGGTTCAAGCGTCAATTTCCGGAATATGCAACGAAATTCATAGAAATGGCCATAATGGTGACGGCTGATCACGGACCTGCAGTTTCGGGTGCACACAACGCTATAGTCGCGGCTAGGGCAGGTAGAGACTTGATCTCCTCAGTCGCGAGTGGAATGCTCACTATAGGTCCTAGATTCGGAGGTGCCATCGACGGTGCCGCGCAGATGTTCTCTAATGCTTATGATAGGGGATTAACTCCCGGACAGTTTGTCGAGGAAATGAAAGCGAAAGGTGAGAACATCCAAGGAATAGGGCACTTAGTTAAAAATATCAACAATCCTGATATGCGAGTGACAATTTTGAAGGAATATGCTAGGAAACACTTCAAGGTCACCCCCCTTCTGGATTATGCCCTTGAGGTTGAGAAACTCACAACGGCTAAGAAAGACAACCTTATCCTAAACGTTGACGGTTGCATCGGAATTTGCTTTGTCGATATGTTGAGAAGTGAGATTCCGAAGAATGAAGCAGATGAATGTATTCAGATAGGTGCACTAAACGGATTGTTCGTTGTTGGCAGAACAATCGGCATGACGGCCCATGTTCTGGACCAGAAGCGACTCAAACAAGGTCTCTACAGACATCCCTGGGACGATATTGCATACATGACTGAATAAGCCGCGACATGGATCCGCGTTCTTTGGGTGATAACGTTTCTACACAGTCTCCCGGCATTCAGACAGTTGGCGGAGGAGGTCTAAACAATTTACATTTTTTTAATCAAAAGTCGTTTTTTATTATTCGATTGTTGGCTCATGAAACCAACGTCTGAGCCATTCTAAATGATCATCGCCGGAAAGCCACTCGACATGTGGTTTTTCTTTACTATTCAAGGGCATGAACCGAACAAAATGACGGTCATCAGAGGTTTTAAACAAAATAGCTGTAAAATCACCAAAGTCACTAATGCCTTCAGCAATCTTTTCCATTTTACTACATCCGCTCATCAACAAATTACTCTATGAACCAAATATAAAATTAACCTAATTACCCTTCGAATTGGCGATGCTTGAATTTTAACATCTGTGAAAGAATGCGGACAGGAAGACCTAGGTTTAGAGATAGTAATAATCGAATTTCATGAGTCTTTTTTTTATTCTTCCATCATTATCAAAGTTAAGGTCGACCGAACTTGATTGATGGTTCGAATTTTGTGAGTGACTGAGTCTTTTAACTCTTCCATGGTGTCTGCTTTTATCCTCACGATTAAGTCGTATACTCCATAGGAAACATAGGATTCTTGGACATTGCTGAGACTCCTAAGTTTTTTTAACACGATGTCTTCTGAGCCTGACTCTACATTAAATAGAACATAAGCTTGCGGCATTCAAACATCCCAATTAATTAAATAACTAAGGACAATTAAAAAGTTTGGCTTAGAAAACTTTAGTCTTTGTCATGTCAAGTTTCTAATGTTACTTTACGCGACGCTCCCTCCTTTCTTCTATTTATTGTTGAGAAGAATCATCCTTAATTTTTGATATATGCTCTTTAAGGTAAAACGGTATTTCGCAAAGTCTTAAATTGGCATCCCTCGCATAAATTGTGACACCCTTAGAATTAAGGAGAATACAAGAATGAAAATTCTATAAGAACTAAAAGACAAGACTAATTTTCCTTTGAATACTAAGACGTTAACAGTTGCAGTCATTTTGATACTGTTATTTAGCTCTTCGTTACTAATACCCTTGCCAGTCAAAGCTCAAGATGAACCACTCGGCGGTGTAGGAAATGGTTATGGAGGTCCCTTTTTCTTGAATTTGGAAAAATAAGAAACCACTAGCTGCAGTCTTATGAGAAAGAAGAAAAAAGAGAAGAAATTTGTTTTCGCTTTTTATGAATGCTTTCTTGCGATAGTCCTTATGATTAGTGCGCCAACTATTGCTACAGCAATTATGATGGCGATTGCAGCTATGACGATGTAGGTCATTACGTCTGTTGAGGTTACTGATGCTGAACTTATTGTGGTTGGCGTTACTGTTGTTGTAGGTGCGTTTACAACGTTTGCATGCGCTTCTGCGTATGAGCTGCCGTAAGAGCCGCTTCCTGCGAAAGTTGCAGTAATTCTCCAGTCGCCTGCTAGGCTTGGTGTCCATGTATAAGCAAATGTTCCACTTACATCGCTTGTAACTGTTGCAAGGTGTATTGTATTTCCGTTAGGGTCAACTGCATCGATTGAAACTGGAACACCAGTAATGATTACTTTGTGGGATAATCCGTCTATTGGCATTTGCATATGTAGGTATTCCATCCATGTAGCCATTGAACTGTCTGAAACGCATGCTTTGCCCGTCTGTGCTGGAGATTGATCTAACACGGTTCCCGATATGACGGCATTCTGTCCTGCAATTATTTGATTCTGCGGTGCTGAGACTGTAGTTGAACTGAGTCCTTTGCCGAAAACATACATGTAGCCATCATAGCCATCAGAAGCGGTTAAGTAGCCGTCAGCAACAGCGCCTGCACTGAAAGAACCTGTGATATTCCATATGCCTTCGCCTGTAGTTACGTTCATGCAATGTAGTTTCCATCCTCTAGTAATGGGGTTACTTGGTGTGTGTTCAGTATTGGATGTATAGAGCTTTCCATCGGCAATGTCAACCGCGGAGCTATAGAAAGGATAGTTGCCTTCATATGGAGTTTCGTAAGGATATGGGGTTTCGTATTGGTATCGCCAAGCTACTTTTCCGTTAGTCCAGTTATATGCTACAACTCCGTCGTACTGTGGATAAATAATAAGACCGCCGTATGAAGTCACGCCATAAATCCCAAAAGAACCCCATGGCCAACTAGACATCTCACTTGTCCATAACTCGTTTCCTGTGTGTAAGTCCCAAGCATGCCAATGTCCATCGTTCATTCTGAGGGCGAATTTTCCATGGTCAGCTACTGCGGTGCTTCCGCTGAAAACTCCTCCGTATGCCTGATTGGTTGTGACATTGAACTGCACTTGCCCGGTTGAGAGGCTAACTCCTATTATGCGGTAGCTATAGGATACTCCTGAGTTGACGGCTGCTGTTGGTTCCCAAGAAGCGACTTGTCCAGATGCGGGAATGTCGCGTATACCTTGTGTTGTAACGGCTATCATCGATTCGTAGTCTGCAGTGCCTATGCTTGCGAATGGGTAGGAGACGTTGCTTGTGAATTGTACTATGGGGGTTGTTGAAAGTCCGCCGGTTGCTACTGTCCAAGTAATTAAGCGGTAGTTTGGACTTGCAGTACTACCGATATTCTGAATGCTTAAGAAGTTTGGGTAAGCATATGGTGTAGCTGTTGTTAATGGAGCGATTGAGATGTTCAGTGTTGCGCTGCCAATCCATGGGTTGTATTTGATTAGCCTTCCGCTGCCGACAAAGACAAGACTTGCAACCCAAGATGAAGATGCCTCAGCTCCTGCTATAGTGGTACTCAATGCTTGAGGATCATATCCAATGAATGTGGGTACTTGAGTGACTCCTGTTTGGTCCCAGTAAACTTCGCCTGTACGCAAATCGTAGCATTCCCAAACGCTTGTTTGTACTCCGTTTAGGATTTTTGTGAGCGTTTGATATGCTCTTCCAGCATAGACCAGGCTTGGGGTTCCTGGACCAGTAGTTATACTGTATTGCCCTGCTTCGCCACCGATTAAACCGGCTGTAGCTCCTTGTCGCTTCCATACTATGTGTGCTGTGTTAGGCGCTTGAACGTAAGGGATGAATCCATAGTTACTCATGTAAGTATTTGTGTCCGCTGGCCAATCAGTGCCTCCTCCAAGTATGCCAGTTGCTGGATAGTTACCTGCGATTGGCCACCATTCTCTGTTTTGTGGTTCTATAGGTCTTGTCCAATAGTCGGTTGGTAGTGGTGCCGTTGGCCAAGAGGCTATCAAGTCTTGTTGGACGGTGATGTTGTATGGGCCATCTGAACTAGGGGCATAGTAAATTGAATTTGGGAATACTGCATTTGTACTAACACCGCCTTGACCTGAAAAAGTACCAGCAACGATTGTATAATTACCTGCGGGGAAGTATGCACCTAGGAAGTCAAACTTTATGGTCCATGTGCCCATTTGATCCATTTTCTTTTCAAACCAAGCTGTTGAGTCGCCTTGGTACGAAGATAATGGACCGACTTGCTCTGTGGTTCCATCTGGTTTTGTGAATGTCACCATGAATGCGTTCTTAAAGTAGTGAGTTACGTGAATTGGCGGTTGCATCCAAAGATTTACTAGGATAGGTTGATTGAGTCCTACAGGATTAGGCCTATAGCTTAGATGTGCGCTTGTGGTGACTGTTTCATCGGCTGTCACGCCGGTGGGTAACGGCATGGAAGAGCCGTCTTGCAAATTTGTATATGTAGTTTGAGCATTAACCGACTGAACGGATAATGTTGATATTAGCATAGAAAACATTAGTATAATAGCGATCGCTGTAGTCGTTTTTAGATTTGCTGAAAATTTAATTTTCATTTTTCTATTCTCCTTATTTTAACTGCTGATTTATCGGTTGTTTCATTTTAAAGTCTTTCCCAAGTATCTGATGACAGCAAACTTTCAGAATCTCTAATTGTAAACCTCGAAAGGAATTTGTAAAACCATCTTAGGGTTTAAATTAAATACAAGTCTTGTTTGCTTAATGCCTCAATATAGCAATTGTTTTTTGTTATGTCTTGTCTTAGATAGCTCAATTTCTTTATCTTTTTGTTACTTAATAAAGAACCCATTTATTCACTATGGATTCATTTTAGTGCTATTTTGTTACCAGTGGGTACTGTCCACTCAGTCTTAAAAGCTAGTTAACGTAAAGTTGTCTATCAGAGAAAATGTTTAGATTTGAAGAAAATGCTTTCTTTGTTTAAACTCTTTCTCGAAAAACTAAAGGAAGAAACAAAACAATGAGAAATCTGAATAAATCCAACATTCCTTTTGCAACCGCTCACTCCACAATCGTTGAATCGGTTTAAGGAATCTCTAAACTTTGGAATCTTCAAAGCATGATTTCTAGCAGAGTCGTTTCTTTCAACACCATTAACAACTATCACTGTGTACTCAGTATCCACTTTCCACATGACTTTAAAGCTAAATTCTTAGTATAGTCCCTTAGAAGAAGTACAAAAATGATCCTTCACAAAAACTAAGAGGAAAAAAAATGAAAAAAATGAAAATCATAACAAATGCAACACTGATAATACTGCTAATGATTTCGCCCTCATTACTATTTTCATTTCAACCTGTCAACGCTCAGATTGCTGCCCAACAACCCACCGCAGGACCGCTACCAACAGGAGTTGCCGCAACTGAAACCTACACTCCAAGCGCCTACCTCAGTTTTAGACCAAATCCTATAGGACTGAAACAAGTCGTCCTTGTCAACATATGGACAACTACTCCGCCAGCACAAGATCGAATGCAACTAGGTTACGTGGTGACAATCACAAAACCTGACGGAACCAAACAAACCATTGGACCCGTAAATTCTCAAGTTAATGACGGAACCTATTGGTTTGAGTTCAATCCAGACCAAGTTGGCACATGGAAGCTTAAATTTGACTTTCCCGGCGTATATTTCCCAGCGGGGAGATACTTCAATGGCTATCTAGTAACTAACACATCAGGCACAGTTTATCCAGTCTCGCATTACTTTACCCCTGCTTCAACTGCAGAACAAAATCTGACTGTTCAGGAGAATCTAATCGCGTCATGGCCTGTTGCTCCTTTGCCTACTGATTACTGGACAAGACCAATTTCACCAGAAAACCGAGAGTGGTGGCCAATCTCAGGAAACTATCCATGGCACGGACCAAGCGGAGGAGGCCCACAATGGGATGCACTCTATCCTAACACAAACCCCTATTTTAGCGACAGTTATGGCTTTGTTCCATGGGTTCAAGCGCCAGATTCTGCACATATACTCTGGAAACGTCAAGGTGCCATTGCCGGACTCATAGGCGGTGACCAAGGAATTGTCTCTTTAAGCAGTGGTGGCGGTACGCCAAACATAATCTTTGATGGTCGATGTTACCAGACTCTAACGAAACCAATGTTAACGTTGCTTAATGGGACTTATCGAACATTGCCAACAACCGTTTGGGAATGCTACGATCTAAGAACTGGACAGGTTTATTGGGATTTAACCGATGTTATAGCACCTACAGCGATTGAATATGTAGCTACAGATAACACAGGCAATGCTGGCGCTTCCGTGAGTCTCTTAGCGATTAGTAATGGAAGACTGATAAAATATAATCCATACACAGGTGCAGTTACTGCCAACGTCTCAACTGGTGTGCTGACTTCTGGAACTTACTACAGGAACGGATACGCATTGACTTTACAGACCGTAAACGCTACTGCAAACAACTACCGTTTGATCAACTGGACTACGCTTGGGACAAGCACTGACTTTAATTCGAGAATAATGAATAACATAACGTGGCCATGGGCAAACCTTGGATTTGGCAACGGCTTACAAGACTTCCAATCAGACGTATGCGTTGACGTATCATGGGTTAGAGCAGGAGGGCAAGGGACTTCATACAATGGCACACGCGTAAGAGCCGCTAGCTTGACAACAGGTACGCAGTTGTGGGATAATTACGTTGCAGGATTAGTTATGTTTAATGCAGGCTCAGACGTTGCTGATCATGGAAAAGTTGCCGTGTTAATGGATGACGGACGTTTTCATGCTTGGAATGCACAAACTGGAACAGTAGCTTGGGTAAGTGACAGAATGGATTATCCTTGGGATGCACCCGGTTTTGGAGCTTATGATATAGCCTCAGCCTATGGTATGATATTCCGTGCAGCATACTCCGGTGTCTATGCTTTCGATTGGGATACAGGAAAAATAATTTGGAAGTACGAAGCTCCAGCAAACCCGTACGAAACTCCATACATTGATGCAAGCGGTTCAACGGTTTATTCCTTCTACGGCTCAACCCTCGTTGCTGACGGAAAAGTATACACATACAACACTGAGCACACACCAACTGAGCCAATTACAAGAGGTTGGAAACTACATTGCATTAACGCTACTACAGGCGAAGGCATATGGAATATAACTGGACCCATGACTCCAGGTGCAGTTGCAGATGGCTATTTGACTGCGTCCAATAGTTATGACGGGTACATGTACGTTTTCGGTAAAGGAGAAAGCGCTACCTCTGTTTCAGCTCCACAAACACAAGTAACAGCTGGTACAAACGCTATTATTTCTGGAACAGTCTTAGACCAATCTCCAGCACAGATGGGTAAAGCATGCGTTTCTGACGATTCAATGGGCACATACATGGAATATTTGCATATGCAGCACCCGATTGACGGAATATACCACAACATAACAATCACAGGTGTACCAGTATCAATCGATGCAACTGACCCTAACGGAAACCCACAACACCTCGGAGACACAACAAGCGACATCAGCGGAACATTCCACTACACTTGGACCCCAACAATCGCAGGAACTTACCAGATTACAGCAACCTTTGCAGGCAACGGCGGATACGGCAGTTCATGGGCAGAAACAGCAGCAGTCGTGGCAAATGCACAACCAACACAAACGCCAACCCAAGCGCAAGCAGTACCTGATTACACAATGACAATCATAGCCGGAGTAATCGCCATAATAATTGCAGTCCTAATCATAGGTGCAGTCATTGTGCTGATACTAAGAAAACGACCATAAAACTTGGAAGCCAAAACAACCACTATCTCCCTTTTTCTTTACTCTCAACTTTCATAATTACGTAAATGGGGCTGAGCTTGAGACTTGGTTGGCTTGGTTATTGCTATGTTTTCGCCGCATGGATATGCGCTGTCTTGTAACCTATTCTCATATATCCATCGTACAAATACGCGTATATCGTATAAAACCCCGTTTCCTTGGGCGTGAACTCAGCCGTGTAACGGGATTCCTCTCCAACGGGAAGATCCTTTATATCCATTTTAGCCTGCTGTTCATTCTTTCCAGAGGGGGTCTCCACCCAAAACTCCAGCGTCAATACACCATTTTTTCTCAAGCCCTTAACGGTTGCCTCGGCGCTGATGGTCTTTCCAATTGACGTATACGGATGCGAAAGCACTAGTAGGCTACCGATTTCTGCTTTTTCGTCGCTTAAATGGAGACTCGTCCAACTGGATTCCCACCAGAAGTATTTTCCATCCTTACGTCCTTTGAGGGTAGCGTATACATTAGCTGATCCTATTGCATTAGCCCGGAAAACCAATCTGACCTCCTTATTCGGTTCCAACTCCGTAATGAGTTGTCCAGCCCCATACGACCATGATCCAAAAATTGATAGGTTATATGTGTCCCTTGAGTGCAATTGTGCGTCAAGGTCTCTGAGAGTTTCATTTCCTATGTTTTTTAGTTTCAAGGTTACCCAGTTAGTTCCCTTCTCTATCTCCGTAGGATCCAATTCATACTCGAAAGGATACTTATATTTCAAAACTTTTTTCACCTCTCCTTCTTGTATTTTTCATCCTTCTTCTATAAGCAGCATCTAGCAGATCTTAGCCCGCGCCCATATTGCAGCGAATTCATGGAAAAAGAGGATTCAACACTGTAAAACCCGCTAAACGCTGCCATATCATGAGTAGTCTCGAGCTCTTATAAAGACACGCACAAAATAGGCAAATAAAGAAGCATACGATACTTCGCAAACTAATTTAGGAACAGCCATGCGCGCTAGTTACAAGCACCTAAACGTGACAAAAATCAGGGATGCAAATGAGAAAGAACCAATATTCGCGAGAGAGAAGAGTTATTGATAGAACTTGTGTCTATCCGTTGTTTCTTTGCTCACTCTGGTCTTTCCCAAGCCACCGTTGTGTGCGCTCAAAGTAAATTTCAAAGTGTTTTCTTTGAAGTATTCTCTAAATTGATTTCCGCATTTAGTGCACTTATACATCTTTACTCGAAATTGCCCAAAGTTCCATTCTTTATCTGGTTCTTTCATATGAGCTGTACAATTTGGACATTTCGGCATAACATTCAACCTGTCATATTAAAAAGGTAAAATGACTTTATATACCCATTTCAGACGCTAATTCTAAAAGCACAATTTGCTTAAGTTCGAAAACCCCGTGAAAGCACCAGGGAAGGTTCCACGTAACAATGAAGCCTTCATTTTCGGCGTCTTTTGCTTGTAAATGGATGCCTTAAAGAGCAATTCGGTGACTATGTTGTATCACTTTACTGTGTTCCCCGAAGATTCACTTTAAGCATGAAAACGCTGAAACATTATAAGCCCATAAGAACCCTTTGAACGACCTGTGTAACTCACGTCAATACCTTAGAAGAAAAAAGTAAACAAAACTGGAAGTTACTACATAGAATAGTCTTGCTTTTTCTGGTTTATCTTCGGAAGGGCTATTCCTGCATATTTTTGCAACATCCACATAGTCATTACCATAGCTTTTAGAACAACGTGTATTGTGAAATGGAGTTTTGCTTTTGTTAACTCATCATAAAAAATTGCCCTTGAAGTGATAGTTATTATTTGTATTTCCTCTGGAGCTTTTGGTTTAAAAGCAAAATCGCCAAGTTCATTGTTCTTAAGAAGGTTCATTTGCAAATCCCAAATAAAATCTAGCCTTTTCTCAGAACCCATACCCTTCAAGAAAGTTTGTTCCTCTTCAGCTGTGATTATGTTTGCTACTACAAAGAAACTATCATTGCGAGGAATAGCCTGGATAATGTTGACCCCCATGTTATTCCTAGTTGCTTGTATATTGAAAAATGCGTTTGGGTCAGCTTTTTCTTCTGCGGAAAAAGCTTCTTCTTTAAGCCAATCTAAAATTTTTTGTTTAGTCTCATTAATTCTTTCGTTAACCATTTCATAAGCTCCTCAGTATCCTATTTTCCAAAGTAGGCTTAAGCCTTTCTATGATGATGGCGCTATGTACACACCAAAAACCTCTCAAGAAAAACTATTTGGTTTTCACAGTTTTTTATTCTTTTGGTAAAAATCAATCATCACCCGAATTGTAAAAGGGAGAAAAAGTTAGCCTACCACTAGATAGTATACCAGAACCTGAAAAAGCCTTTAACCCGCCTTCCTTAAGTTCTGCATCATCGGATTTCGGAATGCCATCTAACCAATAAACCGCTGATTTTCCGTCGGATTTAGCGTTTAACTGTTGTTGAATGACATAAGGTATCCACCTGTTAGCTATTCCCTTTAAGGCATTTACGCTATTCAGTTTTGAGTGCACTGAGAATAACTATTTCAAAATTATTATTTATTTACCTTTGCCAACTTTATATTTACCCATTCCACAATCAAGACATTTTATTTCTTTGTCTGTGTTTTCAATGTTGCTACTTCCACAGTAAGGACAAGGACAATCTTTTACAAATTCTTTAGACATTAATTCTATCTCCAACTAATCTGTATGATGAACGCCCTAAGAAATTCAAAGTTGTTTAACGTCTGCCCTTCTTCTTCAGGTAACAGTCGTTACAGAACTGCTCGCCGCCCTCGAAAACATTAGCGTTTCCTCCACAGAAACACTTGCTACCCAGAACAGTCATAACCTGTGATTATCTCTAGTCATATTTAATGCTTTACTACGAAACTTTGCTCTATAGATTGTTTACTGTGGCTTGGATTTTGGAGAGTTTTCCATATATTTTCGCCTTCAACCTTTATTCTTTATCTTGAATTGGTCGATAAATGATGAATGTATTTTCTTCTTTAATTTTAATGGTAAGCAGATATTTTATCAGAATATCTTGCATACAGTTTCTTGTTTCTTCGTCAAGAGAGGTCTTAATCAGAATTTGATACTTTTGAGACATTAAGGTAGGGCTTCCGCTGGCATTAATGCCAAATAACGTCCATCAAGAAAAGTGCATTTTTCAAAAAGCTCTTTTAAAACTAATATTGCTTCTTCACGCTTCAAAGAACACACCAATATTTAGAAAAGCTAACAAAACGTGCACGATTAATAATCGAGCAAGAAGTATCCGTCAACAACTTCATAGATGAAGACATGAATACCAAAGGCAAAGTATGGGAAATCCTCACACCAAAAATACGCAGACCCACCTCAATCTGTGAAATCACAGGCATAACCGCTTAGTCGGTTAAATTTTCACTGTCAAAATAACCTTCTTTTGTTTTTATTCTGTTTTTACTATTCTATTGGGATGTGTTTAAAATATTAAGCAAATCCCCTATCAAGAGCAGCCTAACTTCAAAACGCGGACGTCATCTTTGGAAACGGCTCCATTAGTCTAATTAAATCCTTGTAAACCATCAGCTCGAAAATCGTTCACAGTCAAGAAAACATCGAAAAACATGTTGGGCAAACGTTCAGTGTCCAGTGCAAGTCGGACCAGTTTCGGGCTGGCGACCTTTTGGGATAAGGGAGCCACACTGAAACATCTTCAGACTGCTCTGTTGTTTAATCGCTTTATAGGGCAGTTGCGTAGTATAGGGCAGTAACGTTATGATTAAATGGTGATGGAAAATGTCGGAAAAATCAAGAATTGTTTTCGTTGGAAATAAGATGCCGATGGACTATGTTTTGGCGATTATTACAGGCTTGTCGGCGAGCGATGCTAAAGATATAACCTTAAAGGCCAGAGGAAAATCAATAACTACAGCTGTTGACGCAGCTGAAATAACGAGAAATCGATTCCTAAAAGACCTGAAAGTACATAAAATCGTGATAGGAACAGAGGAGATGCCGCCAAGAGAAGGCGAAACCAGAGCACGAATGGTTTCAACAATTGAAATAATGCTTACAAAAGAGTAGGAATACTTTGCGAAACACGCAATAGGCAAACATTAAGGCGCCAAGTGTTTTGGGCCTCTAAATGCCTGAAAAACAAGTTTTTGACACTTTTTGTTTTTCCTGATACCTCAAATTTTAAGAACCACGACAGGCCCAAACGCTTTTTTTGGGGAAGCGCAATATACTCCTATCGGGTGTTAGGATTTCCACGACTGATTGTTTGCGGAGGTCTACGATGAAATCAGACCGAATGAGATTTCGTCAAAAGCTCTGGGTTATCTCATCTATAGCCATTTTATGCCTTCTCCTTTAGTCTTAATTTGGGAGTTATACACAGACTCTTGAGCTCCTGCAACAGAAGCTTAAAAGCGTAAGAGACGATTACTGGGGAAACTTTGGCTTTTTCGTCGCAGATTTTACACACATACCGCCTCTGTTTCATATCATAGTAGGCTATTTCCCCACAGTTCTCGCAGATGTAAAGCGTGTACTTGTCTGACTCTTCCAGCATTCTGTCGCTGAGCAGCATGGCTGCGCCGTGTCCAATTAGGCAATCTCGCTCCATTTCTCCGAACCTGAGACCGCCACCTCTAGCTCTGCCTTCAGTTGGTTGCCGTGTTAACATCTGTACTTGACCTCTGGCTCTTGCGTGAATCTTGTCCGCAACCATGTGGTGAAGTTTCTGGTAGTAAACTACGCCGACGAATACATCTGCAACGAATTTTTCGCCTGTTGTACCGCTATAGAAGACTTCGCCTCCAGTGTGACTAAAGCCGAGTTTTACAAGGCTCTTGCGTATTTCGTCGGGTCCTTCGTTGGAAAATGGTGTACCATTTGCTGGTTTACCTCTCGCCGAAGCAGCTTTTCCAGCGAGTGACTCGATGAATTGACCGATGGTCATTCTTGAGGGGATGGCATGTGGATTGATTATTAGGTCAGGTACAATTCCTTCATCCGTGAAGGGCAAATCTTCTTGCGGTACGATTAGACCGATTACTCCTTTTTGACCGTGTCTAGAGGCAAACTTGTCGCCTAACTCTGGAACACGTTGATCGCGGATTCTTACCTTTACGAGTTTGCTTCCTCCTCCAGACTGAGTTATGAAGATCTTGTCGACGACGCCTGTTTCTGAGGGACGCATGTCAACTGAAGTATCACGCATCGAGGGACCTTTAACTTCAAATTCTTTATATTCTTCAAGAAATCTGGGCGGGCTAATTCTTCCGATTAAAACATCTCCGCCGACCACTTGCGATTCTAAACTGATTATTCCATCAGGTTCCAAAAGCCTGTAATATTGTTCGCCGCGGTAACCACGGGTTCCAGGTTCTGGAACGGTAAACTTGTCTTTTAATCCGCCTAGATACTGGCGGCATTCAGCTTCGTAAATGCGGTAGAATGTGGATCTGGCTAAGCCACGATCTACTGATGCTTTATTGAATATTAGAGCGTCTTCCATGTTATAGCCTTCGAAGCTGAGCACCGCGACGACGCAATTTTGTCCTGTAGGACGTTGCTTGTAGCCCATGACTTCCATTAATTCCGTTTCAACCATTGGGACTTGCGGGTAGTGGAGTATGTGCGAGCGTGAATCAACTCGGTGATGGAAGTTGGTGCAATAAACGCCCAACGCTTGCTTAGCCATAGCTGCTTGGTACGAGTTACGAGGCGACTGGTTGTGTTCTGGATAGGGGATTGTTGAAGCGCATATGCCGAGAATCGTGTAAGTAGCTATTTCAACATGAGTGTTTTGAGGCTCAATTTTGTCGAAGGTTAAGGCGATGAAAGCGTTTTCCTCTTCTTCAGCGTCTAAATACTCAATCAAACCGTTCTTAACCACGTCTTCCCACGTCCACTCGCCTAAACCAATCTTTTCAAAATGTTTAGATTGAAGTTTTGAAGCGCCATTCTCAACAATTATGAGTGGGCGTCTTACCCTGCCTTCGTCACAGTTAGCATGAACTTCTTCGGTTTCAGTTTGCATTTTTGAGAAATATGTTACGTTTGCCTCCGTTGAGATTTCTCCAGCTCGCCTTTTTTCCCGGAAAGACTTCACAATTTCTATTGGGTTATTGCAATAGGCAATGATGTTTCCGTCCAAGAAAACTTTGGCTCCCGAAATACGTAAATCACGGCTGGCTTCACCTGCCGGAACAGCACCCATTTCAAAAAGTAATTGCTTAATTTTGTCAGGGTTTACACCGACTGCTATGGAAGCTGACAATGCTAGGTTTTTGACTAAGCCACAATTGGAGCCTTCAGGCGTCTCGTTAGGGCATAAGCGTCCCCAATGGGTTGGGTGCAAGTCTCTGGCTTCAAAGTTAGGTTGGCTTCTGCTCAGGGGCGACTGAAGCCTGCGTAAGTGGCTTAGGGTAGAGATGAAGTTGGTTCTGTCTAAAAGCTGAGTGATGCCGACTCTGCCTCTTCCCCAGTTGCCCGTTGCCAACGCATGCTGAAAACGTTCTGTTATAATGCCAGAGCGAACAGCCGCTGAAACATTAATGATTGGACCTTTAACGCCTATCCGTTCAAGCTGGTATTTCATGTCTCTCGTCAAGTTTCTAAATGAGACACGGAAAAGGTCTGCAAGAAGCGGACCTCCGAGACGCAAACGTTTATTCTTGAAATGATCTTTATCATCAGGTTGCCGTCTACCTGTTTTCAACTGTATAACTCTGTATGCCATTTCGCCTAGGAAAATTGCTTTTTCCTTTCGGTTCGCGTCGCTTCTGCCAAGGTGGGGCAGGAAATTTTTGTCAAGGGCAGTCTCAGCTTTCAGTAAGCGGTATTCTTCAACCTGCCCGTGAGCTACACGGTTACCAATGAATAGGATTGCGTCAGCGGGTGTGTCTACACCGATGGCTTTTTCAAATGAAGCGGCCAAGTGGCTTTGCATTTCGCTATCAAGTGAGACCGCTTCTGCAATATCTTTGTCTTTTTCTAAGCTTAACGCACGCATTATGACAACGAACGGGATTTCTGTTGGTAATCCTGGCATGGTGACGTAGATGGCATCGTCCGATTTGAGTTTAAGTTCGATTCTAGCCCTGAAGCCGACTGTGGTTGAGAAAATTTTTGCTTGAAAAACTGGTGAGGTTCCTTTCTCGTCAATGTCAACAAGTACGCGATTAGGTGCCAGATCCTCCATGGCAATGATAACGCGTTCAGACCCGTTAACAACAAAGTATCCGCCTTGGTCATCAGGGTCTTCTCCAGCAGCAATAAGTTCCTCCGTTGAAAGCTGGGATAAGAAGCAAAGTTTCGATTTCAGCATGACTGGAATGTTGCCGATGTAGACAAGTTCGGTGTCCTGTTCTCTCCCATCTATTATGGGCGTCATTTCAAGCGCCACTGGCACGGCGTATGCAAGGTTCCTGAGTCTAGCTTCCATGGGGTAAATTTCGTGTTTACCGCCATCTACTTCTACCACGTATGGCCCTGTTATCCTTGATTGAGGATCTATCACCCAAACCTGCCCAAGCTTCACCTTGTACGGACATTCAGGAACTTCAATATTGATTTCGCCAACCTCATCCACCACCTCCTGCAATCCATGATCGATAAACTCGTTATAAGAATCCAGATGCTGTCTAACTAGTCCTTTCTCGTGGAAGAAAGATTTTAACAACAAATGTATATCTTCTTTTGAAATTTCAGTCAAAGTCATTTATCCCCGTTAGTTTAATTACGAAACGATATTCATGTGTGAATGTGCTTTTCGAATGCGGATCTTCTCGAACTTTTGATTTCCTCTGATGTTGAATCATCCAACTCGAAAAACAGTCTCCAATTTTTAAGAGCCGTACACACAACCTGTACAGCTCTAATAAACTTTTTTTACACATTATTTCATTTCTTTGCCGATAAAACACGGTTCGTTACACTTTCTTATGGTTATTACTTTCTAATGCTTTATCGCCTTTTAATGAAGAACATCACGAATCGAATTACGATTTCCTGGGAGAAGTAAGCAATTCTCCTTTCGACCTGGTTCTCTGTTTGGCGGGTTCCTGTTGCGTTCCAAATTTGGGGGAACCATTCATCGCACTCTTTCTTTGGGAAGACCCTAATAAAGCTGAATCGACTCACAGCGTAAATTCACGTTTATCTGTCCCTTCCGGAATTACACTACAAAAGGCGCAGGCTTCTGCAGCCTTCGAACCTGATTCATAAAACTCCTATACCAAATCTCAATTTCTGGCGATATGCTCGGCGGAACTTCGTGTATAGCTTTCTCAAAATCGCTGAAGGCAACCTCTTTTGCGTTGCTGTCTCTTCTCAAAGCGTTCATGGCGGCCTCCCTGCAAACGGATGATATATCGGCGCCAGAGTAACCTTTCGTCATGCGATACGCCTTGATGTCCACAAGATTTTGTAGTGGCATATTCTTCGTATGAATCTTAAAGATTTCAAGCCTGGCCGCTTCGTCGGGTTCTGGAACATAAATTAGCCGATCGAATCTGCCTGGCCTTAATATGGCTGAGTCGACAATATCGGGCCTATTTGTCGCAGCTATAACTATGATGTCTTCTAAGGGCATTATTCCATCCATTTCTGTCAAAAGCTGGCTGATGACGCGTTCAGTTACTCCGTTGTCACCGTAACCCTGCTCCCTCCTTGGAACAAGAGAGTCAACTTCATCGAAGAATATGACCGCTGGCGAAGCCATTCTAGCCTTCCTGAAAATCTCTCGAATAGCCTTTTCAGACTCGCCAACCCACTTAGAGAAAACCTCCGGACTCTTAATCGAAATGAAGTTTGCCTCGCTCTCAGTTGCAACAGCCCTAGCCAGCATTGTCTTCCCACACCCAGGCGGGCCTATTAACAGTATACCTTTAGGCGGCTGAATCCCCAATCTCTTGAAGACTTCAGGATTTTTCAGCGGCCACTCAACAGCCTCCTTTAACTTCTCTTTAACCTCCTCCAAGCCTCCCACTTCATCCCAATGAACAACCGGAACTTCCACAGCAATCTCCCTCATAGCTGTAGGTGTAATCTCCTTGAAGGCGCTCATGAAATCATCTATTCGAACATCCATCTTCTCCAGGACGCAGGGAGGTATTCGCTCTTCCTTCAGATTTATCTCGGGAAGATACCTAAGTAGAGCTTTCATAGCTGCCTCTCTACACAGGGCAGCCAAGTCAGCACCCGTGTAACCGTGCGTCCGCTCAGCAAGCACCTTTAACTCAACATCACGGGCTAAGGGCATACCTCTGCTATGAATCAACAATATTTCATGACGCCCCCGCTTGTCCGGGGTCCCTATCTCTATCTCGCGGTCAAACCGCCCAGGCCTCCTGAGAGCTGGATCCAAAGCATTCGGTCTGTTTGTTGCACCTATTACTATGACATTTCCTCTACCAGTCAATCCGTCCATGAGAGATAGAAGCTGAGCGACAACCCTTTTCTCCACTTCACCAGTAACCTCCTCACGTTTGGGCGCGATGGAGTCCAACTCATCTATGAGTATGATGCTCGGAGCGCTTTTATGAGCCTGTTGAAATATTTCTCGAAGCTTCGCCTCCGACTCCCCATAGAACTTACTTATTATCTCAGGCCCGTTTATTGAGAAGAAGTTTGCGTCAGACTCATTCGCTACTGCTCTAGCTAGGAGTGTCTTTCCGCAGCCGGGTGGACCAAGCAGTAGAACCCCTTTCGGAGGATCTATTCCAAGCCTCTGGAAAATCTCGGGATGCCGCATTGGAAGTTCAACCATCTCCCTTATGCGTTGAATCTCCTCCTCCAAACCTCCTAAGTCCTCATAGGTGATACGTGGCACACTTTCAGCTTCAGCAACGGGGTCAGTTAATATCTGCAATATAGTATCGTTGGTCATCTTTACTATTCCTTGGGGCTGCATCTTCGCAACAGTGAACTGAACAGAATGACCAAGCATCATAACGGACGTCTTGTCTCCCTCAACAAAAGTCCTATCTATAAGTCTGTTCTTCACAAAATTTGCAAAGTCTTCGTCAACTTTCAATTGCATATCCACAGGAGCAAGCACTATGCTCAGGGCATTTTTAACGTCAGCCTTGCGAACTACAACGAAATCGTTTATTGATACGCCAGCATTTTTACGTAAGACCCCATCGATTCGCATAACGTTTGGATCCTGGTCTTCAGAGTACGCTGGCCAAGCGCTCGCCGACGTTTTTTTCTTCCCTGAGAACTCTATTACGTCTCCAGATAAAACTCCTAACTTCTGCATTGTTATCTGGTCTATTCTGGCGATTCCTCTTGCCACATCTCTCTGTCTGGAATCCAGAACTTTCAGCTGAACTTCGTTCAATTTTCAACACTCATTTAAACATATTTCGGATAGAAGCAGTAAATCCGTTCTCTCTACATCATTAGAACATATTGTGATTCGGTAAGGGTGTCAAGACGCGTTCTTAGATATAAACTTGGCAATTTTCTGAAAGTGAAGCTAGTTTTCAGCGCATACGCTGATTAGTTTAATTCAGTTTTTTCTCTGTTGTTATTTGGCTTCACTCTTAGTTGTTATTTACTTTCGCCCTTCTTCTTGGTGTCTATGTAAGTTTTCTTTTTCACTTTCTTTCTAATCGGACAATTAAGTCGAATAGACGATTTGCACCTGCGGCAGTTTTTAACTAAACCTGCTCTTAATTGACACATTTTCATTTACCTCTTTTCTCATGTTTATATTCATTGCTCGTATGTTTATACTAATTGCTTTTTTTTAGCTAAGTTTGTTATTTTTGCAATAGTTAAGCAATAAATTAATATTAAATATTCACTATATTTGTCAAACTCAAATTCTAGTTTGTCTCGGTGACTTGGTTTAGGCTTTTTGGTTGCTCTGTCTCACTAGCCCATGCGTTACAGCCATAACCTTTATCCTCGGTTTTTTCGTATTGAGATTTCAACTGTTCACTTTTGCCTTTGCTCATAAATTCATTTAAACTTATGTTATTGCGTAAACTAAGGTCTAAATTAACAGCTAAACCTTGCCCAGTACTTTATCCTCTATTTCTTTTGCTTTAGTTTCCTTCTTTGGGCTGTCATGGTTCCATTTCTTTTCCTAACGTAACTTGCCCTACATTTATTTGAATGGTACACTTTTTTTGGATCATACGTTTCGAATACGATGCCGCAGGAGCAGGTTCTAACGAGAATTTCATTACTTAATCTCTCAAAGTTTTCCATAATACTCTACCCAACAATTTTTACATTCAAGAAACTTATGAACAGCTTTATCCACATCATTTTACTCAACGATTAAAGATAATAATTCCTTGTTTTCCATAGGCGATTGACATATGAAGTTTTATTCGTAGAATATGAGGTTTTGTTCCTCTAATATTATATGAAGCTTATGCACTGCGTCATAAACGTCTTGTTCTTTCTTCGCCCCGGTACAAACAAGGCTCCCGGTTGCGAATATCAGTATGACCACCTTAGGCTCGTCCATCCTGTAGATCAAGCCTGGAAACTGCTCTGGTTCATACATCGTTTTTCTTAGCGTGGAAACTGTCTTCTCCAAATCTATCTGTCCGCCTAGACTTGCAGAAGCAACGATGTTCACAACCTTCAAGTCCGGCTTGCTAACAATGATTATTCCGCCCATTTTCAGTTCTTTAATAACTTTCATGATTGCTTTGCGGAATTCCTGTCCTGATTTTGCTCCTGTACAAATCATTTTACCAGAGCTAAAAATCAGCGTGGCTGTCTTCGGTCTCTTAAGCCTAAATACTAATCCGGGAAACCGGTCCGGACGATATTCTGCGGTTGGATAACTATTCACAACCGCGTTTAAGTCAACTTTCTGATTTAAAGTGGCCGAGCCAACAATGTTCTGAATCTTAATTATGGCTTTAGTCTTCGGCATTAAACATCTCTTCCTATAATGTAGCAGATGCCTAAATACCCTTCACAAAAGCCTTACGTTACCAGTATAGGGAAGCTTCCCGTACGTTCCCTATTTTTCTCTGATACATAAAATTGGCTTGAAGAAGGCTTCTTAGGGGGATAAACAAGCTTTAGCAGCGATTTCCATTCTACAACGACTAAAGAGAAGACGTTAAGCGACGAGACGGTCGCGTCAAAGAATATTTCGTGTCCAATATCATTCACCGCTATAGCATCATTAGCTTTTTATAATGTATTTTTTGCCTAACTGCCTTTTTGACTATTTTGGCATGAACAAATAAAGCATGGAAATATGCAAACAATCATAGTTTCCATATATTTACCAGTCCTCTTCTTCCCAATCCTCTTCGGTTAACTCTTCTTCCCCTTCTTCCTCTTCCTCAAACATGTCCTTTTCAACTCACTTTTAAAAAATCGTAATAGTTACTACACTTATAAGGTTTAAATTAAAAAAATCAAGAGATCCTCACCCTTATCCCCAATTATTGCGAATCCACCTGCCCAGAGTATTAAGGCATCTGACTATTTCGTTTTCTTTCAAGCTCTTGAAGTACGCGATGTCTTTCTCGCTCAATTTTTTTCCAGTTCCGCAAACAGCTCTTCAAGATTGCGGAAAACAGCATCTACATTGCGTTAGATGTTGTTTTGGGTGTTCATCTGGGATTTGTTCCGTTTATGAAAATAGGTTGCATCAACCCTTTTGGTGGAAGCGAGCTAAACCTATCCACCCAACACTTCAACACACTCTTTTAGCATCATCCTTCTTCTAGAGAGCCTTAAATGCTTCAAACCATCTGTCGTAAAGCGCCAGCATGCCAGGGGATACACTGGGCTTTCTTTCCTCGAGTATCTGCCTGAAATCCTCCATCGACAACGGCCTTGGCTTGACCCTTCGGTCGCTTGCTTTACCTGACTCAAAGAACTCGCCGATGAGTTTCAGCTGTGCCGACTGGTTGAAATCCCTTATATCACTTCCCGAGAATCCCTCTGAAAGTCTCGCGAGTTCCCGCAACTTAACATCTGGAGCAAGTTGAAGACTGGCAGTATAGAGCTTGAACATCATCAATCGTGTATCGCGGTTAGGCAGTGGGACCAGAATTCTTTTCTGAAATCTTCTTATAAAAGCCCAATCCAAATCCCAAGGCTTGTTGGTCGCTCCAATCACGTACACGTGAAGATTCTTGCCCTTGTCTACGATACCGTCCATCTCTTTCAAGAACTGGTTGCGAACACGGATTTCGCCGCCTACCTCATTTGCGTGTTTTCCCATCAAAGAGTCAACCTCATCGACGAAGACTATTGCAGGCTTTCCTTCCAACGATGATTTTCTTACTTGACTAAACAGGCGTGCAACATTCTGTTCAGCTTCACCCAGCCATTTTGACATTACAGAGGCCGCGTCAATTGAGACGAAAGTAGCGTCTATTTCCGTAGCAACAGCTGCTGCCAGCAATGTTTTCCCGCAACCTGGCGGCCCGAAGAACAATATTCCCCGTGGCCATCCTAATGGAAACAGGTCGGGTCTCTGAAAAGGATAGATTATTGCCTCCTTCACCGCCTTCTTTGCTGGGTCCAGTCCAACGACTTCCGCCCATTTCACATTGAGCTTCTCTGTGACTAACAGTTCTTCGTAACTGGACTTGCCGCCTCCACTCTTTTTGGTTTCACCCTCACTCCCGCCGTTTCTAACTTCTGCGTGAGTTTGATCACGCAATACACCTACGGCGCCTTGTATCGCCTTTATGCGTTCTTGGTAGATGATCGCTTTTTGAACGTATACTTTGTTCAAGCCGTATTCAGGATAGAGTTTAACAAGTTGCAGTAGGCTTTCTATGGATTTCTGGTACATGGTTATTGCCATGCCCCTTGAGCCTTGCTTGTCCAAGCGTACTGCTTCCAACGCGTAGTTGGTTGCATTCTTCTCAAGCTCTTGGGAAGCACTCATAACCTCTATTCCCCCATCTGTAATTCATCTTTTATTTTTCCTTTCGACCTTAAACTTTCGAGGTGCACATGTGCTAAGCTGAAAAGTCTAGGTTTACTCACTAAGAACTCGCCGATTATCTAATATGCACAATCAACATTTCAGTTTTTCCTAAGTAACAAAGAATCATCACAAACATTCTAAGTAGTCCATATAGCCCCTTATTTGATAAGGGTAAGTTACCTAGAAAACTGGTTATGTCAATCATTGAACGGGTACTGAAAGCATGAAAAAAGGTGAGAAATAGCGACTAACCGATAGAAAAGAATTTGAGCGCAAGCATAATTCTGTTGTAAAGTCAAGGTTTTATGCACTCTGAAATGGGGTCGGGTCTAAGAACTAAAATCATCAAGAGTCAAGAAACCACTGGAAAATAGGTAGGGCAAGCTCTTCAGCTTTAGGCTGCGTTTTCACCCGGGTATGGTGACGGTCCGACGATGACTTTGGTGAATTGCTATATATGGACGTGGCAACATGACTGTGAATAGGAGTAACCTTGGTGTAATTATGAAATGTCCTGCTTGCGATAAAATTCTTAAGCGAATAGAGGGTGTATGCGGCGAGTACATCTGTATTAATCCTGAATGCCTTGAAAACAAGAAAGCACGCGTGCAGGGATACGCAGAGTTTTACGGGCTTACCCAAGCGGAAATATACGAAAACTATCATATAGCACCTGCCAAAAAATAGGAAGGAGAAATAGAGGCTACTAGCCTGATTTAGGGCGAAAGTCCGTATGCAAGAACTATTTTCAGTATTTCAACTTCAGCGTCAAGCCTTGCTAAAGCTGGAAGATACGCATGGCGAAAGCAACTTTGTTGTTTAGAAATAGACTCAGAGTAGTGCAGAATTAGGTTCGGAGCAAAACTAGGAAAGCCTTAACTGAATCACGCTTGTAGTGATATATGGAGGAATATTTTTTGTCTTCGCAAACAGGTGGCGTGCCTGTTCTAATTATGAGGGAAGGATCTGGACGATCTAAGGGCAGGGATGTCCAACGCAACAACATTATGGCAGCAAAAACAATCGCGGAAGCCATAAAAAGTTCGTTAGGCCCCAAAGGCATGGATAAGATGTTGGTGGATAGTTCTGGCGATGTAATCATTACCAGTGATGGACGGACTATCCTTGATAAGATGGATATTGACCATCCAGCTGCTAAAATGATGGTTGAAGTAGCTAAGACCCAAGACGCGGAAGTGGGAGACGGAACCACCACATCGGTGATAGTTGCCGGCGAACTCTTAGGAAAAGCTGAAGACTTGATAAACAAGGGCATACACCCCATCCTAATTGTCGAAGGATACAGCAAAGCAGCCGATAAAGCTCTTGAAACCCTTGAAAAAATCGCGTTTTCCGTTAAACCTACAGGAAAAGAGTTTTTGGTAAAGATTGCGGCAACCTCTATGGCCAGTAAGCTGGTGGCTACGAACAAAGAACAACTTGCAGACATAGTAGTTAATGCCGTTTTACATGTAGCCAAAAAAGTTGGAGAAAACTACACAGTAGACTTAGACGATATTATGGTGGAGAAAAAGCCAGGCGAATCCATGACTGAAACCAAACTCATCGAGGGATTAGTTATTGACAAGGAAGTTGTGCACTCAGACATGCCTAAACGGGTGGAAAAAGCAAACATAGCATTATTGGAAAGTGCACTTGAGATTGAAAAGACCGAGTTCGACGCTAAAATCAACATTGAACGTCCAGAACAGATACAATCTTTCCTACAAGAAGAAGAGAAAATGCTTAAGACAATGGTTGAAAAGATAGTTTCCTCAAGTGCCAACGTCGTTATGTGCCAGAAAGGCATAGATGACATGGTCAAGCACTTCTTGGCTAGGAAAGGAGTCTTAGCCGTACAACGAGTCAAAGAGTCGGATATGAAGAAACTATCAAAAGCCACCGGCGGAAAGCCTGTTATTAACATAGAAAGCCTCTTAAAAAGCGACCTAGGCTTTGCAGAAATCGTTGAGGAGAGGAAGATCGGCAACGACAAGATGGTCTTCATCGAAGGATGCAAAAACCCCCATGCAGTAGCTATTCTCATACGAGGTGCGGATAAACGCTTTGTTGATGAGGCTGAACGATCACTTCACGATGCTTTATGCGTAGTCCGAGACGTAGTTCAGGAACCCAAGATCGTTGCGGGAGGGGGAGCTCCAGAAATGGAAATCGCTAAAGCACTAAGAAGCTATGCTGAAACGCTACCAGGCAGAGAACAACTTGCCATCCGAAGCTTCGGCGAAGCCATGGAAATTGTGCCATTAACATTGGGCGAAAACGCAGGCCTTGACCCTATAGATTTTCTATTAGAGCTCAGAACCCGCCATGAGAAGGGCGAAAAATGGGCAGGTGTCAACGTTTTGGAAGGAAAAATCAGAGATATGAAAGACCTAGAAGTCTACGAACCCTTAGCTGTTAAGAAACAGACAATCAAGTCAGCCAACGAAGCGGCCACAATGATACTGAGGATCGATGATGTCATCGCCTCTGGAAAGATGAAAGCTCCACGCATGCCTCCTGGCGGAATGCCAGGCGGTGGCTACGGCGGCATGCCACCAGAATATTAACACCCCTTAACAACAATTACAAAGATCCTACTTTCAAAAAAAACCACTATTAACTGGGTTAATATTCAAGGTAACTTTTTCATCCATAGCCCCTAAACAGGGCTAGATCTTTTTAAACACGCACAACGGTTATTTTTTAAAGAATTGGGCGATTTTTATTCTTCACCTTCGGGACCGCCGGGCATTCCGACCGGCTGGTCCGCCTTTTGGCGCTTTGGATGTTATGACATCGTCAATGCGTAGTATCATGGCTGCTGATTCTGCTGCGGATTTGATTGCTTGTTCTTTAACGGCGATTGGTTCGATTACGCCGTTGTCGATGCTGTTCTGCACTTTTCCCGTGAAAACGTTTATGCCCATGTATTTGCCGGTTTCTTTGTCGTGTGCTGATCTTAGTTCCGCTAGTACATCTATTGGATCTAGCCCAGCGTTTTCTGCGAGTGTACGTGGGATTACTTCCATTGCATCTGCGAATGCTTCAACGGCTAATTGTTCTCTTCCGCCGACTTTGTTGGCGTATTTGCGCAGTTCTTTTGCAACTTCGATTTCTGCGGCTCCTCCGCCTGCGACGATTTTGCTGTTTTCAACAACATCTGAAACAACTGAAAGCGCGTCGATAATTGCTCTTTCAGCTTCATCCACCATTCGTTCAAGCCCTGCTCGTATCAGTATGGCTACTGAGTGAGGATCTTTGCATTTTTCAACGAAGATCATTTTGTCGTCGCCGATCTTGCGCTCTTCGACCAAGCCGGCAAAACCTAAGTCTGTCGTCTTCAAATCGTTCAAATTGGAGGTAACTCTTCCGCCTGTTGCTCTTGCGAGTTTCTCCATGTCTGACTCCTTGAGACGTCTGGCAGCCATTATTCCTTCTTTAGATAGGTAGTGTTGAACCATGTCGTCTAATCCTTTCTGGCAGAACACAACAGCGGCGCCTGAAGCTTTGATCTTGGTCACCATGTCTTTGAGCATGCTGTCCTCTTGGTCGAGGAAAGCTTTCATTTGGTTCGGATCGCGTATGCGTATTTCGGCGCTCATTTCGGTTTTCTCAATTTCCAATGCAGAATCTAAAAGTGCGATTTTCGCGTTTTCTTTTTTTCGGGGCATCGCTGGATGGACGACTTCTTTGTCAACGATTATGCCTCTGACGAGTTGCGTCTCGATGAGGCTTTTTCCCGTCTTCTTCACCAGCTGTATGTTATCTATGTCTGCTATTGTCTTGTCTCCACGTTTCTCGGATATCTGCTTTACAGCTTCTATGGCGATTTCTGCAAAGTGCTCTTTAGCACCACCCACGGCTTTACTTCCCATGGACGTCAAGGCGACTTTCATCATTGTTTTTTGATCTTCCACGTCGATGGGCACCGCGATTTTCTCTATGATTTCGATTGCTTTTTGAGATGCCTTGCGGTATCCACTGACAAGTATGATTGGGTGAATGTTCTGATCCAATAATTCTTCAGCTTTCTTGAGAAGTTCACTGGCCAACACCACGGCGGTTGTTGTTCCGTCGCCCACCATGTCGTCTTGTGTCTTGGCGATTTCAACCATCATTTTTGCTGCTGGGTGCTCGACGTCTATTTCTTTTAGGATTGCAGCGCCGTCGTTTGTTATTGTTATGTCGCCTAGGCTGTCGATGAGCATTTTGTCCATGCCCTTTGGGCCTAAGGTTGTTTTGAGTACTTCGCCAATTACTCGTGCGGCCATTATATTGTTTCTCTGGGCTTCTTTCCCTCTGCTTCGAGAGGTCCCCTCCTTCAGAATGAGTACAGGTTGACCACTTTGGGTTTGAGTTAAATATGCCAAGTTATTCTCTCCATAATTTTATTCATTAATAGTCTTTTTTAGCATAGTAAGCGTTTTTGTGATTCGCAGGAAATGCCCAAATCTCAGTCACGTTGAATAAGATGATTTGAACAGTAAGAGACTGGAGACTAAACATTTTCTACTGTTCTAAAACCGCTCGCTCTGTAATGTAGATATGGTCAAACAGGGATTTAAACCCGTTTAGAAATTGCAACGCGATTTCTAACTAACTATTTAGTTTTAAACTGTACACGTTGATTTTTCAAAAATGTTAGTTCGCGTTTTTGCTGAGCGCGATCTATTTGACTACTTGTGCGTTTGCTGCTTTGTCGGTTATTCTGGTTATCTTTATTTTTACTCGGTCTCCAGGTTTTGCGTCGGCAACATAAATTGGAAAGCCTTGATTTCTAGCTATGCCTTCCCCTTTTGAGCTCAATTCCGTAATTTCTGCTTCTAATTCTTCTCCCAACTCGACTGGACAACGTTTAAAACCCTTGCCATGACCACGTTTTCCCTCGTAACTGCCACCTTGCCTTGATTTACTCATATTATTCCTCTTTTTACTATTTCATATTATAGACAGTAAAGGCATTGAAGCTTAAGAACCCTCAAAGTAATTTCACTATTCTATATCCGAGGGTTCAAACGCGGGTTCGCGTGGCATCTGTGCTTTTGTTTGCAGAATTTTACAGCCTCAGCTTTGAAGGGGTTACCTTAGGGGTTACCAAAGGATTAAGATTAATGAAGAAGGGGAAGTGGATTCATGAAGAATAAGGCTTAAATAATTTTAAGGTAATATTGTTTTATTGCGAGTAAGTCCTATCCGAGGCAATGATGCCTGCGCGTTTGTGGGATTGGAGTATTAGGATAGGGGTCGCGTTTCTGTTATTTCCAGAGATATTTGAAGTAACCAACTTTATGCTCAATGATTTTGACATATTCATCGTTTTGTTTTTCATATTTTTGGAAGTATGCTCCTGCTATTGCGTCGGCTGCTTGCAGGCAGAATTCTTTTTTTTCAGAAGCTACGTGATTTAATAAAATACAGTTGGGTGGGGGGCTGTTTCCTGTTTCATATAAGAGGTAGCTGGCCTTGTTTGTTACGTATGAATTGAATTGGTTTATTCTCTACATTGGGAGGCTTTTGTCGAAGTTTATCTGTATTTTGTTTCCAGCGGTGATTTGGGGAATAAGCGAGAGCATTATGTTGTGGACTAGAAACCAGTTGTAGAGAATTGGCGGATCTTTCCTTAGTTCGTCTTTTACACGTGCCTTCTCTAAAACGACGGCGCCTAGTGAAGCGTCACACTCGATTATTTTTTGTTAGGGCGCTTTTTCTGCAATATTCATCCATTCTTGAGAATTTGAGCTCGTTTCGGCTCTTAGAGTATCTTTCTTTTTGGTGTAGACGTTTTAGAAGGCGTCTTAGCTCTGTTCGGAGTCTTACCGGTGTCTCGCATTCTACGTAAGCTACTATAAAATATTTTGTTGCTTTTTCAGAAAAACCGAGGTCTATGCCGCGTAAACGCAAAACATCAGTTTTATCTAAATTCGGCGTTTCAAGATATTTCAAAGCTGCAACCAAGATCTTTAGTTCTTGCTCAATTGAAGGTAACTCAATTGGCAAAATTAACTTATCAAAGGTAGTTGTTGATGGGAGTGAAAAAAACACGCCATCAACAACTACTAAGCCTAAGCGCGATGTTTTCATCTGCACAGAAGTCAGGGATTTGCCCAGAATCTTTGCAATAGAACGCCTAGACTTTTTTTCTGTTAAGAATTGTCGAAGTTGCCTTTCATCTTCAACTGTACAAGGTTTGCCCCTCGCCATTAAGCTTGGTTCCACCTGGTAAGAATCAAGGTTTTTCCCTACAAATAGCCCGATAATAATTCCGGTTAGGCCTGTGATGGATGCGAAAATTTCACTGTTCCAAGGTTAACATCGAAATCATCATCCGCTTTCTAAACTCTGACTTCGTCTTATTCTTCACACCCGTAGAAAGTCTGGTTCAATACGCTCAGTGCCTAAGAAGATTCCTAAGAACCCTCAATTCACTAGGCGGAACATGGAATCCACCCAGAATCAAAGCCGTCGAAAAGCTATCTTTCATACCGACAGAAAGTGAAATCGACTACTTAATCGCCTCATTAGGAAAATAGACAGGCACATCTACCCAGCTGCTGAAAGAAACAGGTGCAAGGCGAGGCGAAGGCTGGCAAATAGAATGGACAGACATCGATGCTGAAAAAAGAACCGTAAGGATAACACCCGAAAAACATAGCAATCCCAGAATCCTAAGAACCTCACACTACTGGAACGAATAGAAGACCTGCCAAAGAGAAACAAGTTCGTCTTTGGAGGAGCAAACTAGCGACAACAGCTCGACTTTTCGAGCGCAACAGAAAAATAGCTGCCGATAAAAGTAAAAACCCGCGACTGTTAAGAATAACTTTTCATACTATGCGACACTGGAAAGCCACTATGGAGAACCACAGAACTAAAGATATCCTTCACTTTATGCGAACGCTTGGTCACAAGAACATCAAGAATACGATGCGATATACCCAATTGATAGACTTCGGCGATCAGGATTATGTTGTCAAAGTCGCTTGAACACTTGAAGAGGCACGCAAACTGCTAGAAGCAGGATTCCAATACGTTTGCGATTACGACAAGAGCAAAATCTTCAAAAAGCCCAAATAACCCGCTAGCCGGGGATTTGTCCAAAAGTAAGTTGATGGCGCCGGGGAAGGGATTCGAACCCCAATTTACTAGTAAACCCGGGATTATTTTGAAGTAAACATACCGACTCCTCTTCTTACAGGGGGTTTCTTCTGTGAGTTTGCTTTAATCGCTTGAGGGTATATAGGTCTTGAACCCTTTGAATACAGAACCATAGAGACTTACGCAGTTTAAGTGCAGAACCGGCAAAATTCACATCTGAAGTTCAGAAGACGCTAATTAAGAAAGTCTCACGTTCAACAGCTTTAATCATCATTACCAGTATTCTCCTAAGAGTTGATGCAAAAGTTTCGGGTTAAACTCGTCACAAAATTACACTATAGATCTACCAACCCATAGACAATATGTTAATCTAATTACCAATTACCTTTTGGATTAAGTAGCAGTTCAAGCTCCAGTTTTTCTTTGTAAAAAAACTATCAGAAAACCAATTTATGGTTGGTCGAATAGACGTATGTTTAACTGCTTGTTTTTGAGTTTAGACAGACGAGGCTGATTGGTTTGGTCGATGCTTGGCGTGAACCTTATCATGTTGTAATTGAAGTTGAAAATAAGCAGTGTAAAATGGTAAAGAAACTTGCTTCCTTGGGGTTTAGCCACCTAAAAGTTGTTGACGTGCGCAGCTCAAGCGGCGGCTGCGTGCGGCACCTAATGGATGTCGGCGAAGACCAAGCCCACAAAGTCCCCAAAGAACTGGCAGCTAAAGGCCATGTGGAAGGCAAATCAGCGGTTTGGCTGGAGAGCGAAGGCTGCGAAGTCTGCAACACAATTTTGGCACACGACGCTTTTTTGGTGTCGGGCAAAAGCATGCACGAGAACATCATAACCTACAGCTTCATGGTGCCGACTTTTGAAGCCTACAAAGGCATAATAGATGACTTAGAAAAAGCTGGGCACAAAGTTAACGTGCGTAAAATCGGCAAGTTTGAGCAGCAAATCGGTGTCTTAACCGAGAACCAGGAGAGGATTTTTTGGTTAGCTCTGAAGAGTGGGTTTTTTGATTATCCGCGGCAAATTGGTATGGAGGAGCTTGCGACGAAGCTTAGAATTAGCACCTCGACGCTTTCTGAGACTATGCGGCGGGGTATGCGCAGGTTGCTGGAGCATTATTTTAAACGGGAAATCTAACCCGGCATCTGTGAATGTTTTTCTGTAATCCCTCGCATGTTCGGGGTAAACCCTATCTGCATTGAAGCCATTATAGTTAACCAAGGTGAAAAGTATGAGTCAGAATCAAATGTTCTGTTACCAATGCGAACAAACAGCCAAAGGCACAGGCTGCACAATCGCTGGGGTCTGCGGCAAAACAGCCAACGTTGCGAACCTTCAAGACCTCTTAGTTTACAAGCTAAGGGAACTAAGCCAACTTGTTATAAAAGCAGACGAAGCTGGCTTCAAAGACGAAAAAATCAACGTCTTCACCGCTGAAGCACTCTTCGTAACCTTAACTAACGTGAATTTTGATCCAGAAGCAATCATTGCCTACATCAAAAAAACCGCTGAACTACACGACCAACTGCATAAAAAATTAGGCGTCAAAGCAACTTATTTGCCGTTGGAAAACACCATGGCAGACTTAGTTGCACAGGGCAAACAACACGGAATAAACTCCGACACGACAATTGACCCGGACCTTCATTCGTTGCAGTGGCTTCTAACTTATGGGTTAAAAGGAGTTGCAGCTTACTCTTACCATGCGTATCTTTTAGGCAAAAAAGACCCGAAAGTCTTCGATTTCATCCATCAAGGATTAGTGGCTCCATTTGACAAATCGCTTGGAGTAAACGATTTTGTGGGTTTAGTTTTGAAGTGCGGTGAAATCAACATCCGTGCCATGGAACTTCTCGATGCAGGCAACACGGAAACCTATGGACATCCAGTTCCCACAAAAGTGCCGTTGGGACACAAAAAGGGCAAAGCTATCGTTGTTTCAGGACACGACCTAATCGACTTAGAAGAGATTCTAAAGCAAACGCAGGGCAAAGGCATCACCATCTACACTCACGGCGAAATGCTTCCTACCCATGGTTACCCCGGACTCAAGAAGTACTCTAATTTCTACGGTCATTACGGCACCGCATGGCAAAACCAACAGAAAGAATTCGCCCAGTTCCCAGGCGCCATACTCATGACAACCAACTGCATCCAACGACCCGTCGAAAGCTACAAAGGCAACATCTTCACAACTGGACCGGTCGGTTACCCAGGCGTACCACACATCGAAGGCAAAGACTTCTCACCAGTCATTAACAAAGCATTAGCGATGCCAGGCTTCACAGACGACGTAGAAGGCAAAACCGTTCTGGTCGGATTCGGTAGAAACGCTGTTTTAAGTGTAGCAGGCAAAGTCATTGAATCCGTCAAAAGCGGGCATATTAAACGCTTCCTTTTAGTGGGTGGATGTGACGGTGCAAAACCTGGACGCAGCTACTTCACAGAATTCGTGGAGAAAGCACCAAGCAACACCATCATCCTAACGTTGGCATGCGGCAAATTCCGTTTTTTCGACAAAGACTTAGGCACAATCGATGACATCCCACGGTTACTCGACGTCGGACAATGCAATGACGCGTACTCAGCCGTAAAAATTGCGCAGGCTTTGGCAGACGCTTTCGGAGTTGGTGTCAACGATTTGCCTCTCTCACTGGTGATCTCGTGGTATGAACAGAAGGCGGTTGCTATTTTGCTGTCCTTGCTGTATCTCGGCATCAAAGACATTCGGTTAGGACCAAGCTTGCCCGCATTCATAACGCCAAACATACTAAAGGTACTGGTTGAGAAGTTCAACATCATGCCGATTAAAACAGCAGACGAAGACCTCAAAGCAATAATGAAATAACTCGACTACTAAAGTTAAGAAATCGCCATTTTCTTTCCATTTTTCAATTTTTTTTGTCTTAACCTAATAATTTAGAATATGCTTAAAAAATGTACAGGATATTAAAAAAAGAATTAGGAGAAATCCAAACAAAAAAACAGCCGTACTGATCGGGCGATTCATTCGATAACTTTATTTTTATGCTCTGTTTCCCGTTTTGAGTTTTTCTGATCAATTTCCATACCACAAACAACGTCTAGAATCATAGAGACCGTCAATTCTAATAAGTCCTAAATTATCTCTTTTTCTATGATTTGGATTTAGGGATTTAGTTGATTTGCTATCCTTATTCCAAATTCTTTACATTTTGGCAGTTCTCCATCCGCCACAGGACCTCTTACTCCCTTCACTCTCACAGATAGACTTGGCGGCAGAATTATACTTGATTATATAAAATAACCTTTAAATTAGCTCTAAAAAATGGCGCCGGGGAAGGGATTCGAGCCCCAATTTACTAGTAAGCCGCTTTGAAAATAAGGAAAATACTTGGTTGGGGATGAGCCCGGTAGAGACCCTAACCGTTTCGAGTTCGAGTCTACTAAGCAAAAACAGTTTTCTAAGTTTGAATGTCAATTCAAAGTCGGCAAACGTACTGTGAAAGTTGTTCCTTTGCCTTCTTGACTCTCAAATGATACTGTGCCGCCTATCGCTTCAGTCATCCGTTTAACGACAGCTAAGCCGAGGCCTTGACCCTTAGCTTTAGTGGTGAACAGCGGCGTGAACAACTTGCTTTTCGCTTCTTTTGGTATGCCCATACCTGTATCCTTCACCGTTATGACATAGTCGCCGCCGTCTCTGTAAGCGTGGACGCTTAGCTTTCCGCCTTCCGGCATAGCCTGCACAGCATTCGTCATCAAGTTGTACAGAATCCGTTTTAACAAATCAGGGTCAGCCACGATTTTCTTTGAGTCATTCTCTACGCTGGAAGAGACTTTGATGTTCTTGGGGGCGTCATTCTTTAGCAGCAAATTTTCAATGATCGCCTCCAGGTCAGTTTCCTGTACCATTGGCTTGATGGATCTCGCATAGTCTTGTAGGTCCGCCACAATCTTGTTGATGTACTCTACGTTCTTTTCAACCTCATCCAAGCTTTCCAATGCGTTCTTTTTTCTCTTCACTTTCAGATGTCGAAGCCAACTCTGTTTTAGCCAAGTAGACATCGCTGGTGATAGCCTGCAAAGGATTGCGTATGTCATGTCCAACCATGCCCGCAGTTTGACCGATAGCAGCTAACCGTTCACCATCACTGAGCTGTTTAGTTCGCTCCTCAACCAAATCCTCCAAGTGCCTGCTATATCTTTCAAGTTTAGCTTCCATCTGCTTACGTTCAGTAATGTCTCGAGCAACAGTCATAATGCCCTGCAGTTTCCCATTAGCGTCTTTTATGGTGACGGCATTAACATCAGCAAAAAAGTATGTACCATCCTTGCGTAAATACTGCACTTCGCCTTCATAATGACCCGGCGCCAGCAACTTAGTTATTCCTTCATCGCGTGAGGAGCCTTCAATTTTTGTTTGCAGTAATTCTTCAGAGTTTTTTCCAAGTACTTCTTCTTTTGTCCAGCCAAATATTTCTTCAGCAGCACTATTCCAATACGTAATTATGTAGTTTGCATCAATGCCAACAAGCGCTTCATGAACCTTTGACAATAAATCAGCCTGATAAGCTAATGTTTCTTCAGCTTGCTTGCGGTTTGTTATATCTGTAAACAGAGAGAGGAAAAAGGTCTTTTTTGGGCTGACAACATAGACAGAGTGCCAACGTTTTAGGTCTTCTTGGTAGGTTTCAACTGGTTCTCCAGTAAGCACAACTTTACCGTAGATGTTTATAAAATCGAAAGCTGAATTTTTGATGTTTGGAATTATTTGGGTTGCGTGTTTACCCACAACGTTTTCTTTTTTTAGACCCGTTTGCTTCTCAAATGCATTGTTAACTTCAAGAAAAACATAATCAATGGGCTGATTGCTGTCATCGAATATTGTTTTGCAGTAAGCCAATCCGTTAATGTTTTGGTTAAAAAGAGCATCATACTTTTTCTTAATTCCAAGCAAGCTCTTATGCACAACGGCTGCTTTGGTGGGCTCTTTTGAAACTTTAGAATTATTTGGGTTAACGGGCATAACTTTAACCTTATAAAAAATAAACCTTATTTAACTAAATAATACCCTTATCCAATATATATATACAGAATTACATGAAAAATTTTGGTTTGGGTTTTATTAAATTTTAATCAAGAAAATAGCAGGGCAAAAAATATAACAGCGTGCCAACTAATCTTGAAAGGTTTCGAACCCTTTTGAGACTGTGTAAAAACTGATTTCAACTTCAGAAAATTACTAAGTTTATTGTGATTTGGTGGGAGCTTCATGGTGTGTTTTCAGATATAGACGCAATTTCAAAAACTTAATTTGAGTTTTTATACACTCTCATTTGGGTCTGGGACCCAGCGGCTTCACCGACTAAATTCTAATCGAACGATCTTGCCTTAAATTGAACTAAGTTGCGAATTCGCGAATTTTTACTATTAAGAAATCCTTCTCAAATTTGGATTGTTTTGAAAGAAATGCTAAATAGGGTTAAATTATACTTGATTCTAAAAAATAGCCTTGAAATCAGCTCTAAAAAATGGCGCCGGGGAAGAGATTCGAACCCCAATTTACTAGTAAGCCGCTTTGAAAATAAGGAAAATGCTTGGTTGGGGATGAGCCCGGTAGAGACTCACACTGTCTAAGGTTCGAAACCGCTTTTTTTCAGCAGTGTGTTCTCCATACTTTTTTTCTAAGTGTTTGTTAATTTTTAAGATTCTTCTACTACATTCAGCCTCATTTTTCTGGATTATTCATAGCACTCTGGATTCTTTTTGCCACAAAAACTATTGCAAGAATCGCTAAGCCAACAAGGACAATTGTTCCTCCAGGAGCTGCGTCTAAAATTACGGATGCCAATATGCCGAATATCACCGTGATAAGGCCAATTATTGGTGCAAGGATGACAGTTTGCTTAAAAGATTTTGTGATTTGAGTGCTTATTAAAGCAGGTAACACAAGTAATGCTGAAATTAAGAGTACACCAACTATCGGTATAGCAATAATTACAACCACACCGGCGAGAATGCTCAGAAGATAGTCAAAAACCCATGTCTTGATTCCTGCAGCTCGGGCCTGAGTTTCATCAAAAGTAATGTAAACCATTTCTTTGAAGAATACAAAAATTATGCCAAGGGCTATTGCTGCAACAACCGCCGCCGTTATAATTTGGTCCATATTTACTATCAGGATGCTTCCAAAAAGCAGGCTCTCAAGGTTAACGCCAAAGCCCCTTGCAAGGCTCAACAAGGTTATGCCTCCTGCAAGACCAAGTTGAAGAAAAACAGCAACTGCAGCGTCACCTGAAATCTTTGTCGAACGTAAAGCCTTATTGATCCCAATAGACCCTAACACCACAACAATTCCCGCTATCCAAATAGGAAAAACACTGAGGTAGTATCCAAGGGCTAATCCTCCAAAGGCTGTGTGAGACAGCCCATCACCTATCAATGAGATTTTCTTTAAAACAATAAAAATGCTTAGGATAGAGCTGAGAATAGCAATAATTATACTTATGATGAATGCACGTTGTATAAAAGGTGCTTGAAGCAAAGAAAGGACATCAAGGATGGTCATGATGATCCATAATCTCCACAGGGTGATCGTACATTTTATGAATCTCAACGTTTGCAGAGAAGTCTTCGTTTTCTCCACAGAAGAACTGTGACTTGTTTACACAAAGAACTCTGTTTGCTATCTTTGTTATTACACCTATGTCATGAGAAGATAAAATAACAGTTATCCCACGCTCCTTGTTTAAGCGATCCAGAATATTATAGAACTCTTTTTTCGAAGACGTATCTACCCCGCTAGTTGGCTCATCAAGCAAAAGCAATTTGGGCTCCGCAACCATCGCTTTTGCCAGGAAAACACGTTGTGATTGACCACCTGAGAGTTGACCAATTTTTCTATCTTTAAGCTCATATATTCCAAAGAGTTTGAGCGTTTCCTCAACCTTTTGCCTGTCTTTATCGCCCATTCCATGAAATAACCCTGCAACTGGAGTTCTTCCAAGCATAACTGTCTCATAAACACTAAAGGGCAAGTTTGGGTCTCTTGCTTGCGCACTTTGCGGCACATAACCGACATATTTTAGATTTTTACCTAAGTCCGGGCTCCCGAAAAGTTTGATTGAGCCGCTTGTAGCTTTTGTTAATCCCAAAATGACTTTTAGGAGTGTTGATTTTCCAGCGCCATTAGGTCCTATGAGCGCAATCAGGTCTTTCTGATTTACGTCTAAGTTTATGCCTTCGAGAGCCATAACTCCGTTTGGATATTTGACGCTTAGATCGCGTATTTCGACGATTGGTTTAGGTTCCGACATTAGTCAACGCCAAATGAATATTATTTATGTTCTGTTGCATGAGAGTTATGTAGTTGTCTCCTCTATCTTTTTCTTGTGTTGTCAGCCCTTCGATGGGGTTCATGTTGATGAGAGTCGCGTTTGTTTGGCTGCTGATAGATTGGGATATTGCTTGGTTTTCAAGCGATTCATAGCCTACATATCTTAGGTGATATTGGTTAATTGCATTAATTACGTTCTGGATATCAGTGGGTGTTGGTTCTTCCTCGAATGGGCCTGAAATCGCAAGCTGTGTAACGTTATATTGATGTGCGAAGTAGGCGAAGGCTTCATGGAAGGTTACAAAGTATTTTGTTGCTGTGTCTGTAGTGGCGTTTATTGCTAAAGAGTTCAAGTTGTCGAATTTAGCGTCATAAGCTTGTGCATTTTGGGTGAAATACTGGCTGTCAGCAGGGTCAGCCTTGATTAATCCTCGAAGAATATTGTTTACTTGTTGTTTTGCGTTTAAGGGATCAAGCCAGATGTGAGGGTCAATTGTTTGGTTACCTCTTTGAAATTGTGATGGTACTGGAAGGAGGTTGATTCCTTGGCTTGAGTCTACTTGGATAAGTTTTGTGTTTCCAGCTGCACTAATTACGTCTTGAATCCATGGTTCTAGTCCAGCTCCGTCGTAAATTAACACGTCTGCACTTGAGACCTCTGCTATTGAAGATGGCGTTGGTTCAAAAGCATGCACATCAACAGTTTCAGGAACAAGGATTGAGACGTCAGTTCTGTTGCCCCCTACATTTTGTGCAAAATCATACAATGGATAAAATGTTGCAACAACTTTTAATTTTGAACTTGTGCCGGGCGTTGTACTATTTGAAAAATATAACGTTAAAGCAGTTCCTGCGAGGATTATTGCTACCAAAACTACGACTATTACGTAAGTTCTTTTCCTCATGAAAACACTTCCTTCCTAAAAGCCCATAGCCTTGAGAAGTTATTAAGTTTTGCCATTTTTTTAATAACTAAGCGTTTTTTCTGAGGAACTGAGATTTAACAGCCCTCTGATAATAATTACCAGTGAATACCTCGAGACATAAACGCATCTTAGCTGAGCAATTTATTAAACTGGAACAATAAAACATAATGAAAGGTGACAAAAATGAGCATTATCAGTCTTTCATTGCCTACGGAGTTGCTTGAAGAATTAGATGCAGTGCTAGGAGAGCAAAAATCTGCAACTAGATCCGAAGTCCTCAGACAAGCGCTCCGAAGTTACTTAACCGAATACAAAAAGCTCGATGAACAAAAAGGCAATGTAATCGCCACTATCTCGGTTCTTTATAATAAAGAAGAAAAGAACGAGGAACTGTTTAGACTTCAACACGAATTCAGCGATATGATTACGGCTTATCTTCATTCTCATCTGACTGATACTAGTTGTCTTGAGGTTATGGTAATTAAAGGCCCGACCAGCCGATTAAAGGAATTGATTGATGGGCTGAAGGCCAACAAACCAGTCAAACAAATTAAATTTTCTGTTATGACAACAGATGAATCAGAAATAATTTAGATCAATTCTTTCTCAGTTTCCGGCTTGATCTTACCTGGTTGAGGTATCCGTAAACGTAGAGCTTGAGAAGGTCTGAGGGATGATAAGACGGTCTGCCTGTGTCTGCGAGTACTGAATGCTTGAATCCGAGCTTCTCTAAGTTGAGGCTATCGAGCGTTCAAGGACTATCCAAGAAAGCGTTCCGTCCGATTTGTCGAAATGCTGGCCTGTCTGTGTTCTGTGTTTGGAGTTCGACTGAAGTCATTAGCTTGAAGAGGTCTTACTCCATCTGTAAACCAATGACGCTATGAAGACAGTTATGATTAGTATGGCAGTGAAGAGGTATTCGAGGGTGTTAATTGCAGGAGGGGTTGGTACCGAGAAGAAAGAACCGGTTCGATCTACCGAAATGATCAGGAAGAAGAGGACCGAGCTGATGATCGTCAGACTCGAAGCCAACCTGACTCTAACTCTCTTGAAGAGAAGGAGGACGATTGACGTCAGATCCAGTGCGAGACCGACAAAAATGGTAGTAATCGCGATGTAGCCGAGCGTCTTCAAGGAGGATATCGGGCGGGTCTCAAAGCCGATTGGAGTTAAGAGGATGATTATCACGACGTTCGCAATCATCATTATAGCAAGTATAATGGCGTTTCTGGAGAGTTTTGTTCCTGTTCCTTTGGAAATGTCCGAGATCATGGCTTAACCTTCAATAGGATACAACTTTGTTTAGAAAAATTTTTTTCTACCCGATTTTCGGGGTTTATCTATCTTCCTTTTTAGACTGTGCCTTTATATAAAATTTGCTTATTTGAAGGGAATTCAGATAGCGCGAGTGCCATTGAAAGTGTTAAGGCAATAAGTAAATAAGGCAGCATATAGGTTATTTTGGTATAACAAGTTCATCCTGGCTCTAAATGGTAAAATGGCGCCGGGGAAGGGATTCGAACCCCTGCGAGCACTAAGCCCACCAGCTATCTTGCCTTTCGGTCTTAGCCCTCTTTTTTACAATTCTCGAGGCTGGCGCGATAACCACTCCGCCACCCCGGCTTGAATAGAACCATTGCCTTAGCAGAGTAAAAAAGATTTCCAGCCAAAGAGAACAGGCGATATTGGACTGCAGTGTCATTAGCCCAATACAAATTAAGATAATTAAGTTAGGCTCCAAAAATTGACTAATCAAAAGTAATAGTGAGCATCTGGAAAAAAAATTTCAAAGGAAAGTCGCAACTTTTACATCCATAATTCTAATCTTAAAAATTTCGACCGCAAAGCATAAGGGCACACAAGATATTGGTTTAACCTGAATAGATAAAGGCTCAAACATCATTCAGATAGCAATGGCACTCGCTTTCTCATTTCTGATGGTAACGTTTATAACTCCTTTTTATATTTGCTAAAGGCGCGAAGCTGAAGTACAATGGGACATCGTAAAACTCATGCTCCAAAACATGGTTCATTAGCCTACTTACCTAGGCATCGCGCTAAAAAACCAACAGCCCGAATCCGATATTGGCCAGAAATCAAGTCAGATTCTCCAAAGCTTTTAGGTTTTTCAGCGTACAAAGCAGGAATGACCTATGTGTTTACAATCGAAGACCGTAGACGTTCACCTAATTTTGGTAAAGAAGTAATGCGAGCAGCAACTATACTAGAAACGCCACCTATCATTGTTTGTGGCATTAGAACATACACTAAAACGCCATATGGGCTTAAAGACATATCAGAAGCATGGATGAAAGATCCACCAGCCATACTTGGTCGACTTCTGGTTTTGCCCGATGCCTTTAACACTGAAGCCATGCTTGAAAAATTGCAGCAAAACCTCGAACAAACAAATGTAGTTCGAGTTATCACCGCCACCCAACCATCGCAAACCAGTCTTTCAAAGAAGAAGCCTGAAGCATGCGAAATCCAGCTAGGCGGCGGAACAATAGTGCAGCAATTCGAATATGCTAAACAACTTTTAGGAAAAACCGTGACGCCTGAAGAAGTCTTCAAAGATGGCCAATACATTGACATAGGAGGAATTACGGTGGGCAAAGGTTTCCAAGGTCCAGTTAAACGTTGGGGAGTAACCTGCCTACAGCATAAGGGAAGAAAAACAAAACGAGGGATCGCCACCTTGGGACCATGGAACCCGCACCACCTCATGTACTCTATCCCAAGAGCTGGACAAATGGGTTATCACCAACGCATAGAATTCAATAAACGCATACTAAAAATCGGTAAAAACGGCAAAGAAGTGACCGTTAAAGGCGGATACATCCGATATGGCGAAGTAAAAGGCCCATATATACTGATGGAAGGCAGTATTCCAGGAACAGAAAAACGCCAAATTCGTTTGCGTGTTCCTGCACGTCCACCAACGGAAATCCCAGAGGCAGCGCCACAAGTTACTTATGTGTCGCTAGAATCTCCACAAGGAAAATAGGTTGAATAGCCATGGCATCAAAAACAGCAGAAATTTTCGATTTACAAGGAGAACCAACAGGAAAAATCAATCTTCCCCGCGTGTTCTCCACACCGCTAAGACCAGACGTCATAAAGCGTGCAGTCTTAGCCATCCAATCCAGTAGAATTCAACCGCAAGGAAGAGACCCCATGGCTGGAAAAAGAACAACCGCAGAATCACGTGGAACAGGCATGGCGATAGCAAGAGTTCCCCGCATAAAAGGCGGCAGCGGTCGAGCAGCTTTTGCACCAAGCACAGTTAAGGGAAGACAGCCTCATCCGCCAAGAGCCGAAAAGAAAATTCTCAGAAGCATCCCAAAGAAAGAAGCTAAATTGGCGTTATTTTCAGCGATTGCAGCTACTGCACAGAAAGATACAGTAGCTTCGCGTGGTCACAGAATTGCTGATGTTCTTCAGATACCGTTGATAATTGACAATGCGATAGAGGGTTTAACCAAGGCTAAAGAAGTTGAGGAAGCTTTTACACGCTTAGGTGTCATACAAGATATTACCCGAGTGCGAGATAGCCGAAATGTCCGTGCGGGCAAAGGCAAGCATCGAGGCAGAAAAATGAAGCAAGCTGTTGGACCACTAATTGTTGTAGTTGAGAGTAAAAGTCTAGCCAATGCTGCAAGCAACGTTCCAGGAGTTGAAGTCACTACGGTCACTAACCTTAACACTGAAATGTTAGCGCCAGGGACTCATCCAGGACGTTTAACACTTTGGACAAATGGAGCAATTGAATCCTTAGGTAAACTATACAGCAAAGGAGAAACTGAATAATGGACTCGAATGAAGTTATTTCTTACCCATTAATGACAGAATCCGCAAGCTTAATGGTTGAACGAGACAACAAACTCATATTCATAGTCAGCTTGAAAGCTGGCAAAAGCGATGTAAGAAAAGCGGTTGAAGAACTCTACGAAGTTAAAGTAAGCAAAGTCAACTTGCTTATTACCCCTCAAGGCGTGAAAAAAGCCTTTGTCAAGCTTACTCCTGAATTCAGAGCCTCTGATGTCGCAATCAAACTAGGAATACTCTAAATTATTAGAAGGCATGACTTATGGGAAAACGAATTCGTGTACAAAGACGTGGTCGCGGTGGCCAAAACTGGCGGGCTTCGACTCACAAACGAGTTGCTCCTGCAAAGTACCCTACTATAGCGCCCAAACAATCTTTCGACGCATCTTTGTCAGGCAAAATAGAAAATCTTATGCATAATCCTGGTAGCGGTTCACCAATATCTCTGATTAAATTTGAAAATGGTCTATCATGCTACACCGTTACCCCTGAAGGAGTCTTCATTGGACAACAAATTTGCTACGGCGGAAAAGCTCCAGCTGAAATAGGCAACATTCTTCCTTTAGGAAAAGTACCTGAAGGAACCATAGTCTGCGATTTAGAACTCCGTCCAGGTGATGGAGGAAAAATGGCAAAGTCCTCAGGCACATATGCTACCGTTGTCGGTCACACCCCACAAGGCACAATGATACGCTTGCCATCTGGACGAACAAGATACGTTGATGATTACTGCTTAACAACTGTCGGCGTAGTCTCCGCAGCTGGAAGAATTGATAAGCCTTTCCTAAAAGCAGGCTCGATGTTCCATTTAATGAAAGCTAAAGGACACAAATACCCGAGAACAAGCGGCCGCAAAATGGTTCCAGCTTGCCACCCATACGGTAGCAGCAAACGAAGCGCACGCAGATGCACGACAACTTCACACGGTGCTCCACCAGGACAGAAAGTCGGATTGATCGCCGCAAGAGGCCCAGGACAGAAAAAGAAGCGCGCAATTCGCTAAGAATTGACAGAAGGTTTATAGCGTTTAAGAATGAGTTTAAGGTGAAGATGAAAAATGCCCAAAGAATTTAGTTACCGCGGACACAGCTTGAATAGTTTGATAGGCATGTCTATGGACGAATTCATAAATCTGCTTCCATCACGACAAAGAAGAAGCCTGCAACGTGGCTTAACCCCTGAACAACGCATACTGCTGGAGAAACTGCGGGAAACTAAAGAAGCCCAAAAACAAGGCCAAGAAGTCAACCTTAAAACTCACGTACGCGACCTTATCATCCTGCCCGAGATGGTTGGAGTAAAAATCCAAATCCACAACGGCAAGGAATTCGTTGCAGTCGAAATGAAACCTGAAATGATTGGGCATTACCTTGGGGAATTTGCAATTACTAACAAGCCTGTTAGGCATGGTACTCCAGGTATAGGCGCATCGCGCTCATCAATGTACGTGCCATTGAAATAACCTTTCCTTGATTTGTTTCTTTTTTCCATACACAATTCTTAGCGTTTTCTTTTTCTAAAATTCATTCTATGAAATTACGAAAGATTAAAAACTATTCCAGATAATTCACTAATGAGGTTTCTTCGGATTGTTTAGTCAACAGACATGTCTGACCCATTTTTGCAATATCTACACTGGTACCAATGGGAAAGATGTCTTGCTAGTATATCCAGGGAAATTTAAAGCTCCCGATCCGCAGGTTCCTCTTTCGCTTTTGTACATAGCTGCTTCACTGCAGGAAGAAGGTTTTGCAGTACGCATTCTTGACATGAGACTTCAAGATTATCGCAACTATGCAGTGGGTAATCCTGTTTTTGTAGGGATAAGTTGCATGACTGGACTACAAATTAAATATGCCTTGGAGTTTGCACGTTACGTAAGAACTCAAAGTCCTCGATGCCCAATTGTTTGGGGAGGGGTACACCCAACTTTATTACCTGAACAAACAGCCCGCAACGACTTTGTGGATATTGTTGTTCGTGGAGAAGGTGAGCTAATCATTAAAGATTTGGCAAATGCACTCACTTCAAACGAACCACTCGAAAAAGTTGCAGGAATAACTTACAATTCTGACGGGTTACTCAAAAGCAACCCAGACGGCAAAGTGATGGATTTGGATGCTCAACCAATAGATTTGCCTTACGATTTACTACAAATGGATAAGTATCCGTCGGTAAAATCCGGCCGTTTTCATATTCAGACAAGCCGTGGGTGCCCACACAGATGCGGTTTCTGTTACAATACCATTTTCAACAAAAATAAATGGAGAGGCAAAAGTGCTAAGCACGTAGTAGATGAAATAGAGTATATACTTAGCAAGTTTCCAAACATAAAGATAATTGACCCAATAGATGATAATGTTTTTGTCGACAAAAAACGCGTTGAGGAAATCTGCCGAGGAATCTTAGAACGAAAACTAGCCATTCAATGGCGCGGCAATTGTCGGTTTGATTACTTATCCACCTACGACAAAGATTTTCTTGAGCTTTTAGAGAAAGCTGGGTGCGTTGAGTTAGATTTTGGGGGAGAATCAGGTTCAGACCGGCTACAACGACTAATTTGCAAAGATGTTACAGCAGAACAAATGATGCAATCGGTTGAAAATCTACGGCGCTGGGCACCTTCCATCGAACCCTTCGTATCATGGATGAGTGGTCTTCCTGGCGAAACAGATGAAGATTTGAATCAAACTTTTAATTTAATGGACAAAATGCGACAGGTAAATCCTAAAACCCAACATTATGGCATATTTGTTTACACACCATTTCCAAGTACAGTTATGCAATTTTTGCCACCACAATTCGAAGCGCCACAATCACTCGTAGAATGGGGAAGCATACAAGTTTTTCATTTTGACCCGCCATGGCATGACAAAGAGCGTGTTGATAAGTTGCATACGATTTCCGCAGTTACACGATGTGCCTTCTATCCTCAATCAAGAATAATGGAGCACGACCTTGCTTACAAAATCGCATATAGTTTATTGAATCGAATCGCAAAGTACCGGTGGAAACACCGATATTTCGGATTCCCAATCGAATTAAGAATTGCTGATGCGGCAGCAAGGAAATTCAAAGGGTTTCAGTAGGAGTGTATTTTCAGTCTCAAGAAGAACAGACAACAGTCTTTTTTTTCATTTTTAGTTCAGTTTAATTTGAGTTGCTTTTTTGATTCAAAACTTGATTCAGTTGTAGGTTGAGTCCTAAAAGGTCTAGAAACGTCTGGAAAGGTCTGGAGAAGACTGAAAAGGTCTAAAAAAGTCTAACACATTCAATGTGATTTTATGATTTCGCTACGATGGATTTTTAGTACTCCAAACGTGAACAATGGAATTGGGGATTCAAAAATTAAGCTCACTAACGACCAAGTCAGCCATTCCTACGCGGAGTAGTCTCTTCCTTCAGGCTTGGAACTTGGCTGTTTGCCTGTTTCAGGAATCTGCGGTAGCGGAATCGGCGGTGGAATATTAAGTATTCTAGATATTAGTACTGCTTCAATGAAGACCACATTTGATATTGATTGAATAACTATTTGTGGCGGCGGCTTCTTCTGTTCGTAGTCTTTGAGCGCTTTATCAACTTCGTTTCGCTCGCCGTTAACGTAAGCCATTCCTTTTAGGTTCATTTGAGCGATAGATGGATTAAACCCAATTGACAAAACAAAAGGAACTTCCAAAGATTCATCCTGCTTCTTCTCCATACCCACAACATTAATGTTAGTGTTTATCTGAATGGGCGGAATCGGTTTTCTTACGTCCCAGAAGCGTTCGGCTGATATGTTGGTTATTACTACATTTACCCTAAGCATTAGTGGTCATCAGAACCTAATCGCACAAGGGAGAATTTAAAACTGTTTATTTCTGCTTGTAACGAGTAAAACCACAGTGACCGCAAGTATACCTGTCATGGTGGTCTGCCATAAAGTATCCAGGTCCACATCGCTCGCAAGTTGGACGCGCCCTGGTAACTTTTTCGCCTTCATTTTTGTACATGGCGCGAACTCCTTTTTCCTCTTTGTGTTTCTTTTCCCTCTTTCCCTTCTCTATTTTTTTTGGTGCTGGCGCCGCTCCTGATCCCGCTGTTGTTGCTGGCGCAACGGGAGGTTCTTCTTTCTTTGCTACTGGTGGTTTTTTAGACATTAAGCTGCAGCCTCTTCCTTAGGTTTTTCAGGTGGGCTGTTGCGTTTCCTGATGTATTCAGGCTCAACTAGTTTTGCCTGTTCAACTGTTTGGTAGACGTTAGCCTCTCCTTGTGTGATGCTTGTTCCGGTTTTTGTATGCATTCTCTTAACAAAAACTACTTCATCAGCAATTTTCATTTCAATGGCAATGGCTTTTTTGACTTCTAACCTTGGAGGAGTTTTCTCCTTAGGACCTTGAAAAATGGTGAAGCCTACTTCTTTGCGCTTTAGAAGCGGGTTGTTCTTGGTTGTTTCTATTTTGATTTGCATTAATATTCACTTAAGGCGTAATTTCAAACAGTTTTCTTCCTATTTAGCTTTTCGAAGGGTTTCATTGCTTCCAGGAAGTTTTCCGCCTCAGCCCTTTTTTGCGTCGTAACTTTTACAACAACTATGCCTGAATATGGCTGTCCATAAATTACCACAGCGTTCTCTGGAGCGTACAAAACAGCTATAAGTGTGAGTAAGTCTTCCTCGCCATCTACAACAATATGAATATGCTCATTTTCTTCTAATGCTTGCTTAACCGCTATAATCGCTTCCTGGGTAATTGTTCCTTGAGGGTTCTTCACCTGGATTGTTTTCTCAAGAGAAACTTTTTCCGGTATGACTTGTTTTCTCAAAAATTTGTTATCAATAATCGTCAATTGTGGGTTTATGCTATGTTTATGCAAATTGTTGGAAACCACGTCTCCCACTGAAATTACCCTCGACGGCTTCTCTTTTTTTATTAGGGTTTCCAATTTAGCCATTGTTTGGTCAAATGAGCCTTGAATTAAGGTGCCAAAAGGTTCTTTGAATTTCGTTCGAAGAGCAGATGTTATAGTGTAAACTACGGTCATTTTTTCAACTTTACTGCTCCTCTATTTTAGCTCTATATAGAGTTATTATGCAATGTCTAAAGGATTAGCGTACTTTTAGCGCGTATCTTCCTTTCTCTTTTATGTTCATGGCTTTTGCAATAACTGAGGTATCCGGATCAAACATAACGACTAAGCCGCTATAATCTTCGCTAAAACTTGTAGACCTGCACTTTGAGCAAACATTTTCTTTAGTTATAAAATGACAGTTAGAACACGATTTCTCACTCATTCCAATTCACTCCTGTTTACTATGATTTTTCTTTGCCTTCCACTGACTTCTTTTCAGGCGCAACAGGTATCTCCTTTAACCAATCCAGTTTACCTAGAAATGGTTGCCTTGCTGTAACGCCAATTTTTCCCGAGCTTCCAGCTCTGCCAAGCGAAACCGCTGTTATTCTAACTCGTACTTGGTCGCCCGTTGTGAGTTTACGTTTAGTCTCTTTTCCAAGCAGTACTCCTTGCTTTTCGTCATAAGAGATGTAGTCATCCATAAGTTGTGACACATGAAGCAGAGCGTCTACTGGTCCTATTCGTACGAAAGCGCCGAAGTCTGCAATTTCAACTACGTCTCCTTCGACAACTTCCTGAATTATCGGATAGAACGTTAACAAGGAAAATGAAACTTTATGGAAAGTAGCTCCGTCACCTGGAATTATCTTACCTATGGGGCTAACTTCTATACTTGTGACTGCAATTACATATCCTAATTCCTCATCTACAACTCCTTCATATTTCTGCTTAACCTGTTCCCGACCAACTTTCTCTAATGGGTTACCAAAAGTCTCAGGAGGAATGCGGATAGTATCCTGCAGCGTTATGAGCTTAAACATAGTTATATCAATCCGTCAATCTCTAAACGAGATTTTTGTCTCACATAAATCACTGGCACACTTATATCTCTTAGCCTCCTCCGTAGTTGACTGTCGTTAGTAAACACGGGAGAATTCCACTCCTTAGCAACTTTAACTATAATATCATCAGTGGTCGTCTGTCCATAGTTTTCAATTTTAACATATTTGCATTTTTCGCCAAGCTTTAATGCGAAACTAGCTTCTCTTCGGGTTTTAGGCGAATCCTTAGTGGATAATAATTCAAGTTCATGTTTAACTGGCGATAGCAAAACAAAATCAACGTTCCGATTCAACAAATGTTGAACTTCAGCAAAAATGTCAAGTTTAAACTCAAGCGGAATAAACAATGCGTTTGAATCTAAGATAACTTTTAACCGTTCACTTTTTTGGGGTGAAGCCAACATTTGGTATGCTCCTATTCTGGTAAACCTGTTTGCAGGCTTAAGATATTTCATAGAGTCTCGCAATGTATAGCCTTAAAATTACTAGGCTTTAAATACGTTGAGTAAATGAATTGACAAGCAGTCAGGTGAATGTATGATTAATGAAAAATCTTGCGGGGCAGTAGTATTCATAAAAAAAGGTGACTTGACAAACTATCTTCTTCTTAACTATGCTGCGGGGCATTGGGATTTTGTGAAGGGCAATGTTGAACCTAATGAAAAAGAAAAAGAAACGGTTGTAAGGGAACTAAAAGAGGAAACAAGCATAACCGATGCCAAATTTATAGATGGCTTTAGGGAAGCAATTACTTATTTTTACCGCAGGCAAGGTTCAAAAGTTCACAAAGAAGTCGTTTTCTACTTAATGGAAGCAAACACTAACAAAGTTGAGCTATCTTTTGAACACGTAGGTTATATTTGGCTTGACTATCAGCACGCCATGGAAAAATTGACTTTCAAAAATGCTAAGGATACGCTTCAAAAAGCTCAAGATTTTCTAAAGAAAAATGGAATAATAAAACCCGTAGAATAAGTTGCTTATTTTACTATTAGCCCATACCCAATAAGTCTCCAACGGGCAGTAATTTTTCTGCTGATGGCAACTCTGGAACCAGGCATTGCACAAATTGGCCTAGTCAACTTAACTTTAATCACATTCTGTTTTATTGCCAATATTTTTCCAACGTTAACCGCAGCGCCTACGTGAAGCAACAGAACTTCTTCAGGATTGAATTTTTCAACCTTTAAAAGCTCCTTTGTTCCTACGGCTCTCTCTAAAACGTGTGTTTCTAAAGTTAGCTCTGTTAATGTTTGCGGAAGCATTCCTGCTTTTCCAGCGATGCTGCCTGTTAAACCGTCTGCCTTTGAATAGGAAGGATCAAGACAAGTTCCAACTCCAATCAATCCTCCACAAGTGGCTTCTTTGACGCTTTGTTCGCCAGCATTCAGACTTACTATTTCGGTGATTAATGGGTCGTAAACGGTTTTGCCTTCTCTTTCGATGCTGATGCCCGGGCGAATTTCTATTTCTTCTCCTACAACAAATTTTCCTTGAGCGATGGTTCCGCCTATTATACCGCCTTCAAGATTCTCAATGGTGGTTCCAGGCTTGTTAACGTCAAAAGAACGTATAATGTACATTAGCGGTGGCTTGGTTTCGTCCCTTTGGGGTGTCGGAATAATTGTTTGAATAGCTGTGAGCAAGATGTCAATGTTTATTCCACGCTGGGCTGAGATTGGAATAATTGGTGCCTTTTCTGCAACTGTTCCCTTAATAAAGTTCTTAATTTCCTTGTAACTTTCCTGAGCTCTTTTTCCATCGACAATGTCGATCTTGTTCTGGACAATAATAATATTCTTAATGCCGCTAACTTCTGCAGCCGCAAGGTGCTCCCGGGTCTGTGGTTGAGGACACGGTTCATCGGCTGCTATAACTAGTATTGCCCCGTCCATAATAGCGGCGCCAGAAAGCATGGTGGCCATTAATGCTTCGTGACCTGGTGCGTCGACAAAACTTATGGCTCGAACAAATTCTGCCTCTGAATTGCAGGTTTCACAGTAAGGCTTTATGGTGTAGTTTTTTGGCGGTTCACATTTTGGGCATTTGTAAATAGGCATGTCTGCATAACCAAGCTTTATGGTGATGCCTCTTTTGAGTTCCTCACTATGTCGCGATGCCCAGACTCCGGTTAATGCTTGCACCAAGGTTGTTTTTCCATGATCAACGTGACCTATAGTGCCAATATTGACTTCTGGCTGCTTAGGCAAGGCTTTGTTCGTGCTACTCATGTTATTCACATAAACCTGATGAATTGTGAAAGAATAAACTTTGGCAGTTTATAAGTTTTAAGCATGAACTCTGCCAAACTTGGTGCTTATGTCGTGGGTTGTTGAGGTTTAGCTTCAGGGGCTTTTACGCCCAATGGTTTTTCAACGATTTTCATGTTAATTTGTGCAATCTCATCTGTTATTGTGCTCCCACGCACGGTTTTGCGTCTTCTTTCACCCTTCTTCTTTGGGCTAAAGCCTGCTCCGCCACTAAGCACAACCCTTCTGCGGACACCACCGTGAACGTTTCCCCTCATGGGAACGCCGTCTTTGTCAGAACCGCCCAATATTTGCACTTTATGAGCTGGTAAGTCTACCACTGTGCCGTCTATTATTTCTCCAAGTCTTCTACCGATAAATGGGGCTGCGCGTGCTTCTTCAAGCTCGACAACTTTAGACGTTCCTGCTTCTGGGTCTGAAACTATTACTTTAAATTTTGCCATTTGCTGACTAACTCTCCAGCGGAGAATGAAATTGGCTGCTCTCTCTATTAAGGATTTATGAAAAATATTCTGTTCTATGCACATTTTTCTAAACTAAGATAATTCAGGTAAAAGTTTTAATTTAACTTTGAAGTGCTCCTTTGCCTATGTGGCGGCTAGGGTTCTTCTTCCACGACATGGCGTTCGGGTTGCTAACGGTTTTCATACCATTGTACGTGGTAGTTTTCAATAACACCAACATCTTAGGTGGGCCCCTTCTTGCCTTAGGTGTTATGACTTCCATAGCTATATTCTGCTCTATCCCTGCTTCTTTTCTTTGGGGATACCTCTGCGACAAAACACGCCACTACAAAGCATTTATTCTTCTTTCTTTCGCCTCAATGGCTGTGTTTCTTTTCCTTATGACACTTCCGTTTGCCCAGAATCTAATCGTTTTTGTTGCGTTGTATGTTGTTATGCAGATGCTACATGTGGCGCATGAATCACCCAAAAACGTGCTTGTAACAGAGCACTATAGTCGCAATGACTGGGAGAAATCTTTCGGGTTTTATGAGGGGCTTACTGAAATTGGTTTTATTATTGGTTTAGCTGCAGGCATGTTCTTGTTTGCATCATCTCTCAGCTTTGCTGTTTTGTCAAACTATTCTTTCTATCTTTGTAGCGCCTTAAGCGTAGTTGCATTCGTTCTGGCATTAGCACTCATAGCTGATCCATTGATAGTTTTTGAAAGACGCTTGGTAGGCATAGAAAGGAAGCTGGACAATATGCATCGTGGGGTTGAAGGTTCTTCTAGACTTATGGACGGATTGCGTTGGAATGGCTCCCTCAAAGAAGACAGCTTTCGAGGATTTGCTTTGGCAATAGTTTTGTTTGCTCTCGCCACAAGCTTGTTTTTTACGCCTCTGCCAATTTATCTTAAAGACGTTTTTAGCGGACAAGAACAATTTGTGTATTTGGCATACATTCTCAACTCTGTTGGTGCAACAGCAGGTTACTTCTTGATTCGTGAGCGAGCAAACTCAATGGATATAAGAAAACAAATGCCCAGATTCATTCTTTTACGAAGCCTTCTTGTTTTCACTTTGGTTGCGGCTATTTCGCTTGCTATTGCACCCACAATCATAACTTGCATTCTTTTGGTATGCATAGGCTTCGTTTATGCAATGTATTACATAATGATGCTTTCACTTTCAATGGAACTTATACCTGAAGGAAAAGCTGGCTTTTTCGATGGAACGGTGAGCATAGGAGCAGCAATAGGCGCTTTCCTTGGGCCTTTCCTTGCTCATAACTTGAATTATCTTCCAACTTTCGTTATTGCCGCTGTGGTTTTCTTAGCTGCCTTCATAACGCTAAAAATATTTCGTTAATAAAAAAGAAAAAAGATTAAGTCGAACTTTTGGTTTGACTTGGTTTATTCTGTGTGGACTCTGAAGAGGTCGATGTCTTCGCGCATGCTTGGTGTAAGTTCAAGGAAGTCTCGTATCGCACGTTCTATGTCTTTTGACTGGGTTACGTATCTGCCGACTATGAGTATGTCTGCGCCTTGTTCTAATGCTTCTTTAGCTGTTTCTGGCACTATCCCGCCTGCGACTGCAATTAGGAACTTTTTGCCGATGAATGCTTGACGTATAATCTTTATACGTTCAAGACCGCAGGTTCGTCCGCTTTCTTGGTCAATACCCCTATGCAATATGACGACATCCGGGAAGTCTTTTAGCGATTTAAGTTTCCCAAGTACATCTTCAACGTTTAGCATGTCTATAACTGCATATATTCCGAGCCGTTTAGCTTCATGTACAAATGCGTCAAGTGTTTCTGGCGGTGCTAATCCTGCTGCAACTACTGCGTCAGCGGTGTCTTCGTAAGCTATGTCTGCTTCAACTTTTCCAACATCAAGAGTTTTCAGGTCTGCTACCATAAAGAAGTCTCTAGCGGCTGTTCTTAGGTCGTTGATAACTCGTGTTCCGTAGCGTTTGATTAAGGGTGTGCCAACTTCAATGATGATTCTGTCGCTGCCTGGTAGTTGAGATAGGATTTTCTTGGCGTTCTCAAGTGAGGGTGCATCAAGCGAGATTTGTAGATATGGCGGTCTCCATAGACGTGGAACTTTGAATCCCATAATTGGATGCTTTGAGCGGTCTTTTTCGTATATGATCTTTTCTAGGGAAGGGTAGTTCTTTAGCGCTCGTTGTAGAGCCATTTTTGTTGCACCATAGTTGTATTGATATATCTTGCGAAAATCAGTAGCTTTTGGATGAATGAAGACACTGCAAATAATAACCCATCTGTCAAGCTTGTTTGCTGGGATAACTCCTTCTTCGGCTGAGTCAGCAATTGCTTTTGCGACTGCTGCTTGAGCTGGCCCGAAAATTTTGCCTGTGTCCTCCATGTTTTTGACGGTGACTTTTGGCACTATTAGCGTATGTGGTTTTGGCGGCAGATTAGGTCTAATTACTGCAAGAACTGGTGTATGACCGGCTGATAATTGTGACATACCATTAGCGAATGCTTGTCCGATCGGTCCATTTTTGTCGCCTATCATCAGATCAATGTGCGCAACTTCGTTTCCTTCCCCTAATAATGATTCGCCGATTAGGTAGGTGGGTCCTGAATCTTCTTCTACATCGTCAGCGATTGTCGGCATGCGATCAACGATTTCTTTGAAATCGACATTGAACTCTTTAAGCCAAGAATAAAGTGTGTCTCTGTGAATGCCCATTTCTTTTGCTGTTCCAACAACTGTCGGTTTTGACGGTTTATTTTTTGAGTTTACTTCTTTTTTTGCTGCTTCAATTAGCATTTTTACAAATTCTTCTTTTGTTTCTGGCTTTTTAGCTTCTGCTCCCGACATTATTATTGCCTCAGCGCTCTCTTTACGTTATCACGTATATAAGAATGTCGGAAGAGATGAAAAAAATCTATCAAAGATAGTAAAGTAATTTTATTACTAAATATTTGTTTGGTTTTTTATTTCTTTTCGGTGGTTGTCGCACTATCTTAATGGGGTCATATCGGTAAATCTATATATCTTAACGTTTCATTGAATGCCTCATTACGAGGCAGCGACGATGTCTTGGACTGACTGGGCTTGTTTAGGCGTATTCATTGTAGGCTTTTTGTTGTTCCTATATGGCGCCAACAACTATAACGCAATTGTAGGTTACACGGGCATTTACCTGTGGTTCGGCTCAATCGTTGCCTATTTCGTCATATTCATATACAAGGAACTAACTAAGAAACCGATTCCTCAAAAACTGTAAAGGTCACCGTATTTTTCGTTTAGGTATTTTAAGTATGGTTCAGAATCCAAGCCTTTTCCAGTTGCTTTTTCTATAAGTTCTTCTGGGTCATAGAGGTTCCCTCGACGATGAATGTTTGTTTTTAGCCAGCCATTAACCTGGTCTAATTTTCCTAATGCCACATGCTTGCGCCACTCAGGCAACTGTTTGTTAATCGCCGCAGTTATTTGTCCACTGTAAATGTTGCCTAGCGCGTAGCTTGGGAAATAACCGTATAATCCGCTTGCCCAATGGGTGTCCTGCATTACTCCCTCAGAATCATCTTGAACTTTTACGCCCAGATAATCGGAGTATTTCTGGTTCCAGACTTGTGGTAGCTCGTTGACTGAGATTTTTTCAGAGAAGAGATCTTTTTCAATTTCAAATCGTATTATGATGTGTAGGTTGTATGTCACTTCGTCAGCTTCGATTCGTATTTTTGACAGCTCAACTTTGTTAATTGCTTGAATAAACTTGTCTAATTGAATTTTTGCAAAGGGTGGGGCTACTTTTTTGATTTGAGGAAGAAAGCTTGTCCAGAATTCTTTGGAGCGTCCAATTACGTTTTCATAGAAACGCGATTGAGATTCATGTATGCCATAGGAACACGTCGACCCAATAGGTTGATATTTCCATTTTGGATTCAAGTTCAGCTCGTAGAGTGCATGTCCGCTTTCATGAAGCACAGAGAAAATTGAACTTGCATAATTATTTAGGTGATAATGCGTAGTTATTCGAACATCGTCATAGTAGCCTGTAGAAAAGGGATGTTCTGTCTCATCAATTCGACCATGCGCCTCAGGCGAAGCTGTATCATAACCTAGGGTTCGGGTTAAGAGTTGTGCGATTTGACGTTGGTTCTCTATTGGAACCGACTGAAAAAGTATGGTTGTATCTGGTTTGTCCAGGCTTGATTGAATTTTAATTATTAGTTGTTTTATGCCACGTTGAAGTTGCTTAAAAGTCTTCGTAATCTCCTCAGCGGTCATTTTAGGCTCAAAACTGTCCATCAACGCCTCATATGGAGTCTTGGTTTCCTTGACTTTCATTAGGATTTCTGCGGCTTGCTTGCTCAGATCTAAAAGTTTTTGAAAGTCAGTTTTGAAGAGGTTGTAGTTCTTTTGGGCTTTAGCTTTTTTCCAAACGTTTACCGTTATAGCTTCTTGCTTGGCAATGTCAGCTACAAGTTTCTCTGGCAAACTTGTTTGTTCTATGTAGCTTTTGTTGATTAGGTATACGTTGCGTTTTTCTTCTTGGCTTAGTTGTTGGAATTCTGAGCTTGATTTTAATGTGTTTAGCAAGTTTCCTATTTTTGGGTCAGTGGCTAGTTGGTGTTGAATTCGGCTCATTAATGCAAGTTGCTCGCTTCTCTGTTCTATGGCTCCTGGCGGCATCATGGTCTCCATATCCCAGTGTATTATGCCTTGGGCTGTACCAAGAACCGTTGTATCTTTGGTTTTCGATAAAAGTTCTTTGTAAGCTGAATTTAGACTCGCGGTCAAGTGCGGTTCTCCTTTATTATTTATTTGAATGGGTTTATTTTATTGTTCTGTTTGTATGAAAAGTTCTCCTTAACTGGCAATCGCTAATATGATTGACAAAGCTTTTATTGTCAATAATATAAAAGCGGGTCTAATAAGGTAAAAATAAAATGAGCAGCTGGAATCAAATAAAAACTTGGCTTGCATAGGCTCAATACTGCTTATATTTCCAATAGCAAGCATCGTAAGCATAATATTGGTTTTCATTGAATGAAAGGGTTTTCTAATGACTACAAAGTACAAGGCATATACCAGAACGCGTTATGGTGTCTCATTTTTGGTATCATTGTGTTGGTTGCACTCGCAGCTGGTATTCCCTTATTAGTAATAGGCGGAGTATTCAGCGTTTTTACATCGGGATTAGCGGGAGTAGGATTTGGCTTATTTGCGTTGTTCGCGGCACTAGCGGTTGTCTTTGTGTTTTACGTCTTATCGGCAATGTACTTTAGACGAGCGTTCTCTTTGCCTGCTAAAAATAGGTTAACACTCCTTTGAGACTGCTGGGAATTTACTGTGGATTGGAGCAATACTAACGATAATTCTAGGTGGTTTCTAGCTGATATTTATCGCATGGATTTTTGCAATTATTGGCTTTTTCTCAATAAAGAGCTCCTCACAACCATACACTTATGCCACTCCAGCACAGCCGCCATACCAAACGACGCAAGCAACTAGATACTGCCCAAAGTGCAACGCGCCAGTACAGGCAAATGTCACCTATTGCTCAACCTGTGGAAAACCATTGCAGGCATAAGCAAACTCCAAAATCCTTTTTTTAATTCAACACAAGCGACAGCTTGGCTTGCTTACTGGAGAACTTACGTTAAGACCTACTTTCTTGCTTTATGGGCTGATCTTACTGCAAAAACCCCGAAACACAGATCAGATTTAAGGAAACTCAGAAAAATCCAAATTAGAAGGCATGAATAATTGGTGCTCCGGCCGGGATTTGGACCCGGGTCGCCGACTCGAAAGGCCAGTATACTTGACCGGACTATACTACCGGAGCGCTTTGTTTAGAAGCATCAAGCAGAATGCTTTTACCTTCGAATAAACCTTACCCTTCAGCAATCTGACTTTTAGCTAGTTTGGGTTTTCTTAATTGTGTTTTTCGGTTTGAATAAAAATCCAGTTATCTGCTCAACAAGTTTACCCTGGTCTTTCGAGGTTTTTTCAAGTTCTTCGATTCTTTTTTCTAAGTCATTTGAAATGATTTTGCCTTGAATTCTGTTTGCGGACCGGAACATGAGCAGCATTTTGAAGACTTCTGAAATTGCTTTTTCTTGCTCGCTAGCAGATGAGGGTTTTATTCCTGCAATAACCGATAATAAGTCAACGTAGTGTTCCTTAATTTTCAGTTCAGCATTTACTGATGGGTCGGTTGGAAAAGCAATGCTCAGCGGGGTTTGTTTTGCTAATTCAGCCGCCGTTGGGAAATGGATGGTGATGTCTCCTCTTATCCAGGAAGCAACAAATTCAGTTACGAATTTGTGAATGTCCTGTGGAGCAAAAAGTATGTTTGGCTCCACTTTTGGTTCTGGTTTCCTTCTTATTCTCACGCTTATAACTTTCTTGTCTTGAGCGTTATTCTCCATACGCGTCCCTTCAACTGCTGTGAAATATTTCCTCTTTTCTTCTTAGAGTGTCACTAGTATTTAAGAAAAAAGTTTAAAAAGAAATTTTTGCTGCAGAAGGTACTTTGCCCAAGATTTTTGCAGTTGCCTTCTCTACTTTTTCCCGGTCAGCCACGTCAGTGTAGACGCGCAGTATGTTCATGAAACCTTTTAATGTTTCAAAAATTTTTGAAATTTCACTCAGCCGCTGCTGCATTTTCTCCCCCGATTGGCTTCTTCTTGTGAATACTGGAATCTCCATTGACTCCATGAGTACGGCGTGATGATAAGGCACGGAGGGCACCGTGGGCACGTCAATTATGACCGATTCAATTTTTACGCCTGCTTCCTTAGCTATTTCGCTCTGCATTTGTTGTCTGTATGATTCTCGACCGAAAATATTTGATATCATGGTATCTTTCTCATAGAAGGTTCGCTCATAAGCACACTTCAGCATTTTGCGACGCTCCAGGTCACTAATAATTCCTTTTGATGTCTCGCATTTTTTAAGTTCTGACCAGACTGTATAGTCATCCCACGCTAAATATTCTTCAGGCGACTTAAACGAGGTCAACCCTAACTCGTTGTTTGCTTTTTCCATGGCGGTTGCCAACATAATCTGCGCCGCTCTGCCGACACGATGAAAATAAATGCTCTTAAACGATTCAATTCTAGCAATCATAAAGGCTTCCAAAGCGGATAATGCACCAAGTTCAACAGCTAAATTTTCCCCCAAAGTGTCAAGCGCATGAATCAAGCGGTAAACATCAATGAAACCATACTCAGCGCCAGTATGATAGGTGTCTCTAACTATGAAGTCCTGCTTGTCAACATCTACGGCGCTACTTATTATTTGGTCAAGAAATGCTTTGCCCGGTTTATGCAGTTTGCCAACCGCAAGTTTTGATACTTCCTGAGGATTGTACCCCATCTTTGATAATTTATCAGCAATTTCACTCTTCTCAATAATCCATGAAGTGATGTCCTCATGTGTCTTCTCTAATTCTTTTATCAACAAGTGCTCAAAAACATGAGAGAACGGTCCGTGTCCCACGTCATGAAGCAGCGCTGAAATCCTACACACATCAACTTCTCCATCACTTACAACCCGTGAAATGCGTGGGTTATCCAAAACTTGGCCTGCCAAAAACATGACGCCAAGGCAATGCTCAAAGCGTGTATGATTTGCGCCCGGGTAAACGTATTCTGAACCTGCCAGCTGTCGCAGACGCCTAAGCCTTTGCATTGGATATGAATCAACAAGGTTTTTTTCTGCTTCCGTAATGTACACGTACCCGTGTACAGGATCTTTTACTTCTCCCCAGTAAGCTTTAGGCACAAACGAGCCTCGCAGTTGCAAGTTATATTTATGTATCTCCCTATAATGTCTAACGCTAACCAGCCAGGTCAAAAAATGAGTAAGAAAGGCATTTTCATCGTTATCGAAGGTTTGGATGGAAGCGGAAAAACCACACAAGCAAATTTGCTTGCCAACAAGCTTTCTAGAACTTATTCTGTGTTGTGTACTGCTGAACCAAGCCACGGCAAAATAGGTACTTTCATCCGTGAAGGCTGTCTATATGAAGAAAAACGTCTTCCAACTGAAGCTGAAGCTTTGCTTTTCGCTGCTGATCGTATTGAGCATATGAAAAATGAAATATTGCCTGCTTTGGATGAAGGAAAGTTGGTTATATGTGATCGCTACGTTTACTCGTCTTTAGCTTATCAGGGTAGCGCTGGTCTTAGCGTGGATTGGATTAAAACTATCAATGCTCGTGCCTTTGAGCCAGATTTCGCTATATTTATCGATGTATCGCCAGAGCGGGTGCTGGGGCGTTTGCGGCGACAGAAGTCTGTGATGGAAACTTTGGAAACTCAGCAGAAAGTGAGAGAAGTGTATATGAAGTACGTTGAGAAAGGCGAGCTTGTTCTTATTGATGGCGATAAACCCAAGAATGAAGTCGCTGAAGCTTTGTATTCAAAAGTGTTAAGTTTGTTAAAATCTATTAGTTTTCAATAAGAGAAACTAAAGGGGAAATGGAGTTTAGTCTTCTCTCCATTTGAATAGTTTAACTGCTAACCCGAAGATTATGGCTGTTAGGACCGCTACGACTGCAAGGTCAATTAATGCTCCCGTGGTATTTCCGTAGACCATGACGTTGTTTAATCCTTCAACAATGTAGAATAACGGCAATATATGTGCGATGCTTTGCAGGTAGGTTGGCATGATGCTAATGGGGAAGAATGTGCCAGCAAGGAACATCATTGGGAACGTAACTATGTTGCCTATTACGCCTGCGGTTTCAGGATTCTTTGTTACTGTACCAACAAGCATACCGAGCGCTGCGAAAAGCATTGGACCCAAGACGAGAAAGGGTATTAATCCCACGGTTAACGTGACGTGTGCACCGAAAGCAAAGACTCCGACACCAACCATTAGAAGGAAGCCAGCGATTGTTAAAACGATGTACCACAGCACCTTTGAGGTTAGCCACTCCATCTTTGTTAGCGGGGTGAGTGATAGCTGCTTGAACAGTTTTGTCTTTTTGTATTCTGAAGAAATGTTCACCAATGAGAACATTGGGCTGGTGAGTATTGAAAAGCCGATTAAGCCTGGGATTAGGAAGTCGATGTATTTTGTTTGTTGAGTATTAACGGTTGCTGATGCTATTCCTATGATTGGTGGCGTTGTATCTTTGTATTTTTGTTGGAAGTAGTTTAGATTGAAGTAGTTTGCATATCCGCCCACCGTTCCACTTACTATGCCGCTTGAACTTGAGGTTGGATTACCATAAACTGTCAAGTTCACTGGATGACCCGCTAAGTATTCAGCAGAGAAGTTTTGGGGAATAATAATGCCATCAGAGGCTGAGTGATCAGCTAGATATTTTGAAAAGTCAGTGGTATTTACAGTTATAACTCTGATTGTACTTGATTGGTTGAGTGCCGTCAAAAAGTTTGAGGAAATAGGTCCATTATCGTTGTTTTGTGTGTAGACATTTATGGTTCCATTGCTACCTCCGGAAAAGATAGCTCCGAAAATCAAGATCAAAATCACTGGGAAAATTAATCCGAAGAATAATCCAAATTTATTTCTTAGGTAGCCACGGCTGAAAACTTTGAAATCTGTAGCAATTCTTTTTCCACTTACCATTTTTAGGCCCTCTGCTTATTTTTTGTAATGGTTGCCTCGTTTTGTTGGCCTGCGATTTCTCCTTTTTCGTTAACTTGTCCGCTGACAAGCTTAACAAAAACGTCATCTAAACTATCTTGGCGTGTTTGAATTTCTCCCCAGTCCATTCCTGACTGTTCCGCAGCCGCTAACGCAGCTAAAGCATCAATTTTTTTTCTTAGTGGCATTAATATTTCTCCTCGGGCTACGTCGTAATCAACCTGCAAATCTGTATTTGCTTTGATGTAGTCTGCTAGCTTTTGGCTTCCGTGAATTTCCAATCTTTCGCCTGATCCGTGTTCTTTGATAATTTCCTCAGATGTTCCCATGGCAACTATGTGACCATGATCCATGATTGCTACTCGGTCAGCTAATTGTTGAGCTTCATCTAGGTAATGTGTTGTTAAAATGATTGTTTTGCCTTTCGCTTTTAATCCTCGTATGACTTCCCAGATTGCTCTTCGTGCATTGGGGTCTAATCCCGTTGTAGGCTCGTCAAGGAAAAGTAACTCTGGGGAATTAACAAGTGAGAGTGCAAGCCCAGTTTTTTGTTTCTGGCCACCAGAGAGACTGTCAAAATTGATTTTAGCTGATTCTTCAAGCAGGACATCTCTTAAGATCTCGTCAGGGTCTACTTTAATGCTGAAGAGGTCAGCGTAGTAGATTATGGCTTCCCGAGGAGTTGTTTTTTCAAAGAAAGTGAATTCTTGGGGTATAACGCCGATTTTCTTGTGAAGTTCGTATCCATTTTTCCATGGGTCAAAACCAAGAACCTTCACGTCGCCTCCATCTCTCTCCCGCAATCCTTCCAAGATTTCAATGCTTGTGGTTTTGCCTGCGCCATTAGGTCCTAGAAGACCGAAAACTTCGCCTTGATTAACTGTAAATGAAATGCCGTCTACGGCTTTCAAGCTTCCGTAGCACTTTTTTAACGAAGAAACTTCAATTGGAATCACTGTATCTACTCCTTTTTAGGGGTTATTTTTGCTGTGACTTTTGCTTTTATTAGGTTGAGAGAAATATAAGTTTCGGCTCTAAAATGAGGTGGATGCACATTATTTGGCTGACCTTTCAATAGATAAGAAATCTCGCCTTCATTGCGGCATTAAATTAATTTTTTTGTCTTGACATTATTAACGGGTTTTTGGTGTAGACTTTTTTCTTTGTGTTTTGGGTTGCTTTTATGATTTAGGGTTTGTGGTGGTTGCAGGTTGAGTCAATAAAAGTCAATAGAAGTCAGCAAAAGTCAACAAAAGTTAAATAAAGTTCTGAGATCTTCAATTGAGTCAGAAAACCTGCTAAAAGTTCCATTTTAGCTCACCTCCAAGCGAGGTTTAAATAAATACTTTTGTTGCATAGCCATTAGTCGTTTGGCTTTTTCAAAATCTTTCTATTTGAATCCTCATTTATCTTATTGAAAATAAATGCCACCAAATCTTTGGGTGAAATGTATCTTGGTCCCCTCTCATGATGAACTTGAATTTCAAATTTATCCTTGGCGTAGACTGTTCTGAAAAGATAATAATCAAATTTTAGCGGGGTCTTTTTTTCTGCTTTGTATTTGTAGTAGCGAATGGAGCAAAAGAAATCTATTGTATGCAAATTCTCTTTCGACAGAAGGTTAAATGCTTTTTTTGTTTCTTCCTCATCAATGTAATTGAACCCTACCCCATCTGCTAATCCGAACTCAAAAATCACCTTAGCGTCAGGTATGGTTGGGTCAGCGACTTCTTCAAAACTAAATTCATTTCTGTTTGTCTCAAAAAATATATGAATTAACTTTTGCTGAAGCAGTTTGTTTGAGAGAACCGAACTAAAGGTATCAAGCAAATGAATGCTTGAGGGGAAATTTTCATAGAAGCCCTGAACCAACGAGTCTCGCTCAGGTTTTCTTTGTTTGTTTTATTTTTTCAAGTGTATTTAGTAACTGAGAAATTGTGCAGCTTAGCTTTTGTAGCTCTTCGGGGTCGTCAGTTTTTTCGATTTTGCTTTCGAGCCCTTGGATTTTCGTTAACAAGGTTGATTCTAACTTATCGTATGATGTGTTTGCGGAAGGTTTTGGCGGTTCTGTTTCTCCATCTTTAACTATTACCACTTTTCTTTCATCTTTTTCACACCACAATGTGCCATCTTTCAGCCTGAATAATGGAGAAGCACAAACTGGACAGGACAAGTCGGTTAAAGTAGCGCCTTTCACTAGCAAATCAGCCATTCGCTTAATAGGAGTGTTATCTTTTTTTTCTTCCAATCAGGACCCCAAAGTAAATACGTATGATTACTTATATAACTGGCTTGCTGCAAAAAACTGCAATAGGTCGTATATATTTATGGTTCGAAAGAAAAAAGCCGAAGAATATGAAGCTAAAATTCAGCAAGCGTTAACAGTCCTTGCGGAAATTTCTGAAGACAGTACAACGCCTAGAAACATTAGACGCTCAGCAAAGGATGCAATAAACACATTGCAAAGCGGTGAATTTACACCGGCGGTGCGTGCTTCAAATGCTGTTTCTCTTCTCGATGAGATTTTGCAAGACCCAAATATGCCGGCCTACACACGGGTTAAGCTCTGGAACGTTATGAGTTTCATAGAAGCGATAAAAGACTAGTGGTCTTCAAAAGGCTCTTTTTATATTAATTCAAGAAAAACTTCAGCTATACTTTTCTTGTTTTTCAGAGGCATTTAATTGTTTAGCCAGATTCTTTGACTGTTTATAAGAGTCGGCGCAATGTATGCAGCAGAATGCAGTATCCTTGCTATCGATGATTTCTCTGTAGCCGCCTTCGTAGACTTTGCATCCGCAGTGGGCGCAAACGTAGAGGCTGGGTTCTATGGCGATTGATACTAGCTCTGCAAAGCGTTTGAAAAGTTCAGTGCATAACTCTCTTCCTGATTGTGTTAACTCAAAAATGTTTCTTTCTTTTTCGCCTACTGGCCTTTTTGTGTGATTAACTAAACCTTTCTCCTCAAGCTGTTGTAGAAAGGGGTAAACTAGGCTGGGGCTTACTTCTTTCTTGACTCTTTTTTTAAACCTGCTTATTATACTATAACCATGAGCTGGTCCTTCGTAGAGTATGGTAAGTATGTAGAAGCGCGAGAAATCAGAAATAAATGCATCAATGTTTTCAGTTTTTGAATTGTCAGTCATCTTTTTCTTCATATATTACTGATTTTTTTCTATTATAAATGTTGTTTAGATATATCTTAAAAACACCTATGCGACAAAAGCAAAAAGGCACAGTGAATCTGCATTTATACCTAAACGCACTAACAGATATATGCCACTTATTGCATCTACTTTTGGGTTCCAACGGAGAGAGTGCCCATGAAATATGATGTAATAATTGTAGGAGCAGGACCAGCAGGCATCTTCTCAGCGCTAGAACTAACCGAGAAAACAAATCTTAACGTCTTAATCCTAGATCGCGGGCTAGACATTGACAAACGCAAATGCCCTTCAAGCCGAGGCTTTGAATGTGTCCACTGCGAACCCTGTTCAGTTCTCTCTGGCTGGGGCGGCGCAGGTGCTTACAGTGACGGCAAACTAACTTTGTCCACCGAAGTCGGCGGGTGGCTAAACCAGTACATCTCAACTCAAGAACTCCACGACCTAGTAAAATACGTCGACAGTATCTACCTCAAATTCGGCGCAAGCGAACAAGTCTACGGCGGAGAAAACAAGGAAATAGACGAAATTGAACACCAAGCATCACTTGCAGGTCTAAAACTTATCAAGCAAGAAGTAAGACACATGGGAACTGACAAGTGTCTTGAAACCCTCCAGCGAATGCGCAAAGAACTCAACGGCAAAATCACTTTTCTACCGAAAACCGAAGTGAAGGGATTAATCGCTGAAAACCACAACATCCAAGGAGTCGAAACCGTAACCGGTGAAAAATTCCTCGCTAAATACGTGATAATCGCTCCTGGCAGAAGCGGGGCAGAATGGCTCCAAACCGAAGCGCAAATCCGCGGGTTAAAAACTGTAAACAACCCAGTTGACATCGGCGTGAGGGTTGAGCTCTTGGCTTCTGTCATGGAAAAACTGACAAAAGCGCTCTACGAGCCTAAATTGGTGTATTTCTCACGCGATTTTGACGACATGGTTCGTACCTTCTGTGTTTCCCCATACGGCGAAGTCACTACTGAATCGTACGATGGTGTCTTAACTGTTAACGGCGGAAGCCACGCTGAAACAAGAACGAACAACACCAACTTCGCTATCCTAGTCAGCACCTCATTTACTGAGCCATTCAAAGAACCTATCGCGTATGGCAAATATGTTGCCCGCCTTTCAAATCTCTTAAGTGGAGGCGTAATGGTTCAGCGTTTAGGCGACCTAAATCATGGACGTCGGTCCACACCCGAACGGTTATCTCACAGCGTCGTAACACCGACGTTGAAAAATGCCACTCCAGGCGACTTAAGCTTTGTTCTACCCTACCGCTACTTGGCTGACATACGGGAAATGCTTCAAGCACTAGACAAAATCGCGCCTGGCGTTGCTTCACCGGAAACGCTATTGTACGGCGTTGAAGTCAAGTTCTATTCATCCCACCTCCAACTAACCAATACATTGGAAACCAAAATCCAAAATATGTTCACCATCGGCGATGGCGCAGGCGTAACACGAGGCTTAATTCAAGCTTCAGCATCAGGAGTAATCGTTGCAAGAGAAATCTTGAAACGTGAACATTTGAGGCTTTAACCATGAATGCGGTAGCCCAAGAAATCCGTTGTAGCCACTGCGGCGCTCCAGTCGAGTTTAAACCAGGAGAGATAATTGCTACATGCAAATACTGTGGATTTACAACCGTTATCGAAACTGGTCAAACATTCACATTTGAGCATTCGCTTATTCTTAACAAGTTTGACGAGAAAAGTATAGATGATCGGATTCATTCTTGGATGAGTGGCGGCTTTTTAAAACCAGGCGATCTGGCTAAGAAATCAAAGATCGATTCAAAAGAATTGGTTTATTTACCCTTCTGGGTGGTTTCTGCAGAGGCTAAGAGCACTTACAAAGGGATATTTGAACGCATAGCTCCCGCCATAGTTAAGGAAGGCACAATCTCCAAGGAATATGATTGGCTAGTTTTGGCACGGGAAGCTTCAGACTTCCCCACACATGAATACGACATTCCATTAGAAGGAAAAATCCCTTTTGACTTTCGCAAAATCGAAGGCTTTGCAAAGCTCTTAAACAGCGAAATAGACCGTGAAGATGCCCTAAACATTGCTAAGCAAGGAATCGAGGATCACCACCGTTTCCTTCTTGAACAAGATGTAGATAGAATAGTTGAAATAAACACGGAAGTTACCCTCAAACAAATTGTTTATCTGCATGCCCCTGTCTGGTTCATAAAATACGACTACAAAGGTAAAGATTACCAGTTATTAATTGAAGGAACCGCTGGAACAGCTTTAAAAGGCGACATACCTGCTTCAAGATTCTAAGTATGTTTTGCTCTGAAAAACTTTAAAAGCGACTCCTTATTTACAACGAATATTAAAAAAAGGCGGATATGTAAAATGAGTGAGAAAAGCGATGTATATTCAGACGTAAAAGGTCAAATGCGCCTTTCTGAGCGCATAGCCGCTTTTGTTCCAGGTTTTCGCGGCTACAAAGAGAAAGAAATTCGTCGTGAAAGTGACAGATTAGTCAGAAATCATCTGACCTTTCAATTGTCCACGGCCAAAAATGATCTTAGAGAAATCTCACAAAAGTTGGCTGACCGTCGTTACTTCGACGTTATGGTTGATATGGATCGTCTATTAGCAAAGATGGATCGCGTAGTTGAGAAAGTTAATCATGCTTCTTATGGTTACAGCGGCTTTTTTGATGCTGTCAAAGTTAAAGAGGAAAACCTTGACAACATGATAGATTTCGACAATAAGCTTCTTGAAGGCATCAATGCATTGGCTACTGAAATCGACTCCTTTAAAGCAGACCTATCGACTGGGAATACTGCAGACCTAAAAACGAGGGTTCAAAATGTAACTGACAAACTTGAAAGTTTGGAAGATACGTTTGATAAACGTAATGAAGTAATCTTAGGAGCGAATTAAAATGCCACAAGTAATAGAATGGACTAATGCAGGTCCAGATGCAATAATCTACAAGTACCCTAACGAAGACATCACATGGGGCGCACAATTAATCGTACATGAATACGAAATGGCGGTGTTCTTCCGAGATGGAAAAGCCTATGATGTTTTTGGAGCTGGCAGGCATACACTGACAACATTGAATTTGCCATTACTTACCAGTTTGCTGACACGCATAGCAGGATTTGGCGGCAACAAACCGTTTAAAGCAGCGGTTCTATTCATCAGCACCAAAGTTTTCAACGGCAAATGGGGCACAAGGGCACAAACAACAGAGTTAGCTCCACTTCAAGTGTTCGGGCAATTCCTATTCAAAATCGAAGACGCAACATTATTCGTTAACGAAGTTGTCGGTGGACAAAACGCCTTTACAACGGAAGATGTAAACAACTTCCTTCGAGGCTTCCTAAACGAAAAAATAATTGCAGAACTCTCCCACTATGACCTGGTAACTGTCTTCACACGTCTCCAAGAAACATCGATTATCGTTAAGAATTCAGTCCTAGACTACTTCAAACGCTTAGGCATCGAACTAACTGACCTGCGATTCGAAGGCATCGACACAACACCAGAATACCGAGAAAGACTCTTTTGGCTCAAAACTGGAGGAACTCCAGCTGACACAGTTCTACGCATGGAAACAGTTAAGAGCGCAGCCGCCTCACTTGGCCAATCAGGCGGTGGCGGTGCAGGTTTAGGCACAGGAATGGTGCTGATACCTCAAATTATGAATCAGCAAGGTCAGGTTCAGGCACAAGCCCCCACAGCCGCACTAGTAATATGTCCGAAATGCGGCGCACATGTTCCAGCTACATCAAAATTCTGTCCTGAATGCGGAACCTCACTTACTCCACCCTCGGCAGCAACCATAAAATGTCCGAAATGCGGTCACGATATTCCTGCAGGCTCCAAGTTCTGCCCAGAATGCGGTACGACAATAGCATAAGAAGAAGGCATATGAATGTCTGAAAGTAGAAGGCAACTGCTTTCCATAGGCGTATTCTTCATAATCATAGTTGTCGCTATATTGCTTGTAGCCACTAACATTTTGTCTTGGACCCTATTTGTGCCCTTGATACTTGGGCTCTTCGGGATCTGGATTGTAGCTTTAGCAGCAATGCGAAATGTAAACCCGCGGAAGTATGAGCGTAGCGCGTTTAGCACAATGGCAATGGGAGGATGCTTGATTGTTCTTGGCGCAGCGTGGTATGTCTTCGGCTTCGGCTGGTTATACTCAGTGGCGCTGATACTGCTTGTCTTAGGTCTCATAGCTATTGCGGCTGCACTAAGAAGAAAATAACCCAATGAGCCTTTTTGGCTCTAAACATTTTATTATTTCCCTGCACAGTCATGTCTCTGAAGGCAGTAGTTATGAGTGAAGAAACTATTGGACGCGGCACATGGTATGACTTGATGGCCAAAAAAGTTATTGAAAGGGAGCAATCACTTGGCAGAAGCACAGATAAAATCAGAACCGAAATGGGCCTTGGCGCCTCCGGATTCCCACACATCGGCAGCCTAGGCGACGCTGCACGCTCATACACCGTTACGCTTGCCCTCAATGACCAAAAATTTAACTCGGAATTAGTCGCCTATTGTGATGACAAAGACGGTCTACGCAAGGTGCCAGCAGGGCTCTCAAACGAGGGCTTAGGAAAATATCTTGGATTTCCTGTTTCAAGTATTCCTGACCCGTTTGGTTGCCATGAAAGCTATGGCAAACACATGAGCTCGCTTCTGCTTGAATCGTTAGATAAATGTGGAATTGAATACCGCTATTTTTCAGCTAAAGAAGTTTATGAGAAAGGAATCATACTAGACGAAGTTAGAACTATCCTCACTAACGCCAAACAAGTCGGACAAATAGTAAAAGAAGAAGTCGGACAAGACACCTACACTGAAGTATTGCCCTATTTTGCGGTTTGCGAAAAATGCGGACGCATCTACACAACAAGGGCTTACTCGTTTAACCCTAAAACTGACAAAGTCCACTATAAATGTGAAGGGCTAGAAATCCGCGGTCAACTGATTGCAGGCTGCGGGCATGAAGGCGAAGCAGACATCAAAAAGGGCGAGGGAAAACTCACATGGAAGGGCGAGTTTGCCGCTCGTTGGAAAGCCTTAGATATCCGGTTTGAAGCTTACGGCAAAGACATCGCTGATTCAGTAAAAATCAACGATCGAATATGCCGTGAAGTTCTGTGTTTCGAACCGCCTTCCCACGCTAAATACGAGATGTTCCTTGACAAAGGTGGAAAGAAGATTTCCAAATCAGCAGGCAATGTTTTCACCCCGCAGGTTTGGTTCCAATATGGTTCTCCACAATCGTTGCTCTTGCTGATGCTTAAACGGTTTGTTGGTACCCGATCTTTGGACGTGTCTGATATTCCAGCTTACATGAATGAGCTTGATTCTCTTGAGGATGTTTATTTCGGCAAGAAGCAAATCGGCGAAAAAGAAGCTACGCGGCTTAGAGGTTTGTTCGAATACTGTTGTGTCATGAAGCCGCCAGCGAAGATAAGCATTCACGTGCCATATAATTTAATGGCGTTTCTCGTCAAAATGGCGCCTAAAGAATGCCAACAGGATTACGTGATTGAGAAACTTCAAAGCTACGGTTACCTGCAAAAAGGTCAAGCTCTGGATGCCAACTTGATGCAACGCATCGAGTTCGCTTCAAACTGGATTAGAGACTTTGAAGAAATCAAAGAAACCGATGTGACCCTTACCAATGAAGAGAAGAAAGCAATTGCTGAATTAATCACAAGGCTTGAAGCTGAAACTGACCCAGACAAAATTCAAAACGCCATCTATAACTCAGCGAAAGATAACAGCATCCAACCCAGCAGTTTCTTCAAGATCCTGTATAAGATTTTGATGGGGGCGCCTCAAGGTCCACGTCTGGGTCCTTATGTGTTGACCATGGGTAAACAAAACGTGGTTGCTGCACTGCAAAGAGCATTAAATAGAAGCCAAAATTGCTAAGGTACATATGATTGTCTTGCCCTCATGTTTAAGGGGTACCAGAGTGTGAAGCGGGTTGTCGCAGTTGCACTAATCATAATAATTGCTATTGCTCTTTTCATAGCGCTGAGACCCGCCTCAAATTCATCGATCCAAGGCAATAAAAACGGCGTTTATGTCGGCGTTACTTTTAGCTCTAATACAACGGTAGAAGCAAAAATGCTTATAGAAAAAGTGAAAACTTACACAAATCTCATAGTTGTGGATTCAGGACCGGTAAGCAAAAACGAAACGGCGCTAAATGAAATATGCGATTACGCTGTAAACCAAGGACTGCACATAATTGCCTATTTTGGCAAGTTTGACCAGCCCTGGCAGGTCCCATGGCTTGATACAGCAAAACAACGGTGGGGCAGCTATTTTCTTGGCATTTACTTTTTTGATGAACCAGCCGGTAGCCTACTAGATACTAATACAAGCATCCTCGCTTCATACAAACCAGGAAACTACGATGAAATGGCTAATCTCCTCATAAACAGCTGGCGTACCATGCCTGGGTTAGAAACCATCAAAACCAGACCTGTCCCTCTTACAACATTTACTTCAGACTACGCTCTCTACTGGTTTGATTATCAATGTGGATATGATATTCTATTTTCACAATTTGGTTGGAACAATAGTCGCGCACAAGACATCGCTCTGGTTAGAGGCGCCGCTAAAGTTCAGAACAAGAGTTGGGGAGCAATAATGACATGGACTTACGATAAAGAGCCTTATTTGGAAACTGGGCAGGAACTATACGACGATATGACGCTGGCTTATGAAAACGGCGCCAAATATGTAATAGTCTTTAATTATCCGACAATTACAGGGAATAGCTTTGGAGATTTGAGGCAAGAACATTTCGATGCAATCAAACAATTCTGGAGTAAAATCCAATCCAATGCAAATTCTAAAGGGTATTCAGCCCAAAACGTCCTAATTCTGCCTAAAGACTATGGTTGGGGGATGCGCAGCCCGGATGATAAAATATGGGGTCTATGGGGGCCAGATGATAAATCGCCACAAATTTGGAATACAACCCAGACTTTGCTGACCCGCTATTTTCCAAACCTAGATATCGTATATGATGATCCAATTTTTCTGCTGGAAGGTAACTACACAAAAATCTACTATTGGAACTCCTCGCTATGAAATGTGACGAGACAGTTAATATGCATTCTCAACTTTTGTGAGCATCTGATCTAGGCTTTTGATAATAAAAACATCAACATGCCCAAATTTTAAATACTAAGTGTTACTCCTACCTTCTCAAAAAAATCTTAAGAGGAAAAGAAAAAATGAACCTACCAACCAAAAATAAAGCTTTAGCTGTACTCATCATATCTCTATTGATGGCTTCAACTATCGCAATAATGATGCCCGCAAAAGCACAAACATACAAAAATTTACAGAGTGGAGCTTCACAAACTCTTCCTAGCGGCGTAACTCCTGACACATCAGTTACTGTAAACGCATTTCTGAGCTGTTCGCCTAACCCAATAGGCCTCGATCAACAACTGCTAGTAAACATGTGGATTGAACCACCTCTCTTCGTGGGTCGCTGGTTTACAGGATACACGGTAACCATAACAAAACCGGACGGAACGATAACAACAGTTGGTCCTATGAACTCCTACCCAGGTGATACAACTGCATGGTTCAACTACAAAGTCGACCAAGTTGGCTCATGGAAACTGCAATTCAACTTCCCAGGCGGCTATTATCCAGCTGGAAACTACTCCGTGGCCTCAGGAACTTTTATGGGAGCGCAAACAGTCAGCATCGCACAATCAGCTTACTACCAACCTACAACATCTCCAGTAACTACACTTACTGTTCAGAACGACTTGGTCGCTTCTTGGCCTGTAGCAGCTCTTCCAACTGATTACTGGACACGACCAGTATCACCAAACAACCGAGAATGGGCTTCAATCATCGGATGGTCCCCAGGCACAGGCATAGAAGGAGGTGGCAACGGCTGGCCAGACAACACTAACCCGTACATGAGCAACTACAATTTCATACCCTACGTTCAGGCACCAAACACTGCACACGTAGAATGGAGACGACAAGGCGACATTTCAGGGATAATCGGTGGACCTCTAGGTGACCAATCTCTACAAAACGGCGGTGGCAATCCACTAGTAGTCTACGCTGGAAGATGCTATCAAACACTGACAAAAGTCTTCAACGGCGTGTCTCAACAGATATGGCAATGCTGGGACCTGCGCACTGGACAAATATACTGGGAACAACCCGTGCCAACATACCAAACACAAACAACCTTCGGACCTACAGTCTCTCCACCAGCAGCAGCACCTAACATCGTCTTGCCCATAAGCCTCGTAAGCGGCAGCAGCACCGAAGAAGTCGGAGCAGCAAGCTCAGCACCCACCCTATCAGTAAACCTACTATTCGTCGGTAACGGAAGATGGATAACCTTCAATCCTAACACAGGGGGCGTTGTGCAGAACGTTTCAATCGCCCCACTAACGTCTGGTACTTGCTATGCAAACAATTACTTCTACTCAGTGCAAGACCTTGGCGCCAGTCAAGGTTCTAATAGATATCACTTGATCAACTGGACTGTAACAGGAGCTGTAGGTGCAGGATCAGCTGGCTACGCAGTTCCTTACGCATTAACGGTCTTGAATAATGTGACTTGGCCATGGAGCAGCCTACCTGCAACTACTGATTTCCAAGCCGGTGTAGCTGTAACCGTAAGTTCAGTTACGTCATTGGCTACTCAAGTCGCTTCGGCAACCAACATTACAGCAGCTAGCTTAACATCAGGAAACGTATTGTGGAGCAAATTAGTGAACGAAGGGACTTACAGCGGATCATGCAACGTAGCGGACCACGGAAAAATAGCAGTGCTAATGCTGAATGGACACTACGAGGGCTTTGACTTGCAGACAGGCAATCTAGTTTGGACAGGCCAATCGATGGATTATCCCTGGGGGCAATCCAGTTTCGGTGCATATGCTGTGCAATCAGCTTACGGTCTCTTTTACCGTGAATCCTATGATGGCGTCTACGCGTTTAACTGGGCAGATGGAAAAGTAGCTTGGCACTATGTTGCTACAGCTCCACCCTTTGAAACACCCTACACTGACCAAGGCAACATATCCACATACTCTTTCAACTCCGGTGGCATAGTTGCTGATGGAAAACTCTTCACTTACACAACTGAACACACACCAAGCCAACCAATCACCAGAGGCTGGTCAATGCATTGCATAAACGCCACATCAGGTCAAGGAGTATGGAACATTACCGGAGCTATGTCTGCGGGACAAGTTTCTGACGGCTACCTTACCGCTTCGAATGCATATGATGGCTACACTTACGTCTTTGGTAAAGGACAAAGCGCAACTACTGTTTCAGCACCACAAATGCAAATAACTGCAGGACAAAAAGCAGTCATCTCAGGCACTGTTCTTGATCAATCGCCAGCTCAGCCAGGCACACCTTGTGTCTCAGACGATTCAATGTCAGCATGGATGGATCACCTATATGCGCAACAACTAATACCTGCCAACGTAAACGGAGTACCAGTTTCAATCGACGCAATTGATCCAAACAACAATCCTGTACACATCGGCGACACAACAAGTGACGTAAGCGGCACTTTTAGCTACACTTGGACACCTACTATTGCAGGTGATTACAAGATTACTGCAACCTTCATGGGCAGCAACTCCTACGGCAGCTCATACGCAGAAACTCACGCGACAGTAGTTAATTCTCCGGCCACTTCGCCGACACCAACAATAAACTCACAAAGCAGCCAACAGCCAATAGAACTATACTTTGCTATCTCGACAATCGCAATAATTGTCGCCATAGTTATAGTAGGAATGCTTCTGCTTAGAAAACGACCTTAAACTTGGTTAAAAAGCCAAGTTTCTAACTATTTTTTTCTAAATTTTAATATTTGTCTTCTTAGCACTAAACTTGCATGTCCAAATGCCTAAGCTGAAATAAGTTATGATAACTATTTTTCCCTTGAACTGTCTTATTGACGAAACTTCTTTCCCCAATTTAAAAACAGTCAAAATAACCAGCATAAAAACAACATAAGAAATGTCGTCCAGACCACTATTTTTAAGTTTAAGCAAAGTGTTTACTATTCTGCCCTCCATTTTTTGGGCAAAAAAGAACTGGGCTCGTAGTCTAGTACGGACAAGGCATCGGCCTGCGGAGCCGGGAATCCTGGGTTCAAATCCCAGCGGGCCCGCCACTAACTTCTCTGTATAATTTATTTCTAAGCATCGATACCAAGGAAGTAATTACCACTTTTTCTTAGACACTGAAAAAACAAGTAATACGTTTATTACTATCAGATAGATAGGGAAAGCCAACTCAGAAAACCCCCATGTTGTGGCTACAAGAAAACTTGTCATGGGACTAAATACTCCTACAATGAAAGGCCAGGCAGACTCAGTTTCTGGATTGTGCCATGCCTTAGTTTGAGTTGGTATAGCCGCGAGTGCATCGCCGATAATTGCAAAGATGATCGCTAAATTTGGATTATTGGTTAAAAACCAAAGAACAACAGCTAAACCTGATAATATTCCACAAAGATAATCAAACGAGGTCAGTTTCCAGTATGCTTTCTTGTTAAAAAATGAAGCCGTAAACACTAGAAAATGGGGTAAACCCAGACATGAATACTGGTATGACTGCTAAACCTACACCGTTGGATACGGCTGCGGTTGTCGCTACAAAAGGAGCAATTGACCACATAAACCAAGTTACTCTATTTGGTTTCGTTTTACCCTTGAACATGGAACGTATGTAAACGAAGGTTGCAAGCATTGACCCAAAAGCTGCAACAAATACAAGGTACTCTAACATACGCTTCCAATTGGACCTTCAGATATTTTAACCAAAACCATAAAGCCCTAACCTCATGGAAACGATCTTAAGAAAAAGTAAGATTTGAAAGCATTCAAGAGCAATAACCGAAATCCAAGGAAATGATAAAATAGTCAAAATTTTAGCAAAAAACGCTGTTCCAAGTTAGGAACAAACTGTTCCTTGAGTAGAACTATAAGCGGCATCCCATAATTGTGCCTTGGTGTGAGCCTGATGAAAAAAACTATCCCGCTGGGCATCTTAATTGCTGTTTCAGTTTACTTTGGGTTAGCGTTATATTGGGCAATTGAAGGAATAATCGGTAGCATTAGCTACATTTCAAACTCTTATGTTTACCAGCAGCTTTCGCAGGGACCCCTGTGGTGGATGGTCTTATATTACTCCGGTGAAGGAGTTGCCGGAACATTAGGTTTGATTATTCGTGCGGTGGCAGGCTTTTTTGCATTTTATGCGGCTGCTCTGTTTTGGTGGAAAAAAGAGAATGCCCTTTCAGTGGTAAAAGGGAAAGTTGGTGCTGCCTTAACTTTGGAGGGAATATATTTCTTATCTCTAATTCCTTCTACAATCACAGCTTTTGCTTATTATTTCGCTAATGGAAGCGTCTTCTATTTTGACCATACTCCACCTTTGATTTTGCTGTACGTGGCCGCTATCCCCACACTTGCGACGGTTACGACTATCCCGATTGTCCTGTTTAAACTCAGATCGAAAGTCGTAGTTGGTTTAACTCAAGATATCGTTAAATGGAGTTCTCTAACTGCATTTACTTATGTCCTAGTGGTTTTTTGGTTCAGTTATTCTATGGCGTGGCTAGGAAACATGGTTCCGTTTGACCGTGCTCGAGGCCAATATGGATGGAGCTTCCTATTTGGGCCAATAAACTTCGCAAGTTTTATTATAACAGTTTTGGGGCTGTTGGCATTAGCCCTGTTTATTTTGAAGCTTACTTTTCCAGCCCCAAAGATGCAAGGCAGCAAACCATCTTTGAGAGGTTTGGGTGTTACAATGATGGCTTTCGGTGGTTACTTCATTTTTAACTTGCTCTACTTTTATCTTACAGGAGGATACGCACCCCATCCCAACGTATGGTACGAAATGATAGGTCCACCACATAATGTGAATTTGTGGTGTTTAGTTTTTGTTTTCCTTGGGTTGGTACTGTTGGTTAGTGGCAAAGAAAAAAACATGAGTGCTTCCTAAGTGACAAAAAGCCGGATTTTCAGCAACCCCTTGAGAATATAAAGAATTCAATTAGGCATAAAAAGTTAAAAATTAAGAAAAGTTGATGCTTATTCTCTACTTGAGAGTATAATGATGTAGTCGGCTGTGTCAGCACACATGTCTGAAGCTTGCTCAATAAATTCGATTAAATCATTGAATATTACCATGGCTCCACAGTTTATGTTTGCCCCGTACTTTACGAACAAGCTTTTAGTCTTAAGGTATTCAACGTCAATTGCGTGTTCTATTTCTCCGACTTTTTTTGCTTCGTTTATGGCTTCAGTTGGGTTTGATGAGATTTTTTCTATACTGCTTCTTAATGTTTGAGCTGTCTCGACAAGTTTTTCAGTCATAATAACGGTTTTGTCAGATAATTCCTGTGGGATATCTGCGTCAGCAAGCATTTCAAGGCACCTTGCAGCGTCTTTTGTGTGATCTGCGAGTGTATCTAATCGTTTAACAAGATGCAGTAAGTCTTCTCGATAATCCGCGACAAGGGCAGCCCCTTTGGACAACTCCATAAAGACATCTGTTCGAAGCTGGTCAACGCCTTCTTCAGTTTTGTACAAGTTTTCAATGTATTTTTTTGCTTCTTTAAAGTTTTTCTCTGAAAAGCTTTTAGTTGCTTTATGTAGCCAAGTTACGGTGTCAAAAGCTTTTGTTATCTGGTCATGGGCTAGTTCTAATCCTCTGGTTTTACGGCGTTGCTCAAACCAATCGTAACTTTTTCTTTCCACTAATCTCAATCTCCTTTTTACATTATTGGGCTATTTCGCATATAGCCCTTCTATTAATGCCTCTTACAGGTAGCTTCATGCTCATAGCTTTTTCGCAAATTTGCTTCTGAAATTTTTTTATATAAAGCTTGAATCAATCGCTAAGAGCCAATCTACAAGATCCGCGTTTCTGCCCTTCGCTTTCCTTTTACGATTCATTTCTTCCTTCATAATTCTACCCTTTACCAAACGTGTTGAACAGCGTTTTACAAATGAACGTCTCACCATAGCGCTTTGGCTTTGTATGATGATTTTTTGTTTTTTTTATTTGCAAACCCTTCTGAGAAGTCTTTCGTTTTTGTAGTTTATTTAAGCTCTCAAAATAGTATTTAGTCTAATAATTAGTCTATATAGAGGTTGTTTTTAAGCTAGTTTTCAAGTACAGCATTTGCCAATTGAACCTTATCACTTAAAGTCCTCATCACTGTATCTGTAACTTTCACTTCTATTCCAAGCTGTTCAATCAGCTGTTTTTCCAGAACATCCTTGGCATCAATCACAAATGTATCGAGAAGATCATCGTAAAGTTTGGCAACAGAAAAAGCTGAAACTTCATAGCCTAAAGCACGCAGTAGTTTATCTGCTGGACCCTTAATTGGGACGCCGGCAACTATAGGGCTCACTCCAATAACTTCGGCGCTTGTTTTTCTTAACGCTTCTCTTATTCCTTCAATTGAAAGAATGGTGCTAATGCTAACTATGGGGTTGCTGGGGCAAATAACTATCTTTTCAGAGTCCATAATTGAGTCTATTACATTAGGGGATGGTTTCGCATTATCAGCGCCAACAAAGTCCACGCCTAAAACTTTGTCTTTTGAAGCTCTTTTCACGAAGTATTCTTCAAAATGAACAGAGCCTTCTTCAAGTTTTATCCAAGTCTCAAACTTGTCGTCAGTCATGGGCAAAATGTTTAATTTAAGCCCTAAGGCGCGGCAAATTTCTTTGGTTGCCTGTGAAAGCGTAAAACCTTTTTTCAATAAATCGGTTCGGAAGATATGCGTTGCAAAATCCATATCGCCTAGGGCAAACCATGTTTCTAAACCATATTTTTTAAGCATTTCCAGACACTGGAACGTGTCGCCTTTTATTCCCCAACCCTTCTCATCATCCACAATGCCTGCGAGCGTGTAAGTTACAATGTCGATGTCTGGTGAAATATGCAAACCAAACATTTCCATGTCATCGCCAGTATTTACAACCACTGAAACGTCCTCCTCTCTAACAAGCCTCAATAAGCCAGTTAGAAATCTGGCGGCGCCAACGCCACCTGCTAAAGCCGTGATCATGGTCTTTCATGCCATCAATGGTTGTGTTTTTCTGAAACCCAATATTCAACTTTAGAACCTTTCTCATCTCTGACGTGTTCTTTTTTGAAAACTGGGGCTTCACTTTTGTATCTCTCTACAGCTTCCCGTAGGACTGGAAAAACATCAGTTCGGTGAGAACCAGCAACCGCAACATAGACAAGGTCCTCTCCAACGTTGAATTCCCCGAGTAAATGGTGAATTTGAACATTAACAATTCCGGGCTTTTCAGATAAATCATCACATATTTTGCCCAGAACTTGGTTGGCTTTTTCCTCATAGGCTTCAAGTTTGAGCTTTTCGACTTTTTCTCCCTGAAAGGTTTCTCCTCTAACCACGCCGATAAAAAGCCCTATTGCACCAGCTTTATAGTAGTTGGGGTCTTTTTTTATGTTATTTATTGTGTCTTGAACCGTGAATTTTCCTTTCTCATGGACTCCTGCTTTTGCTGACAATTACGTAGCTCCAAATGTTTATCTAAGAATTTTAGTTCCCATTGCCTTCTAAAGTATTTTGCCCCACGAAAAGAAGATAAAGAAAATAGGTTAGGTTATACTTGAGCTTCTGTAGTTTGTAGAACAGGGGCTTCTTTAACCGGCGCTGTCTTTGGTGCTGCAAGTAATTTGGATTTTCTTATGCCAACGTGCCTAAGCGGTGCAACCTCTTTAGCTTGATTGTAGATGTCTGAAGCGATTTTTCCAAGAACCATTTCCTGAACGAACTGGTCAAGTGATAATGCATTAGCTTTTTCATGGATTGTTTTATCCATCATTTTGCGTATGATTTTTTCTTGTGACGTCTTTATTCTGGAAAGAGTCAGTGCTGAAACTGCAATTCTGAGCTTGTATCCGTCCTTTGTGGTTAGGTTGATTAAGGAATCAACTTTTGTGGTTCTTCTTCTAACCAAGCTTCTGAGGTAATCTCGTGAGTATTCATGACCTTTGAAAAGTGTTTTGGCGGTTTTTTGGTCAATTTCGTTTACTTGGAAAAACATTTTCAAAAAGTGATGCGAAAAATCAGCTGTTATGTCATATAATGTGGCTTCAACAACTCTGCCGATTAATTGTTGTGGTTCTTGAGCTGGGATAGCACCTAACTCAACGTTGCCAAAGAAGGATGGTGCAACTACCATATACCATCCTTTTCCGCGCCATTTATCGCGAATATGTTTAGTTTTCGAAGACAAAGTTATTTCTCCAAACGTGCCTCAACATTCTCATAGAAATATTAAAAGCTTTAGCGTTTTCTGTCTATTTTCATTCTGTTTCCCATATATTTTCTTAATACTTCTGGTATGTTAATTGTTCCATCTTCTAGCTGATTATTCTCTAATATGGCAACTATGGTTCTACCTGTAGCTACAGCTGTCGAGTTTAAGGTGTGAACAAAACCCTTTGGTGCTGCTCCCTCTTTTTCCCTGTAACGAATTCCCAATCGTCTTCCTTGGTAATCAGTGCAGTTACTGCATGAAACAACCTCGCGGTAGCCGTTTTGCGCTGGCATCCAAGCTTCAATATCGTATTTTTTGGCTGCTACAGTTCCAATGTCGCCTGTACAAACATTGACAACTCGATATGCCAATCCAAGCTCTTGAAACACTTCCTCAGCGTTCTGCAGCAGTTCCTCATGCAGTTTAGCTGAGTCTTCTGGGTTACAAAAGATAAATTGCTCAATTTTATTGAATTGATGGGTACGGAATATTCCTCGTGTATCTTTGCCATGTGCTCCAGCTTCTTTTCTAAAACAAGTACTCATTCCTGCAAGTTTCAACGGCATATCCTGTTCCTTTAACACTTCATTCATGTACATAGCAGCCATCGGATGCTCCGAAGTAGCTATCAAGTAAAGATCTTCATTTTCCGCTTTATATAACACCTCAGCAAAATCGCCCATTGCGGTTACTCCTTCATAGGCTTCACGCTTCATCAAGTAAGGCGGAATAATCGGGGTATAACCTTTTTTTACTAGTTTCTCAATTGCAAAACTCATCAATGCCAAATCTAACAAGGCCACTTGATCTTTTAGGTAGAAGAATCTTGCGCCGGAGATTTTTCCAGCCCTTTCCATGTCAATTTGTCCTAAATCCAAAGCTAAATCGATGTGATTTCTTGCCGGAAAATTAAATTGTGGGATTGTACCCCATGTTTTTATTTGAACATTGTCGTTGGAATCTTTTCCAAACGGAACAGTCTCGTCTAATAGATTCGGAAGTCGCATGAGGTAATCATGGGTTTTCTCTTCTTCCAAAGTTACGTTTTTTTCGATATCTTTTATTTTAACATCGACATCTTGCGCTTTGCGGACTTCGTCGTCGGCTTCCTTGGCGGCTTTTTTCAGTTTGGCAATTTCTATGGTTACTTGTTTTCGCTGGTGTCGCAACTCGTTCAATTTCGTAAGGTTCAACCGCCATTCTCTGTCTACAGCGATTAAATCCTCCAGCATCTGGATGCATTGAGGATTGCCACGCTTTGCCAAATTATTTCTTACTAGTTCAGGATTCTCGCGGATAAGCTTGATATCTAACATTGTTCTCACACGAAGTAAATCTCTAACTAATAAATTAGCTATTTAACTTTACGATAAAGGGAAAAATAAAGAAAAAATTAGGCGATCATTTCTCACGTAGCAATTTGGGTATATAGCTGCAGGCTGGGTCTGATTCGAACAGGTCGCCCGTGTAGAATTCAGCGCGTGTTCTGCATCCGCCACAGATTTCTCGGTACTCACAAACGCCGCATCTGCCTTTCAAGTTAGTTCTGTCTCTGAGTTTGAGATGTAATTCGTTGCGTTGGAGTTCCTCCCAGGTTTGCTTCAAGCCTTTGTCTTTTATGTTTGCCAGTCTGTATCCTTCATGGAAGCCGCAGGGTCTGAAGTCACCGTTTTCTGTGACACCGATGTAGTCTCCGCCAATGGTGCATTTGCCTAGGAAGTCATTGGTGAACCAATCCCAGAATTTACTTGGGTTTCTTTGCTTTACAATTCTTGCGTAGAATGGTGAGTAAACGTTAACTCTGAACTTTTTGTTTGATTTGTTGTGCGAGTATTTTTGTTCGTAGTCGTAAAGGTTGTTTAGTGCTACCTCGTATTGGTCAGCTGTGGGTGCTAAATCAACCATGTTATCGCTCGCTCTTCCCACTGGTACAAGATTGTGGTAAACAACCATTTTGCCGCCAAATTCAGCCGCTAATTCACAAGTATGTTCTAGTGAGTTAATGTTGTATTTGGTCATAGTTGTTACGATGCAGTCCAGCAAGCCTTTTTCTGAAAGTTTCTTCATAGCAAAAATGGCTTTGTCATAACTTCCTTGTCCTCTAATCTTGTCGTTTGCTTCTCTGTTACCATCTATGCTGACTGCTGTATGAACGTCATACTTTGCAAGGTTGTCTAAACGTTTTTGATCAAAAGCGAAGCCGCTTGTAATTAAGCTAACTTCCATCCCAATCTCTTTAGCGTGTGCAATAACTTCAAAAATGTCTTCCCTGACTAATGGTTCGCCACCGCTAATACCGAACCATTTTGCACCAAAATCATACATTTGATCTACAATTTCTTTACCTGTAGCAGTGTCCACCTCGCTGTCTTTAGCAAATTTGGGAACATAACTGCAATAGACGCAGTTCCCTACACATCTTCGAGTACAACGCCAAGTAACCATGTACAATGGAGGTCTAGTTTGAGCCATCTGAGGTCACAACGGACACTAAATTAGGTTTTGTAATATAAGACTTACGTTAAAATGCAATCTAATCAATGATTCAAGGGAATAGCAACAACTGATTAAACTTTGCTAAATTCGACCGGTAAAATGATTAAGTATCGTTAGAGGTGAAAAGCATTTTTATTCTATAAAAGGCAAATTAGAAATAAATGTGGTTCTTAATATTCTGCTTAGAGGCTGAAATTTATGACCGATGTTGTGTTTGTCTTTGAGGTTCACCAGCCTCATAGGCTTAAGCGGAACTTATTTTGGGAAGGCAAAGTTTTCAGACGCTTAAAAAAGGAAGAATTATTCAGTTATTATTTTGACCATGAGGTTGACCGTGAAATCTTTAATCGTGCTGCACGTAAATGTTATTTTCCTTCGAATCAGATACTGCTTGACCTGGCGGACAAGCACAAGCGGGACCGTAAGAAGGTCAAATTATCATTTAGTATGTCGGGAGTGTTCCTTGAGCAATGTGAAATGTTTGCCCCGGACCTCCTTGACACATTTAAGCAGCTAGCGAATACGGGATGTGTTGAATTTTTAGACCAGACTTACTATCATTCTATCGCCAGCCTATACCCTGACAAAGAAGAGTTTATTGAACAGGTAAAAATGCACAAGCAAACCATAAAGGACTTGCTTGGCTATACACCGACAATTTTCGAAAACACCGAACTTTTGTACAACAATACCATCGCTAAAACCGTTGAATCCTTAGGATACAAAGGCATTTACACTGAAGGCGTAGAGAAAATCCTTGGCGAGAAATCACCTAACCACATCTACACACCAAAAGGCTCAAAGAAAATTCGCGTATTGTTGCGTAATTATAAACTTACAGATGACATAGGGTTTAGGTTTTCAGCACGATGGTGGCCTGAATGGCCCCTGACCGCAGATAAATACGCAGGCTGGTTAGCATCTACACCTGGCGAATGCATCACAATATTCCCTGACTATGAAACCTTTGGCGAACATCACTGGCCCGAAACAGGTATACATAGCTTCCTACAACACCTTCCTGAAGAGATACTACGTTGTAAGGAGTTGAGTATGGCAACGCCCTCTGAAGTTGTGGCTACGCATCCCCCCGCGGGAGAAATTGATGTCCCTGAAGCAGGCGGTACTGTTTCTTGGGCAGATACCCAACGAGACCAATCGGGGTGGCTTGGCAACGTGATGCAATGGGCATACTATACAACACTGAGGCGATTGGAGCCATTGGTAAAAGAAGCGGATGATCCTGATTTTCTCAAGCTTTGGCGTGACTTCCAAACAAGCGACCACTTGTACTACATGTTCACCGCAGGCGGTGGACCTGGGGAAATTCACACTTACTTTAGCCCATATGAATCACCTATGGATGCATTTGTGGTAGCGCAAACACTTCTAAACGATTTTGAAGCTAGGGTAAGGATGACGATATTAACGGCTAACGAGCCTTTTCTATTCTATACTGGTTTTGGAAAAGAATATTACACCGGAATCATGGCTTGGAGCCTAAAAGGATTTAATAAAGCAATCAAAGAAGTTAACATTAAAGCCATAGAATTTCACGTTTATAATGGAGACTTTGAAAGCTGGGCTCAAAACTCGCTTAAGTACCAAAAACTAGCGTCAGACTTCAGAGAGATAAAGGCTTCAGAACAAGAAGGTGAAACTCTAAGAAAAACAATGCTTGATTTCTCAAAAAAGCGGTATGTCATCTTAAATAAACAAATTCAGACTGCAACTCAGCTTTTTTAGGAAGATATCAGGTATGCGTTTATAAGATAAGTTGCCGTGTTGTTTTCACGGTTAGGTGCGTTAAAATGAGAGACGAGCTTCCATACCCTGATAAGGTGCTGCAAACCCTCCATAATTTATGTGCCACAGCTGCTGATTTGGCAAGAAGAGGCGAGGAAGTAGCGAGACTCATGGAGAAAGACCCAAATGAGATTGAAAACATTTTGGACACGTACAAGTCTGAGGGTTTCGCTGAAAGCTTCGTTGATAATGAGGGAAAAAAACGGTATTATCTTAATGCAAGAGGAATAATTAAGGTCTGCTCGCTTTTCACGTAGTGGGACCATGCGTATAGTTATTTTCTCATGGGAGTACCCGCCAAGAGTGGTGGGCAAACTCTCTGAATACATAAAAGCCCTATCGACTCAACTGGCTACCAAAAATGTAGAGGTTAACGTTGTAACCTATAATGATCATATAACTGGTGTAGAGCAAGAGCCCACAGGAGTAAAAACCGTAAGGGTATCAAACCCTGTTCGAACTCATGTCGGGGTTTTAACGTGGGTTTTAACATTAAACCAAGAAATTGAAAGAGCGGCAGCCAACATTTACTATCAGGCCGACAAACAAATTGACCTCATAGACGTTTATGATTGGCATTTCATTCCAGCAGCAGTCACCTTAAAAAGTGGACTTGGAATACCGTTCGTTTATTCCGTAGAAAGCCTAGAAGATCATAGGTCAAAGGCTCTAAATACTCCATATAATATGGCAATAGAAAGTATTGAATGGTTGGGTTGTTACGAAGCAAAAAAAATCAGCGTTAAATCTGAGTGGATGCGGGATGAGATTGTTAGAATTTACAAAGTCCCCAAAGAAAAAATAGTCGTTATTTCCACAGAACCAAATTCCTGGTTAATGGGCGTTCTTAATCTATACAAAATCGTGACTGGAGGTTTAAAGAACGAATGAAAAACGACTTAACCGTAATGATGCTTAGCTGGGAATTTCCCCCAAGAGTAATCGGTGGTATATCGCCTCACGTTTACTTTTTATCAAAAAGTTTAGCTAAACAAGGCGTTAAGGTTTATGTCGTAACCTGCGATTTTCCAGACACACCCTCGCATGAAGTAATAGATGGGGTAGAAGTATACCGTATTGACTCTTACAAAAATCCTGCACCTGATTTTGCTTCTTGGGTTTACTTAATGAACCTGAATATGCAAAAAGAAACGGCTGCCATGGCCAGAAAAATTGGAAACGAAATAGATGTTTTTCACGCACACGACTGGTTAGTTGCAAACGCGGGTATAGGACTCAAACATATTTTTCGAAAACCCCTTTTAGTAACTATGCATTCAACCGAAATAGGTAGAAGAGATGGATTACACACAACAACTGAAAAAATGATTCATGAAACTGAAGCTTGGTTAACCTATGAAGCATGGAGAGTAATCTGCTGTAGCAACTACATGATTTCACACGTTAGATGGGCTTTCGGGCTTCCAAACGATAAGCTTGTGATGGTTCCAAATGGCGTAAACGTTCATTGTTATGACAGCTCTGACGATGATTTAATCGGTTTCAGGAGCAAGTATGCCTTGCCAGAAGAAAAAATAGTGCTCTTTGTCGGAAGACTAGTTTACGAAAAGGGAATTCATGTATTGATTAATGCAGTTCCCAAGATTTTACAAAAGGTCAACGCTAAATTCATAATTGTTGGTAGCGGCTACATGAAAGAACAACTACTAAACATTGTCCGCAGCATGGGGCTTGAACATAAAGTCCTGTTTGAAGGTTTTTTGGATGAACCAACTTTAATTAAACTTCAGAAATGTTCTGACGTATCCGTCGTTCCATCGCTTTTCGAACCATTCGGAATTGTTGCATTAGAAGCCATGGCGGCGAAAAGTCCAGTCGTCGCATCCGACACTGGGGGCTTATCAGAAATCATCGAGCATGACGTAACAGGAGTTAAAGTGTACCCGAATAATCCTGACTCCTTAGCCTGGGGAATAACAAAGGTTTTGATTGATGAAGATTACCGAAAACGCATTAGAGAAAACGCTTACAGAGCAGTTCAAGAAAAATACGATTGGGAAAGAATCGCTCAACAAACTAAACGTCTTTACGAGGGCGTTTTAGGCGAATATTCAAAAAGTTTTTGGGCTTAACTCTTTCCGATCACTCGTACATTTTCAACTTGAATCCACGGCGATATCAACTGGCCCATCTGCCGCTCATTACTACCTACTACACTAACATTTTTGAGTACTTCGAAAATGTTGCCTGCTAACATTACACCTCGACTGCAATGAACTATTTCGCCTTTCTTTATTTTCCAAGCTGGGGTTGCAACAACAGAGAATTCGCCGCTGACTGGATTGCTGCTGTGCGCACCCTGCAGGTAATAGATTATTAATCCGTCGTCCACTTCGCTCAACATTTGGTCGGAGTTCTTATTTCCTGGCATAATGTGGAAGTTTGTGGTGTCAATGCTGGGTGTCGAGAGGTATCCTGCTCTGCCAGCGTTTCCAGTGCTTTCTTTCCCTTCTTTTTTTGCCGAATAGTTATCGTATAGGAAATTGTGAAGTATTCCTTTCTCTATGACTGTTGTTTTTTGATGTGGTACTCCTTCGCCGTCAAAAGCCCATGTACGCAATCCACCGGGGAATAAGCCGTCATCATAGATAGTGAGGTTTTTTGAAGCCACTTTTTCTCCAAGTTTATCCTTAAAGGGTGACTGATTCCTCTGTACATTATCGGCTCTAACAGCGTTAGTCAGCGTGTACGCAAGAAGGTCTTGGAGGGCAAATTGAGTCAAAATGAGTGTAGAAGATTTAGATTCAACTGGTTTTGTTTTCAATGCTGAAAGCGCCATTTTCGCGGCTTCTTTTCCAACCCAATTTGCATCAATATTGTAGTTTCTTGAGGCATTGAACTCGAAGCATACCGGTGTAACGGAGTTGGCTTCCTTAGCTACTGTTGCTATACTGCATTCAATAACTGTGCCTTTATCAAAACCTGTGATGTCGTTCGAGTTGGCGATGGCATTGGAAATGTAAGCGCTTCCTATTCCGCCTTCAATTGGAAAAACACGTTTATCCACTTGGCTTGCGGCGTCCAGCATTGTTGCAGCTATATTAACCAGTTCTTCCGAGCTGAGATCAATAACTTTATCGTCAAAAGTGTTCTCAGGAGAAGCGTAAGGCTTCTTTTGTGCCAGACCCTTCCAATCTGGGTCAGGTTTGCTTGCTTTTGCAGCACTCAAAGCCCTACCAATCACCCTTTCAACCGCGTTTAGTTCATCGACCATATTTGTGTACGCGAATCCTACCGCTTTGTTTATGGCTACTCTCACGCCTAAGCCTCTGTCAATTATCCTGTTGGTTTTGCTGATTTGTCCTAGTTCGATGCCGATGTTTGTTGCTTGCCCTTCGTAAACATAAGCTTCAGCTTCAGAGGCTCCTTTTCTTACTGCTAAATCTACTGCGTCGTCAGCCAAATTTACCATTGCTTCTTTTTTAAGAACTGCCACCAACAACTACCTCTTTAATTCTAATATGTGGTCCACCATCACTGATGAAGGCTGTTTGGCCTTTCCCGCATCTTCCCTGATCTAACTGGAAATCTTTTCCAACCGCATCAACCTTATGTAAAGTTTCAAGGGTGTTGCCGCTTATTGATGCATCACGGATTGGTACGCCTATTTCTCCGTTCACTATTTCGTAACCTTCTTGTATGCCAACCTGGAACGTGCCATCAAGATTAGCTTGCCCACCTCTAAAACTCTTAAAGTAATACCCTGCTTTCACATTTTCAATCAGTTCTTCAAAAGAATGATCTCTTGGCGACATGTAAGTGCAACGCATACGGATAATTGGTTCCACACGGAAATCTTCAGCTCTTGCGTTGCCTGTGGCTTCAACATTGAATTTTTGGGCGGTCTCACGGTTATGCATCAACCCAGTAACAACTCCGTTATTTATGAGAAGCGTTTTCTGGGTTGGAACTCCTTCGTCGTCATATTTGAAGGCACCAAAAGCTCCTTCGATTGTACCATCATCATAAAATGTTACTAAGTCTGACCCGATTTTCTTTCCCATGTTGTCCGCTAATATACCGCCTGATAGGGCTAAATCAGCTTCAGCCAGATGTCCAAATGCTTCATGAACAAAAACCCCTACGACGCTTGGACCTAAAACAACTGGTAGTGTTCCTCCTTTTGGCGATTTAGCGTTTAATTGTTCGGTAGCTCGTTTTGCAACTTTTTTACCAAGCACTTCGGGAAGCTGCTCGTCAAATATTTCGTAGCCTGTTGTGGAGCCTATTTCTTCTCGGCTAAAAGTGTAGACACCCTCGCTTAATGCTGAAGCGGTTATTCGAGCCCAAACGTACAACTTGTCCTGCTCTATGCTGGTGCCGTCGCTGTTCACAAAAAAGCTTGTCCCAGTCAAATCAAAATAATCTACTGTACAGCTCTTAACGCGCTTATCAAAACGCAAGCCAGCCTTCGTTACTGTCAATGCGGTCTTTATTTTATCCTCCACAGATACATCTGCCGGGTTCTTTTTCGGTTTCAACACAACGCGGCCTTCAACCACTTTGGCATTGGCAAGTTTAATTGGTGTCTTCAGCCGCAAACTAGCCATCTTAGCCATTCTACAAGCATCCGAAACTGCGCCCTCCAAAATATCATTATCCAAAGTGCCCACAGAAGCAAAACCCCAAGCGCCGTTGACAAGCACACGCAATGCAACGCCGTTTTCAATGCCCTGCTTGGTGGTTTCTACACGTTTCTCTTTTAGGGTTAGAATTGTTTTGAAGAGTTTTTGGGCTCGGGCTTCAGCGTATTGGGCTCCGAATTTTTGGGTGGCTATGTTGTTGATTTTGGTTAGAAGGTCTTTCAAGAGTACTCTATCCTGTAAAGCTAAACGTTTTTATCTAGATTTCTTTGAAGGAATTAAATCATTTTGTTCCTCTCATTGCCAAAAAAACACTAAATTGATTATTTCCTAAAAAAATCAGCTATATTTGTCTGCTTAACCGATGCTGCATGGGTTGGTTTAGGTTTAGCCGCTGGGACTTCAACGCCTAAATCCAGTTGCCCATAAACGCCATCGTATCCTGGTGTGACTTTGGCTGTGCCGTTTCTAACTTTAACGATGGCTTGGGCAATCGGCGCATCTACAACAGCTGCTAAAGCCTCAAAAGGCGAATCAATCAGAACGGTGTATTCATCGCCAAAATTCTCAACTAGTGAATTATAGTTTTTCCAAACTGCCTGCGTCGAGGGCGAATCAGCAGCTAATACCGCCGCAATTATTTCGGATAGTGGAAGCAACCGCAAAAACCCTGGGACACCTTCACGTTTGAAATCGGGGGGGCGGTCTGCCAGTTCTTCTACGCGTTGTTCTACGCCTTTGGTGAGTTTTCTTCGGCAAACTGGGCAAATATTGCCAAATCTAATTGCATCGCGTGGTGCAAGTGATATTTTGCAGTTGCGGTGTCCCGTCCAATGGTATTTGCCATAGGCTGGATCTGTTTCAATAGTGAACTTGAAATGCGTTGGATTATTGCTTTTTATAGCCTCTGTAACTTCTTGGTAACTGAACTTTTCTAGTTCGAAAACGTTGGCTTCTCTGCCTATTCTCCATGGCCAAAAACTGTGGCAATCACTATTTGAAACCAACGCAAATCGGTCTAGATTGCTTATTCGCCAGTTCATTGCAGGGTCAGAAGAGAGCCCTGTTTCTAGGGCGTGGATATGCTTTGTCATGTCTTGGTAGCAGTCTTCAACAGTATCAAAGCCGCTGAAAGCTCCGAAAATGCTAAACCACGGTGTCCAAGCGTGGGCTGGAAAAACCATGTTGCCGCTTGACACAGCCATTACTTGTTCAACGAGTTGTGGAGCGGCTATGTTTAGGATCGGTCTTCCATCTGAAGATAAATCGCCATAGCTTCTAAGTCGCTCATTGATTTGAAGAGCGGTCTCCATGCTGTGGGTCAATATTACGTGGTGAACTTTCTTTGATTCGCCCTTATAATCGAAGATTGTGCAAACTTCGGTTGTAAGCATAAAGCGAACAGGAGAATCCATATTTCTGGTTAACTTGAATAGTCCTGTGTCATGTTCAGCTGTTAGGGTTTCATTGATTTCTCTAAACCACTTAGGATGGGTAAAGTCACCCGTGCCTACTAGGTTTAAACCTTTAATTTTTGAGAACCTTGCAATTTCTGGAATGTTCATTTGCTCGCTTGTTGCTCGACTATATCGTCCGTGAATATGCAGATCGGCGATTACTCGGATTTAGATCACTTTCCTCTTTATACTCAAGCTTAAACCGAATGGATAGTTTAGCTATTGTTCTTTAGGCGTTCTATTTCGGAGGCTTAAGCTTTTAAGAGTTGGGTTATTTAGCGTTTTTACAGCATTCATAATCAACATACCCCGATATTTGAGATAGATTTTAAACCCGTGCTTGAATGATAATCTCCAATCGTGGCAGTTCTGTCGATAATCAAATCTGAAGTTGCCCTAATTAAATATCATATTCATCCGATAAGTATATCCTTCAGACTTTATCCTTGAAAAAATATTTAGGCAAACCATATGCGACTGTTGAAAAAGTATTCACTAGGTCGCAGGTAAAACTCTCAGTGAGCGATGTAGTGAAGTCCAGCTCAGTAAATCGTTAATATCTTTCCTTAATTTGTCTTTTCTTTCAGAAGATCCTCAGTAGTAAGGAGTAATGGGTTTTCCTGGTCTATCATTTAATAAGCTGCAAGATGAGCGCATGGGGAACTAAAGGTCAGCTCTGACTCTCAAAGCTCAACGCCTAACGGTTAACGTGCTTCTTAACCATTTCAAAGCTCTTGAAATCTGGTTAGAATACAAAACCCTAATTCATAATTATATTGTGCTATACTTTTAGTCTATAAGTCCACCCCACCAAAGCTTCAAGAAGTTGTGAAATAAGTGTCCGTGTTTGTTGGTTTGTCAACCTTCCGTTACTGTCAATATTCTCACCCGCAGCAGATAACATGACTTCAGGCTGGTTAATTGGGTGAATGTTTAGAAACACGAAAGATTGTCGCAGGTGATATTGTGCTCTGGCTCCGCCAAACCTTCCAGAGGATGCACTCATTATGGCAACTGTTTTGCCTGCAAGAGGATTGCCTTGTTTTGGCCTTGAAGACCAGTCAATGGCGTTCTTCAAAACTCCGGGAATTGAATAGTTGTATTCTGGGGTAGCAATCAAAAGGGCGTCGGCGTCTCTGATTTTCTCTTTGAAATCAACTACTCTTTGCGGAGGAGTGTTTTCAAGGTCTTGATTGAAGGGAGGGATTCCTTCCAAATCAAAAATCTCTATCAAGACGTCTTTTGGCGCGAGTTCAACGGCAGCCCGAACCAAGGCTTTGTTGAATGAGTTTTTTCTTAGGCTTCCAGCAAAAGCGAGAATTTTGAATTGCTTTTCTATAGAAATTTCCCTATTATTCCAAGCAATGTAGCAGATTTAAAGCTAGTGTTCACCCGCTATCCAGAGTTTTATCAGCATATATTTTTTCTTATAAGCACATTCCATGCAGATAGCAATTATGTTAACATTCTGGATTGGTTGCTGAAAAGATGTCAATCCATTTGATAAAACAGTAACATATCCTAAGGGGTTCCGCATTTTTGGAATCTTACTGGCTCTGTACCATTTATTTTTTTACCATAAGGTTTAGTTATGCCTCTCATTCATGTTCCTCTGCTTTTGTATTACTATTTTAGCATATACTGATTATTTTTTCGTCAAATTGTTATTTTGCCACAATATTCTTTTAAAGACGCTTAAAGTTAGGTTAGTTTATGCATGAATGGGCACTAGCTGAAGCAATTCTCGCCTCAGCGAAAGAGATTGCTGAAAAAGAGAAATTGAAGGAAGTTATAGAGGTCACGATTAGGATTGGGGAGCTTCAACAAGTTGAGCCTCAAATTTTGCGGTTTGCTCTTTTGCAAATGAAAACCGATGCCTATAAAGGAACTAGATTCCGAATTTTGAAGGCTAAGTCTTCTCTCAAGTGCAGAGTTTGCGGAACCACTTGGCAGTTTAACCCGAAAAAGCTTGATAAAGCCACGGCTGAGGCTATACATTTTGTTCCAGAAGTAGCGCACACTTTTGTTAAGTGCCCTAAATGCTGCAGCCCTGATTTTGAAATCGTTAATGGACGAGGGGTTTGGCTTGAGAACATAAAAGGAGCCAAATAAATGTGGTTGACCCACGGACAAGCATAATTAACGAGCGTTTAAGCCGAATAAGACGAATTATTGCTGTTTCAAGCGGCAAAGGTGGTGTTGGAAAAAGCATGGTTGCAACCTCCCTCGCGTTAGCTCTTATGCACAATGGCTGCAAAGTAGGCTTGTTTGATCTTGATTTCACAAGTCCATCAACCCACATGATTCTCGGTGCCAAAAACACCCAGCCCAAAGAAGATAAAGGTATAATTCCGCCTACGGTCAACGGCTTAGAATACATGAGCCTTGTTTACTTCGTCGGCGATAACCCAGCGCCTCTGCGCGGAGTCGACACTTCAAACGCTCTAATTGAGCTCCTAACAATAACCCAGTGGAGTACCCTTGATTTTCTCGTAGTTGACATGCCGCCAGGCATCGGCGATGCAGTTCTCGATTTGGTAAGGCTCATTAAACGCATAGAATTCCTAATTGTTACGACGTCTTCGCTGCTGGCGTTTGAAACCGTCAAAAAACAGGTAGCGCTGCTGTGCGAACTTAAGATGCCAATTATTGGTATAGTGGAAAACATGAAAATGGACAAGGCAAAAGACGTCGCAGAAGAAACAGTGAAGTTGGGGCTAAAGTACCTTGGCGAAATTCCCTATGACCCAAAGGTAGAAAGCGCAATTGGCAACGAAGCCAAACTACTCAAGACGGCTCTTGGAAAAAGAATCGGTCAAATAGCAACATGCGTGATTTTGGCGGAAAAGAGAGAGTAATAGATGACTTGCGCTAAAGCGGTAATATTCGATTATATCGGTACACTTGTGAACTGCGGAAACTACACCATGGAAGCTTCAAGAGAAAAACTTCTCGCGGCATTGGCTGTTGAAGGCTTTGAGGTTGCCAAGGACAAGTTTTTGGAAGCCTATATTGTGGCGCATGAGAAATACCGCAAAGTACGGTATGAACAGCTAAAAGAAGTAACTAACGCGGTTTGGGTGTCAGAAGCATTATGGAACCTGGGCTTTAAGGTGGCGGCTGATGATCCCAGAATTAAAGCGGCGTTGAACGTTTTCTTCAAAGACTATGTTGATACTTTGGAGCTGCGAGTAGGAGCAAAAAAACTAACCAAGCAAGCTAGGCAGCAATTTAAAGTGGGGTTAATTTCAAACTTTACTCATGCACCAGTCATCTACAAGAGCCTTAGACAACTGGGAATAAACGATTGTTTTAACGTGATTGTGGTTTCGGAAGAAGTGGGTTGGCGAAAACCAAGCAGACACATATTCCAAGAAGCCCTAAATAAATTGGGTGTCACAGCTAACCAGGCGGTTTACATTGGCGACAGCCCAATCGAAGATATCAAAGGTGCCAAAGATGCAGGGCTAAAAACAGTGTTCGTTCCATCACAATTTAACACGGTAAAAGACCTTATTAACAGCCGGCAGAAACCCGATATTATTGCAGGAGACCTTAAGATAATCTGTAAAGACTTCGCTGAAATTACAAATTCACAAAAAGAATAAGTCTCAAAAATAAAAAGAAAATTAGATCTTCTTTGTTTTTGTCGCCGTTTCCAGTGCCACAACGCCTGGAAGCTTCTTCCCCATCAGGAATTCGATGAGTGCTCCGCCTGCCGTGCTTATGTAGCCGATTTTTTTAGTTAAGCCGTATTCTTGTATGGCTGCAATGGTGTTTCCGCCGCCTGCGAGGCTGAAGGCTTTGCTATTTGCGATGGCTTCGAAGACTTTTTTGGTTCCGTAGTTGAATTCTTTGTTTTCGTAAACTCCCATTGGTCCGCTGACAACGATTGATTTAGCGCTTAAGATGAGTTTTGAATAGTTTTCGACGGTTGTTGCGCCTAGGTCAAAGATTGAGTATTCCGTCGGTAACTTGCTTACTGGGATTTCTTTGCGTTTACCGTTCACGTCTAATGCGACATCTACTGGCAAAACAACCTTATCGCCGTACTGTTCCAAGAGCGCTTTTATGCCTGGAATTAAGCCTGTTAACTCTTTCTTTGCTAGAAAATCCATGTTTTTCTTACCTAAATCGACGCCTTTAGCTGCAAGGAATAACTGTGAGGTTACACCGCCAACCAGCACGTGATCTGCTATGCCGTTGCCTAAAACGTACTTGCTAATTTCAAGGCTATCATCTGCTTTTGCTCCGCCCATAACATAAACTGAGGGTTTCTCAGGCTTCTCCAATGCTTTGCCGAGGCATTTCAGTTCTCTCTCCATAATGCGTCCGGCAGCGCTTGGCAATACTGCGGTGAACCCAACCATTGAGACATGTCCACGGTGAGCTGCGGCAAAAGCATCGTTAACAAACAAGTCTGCAAGGGGTGCGAGGTTTTGGACAAGCTCTGTTTTACTGTGTTGTTCTGGTGTGCCACTTTTGGTTTCTCCATCCCAGGAACGCACGTTTTCAAGAACAAGAATTTCTCCGCCTTTAAGGTTCTTGATGGCGGTTTTTGCTTTTTCACCAAAAAGGTCATCAACGTATTTTACTGGGCATTTGAGAATTCTGCCTAATATTGCTGCGTGTTCTTTCAGAGGGGTATAATCTGGGTCTCCTTTGCGTCCTTGATGAGCCAACACAACGATTTTTGCTCCTTTTTCAGCTAGTTCTTTAAGTGTTGATTCTGCATGTGCTTTAATGCGTACGTCGCTTGTTACTTTTTTTGTTACGGGATCTATTTCTGAGTTGAAATCTACTCTGACAAGGACAACTTTATCTTTAACTTGAAAATCATCCAAAGTTTTGTATTTGGCCATTATCTTCACTTCGTGCGTTTAAATCAAAAAAGAAAAGATAGGAAGGATTTAAGTTTGTTTGCTGGCTCAAAATCCTGCTTTCTTGCCGACCATTTCGATGAAGTCAACCATGCGGTTGCTAAAGCCCCATTCGTTATCGTACCATGCGAAGACTTTGACGAAGTTGCCTTTTTCACCTAAAACCATGGTTAATTGAGCATCGAATACTGCTGAGTAAGTGCTGTGTAGTACGTCAGTTGAAACGATTGGGTCTTCAGTATATTCTAGAATGCCTTTAAGCGGGCCTGCTGCGGCTTTCTTCATAGCTTCGTTAATTTCGTCTTTGGTGACTTCTTTGCCTAATATAGCGGTTAAATCAACAATGGATACATCTGGTGTAGGTACACGCAATGAATATCCATTCATTTTTCCAGCGCAACTTGGCAAAACTAAGCCGATTGCTTTTGCTGCGCCTGTGCTTGTTGGGATAATGTTGATTGCTGCCGCTCTTGCTCTGCGAGGGTCTTTGTGGACAATGTCTTGGATTTTTTGGTCGTTTGTGTAGCTGTGGCACGTTGTCATGAAGCCTTTTTCTAAGCCAAAGTTATCAGATAATACCTTGCTGATTGGTGCTAGGCAGTTTGTTGTGCATGAAGCATTGCTAAGGATATTGTGTTTTTCTGGGTCATATGATTTTTCGTTTACGCCTAACACAAAGGTTGCATCTGGGTTTTCTGCTGGTGCGCTGATGAGGACTTTCTTTGCTCCAGCTTGGAAATGTTTGCTTGCACCTTCACGGTTAGTAAATAAGCCCGTGGATTCTACCGCTAAGTAAACTCCAAGGTCTTTCCATGGCAGTGCTGCTGGGTCTCTTACACTGAGACATTTGAGGGTTTTTCCGTTGACGATAATGTCGTTGCCGCTAACTTCGACTTTGCCGGGGAAATGCCCGTGGATTGAATCATACTTAAGAAGGTGAGCATTTGTCTTGGCATCTGCAAGATCGTTGATTGCTACGAAATCAATCTTTGCATTCCGTTCAAGTGCTGCACGGTAAAGAAGTCTTCCGATCCTTCCGAATCCGTTAATTCCTACTTTTATTGCCATAATATCACCAATGTTTTCCGTTTTTCTACAACAAGCTTTATCCTTATTAGTTTTTCCGACACAAATCAATGCAAACCAATAGGTAGTCCACGTATATAGTGCTCAAAAAGATTGTATTAACAATTTAATTGCGGGAACCTTTGGCAGCATACCCTTTACAGAATTATTTTTTAGTTGTTTAAAGACGCTTGTTACTTAGAAAATTCCGCCTTCTCTAAAGTAATAGTATTCTTCTTTCTTAGGGCCAAAGCATCTTACTCCACCACGTTTAAGCTGGCACCGCAGTTCCTCAGCATACTCATTGGTTACTTCACCCTTCTTCTGCAAAAAAGCAATTATCTCTTCAGCTTGCGTTTCTGTGTCACAGCGACGAATGAAATCTACGGCGGAGGGGCTAAAGTGGCGAAGCTTATCAGACGTTTCATTGCAGGAAGCTAACTTCTCTTCCTCACACTCTTCGCACTCAGCAGCTTCCTCAGCTTCAAGCGAGTCTTTACGTACTGCATTAATTGGGACTTTATTCTCGCTTGTTTCAAGTTCCTTATAAAGATGTGGGAACATTTTCTTTAGCGTTTTCCTATCCGTTGCCATTTTACATCAATTTGTTTAAGAAATAAATATTGAACGGTTATTTATCTGCTTTTTTGATGGAAAAACAAGGTTTATTGATAATTAAGTTGGGAGAAACTGTTTTGTCGGGTTAGTTTTAAGAACTTTTTCGAGCTCCTGAGCTCTTAAGCCCTTCATTTCATCGCCAAAAATTTCGCACTTCCTCTTTTTGCCTGCTTCTTCAGAACTGCGAGCAACAATCTCAAGTCCAAATTTAGCTGAAGTCTCCGCGTAAATATGAAACGACGCCGAAGTCAATCCACGTTTGTTAACTTTTGTCCAAGCCGTTTTTGAAACCTTTATTTCTTGGGCTTTGAGAATTCTCACAATTTCTTCTGGCTCATCTATGTAGACGGCGATGTCAATATCGCTTCCATGCCTAATTGTTCCCCGCCAAACGCTCCCAATTAAAACAGGGTAATAAGCGTCTAAAAGTTTCATTATTTCTAGGGCTTCATTTCGCATTTGAACTAATCGCTCTTTTCTCTGTGGCCCTTCGTTCTCTTCAGCTATTTTATCCAGTTCAAGAGCAACATCAAGATTGGAAGGCAAAAAATGAGTACCCAAAGTTTCTGCAGCTTTTACTTTAGCTTGTTTGTATTCTTTTTCAGCTCCAAAATAAAGTAAAGTAGCTGCTTCCCTAACGACTCTATAACTTAAGTCAGCTGTCAAGAGTCACCAGCACTATTATCAACGTTTCACTATGGTCTCGTAAAGCGCAACAGTTTTTTTGGCAATTCTAGTCCAAGTAAACTCAGCTAACACACGCTTCCGTCCATTTTTGCCAAGCCTCTTTCTTATCTCAGGACTTTCTAAAGCACTAATGACTCCCCACGCAATATCAGAAGGATTATTCGGGTCTACGTGGAAGCCGCATTGCTCTTCACCACAACAAATAACGATTTCACGCATTCCGCTAACGCCGGTTGCGCCAACGACAACTGGCTTCTCCATTGCCATTGCTTCCAGAGCAACTATGCCAAAGGGTTCATAGTAGCTTGGAAAAACTGCTAGGTCACATGAAGCGTAATGTCTTATTCGTTCTTCTTCTGGGATGAAGTCGAAACAGAATTTTACGTATTGGTCAAGGCGCATTGTTCTGGTTAGGTTTGTCATGTATTCTTGAAGTTCGCCTACACCTACAACTACCAGCTTTGCTTTAGGAATCTTTGTTAGAATATGAGGCATTGCCATTATGAGTTTATCAACACCTTTGACGCCTACGAGTCTGCCTAAGAAAAGAATCAACAATTCATCGTCGCCGATGCCGTACTTGTTCCTAACTCGTTTAATGTCCTCGGGAGACACGTTTTCAGGATTATATTTTTGCGGGTCAACACCATTATAGCTGACTTGAATCTTTTCTCTCGGGAAACCAAGCTGAATAAGTTCATCTTTCATAGCGTACGATACCGTAACAACCAAATCCGCCATTTTACCCGCACGCAATTCAATGTTGCTAACGACGCTTGAACCATTTCCTAAGGTTCGACCCTTCTCAGTTGAATGAACATGAAAAGCCAAGGGCAAACCAGTTTCTCTTTTCACAGTAATTCCGCCCATTGCTGAAAGCCAATCATGGGCAACAACTATGTCGTATTTCATGCCTTCTTTCTTAATTAATTCATTAATCAATTTAGCAGCTGATAAATAATTATAAACCATAAGCTTGCCAAAAAAATGCAAGCCTCTACCCCATTTCTTGATGTCTTCCGCAATAACATCTGGAAGCGAATCTGAAATGTCGATGTGTAGTGGCCGATGAATTTCTATTCCACGCCAAATTTCTCTAGTAGGCAACGAACCTGCATCATCATTCATAGTAAAAACAGTTACATCATGGTCGTCCAAAACAAACTTTCTTGTTATCTCGGCAGCATAAGTTCCTAATCCGCCAACAATTTTAGGCGGATACTCGTAAACGAAAACAGCCAGTTTCATGCTAAGCAATCACCAATTTACCATTAGCATTAGGAATATCAATACTAAAGCTTTACTTATCTGAACATTACAACTTGAAAACCTAAAAAAATTCGAAATTTAAGCAAAGTTTGATTAGATGGTATTGCATAGCACTAGCAGGCATGGTACCGAAAATGAGTTTATCACCTCTCAAACAAGAGATACTAGAATCAATGCTTCTTAACGAAAAACCACTGAGAGCCATGGAAATCGCAAAGGAAACCAAAAAAGAGTTTCCTCAAGTCATGATGCATCTTTTGGGGCTCATCCGCATGGGATATGTCAGTTCACCTGAAAAAGGGCAATACATTATTGCTGAAAAAGGAAAAACCGCTCTCGGTATACCTGAGACAACCAAGGAAAAAGCAACAGCTATACTAGCTTATGCGCCGCATGACAAAGCATTCCAATTCTACTTGGATGTTGGCAAACCACTAAATTTGCACGCCCATAACATTCGAGATTTTGCGAACAAACTTACAAAAGCCGACCTTGCGTCGATAGAGTTCCATACAAAACGCGGAGACTTCGAAGTGTGGATTAACGGAATTGGTGACATTGAATTAGTCAAAAAGATTGGATTGTTAAAGCAAAGAAATGTAGTGGTTGGAGAGGAATTACGCAACCAGCTACATGAAATTGTTCAGCAACGATACATAGCCTTGGCTAAATTAGCCGACCAACCTGTTTACACCGAATAAATCTAGTTTCTTGCAAGTGGTGCATGGCGCTTTTGCAGTTTCTGCAGAACCTGTTGGATTGTTGTGTACTTCATATCTTCAGCACTTAACTTTGACGGTTCAAACTCACCCATCTGTCTTTAAGGTGATACCGTTTGGACCGCCTACCTCTGGCAACAGAGAACCGGGATCATCAAATAGGTCAGCTGTAAGCGTTTCGCTTCATCATTGCTTGAGATTTTGCCATTTGCAAGTTGAAAGCCTAAAGCATTAATCCTTGGTATCAATCAAAAGCAGTGCATTTCGATGATTCTAGCCTACCGGCATGAGTGGACCCCAATGGCTCCCCTCTTGTCCAGCCCTGAACAAAATAACTGTGCATAGAAGGTCCCAGGATTTCTCCAACTACAGGAAGCCCATGTTGACTGCGCGCAATCATAAACACTATCATCCTTTCGAACGTTTTTTGCCAGCAATCAACGACAGTTTAGATACACTTGCTTGAAGAACAGATTAGATTGTCATTTGCTCGCTAGATCAAGAGAGGCATAGCGGCCTACAGTTCGAATTAACTATATCATCTCATGCATTTCAGAGGGACATTGAAGGATTATAGATTTATTCTCCAATGTGTCAATTATTTCAAATTTGAAACCACAAAGCATACTCGGGTCAATTACTAACCCGCTGTATTCAATGGATCAGCGAATATGCGGAAAAATTGATAATTAAAGGAAACAGCTGAAGTTTAGTCAGCAGCAAAAAACCACAATAGGGTCTAAAGCGCGTTCTTCAATTTCCATTTCTGCAACTCTTGGGTCCATTCCGCAAACATTGCAGCAGAACGTGTCTTTTAGAAGGTCCTGCCCTGCAGCGTAGAGTTTTAATTTTAATGCTTTATTCGCTGCTTCATTAAGAGTGTCCCATGCAAACCTATGGAGGTCACTGTGTAGATCCCCATTTTCATGAGACATGAGCAATTCAAGATCATTGCTTGCACTGAAAACAAAAAAAGTTATTAATTATACCTTTATTCACGGCTTTTTCAAGTTTTTTTTTCGGCTATGTCAAAAAGAGGGTTGGAAACAGTATGTGGCGCAGCCAAAGAGCTCACTCACAACTAATGATGGAGATTGTCACTTTTTTGGCCAAATACAGCCCCACCTAAACCGAAGCGAACAACGCATTTAATTTTTTCATAATTCAGATTTTCAAGTATGGAAAAAAAGAAATATCAAAACGTAAGTATCTCGTTGATGAGGAGCCTAAGTTGAGCGAAGTTAGAATCATTTCAGTAAAAATTCCAGAAGATGTCTACCATGAAATGGCGCTGCGTGTTCCGGAAGGTGATAGGAGTAACTTTGTCAGGGAAGCTATAAACGAGAAGCTGCAGAAAACGCCTAAGGCTGATACGCTTTTAGCTTTGCTAGAGAGGATGAGCAAAATTGAGGTGGAGTTTGGTCAACTAAGGAAGTACCTTGCTGATTTGGAGTTGCTTACGTTTCAGCACGGTAAGATTAACCCGCAATCTTTTTGTATTGATGAAGTGGATCATAAAATAATGGAGTATCTGCTTCATTACAAAAGCGCAACAACACCTGAATTGGCAGATTATGTTAAAACCAACAGGTGGCTCATTCTAAATAGGCTTCGGAAAATTGAGAAAACCTCCAAAAAACAGATTGGAAAATCTATAATCGAGTATTACGCAGGAGAAAGGTCTGGCAAGAAGAAGGCCTGGTGGGTAAACGAAGAGTTAATTCAGGAATAGCAAGGTTAGCTTTAAATCGCAAAGTCATATTTGTTTGGCAGTTGCGGGCTCGTAGTCTAGTACGGATAAGGCATCGGCCTCCGGAGCCGAGAATCCTGGGTTCAAATCCCAGCGGGCCCGCTTTGTTAATTTTCATGAAGTTGGGGCTTCATAATTCTAACTAAACAAGTTTCTAACGTACTTGATGATGAGTTGAGGCTGGGCAAACGCAGTTTCCAAAGCTTTTCTTGGGTTCTTAACATGATTAATTAACGATAATTTCTTATACTCCTCAAGAGCCTTAGCCGCTATTGCTTTCACTTCTTCAGAAGTAAAATCTTCTGTTGAAATCAATGGCATGCCTTTTGGTTGACGCGCTTGAGCAAACGAATTCCACGTCAAGTCTTCCTCGATATACCCCTTCGCTCTACACTCCTCATACAGCCTAGTCCCATACGAAGGCGTTGCAATAAACAAGTGCATACCAACATCAAAATTACGCTTAAGCATTAAGGCAAAATCAACGGTTTTTATCATATTCTCCTTTTTCTCACCTGGAAACCCAATAATGTAAAATCCTCCCGTTTTTAGACCAATCTCTCGAGCCATTTTCGCAACTTCCATTACACGGTTTAGGTCGAGGTTTTTGCAGATTACATTAGTTAGAATTTGTTGATCACCTGATTCTACGCCGAAAAAGACGCTTTGGCAACCAGATTTCTTCATTTTTTGAAGTAAATTAAGGTTTAGGCAGTCTGCTCGGACCCCGTTTGGCGTTTCCCAACCTATCTTTATTTTTTTCTCGATTATGTCATCGCAAATAGCTTCAAATCTTGGAATATCGAAAGTCAGATTGTCGTCTTCAAAGAAAATGTTCCGGACTTTGAATTTGTCAACAACGTATTTAATGTGATTTACTACGTAGGTTGCAGAGTTTGCTCTAAATTCACTTCCCATATGTAAATGAACCGAACAGAAGCAGCATTTAAATGGGCAGCCCCTGCTGGTGATCATTGATATTGCTCTGTTTCTGAAGCTGCGGTAGCCTATTTTTTTGGGGCTTAGGTACTGCTTCATATTGACCAAGTTGTAAGCCGGATAGGGAAGCTCATCCAAATCCTTAATGAATGGTCTTGGAAAATTTACAATGATTTGTCCATTTTTGCGGTAGGCAATTCCCAGAATTTCGCTTAACTGTTTTTTGTCTTCAAAATACTGGGCAATGTCTAGCATCGCATATTCGCCTTCGCCTGTCACTGCAATGTCTACGGTTTTTGCTTCTTCAAGGAATTCCTTTGGCACAGTAGTAACGTGTGGACCGCCTACAACAGTTAAAATGTTTGTGTCAACTTCTTTGGCTAAACTGCTTATTTTGATTGATTTGTCTATTTGACAAGTGAATGGGCCTGCTATACCAACAATGTCTGGTTTGTGCCTATTTATTTGCTGCTTTATCCGCTCAAAAGACATTCCGACATTTGTGATTTCACCTTTTTTTTGGAACTCGTCATCAGTCATGAAGGCATCTAGAATTTCTGTTTGGTAACCTGACTTTTCGAGTACTGCTGCAATGTACATTAAGCCTAAAGGCAGGTTTCCAGCAGGTTGGTCGGAGCCTGGGTAAAAAGTTTGCGGTGGATTAATGAGAAGTATTTTCATTCAGGTTACCCAATGATTATTAATTTGACCATCCGGCCATATTTAAGTTGAATCAACATTAGTATTATATAGAGCATTGCTTGAGGCTATCTTTTTCTTATTTATTTTTTTCATGCGCAGTAAATTACTGCCCTGCTTAGTTGAATGTGTTACTGTTATGGTACAACCACATAGGTTTATGAGCAGTTATTCGACATTAATCTTGTTAGCTTTTCGGAACTTTCAGCGGAGGTGGAATTCTTGAGTATGCGTGACGAAAGTAAAAAAGGCAAAATGACCGTTGCAGAAGCAGGTAGAAGAGGTGGAGAAAAAACCGCTTCAACTCACGGAAAAGAATTTTATGAGGAAATAGGAAGAAAAGGCGGCGAAAAAGTTTCTATGGAACGTGGTCCAGAATTTTATAGCGAAATAGGCAGCAAAGGGGGCTCTGAGCGAGCTAAACAGCATGAAGGCACAACTGAAGCTATGGGAAAAACAAGTTTGGAGGAAGCAGGTCACCGAGGTGGACAGAGAGTCCGAAAACTAATTCAAGCTGGTAAAGAACACGAAGAAGAATAAAACAAGTCAACTAAATTGAATTTTTAGATTATTTTTTTGTTATGTTTCTTTCGTGATTATAGAGAGTAATTCTTTTTGTTGGAGGTGGAAGGAATTGTCTGAAAAAAGGGGCAAGATGACGGTTGAGGAAGCCGGTAGGAAGGGTGGTCTAAGGACAGCTCAAACGCATGGAGAAGAATTCTATAGTGAAATAGGAAGAAAAGGCGGAAAGATCGGCGGACCCAAAGGTGGGCAAAGAGTCCGTAGACTTGTGGCGTCGGGAAAAGAGCATGAAGAAGAATAGAACATAAAAGATGAAATAGGATTTGTCACCATTAGTATATAGTTTTCTGTATGCAAAATTTTCATTTTGGTAATTAGATCAGTATGGGAACTAAGGGATCTCCCTCACTGTTATTGTGTAGGGACAGCCACATATGTTTAAAAGTCATGTTTTGGGCTAGAAAATTGAGAAAAGAGCGATAAGAGTTTGATGGAGGTGGTTTTGTTGAATGAAGAGAAAAGGAGAGGAAAGATGACTGTTGAAGAGGCTGGGCGATTAGGAGGGGAGCGGACGTCTGAAACTCATGGTCCGGAATTCTATAGCGCAATAGGTAGCAAAGGTGGTTCCAAACGTGCAAAGCAACATGAAGGGTCACCGGAAGCAAGAGGAAAAACTAGCTTAGAAGAGGCTGGCCATATGGGGGGACAAAAAGTTCGTAGGCTCATTCAAGCCGGAAAAGAACATGAGGAAGCGTAACCGATTTTTTTATCGAGCTTTTCATTACGAAAATCAATAACAGGTACATCCTTTGAAAGAATCAAAATATGACTGTAGCATAATTTGTCCAAACAATTGCCCTTCGGATTGTTGATGGGTGATAGTTATTTCAAACTATAAATTTTCCTTATTCTAAATTTAAATAAGACGACTTATTGTGGTTTAGAAAAATCGAGAAAAAATGACTGTGGAAGAAGCTGGACGTAAGTGTGGACTGAAGACTTCGAAGACACATGGTCCAGAATTTCATGGTGAATATGGATCAAGGGCTGTCAGAGGGTTCACAGACTTATTCAAGAAGGAAAAGAGCATGAAGAGGAATGATAAACTCGTTTTTCTTAACTTGATCTGTTTGGAATTTCAAGTGAAGTAAGATGAGCGATATTGATATCAAAGCTATTAGACGAAGAGGACTTGGTCAAGCTAAAGGAGCAAGACATCAGCATACCGATAAGCGCGGAAGAGCTAGTCATCTCAGTCCTGCAATCGTCGAGAAATATCTTATCGACATGCATTATTCCGCTGAAAAGAAGAAACTGTTAGATAACGAACAAAATAAGGACGCGCCTGTTAACGTAATTGATTTAGAAAGTAAGCTTCCGAATAAAACCTACGCTTCTCAAATAGACATTACAAAGGAAATCGGTAAAATAGAATGAAGCATTACACAACATTGGTCTTATGTCATTTCAGTTTTCTAACTATTCTATTTTACATTCACAGAATGATAGTCATATGAAATTAGTCTGGTACTCTTGTGATTAACTTAATGAAATCACATTAACTTTAAGAACTAACATTCGCATGAATAACAGAACAGTTTTTTGCGGAAATAGTTGGAAGTGAATGATTTTGGTGATTGAGAGTGAAGAAAAAAGAAAGATGACCCGTCAAGAAGTTGGTAAAAAAGGTGTATAGAAAGTGGCTTGAGAAAGAGGATCCGAATTTTACAGAGATATGAAGAGAAGGAGGAGAAAAAGTTGCTTGAGAGCGGGATCTAAATTCTACAAGCAAATTGGTAGGAAGGCGGCGAAAGTAGGGGTATAAAAAGCACTGAATCAACTGAAAAATGAAAAGCAAAGGGGAGGCGCATTTAGATCGAAACGTAAATAACGAGATTTCTAACTTGCCAGTCTTTTGGCAATTATCCCAAAATGTTGAAATAATATTAAATCTAATTTAGTTGTATGATGAAAATTCTTGTTTTGTATTATAGCCGAACCGGAAATACTGAGCGATTGGCAGAAGCTGTCGCTGCAGGAACAAAGATTAACGATATGATTGAAGTTGAATTAAATTTTCATGTTGACCCTGATGAACTGGGGAACTTTGATGCTATAGTGGTTGGGTCACCGACCTATTACCATGAGATGCCTATTGATTTCAAAAACCTTTTCGAGGCGGCCGCGGTTAAGGGAATCAATTTGAAGGACAAAATAGGTGCAGCATTTGGTTCTTACGGATGGAGCGGTGAAGCACCAAAAAACATCTTGGAAATCATGAAAAACAAGTTTGAAATGCAGGTGATTGAACCACCATTACTGGTAAAATATGCTCCTGATGAAAAAATGCTTAGCGCCTGCAGAGATTTGGGGAAACAAATTTCCGAAAACTTGATGAACAGGACTCTACATTAAACGAGTGGGATAAGTTTTATGGAAAAGTCAAACAATAATCTTATTGAATTTTTAAGAAATCAGATAGAAGTCGAAAAACAGATTGTCGCTTCCCTTCAGAAGCCATTAGCCGGTATGAAAAATCCCGCTGTAAAAGGGGTACTGAAGGGAGTATCGCTTGATTCTATCAAGCACGCAGAACTTTACATGGCCGCTGTTACGCTTCTGACTAGTTCATCCACAGCATTGGCGCAAGAGCATCTTGATGAACAAAGGGCATTAGTGGAAAAACACATTGCGATAGAAGCAGAATTAATCATTAAACTTGAGGAAATGATTCCCAAAATTGAGGAAAAGAAAGTCGTGTTTCTTCTGAACTCAATTTTGGCTGATGAGAAAAGACATCATGAAATGTTAAAGATGGTGCTGGAGATAATTGTTAAGGGTGAAACAATAACTGAAGATGACTGGTGGAAGCTTCTCTGGGAAAACGCGCCTTTTCATGGAGCTCCTGGTGGCGGATAATAAAAAAAGGAAGCTTGTGGCTAAGAATTAACGTTGTCGTGCATAACTTGCTCGGAAGAGGTCCATGTTTCTTCCACAATTAGCTGTAGCTCTTTGAGTACTGATGCTAACATCTCGCCTTTGCATGTTAAACCGTAAGCTTTGGGTGTTTTCCTTATGAAAACAAGTTTTTTGCCTTTCAAGCTTCTTAAATACTTGTAGATTCTTCTCATGGAAAGTGCAGTCTCTTTTGCGAGCTTTCCGGCAGAGATTCCTTCCTCACCGATAGTGTAATAAATTTTTTTTTCGGTGCTGGTAAGTGTTTCCTTGTTACTGTCTCTTTTCGATTTAAAGAAAAATATGTAATCTCTTTCAATTGGGGTTTCTATTAATTCCGTTGAACGTAAACGTTTGAGGATTCTTGAAGCGATTTTTGGTGAGATGACGGTTTCAATTTCTTCGAAGGTTTTAGGACCTGATAGCAAAGCTTGTAGGATTATTTCTTCATAACATTCCGAGTGAGCGGGCAGCATTTCAACAAATTCTGGGAAGCAACCTAGTAGTTCAGTTAATCGTCCACCGAACGTTGTAGCATAGTATTCATCTTGTGCTTCGCTAGCTAAGCCTGCAGCTATTAATGGGCCTAAATATTCTTCGCTGATCGTGTCTTGGCTGTGGTTGTGTCCAGTTTTTTTTAGTTCTTGTTGTAGTTGGCTTACTGAATATCTGCCGTTTACGATTGCACGTAAAATATGTAGTCGTGTCTCATTTTTTAGTACGTTGAAAAGTTCTTTTACATAGTTAGGGTTATCCATAGTTTCTCGAAGTTTTCTTAGTTCGTTTTTCAACTTGTATACTTGACAGCGGTTTATGCATTGCAGGGGAGATATTGGAGCACAGTTTCTGCATTCGGCGCTAAGTGTTTTAAGCAGTCCAACTAAATCGTGGTTGTTTTTTGTTTTTGGGGTAGGTAATAGAACATTGCCCATTTGTTATTACTCTCCTTTTTGACGTTTGCCTGATGGTGAGAGAGCAGTAGTGGTGCAAAACTGTTTTTTTTGTTATTGGTATTCCATCATGACACGCGTCATAAACTATGACAAGCGTCATATTTAAATAACTTTCCCCCGAAAATAATAGTAATTGGTGTAAAACTTGATATTACCGTGCGAAGTGGGAGTAAAAACCGTTTTGCCTGCAGTAAAAGCTGTAATGGCAAGACAAATCGTTGAAAAACATGGATTCAACGAACAAGAAACAGCGAAGCTTTTGGGGCTATCACAATCCGCCATAAGCAGATACCTGAGCAAAGAAAGAGGAAACCTGTTAGCGATCGAGGGTTCAACTGAAATTTTAGCCCTTATCGATCAAATGGTAATTTCCCTCATAAAAGAGCCAAATAATAGAGCAGGTATCTTCGCACTTTTCTGTCAAACATGCCGGGCTATCAGAGAAAAAGGATTGATGTGCCCTCTCTGCCAAAAAGAAATGCCTCAAGAATGGGCGGAAACCTGCTTGTTTTGCCGTTGAATAAGGCGATTAAGATTTATTAAAAACGGAGTTCACCTTTTTTTTTGAGGAAATTCTCTTGTCATACGATGAGAATGCTATTTTAGATATCATTGAAAAAGCAAGCAAAAGTGCAGTTAACATAAGCACTGTAAAACTTGTTCACAATCTTTTCTACCAAGCAGTGCCTATTGGAGGCATGGGCTCTGGTACCATTATAGATTCCAAAGGGCTAATTTTGACAAACAACCACGTGGTTGGGGGAGCACAAAAATCAACGTTACCTTAGGCAACAACGAGGTTCTTGAAGGAACAATCGTCGGGTCATGCGCCATTCACGACATAGCTGTTGGTAAAATTAACGGTAATGAAAGAAATCTTCAAGCTGCAGAACTTGGAGATTCAGACAAGATAAGAGTAGGGCAAAGGGTCTACGCTATTGGTAAACCTTTCGGCTTAGCAGGTGGCCCAAGCGTAACCTCAGGAGTAATCAATGCCGTTAATAGGACAATAGAATCAGATAGAGGCTTGATTGAGAATCTTGTTCAAACTGATGCTTCTATTAATCCCGGAAACAGTGGTGGTCCACTTGTAGACGTAACAGGCAAAGTGATTGCAATAAGCACTGCCATTATTCCAGTTGCTCAAGGCATAGGTTTTGCGATTCCTATAAACTCTGCGAGAAGCTGCACTGATGAAATTGTCACTGAAGGAGGCGCTAAAAGACCATGGCTGGGCATAATTGGACTAACTTTAAGTCGGGAAATTGCACGCTACTTTGGCTTACCGATAAACCGCGGAGTATTAGTGACCAGAATTGCTGATGAAAGTCCTGCAGAAGCTGCTGGAATGGCTGAAGGAGATATCATTCTGGAAATAGCACATGAAGGAACAAACAAAATCGAGGACTTGGGCAACGAGATTCATAAGAGAAAGATTGGCGACATGGTAAGAATTCTTGCATTGCACAATAGCCGGGAACACTTTTCTGAGTTAAAACTAAGCGATGCACCATAAGATAACAATGAGGAAAGGGTTAGTTGAGTCAAGATCAGACTAAAGAAATCATAAAAAAATACAAGGTAATCGCAGTAGTCGGTTTATCTAAAGAGCCTGAGAAAGATAGCTATAAAGTCAGCGCTTACCTAAAACAACATGGCTACCACATTATACCCGTCAACCCTTTTGCCGATGAAGTTCTTGGCGAAAAAAGCTATCAGAACTTGCTTGATATTCCGCCTGTAATTCAAAAAAACATAGAAATAATCGATATCTTTAGACCACCAAAAGATGTACCGCCAATAGTTGAGCAAGCAATTAAACTTAAGCAGATGTTCGGTCATCCTATTGTTATTTGGATGCAGCTTGGAATAGTTAATGAGAAGGCTGCTGAGGCAGCTCAGAAGGCCGGTTTAGTTGTCGTTATGAATAAGTGTTTGATGGTAGAGCATCATAATTTTGCTTAGCCAGCTATTGCACCAAGTAGTAAAAACACAACTGTTGCAATTATGACGATTGCTATGGTTTCCGCAAGTGGGACTCTCCAGTTTACCCGGGTTCTTTGAACGGTATCTCACCAGAAATACGCCTGAGATGACGGTAACTTCAATGAGTGAAACAAAAATGTTATAGTAGAGAGGAAGAACCAGATAGGTTGCTATTGGAACGATTCCCGCTAAGAAAGTAGTTGTTCCAGAAATTATTGCCCCTTAAAGATTAGATCTGTGTATTTGTTTCCCAAGTAACGTAAACAGTTTCTGTACTAACAGCAAGGACTTGTCTCGTTCCTTTTTGTCTGTATGTCGCTTATGCGTTAATTCATCAAGTTTTGTAGCGTCATTATATCGGCTAGGTCTTCGGTGATTCTGCCAAGCAGAAAACTTGAGAAGTTAGTAACTGAAACTGCGCTTAGCGTTAAAGAGCAGCGAAAACCGCTACAAAGAATGGGTTCTTCGCTGATAGTAGGAAAAATATCAGACTATGTCCTTAATTGAACGCCGATGGATGTTCACTGAGGATAAAAAAGAAGCAATTAGGTTTAAGTGATTTGTTCTAGAGCTTTTTGAATTTCCTGATAGTTTGGTTCAACCGAGGGATCATCAGAAACCCAAACATACCGAACCACGCCTTTTGAATCCAAGATAAAAATCGAACGTTTAGCAACCGTATAACCGTTAAGACCTGAAAAATTGGGATTTTCTAATCCGTAAGTTTTGATGACTTCGCGTTTGTAATCGCTAAGTACTGGAAAAGGTAGCCTGTTTTTTTCTGAAAAAGCTTTGTTGCTGAAAGGGTCATTGACACTTACTCCGATAACTTGAGCCTTCAAATCGGTAAGCCTAGCCATAGAATCACGGAATTCACACATTTCTTTTGTGCAAGTTGTGGTGAATGCTCCAACAATAAATGCCAAAACGATTTTTTGCCCCAAAAATTCTTTTAAGCTTCTGATTTTCATTTCGGTGTCGGGTAATGTGAAGTCTGGTGACGTGTCTCCGACTTTAATTTTAGCTGACATAAGATTAGTCCTCAATTTCTAGAAGCTGGAGGGTATATAAATTGCTGCTGTTTCTAGCCAAAAGAAAAAGCACATGGACAAATCTTATTTAGCACGCATGTTTCGCATTTGGGCCTTCTTGCAATGCACACTTGCCTGCCGTGAAAAATCAGCAGGTCAGTCAGTTTCATCCATTTCTCTTTAGGAATTATTTCCATTAATTCTGATTCTATTTTAGCAGGATCATCATACACAGTAAGTCCAAGCCTCAGTGAAAGCCTTCGCACATGAGTATCCACTGCAATGCCCGCAATTACGCCGAAAGCATTGTCTAAGACAATATTAGCGGTTTTCCTTGCGACTCCAGGAAGCTCAATCAGTTCCTCCATTGTTTTAGGCACCTGAGAGTGATACTTATCTACAAGAAGTTGACAGCATCTTTGTAGATTTCTGGCTTTGTTATGGTAGAAGCCGGTGGACCGTATATCTTGTTCCAACTCTTTTATGTCTGCGTTGGCATAATCTTCAGGCTTGTGATATTTCTTAAAAAGATTTTTTGTAACTATATTGACTCTCTCGTCGGTTGTTTGAGCAGAAAGCATCGTGGCTACCAATATTTCAAGGGGGTTGGTATAGTTAAGTGCAGTTTTCGCGTCGGGGTACTCTTTTTCAAGGAGTTCGATTACTTTTGCGGCCCTTTGTTTGGGTTCAAGATATATTTCCGGCTTTTTCATCCGTGTTTCTCCTAGGAAAGTCGTCATGAAATGAGTAAGTATAACTAGAAATAAAAGTTTAACTGGGTTAGTTAACGTTTAACATTTGTATATAAAATCCGTGAATTACTTTAAATTTGCAATCTTTTTCTTTGTTTGTTGTGCGTAATGCTTATATAATTTCCTATAGCTTGGAAATGTGTTGAATTAGGGTAAAGTGTTTATTATGGTGAACCCTACAAGAGTAACAGTCGCATTCGACAAAACAACAGCCGACTTACTGGAAAAAATAAGCACTGAAGGGCAAGTATCACAAAGCGAAATCATGCGACGCGCCTTAAAATTTTACAGTGAAAATAAGGCTCTCGAAGATCCTGCAACCAGGAAAAAGATACACGCTTACCTAGATATGCTTCTTAACGGCGAACACATTATCCTTGACGTTGACCACTGGCTAATGTTCTTACGGTTAATCGCTACGTCTCCTGAGCGTGAAAAGTTTTGGAGCGAGCATAAAGAAGTTGCCCGAGCTCACTGGGAACAGCTTAAAACAAAGGTACATTCAACTGAAGAATTGCTGAACAGACTTGAGATGTGCAACTTTTACCGGCTAACAAAGAACACCCCAAACGACTACACCTTAGTTTTGGTTTCTGAGACTTCTAAAGACTTCATCAGAATATTTCTTGAAGAATACTTTGCAGCCATGGGCGTTAAAGCGGAGATAAAAGAGAATTTGACTAAGCTCAGAGTAATTTTTAAACCAGTTGCATCTAAACTTTAAACTGTAATTTGTTAATTATTTTGCTATTTATCAAATTGTTTATCTAATAATTCATAATTTTTATGAACAAATCTCAATTATATTTATATTTTCATCAACGCGTTTGCTGATAAGGCAAAATTAATGGAGATGATATGCGTGATAGATACAACAATACTTGTTGTGAGTGCTTTTGGCGCTGGCTCTTTAATTGTATCATTTGCTGAATATGCTGTAACGAGGAGAAGAAGGGGAGTCTGCTCAGTATCCAAACCGTGAAGAGAAAAAAGGTTTGTAGTCAACAAGGTTCTTCTCTTATTCCCTTTTTTGGATGAAACAAACGTTGAGTTTCAACATGAATTGTGAATTTTTCTCAAATAACCTTATATGGAATGAGCTGTTTTGCATTGAAGAATTAAAAAAAATAGAATGACCATTAGGAGGCGAAGCGATGATTGACTTTAGTATTGTTCTTGCAGGCGTTGCAGGAGTAGGCTCGTTATCTTTCTCGTTTGTTGAGTATGTACTTGCAAGAAAAAAGAGAAATCAAAATATTACAACTAACTAGTAAAAGCCAATGAAAAGAAACATTAAAGACTTCCTATAGTTTTTTATTGAAGAAACGTCCAAATGGGATTAAGGTTGCACAAGCAAAATGGGATATACTCTCCTTGCAGCGCTGTTAATACCTGCTTTAGGCTTTCCATTCGTTTACTTAGCAGGAAAGAAATCCGCACGAATGGCGGCACTCGCTATAGCGATAATTGCTATGGTAGATTTAACACTAATTTTGACCACCGTTCCAGCCGTCCTTAACAGTGCTAATCATAATATGTATCAAGAGTCTTATGAATGGATTCCAGTAGTATTAAACACTCAATTCACACTTTTTGTTGATGGGATAAGCTTATCCATGGTAATAATGACTTTGGTCATAATTTTAGCGGCGGTAGTTTTCTCTATAAACTATATGGAAGGTAAAAAGAACCTGCCAACTTATTACGCATTGATGGCGCTTCTAACTGTGGGCTTAGTAGGTGTTTTCATAGCCCAGAACCTGCTGTTGTTTTATTTCTTCTGGGAACTCATGATCGTTCCAGCATACTTTATATTGGGTAACTGGGGGCACAAAGAATCCTACAAAGCTGCCTTCAAATTCTTTATTTATACCCATGCAGGTGCTGTGTTTATCATTTTAGGTATTGGAGGCATCTTCATGCTCACCGGCAGCTTAGACATGTTTAAAGCTGCGACATTGCTTGGGTCCGCTAATGTTGATATCGTCAAATGGGTACTTATTGCAGTGACCGCTGGATTCGCCGTTAAAATGGCAATCGTACCCCTGCACTCTTGGCTACCTGATGCTTACACGGAAGCACCCGCTCCAATGTCCGCCCTGTTAGCCGGAGTCTTGACCAGCGCAGGGGCCTATGCCGTTATAAGAATCTCACTTGGCGTTGTTCTGCCAGCGCTTGTAGCTAACAGTGCGGCTTTTGCAGCCGACTTCCTGTATGGATTAAGCATTTTAGGGGTTATTTCAGCGTTTTTCGGCTCCTTCCTTGCGTTGAGGGAAACGGACATCAAAAAAATAATGGCTTACTCGAGCATTTCCCATATGGGCTATATCATGTTTGGCTTTTCTCTTTTCTTTACTATCTCCAATGGAGCGCCAGTTTCAATGGCAATAAACGGAACAGTACTTCAAGTGATAACTCATGGCTTTAGCAAAGGATTATTCTTCCTTACTGCGGGAGCCATAAGTAGTCAACTTGCTACCAGAAATATGCGGGAGATGGGCGGACTAGCAGGGAAAATGCCAGGTACTGCCACTTCATCAATAACAGCCGCGTTGAGCTTGGCGGGAACGCCGCCATTTGCATGCTTCATAAGCGAGGTCTTGATTTTTATAGGCGCTTTCCAAGTGATAATGGCGACAGGCGGGTTTGGCAGCTTTTACATTATTCCAACTGCTCTTATGCTTGTTGCGACTGTATTATCATTGGGTTATTCGCTAAGATTCATTTCAAACGTGTTCTTCGGTCCACCGAAAACTGAAGTTAAAACATTCAATGTTCCCAAGTTCATGCAGGCAGGCATGATAATACTTGCCGTGCTTGTGATATTGGTCGGAATTTACCCAACTATGTTCCTTAACTTAATTGGAACAGTGCACTTCATTTAAGGTTGCACAAACTTTTTTACTCTTCACCTCAACTAAGCAATACCTATGGTGAATAAGCTTGAGTTTAAAACTTAAAGTTGACGGAAAAGAAATTCCACTAAATGATTTTGTGTCAAATATCTTAAACGGAACCATAACTGGTGCCGTAGGCTCTCTTAAAGGAATAAAATCGGATTGGAAAAAAATCGAGATAGAACTCCAACAATAGCTCGCTGTTAACCCCTAAATTCAATACTGCTGTTTATTTCAGCAAACAACTCCTTTTTGGCCTTGCATATTGGGCAAACATACGGTGGATCCTCCCTGAACACAACGTAACCACATTGTTTGCAATACCAGAGCTTCTTCTTAACCACTGGTTCAGGCTTTACAGCTTGGGGAACCGGTGTCGATGACGTTGGCGGTTTTGGCTGCATTCCGTCGGCTGATGTTTGTTTAGCTATGGCTTCGGGTCCGTAGGCTCTAGCTTGTTTCTCGAGGGGTCTTCTCTCTGGAACTTCAGGCAAGCTTTTGCTTTCATAAACTCGTTTGTTAACGTAAAGTCTGCAATAACAAGCTCCATATTGGTCTACATCTGGGTCCCGGTAGTCGCATGGACAAATTATATCTCGATCATACTCGAAATTGCCTGAAGTAAGCCTACACGGGCATAAGGGGTAACCGTAGCGGTCTTCATTTGTCTTTAGTCCTTCAAGGAACGCAGTTAAAAGTTCAGGTTGAGGTGTAAGGTAATATCCGTAGGTTTTAGCGTCAGCTTCCGCTCTTCTTCGAGTTTCCTCTATTGTCGTCAAACGCCAAGTACCTCCTTGAGCTTATCTTTACGAAAACCAGTAATCACAACTCTGTCGTCAACAATTATAGTCGGGTAACTTAGCATTCCGCCTTTGCTGGTAATTGTTTCATGGGCTTTTGTTTTTTCATCATCTTCAAGCATGTCAACATCAATAAACTCGTATTCGATGCCATTTTCATTTAGAAACTGTTTTGTTAGCTTGCACCAAACGCAAGTACTTAAGGCATATAATGTGACTTTGTGGTCGTTTTTTTTTCCAGAAACTTTTGAGAACTGCATTTTCTCACCACTAAAATTTGGTTTAAGCCAAATATAACTGTTTACATTAGAACGAAAGGAGACGTTTGAAGAGTTCAAGGAATTTTTGCTGGTGCGAGGTTGCCAAAAGCGTTCTGCACAACCTCTGACATTGCAGGATGAATATGCATGCCTTGAGCGATCGGAGCAAAACTTCCATTTGGAAACACCATTGCATTGACAATTTCCTGAATGAGAATTGACGCTTCAGGACCAATGATGTGTCCGCCAAGAATTTTTCTTGTTTCTCCGTCAACCAAAACTTTTACGAACCCATCCAAGTACCCCATAGCGGCACCCATTGCAGTGTCCCGGTAAAGTCCTATTCCAACTAAGAGTGTGCGATTTTGCAGTTTCGCCTCTTCCTCTGTTAATCCTACACTGGCAACTTGTGGGTGACTAAAAACCGCGTGAGGAGCTGCTGAAAAATCCACTTTAACCTTGTGGTCATGAAAAGCGTTGTGCCAAGCTATGCCTGCCTCATAGTTGGCAACATGCTTAAACATGTATTTGCCTATGGCATCGCCGAAAGCCCAAATGTTTTTTTTGCTTGTTTGTAGGTAATCATCTACTGCTATGAAATTATGCTCGTCCAGTTTTACACCTGTTTTTTCTGGTTTAAGGATATCTGCGTTGGACATCCTGCCTGTTGCAATCATTATAGCTTCAGCCGAGAACTCCTTCTGGCTGCCAGCTTGTCGATTTCTCGCAACAACAGTTTTCACTGAACCCTCTTGTTTTGCTTCCATAACCTCAAAGTCAGTGTATATTTCCATCCGATGCCCCATATCTATTTTTAGCAACTCGGAGATTTCAGGTTCCTCCTCAGGCAGCACTCGGTTTGGTCTTTGAAGTATTGTGGTTTTTGTGCCGATTCCGGAAAAGAAGTGTCCATATTCCATGCCAATATAGCCTCCGCCCACGATGATAATGCTTTTGGGGGGAGTTTGCAGTTCCAGAACATTGTCGCTATTTAGATAATCTACTTTGTCAATTCCTTTGATTAATGGTGTATCTGGTCGTGCGCCTGAAACAATAAAAATGATCTCTGCAGTAATTGTGTGTGCGCCCACCTGCATGGTGTAATCGGAGATAAACTCTCCAGTCTCTTTGAACCATGTTAGGTTTGGCGTGGCTTCAACCGCATTTGCCTGATGCTCTGAGTCGTGGTTGACCAGCGCATGCATTCTATTCATTATATTTTTGAAATCGACCGAATCCACAGTTGCATGAATACCTAGCTTGGCTGACTCTTTAATGGTGGCAATAACATCTGTAGGGTAAATCAACATTTTTGACGGCACGCAACCTACGTTTATGCATGTGCCACCCATTTTGCCATGTTCAACCAGTGCGACTCTTAAGCCTTGATCAACGGCAGCTGAAGCTACAAGCATGCCTGAGCCTGAACCAATCACAATTACGTCAAAGTTCTCCATAAATCAACCTCAATGGCACCTTGAAAAGAATCGCTAAAAGCAAATAAACTTTTCAAAAAAATTATGGATTGGAAAATCTTTTATGCAACGCGTAGATAATTCTATTGAGGATTTTCATGGCAAAACCAGTTAAACTGACAAAAGCAGAAGAGGAAAAGAAAAAGAAAGCGTATTATGCAAAGAAAGAGAAAAAAGCTAAAGAAGTTAAAAAGTAACTTTTTTATCCAGAAACCTTGGCAACACTCTTTCATCATGGACTGCGTCAAAGCTTTGCAGTTCCGCTTTTGTTAGTGGTAACACGGTCCTTGAAACTAAACCATTTAGACTGTATGGTAAGCGTATCAAACGCATTTCTCCTGATGTGACCCACTCGTCGATGTGAAAACCTTCTTTTTTTACTTGCTGCGATAGTTCCAGCCTTTGCAGGGCGCTTAGCTGATAGGCTTCTTTGTCAAAAACGTGCATATGGAAGCCTCTGCCTGAGTAAACCGCTCTGACACCACCAAAACGAGCAACAAGAAACTCATACAAGTCTAAGGCTTCCTTCTTAACCATTTCCAACTCTAACTCGCAAAAGCTTAAACCCTGACGACGCTTTATCTTATCTGCCAAGCTTCCGTGAACTGGGCAAGTAATGTTTTCTGGATCCAGGTCAAAAGCGAGCTCTTGACCAATTCTTACGTCGCCTTCGTCGTAGACATTTCGGTCATAGTAGACAGCTTCAGGCAAAAAATCAATTATTTGCCCTTTCACGTCTTCTAAGTTTGAATACTCATCAATTATTATTGTTGTTGAAGCGTCATCTTTGTATTTTTGGGGGTAAATCTTTGTGTGCCTTCCTATTATTACTGCAAACTTGGTTTTACCAAGCTCGCCTTTGAACCATTCAGATACATTTTGGAGGTTAAACTCAGAGCTGTAAAATTGGTTTCTTTCCCCAAGAGTGGCGTATCTCATACCGACAGGCAGGTTATATTGAGGCATTTGGAATCATCTATAAATAGTATAGTTGTCCCAAAATGCTTTGCGGAAAATCGTAATGAGAAAGCCTAATATTCAGGGGTTTCTGAATTTATTATGGTGAATTTTTTGCCAATCGACCCTGATTTTCAAACAAAACGCCAAATCGTCAGTGAACATAATGGACATAAAGTTTGGGGCCCAGTTGAAGCTCCACAGAAACTTGGGATTCATGGAACATCCAGCGCTGTAGACTGGGACTCCTGCATTGGAGATGGTGTGTGCATAGACGTCTGCCCGGTTTCACTATATGATTGGGCTGACTCCCCTGGGCATCCACTTTCTGAGAGGAAATCTGATCCAGCACGCGAAAAAGACTGCATACAATGCCTAGCTTGCGAGATGCAGTGTCCCGCTGCAGCTATTAAAATTACACCTCCCCCATAAGAGAAAACCAATATCAAACCAGCGCTTTTGCTTTGGCGCTCCTATTTTTATAAACTAAACATAAAAAAGAGTAAAAAAAAGGTAAGCGTCTGGCTTACTTTACGAGGCTTAGGTTTTTATTTACTCTGCCCCAGTTGACAACGTTCCAGAAGGCTTCAATGAACTTGGGCCGCTCGTTCTTGTAGTCAATGTAGTAAGCATGTTCCCAAACATCTAAAACCATCAATATGTTGAATGTGGGGAAAATGTTCACGTTGTGCTTTTCAATCTGCATTATCAAAGGCCTGCTGATGCATGGGTGAACTGCCAGTGCAGCCCATCCCGAACCCTCGACGCTTGTCGCGGCCATTGTAAACTCTTTTTTAAACCGCTCGAAACTTCCAAATCCCATGTTAATCATTTCAGCCACTGCTCCACTTGGTTGTCCTCCTCCACCTTTGCCTGCGGGAGCCATGTTTTCCCAGAAAATTGAGTGTAAAAGATGCCCGCCGATGTTGAAGGATAATTCTTTTAGTGTAGCTTTCATATCTAAATCAGCGTTTTCACTGTGTGCTTTGTCTAGTTTTTCAAAAGCCGTGTTTGCCCCGTTCACGTAGGCTTGGTGGTGCTTGTCGTGATGAAGTTTAAGTTGCTGCTCTGAAATGTATGGTTCAAGAGCATTATAATCATAGGGTAGTTTAGGTAGACTAAACGATTTTATTTTCTCCATAAAATTCACCTAAAAATCAACCAAACCAATGCTAAAAACAACTAATATACTTTACCTTAACCCAAAAATAGCCTATACCATGGTTTTTCAATAGTTGGACTCCCCAAACGATTAATATAAATCCCAAAAGTATATTGAGCAAAACCCACCATAACAGAACTATTGAGGGGGAAGATTACGTTTGAAATACAAGCGTTTGGCATGGATAATTTTGATAGGCATTTTCTTAGTTCTTCCGCTTTTCATCAGTAATGTTACTGCTCAAACGCAATCCAACTATTACATAACAATTAAACCTACAACCCCCGATTCACCAATGTATACAGCAGTAGGCAGAACCTGGACAGTTTCGTTTGAATCCCTTTGGAGTTACGGTGCAGATGATGGAAAGAACATTTCTAATGCTACAGCAACAATTCAAGTCTATAATGGCGAAAACCAACTATTAGAGACTTTATCGTTTAATACTACTATCGGAACTTTCATTTTCAACTATTCCTCATCAACCGCTGACATTTTGACTTTCACGCCAACAAAATTGACTACTTCAGATGGCAAAGAATGGAAAGCCGGGCTTGTTGATTCAGCAAAAAATGTTTTCGGCTTGCTATCTAAATCGGCAGTTATTTGGTGGGATACTTTCAAAGTAGCTTTAGTAAGCTCTGAAACTGGCAACTTAGGAAACATTGGTAGCTCAGTGAATGTTACCTATCTGTTGCTTCCTGAGGAAGGATTAACCTTGCCTGCATGGGCCACATATAATAACCAAACTTTGCTGCCAAAAACCGTTCAAGGTGTAAATGTAACTATTAACGGTGTGAAAGCCCAAAAATCACAAACACAAGGTATTTACTACTCAAACAGCTCAACATTTTTCCCAACCGCATACGTCAACGTTAAGGTGTCAAAAGAAGGCTGGACCACCACAAACAATGGGTTTAGCTTTGCGCAAAATGCAAACCAGCAAATATGGCTATACGCAGTGGGATTAGGTTCAGTGTTTACTTTTGTCGCAGTAATGATTCACTTTTCTAAATCCAGGAAAGCAAACAATTCGGGTGTGATTAATCATTCGAGTTTTCCCTTTTTCGGAGGGGTCTTGTTGATAGTTACTTCACTCATAAGCCTGTATTGGGGACTGGTTGGTTTAGAGGGCATTTTGCACACGTTTGATTGGCTTCCACTTTCACTGCTAGGTATGGTAACATTCGCTTTTGGAATCGTTGGCAGCTTAATGGCGTTTAGAAAAAGAAATCAAGCTTTGGTTATTTTTTCAGTTATGGCGCCAATGGCTATGAATGTAGTTGTAATCAAAGCTTCACTTGATATGTATCTTTTAACAAATCCTTGGCTGGTACTCTTAACCTCAGTTTTTGCTTCGATAATTGCCGGTTATTTCTTTTGCAATTCAGACGAAAGCTTCCAAAAAACGAGTCCATAGCAAAAAACAGTCGCTTAAAGCCAGATCAAATCTTCTTGCTGCAAAACTTTGTTTCGTGCTGGGTTAGTATAGCTTATTACCCTCCGGCAAATTACTACTTTATTGATTTTTATGACCAAAACAGATGAGAATCTTAAAGCTGCTTTCGCAGGCGAATCCCAAGCCAATAGACTGTATTTGGCTTTCGCTAAGAAGGCTGAAGAAGAAGGCTTCCCTCAAATTGCTCAGTTGTTTAAAGCCGCAGCTGAAGCAGAAACTGTTCATGCCCTCAACCATCTCAGAGTTATGAAGCAGGTGAAATCAACTATTGACAACCTTGGTACAGCTGTATCTGGCGAAACCTATGAATTCAAAGAAATGTACCCTGAATTTATTGAGGAAGCCAAAAAAGAGGCAAATAAACCTGCCCAATTGAGCTTTGACTACGCAAATAGGGTGGAGCAAATCCATGCAACTCTTTATCAGAAAGCTCTTGACGCATTGAAAAACAAGATGCGCCCTTCACATGCGGATTACTATGTGTGCCCAGTTTGCGGAAACACTTTTGAAGGCTCAACACCCGATAATTGCCCTATCTGTGCAACGGCCAAAGAGAAATTTATGAAAATAACATAAAAATTATGCTTTGATTTTTTGGGCTATTTGCAGCCCAAACTCAAAGCACTTTTTCAAATCCTCTTTGTCAGGAACAAACTTCACTTCAACGCCTGGTTCTTGTACATCAAAGCCTGCCTTTTTCGCCATGTCAACCATGCTTTTCACTGCGCCGCCTCCCCATCCGTAGGAGCCGAAGAAAGCCCAGAGTTTGTCTTTAGGCTTCAATCCTGTCGCGTATGTTAGAAATTGGCCAAGGGTTGGGAACATTCCATTGTTAAGTGTTGGTGAACCAACAAGAACCGCTTTTGCATCAAGGATTTCGGTCATGGCTTCTGAAATGCTGTAAGAGCGTAGCTTGTAGAGTCTAGCTTCTACGCCCTGGCTAATTACGCCGTCGGCAATGGCTCTTGCCATCGTATCTGTGCTATGCCACATGGTGTCAAAAACTATAACAACCTTATTTTTGCTCTCCATTGAACTCCACTTGAGATACGCGTTGACGATTTTCATTGGGTCTTTTCGCCAGATTATTCCATGGCTTGGAGCAATCATGTCAATTTCAAGTTTCATACCGATAACCTCCTGAATCTTGCGCGTTATCAAAGGGGCAAACGGCATCAGGATATTAGCATAGTACATAGCCGCTTCTTCCATAAGGACATGGTCGTCAACCTCGTCGTCGTACCTCCCTGAACTGGCAAGGTGTTGTCCAAAAGCGTCGTTGGGCAACAAGATTTTATCTTCAACATCATAAGTAAACATGCTGTCAGGCCAATGAAGCATAGGAGCCTCCAAAAACCGCAGCGTTTTCCTCCCTAGCTTTAGTTCATCGCCAGTTTTCACAGTTTCAACCATATCAAAGTCATGACCGTAATGTTTGATTAACTCATCTTTGCCCCTCGCCGAAGCCAGAATTTTGGCGTTTTTTGCAAGCTTCGCAATTCTAGGTAGGCTGCTGGAATGATCCATTTCTACATGGTTAACTATGATGTAATCGATTTTTTCAAAACTTGTTAATTCAGTAACATGCGATATTAGGTCGTCACAAAATTGGCTCTTAACTGTGTCAACAAGCGCTGTTTTCTCATCTCTTATTAAGTAGGCGTTGTATGAGCTTCCCCTGTTGGTATTGTACCCATGGAAGTCTCTTAAGTTCCAGTCAACAGCGCCAACCCAGTTAACGCCATCCTTTAAAATAACATTAACCATACTTTTGTCCACTCCAAATTTGAGGCTGTAAAAATTAAGTTTTGATTGTTGTATGCGTTAATATGCATTGTGTTTTCGATAATTTTTCGAGCACCTATGGTCATCGTTTAATTCGAGATTAGAAGGAGTACACTTCAACAGTTGGTAATCCCTCTATCTATTACGGTGGGGAAAGTGGGTCCACTTTTTTGGAGGCTGAATGTGGACAAAAGAAGAGCAGGAAGTATGATGCTACGGTTTGTTGTTTTTTCTTTTCTTCATGAATCCTTCCAGAGCGTTGAAAGCTTCATCCAACTCTTCAATGGGCGGCAGAAAAACTGCACGGGCATGTCCTTTGCCGTAAAATGGGTCAAAACCTGAACCATTAACAATGAGGACACCGGTTTGCTTCAGCAAGTCAACGACAAATTCCATGTCAGTCTTCCAAATAGAGCCAACATCATGAATCTTTGGGAAAATGTAGAATGCTCCTTCAGGCTTGGTTGTACTTATTCCTTGAATTTCGTTTAGTCGTTTCCAAGCGAAGTCTCTTCTTTGTCTTAGCCTATCAACTATATCCTGCACGAAATCCTGTGGTCCATTAAGCGCGGCTGTCGCCGCAATCTGTACGGGTGTGTTGGCACAAATTCGAATTCGGCACTCTTTCTCCACTCCCTCTCTTAATTGATCTAGTTTTTTACCCTCGCCTTTAAAGTATATGTAGCCCAAACGCCAGCCTGTCATCTGGTAGACTTTCGAGAAGCCGTTTAACCCGACAACGGGCACATCTTTTGAAAGGTAAGCAGTGCTAACGAATTCCTTTTCATATGTTAATTGATCGTAAATTTCGTCAGATAATACAGGTAAGTTGTGTTCGCCTGCTATGTCAAGGATTTCCTTAACTGTTTTCTCACTATAGACCGCTCCTGTAGGATTATTGGGGTTAATTATGACTATTGCCCTTGTTTTTTTGGTTATTTTGCTTCTTAAGTCGTCGATGTTTGGCTGCCAACCTTCATTTTCGATTGTCTCGTAAGCAACTGGTTTTCCATCGAAAAATTTAGTATATGAAATGTAAGGTGGATAAGTTGGACCAGGAAAAAGGATTTCGTCGCCTTTCTCAACGAGGGCACCCATCAGCATTTGAATCCCTTCTGAAATGCCCTCAGTTACCAGTACATCATCCGCTGAAATGTCAACATTATTAATTTTTTTCTCTTTTTTTGCCACGGCTATTCTAAGTTCAAGCAGTCCTTCTGAAGGTGAATAATAATTATCCTCTTTCGCAATTGCCTGACATAAAGCATCTTTAAGACTTTTTGGAGTTTTAAAATCAAATGCGGCGGGATCACCGATGTTTAGGTAATAAATTTTTTTGCCGTTTTCTATTAGTTGTTTTGTATGTACTATTACATCCCGAATCGCATACTCTATATTCGATGCTCTGCTTGTCACTTTGATGCCCAATTTATGTTACCTGTAACCAGAACACTTGCTAACCGAAAAAATAAATCTTCCTAAGATCACAGAATCAACAGTCTTAAGGCAACTAAGAAAGGATGTCTTTTATTTCTCGGCATATTTTTATTTTCGATTTTCTTTCTGATGTAGCCTGAGTTTTGGTGAGTAATGATGTTTGGATGGACTGGTAATTTTCTAAATATTGATTTAACCAAACGCAAAGCTTTATCCCAACAATACAGCGAAAGCTTAGCATTGAATTTTCTAGGAGGCAGAGGCTTTGCCGTCAAGATCCTCTGGGACACCCTAAAACAGGGAATAGATCCATTGTCACCTGAGAACAAGCTAATTTTCGCCACTGGTCCGTTAACAGCCATTGGTTTACCTAATAGCGGCAAACTTGTTGTTGCCTCAAAAAGTCCCTTGACTGGCGGTTACGGCGATGGAAACATGGGAACACTGGCAGCTGTAAACATGCGCAAGGCTGGTTACGACGCACTGGTTGTTGAGGGCAAAGCACCTAAGCACATTATCGTTCACGTTGTTGATGCATCCTGTGAGTTCCTTGACGCTCAAGATTTCTGGGGCTTAAACTGCTTCGAAACAGACGAGCAGTTGAGAAGAATGTTCTCCCCCACCGCAGGCATAGTATCAATAGGTCCGGCTGGAGAAAACTTAGTAAAGTTTGCAACCGTTGTTTCCCAAAACGGACGCTCTGGTGGACGACCTGGAATGGGTGCTGTCATGGGCTCCAAAAACCTGAAAGCGATCGTAATCGAAGGCACTGGTCAAATCCCCATCGCTGACCCAGGTGAGATGAAAAAGTTGGCAGCAGACGGCTACAAAGAAATCCTAACTAAACCGCTCTACCAGTTTTGGAAGAGGCAAGGAACCATGTCAACAGTAGAGTGGTCACAGGAAAATGGTGCCCTTCCAACTTTCAATTATAGGCAAGCTGTTTTTGATAACGCTGAGGCGATCAGCGGGTTTGCTATGGAAAAAATTAAGATTTCAAACCGTGGTTGTCCACAATGCAACATGACTTGCGGAAACGTTGTAAAGGATAATGAAGAGAAAGATTCTGAATTGGATTATGAGAATGTTGTTATGTTGGGTTCCAACATTGGCCTGGGCAATCTTGCACAGGTCTCCAATTTGAACCGCATGGCTGACCAGCTTGGGATAGACGCTATCTCTCTTGGGAATTCAATAGGATTCGCCATGGAAGCCTCCGAGAAAGGATTGATAACGGATAAAATAGGCTGGGGGGAGTTTGAAAAAATTAAGGTACTCATTAATGATATTGCTTACAGGCGGGGTTTAGGTTTAATCCTATCTGAAGGCGTCCGTTCAGCTTCCGACGTAATTGGTAAGGGGTCAAGCGATTGGGCAATGCACGTTAAAGGCTTAGAAATCTCGGCCTACGATTGCCATGCAGCACCAGGTATGGCTTTAGCTTATGGCACAAACTCCATCGGTGCGCACCACAAAGATGCTTGGCTTATAACGTGGGAGATTAAAGCTGGTCGAGAGAATTACGATTCAGCCAAAGTTGATTTCCTGATTAAAACCCAGCTTATCCGTGGTGGACTCTTTGAAGCATTAACTGTCTGCCGTTTCCCTTACAACTCACTTGGCTTCGAACTTGAATGGTATCAGAAATACCTCAAAGCTTCAACTGGAATAGATTTTTCTTTGGAGCAGCTAAATCAAATCAGCGATAGAATCCTAACTTTGATGCGGGCTTTTTGGGTGCGGGAATACAGGGAAAAATGGAGTCGGAACTTGGATGTGCCGCCTATGAGGTGGTTTAAAGAACCCTTGACTGAAGGCGCATTAAAAGGCTCGTTGCTTAGTATGGAGAAGTACAACAGTATGTTAAGTAGCTATTATCAGAAGAGGAGATGGGATGAACGTGGAGTACCTACGAAAGCCACTTTAAATCAGTTAGGTTTAGCCCAGGAAGCTAAACAGCTGAATACTTACGTTAATTTAGAAGAATAACCTCTTGTCAATATGATCGAGCAAAATACACCGTTTCTTTAGCTTTCTGTCCACAGTAAATACAATTTGTTTTTGGCTCTTCTGGTTGGAAAGGACGAACTCTGATGGTTGCGCCTGTTTCATCCTTAATCTTTGCTTCATCATCAGCGTTTCCACACCACGCTGCCTTCACAAAGCCGCCTTTGTCACAAATGACTGCTTTGAACTCCTCATAACTTTGTACACTGGTGGTTTTTTCTTGCATTATAGCTTTGGCTTTGGCAAATAGGTTATCCTGAATTTCCTGCAGAAGCTTTTCGACGGTGACTGGTATGTCTGCTTCTTTAACTGGTGTTTTTTGGCCTGTGTCCCGTCTAACTATTACAACTTGCCCTTGTTTGAGATCACGTGGACCAATTTCAATGCGGATAGGCACGCCTTTGAGTTCCCATTGGTTAAACTTCCAGCCTGGCGTATACTCATCCCGTGAATCTAAAATAACATTAAAGCCTTGGGCTTTTAGGTGTTCAGAGATTTCCTTGGCTTTAGCCTTGATTGCCTCTGGCTCGGCACCCTTGAAAAGTATTGGAACAATAACAACTTGGAAAGGCGCAACTTTTGGCGGCATAATTAAACCCTTGTCGTCACCGTGAACCATAATCATAGCGCCAATTAGCCGTGTAGTTATGCCCCAGCTAGTTTGCCAAACATAATGGTCAACTTTGTCTTCGCCAATGTATTTGATATCAAACACTTTGGCAAAATGCTGCCCCAAGTTATGGCTAGTTCCCATCTGCAGCGCTTTACCATCAGGCATAATCGACTCCAACGCGGTGGTATATAGGGCTCCAGCAAATTTTTCGCTGTCACTCTTAGTACCAACCAGCACTGGGATAGCAAGGTAATTCTCAATTATATCTTTGTACTCGTTTAGGGCATACAGGACTTCCGCCTCTGCTTCTTCACTTGATGCGTGTGCTGTATGTCCTTCTTGCCAGAGAAATTCCCTTGTACGTAAAAACAATTTAGTGGCTTTTGTTTCCCACCTTACAATGTTGCACCACTGATTAATTTTAATTGGTAAGTCACGCCAGCTGCGTATCCACTTGTTGAACGTGTCATATATTATTGTTTCACTAGTTGGTCTAACCGCCAGTCTTTCCTCAAGCATCGTGTCACCGCCCATGGTAATCCACGCAACTTCAGGCGTGAAACCAGCAAAATGCTCAGCCTCCTTTTTTAAGAAAGCTTCTGGAATAAACATTGGAAAGTACACATTTCGATGCCCCGTAGCCTTGATTTTTTGGTTTAGAATTTCTTGAATTTTCTCCCACACAGCGTAAGCATCTTCACGGATAATCATGCAGCCTTTGACAGGCGCGTAATCCGCAAGTCCCGCTTTCAAAACTACCTCTACATACCATTCGGAGAAGTCTTGATTTTTCTTTACGGTTACTCCGGTATCTGACATAGCTATTTTCTCTTCTTTGGAGTTCTATGCGTGCAGAATATAAAACCATGACGGGGATAATGACAAAAAGGTCTAAAAACAGTTAAGGAAAATGAAAAATTACCGTCTGAAAAGTCCCTTTTTTTCAGGATAGTCTTTGCATTCGTAGATTCGGAGTTGCCTTTGTGGTTCAATTCGGCATCTTTTGCGCGCATTCTTACGCCTTATCAGGGGAGCGAGTTGAAAAAAGGGGCATTTGGAGCAAAGCGTACTCAAGATTCTTTCTCCTGGGTTCTATCGTGTCATCATTCTTCTGAATACAGGTACTGCAATTGCTATCATTACGGCTCCGAATACAATCAACACTATGAGTTCAGTGGATATCGCAGGGATTCCAGCGCCTAATACCATGACTTTTCGGAGTGCTTGTGAAGCGTAGGTTAGGGGTAGGACCTTTGAGATATCTTGCATATACCATGGCATCTGTTGGATGGGGAAGAAGACTCCGCTGAGGAACATCATTGGAAACATCAGTGTCATCATAAGCATCTGTGCGGTCTCTTGATCTTTTGTAAATGATGTTATCACTATGCCTAAGCCAACGAAGGCGAATACTCCCAGTAGAAGTAAAGCGAATACGAGGATTATGCTCCCTTGGATTGCTACTCCAAATATGCCAACAGCCAACAATAGTATGATGACTCCTTGAATCAAGCCTCTGGCAGTTTGCCCAAGAGTTTTACCGAGAATAATTGACAGCCTATTGATTGGCGCCACCATCATGCCATCCATTGTTCCAATTTCTTTCTCTTGCGAGATAGCAACTGGCAATCCAGTCATGACACTCATCATAACGGTCATGGCCATTATTCCTGGAGCGATAAAATCAAAGTAACTTGGATTGCCTGAGACAACGCCTTGCGTTTGCACGTTAAATGGTTTTACAATTGCTAAAGTGTTTGTCGCGTTCAAAGGTTCCACATTGTGTTGAGCGAGGGTGGTTCCCATTGCGTCAAACACTCCTTTAAGGGCTCCATTAATAGTTGCTGAGATTTGTGGGTTTGATTCGTCACTAACGATAATTAGAGTAGCCTGCTGCCCCGTCATCATACTCTGAGAGAAATTGCTTGGTATTATTATGCCCCCTTCAATGTTTCCTCTCTGAACCATATCTTTGATTTCCGCTGCGCTGGATATGTTGGAGAGATCTAGCAGGTGAGTTTGGCTGTTAAACGCTTGCAAACCCATGATGAAGCTTTGACTTGGAGCGGTTGAATTATGGAAACCTAAATCGTCATTAACCAAGCCAACTTGTAGGTTAGTTACCGTTCCGTTGGACGGATAGATGAAACCAACCATAACCATCATGAACAGCGGCATTACTATGAGCAGAACTAGGCCAAGCCTGTTTCTGAATAGTTCAGTTAGGTCTTTCCAGGCAATTCGCATAGTATGTGAAACCAGAGTTTTTGCAGTCATGTTACTCACCTTATTCTCCTTTGTGGAGCACCAAAACGCTTATGCTCAGAAGGAATTCTTTGATCTGCGCTATCACGTACTTGATGGCCTGTAATGTGGAGAAACACATCTTCAAGGGTTGGCTGAAGGTTTTCCATAGAGCTTATGTTTCCACCGTTTTCTCGAATGGAATCTATAATATTGTTAAACGCTTCGTTGCCATGGGCTAAAATCTTAAGTTCAGTTTGGTTTTCTTGAGTTACTGCGTCTGCGCATTTGAGCGCTTGAAGTTTTTCTACTAAGACAGACGAGAGATTAGGTATGTTAAGTCTTATTATAGATGTATCCGCCCCTGAAATTATTTTTTTCAAGTTGGCTGAAGTATCTAAGGCCACGATTTTTCCATGATCAACAATTGCTATGCGGTCACACAACAAGTCAGCATCTACCATCATGTGAGTGGTTATGACAACAGTTGTGCCGTTCTCCCGATTCAATTTACGTATAAACTCTCTGATTTCAACCGAAGATTGAGGATCTAAACCTAAAGTTGGTTCATCTAAGAATAGTACTTCTGGAGTGTTTAGCAACGCCCTAATTACATTCATTCTTTGGCGCATGCCTGTTGAAAAAGTGCCTACTTGAGCATTCTTCCATTGAGTCAGCTGGACCAGCTCCAAAAGTTCATCGATGCGTTTGCTTAAGATTTCTTTGGGAATGTTGAAGAGGCTGCCGAAAAACCACAGGTTCTCTTTAGCAGTTAAACGATTATACATTATCATTTTCTCAGAAACTATACCAATTAGTTTGCGTACATCTGTATCATCCTTAACAATGTCGCAGCCGCCAATAGTCGCCGTCCCCTTAGTTGGTCTGGCTAAGGTGGAAAGCATACGCAAAGTTGTGCTTTTACCAGCTCCGTTAGGACCAAGTAAACCGAAGATTTCGCCTTTCTTAACATCAAATGAAATGTCATCTACCGCTGTGAATTTATTGAACATTTTCGTGAGATTCTTGACCTCAATAATTGACTCGATCGCCATTCTGAACCACTTTGATTTTGCAATAGTATTTACTGCAATATATTGCGGTAAAATATAAGTATTCCCTATATGCAATTATAGATTTGAAGCACGATGGCAGCAGAAAAAGAAGAAAAGACAACATCAAGTTGGCTCAAAGAAGCCCAAAAAGGCTACATACGTATGGGAATTCTTATCCTTCTCAACAAGAAACCTTCACATGGCTATGAGATCATGAAAGAAATCAAAAGCCGAACCAAGGGTTTCTGGAAACCCACTGCAGGAGGCGTTTACCCCATCTTGCGGGACTTAGAAAAATGTGGATATATCCAAGGGGAATGGCAAGTTCAGAAAAACCGCAAACTCAAAGTATACAAAATAACCGAATCAGGAGAACTCATTCTCCGACGAGCCATCATTAAACAAGCCGAAATCTCAAATAACATAGGCAACCTTTTCCGAGAATTCGCCCGAGACGTTCTCAACATCGAAAATGACTCGTCTATGCCGAAGATGCCTTCTCTCTTTACCCCTTTTCTTGAAGAGAAAACAAGCAGCGAAGAAAACCTCAAACAACTGGAACACGATCGAAAACATGCCTATGAAACGGTCAAAATGATGAAGGACCAGCTAAAAGAAATAGATGAGAGAATTAAAGAAATCAAGAAACAGGCGACCAGCGAGTTTTCTTAAGCGTTAATATAGGAACATTGAGAAACTGTTATTGGCATCGATAGATGCAACTTTTTACTTAATAAAAAAAGTTCTTTGGTGTGTGGCAACGATAAATCAAGTAAGATTCAAAAATTCTACTGAAATTCCAAATATTAATTCTAAAGAGAAAGTTTCCAGGTTTCTCGGTCTCCAAGGTTTTCTTAGTTGTAGGATACCTTGATTGAGGAAACTGTAAGAAATTATAGTGTAAAGAATTAAATGTCTGACATATGTATTTCCTAATTAAGAAGTGAATCTGATGTTCCGCGTTAGAGTAAACAAAATTGAGTCAACCCGAGATTTAGACGGTAACCTTGGAAAAAGAATTGAATTGCTTGAAGAGCGAGAAGTCAACCCATACATCGTGAGACCACAATCGGACGAAGCCAAAATGGCACAAGACATAATGCAAGCATTGCAGCAGCAAATGCCTTTCCTACCGCAAAAAACTCAAATGGCAACACCAAAAATAATACTGTTCTTAACAGAGCAAGAATACGACAGTTTTGGCATAAATTTTGACGTAAACCAAGTTTACGAAGTAACACTGGAAAACCAAGCAATCCGTTTCAGGAAAGTCTGAGAATTTCTTTTCTCATTTGTCTCAAAGCTGAATGTTTAGGATGGAACGACAAAACAAACATCATACTTCTCAACGCAGAACATATCTGTTCTAAATTTGACATTTTACCTTCATCGCAATAAAGCGGAATAGGTTCTTCATCGCAGCTTTCTTCATAGTAAACATAAATTGGCGAGCCAGCCCTGTCCAGCTTCACCATTTCAAAATCCAATTTTAACCGTTTAGCCGTTTCCTGCGTGGCAGTTCTAACTGAATCCAACCGTTTCCTATGTGGAACTCCAGTTGATGCGTAAACCATCAGTTTCCCATAATTCGACTTAAACATAACATACCAGCAAATGGTTACTCTGCCAATAACGCTTTTAAAACAAGCTCAGAAACGACCTTTTCGAACAGGGGAGGGATGACTGAAAGTGAATGTAAAAACCAAAGATTGTTGTTGCGTAAGGGCAACCACAACTGCTTAAATCCTTAAGAAAAAATCAAATCTTATTGTGAGGTGAAAAAAAAATGGCGATTGGCGAAAAACTTTGGGAAGGCAAGGGCAAAAGTGGAGCAAGTTTCATAAAATCAGTCGGAATGGAAGGAGTTACTTCAATGTATACGTGGACGGCTCAAATGAAAGGAATGGGAAAAGCGAAAGGTGTTGACTGCAACCTCAATGTGACTGGTATGAGTATGACTCCTCCTAAAGGCATTGCAACATCGAAAGATCAAGGAATGCTTATGACGATGACTGGGGATATGGGCGTTGTGAAAGGATATAGCCTGATGAAGATGGTAATGGGTAAGAACCCAACAAGTGTGGCGTTGTGGACCTTTATGACGATGTCAGAGAAAATAGGTTGGCTAAATGAAACGATTGCTGTTGTCACTTTTGAAGCGCTAGACCCAATGTGGATGGAGTTAAACGTTACAATTTGGGAATGGAAGTAATTATCAGGACTGGTTTGAATGCAAGACGAACACTGGCAAATGCCCGAATGGTGGTACCGAGAAAAGAGACCTAACAATGATGAAGGTTACTTTGAGAATATGTGTCGAGTGATTTTTCAAGCGGGATTAAACTGGCGTGTCATCGATAATAAATGGTTAGCGATAAAGAAAGCATTTGCGAATTTTAACGTCAACAAAATTGTATGTTTCACCAACGTTGACGTTGAAAGGCTAATGAACGACGCCGAAATTATCAGAAATAAAGGAAAAATTTTAGCAATCATACAAAATGCGCAAAACTTCAAAATGATAGAGAAACAATACGGATCATTCCAGAAATACTTGGACAGCTTGGATCATTCGAACAACTACGCAAAAGTGGTTTCAGACTTAGTCAATAAATTCAAGTGGTTAGGGCCACCTTCAGCAAGCCTTTTCCTGTACACTGTTGGAGAAAGAATCAGCGTTTGGGATTAAGAAAAACATTTTTCTTTTTTTTTCAGTAAAATTAGATTTTTTAGTTTGACCACTTAAGTTAGCTTGAGAGAGACAATGGTTAAAGCTAGAGCTCACGTATTTATAAACGGTAGAGTTCAAGGTGTCTTTTTTAGGCAAAAAACCAAACAGCAAGCTGAAAGTTTTGGTGTTAACGGTTTGATTCGCAATTTATCTGATGGCAGAGTGGAAGCTGTTTTTGAAGGTGAAGATAAAGCAGTTAAAAAGCTTGTAGAATATTGCCGTCACGGCCCTTCTTCTGCCAAAGTAACGGGCATAGATGTTGCATGGGAGAATTATCTTGGCGAATTTAGCGATTTTGAAGCGAAATAATGAGCTATGCTTTTTTCTTAGGTACCCTGAAGTGAGAATCTTTGCCTGCGCTTATGTATTCCCCACTCATCCCCCGGACTGCAGATGCTATTTTGGCAAAGTTTTCTGAACCCAAAAATTGCTTAGGTTTAATGATTATGTAATCATCTTTTTCTTCAAAACTTAATCTGGCTTCCAATTCTTCTGGGAATGACATGCGAATGTCATCAAGCGACCTCTGCTTAGAGCCAACCTCTCGTGACTGGGTTGCTTGCGCTTGGAAGGCGGTTGGGGGCTGAGTAATTTGACCTACTGCCAAAGACTTCATGGAAGCAGAAACAGAACGTAGCTCTTCAGAAACTTTATTTAAGGTTACAACAAGGTCGTCAACCTTTGTTAACAACTGATTCAACTTTTCTTTGTCAGTACTCATCCCGAACGCTCCATCAAACTCCTAAATAACCCAACACGCTTATTAATTATTTCATAAATCCCTCCAAAACCCAAACTCGGACGGAAAGGTATGATTGAAATTGATGGAAGTCAAAAAAGCGGCAGCGGCACAATTCTTCGCCTCTCTATAGCCATGGCAGCCATAACTAAACAGTCACTGCACATTTTTAATATAAGACAAAACCGCCCGCAACCAGGTTTAAAGCACCAGCATCTAGAAGCCGTGCTTACGGCCGCCAAACTGTGTGACGCCAAATTGCAAGGTGCTGCCTTAGGTTCAAGCGAGCTCTGGTTTACACCCCAGCAAATAAAAGGGGGCAATATCGAAGCAGAAATTCAAACCGCTGGAAGTATCCCCATGCTCCTTTTGGCAACACTGCCCGTTTGCTTGTTCGCTAGTAATCCTGTGTCTTTGCATGTGGCAAAAGGAGGAACAGACACAACTCATGCACCAACCATCAACTACCTTCGAAACGTATTTTTGCAAGTGCTAAAACAAATGGGAGTTGACGCCTCCATAAGTGTAAAAAGATATGGTTACTATCCCAAAGGTATGGGCGAAGTAACAATGACTGTTAACCCTAACGTCAATCTAAAACCACTCTTTCTTGAGAACTTTGGCACATTAAAGGTGATAGAAGGGGTTTCCGTTTGCACTTTTTTAGCGGATAGGCATGTGGCAGAGCGGCAAGCGAAAGCAGCTCAAGATTACCTTTCTAAAAACGGCTTCAACGCCGTCGTTCAAATCGTAAATGACAAGTCGAACCCGTATCAAAAAGGTAGCTCCATTGTTCTGTGGGCTGAAACAAACGCAAACGTCATCATAGGTTCTGATGCAATAGGCGAGCTGCGTAAAATGAGTGAAGCCGTTGGGGAAGAAGCCGCCCAAGAACTCGTCAAGGAATTATCGTTTAAGCCAACAGTTGATATTCACTTGGCAGATATGCTTATTCCCTACATGGCATTGGCAAAGGGCAAATCAGCTTTCTTAGCCACTGCAATAAGTGAGCATATTGAATCAAACATTTGGTTAATGGAAAAAATGTTAAAGGTCCAATTCACCATTAAAAAAGAAGATAGTCTCTATCGAATAGAAAAAACGGCTGATTTCCATGCCTAAGACAACCCTCTGCATAAAAGTCCAAAAAAAACAAGGACAAAAAACCTTAACATTGGCTAACAAGCTGGGTCTTTTCGATAAATCTCTGGAAATTGAGAGGGATGAAAGCAGCCTTTACATTCCCTTAGTAAAGCAACCGGACGCCAACAAGTTTGCAATGTTGAAAGCAGAAGTTCCAGATTCCCAGTTGAGAACCAAAGCTTTTGAGGAAAAAAATGTGGCTGCAGAATCACTTAGCCAAGTGCTTAAGGACAACTTGCCTTCTGATTTGCTGAATATTTTGCCTCAAGCATTAGATACTATAGGGGATATAGCTGTCATCGAAGTTCCTACTGACCTGGAACCCTATGAAAACCTCATTGGAGAAGCAATTCTAAAAACTCATCGAAACCTCAAAACCGTGCTTGCCAAAGAAGGAGCAATAAGTGGCACCTACCGAATCCGCAACTTCAATTTTATCGCTGGAGAACAAAAAACCCAAACAATCCACAGGGAATATGGCTGTCAGCTCCATGTTGATTTAGCTAAAGCCTATTTTTCTCCACGCCTTTCGCATGAGCATGAAAGGGTGGCGTCGCTTGTGCAACCGGGCGAAGATGTGGTAGACCTGTTTTCAGGCGTCGGTCCCTTTTCAATCTTAATCGCCAAAAAAAATCCAACTGTAGAAGTTTACGCTGTCGACATTAATCCAAAAGCCATTGATTTGCTTAATGTAAACACTCGGGTTAACCGGGTTGAAAACCGCGTTTTCCCAATTCTTGCAGATGCAAGGGAAATAGCCTCAGTAAAACTAAAGGGCATAGCTGATCGTGTCATAATGAATTTGCCCGAAACAGCTATTGAATTCGTTGACGCCGCTTGCAAAACCATCAAGCCTAAAGGAGGAATAATCCATTTTTACGCTTTCATACGTTCCCCCGACTCCATAGAAAACCAAAAACAGCGGTTTTGCCAAGCAGTAGAGGAAACCGGGCGGAAAGTAGAACTATTTCTTTATGCGAGAAGCATTAGGGAGACTGCACCGTTTGAGTCGCAGGTTGTTTTAGATGCCAAAATCGCTTAGCCATTTATGATGAGTGTAATTGTAATTTTCTGTTTTGGATTTTTCAGCTTTTCCAAAAGTTCTCTTGACAAATCGTTTGAAGATTTGTCAGCGTGGACTGCCAAGGTTCGGTCTGATATGTAATCGCTTTTTCTAATCACTATGTCAGTTGGGTGAGTTAAGATCAGTTTAGGAGAACCATAAGCATTGATTTTCTCAAATATACCATCCGCCTCAATGATGATGGTTAGTTTAGCGTTTGGTTTATTGAGCTTATATTTGAATGCCTGGCTTAATTCTCCTGCTGATTTATCTGCTGCAACAGCGATGATACAGTCCCCAGTTTTGGAGAGATGTTTTTCTTTTGTGAACATTAGGGTTGAGGGGTGGACGGCGTGAATATTTTCATGCCCAAATGCAACGATAACTTCTCTTAACTCTTGGTTCAATTATTCGTTAACCTCAATAGAATCTACTTTTCCATCCCCATCCAAATCAAACCCGTGAATCACAACTGCAAACGTGTCTTCGCCCCTGTATTTTTCCAATGTTTTCCTCCAAAAATTAGTCAACGCTAAGACACATGCTTTTGTTCCTACTGCTTTGTTTCCTGCTAAAACTACAATGCGTTTGGTTTTGTCCCAAGGATTCACTATTTTAGCTATCACCCCTGAAACGTCTGAAGTGTACACTTGTGAGGTTTTTTGAGATGATAAGCCACCTAGCAAGAATCCTTGCTCGGATGATTGCATGATAAATTTGATGGGTAGATAATAATTAATTTCCTGAGTAAGAAGGTTAGTTCCCGGACCACCAACAAGGATTAAATTGTTTTTTTCCTCTTTCTCTACCTTTACATCAACGTCAAGTTTCACGGCAAATTCAGTAGGCATTTTAGCAAATTGCCCAAGGAAAAGTGCCAAATGAGCTGCATAGTGCCCATCTCGAGCGCTGGTTTTGAACGGTCCATGCGGCTGGGGGCTGCCTACAACTATTTTTCCATCAAAGGTGCCTTCTTTAATAAATTCTTTAAAAAACCCTTGAAGTTGCTTATCAATTCCCAAAAGACAAAGGCTCTGGATGGATTTGTAGCCATAAGGAAACTCTATTCCGAAGGCGGGTGACACGGTTTTATAGTATTTTGCTGTTGCCCCTTTCTTTTTTTCTTCTCGAGTTACTACTATGGCTCCTACTTTGGCGAGTTTTCTGATGTGGTAATAGACTTTTTGTTCCTGCATACCTAACTGCTTTGCGATTTCCATGGGGTACATTTCCTTTTTTGATAAGAGTGTCAGGATTTTCCAAGTCAAGCTACCAAGTATCATTTTTAGTTTTTGTGAGTCGTCGATTATGCTGATTTCTTTCACTTCCTGAATATTGTCGCTATCTTGTAGCAGCATTTTCTTGTCCATAGGTAGTCACGAGGGTTAAAGCTTGAAGTGCTATAAAAAATTTGTTAGTGGTTCAAAGATTTTAGGCAATACTTGCTTCACAAGTTAGTCTTGTTCCAAGGAACCAGCGAAAACTGCTAAAAGAAAATTTTTAGTGGTCAAAACTTTATTCTAAAAATCCTTATTAACAAAACGCAATCTTCCATAGCATACATTAACAATGCGAGACTACAAAAATGTGCGGAATCTTTGGTTGTGTTTTAAATGAAGGAAATGCTGCGCCCCTAATTCGGTCATCACTTAAACGTCTTGAATACAGAGGCTACGATTCAGTGGGGATAGCAACACTGTCAGATGGCAAAATTTTTCTCAAAAAAGATCAGGGTAAAATCGATGAAGTTAACAAAATTTTGAATCTTGATGATTTGCCAGGCAGTATAGGAATTGGTCATACTCGTTGGGCAACACATGGTGCCCCATTAAGGGTTAACTCTCATCCGCATTCGGATTGCACGGGTGAAATAATGGTTGTTCACAACGGAATTATTGAAAATTTTATGGAGCTGAAAAGTGAACTGCAAAATCTGGATCATACGTTTGTTTCTAAAACAGACACCGAAGTAATCCCGCATCTGATTGAGCAAACGCTAAAGGAGAACCCGAAACTCTCTTTTGTTGATGCAGTTAAAGCAAGCCTCAAAAGACTCGAAGGTTCCTATGCCCTTGCTATAATCTCTACAAAAGAACCAAACAAAGTTATCTGCGCCAGAAATGAAAGTCCACTAGTTTTAGGTATCAACGGCAAAGGTGTTTTTTGCGCTTCAGATATTCCAGCATTTCTAGCTGTGACAAACAAAGCAGTTATGATAAATAATGGTGAACTTGTTATTCTCTCATCTGACGGCTATGAAATAATAAGACTTCAAGATTCAAGCACGGTTACACGTGAGCCAGTTACTATTGAGTGGACAGCTGAAATGGCCGTTAAACACGGTTACCCACACTTCATGATCAAAGAGATCCATGAACAGCCTGAGACTCTGCGCAATACTTTGCGTATGCAGGAGCATTATCTGGATTTACTCACAACTTTTTTGGATCGCGCAAACGAGGTTTATCTCGTGGCTTGCGGAACAAGCTATCATGCTTGTTTGGCGGCTTCATACATGTTTTCTAAACTTGCTTTCTTGGCTACGTACCCTGTTTACGCTTCAGAATTCATAGAGCAACATGGCAAATCAGTAAATATAGACAGCACCATTTTAGCGGTTAGTCAATCAGGCGAAACAGCCGACACAATAGCAGCCGTAACATGTGCCCAACAGCGTGCAGCCACAATTCTAAGCTTAACTAATGTTATCGGCTCAACTTTAACACGTATTTCACGAGTCTATATTGGCACCCAGGCTGGTCCAGAGATTGGAGTTGCCGCTACCAAAACTTTTACGTCTCAACTTTCGGTTTTGGCGCAACTTGCGCTTAAATTAGCGAAAAAGCGAGGCAAAATTTCTCAAGATGAAATGGACAGTCTCGAAGAAAACTTAGCTAAATTGCCTGATATTGCTGAAACAATAGTTAAGACGCAGGAGGAAAAAGTTAAGCAAATAGCGAAGAAATACAAGAATTCTAAAGTATTCTTTTTCTTAGGCAGAGGGATAAGCACTGCTACTGCTTACGAAGGCAGACTCAAATTGATGGAAATCGCATATATTCCATCAATAGCGTTTCCAGCGGGCGAAAGCAAACATGGCCCAATTAGCCTTATTGAAAATGGTTTCCCGGTAGTTTTCGTTTGTCCCAAAGACGATTGTCACAAGACGCTGATAGGTAACATTATGGAGATGAAAGCCAGAGGCGCTCACATAATTGCTATTGTCGAGCAAGGAGACGAGGACATCAAATCGTTGGCTGATGATTACATAGAGGTCCCGAAAGGTATTCCGGGTGTCCTGTCGCCGATTCCTTTTGCTTTGCCCCTACAACTCTTGGCGTACTATGTTGCGCTTGAGAAGGGGTACGACCCTGATATGCCACGGAACTTGGCAAAGTGTGTTACTGTGAAGTAACCTTTCTCTTTTTTAGCCAAACCATTTTTCCAGTGTCATCTTTCCCTTTTGTTTTCTGCTGCCTTCAAGCATTTTTTCCACTGATTTTCTAACCCTGTCTTCAGAGAACTCTTTTTGTCTGCACATGAAGTCTATGATGCCTTCAAGGTTCGGCTCTTTCCATTCAAGCTTATATTTATTTGTAACTTCAGGATGCAAAAAAACTTCTCGAATACAGTTTGGTTCAACAGGAAAACTAGCGTTTTTTATGCTTGGAAGGGCATTCTCCAAACTGCCGTATTGCTTGATGAGTTTTAAAGCGGTTTTTGGCCCCAGCCCTTTTATTCCGTCTGGATTGAAGTCTGTGCCGATTAAAATGCCCACATCGATTAACTGTTCGTAAGTTAGGCCAGTCTGATCTAGCGCTTTTGAAAGCTCAATTACTTCAGGAACAACGTCAATGTAGATGCCTTTGCTGGGAAGCTTACGCCTGCCTGAAATAGTCACGTTTCTGAGTAGTTTGGGTGCTCCAAAAAGTATGCTGTCATAATCTTGGCTAGCACAATAGTCCGAGTCACCCCGTTTAGTCATATGCGCTGCTTGAGCTTCGCCTTCGCTTGGCGCTTGAATCCAAGGCAAACCCATAAGCTCCAATAGATTTCGGCTATCTTCTTGCATATAGTCTTTCATGCTGGTTGATGCCTGAGCAAACATCCGCATCTTATTTGTATCGCCTTGCACTGCAGCTTTTTCATAGCTTGCTATCGCTTGAACTTTGACTTGCCTGCGCCGTTCGATCTCAACCGCTTTCAAGGTAGGAGGAATGCCGTCAAAAACATAGATTGGTTTTATCCCCATTTCAACAAGATTACTAGTGCGGTACAATAAGCCGCTCAGGTGAGACGTGATTTTTCCTGTGCTATCTTTCAGCGGAGTGCCATCAGGCTGACGGATGATGGAGAGGAACTGATAAATCGCGTTGTAAGCGTCTATGGCTATGATTTTGCCGCCTAAATCCTCTAACTTAACAGGGATTTTCGGAACGAGATCCTTAAAGTCTACGCCCAAAACTTACCACGAAATAAGTAGGCAAGAAACCTTCTTAATAAACTTGCGAATACTTTTTTCATAAGAAAAATAAGTTTCTTTTCAATAAATCAGGTCTATGCCCCTATCAATGTCTACACCAAAAACTTGTTTGAATGGTTGATTAGCCACATGTTTTGCGTCTGTCGTAAACGCGTTTAACGCTATGTTAAACAAAGATTATGACAAGTTAGCAAGCATAGCAGATATAAGGAGGACTCACAATTAAAACGGCAAGAGATGTAAGTTATGTCAGAAAGAGCAACATCACTATCCATGGTTACATGTACAAGCTGCGGCAAGCCAATCCCACCTGGCAGCGAATCTACAAAATTCCTATGCCCAAACTGCGGCGACATCCAAATTAAAAGAGATGGAAAATGCCGCAAATTCGGCCGTTTGTACAAATGTCCAAAATGCGGATTTACAGGACCATAAGGCGATAGGACATGGGAAGCGTTATTGTAACATACAAGGTTTTCCCAGAAGACATTGTGGAAAACTTTGATGCCCTCAAGAAACAAATTGACAACATTAAGCCCGAATTCGCTTCGATTGAGGGATATGGTGAGGAACCTATAGCTTTTGGATTAATTGCGCTTCTTGTTCAACTCAAGTTCCCGGAAGACAAAAGTGGTATTGTTGATGAATTCGAGGAAAAACTCGGAAAAATATCGGGCGTCAGCCAAGCACAATGCATGTTTGTCCGCAGAAGCAGCAGAGATTAGCTTTAATTCTTGTTTTTAGACACAAGACTCCATCAGTCCTATTGCTCACAAACATCTGAAAATATTAATCATTGATCTCTAAAGTTTATATAGTAATAAAGGTTCATTTCAAACGTAACCTTTAGCACCATATTATTTGGAGGATTCTGAATGAGCGAAGTTCAATTACGTGTTGGAGACGCAAGGCAAAGAGATGTGGGCAGAGGAATCGCCCGCATAGACCAACGAACAATGCAGAAACTAGGCATAAGCGCTGGAGACGTAATAGAAATAATAAATAAACGTACAACTTCCGCCATTGCTTGGCCAGCTTACAGTGAAGACCAAAACCGAGATATCATTCGTATCGACGGTTATACTCGCAAAAACACAGGCGTAGCCATAAACGAGTATGTTGTTGTGCGACCGGCAAAAGTCAAAACAGCCCTAAGCATAACACTTGCGCCAGTAGATATGCGACTAAACGTTGATGAAGACTTCACTAATTTTGTTAAAAACCGCTTAATGGAACGTACATTAGTGGAAGGCGACACAACCCTAGTAATGATGTTGGGACACGCCATACCCTTCACAGTCTCAAAAACCAGACCTCACGGAATCATAAAAGTTACAGCTGAAACACGTTTAACCATATTAAACGAACCAGCGCCAGAAGGCAAAGGCTTACCAAGAACCACATACGAAGACATCGGGGGCTTACATGAAGAAATTCAGCGTGTCCGCGAAATGGTTGAGCTGCCTCTTCGTCACCCGGAATTATTCCAACGCTTAGGAATTGAGCCTCCAAAAGGTGTCTTGCTTCATGGTCCACCAGGCTGCGGCAAAACTCTGCTAGCTAGGGCAGTTGCCAACGAATCTGAAGCCAACTTTTACTCTATTAATGGCCCGGAAATCATGAGCAAATTTTATGGTGAGTCTGAAGCTCGTTTACGTGAAATTTTCCAACAGGCACAGCAGAATGCACCAAGCATTATTTTCGTGGATGAACTCGATGCGATAGCGCCTAAACGGGAAGAAGTTACAGGCGAAGTTGAAAGGCGTGTTGTTGCGCAGCTCTTAGCCTTGATGGATGGGTTAGGCGGAAGAGGAAACGTAATAGTTATTGGCGCAACTAACCGCCCTGGAGCACTTGACCCTGCATTGCGTAGACCTGGAAGATTTGACAGGGAAATAGAAATTGGCGTACCGGACAAGAAAGGACGATATGAAGTTCTCCAAATCCACACTAGAGGTATGCCTTTGCATGGAATTGAGAAAACTGGAACAACAGAAAAGTCCCCAGATGATGTTGACCTCAAAAAACTTGCTGATATGACCCATGGCTACACAGGTGCAGACTTATCGGCACTGGGCAGAGAAACAGCCATGAAAGCCCTACGCAGATACCTGCCTCAAATAAATCTTGAAGAAGAACGCATTCCTCCAGCGGTGTTGGAGAAGATGGAGGTTTTAATGAGCGATTTTCTTGGCGCTTACAAAGAAGTCACACCTACCGCTATGCGTGAAGTCTACATAGAAGTTTCAACTGTTCATTGGGATGACGTTGGTGGACTTGAAGACGTAAAAGAGCATCTCAAAGAATCTGTCGAGTGGCCAATTAAGAACCCTGAAATCTTTACCAGACTTGGTATTAGACCACCAAAAGGTATACTGCTATATGGTCCCCCAGGTTGTGGCAAAACCATGCTAGCCCGAGCGGTAGCAACTGAAAGCGAAGCTAATTTCATATCTATTAAGGGTCCTGAAGTGTTCTCTAAATGGGTTGGAGAGTCAGAAAAAGCAATACGCGAGGTTTTCCGCAAAGCCCGCATGGCAGCGCCTGCAGTCATATTCTTAGATGAGATAGATTCGCTTACGCCTAGACGTGGTATGGGTATGTCTGATAGCGGTGTCTCAGAACGAGTCATAAGCCAACTCTTAACAGAAATGGATGGAATAACTACATTACAAGACATCGTAGTTATCGCTGCAACCAACCGCCCTGACATGGTGGATCCCGCGGTGCTACGCCCCGGAAGATTCGACAGACTAATTTATGTCCCTGAACCAGATGAAAAGAGCCGTTTAAAAATACTCAAAATCTACACCAACGGCATGCCAATTTGTAAAGACATCGACTTAAACCAGATAACATCTATGACTAAGTACTATTCAGGCGCCGACATAGAATCCCTCTGCAGAGAAGCCGCAATGCATGCATTAAGACGGGACGTTAACTCCTCGGAAGTAACTATGAAAGACTTTCTGGACGCCTTAAAAGAAATGGGTCCATCGATATCGGCTGATATGGAGAAGTGGTACAAGAGTTTCATGCAGCAAATCCGACAAGTACAAAAGCCACAAACACCAGTTGCTTAGAAGGAACATTTATGCCGCAGATGAAAGTTTGGAAAACACGCCCCGCTTACTTTGTTGCATTGGAAATTCTCCAAAAAAAAGGCGACATGTCCGATGATGATCTGTTTAATCAAATAAAAAGTGAATTCGAAGACTTAGGTTATAAAGACTTCAACGACTTACTGCTAAAACTCGAAGTCAGCGGCAAAGTCCGTACTTCTTCTATGGCACGTGGAAAACGCCGAGTTGAGTTAGTCCAGTAAAGTAACGATGATTACGAATATACTGCGGCCAACAGACAGCTCTCCCGATGTCGTAATTGTCGGAGGGGGACCTGTTGGTTCTTGTGCAGCGCTAAATTTAGCTAAACTAGGCGTTAAAGTCTCAGTTTTTGAAGAGCACCCCCAGATTGGGTACCCTTCTCACTGCGCTGGGCACATCAGTATTCGAAGCCTAAAAAACCTAGGTTTTTATCCGCTTCCAAACGGGATCATTGAAAACACTTTCAGTATTGCAAACTTCTATTCGCCCGCTGGAACCAAGTTTTCGCTTCACCTTTCGCGTCCGGTGACAGTTGCGTTGAACAGAGCGCGTTTTGACCAGTATTTAGCTAATAAAGCTAAAACGACTGGTGCACAATTCGCTATGTCCTCTCGTGTCCATTCGCTGATAAATGCCAATGGCTTTGTCAAAGGAATAAATATCCAATCGAGCGTCATAGCCGAAGACCATGTTAATTGTAAAATTGTCTTAGATGCGGAAGGCATCTCTTCACGGCTTCTTAATCAAGCAGGTTTAGAGATGCTTAAACCAAAAAGACTCGTTTATGCAGTTGAAGCCGAAGTAGAAAATGTCCGAGACATTGAGCGCGACGCGGTTGAGGTTTATGTCGGCAAAGCTTATGCTCCAGGTTTTTACGGATGGCTCATTCCAAAACTAGATGGAACAGCGAAAGTTGGTTTAGCGACTAACAGAGGAAACCCTCGAGACTTTCTGCAGTCGCTCATAAAGAAGCATCCAGTTGCCTCTAAGCAGCTTGCTAAAGCAAAAATAACCCAAATCAGTTACCACGCAATCACGTTGGGTGGACCAATCAAAAGATCATTTTCAAACGGTTTTCTTGCCATAGGTGACTGCGCTTCTCAAGTTAAACCAACCACTGGCGGGGGAGTAATTTTCGGGTTAACATGCGCAAAAATCGCAGCAGAGACCGCTAAGCTAGCGATAGAGAAGAACGATTTTTCGGCTAGGTTTTTGCGGGCATACCAAAAGCGTTGTTCTGACCAGTTGCATTTTGATTTTCTTGTTATGCTTAGGCTCAGGCGGTTTCTTGATTCTCTCTCTGACCAAAAAATTGATGATCTGCTGCGTTTCTGCGGTAAGTTAGGTGTCGACAAGGCATTAAGTGATGTGGATGAAATCGATTTTCAAGGAAAACTTATGCTTAAAGTTCTCGGGAAACCTTCAATGCTGGCGGCAATGGGGTACTTTGCTCTGCTTTACTTGTCCGCAAACCCTTAAAGTCTTCGAGTGCCAACCTATAGGCGGGAACAATGAATGGGTGAATTTGAATACAAGCAGGTCCTCGTTTTCCGTACTGATTTGCAGATGGGAAAAGGAAAAATTGCAGCTCAAGCGGGGCACGCAGCTGTTTCGGCCGCTCAGGCGGCCAATCAGCAGCATAAGAAATGGTGGGAAGCTTGGATGTACGAGGGTCAACGCAAGATTGCAGTTAAGGTTGCTGACGAGAAAGAGCTTAGCGCGTTAGAAGAGGCTGCGGACGATTTGGGGTTGCCTCACGCTTTGATTGTTGATCGGGGTTTGACACAAGTTCCTGAAGGCACTGTTACATGCTTGGGGATTGGTCCTGCTCCAGCAGGATTGATTGATAGATTAACTGGCAAGCTAAAGTTGTTGTAAGGCGATTAAGAGTGCCTGTTTCATCGCTTGATAAACAGCTTGGCATGGAAGTTTACGCTACCAAGGGTTTGGGTGTTGGCGGCGCCATACGTCAAGCAATTGATGACTTCAGGGTTGAAGAAGTGCTTGTTGACGGCTCAAAAGCATGCTTTGAAGGCGCTATTCCAGCAAGAGTTTTAGGGTCTTCTCTTAAAAGGCAGAAATTTTTGCTCTGTATTTTGATTAAGCGGAACTGGGACACACTAATAGCAGTTAGAAACATCGCACAACAGCTTGGAATAGATCAAGGATGTGTCCAGATTGCTGGTATTAAAGATGCTAAAGCCGTTACCGCCCAATACTTGACGATTGAGGGTGGTTTGATGGAGGATGTTTCTAAAGTTAACGCTAAAGATATTGAACTTAGCCCTGTTGGCTATGTTCGAGAAGCACTGTCAACTTATTATTTGCTTGGCAACAATTTTACAATAAAAATCAAATCGATAAAACACAGGGAGTCAACTGTTCAAAAAAGAATATCTGAAGTATTGATGCAGTTGGAAGCGTTAGGAGGGATGCCAAACTTTTTTGGTCATCAGCGCTTCGGGACAACCCGTCCAATTACACATTTGGTGGGAAGGGCACTTGTAAAAGGCGATTTTGAGGAGGCAGCGATGCTTTTTCTAGCTAAATCCAGCATTCATGAACACCCATCGTCAAGTCAAGCACGTCAAGAACTTAAATCAACAAAGGATTTCAAGCAGGCTCTGGAAATTTTTCCTCGTCAGCTTCGTTTTGAAAGATTAATGCTGAATCACTTGGTTAATAATCAGACTGATTTTATTGGCGCTTTCCAGCAGTTGCCCTTGAAGCTTCGGCAGCTTTTTGTTCAAGCACATCAGTCTTTCCTGTTTAACCGTTTTCTAAGCGAACGCATTAAGCATGGCTACTCTTTGAGCAAAGCTGAAGTTGGAGATTACGTTGTGGCTGTTGAGCGTTCAGGATTACCCTTGAACACTTTGGTAAAAACAGTAACAAAAGAAACCATGGGTCAGACTAACGAACAAATCGGGACGGGAAAAATGCGTGTCGCCCTTCCCATCTTTGGGATAAGGCAGAAGCTTTCACAAGGGGTTATGGGGCAAATTGAAGAAGAGGTTCTTATGCAAGAAGAAGTGAAATTGGAGAGTTTGCGAATCAACGAGTTAACAAGAGTTGCAGGCAAGGGCGGCTTGCGAACAGCTATTACTCCTATCAGAGAATTTAAGCTACAAAAGGTTTTAACCAATTCAAGCCGCGGAGACAACCAAGTGCAATTAAGTTTCACGTTGCTTAGGGGTTGCTACGCAACAGTGCTTCTAAGAGAAATAATTAAGCCAGATGAACCGATAACGGCTGGCTTCTAAAACTTCAGATACTTTTCAGTTGCTTTAGACTTAAGAAACATTTTTCTTTAAGCCTTTGGCGAATGCGTCAGCTTGCTTGAGGTCATCTTCATTGGGTCTTCCCTTATTTATGCCTCCGACTATTTTCATTAGTCCATACGTGTCAAAAGCCCCACAATTGAACTCTCCAATAATTTCAAACCCCTTGGACTGAAGTTTTTCTCTAAGCTGTTTGTGAAATTTAGGAGAAACATCACCTGTTCGACCGCTCGTAGAGAAGATGAATCCTTTTTTGTTAGTACTTTGGGCAAGCTTATCGACAAAGTCAAGAAGAACTTTATGGTGTTTCCCAAAATAAATCCCGGAACCGAAACCGACTAAGTCATAATTTGTAAGACTGTTTGGGTCAATTTGGTCTGGGGTTTTTATTTGTGCACCAAGACTACTAGCGATAACTTTTGCTATTTTCTCGGTGTTCTTGTGATGATAAGAAAAAAGAATAACAAGAGCGCTCATTTTCTTATGCCTTGCTTGCTTAATATTAGAGACTTGTATTTAGCGATATGGTCAGTGATAACCTTGATAAGGAAGCGGTAAATTCACTATTTTTAGGAAACGTGTTTTTTATGGAAGATAAAAAACAGAAATACTGCGTTATACCACTTCATAAACCTAGCCTAAAAGAGTACGCCTTCTTTTTGGCATCCGGCATATTGGTAAGTATTCCGTTTGCCGCTTTTTTTAATTATTTAATTCCAGTTTCATTTGCTGTATTATTAGTAGTTGTAGCCCCATTTGTAGAAGAGATGGCGAAAGTTTTCCCCCTGTTCTACAGGCACGGCGAAACTGAACTTTCATTGGTAAGATTAGGCCTTTTAACAGGCTTAGGTTTCGGTATCGCAGAATTTTTCGAGTATGTTTTCCTTGCCGGTGCACCTATTATTGGAAGCTTACCGCATATTATCTTTCATGCTTCGAGCGCAACCATTACCTCTTATGGCATAGCCAAGAAAAACCCCTTACCTTTCTTTTTAATTGCTATCGGGCTTCACGCACTCACCAACTTTTTTGATTTAGTAGCTAACCCTTTCAGTGTTTTTGCGCAATTGGTGATTTTAATAGCTGTTTATCTGATCGCTTGGCAATTTTATCATAAGGCTTCTAAAGAAAAAATAGTCGTTTAACAAATCCTATCTGTTGTCGCTAGATCTCTTAGTCTGTTTACGCCATCAATTTCGTTAATGAAATCAGCCACGCTTTTAGGAACAAACTCCATCCAACTGTTACCTTGAAGCATTTTTTCTCTAATGAGGGTTGACATGTAAACTTTCCTATCATAGAATTCAATGTTTTTGACCTCATAACCTGACTCCATGAAAAGCCTGCGTGTCAAGGGTTCGTTAGAAAAAACAACATTGAACTTCGGCGTGTATCCTTCAAGTGCGCTGACCCAAAGCATATGCAAATGGACGTCTGGAACAGGAACAATCCACAACCTAGAAGAATTCAGTTTGGCCTCCACTAAAGCATGGCGAATCATTACTAATCTTTCGCCCGCTGTGAATGGGTTGTTCATTTTATGGCTATACTGGGCGCTGCCGATAACTATGACGAGTTCATCAATTTCCTTTAGCGCTGTCTTGATGGCGCCTAGATGACCTAAATGAAAAGGTTGGAATCGGCCAACATAGAGTCCTCGATTAACCAATGCGTCTTCCTCGTCTTTGAGGTTAAGCTCGCAAGCTTTTATGATTTGCGTTAGCTCAAGAATTTGAACCTTAAGACAGATTTCTTAGAACGTACTCAACTGGGAAAACCTCAAGTTGGCGTCCGTTTATTTCTATTTCTTTCGGGGTCAAAAAACCTCTTTTCTCTCTGCCCAAGAGTTCAATCTTCACTTTGAGGCCTCCACCATATCCGCCAAGAGTAAAATCGGATTTTACAACCCTGTGGCAGGGAACAATAGGAGCGAAGGGATTAGATGCCATAATGTTTCCAACAGCTCTTGGACCGCCACCAACCGCATCAGCGACTGACCCGTAGGAAGTCACATAGCCAAGCGGAACCTGCTTTGTTGCTTTAAGCACTTTTTGTGTATAGATCGGCAAGCGAGCTAAAGCTAACGAGAACTCTGCTTCAACGCTTTGTCCCTCATAAATACTCTTCAATGAACTAAGAGCCGTTTTTGCGAAAATTGATGGTTCATGAAAAACCTCAAAGGGAACGTCGAATGGTAAACTGCTCAAAATATTTCTTAATGTCGCTATTTGGCTTGCACCGAAGGATGTTGCAGCAATTTGGTTTTTAGAACAGGCAAGTCCAAACCAAATACCGTCAAGGTTTTGGGTATAGATTTCTATCATTTGTTTTTCCTTTTAGTTGTTTTCATATTAGAGACCTTTGGTTATGTTAAAAAGTTTCTGGGGTAAAAGCTTGAATTCCATAAAGACATATCTTTGCATTTTCAACTCTTCCTGAGTTTTCATTAAACCTTTTCCAAGACTGTTATTTAGAAAATCAAATATGGGCAAGAAGAAAGCCTTGAATTTTAGTTTGCGTAACTTGAAACTTACCATTATCTCTATCTAGAATTGGTTATAAGTAAGCTTAATAATTTGTTTTGTGTATAGGAACGGGAAAAGGCGAAAATTATGGAAGGATATGGACCACAATTACCTAATTTACCTCAAATTCCACAGATGCCAGATATGCCTCAAAGTCAACAGGGTCAGCAACAGCAAGCTCAGCAAGGCGGCTATGCATGGATTCCAGGTGCCACCACGGTTGGCGTTGTCTTTTCAGACGGAGTAGTATTAGCCGCTGAAAAAAGAGTAACTTATGGTTATTTCGTTATGAGCAAAGGCGGCAAAAAAGTATTCAAAGTAACTGACCGAATTGGCGTTGCCTGTGCGGGTCTTATTGGAGACATGCAGATTCTCGCTAAAGAAATGGAAGCTCAAGCAAACCTCTATAGTATGGATGTCGGTAGACAAATTAATGTGCGCTCAGCAGCTAAGCTAATGGCCAATGTACTGTTTAACCGTAGGTACGCACCATTAATCACTCAGACAATTGTCGGTGGTCTAGATGAAGAAGGTCCATCACTTTATGTGCTTGACGTTCTAGGCTCATTAATACCTGACAAGTACGCTGCTGTAGGTTCAGGAACAGAATTAGCGATAGGCGTTATCGAAGAAGGCTACAAAGAAACATTGACCGCGGAAGAAGCCAAAGAACTCGTCACAAGGTCAATAAAATCAGCCATAAGCAGAGACTCAATGAGCGGCGACGGCATAGACTTCCTAATAATAACTAAGGAAGGCATCGCCGAAGAATCCATAAAATTCTAAACTCTTTCCTACAAATTTCATTCTTAATAAACAGCAACCAGCCATGCAATTGTGCATGATTCAAGATCGAGGTAATATTATGGTATTTGAACTAAGTTTGGAAGAAGGAAAATTCCTAATTCAACTTGCTCGGACTGTAGTAAAACAATACTTGGAAACTGGCAAAGCAATTCAACCGCCAAAAGAAACCCCAAAGAAACTCTTCGAGCACTGCGGCGTTTTCGTAACAATAAACAGTGTTAGAGGTGGGGAAAAGGAGCTTCGCGGCTGCATAGGTTACCCTTACCCTACAAGTCCCCTTGTAGAAGCGGTAATTGATTCTGCAATTAATGCTGCAACGCGGGACCCACGGTTTGAGCCATTATCTTTGTCTGAATTGAGCAAGGTTGTTTTTGAGGTAAGCGTACTAACGCCTCCGGAACCCGTGAACGTCGACAATCCAAAAGAGTACTTAAACAAAATTAAGGTTGGCGAAGACGGCTTAATCATTGAAAAAGGCTACTCTAAGGGTTTGCTTTTACCTCAGGTGCCTGTTGAATGGGGTTGGTGTGAAGAAGAATTTCTTTGTCAATGCTGTGTCAAAGCTGGGCTTCCACCTGATAGTTGGCTAGTTAAAGGCGCCAAAATTTACAAGTTTCACGCGATTATTTTTGAGGAAGAATCTCCAAAGGGCGAAGTTAAGCGATTACACCTTGGTAAATAACCATAGCTTTAATCTAGTAGGGTTTCAATAATTGAGACCGCACTGTCTAAACCCTTAAACTTATTAGAGAACTCGTTGAGCGCTAACATGTTCCGATTGAAGGATTCCTGCTCACTCTCTATTCTTTGAACAGCCTTCTGCAACTCTTTTTTATTTTTAGCAGTAATTGAGCAGTTTAAATCTTGAAGTTTCGCTGCATTACCCAATTGTTCAGGTTGTGTTGGAATACAAATGCTTGGTTTGCCATATTTGATGGTTTCAAAGCATGTTGCATGTCCACCGCTAAAAATGACAAATTTAGCGTTTTTCATATATGCTGTTCGTTCTTCTTGAGATAGCCATGTATGAAGTTCACAATTTCCAATTCTTGTTGTCACTTTTTTTCCTGGCGTGCCTAAACTTATGACACATTTGCTTTTGAGTTTTTCAAGAACTGGAAGAAGGGTTTTTAGAAGTTTTCCTCTTGTACCTGGCGGTCCACTTATAGGTGCAAAAATGTGTTCTTTAGACCCCTTTACATACGTTGTGTCAACAAAGCTTCCAGTAAACTCCACTTTTCCATCTAAGCCCATCCCAGCCATGTTTCCTACGCTGTATTCTGAAATAGTGTACGGCGGCGGATTATCTGGTATAATGATTTTTGAACAGTTTTTGACATATCGTTCAACCAAGCGTTCTCCTGGACTAAGAAGAGCGGAGAACCCGTAACTTGGTCTTATAATGTTAGCTATATAGACGGAAGGGATTCTCCATCTCTGAGCGAGTCTAAGTGCATTTATGTCGCCATCAGCGATAAGCAGGTCCGGTGCGATGTCACGAATGTTTTCTCTTAGATCGTAATAGCGATGTATTGTTTCCCATGCGTTGGAATTTTTTATCTCGAGCCTATTTTTCTCGGTGTTGAATAAAGGCAAAGGAAAGAACAGGTTGATTAGTGACGCGGAAGTGATAATGCCGTATGCGTTTTCGTACCAAGATATTGGTGTGCATTTGTAAACGTGCGAAAACTCCTTTTGGAGTATTTCGTGAGCTTTGCCTCCTGAAAAGAAGAACATTTCATGGCCATGCTTTTGCAGTCGTTTTCCTAAAGGAATGATACGGGAAACATGGCCTAAACCAAGTTCTGAACAGCTAAGCAATAATCGCATGACGCCTACAGAATAGATCGGCGGGTTTATTTTAATTATCCCATGTTCTGCCTGAAAAGCAAGCAATTTAAAAGCTTAGTCAGCAAAATACAAGTCATGTTTGTTCCTCGGAAAATTCTGGAAGAGAAGCTTAAGCAAATACTTTCGGAAGACATTGGGCAAGGAGATGTAACATTTGGAGCAATTGTTCCATCAGAACTGATTGTGAAGGCATTAGTTATTGCTAAAGAGGGAGGTGTGGTAGCCGGGATAGAAGAGGCCGTTGTTCTTGCTGAATATTTGGGGTTGAAAGTTAAAGCTAAAGTTGCTGACGGCGACGAAATTCAAAACAAACAGGTTTTAATCGAGGTTTTTGGTGATGCTCAGACCATTTTATCAAGTTGAGAGAACACTGCTGAATCTCCTTTCAAGAATGAGCGGCATTGCCACAACAACAAGAGCGTTGGCCAAGAAACTGAAGTTGTCAGGTTCGAAAGCTCGGATTGCCGCTACCCGCAAGTCAGCACCGGGGCTGTTGTATTTTGACAAGAAAGCGGTTCTCATTGGCGGCGGCGACCCACATAGGCTACATTTGGACGACATGATTTTGATTAAAGACAATCACTTGGCCATTGCTGGAAGCGTGGAAAGTGTGGTTAAGAAGGCAAAAGCGATTGCTTCGTTCACCAAAAAAATTGAAGTTGAGGTCAGACGAGCCGACAATGCACTTAAAGCAGCAAAAGCAGGAGCTGACATTGTTATGCTGGATAATTTTTCTCCACAGCAGGCGAATGATACTGAGGAAATGTTAAGGAAAGTCTGGGTTCGGCGACGTATTGTTGGAAGTGAGTGGAAGAATCACGAGCGAAAACTTTTTGGAGTATGCAACTGCAAAAGTTGACGTTATCAGTTTGGGAGCGCTTACTCATAGTGTAGAGGCACTGGACATAAGCTTGGAAATAGTAAAAGACTAAAAAAAGCTTGTTTGACACTTCAGGGTTAGCCAGCAATACTTATCAGCCAAACTTCCACTATTGCTCCTATGATTAGTATGCTGCACAGATGCCGATTAGTATCCCTGTGTTTTTCAGTTCTCGCCAACGCCCCTGAATTAGTCTGCGGAGTAGCCAGATGCTTTCTGCTATTGCAGTGGAATAGGCAGTAAATTCAAGCCAAACACAGGCGTAAGTATTAGGTTTAGCAAACCAAACCATACAGGGTAGCCTTGTACAGATGCTATTGCGCCAAGCGCCACGCCAGTATCAAATAGTATAAATAATCCTATTACAGGCCCGATAAATGGAACAAACATTACCAAGCAAATTTCAAAGTTATTTAGAAAAATGTATTGGGTTAAGGTATTGTCTGATCTATGAGTATTTAATGTTGCATTTACCTGGTCACTTAATGTCTTTGCGTCTTGATGACTGAGCGGTATATAACTTCCCGACAACTGTGACGATAAGCGCAACTAGAAAAATGAAGATAGTGAAGTAGATTCTCTTACGTTTAGATGAGGCGTTTTTCCAAAAGGCCAAGTCAAGTTTCATGTTAGGTAAGCCTTCTTTTGGTTCACGGATCGAATTCTTGGTGCATGAAATTCTCGCGCACAATGGTTTATCGTTTCTAACAATTTAACCTTTGTTAGCACTTTTCGGCGCTCAATGCAAAACTATGTGCCAAACTATGAAGTTTGTATTAAAGTATCTTTTAGCCCTCCTCAGAACTGGGTTTATCAACCAAAAGACGACTCAGTGTATGATGGGTTAGCCAGCACTGAAAGCGAAGCTATGAGAAGAAATTAGCTTTCTTCTTCGCATTATCCCTTGGCTTTCAAGCCTAAAGCCAAAAGGTACATTTCAGAGCTTTTTTGCCGGCTAGCTTGAGGCTTCACAATCTTAACTGTCTCGAAAAGTTCCTTTACTGTAAGAATAAAGTCGTTAAACATTTCGCCTTCGAAGAGTTTGACAAAAAAATTGCCTTCTGGTCGTAGTATGCATTGAGCTATTTCTAATGCTTTAGTTGCTAAGTCGATTTGTTTTGCGTGGTCAACTTCCCAAACGCCAGTAATGTTTGGTGCAGCATCAGAAATTACGACGTCTGCTTTTCGAGGAAGAAAAGAATTTATCTGCTCACAGATATCTGGTTCCGTGAAGTCTGCAATTATGGTTCGAATATATTCCTGAGTGAAAGGGTCAATTGGTTTTAAGTCAACGCCTAAAACGAAACCGTTTTTTCCAGTCATTTTTCTTGCTGCTTGAATCCAGCCACCTGGTGCCGCGCCTAAATCAACAACTATGTCGCCCCTTCGAATAAAACCGTATTTCTCGTTAGCTTGAGATAGCTTGTATGTGGCTCTGGAGCGGTAGTTTTCTTCTTTGGCTTTTTTATAGTAGTATTCGCGTTTTCTATCTTGGATCCAAGCTTTGGGCATCTGATTCGTCCTCTTCTGTGCTTTCCATGCTTGGATCTCTTGGCGGGTCTAGTTCAGTTGGAGAAGTAACGGGCACAGCGACGGGGTCTCTTCCTAAGTTGAGTATCCAATCAGTAAGTTTTGGACAGGTTTTAGGTGAAAGTGCAGTTGTTGGGTCGCAACGTGCGTTGTCTGGACAAAGTAAACAGGGACAGTCAATGATAGTTTCTATGGATGCCGGAAGCCTTTTAGGGTAAAGCCGATAAGTCCATCTGCCTTCTTGCAGTTCTTTCTCTCTGCGGATTAACCCTTTTTCTTCCAGTTTAATCGAGACGCGTGAACCTTCTCGGCTACTTGCACCTAATTCACGCCATAAATCTGATTGAAGTACTCCTTGATAACCTGTATTTACCACATAATGGAGTGCTTTCTGTTCAAGGTCATTACGCTTAGGCATCTAATATCAATTCCAAATAATGCAATTAGAATATAAGCGTTGAATCCAAATAAAAATATGTATCCCCTAAGAAACGTGGAATACCATGAAGAACACGCAAAAACAGCAGAACAATGAAAGAGCTTACAGTTTAGGGATAGAATCTTCGGCAGACGATTTTGGCGTTGGTATAGCGACATTCGAAGGCAAAATACTAGCCAACAAATCAGACAGCTACATTCCTGCAGAAGGCGGAATCCACCCTAGAGAAGCCGCAAGACACCACTCTGAAGTAGCTGACAAAGTCTTGAAGGAAGCCTTAACCGCCGCAAGCTTGAAACCAAGTGACTTAACGGTTATCGCGTTCTCTCAAGGACCAGGGTTAGGACCCTCTTTGCGTACAGGAGCAACTGTCGCTCGGGCTTTAGCTTCTTACCTTAACATTCCGCTTGTAGGGGTTAACCATTCTGTGGCGCATATTGAAATTGGGAAGCTGGAAACCAGCGCTAAGGACCCCGTAACTCTTTATGTTTCAGGCGGTAACACGATGGTTACGGCTTTTGAATCTGGACGCTACAGAGTTTTTGGTGAAACTCTAGATATAGCCTTAGGAAACTGCTTGGACGTTTTTGCAAGAGAAGCGGGTCTTAAGCACAAGAAGGGGTTACCGCTTGGAGCTGCGGTAGAACAGTTGGCTGCTAAAGGTGAAAATTTGGTTTCTTTGCCCTATCTTGTTAAAGGTATGGATTTGTCTCTTAGCGGTTTGCTGACGGCGGCGACGGCCCGGCTGCATGAGGGCAAATGGTGCCTGGAAGATTTGTGTTATAGCCTTCAGGAATATGCTTTCTCAATGGTTACCGAAGTCACAGAGCGAGCATTGGCACACACCGAAAAGAAAGAGGTTTTGTTAACTGGTGGGGTAGCAGCTAACAAACGGTTACAGTCTATGCTTGAAGTTATTTCACAGGAGCATAGTGCACGGTTTAGAGTAGTTCCGCTTCAGTTTGCAACAGACAACGGTGCAATGATTGCATGGACGGGCGTTTTGGCTTACAGTCATGGGTTGGTTACTCCTTTGAATGAGAGTTATGTTAAGCTTCGCTGGCGTGTGGATAAGGTAGATGTACCATGGATACAGTAGTCGAGTTAACGCTGTTTAAAAAAGGGGCAGAAGCCAGTCTTTATCTTGCCGAGTGGCATGGCAAGAAAGTTGTTATTAAGGTGCGAATCCCAAAAAGATATCGTCCCCTTGCATTAGATGAGCAAATTCGGAGTTATCGTACCGTTCATGAACCGCAATTGATTCATGAAGCTAAAACAGCAGGGGTGCCGACTCCGCTGATTTATATGGTTAACGTGCCCCAAGCTTCCATTATAATGGAGTATGTGGAGGGAGAGCAAATCAAACAATTGCTCAATGAAGCTTCAGAAGAAAGGCGAAATGAATTATGTTTCAAAATCGGCGAATTAATCGGGAAACTTCACAGACACAGCTTAATCCACGGCGATTTAACAACTTCGAACATGATTCTTAATCCTGAAGGCAAAATATTTTTTATTGACTTCGGTTTAGGTGAAAAAAACTGCGAAGTGGAGGCGAAAGGTGTGGATTTGCATTTAATGAAGCGAGCGCTTCAGAGTACGCATTATTTGGTTTGGGAATCATGCTTCAAGAAAGTCTTATCTGGCTATTCGTCGGTTTTGGGAGTTGAGGAGGCTGAAAACGTTTATGCGAAAATCAGGGAGATAGAGAAGCGTGGCCGCTATGTCGAAGAAAGAAAACAATAATCGAACCTTCGGTTTATCAAACAAGGTTGTCTTCTTTGCAACGGGCAACATCAACAAATTTAATGAAGCCCGAAGCATTCTTAGCCCATACGGCTTAACAGTGGCGCTGCTGCGTGTTAAGGGAGATGAAGTTCAAAGCGATAGCCTAAAAGAAATCGCCCAAAAAAGCGTAATAAATGCATACAAAAACACAAAGCTTCCGATTTTTGTAGAAGACGCAGGCTTATTTATTGATACGCTCACTGGTTTTCCAGGGCCATATGCGGCTTACGTTTACAAGACTATCCACAATAGCGGTATGCTCAAACTCATGGAAGGAATGGCAGACAGACGGGCGAAGTTCGAGTCAGTTATAGCTTATGTAGACGAAACCTTATGCGAGCCGATGTGTTTTAGCGGCGAATCCGTAGGCGAAATAACCCTAGCCGAACGCAAACAAAAAGGGAAAGCATGTTTCGGTTTTGACCCTGTTTTTCAGCCAACTGGAAGCAGCAAAACGTTTGCAGAAATGACAATCAAGGAGAAGAACGGTTTCTCGCATCGGGCAATGGCTATTCGGAAATTTGCTGAGTGGAATAAAAAGAAGAGGACCTAAATATTTTCCAAATCTTGCTTTTTTCATTATTAAGGATTACTTTTAATCCAACTCAGAGAGGTACTCTTCCTTTATTTTCGGTTTCTTGTTTGTTTCTCATTTTTTTTTGGCTTCCTTCTATATTCTACTAACTTACTATTCAAAAAACTTTGAAATTTACCAGTCCATATCCTCTTCATCTAAAAAGGATTCATCCTCTTCTAAATCAGTATTTTCTTGAGTGGTGCTTCTTTATCGTCACTATAAACGGATTGGTCTAAGTTCTCTTCACTAGTTTCTAGATGCTTTTCAGCTAAGGTTTTTTTCTTATACTCCTCATGTCTTTGGATGCTTTTGAAGTTGGGCTATAAAGTTCTTGCATATCTGCTAAGGTTAATTTTTTCTCTGTAGGCTCTACTTCCAAATGTCCGAAATGTCAATCCACATTTAATTTTCATTCCGTAGAGACATCTAAGTTTGGACTTACAATAAATGTCCCCGCAGTTTGTCCTTTATGCCGTCAGCAAATTTGATTCCCTTTTCGCTCATCTCACTTCTAAAGTTGGCAAAAAAGCAAGGGCAAAAATATGAGGTCATTTAACAATAATTCTAGGATTTTCCTTCAAATCCTTCATTAACTTTTCATTAATTCGAATAAGTTCTCCTTCTTCCCTTGTTAATTTTTCAATTTGCATCTTTGCCTGTTCCACTTGGCTTGACATACTACTAATTTGTCTGCTAAGTTGTTTGATCTCAACGTCTTTCTTAATAACATCGCTGGTTAATTCATTAATTCTTTTTTGGTGTAAAGTAATGCTATCGTTAAGAAATTGAATTCTGGAATTTTTCTGGTTTACTTCGCTTTTCTAGTCCTACGATTTGATTCATTAAAAGAATGGCATCTAGGTCTTTTGTAGTCGTAATTTCAATTGGCAATACTTTAATCTTGAAGGACACAGATTTTAAAACAGTATTTTTTTCGGAATCTTCACCCTTGACTATTATTTCTCCTGAGTATTCCTCATCCTTGTTAAGGTCTAGCAAATATTCCGTATGTGAAGAAAATCCAGTTTCTTTATTGCCATTTTTTATATCCGTCTTAGTTTCGTAAGGAAAAATTAAGATGTATTTATCGTCTTTTCTTAGTTTTTCAATGGTATTTATTTTGTTGCCTTTTTCATCTATTGAAGTGTAACCTATACTTCTAAAATTCTCTTCCTCTATTGTGAGTTCCCTTTGGTGTCCTGATAATTTCTTCGTTACTTTAAGTAAGTTAGGGGCATTGCCTTTACTATCATTTATCTTGACTTTCAAGTCATCCAAGTTAAAACAAATTTTCTTGCCTTTGTTCGTTATTAAAGCAGTAACTTGGTAACCTGTGAATGTCTGACCGAACCCTTTTGCTATTAGGTGAACATTTTTAATGTCTAAACGGATTCTGGTTTTTAGTAAGTATTCAGTTAGAAAAAATATTATAAACGGTGTACTTAATGTCAATAATGAGTAAATTGCACCTAAATATGCAGAAACAACCGAAAAATAATAACTTGATATTACGATTACTGTTAATACAAGAGCAATAATACTTGCCGTTAGTAGTTTCCAATTCAATCTAATTACCGCTTTTTTCTATGATTAGTATGATGTTTACCTACTTAAAAAAACTACCAACAGTTAAAAATTTAAGTCTATTTAGCGATGGCTAAACTTAAGAAGCATAGTGCTGAAGTAAGAATAACAGATTAAATAATTAATCCTCTAGCGCTAAACGTCTATTTTTAACTCAATTTTTATTACATATCGACTAAAAATTATCCATTGAAGGTTTAAATAAAACTTCCAGAAAGGCGATTATATGCTTTCGAAAGAGGAGTCTGACCGAGAATTAGAAAGAATTAATAGCGAAGGGGTTGTAGTTGTCCTCTCAGAGTATAAAATTAAAACTCTATGGAATCAGGTTTGCCAAAATCTTGAAATGCCAAAAATAGAAGTAGACCTATTTAAAAACGAATGTGTTGAACAACTCCGTGACTTTTTGCGCAAAGTGTCTTCGAAGCAAGGACGAAAAAGACATGATGAACATGTAAAACAAGAATATAATTTAGAAGAGTGAAAAACTTTAGGCGGTTGTGTTGGATTCCTTATTTCAAATAAATTTTCAGCTTGAAATTCTTTAGTCGTGTTTATGGCTTGTAGCCCTTGAATTTTTAGCTCTATCAACTCATCAGGATTCTTTTCTACCTTAACGCAATATTTTTTGGGGTTTGGTAAGTATGTATCTTTAGTGGCTTGGGAACTTAGTTTGTTATACCACATCATTCCAGAATTAAAAGAAAGAATCCACTCGGTTAATGCATCGGTCATCTTAGACAAGAGAATCACTTCTGAAAGAGTTAAAAATTGAGGTTTCAAGGTTAAAAGTGGAGATATTCACCCTTCTGGAACCAGCTACTTTTAAATATTCGTGGACTATGGTTTAGGTGCAGTTTAAGGTGTAACATTTGCCAAAGCAGGAAAAAGGAAAATCACATTCAATGCGACCTGTCAGCAGGCGCCCTCCAAGCTGGTGCAAGTATCAGCCTGAAGAAGTAGAATCATTTATTATAAAATTGGCCAAAGAAGGCCATTCACTCAGCAGCATAGGCACCATTCTTAGAGATCAATACGCTATTCCTCTGGTAAAGCCCTTAGTTGGAAAAAGCATAAGCGACGTTCTCCAAAGCGCGGGCTTAGCTCCATCAATGCCTGAGGATCTTACAAACCTGATGAAGAAAGCCCAAAGCCTCGCCGTTCACTTGGACAAAAACAAGAAGGATTTGCACAACAAACGCAACATGCAAATCATTGAAGCAAGGATCCACAAGCTCTCAAGGTATTACAAGCGTGAAGGCGTCATCGCTAAGAACTGGAAGTACGAACCAAAAATAGCATCTGTAACCTAAACGTTCTTTCTTGGTTTTGTTTATTTTTTTTTGCTGATACACCAGCTTTAAATCTAATTAGCCCCTTTACGCAAAGCGTGACGTAAGCATGGCTGCACAGCAAGCATCTATTGAACGCTTCTTAGCTAAAGCATCAGAGGCGTCAAAAGTAATTTTGGAAACCGCTCACAAAGATGGCTTTATACTCGTTTTTTCGCATTTAGATGCCGACGGCATCGCAGCTGCAGGTATATTGGGCAAAGTACTATATCGCCTTGATGCAAAGTTTCGGATAAGGATTACTCAGCAGCTTGATGAGAAAATCGTTGGCGAAATCGGTGCCGACAAACCGCAGCTGGTTATTTTTACGGATTTTGGAAGCGGCAACCTTGACCTATTAAACGAGAAAATCCCAAACTTTAAGTTGCTTATCCTTGATCACCATCAGATGAATGGGACCTCGAGCAACCCCAATTTTGTTCAGGTAAACCCTCATTTATTCGGAATTGATGGGGCAAGTGATGTTAGTGGCTCAGGTGTTGCTTACTTTGTAGCTAAAGCAGTAAACTCTGCAAATGTGGATTTGGCCCCAGTAGCATTGGTTGGCGCTTTGGGTGATATGCAGGATAAGTATGAACAGAGAAGACTATGCTGCCTAAATGAGATAATAGTAGACGACGCCGTTGCAGCTGGCATACTCAAAGTTGAAAAAGACCTAACCTTTTTCGGCAGAGAAACCAGGCCAATTCATCGGACTTTGGCTACTACAACTAACCCATTTATTCCAGGCTTAAGTGGAGAAGAAGACAAAGCCTTAGCTTTCCTAGCAAGCTTAGACATACCCATTAAGCAAGGTGAAAAGTGGAGGGCGCTGCGCGACTTAAACGAAGACGAAAAACGTCGTTTGTGCTCTGCTTTGGCTGACCATTTGTTATCTAAGGGGTTACATTTGACGGTTGAGAGTTTGATTGGGTACATCTACGTTTTAACTAAAGAAGAGCCAAACACCGCGTTGCGGGATGCCAGAGAATTCGCAGTTGTGTTAAACTCAACTGGAAGAATGGATAGACCGAGCCTTGGCATAGCCATCTGTATGGGTGACCGCAAAGTAGCTCTCGAAGAAGCTAACAAGATTCTTGAAGACTATCGCAAGAACATTAACAAGTATTTGGGCTGGGTCAATGAAAAACCTGAACGTATGCGAGAGCTCCAAAATATCTACGTCATCTATGGAGAAAGTTTCATAAACGAAAAAATCATTGGAACAATCTCGTCTATAATCGTCTCTGGACTAGCCAATAACGAAAAACCACTCATAGCATTTGCTAACGTTGAAAAAGAGCAGGCGGCCAAATTTTCAGCACGAACAACAGAAGCTGCAATTCGCAAAGGCGTAAACCTGGGAGAAGTTATGCGGTTAGCTTCAGAAGCGAATGGAGGCAAAGGTGGAGGACACAATATTGCAGCAGGAGCTCAAACTCCAATCGACAAGGTTGAAAGTTTCATTAAAACAGTGGATGAACTAATTGGCAGACAATTAAAAGGCGAGAAACTTGGAAGCAACGATAACACTTGAGTACGCTGACGAGAAAACAGCTGAGGCAGTGTCCAATGCTGTTTCCCCAGACAACTCCAAAACTCCAATTGGACTTGTCGTTAAAACAATGAGAGAAAAGAAAAAAGTTGTAACTCTGATAAAATGTGAAGTAAAACTAGCCACTTTTACCGCCACCATTGACGATTTACTTTTTAGTGCTTCGACAGCGGAAAGAACGCTTTGCACAATACGCCAATGAAATTGTTCAATGCTGAAAAAAAGGGGCATAACACTTACGATTTTTCTGTTTTTATAGTTTAGGTCTAAATGTCCCGTAGATTACTGCAAAGTAATTTTTTTTTTTTTTTTTTTTTTTTTTTTTTTTTTTTTTTTTTTTTTTTTTTTTTATTTTTTTTAGCATTTATTTTTTTATATTTATTTTGAGTTGTTTTATTTGGCTGTTTTCAACTTGTTTTGTTTCGATGATGGTTGCGTTTGGTTTAGTTAGGGCTTCTCTGGTTAGGTTTCGTTGTGTTTTCACTTCTTATGATTTCTTTGAGTGCGTCTATTTTGTTGATTCGTGTTTTAGGTTTAATGCTTAAGCCTGAAGTTGCGTATATGCGCGTAGAAATTCTACGCCTTTCATCTGTATGTCGTGGTAGGTGCTGATGGTGTGTCCCATCATGTATTCGATGTAGTCTGCTTGAACGTTTAATGACATAAGTTGAGTTTTGAGTATTTTCAGTATGCTGTGAACGCAATGTCGTATCGTCTTCCAAGGGATTCACCTGAAGAAATTAATCCTGCATTTTGATAGAGCTTGTTTTGCAGTTTTCCAACTTTTCCTTGAAATCTTCAAACATTTTTTGCAGCCAGGGAAGCTTGAATCACTTTTCACTTTACATCAAGGAGACAACAAAACAGAGAGTTAACTCTGAAGACAACACAAAACAAGACAACGATTGATATATTTAGTCGTTTAAAGATAAAAAACTTCTCACTTGCTCTGCCCTAAATTTAAAAAGAATTTCAACATTAATCAATTAAACGATGCCCAATAAGAATAGCCTACGAAGGTCAACCCTTCTTAGGAATCTTGAGCGATTAATTGAAAACATGCATAGTTAGATCTTCCAGTTCAAGTTAATGCTATTTATGCCTTGGTGGGATTCTTAGAGAAAAAGATAGACTTCTCGATTTCGACATACTGGTACTCTATTCTATGACTCAAGAACAAATATTGCGGTGGAATAAATTCGAAACAGTTTTTCAACCTATGGGCTTAGGTTCAGAGCATAATAAGCACCCTATTTACGATTAAGGGAATGTTTGATCCTTCATTGAACAACAAATATCATTGCATAATGCGGTAAGTAATGAAAACTTTTCAGCTTTTCTTGAGAGAAAGGATATACCTCCGTTTGGGCTGGGTTTTTTCTCTTTTTGGAGTTTGATTAACGAAAAAAAGAAAATGGGGTTTTGGTTTTGTCAGATTGATTTATCGTTTCTCAAGTATCATAACAGCTATGGCAACTGAGATAACAACAACAATGCTAATCCAATAGCTGCAGCAATAATTGTCATGGTATAATCTGTTTGCGTTGCTATGCAGTTCAGTCTGGGATGCTTGAGGCACTACACCGACTGATAGTCCTGTATCTACCCATGAATGCCATAAGCATCGTCGCCTGTAATGTGGCTGTAATCTTTAACACCGTCGATTGTCGGAGTAAATTCATACTGGAGTTGCCACTACTCACTGTTGCCGTTCCAATGTTAACTGCGTTCCGTTCGGTCAATAGCAAGTAGCTGACAGACACCAGTCACAGTGAAGTGCTGGGGATCGCTTCTGCATATGCAAGTACTCCATGTATGTGCCATGACCTGCCGAACACAGGAGTACCTGCTGAGCAGGAACTGATCCAGAACTGTACCTTAATCAACACTGAGTCCAAGTCACCGTGTCTGAGCAGAAACTGTTGTGCGCTCTGCCCTTCCCGAAACATACATGTAGCCGTCATATGCGTTGCCTGCTATAGGTATCCATCAGCCACTGCGTTGAGCCATAGAGCCTGTATGTTCCAATGCCTTCGCCTGTTTATGTTTATGCATAATCTCCAGCCTCTTGTATATTGACTGCGTGTGCTCACTGTTGTATGTGAAAAGCTTCCCATCAGCGATGATGCTGTAACCCATTGAGAACCATAATACCCCTCTGGGAGTTCGTGAGTATAGTTTATCTGGTAGACAAACTATTATCCGTTGGTCCAGTGTAGCTGCACGCCGTCATATTGATATGAGATTATCATCCGCCGTATGATCAACGCCGTAATCCCCAAAGCTCCCCATCCAGCTTGTCAATTCACCTATCCATAGTTTATACCTGAATTCAATCCCAGCGTACCAGTATCCATCATCGAAGCGAACGCGTATATTCCATATCAGCACTGAGTGCTACCACTGAAAAGTACAAAACCACCCGCTGAACGTTCCACAGCATATATCCAGTTGTTAACTAATTTGTATATACACGTCACTGCAACCCCGTGCAGAGAAGTACTACTGAGTGTTAACAGTATGCCGCTATCGTAGTCTACGTGCCTAAACTGCTGAATACCAGTTATATGTTCATTACCATTAGCCTGTAGTTGTGAAAGCCAAACCTGATACATCGCCCTGCACTGTCCAGTTGATTAAGCGTAACCTGCACTGCCAAGTTCTGTACGCTTAAGAAGTATTATCCCATGTAAAGGTACCTGTTATCATATGCGAACGTTACTGTCACAGCTCCGTAATGATCGTATTTAATCATTCTTCCATCACTACTGCTACCAATGATGCTGTAACTCCCCAGGATTTGGATCGTGCCAGCACATTAATATTCATAGAAAATCATTGTTAGCGAACTACGTCTGTCAATGCCAGTATACTTCGCCAGTTCGCAATCATTGCTTCCCAACGGTGTGGAACGTTCGCATGTACCGTTCACTAAAGTTGTCATTGGTTTTGTGAGAGTTTGTAGCATCTGCCGTCATAACTATGTTTGACCACTTGTATATTTGCGAAAAGTACATTGTACATAATTGTTATCCCCATATGCCTCCAACAGTCCGTAGAGCATCTACCTTCTCCATGCATGTGAGCGTGCTTAGCGCTTGAACGTAGCGTGAACTTATAGTTGCTCATATATGTGTTTATATCTGCTATCCATAGTCCTCCTCCTATTATACCAGTGCAATATTCCGCATTGACCACCATTCTCGATTCTCAGCATATTAATCTTATCCAGTAATCAGTTAGCATAGCATACAAGAAGCTACCATATTGTGAACAGTTAAGTGTAAATCCGTCAGAATATGCATAGTAACTGAGAGAGAGCGTTGAACACTGAACCACCACATATTCCAATCTCTACGCTATAGTTTCCCGCTGAAATAACACCAAAAATCAAACTTGATTATCCATATGCCAACCTGATTAGCGTGTAATCAAACCAAGCTGATATATCACCTTTATATAAACAGACCAACTATATCTTATGTACCGTCAATCTTGTAAAATCACTTGAAGCGCATCCTTCATATATCGAATACCTGAAGTATAGTGAAACCATACATTCACTAAGAAGCTATTAACCAATTCCTATAGTTAATGTGAAGCTCATTTAAGCTATTATTTGAACTATCTGATATGCATAACACCTACGCAATCATATTCCACCGCTATCTTACAAATTTGTGTATTGAGCAGCTTTAACTGTAATTGCTACAAAGTTAAAAAGCTATCATTAAAATACAATTAGTATGCGATCAATTTTGTTTTTCTATTCATTTTTTTTCCTTCATTTTGTTAAACTTTAACCTAACATAAACTCCCACTCAATCAATCTACATTTAACATTTTTCCTTATCCATTTCTTACAAAACTTATAAATAACAAACTTTTTTCTATCTCATCTTTTTTTTAAAATATAAATTAAAAAAAAAACACAAAACACAATATAATTAATATCTATATCTACAACACTACTATATACTCGAATAAAAATCCTCGCTGCTTTTCGATAAAAAAGAATATGATTTCGCCACTTTAACTTTATAGAAGCAAAAAAAAGACTGACTTTCGTTTTTTGAAGAATGTGGTTGTCCAGGTTTTGTCTTAACTGCAAACCCTAAATATTTTAAAAAAAAAGCAAAATACTAATAAGTCAAAGATCCACGCTTCTTATTCAAATTTCAATCTAATCTATTTCTATAAAATTATAAAAAAAAAAATAAAAATAAATAATTTGCGCATCTTACTGCAAAGTAATAAATAGGCGAACACAAGATTAAAGAAACTTAATTGGTGAATACGAGTGAAACGAGCCTTAGCGATCTTCATGGTAACATTTTTCCTTTTAATAGTTTTCTTGCCAATCGTTTTGCTTAATGGAACGGTTTCCGCTCAAAGCGCAGGTTATAGCGTCACTCAGATAGATCATGAGGTTGAAGTAATGTATTCTGGGCAAGTACTCATTCGAGATACAATTCATGTTTCTGGTCAGGTTACCGATGATTTCATGATTGGTTTGCCCTCAAAGTACAGTGATAGCATCCTAAGAGTTGTAGCATTTGATGACAACAATTCTTACCCAGTGACTTTAGGTGTCCAACTAGGTAGCCAAAGCGAATTTTATGGAACTCAAGTAAGTTTTAATGGAAAAACACCTAGCGTTTTTACTGTCGCATTTGTCTTATCTTCTGATGTTATTAGTTTTAACCCATTTGATTCGATTTATACTCTTGATTATCCAGCTTATCCAAGTCTCACACAAAGAATTGGAAATTGTAATGTGACTATAAATTTTCCAAGCTCTCCCGCGAATTTAAACATCAGTAAAACTGATGGAGAAGTTAAAGGAAACAATTATGCAGCTCAAAACTTAGCTCCCTATACTAATATTGTGGGATTAGCTTCTTTCCAAATATCAATAGGAACTTTACAGTTAACGACAATTAGTTCCTTAGATCGCACAATTACGATTGAGCCATCAGGTGTAGTGGCTGTTTCAGATAAGTATCACCTTACTAACAACTCCCCATCTACGATGACAACATTTATTTTAGGTGTTCCTACTACCTCTTCCAACAATGTTATCAGAGATTCATTTGACAGAGCATTAAAAACGGAAGTAGCTGGAACAATTAGTTATGGCAGTAGTGACGTAACTCATAACGCAGAACTTATTAACGCTACTTTGGTTACGTTCTTATCAAGTGGTCAATCAACAATTCTCACCGCTGACTATAATTTGCCAAGTGCAACGTTTCAAGGTACCCAATACAGTATAGGAAAGTTCTATCTTTTCCCAGATTTCTATTATTTTGTTGAGCATGCAACATTCACTTTTGTTCCACCTGAAGGTGCCTCAATCGTAAGCCCAAAACTGTCAGCTCTTGATTCCTCTTCTACATTAACAAGGAATTCTTTCCAAGAAACTCTTACATTAATGAGAAATGGAATAAGCTACTTGGATTACAGCACTCCAGAAAATATTACTGTGCAGATCGCATATAATTATAACCCGGTTTGGGCTTCTTTCAGACCTACTTTTTGGCTCTCACTTCTTGCAGTGATCGGTTGTGTAGGTGCCGTTATATTTAGAAAGCGCAAGACAAAGGAAATAACCATACCTAAAATGCAAAAAACTGCCTCCCAGGAGCCGACACAGGCAACATCCATCAAGCAGACTGCGGAGGTTAAACTCATGGCTGGCCAGAGATTAACTACTGAGAACATTCGAGATTTCACTGACGCCTACGAAGAGAAAAAACAATTAAAAATAGAATTAAAATCGCTTGAATCAAGAGCCCAGAAAGGAAAGATTCCAAGAAGCCAATATAAGGCTCAGCGAAAAGCCATGGAGATTCGCCTAGAAACAATCAACAGGAGTACTGATAAGCTTAAAGATGTATTCCGAAACTCAGGGAGCCTCTACTCGGATATCGCTAAGCAGCTTGATTCTGCCGAAGAAGACTTGACTGAAGCTGACGAAAACATAAAGAGCCTTGAATCACGCCAAAAAACAGGTGAAATTTCATTGGAAACTTACAAGGAAAGCATTAATGGATACCAGAAACGCAAAGAGAAAGCTGAATCAACTATAAACGGAATCTTGCTAAGATTACGTGAAAAAACTCGCTGAAATACCTAAACCCTTTTATTTTACACACTAGCTTTTCAAGAAAATCAGAGGTAATATAAATGGTAAAAATAGTTGTTGACCCTAAATGCACTGGATGCGAAACATGCGTAAATACTTGCCCTGTCGGCGTCTATGAAATTAAAGACGGCAAATCAACACCGAAGAATGTCAGTGAGTGCTTGGTTTGTAGAGCATGTGAAGCTCAGTGCCCTGAAGGCGCAATTCAAGTAATTGAATAAATCTGCAGCTAACGATAAGTTATGCGTTATCTCTCATCGATAATTGAGAGATTATTTCCTTCTTTATTATTTTAATTGAACTTAATTTTAAATGATTGAAAACTTTTGTTTTTTCAGTGTCAGTCTTCTATGTTTTTTAGAAACCGAATTATTTTTGCAATTTGCTCTACTGTAGTCCGATCAATGATTTGCACTTCTTCTATGTTCCTAAGTTGAATAGAGGTTACCATAGACAACCTAAATGGCTGCTTTTGTTATAACAATTATGTTGGCGATTACTTCGAAGTTCGAAGTAACTGGGAAACTATGGCTTAACGTTTTAACATTTTTATGTATTTTATTGGCGCTTGTTAGACCTAACTTACATAGCTTAGTTTATGGTTTAATGGGTAATATTCTAGGAAAAATTGTTCTTGAGTGATAAATCGTGTTTTCGGCGAAAATTTGGTTTATTTTGCGGGTAACAGTTATATGTCAACGTTATGCTTAGTCCTTTTTATGCCGGATAAAATTCACTGTGCACACATACTCGTCAAAACAGAGACTGAAGCTAAAAACATAAAAGCTCGAATAGAAAAAGGCGAAAAATTCGGTGCAATAGCCAAAAACGCTTCACTCTGCCCATCCGCAAAAAATGGTGGAGACCTTGGGACTTTTACAAGGGGCAAGATGGTTAAAGAGTTTGAAAGAGCCGCCTTTGAGCTTGAAAAAGGCCAAATTTCTGGTCCTGTTAAGACGCAGTTTGGGTACCACATAATTAAGCGGGTAGAATAATCTATTGTTCGCATAGTCAGTTGACACTTTACATCGCGTCATCGTTTGCAATAGAGTTGCCCAGCCAATATTAGATTAGAATAAGTTGAATCAAAAGTGACGAATCTAAAATTTTCTCGAAACGAAAAGCTACTAACATTTATTTGCTTAGTTTTTCTCGTAGGTTTCCTCCTTATTACGATTCTTAGGCCAAGTTTCCGCTCATTTGACGTATTAGTCAGCATCTGGATTCCTTCAATTCAGTCAAGCCCATTAACCTACATAGCAAAAGGGTTTGCGGTTGTTTTTGACACCTCTTTTCTGTTGTTATTGTCCTTAGTTATTGCTTCCTACCTCTTCCTCAAAAATCGCAGAAGCGAAAGCTTACTTCTGCTAGGGGCGATGGGGGGCGACGCTTTGCTTGTTTCGGTGTTTAAGAACTTGATTGAATCTTCCAGACCATTGAACGGGTTAGAGTTTGCCTCTGGTTTTTCTTTTCCGAGCGGTCATACTGCTGGAAGTCTGGTTTTTTGTGGTTCAATTACTTATCTTGCTTTGCAACATTGGAAAACTGCGAGGTCTCAAACGTCAATTGGCATTGGAGCTGTCACTGTAACCTCTGCAGTGGGTTTTAGCCGGGTGTACTTAAATGTTCATTGGTTTAGCGATGTTCTTGGAGCAGGTTTGCTTGGCGTTTTCTGGTTGAGTCTGGCGATTTTGATATTCAAGCTACTGAAAGATAATGGCAAGTTTGAATCGGATAATTTTAGAATGATTTCTTTGCCGCTTTTCGTTGTTTCCGTGGTAGTTGCAGTTTTGATTGCGGCCCGTAGTTTGTTTACTTAATTGCTTCAGGTTGTTGGGTTTGGGCGATGCTTTTGTATACGCTTCTCTGACATGGCTAAAAGATATATCTTTTTCAGACACATTTATAAGTATTAAAGCGCCAGTTAATCTAACATAGCGAAGGAAAGTTTATGGTAACAATACGAGATCCCGTATGCGGCATGGATGTAGACACAGAAACAGCCCTCAGCGCCAAGATAGGCGACCGAACCTACTACTTTTGCAGCCAACAATGCCTCGACGTCTACACAGCGCCAGAACGTGAACTAAAAGCGATGCAGCGCCGAGTTACATTCACTTTAACTGGGGCAATAGCGGCACTTGTTTTGAAAGTGCTAACATTGTTTGGTCTCATCACCGCAATAATGTATCTTGATGTCGTCGGTGGACTAAGAATTTATGACATAATTATTTTCGTTGTCTCGACACCAATTGTCTGGATAGCTGGCTACAAGATATACAAAGGTGCATACCGCTCCTTAAGAAACCGCAATATCAACATGGATGTTCTGGTAACAGTCGGAGTTGTTGCGGGTTGGGTATACGGAGTCATAACTGTCTTCTTCCTGCCTTCTGCCACCACCAACACACAACCCGGCACAGGTTACATGGAAGTAGCCATCGGCATCCTGGCGTTCGTTTTGCTGGGCAGATACATAGAAGAATTAATCCGACGGCGCTCGGCAGCATCAATACGCAAACTGCTCGAAATGCAACCGACAATGGCTCGCGTCGTCAAAGATGGAAAGGAAATCGACATGCCGATTGATGAGGTCAAAGTAGACGACATAGTCTTTGTCAAGCCAGGCGAAAAAATCCCAATCGACGGAACAGTAACCGCGGGACACTCGTCTGTCGACGAGAAACTGCTCACTGGAGAAAGCATTCCTGTCGAGAAAACTATCGGAAGCGAAGTCATCGGCGCCACAATCAACAAAACCGGACTCCTGACAATTAAAGTCACGAAACTCAGCAGCGAAACCGCCCTATCACAAATCGTTCACCTCGTTGAAGAGGCTCAAGCTTCAAGCGCTCCAGTTCAGAGATTTGCTGATCGCATAGTCAAATGGTTTGTTCCAATCATCTTGACAGTCGCGGCAGTTTCATTTAGTTACTGGTTCATAGCGAGCGGCGACTTTACAAAAGCATTTCTATCCTTGTTAGCCGTTATTTTAATCTCTTGCCCATGCGCGCTGGGCATAGCTACTCCGACAGCTATTCTTGCAGGTGTCGGCAAAGGCGCAGAATACGGCGTACTCCTACGAAGCGGCGAATACGTTGAAAAAGCAAGAAAACTCACAACTGTCGTATTTGACAAAACAGGCACCTTGACAAAGGGAGAGCCAAGTGTAACCGACATCAAAACCTACAAAGCCTACACTCAGCAAAGCGTGTTGCTGTTTGCAGGTGCCGCTGAGAAAGGCTCAGAGCATCCCTTGGCAGAGGCAATCCTCAACAAAGCTCAAGTTGATAAAGTAAAGATTCTAGAAGCCGACAGTTTTGAGGCTTTGCCTGGCAGAGGCGTCCAATGCATTGTCGGAGACAAAGAAGTGCTGTTTGGAAATCGCAAGTTAATGTCGGAACAAAACGTTTCTATAAGCGAAATTGAGGCTGATTTAACATCGCTGGAGTCACAAGGCAAAACTGTTATGATATTGGCTGTCGAGGCAGTGGCTGTCGGATTAGTTGCAGTTATGGATACAGTGAAAGAAAGCGCCGCAGAAGCAGTTGAGCTCCTAAAAGAGATGAATTTGGAGGTTGCCATGCTCACAGGCGACAATGAAAGAACAGCAAACGCCATCGCCCAGCAACTACGCATACCCAAGGTCATTGCAAACGTGTTGCCATGGCAGAAATCAGATGTCATAAAGAAAATGCAGAGTGAAGGAAAAATAGTTGCGATGGTTGGTGACGGAATCAATGATGCGCCAGCGTTGGCTCAAGCCGACATCGGCATTGCTATTGGCAGCGGAACCGACATTGCGAAAGAGACAGGGGGCATAGTACTTATACGAGATGACTTACGAGATGTAGCCTTAGGCGTTGAACTTAGCAAGAAAACCATGCGTAAAATTGACACTAACCTGTTTTGGGCTTTTGCCTACAACGTTATCATGATTCCAATAGCGGCTGCAGGTTTGCTGAATCCCATGTATGCGGCTGGGGCAATGGCGATAAGCAGCCTAACCGTCGTCAGTAACTCTGCACTGTTGAAGTTGGCTAAGTTTAAATCATCCAAATTAAAACAGTAAAATATCGTAATGTGAGGTGAAAAAATTATGGCTAAAGATCCAGTTTGTGGCATGATGGTTGACGAGAAAAAAGGTAAGCTAAAATCCGACTATAACGGTAAAACCTTCTATTTCTGTGCTCCCTCCTGCAAAACAACCTTTGACAAAGATCCAGCAAAATATGTTGGAGGTTCTGCTAAACCAGGTACTCATAGCTGCGGTTGCGGAGGGCACTGCTAAACCTTTAAGGTTTAGAATTAATGTTCTCTTCTTTTTTGACTCGTCAATTGCCCCGTTTTCTTAAAATGCGCCCAACAACACATTCTCAGCGAATAAATCCTCGTTAAATGCTCCAACAAACTCCACTTTTTCATTGACAACTATTTTCGGAACACCAATAACGTTGTACTTCATGGCTAAATCTGGAAACTCACTCGTTTCTATTACATCCGCTTTGACCATGTCACTTTCAATAGCTAATTTGTGGGCAACAGCCGCAGCTGCAGGACAATGAGGACAGGTAAGAGTGACGAAGACTTGAATGTGAACGGGCGTTTTAATTTCCGACAGAATCTGCTTTGTTTTGTCGGATAAGTCAGTTTTGCCTCTGCCTCTTGAAACATTGACTATTGCTTCAATCAAGGTTTGAAGTTCATACCCATAAGGTATCCCGTAAATTCGCACGCAATAATCTTTTGCTCCGACTATGGCTAAGGCTGGAATCTTGGTGATGCCATATTCCTTGGCTTTGTCTGCGTCTTTAATGAAATCGTAAACTTGAATAGTTATCTTATCATTTATAGTAGCTATGTCCTGCACTAGCTGTCGGGTGTCGGAGCAGAATCGGCATTCTATCTCTTGAGTAAACATTACAATCTTGACTGGGTCAACCAGTTTTTCTTTGAAATCATTTCTAAGTAGCTCTTTTTTATCGTCAGGAATCAAACCCATAAGCTAAACTCTCCGTGAACAATCTGCCTACCTTTGCAGTTTGACAATTAGAAGTAACTTGATTGTAGCATATATTGATTTTTTATTTTTCCTATCTGAAGCATCATTTGGTTAGAGAAATCAGCTTCTGCGTTAATTTTTGCGGGATCATTCAATTGTGAAAATTGAGCTTTTATTTAAGAGGTGAGGGTAAAAACTACTAGAACAAATGTAGAAAGAGGTTAGACCTTAACGCCGTTTGCAGGGTTTTCAATTACTTTCTGGAATTCAGTCATCAATTTCTTTGTAATGGGTCCTGGTTTACCTGAGCCGATTTGGCGTTTGTTCACTTCCCGAATGGGCACCATTTCCATGGCTGTTCCGGTGAAGAAAGCTTCGTCTGCAGTGAACATCATGAAGGGCGTAAGATTAGTTACTGTAAGTTTTATTTCCAGTTTAGCTGCAAGTTTCTCTACGACTTCGGCGGTGATGCCTGCAAGTGCGCCTGTGGAGGTTGGTGGCGTTAGAAGTACGCTGTTTTTCACTATGAAAACGTTTTCGCCTACTCCTTCAGCTATGTGCCCATTACTTTCTAAGCAGATGGCTTCGTCAACACCGCATGCATTGGCTTCTATTTTCGCCAGGACGCTGTTTAGGTAGTTGAGCGATTTTATCTCGTGTGTTGTTGAGTCGACCGGGTTTCTGCGAACCCACGAGAACATGGTTGTGATACCTGTTTCTTTTGCATTGCCTGCTCGAATGTTAATTGTGTCGGTGATAACTATTATTGTGGGTTTGGGGCATTTGCGTGGGTCTAAGCCAAGGTCGCCTAAGCCTCTTGTGACTATTAAGCGAATGTATGAGTCTTTCATCTTATTCTTGCGCAGGGTTTCAAGGACAGCGTTGATCATTTCCTCTTTAGTTATAGGAATATTGAGCGTTGTCGCATGTGCTGAACGATATAGGCGATCAACATGCTCTATGAGCTTGAATACAACACCATTGTATTCGCGTATTCCTTCAAAGACTCCGTCTCCATATAGGAATCCATGATCATATACGGATATCTTAGCCTGTGATTTAGGATAATACTCTCCGTCAATGTAAACTGCCAATTCGCTGTTCATTATTTTTCACTCTTACAGTGTTTCAACTGTTTAATTGTTTGATATATTTTGTGTCAGTGATACATATGTTTCATTTATCATCCGTGAAAATGCGGTCTCTTGGAAATGTTAACTGGCAACGGCAAAGCTTTGAAAGGTTTACCTGCAATCTTCTCCGACACTTTCGCAATCAACTGCTCAGATGTCATGGTCTGTTGTTGACCTTTGAGCTCGCGGTCTCGAACGGAGAGGGTTCCAGATTCAACCTCTTTTTCGCCGACCACTATGATGTAGGGGACCCATTCTTGCTCAGCTTCACGTATCTTCTTCTGCAAAGTTGAAGCGCTATCATCGATGTCTACGCGGATGCAGTGCTTAGCAATTTGTTCTGCAAGATCCTCAATCTTGTCCATATATTTATCTGATATTGGAATAAGCCTTACTTGAGTCGGTGAAAGCCACAATGGAAGCATGGGCGCTTTTCCAGCCATCTGTTCGCTGTATGCCTTCTCTAAGAGTGCGTAGATATCTCGTTCGATGGCGCCGCTTGGCGAACAGTGTAGAATCAGTGGGTACTGCTTTTCGCCTTTTTCGTCTACGAAAGTAATTTCGTAGCGTTTGGCATTTTCCACGTCAATTTGGTCTGTGCTGAGTGCTGCGGCTTTGTCTTGGTTGTCAATGAAGTTTAGGTCCCATTTGAGCGCGAAGTAGAAGAAGCGTTCGTTCCATACTTCAGCTAGCATGGGCTTGCCAAAAGTCTTGGCGAACTCAGCGATGAAATCTTTGTGCTCTTCGTAGAATTCCTTGGTGAAGCGCATAGCTATTTCGTAGTCGTCCTTTGCCAATCCAATGTTACTTAAGACGTCGATGCAGAGGTTAAAGCGAATCATAAACTCTTTTTTGGCTTGGTCAAGGTCAGTGCAGAATGCGTGGCAATCTGGCATTGTGAAGGCTCGCAGACGTTTTAAGCCGACGACTTCGCCGCTTTTTTCTCGCCTGAAACTGTATCGGGTCAATTCGTAAAGTTTGATGGGTAGTTGTTTGTAACTGAATTGTGCATCATGTGCCATTAGGAATTGGCCAAAACATGCTGCGAAACGCAGGAAAAGTTCCTTATCTTCCGATTTGAGGACGTATTGGCGTGCTGGAAAACGGTTTAAGTAACTTTTGAGGCTGGGGTGGTTAAAGTCATACATGATTGGGGTTTCTACTTCCATGCCGCCGTAGGCAGCTATACGCGCAGTAACATATTGCTCTAGCAAAGACTTAATCATACGTCCTTTAGGATACCAGCGGAGGTTTCCAGGGTCACTTCCAGGTTCATAATCAGCAATTTCAAGCCTTTTCATCAGCGGAACGTGCGGAGGCATCTGAGTGACGGCTCTTGCCTTTTTGATTTCATATTGAGAAAACTTTTGCAGGTTAACGTGGCCTTTAAATTTAAACTCTTCAATTGGGACTAATGAGCCGTCAGGTAAGATGACATGCCAGAATGACTGCATCTTGTCTTCGGCTTTAAGTGCTGCTGAAACAGGTTCTTCTTCCTTTTTGGGTTCACATATGCCTTCAGCTTTTGCTTCAACCGCAACTGGTGTCGGAGCATAAGAGCGTGCCTGCTCGGCCAATGGGTGCCCTTTAATGGAAATGGTGAATTGTTTGTTCCAGCCGAATGGAGCCCTATAAGTTTCGATTCCTTTCTCTTTTGCGTAGGCTTCCATGTCTTTAATGAGGTTTAAGGCTTCGATGGGTTTTGAGAGGTTGCTGCTTAGGTGAGCGAACGGGTAAATTAGGATGCGATTGGCTTTCTGTTTTCCTAGAAAGCTGCGGACATCATCAATGGCTTTGTGCCCAACCGCAATATTGTCGCCTTCTTCAATGGCGGTAAATAAAACTACAACCTCTTCTAAGCGGTTTTCTTTTTGTTCCGCTTCCTCAGCAATGGCGATTTCTTTTTGGACTGGTTTGAAAACTATAAAGTTAGAATGCAACTGTAAAATTCGCACGATGCTTCACTCTTCTCAGTGACCGTAACGCCACTTATCAATGGTTTTATCTTTCTTGGTTTTCTTCTTGTATTCTTTGTAGTGTTCTTTGCAAATATAAGCGCGTTTTTCGCCGCTGCTAACATTTAGACCAGCAGCCTTGACTTTATCAGAAGATAATGAACGTACAGCTTCTCTGCCGCAGCCCGAAACACTGCATTTTTGTCCTTTGTCTATGCGTCCCATAATCTAGCCTCATTGTGTTGATTTACATTTACGCTAATGCTTAAGTTCCTTTTCATATAAGACCTTGGCTCTCTGATAAATTTCTTCTTTTTTGCCAAAATAAGTCGGGCCAAGACCTTCGACAACCAACGAAGCAGCTGCTGAACCGACGCAGGCACACCATGTTGATTCTTTTTGGCGTAGGAATTCTGTTAAGAAGCCGCCTATGAAAACGTCTCCTGCCCCTGTTGGGTCAACCAGAACCTGTGATGGGCAAGCCGCAATATTGTATTGTGCGCCTTCAACTGAGAGCACTGAACCTTTTGTCCCCATGGTGACGATGACAGTTTCCACACCAACGTCGTGAATCGCTCTTATTGCCGGCTTAAGCTCTGACTCGCCAGTCAGTCTGAAGATTTCGTTCTGCGATGACTTGCAAATGTTGATTAGGCTAAATATTCGTGCATCTAAAGAAGTGTTTTCTGTTACGTTTCCTGCTTGGTCGAAGCTTCGAAGTAACCCCTGAGGGTCAAGTGACACTACATCTGCACAATGTTTCAAATGCTCAATCACTTCGAATGATACTTCGTTGGCAATGGGCGCAATATGAACAGCTTTAGCTTTAAAACCTGCAGGCAAATCATCTAAGCTAATGGGCGTTCCTTTACTTTTCAACTTTAGGGTTCTTTCAGATAAATCTACATTATACTGCAACTCAAACTGTGTCGTTGGCTCGTTTGCATGTTTGGTTACGCCTGAAATGTCAATTCCTTCCTGCTTTACCCACCACAGATAAGCTTCAGGAAAATTGCCACCTACTTTGGAAATCACAGAAGTGGTTGCGCCTAAGCGTTTGGTGGCAAACGAAGTGTAGGTTGCAGCACCGCCTAAAACCACAAACGGGGCAGTTCTACTGGGCAATAAAATAGTGTCAATTGAGAAATGTCCAATTACCGCTACATCTACGTTTTGAAGCATTGCCCAAACTCCTTCAGAATCATTAATACTTCAACCAAGATATAACCATTAAAAAACTAAGATTGAAGAAGCAGTATGGCTTTCGCCAAATCGCCTTGGCAGTCCTCAAGAGCTTCCTTTGCTTTCTCCAAGCTTTTACCTGTTTGGTCCGCCACCAGCCTCACGTCTTCTTCTGAGAATACTGGCTGTGCCGCATTTGCTGTTTGGCGTTGAGAAGGCGCTTGCTCTGATACCTGACCGCCAATAACTTGGTACATTTTTTGTCCCTGCACTTCAAGAATTGCCACTTCAGGCTCATCGATTACAATGTCTTTGCCGCTTGTTCTAATAATGACTTGTTGAACGTCTGGGACGGAGTCCATGTTCATGCCCATACGTTGCATCATGCGTTTTTGCTCTCGAGGATTCATACGTTTATGCATAAACTTCACTTCACTCATTATTCTGCATTAGAACTTGATATAAACTTAACTTTTTCAAAGTAATCATCTCACTAAGATTTAGCTGGCGCCAACTCCATTTATTTTGTTCTTTTTAGTTCTATTCTTTAGAAAAGAAAAAAGAGAAATAAGTGTAGGTTATGCCGAGGTTTTACTTTTTCTTTGCCGGGGCTTTCTTTACTTCTTTTTTAACTGGTTTCTTTGCCATTAAAACAACCTCGGGAATTAATGTATTACAGGAATTTGTATTTATAATTTGCTAAAGAAAATGGCTGAAAAAGATAACAAAGCTTAATACTGCCTTAAAAATAAGAAGAGACAGTGGAGAAAGTCTATATGAAAGAATTAGAAATAGCTTTAGCTCCAATGCGTCGACTGTGCGAGAAAGCTGGCGCAGACAGGGTAAGTGAAGCAGCAGCGAAGGAACTTGCAAAAGTTCTTGAGGAGATTGGCATGAAGATTGCTAAAGAAGCACTCGATTATGCTAAATATGCAGGAAGAAAGACCATTAAGACGGAAGATATTGAAATCGCTGTTAGAAAAGTCATGGGAAAATAGTAACATTGTGGCTCAAGTGCATCTTTTTCTTGGCTTTGTATAGGTACCGAAAAACCATCGCTTAAAAAAACTAAACAGCGAAAGGAAAAAAACATAAAACAATAACTCGACGAAAAAGTTTGATAAACTTAGCTTTTCTTTGCGCCGTGCCTTACCTTGACAGCTACGCCCGTTTTAAAAGCTGTCATCTCTACGCTTGAAAGCGTAGCTCTACCAACCCCCAAAACATTTCCCACTTCATCCAAAACGATAACTTCATCCTTAGCCCGAATTTCATTATCAACCTTGACTACGTGAACTGCAAAAACATCTCCGCCGGCGGCGATATATTTTGACACATCACTTTGGACCGAAACAAAGCATTTTGCGAAGGGAAGATTTTCAGCAATAAATTTTGCGGCCTTAATGCTCAGAGAGAGTAAACCGTCGGTGGGGCGTAACGTAGCTAACCTTTCACCGTTTAAGTTGATAAAGCGGATTCTTCCTGTTCGTGGAGAAAGCTGCACCTCAATATTTTCAGGAAACAGCATTGCACCGACGCCTCTCCCGAATTGGAAGTCAGCAATGCTCCTTACTTTCCCCAGAATGTTCTCCACATTTTCACCGTCGATAAGATTTTTTGTTTTCGACAAGTATAAACATAACATTATAATAAAGACAATAAAAGGGAACATTTATTTGAGATGCGAAGTTTGCGGACACAAAATTCATGATGACCCAATAACGGCAGTTATCGAAGGGGCAAAGCTAACCGTCTGCATTGAATGCTCAAAACATGGAAAAGTCATCCATGAATCAGAAATGGTTTTACCCAGGCAAGCAGCCCTCCTCAAAAAACCGCAGGCGCCTATTACCATGGTTCAGAAAAAAACCATGATACCTTCAGTGAATATCACCCAAGAAATCACTGAAGACTACGCAATCAAGATTAAAGTGGCTCGGGAAAAGCTGGCGCTTAGCCATGAAGAACTGGGCAAAAAAATAAACGAGAAAGCTTCTGTTTTAAGAAATCTTGAATCTGGAAAAATGGCACCAAACAACCAGTTAGCGTCAAAGCTCGAGCATATGTTAAAAATCAAGCTGCTTGTTCCAATTTCAGAAGAAAAAGTTCCTCCTCCAACTTCAAAATCCGCCAACCAAGAAATGACTTTAGGAGATCTGGTTGAAATAGAAAAGAACGAGGGCGAGGCGGCTACTAAACGAAAGCCGTTATAGTTCAGCGTAGGTTGAATCGTGAAGAGTCAAGTTTGGATGAGCTTAAGCGATTAGCTGAAGCTGCTGGTTACTTAGTTGTCGGAACTTTGGAGCAAACCCGTCCGCCTGATGCACGCTATCAGATAGGTGCTGGAAAAGTTGAAGAACTCACTCAGTTGGTTGAGGAAACTGGCGCCGGAAAAGTAATTTTTGATAACAACCTAAAAACTCGTCAAACCTACAATCTGGCAAAAGCAACGCATGTAGAAGTTATCGATCGCTTCCAGCTTATTCTTGAAATATTTACTAATAGGGCCACTACAACCGAAGCTCAGCTCCAGATTCAGTTGGCAACGGTGCGAAATGAACTTAAACATGCTAAGGAAAAAGTTAAGTTAGCTAAGGGAAGCGAGCAACCTGGTTTTATGGGTCTAGGAGCTTATGAAGCAGATGTTTACCGTGACGCAATTAAACGGCAAGTCCAAACGATCCTTAAAAAACTAACAAAGATCAGGGAAAAAAGAGTTCTTCATAGGGAGAGGCGAACAGAGCTTGGTTTTTTGACGATTTCGCTAGCTGGTTATACGAAATCTGGCAAAAGCTCTTTGTTTAATGCTTTAACTGAAGAAACTGTCAAAGTGGACAAAGCATTATTCACCACCCTTTCTACTACAACGCGGATGGTGGAATTTTCGAACCGCAAGTTTCTTTTAACGGATACTGTCGGGTTTATTGATCGTTTGCCGCTCGCTTTGATTGAAGCGTTTCATTCGACCCTTGAAGAAACTATTTTTTCGGACTTGATAATACTGATGTTAGATTTAAGCGAGCCTGTGGAAAAAATCGAGATGAAACACAACGTTTGTTTAGAAACAATCGACCGCCTAGGCGCATCAGGCATCCCAACTATAACTGCGCTAAACAAGATTGACTTGATAAATGATGGTGAACGAGAACAGAAATTGGAATTTCTCAAAGATAAAGCGAGAAATCCCATCTTGATATCCGCTAAATGCCAAACAAACCTTGATTTGCTTAAGAAGGAAATCCTGAGAATTCTTGAGAACTACGTTGAAGCGCAGTTTTCTGTTCCGTTGACGGGTAAGAGTATGCCTTTTATCTCGTGGCTTCACGAAAAGACTGATATTTTGAAAGAAAACTATACCAATGATTCCATTGAGGTTGTGTTTGGTGCGCCGTTGGAGTTATATGAGCAAGTGAAAAGAAAAGTTGAAGACTTAAATGGAAAATTCGAAGCTTCCCCAAAAACCAAATGACCAGCAGAGAATTGTGATCTTGCGGTGGGGGCATAGGCCACAGCGGGATGTGCGGTTAACTACTCACGTCGCTTTAACTGCCCGAGCATTATGTGCTTCAGGCTTTATACTCTCAGATGTTGAAGACCCCAACATAGCTGAAACAATAAGAAAGATAGTTGTGCGTTGGGGCGGAACCTTCCAGTTTGAAATGGGCACCTCGTGGAAAAAAACAGTTCATGAATGGCGAGCTAAAGGCGGTATTGTTGTTCATTTAACGGCTTACGGAGAAAACATACAAACAAGCGACGTTTTGCCTCGAATTAAAGGTTTAAGGAAGGACATTTTGCTTTTAATTGGTAGCCAGAAGGTTCCAGGTGAATTCTATTCAAGCAATGTATCTAATTTTAATGTGTCTGTTGGGAACCAGCCGCATTCGGAGTGTTCGGCGCTTGCAATTTTCTTAGATCGGTATTTTGAAGGGGAAGAGTTAGCTAAAGATTTTGAGAAAGCCAAAATCAAAATTGTTCCTAAGGAACGGGGCAAAGAAGTCAACACTGATGTTGATTTTTCATAAAGATGTAAGAAGGGTTTTATGGAACCATGTTCCAATAATAGGTATTATTAAAAGGAATATTAGAATATGTTATCGACTATTGATGATGCAACCTTATTGAAAGTTGCTGTGGCGCTAGGTGATCAAGAAGCTGTAGTACTTATTGAACACCTAAAAGGTGTAGATGAAATAACTGATGATGAAATAGCTAACAAAACTGCTATTAGGCTTAATACTGTACGCAAAATCCTCTACAAACTCTACGATCATTCGCTTGTAAGCTTGAGAAGAACAAGAGATCCAAAAACAGGATGGTTTATCTTTCATTGGAAGCTTCAACCAGATCAGTTGGAAGGTTTTATTTTAAGCCAAAAACGCCGAGTTCTAGAGAAACTTAATGTCAGGTTGGAGTATGAAAAGAACCATGACTTCTATTATTGCGGTAGTCCAGAATGCAAGCGTGTTCCTTTTGAAGAGGCTGTTGAACTAGTTTTTCATTGTTCAGGTTGTAGTAAACCTCTTGTACATTTTGCAAATGAGAAAATGATAAGTAAATTATCTGACAAAGTTGACGTATTAAGGAAGGAACTCGGTGAGTAACCGGCTTCCTTCAAGGGAGCAAGCAATCGAGCTTCTACGCAAAAACAATTGCTCTTCTTCAGTTATTGGTCACTGTGAACTGGTTGCAGATCTTGCATTAGAAATCGCACGTAAATTAAAAAATAAAGACTTAAAAATCAACTTGCAACTCGTTGAAGTCGGTGCTTTATTACACGACCTTGGGCGTTCAAAAACCAACAAAGTTGACCATGGCGTTGAAGGTGCCAAAATTGCTGATTCAGAAGGTCTGTCCATTCAAGTGGTTAACATTATTAAGCGACATGTGGGTGGCGGAATCACGGCTGAAGAGGCGGAGAGGTTTGGTTGGTCAAAAGACGTTTATATGCCGATCACTTTGGAGGAGAAAATTGTCTCATATGCCGATAAACTAATAGATCAGTCAAAGAGAGTCACTATTGACTTGGAGATTGAGCGGCTTCGAATTGAGCATAAAGATGCTGCTGAAAGAGTTAGAAAGCTTCATGAGGAAATAACTACTCTACTGGGCAATTGAAATGACGACATTAACTTTGCTTGTTAAAGCTTCCAATGCTCGCCATCTAAAACAAATAGAGGACTCTTTGAATGCTGAATTTAGCCAGTTAAGTTTAGATGTTAAGATTTTAGGAACTCCAGTTAACAAGTGGGTTCAGGTTTCTCTTAGCGGCGAAGATGAAGCCATCGCTACAAGCTACATCAATCAAAAAATCGGCACTTGCCCTATAAGCATAAAAAATGTTCAAAAGTTTTTGGTTTTGAATGGTTACATTTCCGGGATAGATGATGTCAAAAATGAATTGAGAGTGGATGTCGGCGTTTTTGAACCTAAGATAATTCAAGCTGTAATTCCACTAAACTATCTGCAGGCCCAACTTGCAGACGGCAGAAAAATTGGCTTGAAAAAAATCTCGGAAATCTATGGTTTTCGTGAAAACTTACCTTTGAGCATAAAAGTTGTAGAGATAGATGACGAAGTTTTGCAGGCAGAACTTTCCTTGGCGCAATTGGAGAGAATCCAGGTTTGGCATGATTCGCTTTTGGACCGGTTAATCATTTTGGGCGCTTCGCTAAGCGAGGTTGAATTAGTGCTTGAGCGGACGAGGTTGAACCGAGATGTCATTGCTACTGAGTCGCTAGGCATGTTTGAGCATGCATTAACTTGTAAGCTTGGTACTGATGCTGCTGGGTTGGTTTCCGTAGTTGGTAGATACATGAGAAACGCTGTTTTCATTGTTTATAATCCGAAAAAGACTGCGGAACTTATCGGTGAAACGGCATTAAACTTATAAGCCGTACACATTAATTTACTAATAATCTACTGTCCATATAGGGCTAATAAGAGGGGGAGAAGTTTACGGAACCGCAGGTTGAGGATAGAGAGAGAAAAGACAGAAAATATAGAATTGACATAGGTGCTTATGGTAGCATTGGGATCGAAGCACCCACCAAGGAAGAATGCTTGGAACTTTTCAAGGAAGTCACAAGAACCAAGCGTGATTCAAGAATAGACGAAGCCATAAGATAAGTCAAAACACCAAAAAACAATTCGTCAAAGCAGTGCTTCTATAATTACTTAGAAATAATTAGAAGCAAAAACATTTTTAGGGTTCTATTTTTTCAGTTCTTCTGCAAGCTGGTCAAAATTTTTTAGTACCATGTCGGAATGCGCTATAATCCAAGGGCTTAAACACGCAATCTCCGACACTACAATGATTTTCTTGCCTTTGCGTTTAGCATAAAAAAGCTCCATACAAGCCCCAGCCGACAGTATTGGCAAATAAACTACCATGACGTCGCATCTGGCAGCATCGTCTAAGTCTCTTTGAACGAAATCAAATGTCGGAACTTTGTCCCACCAGCATCTTTCGTCGCCATTATAGAGAATTCTCTCCCGAAGCCACGGATCAATAACGTCAAACCCTGCTTTGACAATGATTTCAGAGATTTTTTGTCGGTAGTTTTGATTGTTTTCCATGCCCAGAATGGGTCCTGATATGAACACTTTCTTTTTCATTGTGTGCCAACCATTGGTAAAATAGTTTGAATGTCGTTTCGTAAAGATAGTCAACCTGCGGTTTTCTTAAACTTTACCATTGGGCGATTTGAAGTAGCATTTTCTAGGACAATTTGAGGCTTAAAAAAATCCCGTATTGCTTAGGGGCAAAATCTATTTGGGGGACTACCTGATTATGTTAATATAGGTTTTAGATGAAAATGAAAAAATTTTACGCAATATTAATGGCAGTAATCTTGTGCATTTCGGTTGTTTCATTATTTGCCCTTACTGTGAATGCTCAACAAACAGAATCTTGGCCAATGTTCCACTATGATTTAGCGCACACCGGCTACTCAACAAATACAGGTCCTAGCACTAACCAGACTCTTTGGGTTTTCAAGACTAATGGAAAGGTATGGTCTTCCCCCGCTGTAGTCAATGGAGTGGTTTATTTCGGTTCTTTTGACAAGAATGTTTATGCTGTAAATGCTAAGGATGGCAAGCAAATCTGGAGTTTCAAGACAGGTGGTTTTATTTATCCTTCTGCCGCCGTAATAAACAATATTGTCTACATTGGCTCAAATGACAAAAATGTTTACGCTTTGAACGCGGCTGATGGTTCTTTGGTTTGGAATTACACTACTGGCAACGATGTGCAGACTTCACCAGTGGTTTCGAATGGCATTGTCTATATTGGATCAAACGACAATAAGCTCTATGCTTTAAACGCAACCAATGGTGCTGTCATTTGGGACTTTCCAACAGGTGGATATGTTATTTCCTCTCCGTCTATATCAAATGGAGTAGTCTATTTTGGTTCGTACGACCATAAAGTCTACGCTGTCGACGCTCAAACAGGCGCCGAAAAATGGAATTACACTACAGACAGTGTTGTCGAATCTTCTCCAGTTATAGGTGATGGCAACCTTTACATCGGTAGTTATGACAACCAAACCTACGCGTTGAATGCTGATATTGGAGCTTTTGTGTGGAAAGTTACAACGGGATACGATCAATGTATTCAAGCTTCTCCAGGTTTCGTCAACGGAGTAGTTTACACAGGTGGTTCTTTTGATAAGAATGTGTACGCTTTAGACGCTGCAACTGGCGCTATCAAATGGACTTACACGACTGGCGCAGGTATCTTTACAGCGCCATCAATCGTTGGAAACGTCGAATATGTCGGTTCTTTAGATAACAAAACATATGCTCTTAATGCGCAAACAGGGCAGTTCCTCTGGAGCTACCAGACTAACGGTAACTTATACTCATCTGCTGCTGTAGTTAATGGGGTTGCATACTTTGGCTCATACGACGGCAATATGTACGCAGTCGGTCAATTGGCAAGCAGTTCAGGTGTGTCTAGCTTAGTTTACTATGCAGTTGTTGTTGTAGTCATAGTAATAGCTGCAGTTATTATTGCAGTTCTGTTGCTAAGAAGACGGCATTAGACTATAGCCTTTTTTTCTTTTTTTGCAATCAAACCAGAGTTTCAAAGATAGACCCCTTACTAGTTATAAAAATTTAGCCGGAAATGTTAGTCAAGAAAGTTTGACTAAGTTTAAGTCAAGAATTCTTGACGGGAACCCTTTTTACATCATGGCAATGGAGGTTCTGTTGAGGAAGCTGAATGAGCAAATGGTTTAATCTCGTTTCAGTTTTAGATTTTGTGAGTATTTGTCACTTCGATTTTGACTTAGGGTTTGGGGAAGATAGGCAATGACAACTATATTGTCGCCTGTCTTAAAAACAGAAGAAAACCGCAGCCTTCAAGGAACCTTAGAATCGCTTGAAGCTCAATGCAGAAACTGCAGGCCAATTACTCCCTTAGACTGCATAAGACGCTGCCAAGTGTATAAGTTAAAAAACGAGCTAAGACGACTTAGCGAAACCATGGATCACCCTGACTATGTAAAAGAGCTTTTCAACGTGCTAAAAAGCGAGACCCGGCTTTATATTCTGCAGGCAATCAGCCATGAGCGCTGTTCTGTGGGCAAGCTTCAAGGGCAACTAAGAAAAATCGGCTACATTTATGGCCAGGACACCATTAACGAAAAATGCATTCGCCCTCTTATTGGGGTAGGCTTAGCTGATGAAGCTCGCGAAGAGTATTATGCAACCTCGTTTGGCTGTCGTATAAACAAAGAGATCTGCGGATTCCCAGAATTTGCCCTAAAATTATCTGCTCACTCAGAATGCCATGAGGAAGCACTTTTGCAAACCTTGCTTTGGGGACCTAAAACGTTTCAAGAATTGGAACCGTTCATGGCTCTAAACATTACTTCACGAGTCCTCAAACGCCTGCTCTCAGCTGGTTTGATAGATGTCTCAGGAGGTAGAGAGTACATATTCTTCTTTAAATCAAAGCGAGATCCAAACAAGGAAACCTTGAACGCAACAGAACAGAAAATTTACAATGCTCTTGCTAAGGAGGAAGGGATTTCCGTTGGAAAACTTGCACTCAAAACTGGGTTTGGCGTTCGAGGAACCTACAAGTATCTTAAGCGTTTGAAGCGCAAGAAACTGGTTTTCTTAAGGAGAACACCGAAAACTTACAGCTTAACCAGCAGTGGCCGTAGTTTAACATTGGTGCTAACAGAAATTGAGCAAATAGTGGAGGACACATGGAGCTCTTCTCAGCAAGTTATGCGTTAAAATCCAAAATGTAATGGCAAGATTCAATGCCAAATTTCCCCTTTTTTTCTTCGCGCCTTCTTGGTTTCTATGCCTCTCTCACTGTCTATACTCCGGGTCTACTAGAAGCAGCAAATAGGCGCAATTTTTCATGGTTGCGTTTTTGTATTCTATGGCAACGTTCGTCATTGAGGTTTTCCTCCAATTTTTCTTTAGAACTAAAAATCCAAACTTGGTGTTTAACGTAGATGAAACGTTTTCGATCTGAGAAGAAATGCGACTTCGTGGTTTTGTGCTTATAAGATTAGTCTCAAAATCAAGAGTGCCAAAATTGAATGGTGGGCCGAGCCGGACTTGAACCGGCGACCTTTGGCGTGTAAAGCCAACGTCCTAACCAGGCTAGACGACCGGCCCGCACCTTTTGCTTATGTGAGGCTTGATTTAAGCTGTTTGGATTAAGAAACTGCATTGGTTCATATTAGAATTTTTCCTCTAAACCGTTGCCGCCTTAGCTCTGCCCTGCGCCTTTTTAGTCGTCACAAAGAAAACTCCAACAAAAATCAAGACGGCACCAGCAAAAACCCCTGGATATAATATTTCGTTGGCGAACATGACGGCGAAAAAAGCGGTGACAAGGGGTTCGGCGAACAGAAAGCTGGTTGCTGTTGATCCCGCGCTTTTTAGTACGTAGAACCAAATGTAGTATCCCAGCAGAGAACACGTGATAGATAGGTACAGTATGCCTAGCCACTGACTGGTTGTTAAGGTGAATATTTGAAAGAATGAGTTGTCAGCCAACGAGAAAGGAATCAAGCATAGTCCACCCAAAAAACTAACGTAAGCAACCACTAGGAAAGCATCATATTTCTTCATGATTTTCTCCCCAAGCAGGCTGTATGCTGCCCACATCACTGGCGTCGAAAGCAGAATCAAAGTGCCCAGCAAAAAAGTCATGCTTCCCTCCGGATTCAAAATGTCAACTGAAACCACTAGCAACGTGCCAACAACAGCGGTTATTATGCCGGCGATTTGTCTTTTTCTTAAATGGTCTCCGAACAGTCGGGTTGAAAAAACAGTGATTAAGATGGGCGATAAGAGGCAGACAAGTATTGCTGCAATCGATGCCCCTGCTAATTGGATTCCTGTGTATTGGATCGTGAAGAAGAATGTTACGCCAGTTAACGCCAATGCCAGCAAAGTTAGGCCATCTTTTCTTTGGACACCAAGCTTATAATGAGGGCTTACACGTTTCTTAGCGGCAAGGGCGAGAAGGAAGAAGGCGCCCGCAACCAAAAACCTAAATGTAGCAATGGCAATAGGCGAAAGTCCGTTTCCTAAGAGTTCCTTGACAACGACAAAGGAGCTTCCCCAGAAAATAATCAGCAAAACCATTAAGAAAGCTTGAAAAGGGCTAATTGAATTGGAAACCATGCCTCAAGATAAGACTTTTTTCCTTTTAAGCATTAAACCAATCACATGGTCGTTTAGCATGGAAAGGTTTGCTCATCGCTGATTTGGTTGATATTTAAATATTCGGGCAACTTTCTCTTTTTAGGTGAAATTTTGTTTTCTAACAAGCTTTTAGATTTTTTAAACAAAGCCATAGCCCGTGAACTCCAAGTTAGTATACAATACATGTGGCAACACGTCCAAGTAACAGGCACAGACGGCGTCATTGTCGAAGATATTTTCCGCAAAACAGCCATTGCTGAAATGAAACATGCCGAACAGCTCGCTGAACGTTTAGACTACCTCAACGGCGTCCCAACGATAAAACCTGACCCTATTTTCGTGGGAGGCAGCTTAATCGAAATGCTCAGGCAAGATGAGCTGAACGAGGAAGAAGCCATAACCCTTTACAAACAGGCAATTCAAGCTGCGACGGAAGTAGGTGACTACACAACTAGACGGATGCTGGAAGAAATTTTAGCTGAAGAAGAGAATCATATAAACACTTTTGGAAAATTATTGGTCGGTATGACCGAGCCATTTACTCAGCCAGGCACATCGCAAATAGGATAAATACGGTTAAACTTAGCTTGGTTTAATTCTTTTACTTTTTCATAATTCCAATTCTAAAGGGCTTTAGCGCATGCACTGTTCAATACAATAGACATATATCTTTGCGGGAAGAATGGGTTTTCTTCGATGGTGCTGAGTTTGGATAATTCTGGTTCTTTAAGATGCCCTGTTTGCGGAATTCAGATAGATGCGGAGAACCCGCTCTCAAGAATGGAAGTAGCATGCGACGGGTTCGGGGGCAAGAAATACTGTTTCTGCAATGAAAATTGTCGACGGCACTTCCAGGATGATCCCAGAATTGCATACTTCTCAATGGAAATAGGCGTATCATGTGACATGCCAACCTACAGCGGTGGCTTAGGTGTTTTAGCAGGCGATATTGTGAAATCCAGTGCAGACCTACGTCTCCAAATGGTTGCCATTACACTTGTAAGCAGGAAAGGCTACTTCAGACAAAAATTAACTGAGCTAGGGGAGCAGCTTGAGCTTCCAGATGAGTGGGACCCAGCAAAAACCCTAACCCGAATGCCCAAAATAGTCACTGTAACCATCGAAAACCGTCCAGTCAAAGTCCAAGCTTGGCTGCATGAGTATCAAAGCATCACGGGTGGAATGGTCCCAATTATTTTTCTAGACACCGACATGGAGGGAAATGCCCCTGAAGACAGACGGATCACAGATTCCTTGTACGGTGGCGATAGAAACTACAGACTAAAGCAAGAAATTGTTCTTGGCATAGGCGGAATCAAAGTCCTAAAAAACCTGCCCTTCAAAATCAGAAAATACCACATGAACGAAGGCCACTCCAGTCTTCTAACATTTGAACTCTTGAAAGATAACGGAATGGATTCAGAAAAAGTTCGAAACCTGTGCGTTTTCACTACACACAGTCCAGTTGAAGCCGCATTCGACCAGTTCAGCTACGAACTTGTCCAACAAGTGCTAGGCAAAGAATACATGTTGCTTTCTGACATGAAACAATATGCAGGAACAGAAAATCTAAACATGGCTTTACTAGCATTAAACTTAAGTAAATACATTAACGGCGTCTCCTTAGCACATGTAGATTACTCCAGAAAACTTTTCCCAGGTCGCTACATCCGTGCAGTCACCAACGGCGTCCACTCTTACACATGGACAAGCATTTACTTCAGACAGCTCTTTGACAAATACATCCAAGGTTGGACCAACGAACCTATATTACTTGCAAAAGCCAGCGAAATTCCCAACCGAGAAGTTTGGGATGCCCACACAAAAGCAAAAACCAATCTGCTGACTTTCGTAGAAAAAACAAACGGGGTAAAACTCGACCCGCAAGCCTTGACAATAGGCTTCGCTAGAAGAGCCACAGGATACAAACGCTCAACCCTAATCTTTTCCGACCCACACAGGCTGACCGACATCAATCGGAAAGAGAAAATCCAAATGATATTCGCGGGAAAAGCACACCCAAAAGACACCGACGGAAAGAAACTCATAAGGCAAATTCACGACTATGCAAATATGTTGAAAGATCAAATTAGCATAGTTTACCTTGAAAACTATAACATGGATGTTGCAGCTAAGCTTACTTCAGGTGTTGATGTTTGGCTTAACACTCCTTTGCCGCCTTTAGAGGCTTCTGGAACTAGCGGTATGAAAGCTGCCCACAATGGTGTCATAAACTTTAGCGTTCTAGATGGTTGGTGGATGGAAGGCTGCATCGAAGGCGTGACCGGATGGGCCATAGGACCCCACCCTAGAGAGCTATTGATTGAAAGCGAAAGACGTGAATTAGAGCTTCAAGACCTTTATAGTAAACTCGAATACCTAATCATTCCAACTTATTATAATCAAAAAGACGCTTGGATAACACTCATGAAAAACTCGATTGCAAAAATAGCCTACTACTTCCAAACACAATGGGTCGTACGTAGGTACATCACAGAAGCATACCTCCTTTAAAATCCACCTCATCAAATTACTTGCTAAAAGATTAATGTCTGCTACTGCTTTGCGTTGACGACAAGTTCTTTGGCCCACCCACGAATTTCTTCCCAGTCCCGCAAATCATATACCCCAGATGGCGCCTCTTTGAAGCCGTCCTTTTCCAGCTGAGGCCTGACAAAACCGAAAGTTCTGCGGGTAATAATGTTCATTTTGTTGAAGTCTAAAACGCCGCCGAAAAACCCTACGGCGACAGGGTGCAATCCGTACTTTACAATTTTGTCGTCCAAATCAATCTTACGTGACTTTGTTAACTCTTCTGTTTTCCCTTCACGTTCGGAAACAGTCTTCATTGAAGAAACAAAAATCGCAACTTTCTTCTGAGCGAGTTCTTTCTGGAACCTCTTCAAAAAATCCTCCGCTTCACCCGTCCACCTGCCCATCTGCATTCCACTTCCGACAATGATAAGGTCAAACGGAGAGATATCCTTGATTTTCTCTTTCTTCGCATTCACGACTTTAACATCAAAACCTTGCTCACGAAGAACCGTCGCAATTTCCTCAGAAGTAGTGATTGTTGCTCCGTAGCGGGTTCCATAAACAATTAAAGTCCTCATATTAACTCACGATATATACCCGCTAACTAAATTAATAAAACTAGGTTCAAAAAAATGAAAAAAAGAAAGATCGTTTATCGCATCTTCATTAGTACCATTTCAGCGGCTAGAACCATGGGTTCCCATGTTTCGCAAAGTGGTGGCGCGTAGGCTGTATCTGCTTTGGCTAGTTCACGTACCGTCATGCCTTTTTGTATAGCGAAGCTCAGGCAGTTTATGCGTTGGGTAACTTCTTCTCCGCCGATGACTTGGCCGCCTACTATGCGTTGCGATTCTTTTTCAACGACGAGTTTGACTTTGATGGGTTTGGCGCCTGGGAAGTAATCTGCTTTGGTTTTGCTGCTTATTGCTCCAGTGACGACTTCAATGCGGTTACGTGCAGCTGAGGTTTCGGTTAAGCCTGTGTTACCTGCTTCAATCTCAAACAGCCTTGTAACTGCGGAAGCTAAGATGCCTGTAAACAACGAGTAGTCGCCTCCAGCGTTTGCCCCAGCAACCTTACCCTGCCTAACCGCAATTGTGCCAAGTTGAGCACACATAGGCCGATGCGTAATCATGTTTGGAGCTTCCGCGCAATCGCCAACAGCGTAAACATCTTTCACGTCCGTTTCCATACGTCCATTAGTTTTGATTGCTCTGGTCTCACCAAGTGGTATGCCTGCATCAGCAGCAAGCTTCGTGTTTGCCCTCACGCCAAAAGCGCTGATGAAAAGGTCTGCTTCAATTTTTTCGCCGCCAGCCATAACCGCGGTGACTTTGTCCTCGCCTAAGAATTCCTCGACGCCTTTACTTATTAATATACGCATACCTTTCTGTTCTAAGTGCTCCTGAACCATCTTTGCCATGTCTGCATCTAGCAATTGCGGCAAAATCTGGGGTAGCATTTCTAAGACGGTAACTGTTAAGCCTTTCTCCATCAAGCCAACGCCTACTTCCAAACCGATTAAACCAGCCCCCATAATGACGGCTGATTTTGCGCCGGCTTTGACGGCTGCATCAATTTTTTCGCCGTCTTCTATGCCTCTTAGGCTCAAGACGCCGGGTTTTTCTCTACCCTTAATCGGAGGAGTAAATGAGTCAGCGCCAGTTGCAATTACTAGGCTATCGTATGGGAGAACTTCGGTGGCTCCCTCTTTGGTGGTTATGGTTACAGTTTTGTCTTTGGCGTTGATTGCTGTTGCTTTTGTTTCGTTTCGTAAATTCAGCTTTAACATTTGGAAGTACGCTGGTGGGTAAACAATCAAATCATGAAAACTTGCAATGTGACCGCCTATAACGAAGGGTAAGCCGCAACGTGAGTAACCCGCATTCTTCTCTTGAGTGATCAATGTGATTTCTGCTGTTCGGTCTTTTTTGCGTGCCGCTGAAGCTGCCTCTACACCTGAAGCATTAGCTCCAATAACAATAATGCGTCTGGCCATCTACTTTGCCTTCGGACTATTTTGATTGGGATTGAGCTTTGTGCCACTCAACCGCATTGTTGAAGTCCATTAGGTTTGCAAGTTCTGCTTGTAAGTTTGATGGTTTGATAACGATTAACCATCCTTTTACATATGGGTCTTCGTTGAGTGTTTCAGGTTTTGATTGGACTTCTTCGTTAACTTCTTGGATTGTTCCGCTTAAGGCTGCAACTAGGTCTGAAACTGCTTTAACAGACTCCAACGTTCCGTATGGTTCGCCTTGCTTGACTTCTGTTCCGACGCTTGGCAATTCGGCATAAACAATTTCTCGCAGCGACTTCTGGGCGTAGTCAGTGATGCCCATTCGAACTTTGTCTTCCTCGATTTTTATCCATTCAAAATCTTTAGAGTAATAGAGGCCTTCCGGCACTTCGTTTGCTTCAACTTTTACCATGACTTGAACCTTCTAAATATAGATAAATATCCAGTTTAAGTTCAAGCTTAAAAGGTTTCACAAGAACAAAAAAGAAAGGGCTTATCGTTCCCGTTTGCCCGCTATCCAATCTTCAGTCCATTGTCGCGCTTGCGGGTCTGGCACCTGAACAGGAGGATGCTTAAATGAATATGATGGCATGCTTAGCAATGCGCCAGCGATCTTACGGTCTAAAGCTATTTTGGCTGCGCGAATTAGATCGATAACTACGCCTGCACTGTTTGGAGAGTCTTCCACTTCAAGTTTAACGCTGATGTTAATTGGGCGGTCACCGAACTTTCTGCCTTTCAATGAGATGTAGCAGATTTTCTTGTTCTTCAGGAAAGGCACAAAATCGGAGGGGCCAATCCTTGTTGGCAAAGCGTAGGGAACCATGCTTGTGACGGCTTCGGTTTTGCTGATGCGTTTTGAGGTTAAGCGGTTTTCAACGGTCATGTTTTGGAAGTCTGTGTCTCCACCGAGATTTAGCTGGTAAGTTTCGTCAACAATGACTCCGCGATCTAAACAGAGGCGTACAAGGTTGCGGTGTAATATGGTGGCACCAACTTGGCTTTTTATGTCGTCACCTAAGACGGGTAAGCCTGCTTTTTCGAATTTTTTTGGCCACTCTTTTGTCGCGTCTGAGCCGATGAATTCAGGCATGCAGTTCACAAAAGCGCATCCAGCATCGATTGCACATTGTGCATAAAATCGGACGGCATCGTGACTTCCGACGGGAAGATAATTCACGAGGACCTGTGTTTTGGCATCTTTAAGCACTTTTACGACGCTTTCTTTTGTAGTTTTGCTGTCGTCGAAAACATTGAATGTTTCACGCATATGAGGCGCAACACCATCAAGGATCGGTGCCGGAGAAACTTTCACTCCAAGATTTGGTACATCGGCGAATTTTTCGCACACATTGGGTTTAACCCAGATGGCTTCTGAGAGATCTTTGCCAATCTTGGCCTTGTTAACTTCAAAAGCAGCTACAAAATGGATATCTCTGATGTGGTATCCGCCGTAGTTTACATGCATTAAGCCTGGCACCGTGGCGTTTTCTTTAGCGTTTTTATAATATTGAGTTCCCTGAATCAGGGCTGATGCGCTGTTACCAACGCCAATAAGTGCGACACGTATTTCAGGCATGAAACTTAACCATCCAAGAGTCTTATGTTAGTGAAGGCTTAATGTTCACCTGCGCTATAACTTTTTCTAAATCACATGACAAAATTAAAAGGGAACGCTAACACAATACCATAGCAGCCGAAGATGAAACGTTATGAGCAAACCAGAAGTCAACATCACATATTCCCCTTTCAAAGAAATCGTAATTATGGAAAAAACTTACTTTAATACACCTGAAGACATAGCAAGATTCACTTCCGTTATAGCTGGCGGCAAACTAGCAGGATTATACTGGGTTGATGGCATTGTCTTCTTGTATTTTCCGCTTCCGGCTTCAACAGCTGTAGTCGCCAAGGAACTGCTGGAAAATCACAAGGTTTTCTGGACCTTCATTGGATATGCACCTATGCCAAAATACGCGCAAACAATTGAAACAAAAGAAAAAATGATTGTACCAGTAGTAGATATATCAAATGACCCAGTTCTAAGAAACGTTGCACACTGGCTAAAAGAACTTCCAAAGCCTTAAGCCCAATTGAAGGCAGTTTTTTGCGGATAGTTTTCAAGGGCATGGTTTATTCCGGCAAAGGCGAAGGAAAAAAATTTATTGATTTACCCTGGGTAAAGCATCAAATCGAAAAAAGCTTGGGTTTTACTCCTTATTCTGGAACCCTTAACATTCGCCTCAGCAAAGAAATCACGATGCAAAAGAAATTGCTTGAGAAAACAGAACGGTTTGAAATTTGCCCTGAGAAAGGCTACTGCACTGGTGTGCTAATTAGGGCAAAAGTTGAGGGTCTAGCATGTGGGGTTATTATTCCACAGGTTTCCAATTACCCAGCTGATGTTTTAGAGGTTATTGCTCCTTGGTGTTTACGTGACCGTCTCGAGATTGTAGACGGCAATGAAGTAACTGTTATCGTTGACCTGTAGTGCTGCCTGTTTTTTTTAGGGACGCGATATATTCATCTGCACAATTGCTTTTTTTCAAGTATGCACCATAGGTTACCAGCGCATTCATGGCGCGTGCTGCATCCTCAGGTGATTCGAACGAGGGAACGCCGAGTTTATCGAATCGTGATCGTGTGTAGAGAGCCATTTCTGTTTCGCCGATATCGCACATCACGATGGGTTTGGTGTAATTTGAGGCTACTTTTACTATGCCATCGATGTACACTTCTCGGAGTCCCGGCATGTGATGAAGCCCCAAAAGGATTATGCCACAGATCTGCGGATCTTGGAACATCAGGTCAGCAGCCATAACAAACATTTCATCAGTCACTGAACCAGTGAGGTCCACGGGATTTGAGGTAGCTGCAATCTTTAAGATGATGTTTTGGTCTTTTAGTTCTTGGAATTTCTGCGTCGCCTCCTCGGAGAAACGGTCCACCGTTAAGCCTAAGGCTTCGCATTCGTCAACAGTCATTACGCCTGGTCCACCTGCATCGGTAAGTATGCCGATGTTTTTACCAATAGCTGGCGGCTGCATGGCTAAGGCTTTACCGATGTTAAAGAACTCCTCCATGTCACGAGCCCGAATAACTCCGCCCTGTAAAAACGCGGCATCGTAGATTTTGTCTGATCCTGCAATGGCGCCTGTGTGTGAAGCTGCGGCTCTTGAGCCTGCAGCGCTTCGACCTGACTTGATGACGACGACGGGTTTTTTGGCCGTAACTTTCTTAGATATCTTGAGAAATTCCCGCCCATTTTTTACATCTTCCAAATAAGCGAGAATGACTTTGGTTTCTTTGTCGTGTAGTAGGTAGTGGAGGATGTCGGATTCGGTGACGTCGCATTTGTTTCCGAAGCTCACGAATTTGCTGACACCCATCTGGCGTCCAGTCAAGTAGTCGAGGGCTGCGACTCCGAAGGCGCCGCTTTGTGTAATCATGGCGATATTGCCGGGTAAGGGTCTGGGAGTAGCCACCACTTCTTCACCTGTGGTTAGAACTTTTGTTTCTGGTAGGAACAAGGTATCCATTCCCGTTTTAGAGTAGTAAATGCCTAGGCAGTTGGGTCCTAAAATTCGTATTCCGCCTTTTTTGGCTATAGCTACTACTTGTTCTTCAAGTTCAATATTGCCAACTTCTTTGAAGCCTGAACTAATTATGATTGCAGCTTTGACTTTTTTATCAACAGCTTCCTCTATGATGGCGGGTACCGCTTTAGCGGGAATAATAACAACAATTAATTCGACTTCGTCGGGAACATTACATAATGAGTGGTAACATTTGAAACCTAAAATTGAATCTTCCCCTGGATTAACGGGGTAGAGTTTTCCTTTGAAGACTCCGCGTTCCTTGTTAGTTGAGAAGTTTTTGAAAATGACGTGACCTGCTTTGTCAACCTTTTTTGTGGCACCGATAACGGCGACTGACCGTGGGTTGAAGAATGTGTCTAATTTCTGTAATGCTTCTTCCATAACTGCTTCACTGTTCAGCTTAGAGGCTTCGAAGTCTCGTTTTTATGTTTTACCCTTCAAAAAAACTCTTTCAAATAAGGAGTAAATGTTCCAATCTATTAACTTTCTTTGGCTTCCTTTCTTCTAACTATAACGATAGGTTTATGTCTGATTTTTTGGAGCATTTCCCAGCTTACACCATCGACCTCCACTTGAAACCGTGATGCCATATCCCAAACTGTAGCGCCTGACCCTGGACCCCTGGCTTTATCAGCAATATTGGTTACTGTTAACGCTTGGCTGGCTTGAAGAACACAGCCTGCAACCGCTAATGGAGTTGAACTTTTTTTTAGCTTCAGGACTCTGCCCGAAATGTATGCGATGAATCCGCCGAAGGAATGTATGCCTTTCATAGCTTTTGGTCTTGGGGTAAAAAAGAAATTCTTAAACCTGTAAGTTTTATCCGTATCCGCAATTATAATACAAACTTCCTTCCGCAGTTTCAGACGGATTTGCCTCCGAATTTCATACGCTAATTCATATGCATTTTTCAAAGGCAAGCTTACGTAGGCGTACGGCAGATTGGAGCCATCAATGCCGCCTTCAGAACCAAACATGAGTGACTGCAAAAGGCCAGCCTGTTCAAGAGTTACTTGTTTATGGCGGCTTCCAGACTCAAGCGGATACTTTCTTAATCTGCGCAACAGGCGTTGTCCAAAATGGCATAATATCCCAAAAGGATAGCCCCAGACAAGCCGCATCCAAAAACGAGCAACCACCTTTGCATTTCGGCTTGGTTTTATGATGCTTTCATCAACCATGGTGCCTATTGCGGTTGAAATTGCTTTCTCCGAAATAACCACAAAATCGCCATTTTCAATTTTGTTCTCTACAGCGGTTATTACTTTGTCGGTGTAGTCATCGCCTGGTTTCCAGTAGTTGGTCGTTATCGCTAAGGCGTTATACTTGGTCATTGATTGGCACTTAACAAATGCAAGTTTCTGCTTTGCCTAATAAAGGCTTAATTTTGTTATAACATGCGGTAGCAGAGTTGCTTGAAGACAATATAGCGTTTAAAACAGTGAGTACGGAAAACGCAGGTTATTCTGGTAGATTTTTCCTTTTATTGGAATCTGATTTCCGCAGACGGGGCATTTCATGTCGCTGGTGAGTTTCCACTCGGTGATTTCGAAGGCGTATCGTTTGATTATGGCTGTGTCGCATTTGGGGCAGTAAGTGTTTTCTGCTGGGTGGCCTGGAATGTTGCCGAGGTAAACGTAGTTCAATCCTTGGTTTTTCGCTGTCAATAATGCTTTTTCCATGTCTTGAACTTCGGTCGCTGGAATCGTTGTCATCTTATAGTCTGGGTGAAAACGGAGCAGGTGGAAGGGCGTATCTGCACCTAGATATTCTTTTATCCACTTGGCCATAGCTCGTATTCTGTCCATGGAATCGCCCACTTTCGGAACCACCAAATTCGTGATTTCTATGTGAACGTCGTTAACTTTGAACTCTTTTAGGGATTCATATATGGCTTCGACATTCGGCACTGCTGAGACTGATTTGTAGAAGTCTGGGTCGCCGCCTCCTTTGAAATCAACTGTTGCCGCATCCAAGTAGGGCGCAATAGTCTTGACGGCTTCAGGAGTCTCGTAACCATTCGTGACGAAAGTGTTAAACAACCCTGATTCTCGAGCAAGCTTAGCGGTGTCGTAAGCGTATTCCATGAATATGGTGGGTTCAGTGTAGGTGTAGCTTATTCCCTGGCAATTGCTCTCATTCGCTGATTTCACTATTTCTTCAGGGGGAAAAGGTCTGCCTGCGATTTCTTTGTCTTGGCTTATCATCCAGTTGTCGCAGAATTGGCAGCGGAAATTGCAGCCAGCCGCCGCAACCGACATAACCAACGCGCCAGGATTGAAATGTGAAAGCGGTTTCTTGCTGATTGGATCTACGCCAGCTGACACAGCTTTTCCATAATTTAAGGTATAGAGTGTTCCGCTTTGGTTTTTTCTCACCAAGCAAAAGCCTGTTGCGCCTTCATTTATGAGGCACCGCCTGGCGCATAAGCTGCATTTTACTTTGTTCTCTTCAAGCCTACTGTAAAGCATGGCTTCATGAAGTGACATAAATTCTCACTATTCCCAAATAATAGAAGGATGTTTTTCTTTAAAAACATTCTACAAGAGATTGTTGTGGAAGCAAGTGACTGCTCCAGTGTGGCATACCGCGCCTTTCTGTTCAACCACATACAACAGGGCGTCAAAATCGCAGTCAGCTGAAACGGACACGATTTTTTGTGTGTGTCCCGAGGTTTTCCCTTTAACCCATAATTCGTTTCTGGAGCGACTCCAATAAGTACCATTGCCCGTAGTAAGCGTGTTCTCTACGGCTTCCCTATTGGCATAAGCCAGCATGAGCGTCTCCTTAGTTTTAGCATCTTGCACGATCACTGGGATAAGTCCGTTGCCTTTTTTGAAATCCAGTTTATCAAGTAGCTCATTTGTTGTCATTGTCTTATTGTCACCCCCATCTTGCGCAGGTAATCCTTCACAACTGGAACAGGGTACTGGTTGTAGTGAAAGATTGAAGCTGCCAGTGCCGCGTCTGCTTTTCCCTCAGTAAATACTTCAAAGAGATGCTGGGGTGTTCCTGCGCCTCCGCTCGCGATAATTGGAACGTTAACACTCTCCGAAATGGCTCGGGTTAACTCGATGTCGTAACCGTCTTTTGTGCCATCCTTATCCATTGAAGTAACCAGAAATTCGCCCGCTCCAAGCTTCTCTGCCTGTAGCGCCCACGCGATGGCGTCGATGCCCGTTGGCTTGCGTCCGCCGTAAGTGACAACCTCAAACCATAATTTTCCCTCGCCGGTATCAATCATAATCTTGCCATCGCTTGGCGTGCGGTTTCTTTTCGCATCAATAGCACACACTATACATTGACGCCCAAAAACGTCCGCTAATTCATTTATGACTTTGGGATCTTCAACCGCTGCCGTGTTGATGGAAACCTTGTCTGCGCCACTGCATAAAACCAGCCTTGCGTCAGCAACGTTTCTGACTCCACCACCTACAGTGAATGGAATGTTGATTGCTTTAGCTACGCCTTCAACAACACCTCGTAAGATGTCTCTTTTTTCTGAAGAGGCTGTTATGTCAAGGAACACTAGTTCATCTGCGCCGTCGTCGGAGTAGCGTTTTGCCATTTCTACTGGGTCGCCTGCATGCTTTGGATTGAGGAAGTTTATGCATTTCACTACTTTTCCGTGGTCAACATCTAAGCATGGAAGAATGCGTTTGGCTAGTGGCATCTTTATGCTCCCATGATTTTGATTGCTTGCCTGAGAGTGAATTTGCCTTCATAAAGGGCTTTCCCAATGACTGCTCCTTCTACCCCAATTTCTTTGAGCGCTGCCAAGTCTCCTATGCTGCCGATTCCGCCTGCCGCAATGATTTTGGCGTTGGGATATAGCGTGGCTGCACTTAGCGTTTGTAGGTCTGGGCCGGTAAGCATCCCATCTTGGGCAATAGATGTTATCAGAAAGTGGCGAACGCCAAGTTGAGTATACTTTTCAAGTGCATCGTCTATGGTCATTGCGGTTGCGGTTTTCCAGCCTTCAACCATGATAAGCCCTTCTTTATTGTCTAAGGCAACGATAACTGAATCAGAGCCAAACCGTTTCTGGATTTTGCCGATGGCTGAGGGGTCGCTGAAGGCTAAAGCTCCGAGGATTACTTGGGTTACGCCTGTTTGGAAGAGTTTTTCCGCTTTTTCATAGTTGCGTATTCCACCACCGACTTGAATAGGTAATTTTATGTTTTCTGCAATCTCAGCTATAACCAAGTGATTATTGCCAATCACAAAAGCTGAATCCAAATCAATGATGTGTAATCTGCCAGCCCCTTCGTCACGCCATCGCTTGGCAGCTTCCAATGGGGTTCCGAACTGTTTTTCGTAGCTTTTAGCTGTGCTTTGTTCTCCACGAGTTAAGCGAACGATTTTGCCATTCATCAAATCGATTGCGGGAATCAACTGCACCCAAGATCACCTAACCACTATTTTTGCAAAGTTTTGCAGGATTTTCAACCCGATATCGCCTGATTTTTCTGGGTGAAACTGTGTACCATAAATGTTTTTGCTGGCTACCGCTGAGGTGAAGGTTATGCCATATTCGGTTCTTGTGCAAACTATACTTTCGTCGCATGGCACTGGGTAGAGTGAGTGCACGAAGTAGACGAAACTGCCTTCGGCTACTCCATCGAAAAGCTCGTTTTGCATTATAATGTCTAATGTGTTCCAGCCCATATGAGGTACCTTAACAGTGCTTGGCAACTGGACGGTTTTGCCTTTGAAGAGTGCTAAGCCGTTTCCAGATCCCTCTTCGCTTACTTCAAAGAAAAGCTGAAGCCCCAAACATATGCCTAACAATGGGGTACCCTCTTCCACCTTGCTTATCAGGGTTCTTTTGACTGAATTAAGTTTTGCAGCTGCTGGGGAAAAAGCTCCGACACCTGGCAAAGCGATAGCGTCTGCACAGGCTAATTCTTTTGCGGAAGTACCGATTGATGCTTCTAAGCCTGCTTTTTCCAGCGCGGTCTTTAGGCTGAGCAGGTTGCCTACTCCGTAATCGAAAATTATGGCTTTTGCCACTTTTAGATGACTCCTTTGGAACTTGGAACGCCTTTGCGTCTTGGGTCTATAGCTACTGCTTGTCTAAGCGATAGGGCTAGGGCTTTGGTTGCTGCTTCTGCTTTGTGGTGGTCGTTGCTTCCGTACTCGACAAAAACATGCACGTTGGCCTGCAATGATGTGGCGAATGACTCGAAAAAGTGATTGATGTCTTCCGTTGGCATGTCTTCAACTTTTTTACCTCTTAGTTTTAGGTCAATTTTGAAGTATGGCCGTTTTACTAGGTCTACGGCTGCAAAAGCCAAAGAACAATCCATAGGTGCCGCGGCGTTGCCGAAGCGAGTGATGCCTTCTCGGGTGCCTAAGGCTTTGTTTAGTGCTTCTCCTAAGCTTATGGCTAGATCCTCTACTGAGTGGTGCACCAAGTCGCCTTTCACTTGCGCGGCTATATCGATTAGGCTATGTGTGGCGAGGCTGGTTACCATGTGGTCAAGGAAGGGTACACCAGTAGCTATGCTGATTTTTCCGTCCCCGTCCAAGTTGACTTTTACTTTAACTTCTGTTTCTTTGGTTTTTCGGAAAACTTCTTCTGTCCTCATCTTAATCACTTTGAATTTGCTTTAGTGCTTCAACCAGTTTAGTGTTCATTTCTGGCAAGCCTACTGTGACTCGGAAGCAGTTATTGTATTGCAGGATTTTGCCCCATTTCTTAAGCATAATGCCACGTTTAAGCAGTTTTTCATTGACTTCGTCAGCGGGCTTTTGTGTGTTGATTAGAAGGAAGTTTGCTTGTGAATCGAAAGCTTGCACGCCTTCTATTTCGTTTAGTTCTTTTATCAGTTTTCCCCGCTCTCGTTTCACTTGCGCCACGGAATCCTTCATCAATTCCGTGTTGTCCAGCATCTTAGAACCCATCATGAGCGTAAAACCGCTAACTGGGTATGGTAGCGGCGCTTTTTCATTCAGAATCTTCGCTAACTCAGGATTTGCCACGGCGTAACCAAGCCTCAGCGCAGCTAATCCGAAAGCTTTGGAGAATGTTCGCAGAATAATCATATTCTGAAACTCCTTGATTCGTGGCACAAACGAGTAATCAGCAAATTCGCCATAAGCCTCATCCAAGATGACAATGCCTGGGAATGTCTTGGCTAAAGTTTCAACATCCTCTATCTTGTACTGTGTTGAAGTCGGGTTATTAGGTGAACAAAGATAGAGTAGCCTGGTTTTATCTGAAAACTTTGCAATGAGTCCCTTAACGTCTATCTGCAGGTTGCTTAAAAGTGGCACAGTGATGTATTCGCCTTCTTGTCTTTTAACACAAAGCGGTGGAATAGCGAACGTTGGCGCAAATGAAAGCGCCGCTTCACCCTTATCCACAAAGAGCCTTACGATTCGGTCAATTAACTCATCGCTACCGTTACCAACAACAATGTAATCTCGGAGAGCGCCAATGTATATGCTGATCTTTTCTCGCAGTTTAACCTCTTCATCCTCAGGATACAGCCGCAAATCAATCTCGTCAGCCAACTCTTCAAGGAGTTTAGCTTGTTTTTTTCTTGGAATAAATAGGTTCTCGTTAAAATTTAGTTTGATTATTTGTTTTGTTTGGACGCCTATTTGCTTCGCAATAGTTTCAGGAGAGGTTCCCGCAGTATAGCATTCTATTGTTTGAAGCTTGTCGAATTTATTTTTGAGCCATGTTTTGTAGGTTGCACTCATTTTTCAAACCTTGCTTGTATTGCTTTGTAGTGATTTGGAAGGTTTTCTGCTTCCGTAATAACTTTGATGCTGTCTCGTACTCTTTCCAAACCAGTTCTTGAGCTTTCAACTATGCTTACTCGTCTCATAAAGTCAAAAACAGACAAGCCTGAGAACGATTGGGCAAAACCGCTTGTTGGCAAGACGTGGTTTGTTCCGCTGCCGTAATCGCTTAGGGCAACTGGGCTGTATGGTCCTAGAAGTATCAGGCCAGCGGTTAGTTTCTCTGCAATCTCCTTGGGTTTAGCAGTCATGACTTCTAAGTGTTCAGCGGCAAACTGATTAACTAAACTGACGGCCTCTTCAATGCTTTTGCAGATAATTATGAAACCATATTTGGATAGTGCCTCTGATACTTTTTCGCCTCTTTCAGCCGAGGCCGCAAGCCGAACGAGATTCTCTTGAACCTGCAAAGCAACTTTTTCAGACGTTGTTATTAGTCCTGCAACGCTGTCTCCTCCGTGTTCAGCCTGCGAAACCATATCAAAAGCAATGAACCGCTCATCAGCTGATTCATCGGCCAAAACGAGAACTTCACTTGGTCCAGCAGGCATATCAATCGCCACATCCTTTGAAACCAGAACCTTCGCCGCTGTCACATATTTGCTGCCTGGACCAACGATTTTTCGTACAGGCTTTATGCTTCTTGTTCCGTAAGCTAAAGCGGCTATGGCTTGGGCTCCGCCAACCTTGTAAACCTCATCGACTCCGCAAATATCAGCTGCGACAAGAACAAGTGGGTTAACTTTGCCTTTTGCGTCTGAGGGTGAACAAACAACAATCCTTGGGACACCAGCAACCTTTGCTGGAACAGCAGTCATGACAAGCGTACTTGGGTAAGCGGCTTGCCTTCCTGGAACATAGCAGCCAACACTTTCAATTGGCCGCAAAACAGTCTGAATCCATATGCCATCACCTGAGGTATTGATTTCTGTTTGGGTGAGCTGCTGTTTTTGGAATGTCAAGACTCTTTCTTTCACGAATTTAAGGGCACAAACCTGTTCGAGACTAGTTTTTTTGTATGCTTCTTTGAATTCTTCCGCCTTGACCCTGATTGTTTTTTTGTTAAGTTTGACTTTGTCGAATTTGTCGGCGTAATAAATTAACGCTTGGTCGCCGTTTTCTTTCACTTCATCTACTATAACTTTAACGTCAATTTCAAGCTGCTGGGCTGCTTTTGAGTCTGCCTTTTGACGTTTAAACCAGTCTGAGGGCAACTCTTCTGATTTGTAGACTTTTACTTGGCTTTGGGTTTGCATGACTTCTCCTCTCTCTTTCCAATCTCATCTAAAGCCAGAACCTGCCGTGGCTCATATACTACTAAGCCTTGGGCAATTTTGCGGATTTTCGGAAGCAACTCGATTAAGCAGTCTTTCTCAATTACGGTGTTAACACTAACCCAAGTGTCATCTGCCAACGGAGATATCGTCGGATTCTTTAGTGCTGGCAACTCAGTCAAAAGTTTTTGTAGGTTTGCTTTTTTTACGTTGACAAATATGTGAATTCTTTTTGAACCATCCACTACGCCTTTGAGCAGGGCAACTATGTCGTAGATTTTTTCTCGTTTCTCTGCATCTTCGAGAGATTTTTTGTTGGCAATAAGCACAGCCGCTGACCTCATGACGGTATCTATAATTCTTAGGTTGTTAGCTTCAATAGTGCTTCCAGTTTCAGTTACGTCCATTATGCAGTCTGAATCTTCTGGCGGCTTAGCCTCAGTTGCGCCAAAGGACAAGAAAATTTTGGCTCTTGTATTGTCACCTTTTTTCCACCAAGGCGTCACAATCATTGGGTCTGCGTTGCCGAAGCGCTTCTTGTATTGAGCGGTGTTTCTTAAGTATTCAGAGGCGATGTTGAGGTATTCGGTGCTTATTCGAAAGTTTTTGTCTTGGCTCCAAATTGACTCCATAAAGTCACCCATCGTGCTGTTTTCGGGAACAGACTTCGGCACAGCGACAACAAGCTTGATTTTTCCATACTCTAGATTCTGCAGGATTTCTACATCTGCATGGTTTTCTTTGACCCAATCTTCCCCAGTAATGCCTATGTCTTGTAAGCCTTCATTGACAAAGACGGGGATTTCTTGGGGCCTCAGAACCTTCATTTCAATTTGCGGGTCATTTATTGCGGGGCGATACGTGCGGTCAGTTCCTGAAATTTTGTAGCCTGACCGCGCAAAGAACTCTGCTGTTGCTTTTGAAAGGGAGCCTGCTGGTATAGCAAATTTTACTTTATCCATAATTTTTCACCTAAATTTTTAGAGAAACCACTGAGAGTTTTTGACAAAATGGTGCTCCAGAGGAATGTGCCTGATAACAAATAGTTTTTGGTTTTTATGCTTGAGCGGTTTGGATTGCTCTTAATGAATGTAATCGCCTTGTATGAACGCAATCCCTCATCATATACCACTGGAAGACACCTGACAACTGTCTTCCTAATAAATCTGTTTCCTCATATTTAACTGTCGAATCGCAAAAAGACGTTAAACTGGAGGCTGTTTAGGTTTTCTAATTTCAAAAACAAACGGTGGCAACGAATTTCTCGTTTCTAATTCTATGCCCAATAATCCTTCCATTATGCCCTGCCAAATTTCGCAGTCGTTAATGAAGGGTGTTTTTAGTAGCAAAAACTTGTCTTTAAGGTAGAAGTCTCCGAATCCCTGCACTTTTAGGCGTTCAAATATTTTTTCCCAATTTTCCTGCTGGTCTGCTTCGATTCCTAAGGTTGCTTGGATTGACACTTTTAGGGCGTCACCCATTTTTTTGCCGAGGTCACGCCATTTTTCTTTGGGAATTTGTTGGGTTAAAATGTTGAATAGTTCAACGTTTACAAGGGCGATGCGGCTTATTCCACAGTAATATTCACCTGGGAAATGCCACTCGTAAATCATCATGTTTTTGTAAATGTCGAGCATTTTGGATATGAGCGGTTTGATTCCAAGCTCTTTGCCATCTTTGATTAATAATTCAATGAAGTCTCTTTCGCTTTTTTCCAGAATGATTGTGGTTCTTTTTGCTTCTTCATTTTTCTCTTTTGGAAAATTAAGCGGTCTTCTGTTGGTAACCTGCATAACATCTATTCTAAGGTGAATATTTAATATGCCTTATGTATTTTGAAAGTGTATTTAAGGTCAGTATTTTTTAGAACGCTGTAAGAATAGTTAATAAAATGGGTCTGTCTATAGAGAGCCGCCGATGAAGAAAACAATTTGCTGATTGAATGATGCACCCTAGGGTATCTGAGGCAAAACTTACGGTGTAATTACTTTCTTTCTGATAAGGAATATCATGAACAGTAATCCTACAATGAACAGAACAGCACCGACGCCTACTGACGCGACATAATCTATGTTAAGTTTGTACATTAGGTATGGAACGTAAGTTGGACCGCCAAATATCAGAAGCATCGAAACAATTATCATGGTAATTCTCGAAAATTTGGAGTAGCCGCCAACATTAATATCTTCTTCAGTTTCAGTCATTATCAACCGCGCCTTAGCTATTCTTCTGGTGCATTGTTTTCTACTAAACCTTCTTTTATCTCTTTTCCTAAAGCTTTCATTAGAAATTTGAAAACTGAAAATCCAGCTTCTCGGTCAGCCTTAAAACCCGTCGTAGTTCCCAAAATGCTTACTCCTTCAAGTTTCCTTTCTTTGGCTAATGCCAAGGTAAGCCCTGTTCCACCTACGATTCTGCCTTTACTGTAAATCACTGCACCTTTTTCCATAAATTCTGTGGCTAACCTTTGCGATGTTGCAGCTATGTAAACCTGGGTTTTTTCCTCAGTTATTGGAATCCCCCCCATGGTTACAATGAAGTGGCAACCTAACGACTCAACAAAATCAATTATTTCGTCACAAACCTCGTAGTGAGCAACCACATCATCAAATGAAGGCTGAATTTCCCCTGTCATAATAACCAAGTTGTTCTTGTCCATCGGAGCATAATAAAACTCGTATTTTGGCAAACTGCAAATACCTTTAGGATCTATAGATACGTAATCTGGAAAAGTTGGAGAATACAGTTCCGCAAAAAGCTTAGCGTCACAAAACTTTATTAGAAGATGCGCTGCAATTCTGCCAACATTGCCAAAGCCTGGCAATCCCTGAACAAAAACAGGATTCACAAGGGTTGGATTTGAAAGCTTACGCAAATAGGGATTGTCAATCAAGTAATCATCCTTCGCCAAACAAGTAATAGTCGCCTCTAAAATCCTTTTGCGAAATTATGAAAAGAAACTATTAATATTCGACAGATAAGAGTAATAGGTTGCTAAAAAAATTATGGACAAAGATATAGCGGGGTGGGGTAGCCAGGATTAACCCGCTGGGCTCATAACCCAGAGATCGATAGTTCAAATCTATTCCCCGCTACCAAATTTTTTCATACTTGTTTTAGAGTATTCTAATTCACGTTTGCGCACAACAATTTATGTGCGTTACTCGCAATATTTTGCATAGGTCACGCAACTCCAAAATAGTGGAAGAAGAAGTGGGCTCCCGCTAAGTTTCTTCTTCTTTAAAATTAACCCTGAAATGCAAAAGCTTTGATAAATTGCGCTTCTTAACTCTGAAGCGCGTAGGATAAGAAACAGAGAAATTTTCAAACCGCATTGCGATTATGGGTTTGTTCTTCTGACACTTAATTCGAATGCTCCGCCGATAATGCCTAGTACGGCTCCGATGAAGTATCCGCCCATGCCTACAAAGCTGACGAGCGAGAATGCTATGATAAGAATAGCCCACGGTACATGTTGATGCGGCTGTACCCGCAGCATAATGGCGCCAATTACAACTATGATTCCGCAAATTACACCTATCACTGAAATGCCTGCAAGAAAGCTTGTTGAACCGCCGTATGTGCCCATGAAATTGTGGTAGCCGTCCATCGCTCCTCGCATGAAGCTGCCGTAGCCACCAAAGTTTGTTGCGCCTGAACTGAACCACAAAACGTTTAGTGTGCTGATTATGAAGATTATTAAGCCCCCCAGCAGCGACACAATGAAGGCAAATGTTGTTCCTTGATTTTTACTCATAATGTTCACCTCACATTAAGAATCTTCTTGGATCCGTATCAATATCTACAATCGTAGGAACCTTGGCTGAGAGCGCCCTATCAACGGCTGATTCAAGCTCACTTGGCTCAGTCACTTTAATGCCCATGCCGCCTGAGTGTTCAGCAAAATCAGCGAAATTGTAGTCATACAAGTCCGTTTGCCAGCTCTCATAACCCTCAACCTTTTGCTCCTGCATAATCATTCCAAGTCGTTTATTGTTCATAACGAAGACTTTAACCTGCAATTTGTACTTCAACGCGGTTAGAAAGTCGCCTAAAACCATCGTTAACCCACCATCACCCGTCAGGCAAACAATCTGGCGGTTCGGATAAGCCAATGCAGCAGCCATAGCACCCGGCAAACCAAAACCCATTGAAGCCAATGCGCCGCTCATCACAAATTTCTGCGATTTCTTCATCATAAAATTCCTGCCAAACCACCAACAGTTCTCACCAATATCCAAAGAAATCACAGCGTCGTCAGAGACTTTGTCATTCAACACCTTAATTATGTAAGGAGGCCTAATAGGCGTCGAGGCTGAGTCGGCTTCTCTTCCCAGTTGATTTAACCAATCTCGCTTCAACCTAATAATCTCAGCCAAATAATCTGCATTCTCTTTTTCATGAACTTTCTCCGTTAACTTTGGAATCAGCACGGCGCTGTTGCCAATCAATCCGACTTCAACTGGGTAACGGCGCGCAACCATTAGTGGATTAATATCAATCTGAACAGTTTTTTTCTGAGGAATTAACGATAAATCAGAAAACGAAGCACCAATAGCTATGAGCAAATCAGCTTTTTGCATAAGCTCTGCAGCCGCAGTCGAACCAACTCCACCGTGGCAACCAACATCCAACGCTTCATGCTCGTCAATAACACCTTTTGCTCTAAATGTTGTTATTATTGGAGCAGAAATCTTTGTAGCTAACTTCAGAAGTTTGTTGCCTTGACCTCGGCATCCGAAACCTGCAAGAATAACAGGTCTAACCGATTCGTCAACAACGCTTGCTGCCTTCTCAATCACATATCCTTCCTGACCATAAGCAAGATTAGGCATTCTGCCCTCAAACGGCAAAATCGCAGTTTCGTAATGCAACTTCTGCAAATCATTTGGAATACCAATATGCGCGACCCCCTGATTCAAAAGTGCATGCCTAATTGCCAAAGTGGCAACCGAAGTTGTTTGATTCTCCGCCATTAGAACGCTGTTAAAAACACACACTGGCTGGAAAAAGGCATATTGGTCAACTTCCTGAATTGAACCTGTACCAATCTGTGGTCTTGGCACCATTCCTGTTAAGGCTAAAACCGCCGAATGATCAAGCTTTGCATCGTATAAGCCAGTTGCCAGGTTTGTTGCGCCGGGGCCAGAAATTCCCAGACAAGCGGAAACATGCCCAGTGAGTTTTCCGTATGCAGAAGCCATAAATGCAGCGGTTTCCTCGTGTCTGACTTGGAAATACTTGACTTTACCATTGCTTTTCCGTATTGCGTCAACGATGCCAAGTGTTGAAGTACCAGGTATACCAAAGACGTATTGTACTCCCCAAGCGGCGATTTGGTCAATGAGAACTTGAGAAACAGTACGGTCAACTTTTTTCTCTTCAACCTGCTCAGTTAAGAGTACAAAAACTGATTTAGGCGCTCCACAAACTGGGCAAACCCACTCTTTAGGCAAATCACTAAATTTCTTTCCTTCTTTAACTTCATCATAGACATAATTGCAAACTGTGCACCTATATCTTCCCAAAAACCTACACCTCAGAAACTGCTGATACTAAACTAGATAATTTCAGCTTTATCTGCTTATTGGATGCTTCAAAATAACAGAACAATTCATAAACTTCTCAATCCATTATTTTAGGCAAAGAGATGCCGTTTATGGAGAACTGGGACATAATAATAATCGGTGCTGGCTCCGCAGGGCTGTCAGCTGGAATCTATACTGTCCGAAGCGGATTAACCACGCTGATTTTAGATGAGAAATTTGCCGGAGGAACAATAGCTGACGCTTCAACAGTTGTGAATTACCCCGGTTTTGCCGAAATCAGTGGTGGAGAGCTTGCGGAAAAAATGGCTTCACATTGCAGAAAGGTCGGCGCAACAATTCACGACTTAGAGTCTGTTAATGAGTTAGAGATTATGGGTGAAAAGAAAATTGTTAAAACTTCACGAACAACTTATGAGGCTCAGGCAATAATCTATTCAACAGGGTCGCATTACAAAGAAGTCGGTGTCAAAGGAGAAAAAGACTTCCGCGGTAGGGGAGTAAGCTATTGTGGCGTTTGTGATGGACCTTTTTTTAAGGGCAAACGAGTGCTTGTTGTTGGCGGTGGAAACACTGCTTGTATCACTACACTTTACCTTTCAGGGTTGGCTTCGCAGGTTACTGTGATCCATAGGAGGCAAGCTTTCAGAGCTGAAGAAAGTTTAGTGACTGACATATCGGCAAAAAGCAATGTCAACATAATATGGAATACTGAAATTCAAGAAATTAAAGGCGACAAACAAGTCAAAACGGTCACTTTAATAGATAACATTACTAACAAAACCTTTGAATTAGAGGTTGATGCAGTTTTTGTGCAAATTGGTGAAGCTCCCAACAGCCAACTCGCCAAGGCTGCTGGAGTAGAAACAGATGAGCACGGATACATCAAAGTTGATCATCGTCAACAAACAAACCTCCCTGGAATCTTTGCAGCAGGCGATGTAACCGACCAACCCATAAAACAAGTAGGTACCGCCGTTGGCCAAGGCATCACTGCAGCCCTCGAAGCCTACAGCTTCATCAAACGACCCTATTACAAAAAATAGAGAGAAAGGATTATATCATTCTAAAGCCCTTTTCATGCTTTCAATAGGCTCTAAGCTAGCATCTTGCATGCTTTGAGTTTAAAGTTAGCAGCGGTGTATGGAAAGAGGTTTCATCATGAGTGAAAAATGTCTCGCTGTAGTGGAAATCGATCAAGACTTATGTAGCCGATGTTATGTTTGCAAATCAATTTGTCCTTATGAAGCCATAAAGGCTGATTCAGCTGGAAAAGTGGAAATTAACAGTCAGGATTGCCAGGTTTGCGGTATCTGTTACAGTGCTTGCCCATCTGCAGCCATAAAAATGGAATATTATACTTACGATAATCTTTCAAAATATGTTAAAGATGCACTTGCCAAAGCCAAAAGCGGCGTTGACACGCTTGTTTTGATGTGCAGAGGAAACTCACCTTCAACGGAAGAAGTTCAAGACATCTTTAAAGAGCAAGGTCTAAAAGTTAACAACTACATTGCCTTGCGGTTGCCGTGTGCTGGAAGAGTTCCGACGGACTTTATTTTTGAAGCATTGAATTCAGGAGTAAAAAACATTGTTTCCGTTCAATGTGAAGATCCATTCTGCCGCTACAAAGAAGGAACGAAAATTAACACTCGAAGACTTGTCTTAGCAAGAAGTGTTCTCAAACAACTGGGTTTTGATGACAATGCAATTAGAGTTGTAAAGTTTTCACGCAAAGCTGTTTATGATGTTCAAGCATGCGTGGGCTGTGATAAATGCATCTTTATTTGCCCATACGACGCAATTGAGTTTGAGTCGTTTGCTACTCCAAAAGTAAATGAGGAGAAATGTGTTGGCTGTGGCGCTTGCCAATTGGTTTGTCCGCATCATGCTATTCAAGTGAAAGGATTCGAGTTTGAAAATGTAGTTGACCGTTATGGAAGTTCTGCAGCTATATTAAAAGCCAAGAACAAAGGACCAGCGGTTCTTGCGTTTGTTTGTCAATGGTCAGAATTTTCGGCCTTAGATAACCCGAATAGCGTATTTGCAGGGAAAAATGTTTTGGCACTTGAGGTTCCATGCTTCAAATCCCTTGATCCAGTGCACGTGGTCAATGCGTTGAACTGCGGATTTGATGGTGTCATGGCGGTCGTTTGTTCATCTAAAGATTGTAAGCTTCAAGAAGGACGAGATACTGCAGAGCGCAACTTGGGCGTAATGATAAATGTGCTAAAGAAGAAGGGTCTGCTTGATCGATTCGAACTCTATGAGGAGTCACCACGATGCGAGGGCGACTTCAATGCAAAACTTGATGCTTTCTATAAGAGAATTTCAGAGTTACCTAAACGTGAAATAGCTGTGGAGGCGACTGCAAAACGTACAAAATAGTAACTAAAACGGAACTAGCACCAAAAATAAAACTGTTTGAAGTTGACGCTCCAGACATTGCTGCTAAAGCTCAAGCCGGACAATTTCTAATCGTTATACACGGCAAAACTGGAGAACGTGTTCCGTTGACAATCTGCGGATATGACAAGGCAAAAGGAACCGTATCATTTGCATTTCATGAAGTTGGCAAAACAACCAAAACTTTAGGTTTACTAAACCAAGGCGAATGTCTTGACAATGTTACTGGTCCACTTGGCAATCCTTCTGAAGTCAAAAACTTCGGCAAAGTTCTCTGTGTCGGTGGAAGTGTTATGATTGCACCTTTGCTGTTGCAGGCTAAAGCTATGAAAGAAGCAGGCAATCAAGTTACCACAATTCTTGGTGCAAGAACGAAGGAATTCATAATGATGGAAAATGAAGCTAATGCCCTAAGTGATAAAGTTTATGTTGCAACCGACGATGGAACAAAAGGTTACAAAGGATTGGATTTCCTCAAAGATTTGTTGAAAAAGGAAAAGTTTGACCGTTGCGTTGTAATGGGTCCAGTTATCCTAATGAAGGATGTTAGTGAAATAACCAAGCCCTATTGCATTCCAACAATTGTAACCTTGACGCCCATAATGATTGATGGTATGGGCATGTGCGGTGTTTGCAGGGTTACAGTTGATGGCAAAATGAAATTCGGGTGCGTTGATGGTCCAGAATTTGATGGTCACAAAACTGACTTTGACGAGTTAATTATACGTCAACGCACAATGTTGCCTGAAGAAAGATTAAGTTCAGTATTGTGGGAAATGGATGGAGGTTGTAAATGTGGCGGAAGCAAAGCCTAAACCAAAGTTGAATAAGAAAGCTGTTGAAATGGCAAAGCAAGAGCCTAAAGTACGCGCTAAAAACTTTAGTGAAGTTGCTTTAGGGTACACTGAAGAAGAAGCACAGGAAGAAGCAAGTCGATGCTTAAAGTGTCCAAAGCCTCAATGTATGACTGGTTGCCCAGTGGAAGTCCCTATTCCAGAATTCATTAAACTGTTTAGAGACAAGAAGTATGCTGAAGCCATTGCTCTAATAAAATCGAAGAATGCGTTGCCAGCAGTTTGCGGTAGAGTTTGCCCTCAAGAAGTACAATGCCAAGCTAAATGCATCGTTGGAAAAGTAGGTGACCCACTTAGCATCGGACGACTTGAACGTTTTCTGGCAGATTGGGAACGTGATAACGGATCCGCGCTTCCACCTAAAGCAGCGGCAACAGGCAAGAAAGTAGCAATTGTCGGAGCTGGCCCTGCAGGATTAACAGCGGCGGCTGACCTGGTGAAGCTTGGTCACGAAATAACAATGTTTGAGGCGTTGCATGTTGGCGGCGGTGTGTTGTCATATGGTATTCCAGAGTTCCGTTTACCAAAGGCCATTGTACAAAACGAAATAACCTATATCCAGAAACTGGGCGTTGACTTGCGCCTAGGCAATCTCGTTGGAAGAATCCACACCATTCCCGAACTCATGAAAGAAGGCGGCTACAACGCAGTATTCATTGGAAGCGGTGCGGGCTTACCGCAATTCACAGGTTGCAAAGGAGAAAACCTAGGCGGAATCTACTCAGCCAACGAGTTCCTGATACGCGTTAATCTTATGAAGGCATTCCAGTTTCCCGAATCTGACACTCCAATACGCATAGGCAAAAAAGTAGTTGTTATCGGCGGCGGAAACGTTGCCATGGACTGCGCAAGAAGCAGCATGAGACTTGGCTCTGAAGTCTGTTTACTCTACAGACGTTCACGCGCTGAGCTGCCTGCAAGACATGAAGAAGTCGAGAATGCCGAAGAAGAAGGCTTGGTCTGCAAGTTCCTTGGTGCACCAATCGAGTTTTACGGTGACGAGAAAGGCTGGGTTAAAAGCATGAAATGCATCGCAATGGAACTCACTGAACCTGACGCAAAAGGTAGGCGTGGCGTAAAAGAGATTCCAGGCTCCGAGTTCACAATGGATGTTGACACAGTAATCGTTGCCATCGGACAAACACCAAACCCAATCATACAGCGAACCACAGACGGCTTACAAAGCGACCCAAGACACGGAACAATATGCGTCAACGAAGTAGGCAAAACGAGCTTAGATGGAGTTTACGCAGGCGGGGACGTAGCTACAGGAGCAGCAACAGTCATCAGCGCAATGGGCGCAGGCAAACGCGCGGCAAAAGCAATGCATCAATATCTGACAGACAATAAATAATGCATAGTCTTTTTTTAAGACTCTTATTTTTGGTCAATGTTTTTTTGCTGGTTAAAATCAAGCTTAAAATAACGCTTTTGCCTGAGAGGCATAGCTCAAGATGAATATAGTAATATAGTTTTAAGTTAATGGAAAGCTGTCGAGAGCGTTAAATGCATGAGAAACCTGAAAGGGTCGGGCAACTACCTTAAGAATCAAGTAAGAAAAAACTTGGCGAAAGCGGCTGTCTGCTTACTCTTGTTTTTCCTGATTCTATCTGCAATAAGTCTGCGGATGCTTTTGACACTAAGCTTAAACGTTTTTGAAGGGGTTGGATTGATGGTTTCTATGGCATCTTTAGCAGCATTCTACTATTTTCTGCTTTAGTACAGAATTTACCGGGGCGGTTTGACTGGAGAGCAACAGGTAGCCAAACTTCTCAGCAGTAAGCTTAGCGATGATTATTTCCTCGTAAATGGCCTCTCCCTGCGTAACGGGGGAGGCGATATTGACCACATTGTTCTTGGACCTAGCGGCATTTTTGTTTTGGAGACTAAGAATTGGAATGGTGACATTACTTGTTATGGTGACCAGTGGCAAAGAGCTGGCAAGCAACACTTTAAGGGGAGTCCAAGTATTCAGGTCAAAAAAAATACTGCTTTAATCAAAGGAATAATCGGTTCCTTTCATGATTATAGAATGCTCGGTACACAGCTTGAAGGCATAGTAGTTTTTGCAAATAATCATTCAACGCTTCATCTCAACGATCCGACAGTTCCGATCGTTAAGCTGCACAGCTGCCCAACCTCATTACGTCTTATCAAAGTTCCAATTTGTATTCTAGCCAGCAGCTTGAAGCTGTGGCCGAAGAAATCCTTAAACGAAAGCGCTAATGACTTTTTTGTGTGGCGTATGCCGGTGTTATTTTTAGCCATGCTTTTCTTTTAACGCAAGCAAAGGAAGTGATACTGGTTATGATTAGAGTACTCATTGTGAGAAAGTTAGAAACTGTTAGAGAAAATTTATGGATTGAATCAAGCAAAATGGCTATAAAAATGTAGAATGTTACCGTGCCGGTAATTAATTGAAAGATATGGATTCCTTTTCGGATTCTGTAGAATCCCGATTTTACCTTGTTTAGCGTTAATTCAACTCGTTTTGAAACATCTGGAAGGTCATCTAAAAGCAGTGTTAACCCTGTTAGAACGAAAAATCTTCCGGCATTTACTGCTATGTTTGAGCTGTTGACGAGAAAAAGAGTAATCAAAGACAATGATGAAAATGCTATTATGCAAAATGACGAGGTGAACAGGACTGCTGCACCGTAGACGTAATGGTGGAATAAGAATCGTCCTGTATGCAAGGCTCGTCCTATGCTTGCGCTTGGAAATATGTTGATGATTGCCGCCGCAGCGACTACCAAGAAGAGGTTTCCGTTGATAAGATATGGAGCATAGGGCTTCCAATTGGGCCATGAATGGTAGAATCCATAAGTGATTCCAGCTATCGCTGCCACCGTTATGAGTGAGTTAAGCATTAATGATATACTGAATGCTTTTTTAAGCCATACTCTAACTGATTCGGCCATTTTTCAAACCCTAGAAACTGCCCACTACTTACTGTAAGGTACTCTGGGAAATCGCTCTATTATAATTAACGCATATTTAGGGGTAAAAATGATGGTTAAGTATCATATTATGAATGCTCGGCAAGGAAGTTATGTTTAGGTGTTGTGTGTTATTGTGTGGCATCATCAACAAAGCATTTATTTAAATTCTGTTTTAGCTATAACTTTAGAGCATTCAGTTTGCCATTCACTTTGTAGGGGGTGGAAAAATTTGGGAAGCATATGGTTGGGAGCTTTCGTCGGATTTTTGGTAATCCTTATTATCGCCTTTATTTTTTCAGGAGCCGGTCATCTTATCGGCTTATTCATCGGCGGCTTAGTGGCGGGGCTCGCAGCTAGAGGCGCCTTTAAAGGATTGATTTCTGGTTTTCTAGCAGGTATATTTGGTGCAATAATAATCGCAATTCTAGCATTCTTCAGTTTTGCATTCGCGGGAGGACTTGCAGGCGGAATCACAGGAGCATTCTTTGGAGGCTTAGCTGGTTTAGGCGTGGGCGCAGCAGCAATCATTCTCTCCATATTCGCAGGCATAATTGCAGCGGTCGGCGGTTTGATAGGCGGAGCAATTGCACATTAAAACCACTCAACTTTTTTTTTCGTATAATTACCTATCTAGCATGAAGGTTTTTTCATGAGCGAGCTTTTCAGGCACCCTGTCCAAAATCATCTTCTCCGCAGGCTTCTTAGTGAGAACAATGAGCGACAACTTTTTGGCAAGCTCCAACGCTGAAGTCAACTTGCAGCCTCTTTCAGCATATATTTCGAAAAGAACATCGTCTTTGTGAACAGTTTCGCCTAATTTTGAGTGCAACACCAAGCCTGCGCCTTTCTCTTTTGGCGCTCCGGCTTCGCGTGCTATACGCACAATGTCTGCAGTGCTTAGCCATATGACTTTACCAGCGTGTTCAGAACGAACTTCAGCCATTTCAGCGCCAACAGGAATCTCATTAGGTTTAACCTTTGGATTTCCACCTTGAGCTGCAATAATTTCCCGCATTTTTGCCTCTGCTTTGCCTGAATCAAGCATTTCTTCTGCTTTAGCTTGTCCGTTTTCAGCTCCAACCATCTCGAAAAGCATACCTGCAAGGCTGACAGCTTTTTCCCTTAGGTCAGAAGGTCCAGCACCCATCAAGGTTGACAAGGCTTCTTGCGCTTCAAGAGCAGGTCCAATGCTGCAGCCTAATGGCTGGTCACCAAATGTCAAGGCACATTGAATGTTTAAGCCTAAACGTTTCCCCAAATCAACAAAATCCGAAGCCAAAACATAAGCTTCAGTACGTGTCTTGATTTTTGCACCCATGCCGGTGGGAATGTCGATGACCACGTGGGTTGCTCCAATAGCTTTTTTCTTGCTAAGAATCGAGGGCAAAAGCATGGGGTCAATTCCAAGTGGATACTCAACTTGAATGAAAAGGTCGTCAGCTGGTGCAAGCTCCAACGAGCCACCCCAAACCAAACATCCATTAGTTTTTGCAACAACATCCCTAATCTCACTAATAGATAAGTTGACAGGGCACAAAGTCTCCACTCTGTCAGCGGTTCCAGCAGGTGATGTGATAGCGCGTGAAGAAGTTTTAGGTATGGTGAATCCTGCCGCGGCTACTATTGGCACGACAATCATGCTGGTTTTGTCGCCCGGTATTCCACCTACACTGTGCTTGTCTAGGATGGGGCCTTCGCCGAAACTGAGAGTTTTGCCGGATGCAACCATAGCCCTTGATAAGGCCTCGTTTTCGCTAGCGCTTGAGCCGTGAATGCTAAGAGCAGTTAAGAAGGCTGCAATCTCAACTGTGCTCAAATGTCGCTCAACAACATCGTTAACGATTGTGATTATGTCTGTTTCACGTAAACGTTCGCCATGCAATTTTGCACGAACATTAAAAAGTGATTCGGGAAGTGGCGCTAGCTGCACATTAACAGTTTCGTCATCTTTTACTCCAAGCGCCAAAGCGGTTTCTTCGTAGAGTCCAATGCGATTTTTAGGAAAATGAGACGCTATATTTGCAATAGCTATCATTTCTTTGGTGCTACGTATTATCCGTATTCTATCTGAACTGTGTACGCCCAAGAGGCTGGCGCTTTCTTCGCTTAATATAGCGATTCTGCTTCCTCCAGTAGTGATCATTAAAACTTCAACGGTAAGTTGCATGCAGGACACTCGATTATTGTAAGATGCGCGTATAGTTAAAGATTTTAAGCAAAACCCAGTCACAATAGAGCTGGAATGAAACTCTTTGAAGTACCTTGACTTTTTAAATCCAACTTACAAATTAAAAGAAACCGACTTAATCTGCACTTTCTTCTTGGAGCCCGACGGATTCAGCCTCAAAGAAGCAGCAGGGGGCGTAGCAGCAGAAAGCTCCGTAGGTACATGGACGCAGCTAACAACTGAGCAACCCTATGTCGATAGGTTGGCAGCTCAGGTTTTCAGCCTCGAAGGTGACATAGCCAAAATCGCTTATCCCATTGAGCTTTTTGAGCCAGCAAACATGCCTAATATATTGAGCAGTGTGGCGGGAAACGTGTTCGGGCTTAAAGCACTCAAAAACCTGCGCTTGCTTGATATCCAAATGCCCAAAGCGCTAATAGACGGTTTCAAAGGACCCAGCTACGGCATAGCTGGAATCCGCAAACTCCTAAAAATTCCAAAGCGCCCCTTGGTTGGCACAATAATCAAACCTAAACTGGGCTTAAACACAAAAGACCACGCTATAGTCGCTTACGATGCATGGAGCGGCGGCTGCGACATCGTCAAAGACGACGAAAACTTGAGCAGTCAAAAATTCAATCCTTTCGATGATCGCCTTTCGCAAACTTTGGAAAAAAGAGACAAAGCCCAGCAAGAAACGGGTGAACGCAAAGTCTACATGATAAACATCACCGCTGAAACCAACCTTATGCTGAAACGTGCAGAAACTGTCCTTGCTCAAGGCGGCGAATACGTTATGGTGGACATCTTAACTTGCGGCTGGTCAGCCCTCCAAACGCTGCGAGACCAAACCAGCAAACTTGTCATTCATGCGCATCGTGCGGGACACGCTGCTTTCACAAAAAACCCGCTGCATGGTATCGCTATGCGTCCCATTGCAACTGTGGCAAGAGTAATCGGCGTAGACCAACTCCACGTGGGCACGGTTGTTGGAAAAATGAGCGAAACCAGAGCAGAAGTGCTTGAAAATATCGATGCTTGTAAAGCTGAATTGGGAGGTTTGAAGCCTGTTTTGCCTGTTGCTTCAGGCGGATTGCACCCACGGCTGGTTCCTGCGCTTATGGAAACGTTTGGCAATGATGTGGTCCTTCAAGCAGGGGGTGGCGTCCACGGGCACCCGGACGGCACAGTGGCAGGGGCAAAAGCGATGAGGCAAGCCGTAGACGCAATCCTGAAAGAAAAGACGCTGAAAGAATACGCTGAAACACACAAAGAGTTGAAGGCTGCTTTGGAGTATTGGAAAGCTTAGGTGCCCTTAAATGCCCAAGGATAAGCTCTAAGCATAACTTCAGCTACAGACTGAGGCGCGATCACACCTTCCTCGCAGATAAGCCCACTGATATATCGGCTTGGGGTAACGTCGAAAGCCGGATTGCGCACTGATAGTTTTTCTGGCGCTTCCGTCCAAACTTCAGCAGGGCTTCGGTGCTCAATTCGTTCATACTCCCCAAACAGTGTTTCAGGATCAAACTTTAGCAGTTCCGAGACTACGTAGAAGGGCTTTCTAGCTTCATTGGCTAAAACGGCGATGCTGCTAGTGCCAATCTTGTTAACTATATTGCCCTCGGACGTTATGGCATCCGCGCCAACAACAACAAGGTCAACATTTCCCATATATGATCGGGCGGCTGAATCAACAATAAACATGGTTTCAACCCCCAGCTCAACCATTTCCCGTGCCGTTATCCTACCTTGAAAAGCGGGTCGGGTTTCAGTGCAAATTACGCTAAAGTTTTTGCCGTCAGCTTTGGCTTTGGCAAGCATGCGCGTAACTGTTGATGAGTGGCAATGAGTTAATACTAGCATACCGTCCCGTATTCGCTTTGAACCTATTTCAGCTGTGCATTCTCTTGAGGCATCGAGATTTTGCAGAAACAAACCTGCATTTCCAATAACCAATTCGGCAATTGCTTCAACTTTTTCATTGCTGCCCTCTTGAGCTTGAGTTATTACCCAGCGAACAGCATTCCTCATAAGTGGCTCAGTTTCCCTTGATGCAAAAAGCAAAGCCTGCGCTTCTTTAAGCTCGTTTACTAATGCAGTCTTATTTTTTGCCTTGGTTTGCTCAGCTAGAGTTTGGAGAGTTTTCACGGCAGCTATTGCTACATTTCTTGCTCCTTGAACTTCGAGTTTTCTAATGCGCTCAGCTGTAACACGAACTGTTTCAGTCATAATATTCAACCTAAATTCGCAAGGTTTTTAGTTGTTTAGTTTATTTATGGAGAAGCATATAAGCCAATTCATGCCAAATTCTATCAAGAGAATGTTATGTTGCCAGATGATGAAGGCATTAACAATATTCTAAAGCCAATCATAGGTCCTTGGTACGAGTCCCTGCGGAATCCACAGCAAGCGCAAGAGCAAGTGCTCACTGACTTAGTTAAAAAGTACATTACCACTGATTATGGATTAAGTCATAACGCCCCTCAGGTAAACAGCATTTCAGATTACCAAAAAAGCTTCCCTGTCATCAACTATTCAGCACTTACTCCTTTTCTTGCGCAAGTTAAGGAAGGAAACTACAAGGCAATTTTGAATGAACCGCCTGAATGTTGGGTTATGACAAGGGGCTCAACAGGAACATCCAAAGTTTTGCCCGCCACCCAAACGCACCTAAAACAAATTTTTACTTGCGGTGCCAGAGGATTAATCAATTTTGCCATCAAAAAACAAAACTTCGACGTGTTCACTGGTTCAATTCTTAACTTGAATTTTCCGTCAAATGTTCACACAATGAACTTTGAAGGCAAGGAAGTCGCTTATGGCTACAGTTCAGGCACCTACGCGCGGCTGAACCCAATGTTTGAAAGGGTGAGCCTTCTGCCTCGTCAAGAAGAAATTGACGCCTTAGGTTCAGAGTTAACAAGTAAGGATTGGGAGAAACGGTTTGAACTTGTCTATCAACAGGCTATAAATCAAGATGTCACTGCCACCATGGGTGTAACCCCTGTAATCTTAGCTTTCGCTAGGTACATGAAACGGAAGCATGGGAAAAAACCAGCTGACCTAATGGAAGCTTCAAGCTCTCTTCTGCACTAGCGTGCGCAAAATACAATACAGGTATGGTCCAGTGCTTCAGAGCTATTTTGGTAAAGCTCCAGTTGTAGAAATGTACACAGCCACCGAGGGCGTTTTTGCCCAGCAACTGGACGACTATCCATATGTAACACCAAATTATGACTCCTACCTCTTTGAAGTTGCAACTGGCAGGGGTGTAAAAATGCTTCATGAACTCAAGCGCGGCGATTGGGGAAGTCTTATAATTTCTTCATGCATGTTACCGCGATATGACATCGGTGACTTAGTTGAAGCAGCAGGAAAAAACTATTATCGTATAATCGGAAGAAAAAACGTATCAACGCTATTAGAGCATAGACTTTATCGAATGTTTCTACGATGGCTGATTTAGGAGGGGGCGGGGAAATGTTTGCGGGCGGTCATAGCTACATAAACAGCACCAATTATGATGATTATGCCGATTATGAACAGCATGACAGCTAAGTCTTGACCTGAACTAAAGTAACTGCCGTTTAATTCCAGCAGAGAGAAAATACCTATAGTGATTAGTATCAAGCCACCTATCAGAAAACCGACAAAGCCACGTTCACTTTTCTCTTGTTTTTCACCCTTCTCTTGAGGTTGATTCTTCTCTTGTTTCTCATTCTTTTCTGCTTTTTCTTGTCTCCGATATGGCCTTGAAGGTGCCGGTACAGGTTGGCCGGTTGCTGCTGTTACTTTTAGCGCTGTTCCACAGTGTGGGCAAAAAGCCATTGTTTCCTCAACTTTATTGCCGCATTTCGGACAATAAGACATCTAAATCTCCCTGCACTACTTTTATATTCACTTACTATTTAAAATATGCACTTTACTCTTTGATTTAGGAAAGATATATCTGCTAATATTCCATAGTCGAATGGGGAAAAACAATTTGCTTAAGAATTTTAACCCTCAGGCATTAGACGAAAAGAAAAAAGAAAACTTAATCACTGCAATTTATGTCGGCGCTGTTTTTATTTTGCTTGCCATTGTTTATTTTGCTAATCTGCCTAACAATCTTTGGGATAGCATAGTGAAATTTTTCAGCTCTTTAACGCTGGCTCAGGTTCCAGGCGCTGGCTTTTCCTTACCCGCACCAGCAGACCCAGCTGCCCATTTGGCACTATATGTTGCGGTTTTCCAGTTTTGTTTAGGCTTAGGAATTTTAGAAATTATGGTATTGGCAATTAGAATCTGGCTTCATTCCCCAATTGCAAGAAAAGCTGAAACTATTGGAAACCTCGTTTTCTGGCTTGGAGCAAGCTACTTGGCAATAACTTATCTTGTTAACATGACGATAATGGCTGAGTGGTTTGTCTTTTGGGCTGGAATAATATTAATTGGTGGCATGTCGTTGGTTGCAAGAGCAATTGTGCTTTTGGCCAAAAGATAAACTATTCTTTGACTTTGAGTTTCCACCATAACTTCATTATTTGGCGACCCATGTTCAATGAGTCTTTAAACAGATTTACTTTCGTACCCTTGCCGCTTTTCCATTCAACTGGAATCTCTTTTACTTTATATCCTCGGCGTTGAGCACGCACCATTATCTCAGTGTCCCAAAACCAATGAGTCGCCTCAACTTCATCAAGCAATTGCAAAACAGGTTGTCTCTTGAAAGCTTTGAAGCCACATTGATGATCCCTGAGTTTTGAACCTGCAATGTGCCGCACAAGGAAATTATACGATTTGGAAGCTGATGCTTCTGCGTAGGCTACGCTCAACTTTGCTTTGAGGCAGCATTCTGGAACCGGTGGAAAAATCGTAACCTTCAACAGTGATAGCTTCAACTAGAGGTTTAAGAGCTTTAAGGTCAGTAGCTAAATCCAAGTCCATATAAACCAAAACTTCACCTTTGCTTTGCTTGAAAGCATTTTTTAGAGCAGTTCCTCTTCCTAAGCGTTTTTCCCGGTGAATATGCCGGACATACGGGTATTTTTGCGCTATCTCTTCGGTGCGTTCAGCTGTGCCATCAGTGCTACCGTCTTCGGCTATTATTATTTCGTAGGAACTCGTAAACTCATTTAGAGCTTGAGTAGTTTTATCAACTGCTATAAGCAAAAAATCAATTTCGTTGAACGCTGGAAAAACCACTGAGACCTGAACTGTTTTGCTGATAGTATTTTGTTGTGTCATCCCGTGAAGCGCCAGCTGGGGAACCACTTCAAATTATTTATGTACCAAGTTGGAACGGGCATGCCTGAAATGACTGGGTAAAATACTATGAATAATGCCGCTGTAGAAGCGAATATGGCTATTGCAGCAAGTTTTCCTCTGGGGGTGCTCCAGTATTTGTTAATGAAGTATGTTGTAGCTAAACAAAGTAGTGGAACACTCAGATAGAAGTGGTAAATGTATGTCGCTCTGGATATTACAATGTAAGGTAGCCACGAGAATAAGAAGACAACGGCAATGAAGACAATAGGTAAATCAGTTTGATGCAGATTAAGCTGTTTATGTAAGCGTTTTCTAGACCTTAGGTCTTGAACAATTCCGCTTTTATGTATGACCATACCGGCAATTACAATTACCGCTGCAAAGCCAATCCACCAGACAGCTGGGTTACCGAAAACGGTTATGGTTGAATCAACATTGTTCGGCAAATATGATATGTCAAACCATCGGGGTACACTAATTCCATCTGGCCTGAACATGAAAGGCCACGACCACCAAGGAGACGACGACGGATCAGTTATGGTTGAGCTTGAATGAAAGCCAAACATTGCATTCTGCAAATTGAGAATCTTTAGGAAGGAATCGCCAGCAAGCATGTCGGGAATATAAGTTATGAAGTAAATAATGATTGAAAGCCCTATGAAACCAAGAAGCAATAAGGCGGGATAGTCAAAGAAGGCAACGTACTTATCAGCCAAGCTGCCCTTTAGCTTTACAATGTTTTTGAACCTGATCGCTATAAGCAAAACAAGCAAACCTGCCGCACCAAAGATTGTAAACCACTTCGTAGAGAATCCCAGTGCAAAGAAAATTACAGCTAAGAATAGAGGAACTAAAGACGTTCTCCAGCCACTTTTAACCACATTGATGAAATAAATAAGGAAAAATAACTGTGATAGCAACGAGAAGAAAACAACATAAGTGTCAGCCGTGCCAATTCTCGCCATTGTGAAGTGCATAAAATCAAAAGTAAGTAGGAACGCTGCAGAGAAACCTCCTATCCATGTTCCAAACAGCTTCTTTCCCAGTAGATACATTAACGGTATCATCAAAGCAGCAAATATCACACCCATAATTCGCCAGCCAAAAGGGGTATCGCCGAAAACCGCTAACCCTGATGCTTGAATCAGCTTTCCTAGCGGTGGATGAGTTCTTTCGAAAGGTATCTGGTTATGCAGATAGTTTTCTGCAGCTCTAGCGAAATAGACCTCGTCAAAATACATCTTGGACATGTAAGTTGGAGGAATTTCAAGGGAACTTTGCTCATCAACAAGTTTAGTTAAGGATGAGTCTGTTGTGTTTTCACCTGTAATTCCAATGATTGGAATTTGATTGTTGCTTTGACTTTGTAAGCCGATTTCTGAAATTTGGATGAAAGGTGAAGGTTCCTGGTCAGATGGGTTAGGTACAACCCAATAAAAGTTAGGCCGAGAATCATAATTTGATGCGTTAACATCAAAGCTCAAAAATTGAGTGTTTGAGTTTATTTTTGACGATTGCCAAATTGCATAGTCCGTTCCAGCTGGTTGAAGAACTAATTCTCCTGCATTACTCCAGTTTCCTGGAGAACCTGAATATATTGTTGCAGTGGCGTTGCCGCTTTTAACCCAGAAATACACTGTTTGGACTTGCTGCATTGAACCTAAATTCACATAGAAACTTTCTTTTTGAGTACTTTGCCAAGTTGTAGTTGGATACTTAATTGAACCAACATTCCAAGCCGCTATGCCAAAGAAAACTATAGAAAGCAAAACAATAGTTACCACGTCTTTCTTTGTAAGCTTAATTCCAAAGTCTATGTTTGTTCCCCTTCCTTTTCGTTTGGCCTTAACTCGGCAGATGCAATTTTAAGCCAGTTGCGCCCTCGTAGTTCATCTATCATTATTAATGATGCATAAATGAGCATGAATAAATTAATAGCGCTTACGGCAAGAACTACTGGGTCTCCCGTAAGATTGGGACCAGCATTAGGATAAGAGGCGCTTAGCCAATAAAGAATGTATGCTTCATTGACAAGCAAAGTCCCAGTCAAAACCACGTAGAAGGGGCGGATTCTTTTGACGAATGGAAACATTAGTGCTAAGATGCTTATGGCTGGAAACAGGTATCGTTCATGAATCCTTGTCGGTAACATGAAAAACGCAAAAAGAAACATGAACGCTGAGAAAAACGCAACCATCTCGCCTGAAACCTTGAACCGTTTATGGAAAAAGTAGAAAATGAAAATCGCAAATGCAATGAATAACGCCCAACCCACTATAAAGATGCCTGTGTCAGGAGCCCACAAGGCGTACAACCCCCACAGGTTAAATGCGTTAACCGAAGTAACAGCGTACTGTCCGAATCCTCCGAAGTAAACTTGGCTCAACCCGGCTAAGGGAGAACCATTCCATTGAAACGGCAAAACAACAACTGCAATCGTTACAGCGAACGTTACCACAGAAAACAACATCCTCTTCCATCCGCTTTTTCTGTAAATCAAGAAGGCAATTAATGGGGCAAGTGCTATCGCTTGGGGCTTTGTCAAAAGGGCAATTGCAAGGATTGCGGCTGAGAGTTCAGGTTTAGATTTAAGCGCAAGCACAAGTGAGAGCACAAGGAAAAAGGTGTAAATGGCGTCAAATTGGCCCCATACTGCCGCATTAAAGAGTACTGCTGGGTTAAAAGCGTATAGTGTTGTAGCGGCAAGTGCAAGCTTGAAACTTGCTTGTTTTCTGACAAAAAAGTAAATGAGAGCTGCAGTTCCTAAATCGAAAAGGTTGGGAGCCAACTTGATGAAATTCACGACACTTATACCATACGTTGATGAGGCGTTTGATAGACTTCCAAACAGCCAGAAAATGTAAACGTTGAAAGGCGGGTAGTCCGCCCAAGTTAAGGTATAAAATGGTCTTATTCCATGGGTTGATGCAGTGTTAAACCATGACGTAAAATCGTTAGTGTCAATTGGGTAGCCTTGTAGGGGAAACAGTAGAACCCTGACTAAGAAGGAAACAGCAAGCATGACGGCTAAAATAACAAGTTCGCGTTTGGCAAACGAGAAGCTAACCACGCTTACCCTCTCTCTTCAGGAAAATATTTGTAAGCATGGCATAAGAACGTTTTCAAGAGTGAATCCGTTCTGTTTGAGCTTAAGAAGACACTTGCCTGATAAGAACCAAAAGGATGGGGTTGGAACCATTCGCTAGAGCAACGATGCGCTGGTTGTCAAAAAGAGGCATAGCTAAACAACAATCTTTTTCAAATCAAATCAAGAACAAGAGAATAATCTGAGTGACATTTTGAGACAAAATAGGCTGATGAAGATTTCCTGTTTGCGGATTTGAATTCAGCAAACCTGTCGCTATTGAATAAAAAAGCAAAGCAAACACTGCAACCCCAATTATAAGACTTAAATAAAATAGGATTAAGAAGAATTTTCCCCTTTTACGAAGCCTCCATAGAACGGCTATAACCGCGACTCCGAAGACAAGAGCAAAAATGATTGAAATTGGAAAAGGAACAAGCTGAAATGCCATAATATAGCTATTAGTGATTACCGTATTTAAATTTCGAGCAAATAACCGATTTTTTTAAAACAGAAGTGGAGCCTTCGGCGGGATTTGGACCCGCGACCATTACCTTACCAAGGCTCGAATCAAATCGGTTATCCGAACTTTACAAGTTTTGATTGGGTTGCATTCAAGAATTTTGTTTATGGCAAGTACGCAAAGTCCGACCGCGCCCAAAGTTATGAGTTACGCTAAGCGGTACATATACACTCTTGAATCAGGAAATATCGGACAGATCAATTCTTTTAAATCAACTGTTAAGACCGACGTTATCAAGAGCCCAATAATAATGCCTAAATACATTGGATTCTACGAACAATTAAAAGCAGTTTTGAAAAGTTATGGGGTTAAAACAAATAGACCGGATGTGTTTGCCGCCTTCATCCGACATCTACAACAATAAGAACGCTGACATTGGAGAATGGCTTAGTAAAGTTAAGCCTATTCTTAGATCAGAAGAAAACCTGCTGCTGAACTTTCTGAAGGTAACTGGTTTGCGGGAAGGTGAGGGAATTGCGAGCTTTAATTTGATAATCGAGCTCTCTAAGCAAGGGAAATTAAGTGAATACTTTAATCCTGAACTTGGAATCTTGGAACATTTCCGTTATAAGAAACAGTTCTTACAGGGAACCAAAAACTGCTACATTTCTATTGTACCTGTAAGATTAGTTGCAGAAATTGTGAAGAGTCAAAGTGTTACTTACCCAGGATTGATAAAAAGGCTGCATAGGCACAAAATCCCCAGTCGGATCAGTGAGTTACGTGATTACTTTGGCACTTTTATGATTAAGCATGGCCTCGTTGCACAAGAGGCGGACTTGTTATGCGGAAGAATTCCACCTAGCATATTCGTGAGGCACTATTTTTCTCCAGCGATAAAAGAGCTTAGGGAACACACGTTGAAAGCTTCAGAAGAAATGGGTACGTAGTGATATTTCTATGTAACCTTTCAACAGGACGTGGCAGTCGAGGTCTTATTCAGGCGGAAAAGATACAAAAGTTTAGAATATGTGGGATATTACGTATTGGAACTTTGGGATAAGTCTCTACTCAGAATTGCTTCTTGTTTTTTTGCACTTTCGACGAGTTCTTGAGTTATTTTCTTATTCTCAAGAACAGCAATTCTAAAAACTTCTCTTGCAATTGAGATTATTTGCCTCGGAATGCCTTGCCCAATGACGCATATTTTGTCTGAAACGGATAAATCAAATTCAGGCGGTTCTTTTTGCCTTTCAACATCTTTTTCACTCAACCTGTATTTCAGTAATTCATGCGTCTCTTTAGATCCCTAGCTTTTCAAGTTTGATTACACTTATTCTGCCAATCTTGGGTATCCTGTTTCTGATTTCTTTATTCCACAAATCCCAACTTTTAGCTCTCATGGCAACCACTATTCCCATGTTTTCTAATTTTGCCATATCCGTCAACTGAAGAATTGAACGCGGTGTCAAATCTGATATTTCGGTGGGTAATGTATTTTCAAAATCATCTATTAACAGAAATATTCCTTGAAACCCAGATTCCGCAAGATTTGAGTTTAATAGTCTAAGCAAGTTGATAAAGTCATTAATATTTTTAGGAGTACCCGCCATTTCCAGTGTCTTTATGGCTTCGGCCTTGAGAATGTTATCTTTAACGAGACGTGAAATTGCCAAAGGAACTTGGGTGTATAAGTCAATAATGTCTGATTTGGGCTTGCAGTTCAATCGAAGGGCTATTGCGTTTCCGAATTTTTTATCATTAAGTGATTTTGCATAAAAGTTCAGAAAATGTGTTTTTCCCATTCCTTCATCAGCGCATACAAAAACAAAATTACGTGAGGACCCTTTCATCATATCTTTCAAGAAGGTCTCTAATCGTTGTCTTGATTCTGATTGATTCACAATATCTTTCGGATATTCGGGAGGAACAGTAAAGACGAATGGGTTAGTAACATATCCGTATTCAACGTATGCTTTCCCGCCTCTCATGTGAGCTAAAATATCTTCAAGTAGTTGATCTCGCGCTTGAATCTTCCTTTTGAGGTCTTCCCGCAAAGAATCAACTCGATTACTAATTATCGTCACTTGGTCGGAGTCAGGTATTTTACCAGCTTGCTCAAGTCTCTCAGATATAGGCTCAAAATCTTTCCTAATTGTTGATAACATGTCTTCTGAGGCAATTAGATCAGCTTGAATTCTCTCAAGAATTTCCAAGTAGCGCTCCCTATGTTTTCCACCCTTATTGGTGACATCTCGAGCATGTTGGTAGGTTGAATCTAGTGTTGATGTTAATTGAATTTTTAGCTCCGTAATTTCTGTTCCAATTTTATTAACTTGTCGTTTTGCGTCTAACCAGTTTCTGTCAAGATCCGAAAGAATTCGATATACATCTTTTTCGATTGCAGGTTCGTGCGCTGACATAACAAATAGTTTTGGAGCCCATTTTGCTTGAACCCTTTCAAATCTTTCAATTATATTCACTTCTGGAAGCACAATTAAAATCGCAGCTTCGCATCTGAATGTCGCAGCTGTTGCTAAAATTCCTGGGATAAGCATATCTTTGCTCGTAGTTTGATATTTCTCTTCTGAAAGGACGTTTATTGAAACCTTAATGCCTGAGGTGCTTGATTCGATTAAGTCATCAATAAAATACGATTTCTTAGTGGCTATTTCTCGGAATCTGCTGTAGTTTAGATCTCGTGTGCGATGACCATCCAAAAATGCGCGCTCAATGTACATTTCGAACCTGCCATCGTGAAAAGCAGTTTCACTGTCGATTGGGACATTATGATAACCACTACTTTGGATGGCTTCCTTAAGAATAGATTTTATCGCCTGGACTTTTGTAGCGGAGCTTCTGGAATATATAAGCACTCGCTCAATAAATTTCTGGAAACCGTCGAGTAAATCCTTTGACTTATGCAATAGTTCTTCAACTTGACTGACATTAACTTTGTATTGCTCATGGACTTCCACAACCAGGCCTTTGTCTTTCAATGAATTAAGGGTTGAGTAGATTTTTGGTCGGGGGATGCCGCCGGTATCTGCAATTCGTGTAGCTGAAGCCTCTCCCGTTAAAGCAAGAGCAATGAAAGCAGTTCCTTCGTATTGCGTTAGCCCAAGCATTGCCCTAAGTAATTCTAAGTATTGAGGATTCCCAACGTAACTATCTATGAATTGGTTAGTTAGGCTCATGATGGTCATGATTAATGTACTCTAAGCATTTAAATGCTACTGTCTGGTTGTTAATTTCTCAACATCTTATTAACCATTAAGTTTATTAAGTATTAAGGTATTTGTTACTGTGTGGTTAGTACTTGACAGTTAAAATTGGGTGAGAAAACGGGTAAAAGAACTTGCGGAAAAAGGAAAGATAATAGTCGATTAAATCGATTTTCGTTACCGCAAGGACTAATTTCTGCTGCAGGCAAGCTAAAAGATGACTATTGCAAGTTTTTACTTTTAATGACTGTGGCTTTGTTATTCAGCTCAACCATAGTAGCGATTGCTTATGGACCTGCATTTGGGGTTGTTGTCGTTGCTTTAGTTATAGCTTTTGCCATTTCTGCCCTTTACATACGTTTCCGTTTTTCTCCAGAAAATTATGAGAAAAAAGGTCATTATGCTGATGATTATCGCATCTTAAAAGAAGAAGACAACGAGACTTGGTTAAGCAATAAAACGCAGCGAGCATTCAGATGTGTTTTGAGTTATTGTTAAACCAAAATTTTGTCCAGAATTCTATCAAGGTTATAACCGAAAGTTTCGAGCTTCTGTACGGGAGACATTTCTATATTTCCGACTTTTAGATTCCGTTTGCAAAACCTTAGAAATTGATGCATCTTTTAATTTGAGCTCCTTTTGCCAATCCGACCGTCTTAGCTTTAACTCCTATAAACTATTTTTGGAGCATATTCAGGTTTAATTTTCTCATGAGCCCAAGCCTCCCGAATTGGTTTAGATGAGAGAGACAAACTGAGCTCCTTTTGGCAATTCGACCGTTTTAACTTCAACTACAATTAACTGTTTAGCCAGCCTTTCCTCAATTGTTTTTTTGGTATTGGTCGGAGGCTCCAAAACAGTTTATGTGAGTTGAATGAACTAAGCCCAAATCGGGCATTAGATCGAGCTATTAACAGGGCGTTATTTTCACCCCCTTTATGGGCATAAAGGGAACTGGGTTATCTGTATAAGGTCGAAGGTACCTCATCACAGATGGCAGTAATTGTTACCCTAACAGGTAGTTGACGGTTAAGATTTGAAGTTGACTAAGTTTTACTTTGCCAAAAACGTGTACTGGAAAAATCTGCTGTGTTGAATGACTGAGAGTTGTCTTTGGGTGACAGTTTGAACCATTTCTCCTACGCTTTCTAATTTAGAGATTGATTGAGGTTCATTTTCATGAAAAGATTGTAAATTGAAGCTTTCAAAAGTAGTTCTTTCACTATGTTAGGCCACTTCACAGCGCAAATATACTCGCCAAACGTCCGCTTCAAACATGAGAAAGCTGATTCAGCCATCCACCGGTAACCATAACCCTTTCCTTTTTCCAGCCATCACTGCCCAGTTGCTCCATAACAGTGAACTTGCAAGGCATACAACCTCCACCTTTCAAAGAAGCGTTCTTGCGCACCCTAATCAAAGGCTCAATATCCAACTCCGCTGACCATTCTAAAATTGTTCTTAGAATCATATGCTCCATCACCAATCAATTTCTTAACGTTCGCAATACCAGTTGAACCCTTAACCAGTTTACCAAGCACGCGTCCGTCTCCAACGTCCTCTTTAGTAATTTCAATTGCTAAAATCTGCTTGGTCTTCGTATCAACGGCAATATGCACTTTAATGAAGCCTCTCTGGACTCTCCGCTTCTTATGGATCCGTTCCCCTCGGTTTGAGACTTTTATGCCGCTTGAGTCCACAGCGATTGTGACGTCTTTATCCAACTCTACAGATGAGGCCACGTCAACTTTCATTCTGGCAATTCGCCATCTGATGGTATGTAGTCTGGCGCTTTTAGGCCATCAACATACTGGCTTAAACCTCGCATGAAGCCTTCCAGTTGCCTGTAAGGCAAAACATAGGTATGCACGACCGCTAATAGCTTGATGAAGGATTCTGGGTAGCGGTATCTTGCCGCCTTCTTTGCTCTCGTTCATTGCTTTAGGTTCTCTTGACCAGCTTGCAACAAAATCTAAATCAAGAAGAATTAAGCCTCTTTTCACTAACGCTTCGTTGTAGCTATTCCAATCTCTTAAATAACTCATAATCTATCCGTTCTGCACAGAACTATTATTTAAGTCATTCAACACAGCAGAAAAATCAAAAAGTATTAATTGATATGTCTGTTGAGCAACCATCATTGTTCTTTTCTATTTCTTGACGTATTGCTTTATAATCAATTCTTAAATCATCAAAAACACGAAGTAACTTAATTTCTAATCGTTTAGCGGTTGGCATAGCTTTCCTGGTAGCATTTAGGAATACTATCATTCCATGTGTTTTATCTTTGAGATAATTAGTAGAATTTTTCCTTGGTCCGGTTTTAGCCCATTCTATTTTTTTAGCAAAAGTGTTAATTATAAAACCGCTAACTGGAAATCTCGTGTAAACATCTACGGCCAAGTAACTTTTACCAACTATTGGATCTCTGAATTGGTAAAAAAGGTCAAAAGACATTCCTCCGGTGACTATTAAAATATCTTGAGTTTTAGGTCGAATCCTGCCATGATAATCTGTGATAATGTCTTTTGGGTAAAGGTGCATAATAAGCTCATGAACAGCTTTTGCAACCGCATATTCTGTCTTGTTATCGATTACTACTTGCTTTTCCTCTTTTGTAAATTTCGAGACATGAATTGGTTTAATGTAAAAATCTGTTCCTGAAGAAGATAACTTTGCATAATAAACCGTGCCTGACTAATCTTCCAAGAGCGTAGTCAATCTCGGTTCCGGACGAAGGTACTATACGCCGAAGATCATATAGCGAGAAATAATAAATCTGATCATTAAGGTCCGAAAATTTTTTCAATATCCTTTTTTGTAGAGGTGCCAAGAGATCTACAACGACGCTATTCAAAAATGTTGCCGGAAATGCTCTTGAATAAAATAACCGTCCTCTTTTTCCAAACTGTGGTGGCTTTTGGTTAGTAGAAATACCAAAAACATCGACCAATTTGCACTTCCCAGTGGTTAAATATTCAATGCTGCTTCTGAGGGCATAAACACCCAATTTGCCATAAAGAAAGTTATGCAAATCTTTAGAAGTACATGCGCCCTTTTTTAATATTAAATTGACTGCTGTATGTCTTTTTTGTTTGCAGTTTTCTTCACAAGGGCATACTTTGAGAATATTCTTGTGACACATAGAATTCAGCATTCTTATTCTTAATAACCATACCCTAAGTAATAAAGAAATCTATTCCAAGTATTCATACATTTCTTTATTCCAATTACTTGAAAGCATGGTTATGGGTATTCAGCGAGTAGCGTTTTAGGAGCTGTTTGAACATTGTTGTTAGTAGTTTGGCAACTATTTAGTCAAGCTTAACAATATAGAGATGGAAACACGGTCAAGAAAACAGGAAACAAGATAGTCAAAAGTCGTTTAGGATGTTTTTCATTACCGCAAGGTCTAATTTCTGCGGCAGCCAAGCTAAAGGATGATTATTACAGATTTTTATTTTTGATTTCAATCGCATTATTGTTCGGAGGCTCCGCTGTAACATTAGCCTTTGGATGTATAATGGGCTTTGGTGTAATAGCGCTTGTAGTTGTTTTTCTTCTATGTGCGCTATACATGCGATTTTGGTTCTTTCATAAAACTGGTGAATCCAAAACTCATTTGGGACAAAAAAATACAGCTTACAGAAACGTTCACGCTAAAAAGAAAAAACACCAAAATGTTCAACACCGTGAACCTTTGGAAATCCATTGAAGGAGACGTTTTGTCATGAAGAAAGAATGGCCCGTATTTTGACACCTCTACGCCCTCTATTTACAAGAAATTTGTCATGACTATTTGCAAAGACTCTTATCCTATAGAAAACAGGGTGAATCACTTACTATATTATACTCGGTTCACCCAAATCTCCATAGTAGTGTTTGTTGCGAAAATTTGTGTAAATTAATGAGCTTTTTGGAAAATAAATAGGTTAAATATGCCAGCGTCTCAAACTAATTTTAGGCGATAGAATGTTAAGCAAGACGGAAATTGAATTTCTTAGGAACCCTGAGCGCTTTGACGCAGATTACCGACTTCTAATGCGTTATCGAGTTAACGGAAAGGTTGAGGATTTCCGACTCAAATCGCATTATTGCGAGCTGCGGGGAATTGGCATCAACGGATTAAGTGTTACAGAATTTAGTAACCATGTTACAAAATTTAGTAACGGTCAGCAAAATCAAAAGAGCTTAAATCACGTCTCTTTTATTGAATAGAAGGTGGAAATTGGAGCCTTCGGCGGGATTTGGACCCGCGACCATTACCTTACCAAGGTAACGCCCCACCGGGCTAGGCTACGAAGGCAAATCATTTTCTCTTTGAAACAACAGCTCTTCTAAATAAAGAGCTTACGGTCGATTGGAATTTTCTTTATCTATTAGGGATAGAATAAGCTACCATCGCTCGGCACAAGGGGTAAATAAATATTAATGAGTGCTAAACGTATTCTCAAAGAATAAGATTGGGCAGGGGTCTCCAAGCCAGGTCAACGGAGTAGGGCTTAGGACCCTATCGCGTAGGCGTTCGTGGGTTCGAATCCCACCCCCTGCACCATATATAAATAAAACATACTAGGGGGTCCCGCCGATGAGCTGATTTCTTGGTTTTTCATGCTTAAAGTCTTGCTTTTTCTAAAGATTTTGAGCCTTCAAATTCAGTGACGTATTCAAAGCCTGCTTCGATTAAGCTGCAGATTTCTTTTTCAGTCTTAGCTACTTTTGAGATGTAGTCTGTTTCGCCTTGGAATAGTGCTTCTTCGAGTTGGACGTAGAGGAGCGTGTTTTTGATGTTTTTGTGGCCTAAGCGCTTGCATTACGTAGTACATGTCTTTGGTTTCGTGGTAGAGCATTGTTCCTTTCCAGTGTCTGAAGGTGTGGAAGTGGATTTTTAGTAGTCTTGGGTTACCGATTTTCTGTGCTATTCGTTTTCGTTGTTGTTGAAAGTGTTACGGCGTGGTTGTCGACTCGCATGTGTGGGTGGGAAAAGACTCTGTTCTCCATAGTTTTTTGGCAGTTGTCTGAGCATTTCGAGGAGTTTGTTGCTGAGATGGGTTACTCGTGGGTTGCTGTTTTTTTCGGGTGTTATGTTTACGACTTTGCTTTCGAAGTCTATGTCGTCCCATTTGAGTCGCCAGATTTCTCCGCATCTTGCGCCTGTTTCTTTTAGCATTTGTAGGAAGGTTGCCATGCGTTTGCTGCATCCTGCAATAAGTTGGTCTATTTCGGTTTCTTTTGGGATGAAGGGTAGCTTTCGGATTGTTTGGTAGTAGTGGTGCTTCCCAGTTGCCGCCTACCATTCTTAGGAATGATGAGTAGGCGTCGACTGCGTTGTTTTTTCTGCCGTTGCTCCAAGGTTGTTTTGCTATTATTTCTTTGATGCTTTCTGGGTCGTAGAGGTTTGCGCCTCGTTTTGTGAGTACTCTGAGTATTTTTGTTCTTCCTAGGATTGTTGAGTCGCTTTTTCCGTCTTTTTTGAGCCACCAGGCGTATTCGATGATTTTTCCTTTGACGTCGCCAGTTTGGTTTCTCCGCAGAACTTCATTTGTTTGTTGTTCTGACATTTTGGTTCATCTTGTATTAAGAAATGAGTTATCGCGAAAAATACTTAAAAACGCTATTGCATAACCAAGTTTACTCTGGAGTATATAGCAAAAGAGTTATTAGTCTTGTACGTTCACCCATGGTTTGAGGGGAAGTGCATAAAAAGAGCAGAAGCAGTCGCTCTTCTAAAAGAGTTAGGTTCAGATCAGTTAATCCAGCCTTCAGTAGTACTTGTTGAGCAGAGATGCCCAGATAGTTACCAGTTGAGAATTAAAGGCGATTACAATCTTCAAGAAATTGAAGTATTTCTTAATAACAGGTTCTTAATAGAAGAGTACAAGAATTATTTAGTTATTTCGTCACTTTGAAATAGCAGTTACAGTTTTTGCATGTATAAGCTTCGATGTGGAACCAATCATTTTCTAAAAATTTGTCAGGTTCCGCAACTTCTTTACCACAAGTGGGACATTTAGCCATATAATCTTCTCGGTACGGTACTATGCCGTACTAGCGAGAAGTTCAATCACTTGAATATATGTTGGCACATCTTGATACTACAAATAACCCAAACTTCAATGCTTATTATTTTCCCATTGAATTCTATCTATTTCCTTTGCTGTTGCGTTTCTTGTCTTCGTTCATAAGTTGTGCTAAGGTAGATGTAATATAGGCTGAGAAGCTATGTATACCTTTTTTGATGGCGTATTCCTTTTTGACCTTTAACCATTCTTCAAAAAAGTAATCGTAAACCTCGGCTTTTACGGTTATGCTTTTGTAGCCTTTTTTGGGCGCTTTGCTTCCCTCTCAAGTTAGTTAGCGTACGTATGTTTATTTAAAGTTTCACAATGTACGAGAATTTTCTTCTTTTCCAGCTCTGAAGCTTTCTTGCATTTTCTCTGCAAGGCTTCACCGTCAATTGAATATTCAATCGTTCGGCAAAACCGCTAATTACATGTTCAGTCAAACTGTTAAACCGTTAATTATATATATAATCGTACGGTAAAGTACGGAGAAGGAGTTTGATCTTTTTTTGCCTCGTAAAGGATACAAATGCTTGACAGTCACTGACAAAGTTCACCAAGACATTCAAAGAAGAGCAAAAGAAACCAACCGCACATTGAGAGAATATGTCGAATACTTGCTTGCTAATGACAAAATTGCAAAGGACCCTAAAAAGTAGCTCATTATATTTGTAATGCTCATTGACAGAAAAAATGGCGGTTGCATTCTCAACCATGTCATCAAGCTCCTTTTGTGGTCAGGGCAAGGGCAATACTTTCGTGGCAGATTCCCCCTATAGGACCAAATTTCGTTCCAGTATGGGGTAACGTCGTCGATTGCTGGGTTCAGATTGTCCCAACGGACCAAGCTCCGAACCAACTCGTGGCGAAGATAACCGAGAGAGGAATCCTTGCAGAATGGGACATAATAAGTGCCATTGACGCAGAACCAAAACCGAATCCCTACGTCCCGCCTCCACCCGGAAAACTATACCGCGGGGAATCTTGCACCTATGACATAACCTTGAGCGCGTACGACAAAACGTCTTTTTTGTAGGAGACGGCGCTAACAATCATGGCTATCCAGACTCGTTCCCCATAAAAATAGTAAACGACCTCTGATCTATTATCCAACGACTCCATAGTAAAATCTGACTTTTTCGACAAAAAAGTCTAGGAAGAAAGAAGGGAACCATGAGACATTTCCGGACTCGGAAAGGGTTCAAATCCCACCCCCTGCACATTTTTCTTAACATAACTAATCAACAGAGGTATCAAATAAGACAGAATTAACTCCTTTCTCTTAGGTTCTACTATGTTTTCTAAAATTCCATAATAGGAAATAGGGCTACAATTTAGGCATTCAGGGTCTAAAAATTTTTGAGTGGAGACGTAGCAGAACACCACCTTGTAAGACCTAACAAATCAGTGGTACCTACCTAGTTCAACACATAATAAAGAGAAAGGGCAATGCAGTGGCGTAATGGCTATTTTTGGCTTTTGTGAATTACTGGCTTAGGTCCGAGCCGCACGACGGGCAGAACTTTGTGGGGTTGCGAAGTTGGTTCCCGCAATTGGGACAAAAGACAGTCTTCGGTTGCGTTGTATTCAGGTCGTTAGGCGGCAGAGGTATTGTTTCGGTGGTTTGCGCTGTTGGTTTCTTGGGCTCATTCGTGATTTGCTGCAGGCCGTTTTGATTATTTGCATTTTTGCTTGACGTGTGAGGTTTTCTAGTTTGTTTTCTTCGTACAGAAAGGAATACCGCGGCTATGACAAAGACTATTATCAGAATAAGAGGCCCTAAAAACGTAGGTTGAGACAGAAGATTCGTGTTGTCGCTCGTTACCGAATTTGTCGGCAACGCCGTAACAATCATTGGTGTAGGGGTAGCAATTGGTATCCACCATTGGTCTATTGAAGACGCATCGTAGGCAGATATGTGCAATTGCAAGTCTAAGTTGCTGAATCCTGTTAGTACTCCAGAGGGAAGCGTCAGCATCTGGTTCGATTGTACGGTTATTGTATTGTTGGTGTATTGATCGACGAATATAACTGAGCCGTCCATGACTTGGATCGTTGTCGATTCATTGGAAACGATCACGACATACTCGGTTCCATCACCCATAATTAGTCCTTGCGGCACTGCTACAGGTCTCACGTCATAGGTTCCTTGTTGCGGAGACAACTGTTCAATAACATATGCTATGCCTGTTCCCAGCAATATTGTTCCCTCGACGACTAATGCGCCTCCTAAGGATAGTGGCGCTCCGGTCACCAGCATCACGCCAAGCCCGAAGCCGACTTCTATTGAAAGCTGCAATCCGGCTTGACCAAACTCTTCATTTTCTAACGCCTTATCAGACCAACTTGTTGTCTGTGGCACTGCAATGTACGTTATGTTTCCAGTTATTGGATCGGTTTGTGGCTCAAGATACACCCATCCCGCGTGAGTGTTTGCGCCCAAATAGGCGGTTCCTCCATTGTCAGGATAGTTGACGCCGACTACTGTATTGCTGTCGCCGCTTGTTTGAATTTCTGCTCCTGCACCTATTTGAGTTTGAGCGGTAACTGGCGTACCAGTTACAGAAAACCATGTTGTACCTTGAATTAGTGAAACGATGCCTAAATTGTCTGATGTTGGCAGGGCGGGCGCTGGTGTGGGTGTGGGAGTTGAAGCTGGAGTTGTGGTGGGAGGCATTGTGGCTGATGAGCCTGACCGCAACACGATTAAGCCGTTGGTATCGCTTGTTTCGTATGGACCTGTAAGGGTTGCTGTTATAATGTCCGTGGTAAATGATCCAGCTAAATGTTCTGCGTTTCCTGTGCTTGCGCCTAGCTCGTCAGCGGTAAAACTTGCGCTCGAAACCGTTCCAGAAAGCACAATTTGATTAAATCCAACCGGAGGAACACCAGAAATGCCGTACTCATTCGAGTACGCGCTATCAGTTACCCAACTTGATTCGTCAATATTCAATACTATATTTATCGAATTACCGCTTTGAGTTATAATCATAGTATATGTTACGGTTACATCATTCATCCGTGTGCTTGGATCAGAAGGATCCATTTCATAGTACTTTTCAGATAAAGCGCTTTGCCATGTTCCAGTCAAATCCCTAGCAGGACTAAGCGCAGCATTCAGCGGCGTTAATAGTGCCGCAAAAAGCAATAGACACAATAGAATTGGAGTGATAATCTTTAGCGGAGTAACGACTTTACTCAGGAACCTAAATAATAAGCTTGTATTTTTTCTTTCTTGCATGTACTTGCTCACCATTGGCGAAGTAAACTTGACTTGCTTTTTCTTACTTATCGAACGAATATTTATTTAACCTTTAAGAATCCACAATCCTAACTAATACTCGCGCTTCTGATTTCCAAAATCTCGCTGTTCGTCCCTGAAATGGGATTTTAGGGAATAGACTTAATTCACTTTTCAGTCCGTCATTATGAAAAAGGATTAGCCTGCTTCTAAAATGACTTTGTCAAATTGCATGCAGCTTGAACCTGATTTGGTTCACATTTGGACTTTTCAAAGATTTGGTGAACCTATGCTATGGTTAAAGTGATTAGGTCCTGCGCGTTAAATTTAGACATGTGTTTAGATCTAACCCTCTGCGCTGTACCTCAGCAAAGTTGACCTAAAGCTAAAACCAGAGGTCGTCTCGCCGAAGATCTGAAATAACACAGTTTTTCTTTTTCACTATCAAAATCACTCGATGTTTCATTGTCAAAAATGAGTAAAACTCCACGAGGATCTTCAAATCAATAAGCCATAGAAAAATGAGTTCTGACCAAAATCAATTAAATTTGAGGTTATTCTAAGGAGAGGTCCCAGCTAAAATTACTCAGAATTGAGTAATGAAGAAAATCCCTGCAATAGTTTTTTGGATAAACACCGAAACGAAATAGACTTCCGATTATAGTTTTTGAGCAAAAATGCGAAAAAAAGAAAAAAAGAAATTTGATTTTGGTTGCTGTGTCTTATTTCTTTCTGAGTATAAGTACTGTTGCGATTGCTACTGCAATGATTATCGCTATGGCTGATGCTGCAAAGTATAATTCAAATGGCGGCAAGGCTGCTGCTTGTTGTGTTGGCGCTGGTGTTGGTGTTACTGGTGCTGCGCTAACTGTTATGTCGGTGCCTGCGGATGAGCTGCCGTAGGAATCGTCACCTGCGAATGATGCGGTTATAGTGTATGAGTCAGCTTTTGGTGGAGTCCATGTGAAAGCGTATGTGCCGTAGTAGCCGTTGGTTGTGACGCTGCCTAAGTTGTAAACTGCGTTGTCTGAACCTATGGCTGTCAATGTGACTGGAACGCCTATCGCTGTTTCATTTTGCCAGAGACCGTTAACTGGGTATTGTAGGTGTAAGTATTGCATTTGTGTTGTCATTGAATCATGTGATACGCATGGTGTGTCTGGTTGTGCTGGAGATTGGTCAAGTACTGTCCCTTTGATTACGAGTCCGGTGCCTTGTGGAACTACTGTATCAGGTGCGGTGATTGTTGTCTTGCTTTGACCGATACCATATGTGACAAAGTAGCCTAAGTCAGACATCATGTTCAGGTATCCATCTGCAATTGCGCCTATGTCTGGTGCGTTGCCGAAAGCTGCGTTACCAGGGAGTGCTAAGCTCCATTCTTCTGCGCCATTGGTAATGTTGACAGCGCAAAGGCTCCATCCTCTTGTCCTTGGGAAAGTTGTAGTGTGTTCGCAGTTGTATGCATAGATTGTGCCGTCGGCAATTTTATTGCCTGAATTGAAAGAGTAAACCTCTGTTCCATTTGCATCAGTGTATGGACTTTCGAATGGTGCAAGTGCATATCTGTGGTAGACCCATGCTATTTGTCCGTTAGTCCAGTTAATTGCAGTTATGCCTGAGTAGCCGTCGTGGATTATCAAGCCGTAAGCCGATGAGACACCGTAAGCTCCGAAACCAGTTGCGCTCCAAGGAGATTCCATTGATGGGCTTGTCCATGCTAAGGCTCCTGTCTTCAGATCGTATGCTACGTAAGCGCCGGTTTGGCCATTAATTACTTGACAGTTGAAAGCGACTTTGCCGTGGTCAGCAACAGTGCAAGAACCACTAAACATGGTATAGTTGGCTAGCAAGATGCTCCAGAGTGTTTGGCCTGTCATCAAGTCGACGCCTGTCGCGTTTATTGCGTTCATTATGCCTGATGTTCCAGTTATACCGCTCACTGTAGCACCAAGACGAGTGTTCCAATCGATAACACCGGGTAGTGCGCTAACTGCATAGCTCGTGTTGCCGTTGGGTGCGATTCTAGAAGCAAAGTTAGTGCTTGTTCCTGCTATGGTCCAGTTGATTAAGCGGTATCGTTGGGCAAGAGGAGTGTTAGTGCCAAGGTTTTGCACTGTTAGGATATAGGCGTTATTATAGTGAGTGTATGTGCCTCCCAGATCAAGTGATATGTTGGATATCACTGCTCCAGTTGTTGGGTTATACTTTACCAGCCTGCCTGGAGTTGTCACAGCGCCTGTGGTAGCGTTTGCAGTGCCTGCGGATAGGTAATCAAGGGTTGCTGTGACTGCATCTTCACTGATGGCAGCAGTTGTTGTACTGAGGGCGTATTCAACGAATGTGGGAATTTGCATCCCTTGCAGATCCCAGTACACTTTTCCAGTTCGAAGGTCGAAGCATTCCCAGACACTGACTGGCTGTAGATAAGTGGTGCCATTAATCACTGTTGGCTCTGGTTTTACAACTGTTCGATAGCCTCTGCCACCGAAAGCTAAGTTGCTGAGCCAAGGACTTGTTGATAAATCGCTTGCGATTGTGTTGCCTTGTAAACCTACTTGTCCTCCGATGACACCTGCTGCTGCTATGTCAAGTTCCATCCAAACTATGTGTGAGCTGTGTGGTGATTGAACCCAAGGAGTAAAGTCATATTGTGAGCTCCAGTATGGGTTGGTATCAGGGTAACGTGTATTCCACTGTGAGTCTACAGTGCCATCGTAGTATGCAGGATAGTTTCCAAGGATTGGCCACCATTCTCTAAAGCCAAAATCTACTGGCCTGGTCCAATATCCGGTTGGGATTTGGGCTGCTGGCCATGATGAAATTAACTCTTGTTGGCATGTGACATTTATTGGTTTAGCGGTTGCTGGTAGATAGTATGCTGAGCCAGCGGCTGTTGTGCCGTTGAAGTAACAGCCAGTGAAGCGGGCACTGAATGTGTATGTTCCTACTGTGGTGAGTGTGTAAGTAAACCATGTTGCTGCAGTTGCGTTTTCTGCGTCTTGCGTCCAAGTTGTGTTGGTTCCATCGGGTGCTGTAATAGTGAAGATGTAGCTCTTAGCAGAGCGCTGTGCCGTAACTGCCGGAGATAGCCATGCGTTGACTAAGACGTATTGTCCGACACCTACTGGGTTTTGGTTTACGCTAAGCATGCAAACTGGCTGAACTGTGTCAGCGGCATATGCGCCTGCGGGTAGTGGTCCGCTAGTGGCTACGTCGCCACCTTTAACAGCATAAGGTGCAATTGCTATTATTGAAATTGAAGCCATCAAAAGAATTAAAACGATTGACATTGTCTTTTTTGTTTTGTCTATTGAAATTTTCAATTTTTTTTTCTCTTCCTCTAATTTTATGAGCGAACACTATCGCATCATAGGGCATATAAACTTTAGTGCAATTTTTGTCTTAAAATAGTACAAAACTTGTAGATAAATTCGAAAAAAAGCAAATATTACAACATGGATAAGGGGGAGAAAACTCTACAACTTTTTCCAAAGACACACGTATTTGTTACGAATATTTTTCGCCTAAGTGTTTACCAAGCCAATTTCAGTTGCCAACTGTTCCATTCTTTGGAAAAAGAGAGGGTGCGGGTGAAATATAGAAAAATCAAAATTTCAAACACGCCCGTACAAGACTGTTGACTAATTGTTATTTTTCGTTGGATGTTCGCTTGAATCTGCTTGAAACAATTTGGTAACCAACAATAAATGAGTAGAAGCTGTATGAAAGAAGAAGTATTGGGCGGTGAATTGCGTATTTTAGGTCGCTGACCATGAATTCAATGTGCTTTCTGGTTGTCCATACTGAGTCGGAGCGAAAATGAATGCAGTACGGTTCATAAACGCCTAAAACCTTATAGCCTTTCTTGCCAATCCAATCTTTGATGTATCCATCTTCATAAGTATGTAGCTGATACGGAATTTTGATGTCTTCAACTGTTTTTCGGCGAACCAGAAGGTCATGGGTTCCACCTCTTTTTTCAAAAATTTTCAAAGTAACTCTTTCAAATAACTTTAACACTTTGCTATCTTTTAGCACGGACCAAAGTTCAATTCCCCAGACAGCTCCAACATCTTCTTTAACCAGTTTTTCCGCTTGAACAAACCAATTATTTGACAGTAAAACATCGCTATCCACGAATACGAACCATTCAGTTTTGACCAGTTGAATTGCTCTCTGCCTCGCGGTGCCTCGTGTTCCCTTCTCTTGAACGAAGATAACATTTCCATATTTTTTTTGGTACTCGTTTATAATTTCTTCCGTGTTGTCAGTGGAGAAGCCATCAATAACAATCAGGTTGTTAACCGGAATATTTTTGTAAACAGAATTAAGGCATTCCCGCAACATTCTTGCGCTGTTCATTGTGAGAATTGCAACGTCAACGGGCTCCATCATAATCTACCTATTTTTTTAGCTGAAGGTTTTGGTTGAATAGAAAAGTTTTGGTTGGTTGGCGAAGAACTCTCTTGTCCGGATCAATAATCAAAAAGTTTGTCAGATGTCTCTCCCCATTGCCGAAAATTGTTTTTAATACCCCATCAAGCCGCAGCATCGAGAGCATATTGGAAAAACTCCATTGTCGCAGCTTCTCAGAGCCTGTCTAAATTTGCGGTGTTTTTCATTGTTGTATATTTCGAGGACACTTGATTCCTTAATATTTCCAGTTACGAAGTCCGGAAAATCTCTACATGTTACAGTATCTCCATTTGGCATTACATCCAATTGGAACCATGGTGAAACACAATGTTTGTATCCAAAGAAGTTTTCGGGTTCCATATAATACGTGCCGATTTGTTCTGGTTTGAGGTCAGGGACAAAGAGAACAGGCATGCCAGATTTTTTAGATTTTATTTTTTGCACCTGTTCAGCAATTTCACCAACATTCATTTTTGTCGTATCGCGTACATAGCCTTTCCAAGCGAAAGGTGTTATACCTAACTTTTCTTCTGCTATCTTTGCGTGTTTTTGCCCTATCCATTCTCGAGTAAACCATGAGTAGTAAACTGTCATGCCGTCAGGGCCCAACTTTTCTGCTTCTTTCACTGTTTCAAGTAATGAAGTCTCGTTGTTCTTGGAGATTGTTGTGAGGACAAAAATAGCTGGTTTAGTCTTTTTTTTCTGTTTCTTTAGTTTTTGGATTGCCGATATCCCTCTAATTGTTGCATCTAACGCACCTGGAACGCCTCGGCATTTGTCATGAATTTCTCTAGGACCATCGAACGAGACGCAAATCATATCCCATCCGTTTTCAACTATGGTTTCAGCGTTCTTTTCCAGGCATGACCCATTTGTTACTATTTGAACCGTTAGACCTTTTTGTTTCATGTAGTTAACAAGGGGAACCAACGGTTCGTAGAGAAATGGCTCTCCACCTGTTATGTAAACGTGAACTTTTTTTGGTGAGACTTCATCTATTACTTTTTTGTAAATTTCTATCGGAACTTCTCCCGCAACTTTTGGAGTATCTTCTCGGGCATTGTATCCATTTTGTCCCCATTGTGCACAGATTGCGCATCTGTGATTACAACGGTGAGTAATTCTTAGGCTCAGCAACCACAGAGCGGAGCTGCTTCCGTCTTCATGTCGATAATCCATTCTTGATTTAACAAACTGTCTGTATGCTCCCCTGCTGAAACTCTTCACAAGTTCGGGGTTTCTGCACACTGGAGTAAGGAACTGTGTTGGAATTCGTCTCATGAATACTACTCGTTTGCTATATCCCTTTAGACTGAGTATAATTTAAGTTTGACCATATTGAAACTCAGTTTTAGCGTCGTATGGACAAGATCAATTGGTAAATAAGGGTCTTTCAGATGTATCCCCACTGGATTCAAAACAACTAATTAAGCAAGGAAAAATGCATCTTGAGGAAATATTCTTTTTTCTCTTTCGGCGACAACTCTGCCTTTAAAAATAAAAAAATAACATTCTGAAATCTACTCTAAGGAAAATTTAGAAAATTTTCTAAAATAAGAAAACGTTCATTTTTTTCCTTTAGCAGGAAGTTGCTGACGCATCTGTTTCTTTTTTAAATCTTTATCTCGTTGCGTTTTCTTTTGTTGTTCTAGCTGTGTATTCTTCTTCTTTCTTTTCATAACGCTCATATTTACACCTAACAAGCAAACAAAACCATTCACGCGCTCTAAAACATTGCCCTTCAAAATAAAAATCGGTAACAAATTTTCGTGTTTTTTTGTTGAGAAAATTGAATGCCATGTGTTTAGTTGACGAAGACATAAAGTTTGCGGCCAGTGCATTACTATTTTAGCGTTAGTTCCTACTGCATTATTATTTACTATTATATTGACTTAGTATCTATTATTTATACTAAGCTTTTACTATGATCTTTTAACAATTGTTATATAGAGCGATTAACATGTGTATTAGTGTGAATAAAATGTCTAAGCTAGAAAAAAGTAAGAATAAGCAAATAGTAGCGAAAGCAACTCCTGTAAAGGAAATTCCTGAAGGAAGAAAAATCGCAAAGATTCCCGAATATGATGCAGTTTTCAAACAGATTATAGAGAGTCCCGAGAAAATGTTTAAAGTTGAAGTTGAGGGTAAAACTGTGAAATCAATGTATGCTCCATTCACATTCCGAGTCAAGCAGTACAATAAGAAAACTGATAGAAAATTCAATGTAGCACTCAGAGTACGCAACAAAGAAGTATATATTGTCAAATTGGACAAAAAGCCATAAAAGCATTGTCCATATTCTTTTTCCCAAGTTAGAGTCGATGTAGATAATGTCTGAACATAAAGCTGATTGGCCTGATCCTGGCGACCTCGTAATCGCTACTATCGAGAGTGTTATGGATTACGGAGCCTACGCTAACCTAGATGAATACAATAAACGAGGCTTCCTTCATATCTCTGAAATCTCAAGCGCCAGAGTAAGAAATCTTCACGACTTCGTTCGTGAAAAACAAAAAATGGTCCTAAAAGTCCTTCGGGTAGACCTTGAAAAAGGTCACATCGACCTATCATTAAGACGAGTTACAAAAAGGGAAAGAATAGAAAAAATTAAAGTCTGGAAAAAAGAACGAAAGGGCGAAGTGCTCCTACGCGCAGTCGCGGAAATAGTTGGCTTACCGGTGCATGAAGTCTACCAAAAAGCAGGCGCTGTCCTTGAAGAAAAAGTCGGTTTATATGAAGGCTTTGAAATGGTGCTCAAAGAAGGCATCGAGGCCCTTACTAAACTCGAAATCCCTGAAGACATCGCCAAAGCCTTCGCTAAAGTTGCTGAAGAACGTATACGTATTAAACTGGTTAAAGTTAGAGGTGTTCTTGAAATTCGCTGCATGAAACCTAACGGTGTTAAATGTATTCAAGAAGCAATTGTTAACGCTAAGAAAGCACAGAAAGCTAAAGACGCCAAAATAGAATTCTACGTCATTGCTGCTCCCAGATACAGTATAGAGGTTTCGGCTGATAACTGGAAACAAGCTGAAGATCTTCTTGATGAGGTAAGCCAAAACGTAGTAACCAACATAACTAAAGCTGGCGGAAATGGCTCCTTCAAGAGAGAGAAATAGTAAGGCGAAAATATGAGAGAACCCATTGACAAAGTAGTTTGGGGTCACGTGGAAAAAATTGGCAAAGGCACCCGAGCAAACTACGAAGAAGATAAAAAAACCATTACTTTCTGCTTCAAAAGGGGCGAGGATACCTCCAGCGAGCAGCTCAGAAAACTACGAGAGCAGTTGATGAACGAATTAAAAGAACTTGGCTATACCAGCCGCATGAAGTACAATGGTGAAGTAATCGCGGAAAACATAGAAAATGAAGATGTAGTTCTAACCAGAAAAAACCACCAACTTCTAATTATACTAAACAAGAAGGGCTCAGGAAGCAAAGAAAAGGAAAGTTCGGAACAGTCAACTTAGCTTTCTTTTTGAGAAGTGCTCAAAAGATTTCTTTTATTGATTTGAAAGTGGTTGTGCCCCTTAGGCCTGATAATGTTTCTGAAGGCTTAGTTGAGTTATCTAAGCATTCTATAATTTCACTTATTGGATCAAGGAAATATGTTTTTCTGGGTTTTACACCAGAGATTTTTGTTGCCTTTTTTTGGAAAGCTCTGCTCCAATTCTTTTAGTGTGTTTCCTTAAGAGACTGCGTAGATGCAGAAGAGAACCGTTTTTTTGTTGGTGCCTTCCAGAAGTTTTTGAACAAACGAAATCATTTCAGGTACCGCTCTAAATCCATTTACTTGCGTTCCAATAATCAACAAATCGAAGTCTGCAGCTAATGATAGTGCAAATGTAAAAATGCGGAACTTTCAATGACCCAGATGTTGCTTCTGCAAAACGTTTAGTCTTTCCAGTTTGTGAGACCTAAAAAACTGCGGTTTTCATAGCTTCTGTTACTGCCGGATGATGCATCGTCTGGATGCTCTGTACCGTATTTATGGCAAAACAAGTTTTCCACCAAAAGCTTGTACTAAAGCTCCTTTCTCCTAAATCTACCTAACTCGCATGAGCAATTTTGGTTGTTTTGGCCCTCTTTCTAAGCAGGTAGCCCAAGGCAATAATGATGACAATAGCTACTAAAATAATGGCAAACGCAATTGTCATGTTAATTCCTGTATTGATGTCGATAATCGTTGATGATGAAGGTCTGGGTTGGCTTGCGGGGAAATTGACGTTAGAAAAGCAGTAAAGGTTCCAGTCGTTACATCCAATGTACAGTTTTCCATTAGCTATAGTTGGTGAAGACCAGCTACTGGACGGCGTGGTGTAAGTTGCAAGTTTTGCTCCTTTGGCAGCAGCGTCAAGAATGAAAATGTCACGTTGACTAGTGACCACATAGATTTTGCCATCGGCATAAGACGGCGAGATGTAAAGTTCATCTCCTGTGAAAAAGCTCCAAATGTTGGCCCCAGTCATTGCATTTATGCATTTGATGTCAAATTTATCAATTATGAAAAGTTGACCGTTAACATAGATTGGAGCAAGAACCACGAATTCAGTAGCTGCTGGATCAGTAACTGTCCAAACAATCGCGCCTGTTGTATCGTTAATGCCGTAGTAAGTTCTTATGTTAGCTGTAGCGAAGACCATGCCGTTTGCAACGGATGGGGAACCAAGCATCTCATCGCCTCCTGTAAACTGATATTCGTAAGGAAGCTGCTGTTTCCAGATAACATCCCCTGTATTGGCGCTAAGTTTGTAGAGAACTCCTGTTGTTGGTTCTTGCGAGGTGAAGTAAACCGCGTTGTAGGCTGCCGCTGGAGAAGATTCGATTGGCCCATTGGTTTTTGTCTGCCAGATGATGTTGCCGCTGTTGGAATCAAGTGCATACATGTATCCGTCTAAAGATCCAATGTAGACTTTGCCTCCGGAAACCGAGGGCGAAGATTTAAGCACGACCGAACCAAAAGTGAACTCCTGATTACCATTAACAAAAGTTTTCCAGATGAGGCTACCTGTATAAGCGTCAAGACAATAGACGTAGCCGTCATCGCCTCCTGTGTAAACTTTGCCATCCGCAACAGCAGGTGAAGATTCAACGGAGCCTTGAGTTGTAAACTTCCAAATCAGGTTGCCACTCCATGCTCCAACAGCATAGATATTTTTGTCCTGCGAACCGAAGTAAACTATTCCATCTACCACGCTGGGGGAAGAAATAACGGCGCCGTTAGTTGAAAACTTCCAGGTTAAACTGAGGTTAGAAGGTCCCTGTTGAGCAGTCGAAGAGTGCGTTGAGTCGGCTCTCCACATAGTCCAGTTGGAAACTGGAATTGAGTTAGCTCCTATTGCCCATACCTCATTGACCCAACTGTACTCGGTTCCTGAAACCGAGTCAACCGATGTAGTAACATTGCCTGGTATAAGGTATAAGTTACCATAGGCCACAGCTACAGATTCTCTAGGCGCCAAGGCTTCAATTGGCAGCTTCCAAATTGGCTCTCCCGTGTAAGCGTTCAAGCATGCAAACTCAGAAATCCCAACTTGACCGCCGTATTCTGCAACTTCACCTGTGGTCACATAAACTTTTCCATCTGCCACTGTGGGCATCCCTGGCCAAAGAAGCGTGTCATCTGGTCCTTTGTATCTCCATACGAGATCACCTGTTCCCACGTTAAGGGCGTATAAATATCCGTCTTTGTTCATTTCATAAACATTCCCGTAAGCTACCGCGGCGCTTGTTGTGAAGTATCCGTTTGTTTGAGGCGAGTATGTCCAGAGGATTTCGCCGTTTGTGGCATTGAAACAGTACATTGTATTGTCGTCAGTTCCACCTCTGAAGAATCTCCCATCCGAATAAGCGCCATTGAAAATCATTGGTCCTTTCGTGAGCGTACTCCAAACGATTTTGCCTGTTCTGGCGTCGAGCGCTATTTGCTGATTTTCAAAAGAGCCTGGGAAAACCAATCCGCTGCCATAGGTTGTTCCTAACCCTGTTGTTCCGCCGCCAGGAACGTATGTTCTCCATGCTAACGTTGGCGGTTTAGAGACGTCAGAGAAGTCCCATGCCTCAGTATAGGAATTTATTTTGATATAGAACATTTTTTGTTCTGGACTATAGACGTTGGCGTTGAAAATGCCTGTATCTGCAGTGAACTGCGAGCTAGTCCAAAGTATGTTACCTGTTTTGGGGTCAAGGCAGGTGCCTTCCACAATCATGTGTGAATCATCGATTTTGTATGCTATTGGCCAATTTCTCGGCATTTGCACATCTGTTCTCCAGGCTATTTTTCCTGATTGATCAAGAGCAACAACTGAAGTATTTGTGCATACGAAAACGAATCCGTCAAAAGCTGCGATATAACTTTGAACTCCAGTTACATTCGCTTTCCAAAGTATTGCTGGTGTCTCAGGGGCTGGTCCCTGTGAGAACCGTGTAAAAGAGGAATCGCCTTGAAACTGAGGCCACTCATACTGACTTAATATGGAACTGCTTGAAGCGGTGTTCGTAGCCGCCTGCGCATTTGCAGTTGCGTGAAAGATTGAAATTGAAGCAAAAACTGACGAAACAAGAAACAAAGCCAAAACAGCAATTATCTGAATTTTTTTTGGATTCACCATGTACCCCCTAAATTAAGTGGACTTTGCTGAAGAGTTAATGCTTTGCCACCATTAACGGTATTGATTACCTAGTCACTATAAACCTTATGGAATTTTCTTGTTTCCAGATAACAAGAAACGTTTTGAAAAAAAGATGATCTCTTGTGATTGTTTTCCTTTACATTTGATTTTGAAAGCATACGAAAAAATGAAATAGCTCAGCTATTAACAAGATAGAGCAAGAGGCAATGACTGTGTCGTTTAAAGCCAAAATTCAAGATGGTGCAAAAGACAGAAATTCGCCGATTGTGTTAGCGTTGGATTTGCCTTTTGAAAATCCAGAAAAAAAAGATAAAATTTTGAGCAGAGCCCAGGGAATTCTTACAGCCGTTCACCCTTACGTTTGTGCGGTTAAAATTAATCATCATCTTGTGCTTCCACTTGGTACTTTTAATGGTGTTCAACAGTTGGTTGAGCAAATTCACGGGCACGAGCTTTTGGCGATTATGGATGCTAAGGTAAACGACATAGGTGCCACCAACGAGGTAATCGCGGATTACTATTATGAGGCGGGTTTTGACGCATTAATAGCTAATCCATTCGTGGGTTGGGAGGAAGGATTAAAACCACTTTTTGAATCTTCAAAGCGGCTTGACCGTGGCGTAATTCTTCTCTGCTACATGAGTCACAAAGGTGCATGCGAAGGTTACGGACAAACGATCATTGACCCGCAAACAGGGAAAAGAAAACTGCAGTATGTTTCTTTTGCCCAAAAAGCTTTAAAATGGGGTGCTGACGGCGTCGTTGTCGGAGCAACTTATCCTCAAAAAATAAGTGATATAAAAAAGATTCTTGGCGATAAAGTCCCTATCTACTCGCCCGGTGTTGGTGCTCAAGGAGGAACGGTGGAAACAGCGCTTAAAGCAGGAGCCAGCTATTTTATAGTGGGACGCGAAATCACAATGTCTGATGACCCGGGTAAGGCATCACGATGGCTCTGCAATTCGTTAAAAGGGTTGTAGGCGGTTTTTATCTTCCCCGTTTTTGTTCCCAGAGCTCTTTCTTTAGCAGGTCACGTACGGATGACCTTATGACGCTACTTCTGCTTGGATACATGTTTGCGCGAACTAATTCATCTAATCCTTCCAGATAAGCTTCTGGTAGGAGTACTGTTACAAGTTTCAACTGTTTTTCCTCCCTCAAACTATATCATGTATATAACATGTGGCAAATATAAGAGTTAACCAAATCAACGCTAAGCGGCTACAAAAGCTCTTTTTTGGTAGCGCAACTTCTAGAGGTTCCTAAGCTGGTTTAAAGTACCAAGATAAGTGCCATCCAACAGGTAAAGCTCCGAGTTATCAACATCCACCGCTTCCGAACGCAAAACTGGCCCGATCAAGGCTTCGCTGCCGACTTCTTTTCGAGGTCTTGTTTCGTTTATTGGTCTGCCGCCGAGAAAATCGTTAAAACTCGGCATGATGAAAATCTGGGTTGTCTTCAATTTGATTTTGTAATGCTTCATTAGTGTTTCCGCAACTGAGCCCTCGATTTTTACATTGTGCTTTTGCAACAGAATCTTTGCTAATGCCTCAGAATTACAGTTCGCTAACATCCATGCTTGCCTTGTAATTTTAAAGCCAGCGGGGTCTCGGAAAACCACAACCGGATGCAAATGTCCCATAACCAACGTTTTGCACGATAGCAGGGCTGGCGAGGGCCATTTGTGTCCATGAAAAACGGCTACGTCACCGATTATCGCTCCTGTTGCAGGCAGAAGTTCTACGTTTTCGGGTAAGAGTGGTTCGATGTTGGCGTCATGGTTACCCCGTACAACAGCGATATTTTGCACGCAGCTTTGCAGTTTAGCAAAGAAATCGGGAATATCATGCCATTCACCTATTTCGCTAGAAATAACGGTGTATTTTACATCGCCTAGGATAACAAGCCGGTCTGGCTTGTATTTGGTGATTATTGCGGTTAGCTTGTTTAGGATTTTTGGGGTTTGGCTTGGAACATGTATGCCTTTTTCTTGAAGCGCTATCTCCCATCCGATGTGTGGGTCAGCGATAAGAAGGGTTTTGGTTTTCAGGATTTTTACCATAGCTGCTGGGTGGGGCCAAAGCAAACTTAACATAAGGATTTAACCAAAGTCAAAATTTTTTGGTGAATTTGCATGTTCCCTGAGGCTACAAAGCTTAACGTTTGTTTTGGGTTTAATTCAACGTTTAAAACGTGATTATTCGGGGTAGTCATGATTCCGCCTGCCTCTTTAAGAATCAGGAAAGCAGCTGCAACATCGGTTGTGCGAAGTTTCCCACGGATATCCACAAACGCATCTGTTGACCCATCAGCAACATAGCACAGTTCAAGTGCGTTAGCGCCAAAATGGCGGATATGCTTGGTTTCAGCTATAAGCGAGGTTAGTTTGGGTACAACTTCTTTAACTTTGTAAGTGTTCAAGTCTAGACCTATTACTGCATCTTGCAAATCAGCGGTGGTGGAGGGTTTTATCTTTTCGTCATCTCGATAGGCGCCCTTGCCTTTAATCGCCGTGTATGTTGCGCCATGAACTAAGTCAGCAACCATGCCTGCGTACGCATCGGCAAGCATAGGATGTCGGGAAACTGCAATAGAGCAACAGTAGAAGGGTAGTCCATGCATGAAATTGGTGCTGCCATCAATCGGGTCCAAGGTAACAATACATTCCTCTGCCGCTTCGCCGAATTTTTTTACTCCTGATTCTTCGCTGATTAAGGTAAAAGAAACATCATGGCTTTTTAATGTGTCAAGGATTGCTGTTTCAGCCGCTAAATCCATTGGTTTCATGGCATCTCCGCCTGCGCCTACTCCTAGGTTAGGTTGGGGGTCCTTGATGGTTTTAAGGAAGGGCTTGATGCTTGCTTTCACGTTAATTTTGCATTCAATGAGGATTTGGTGCCAATCTATTTGCACTTTCAACTGGATGCCTTCCGTTGGTTGTTATGCACAGCCAAATTGATAAACACTATACCCTCAGAGCTGACATTTAGTGGCTAAATCTTAGTCTATTTCCGAAACGCTTATATTTTCTCGTTAATGTCTGATTGAGCAAGGTTCGAAGCTGCAATGTCTAATTTGCAAAGCAAAAAAGAAAACAATGTATCATGGTTCCAGAGCTTCGACTTCGGCTTTTATTATCGTTATTTTCCTTAAGCCCAGAACTGTCAAATTTTTTGAGTAGAGTTCTGGGCAAGGCAGGGGCGTAAAAAGATGGCAAAAGAGAACTCTATGAAAAAAATTGTGGTTAAATTCGGTGGTTCCAGTCTAGCAGACCACGAAAGGCTCTTAAAAGCGGTAACCGCCGTGATAAACGAAGCCAAAAAAGGCACTCGAATCGCCGTTGTAGTTTCGGCTATGGGAAAAACAACTGATGTCCTCATGACAACAGCAAAAAACGCCTCAAACGGCAAACTCGAGAAAAAAGACCTGGACGATATCCTCTCGATGGGCGAACGAACTAGTATTCGAATATTTGCAGCTGCACTGAAAACCAACGGTGCCGAATCTTGTTACTTTGACCCAATTGACAGCACCTGGCCAATAATTACAGATTCAGCTTTTCAAAATGCAAATCCAATCCTGAAAGACTGCGAAAAGAACATTCGTGAATGTGTATTGCCAATTATGAATAAAGGTATTATTCCGGTCGTTGCGGGTTTTTTGGGTAAAACTAAGGATGGCAAAATTACAACTCTAGGACGAGGCGGAAGTGATACGACTGCGTTTGTTTTAGCTGAAGCTTTGGGCGCTGATGAGATTGTTTTAGTTACTAATGCTGATGGGGTAATGTCAGGGGATCCTAAAATCGTTTCCAATCCGGAGCGTCTCAGAGAAATTGATGTTAACACTCTTGTAGGTTTGGCTGATTCAGGAGCCAAATTTATCCACAGCAAAGCGCTGAAGTATAAACCTAAAAACATCAACATAAAAGTAATCAACCACGCACACGGCAACCTAGCAAGTGAAGGCACAATAATCACAGGCGCCCTTACAACCGAACTAGACGCAGAAATCGCCCATCCTTTCCCGGTTGCTGAAATAACAGTAATCGGCTGCGGCATATCCGCTAACCCGCAAATCATCCAAGAAATGGTTGAAAAAACCAAACATCACTCCCTTCTGCTTGGCATGTCAATGAGTGCAAACTCGTTGATACTTTACGTTTCTCAGGAGAAAAACTTGGATGCCCTTTTCAATGACATTCACGACATAACGAAGAGAAACAAAGAAACTATTGCGATGGCGATCAAAAAGGACTTAGTATACATAAAAACCAGCGGTGTCGGCTTGGAAGAAACCCACGGTATCATCGGAAAAATTAGTGAAGACCTCCGAGTCAGTGGCATTAACATCTCAGGCATACTGACTATCACGTCAAGTATTTTGCTGTTTTTGGATTGGAATGAGCGTGAAAAAGCTTTAAAGTTAATTAGAAACTCTTTAAGGAGCGCAAAATAACCAAGGTGACAAAATATGAATCAAGGTAAAGCAAGGCGAATAAAAAGAATCATGCAGCAAGACAACCGTACAGTAATAGTGCCTATGGATCACGGCGTAACAATTGGCCCAATCCAAGGCATAGTTAACATGCAGCAAACCATCAATCAGCTTCTTGAAGGCGGAGCTGATGCCATACTTGTCCACAAAGGCATAGCCAAACAGGTTGATGCTAATGGCACAGGTTTAATCGTTATGTTGTCAGGCATGTCTAACCTTAGCCCAAAAATAAACAGCAAAGTCCAAATCTGTAGTGTCCAAGAAGCCGTACGCTTAGGTGCCGATGCAGTCTCCGTACACGTAAACGTTGGAGCGCAGGATGAGGACAAAATGCTGAGCAACTTGGGGAAGGTAGCTGAAGAATGCGACTTATTTGGTATGCCGTTGCTTGCAATGATGTATCCTCGCGGGCCAAAAATCCAAAACGAACATGCCGCCGACGTGGTAGCGCATGCAGCCCGCATTGGTGCTGAACTTGGCGCAGACATCATTAAAGCAAACTTCACAGGCAACATTGATACCTTCAAATCAGTAATCGAAAGCTGCCCCGTACCAGTAGTGATTGCGGGGGGACCTAAATGCAAAACATCTCAAGAAGTTCTCCAAACCACCCATGACGCGCTAAAAGCCGGAGCAGCAGGAGTCTCAATTGGGCGAAATGTGTTTCAACATGACAAACCCGCTCTGATGGTTAAGGCGCTTTTAGCAATAGTTCACAAAAATGTCGGCGTAGAGCAGGCTCTTAAAATCCTCGGTGAAAAAAGTTGAAGGAACTTTGGATAGAAATTGACCAAGCAGCTTCAAATCAAGAAAAAGAAAGCTTGCTTAGCCTTGCCCATGAAAATGCAGACGCAATCATAGACGGCACACAAATAAGTAACCGCTCAGGCAAACTCAACATAAATTTCCTCGCTGACTTAAACGAGAAAAAGCTTGCCCAACTGAAAAGCGAAGGCAAAAGAATAGCCATCAAAATAACCATTAAAGGTAAAGAAGACGAAAACCAAGCTGCCAAAGCAGCCGAACTCCAAGTTGACTATATAATTATAAACACTCTTGATTGGCGAGTAATTCCCCTCGAAAATTTAATAGCCAAGGCGCATGGCGGCAAAAGCAAACTAATAGCCGAAGTCACCACTGCGGAGGACGCCAAAATAGTTCTCGAAGCCTTAGAGTTGGGAACCGACGGCGTTCTGGTGAAAACATCCAATCCTAATGAGTTTACGAAAACCATCAAACTGGTTAAGCAGCAAATGCCAAAAATCCCCTTAACAACCGCCAAAATCTTATCTATCAAACCTATTGGAACTGGAGCCAGAGTTTGCGTTGACACCGTTGATTTGATGGTTCCAGGCGAAGGAATGCTAGTCGGCTGCCAATCCGCCGGTTTCTTTCTTGTTGAAGCAGAAGTAAACGAAAACCCCTATGTCCAATCTAGACCTTTTCGAGTTAACGCTGGACCAGCCTCCCACTACACATTAACTTCCCTTCAGAACACACGATACCTCTCTGAGCTAAGAGCAGGCGACGAAGTCCTAATCATCAACAGGGAAGGAAAAGTCAGAATAACAAACCTGGGGCGCTCAAAAATTGAGTTCCGTCCCCTAATGCTCATTGAGGCACAAGCCGACGATACAAAAATCAAAACCATCCTACAAAACGCCGAAACCGTACGTTTAGTAACTCCTAAGGCTTCAAAACCTGTAACTGAGCTGAAACCAGGCGATGAGGTTTTGGTTCATTTATCTGCGAAAGGAGGGCGGCACTTCGGCGTTTCTGTGCCTGAAGAAACGGTGATTGAAAAGTGACCCCAAGAATCTGCGTCTCGATTCTCCCTGAAAACAACACAGAAGCGTTAAACCTCATTGAGAGGGCAAAGAGCACCAAAGCTGATTTCATCGAAGTTAGATTGGACTGTCTTCAAACCAATGGAAACCTCTCAGAATTCTCTAAATGCACAACAATCCCGCTTATCGCAACAAACAAGCTGCAAAGTGAAAAGGGCTTTTTCGCTGGAACTGAAGCTGAACGCCAACAAACCTTGCTGTCTGCCGCCAAAAACGGCTTTCAATATGTTGATATCGACTTGTCAAGCCCTGACCATAAAAAAGTAATTTATAAACTCAAGCAGCTGGGCGCTAAAACAATCGTTTCCTTCCACAAACACGACAGCGCACTTAGCATTCCTGAAATGGGAAGAATTTTGGAACAGGAAATTTTAAGCGGCGCCAGTGTCTGCAAAATAGTAACAACCGCAAAGAAAATAGAAGACAATCTAGGGGCGCTGAACTTTGTTTCAGCTAAATCCGGTAGAGTGAAACTTGTGTGTTTCTGTATGGGCGAACAAGGCAAGGTATCTAGGTTGCTGTCGCCACTGTTTGGTGCGTACTTCACATTTGCTTCGCTTGGACAGGGCAGCGAAACAGCGGCTGGGCAAATTACAATTGAGCAAATGCAGGCTGCCTATGACGTTTTGGGGCAAAAATAATGGTTATTTCAGGAAAAACCCGCGTTTTCGGCGTAATCGGCGACCCCATAGAACACACCCTGAGCCCAGTTATCTATAATGCAGCGTTTGAGGCTTTGAAACTGGATTGCGTTTTTTTAGCGTTCAAGGTTAAGCCTGACGGTATTGCAGGCGCCCTGGATGGAATTCGTGTCATGAATATTCATGGGTTAAATGTTACTATGCCACACAAAGAAGCAGTTATCAAGTACTTAGATGAAATAGACCCAACGGCAAAATTCCTTAATGCAGTTAACACTATTCAAAACAAAAATGGCAAACTTCTAGGCTTTAACACCGACGGAATCGGCGCTCTAAATGCGCTCAAAGCGAACCGTATTGATCCGAAAGGGAAAAAGGTCCTATTGCTTGGAGCAGGCGGAGCCGCACGAGCTATAGCGTACACTCTTGCATCGCAGGCGGGTGAATTGGCGATTTTGAATCGAACACCACAGCCAGCTGAGGAACTATCGAATCTCCTGAAGCAAACGTTCAAAAAGAAAATCACAGCAGGCACACTTTCGCCTAACACAATCAAAGCTTACCTTGTTGGCGCTGATGTGCTTATTAACGCCACATCAGTTGGAATGAAACCAAACGCCAACCAAACCTCAGTACAGCCAGAGTGGCTCAAACATGACTTGGCAGTAATGGATATAGTGTACAATCCAATCGAAACCACACTGGCGAAGGATGCTAAAGCTGCCAGAGCCAAAGTCGTAAGCGGGGTTGAAATGCTCATTTACCAAGGGGCCGCTTCTTTTGAGATCTGGACAAGCTGCAAGGCACCAGTTGAAGTTATGAGGAAGGCAGCGCTTAACCACTTGCAAAGGTGTAGATGTTGATTGGGAAAGCTACAGCTATAGCTCATGGCGCCGCAACAATCGTTAACGCAATTGCACTTGGCAAGGGCGCGGCTTTTGGGGTAGACTTGTGGACTAAAGCTGAGGTCGAGATAACAGATGAACCCTGTGTTTTCAAATCAGAAATAACCGATGACCCAAACGAAAGCACCCTCTTAATAGAAAAAACCGTAGCGAGGGTTCTTCGGCGGTTTGGTTTGGAAAACCGTTTTGGGGCAAAAATAAGAACTTGCTCTAACATTCCTATTGCTAGAGGGCTTAAAAGTAGCAGTGCGGCCGCAAATGCAGTAGCGTTAGCAGCCACTGCAGCATTAGGGAAGACTCTTGATGATTTAGAACTTGTTAAGTTGAGTGTCGATGCTGCTTTTGATGCGAAGGTTACAGTGACGGGTGCTTTTGATGATGCTTGTGCTTCATATTTTGGCGGTGTAGTCATCACTGACAATCAGAAGCGAGAAATTGTCAAGCAGTTGCTGGTAACTGGAAATTTAGCGGTTCTTTTTCATGTGCCCTCCAAGAAGGCGTATACGGCAGACTCTAACGTGGGCAGGCTGCAAACGGTTAAGCCGCTTGTCGAAGTGGCGTATGAGAAGGCTTTGGAGGGCAAGATATGGGAGGCATTGACAATTAACGGGTTAATTTATTCTTCCGCCCAAGGATATGACAGTTCAATTGCAATTGATGCATTGGCTTCGGGCGCGGTGGCAGCTGGGCTCTGCGGCAAAGGACCAGCAGTAACAGCAGTTGTGCCAGAAGATAAGGTTGATTCAGTGAGGGCGGCTTTGCAAAAGTTTGGCGGTGAAATCTTAATGGCAAATTTGAACCGTGAGAAAGCTAGGGTGCTGTAGTAATGGTAGATGTTATTGTTAAGAAAACTGAAAAACTAAGTGGCGAGGTTTGTGCGCCAGCTTCCAAGTCTTATACGCAGCGAATGCTCATAGCCGCTGCTCTTTCAAATGGGGCTGCAAAGGTTTCTAATCCCCTGCTTTCCGACGATACAAAAGCAACGTTGCGCGCAGTTACGGCTTTGGGTGCAAAAGTGCATTCGTCGGAAGGCTGCTGGACAGTTACTGGTGCAAATCCGCTTGAAAACGCAAAAGAGCCTGTTGACTGCGGCGAATCTGGAACTACGTTTCGCTTAATGATACCCATAGCCGCCCTTACACCGGATCCTTCACTGTTGATTTTTGGTGGTTCTCTTGAACGCCGTCCCATCGAACCGCTGCTTAAAAGCCTCGATGACCTGGGTGCTAGAGCTTACGTTAAAAAAATAGGAAACAAAGACGCCGTCTTCGTTCAGGGCGGTGGGATTCTTGGAGGTGAAACCTCTATTCCCGGCAACGTCAGTTCTCAGTTTATTTCAGGGTTAATGTTTGCTTGCCCAATGGCAAAAGTGGACACCGAAATCCTTGTGACATCGCCGCTTGAGTCGGTAGATTACGTTAGAATGACGCAAAATGTCCTTTTCAACCACGGGATAAGCATAGAAATTCATGGAAACTACGAACGAATATTTATCCCAGCCAACCAAACATACATGCCCATTGATGACAAAGTGCCTGGTGATTTCTCTTCAGCTGCTTTTCTTCTAGCTGCAGCGGCCATAACCAACTCGAATGTTAGAGTAAGCAATCTTGTTTACAATAGCGTTCAAGGCGACAGAGCAATTGTGGGAATCCTCAAGCAAATGGGCGTTGATGGAAAAGTATGTTCGGACAGTGTTGAAATAGCTGGATCTGGCAGCCCACTAGAGGCCGTTAATATTGATGCTAAGAATATTCCCGATCTTGTCCCAATTTGCACTACGCTTGCTTGTTATGCCAAAGGCACCTCTCACATTACTGGAGCGCAAAGGCTCAGACTCAAAGAGTCAGATAGGTTAGCAGCGCTTCATGCTGAACTTGGAAAGATGGGCGCTCAATTAACTGTGGATTCTAGTAGTCTTACTGTCGAAGGTCTATCTCCACTTCATGGTGCTGTTATTGACCCTCATAATGACCACCGTATTGCGATGGCTTGCACAGTTGCAGCATTACGGGCAGAAAGCCAAACAACAATTCACAATGCGCAGTGCGTTCGAAAGTCTTATCCGCAGTTCTTTACTCATCTAAAACAATTAGGAGCTGAAATTGTTGGCGGGAAATTCGATAGGTAAAGAGTTCACAGTAACCAGTTTCGGTGAAAGCCACGGCAAAGTCGTTGGCGTAGTGGTGGACGGTTGCCCAGCAGGCTTGCCTCTTACAGAAGCAGATATTCAAATGGACTTGGACAGGCGCATTCCAGCAGAGCCAAAAATTGTTTCTGGAAGAATCGAAAAAGACGTTATAAAGATATTATCGGGGGTTTTCAATGGGTTTACAACTGGTGCTCCAATAGCGTTGATGGTTGAAAATAAGGAAGTTGACTCAAATGATTACGAAGCCATCAAGGATCTGCCAAGGCCTGGGCACTCTGACTATCCTGCTCATGTGAAGTATGGGGGCTTTCGAGATTATCGTGGTGGCGGACGCTTTTCAGGCAGAGTCACCGTTGCACTTATCATGGCTGGAGCAGTAGCCAAAAAACTACTGGGCAGATTCGATGTTGATGTGTTAGCTTACAGCACATCAATTGGCAAAGTTAAAAGTGACAAAAAGTTCAGTGCAGAAGAAATTCGCAGGAACAGATATGTAGCGTCTACGAGGTGTCCAGACTTGGCTTGTGCAGAAAGAATGGAAGAGGCTATAGTTAATGCCCGCAAAGAAGGCGAGAGTCTTGGCGGAATAGTAGAATGTATAGTGCTGAATGTTCCAGTAGGTGTTGGTGAACCACTGTTTGATTCTCTTGATGCGGATTTAGCGAAGGCATTGTTTAATGTTCCCGCGGTCAAAGGGGTTGAGTTCGGTTTGGGCTTCAGAATTTCAGAGCTCAAAGGCTCAGAAACCAACGACCCCTACGTTATGGAGGGCGGGGTAGTTGCAACGTCCACACATAATATGGGTGGAATTTTAGGTGGGTTATCCAATGGCATGCCTATCTTGATGAGAGTGGCAATTAAACCGACACCTTCCATCGGCAAAGAACAGAAGACCGTTAACCTAACTGCAATGAAAGATGCGCGCCTCACCGTCAAGGGTAGACATGACCCCTGTGTGGTTCCAAAAGCTGTGCCAGCTATAGAATCCGCGGTTGCCATAATCTTAGCTGACCAAATGATTCGGGCTGGCTTAATACCGAAAGTTTTGGAGAGACAAAAATAATGAATGAAATCCAACAACTTCGAAAACAAGTAGATGAAATTGACGAGCAAATCCTCAATGCTCTAAACGAGCGAGCAAAAATCTGCAGGGCTATTGGAAAAGTTAAGAAAAAACAAGGAATGCAGGTAAGAGATACTTCCAGAGAAAATCAGCTCTATAAGCATGTCAAGCAAAAAGCTGTTGAATTTAATCTTGATCCCCTGCAAATTGAAGCGGTTTACCGCGAAATAGTTAATATGTGCAGTGCTGTTCAACAGTAAAAAGAACTCTTAACGGGAGTTAACAGTAATGCTCTACGAAATAAATGAGAAAGCCATAAGGCTAGAAAGCGAAGGAAAGAAGATAATACGCTTGAACCTAGGTGACCCTGACTTAGCTACACCTAACGAGATAATTGAAGCAGCTTACGCCTCAATGAAGGCCGGAAAAACAAAGTATTCCTCTTCTTATGGCGAGAGCGAACTTCGGCAAAAACTTGCTGAACTTCATGGGGTTAACACTGAAAACGTTGTAATTACGCCTGGTTCAAAATGGGGCGTTTTCGCAACCATGTATCTTATAATGAAGGGTGGAGGAAACGTTATCATCCCTACACCTTACTGGACAGCTTACGATTTAATCGCTAAAAGCCTCGGAGCAAAGACTAAACTGCTGCGGACAGAGATGGAAGACGGCTGGAAAATCGACTTGAACAAGCTTGAAGGCATGATTGACAAAGACACCCGAATGATAATACTTAACAACCCAAACAATCCTACAAGCAAAGTTATGGATGCTGAAACTCTTGAAGGCATCGTAGAAATAGCCAACAAAAAAAGCGTTACCATCCTCTCAGATGAAGTATACGGAACAATTAGCTTCGTTAAAACCAAAAGCATCTTGGAATACGACCGTGACCAAACACATATTCTCACAACAGGGTTCTCCAAAACATTTAGCATGACTGGATGGAGAATAGGCTACATAATAGCAAATAAACGATTTGTTGACAACATTACTAAACTCAACCAAATCACCATCAACAACGTCCCCGTTTTTATTCAAGAAGCAGCATTAAAAGCACTAGAACTGCAAAAACAGCTTGCCACAAACATAAAAGAAGAATACGAGGAACGAGCAAAAATGGCAAGCAAAACTTTGGCAAAAGCAGGTTTCTTCTTCACAAAGCCTGAAGCACCATTCTACGTTTTTCCAAAGCGCCCAGGTTTAAACTCGGAAAAATTCACCTTAGACTTACTTGACAAAGGTGTAGCAGTAGCTCCAGGCACTGCATTTGGAGATTACAAAGAACATTTCCGCATTTCGTTAACTGCGCCAAGAAACGAAATCAAAACTGCTCTTGAGATAATAAGCGAGGGGCTTAAATGAAAATCGCCGTAATTGGCGCAGGTAAAATGGGTGTTTGGTTCGCTAAATTTTATCATTCAAAAGGTTACTCCGTTACTTTGGCTGATAGAAAAAAAGAAAAAATAGCTAACCTCAAAAAGCAATTGCAGATCAATACAACCACTGATTTCAGAGAAGCAGTAATTGGCGTTGACCAAGTACTAATCTGTGTATCTATCACAGCCTTTGAAGAAGTAGTCAAAACCATTGCTCCAGTACTTCACAAAGGACAAATCGTAATGGATATCTGCTCAATTAAAGAAACCCCTGTCAAACTCATGCATGAAAACATTAAAGAAGCTTTGGCGCTGGGTACGCACCCCGTTTTTGGGCCAGGAAGCAACGGCGTTAAGCATAAGGCTTACATCCTAACCCCAACAAATGCTGCAGAAGAAAAGTTTGCTCAAGAATTTAAGAAAGTGCTGGAGAAAGAGGAAGCTCACGTATTTGTTATGTCGCCGAAAAAACATGATGAATTAATGTCGGTTGTTCTCGGTTTGCCACATTTTCTTGGTTTAGTTGCGTGTGAGACACTTTTGGAACAGAAGAATTTGCCCGAAACCAAGAAGGTGGCAGGCATAACCTACCGAATGCTATTCACTCTGGCGGAAGCAACAGCTTTGGAAACGCCGGACCTCTACGCAAGTTTGCAAACAGATTTGCCTGATCTGAGCAAAATCGAAGACCAGTTTATGGCAAAAGCGCAAGAATGGTTGGGTCTGATTAGAAAGAAAGACGCAAAAGCAATCGTTGAGCGGATGGAACAGTTGAAGGCAAAGCTAAAAGAGACTGATACAGACTTCGCGAAGTCCTATGATGTCATGTATAAGATGCTTGAATCTGCAGAGTAATAAATACCGATAGAAAAACTAAAGTAATTATTTTTTGCTTTAATAGTCTGAGCTGATTTTTTGGAATGGGACGAAAGCCATGGCGGAACTTGTAGAGCCATAACAGAAAAAATGAAAGACACAAAATGCGATTGCGGCATTATCTTCGGGCACCCAGCATATTTTAGTAATGGCAATTATGTTTTTTGGAGTCTACGGTGTTAGACTTTCCTGCGGCTATCGGACGTTGACATTGCGGAAATAATGAAAAAGTGAAAGGATGTTATTGCATCTCTGAACCAATTCCGGGAAGGGCTATGGAAGGTTATGTTGTTCTTCCAAAATTCTTTACTCTGACAATGGATTTTTTGCTATATGGTTGGGCAAATCAATAAAGTACGTTTCATCATTACCGCCCAAAAAAGAGAAGAAGTAAAATCTAATTGAAACCAAAATTACGAAGTTAAACGCCTTTAGGGTATGAACCTAAGATTTTGATAAAAATTGAATATTTCTCCAAAGCTTTCAAGGCTTCTGCACGTATGGGTTCGGTTCGGTGTCCTTCAAAGTCAAGGTAGAAATTGTATTCCCATGCAGTTTTCTTTGTGGGTCTCGACTCGATTTTGGTAAGGTTGATGTTTCTTTTAGCGAATTCCCCAATAGCATGATAAAGTGAGCCTGGCTCATGTTTTGCGGAGAAAATTATTGAGGTTTTATCATTGCCGGATGCGGGTGAATCCTCGGTTGAAAGGATGAAGAACCGCGTGTAGTTCTCAGGGTTGTCTGCGATGTCTTTGGCGACGATATGCATGCTGTATATGTTGGCTGCTCTTTCACTTGCAATCGCCGCAGCGTTTTTTAAGCCTTTTTCTTTAATCAACTTGACGCTTCCGGCTGTGTCATATGATGGTATGAGTTCGCGCCCGAAATCCTCCAAGAAGCTTCGGCACTGTGCCAGCGCTTGAGGATGAGAATAAACAAATTTGATGTCGGACAAAGCAGTGCCGGGATTTGTGATAAGGCAGTGCTCGATTTTTACAATGACTTCTCCGAAAACCTTCAAATCATATCTTAGAAAGAGGTCGTAGTTTTGATTTATGCTGCCTTCTAAGCTGTTCTCGACTGGGACAACGCCAAAATTTGTTTCCGCTGAGCAGACGTTTTCAAAAACGTCTTTGAAGTCTTTGCATGGTTTAACCTGTGTATTTTCTCCGAAGACTTGGAAGACTGCACTTTCGCTATATGCTCCTGGTTCGCCTTGGAAGGCAACTTTCACTTTTTGTTTCCCTGCTTACGATTCTTTATCAAGAGTTTGTTTATACCGTTTATCATTGCTTCAACGCTAGCCATAACGATGTCTTCTCTAGCTGCCCGAGCTGAAACGATATTGCCTTTTTCATCTTGAACTTTTATGACGACTTCTGCAACTGCATTTGAGCCGCCAGTGATGGCCTCAAGCCGGTACTCGCTGAGGCTAATATTTTCTAGGTTATTGGTTAGTTTTTGGATGGCTTTTAAGACTGCGTCTACTGGGCCAACTCCCGTTTCTGCGGCAATGTGCTCTTTGCCGTCCAAAGTTAGCCTAACTGATGCTGTTGGGATAACTTTGATGCCTGTTACAACTGCCAAGTCGCATAAGTCAACGATTTTTTCTTCGCCTATTACTTCGCCCATAACCGCAGAAGTTAATGCCAGCAAATCCGCATCAGTTATCATCTTGCCCTTTTCCCCGAGTTCTTTGACGCGTTGTACAATTTCTTTAAGTTGATCTTCAGTTGGGTGAATATCTATCTCTTCTAGCTCAGCTCTTATGCCGCGGGATCCAGCCAGTTTTCCAGCAACTAATTTTCTTGTACGACCCACTAACTCAGGGTTTATCGGCTCAAACGTTAGTGGTTTCTCTGTTACTCCGCGAGTGTGAATACCTGATTCATGGGCAAACGCGTTCTCGCCAACAATTGCTTTGTTCGCTTGCACTGCTATGCCAGTTAATGAAGCCACCATTCTGGATGTGCTGAACAATAACCGTGTGTTTACGTTTGTCTTATAATTGTAAATCTCATGTAAAGCCATAACTACTTCTTCCAGCGACGCGTTACCTGCTCGCTCACCTAAACCGTTAATGGCAACATGCACTTGGGCAGCGCCTGCTTCAACAGCAGCTAAGGAGTTTGCAACCGCCAAACCAAAGTCATCATGACAATGCGTACTAACGGGAACTTTAACTACCGTTTTGAGTTCCTCGATAAGCTTTATGGTTGTTTTTGGAGTCATTATTCCCACAGTATCTGGGACGTTTAAAGTGTCCATGCCTGCTTTTTCTGCTGCTTGGCAAACTTGTTTTAGGAAAGGCATTTCTGAGCGTGTGGCATCCATAGGAGAAAACTCGCATTTCATGCCGTGCTTCTTCACATGCTCAATAGATTCTATGGTTGAGGCAAGTACTTGTTCAGGAGTTAAGTTTACAGCATACTTCATTTGTACGGGCGAAGTGGGAATGAAGACGTGGATTAAGTCCACGTCGCAGGCAACGGCGGCATCAATATCGCCTTTGGTTGCACGCGATAGTGCACAAATTTCTGGTTCCAAACCGTCTTTCGCTATTTGAGCGACAACTTTTTTCTCGCCTTCAGATGAACTTGGAAAACCGGCTTCAATAATGTCAACGCCTAGTTTGCTCAGTTGACGTGCAATCTCAATCTTGTCATCTGCAGTTAAAGATACGCCGGGGGTTTGTTCCCCATCTCTTAATGTTGTGTCAAAAATACGGATACGTTTTGAAGTTTTATTTGTCATTTTTTCAACCAGTTTTCACTGTCAAGGCTGCAGCAATGGCTTCTGCCATTCCCACGGTCGTAGTGTTGCCGCCGCAGTCTGGAACAGTTTGACCGTTACGTAATGCGTATATTACTCCGTTCTCTATTGCTTTGCCTGCTTGTATGCTTTTTTTATCGTTGTATTTTTCGCCTATCCACTCCAGCATCATTTTCGCAGATAGTATCATGGAGATTGGGTTTGCTGTATGTTTCCCTGCTCTGTTTGGTGCTGAACCGTGGATGGGTTCAAAGAGAGCAAAGTTGTCACCTATGTTTGCGCCTGGAGCCATGCCTAACCCGCCGATTAGCTGAGCGGCTTCATCTGAGAGAATGTCGCCGAACATGTTGCAGGTACAGAAGACATCAAATTCCTGCGGCTCTTTTATCAATCGCATTGAAGCAGCATCAACATATAATTCGTTAAAGGCGATGTCTGGGTACCTCTTTGCTGTTTCGCGGCATACGCTGGCAAATAATCCGTCCGTTATTCTCATGACGTTCGCTTTGTGTATAGCAGTTACTTTCTTTTTGCCGTTGCGTAAGCGTGCAATTTCGAAGGCTTTTTTGGCTATGCGTTCACAATTTCCTCTCGTAATTATTCTTAGGCATATGGTTGTGTCGTTGCCTATGGCGAATTCCAATCCTTTGTAAACGTCCTCGGTGTTTTCCCTAACAAATATCATGTCAATGTCTGGCCTGGCAACTGGAACGTTTGGATAAGTTTTCAAAGGACGGAGATTAGCATACAAATCAAACATCAAACGGAGTTTAACGATGACATCTGCTGCAGTTTCGCCAACTGGTCCTTTTAGACAAGCGTGGGATCCCTTGATTATTTCTACGCTTTCAGCAGGAAGGGCTGCACCTCTTTTAGCTAAAGTTGCGTCTCCTGCTTCTGCTTCAACAATTTTAAGTTCAATGCCAAACTTCTTCTTAACGGCATCTAAAACTTTCAAGGTGGCTTCTGTTAATTCTGGGCCAATCCCGTCGCCAGGAATCAGGGAAATTATGTATTCAGTCATTTTTTGTTCATTCTCCTTCGTAAATTTTCTATCAATCCGCCCTCAACTAGTATTTCTAAGATAAATGGTGGAAGCTTCTCCACTTGAAACTTTTTGCCTCGTGAAACATTTTCTATCTTGCCAGCTTCAAAGTCTACCGCCAATTCTTCGCCTGTTTCAACGGCGTTAGATATGCCTTTGCATTCAATTACTGGTAAGCCAATGTTAATGGCGTTTCGGAAGAAAATCCTTGCGAAAGATTCCGCTAACACGCATTTCACACCTGCAAACTTTAAGGCTAAAGGAGCTTGTTCTCTGCTTGAACCGCAACCAAAGTTTTTGCCCCCGACTAAAATGACGCCTTTTTTTGCTTTTTCAGGGAACGTTGGGTCTAAGCTTTCCAATGCATGTTTTGCTAATTCGTAAGGATCGATCAGTATTAGGTATTTTCCTGGCAAAATAACATCTGTGTCAACATTGTTTCCGAATTTTATAGCCACGCCTTCGATTTTCAGGTTCATGCCTTTGCCTCCAGTTTTCTTGGATCAGTAATTTTCCCTGTAATTGCTGAAGCAGCAACAGTTGCAGGCGAAGCCAAGAATACGCTGGCCAGCGTGCTGCCCATTCTCCCGATGAAGTTCCGATTTGAAGTGCTTACGCATATTTCTTCTGCTGCTAACAGTCCGATGTGTCCACCTAAGCATGGACCGCAAGCTGAACCGCAAACTATTGCGCCTGCATCTGTAAATATTTCTAGTAAGCCCTCGTTTAAGGCTTGTTTGTAAACTTCTTGAGAGGCTGGAATCACCAGTGCCCTAACGCCATCTTTTACGCGTTTTCCTTTCAGGACTCGAGCAGCTAAACGTAAATCTTCGATTCTGCCGTTGGTACATGATCCGATAAACGCCTGCTCAATTTGCATGTTGCCTACTTCCGAAACTGGTTTAACATTGTCAACTGATGATGGACAAGCAACTTGCGGCTCCATCTTTGAAACGTCAAATTCAATTGTGCGCTCGTATACTGCATCTTTATCGCTTTTCAAGGATTCAAAGTTTGGCAACTTCTTGACTCTGCCTTCTAAGAACTTGCGGGTTGTTTCGTCTGGTTCTATGATGCCGTTTTTAGCACCCATTTCCACAGCCATGTTGCATATTGTCATTCTTCCCGCTATACTCATGTCCTTTATAGTTGGGCCAGTGAATTCAACGCTTTTGTATATAGCGCCGTCAACGCTCATTTTCCCTATTATTGATAATACTAAGTCTTTTGGAGTAACAAAATCTTGGAATTCTCCAGTCACATTTACTTTTATTGCTTCGGGAACTTTCAGCCAAATCTTTCCAGTAGCAAAAACTGCAGCTGCTTCAGTCGAACCGATGCCAGTTGCGAAAGCTCCGAAGGCTCCATAAGTGCAAGTGTGAGAATCAGCACCAACAATTACGGTTCCTGGAACAACATGTCCTTTTTCCGGCATGACTTGGTGGCAGATACCGCCTCTGCCAATATCATATATTCGTAGTTTTTGGTCTTTGGCGAATTGCCGCATAGTTTTGTGCAGTTCTGCAGCTTTAACTGATTCCGCTGGTACCTGATGGTCCAGTATGACCACTGCTTTCCTGTTATCCCACACTTTTTGTACGCCTATTTTTTTGAAAGCTTCTACAGCCAAAGGTCCAGTTAAATCATGAACCATTATCATGTCCACGTTTGCATCAACTATTTCTCGTGGGTGCACAACTTGTTTTCCTGAAGCTTTAGCCAAGATTTTTTCTGTTATATTCATATTTTTTCACCTTTGTTACAATTAACCTGTTTTCAGACAATTATCATGAAGGTTTGTGAATTTTGAGAAACTGAGAGTTAAGGGTTTCCGTCAACAGAGACGATTTATTCGTCTATTCTTATCGATTTTGCTCCTCTAGCTAATGCGGTTATACCCGTTCTTGCAAGCTCAATTACGCCAGTTGTTTTCATCAGATTAAGGAATGCATCTATTTTGTCAGGTGTTCCTGTCATTTCGACTGTTAGGCTATCAATTGAAACATCTATGACTCTACTTCGGAAAACTTCTACGCAGTTTATTATGTCGGAGCGTTCTTTTGGGCTCGGCGCATTGACTTTTATCAAAGCAAGTTCACGCATTACATAGCTTCCTTCCTCCAGTTCCTCAACTTTTAGTATGTCAATGAGTTTTGCTAGTTGCTTGATGACTTGCTCTATTGTCTTTTCATCCTCGTTGACTGTTATTGTCATTCGAGAGATGTCTGCGTGTTCAGTTGGGCCGACTGTTATGCTTTCAATGTTGAAGTTTCTTCGCCGGAAGAGGTTGGCTACTCCGTGCAATACTCCTGGCTTGTTTTCAACTAATACGGAGATGATTTTTGTTTTTTCGGCTTCCATTCTAATAGTCACCTTGCTGTTGTGGTAAACCGCAGCCTGGAGGTACAAAAGGTACGACGTCCTCCTCTGAGCCTATAGGTACATCGATTACCGTTGTTACTTTACTGTTTAGTGCTTTCTTAACTGCTTTTTGGAACTCTTCCATTGACCCTGCTCGGAAGCCTTGTGCTCCGTAAGCTTCTGCCAGCTTCACGAAATCTGGTGTTTTGCCTAGATTAACTGCCATGTAGCGCCGTTTGTAGAGCATTCGTTGCCACTGTGCCACCATGCCAAGTACTGAATTGTTCAGCACTATGACTATTACAGGGATGTTCTCCGTTACTGAGCATGCGAGTTCTTGTTCAGTCATTATGAAGCTGCCGTCGCCGGCTATATCTACGACTGGCCTGTTTGGAAATGCAACTTTTGCTCCTATTGCCGCTGGGAAACCAAAGCCCATGGTCCCTAATCCGCCTGAACTGATGAATGTTCTTGGCTTTAATGCTTGGAAATATAGGGCTGACCACATTTGGTTTTGGCCGACTTCCGTCGTCACTATAGTGTTTTCAGGCAACAGTTTCCTTAGCTCCATTAGTAGCGCTTTGGGCACTAAATCTTTGGGCACTTCTTTTAGTAGCGGGCTCAGAAGATCTTTTGTTGCTTTGACTCTTTTTGTCCAAACAGTGCTTTCTTTTTTGTGCAATTTACCAGCTAAGGCTGTATGCAATAATTTCAAAACTGTCTTAGCATCCCCGACTATTGGCACATCAACTTCAATGTTTTTTCCGATTTCTGCGTCGTCAATGTCAATGTGAATCTTTTTAGCATTATTAGCGAATGTATCAACGTTTGCTGTTGCTCGGTCAGAGAATCTTGTTCCAACTGCCAATAACACGTCAGCTTCGCTCATTAACCTGTTTGCAGCTGGATTTCCATGCATTCCAATGCTTCCAACTGATAATGGATGGCATTCTGAGATTGAACCTTTGCCCATGAATGTTGTTGCAACTGGGGCCATCAACAAATCAGACATTTGCATAAGCTCATCTGAAGCGTTCGAAATTATGACTCCTCCGCCAGACAATATAACTGGTTTCTCAGCGTTTATGAGCAAATTAGCAGCTGCGCTGATTTTAGTCAAATCTATCTCGATCATAGATTTGTAGCCTCTGGCATCAATTTTGTCAGTTACTTCGACTTCGGCGGTTTCTGCCTGCACGTTTTTCGGCAAGTCAATTAGAACTGGTCCTGGTCTGCCTGTAGCTGCTATATAGAATGCCGTGTTAACTGTTGTCGGAATTTCAGCAACTGTCCTTGGCTGAAAATTGTATTTAGTGATAGGAGTTGTAATGCCGATTATATCTGCTTCTTGAAAGGCATCTCTGCCAATCATGTATGAACTGTTACCGCCAATTGTTGGGACTTGCCCTGTTAGAGCTACAATTGGCGAAGAATCCATGTAGGCGTTTGCAATCCCTGTAACTAGGTTTGTGGCTCCTGGTCCTGAGGTTGCCATGCACACTCCTACTCGTCCGCTGGCTCTCGCATAGCCTTCAGCGGCGTGTGCTGCTCCTTGCTCATGTCGACTAAGGATGTGTCTAATCTTTTCATGGCCGCATAATGCATCATATACAGGAAGGATTGCTCCGCCTAAAATGCCGAATATCACTTCTACGTTTTGCCGATCAAGGGATTCTAAAAGTGCTTTTGCACCAGACATTTTGGTTATTTCTCTGCATCTCCTTTTTGGTAACAATACTCTCTTCTAGAGCAATATTGTTTTGAAAATTTTTCAATGGCAGTTTCAAAGAGTTCCCTGGGCGAATTAAAGAATAAATACCCGACGATCCCATCTATTGAGGTGACGATCCCTCATCTTAAATTCCTCTTGAAATTCCACAATCCTTAAAATTACATTGCTGTACAAATAAAAAGCTTACGGTGTCATCCTTAATTGTTTACAATTTTTGTTAATAATGAAGTAGCTAATCTAAACTCAGAATTCATTTCAAATAGAAAAGCTTAAGATTAATCAGAAACAATTTCTGATAAAAGAGCTTATAACCCAGAATCTCTTTTTCCATAGCTGTGAAGTCTTATGTGTGAATTTAACATTATCGTCAATGGAAAAGTCCAATTCAAAGACGTAATCTACGTTAAAGTTGACCAAGACAATGTAACAGTTAAGAACATTCTGGGTGAAGCAAAAGAATTCAAAAACTGCAAAATCACTGAAGTTGACGTTAACTTAACCAGACTTGTGCTCTCTTCCATATAACCCTAAAAAAAGGCGTGTTGACTTTCAGGAAGTTTTTCCCTTTAGTAACAGCAAGCAATAGAATGAAAATTGTCGTCACATTTCTTCTTGTGCAAGTTTTTGCATTTGGCACTGCGAGCAAATCATGAATGGATTTTTTTCTGTTTTTATTTTCTATCCGGTCAGGTCTGAATAAACCAGCAATCACTTATTTCAATTGAGAAGCTTAATAATTTGGTTGAGGTTTTGGCACAAACATTTTTTGGCTTTATATATTTCAAAAGCCGAATAGGTTAAAGAAAGTAGCAAGCCAATCGGCAGGGAAGCAACAAATGAGTAACAGGCAAAAATTCGGACAAGACTTAACAACCCTCTTAAATAGGCTGACAAAGGATTCTGGAAATGACGTAGAAAAAAAACTTAACGTCCTTAAAGATCGGCTGACAAATCTTCAAAGAGAAAACGTTGTAAAAATTAATCATTCAGTTATGGAGCTTGTTTGTGCGAAATATCTTATTCAAAAGGGCTGCGAAGTTCAGCTTGAATATACCTTAAATGAGCTTTTGACATGTGATGTATATGCCATAAAAGGTTTTGGAAATTTAATTGTTGAAATAGAGACGGGTTTTATTCCTCCAGAAAATGCTTTGGCACCTTTAACTTACACGACTGCCAGATTGGCAAGCAAAATAATACGGTACAGCAGCTTCGCAGGAAAATTCGCTTTAGGCGTGCCGCCACATTATACTCTACCTTTTCCACGTGCGTTAGCTAAGCCGCCTAGAAATCGAACTGACGAAGAAATAATTTATATAAAAAAGCTCTGTGACGCATACTACCAAAAGCCACCTGTGACCTTTGAAGAAATCCGAAATGCTCGCATACAAGAAATCTACATAATAGATGTTGATCGTACAAAGGTTCAAGAAATTGACCCTGAGGCTTACTTGAAAAGAGCGATGCAGAAAGGTGTCATCTACGACTACCTACCGCCTGAAGCCAAGGAGCAGTAGGTCAGCTTGTCATTTTATGTTTACATTTTGCTTTGCATTGACGGTAGCTTTTACACGGGATACACCGGAGATTTGGACGCACGAACAAAACTGCATCAAAACGGAAAGGGTGCCAGATACACAAAAGTCCACAAACCGGAAAGAGTTGCTTATGCGGAGCTTTTTAATTCACGAAGTTTGGCGATGAAGCGGGAAAGAGAAATAAAAAAGCTTAGTCATCAGCAAAAACTTGACCTTGTAAGCTTGCAAAACAAGAAATAGATATATCGAAAGTTTCAATAAAGCATGCTGAGTATAAATTTTTGGTTAGAATATGCCTTCAAAGAAACCGACTTGGCAGGAAAAACTTAACGACAGCAAGGGCTACCCAAAAGTGAAAGAAATTAGTGGTAAAATGATCAAAAAATGGGGGCCAGGCACCTTAGTGATCCCTGCGCCCATTGAGGTAGATCGGTTAATGAAAAGAGTGCCTAGAGGCAAATTGACAACAATCAATGAAATCCGCTCAGCTCTTGCAAAAAATCACAATGCAACAATTGGTTGCCCGTTAACTACTGGAATTTTTGCTTGGATTTCTGCCTACGCTGCAGAAGAGCAGAAACAACAAGGTTTTGCTGATACTACTCCTTATTGGAGAACATTGAAGCGTGGTGGATTCCTAAATGAGAAGTATCCAGGCGGATTTGAACCTCAAAAGCGGCTTTTGGAGCAAGAAGGACATGTGATTATTCAAAGGGGCAAGAAATTTTTTGTCAAGGATTATCTCAAAGCATTAGTTGCTTTAGAGTAGAAGCGTTAGTGCTGCTCCTGTAATCACTGGTATAAGCACGTTGTCATTTATCGGTAAAGGAAGAACCTCAACTGTCATAGCAATTGCTGCTCCAATCAAAGCCCAAATTGGCGAGACAAAAAACAGACCGCCTAAAAACGCAAACACGAATCCACCTACTGAGCCTTCCCAAGTTTTTCCCTTATTAAATGGTAAAGATGTGGATATGAGGCCTCCGAAAAGGGAAGCGGCGCTGTCACCTAGGCAGAACATAGCAACGGCGGCATAGCTTGCGGGCGCAGGAAACAAAATTAGCGTTGACAATACACCCGCAGCAAAGTATAATGGGGCTGCTGCAAAACCATGCAGTTCCGATTGTGAAGCAGCGTGGCGTGTAATTGCCGAAATGAGCAATATTTCTTTTCCTTCTAAACGCCAAAGTTCAGAGGCAGTGTATACCATCGCTATTGCGAAAATTAATGCGCCAACAAAAGGCACACCTGTAAAACTGGCGATAACTGGCATAAAGAAACCTGAAGCATGAATGTCTTCTCTTACCAAATCGTTCGTTGACGGGAAAGAACGCTTTTGTATTTTACCATCGATAATGGGTAAGATTTGAGAAAGCTTCCCAACTACTACCTTGTCGGCTTTCATGCGGATAAAAAAATCAGGATTAAACCCAATTTTAAGTATTCCAGGCATAAACATGCAACGGTTATTTCTGTCGTCGGCGACAACGATGCAGTCTCTTAAGCTTACGCCTTCCAAGGTTATGATCTGCGATAAAATCTTGAGCTTTCCACTCGGTTGAATAACGTCACCCTCGATTTTGCCCGTTAACCTGCCATTTTTGGTTTCAACTTCAATTCCGTAAGCGTAATCTGCGCCCACTGTTATGGCTAAATTTTTTACAATATCTGATGGCACCCCTGAGCTAATCAAGGCGATTTTGCAATTTCTCGTTTTGATTTGGGCGAATAGAGTTTGCAAGAAAGCGGTTGAGGCAATTTTGTTGAAAATAAGCATCAATTCTTCCGGCTTAACACCTCTTAATTCTCTGAAGGCGCGAGTTAGAGCTGATTCGAGTTTTAGTAGGCCTGCTTCATATAAAAAACCATAAAAAAGAAGGTTAATGAGTTTAATGAAGCCTAATTTTTTTCCTACTTCAAACAAGAAGCGGTTTTTTGGAATAAGCACTCCTTCAACGTCAAAAACTATCAGCCTAGGCTTATCTCTGGCAACCATTTTATGTCTGAACTCACGAATCGGGGCTTGGTTTATAGTGACAAATGATAACTCGCTAAAGATAAATTATCCTGTCTGGCTACATTGATACCCCTTGTTTTGAAGCTCCAAGGGGCATCCTCCACCGCAAACCTGCAACTGTGAACAATCTGTACATTTTTGCTCAACATAGTCTCTTTTTCGCAGTTTTATGGCTAACGGGTTGTTCCAAATTTTCTCCCAGGGATCAGTTAGGATATTTCCTAAGCTTTCAAAGTAGCTTTGGCATGGGTAAACATCGCCGTTTGGTCCAACACACGCATTTATCATGGCTGCAGTGCAGCTTTTGACGCCTAAGCCTAACTGTACGGGATTAAATTGGCAGTATTGTGTAGGTGTATACCAAAGAAACTTTAGCCTGAGCATGTGGGCTTTGTCTCGGATTTTAACCAGAAGCGTATTCAATTCTTCGACGGATAGCGCAAATTCTTGGCTTGCTTCTGGCGCCTTTCCCGAATAAATTAAGCTATTGCATCCGAAAGCGTCTACATCAAGCGTTTGAATAAAATCAATTGTAGTTAGAAAATCTGAGGCGTTTTGTTTGTTTAGGGTAGTGTTCGTTGAAACGTAAATTCGGGATTTTACGGCATTTCTTATTCCTGTAACCGTTTCTTTCCAACTACTTTTTGCGCAGGTTATTTTGTCGTGAACTTGGGGTTTATGTGATTCAAGGGTGATCTGAACAAAATCTAAACCTGATTTTTCCAGCACTTCAACGAACGCTTCATCTTTTAGCTTTCGTCCATTACTGATTAACCCTGTAACGATGCCCTTGTTCTGAGCGTACAATAATAGTTCTGGCAGATCCTCACGTAAAGTTGGTTCTCCGCCTGTGAAGGTTAAGATGAAAACGCCGATTTCACTAAGTTTGTCGATGACACTTTTCCACTGAACCGTTGACAATTCCGGTGTCTCGTGTGGACCCCCTGCGTAGCAGTGGACGCAGTCGTTTTGGCATCTAAAAGTTAAAGCTAAATCCATGCGTAGAGGTGCTGAATAGTGATGACTGAACGGTTCTTCTTTTTCAATTTCAAGATATGTGACTGGGTCAATTTTTTCTGTTTGAGCCAATGTACTTATTGTGAATACTAGTTTTTCATAATCGGCCTTTGCTCTTTCAGCATTAACTCGGTACAACCTGCGAATCTTTTTAACAACATCTTCTTTTTGCAATCCCTGCATGAAAAAGTAAGCGAACGCTGTTGCAGTATGGTTTAGGTGAAGAACATTGTTAGCATTGATTACCATTACCCCTTGTCCACTCTGCTCTATTCGCAGTTGAAGGGACATGCCCACAAACTTATCCTTACCCCGATAAGTATAACGACCTACAGGAACCTTTTGCTTACCAAAAATCCATTTTAGAAAACTCATCTAATGGGCACCTCCACCTGCACATGCACAAGCACATGAAACACAAGCGCAAGCACAGGCACATGCAGCACACGCACAGACGCAGTCTGCTTTGTGGTGTGCTGGTTGCTGGGAAGCCTTTGGCGGCGGTGGAACAATGGAGTTAGCGAATTTTTCTATGTTGACTACCATGTTGTTTGAAGTTTTTTCTACTGAGGTTGCAATGTTGTTTGCGAATTCAGCGCCTGGAATTGCTGGCGGCTTTGCTGATTGTGTTGGTGCTTGAATGTTTGGTTTGTATGTTGGATTTGGATAATATGTGGTGTAACCGAACCACCACCAGAACCAAAGCGGATTAGGCTGGAACACTCTGTTTTGAAAGACTGTTTCTGTTTTAATTTTTTGGTTCGGGTCAAGCATTAACCAAAGCAATTGTTCATCATAAGCGTTTGATGTTAACTCCACCGTTCCAGCCTGTTCGACTATTGTCCATGCTTGAGCAACTATTTTTTTGTAATAGTCAACTGTGTCTTGTCGGCTGTATCCCTGCAGTTTCTGTTCAATCGTGTCACGCAAAAACATGATAGTGTGCGCCAATTTCTCCTCGTCAAGCATGCCGTCAGTTTTCAACGAGGCAAGAAAATCAATCTCGTAATACTGCAGGGGATTCTCTGCTGTGCCTGTTTTGTTTTCATAAGGCGTAAGCAACTGAAGTTTAAGCGAAGGTTTGGTTTCTTGAGCCCAAACAGCCCTTTTCTTCAAAAGGCTATAGAGAATTTCTGTAACTATTTGTGTGGGCTTTAAATCAAGAAGGTAAGAAGCCTCAACTGCGGTTAATCCGCGTTTTACTCCGAGGGTTTCCATGCTGACTTTAGGCGAAGAATACGTGCTTTTCCTTGCCACTCCAACAACCGCTATGATTACGAGTATTGCGATTATTGGCAAAACAATCAATGGAAGAATATTTCCCAGACTGCCCAAGTCGCCTGATGTCTTGGGAGGATTGTAGTTAGGCATGTATTTTGCTGGAAAAGAAACGCCCACGAAGTATTTCTGGTTAGCTTGTATTACTGGAATTTGCCAAAATACAGCCAGCCTTCCCTCCACTATTGAGGTGCTGTTATAGAAGTTCTGAGTAGTTTTCACATCGCTTGTAGTAGCGCCTGGCGGAAGCAAAATTTGAACTCGTACATCATTAATTGGTACATTAGTCCATTCTGGCGCAAACTGCATGCCAAAGTTGCCAGGGTTCTTTGTGTCGTTGTATATCATTCCTGCAACATTGGTTGTTACAGTGAACCAGATCGAGTTTCCAGCTGTTAAGGGCGGGTTTAGTGTAACATCAACTCTATAGTCGCCGCCGCTGCTAGCGTCTGAAACTTGAAGATTGTTTCCATACTGGTCTACTGCTTGACCTATGGTAAAGTCGTTTTTTGGTTGACCAACATAGAATCCATGAATTACTCCTGAGGTAACTGTTAAGGTAATGTTGTAGGTTAAGTCGATGGTGCCGTCTTGGTTAATGAATATCTGGGTATATTGATGGTCAACACTGTAAACTATATTCTGAGCATTAACGGTGTTTAACCCGATCAAGATAACCGATAGCGCTAAAAGAACTACTAGAAGATAGGTGCGCTTCACCATTTTGGTTCCTCAGTAACCTCAAACGTGGTGCCGCAATAGGGGCATTTAACATAGGGTACGCCTGAAACAATTTTTATTTCGTTAGCATTAATTGAAGCTGAACAGTTCGGACACTTTATCGCTGCCCCTTTCATTTGTCCAGAAACTTCCAAACGCTGGATAACTGTTTTTGGTTTGCGAGTAAGAAAATAAATGCCCACAATTACTGCAATTCCAATAATGAAAAGTAAAACACTACTAACGAGCCTAGTTTGGGCGGTTTGAGTTGGGATTCCTTGATACGAAGAGGCAAGGGCAAAAATTATTGCGAAAAAGAATATTATTGCTGCTGCAATGGCTCCAAGTATTGCTATGGCTTTCATAGTTATGTTTGGTGAGTGGTTTCGGATTTAAACTTAGTCCTATAGCGGAATTATTAGAGTTTTGAAGTCGTTTGATTAAGTATTTATGGTTTAGGCGCGTTAACATGATCGTTGAGAATGTTTTTATGTGTGAGTGTTACTAAAGTGCAAATAAGTGTTACTGATTTGTTTAAAGCCCAAACTGTCAAAAACCGTTTTAGCGTCAACATCGCGGTAATTAGCATTTTCAGCGCGTTATGGGTAGCTCTAAACCTAACGGTTGCACCCATTAGCTTTAGGCTTACTGGATTGCCTATTATTCACAGCATAATAATTTTCTTTATTCTACTTCTTGTTATCTGGGCTACAAATCAATATGGCGCTGCAACCTTAGTTGGTATCATAGGCTCTACTATTGTTTTGCTTGCTGGAGGTCCGCTTCCAGTCATAGGCTTTATAGTTGCAGCTATAATTTTTGATCTGTTTCTCCTGATTAATCATCATAAAATAAGCGTTAAAATCATAAACGTGGGAATCGCTATTTTAGGTACTATTGTTTCTGCATCAGCTGCTGCAATTGTAAATTTTACTCTTGTTTCGCCCACGTTTGCGATAACTATTTGGGTAGGTTTGATAGTTGCCGGTGGAATAATTGGAGTTATTTTAGCGTTACCTATTGTTCGTATTCTTGAAAGAGCGCAGGTTAAGAAGATTAAAACGGCATAGTCCATCACGCAATCGCTTAGCTTAGAATAGGAAACCCGTGGACTTAAATTAATTTATATAAGCATTGTACATAATCAAGATAACCGAGGACAGCTTGGAATGGCTTGGTACGATGACCCCTTAATAGTCATTGCAGTAGCGGTAGTCATAATCAGCGCTGTCGGAATAGTAATTTATGGCATGAGAAGACAGGGAAGAAAACCGAAGCCGAAAAAATCTCAGAAAACTGCTGATCCAGACCTTGACTATTCTGGCTTACCGTTTAGGATTTCTAAGAGCGTTCAAACATCAACAGCTTCCAGTGCAAAAGATGAGCTTCGAATGCTCGATTTAGAGCGGGAAATCTTAAGTGATGCCATTCGCCATTTGTATGAGGCACAAGCGGAAGGGAAGATTACTGAATTAGAACGAGAAAAGCTTGCTGCAACTTACAAGGCAAGAATGATGTCAATAAAAGAGTCCATATCAAAGGATGAAACAATAGTTGCGCTCCATGACCTTGAGGGTATGCAGGAGGACTTGATGAAGCTTTTCAGTGAACGTTTTGGAGAATTGAACTCAAAGGTTGAAGAGCTTAGAACAAGGATTGATGTTAAACCGATAAGGGAGATTCCTGTAAAATTACCTTCGCCAACTCCTACTTCTCAGATGGAAACGCATTGAGGATGCGGAAGCTGAGGAAGAGGAAGCGGAAGAAGCAGGAGGGGAAGAGAAACAGAAAAAGAAGCGTAAGCCGCCAGAGGAGAAACCTACGGCTAAAACTGAGGCAGAAAAGAGGATTGAATCTATAAGAAGTGAAGTTGAGAAGGTTTTGGATAAACTGGGGCAAATGGAAATTGAAAGCTAACCTCGACCCGATCCAAGAAGAAAAACAGAAAGCAGCTTTGGTAGCAGTTAAACATGTTAAAGACAGATTTGTTGTTGGTTTAGGAAGTGGATCTACGGCTGCGTTTGCTATTGAAGCCTTAGGTGAAAGAATAAAAAATGAAAAACTGCGAATTGTTGGTATTCCAACTTCTTATCAGGCATTTTTGTTGGCAGTCAAATGTGGTATTCCGATTACTACTTTGGATGAGTATCCAGAAATTGACGTGACCATTGATGGTGCTGACCAGCTAACTCCTGAACTGTATTTAATCAAGGGTATGGGTGCAGCAATGGCAAGAGAAAAAATTGTTGCCGCCGCCTCCAAACTTAATATTATTATTGCTGACCGACAGAAAAAAGTTAAGCTTTTGGGTGAAAACAATCAAGGTGTTCCAATTGAAGTTCTGCCTTTTGCAATTTCGCTAGCTGAAGCGAAAGATAGTTGAAGTTGGCGGAAAACCTATTTTGCGGGAAGGCAAAGGTAAGCTTGGCCCAATAATCACTGATAATGGGAACGCCATTTTGGATTCGTATTTTGGTGAAATACCGAAGCCTGCCGAATTGCAGGTGACTGTTAAGATGATTCCTGGCGTTGTTGAAACTGGGTTCTTTGTCGGCTTAACCGATATAGTCTACATTGGAACAAATTCCGCTGTTGAGAAAATCGAAAAGGTAATAAAGTAAACAAGCTATGGCAAAGTCACTGCTTCAGTGTGTTTTTAATATGGGTTATGTGTGCATGAATGAATTCTTGTTCTGCTATAGCTTTGTTGATTAGGTCCTGTATGGCTATGTTTAAGTTGCCATTGTAGTAGGGACGAACAATTTTTTCTGCAAACTCCTTGAGCATTGAAGCGGGAACGTTATGAAGCGTCAGATCAACACAAAGGTCTTCTTCCATGGCTAAGAGTGCAGTTCTCTTTTTCATATGACTCACCCGTGAGTCACCTCTATCGTTGTTGAGTGGGTTATAAGATAAGCTAAGAAACTTCTTTGTGGAGAAGTGGAGGGTTAAGTGAAAGTGAAGAATTTATTATGGTTTGGTTCCATCTTTTGGAACCTGTTGCTCTTGATATTAGCCAAATTTGCATGAGACGCTTTGTTTGTTGAGCGCATCTATGATTAATCAAATAACTGCCTTATTGTCGGAACTAAATCCAATGGAGTTCATAGTCTTCATATTCTTACTTATTTTTTGTTTATGAGCTTCTCAGCACTATCATTGTGTTGGTTTTCATTATGCCTTCAACCCTTCGAATCTTCTCTATACATTCGTTAACTTCCATTATGTTCATGCCGCTAATGACTGCAACTATGTCATATTCTCCAGTGACTTCGTAGACTGTTTCGACATTCGGGATGGACTGGATTTCTTTTGACACTTCTTGAGTTGGATTGGCAGGGTTTGTTGCAAGTAGCGTTATGGCTTGGGCGCCTTCTTCAACGCCGATTTTAACCGTGAATTTGCGTATTACGTTATCGTCGGTCAACGTTTTGATTCTTTTTCTTATAGCGCCTTCAGATAAGCCTATTTTTGCGCCAATTTCGCCGTAGCCTGCTCTAGCGTCATCTTTCAGAAGTTTGATTATTTCTTTGTCTTTCTCGTCCATTTCTGTCACCGAGAGTGTTATTGGTTTGAGGAAAAATTTAACGATTTCCCTTGTTAACGCTTAAAGGGTGATGCGAATTTCGTTGTGGACTGCGATTTATTATGCGTTTCCACTTTCTCAAGCAATTTGGCAAATTCTTTTTTGCTGCACCAAATGGTGCATTATGAGTCCAAGTTGTAACAAATAAGTCACAATGTTTAAATTTACGCCGAGTTAATTGGGAAAGCATTTCCCAACATAAAAAAGTGACGAATAAAAAATGATTAAACCCGTAAACATAAATCCTTCAGAGGTTAAGGCTATCAACAAGGCAAAATGCCCAGACTGCGAAGCGGAGCTTGATGTTCCAGCAGACACAGAGAAAGGAGAAATCCTGAGCTGTCCTGGTTGCGGACTAGAACTTGAAGTTAAGCAAGTAAAGGGCGGATGTGTAGACCTTCAGGAATTAACCATTGAAGGAGAAGACTGGGGCGAATAAACGGTTCCCCTAACAATCCTTCATTTAGATCAGTTTTTTGATTAATTTTTTATCAGGAAGCAGAAAAGCGATGAGCATTGCACTTCTTTATGAGCGGTCAGAAAACGATGAAAACGGAATAAAACTAACTGCCCAGCAATTAGGCATTGACTTGACTTTTCTGCCCTTCCGAAAAATCGCTTTATCAGTATCCAAAGATGGCTTTAGCGCTAAAACCAAAGGAAAAGACTACACAAACGCAATAAATGATACTGCTGTTGTGCTTAATCGTGCACAAAGCAAGAATCGTCGCCTCCAAGCCTCATACATCATAGAGCAACTCGAAAAAAAAGCGTTAAACTCTTCTCAAAGCGAATTTGTTTGCTACAGTAAGCTACGCACGCTGCTTACCCTTTGGAAAGAAGGCATCCCCATACCCAAAACAGTTTATGTTCCGTGCGACTCAACTGACACTCTAAAGAATGGGCAAATAATCCACAATGAAAAAGACATTGCAGAACTGTTCCAACAAGAAATCCCTCTCTCAGAAGGCATCGTGATTAAAGCTGATGCTGGAACGCATGGCAAAATGATTATGCTTGCAAGAAACGATGAAGAACTAATTGCAAACATAGGGGAAACAAAACCCTCAATAATTAACCCTGTCGGTGTGGTCGCACAGGAACTGATTGAGAAGTGGTTTTACGATTTAAGAATCATCGTTTCAAAAGAGAAAGGCAAACAACCAGTTTGCTATCCTATAGCAATGGCAAGGGCCGGCTTTAAGGACTTTAGAACAAACACTTTTCTCGGCAACTTGGTTTTCGGCGCCAAATTACCTAAAAGTATTCAGCAACTTTCGGTTAAGTGCGGCAAAACTCTTGGTAAAGGCAGCGAAGCATGGATTTTCGCGTTGGATGCTATGGTAAACGTTAAAGACAACAAACAGGTGGATGATGGTTACCTCAAAGCTGAACTTGATAAGGCTTCGCAAGCTTTTGCGTCTGTTCAAAAAGTCAAGCAAGATGAAACTCGCCTAACCAATTTTAGAGCGTGGAATACGAAGCTGGAAAAAGCTTTCCAGAGATATGCGAATAATCAGAATTACGAAAATATTAAAAAGGTAATTGAAGAAAGCATAGAAAAAAATAAAAGTGCTTTGGTGTTTCACGAGTCGAATTCTTGCCCAGAGTTTTGGGAGAATACTCGGCTGGCAACAGGTTATAATGTGGCTGTTCCACTGTTGAAAGGTGCCCAAAGTCTAATCGACTAGTAATTGAGTAACGAGGAAAGAGACATGTTGAGAATTGGAATTATTGGTGGTTCAGGATACGTCGGCGGCGAATTGTTGAGGTTGCTGCTTTTGCATCCTCAGGTGGAGGTAACTATGGTTACTTCTCGTCAAAGCGTAGGTGAATACGTCTTCAATATCCACCCAAACTTAAGAGGCTTAACGCAGCTAAAATTTGTGCCCCAAGACATGGCTGAGATTCAGAAAGAATGCGACTTAATCTTCACAGCAACTCCACATGGAGGTTCAGTTAACTTAGTTCCAAAACTCTTAGAGGAAGGCTTAAGAGTAATCGACATGAGTGCTGACTTTCGTCTCAAAAACCCTGCTGATTACGAAACTTACTATGGCTGGAAACATGCCCACCCAGAAATGCTTAAAGAAGCGGCATACGGGCTGCCTGAGCTTCACCGGGAAGAAATCAAAAATGCCAAACTTATTGCTTGCCCAGGCTGCATGGCAACATCCGCAATCCTTGGCTTAGCGCCTGTAGTGAAGGCCAAATTGGTTTACAAAGACAAAATTATAGTAGACCTCAAGGTTGGTTCTTCAGGAGGCGGCAGCAAACCCACAGTATCATCACATCATCCTGAACGCTTTAGCGGAGTGCGACCTTACCAAGTTGTCGGTCATCGACACACCGCAGAAGTTGAGCAGGAACTGAATGCATTAACAGATGAGCCCGTAAAAATCTCCTTTACCCCCCACGCCGTGAACATGGTACGTGGCATCCTTGCAACAATACATACTTTCCCCAAACAGAAGCTGGAGAACAAAGACCTTTGGAAAGCTCTTCGTGGAATGTATGGCAATGAGCCGTTCATTCGTTTAGTGAAATACCAGAAGGGACCTTACCAGTTGCCTGACCCAAAAATCACAGTTGGCACAAACTTCTGTGACGTTGGTTTCGAGATTGATGAGCATGCGAATCGGCTTTTGCTTTTCTCAGCCATTGACAACATGACCAAGGGAGCGTCAGGCCAAGGAGTGCAATGCATGAACATTCTTATGGGCATAGATGAAACCACCGGCTTGAAGAGTACTGGGTTCCATCCGATGTGATCACTATGTTGTTTGTAATTAAGATGGGTGGAAGCATACTCAAAGAAGGCGCGTCCCAAGACTTAGTCGCCGATCTGAAAGAAATTGCAAAAACCAACAGAGTCATCCTTGTACATGGTGGAGGCGTAGAAGTTACTGAAATCGCATCTAAGCTTGGTAAGGAACAAAAATTCATAATTTCACCCGAGGGCTTTCGAAGCCGCTATACCGATAAAGAAACAATTGAGATTTACACTATGGTTATGGCAGGCAAAATCAACAAGCAAATCGTCCTAGCGCTGCAGACTCAGGGCATCCCAGCTGTAGGTATAAGCGGTCTAGACGCTGCAACTTTGACGGGTGATCGAAAAGCCAAACTCATTCATGTTGATGAACGAGGCAGAAAGAAAGTCATCGATGGGGGCTATACAGGGAAAATAACTCACGTAAATTCTGATCTGCTTAACCTCTTGCTTGAAAAGGGATATGTACCGATTGTGACGCCTATAGCGCTTAGCCAAGATTCTGAACCCCTTAACGTTGACGGCGACCGAACAGCAGCCATGATCGCAGGCGCTCTTAAAGCTGACCGCTTAATCTTGCTCACTAACGTGTCAGGCTTAATGCTCAAAGGAGAGTGCGTTAAAAAAATCAGTGCAACTGAGGTTAAAGAGATTATGTCCGGCATTGGGGCGGGCATGAGTACAAAGGTTCATGCGGCATTGGAAGCCTTGAATCAAGGCGTCAAGGAAGTCTTAGTAACCGCTGGCACAGGAAATCAGCCTATTAGCTCGGCGTTGGATCATAAGGTTGGTACAGTGATAACTGGTGAATGACAAAGAAATAACAGATATTGAAAATCGCTATTTAGCGAATGTTTTCAGCAAAAAACCATTGGTTCTCACAAAAGGCAAGGGCGCGCTAGTTTGGGATATAAACGGGAAAGAATATGTGGACTGCTCAACCAGCTATGGTGTCGCTTTGCTAGGACATTGCCACCCAAAAATAGTTGCTGCGGTCCAGGCTCAAGCTGAGCAACTGATTACCTGTCATAGTTGCTACTATAATGATAAACGCGCAGAATTTATACAGAAACTTGTTCAGATAACGCCGAAAGGCTTAGACAAAGCGTTCCTGTCAAACAGCGGCGCTGAATCAGTTGAATGCGCCATAAAACTAGCCCGCAAATATACTGGCAAACCCGAAATTATCGCGTTAATGGGAGCTTTTCACGGCAAAACCATGGGTGCTCTATCCGCAACATGGGACAAGAAATACCGCGAGCCTTTCATGCCTCTGGTTCCCGAGTTTAAACACGTGCCTCCAGACAACGCTGATAAAATCCGTGCGGCAATAACAGAGAAAACCGCTGCAGTCTTGATAGAGCCAATCCGAGGCGAAGGCGGTGTTCGTGTCCCTCCTGAAGGCTTTTTGCAGGCAGTACGAGAAATTTGCAATGAAAAAAATGTCTTGTTACTCTTTGATGAAGTGCAAACAAGTTTTGGTCGAACGGGAAAATTTTTCGGCTGCCAAAATTGGGATGTTACACCCGACATTATATGTTTGGCAAAGCCGTTTGCAGGAGGCTTACCCATCGGAATAACTGTCGCCAAAGAAAATATCATGTCCTCTCTAAAAATCGGTGAACACTCAACCACTTTCAGCGGAAGCCCACTCGTTTGTGCCGCCGGATGCGCCGCCATAGATGCGCTTGTAGAAGAAAAACTTGTTGATCGCGCCGCGGAGATGGGCAAGTACTTCAAGGCTGGTTTGGAAGGTTTAATGGCTAAGCATAAAATCGTTAAGGAAGTGCGAGGGTTAGGTTTAATGCTTGGAATGGAACTGCGGTTTGATGTTCATAATATTATTCTGAAAGCAGCAGCGAAGGGCGTTTTGGTTTTGGATGCTGGAAGAACCGTGGTTCGTCTGTTGCCGTCTTTGGTGATTGAGAAGCAACAAATTGACAAGGCAATTTTAGTTCTTGACGAGGTTTTGGGAGAAGAAGAGAATGAGCGAGCAAGCAGTACGTTTCCTAACTAACCTTCTTGGTATTTACAGTCCTTCAGGAAAAGAAGGGGACGCAGCCAATTACCTAGAGTATGAAATGAAACGAATGGGTTTTGAAGTAGGCAAAGACGCTATCGGAAACGTAATCGGCGTCGTCGGTGAAGGCGAACCAGTTATTCTGCTATGCGGTCATATGGATACGGTGGCGGGACATTTGCCTCTTCGGATTGAAGAAGGAAAAATATTCGCTCGGGGTGCTGTGGATGCGAAGGGCCCGCTTGCTGCTATGATTATAGCCGCACTTGCTGCCAATAAGGAGCCTGGGTTTAAAGGTGAAATTTTGGTTGCCAGCGTTGTGGAAGAAGAAGCTACTAGCCGTGGCGTAAAGCACCTAATAACACAGGGAATTAAGGCGGATTACGCGATTTTCGGTGAACCCAGCGGCGTTGAAAACGTAACAATAGGTTACAAGGGGCAAATTCAACTTAAAATTGTTTGCAAAACTGAAACTGGTCATGCTTCTACGCCTTGGATGTACGATAATGCCTTGGAGAAAGCGTTCGAAGTTTGGGAGCAAATTAAGAATGCTTCTTCGTATCCGTCTCTGGATCCTTCGGCAAGCCCATACAACGCTGTTACGGCATGTTTGGTAAAAGTTGTGGGCGGCAGAGCAACTTCTGTTGTTCCCTTTGAGGTTGAAATGAACCTTGATGTCAGAGTGCCAATACAGTTTTCGACAGCTCAGGTTTATGAGCAGATAGAGAAGATAATTAATAAGTACCAAGCTGTCAACCCAAAGGTATCAGTTAAAGCAACCGTATTAGACACAGTCGAACCTTTCGAAGTTAACAAAGCTTCACCGCTTGTTCATGTACTGTCATCTTCCGTGAGAAAAGTGCTTAACAAGCCCGCAACGCTGTTGCACAAAACAGGAACCGGCGACATGAACATCCTCGGAAAAGCCATGAACCTCCCAATAGTAACCTACGGACCAGGCGACTCACATCTAGACCACACCTTAGATGAGCACATCGAAATAAGCGAATACCTCAACGCCATACAGGTTTACAAAGAAACACTTCTACGATTATCAGAGTTGCATAACAAAAATGGCAGTCAACAGGCGAGTTAAGTGGGTTCATTGTTATAACGCCATTTTCTTAAGTGACCTCAACCCCCAAAGAAACACCAGAACTGCAAGTACACCGATGACAACGAAGCCCTCTACAATTCCGATGTTTTGAAAATTTCCAGCGAACAATGCTCGAGTAGCGTTAACCGCGTATGAGAAGGGGTTAATCTTTGCAAGGTCTTGAAGCCAGATTGGAGCAAGCGCCAATGGGAGAATAATGCCTGACAGCAAGGAAACAGGGAGTGTTATTGTGTTCAACGTTGGGGCGAGGGCATCCTCAATTTTGTAAATCAGAGCGAAACCGTAAGAAATAGACGCCATAGTAATTCCAATTAAAGCATACAGCAACAGAGAGAGCAAAAATCCGCCTAAATTTACGCTCAAACCAAATGGAATAGCAACCAATGTAATCAAAACACATTGAATAAGAAGAACGAACGCATCTCTCAAAACCCTGCCTAAAAGAATTGCTGAGCGATTCACTGGAGACACTAAAAATCGTTCTATAACTCCTGTTCTAATATCATCGATGAGTGAGAATCCAACGAAGGCTGTGCCGAATAGTGCTTGCAGAACCAACAAACCTGGGATGAAAACATCTACTGTTTTTCCAGAGGGCAATCCAGGTACACCGCCGAGACCGTTGAGAAGCGGCATAAACAAGAGCAAGTACATAAGGGGCTGGAACATGCTTACGAAAACAAAAACGGGGCTTCTCAAAGTATGCTGCATATTGCGAATAAACATCAATCTTATGTCGTTTTGGATTTTCATTTTATTATGTCCTCCCTCAAAGAACGGCCAGTGTACTTTAGGAATACGTCATCTAAACTTGGCCTAGACAACGTTACGGTTTGCGTCTCCAAGTTTTTGGCGTCAAGTGAACGCAGCAGCTCAGGCATCATCCTTTCTCCATCTTTGATGTTCAGATGGACTGAATTGTATGAAGTCTGAATTTTTTCAACCTGAATCTTTTCGGCTAACAGAGTTTCAGCGTTGCGAGCTGTTTCTTCTGACAGAAAACTAAAAACTATTGAATCACCACCGACAGAGCTTTTTAACTCCCCTAAAGTTCCAGTGACAATGATTTTTCCGTTATCTATAATCGCTATTGTATCGCAAAGTTTGTCAGCTTCATCCATGTATTGAGTAGTTAAAAAGATGGTGACGCCCTCGGCTTTCAGTTTTTTTATTTCTCCCCACAGATAGGCTCTGCTTTGTGGGTCAAGGCCTGTAGTCGGTTCATCGAGAAGAAGTAGCTGAGGATGGTGAATCATGCCTAACGCAATATCTAAACGGCGTTTTTGGCCACCAGAATAAGATGAAGCCGGTCTAGCTATAAATGAGTTCATCTGGAAGCGCTCCGCGAATTTGGCTGCAGCTTTCTTTGCAGTCAAAGCATCCACGCCATACAGTTGGGCTTGTAGGACCAGGTTTTCAACACCTGTAGAACCCAGATCCGCTCCGCCTGCTTGACTTACGCATCCAACCTTTTGTCTAATCTGCTCTTGTTGTTTTGCTAGGTCGTAACCAAGAACCTTTGCTTCTCCGCCAGTTGGACGGAGCAACGTTGACAGCATTTTTTGTGTGGTAGATTTTCCCGCGCCATTTGGACCTAGAAAACCGAAGATTTCCCCTTTCCTAACAGTGAGATCTATACCTTTAACTGCCTCAACCTCTTTTTTCCCACCCCTCTCTTTAGAGATAAAAATCTTTCGAAGCCCTTTTGTCTCAATTACCAAATCTTCCGTCATGTTGAATCATCAGTAAATTGTGCGTTTTATTACATGACCCAAAAAATATTAAGCCTACCTTTTTCTGTTTGACCTAATCGATATTGCATTGTAAATTTTATTACCAAACCTTCTCAACCCCACAAAAGGGACCTATATAAGAATTTTTACACATTAATGCGCATAGTCTGAACAAGTCCGCACAATGTCAACCTTTTTCAATTTAAGCCTATCTTGGGACAAAAATAAGGAAAAGTCTGTCTATTTGACTTTGACTTTTCTTTTTTGTTTTGGTATTTTTTTTGGAAGACAGATTTCAAGTACCCCATCGGTTAGGTTGGCAGTGACTCCGTTTACGTCTACCTCTTCTGGCAGGTCCACTGTTCTGTAGAATGATTTGCATGCCCGTTCCTTGCAGAGGTATTCATGTTCTTTCTTGTCGTATTTCCATCCAACTTCGCCTGATATTACTACAGCGTTGTCTTGTACATCGATTTCGATATTTTCTTTTTTAAAGCCAGGCATCTCCGCCTTTAAGAGATATTCTTTTTCATTATCTTCTAGATCCATTGCTGGAACTCGAGTTTCTGGCATGAGTGAATATGTGCTCGCCCACGTTGAAGGAAAGAGAAGGTCTTCAAAATCATTTCTGAACCTTTCAAAAGTGTCATCAAAAGCCTCATAAAGATCTGAAGGAGTGGGTGCAGCTAAAACCATAGGTCTCTTTGGGGCCTTATTGATTGCTGATGTTTTCTTTTTTGTGATTGATAATTCGGTTTTTTTAGAAGTTGCTTCTTTTTCGGCTGGTTTTTTATTTTCAGTCATAAAAATTCGCCTATTATATGATATTTTTTTCAAGAATTTAATGTTTACTTATTTAGATAAGCAGTACACGCTATGTCATTTTGTTTTGCCGCTCATTCGAAGAGTCACGTGAGAGACTATTCGGAAATATTTGTAGCACACCTGAAGTTGATAAATACTTAGGTAAGAAAAAGTTTAGGATAAATGTGAAATAAGAGTAAGAAATAATTGTTGCTATCTCCTGTATTGAAGATCATAAGAAATAAAATTAATGAAGGATGATGTTATGACGAGCAAAGATAGTTTTGTGTCCTCCGTAAAAGAGAGTGATCTCAGTGAAAGTCATATGAAGGCTGTTCGTGTAAAAGGTAGGTCGATTTTGTTAGTGCGGCAAGGCGGCGAAATTTTTGGGGTTTCAAATCGTTGTCCTCATCAGAGCTGCGAATTGCAGGGTGGCATCCTTACAGGCTACGTTGTTATGTGTCCATGTCATGGTTGGAAATTCGATGTGCGAAATGGGCAATACCAAGAAATTCCCCAAGTGAAGCTGGATAGTTATCGATGTAAGATCGAAAATGGGAAGATAATGGTTGAAATTCTAAAAGACGAATAAGATTGCTTTCAGAAGATTATCATATGCTCGGCGAATTTAAGAAGCGTATCAAAAACTTGGAAGTAGATGAAAACGCGGAGAAGAAAGTTCTGTCAGTTCTTTCGAACGCTGAAAAGAGTAGGTGTAGCTGGGAGATTTATTTTTTTTGATTAATCTAATTAATTTAGTTGTAGAATAATAATTTGGGTATTTATTTGCCTGATTATCTGGTTGGCACTGGCGGTTGGGCTTATTTCAAAGTTCCAAACAAACCATCATTGAAAGCTTACTCTGAAGCATTCAATTTTGTAGAAGTCAACTACACATTTTATGAGTATCCAAATATTCGGCAAGTTGAAAACTGGCGGAAAACTGTGCCTTCAGATTTTACTTTTTCGGTTCGTTGCCACCAAGACTTAACCCACAAAATAGGCTTAAAACCCATCGATGAGGCTTATGGGGTGCTCGGTCAAATGGTGACTTACTGCAGGCTTTTGGATTCGCCTTTTCTTGTTTTAGAAACACCCGCGAGCTATGTCCTTGACGAAATCGCAATGAGATCTGCGAGGGATTTTTTTGCTTCTGCCAATCTGAATGGAGTTCGGCTTGTTTGGGAAATACGCGCTCCCATAACTGAGCAAGCTATTGATTTGACGAGGGATTTTAACATTATTCATTGTGTAGATATTTCAACTGTTAAGCCCGCTGACTGGTCGGATGTTGGGTACTCGAGGCTTTTTGGCAAGGGCAAACATAACATATACCAATTCACCGACGAAGAATTAAGGGAAATCGATAAGAACGCCTCAGAAAGCAAAGCGAAAGTTGTTGCTATGTCTTATCACGGCTTACGAATGAGCACTGACGCGCTTAGGTTTGCACAGTACAAGAAAACAGGAAATTTCCTTCCAGTTACAGCTTACACTGGTTTAGATTCTGCCAGGGCGGTTCTTTCTGAGGATGCCGTTTTTCCTTCTTCAAAGCAGTCACTGATTAGTGATCAAGGCTGGAAAGTTGTTGACTTAACATCTGAGAAGAGGGTGCATCTATCAGTGTTGTTAGAGAAGATTCCTGAGAGGACCTACTCTTCAGTGGAAGAAGTTATAGGATCTATGAAAGCTGCGTTGTGAGAATAGGTTTCACGCTATTCAATTATTGAAACTTTAATTGATGCCGAAGAGTAATAGTTTGATAACGGTAGGGTTCGAAAAATGAAAATAGACATTGGACCTAAAAATTGTCTCTATCCGATGCCTACAACGTTGGTTGGCGCTTTGGTAAATGGCAAACCTAACTACCTTCCAATCGCGCATGTAGGTATAATGGATATGGGTTCAGTTTCTCTAGGGATGAGTAAAATTCATTATACTAATGCTGGAATAAAGGCAAATGGCACTTTCAGCGTTAATATTCCTTCAGAGAAGACGATTAAGAAGACTGATTACTGTGGCTTGATTTCAGGAAAATCAGAGGATAAGGCATCGTTGTTTAAGACTTTTTTTGGAAAACTGAAAACTGCCCCGATGATTGAGGAATGCGCAATAAACATGGAATGTGAATTAATAAAGACTGTTGATTTCCCAAGCCATGATGTATTCGTAGGCAAGATAGTCAACACTTTTTGTGATAACGAAGTTCTCAGCGGAGGTTCCGTAGATTTTGGCAAAGTGAAGCCTATCTTGTTTGTCATGAATGACCGAAGTTACTGGAGTCTAGGAAACAAGATCGCCAAAGCATGGGACATAGGAAAAGAACTTTACAAATGAAAAACTCTGCCTCTGGAAGCAACCAAATACCTTGAGGTTCAACAATGAGCAACTCCAACATTCATCTTGGTATCTCCGGCTGGAGCTATAATGAGTGGGAATGACCCGTTCTGCCGCAATGGTGAAAAGAAGAAGCTTCGAGCATATTCAAGTGTTTTAAAATAGTGAAATAACTCAACATTCTGCCGTTTCCCTTCCAAAGGCAGTTATGGACTGGTTAAAGTATTCTTCTTCCGATTTTTTTTGTAGCAAAATTGTCCAAACTGATAACTCATGATAAGGATTTTGGTTTGAAGAGTGATGTTAAGGCTGATTTGAACGCTTATTTTGATTTGATGCGCCCTCTGCAGTTGGGTGGGAAACTGAGTTGTTTTTTAATTCAGTTGCCGCCGAAGCGTGATTGTGATTTGAAGATTTTGCTTATTTTCGGTGATGGCATGGCAGAGGTGAGAATATTGTGGTTTCATCGGATTATCATGATATGCGCATTGCAGAAAGGGAGGGAACTATAGAGACTGTATTGGGTTCCAAAAGTTCAGGAAGTGAGTAAGTCCGTGAAGAAGGTTTATGTTTTCTTTAATTATCACTTTCACGGTTATACCTCTGAGAACTATTTGTACTTGCTTGAGAAACTTTGGTTGTTATCTGAAACTCAAAAAAGCCGAGGACAAGTCAAGAATTAAACAAGCTCAATTGGGTTCTTTCTTTGGTTGAGTCAAATTGATTATGTCTCTCGCGTTTATCTATAGTTTTTAACTTAGCAAGATTTTTTAGCGCCAAATTTCATGGTACAAGGTATGTCTGATAACAAAAAGAAGATTGTTTTGAATTGGAAAGGGAACTTTCGTTTTGAAGCAAAAACTGAGAGAGGCCTGACGGTAAATTTCGATGCGCCTTCAAAATATGGGGGAGAAGACTCTGCTCCGACACCTATGGAAACAGTCTTAGCCTCTTTAGCTGGATGCACCAGTTTTGATGTCGTTACCATTCTGAAAAAGAAAAGACAAAACATAACAGGCTACAGTGTTGAGACTGAAGCTGAAAGGAGCGAGGAGCCGCCGGAAGTTTTCACCAAAATCCACATAAAGTACATCGTCAAAGGAAAAAACATTAGCAAAGAAGCTGTTGAAAGAGCAATTCAACTCTCACACTACAAATATTGTTCAGTTGGAGCAATGCTAAAGAAGACAGCAGAAATCACAACATCCTACGAAATAATACAAGAATAAACTCAACTCATTTTATCCCTATTTTTATGAAAGAAAAATGATTTAGGGCTTGCTTGCAAGGACTGGAAATTCGTTATAAATTAGTGAGAGCAGGCTGAGTCTAAGCCTTAAATGCGTCCACGGTCCATCGAGGCAATGTCATAATCACCACATGGTCTTTAACCGCTTTGACCATATAGCTCATAGCCTCGCGGCAACGCTTGTTATGGCCAGCCCGTGGAGGTAAGGTCTTAGTCGCATACCAATTTTCAGCTGTTTTAATTGATACGCTCCGTGCCTCAACGCACATCTTAAAGCGTGCTCCCCAGCCTGTAAATATGGGATTGTGGAATCTAATTCTTAAATATTGTGACTTTTCTGTTACAAATAGCACTACTTGTGTTCCATTTAAGACAATTTAAAACTGAAGACTCAAACCTGTTTCAAGAAGCATTTTGAAAACCCCTCAAATTTAGCGTTAAAACGATCCATCGTCATTTTGGTAATAGAATTGGCCTATTCTTGGGAGCAAAAGAAAATGACACGGCAAGAAGTTGCCGCGAGTTTCTTTAAGCTATTGTGGAGTATTGCTTGAAGTCTTTCTTTTTGATTTCTCGATTATCTCACAGATTTGGCAGGCGGCTTCGTCAAGTGTCGTTTTGAGTTTCTTCATGTCGTCTTCTACTATCTCTCGGTTCTCTAGAAGCGGGTAGACGCTAAGATGTATCAAATCGAATGTGGCTTTTATATCAATTTTTCCAGTTCTTTTCTGGTCCATTACAGATTTCATTATTCTTTCTCTTTTTGCGATTTCCTCAATCTTGAGCTTAGGTTTACTGCTACTTAGACTTCTGCTCATCTACATTACCACCTCTATCTCTGGAATTTTCATTCCACATAGATTTAGTCCCTTGATTTTGATTCCTTTTAAGACCAAGCTTAAGTCAAGTTTATCTGCAATTGCGGAATCGGTTGCAACTGAACCGTTTAGGTTTGTAAATTCCAAGCCGCCTTTGACCCTCATTATTATTTTGGAAATATTAAGAGTTAAGTTGCCGTCAATATGAGCTTTATCTGCGTCGCCGTTTAGGGTTACTCCTGATCCATACATTTTTTTGGACGTTGATATTGGCAATGCGGTGTTAGATTGCGCCTCGAATGCTTGGGTAGTGACTGATGGAATTGTCACGTTTAAGGCACTTATGTTTTTCATTGATGCTTGTGGGCTTGATATTCCGGTTGAATCCATTTCATCGATAGTTGTTTGATCCGTTGCGATGTCGTTTGGACCCATGGGATTTGGTATGGGTAGGCAGAGTCCGATATTGATTCCCAGAGGAGTCTCAAGGGGAATACTTGTGCATTTCATTTGGATATTGTCGGCGGTAACTTGGTCGATTTTAGTTTCTCTTATTGGGTTAGGTGTCATTGAGAATGGACCAATAGTAGTTGAGGTAGAAACCATTGAAAATTGGCCTGCGCCAAATACAACATCTCCTAAAGAATGTTTCTCAACGTAGGAATCAAAATTCACTCCGCCTGATACGCCATAGCAAAAGTCAGACCAGCAGAGCGGCCAGGGCAGATCAATGTTCCCTGAAAAAGTTGTGCTAATGGATAAGGTGATTTCTAACTCTACGTTTTTTGCTTTACATGAATCGTATTTGAAGTTCCCGCTAAAATTTTTCAATCTAAGATCTGGAATCGAAATTTCCCCAATTTCTATCTCAGCAATAGAGAGAGGCCCGCCGATGCTTGAAGCAATTTCTGATTTTGGTATCACGGCGCGGGTCGTAACTTTTTCTTCTCTGGGTCGGCAGCGCATCACGGGCGGAGGGCAATCGCAGCCTTTTGATGGTATTTTAGGTAAATCAAAACAGACTTTTTCTGTTTCTACATCTATTTTTGGTAAATTTAAACAGACTTTTTGGGTTTCAATATTTGGAATGGGAATACAGATTTTTTGGTCTTTTGATGTAACTGCAGGAGCAGTCGTTTTGGAAATATTTTCATTTAAAACTTTTTTGGTTCTCGAGCTTTTGCTCAATTACTTGACCCCGTTTCTATTTACGATGTATTGTTATTTATCGTTTTTGTAGGTTTGATTGGTCTGCAGAGAACAGTGGAAACTGTATGTCGCTTTAATGATACTAACGTAGTCTGTAAGTTAAGAAGTAGAAGCGAGGTGACATTCTTGAAAGTAGGAGAATCTGCTCAAAAATTCTGTAGCATTTTAGCAATGTTGCGGGTTCTCCAAAGACTTCAATTTTCTTTGTTTGAAGTGCTTTGTCAAGAGTTATTCTACCTTCAAGAAGATCAAACAGGCATTTTCTCGAAAGGCTTACTCGAACATCAATTTTTTTGGGCTTAACTTTTTCGCTGATAACAATATCATCAGCTGTGACTTGAATTATCGTATTTTCATTGTCTAGAGTTTGATGCCAAGTTAACCCCTGAGTATTCATAATCATTTTTTGAAGATGCTGCGGGTAGTCTTGTTTCATTAATGCTATTAGTTCTTTAAGAAACAGTTCAAGCGTCAATTGCATAGTCATAAGCCCTCTTTCGCGGTCGAACCGATTCAAACCAACAGGGAAGACTACTATCATATGTGTTGCCTTCAATTCTTCCACGGAGGTTTACTTCACAGAACATTTCGTTGAATACAACTTCTGAAGGACTGATGTGGCTCGCGTTGACTATGCTACACACAGCTTTAGGTGTGAAGGTAATTTCAAGTTTATCTGAACCTTTGGTTGCAGTAAACGTAGTGTTCTTTGGTATTGCTGGATGATAATTTGGATAAAGTATTTGTGTAATTGCTGGCATAATGCTCAGATTGCCATCGTACTTCCCTTTTGAAGTAATCTGCATATCTGTGTTATCAAAGAATTGTTTCTTTCCACTCTTGGTTTCAAGAAAGATGCCACCGTATGAAAGATCCTTTGAGGGACCATATCGGTAAATTAGAAAGTCCACTCTCTCCGGCTCGTTGACAGCATTGAGGTCACAAAAGATAACGCCAGTATCCCAACCCCAAGTTGTTCCTAAGTCGAAACAACCGCCTTCGTGGTCTTGATATCCTTGGTTAGTATTAATTGAATAGGTTTTTTTGTCGATTTCTAGTTTTCCTTTGACAAGTAATCTGGGTAGTTCCACCCAGTTTTCCCATTGGCGATTCATTTCTTGGGCAGCCAGAAGCATCTTTGCTTTAGGATCTTGCTCTTTGAGTACATCAATAAAGATATCTTGATCCGTTACCGGAGGCTGTGCAACCTTGAAATTTAGGTGAAATGAAGTTTGCTGCATTTGCCCTGTAACTTCAAAAGAATTGTCTTTTAGCAAATTGACAGAGAACTTATCACCAATAAAGTTTGGGTTGTAAGATGAAACCTCGAGGTGACTTATGGGTATTAGCTTTATTTCAGCAAATATCTTTCCAGTTGGGTCAACGATGTATGATAAGACAGAACCCCAACCTCGTTTTGAATCATAAGGGTTGCCGTGCAATCCAAAGTTTAGTAGACAGAATATTCTTTTTTTTCGGTCAAAAAATACGAAGTCATGCCATTCCTGGTATAAACTGGCTTTTGTGTCGAAGATTGAGGGCAGAGTAAAAGCATCGACGCTAGCCGTGTCTTCTACACGGTATAAAGTCATTAGGACGACTGCTCAGCATTAGCCTCTTCAGTACTGAGAGCGGCTTTTTCTATAATATCAACTGCTCTGTTGGAAACTTTTTGTACAAGTGTCAAGAGCTCTGTATTGAACTGAATGTAAAGGCGCATCATGTCAGCAACGGAGTTGCTTACAAGTTCGGTCATTTCTTCGTTGTCCAGTTTGCTCATACGGGCGGTTACTTTCCCTAGTCTTTGAGCTGTCTGAACGGTGTTGTTAACTGAAGCCTGGGTTAACTTGGTTAGTTGGTCTTTCGTCTCAGGATTGTTTAGTGTGGAAACGATTTGGTCTATAGCTTTCTGAACGGTTTTTGGGTTAGGCATTACTATTTTGGCGCTTGCCTTTGACGCACGTTTGGGCTTTTCACTTGTTTTTTGGGTTGTTTGGTGGCTCACTTTTATCTCCACCTCCATTCTCTCTGTTAGTTGTATTTATTTTTTCCGCTGAACAAGGTAGTTGGTTTGTTCAAGGAAGAAGTTTTTCCATTTTTTCTCAATCATCCAGTCGCATTCATTTAGCAAAACGTTCCTTGCTTTGGTTGCGAATTGCTTTGCTATATTTCTAGCATATTTTATGGCTTCGTATTTTTGCATGAGATCTTTAATGTAATTTACATCCACTTCCGTTTTGTCTTCTCGAGGTGTTTGCAGTATTTTTCGAATTCGTTCTTTCTCTTCAGGATTGCATGAGTTGAGAGTGTGAATAAGGATGAGGGTTCGTTTTCCCTCTAAAATATCACCATCGATTTCTTTGCCGTAAAGGGCTTGTGTTGCAGTTAGGTTCAGCGTGTCATCGGTTATCTGGAATGCTATTCCCGTGTAGCGAGCATATCTTGTGATGGCGTCTAATTGTTGTGGAGTTGCTTCATCTAGACCTATGATTATTCCAGTTCTGCAAGGTGTAATGATTGTGTACCAGCATGTTTTGTTTTCGCAAATGTAATAATAGTCTTTGGGCTTCAAATCAATCCGGTTTTCTTTGACAAAAGTCAGTTCTGTTATCTGTCCTTCCACGCTTCGACGTGCTGTCTCCTGTATTTCCATAATGATTTGCAAAGATTTCCTAACGCCTATCGAAGCCAAGTTATCTACAAGAGGAGACATTGCAAGGATTTTTACCGCGTCTCCAGCATTCGCTGCCAAAGCAAGACCGTACTTTCTGTTTAGAGTAAGGTCACCTCTTCGGTAAATAGACTGATCAACAATGTCATCTTTAATGAGAAACGAATTATGAAGAAGCTCAATCGCCGTCGCTGTGTCTATTGCAGTATTGTAGTCGCCACCCACTGATGCCGCAGCTGCAAGACACAGAAGTGGGCGGATACCTTTTCCTGGTCTAGTTGGATAGTCAGCCAACAGGTCGTATGCTAACGTTTTTGATCCAAAGTTCCGCTTAAGGTAATACTGCATCCGAATGGCGACTTTTTTCTTCATCGCGGATAGGGCTGATTCGCTCAAGCGGTGACATCCCCTTCATGTTACTCAATATTCATAGATAACCTTTGTCTAGTTAGGGTTACTGTGGCAAGAATAAGTTAGTTCGATGACGTTTTTTCGGCGTTTTCTGAGTAATTGAATGACGATGCGATTGCGAAGTTTATTGCGCTTGTCGTGGATTTAATGGCCCAATTGATAAAGGCCGATGGATTCTGCATTGCTTGGAGTGAAATCTCAAAGCCTGTTTGCAGAGTTTCTATTGTGGCTTTTGCCATGGCATTTGGATCCTGAATTGTTTCAAGCAGATTTGTCAGCCCTGTTGATAACATGGCTTGTTCAATTGTTCCTCGCGCGACTTCTAAGTTGGTTGATTCGCTTTGGGGAACGGTTCCCATTAGAATGCCTCCAACTATGTCAGCATAGCTGGGGTCCACTCGTGAACGTTCTGCCATGAGTTCCAATGAACGAAGCCAAAATGGGTTGAAGATTCGATTTCGAATTAATTGAACGATTAGACTTGCAACTGACATGCCGTAGAAAAGTTCTTTCTCAACGATATGTGGGTATGCCGACAAAGCTTCTTTGGAAAAATCGTTCACTATTATCGAAGAGATCGCAACTTCGGAGGCCCATCTGCCGCTGAGGAGTGCATATTGAATTCCTTCACCGTTCAAAGGATTCACCAAACCTGCTGCGTCGCCTACAAGCATAACTCGATTGTCAACCAATGGCTGGTTTGCGTTATACGTTGATAGAGGCCAACCTTTTATTTGCCCAATTAATTTAGCGTTTCTGAGGCGTTTATATAACGCTTGGTCGTTTTTGATGAGGTTGCTAAGAAGCTCTTTTAGGCGATTCCCTGAAGGTATGGTGTCTAAGACAATGCCAACTCCTACGTTAGCTTGAGTTTTGCCGGTTGGGAAAAGCCAACAGTAACCCGGAAAACTTTCTTTATTAAAGTGCAGGTCAGCTTGATTTGCAGGTCCTTCTACACCTTCGAAATATCCGCGTATGGCAATTATTCTATCTGCACTCGAAGGTGCGTGACCTCTGACTAGTTTGGCGATGGTTGAGTTGCTGCCGTCTGCGCCTATTAACAGACGAGCTTTTAAGATTCTTTTCCCTGAAGGCCCCTCTAATCTTAACTCCACGCCTTTGCGCTTTATCTTCATACTTACGGCTTTGAGTCCCTCTAAGAAAGTCGCCCCTTCTTTGCATGCTGAGTCTAAAAGCATTTTATCCAAAATGATGCGAGGAATTACACGACCGTATCTAGGGAGACCTTGAAGCTTTGGTACAGATCTGGAAATTAGTTTGTTACCATCCAGATAAACTGAAGCTCTGCTTATTGCGTTTGAATTTTTGAATTCTGGAAAATTTGTAATTCCGAGTTTGGTGAGTTCATTTTGTGCTACAGGACTAACAAAGTCGCCGCATACCTTATCGCGTGGAAATTTCTGTTTATCAACTAAAGTTACATCGTAACCTGCGGATGCAAAGTAGTATGCAGCAGCGGAGCCTGCTGGTCCGGCACCCACCACTATCACATCGCTCTCAAATTCTTCTTTATTATCAAATGGGACGATTATCACTCCTATTGTGAGGAAAAAAAACTGGCTCCATTAACGTGACAATTTGGCAGTGAGGATTGTTCAAACAAATAAAATTCACTCAATTTTCCTTTTCCAACTTTTCAGCTTAGAATTCTTAGAGTTAACCCTGTTAATAACTTTGCTTTAGGATTACACAACGCGGCCATTTTCTTTTCTTGGGTGACTCACTTTATTGATTTAGGAACTCAGATTTCCGCTAAAACCTCTTTTTCATGAGGCGGCCTAAATTGCAGAGTATCTTCCACGTAGGCTCTTAGAAGCTCAGCTACGCTCCAAGCTTGACTTATGCAGCCGCCTGGCGTGTAGGGCAAATCGGCATCGTAAAGCTCACTTATCGATCCTAACCCGCTCTGAAGAACCTGCTGGGCAAGCAAAGGAAACAGAAAAGTCTCCTGCGCGAACTTCAATTGACGACTTGCTTGATCTTTCGTCCTTAGGTAAGCCTTTGTCAAAGGTCCAGTCAGCCAGGGCCAAACAGGACCATTATGATAAGCCAAGTTCCGCATCTTCCAATCACCAAAATATCTGCCCTTATAACGTGGATCACTTTTTGCAAGTGTTCTCAACCCGTAAGGTGTAAGAAACTCTGCCATAACAAAGTCAACAACAAGGTTTTGCCTTTCCTTTTCCAACATGGTGAAATCAAGTCCGACAGCAATGATCTGGTTAGGCCTAACTGACTGGTCAGCACCATGCTCATCTACAACATCAAAAAGACATTGCCTTTCATTATTCCAAAACTCCCGATTAAAGCTCGACTTAGCCTTATCCGCCATTGAAGAATAATTATTTGCAAGAGCACCCTCTCCATACTTCTTCGCCAATACCTCGCATATTCGAAGAGCATTATACCATAATGCTTGGATTTCGACAGCTTTTCCAGCCCTTGAAGTTACAGCCACCCCGTCATTTTCAGCATCCATCCAAGTAAGCCTTGAACCATGTTCAAGCAACCCATCCCGGTTAACATGTATGTCATATTTTGTGCCTTTCTGATGAGTATCAATGATTTCCTTTAAACCGTCCCAGCAAGTATCTTTCACAAATTCGAAATCGGCTGTGTACTTCAAATACTGCCAGACAGCGTTAACATACCATAAAGTGGCGTCGACAGTATTGTACGCTGGTACTCCAGTTTTTTCATCAATATAATCAGGTATTAACCCTCGTTTGCTGTAACTCGAGAACTTCAAAAGAACTTTTCTTGCATCATCAAATCTACCAGTTACCAGCAAGAGTCCGGGCAACGAAATGAACGAATCCCTTCCCCAGGGCTCGAACCTATAATACCCGGCAATGATGAACTCTCTCTCGCCTCTTTTTACGATGAAGGAATCCGCAGCCAGAAGAATCCAGCTTAACCAATCCTTCACAGTTACTCCTTCATGCTTATCGTAAAATTGAGTCAAAAGACAATTCTTACGATTCAATTCCCGCGTCAGAAGAGATTCAATCGCGTCGATGCAATTACCCATTTCATTCAAAATGGTAATTGCTTCCCCATTGTTTTCAGTAACAGCGGTAGCTATCGCAAAATTGGAATCATGTTTATGTGGGAGAGTAAACTCAAAAAATCCAGGCTGGAAACAATCATCAAAACTGCTTTCATTTTGTTCCTCTTCCTCCCTATAATGCAACTTATCAATCCACTCTAAGTTGGCGGAAAAAGTGCCTTCGATAGCTCTTGAGACTATAGTCGCGTTTGGCTGGCTAAAAACAAGGTCCACTTCTTTTGCTTTTGAGGTTTGAGTGAAACTTAACTGTTTGGCTCTCCTGTCAACAACTGACTGAAAATGCCTACAAGACATCACAGGGTAAATCTTCATCTTAGAATCCATATCGCCCGAGTTTTTCACATGGTAAACAGCGACTACTGCGTTTCTTTCATGCGGCATGAAAATAGTTTTTCTGACTTCAATATTTTCAGTTTTATAAAGATATGTTGGAAATGGGGAAATGCTGAATTCTTTCAAAAAACGGTAACCCTGAGGCTGAATTGCGTCAATGAATTCATTTGCTCCAAGGCTGAAAATATCGTTGCCGATGAATACTTCTTCGTCGAGCTTTGCAAGACAGACGGTTCGGTCACCCGGAGGGTGCAAAGCGGCAACCAATAACCCATGGTATTTCCTTGTGTTAATGCTTAATGCGGTTGAGGCGGCGTAGCTTCCTAAACCGTTAGTTACAAGCCACTCCTTTCTTATGGCCTGATCAAAATCAGCAAGCTGGTTTTCATCTAATTTTATTGAAGGCAGCGTCATTTTATGGAATCATCTTGCGGTACTCCTTGCTGAGGACATAGAAATAGGTTGCTACTGAAACATATTTGGTTCTCAATAAGGGTAAATGAGTGGGCTTAATTTGATGCTCGATCAACACTTGAGCATAGGCCAGCCACAAGAAAAATCAACTCAGCATTTTCCATTAGCTTCGAGCGACTCGGTCCAAACTTTCATGGCAAATTCACCAGAGAGAGCTATGCTTTCTTTTGGATAATCATGGGAAAATTCGACTCAAAAAGAAAATCATTTTCTATTAGGCACTTGAAAAAACCAGCAATATCCTCAAACCGAACAAAGTAGTCACATGCAAGATTCTTCGGCGTCTCGGCATGCACCACGCCCACCGCGATGTCAGCCAACTCAAACGCTAGATTATCCACAGTTGAGTCACCCATAAACAAGACATTACCCAGTACTCCGAGTTTCTGCTTTAGGTCTAAGAGAGCTTTTCCTTTGTTAACGGCACATGGAAAAACATCAAAAAACGGTTGTCCATTATATCTTAAGGTTACCACGGACAAACTTTCGCAAAAAGAAAGAATCTTCATAGCCGTCTTTTCTGCTATTATCTGGTTATCAGCAAAGCGCCAGTCAACTGAAAACGCGACGACTTCTCCTCGAGAATCTCGTTTCTCCTCCACTGCCAAGACATCTTTAGACAGGCTCTTTGCGAACTGTAGAGCTTTTGCAACGAACCGTGTAGTTTTCAAACATGACGCTCGATAGGTGATTTCGCCTATTCTGGTCTCCAATCCTCCGAGCGTTGACCACGCACAAGCGAATTGCGTCTTTGCGACCACAAATTCAAATGACTTGGTAGTTATTACGGCCACTGGAATCCGATCTTTGATCCTGTTGAGCAATAACATAATTTCGGGGGGGACTCGCGATTCTGACCGTGAAACGTTTATGGGACTTATCGTCCCGTCATAATCTGTGAATAGTGCATCAACTCTTTTTACAATATTTTTATTTTTCAATCTGAAAGTCCTCCATAGGATAATACCGGTTTGGTTGCTTTAGTCTTTCTTCTAAAGCGCCAAATAACCTGGCTATGCAGCCCTTTCTTTGCTTTTTATGGGGCGGAGTTGAGTCACTTTTTTAAGCTTCAAATCAATTTAAGTTAATAGACGGTAAATTTTTGTGAGCCAACGGTATGCTGAAGAAACGAATTGGAGTTATCATGTACCAAACAAGCAGAAGCAAAGGGCAAGAACTCGTAGCCCAACGAATGGTACGTGAGTTCATCAAGCTGGGAAACGAAGCATACCTTATCACCAGCGTTTTCCATGATGGAGAAAAAGTTGTCTCCTCAGAGAATCTGACCAAAATCGGTGGGTACGTCTATTCCGACGACGAGGAACTGCAAATACCGATAATTCGGGTTGAAAGCTACATCGCAAAGTGGCCTCCCCGGCGAATTGTTTTCCGAGATTTTATTTCTATACTTGAAAAGATCGTGGACAAGTTTGAACTTGATGTTCTCATAACCCATAGCACTTTGTGGAATGGACCTGAAGATACTGCCAAATTCATAGAGTGGAGACGTTACATGAAAGACATTGGTGGATACCAAGACCCGCTAGTGTTCTGCCAAATGTCCCACTTCCAAGAGCCCACCCCCAAAAGATATTCCTTATCTGAGCGTTCTTTTCGGACCGTGTGGAACAGGTTGACTTTGCCGCAGATATTTTCAACAGCCAACCTCATAATCGTCGTTACACCATTTGAGAAAGAAGCCAAAATTAAGATGGGCGCTGACCCTGACAAGTTCTTCCTATTCCCGGGCGGAGTGGACGATGAAATATTTCTACGATATGCGAATGCCGACGTTAGAAGATTCGTGGAAGCCCTAAAGATCAAGCAAGACTCAAAAATAGTATCTTTCTTAGGTAGTCTTGAGGAACGCAAAAACCCGATGGCTATAATAAAAATAGCTGAGATACTAAAAGAAAGAAGCGACATTCATTTTGTTTTAGCTGGAAAAGGCGGTTCACCTTACGCCGAAAAAGTCATTCAAGAAAGCAAGGACATGCCAAATGTGACTTATCTGGGTGAGATAAACGAGCAGGAAAAAGTACTCCTAATCAAGGCTTCCTATATAAACATAATTTTGAGTAGGCTGGAAGCCTTGGGGTTGACGCAGATGGAGTTCATGTTTAGCGGCGTTCCCGTTGTTACTTCGGGGGTTGGGGGACAGAAATGGCTCATCCATAACGGCGTTGAAGGCCTCCACGTGAATGGCCCAGAAGACATAGGAGGCGCGGCGGAGGCGATCTGTAAGCTTGTGGACAATCCGGGATTGTGGAAGGAGCTTTCAGAAAACGCCAAGAAAAGGACAATGAGCCTTGCCGTATCCAATTTAGCGGCTGACCTTGACGAGGCTTTGACAACTGAATTAATCAAAGAAAGAGGTTTAATAAATATCCCCAGCGAAGCCCGTTCTACTCTTTCATCACCTGAAAACGTTTTGAAGAGTTGGTCCTCAGGCAGCTGGGGCGTTATTGCGACGGAAAAGAGGCTCTTTATAAAAAGAGGCGTCCTTTCCAGAAAAGTCACGGAAATTCCCTTCAAAAATATATCATCCATAGAATACATGCGTCGATACTCGTGGAAAACACTTGTATTGGGCGCGGCAATTTCTATTTTTCTTCTTGCTCTGCCGTTTTTCAGTGAGATTTTTTCAAGAGCATTCGTTGGGAGTCTAGTACGACATGGTCCGATCCATTTTTCCTCAGGCGTTTCTGCATTGGTCTTTTCTGGGAGCGTTCATAAACTTCCTGTCTCTTCTCCCGTTTGCAATTGCAGTAATTTTCTTCGCTGTTCAAGCCAGAACAGGTTATACTCTTCGAGGCCCAGGCTTAGCGGCGCTGTACTTACCTCGCAAATTTCGAGAAGCAATAGCGTTTATAAGAAGTAAGCAAAATGGCGGCTCAATCGAGAAAAAGCCCGGAACTTACCCTCGTGAAGAACCAACGGAGACAGCCGACACCTAATTAGCGTCCACATTTTTCCAGGTTTGTTACGAAGAAGGCAAGTTAAGCTTGTTTCAGGCTGCTTAGATTTTAGCGTTTTTGTGAGAATTTATTTTTAGGTGAAAATCTTTAGAATTGCAAATGCTAATAGGAAGATGGCGCTGGCGATTAGGAACTGGGGGAGGAAACCTAGCATTTGGGCGAGAAAAGGCCCTAAAAAGGAGCCTGTTGCGGCGCCTAAGCCTGTGAGGACATCGAAAATTCCGGTTTTGCCTTGGGGTATAAGTTCCATTGCGAGTGAAATCATGAGGATGTAGTAGACTGCGTAAGCAAGATTTAGCAGCACCATGACAAGTGAAGCAAAAAATGTTGGTGAAAACGCTATTTGGATGGCTGCGACTAATAGAAAGATTAGTGCGCTTCTGAGGAGCACGATTCTACGAATCTGTTTTTTTGAGTCAGTGAACATGGTTTTTCTTTTGATTAGGGAATATCCAACGATTGCACCTAATGAGTTTAACATGTAAATTACAAAAATCATGTTTGTGGGGAGAGCGAGTTTTTGGGCGAAGAAGATGGGCATTGGTGTGAAGAATGTGTTTGATGCTAAAGAGAAGAATAGTATGGCGATGCCGAACGCAACGAAGCTTTCTTTCTTGAGTTTATCATTAGGGGAATATCCGTCAAGAATCTGCGAGGCAACTTTGATACCGCGGTAAGCGTAGTCAATCTTTTTTTCTATGCTTACCAATCTTCGTTCAAAGATCAACAGAGGGTCGGCGACTAGGAATATGGATAAGACAAAAGCAGCTAAGTTTAGGCCGCTGCACAAAAACAATGTGTACTGAGTGCCGAGACTAAGAGTTGCGGCTATCAGCCCAAGTAATAACCCCAGTAACCAGCCAACTTCAGTGAGCCGTTGATACGACGCAAAAGATTTTTCCCATTCATCTCGAGAATAGTGTTCAGCTATCAAAACGTTTTTGGGAGCTTCATGTGCAACGTGAAGCATGGACATAGTCACGTAAAGGAAGATGAACAGAAGAATGCTTGCTGTGAGTGTGAAAAGATAAATAATTATTGTTGCCGAAGCGAAGGAAAGAAGAATGTAGATTTTGTAGCGCCTTGTTTTGTCGCAGATGTACCCCCAGAAGAAAGAAGCGGGAATGCTGAAGAGCAAGGCTGCGGCAACCATAAGTCCCAATTCAACTAGTGATCCGCCAAGGGTCCTTACAACGTAGAGTGGTATAAAAATCGAAAGCAGCCCGAATGCCATCTCGTGGAAGAAGAATCCTAGTCGCCACACAGGCAGAGAACACCTATAAAGGCGAATTAAAACTTTTTCCCGAAAATCGAAACGCGCATTTTTCATGGCGACAAAATTCATATTAATGAATGTTTATCTGATCCCAAACAATGGAAAAGTTAGCGCTAAATTTGTCGATTTTTTTGCAGTTTTTTGCCTGAACAAGAGTGTAAGGAGGGAAAAGCTTTGGAAACGAACGTTTTCTTGGGATCTGATGAGGCGGCAGAAACGGCGTGTCACGCTGAACTTATACGAAGCAGTCTAACCAGTTTACTTCAACAGTAATAAAGAGATACAGTAGAGTCCTGAGGTGGATGAGTCCAAAACTTCTCATAGCGTTGGAATGATTCAGGCAGCATTGCCCTTTCAAAACTTCTCGTACCGATTTTCGCTTGAATTTGCATTTTCCCTTTTAATGGTCCCCACAGAGAGTGTATTTTTCCTCTTGGAGTTATTTGCACGTCTTGCCGGCGTGCAAAAAGAAATTCTTGTACCGATTTAGACAGACAACAAACCTGCCTAAGATGAAGCTTTTCTTCCGATAACCAAGGCTCAGTGTGCTGAACTCTTACGTTTTAGGTACTTTTGAGATCGTGGGTTTTGCAGGTTTCTTGCAGGCTTAGTTTTGGCTGGTTAGATCATAATTTAATAAACACGACTCATTATGACGAGGATTGCACTAAGATAATTTCAAAGGTGAGTAATGTAGCATGGAGATTCTTCTCTCTTCTTACTCTCCAGTTTCTCTCCCCCTATCTCAGGCACCTTTTGCAAAAGAGAAAAACCAGTCAAGTGAATAGAACTTCCACACGATTTACAGCAAATCACCAATTCAACCAAACCTTGTTTATTGACCTTCGCTTCCAGAATAGAGTATGCCTTTTCGGTACAATCATCAGGAGATATTACAGCCCCACATTCTGGGCATGAAAAGTCTCCTCTCCCATCGATCTTGGTTAAATCCAATCTGTAAACTTGTGTTTGTTTCATTTTTCCCATTACCTTGTTCGGCTTGAAGTTTTCAATGTCTGTTAAGCGGAAAAACTATTAATTGATTTTCCAGATTTTCACTCAAATCTCTACCAAATTCGCTCCAGATTCCCCTATACTCTAAGAAAGGAAAAAAAATCCTCCTCATTCTACACTTTAGAAAATACGAAAAATGGGAAATTAGTATCCACACTTCAGAATATTGGAGAGTAACCGAAGCATGTTTACCAACCTATTCAACGCGCAATAAAGGGACAAGGCAGAGAGCGTCGCGGGGGTAAAATTCAATCAAACTAAAAAAAACAGCAATAATTCCATAACTCGGACTTTTTTACTTATAAACCACATGAATCCATCAATGTTGAAAATATAACACCCATCAAGAATTTCAATTGAAGCTTTCGAATAAAATTCTCTTTAGAATCGTTGCGCCATGTTTCATTTTCAATTTTTTCTCACCCAAACGTTCTCGGTACTCAATTGGAATTTCGATTGTATCAAATCCTTGTTTGCCTACCTGATGATTCAACTCAACTTCAATGTCAAAACCTTTGGACTTAATGGCCCATTTCCGGAGTATTTCTGCTCGGACAACGCGCAATCCGGTTAATGGATCTTGCAAATTTATTCCGTTCAGAAAACTATGAGCTAAAGCCAATAGTTTGTTTCCAAAGGTAAACCGACCTTGAAAAGCGTTTCCTTCTGTTTGTTTACTAAATCTGTTTCCACAAACCATGCCTACACGTGGTCTATTCTCGAGGATCTGAATCATTTGCGGCACATGCTCAGCTGGATAAGTGAAGTCTGCATCAGTGATAACCACATACTCAACATCAACACTGATGCACTGCACAGCTTTGGCTAAAGCATCTCCTTTGCCTCTGCCGTCTTGGAAAAAGATTTCTGCTCCATGATCTTTGGCGACCTCTACTGTCCGGTCGTCACTATAGCCATCAATTACTAGAATACGCTTAGCATTTATGTTTTCTGAAAGCTCAGATATTGTGGCGCCTATTCCTTCTTCTTCGTTGAGTGCGGCAATAAATATGTTAGTGGGTTGCGTGGGTTCATACCTTTGACCAAACATTTTTTTTCTCCAAACATTTTTAGGCGCATTCTATTTTCTTCGAGAAGTTCGAGGTGATATACTTGGTCAATGGAACAGAATCAGCAGCAAATGGTTCAACTGACTGCTGTTATCGGTTCCAAATTATCAATTAAACAGAATCTCTCTTTTCAATTGTTATTGATAACTTACCACGGACTATTTAAACAAATGGTGTTACAATATAACAACAACAATAATGCTACGAAAGCGGGCGCCTTTCGGCAAGGTAGAACTTCTACAGTAGAGCAAAAAGCGATGTCAGGGCTTTCTGTTTGGAAGGTTACTTTTTTGGTCTGCCCATGATAAGCACCATCCGATAGGAAAAGTGAAAACAAGAAAAGGCAACATGATGATTGTCAGAACTCTATTCCGTTTCGACACATCTCTTTCCTCCGTCAACTTTTTACTTTCCAAACTTATTATAAGATTTTTGAGAAGCACACTTCGCCAATTTGTCAACTCCAGTTTGCTGAAACCGTTTTTGCTTTGGGCTTCAACAAAAAGGTGGATAAACAGCAATCGGCAATATGTTCATCAATCAAAATAAGCCTATTCAAGACTTAAGAAAGAGGATAAACTTAAATATTTATAAGGACGATTACTTTGCGGGAAGGGGCACGGTTGACTACTTATTTAGCGCCGATAAGGTCTGAGCTTAAATTAAAGATTCTTTTGCAGCTTTTGGAAGGGAGCAAGAATCTTCAAATGCTAAAGTCAGCAATAGACACCCGAGAAACCTCCATTTTGCATGTTCTCAAGGAGTTTGAAGGGGCAGAGCTCACCACAAAGTCAGGCGGATTTTACTCTCTAACGTCGCTAGGGTACATTGATGCGCAAATCTGCAGTGAATGCTTGGTCACTTCAGAAGTGATGGAAAAATTCAAAGATTTGTGGCTATCTCATAACGTAACCGTAATGCCACCACATCTAATTCGGAATTTAGGCGCTTTAAAAGACTCAACTTTAGTTCGGACAGACTCCTTTGAGTTGAGCAAGGTTCACAAAGCCTTTTTGCAGATTCTACTAACGTCAAAGCGGATAAGGGGAATCTCTCCAATATTTCACCCAGACTACGTGCCGGTAATCGAACATTTACTCAGCCAAGGTAATCAAGTTGAATTAATACTTACAAAAGCAGTTCTGGAAAAGACTCTGAGTTTAGCAAAATTGGATTCCTTGAAAAAGGACTTTGAAGATGAAAGGTTGAAAATTTATTTAAAAGAGAATTTGAAAGTTGCCTTAACTGTTACTGAAAAAAATTTCTCCTTAGGTCTTTTTGATCTTAATGGAGCATACGATTACAGCGTGGACCTCATATCGCTTAACCAAGAAGCCCTAGCTTGGGGTGAAGAGTTGTTTCTTGACTCTCTCAAAGATAGTAGAAGGATTGGAACCGAAGATTTAGGGTAGAGGTCCCAAAAGGTTATGCTGAAGCTTTTGAAGCTGTTAACTTCAACATCAATTTTTTTGGCTCTGAATAGTTCACTGGTGGTTGTTTTTGGCGATTTTCTTTATGGCATTCGAAATAACCCTGAGGTCCTTTTGGCAGCGTTTCTTGCGGTGTTTTCAGTTTACAACTTGAACAAGGCAACAGATAAAAAAGAAGATTCTGTGAATAAACCAGAAATAGCGTCTCGGTCAGCAATTTACTACGTAGTCCCATCAGTGGCGACGATGATTTTTAGCCTAGGAATAGGCGCTTCGATTAATTTGTTTGCATTCTTCACTATATTGACCCCTATAATCATAGGTTTTTTTTACAGCGTGAAATTGTCGAAGTCGCTGCCAAGATTGAAGGAAATCGTGGGAGCAAAAAGTGTTTTTGTTGCGTTCAGCTGGGCAATGTATGGGGCGCTTTTGCCGCTTTCTTTGCAGCAGGAGACTTTTGCGAAAACTTTTATGGTTTTCATTTACATATTTATTCAGCTCTTGGTGAACACGATTCTTTTTGACTTTCTTGATATGCGAGGTGACCGAGCTTCGGGGGTTAAAACAATGCCGATAGTTTTAGGGACCAAAAAAACTAAAATGTTGCTGCTAACGGTAAATAGTGTTCTTGGTATTTGGATCGCAGGCTGCATGTTTATGGGTTTGTTTCTTGAGTATTTGCCTGCGCTTGTTTTTGGTTTACTTTACAGTTATGTGATTATATTTTGTTTTTTAGATGCGCGTCTTCGAAGATTTCATGCAGAGTTTATGGTGGACGGAGAATGGATACCTATTGTTGCCATTATGAGAATAATTATGCGTTAACAGGACTTTTAAAATAGGTAATAAACTATCACGAACCCCAATGTATATTCTCTGCCTACTTTTCAAGCGCACTCTACTCTTCAATTAACTCAAAGGTTTAATTGATAACTGAACATGTTAATTTACGACATACGTAGTTTCCTATTTATTCAACCCATTGAACAAGAAGAGTTGAACAGGTATCCAAGCTTCTTTGAAAAAATTGATCTCTTCTCAGCTATGCCTTCGTAGTTTGTTAATAACGCGGTTTCGTTTGATATTTTACAACAAAAGGGAAGAAGAATTCCAAAACATTTTGCCCTTGTGCAGTGTTGAAATAGACTTCGTCGTTGTTGTGATTTTTCTGTTTTTCTAAAAATCCTTGCTGTGCGAGGAGGTCTATGCACTTTTTGGTCAAGCCAACTTCTACTTTAATCGATGCTTCAATCTCGCGTGACTGTAGTTTTCCTTTCTGGTTAAGGATTTCCAATATAGCCACGCAAACTTCAAGTTTGCTAAGTTGCATATGAGGTCTAACATCTGACTCCAATATTGCGATATAAATCTTGTCATTCTATATTGCTCTCTTTGAGCAATGTTGCTAAGGTCTAGCAAAGCTTATATTACAAAACAACGTAGTGTGCCTTGATAGCCAATGCAAAAGAAGGAAACGTTCTCTAATTTATCATTTGGGGGTAAACTACAAACCATAAGGTGCGAGTGCGGCCAAAAGATTTTAGTTATCCCAGACGTAAAAGAGATGGGGCACGCTATCGAATCTCATGCTGAAAAACATAGAGAAAAAGAAAGGATTCCTGATAAAAGGAATTCCACTTTTGAGCGCATCCAAGACTCTTTGATAGAGCAGCTTTTGGATCTAGCATCGCTGGAAGGCGAGAGAGAAAAAAGCAATCTCATTTTACGTTAAGAATGGCTAGTGGAAATGGCAGGATAGGAAACCTTGCCAATTATCAGATGATTACTTGAAAAGAAAGTGTTATCGATCAAGGAAGCAAATCCAATTTTGTTGAGGTTTAAGTAAGAATTTAGCTTATGAAGTTTTCTAAAGTGTGCATCAGCGTTTTCTCGATCATGTTTTTGTAAGTTAGAAGAAATTGGTTAATGGATGTGGAAAATTATGGGCGTAATGTTTCAAGCATTCTATTGGAATTGTCCCAAGTTGGAAAAAAGAGATTATGATTGGTGGGAACATGTTAAGAGTAAAATTCCAACATTGAAAGAGGTTGGGTTTACAGGTCTTTGGTTGCCTCCTGACGAGTAAAGCAGCTAACAATCCTTCAATGGGATATGACGTATGATTATTACGACTTGGGTGAGTTTGATCAAAAGGGCTCAATACGCACGTGGTTTGGTTCAAAAGATGAGTTAGTTTCATTAATCGCAGCTGCTCATGAAGCTGGCTTGCAAGCATACGCTGACCTTGTCATTAACCATAACAGCGGCGGCGACAAAGAAGAGACTAACCCAATAGACCAAATGGTGCGGTGGACAAAATTCAACCCTAAAAGTCAAGAGTTCAAGCATAACTGGGAATGCTTCCACCCTTCAAGTTATGAAACATGGGATGGTGAAACGTTCGGAGACATGCCTGATCTGTGCCACCGAAACCCCTACGTTTATGGACCCATATTAAAAATTGTCCGTTGGCTTGTAGAGACAATAGGTTTTGATGGTTTTCGCTTCGACTTTGTCAAAGGTTATGGAAGTTGGACAGCTACCTCAATCCAGGAGTTAAGAATAAAACGGAATGGACAGTATTTTAAGCTTTATGGGGTCGGGGAATGTTGGGATAGTGACCGCGTTATCAATGATTGGCTTAATGCGACTAACGAGTGGTCAGATAACCCTGTAGGCGCCTTCGATTTTCCGCTGCGAGACAGATTGAAAGGTGTTTGTGATTCTTATGGTTACAGTTTAACAAACCTTGCAATATCTGGAACCCTCGTAAAAGACAGACCTTCAGAAGCTGTTACATTTGTAGAAAATCACGACATAGCACTCAGCAATCCCATTGTCAACGATAAAATGCTCGCCTACGCTTTTATTCTAACCCATGAAGGCTACCCTTGTGTTTTTTGGCAAGATTTCTTCAACTTTCAACTGGGCAAAGAAAACAGCGAAAACGGAATAGCGGCCCAGTAAAAATGCATGAGCAAAACGCTGGAGGCACAACCACAATACTATATGCTGATGACAACGTCTACATCATGCAAAGAAATGGCACACCAACTCAAACTGGCTTAATTTTTGTCCTCAACAACTTTGGAAACGCTTGGAGTGGAAAATGGGTCAAAACAAAATGGAAAAATGTGAAGTTCAAAGCTGTTACTTGGGGAAGCCATCAAAACAATGTTGAAGCCCCAATTGAAAAGTGGACACAACCAGATGGGCGGGGCGAATTCTATGCACCCCCAAGAGGATACGCAGTATACATACCACAAGACACATAGTGTGAAGCTTGCTTCGAGTGAAAATATTTCTATGGCAGATGCTGAGGCGTTTTTGTTGGTTATTGAGAAAGAATTGGTGCGTTGTTGGTTGATAAAAAGTTGGTTTCAGATCTTGCTAAAATGTATTAGCTTAAGGTTTGAGTACTTGGATTCTGCTTTTGGAAGGCTTAAGTAGGGAACATACAGTGCTGCTTGGGTTGAACAAGCTGTTGATGAATTGGGTAAAAGAAAGTTAGGTTAGAATTTATCTAAAATTGTTTGGTTTCACAACTTTTGGTGATGTCACCCTCGCGACAATCCTTTTTTTCATAAAATATTAGTTTGATTTCGCAGTTCCAATAAGCCATTGGGAACCATTCTTCGGAAACCAAGTAAATCTTTTTTGGCCTTTATGAAGTTAAAATGGGAAAATCACCCCGCACAACACTACCTCTTTTTTTTTAACCGAAAGAGCGAAAGTTTTTATCCTTTTTGAGTTTTGATTTTACAGGACTGCTATTGTTGGAGGCGTTTGTTTGACTTGTGTGAGGAATAATGCCTTCAGGAAAAGTCGCGAAACAGCCGTAGAAAACACCGAGCTGGATTAAGGGCTTAGAAAAAGCCAGTGAAATTCCACAACAGCACAATTGCAGCATTCAAAGTCCAAAACACACCAAACGTTGAAGATATTCATTGGGTTCAATTACTTGCAGAGATGTTTAACAGAAGTTATTTCTCAGAGTCAATTAACAGAAATTGACTACAAAAAGAAAAAGGAGAATAGAGTTTTGGGCTATTTGTGTTTTATTTACTTTCGTCGCATGAGAATGAGGATTAACGCGCCAATAATCACTATTACTATGATTATGGCGATGCCCATGCCTACAATAGTATTTGTGGTATCAATCGGTAACGCTGCCACTGGGGTTGATATAGGTGTTGGTGCTGGTCCGACTAATAGGCCTGTTGCTGCAATAGAGCTTCCGTATGAGTTTGTACCTGAAAAGATTGCTGTGATCTTGTATAGGCCTTCGTGTGGTGGTGTCCATGCGATTTGGTAGCTGCCGGTTGTGTCGCTTGTTGCTGTGCCTACGTTGATGTTGTTGTTGTTAGAGTCTGTTGCTACGAGTAGTACTGGTACGCCTGTGACGGTTATGTTGTGGTATAGTCCATCTACTGGCATTTGCATATGCAGGTAATCCATCCATGTATCAATTGTGTTGTCTGAGATGCATGCTGTGTTTGGCTGGGCGGGAGACATGTCTAAGACTGTGCCTTGGATTAGCACGCTACCGTCTTTTGCTACTGTGTTTACTGGTGCTGTTACTGTTGTTTGGCTTTGACCTTTGCCTAGCACGTATTGTGTTCCGTCATAGCTGCTGCTGGTTACCATGTAGCCATCTGATGCAGGACCTGCGCTCATTTGTGTACCGCTAATTTTCCAAAGTTTCTCCCCGGTGGTGACGTTAAGGCAGATTAATCCCCAGCCTCGAGTTGCTGGTAGTGAGGGTGAGTGTTCACTGTTCATCGCGTAGATTTTTCCGTCAGCAATTCTGATGCTTGAGATTGAATAGCAAGGGATTGAACCATTAGCGCTGTTATATGGAGTTTCGAATGGGATGGCTGGATCAACGTAGTGCCAGAGTATGTTGCCGTTGGTTTCATCGAAAGCGAAGATGCCTGTGTATTGCACATCGTAGATTACGCCCTGGTATGCTGCTTCATCGTATTGGTAAAATTCTCCCCATGGGTAATCACCCATCGAGGCGTCAATTCCAGGTGATGATGTCCAGAGCAATTTACCGGTGAATTCATCGTATGCTTGTAAGTATCCTCGCTCCATTTCAGCTATGTATCTTCCATGTCTGCACCATGCGTTGGTAGGTCTGTAAGCGTCTTCGATCGCGGAAACAGGTGTCGTTACGTTCCATATCGTTTGTCCCGTTACTAGGTTTACTGCCCAGAAGTTTGATCCGTAGAAGCCTCCGTAGATGAACCTGGACTGGATGACGGTTATGCCTGTGTCTGGGTCATATGCGCCTAATGCTCCGTAGGCACCAACTTCATAGAGTGTTCGCAAGCTGTTTGGTATTGTTACGGTTATGTTGCTCCGTATCCTTGTTGTGAAGTTGGTTGAAGTGCCTTGTTCTGTCCAGTTTACTAGGTATCCTGTTGTAGACCTAGCGACCGTTACGTTGGCGGCGGGGGTCATGTTATCGGTGCTGACTGATCGGTAGCTCAAGTAGTAGCCGTCCCTGTAGAACATGTCAGCGGTGCCTAAGCCAGATGGAAGTGTAATGTTCGAGCTTACTGCCCCTGTGTTTGGGTTGATTTTGATTAGGAAGCTGCCGCTTATTGTGAAGAGGTCAATTGTCCAACCAATGTCTGCTGCCTCGCCTGGAACAGTTCCTGTAGCGCCTGCAACAGCAGGTGGCCAGTAGGCTATGCGTGTTGGTGTGATTCCGCCCGGTATGGCGTAGTATTGTTTTCCTGTTTGCAGGTTATAGCATACTGCGCAACTCGTTGGAACGCCGTTGATGGAAATGGTCATGGTCTGGTAGCATCTTCCCTGATAGATAACGCTGGGAGTTCCGGGACCACTAAGCGTGGATTGTAGACCGGTTTCTCCTCCAGTTATGCCTGCTACGTTTACTTGGTTGAACCAGACAATGTGTGGTGTATTTGGAGCCGTGATGAAGGGACCGTACCATTCATCACTCCAACTTTCTGCACTGCCTATATCTTCGGTGAATGGGAAGTTTCCTGCGATAGCAGACCACTCTCTGTTGTTCGGTTCAATTGGGCGCGTCCAGTAGTCTGTTGGAAGCGGTGACTGCCAAGATGAAACAAGATCGCTCTGCACTGTTAAAGTTCTCACTTGGGAAGTGGCTGGTGCAACGTAGTCAGAAGGGTTAAAAATCGCGTTTGCAAACTGGCCTGTTCGGCTGGTGGAGTATTGTCCGCTTACATAGTATCCTGCTGGGAAATATTCGCCTGCGAAAGTGAACAAGAACGTCCATTGACCCGTTTGATCAGGCACGTAGGTGAAATAGGCTGTACCGTCCGCGACGTACGATTTCAGAGGAACATCGTCTGTTGAACCGTCTGGCTTAGTGATGTGCACCGTGTAGCCTACCATATATTTGCCCTCACCTGAGGGGAAGGTAATCCACACGTTGACCAGGAGCGTTTGACCGATACCGATTGTGGCGGGTGAAACGCTCAGGAAAGCAATGGGTTGAATCGTGTAGTCAGCAGTCTGACCGGCTGGAACTGTTGTTGGTCCTTCATATCCTCCTCCAGGTGAACCACCGTGCGATGCTTCTTGAGCTTGAACTGGATGGATTGGAATTGTTGATACTGCAATTGAAGCCATCAATAGAATCAGAGTGATTGTTGTCAGTTTTGTCGAAAATTTGTTTTTCATTTTTAGTTTCCTTCAAAAGTACTTTTTGAAAAGATGTTTCGTTTAAATCATCTTTCCGTGTTAAATAGTATGCTTTAACAGTTAATAAATGTGAGTGAAAAGTCAGTAGATGGAAAAGTACCTTAAACGTTTGATAATATTATCTTAGTGCGTATAATTGAGATATTGTGTTCAGACGGCAAAACGTAAATCAAAAGAGCGAAAGGTTTCCAGCAAAGTCTTCAAGTTCACAGCCAACTTGCTTAACGAATATCTTCAATTTCCAGTAGCTAAAAACAGCCTCTACATCAGCAGCGACATAAATCAATGTCTAATCCAGCTCTCACTTTCTCAAAGCTACGCTGAAAGTGGCTTAGCTGACCTCTCAGAAAAATGCAACACACCAAACAAGGTTCCCACGGGAAGAACCTTCAGAGGAAGAATAGAGCGCTTAGCGGAGAAGCAAATTCGCAATGCATTAATCCAAGCCAACGACCAGATTCTCCTTATCCTAAGAAGCCACTGCCTCTTTAGAAGAAAAGCGGTGGTTGCAATCGACTATACAAGGCAGCCCTTCTATGGTGATCCCGACGCTAAAAACGTGATAGGTGGCAAACAGGAGAATGGAACGACCTGGGGCTATACATATGCTAGCATTGACATTGTTGAAGCGGGAAGAAGACTTACAGTCTATTCTAGTACTGTTAACCAGTTCAGTGAGAAAGCAGAGGTCGTTGAGAAACTAATCTTTGAAGCGAGGGCACGCGGCATACACATTAGCATTGTACTGCTTGACCGAGCATTCTTCACAATAGACGTCATAGCTACGCTCAAGAGGTTAGAGGTCTATTTTATTATTCCAGCAGTTAAGCATGATACGGTCAAAGAAGCGATGCTAAATTATGATGACAAGCAGTCAGCTAAACGTTTCATTTTAGGCAACAAAAGGAAAAGCATCTGCTTTACCCTGTATCTTTACAAGCGGTCAGTTGAGCAGTTGCCGAAAAAGAAGAAGCTGAATGTTTCTGACCTCTATTTTGGTTTTGCAACAAACCTTCCAAGGTCATTAGCAATTAAGTTGCCATTGTTTATTCCTTCTGAGTACAGGCGCAGGTGGGGTATAGAAACGGGTTATCGTGTGCAAGATAATGCCCAGGCTAAAACTACAAGCACCAACTATAAGCTTAGACTAATTTACCAAATGACTTCTGTGGTACTGTACAATGTTTGGCACTACGCTAATTTTTTGCTCTGCAGAGCTCTAAAGAAACAGTTTGGTAAACCACTTTTGACGTTGACTCGTTTGGCTGTGCACTTTGAAGGCTTTATCATTGGCGGGTTAGGGCCACCTCGACACTAAAGCATTCTTGGATGCATTCGAGGAAGCCGATCCGGGTAGATCGAACCCTAAACTCCGCCAGTTAATTTGCTATAGAAGTCTGAAGATATAAAACTGTGCAATGAAAGAGCAATCCTCAGACCCTGCCGCTTGATAATCGGTTACGACAGGATAAACAAAGCATCAATATCCAAAAACTACTTTTCCATCTACTGAAAGTGGCAACAGACGACACTAAACCGAACCTCAAGCGCTCCTTTTATGTTGCCGCATATTAACAATCAAACGTCAGAGGCTTTGGATTTTCTAAGGGAGGGAATAATTGCAAACATAATTGCAAACTGAAGTATTATAAAGATTCCGAAAGCCTCAGCTGATCCTGTGACAGGATAGATTGCAACATTTACTACATTAAAAACAACGTGAAAAATAACTGGAAGAAGAATACTTCCCTTGGTATTATTGAAAAACCAAGTAATGAAGAATGTAGTTGGAACAATGAACAAGAAATTCATCACGAAATACGCCCATCCGTATTGACTAAGAGTGCCGATAAGAAGCCAAAACGGCAAGTGCCATGCCGCCCACAAAAGACCCAACACCAAACTTGACATGAGAGGCGAGAGCTTTTTCATCAGTGCAGGCAAAGCGACACCACGCCAACCGATTTCTTCTCCTAACGCAGCTATTGTAAGGAAAATGCCGTTTGCTATGAGACTGCCGGCGGTTATAGGGAGAAGGTTTACCATTGACGGTGGATTAGACAAGTTGTAAAGCAAACCAGCTATAACAAGCAAAACGGGATAGACAAAAATGACAGCTATCCACCATTTAGCTCCAACTTTCCAAATCTTCAACCGAGAAAATAAATGCCCAATTCCAGACCGACCAGCGCAGTAAGCTGTAAGAATGATAGCAGATATAGCAGGCATCAAAACGCCAAATAGCCTCACAATATTGCTTAAGCCCTCAGAAATCTGGGAAGAAGCAAGAATCAAGGAAATCCAAATAGACCATGAAAGAATGAATGTGAGCAAAAAGAATATTGAGGGTGAAACAGTTCGTGTAACCTTCCCCAAATTATCAGCCAACCGCTCCCTATTTATGGCAAAATATTTATAAATTTTTTCTAACCGGCAGGCAGGACTTTTTCCAAAAAACAGCGTCATCGCCAATTTTTGTTGGGAAGGCACTATAATCTAATCAGAACACAGTTGTCTTATCGTATCCGTCATTGCAGTAATGGCTGGTTTTACGTACTTTAATCCGTGGACACGAACCATTCGGAATATAATACTCCTCTATATAGAGGTGCTTTGTTTTCTCCATATAGTTCACTGATTAAAAAATAGTTCTATCGGCCATTTGTGGGCTTCGGCAATTTGCTTCTCCTTAGCTATTTCAAACATGGAACAGCACGGAACAGCAGAAAACAAACTATGAAAATCTCATTGAGTGAACCAATGCTTTAAAGTACATTCCAATTCTGGTTCCATAACAGTTATAATAATGTCCCCAGCAGCATTCGTACCCTCTTGCAGATTCAATTCGTTTTCCATTCTTTTCGTGAAGAAAAACTATTACTTTTTCACCTGAATGAAGTCCTTTTGTAGCGACGGTTGCCTTTGCAATAAATGGTTTCCCTTCTATCTCAGTCTGCAAAGAAAGCTCACCTTTAATCTTCAAAGAATCCCATACTTTATCAAAGTCGCAATCTATTCTTACATTTCCTTGATGGGGTTCAAACATAGGTGTTTCCTGTTTATTCTTTGATGTCAAACGAATATTAGGTTTTTCAACCAAGAACTGAAGTTAGTTGCAGTGCAAATGCAACAACATATTATTAAATACGCGATGAGGCAAAGATGATTTTCGGAGACGCCTTAATCAAATGACTAATGAAATAAGAGATAATATGGAAAAGCAATTTGCGGTCACTCATTTATGTGAGGTTTTTGATTTGGCGAAATTTCTAATGTTTACTATCTGTGGAGAGACCTGTTGATGTGCAGAAAGTCGAATATCGCGAGATCTACAAATAACCCGGCGGAAAATTCTTATAACGCAATCTTTGTTCTCGAGGAACTGTCATTTGTCCCTTGCACTTTAGACACTTTGATTGGGGGGATAAGGTGAAAGTTGCCCTTGTTGGCGCAGAATTAGAGGAAAACATCGGCATTCGGTACATGGCATCTTCATTAGAGCAAGTCGGCATAGAGACACAAATCGTACCTTTCAACTCTCAAGCCGAGATTTCCTCAGTAGTAGAAAAAATCATTCAGACAGACCCGCAAATAACGGCATTGTCCATGGTGTTTACAGGCAGAGCAAGAGAATTTTGCAGCCTGGCACAGAGGCTAAGGGACGCAGGTTACAAGGGACATATAGTTGCTGGAGGGCATTTTGCTTCTTTCAACTACGAAAGACTGCTAAAGGACTTTCCTGCTTTTAGTTCGGTCGGCCTGGGCGAAGGCGAACTGCTGCTTTGTAAGCTGGCTCAGAGTTTGGACAGACTGGAAGATGTTCCCGGCTTAGCTTTTAGGGGGACTGAAGGAACAATAAGATGTTCACCTGGCATTAAGCAGGAAAACCTGGACGCACTGCCATTTCCGAAAAGAACAACATTCAACAAGTACTTCGACAAGCCGATTGCGGGCATACTGAGCAGTAGGGGATGCTGGCGGAACTGTGCTTTCTGTAGCATAAACGCATGGTATGAACACCAAGGAGGCAAGAAGTTCAGAGTCCGCAGCATAAAAAACATCGTTGCCGAGATGAAGCAACTTTATTTTGAATACGGCATTCGAATTTTCAACTTCCACGATGACAACTTCTTTCTTGCCGACAACCAGCAAACCCTGCAACGCTTCAAGGAATTACGGGACGAGCTGAAAAGAAATGGAGTTGAAAAAATCGCAATCGCCGTGAAGGCTCGACCTGACAGCATTACCCGCGAATCTATATCCGTTCTTGATGAGCTTGGCCTTTTCCGAGTATTCTTGGGTGTTGAAAATGCTTCTGAGAACGGCTTGAGAAACCTAAACCGCAAACAAACAATCGGGGACATTCTTAATGCGCTGCAGATTCTCAATGACTTCGATGTTCATGTTGCTTTCAACTTCTTGATGTTTGAACTCGATGCAACCATGAACGATTTACTCATCAACCTTCGTTTTATGGAACGCCATATAGAAAATCCCTTTAATTTCTGCCGGGCAGAAGCTTACGCAGGAACAGGGCTCGAAGAGAAACTACGCACGCAGGGACGCTTGCTCGGCGACTATTTCGGATTTGACTACCGCATAAAAGACCCAAAGGTCGAAGTATTCCACAAGATCGCGAATTATGCCTTTTTCGACAGGAATTTCAATGACAATGGTCTGCACTACTTTAACATGCAGGTTGATTTTTACTATCAAATTCTTCGGCGTTTCCATCCTGAAATTCTCTCGCAGAGCCTGAGGGCAGCGGTTCGAAATTTCATAAAAGAGACTAATCTGGACACATTTGAAGAATTGTCTGGTATTTTTGATTTTGTCTCTGAGGTCAACGTTGAGGATGAGCTAAAAATTCATCGTTTTGCAAGAGAAATGAGACAGAGAATCGACAGAAGAAGTGCGGTTCTGCTTGTGAAAGGCGATCGGATAATCAACTACCTTGAAAAAGCTTATAGAAACGGGGGATTAGATACACAGGCTATTCTGAATGACGAAGATGTTATGGAATCGTCGAATTTGATAACGGCTGGTTCCAATGTGGGATTAGAAACTTCATATTCTTTTCAAGGAAGGAACCCTGACGAGATACTAAACATGATTGCAATTGGACAAAACTACCTTCCATATGACGAATTCAAGAAGAGAATAAGAAATTTGTGAAGGGGGTGAAAAATTGGATGAAAAAAGAATAGATGAAACAATGCTGAGAAAGCAGAGACCTTGGGTGGAACCCGCGCATCCGAAGATTATCAAATACAGAGAAGACCTGCTTGCGATTTACCAGTTGATTAAAGAGAAATACCAGACAAAGATAGACGCAGCCTTTGACCGTGCATCCAAACAAATTGGCTTTGTTGTTGCCTCCACCTTGCCTTGCAAAATCGAAGTAGATGGCGGAATGGTCAAATCAGTTAGCTTGGGTGCTGAAAACCTTAAAGGTACCGTGTTTGAGAGTGAACTCATGCCAGTCCTCAAAGGCATCAATGAAGAGAAACTGATTACAGTTGTTGCAGGAACTTTCAATATTTATCTGCTGTGGTTAAGTGCGCTCAAACTAAAACTCTCAAATGAATGGATTGAACCCGCGCATCAAGCTGCAAGTCTAATTGATCAACCGTTGCAAGGGGCTCTTTCAGCGAAAACGATAGAGATGATATGGTCGGCAATCGAGCCTGCTCAGTTTTTCGAAGGTGGGCAGATCATATCTTCCGAGCAAGCCGTCTTGCTGTCAGTAATAGACGAAGTATATCCCGAGCTACGCCTAACGCAGAGAATGACACAAATCGGAGCAAAGTACGCCAAAGTCGGACCGGGAGTTCGCGAACCTGCACATTTCAAGGCTTCTTCGTCTGAAGATATATTGCAGCAAATTCAAAAACTGCTTAATCAAAGAGACTCTATCCAGTGAAGGCAGAGCAATAAAGCTCCTTAATCCTTTTTCTTTGTTAAGGAAAATTGTGTACCGTGACATACCAGAGTGGCTATCTCCGAACGAGACTTCTCATGTTTATGTAAGCGCATTTTAACTCGAGCATCTTGTCTTTATAAAAGCGTTATCTAAAACCTTAAAAGCGCTCAGAGTAGATAACTAATTTTTGCAGAGCATTTTGTTAGCTCTGCAAAGAATTAAGGAGCAAAGAAAAAATGAAAATAAATCGTGAAAAGATAACTGCAATTATCATAATCATTTTGATGGCTTCTGTAATAGCAACCACGACAAAAATGACAGTAAAAGCATTAAGCCAACCAGTAGCAGGACCTTTACCAGCCGGAGTAACTGCAAGCATTACTGTGACTCCTACTGCTTATCTTGATGTCACTCCAAACCCAATCGGAGTTGGGCAAGAGTTACTTGTAAACATCTGGCTTCAACCTCCAATCAACATAAACAGAGACTTAGTAAACGCATTCACAGTCACAATCACTAAACCAGATGGAACAACCACCACTGTAGGCCCAATATCATCCTACGCAGGCGACTCAACAGCATGGTTCCCCTACACCCCAGACACAGCCGGTACCTACAAATTCCAATTTAACTTCCTAGGTCAATACTACCCCGCAGGATACTACCTCCAAGGAAGTGTCGTCGAAAACGGAACATCCGGTTCTGCATTTCTAGACTCAGCCTACTACAAACCAGCAACAACACCTCAAGTATCAGTAACAGTGCAACAAAACGCGGTAGCATCTTGGCCTCCAGCAGCATTACCAACAGATTACTGGTCACGACCAGCTGAATCCTTCAACAGAGAATGGTGGCCAATATTAGGCAATTGGCCTCCAACAGGCGTTGTTGGAGGAAGCACCTACTGGCCAGCAAACACCAACAAATACATGAGCAACTACAGATTCACACCCTACGTCCAAGCACCAAACACAGCACACATAGTCTGGCAAAGACCAACATTCATCGCCGGACTCATCGGTGGACCAGCAGGACAACTCTCTTGGACAGCCGGAGGATTAACGGGAAGTGGATACCCAACCATCATCTACTCAGGAAGATGCTATGAAGTCATAAGCGAACCCACACAACCAGTATACATCAACGGCACATGGCAATACCCTACTACAGTTAGCGCAGTCAACGAATGGAGATGCTATGATCTGCAAACAGGCAAGATATACTGGGAACGCCCAGTAGCCACTGGAGAAACAATACCCACCATAATCACCTATGAGCGAGGCGGCGCAGAAGTTCCAGGCGCAGAAGCAAGAGTAGGCGAATCAGTATACTTTGTAGCGATAACTGGAGCGTCAGGCTCAAATTCAGGTCGAGTAATCAAGTACGACCCCTTAACTGGCACAGTTGTTTCAAACTTCACAGGAGTCCCCTCCGGAGTATCTACCGGCACATTCTACGCAGACCCATGGGTCTTGAGCATACAAACAATCGGCTCAGGATCATCTGTCACCTACCGTTTAATCAACTGGACCATAGCAAATAACGCAGGCTCTGAGCAAGTTCACGGCGGAGGCGCGCAAACAGTTGTTGACAATTTCACCGCAAGAATATGGGGCAACATTTCTTGGCCATTTAGCAGTCTGGGAACAGTTGATTATGAATCAGGAATCGCTGTCACCACAGGCGCAATCAGTTCAGCCGGCTTAGGAGTAAACGTTGGCATATTCATACAAGCAGCAAACATATACACTGGACAACTCCTCTGGAACAAAACCACAGACACTAGTTCAGGCTGGGGACAAACCTTTGGAACCCCAATGGTTGTCGATCACGGCAAAGCAGCTGTCCGCTTGTTAGGCGGCGACTGGGATTGCTGGGACTTAAAGACTGGGAACCTGGTTTGGACGAGCCCGCTGTCAGAATGGCCATGGGGAGTCTTCGGAGCTTACGATGTGCAATCAGCTTACGGATACATATTCGACAATGACTACGCAGGAGTCCACGCGATCAACTGGATCACAGGCAAGATCGATTGGACCTTCACAGCACCCGCACCTCCATTTGAAACACCATATGGCGGAAACTATTCCTGGCACAGCTCAGGCTACGTGGCTGATGGAAAACTCTTCACCTTCAACTGTGAACATACGCCAAGCGAGCCAATTACAAGAGGCTGGAGACTCTTCTGCATTAACGCTACCACAGGCGCAGGCATATGGAATATAACCATGGGTCAAGGAGTACCAGGCTCACGCTACTTCGAAGGCGCAATATCAGACGGCTACCTCGCATTCCTCGATGAATACGACGGCTACCTAGACGTCTTTGGCAAAGGCTTAACACAAACCACAGTGACGGCACCCGACACCGCTACACCATTGGGAACCCAAGTGCTAATACGAGGAACAGTTATGGATCAATCACCAGCCCAACCAGGTACGCCATGCGTTTCCGCAGACTCAATGTCGACTCAAATGGAATACCTACACATGCAAATTCCAATAGATGGAATGTACCACAACGTTACCATGACTGGCATACCAGTAACACTAACAGCTATAGACTCATCTGGCAAAGTCATCAACATCGGAACAGTAACTTCAAGCGCATACTACGGCACATTTGAGATGGCTTGGACCCCACCAACAGAAGGCACATACAAAATTGTTGCCTCATTTGCAGGAGACGACTCATATGGCAGTTCAGGAGCAGCAACAGCAATAGCAGTTAGTCCAGCAGCAACATTGGCACCTTCTCAAGCAGCTTCACAATCCGTAACACCAGACTACACAATGACCATAGTCGCCGGAGTAATCGCAATAATAATCGTAGTTATCCTCTCAGTCGCAACAGCCATTCTGATACTCAGAAAACGATAACCACCCAAACAATAAAATTACATCTCCCTCTTTTTCTTGTTCAAAGATAATTTTAGCAAAAGGCTTAGGTTTTCAAGTATTCTTTAAGAAATAGATAGCTGCAACTTTCTTTCTACCTTTGCATAATTTTGCCTTTGACAACGGAATCAATAAGTGCCAACGAAATCTTAGGATAGATGTGCTATGTGTTTTTCTAATCTTGCAAACACCCGTTCCTTACTTTCCAATATCTATCGAAAACAAAGCCCGATCTTTTCTTTATTTCCGGTTTTTTGAAGTCAGCGACAAATTCAATCATGTGTCAAAAAGGTTCAGATAGCAATAATCAATTAGGCAGCCGGTTTTGAATTGAGGGTCAAAAATGCTCTTCAGGCCAACAATCGAATGGAAGCTTGAAGACCCAAAAGGAAACCCATAGACAAGTTCGAGAAATCAGATGCCAAATTGAGCGCCAAGTTCAGGAGCTACTTACGGAGCAAAAGGTGTAATTTAGCTTGAAACTGTACGTTGAAGCAGTTCTGAACAGTTGCTCACAAGCGGTTTAAATATTTATGTTTATTTAACTATTTTCATGCCAATAGAAACAACTGTTGTCGGAAGTTTTCCTAAATCAGATCGTCCTCTTGAAAATGCGATTAGAGAAATCGTTGATTTGCAATTATACTACGGCATCGATCTGATAACTGATGGTGAACTGCGAAGAAACATGATTCAGTACTTTGAGCAAATTCCAGGTCTAGAAAGACTCGACGATGGCTTGAAGATTGTGGGAAAAATTGAACCCATAAAACGAGACAAGATAGATGAGTTCTACAAGATTAACGATTATAGAAGAGTCAAATCAATCCTGGAAAGCCTAGGAAAAGAGAGTGTGAAAGTCAAAATTACAATTACAGGTCCAATGACGTTAGGTACTACTTGTGCTTTAGCGGATATGGAAAGTACAATGAAGCATTATAATTTAGACGAAGAAGAATCTTTGTTTTCTGATTTTTCTCGTGCCCTTTTACCTCTAGTGCAGGAAGCGCTTAATATTGGAGCTTACGTGCAGATTGACGAACCTTTGCTTTCAACTGGGCGAGTTTCTCTTGAGTCTGCTAAAAAGATCTTGGAAGATTTTACTTTGCATCTTCCACCTTTTTCGATTAAAGAGGAAAAAGTTAGCTGTCACGTCTGTGGATCAATAAAAAGTGTTCCGAATCTATATGATGTCTTATTAGATTCTGATATTCCAATCTTAAGTTTAGGATTTAGCGGAGAAGAAGAAAAAGAGAATTTGGATATCATCTCAAAGACATCACTGGAAGAGCACGGTAAGAAACTTGGAGTAGGGTTCATCTCAAACGTCAATGTTGAAGATGAGAGAATAATTATGGAGCGATATAACAGAATTGAGGAAATCTGCCGGAAGAGAAAATATCAGGTATATCCATCCGGATTGCGGCTTTGGAATGACATCACTCGAAAAAGTGAGATTCATTTTGGAAAAAATGAAAATGGCGGCTGATAAAATAGTCTAATTAGTCTGTTTTCCTATGCATTCACGGGCGCAGACATCTGAGTAACTACAACTTTTGCATTCATCACATTCGACGCCACGATACTGTAATAGGTATTATGCATTTTTTCCGCATTAAAAAAAGATTTTTCCACGAACCATGTTTAAGATGGCAACGTTCAAACCGGTTGTAGAAGTGTCTCCGAGATTCAGACCGCTTAAATCAAAAAGGTTTGCTCGGCAAAAAAAGGAAAAACTCACTATGGTTAGTACATGGCACATTAATTAGTTTCTCACTTTGCATATTTCATATACAATCATGTGTGGATACTTCAGGAAAAACTTGAATAATTGGGCGTTTTCTTTTTCCAATTCAACACTTGGATCAGGCTCATAAATCCTGCAAATTGCCAAACAGTTCTCATTAAGAGCCTTCGTCATTTCGTCAAGGGTAAACCAATGATTAGGATTATCTTTACGCTTATATTCTATTTTATAATGAGATAAACGACCATGAAAATGTCCTTCGCTTGAGAATTTTATTCCTTTAGCAAATTGACCGAAAAAAGGATGCGCCTCAATTATAAAAAATCTACCTTGATCTTTCAGAATTCTGCTGATTTTGCTCAATGCCTTAGTGAAATCCTCATGGTTATGCTTCTGTCTGGAAAAGTCAAAACTCACAATTGTGTCTATCGCTATGATATAATCAAACTCTTTGGGCCTTGCATTTGTCTCAAAATCAAGAAAATCTTCTTGAAAAAACTCTATATTCTTAAGTCCTAGTTTTTGTTTGAGTTCGTTTGCTTTGTAAATAAGAAATGCACTTCTGTCAATTCCAGTTACGTCTGCTCCGCGTTGGGCCAAAATCGTGGAATAGTATCCTGGTCCACATCCGAAGTCGAGGATTCTTTTTCCAGCTATTTTTTCTTTGGAGAAAAATTGAGTAACGAAATTGTGTACGCAATGTTTGTAATAGTTTCTGCTTTCAGGTCGTATGTCAGAAACGTCGTCAAAAAATTTTTTTTTGAACCATTTTTCCATAATTTCCGTTTGCTCAGTTTCTTCCGAAGCTTGACGTACTGCTTTCATAGCTTTGTTGAAAGCAGCAACTACAATATCGTCAATTTTTTGGACAGACGCGGCACCTTTGGATAAGTGTTGGGCGGGCATTGGAACAATCATCGGGAATAATTTTTTCGCCAAATGCAGAATTTAGCCATTCTTTGTATTCGGGCATCGTTTTTTCAACGACTTCATGTATTGTTGATTGCAGTTTCGCATAAGATTCGGGATCCAATTTTTCAAAATGTTGATTTTTTTCAAAAAGTGTATGTGGGCGTTCATTTTGTTTCTTGGTTAATCTTTTTTTTGAACCAGCTGAATCTGATTTTTTCTTAGGAACAGTTCTTGTAGACTTTTTAGAGAGGGCTTTGTTTACGGATTTATCTTTTGACAAAAATAATCGCACTCTATTTTTATGAAGTACCGCTATTTATGTTTATGAGGATTTGCAAAATTGTTAATAGACTCTTGAAAAACGTGGTTAACAGAAATCTCCTGTACGTTTTGCCTTAACTATCACCATCTTTAGCGACAAAAAAGCAAAAGGAGAAATTCTCTTTACAAGAAACTTCGTTTAGTAATATGGGACGATTATTTTTGCGCGATTATTTCTAGCTGGGTTTGCTTTTTTTAGCATACTTAATTGCTTCCAGGCTGAATCTAAGATTTCATATCGATTGCTCTCTGGTCTAGGTGAATAGATGTAACTGTAATTAACGCCCATTTTTCTTCTAATAACTTCAATTCCATATTTTTTTGGGCTGAGAGCTATTTCTGAATCATGCAAGACGCCAAAGCGTGAAATGCTGACTTGATCAATGTAATCTTGATTCTGCTTTAAGAAATCAACGGACTGTCTAAAATCGTTTGGTGTTTCTCCTGGAAAATCTACTATCATAAATATTAGAACTCGAATGCCGTTTCTAGCAGTATCGTGGATTACATTTTTAGCGGTTTCCAAATTATATCCTTTTTTCATTTTATGCAATATTCTTTGAGACCCAGATTCTATGCCATACCATAATCCTATGCAACCTGCTTGGCCCATTTTCCCAAGCAATTTATCAGTCATTTCAGGTCGGATTCGAGCATTACCCATCCATTGCATTCTGATGTTATCTTCAATCAATAAATTGCAGAATGTTTCTAGAGATTTGATATTACAATTTATCAAACTGTCATTGAAGCGAATAACAGAAGTTCCATATTTTTCTTTAATGTTTTTGAACTCGGAAACGATGTTTTCTGGTGAGCGCATCCGATAAGTGTTACCCCATAAACGTTTTTCAACGCAAAAAACACAATTTCCTATACATCCTCTAGAACCAACAACGGGTATTATAGGCATTCCAAACTTATTCTGAGGATATTCTTTTAACGGTAAATCACCATAATATGGAAAAGGCAAAGCGTCAAGAGATTTTATTAATGGGCGATCCGCATTGGTTTCAATTTTATCTTTCTCGTTTCTGTAATAAATTCCCTTGATTCCTTTTATTGATTCCAAACTGCCGTCATACAAATTAGCTATCTCAGAAATTGTGACCTCACCCTCCCCTCGAACTATTACGTCAATTTCTGGATTGGCTGAGAGAACTTCTTCCCATGCGAGGAATGCTGGACCCCCCAAGACTGTCAAAATTTTGGGCAGAATTTTCTTTAATTTTCGTGCAAGAAGTATGCTCCACATCAATCCAGTTTGACTTATTACATGAAATCCTACAATACTTTGTTCTTTGGAATCATTGGCAACTTCCAAAAACCAATTATTACAAATTTTCCAAACATCCGAAATTATTGCCTGCTTTAATTCTTTGCTAATAATATATCTGGACTGTAGACTCGAATAGGGATAACTTAATTGATCAGAAGCCTCTTCGAACATAATTTGTTCAAAAATTTCTTTGCTTTCTCGCATGGTCGAGTAAAGATTTGCCTCAGGAACTCTTGCGCATTTCGCCTTTATTCCATGATTATTCTTACGTAAAATTTCCCCGGGTTTAATATCAACGCCTTGGTGGAAAAGAGTTAAATTAAAAGCGTTTATGTTTAGATCAAAGGTACTTACCTTTTGATTATTTGCTTTCAGGCTACTTGTTAAGTATGGAATTGCTGGATAAGGAACCAACGAAGAAACTGGAGGGATGCAAAGAAATACAGGCATTTGTAACCCTTTTAAGATATTTTTTTGGAAGACTTCCTAATAAGCCACTCATGGATGATTTAAAGTTCTTTATTATTACGAAACATGGATCATAGTGTCTATATTAAACGATTGGACAACCAAAGTTTTATGTTAGATTTAACGAGAAGCGTTTTTTAATTTTATAAAAACTGAGGTAATAGACCAGCCTAACTGGTCTTACCTGATGTTGTTTTTTGGAATAGCTGCTGATTTTTATCGTGCAAATCAGTAGACTATTTTTGTTGCTTGTTCTTCATTTGAGCGTTTACGTTTCTCAATTGGAAAACAGCTTCTTATTTGAATTGTTGTTCCAAAGCTTGACGAATTGCCGTGGTCATTGCCTGGTTGACAGCCACATTGACCATGTCTTCAATTTTTCTAGTTGCTGATGGTGTTGGGCAGTCGTTTCCGCATGAGCTACATAGAGGTGTGGGGCAATCGTTTCCACATGAACTGCAAAGTGGTGTTGGGCAGTCGTTTCCGCATGAGCTACACACTGGAGTCGGAGTCTGGCCATCCGATGCAATAGTTTTGCTTATCCATTGCTGATATTCCGGCAAAGCTTTTGCTACGGTATCATGTATAGTTGACTGCAGCTTTGCATACATGGCCGGATTCAGTTTTTCGATAGGTGGTATTTGTGCCAAGATTGTTGGTAAACGTTTGCTTTGTGCTGTGGTCAATTTTTTTGTTGATAGAGCGATAGATGGGTTTTTGGAGGGCGCTATAGGATTTGATTTATTTTTTGACAAAAATAATCACTACATTGTTGTATGAAGTGTCAATTATTTATATTTATTGTACAGGCAATCTGGGGTGAAGTTAACTGTCAGATGTGTCTGTATCTTTTTTTCATTTATTGAATTGTTGATTAGCAATTGTTTGCTTAGATTCTTTTGGCTAAGGGCTTTTTATGGGCTTTTTGGTGTTTAGACGGGTGAATCTTTCAACTTTTCGTTTTTCCAAGTTTATTTTGAGGTTTTATCAGGAAATTGTAAGATAGCAGGAGCTTGAGTATTTCATTCTGGAAAGCGCAGAAGTAGTCTTCTTTAATGCCAAGCTGACCGGTCTTAACGTAAATATCGTAAGCGCAGCCTCCGCCGCAGATTCCAAGGGCCGGACACCTCATGCAATCTTTATTCTTTAGTGTGCCAATTTCCAGCCATTTGTAAAACAATGGTTCTTCTTGGACTTTCAGATTATCTTTGATTGGAATTTGATGTTTTCCTGAAGGATAGAACGCATGGCAAGGTCCCACTGTTCCAGCTGGCGAAAAGAATATTAGTTGACCAAACGCGGGGCAATCGTACAAATGAAATATTTCTTTGAAAAAATAGTTTGCTCGTCTATTGCCTATGCGATCTTCAAACATTTGCAATTCGTTTGCTTTTAAGTACGCTTCAAAGAGGTGGTGCGCGAGTTGTTTTGGGTCTGGCACCTCAAATTCACTTGGCTCTTGGAGTCTAGTTAACAAATTAAAACCAATGGTTCTGATTCCCAATTTTTGGATAAATTCAACTATTTCCTCTGCGTATTTGTAGTTCTGTTTTGTAATTGTGCATGATATTCCAACATTTACCTCGGCTTCTTTTAGGAGAGCTAACGCTTTAAGTGCTGAGTAAAAGGTTTCTTTTCCATTGGTAAAAACACGGTTTTTGTCAATGTTGGCCCATCCGTCTAGCGATAATCCTACGGTAACGTTGTGTTGTTTAAGTTTTCTAGCTAAATCTTCGGTTACTAGACTTCCGTTTGTAACGCAAGAAAATTTGAATTTGTCCTTAGATGCTTGCTCAAGTTTTTTGATGATGTAGAAGACTATTTCGCTGATGCTTAGGGGTTCTCCTCCATAAAATGTAACTCTATATTCTGGGACTTGCTTTGCTTCGTTGATCAAAACGTTAATGACTTTATCTGCCAAATCCTTGGACATTGCTATGCTAGGACCCTTTAGAGAGTTTTCTATGAAGCAGTAACCGCATCTGAAGTTGCAGAAGTCAGTTACCAAAATGTACGCAAGGTTGGTCGAAGGTTTCTTTCTAAGCAAGCTGTTTGCGACGCTGTCAAACACTTTTTCCGCATCAAAGCCTAGAGGCACTATAAACTTCAAGTCGATTAAACTTTTGACGTCTCTACTACGTTTTCCCATACTTAGATCTATTAAAAGCTTAGTGTAATTATCATTGGTTAAGTACACTTTCTTTAGAGTTAAAGAATTGAAAAGACACTTCGTCGATTCATTAATGTTGAACAAGTGGATGAACGGAGAAAGTATTAATTGGGCAATTTTTTGGTGGTCCAATTGCTCAGAGGGGTGTTTTTTAAATGCAAGTGGATTAAGTTGATTAGGTTGTTTTTTGCTCATTTTACGCACTGAAAAAGAAACCACCTTGAATGTCTTAAACTGATAAATTATTAAAGTTTTTCCTAGAATTTTGTTGGCGGTCATTCTCTAATGGCAGCCGAGAAAATCATCGAGGCGCTATATTAACTCTTAGCATAGAGACACTGCTTTGTTTACCAGAATACATTGCAGCGGTTTAAAATCTTACATGTTGTCTGATTTCACCTAACAGAGCTTAGAACTTGTTGAACATTGATTAGATTTTATCAAATAGAAAACTAAGTAATCTTTGAAACAAAAAAAGATGGTTTTTGAGAACTTGCGGGGTATTGAAATAGTATCTATAATTTGTTTTTGAACACCAGCTTGCCGTTTTTCTCATCGACAATAATTTCCGAGTTTTTGTTGACTTTTTCTTCTAGGATCATCTTTGATAATTCGTTCAGCAAGTTTTTCTGGATAACGCGTTTTATTGGTCTCGCTCCGAACTGGGGGTCAAATCCGATGATGGCAATGAAGTCTACGGCTTTTTTGGTGATTGTGAGTTTGATGCAGCTTTTTTCTAGCATTTTCTGGATGTTTTTTAGTTGGAGTTCTACTATTCTTCGGACTTCTTCTCGGGTTAATGATTGGAACATGATTATTTCGTCGATGCGATTTAGGAATTCTGGTTTTATGCTTTTTTTGAGTAAATCGAAGACTTGTTTTCGTGTTTGATTTATGATTTCTTCGCGGTTTAGGTCATTTACTTTTTCTAGGTTTTCTTGAATTATGTGAGAGCCAATGTTTGAGGTCATTATGATTATGGTGTTTTTGAAATCTACAGTTCGGCCTTTGTTGTCTGTTAGTCTGCCGTCGTCGAGTACTTGGAGCAGTATGTTGAAAACGTCAGGGTGGGCTTTTTCAATTTCGTCAAGAAGTAAGACAGAGTATGGTTTTCTTCGGACTGCTTCGGTTAGTTGTCCGCTTTCTTCGTAGCCTACGTAGCCGGGGGGTGCGCCTATGAGTCTTGAAACAGTGTGTCGTTCTTGATATTCAGACATGTCTATTCTGATCATGCTGTTTTCGTTGTTGAATAGGAATTCTGCTAAGGCTTTTGCTAATTCGGTTTTTCCTACCCCTGTGGTGCCCAAGAAGATGAACGATCCGATTGGTCGTTTGGGATCCTGCAACCCTGCGCGGTTTCTTCTAATAGCATCTGCCACTGCATTGACTGCTTCATCTTGTCCAACAACCCGCATGTGAAGTTCTGTTTCTAAATTAAGCAGTTTCTGCCGTTCACTTTGAAGCATTCTGCTAACCGGGATACCTGTCCAGCGAGAAACTATTTCAGCGATTTCTTCGGCGCCAACTTCTTCATTTACCATGGTTGAATCTTTCTGCAACTCTGAGAGTTTCTTCTTTAGAGTTTCAATTATTTTTTCTGCTTCTGGAATTTTGCCGTAGCGAATTTCTGCGACGCGTCCAAGATCGCCATTGCGGTTTGCCTTCTCATCTTCAAACTTTAGTTGTTCAATGTCGTTCTTTTTGTTCTGAATTTGTTCAACTATGTCTTTTTCAGATTGCCATTTGGCACGTAGTTGATTGCGTTCTTCGCTTAGGTTCGCGATTTCTTCATTGAGTGACTTAAGTTTCGCTTGATCTTTTTCACGTTTGATAGCTTCGCGTTCAATTTCTAGTTGACGGATTCGGCGGTCTTTTACTTCGAGCTCTTCAGGTTCTGAATTGATTTCGAGTCGAAGTTTTGATGCGGCTTCATCAATCAAGTCTATTGCTTTATCTGGGAGAAATCGGTCTGAAATGTATCTTTGTGAGAGTTCCACAGCGGCTATTATTGCTTCATCTTTGATTCTTACATGGTGATATGTTTCGTAACGTTCTTTTAGACCTCGAAGAATAGAGATAGCGTCCAGTGTGTCTGGTTCATTGACCATGACTGGTTGGAACCGTCTTTCAAGGGCTTTGTCTTTTTCAAAATATTTCTGGTATTCGTTTAATGTTGTGGCGCCGATGGCACGTAATTCTCCTCTAGCTAGTGCGGGTTTTAGGATGTTTGCTGCGTCCATTGCTCCTTCGCCGCCGCCAGCTCCGACGAGAGTATGAATCTCGTCTATGAATAGGACTATATCGCCTTCAGCTGAAACAACTTCTTTGACTACGCTTTTCAATCGTTCTTCGAATTCGCCCTTGAATTTTGCACCGGCGATAAGAGCACTCATGTCAAGTGAATAAACTTGTTTTGATTTCAGGTTCTCGGGTACGTCTCCATCGATTATGCGGTGAGCTAGTCCTTCTGCGATTGCGGTTTTGCCAACGCCTGGCTCTCCGATTAGAATTGGATTGTTTTTCGTTCTTCGGGATAGGATTTGAAGGACTCTTCGGATTTCCTCGTCGCGTCCAATGACTGGGTCAAGTTTTCCTTTTCTGGCCAATTCATTTAGGTTGAATGCGTATTTGTTTAATGCATTGTAGGTTTCTTCTGCAGTTTGAGAATTAACGGTTGATCCTTTACGTAATTGTTTGATTGCTGCCTGCAGATCTTTTTCGTTGACTCCGTTGTTCTCAAGTAGTCTTGATGCTGCATCTTTTACCGTTAAGATTGATAGCAATAGATGTTCGATGGAGATGAATTCATCTTTGAATTCTGAAGCTATTTCTGACGCTTTCTGGAGGGCTCGATTTGAATTTGATGAGAGGTATTGTTGTCCGCCCTCTACCTTAGGTAAGGAATCAATTAACTTATCAAGCGCCTTTGAAAAAGCATCAAAGTTTACATTTAGTTTCTTCAATAAATAGGGAACCACATTTTCGTCCACCATCAATATGCCTTTCAACAAATGTGAGGTTTCAATTGATTGGTTCTGTTTTGCTATAGCAATTTCTGTGGCTTTCTGAATGGCTTCCTGCGATTTAATGGTAAAATTGTTCAAATTCATATATAGCATCCTTCTTACCGAGGATTTTTGAATTCTATTATTCGTTTTATTCTGCAAATAGTAGGAATTTAAAAGTAAAATATTTGGTTACTGGTAGCGGCAGCGCAAATTGAACGTCGGTAACTAAGTTTTCGACTGTATTAGCGCTTGACGGTAAATTTGGCGTGGGATTACTCCATTGTTAGTAGTAATAGGGGGCACGCTTATTGCATTTGTACCATGTTGTTCATTTTGCAATATTCGGGGGGTTATCTTTTGCGGGGTGTTGTTAATTATTATGTTTTTGGTGGAACTTTATGGAATGGTGTGTAATTTATTTATGATGGATTAGTTGGAAACCGGCTTTGAATTAAGGAAAGTGGATTCTAAGGGTCGTCTTATCCTGCCCTGTGGATTGGCGTGAAGCGGAAATCGGTGAAAGCAGGGAAATCGGTGAAAGCAGAGAAATCCATATTTATTAAGCGGAAGGGTTACTTGAAGTTGGTTCCTAAGCGTCGGGTTGATTTAACACAGTGTTTCGATTCGGTCGATTTGGGTGTAGATTCCATCGGGAACTGGCGACTGTTTCTTCATCGCCTATGTTCAAGTCGATTACCAGACAATAGGTTGATTGGACTAAACTTAAATACAAGTTGAATGCATACCACTCGTTTTGACAAGGCTTTAACGGCTTTGTACATAAACTTAAGAGAAGAAAGAACAACATGTTTGGAAAAGCAAAGAAAACTATAATTGCTATTTTCTTGATATCTTTATTTGCGTTGACAACACCATCTATTATTCAAGCTCAAAGCTTACCACTACAGGATAACGGATCAATACCATTACCAACAGGCGTTACTCCAGATGAATCATTCCAGACAATCGCTCACTTGAGTTTCAACCCGCATGCCATTGGGCTTGGACAAAATGTAATTGTTAACCTTTGGCTTCAACCTCCAGTTCACGTCGTCAGATACATGAAAAATGCTTACGTAGTGACATTCACAAAGCCAGACGGTACCAAAGATACTATCGGTCCACTGAACTCCTATCCTGGAGATGTATCAGCATGGTTCAATTACGTACCGGATCAGCTTGGCAATTGGACAATCAAATTTGACTTCCTCGGTGCCTACTTCCCTGCAGGAGTTTACAACACGACCGAAGCATCATTCCAGTTTGGAACCAACACGACCTTTACCAATTCAGTATACTACAAACCAAGCAGTGACGGACCATATACTATAACTGTAACCAATACGCTTGCTCAAAGTTGGCCAGGTTCACCTCTTCCGACGGACTACTGGACAAGACCGGTGTCACCTGAAAACAGGGAATGGTGGTCGATATTGGGCAACTATCCTGCTACAGGCATTGTTGGAGGCGGCCCAAGCTGGCCAGCAGACACAAACACCTACATGAGCAACTATTTGTTCACTCCTTATGTTCAAGGACCTAAAACTGCACACGTAGTTTGGATGCGGCAAGACGCTATAGCTGGTGTAATTGGTGGAACAATGGGGCTGACATCCTTGTCGGGCAGGGGAGCAACACCATCGATAATTTATGACGGAAGATGCTATCAAACCATGACTAAAATGATAGACGGCCACGCACAATCTGTTTGGGAATGCTACGACCTTCAAACTGGGCAAGTTTATTGGGACCAATTAAATGTCACCCAGGTGCCAACAATGATTAATTATATTACAAGGACTTCTGTGACTGTCGCGGGCGCTAGCGCCGAAGATTCAGGATTGTCTGTGAGACTTATGTACGTGGGAAGTAGTCGACTGATATGGTATGACCCGTGGCTTGGAACAGTAATCGCCAACATCTCAATTTCTCCATTCACGAGCGGCACATTCTACGCGCAAACACCCGACGGTTGGCCTGTATTCTTTACAGTACAGACTATTGGCACTCAATATAGACTTATCAACTGGACTATAACAGGAGACGTTGGATTCGGAGGTGCTACCAACCTGCGGCCTCAAGTTCTGGGCAACGTTACATGGCCATTCAGCAGTTTAGGCACTGTTGACTATGAATCAGCTATTGCTGTTAACACATATGCGATAACTACTCCGGGTACAGGAGGAGTTGGCTCAGGCTTTGTTGTGGCATATGGTCAAGGCATAATGGCAGCAAGCATGACGACAGGACAACTACTATTCAACATCACAACCGATACAACGACGGGGGAAGGGGGCTTCTTCAGTGCAAGCACCTCAGTCGCAGATCACGGCAAATTCGCTGTGCGCTTAAATGATGGACATTGGTATTGCTGGGACCTCCACACTGGAAAACAGCTATGGGTAAGCGATTTGACAAGTTGGCCATGGGGAAGCTTCGGCTGCTACGGTGTACAATCCTACGGAGGAATGATAATTGCAAATCAATACGATGGAGTCGCTGCTTACAACTGGACCAACGGAAAAGTAGCCTGGCTGTATCAATACGTGCCAGAATACCCGTATGAACAACCGTATGCAAATGATGCAACAGGTGTTGATTCCTATGCATGGTTTACCGGAACTTCTGTCATCGCAGACGGAGTCCTATACACCTATAACACTGAGCACAGTCCAAACCAACCTATTTACAGAGGCTACAAGCTACACGCGATCAACATAACCACAGGCCAGGGCATATGGAACATTACTGGCAGCATGGCTCCAGGCGCGACTGCGGATGGCTACATGACTGCAGGAAACTCTTATGACGGATACATGTATGTCTTCGGCAGAGGAAAAACCGCTACAACAGTGACAGCACCCGATACAGTGGTTGCGCGAGGAACAGGCGTTTTGATAAAGGGCACAGTGCTTGATTTGTCTCCTGCTCAGCCTAACACACCATGCGTCTCTAAGGATTCGATGGCTACTGAGATGGAATATCTGCATATGCAGCATCCAATCGACGGTGTTGACCACAATGCTACGATGACTGGTGTGCCAATTGTACTCACAGCTATAGACTCTAACAACAACGCCATCACAATCGGCACCGTAACTACAAGTGCATACTACGGCACCTTTGAAATGCCTTGGACGCCGCCTACTGAAGGCACATACAGGATAATTGCCACATTTGCAGGGGACGACTCCTACGGCAGCTCATCAGCAGCAACTGCTGTTTCAGTTGGCGCAGAAACAACACCCACAGCAACAACCTCAACAGGACCAGCAATAACAGTACCGGACTATACACTGACAATAGTTGCAGGCGTTATCGCAATAGCAATAATAGTCATTATAATCGGCGCTTTAATAATGATGGCGATACGGAAAAAAGCATAGCGTCTGGAAAAGACCGCTATCTCCTCTTCTTTTTTATTTTTCTTATGGATTGGCTGCCGAAAGCGACCATACTAACAAGCGAATATTTAAGATCAGAGCTTTTTCCGGTTGTTTTAGTTGTAGCCTGCATGCTTAGCTTAGGACTTGGATGTTTAGTACGTATTAGTTGTAAGTGAACTCTTTGGGTTGGTTAGATTAAAATTTGGTCCTCTTTTCTCAAAAAATTCCCAGGTCTTCAATAGCCTGTTTCATGTACTCTTCTCTCAGGTGTAACATATTCCATGAGTCAAAGTCATTTCTTGAAGCGGCATATATCGCGGAAAGCCTTAACGCTATATTAATGTATGGTCCGGGTTCTTAGCTATTCAAAAAGAGTGTAGCGTCATGCCTACACACAATTCTTTTAAAGACAAAGAAAGTTCATAAACAAGAACAAAATTCTGGTGAATTTTTCAATGAAAACAGTTAATAGCTTATTTTTGGCTCTCAGGAAAAAAGATATAGAATTGTCCAGACAAAACAAAAGGCAAACCTTGGCAAAAGTGTCGATTATGGTGCTTTTGATAGGCTTATTTGCAGGCATTTTTATAAGCATTAATTTTGCTTCCCAAACCTTCGCTAATGCTGCACCGATTACTTTTACTGCTCAACTTGGTAATAATGAGGTTCCCCCGTCGAATAGTTCGGCTACAGGTCAAGCTACCTTTACGCTTAGCGCAGATGGTCTTTCTATGCATTATGTGGTTCAGGTTACAAACATCGTCAATGCAACTATGTCTCATATTCACGCGGGAGCGGCTGGAGTCAATGGTGGTATCGTGGTTTTGCTGTTTCCAGTTCCTCCAGCTACGGCAAAAGTTGGGTCATTCACAGGAATTCTTGCTGAAGGTGACTTCAATGCAGCCAACTTCACCGGGTCTTTAGCTGGGCAGCCTCTTAGCACTCTTATAGCTATGATGATTAATGGAACGAGCTATGTTAATGTGCATACAACTCAGTTTCCAGGGGGAGAAATCAGAGGACAAATTGGTAATGCTGTTACACCGATTACTTTTACTGCTCAACTTGGTAATAATGAGGTTCCCCCGTCGAATAGTTCGGCTACAGGTCAAGCTACCTTTACACTTAGCGCAGATGGTCTTTCCATGCATTATGTGGTTCAGGTTACAAACATCGTCAATGCAACTATGTCTCATATTCACGCGGGAGCGGCTGGAGTCAATGGTGGTATCGTGGTTTTGCTGTTTCCAGTTCCTCCAGCTACGGCAAAAGTTGGGTCATTCACAGGAATTCTGGCTGAAGGTGACTTCAATGCAGCCAACTTCACCGGGTCTTTAGCTGGGCAGCCTCTTAGTACTCTTATAGCTATGATGATTAATGGAACGAGCTATGTTAACGTGCATACAACTCAGTTTCCAGGGGGAGAAATCAGAGGACAAATCGCTAACCAATCACTTCTACGCCAACTCCAACGCCAACTCCAACGCCAACTCCAACGCCTAACTGCCAACTACCAACGACCAACTCCTTCTCCAACGCCAAGTCCTTCACCTTCTCCAAGTTCCACTCACACGGTAACTCCAAGTCCAACTCCAAAACCCACATCAACCCCAACTCCAACACCTACACTTAGCCCAATTGTTTCGCCAACACCAACCGAATCCGTAATTCCTTCTCCAACTCCGAATGTCTCGAGCTCAAATACAACCTTTGTGGCACTTGCATTAGGCATTGTCATCGTGATTGTTGTGGTCGCAGGATTAGTTCTACTTTTGAGAAGAAGAAAATCTTCTTAGTCTTTTTTAAATCCTCTTTTTTTTTGTTAACAATCTCTTCGTTCAACAACTTTAGGGGGCAGCTAATTGAAGCGTTTAAGCAAGAAAATGTATTTTTTGTCTTCAAAATCAGGCATAGCAAAAATGCTGGCAATTTTGTTAGGGATTATCGTCTTAGTGGTTATTATCATCGGTATTTACGTCTTGATTCAGCCGCCTCTACCTTCATCAACTCCGTCTCCAACTCCACCAGTTGTCTCAACGCCTACTGCAACAATCAATCCCACTCCAACTTCATCGCCAACTTCAACTACCTTGTTCACCCCAACGCCTACTCCTATTACTACATTCAGCCCAACTCCAATATCAACACCAACATCAACTCCCACATCAACACCAACTATTCCACCCACACCAACGCCAACTCCCGCAGTTTCACAAGTTACCGCAACGATTTATGCGGGTGTCAACAGCCAAGGGGCTTTCGGATTTGGAAATAGTGCAGATACCATTCAAAGCCCCGGACCAACGTTTACGTTCAAAGTCGGCGACAACGTCACCCTAACATTCATCAACACCATGCCCACCACTGAACACAACTGGGCTATGGTTGATGCCAAATCAGCTACAGCAAACGTTGTCTTTGGCGCTCGTGTCAACATAATATTAGGGCTTGGGAACAGTACAGTTACTTTCACGCCCACCCAAGCTGGAAACTACTATTACATCTGCCAAGTGGTTGGTCACTTTGCTGCAGGCATGTGGGGAACCGTCACAGTTACGCCTTAGCGATGCCGCTAAGCTCAGTTTCCGTTTGAATAGAAATTGATTGGCGAAATCAACCACGCCTCTTATCCGTTCTTTTCTTCTAAAAAATCGGAAACGGAAATTCAAAAGCAGTTGCAACATCGAAATCCTAAAACAGTTGTTGAGGCTAAATTGAAATCAGCCAAACGGCTTGAGGACGAATTGATTAGGCTGGTTATTTTTTTTCGGTTAGGAGTATATGTGGTGTCTGTGGTAACTATCTTTTTTAGGTATTTTCCGTTAAAGTTTTATAGGTTTCTTGTATACATTATTTGTTGGGTGTATACTTTTGACTGAGGTTTTATCGGTAAGGGTCAAAAAATGTCTCAAAGATGAGGCTGAGAGGCTAGGAGTCGATCTAAAAGTGGCTGTGGAGCAGCTTTTAGAGGATCTTGTTGCTGAGAAGAAAGCAAAAGCGCAGAAAGTGGCCAAAGAACTCGGCAGTCTTATGGATGTTAAAGTTGACGAGTGGGTAAGCGATGTCAAAGCGACAAGACACGAAATGTAAGTACATCATAGACACCTCTGCCCTTTACCCCCTCTTAATTTCTGGCATACCGTTCAATGCTGAGGAATGCGCGGTGAGTTCCCTAACAGAGTACGAGATTGGGAATGTGCTTTGGCGGGAAAACCAGCAGAAAAAACTCAAAGATCCAGCGAGGATAGCGGGGATTTTCTCTGAAGCCCTGGCTCCTCTTAAAAAATTTGAGGTTGATTCAATAGCGGACGTTTTAGAGGTTGCGATAGGGCGACATCTTACTTTCTATGATGCATCCTACGTTTATTTGGCAGAGAAAGAAAACCTCAAATTAGTTACGGCGGACAATGACTTACTCAAGAAATGCAAAGCTGCAATTTCCATAAATGAAATGAAATAAATCAAATTTTGCGTTTCCGTTGTTAAGCTTCATTGTTCTAGTAATCAAGAAAAAAGCAACCGGCTAATCAGTAGAAGCGCAGGTTCTGCAACTTTCTTTTTTAATTGAGACTCAATTGTTGTAAGCTTACGGTTTAGATACGGTTGATTAGTTTTTCAAATTGGAATAGGCCTGATCAACAAAATAATCAAAGACATCAGTCTTATCTAAATTCGCCGTTTCAAGACATTTCAATGCTCCAGCTAAAGTCTTGAGTTCTTGCTCAATTGAAGGCAATTCAAATGGCAAAATTAACTTATCAAAGGTAGATGATGATGGCGTGTTTTTTTCACCCTCATCATCAACCACTAAGCCTAAGCGACATGTTTTCATTTGTATAGAAGTCAGAGCTTTGCTCAGAATCTTTGCAATAGAACCGCTTACAAATTCCATAAGGAAAAAGAAAAAAATTCGAAAGATCAGGAAGAAAAAATCGATTTTTCCGAAAAGGCAATTTTTTCTTCTTTCAATCACTCATATTTTAACAAAAGAACAACAACAGATGCTAGCGTATTGTTGTTGTTCTGCCATCAAATCAGAAGCACCAAGTAACTGAATTTGGTTGTTGCATTCGGTTCGAGTGAGGTTGCCCATTCATGCTTGAGGCTGAGACTCTTGAAAGTGAGCTGTTGGCCTACAAATTATCTCATAATGATATGGTCCAATGTCAATTTGTTTAATGGCAGAGAAACAGTTCTCTACAAGAGCCCGATTGGCCTCATCTTCCGAGAGTCGTTCTTTAAACGGCGGTCCATGTTCAGTTTGGATCTTCTTCCAGTCTACATCAACAACGTAAGCTGTTGGTTTAGCTATACGTCTAACTTCTTGGAAGAACGCTTTCTTATCCTCTACCTCATGTAGAACGTTGGCGAATATGACAAGGTCGACGGATTCTTTAGGGATTCCTGTATGACACACATCACTATTTACTATTTTTATGATATTTGGGTTCACTTCTGACTTGGCAATGTTTTCTCTTAAGCCATTTAGCATTGTCTGGTTGCTATCGACGGCGTATACGAGGCCTTTTTCTCCTGTCATCTGTGCCAGTGGTATAGTGAAGAAGCCAGGTCCCGAACCCAAGTCTGCCATGATCATTCCCTTCGTTGCCCTTGCCTCGTTTAGAATGGTTTCTGGATTATGCTGCTGTTTTCTTTCTTGGGACATTAAGAACTTGACGCGGTCAATATGATGATTAATGTGATGTTCCATTGATAATTTTTCAACTGCCTATCCGAAATCAATCCAGTATTAAAGTAAGCGGGTTGAAGACTTCTCTATTTTTTGGGTTTACAACTGCACTATGATTTTGCCTCTTTGGGTTCATGTGTTTTTAGGTTCTGCCATAACATCTTTAGGGTAGTAGTTTTTCTCTGCGGATCAGGCGGCCAGTGGACAGTAACAGAGCTAATGAAGCAAGCAAGGTAATAGCGGCAATGGTTAAGTCAACTAATATGGCGTATGTGGGAAACGCAAGAGGTAGTAGTAAAGCAGGAAACATTGGGATGATGCCTACGATGACTCCTAATGGTTGGTTTGCACCCATAGGTGTTTTTTGAAGGGAGCTAAAGGCTATCATGCAGATGCTTACGAGAAATACTTCTGAGATACCGATTGCGAATGTAAGAATTGCTATACTAACTATCAAGGTCAGATTGGTTCCTAGTAGAATGCCCACTGCTGTGTTTAGTATGATTGCAAAGAATAGCAAATATGTTGCTAAAACTAATGAGGCTTTTACATAGCCTTTGAAGATGTCTAGTTGGTCAAGACCTGTTGAGAGGAGATATTCTAAGACTCCGTTATTTTTATCGTATACAAAGAGCATTATTGCCGGCAGTGCAAATAGAACGGCTGAAAAGGACAGCAAAGCTATTGAGATGAGTGGGAAATTGTTTATTAAATCGATGGGCGCAGGGGTATTCGTTCCAGGTGGAATTATTGATGGAATTATTGTCGTAAGGTTTGAAAGAACTACTCCATATATGGTTAGAAATATCCCTATGATAATGTAACTTTTGCTTAGCCGCGTGCTTCTTTTCATAGTAACTTGCCAAAACCCCAGACTTATACCTCCTCAAAGAACTCCTGCAATGGATTATCCAGCTCGCGAAGCTCAATTATTTTAGCGCCCTGTGCCACAACTTTATCAACGATCTCAGCTACCTCCTCAGAGCTTTGGACAGTGATTACAAAATATCCATTTTCAAGCTTGGAATTTGGAAGCATCTTTGATATATCATTTAGAGTCTTGAAACCTACACGATATTGTTTTGTCTTTACATTTTCTATTCTATCAAAATACGTTAATGCACCATTTTTTATCACAATTAGATATGTGCCGATTTCTCTTGCTTCATAGAGATTATGGGAAGAGTAGAGGACAAACTTATCCTTGCTTAGTTCAGTTAGTAATTGTCTTATTTCTTTGGAGATTTTTGGGTCTACGTTGGAAGTTGGCTCGTCAAGAAGGTAGAGGTCTCTTTCTCTAAGAAAGATCTTGCCGACTGAAACCCTTTTTTTCTGTCCTTGTGAGAGAGAAGAGAATTTTTTATTGCGAAGATCATTGAGGTTTAAAACGTTAATGACGTGCTCAACATCTCCACCTTCAATATCAGCATAGTACTTGAGGGCATTGTAGACAGTCATTTCTTCCGGAAGAGCATTTAGGTGAGAAAGGTAAGCCACCTTCTGCCTTGCTTCTTTAGAATTGAACAGATCAAAGTTATCTAACCTGACTTGTCCAGAAAAAGGTTTCAAAATACCCGAAATAGCTCTGAAAAGAGTAGTTTTTCCAGCACCATTTGGTCCCAATACGACGTAGATTGATGGTTCAGTTAGCTTCAGATTAATTTTGTGAATTACCTCTTCAAGACCATATCCTGCGCTAAGATCATGTAACTCTAACTGCTGCATCCCAAACTTACCCTTCCCGCTATTTTACAGTCATCTGCTATTAAGACTTACTTAGAAAATTCTTCAGTAATATTCTGAACTTAAAGATCCGAATAGAGAGAAGAATGGAGGCAATTTAGTACTTTATTGTTTTTGTTGAGAGAGTTGGTTATTGTGAGAAATAGTTCGTAAGCGTTACTTCTTAACAGATTTCCAAAGAAGACACTGTTAACGAAATAACAACAGCCTTTTGCAATGTTGGTTTTGCATCCCGCCTGAAAAGACAAGCAATGAAGGTTATGCTTTGAGGCCATCAAGCCTTTTGCCAAGCTCATCGAATATGAGACGCTTTTTCTCTTTGCTCAATTGAAAGATGACTTTAGAAACCATTTCATTGGAGATGGTGAAGATGTAGTTAAGTTTTATTACGCTGTCTTTTATGGCGCCCTCACTTTTGGATAGTGGTAATCCCTTCATTTTGAGATTGCTTGTTATCCCTGCTATCACAACGTTTCCTAACTCTTCAAACAGGACCACTGCCGGTCGGGTCTTCACTTCAGCAGTATCTGTAAATTGTACGCTTGCAACGATAACGTCTCCGGCTTTAAGCATGTTCCCAAGCCTCATCTTCTGTGTTGTCCCACAACTCCTTCATTTTTGATTGTTGAATCTTGTGGAGGAATTCGTCGTATTGTCTTCGGGTTTTGGATTCTTTTGCCAGTTTTATCAGGTTAGAGATGGTCTCGTTGTAGGTTTCTCTGGGGTACCTTCTGATGTTTTTCAGCTCCTTAACTGTGGATTTCTTAAGCTGTATGGTGGTGGCTTCTTCTTCACTCATTATACATCATCTATAATCACCATATAACGTATTATAATAAACTTTTCCATTAAAAATCAGATCCAACTGTCTGCAGCATCGACTTCTTATCCGGATCTTTGAATCCAAGAATCCTAAAGCTATGAATCTTCCTAAAAACTTCAATCGCTTAAGCATCGGAGCTAACGTAGAATCCTTTCTGCCTCCACTCTTCAACTTCAAGCTACAGCAACAAAGATGCGATTGGGTCAGATTGGAGTGCAGGGGTGGGATTCGAACCCATGTAGAGTCGCTCTGCAGGCTACCCTTTGTGTTTTTGGTTAGCGGTCAATGTATTGCTTGATAGAGTTTCTATGCCCAAGATTTCTGCGGCTTTAGCAAGTTTGTTGTCATCTGTTATTAGGATTTTACTGGCTTTCTTTGCAGCTACAAGATATGCGGAGTCATAAAACGTTAGATTATACTTATGAGCCGTTTGCAGTATTTCGATTCCTTGTTCGCGATAGACCTCGACTACCTGCATGCGCACAAGCATCGCATACATTAGGCTCAACGATTTCTCGGCTTCCTCAATGCTTATCCTCTTAAGCAAATGAGTCTCTCTTCACAAAGCGTTGCCAAGCTCATAATACGCTAAACTAATCGTTGCCCCTTCCATCAGCTTGTCCATAGCTTTTTCAGGGCATTCTCTGATAAGCCTGAATATGGCATTAGCATCAAACAATAACCGCAGCTCTGTCATCTGCTGTCCCTTGAGGCACGGACGGATTGGGCGAACTCTTCAGGCGGAATTTTTTTGAATATGGCGGATACCTCTTTGGCAAGTTTGTCTAGCTTTTCTTTTTCCAGTCGGTCTACTTCTGACTGTAAGGATTCACGTATAACCTTGCTTACGTTCACGCCTAGGCTGGATAACTTTTTTTTGAGTCCAGCGGGAACCTTGGCGCATACTGTTTCTTCCATACTCATTGGTATTACCGAAATAGTATAACAACTGCGTAAGGTAAGAAGATTTCTGCAATTTCAAGTTAAAACAATTGGAGCCGGGGATGGGAGTTGAACCCATATATGACAGGTCTGCAATCTGTAAGGAGGAGTTATTTGATGCTCTCTAGCGTAGTAGCGTTTGTTGTAGATGTTATCTTTTTGATTAATCGGGCGTCTTCTGTTATTAATCTAAGATCTTTTGTTTTAGCAAAATAAGCATATGAAGCGTCATAAAAAGTAATTTTGAGTTTTATTGCTGTATCCAAGATTTCATCTTCGTTCCCCGCTATTTCTATTAGGTCCATTAAGTCTAGGGTATGATTGATTGTTTTCGCGATCATTTTTGCTTCTTGCTCTGAAACCTTTGCATGCAAGACGCATTCTTTCCAAATGATGTTTTCCAATTCATATCTTGCTAACTCTAACGTGTAATTTCCAGCCAAAAACTCGATTTTGTTTTCTTTAACGGCTCTAAAAATGGCTGATGAATCAAAAAGAGACTTCATCGGCTGTCCCGGTCTTCTCTTATGCTTTTCACGATGTCTTCGACGCTGACCTTATCCAGAATTGGCTTTAACTTGTCTATCTCTAATTTTAGCTCTTCCACTTCTCTTTTCTTTACTTCATCTTCAAGGGCTTTTCGCAAAATCTTGGATGGCTTGATTTTGAATTTCTGAATTTTTTCTTTAAGTTGCTTGGGGATTTTTGTAGAAACGGTTACACATTGCTGCACCAAATTGCTCTCACCAAATATTACTACTTTAAAGTAAGATAAGATAGTTTCCATGCAGTGCAAGGAAACTAATTAATGACCTATTGAACCGAGATGAGAATTTTTTTCTGCAAGGCAAACTACAAATTAAAAGGAAAAGTTAATGTGCGATATTTCTTAATTGATATTGGCGTGAATATTTTGACTAATACTGCGCTTGAGGTCGTTCCCAAAGTAGAGCTTGAAAGATATTTAGGTAAATGGTATGAGATTGCTCGTCTTCCCGCTAAATTTCAAGAAGGGTGTGACCACACAACAGCTACTTATTCGTTGCTAAAAGATGGCAGTATATCCGTTTTGAATGAATGCACAAAAAATGGTAAATATAAAAAGGCAAAAGGCAAGGCTAAGGTGGTTGACAAAACTTCTGGAGCTAAACTTAAAGTTACATTCTTTAGGCCATTTCATGGTGATTACTGGATTATTAAGTTAGGTCAAGACTATGACTATGCAGTTGTCGGTACACCCGACCGTAATTACCTCTGGATTTTAAGCAGAACGACGCAGATGGCTGAGTCGCTTTTTTCAGAACTTATTGAGTTTGTCAACGGGAAAGGTTTCAATACTGCTAACTTGATTAAAACAGCTCAGGCATAGCACAACTGGTTGAAGAATTTCTTCATTTTTGGGTTTGCAGTTGCAGTGTAATTTTGCCTCTATGTGTTCGAGCGTTTTTTTGTTCGCCACGTTAGGCCGCTATAGATTGTAAATGCTAAAAGAATTACAAAAACCGCTGCTTTGATGACTGTGAAATCTATGGCGGCAGAGTAAAGTGCGAATGTTGCTGGAAACGCCCCAATATATAGAGTGAAGAGTATTGCTGTGGGCAGTTTGTAGCTGTATTTGTAGTCTTTGAAGATGCGTTTGCCAAAGTATAATGCTGCTAAGCGTCCCATGCCGTGAGTGCATTTTATGCAGTTGTAGCATGGACGAAGACAACCTAGAAGATGCAGTAAGCCATAAATTAAGATCAGCGTCGCCACAAGAAATACAATGCCAATCGTTAAATCATACAGTAGAAAAGCAATTGCATCAAGAATAATCCATGCAAAAAGGGCGAGGTTGCCAAGTAGAACCAATTTTTGGGGGAAGAAAATTGGTCGGCCGTTTTTTGGTTCTGCCATGCGAGCCTATTGCTGAGGATGGGATATAAGGATTCTTTCAACAACCAATAATGCCATTTTAGTATCAAGAGAACAATAGCCCAATTTGTTTTTGTCGTTGTTTTACCGACCGAATAAAGAATTGGTCGTGAGTCTCGAACAAATACGATGCGGGTACGGTGGGTGATTGTAGTTCTGGTTCTTACTCTGTCTCCATAAGGTATATATTGTTTATTAAGAATTCGTGCAATTAAACAGTGGCCGAAATGGAAAGCAATCAACAAGTCGCAAAAAAATCTTTTTTTAGCAAAAAAATCATTGTCATAATAGTAGCTATTATAGCAGTTGCTGCACTCGCCTCTACTGTGGCGTTTTTGAGGGAAGGTAACCAATCACCCAATAGTCAAACTAACGATCAGAACGGATCGACTAATAATCAGGACAGCCCACAATCTTGGATCAAAAAGGGCGCTTATGCGACCTATGCAGGCCAAGCTGAAATCTTATCAATGGGTATCACCTTCAACGCAAGAATGGAAATTGTTGATGTAAACCAAACCCACATGCAATTATCAACCTACTACAACATGTCAACACCTTTCGGTGGAACAGAAAATACAACCACAACCTGGGTAAGCAGAGAAAACATGAATTTCCAGCCAGAAAACCTAACACTAGACAAAACATATACCACACAAATAACCATACCGAAGCTTGGAACAAGAACATGCACTGTTTACGAATATAGCAGCGAAGGAATCAGCGCAGCATACTACGTTGACAACAGCATCCAATGGCCAATCAAAATGGTGATGACCTCTCCAACAGTTGAAGGACAATCTTACAACATGGACATAAACCTTGTAGATACAAACATACCTGGGCTTTAATAATTGTAATCAAAGTTGCAACAGCAAAAGACGGGTTAACTGAGAGAAGAAGAAATGCAATAGACATGGATACATGGTTAACCCTGTTTTCTATGCGGTTAAAAAGTTATAATTAATGAACAGTAGAAAACTGGCTGCTAACATTTTTCTATCAGTTTATCCTTGTACTCGTGTTTATGGTTGTTTGAGGGTGAGGATGCGTCCATAGTTGCTGTGAACGTTAATTATTCGTGTTTCGCTTTGGGCTATGTTGCCTATGTCTTGGTATCCAGGGAGTTCATCGATGTAGTTGCCTGCAAAATTGAAGGTGAATGACACGTTTTGGTCTTGGTCGCTAAAGTTTAATGCTATCAGGCTAAAGTTTTGGCCATCGACACGGTGGAAAATAAGGATTCCTTTTTTTTGTAGGTTGGCTTGGTCGTTATGGAAATAGCCTTCTCCTTGTCTTATTTGGAGGTTCTTTCTGCGGATTTTAATGAGGTTTCTGACGAGGCCGACTGTTGATTTGCCAATCTGATCGTAGAAGTAGTCCCAGCGTACTGGTCGGAACAATAGAATACGCCCCATTGATGTGGCGTCTGAGGGTTTGGCAGGTAATAGTTTTCTGCGAATTCTTGGCCTTGCCAAAGCAGTGGAATCCCTTTAGCCATGAGCATCCCGATCAGGTATGGTTGCAGTTTATAGAATGAGCTTCTGTTTCCCTGCCAAATTAGCGGATCTCCCTCTACGTTGCTGAAGTTGCAGACGAATCGTGAGTGGTCATGATTCTCAAAGTATTGGAGCGCAGTTTTTTGCATAGCGTCTCCGTTGGTGGTTTGTACCCTTGGGAATTGGTCTAGGCAAAACATGAAGCCCAAATTTGTAAGTTCGTCCATGTTTCCTTTGACGATTTTTTCGCCAGCGTTAAGGGTTTTGTCTTGCCAAGTCGCGTTTGAGTAGCTTTCTGTTAGAATTCCTTTCGGATCGTTTAGTTGTTCGGCACATTGGATAAGGTTGATTGTTCCGTTATTGTAGAATCGTTGCCAATCTGAGTCATCTTTCTTTGATTTTATAAGTTGATACGTTTCGTACGCAAGTGCCGCGTACTTATTTCCGGTGGGGCCGTCCCAAAAATTCGGTACATTATCGTAGCGGAATCCATCAACGTGGAATTGTTTTAGCCATTGGTAATTGACTGTGTAGAAGAAATCTTGTGTGAATGCTTTGTCGTAATTGGGAGTTTTTCCGTATTCATCGGTTCCTTTTATGAAGGGGTTGTCCTGATACTGTAGAGCATTGTAAATATAGAAGTAGGCAAAGTCGGCGGCTGTGTGGGCGTATACTGAGTCAACGATGACTGCTATTCCAAGTTGGTGCGCTGCATCAATTAGCTTTTGCATATCTTTTCTGTTTCCAAAGCGTTCGTCCACGCCAAAGTAGCCGATGGGTAGGTAACCCCAATCTATTGTTGCTGCAACATTGGATAGAGGCATTAGCTCTATGCAGTTTATCCCTAAGTCTGCTAAGTAATCTAATCTGGCTATTGTTTGATCGACGCTTCCGCCAAATTCGTTAATCATTAACTCATAAATTATTAGGTCTTCTAGATCTGGCGTTTTCCAGGTGGCTTCGTTTAGACTCCATTGGTATGGCTTGTAGCCTAAGGTTATGGCTGAGAGTTTGCCTATGCCAAATTCACTGGCGCAGGGGTCGATAATCCAATCTAGCAGTTTTTGGGGGTATTTGCTTTCGTCAAGGTTTGGGTTCTCTAAACAGTATCGGTAGACATATCGTCCATTGGTTCCCCAGACTGAATCTGGTGTAGGTTTAGCAATTGACTGTATGTCCAGACTCGTTGACCAGTAATCACCATAATCTGGATCTGTTGAGTGGTCTAATTCAAATTTGAGAGGCTGGATATTTTGTAGAAACTGGTCTTTCTCGTGGATAATTTTGACGAAAAGCTTGTTGCCGTCAACGGAGGATATCCACGGTAAGAAGATTCCAAAATTAACAGTGCCTAGTGGTCCTTCACGAGCACCTAGTTTAGTTAATGGCAGAAGTTTCAAAAGAATCTCCATAAACCAAATGTTAATTCTTGTTTTTAACTACTACGGTAGGGAAGATTAAGAAAAAGGAAGCTGTTTTTCACCTAAAAATTTCACCCGGAACATTACCTTCTCTAAGAAAGCATGGATCTTTAATTTCTTGTTTTGGCTAAAGATTATTTCGCGGTTGGAAGAACAACAAACAAAATTTTTCAATTGGTTGTTCTCCCAGCTTAACTTATCTTAACAAGCTTTTGAACTCTTCATACGAAGGTTTTGGAGTTTTCATGTATCCAGGTGAGGCACGTAATATAATCAATGTTCAATATGGGGTAAGAGTATAGTCTAAAACGGCATAAGACTTTGAAGTGCGCTAATATTTTCATAATCTGCATACTTTTTAATATAAGAATGCCAAATACCACTAATTAACGTAAGATGGTGAAAAAAGTGAGCGAGAAACCTACTAAAAGCTTAATCGATAAGCTACCAAACAGTTTAAAAAAGAACCTTTCCCCTGGCGAAGAAATCATAAGTTACCTCAAAAGCTTTGTGATAGCTGAACTAACAAATTATATAATACTTACGAACATTCGCCTTATTTACTTCGACGAAAAACACTTGGGACGATATGACTTCAAATCCTTACCCTTGCAGAAAGTACTTCAAGTAAGTGCGCATAAAGGCGCAATTGCGTGGGGAGAAGTTACGGTTAAAATGGAGGACGGCACCTCATATACCGTGGAAAGAGTTAGCCGAAAAGATATGGCAAACTTCATAGATGCATTAGAAATTTCATACAATAGCATCGCGGTCGAACCGGTGTCGATTAAACATAAAGGAGAGTTGCTTGGCATAGCGGATTGGGAGTTCAACAAACCTGCAGAGATGATTTTTAGGCAGAACACTTCTATTCAGTCTCAACCTGCTCAAGACCCATTAGTTCAGCTGAAAATGAGGTTTATTAAAGGAGAAATATCCGAGGAAGAATACAAGGCTAAACTTCAGGTGCTACAGGAGAAATAAACGCAGGCAACGTTGATTTGGTTAAATCTTAATCCAACCAACTTTTTCTTCTTTCAACAACAGAATCATAAGGCAAAATAAGTTTTTTGGTGATTACGAGGAGTTTTCGCGGGTTTGTGGAGTTGCGGCAATTGGCCTTTGCTGTTGCTCTGGTGCCTTTGCTTGTGGTTTAGGTTTTTTTCTAAGCATAAAAAAAGTCAATATCACAACGATGATTATTCCCACGGCTACTACAAGAACCACAGCTATTAGAGGCTCAAATCCAGTAGCTGATGACACGGTTGGAGTTATTGTTGGCTCTTGTGTTATAGTGGGGTATACTGTGGGTTGAGGTGTTATTGTTGGGATTGGCGTTACCGTTGCAAATGTTGATACATCAGGGACTGGCACGGTGAAACTGGCTGTTGCTGTATTGTTTGCGAGGTCTTGCACAGTTAAAGTAACTGTGTAATTGCCGATTGCAGAGAAGGTGTGGACCAATGATATGCCGGTCGTTATGTTGCCATCGCCGAAGTTCCATGTGTAGGATTGGATGCCGGTGTTGTCGACACTGGAAGTTGCGTCAAAGTATAATGTTTTGTAGTCCGTTGAGTAGTAACCGGCATAGGGTACTGGGTCTGGAGGGGTCTGGTCTAGGATAATGTTTGCGCTATTGTAGGCGGTTAGATTGTCGCTGTCTTGGAATTTAACATAGACTGTGTAGACACTGTCTCCTGTGGGAAGTGTCCAGTTTTTTGCTGTGTTGTAAGCTTCCCAGGTGGACCAAGTAGAGTTGTCGTTTGAGAAACACATCAATGTGGCGTTGGTAGCTGATAAAGTTAGATTTACTAAAGTAGAATTACTGTATATTGCTCCATTGTTTATAGTCATGTTTCCTGACGTTTGGGCATTTGATTGTTGCAGGTTAATGCTGACTATTAATAATATTGTTAACATTAATGCTAAGAAGAAGGTTTTTGGTAGATTCTTTGGGCTAAAGTTCATGATTACCCCTTAGCAAAACACCTCTGTTTTGTGAATATAAGATTTTACCAGAATTAATGCCAACTTCTAATTTAGGGTTTAATTTAGCACACAAAACTTTAAGCAAGCAACCTACGCAAAACATTTTTTAAGCCTCTGCAAATCGAGAATTGTTTACTGTACAGGTGTAGACGCGCTTGCGCACCTGCGGGTGTGGTTTTCACTCGTCAATTCTTACTAACCTTTGAGAGTCAACAAAGTCCTTTTAAGAAAATAAAGAGAAAAATGTTAAGAAAAATTGGCATTATCTTGAAGAATAATTATGGCGCTTTCGTTTGAGTGTTTTCCTTCAATGCCACCGTTGCTCTTTAGGGTGAATTCTTGAGTTTTGAGGCGAACTCCTCTGCGTGTCTTAAGTCCTCGCTGTTAGGTCTACCTTTGTTGATTCCACCAAAGTACTTGAGGAATTTGTTAGTGTTGAATCCAGCGCAGCCAAACTCATCAATAACTGTATAGCCTTTGGATTGAAGAGTTCCTTTAAGGGTTTTGTGACATTTGCGTGTGTACTCTTCTAGTCGTTGTTGACCTGAGATTCCGATTGGCATTCCACTTGTCGAGAAAACAAATGCTTTCTTGTTTGTGACGAGAGGTAGTGTGTTTGCAAAGTCAAGGAGTTCTTTGTAGTTTTTTCCAGAGTCTATCCCTGATCCGAAGCCTACTAAGTCGTAGTCTGGAAGCTCTTCTGGGTTAGTTTGTTGAGGAGACTTCACTTGTGCATCGAGTACTTTGCCGAAGACTTCTGCTATTTTCTGAGTGTTGTTATGATGATGAGAAAATACAACTATCAAACATTTCATAGCAACTTCTTTTTCCCCTGTGTTTCTTCTGGGAAGAGTTGCTTTCCCTTTTCTGTTACTTCAATAGCACCCACTTGTTTGAAAATATTTAGGTTGTCGGTGACGTTCCAATACTCAGCGAGTTTGCCATCAACTATGCGATAGATGTCAACAGCCGAAGAAGTTATTTTTTTGCCAGTAGGAGCTAATCCCATGAATTCGCCTTTATGGGTCCCAGTGTAAGAGAGAAGAACCCACACCTTGTCCCCTTCAGCAATGATATCCTTAACAGTTTCATGCCAGTCAGGGAATGCGTTAATACCCATAGCAATTAGCTGTTTAAGATCTTCTCGACCAATATTCTTTTCATGGTCGATGTAGTCTGGAGACACAAAATCATCCACTAAATCCAACTTTCGTGCATTGTAGGCATCAATGAATCCAAGAACAATGGCTTTGTTTTTTTCTAATGACATATATATATTCACTTCTTAGTTTGTTCACTTTAGGTTTTTGGCAGACTCTTCTGCAAGTTTGAGGTCGTTTGCATCGAGTCAATGAAGTCGTACTGTTGAAGCTCATCGGAATTAGTTTTTTCAGGTGTTTTTATTTGTACATCAAGAACTCTTGACATATCTTTTCCCTTACGGTTAACGTTGATTATTTTTGCCATTGATAGTTTGAGAACTCAATTGCATCAATAATTCTTGCAGTGAAATCCGAGCTTTCGCATTGGCCACAATACATCACAAAGCCATCAAAGGCAAAGAAGTACATGTTTTTGCGTCTGTAGATGATCCTTGGTTTCGCAATATCTACTATTTCAAGGAATTCTTTACCGTCGAATTTGACTCGATAGCAACTTGAGTCACTTGAGGAATATTCACCCATTTACCTAACCTCACGTTCCCTCTAAGGTTGGTTCAAATATCCTTATAAGCACTTATCATTTGCTTCAGCACTTTTCTTCTTGCACAAGTGGAGATATCTCCCGCACAATTCTCTTTTTCCTTTTGTAACTACGGCTATACAATCACACAACTTTATACCCTTACGCTCTCAAAAAGGATAGTTAAGATTGGTTTGTAAGAGGTGAAAACAGATTTCGAAAAAAACGAATACGCCCGAGGAGCATCATGAAGAACTCGTCAAAGGATTTCATGACCAACTGAAGCAAATCTTTGATTCATCAGAACAGGCAATTTACCTCTATTTAGATGATAACCACAAGATTTGTAACAAGAAGTTTGCTGAGTGGCAGGGTTTTAGTTCACCCGAGGAATGGGCAAAAGTTGAAAATCCCCTGGAGGTTGGCGTTGACAAAATGAGCCAGGAAGCTGTGGTTTCTGCATATCGAAATGCCATGGAGAAACTGGTAGCCTCAAAGATAGATGTTAAACTAAAAAAGAAAACAGGCAGCACTTTTGACGCTTCGATCATAATGGTGCCAGTAGCTTATCAAGGACACTTGTTTGCTCTTCACTTCATATCGAAGAAATAGTATTTAAGGAATCCAATGAAGAAAACAGCGGACTGGATTTGTACCCGAGGACAAGTGGCGATATCTCTTGCATTCCTCCTTTTTCTTGGATAATTAGGAATTATCCTCGTAGACTCAGCCAAAGGCAAACGCTTTGACGGATGCTGCTCGGCAAAACCTTAAGTCGTAAACCCGTCAGAATACATGGTATGACTCAGAAGTCATTCAGCCCTGAACTTGTGGCGCCTTGCGGGATGAATTGCGGCGTATGCAAAGCCTACCTCGCCTACGTGCATGGGGTACTGCGGCAGAGAAACAAAGTAACCCACTGCGCTGGGTGCCGCCCCCGAGCAAAGAACTGCTATATCAAACGCGGCTGCAAAACCAAGAAGCTTACCCATGGCGAAATCCAGTCTTGTAGCCAATGCGACGTGATGCCCTGCGAAAAGCTGGCTCACCTGGATAGGAGGTACAGAACCTGCTACGGCATGAGTATGGTGGAAAACCTGAAGACGCTGAAAGAGAAAGGCATGGCGGAATTTCTCAGACTGCAAGCGGAAAAGCACACCTGCCCAGTCTGCGGCGACGTAGTTTCGGTGCATGACGGCAAATGCTACGGCTGCGGTTACATGTGATTGCGACGCTGTAATCACAACGTCTTAAGAATGTGAAACGTGTTTGTTCTCCTATGAAAATCAAACTGACAACTGTATTTGTAGACGATCAAAACAAGGCTCTCAAGTTCTACACCGAGGTCTTGGGCTTCGTTAAGAAAGCAGATGTCACAGCATACAACTTCAGATGGCTAACTGTTGTTTCGCCTGAAGAGCCAGACGGCACCCAACTGCAACTTGGACCCAACGGCAATCCTGCAGCAAAAACATACCAGGAAGCCATATACAAGCAAGGAATCCCCGCCGCTATGTTCTTCGTTGATGACGTTGAGAAAGAGTATCAGCGATTGAAGAAGCTTGAAGTGAAATTCACGACGGAGCCGACCAAAACACCTGGCTCAACCATTGTCGTGTTCGACGATACGTGCGGAAACCTGATACAATTAACTCAGCTTGGGTAGTTCGGCTAGGGTGGCGTCTTTTTTCACCCGGGGCCAAATCTGCCAGGAAGTTGACTTGAACCCTATGATGAGTGGAGATGGCTCCCACAATTCCCCTTTTTTGGTCTTAAATAAGAAGCATCTGAGGAAAAAAGGGGCTGAGTGGATGCTGGCTAAAATTCACAAAAATAGCAAATTGAGTCTCGGTATTGCCCGTTTTGCGACAGCTTTTGAATGCTTTTAAGTCGGTTTTCTCAACTGATTTTTGGGATAATTATGGAGTTTATGGATGTTGTAGTGGCAAGGAAAAGCGTTCGCGGCTATGCGGACAAGCCAGTTGAAGATGAAAAGCTTTCTAAAGTTCTTGAAGTGGCAAGATTGGCGCCTTCGTGGGCGAACAAGCAATGCTGCAAATATATTGTCGTGAAAGACAAAACCAAAATTCAAGAGTTGGCTGGTAGCTTAAACGGCTGGCTCAAACAGGCACCCGTTATCGTAGTTGCATGCGCTGACCCCAAAGACTCCGGCGACCGCAATGGCATGAATTATTACCTTGTAGACGTGGGGATATCTATGCAGCAGCTGGTTTTAGCTGCAACCGATTTGGAGCTTGGAACATGCTGGATAGGAGCCTTTGATGAAGCAAAAATCAAAAAAGCTTTGGGGATTCCAGAGAATATTAAGGTCGTGGCGATGACGCCTGTAGGCTACCCGGCTGACAAAGAGGGACTCGGAAGCAAACTCATAAAAACAGTGGTCGGAGGAGGAAAACGAAAGCCTATCGCAGAGATAGTTCACCGAGAAAAATGGTGAAACTAACTGCGCAGGCGTGACCAGGGTGTTGAAGTTAGGGATTGAACGTCCACCTTCCGGCATTTTAGGTGGGGAATCGAATTGAACCCTCACCTCAGTGGAGATATCACCCTCGTTTCCCTTTTTTTGTTTAAACAGTTTGGCGCTTCAGTTTTTAAATAAGGGCATGAACGCGATTTAGTTAGTAAATTTCAATGTGATTCGTTTAGAATATACTATTTTTTCAATTCAATTAGCATTTTTAATACCAGTTTAAGTGCAGAGTCGTAGCCATCTCGGTATTCTTTGCTTGAGTCTTTGTCCGCATAGGTTCGCTCCACAATTTCTTTTCCAATGCCTTCATTAGTTAGCTGGATTGAGCCTTCTTTAAGCCATATCAGAGCATCTACATACCCGTGTTCTGAGTCTGAAAGCTCATCTGTTACAGATGATTCTGCCTTCTGCCTGATTATTTCCTCAATCTTTTCTTTTAACTCGTTCTCAACCTTGCTCACTTCTTTCACCAATTCGATTACTTGTTTGTTATAGAGTTAAATAGCTGTCGGCTCACCCAGCGCGCTTCATTAAGCCTTAATAAAAAAACGCTTGTTAGCACCTTGCTCTTTTCTGTCAGCTTTCAGCAAACCATGCAAAGCGCTAACTGGCTTGAGACATTTCGTATACCTCCGTTGTATTAAATATAAGCAAGAAAGCTACCGTGCGATTCATACGAGAGGGTTTAACAAATATTCGTTTAGATTTTGGTTTAAATTCTTTTTAAAAATCCAATCAAAGAAATCTGTTCAAATTCTAAGATTGCGTTTTTTTCAGAAACCCAAGCAAAGAAGTTTTTGTTCTTTTGCAGAAGGGTAGTTTGTCTTTTTCTGAGTGATGTTGTGTGCATTCTTCACATTTGCCATGTCGAACACACTTGGTTTTTGGACAGGGACAGATTTCAGCAGTCACCATCTACACTCACCTAACTTGAAGCGCACGCTTTTCACTTATAAAAATGCAGGAGGTGGGATTTGAACCCCCTCTGAAGTGGAGATATCACCCGAATACCCAAGAATTAGTTGGCTTTATGGTAATTGATATACCAATTATTATTAACACTCATTTTCAGATAAACATTGCGTCGAAAGGGGGATCCCAGCACCTTTTTACCAGTAAAATCTTAGCAAGGCCCGTCTCCATATCCAAGCGACTGCAAAACCTCTTTTCCGAGCCATTATTTAGGCAACAATAGTTTGGTATCTTTTGTCAAATCTAATAGACATATTTGAGCGTGCCCTGCTGGCTTGACTTTTGTGTATATTTTTCTTATGATTCCTTTTTCATCAATCAAAAACGTTGTTCGTTCGGTTCCCATGAATTTTCTCCCGTAAAGAACTTTATCCTTCCAAACCCCGTATTCGTTTAACACTTTAGCTTTAGGATCGCTAAGCAAGGTGAACGGCAGTTGATGCTTGTCCTTAAATTTCTGATGAGACTTAACGTCGTCCTTACTGATGCCCAAAATAACCGCGCCTTCTTTGGCAAACTGTTCAGCAACATCCTTAAACTCAAGAGCCTCAGTCGTACATCCCGGCGTCCCATCCTTAGGATAAAAGTAAAGCACAACGTATTTACCCCTATAATCCTTCAAGGAAACTTGCTTTCCCTCATCAGTCTCTAAAGTAAAATCCGGAGCCTCTTCGCCCACAGCAACCAATCCTCAGTCACCACTCACAATTCTGAGTATAAACCATTTGCTAAATTATTTTTTGATTTCAATAGGCAAAATTTAGTTCTTTAAGCATCAATCACTTTTTCATTACACCAACGGCGCTGAAAATTGTATCTGTTTTCTCTCACTTCTTACCAGTTAAACCTAGCATGATTTCTGTTCTGTTCCACAACTGTTTTTGTAGGTTCTCATCGTATGACTCTGGACAGGTCGTTGTTTCCTTCATTTTAGCGAAGCACTTGCCCGTTACGTTTGTTACTTCGCTTGAAGAGGCTAAGTAAACAGACGTTTCTGCTCCCTTCCTAGGACTTACCTGCATTGGACGAACCATCTTAAACATAAGAGATGAACTGAGGCTACCACTGTTTTTTCCAAGATTAGTCGCTACAAAACCAGGCATAAGGACGTTTGCAGTGACCCCCGTACCTTCTAGACGCCTCGCTAGTTCATAGGTAAACATCATTAACATTAGTTTAGTGTTCGCGTAAACTGGTGCTCGCACGCGAGCGTAAGCTTTAGTTCCCGCATAGTTCTTTTGACTCTGAAGATCGTCAAGATCTACCTTACCATCTTTGGCTAATCCGGAACTTACGTTAATTATTCGGGAAGGAGCACTCGATTTAAGCAAATCCAGCAACTCATGTGTAAGCAGAAAAGGCCCCAAATAATTGACGGCAAGCGTCCGTTCAAAGCCTTCTGGTGTAACCTCTCGTTTATTGAACATAGCTCCAGCATTATTAACCAGCACATCGACTCTGTCGTATTTCCTCTTGAATTCCTCAGCGAAGCGCCTGATTGAATCCATGGACGACAAGTCGCAAATCATTAGGTCGATTGAGTTGTTTCCGGTTTGTTTTACTATTTCCAACCGTGCTTTTTCGCCTCGCTCTTGATTGCGAACAACCATAACAACGTGAGCACCCAATTTAGCCAAGCTTGTGGCAGTTTCTTTCCCAATTCCGGAGTTGCTGCCCGTTATTATGCAGACTTTCCCTTTCATCTCACTCAAACACACTCACCCCACAAAATCAATTATCAACAAATCAGAAGTATCCTCAAATACTTTTATGTTTTTTATCCAAGCCCAGTTTCTAATTAAAAAAGAAAAGAGTTGTTTGGTCTAGAATGGTTTAAACAAGCGCGACTAGCGTGCTTCTATTTAGCTTTCAGCTTCAACATCTACTGCGACTTCATTTCTTCGTAGAAAGCTTGGAGTGAAAGGCGGGTTATATAGCATTGTAAAGACGCTGCCTTTTGTTTTCACTTCTGCGTTGGCTAGCTCTTGCAGTAGCTCTCCCGTTTTTTCTTTAAAGTGGTCTTCAGACCAGCCTCCAGAGAAACGCGGAACAGCAACTGTTCTCTGAGGTATCTTTTCTATCTTAACTCGGCTATCCAAGGGTGAAGGGGTAGTTTCAAGCCTGAATTCGGAAGGCATCACAAAAGCCATGTAACCTTCATTTGAGAAATCTGACAAAACTGGCGACGTCATCTTTATTTCTCGTGAGGCATCTTGCTCAACGACTGGTGCAGTCATTTTCACTTTTTCTTTGGTCCTATTGTCTCCGGATATGAAGCGAAACAGGAGACCAAAACTGTCTGACTCGTAGTTAGATACTTTAGCAATTACAACTTCTGGATAGCGACGAATCTCAACCTTGCCTATTTTCCTTATAATTTCATATTTTATGGTTTGTACCATAAATTTAAAGAATTATTTCTGCTTAATATAACCAATTTTCCAGGCGAGCGACTTAGACTGACTAACTCATAAATCTAACACTTGGCGAGCGCTGAATCCGATTTTCTTTAGGGACATATCGACAAACTCTATTTTCTTCGGCTCAACTCTAACTAATTCGACAGTTTTAGGAAACTCCTTCAACCCAATTTCCTTTGCAGCTCGCTCCCATTTGTAAGCCTTTAAGCCCCGTTTAAATTCAGGTACATTGGATCTTGGGATTATCTGTGCCTGCCCCGTTATTTGTGCACCTTTTGCGCTGTCCCAACCCTCGTATGTTAGAAAAACGCCAATACTTACCTTAGGATTCTTCGCTATGTTGCTAAGCTTCGTTCCGGGTTCACCAACAACGTAAATCGTCAATCCCTCAGAGTGATACTCAATAGGGGTCGCCCTTGGAACATTATCACTGCACGTTGCGAGAACACACATGTTTGTGCTTTCAAGAAACTCTATAATTCGCTTCTTTAGATCTTCAAATGAAAGGCGCTTTTCTGTTTCTTCTGGGTCAGAACTCATGCAAACACGCCTACGAGGATTCAAACAGTTTTTCCTAATAAGCTTGGCGGCAATATGCAATTAATGAGAAAAATAAATGAACCTATATTCTAAACCGTCGATTATTTTATATATAAAAAACATTGATAAACTAAATTAGAGGGTTTCATTGTGGCTTCAATGACCAACTCTACTGCTCTGAGATACGCCAACATCGTGTTTTTCGTCTTAACGGTGATAATGAACAGTTTGGCAGGCAGCACAAAAATTATTGGCGGCAGAAACACCGCTGACGTGTCCAACGCAAACTCCACTCTGATAACTCCGGCTGGCTATGTATTCGCAATCTGGGGAGTCATCTATATTCTCCTTGGCATTTTCGTCGTCTATCAGGCCTTACCCAGCCAAAAAGGAAAAGAATACCTAAACAGAATTAGCTGGCTCTTCATTTTAAGCAGCATAGTAAACATTGCTTGGCTGTTCGCGTGGCAATATGAATACCTGAGCCTTTCTGTCTTACTTATCTTTGCGCTCCTCGTAACTCTGATCGCAATTTACGTGCGTCTGGGAATAGGCAAGTCAAATGCTATTCCGCGTGAAAAACTCGCAGTGCATCTGCCATTTAGCGTTTATCTCGGCTGGATCACCGTCGCCTCAATAGCAGATGTCTCTGCCACACTGGTTTCGTACAATTGGAACGGTTTCGGAATTAGCCCATCGACGTGGGCAATCTTGGTCGTAGCAGTGACGCTAATAATTACAATGCTAATGCTGGCGACCAGAAAAGACACAGCCTACGCCCTCGTCATTATCTGGGCATTGGTAGGCATAGGCGTGAACCATGCTGGAAATCAAACGGTAGTTGTACTGACTGAAGCTGCTTCAGCTCTGGTAGCTGTTGCTCTAGTCTTAACCCTGCTTGTAACGAGATTCCGAAAGAAATAGCGAGCCGCAGAAATCACGGCTAAGGAAGCATTGTGGTTTTCCCTTTTTTCTAAAATTTTCGCGCGAGCTTCTAAAATTGTGGTGAACAGGGGACCCCGTTTCAATTTACCCGTAAAAATGAAATCACCTTTAACGGGATTTTTGGTCTAGTTCTTTTGCAAGCTCCTCCAGAAGGGTCTTTTGACGTTGAGTTATCTTTTTAGGGACAACCACATTAACGCGGACGCGCAGATCACCTCTGCCATATCCGCCCATTCTCGGCATGCCTCTGCCTGTAACCCTCAGAATCTGTCCAGGCTGTGTTCCAGGATGAATTTTCAGTTCAGCCTTTCCTTCGATTGCCGGTATGGTGACTTCCGCGCCTAATGTGGCTTGAGTGATGCTAATGTATAGATTGTATACGAGATCGTCGCCATCTCTTTTGAAGTATTGATGAGGCATCATGTGAATCATTATGTATAAATCTCCTGAGGGGCCTCCGTCCTGGGCTGCGTCTCCTTGTCCTTCAAGTCTTAGCTGGTATCCTTCAGATATGCCAACTGGTATTTTTACCGTAATCTTTCGCTCCCTTTTTACAAGTCCTTTTTGGGATCTCTCAATTCTTGGGACCTCAATTTCCTTTTCAACGCCGCGTGTTGCTTCCTCAAGGGTTATGTAAACTTCGTAGCCCAAGTCTCTGCCACGGATAGTTCTTTTTCTTTCTGGAAAGTCTTGACCATCAAAGAAAACATTAAAAAGATCTCCAAAGCCAGAGCTGACGCCCATGTCGCGAAATATCGAGTCAAAGTCAGCCCCTCGGAAAATGTCCTCTCGACTATATCTTTGATCAAATCCAGTGCTACCCAAATTGTCAAACTGTTTTCGTTTCTCATCATCCGACAGCACTGCATAGGCTTCAGATATCTCTTTGAACTTCTCTTCAGCTCCCGGAGACTTGTTTCTGTCAGGATGATATTGCATGGCTAGTTTCCTGTAGGCGTCTTTTATCACGTCTTTGGACGAGCCCTTTGGAATTCCTAGTATCTCGTAGTAACTCTTTTTTTCAGCCATTAATTCTTCCTTCATATCTCATGCTGGCAAGTGTGCTTGCTCTAAAGAGATTAGTTCAGCGTCCTACAAATAATCTACTGAGTAATGCGCGATTTTAAACTCTGTGTGCGCGCGCTATGTTACTTTATTTCGACAATAATTACATTATTTAATAAATAAGAATTTTTGTAAAAAAGGGAAAATCGCCGGTGGTGTCACCACTCGGAGACTGTTCAAATACCACCAGCCTCACAAAAAACCCAGAGCCTCATTCTTTTGAACGCTTGTCTCCTTCCTAAATACTTAAAGCATAACAGTAGAGCTTTTCAATTGCTTTAAGGCTAGTCTAGATTTAAGGTTAACGGTAAATAGCTACCAGAGAAAGAGACTTTTCACACAGTCTCAATTGGGTTCAAACCACAACCCTTGGCAACGATTTTTTTCAAAAAACAATTCTGTTTCTTCATAGCGTGTTCCATGGGAACCGCTGCTGTACAACCGCCTTTTATGTTGTCATTTCCATCTCTTTTTCTTTTGAGCTTACCGATTTTGGTTTTCTATGAATAAAGAGGTTTAGACTATCATGGTGTGCCGCTGGAATTTGAACCTCGGATGTACGGTAACATCACCCGTTCTTCCCTTTTTTAATAAAAAATATGACCAGAAAACTATAAGCAAATTTCTTTCCTGATGTTACGATTACGAAATCAAGTTTATTAAGCGTCGCTTTCCAAATTGAGTTGGAGAAGGCAGCAGTGAATATCGTTATTGATAAATGTTGGAAGGCTTTGAAGATCGAGTTTTCCGAGTATTATAACACGATTTTTTCCAGGAAGTCGGGACCTCCAATGTGCATTGCATTGTGCTTGTTAACAATTTTGTCGTACACCTTATTGCACGCGTAAGCTATCTCAAAGTGTTGTCTTGAAAAATTGAAAATTATAAAAAGAGTTGTTGCTGACTTTTGCTTTTTCTATTTTAAAGGCGCTCTAGTGAGCGCTTTCTTCTTTGCACTAGCCCAATTATGATTGCTCCCAGAATGACTATGGCTGCTGCGATGATTACATATTGACCCATTGTTGCAAGCATTGTTGCTGGAGCCGAGGTTGGATTGGTAGTTGGTCTAGGTGTAGCTGTTGACGTAGGAGGAATTGTAGGAGTAGGTTTTGTTGTTGGATTTGGCGAGGTATTTGAGGTTTGGCTTGGGGACCAATGGGTTATTGGTATTGGAATATATGGGTATGATTCGGTTGTAAACAAGATTTCTATTTGATGGATGCTGAAATGAGTTGTGAAAGCTATGTAATAGTTGTCGAAGTCTTGGGTGAATGATTGGTTTTCAGCCACTATGCCGTCGATGTAAACAACTGGGTTTGTTCCAAAGGCTATAGCGATATTTGGAATGGTTAAGTTGCAGAAGCCCTCTGTTCCGCTGGGTCCAGTTAGAGTAAAGTCTGCTGAGGTTGTTTTAGTGGCTTGATATGGGGTAATGGTCATGTTTGAGAACTGTTCTGTAGTTATGTTTCCGTTTATTTCTATGGGGTAGGTTTCGAATGTGGTGGTTACTGTTGCAGTTAAAGTGTCAGTTGTAAAGCTCGCAGTGATAGAGTGGTCATCCTGTACGGTTGAGAAAGTGTACGTTGATGCAACTGGAACTGCGGAACCATCGACAACTAAAGAGGAAATACGGTAACCCATATTTGGTGTTATAGTGAATTCTTCGTTGCTGCCGTAGTTTACGGTGGTTGTTGTTGGAGTAATGGTTCCATTATCGTTTTGAGTGACAGTAATTACGAAAGTATCTATTGCAAAGCTTGCTGTTATCGTGTGAGTAGCCTGAACGTTGCTGAAAGTGAACGATGAAGCAATCGTTACTGGTGATCCGTCAACTGTCAAATAGGAAATGTGGTAGCCGGTCGCTGGAGTAATAGTGAAGGTTTGGCTGTCGCCGTAATTAATAGTGGTTGTTGAAGGAGCAATCGTTCCATGGGGACCCTGACTAACAGTTATTGAGAAAGTATCAATTGCATAGCTCGCCGTAAGAGTGGTTGTTCCAGTCACGTCAGAAACGGTGAACGCCCCATCGGCAATGCTGCTCAATGCTGAGGTGCCATTCATCAAAACATCTGCCAAATGATAGCCCGTATCTGGAGTAAAGGTGAAGTCTTGATTGCTGCCATAGTTGACTGTGGTTGTTCCTGGACTGATGGTTCCATGATCGCCCTGGGAAACTGTGATTGCATAAGTGTTAATCGTGTATTCTGCTGTTAGGGAGGTTGGTCCAGTTACGTTTGATATTGTGTATGGACTTGTGGTTGCAGCGGTGGTTCCGTTGACTATGACTGCGATGATGTGGTAGCCTGTTGTTGGAGTAAAGGTGAAGTTTTGATTGCTGCCATAGTTGACTGTGGTTGTTCCTGGACTGATGGTTCCATGATCGCCCTGGGAAACTGTGATTGCATAAGTGTTAATCGTGTATTCTGCTGTTAGGGAGGTTGGTCCAGTTACGTTTGATATTGTGTATGGACTTGTGGTTGCAGCGGTGGTTCCGTTGACTATGACTGCGATGATGTGGTAGCCTGTTGTTGGAGTAAAGGTGAAGTTTTGATTGCTGCCATAGTTGACTGTGGTTGTTCCTGGACTGATGGTTCCATGATCGCCCTGGGAAACAGTGATTGCATAAGTGTTAATCGTGTATTCTGCTGTTAGGGAGGTTGGTCCAGTTACGTTTGATATTGTGTATGGACTTGTGGTTGCAGCGGTGGTTCCGTTGACTATGACTGCGATGATGTGGTAGCCTGTTGTTGGAGTAAAGGTGAAGTTTTGATTGCTGCCATAGTTGACTGTGGTTGTTCCTGGACTGATGGTTCCATGATCGCCCTGGGAAACTGTGATTGCATAAGTGTTAATCGTGTATTCTGCTGTTAGGGAGGTTGGTCCAGTTACGTTTGATATTGTGTATGGACTTGTGGTTGCAGCGGTGGTTCCGTTGACTATGACTGCGATGATGTGGTAGCCTGTTGTTGGAGTAAAGGTGAAGTTTTGATTGCTGCCATAGTTGACTGTGGTTGTTCCTGGACTGATGGTTCCATGATCGCCCTGGGAAACTGTGATTGCATAAGTGTTAATCGTGTATTCTGCTGTTAGGGAGGTTGGTCCAGTTACGTTTGATATTGTGTATGGACTTGTGGTTGCAGCGGTGGTTCCGTTGACTATGACTGCGATGATGTGGTAGCCTGTTGTTGGAGTAAAGGTGAAGTTTTGATTGCTGCCATAGTTGACTGTGGTTGTTCCTGGACTGATGGTTCCATGATCGCCCTGGGAAACTGTGATTGCATAAGTGTTAATCGTGTATTCTGCTGTTAGGGAGGTTGGTCCAGTTACGTTTGATATTGTGTATGGACTTGTGGTTGCAGCGGTGGTTCCGTTGACTATGACTGCGATGATGTGGTAGCCTGTTGTTGGAGTAAAGGTGAAGTTTTGATTGCTGCCATAGTTGACTGTGGTTGTTCCTGGACTGATGGTTCCATGATCGCCCTGGGAAACTGTGATTGCATAAGTGTTAATCGTGTATTCTGCTGTTAGGGAGGTTGGTCCAGTTACGTTTGATATTGTGTATGGACTTGTGGTTGCAGCGGTGGTTCCGTTGACTATGACTGCGATGATGTGGTAGCCTGTTGTTGGAGTAAAAGTGAAGTTTTGATTGCTGCCATAGTTGACTGTGGTTGTTCCTGGACTGATGGTTCCATGATCGCCCTGGGAAACTGTGATTGCATAAGTGTTAATCGTGTATTCTGCTGTTAGGGAGGTTGGTCCAGTTACAGTTTGATATTGTGTATGGACTTGTGGTTGCAGCGGTGGTTCCGTTGACTATGACTGCGATGATGTGGTAGCCTGTTGTTGGAGTAAAGGTGAAGTTCTTGATTGCTGCCATAATTGACTGTGGTTGTTCCTGGAGCTGATGGTTCCATGATCGCCCTGGGAAACTGTGATTGCATAAGTGTTAATCGTGTATTCTGCTGTTAGGGAGGTTGGTCCAGTTACGTTTGATATTGTGTATGGACTTGTGGTTGCAGCGGTGGTTCCGTTGACTATGACTGCGATGATGTGGTAGCCTGTTGTTGGAGTAAAGGTGAAGTCTTGATTGCTGCCATAATTGACTGTGGTTGTTCCTGGACTGATGGTTCCATGATCGCCCTGGGAAACTGTGATTGCATAAGTGTTAATCGTGTATTCTGCTGTTAGGTGAGGTTGGTCCAGTTACGTTTGATATTGTGTATGGACTTGTGGTTGCAGCGGTGGTTCCGTTGACTATGACTGCGATGATGTGGTAGCCTGTTGTTGGAGTAAAAGTGAATTCTTGATTGCTGCCATAATTAACTGTGGTTGTTCCATGGACTAATGGTTCCATGATCGCCCTGGGATAACAGTGATTGCGTAAGTGTTAATCGTGTATTCTGCTGTTAGGGAGGTTGCTCCAGTTACATTTGATACTGTGTATGGACTTGTGGTTGCAGCGGTGGTTCCGTTGACTATGACTGCGATGATGTGGTAGCCTGTTGTTGGAGTAAAAGTGAATTCTTGACTACCACCATAATTAACAGTGGTTGTTGATGGAGCAATCGTTCCATGATCACCCTGAGATACAGTGATTGCGTAGGTGTTAATTGCAAACTCTGCTGTTAGTGAGGTCGCTCCTGTAACAGTGGAAACAGTGTATGGACTTGTGGTTGCAACGGTGGTTCCGTTGACTATGATTGCAACGATGTGGTAACCCGTCGCTGGAGTAAAAGTGAATTCTTGACTACCACCATAATTAACAGTGGTTGTTGATGGAGCAATCGTTCCATGATCACCCTGAGATACAGTGATTGCGTAGGTTGAGGATGGAGTTAGGCTTATCACTGAGATAGAGTTGCTGTAGGACCAACCTCCGTTTGCAGCATAGACGTATTCACCGTTGGGTGTTAATGCTAAACAGCCACTTCCTCCGTAGGGATCATAGCTTTCGCCAAGAGACACGCTTTCTATTACTGTATTGTTGCTTGTGCTAATCACTGAAACCGAATAACCATCATAGTCATTACGTGTAACGTAAATGTATTCGCCGTTGGGTGCAACTGCTATTCCACCGGATCCGCCTTCAGATTCATAGTAATAATAGCCACTGCCAAGGGGTATTGTTTCTATTACCGAGTTGTTGCCTGTACTAATCACTGAAACCGAATTACTGTCATAGTCCATACTTGTAACATAAACGTATTCGCCGTTAGGTGAAACTGCTATTTCACTGCTTCCGCCTAAAGAATAATAGTAATAATAGCCATCACCAATGGGTATTGTTTCTATTACCGAGTTGTTGCCTGTACTAATCACTGAAACCTGGGTGCCTTCAAAGCTGCTTTTAACATAGAGATATTCACCATCGGGTGTTACTGCCAAACTTCCTGGAGAGTTTAAACCAGTTATTGTGGCTGTTATTGTGTTGTTGTCTGTGCTAATTACTGAAATCGAATTATCAGATAAATTTGTGATGTAGACTAATTCGCCATCGGGCGATACTGCCACATTTGTAGGATTATTAAAACCGGTTATTGTTGCATTAACCGTATTTGTGGCCGTACTAATTACTGAAACTGTGTTTCCGCCGTAATTTGCAACGTAAACAAATTCGCTGTCAGGTGTTATTGCCAAACCCATAGGATATTGTCCAACAGTTATAGTTGTGGCTACGGTATTCGATAAAGTACTTATCACCGAGACTGTGCCATCAAATAAATTTGTAGAGTAGACGTACTGGCCGTTTGGTGTTACCGCTATACCTGCAACCCCGTTTCCAACAGGTATCGTTGTAGACAATGTTAATGCTTGAGTTGATTGAGGTAATAATGCTAAAACACAGGATAACAAGAGAATAGCAGCAATGATGCCTGCAACTCTTACTGTCTTTGTTGTTTTTTGATGTCTGTTGTGAATTCCTTTTTCAATACTTGCTTTGTTTAACAATTTATTATTCTCCATATGGTGACTCAAACTTTTGGAATAACATTATTATATTGAGTCTTCTTATATATCACATCAGAATCCTGAATACACATTATTGAAGAGATTGAAAACGAAGAAAAAACCAGAGTTTCAACCCTATTTAGCGATGAAAGCAAAGCATCAGAATATTTTAGAGAAATAACAAATAACCTTTACAAGAAAGTGCGATTGAAGCAGCGATCCTCAATGCGCAACGCTCTAGCAAAGTCGTCCCAACGGCTAATTTCTCCTTCTAAAGCCATCCTATAACACTCAACAGTTTTACCCACAACAATCATCTCACTTTAATTGGGGAACCAAGAGTTGACTAAAAACTGCTTTTAACCTATCTGAGAAATGACTACCGGATGCAGGGGAGAGAGGGAGCTGTGAAAGTGAAAAAATATCTTATCTTAATACAGTAAGTAAGTTATAGATGACTAATCTCGCAAGCAACAACAGTTGATAGGCATAACCGGAATTATAATCGGGCTATTTGTGGGGAAAAAACATTGATTCTTACCACGGGTAACAGAATCATCAGCGAAAAAGCAACTGCCTGAGAAGTCTGCAGCTGGACAAGATCTTAATGGCGAGGGGCAAACCTTGGACAGTTGAGGATGAACGTCAACTTCGACAACGGTTAACAGAAAAAAAGTCTATGCGTTCAATTGCAGAGGTCCTGGGCAAAACCCTTATTGCTGTACGGTTGAAAGCATTTCGCTTAGGCTTAGTAGTTGTTGATGAGGGTGAAAAAAACACGCCATCAACAACTACCTTTGATAAGTTAGTTTTGCCAGATGAGTTGCCTTCAATTGAGGAAGAACTCAAGACCTTAGTTGCAGCGTTGAACCGCGCCTTGAAACGCCAAATTTGGATAAGACTGATGTTTTGCCCTTACGAGGCATCATCTGGGTCGTCAAAGTATACCATGACCCATAGCTGATTACATCGATTATCGAGGCCTTGAATCTGAAGCAGAAAAGCTGACAACTTATCGATCGCTCAGTTAACTAGGTTCAGGCCTTTTTTTTGACTTTTTTTTGTAGGTGTATTAGCGCTAGTATCCTTAATGCAATCTCAAGACATAAAAGGCGTTAGCATCCTACAGGAGTGGTGTACTGGGGTTGACTGCTTTTGAGTAAGCAAAACTTTGAGCTTTTGGAGGATGTTAAGCCAGGGGACCTCATTTCAGTTGATTGGTGTGATGCATCTACTGGAAAAAGTAGTATGAACGGTGGGGCTGTAGATGTTCCGGTGCAAAGCTGGGGCATCTTTCTTGGAGTAATGTCTGGGCATTATATTTTTTGTACAGGAGTATGTATAAAATGGTAAAATTCCAAATAAAATCAAACCCTCAAGGACAATACTATCTGCCCAAAGAAGTAAGACAAGAACTAGGAGAACAGCTCGACTTAATCTGCGACACAAAAACAGCAGTCATCTATTCAAAAACAAAGCTCAATCTTGTTCTCAAAAGTCTCAAAATTCTCTGCAGCCACATTGAAAATCAATTAAAGCTGGAAGAACAAAACGAAAAAGAAGAAAAACTGCAGGCAAGCCTCTCAAGAAAAGGAGCTACCTGAAGATGGTTAGAAAAGACGGCGCTGAAGCAAGAAAGGAACGGATAGCAAAAATTGCAACTAATGTACAATCCGCTCTTTATCAAAACAAAGATTTGGGGTATATTTCTCTGAAGAAAACCGTCGCGAAGCAGGAGCTGGAAACTGGGCTTACCAGAGAGAAAATAATGGAGTACCTTGCTCTCCTAGTAGAAGCGGATCAATTCGAAATAGACCATGAGAAAGACCAGATTAGGAAACCTTCGAGTGTATGAGTGTGTTGTTATGAGTGTAAATACTGTCGTATCAAGAAGAGATTCATTTTTCACCAACCCTAAAAAATGCAAATCAACAGCTCACAGACAAATACTATTATTTTGAAAAAACGAAGTTTTCTTTAACTGAAAAGGAGGAGAGTGCATATATGAGTATGAGTGTATGGAGTGAAAAGAAGAAAGAAGAAAGAAGAAAAAAAGAAAACCCAGTATACATTCACACACAAACACACTCACACAAAACAGACTCCTCTCGGGTCAAGGCTCGGGTGTCAACGAATTTATTTGGCCGGAGGGTTCGCGGATTCTTTTGTAAGATCCGCATACTTCTCCCTCCATTCTAACAATTCAGCCTCAAACCCACGATAATCGACATATTGCGCTATGAGCTCCTGGTACACCTTCACGCCCTGGATGATGATGCGTAAACGCAAAACATCCGTCTTATCCAAATTCTGCGTTTCAAGCACTTTCAAGGCTCCAGCTAAAGTCTTGAGTCCTTCCTCAATTGAAGGCAACTCAGGGGGCAAAACTAACTTATCAAAGGTAGATGATGATGACGTGTTTTTTTCACTCCCATCATCATCTTCTAAGCCTAAACGAGATGCTTTCATTTGTACAGAAGTGAGGCTTTTTCCCAGAAACTTTGCAATGCTGCGCATAGACTTTTTTTCTGTTAAGAGCTGTCGAAGCTGCGTTTCCTCTTCAACACTCCAAGGTTTGCCCCTCGCCATTAAGCTTAATTCCACCTGTTGAGATTCAATGTTTTTTCCCCACAAATAACCCGATTATAATTTACTCCGACTGTCCAATGAACCCCTGCCAAGCGCCGTTTCAATTATTTCATTCGCAGAGTCTATGGAAAGGCCAATCCAATCGAGAAAATGGGATATTCTAGACACAACATTTGCGTTTAGGTAAGATCCGTTTGATACCATGGAAACTACAAAACCAATATCTTTTGCTATTTTGGCGATGTCAAAGAACAAAGGGTGAAGCAAAGGTTCTCCACCCGTAATGGTAATTTGCTCAATTCCCAGGTTTTTGAGTTGGTCTAACACGTCCTTAGCTGAATTCAAATCCTCGATTTCTTTGTCCAATCTCCGCGAAAAACAGAATTTACAATTATAGTTACATTTGGTTGTGATATGCCAATTGGTTGACTTGATTATTGCTTTTTCACACAAATGCAACCTCTCCAAACACTTGCCATAAAACAGCTTTCGGGAAGTCAATATAATCAAAATCGGACAGAAACTTGGATTTTTTGAAATTTGCTCCTCCTTCCCATTAGGGAAAATGACCGTTTTTTCTACTTTTGACTTTAAACACAAAGCATTTTGACTTCTACATCGCCATCCAATTTGGGTAACAATAATTTGAATAAGTAGCGCAATAACCATACTGATGCAAACAGGTTAAAAGAAAGAAGACGCATTCTTGACTTTTAGAAAAAGATTTAGCGAGCTGTTTGTTCAATTCAAACAGTAAATTTTCAGTTGGGGTATGACGTTGTCTGTGGACGAAAAAAACGAATTTTTCTCAGTCCAAATAAGTAAAGGCTGGATCAAAAATGTTCCAATGACTAAATGGACGGAGCTTGCGCCTTATTGGAAGGATATATGCAAGGCATTTTTCGAGGTTCTGGATGAAAACGATTTTAAGCTATTTACTGCGACTTTCAAAAGACCAAAAGGATTTGTTGCATCGAGTCAATACTGGCGGTGGTCTATTCAGAGCCCAGCGAGATTTCCCTTATCTGATGCTCGGTTCTTTATCTCTAAACTTCTGGAAGAAGAGTATTTCGCTAACTCAATAAGCGAATTCAACCAAAAGAACCAGAAGAATTGGCTTGAAGAGAGGAATATTGCTACATTGGGGGGTTATGTCTATAGCTTTTATTACACTTTAAAGCCTGTTTTGAAAGAAGTTGGAAAAGGTCCTAAGGTCAGAATTAAGCCAAGGATAGCAACCGATTCATAATTAATCATGCCTTATTATTATAATAATATGTCCCTTTTTGGTTTTTCAATTATGTGAAAGGCGTTTCAATTGATGTTGTTATTATAATAACTACATCTAGTGAACAGCATTTCATATTTTTGAAATACTTATAAGATAGTTCAATTATATTAAATAACGTGAAAACAAAAAAAGAAAGATACACCCTAAGCGAGGCAGAAATAAAAATTGCAAAGGAGATTGCCCGAGACAACCATAGCCTTTCTGCGGTAAGAGAGAACCTCTCAATCAAGCCAAATCTTCTTACACATTACCTTAAAATGCTTCAAGAAAAAGGGCTAATAAAAATCGAAAAGACATCACATGAAACTGAAAAGAACTTCAAAAACTCTAAAAAAAGCATTTTCTTCCAAGATACGAAGCATGCTGTACTCTTGAAAGAACTTCTAAATAGATACTCCCATATTAAATGGGAAGGCATTTTGTCGGGCCTAAGAATCGACTTACTTTTTCAATTGCTAACAGATTCCGGTAACATTTCGGAGGTTGCATCGCCCGTCACGATCTGGAGATACCTCAAGCAATTTATGGAGATTGGAATAATTACATCCGGCGACAAACACTGTCAAATAAATGAACGATTTTCTCTTTTGAAAGAGTTCCTGGAAGAATATCAGAGGTTCATAGTTGAGAAAATTATCAGTTCTTTTTCCTCACAGGCGGTTACCCTATGGCAGAAGGATTTTGAGTTTCTGATAAGAGTACCCAAAACTAAAGAAGTCTATCAGAGAAGATTTACCCTGACAGCCACCTCACGCTTGGCTGATTATGGCATACAATTAGTATCAGACTTCGATGTTTACTTTTATTCTAAGAAACCCAAGCACATCGGCCTTGAAGATGTAATACTTCATACACTTCTCATCGAAAAAGAGAATGTTCGCTACACCACGTACAGCCTTTTGCTTTTGAAGAGACAACTAAAGAATATCGATAAAGACTACTTATTGAATGAGGCAGTTTGGTACGACTTAAGTTCTCAAATCAATGCCATGATAGAATTTCTGAGAACAAAAGGCGTCCGCAGACTTTCTGGGTTACCCACATGGAATGAATTCGTGGAAAAAATGGAAGAATATAAAGAGGAAACAATTGCTTGACAAAAAGACCATCTTTTGATAGAGACTACATTCTATCTGAAATAGAAAGACTCTCCACTTCAATCACGAAACACACCAAGATTTTCATCATTGGCGGTCTATCCATGATGCAGCATGGTCTAAAAGATGCAACAAAAGATATAGACGTCTTTGTTTTAGGCACTAAGGATCTTGAACTTCTAATCGATGCCTTGGTCCGCATGAAATACGAAACTTTGGGTGCTGACCTGATTACCCACCAATATGCTAAGATGGAAACATCAAAAATCATGCAAAACAAAGATGGTTTTAGATGGGATATATTTTATGGAAGGATTTGCAACAAACTAACTTTCTCGACCAACATGTCTCAAAGGGCAATCGAATTTTACTCAAAAGGAAACATCAAACTGGCTATCGCCTCCAAAGAAGACATCTTTCTATTTAAGGGAATTACCGAGCGCGAAGCTGATTTGAACGACATGCGACTTCTGGTGGAATCTGGGATAGATTGGCAAGTAGTAAAAGAGGAGTGCCGATACCAGTCAGACATTTCAGGAAAACTTTGGGAAGATGCCTTAGTTCAAAATCTAATTGACTTAAGAACAAAATACAAAATAAAATCGCCTATAGAAAAAGAATTGACAAAGCTTTGTGAAGAAAAAATGGCTGAAGACCGAATATTGAAGTCAGTCGCCAGCGGGCACAGCACATTCAAGGGAATTTCTGAGGATACAACTTTGGAGTATTATTATGTGCGAGAACAAATCAAAAGGATGACGAAAAATAGACTTCTTATTATCGATATGAGGTATAGACCGTATACCGTTTCTCTGGCTTAATTAAGAGCTGAATCGGTGAGGATAATTTTTAGGAAAATTTTCGGTCGGTCTATGAATTCGTAGAAGTCTTTTAGGCCTTAACTGAACAACAAGATAACGACAACCCGATAGAAAACCAAGTAAAAAAGCGTTATCTTTTTTGGGTTTGAACATGGTTTTTGCTCTGTTTCATCTCAAAGTGCTCACTCCAAGAATTTATCTCCATCAATGTGTGGCAAAACTATCAATGGGTAATCAGGACTGACCAACTACAGAAAAGCGACTTCTGAAAAGCATGGACTTTTCCCATGCCCTGACCATGGCCCTAAAATTGCTTTTGAACAGGTTTTTACTGCTATTAACATGCATTTTACACGCATAATTAAGCTCAAGCTTTACTGTTGTCCCGCCTAGGAGACATAGCTGGCGCCTCCCTTCTCAGAATCTTTAGATGCTTCTTGAGTGTTAGTAGTGAAATCCACCAGCTTAGTGAGTGCGCTAAACATCGCAGTATTCAGCTTCTCCAATTCATACAATCGGCTGTTAGCAAACTTCACGGCTTCAGAGACACGTTTAACTTCTTCTTTCAACTCAAAAGAAGCCTGCATACGGTCATGCTCGCCGATGCCTTTCTTTATTGCAGCTTCAAAAGCGTTAACACTCATCGGCTGAGAAACCTCCATTCTTTCCGCACCAAGTTTTCTTCTTTCTGGTAAACCCTTTCAACCATACCATACAGATCCTTCTTGGTGACACATTGAACTCCGTCAATTCGCACACCATAGTAGTCCTTGTTGCACTCAAACGTAAGAAGCTCCAAAGCTACAACCGACCGTCCCAACTTGGCCTCAACGATGTCAAACCAGCGATTCAAGGCCAGAAGGCAAGCATCATGACTCATACCACCGACGTCACAGGCAATATAGCCGCTAACCTTGCGCCGCTCCTGCCCGAAACAAACATGAATCTTCACCCCACCCACAAACTCATCCTTCTCCCAATGAGCCACCGTGCCAGCAAAAAACCGCAAGCTAACATTGTGCACGCACAACGGCACGAACCGCATCCCGTAGGTGATTTTGTTACAGTATGTTCCAGGATAAGGCTGCAAAATCAGGCCTCGGTCAAGTAATTTCCGCAAAATAACTCTAACAGATGATCGTTTAGCATGGGCTTTCTTAGCTATCTCGTATGGTGCAAGCTCAATTTCGCTTTCATCAATTAATTTTAGCACTCGCTCTTCCACACTAAAACCCGAGCTTGGATGGTAACTGTTATCACAGGTGTTACCCGCCTTCGATAAATTGTCTTCAGATGCTCCAGCCAAGATGAGAATCCGGGCACTGTAAGAACCAGGTTCTACCGATGGCTTGCGAAAGTTGAAAAGAGAAAGGTTCCTGATTTCCAGATCATAAAGTTTCCGAACAATGTCAGTTTTGTTGGGCTTGCAAGTTCTAATCCAAAAAAGCTTGATTCTCTAATGGCTAATGATGCAAAAGTCGTTCAGAAACTAAGTTTTAGTGACACTTTCTATTCCAACGCTTTCAAGAAATTAGAAGCGATATGCAATATGGCAAATGGGCTTAAGTCTTGTTATGCTTACCCCGACGAAGCGTTGCTTGAATTCACTGCTTTTATGACGACTCTTCCAAGAGAATTGAAGGAAAAAATGAAGCCGCTGCAAGATCAAGCCCTTGATTCAGTGACAAAACATGGAAAGATACCATTAGAGCCTCAATATTTTGACAGTCTTCGTGAAAAATCCGATTATAAAAAGAAACCTCCCGACAAAGAATTCCTGAATAATTGCTATAACTGGGTCTTAAAGTTGGTAAACGAAGTTTCATCTCTCCTACACGAGTCAAAAGACAACTTAACACTATTCGGCTTAAATCAAGCAGACGACAAATCAAAGGAAAATCCTCGGTCCCGAGTTGAATAACCCTTACAATTCAGTTGGCGTCTTCAACGAGATAGGCTAATCTTTTTCGGGATGTCCAAATTGAATAACACTAAGGACTGGGTGTGTGTTGTTTATCGTTCTCGTAAGTGATAATGTATTGTGTATGGCATAACGTTTTGTTGAAATAGTGATTGATATGGTTGAAAAATCAGGAATTTTTTTTATTGGAAATAAAATGCCCATGGACTATGAAAAGAAAAAACCCCAAATCGTAGAAGAAGAAAAAACTGCTCCCTGCAGAAGCAACTCTTTTTCTTCTATCAAGAAATCAATTATAGCTTCTAAGTGAAGGAAAAGATAGCTATTTCCCATTGAAAACTGTTGCTCCGTTCAATTCTTTTTGAAATCTTTTAAGCATAGAGCGCTAAGAAGATGTTGATTCGAATGTACGGCCTATCAGACCTGAAGAATGCTATTACCGTTAATGACGCAACTGTGGAATGTCCAGTCAATGGCTGTAACCACTTTATTCCCCGTCAAAGGAAGGTTTTCAAACGTTTAGAAGAATTCAAATGTCCAGAACACCGGATTTTCGTCTCGCCTTCAACCTTTGAGTATCAGAACATGTCAGAAAACCTTCTATGGAAAGATGAGGTAGATCAAGATTTGCTCTTTAACGGCATTTTTGGCGTTAAGCGTGAAACAGAAAGGATTGCGAGAGATAATAGCGAGGACGCCGTCACTTGGAATGTCTTTAGGCACCTTGAGAAACAAAAATTACTAAGCGGTTTTCTATCAAGTCTAATTGGTTCTCCAATTGATGATTGTGAGATTATCTACTGGTCTTATTCCCAATCGCAAGCTAGAAGAGGCTGCTGGAGTCCTCTCCAACAAGTCCGCGAAGAGTTTGAACTTAACCCAACCAAAGGGTCAGAACCAGACCTAATCGTCAAATCCAATAATACCTTGTTTTTGATAGAGGCAAAACTAAACGCCAGCAACAATACAGTTCCTATCTCAAAAAATCCAGCAGTAAAGCAAAAGTATGAAAATGGCTGCCAAGGCTGGTACCGCAAGGTTTTCCAGTCAAAATTCGACCAAATTGCAGTTACCGAAAGAAAGTATGAGTTGCTCAGATTTTGGTTGCTGGGGTCAAAAATAGCCGACCGTTTACTTACAGACTTTTATCTAGTTAATCTGGTTCCCCAAGAAAAAGAGACAACCATAGAATCAGTTTTTAAAAAGCATATCAAAGAAAGCTCGAAAAGGACTTTTCTTAGGTCTACTTGGGAAGAAATTTATCGTTACATAGAAAACAAAGGAATTGCCAATATAGAAAAAGAAGTTTTCACCAAATACTTCAACGAAAAAACAGTTGGATACAACAGAGAAGGGCATCTCCAAAAGGCTTTCAGTCTTTAGAGAAGAAAAAATCAGTTTTCTCCAGAAGCGGCTTTTTTCTTCTTTTGACTTAAAGACTATTTTGCCATCAGCTGATTGATAGAACAAGAAGCGCTAGTGCATCAACCTTCTTCTTATTGCGGCTAAGTTGAAAGAACAACAACACGCCGGTTTGCAACTGTTGTTCTTCCAGTTATTGGTTAATTCTATCTTTTTGGCTTAACCGGGTTACATTTTTCAGTCAGTCCTTGTTGAAAAATATGATAAGTGTTTTATGCTAAGTCAGTTTACATAATGTTTCTATCAAACGGCAATGAGACAGATTTGGTATGAATGGAAAAATCGTTGGAACTAACCTTGATCGGAAAGTTGTTACAGTTTGGAGGCTTTGATTCATGTCCTTTGAAGCCGTACAATCAGATTTTCCTTTGGGCTCTATTGTTGAGTTGCGATCAAGGCTCTGGCGAGTAGACGATTTACAAGGCGATGTTCTCGTTGCAACGAGTATCGATGGCGCGCCTGTGGAGCGTCGAAAGTTCTATCTGCCGTTTGAAAAAGTCCGCCCTGGCAAGATTGAACCGCCTTCAAGCGATGTTGTTGGTAATTACTCTGCGCAAGATTTGCTTTTGAGTGCTTTTCGTCTCAGCATGATTCATGGTGCTGCCCCGCTGCTTAGTCTTCAGCGAAGCCGAGTTGTTCCGGTAGCTTTTCAGATGGTTCCAGTTGTCATGTCTTTGGATATGCCGCGAGTTCGTATGCTAATTGCGGACGATGTTGGCTTAGGTAAAACGATTGAAGCTGGCTTAACGGTTACTGAATTGTTTTCTAGACAAAGAGCTTCTCGGCTGCTGGTTATTTGTCCTGCAATGTTGAGAGAACAATGGAAGGATGCATTGGATTACTTCTTTCACATAGACGCTGAGATTATCTCTTCCTCGCATCGCAGGAAGCTTGAAAGAAGGCTTCCTCCAGGCTCTAATCCATGGGAGTACTATCCCTACCTAATTGCATCGATGGATTATGCTAAGATGGCTGAAGTGAAGGCTCAAGTTCTGGAGCAGAAATGGGACATAATTTTGGTCGATGAAGCTCACAACATGGCTAAACCACATCAATCCGACGCTCGGCAAAAAGTGGAGATGGACCGTTGGGAGCTTTTGCGTGATCTTTCGAAAAGGACGCACCATCTGATTATGTTGACGGCAACACCACATAATGGCTACACTGATACCTTTGCCAGCTTGCTAAAAACGTTAGATGTTGGCGCAGTTACTGGTTCAGATAGCGACCCCGTAATTAATCGGGAGGTTGCCAAATTGTATGTTTGTCAGCGACGACGCTCAGATGTTGAAACTGAAATGAGCCAAACTGGTGAAAAAAGCCCATTTCCTCAACGAGATGCTCTTGAAGTTTACATTCGGCTATCTCCCTTAGAAACCAAAGTTATGACCGAAGTCGAACAGCTTGGACGGCATATCCTTGCGACAGCTGGCGGTGAACGAACCTACAGAATGAGGATTGCCAAGTGGACGGTAACACACTTACATAAGCGAGCTTTGAGTTCACCCTATGCTCTTGTATGTTCATTAAAAAATCGTTTGAAGACAATTGATAAGAAGATAGCCGCTCAGGAAGCCCAAATCGAAGAGACTTCAGTGACTGAAGAAGAAGCACGAGCTTCAGTTTTGGATAATGACACTGGTGAACGTATAGATGACGAAGAAACAGATTCGAGGATGGACCGCCACCTATTTGGAGACAAAGACTCAACACTTAAAGAAAAAGAACTCTTGGAACAAACCCTTTCGGAAGCACAAAAAGTTACTGCCTTAAGGGACGCTAAACTAAACATGTTACTCGATAACACTCTAAACGAGATGCAAAGAAGAATTCCTAAAGTCATTATCTTTACAAGATATAAAGATACATTGGAGTATCTTGCAAAAAACATCCCCGAGCACAGAAACTTCAAAGAAGCCAAAATTGTAACCCTTGATGGCTCTATGAATGAAGCTCAGAGAGAAGACAGATTCAAAGAATTCGAAAACTCCACCAAAGCGATTTTAGTTGCGACAGATTGCATTTCGGAAGGAATCAACCTTCAATATGTAGCTTCTCAAATAATCCACTATGAGTTACCCTGGAACCCCAATAGACTTGAACAACGAAATGGACGCGTTGACCGGTACGGACAACCTAAAGAAACCGTTTTTATAAGAACAATGGTGGTCAATGATACCCTAGAAGCTGCGATTCTAAAAGTCTTAGTTAAGAAAGCGTTTCAAATCCGGAGGGATTTCGGTTTCTCGCCACCATTTTTTGGAGACGACCTCTCTGTTCTAGACCTTATCAGAGAGCAAGGGTTGGATGTACCAATTGGGCAGACAAGCATGGATGTTTTCCTCAAAGACCTCTCTCCTGAGCCTGAGCAAATCGTTAACCCATTCTCTGATGAATCGATTCAACGAATGAGGAATGACAATTTCTATGGGCAATCACGCATTGATTTAGCTGAAGTCCAAAAAAGACTAAGTGAAACCGAGAATCTAATTGGAAGCAGAGAGAAGATTCAAGACTTCGTGAAAAGCGGATTGAATAGGTTTGGCTGCCGGGTAACCTCCAATGTAGACGGTACTTTCCGAATTGAGATTCTAGATAATCGCCTTTCGCAGGGAATAGAGAAGAGTGTGCTGCCAAGAGCAACCTTCGATCCGTTGAGGGGGAGAGATGATCCTGAGCTGGAAGTCATTGACTTAGGACACAAGATAGTGCGAAATTTGATAGAACTTGTCAAACAACTTACCTTTTCGCCAAAAGAATCAGATGTATATGGACGCACTGCTTGCATAGCAACAAAAACAGCCACTAAAGTCTCTGCAGTCTACACCTTCCTTGCAAGGTATGCAGTCCACACTCAGCCAGTTTCCATTGTTGAGGAGCTTTTGAAAGTTGGCTTTGAGGTACACAGTGACGGTAAATTGTCTCAAGCTGAGATAGAAGCGTTTTCCCATTCCACCCCAATGGTTAACGGCAGAACGGCGGTTGAGATGCGTGAGGACTTAACATCAGCTATTTCCAAGGATGATCTGGAAAATGCTTTGAAGCTTAGAGCACAAGAACGCTGCGCTGAACTTGCTGTTGAGAGAGCTGCCGTAAAAAAGAGTCTACAGAACCAGGGCGAGCAGAAGTGGCTCCAAGGCATAGACGACTTATTAGTTGCATCGGTAGATTTGCTTTGTGTTACTGTTTACTATCCTTCTTTGGGAGGCAACTGAGCTGCGAAAAAACCCTCTATCTAACATGTCAGCGCACGGCGGCATCATCACCTCTGAGTTTTTAGAAACTATTCGCGGTGACAATGCCAAAAACCCAAGGGTTGAACCCCAATGCTTTGCTACCCTCAACGAGCCGACACCGCCAAAGGACAAACGAGAGCTTGATAGGCAAATTGATAGCTCGTTTAAGGCGCTTCTTGAACGTTGGGATGCCCTATCGATTCGTTATCAAAAGATGACTGTTTCTGAGGCAAGAACCAAATGGATGCTTCCCCTTTTCAAGGAGTTAGGTTTTGACCCGGGCTTTAACAAAGAAGATGTCATTGTGGATGGCGATGATAAGCTTAGGTTTAGGCTCTCTCACAGAGGCTGGATTAGCGCTTCAGCGCCGATGGTGCATATGGTTGCTCCTTCCCAAGATTTAGAGGAGGCTGGAGATGGCGGCGAAGGGGAAGTGGTCAGGCGAGGGAGAACCCGCAGTCCACATGACGAAATGCAAACATATCTTAACGTCACCAAAGGTTCAAAGTGGGGAATTGTAACTAACGGAATATTGCTCCGAATACTCCGTGAATACTATCACACAACAACCAAAGGCTTTGTCGAATTTGACCTAGAAAACATTTTCCGCGAAAGAAGCTTCACCGATTTCCGAGCTCTATACCGAATGGCACATGCTAGCAGATTCCTTCCCGACAAAGATGGTGTCAGTCCACTGGAGCAATTCTACAAAGAAAGTGTAGCCGCAGGAGTAACTGTTGGTGAGAACCTACGGCAAAACGTGAAGAAAGCCATTGAAGCATTAGGCAACGGTTTCTTAACACCCGAGCTAACCAAAAAAATGATTGAGGATGACGAGTTCTGCAAAGCCTATTACACTGAACTACTAAGAGTAGTCTACCGCTTACTCTTCCTATTGTTTGCAGAACAACGAGCTATGTTACCAACAAAAGGCTCACTCTACATTGAAGAATACAGCATAACTCGGACTACGTGAAATAGCTGAAATAAGGCACGGAAAAGACGATCACCTTGACCTTTGGGAGGGGCTGAAAGTAACCTTCCGCATGCTAAAGAAAGGCTGCCCACCCCTCAAAGTCTTCGGATATAACGGTAGTCTCTTCGACGATTCTGAACTTCAAATACTAACAGAACTCTCATGCAAGAATGAAGATATCCTTGAAGCAGTTAGGAATTTGACCTTAATTGAAGAAGAGAGAGTCCTAAAACGAATTAACTACTTAGATTTGGGCGTCAGCGAAATAGGTTCTATTTACGAGAGCCTGCTTGACTATTCTCCAAAGATTTTTGCTACCGAACAAGAAATCGAGGGGCAAAAAATTCCGGCTAATGCTTTTGTTTTAGATCCTCGGGGTGCGGCTAGGAAAACAAGTGGAAGTTACTACACTAATCCGCGTCTGATTGATGAATTGATAAAAAGTGCATTAAAGCCAGTTTTTGAAGACAGAGTCTCAAAAACTAACGAAAAAGAAAAAGCTCTACTTTCCATAAAAATATGCGACCCCGCCTGCGGCAGCGGAGCCTTCCTAATAGCTGCAAATAATTTCTTGGGAAAAGAGCTATCTAAACTTCGAACCAATCAACCCGAGCCTTCAGATAAAGAAGTTAAGAGAGCCACCAGGGATGTCTTGCAACACTGTATTTACGGCGTTGATTTGAACCCTATGGCTACTGAGCTGGCAAAAGTCTCTCTATGGATTAATTCCTGCGTTGAAGATATGCCATTAAATTTTTTAGATCACCATATTAAATCTGGAAATTCACTAATTGGTTCAACACCTGATTTGCTTAAGATGGGTATCCCAGATGTAGCCTTTACGCCTATAGAAATGGATGATAAAGAGTATTCTAAAAAAATTAAAATACAAAATTCTATGCAGCGTAGGGACCGACTACTTGCAGAATACTCGCTAGATAAGCCATTGAACAATATTAGAGAGTTTGCTTTGCTAGACGAATTTGCGGAAAAAGAAAGTCAGGATGTAGAGGAGAAAAAGAAAAAATATTTCGAATTGATGTTTTCTTCCGAATTTAAGAGTCAGAGAGATATAGCCGATTCATGGACAGCTGCCTTTTTCTGGCTTTTGACAAAAGTCAGTCCTCTTCCACCCACTCACGGCACCTTAAGACTCCTGCAGACAAAAGGAATAGCTGCAATGGGTAATAAAACACGTGATACCGTTTGTGAACTGACTAAAGCGAACAATTTCTTCCATTGGTACCTTGAATTTCCAGATGTGTTTTATAGCAACAACAACGGTTTTGATTGTGTTCTGGGGAATCCACCTTGGGAAACAATCGAGTTAAAAGAAATCGAGTTCTTTGAACAACACCTTCCAGAAATTGCCAAAATAGGAAGTACTGCCAGAAAAATCGAGATAAAAAAACTGGAAAAAACCAATCCTAATTTATGGGAATCTTTTACATCAGAAAACAGGAAATTGAACTCAGTACGAAAATACCTTCATAACTCGGGCAGGTTTCCTCTCACAGGGCTAGGACGAACTAATAGCTATTCCGTTTTTGCTGAGCATTGCCGCTGTATTTTAGGGAAGAAAGGAAGAGCGGGCGTGATCCTGCCAACGGGCATCGCAACTGATGACACTAACAAGGACTTTTTTGCTGATCTTGGTCAAGCCGGTGGTTTGATATCTCTTTTTGATTTTGAAAACAAGGAAGGCTTGTTTCCTGATGTCCATAGAGGTTACAAGTTTTGTCTTCTTACAATGCAAAGTCAATCCTGTGAAGGCCCAATGGACTTTATGTTCTTTCTTTCATCTCCTCATCAGCTTTCAGCCCCTGAAAGAAGATTTACTTTGACTGTAAAGGACTTTTTACTGCTGAATCCAAACACAAAAACTTGTCCGATATTCAGAAGCAAGCAAGATGCAGAACTTAACAAATTAATTTACCAGAGAATTGGGGTACTTAAAAATGAGCATTGTTGTAACCCTTGGAATGTTAGCTTCAAACAAGGTCTTTTTAATATGGCGACCGATTCAAATCTATTTAATACCTCATCGAAACTTCAGAGCGAGGGGTTTGTTCTTGAAGGAAACACATACAAGAAAGACGAAGTAACGTACTTGCCGTTATATGAGGGAAAAATGATCTGGATTTTTAACCATCGAGCCAGTTCTGTGGACGACAACATGAAAATAATTCCAGGACGATCTGGCGTAATTTCATCTGAGATTGAACAACTGAAAGACCCATTTTTTTATCCAATGCCTAGATTTTGGGTGAATATGAAAGATGTATTGCTTCGTTTACCTGAAAAGCCTTGGCTTCTAGGTTTTCGAGATGTAACAAATGTTGGTAATGAACGTACAGCCATTTTTTCTATAATTCCTTTTGCCGGAGTTGGGCATCAAATGCCTTTGGTTTTTTTCGAAAATATTTCATCCATTCAAATACTTGCCTTCTTGGCTAATGTTAACTCGTTTGTTTTTGACTATTTAGCGCGTCAGAAAATTGGGGGGTGTCATTTGACCTATTCTATACTTAAGCAACTTCCAATCTTATCTCCGCAACAATATGATACTAGTCTGTTAAACTTAGTTGCAAATCGAGTCTTAGAATTGGTTTATTCAGCATGGGACCTTAGGGGATTGGCCCTTGACGTCAGATACGTAAAAGAAGAGAACAACCCCCAACCCCCAATCAAATGGGATGATTCACACCGGTTAATAATTCAATGCGAATTGGACGCGATTTATTTCGTGTTATATGGATTATCACGGGAAGAAGTAAAATATGTCATGGAAACGTTTTCCATTATTAAACGAAGAGATATTGAAAAAAACGGTGAATTTAAAACTCTAAGGCTTATTCTTGAGTTTTATGACAAATACTCTGTAGAATTGCATCCTTAAAGAATACATAGGATACAAAAAAAGACTGGTCTTAAACCTTAAGTGCAGATGCACTATACTATATCTAAATTTCATCTTCAGTGCTCGGTGAGAACATGAACCCCTTTGAAACTCTATCATATGTTCAGGATACTTACAGAACTTATGTCTATACTTTTCAAAAGATTAGAAGCCCTATAATCGAGAAGTGGGTTCAGGACAAGATTGCTGAAGGTACTCTTCTTTGGAAAGATCCCTATATTCAGCTTAATCGTCGTTTTGAACAGGGCGATTCTCTTCAAAAGTTAGTAGACGAGGGTATTCTTCATAAAAACGTTCTAAAAATTTTCTCAAAAAAGGATGCCTCTGGAAAACTAACGGGTAGTCCCAGTTACTCCTTACAAACATCAAAGTGAAGCTATTCTCTCGATTCTAAGAGATAACGCTAACACTCTTGTTACTACGGGGACTAGTTCAGGGAAGAGCTTCTGCTTTGGTATTCCGATTGTTAGTGAATGCCTTAGGATGCGTGATCAAGGGCTTAAGCGGGATTAAGGCGATTATTGTTTATCCTATGAATGCTTTGGCTAATAGTCAGTATGAGGATTTTGCGCAGAGGCTGCATGGGTCTGGGTTAAAGATTGGGCTCTACACGGGCGATACTAAGAATAGTCCTGAGGAGGCAAGGGCAGCTCTCAAAACCGCCACTGGCAGAGAAGAACCTTATGATAGCGAGCTCTTGTCCAGAGATGAGATCCAAGCTAATCCGCCTGACATACTCATGACCAACTACGTCATGCTGGAACTGCTTCTGACTCGTTTTGAAGACAGAAAACTTTTCCCTAAAGACCAAAAAGCCGCCTCAAGTTCCTTGTTCTAGACGAAATTCACACTTACTCAGGCAAAAAAGGCGCTGACGTCGCCTGCCTAATCCGACGACTAAAACAACGAACAGGTACAATTGGCAAACTACGGTGCATTGGCACAAGCGCCACAGTCCAAAGCGAAAAAGGAGAGAAAGGCGAAGAACTCATCGCTCAATTTGCAAAAACGCTCTTTAGCGAAGACTTCCAGCCAGCCCACGTCATCGGAGAACATTACCTCAAAACATCAAGACCCAACGCCAACCCACTGCCCTCAGCAATCCATGTCACCAATGCAATGCTGGAGCAATTTGACGGAACCCTCGAAAAAGCCATCGTCTTAACAGAAGCATTAACAGGAACCACCATAGCCGACCAAGACAAAACAGCAGAAGCCATAGGCAAAATCCTATCCGCCCAGCAAACAGTCCAATTCCTCGAAGACAAACTCTCAGAAAACTCTCATTCACTAGGAACTATCCTCAAAGAATACAAGGAAAAACATCGACCAAACTTCTCAGATGGAAGACTGCTGCAAAGGAACTAAAAGCGGCACTCTTCGCAGGTTCAGTTGGAACAGTGGAAATCCTTGGCAGCCAACAACCCAAATTCGTCCCAAAAATCCACACCTTCTTCTCTCAAGGCAAAACAATCACAACTTGCCTAACAAAAGATGGACCACACCTAAACGAACGAGGAGAAAGCACCTGCCCAACCTGCGCTAAAAACCAGAAAACAAGAGCCACCTTCCCCCTCAACTTCTGCCGAGCCTGCGGACAAGAATTCTACGGCGTCACCATAGCCGAAGATAATACGCTCTACCCCAGAGACATCGACATGGTAGAAACCCAAGGAACAAACGCTTACCTACAAATAGGAACATTCAATGAAGAAGACTGTTCCGTTTCCAGCAGAATGGTATGATAAAGAAGAACAACAGCTTAAAGCAAAACATAATGAAGCAAGACCCCGAAAAGCAATCTACTGCCCAGACTGCAACAAAATAGACACAACCTGCAGCTGCAAAGACAAGCTTGGAAGTAACATTGTTCCATCACCGTTTCTTTTCTGCCCCACATGTGGAGTCTACTATGACAAAAGATCAAGAGAATTCAGCAAACTATTCACGTTTGGCTCAATCGGCAGAAGCACCGGAACAGACGTTCTGGTCTCAAGCATAGTTTCAAAACTCTCACCCAACGAAAGAAAATTAATCGCGTTCTCAGACAGCCGCCAAGACACAGCCCTACAAGCAGCTCACATGAATAACCTGCAAAAAAGAATCCAATTCAGACAAGCACTCTACTATGCCCTCAAAGACGGCGGCTATATTGAAGGAACAGACAAAGCCCTCGACGTAACAGAACTGGAATTAAAATATTCAAAACCATGGAGAACAACGACGTCATCCCAGATTATGCAAGGGCAAGAGGTAAATACGTTAAAACAACAGACGCCGACGAAGCATATCAACGCTATCTAGAATATAACGTGGTCTTAGACCTTGGCTCATCTACAAGAAAAAACCAAAGAAACCTCGAAGAAGTCGGATTAGTCCAAGTAATCTATAACGGTCTTGAAGGCTTATCAAAAGATGACGATGTCTGGAAAAACATCAAACCCCTTGCAACTCTCTCACCAGCAGAAAGACAAGACTACCTGACAGGCATCTTAGACATCTTTAGAAGTAAACGTGCAATCAACCACAAAGACATTCTCAATCAAAGAGAATTCAGAACACGAAATAATCTCTAAACTAACTGAAGAATGCCAATTTGACATAGGCGCAGAAGCACCCGGAACAATCATGGGTTATTCAGACACCGCACGCAAAGGAGACAGAACCAAATATGTCCTTAGAATAACTGGACCAAAAAGCCGACTGATGATATGGACACAAAGAGTCTTAGGCTTAAACCGTGATGAAGCCGCTCAATTGCTAACTCAAGTTATCAGATATCCTATCCGACAAAGAACTTTTGCCCATTCTAACTCCAGTGCCTGTTAAAGGATACAGAGGCATGACCCTTGGGCGAAGTCTACATGCTTGACACCGAATATATTCAACTTCAAGCCCTAAACAAAACCAAACATAAAGTCTGCCCAAAATGTGGCTTAATTCACCACCAGACAACCATAGACTTTTGCACAGGCGTCAGACTGTGGGCAACTCCAAGAAAGGGACTTCGAAAAGAACTATTTCAGATTAGCCTACTCTCAACCGTTCAAAGACACAGTTACCATTCAAGCCCAAGAACACAGCGGCCAACTAGATGGTGACGAGAGAAAGAAAATTGAAGCAAAATTCCGCTCCCAAAATGACCCCCTAAACGTGCTTGTTTGCACTCCAACAATGGAGCTGGGCATAGACATAGGCGAGCTCTCAGCAATATACATGAGAAACGTTCCCCCAAGCCCAAGCAACTACGCCCAAAGAGCAGGACGCGCAGGAAGAAAAAGCCAACCCTCCATAATCACCACATTCTGCGGAAGCGGCATTGCAAGAGGACCACACGACCAATACTTCTACCGATTCCCCGAAAAGATAGTCTCAGGAAAAATAACATCACCCACGATTTATGCTAGACAACAAACAACTCATCACAACACACCTGCACTCACTCATCTTGGAAACCATGGAGACAAAACTCGAAACAGGCATAGGCAAAATCCTAGACCTTGAAGAACCAAACTACCCCATGATGCCCGACTACAAAAACTAGTCTATCAAAAAAAGTTGCAGATGCAAAACAAAGAATAAGCGAGTCCGCAAAAAGCGCCTTCTCTCTTGGAAATGGCAAGCTATCCATGGTTCACAGAAGCCTTCGTCAACCAAACCATCGACTCCTTCTTAGATCACTTTGAAAGCGCACTGGAATACTGGCGAAAAGAATACGCAACCCTTGATAGGGAACACCAAGACTTAAGCGCCAAAAACAGAAAAGAAGGTCCATCAAGCCAAGACAGAAACCGCATCGAAGCCATAGCTCAAAAACTCAATAACATGCGAGAAGGCGAAAAAGACTTCTACATATACCGCTACCTCTCAGCCCAAGGCTTCCTGCCAAACTACGGCTTCCCAAGCAGCAACATCGTCCTGTCACTTAGCGAATCAGAAAACGAAATCCAAAGAGACAACGTGATAGCCCTATCAGAATTTGCACCAGGAAACACCATCTACTTACCAAGGCGCCAAATACCAAGTCGCTTACGCCAGACCAAAAGTAATGAACCAAAAACCCGTCAGAGAATACCTGCTAATCTGCCCCAACTGCCAAAACGTCCTCAGAGGCGAAACAGCCAAAACCGCCGCGGCATGTCCAAAATGCCAAAAACCCCTAACCGGCGAGCACCCAAACCCCAACGCCATGCAACTACCAGACATGTACGCAATACGCAGACTAAGAATCACAAGCGACGAAGAAGAACGCATGCGACTAGGCTATCAAACATCGACTCACTATGAAGCAAGCGACAAAATCCAAGAATACGACATAACTACCAACAACGACTTATCACTAAAAATACTGCTATGAGCACAACGGACAAATCATCCACTTAAACAAGGGCACAACCAGAAACCAAGAAGACGGCCAAGACGCAGGATTTGTGCTCTGCTCAGCCTGCAACCGATGGCTATTTGGCGACGACCGAATAGAAGAACACATCGACCCAGAATCAAACTCTCACTGCCCAAAAAACGCCCAAGAAGAAGACATAATCAAAGGCATAGATACTCTTCACAGTCGGAACCCACGACGTAGCAACCCTCAAAATTCCACCACCCAAAAACCTCAAACAAGACCAAACACAAGCCTTACTACCTCACACTCCAAGAAGCACTTCTCCAAGGCATGCAAATAGCACTCAACTTAGACGAAAGCGAAGTAGATGGCTTCATAACCCAAGAACAAACCGACCCCTCAAGATACGACATAATCCTCTATGAAACTGCAGGAGGCGGCACAGGCGCCATCAAAGCCCTAACCACAACGCCAGGATTCACAAATATTATCGAAAAGACCAGAGAACTCCTGCATGAACACGACCCAACAAGCAGGATGCAACAAAGCATGCTACGAATGCCTACTAAACTACTACAACCAGCGAGACCACGAAAAACTCGACAGAAACCTAATCCTGCCAACGCTACGACTACTGGAAAACGCAAAAACAAACCACACCCCACCAGCCAATCAAAAGCAGAAACTAGAAGAGCTGCTGAAAGCATGTGATTCAGAACTCGAACGGACAGTTCTGCAAAAGATCGCAGATGAAGGGCTGCCTCTGCCAGACGAAGCTCAACACATAATATACGACAAAGACGTGCGCATAGCAAAACCCGACTTCTACTACAAACAACAAAACATCGCACTCTTCGTAGACGGCCCCGCACATGAAGAAGACTACGTCAAAAAAGATGATGAAGAGAAACGAAAGAAAATACGCGCACTTGGATACAGAGTATTCGCAATTCATTACGCGAATGTTCAACAAGGAATAAATAGACTAAAAGAAGCTTTATGAGCTATAAAACGCTGAAAAAGAGGAAAATATTTGTCCTTAATTCCAAAAGACTTGTTTTATTTGAAAAGTTAAGAAAAGACAATAACAAGTCTTTTAATAAAAACTCCTCTTAATTAGTAATCGTGAAATCGATGCGTTTGCGAATTACAAAAGTTGACGAATACCAATTCTTAACTTGCTTTAAGTATTCTCTTTGGGGAAGCAAATCTGCCAGATTCAAAGACTGGCAAGAAAACGATTACTTGGTATTCATTGTGGATAAGGCATTGGCTGGTTATGCAACTGGTATCAGGTAAACCCTTTCATTCAACCGACGCAGTTTGGGACAACGGTGTTTTTCCATATAGGATACCGATAAAATTTACTCATGTATTGACAAAGACAACCGAGTGCCGATTCTAGGTGAGGTTAGAGAGTTCTTACCTCTGCTTGGGGGCCAAACTATGGATGGGGTATACTAACACAAAGCATTATTGAAGGCAAACAAGCTGAAACTCTGATTAAAACAATCTTCGAACAAAAAAACAATCTTACCCCAATTCAATCCGGGCTTGATTTATTTCTTGAGGAAGCAAAACAAGAAAGAGAAAACCAAACAAAAAAGCCCAAGATAACCGAGAAACCACAACTAAAGAACCAACTGAATAATATGGTAGAACCTCAAACCGATGAAGAAACTTCCCGCCATTCTCAAGCGGAATATGCCCTTGCCACATTGGGAAAAGCAACCGGATGCTCAGTTTATGTCGCATCTAATGATAGAGGAAAAACAATTCAAGGCAAACAACTTGGCGAAGAATGCCTAAAAAATTTGCCAAACTTTGGATTAAACGAAGAAGCAGTCCGGAAAATAAGCCTAATAGATGTAATTTGGATACTCAGAAATTCGCCAATTTGCGCATTTGAGGTTGAAACAACCACTTCAATATTCTCTGGGCTTCTGCGAATGTCTGATTTGCTCTCGGTTGTGCCATCGCTAAAAATCAACTTGTACATTGTTGCTCCCAAGGATCGCGAAGACAAAGTAAGATCTGAAATAACAAGACCCACCTTTCAAAAAATCGGTTTAAACGAGTACTGTAAATTCATACCTCTTGAGGAATTAAGCAAGCTGCTTTCACGTGTAGAAGGACTTCAAGGGCACATTCAACCAACAATAATAGACACTATAGCTAAAAGTTTTGAGAATCAAGAGGTAAGCCGAGGGAAAAAATGAGAATTCTGATTAGAGACCAAAAATCGAAAAAATGGCTCATTGCCGATGCTATTAAGGCAAAAGCTGAATCTGAACTTCAAAAACTACTCATCGAATCTCCCTCGCTAATAACGATCGACGAGATCCGTGACGGTGCTTCACCTCTCCTATTAGCATTAGGAGAATTCGGCCTACCTGGTTCAGGTGCAACTGACATCTTGGCGTTTAGTGCCCACGGTGATATTGCATTGATTGAATGCAAACTTGCTGCCAATCAGGAAATTAAACGGAAAGTAATCGGGCAAATTTTAGAGTATGCCGCCTACCTGTGGCAAATGAGTTATGAACGGGTCGACGAAAAAGCTAAAGAAATGAGAGGCAAACCCTTAGCAGAATTAATGGCTGACTCTATAGTTGGTGAATGGGATGAAGAACTTTTTAGAACTAATGTCAGCAGGAACCTAGAAATTGGCTCATTTATCCTTGTAATTGTAGTTGATGAAATCAACGATGAGCTAAACCAAACTATTAGATACATTAACGAATGCGGTGGTAAGTCTGCATTCTCTTTACATGCTTTGGAAATGAACAGATTTCAATCAAATGCCGTGGAAATTCTTGTCCCGCATTTGCATGGGAACTCAACCAAAACAACAGTAAGTCAACGTAAATCTTGGAATCAAGAAACCTTCCTAAAAGCTCTCGCAGAGAGAAATCCCTCTGATTTAGTTAATATTGTTAAGGAATTGTTTAGCTGGAGCAAAGAAACAGCAGACAGAATTTGGTTTGGCCAAGGAAAAGAAATAGGTTCATTCACCTTACATTTCTTAAAAGGTGGAAGAACCGTGGCACCCTTTACCGTTTATACAGATGGCAGATTGGGGATAGATTTCGGTTATCTATTTGGGCAGTATCCCAAGAAACTCTGGAGCAATTCCATAACAAGTTAATACAAATACCTACTTTCAGCGATATTCCTAAAGTCTTTGCGAACAAATACCCAAGTATTAGAATTGAAGCACTCAAAGATTCATCAAACTGCCAAAAGTTCAAAGAAGTAATCCTTTGGCTAAAAGAGCAGCCCGTAATACCTCGTGCCTAACTTTCATCGACTATATGGCAAGCGGGAAAGCCTCTGGGTGATAACTTCCACGGAAACCTTACAATTCAGGTTTTGCTTAGAACTCATCCAGCTCACCCCTATCTTTTCACTTCGGCAGTGAGGTGCTATATCACTCTTAATTGTAGGATCCAACAAATCGGTTGTTCCTTCGATATCGGCTACCGACTTTTGATATGGTCCTATCAACTATTTTTACTTCGCCACGGTATTTATATTGCCCCACAATGAAAACCTCAAACAAGTGTACTTTAACACCGTTGGTTTGCGAACGGCACAATGTTATATTCTCAGCATGATTAATGTCTTGATCTCCAGTCAAACCCATGCCAACATAATGAAGAACTCCGTCAATCCATCGGTCTGGATAAACCGCCTTAGTATGGTTATTAATTAAGACCAGCGTGTTAGTTCTGAGGCTTCTTCTCATTCCACCTTGAGTGCTGCACAAAAAAATCTAACATAACCTATTATTGTCGATAACTTGATTTTTTCCAAACCAGGATTAAAAACCATATTGATAGCCAACAAGAAGTTACATTTGCAGCTTGTAGTTTTTCCAATGACTTTATGGAAAGTTTTTTGGAGTTTGATCGTAATTCTATTTGTTTTGCTCCGTCGTTTTCGGCAAACATTAAACAGCGAAAGGTGAATTTTTGAAAAGTAAAATTCTGATAATCAGGATTTCAAATTCAACAATGTTTTATATTGAAAACACTTGAAAAATGGTATCTCTTATCTGAGTTGTTTAAACGGGATATCGATGGGTACAATTATTGCTGATTTACAGAGAATTGATACTGAAATAGTGGCAAAAGCACATTTGAAAAACATAAAGCGTATACTTGCATTTTTCCTATTAGATTTCCTAATTAATAAGAACTTAGACCAACAAATTTCCGATTTGAAGGTAAAAAAAGCTGCAATAGTCAATTCTATAGAAAAGCAACTTAAAGAAATTGAAAACGCTCGAAATCAAATAAGAGAAATCACAAACAGTGCCTCAGAAATTTCTGAATTGGACTTGAACCAATGGTTTGATAGGTTGATTGCGCTTAAGGAAAGCTATTTCACTTTTAATAAGATTGAAATTTTGGCGAAGACAAATCAAAATTATTTGAATTTACTCTCAGATTCAGCATTGGGTCTTTTGAACCTTCGAAAGGAACTAATTTGCAATGAAATCTCCAGAATAATTTGTAATGGAGAGTACCTTACATTCTCGGAAAAAGAACTTTTCAATTTGAAGTTGAAATTGCAAAATGACAACATGGACCATTTTAAGCAATCAGGGTTAATTGGTAATGATTATTATTTCAAGGCTAAATTAGAATCGGTGACTTACCAAAAATTTGTTGATAGTTATAATCCGAAGTTTATCGAAAGAAGAAAAGAAGAATATGCTCATCTTTTTAAAAACGCAAAATTCTCGTTAGACGAAGATCAAAAAGCCGCGATAATTAAAGACGACAAACATAATCTTGTGGTTGCCGCCGCCGGGTCAGGAAAAACAGAAGTTCTAATCAACAGAATCGCCTATCTTTTAGAAAAAAAACCGAACAGTATCAAACCTGATCGAATCTTAGCAATTGCTTTCCAAGCTAAAGCCAAAGATGAAATAAAAACAAGACTTAAGGAACTATCTAATTCAGATTTCCTCAATGTGGATAAGGTTAACGTTAGAACTTTCCATAAATTGGGAAAAGACATCTATGAGAGTCATTTAGGCCGAAAAATCCTCCACAAACATATAGCAAACGACAACGAATCAAACAGAACTATCAAAGAAATATACGAGAATAAACTAAACACCGACACCAATTTTTATCATCTCTTCTTAAATTACATGAAATTCTACAACACTCCCTCAACAAAAAACAAGGATGCTGCTCTAAGAGAAAAAGAATTTGACGTTTACGTCGCCATTGACAATACCAGAGTTAACAGTATAGCTGAAAAGGTGATTATGGATTTTCTTCTAACGCACAAAATAAACGGAGAAAAAATCGAAGTTCAATATGAGCCAATCTTAGACCAGTTTAAGCCTGATTTTTACATAAACAAGTTTGATTTATACATAGAACATTGGGGATTGAATAAAGACGAAAGACCACCAAAATGGTTTAATCAATCCGGCGAGAAATATAGAGAAATCAAGGCAAAGAAAAAGAAATGGTTCTTGGAAAACAAAAAATCGCTGGTTGAAACCTTCACTTATGAATACAACGAAAACCAAAGCCAACAATTCTTAACTATACTGCAAGATAGAATTATCCAAAAACTTCAAGAAAAACAACAAATCGACGTTGTATTTACTCCTTTGAGTTACGAAGAAATCGTTGAGATAGCATGGGCGCCTTACAAAGACCCAAATTCAAGAAATGTAACTGAATTTATAAAGAACGCAAAAACTTACAATTTAACACCTGAAAGAATAGTAGAAAAACTGAAGAACGGAAAATGGGACTTAAAACAAACTACATTCGGTTTGATGGCTTTAGAAGTTTACCGCGACTACGAAAAATGGCTAAAAAACACCAACAAGATAGATTTCGGGGACATGATTAACAAAGCAATCGAAGCCTTGCTTCAAGATAGCCACTTGTATTATGACGTATTAGATCACATATTGATAGACGAATACCAAGACATAAGTGAACAACGTCAAAGGCTCATAAAAACTCTTTTAGAAAGAAATCCAAAATGCAAACTCTTCTGTGTAGGCGATGATTGGCAAAGCATAATGGGCTTTTCCGGATCCAACTTGAATTACTTCGTCAATTTCAACAAATACTTCACAAATCCAGAAGTAACCCCGATTTCAACCAATTATCGCAGCCAAAAAACAATAGTTGACGCGGGAGCAGCCCTCATAAAGAACAATGGTCAAAATCAAATTCCAAAATCAACGATGTCTAAAAAGATAGTTAGTAAAAAAATCAAAGTAATCTGCTCCAATCATTTAAAAAAATACTGGAAACATTATTATGAACAAACGTCCGATGACTGCGCAGAAAAAATACTCAAATGCATCCAAGGAGGAGTTTCCCCTAACGACATTCTGGTTTTAAGCAGATACAGGTTCCCAAGAATTGTTGACTGTTTTGCTGAAAAAGCTAAGGAACTAGGCATTTCAGTTTCAAACGGTAGAAAACCTCCGCAAAAAAATCAAATTCGATTGATGAATGTACATCGATGTAAAGGGCTCCAAGCTAAAGTCGTTTTCATTCTAAATGTAATAAAGGATCCATATGGGTTCCCTTGCGAAATTGAAGATTCCTCTATTCTTGAGCCTGCTCGGGAGAATTATCCTCGACAAGATCAGAATCAGGAAGAGCGAAGACTATTTTATGTTGCCATAACTCGAGCTATGGAAGAATTGACCATTTACACTTGGGAACCAGCAAGAAGCCAGTTTCTAAGAGAAATCGCGCCTTTCACAAGCGAAGAAACTCTGAATTATTGGGACCAAAAACGAAAAGACATCAAGCAAGTAGTACAGCACCAATCTTCTCTGATCAGTAATGGCGCTGAAGGGTCTTAAATGGTAGAAGAACCATGATCAAGGGCAAAAACTAACTACAAAAAGATGCTCAATTTTGAGCATAGTTTCTGAATGTTTTGTTTATGTGTTTTATAGTGAGGATGTTTGTGCGTTTTTTTTCTGAATGCAGTTTTCAGTATATTGCCCAATTGCTTTTGTAGCTCCTCAAACAGAGACTTCGCTTGGCTGTTTTATTATAGAGTGAAATTCTTTTTCTTCAAGTGAAGGTTTCAGTAACGAATACTCCTATTTTCGATTAGAAGCGTCTGAGCCGTGAAGGCTGATTTGTTCCTTAGAGTATGAAAGACTATGCTTGCTTCTGTTTGCTATATTTCTAATTCGTCGGTAAAATTTTGCAGTTGCAAAACGTTAAATTCTCTACGCAACGTCAATGATGACGTTGACAAGTGCTAAGGCGGCAAGATGATGAATCTCATGGACAATCTTAATCCTCAGCAGCAGGAAGCTGTGAAAGAGATTGAGAAGCCCCTTCTAATAATAGCAGGTGCTGGTTCAGGCAAGACTTTAACTGTGGCAAGTAAAATTGCTTATCTTTTGGAGCAGGGTGCTAAAACAGAGAATATTCTTGCTTTAGCTTTTAATGAGAAGGCGGCTGAGGAGCTTAAGAATAGAGTTCTGGGTATGGTTGGGAATGCTGAGGACTTGAACATATCAACCTTTCACTCTTTCTGCAATCAGGTCATTCAAGATAACATTCTTAACACTAAACTTAATGCTAACTTTAAGGTAATCACTGAAACAGCTCAAAAAGTCTATTTGACCAAGAACATCAACAGTTTTGGTATTGAGCATCTTGAATTCAACCATGAACCCTACACCTTAGCTGAAGAAATGAAAAAGTTCATCTCAAGATGCAAAGACGAATCAATCTCGCCAGAGGATATTCAACAATACATTGAAACTCAGGAAAAAACCGGGCTCGATGAAGAAGCTCTTGACGACTTAAACAATTTAAAGGATATACTAAAAATTTATCAGGTCCTACGAAGATTATAAAGCAAAAAATAACATGCTTGATTTTGGAGACATGCTCTGCACAGTCTACAACTTACTAAAAAATAAGCCACTTATCCTAAAAAAATATCGGGAAAAATTCCAGTTCATTATCGTTGATGAATTCCAAGATACTAACTACATTCAACTGCAGATAGTCCATTTGATAGCTAGCAATCATGGCCACATCACCGTGGTAGGCGATGATGATCAAAGTATTTACCGTTTCCGAGGCGCCTACCTAACAAACATAGCAGAATTCAAAAAAATGTTCCCTAACTACGTTGAGAAAACGTTAGAACACAATTACCGTAGCACCAAAAAAATCGTAGCAGCCGCTAACAAGCTAATTGAAAAGAGTCCCGAAAGAACAATTAAGAAACTTTTCACAACCAACCCAGACGGAGAAAACGTAGCGATCGTCGAGACTCCAAGCGATTCTTCGCAAGCAAACTATATTCTAGAAACAGTCAAAGAGCTCCTAAAAAAATATCCCTTGCAAGATATAGCGATATTGTGCAGGCGAAGGTCGACTGCTGAACCAATAATCAAAGCATTCAGAAAGCAGGCCATGCGTTTTAACTTCGTTGGCGAGACAGGCTTCTTCCAAGAACCTATCATAAAAGACGTTGCAGCTTACCTAAAAGTCATAAGTAACCCATTAGAAAGCAATGCTGAAATCGTAAGGATTCTAAACCGAAGCAATTACGGCATTAGGCAGATTGAGATATGCAAATTCAACTGCTATGCTGATCAAAATGAAATTTCATTATATGAGGCCTTTGACCACTTAAGCGAGTATTGATGTGGATAAATTCAAGTTCCTCCAAGTCAAACAGACCCTTTCCGAAATAATTGGCTCCAAAAAGAGACTTCGAACACTTGACCTCATTCACAGCCTGCTTTTTGAACGCGAATTCTACAAATACGAAATAGCGCTCCAAAACAACCGAAACATACAGCTCTTAAATCAGTTTTTTGAGTTTGCCGAAGAATTCAACAGAATCTATCCGAATAATGATGTAGAAGACTTTGCAGAGTATCTGTCTTTTGCCTCAAACTTTGAAATCGAAGAAAAAAACCTCGAAGAACAAGCAATAACCATCTCAACCATACATGGCGTCAAAGGCATGCAGTACCCCGTGGTCATAATTCCAGACGTCATCGAGCATAGGCTGCCAACAAAATTCCAAAAAGACAAATTCTCAATCCCCCAAGACCTAATCAAGGGAATCAAATCCAAATTCGACGAAAAAGAGCTCCATATCCAAGAAGAACGAAGACTCTTCTACGTAGCCATAACCCGAGCCAAAGAGAAGCTAATTATCACCTATGCAAAGCGTTATGGTGAAAACAAAACAGACTCAAAACCCTCAAGATTCCTAACCGAAATAGATTATCAACAAAACGAAAACATAACCTTCCGACAAGCTGACCCTCAAGAACTCTCTCCAGAATCAACAACAAAAGAAAACCAAACCCAAACCCGCCTCATGAAACAAGTAATATCAAACCTAACAGCGGGAAAATTCAACGAAGCCATAGAAAACGTTCTCCTATACGCCAAATCAACAAACAAAAACCTGGATATCAAAACCGAATTAATAGGCAAGATAAAAGAACCCGACTACTCAGCACTGGAACAAGCTGACGAAGCGCCAGTTACAGTCTCCGAAGACCACGTTTTTAGCGTGTCGCAATTTGTCGGCTACAAGAAATGTCCCAGGCTCTACCAGTATCGCCATGTTATGAAGATTCCGGAGAAGCCCCGCTACTACTTTGACTTCGGCTCCTCACTGCACAGTATCGCAGAGCAATTAACTAGGATGCAAAAAGACGGCAAAGCCATAAACAAAGATGTTGCTGGTGAGCTTCTTGCGAAGTTTTGGGATCCGAAAGGCTACAAGTCAAAGATTGATGAAAAGAGAGATTATGCAGAGGCGAAGGCGATCTTGAAAGTTTTCCTAAAAGAGCAGGCTAAGAGCAAGACGGAGATTGTTGACATTGAACGGTGGTTTGAAACCTCGATTGGCGACATACAGCTAAGAGGACGAATCGACCGCATCGACCGAGACGGATCCAGCTACACTGTTGTCGACTATAAAACAAGCAAAAAGGCATCGTCTCTAAACGAGCTAAAAAAGGACATGCAACTGTTGGTTTATGCACTTGCTGTTAAGGAGATATATGGCGATGGTCCTTTGAAGGTCGGAAACTGGTTCTTACGATCCAACGAGAAAGTGTTTTTTGAACCCGAAAACAAAGCCATTGAAGCAATGCGAACAGAAATCGCGGAGATGGCATCAAAAATCAAAGCAGCAGCATTTGAACCCAAAAAAGGAAGCTGGGAATGCAACTACTGCGACTACAAATGCCTATGCGATTAATCTTAACTTTGTCTAGTCTTAACCAGAGAAGCAGCTCAAAACCTTGGAAGACCCGACAAAGCAGCAGTCTCACCGACGTTCTTCAACGCATAATAAAAGGAAAAAGTAGCGCGTTAACGCAGCGCGCCTTAGGAGTTATTATTTCTCCCTCATGTCTTTCAGTTTTTGCAAACCTATATCAAAGCTCTTCTCATGGCTTTGTGGAACCGCATTTGTCGATTAGCTTGCCGAGAACCGAATAGGGCAAGTCATAATCCATCATAATGTCTACTTTTGTTCCGGCTTAACGTTCCACGGTGCATCCAGATATGGCAACTTAACTTACGCAAGTTTACAAACATCATACTTTGATAGTGGGATTTTGCTTGGAGCGACTTTTGTATCCTTAGTAATAACATTGGTTAGTGTTATTGTAATAACAATCTATAGAAAAAACATACATAATATCAAAGCTACAAGTGGACAATTACCTTAAATGAACTTATCAGTTCTACCTTCTCTTCCGTTCCAGAGTTTTCTTGGTTAACAATTTTACCCTTACTACTCGCCATACCAATTGTTCTGATTAAAATCAGGAAAGACTGCAAGGAAATGTTTGATACTGAAAAAGTAGGTCAAGAAAATTTGACTAAATCCAGTCAAGAAACATTAACGTTCAGATAGATTTTTGCGTTGAGGCACTTATAGGGTATTATACTCGAATTTATGACGATTATGTATTTCCATTAGGGCAATTGTATCACGATGTTTTTACTGGTGAAATAAGCAGTTGGAGCAATACACAAACCCTCACTCTGACTCAAATATCGCTTCTGTCGCCTAAAGCAGAGAACTACGCTGTTTCTAATGTTCCTTTAAATTTCACTGTGGATAACCCGGCTTTAGAAATCAAGTACGTCTTGATGACCGAAAGAATGTAACTATTACTGGAAATACCACTCTTACTGGCTTGTCTAATGGTCTGCATAAGTTAACAATTTACACAATGGATGAAGCATGGGAAGTTGGAACCTCAGAAACAATTAGTTTTGATGTGCAAGTGCCAGAGACTTTCCCTATTATCCCTGTGGCTGCTGGCATCATAATTTCCGTGACTTTAGTTGTTGCTTTGTTGGTTTACTTCAAGAAACGCAAACGCCAGATTGAGTGACAGAAAGTGACAGGTTGACAATGGCAGAGAGTCTGACAAAGACAGCGAGTAAGAGTAACAGAGTAACAGGGTGACACTAAGAGAGACAGACTGACAGACTGACAGACGTTAGCACGCGCACGGGTGTGTGAGTGAATGAGAGTTAGAGAGTTCGTAGTCGTATGAGTTCGCGAGAGAGAGAGAAGAGAGAGAGAGAGAGAAAGATTAAAAATTAGCCGTTAAGGTTGCGGCATTTCGTAACTTAGTTCAAATTCAGTAACCATAAAAGGATTCGAAAACAAAATGAGTTTGAATGCATAGAATAGAAATAGGTTAGAAAACCAGAATGTATGATGACTCAAACAAATATATGGAACTAGTTAAATGATTGAATAAAACTAAATAGGAATTGTTAATAGTCGAGAAAAAGCAAATACATCTATGCAAGTTGAGGATGGTTTTCCTTTGAAATGCTCTATTTGTGGCGAATTAGTGCATGATGAAGAATCCGAGTTTTGTCCACGTTGCTCCAAGCTTGTTCAAAAAAAGGCTCGAAATAAATATTTAGCAAAAGTAGCCCTAACCTTTGGAAAGGCTACAGCTTTTGTCATCTTAGCAGTTACATCAGTATTCCCTACTCCAAACGTACAGCCCAACCCTCAGCAAAGATTTCCATCCGCATATGTTCAACAAGCGCCCACCTCTTACAACATGCAAAACCGAAGAATGATAACACAAAAAGCTATACAAATTGAAATTGCTCCAACAGATAAGTCTACGTTCGTAGCTACAATCGACAAGTTTACGTCCCTCAGTCTGCCCACTGCATATGTTGCTCATACTGATGACAAAAAAGCTGTCAAAGAGATATACTACACAAAAGCAGGAGTCATAATTGAACTTAAAGAAGAAGTTACGATTGAGCTACACTATGAAAATCTAGACAAACAAGATTCCTCTCTAATTATCACCGCAATAGGTTATTTCGGGAATACTGTATTGCCCAACGTGGCACTTAGTTTGTTTTCGTCTTTTTTGTATGATTGGCTGAAAGAGAAGCTGAAGGAAAGGAAACGGAAGGGCAAATTTCGAAATCACAAACTGAAAATCAATGGTGCTCAAGCAGACTTGACTTCAGAGGAAGCTTTTGAGAAATGGCTTTATAATACAATTATGATGGAAAGAAAAGAACCTGAAAACAATCAAATCAAGAAAGTCGATTAATCCACAAACCGCAAGAAAAAAGAGAGGGCACATTAGGCTTCTATTGCTTCATCGTATTCTCGGTCATAGAACACAACACTACAATTAGGGTTAGGGCATAAGTTAAAATATGTCTTTTTTTATAGAGAAAAATACTCAATAGAATATTCTTTTTAGGCAACTGTGTAATTAATTCTAAAATAGAGTTTGAACTAACAAACCGAAAGCCACAACTTAAGCGGTGAAATCAAAGTTTAATTTAAAAAAAATGGTCAATTGACTACAAAAACGCATATTTATTAAGAATCTCATGGAAAAGTCTCCATATTAACATGCGTGACTGTAAATAGGGCAAGTAATTTAAAGAGGAACTCGAATAGGCTTTTTATCTCAAAATTGTTAGGGGGAGGTGATTTTGTTATGGATACAATTGAAGGAGACAGGAGCTATGGCGGTTATGGTTGTCAATTTTTCAACGAGGACAGAATGTGTGTTCCCCCTGATGGAGGGATTGTTGTACGATGCTCCAACCCAAAAGGGTATCAATACACTTCTTGCCCAGTGTACAAGTTGAACATGGCAAGACTTCGCGGAGGAAGTGAAGGTGCCCGTCAGGAGTTAGAAAAAATGTTTGGAGGACGTTTTACGCGAGTCTGAAGCGACTTAGAAAAGTTTTTGTGGGTGGATGCAAACATCCTTTCCTTATTTCTATTTTGGCGGCTCCAAAAAACAATATGTAATTAGAGTTTGAACTAAACACAAGATTACCGCAATTTTAACGGCGAAATTAAAATTTAATACAAACATAAAACAACGAATAATTACCTGCTTCTATTTTCAAAGGAAAAAAAACTCCTCTTTAGTGATTATGGTGCCCAACATGTCTCTTTTTATGCTTAGGTATAATTTACTAAAAGAATATAAGCTAGAAATTCTCCAGAAATTATCAAGGAGAATCAGGGAAAATGAATGTAAATTTTATTATTAGAAACAAAAAAGCATTCTGGTCGCTTTCGTTGATTCTGATATTAACTGTCTCGATGATTATGGCTTTTGCTCAGCCTGGCTTAGCTCAAGTTGGTGTTCCTCAGCCTGAGAAAACTGCAGGTTACATCAGCGTCGCACCAACACTTGTCGGAGTCGGCCAAAAAGCAACTGTAAACCTATGGGTCCTTCCTTTACCTACAGACTATCTTTATGGGACATACGATAACGGCTTTTACGGAATAACGGTGACCTTCGTAAAACCTGACGGAACAAAAGACTCGTTCCAACCGGTCGATGGAACAGGGCAATATGTTGCGGGAGAAACAGAGGCAACCGGCTCATTATACTTCACTTATGCTCCTGATACGGCGGGTAACTGGAGTGTATCCTTCACGATGCCAACGCAGAACATAACTGACTATAGTGGAACGGTACAGTATTCAGCGTGCAATAGTAATACTGCGTATTTTACAGTACAGACTGATCCAGTACTGGCTGGTCTGCTCAATGGTTATCCGTTCTCTCAACTGCCGAATTCAAATGTTTACTGGAGCTACCCGATAAACAGCAACAACAGAGAATGGAGCGCAATCTCAGGCGACTGGCTTGGCAGTAGCAGTTTTGGCCTTCCGGTTTACGGTGCCACTTGTCGTTTATGGCAGCCCTATGGTTCAGGACCTAGCACTGCGCACATAGTTTGGAGCATACCGCTTAAAGCAGGAGGGATCATAGGCGGAGATTATGGCAGCCTTAGCTATGCATCTGCTATAAATTTTCCTGGTGCTACAGTCATGGATGGCAAAATATTCAGAAATATACCCAATGAAAACAACTTTGAATGCATCGATTTGACAACGGGAAAAGTAACCTATACAGCGCCTGGTCAGATTACCGCTGGTGTACACCTACCTGGAAACCCATATGCTCAGAGCATTCTTGGCATACCAGGTCAAGCGGCAGTAGTTCTCAATAGTTCTTATGGAAGCTCGCCAACATCGTACCTGTTTTCAGCCGGTGGCAGTGTACTTGCCCCTGGCACTACATGGAATTACTATGATCCCTTTACTGGAGCACTTATGATGTCAATCGTTAATGCTAGTTTAAGCAGCTATGCGCTTGTTGACGGCACCAACCTTGCCTATGCAGTTACATATACCGGTCAGCTGGTTGCTTGGAACCTGGGGAATGTTATCGCGAACAATCTTTTGACTTCTCTCGCTGGACCTTCTACGGCTATTGGCAATTGGCCAGCAGGAATCACATGGACACATACACTACCAGTTCCACTAATAAGTGGAACCTCATCATTCTTAGGAAGCCAAAGTATCCTTGGAATATCAGCGGATGGATCTACGATTGTGTTAAAGACCCCCAACCAGTATTGGGGTTACAGCACAAAAAACGGGGCATCAATATGGAACCTTACCCTAACATATCCGGTCGCGCAAAACGAGGAAATCAGTTTATACGGCGTGAACGACTTTATCATCTTTGATCCAACTGCTACAACGTTCAAATGCTACTCCATGACTACAGGCGCTTTGCTATGGACAAGTCCCAGCTTCTCAAGTTTTCCGTGGGCTTCAACATGGACCGTTTACACCTCTGAGACCAATGATTACAATAACTTGTATCTTATGTTCCCTGACGGCACAATGGCTGCTTTAAGTTTGGCAACGGGAAACTTAGTTTGGCATAATACGGCTATTCCTTCAACTGAGTACACCGCTAATGCAGTGCCCTACGTTATTGGCATGCTGATGGTGGGTGGCAATATCTACGGATACGCAGGCTACTCCATTTCATATCAAATCAACCCTATTCCAAGGTTTGCAATGATGACATGTATTAACGCTACTACAGGAAATATCACCTATACCTTAAACGGTGGAGTTTTCCCCGAAGCTGCTGCTGATGGTTATATCATAGGTTTGGGAATGTACGATGGAAACGTCTATTGCGTCGGCAAAGGTCCAACCAAAACAACTGTAATCGCATCACCAAAAATTTCTGCACAAGGATCAAGTGTATTGATTGAAGGTTCAGTTATTGATATGTCTCCTGCCTCACAAGACTACGCCTCTCAAGTACAGTTCCCGAACGGAGTTCCTGCTGTTGCTGATGAAAACATGAGTGAGTTGATGGATTACCTTCATATGCAAAACTCTACGTTGCTAAATGCCCCGCCACAATGCATCGGCGTCCCAGTAACCTTAACCGCAGTCGATCCTAACGGCAACGCTATAAATATAGGGACAGCAACAAGCGACGGATCGGGATCATTCAAATCATCATGGACTCCAACAACCCAAGGAACATACACAGTTTACGCTACCTTTGACGGAAGCGGCTCATATTATGGTTCATACGCAGAAACGGGATTAAGCGTGTCAGTAGCAACAGCAAATCCGACATCAACCCCAGCCACTGGTGCTCAATCGTCAACTGACTACACACTGACTATCATCGGAACCGGAATCGCTGTGATAATAGCAGTCGCAATAGCCACAGTTCTCATATTAAGAAAACGGCCATAAAAACAACAAATAATCCTTTTTTCTTTTTTTTAGTATTTAAATAGAAAGTAAAATAAGAAAAGGAAAAAAAATAGTTTGAAGGTTCAAAAGCTGAATCGGAAAGCTCCGGATTTATAGCAACTTTAGCTGAAGAAACGACATCCACTACCCCAAAGATTGATTTCCCCTGTAGTTTATGAGCCGTTTTTGTCCGGTGCAGAAGGTCACAAACAAGTGGGGGATTTCCGTTGGGGAAATATGAAAAACCTTTTCAACCCTTTCAGATAGAATAGGTTGTGAGAGCAAATATGTGTTTGAAACTGGTTTTGCAATTGTCCCACTTGTAACTCTCACTGCTGAAAACGTGATTCTCTATTCGTTTGGCTGGTTTAGCAAGCGCCTTACCCCAAACCTGACGTTCTTATAGAAAATAAGAGGGGGAGGAAAGTAATCTTATCTACTAGTTGTCGCTGTAGTTGGTGCTGTTTCTATAGGTGGCACTATGACCGATTCTTTAACAAATCCTAATCCAACGCTGGCAAAGAGAAATTCTGTTGGTGGAAAAGAAGGCCACGAAGGGTCAGTTGGTTTGACGGGATAGTTTACGTGTATTGAAACACCTAAACCATTTTTGAATGGCATAGGTTGTGGGTAATCTAGTACAAGGAGTTTCCATTCTACAATTCCACCCCATAGCCTGTCTACATTCACTTCAGTATCGAAAACAGTTTCGGGGCCATCTCGTACTCCAATTTTATCAATAATTCCGAATTCCGGTCCCGTCCCTCTGATAGCAAATCTGAGCATTGTAGAAGAGATTTTCCAGCCTTTAGTTACATTTGGAGTTGGTATAGAAGCCAATACCCAATTACTCGTACCTCCGTTTAATGTAATTTTAGAATATAGTGTATTACGCATAAAAGAACCCCAAGTTGATGTTGGGGTCGGGTCAACTTCAAGATGAAGTGCGTGACCAAAAGTCCATCTCTCATCTCTATCAATAATCATGTCAAAAGTCTCCATTAAGAGAGAAGAGTATCCAATATAAATGCCTTCTGTGTGACGATATGTAGTCGTTGGTTTTTATACTATCGCGATGGTCTGGGAAGACGGGATGTAAAGCTTTTTCTGGAATAGTTATCTTGGTACAAACAGAGCTTATTCTGAATTAAGATCTCTAATAACCAATTTTACATTTCAATTTTAACAACAGCTTCTCATTTTCCATTCTTTGAAGAATCAATTAGATATGGTGATAATTCTGCGAACCTGCCAAATTCCTCTATAATTTTTCTTCTTGTCAGGTTAATATTATAGCGCATGAGAGGAACGGGAATTACGAAAACAGCAATCACAATCGCAACAATAAAAGGAATTTCGTTTACGTAGTCAATGCCTCAGAACATGCTTGTACGAATAAGAAATAGCAACACTGCAGCAAGCCCAGTTGCAGACCAAAAAAGTATCCTCTTTCAGGAGAGGAACCCAAGAAGAAGAAACTTTGGTGACCAAAATTTGTTCAAGTATTGCTTATAAGCTATGCAGTTAGATAACTGACTGTTGAATTGACTATGCCATCGATTTCTCCAGAGAGACTGAATGGGAAAATCTGAGTTTTTAGATTTAAGGAAGCTGATTACTAAAGCCATTTTTCCATTTAACTTATCAATTGACTTTTGCAAAGGTTTTAAAAGCATAGACATTGAACCCGAATACATTTTCCTTTGCTTATCATTACATGAAATGTTTTCTTCTTATTCTCAGGAGTTATTCCTTCCCAAACAGAAACTTGAACAATCGGCAAACATTCTATCTCGATAGTTTTGAGTTGTCGTCTGAGCAATATTTTTTAGAAAGCGCAAAAATCCAAGAATAATTGCGCTTACAAAGACGTTTGTATCGAGAGCAACTCGAAGATCTGGCAATGGCTGTTCAATTCACAAAAATCTTGAGGTATAATCACAGAAAAATCCTTAAGTATAACAAAAGTATAATTAAATATAACAGTGATTAATATGCATCAATGCTTAACCAAGACCAGAAAAGTCGGCGGCTCCATCGTTGTTACTCTTCCCAAAGAAGTAGTCGACCTCCAACAAATAAAGGAAAACGAGTATGTCGAAATCACAGTTAAAAAATGCCGAAAAGACGGCTTCGGTATCTTAAAAGGTATGGCTCCCTTCACAGTTGAAGACGAGTTGAAATCTTCGCTTGAGTAACTACGTAATTGATGCTTGGGCATGGGTTGAGTATCTAGTTGGCAGTGAACACGGTGCTAAGCTTAACAAGATCTTAGATGAGAATAATAACGAAGTTTACACATGTGCCATAACGCTTGCAGAAATCATTAGCAAAGTCGCCCGAGAAAGACGAGATATCGAAGCGGCAAGTAGCGTTGTGTCCAGCAACTCACAAATTGTGAATGTAGATAAAGAACTCTCTGTGCAGGCGGGGCTTCTGCATTGTGAAATGAGAAAGACCCTGAAAGATTTTGGTCTAGCGGACGCTTATGTCTTAGCTACTGCTAGGAGATTAAACGCTAAAGTTTTAACGGGAGATTTACACTTCAAGAACATCAAAGACGCTGTGATGATAGAATAATTTTTAAGTGGTAGTCAGGGAGCTTTTCCGCCTGTTGCCAGTTGATTTTGAGAGCTTCAATGATTACTATGTGAACTGCTTAGACAACAAATCTAAGAATAGTTTGACTTTTTCAAATTTATTAGTTGCCTTAGACATCTTTATAATGTTAGTTTGGTGGGTTGATGGCTAAGACTGAATATTTAGATGAGGACGATCGTAAGCTTCTTTGTGAAACCAGGCAAAAGCTGGAGGAAGCTACTAAACTTATGGGTGAACTTATGGAAACGATCGACGTTTTAAGTGATCCAGAAATGATGAAAGTTATCAAGCGAGGTCAAGATGACATTAAGGCTGGAAGAGTCAAGGATTTGCGTTCCCTTCTGAAGGAAGAGCACGTTGAAGCCTAAGTTCACTGTTGTTTTGTCGAGGCAAACTGAGCGTTTCTACAAAAGTTAGAAGGAAAAGAAAAGCGACTCTGCAGGAATGCTTAATTGGTTTAGAACAGGATCCTAACGCTGAAAAAAGCCTTCATGGAGACTTAAAAGAAAACTTTGGTTTTCGTGTCGGAAAACTGCGTATAATATATGCAGTTTCTGAGAAAGACAAAAGAGTATATGTTATAGCTATAGGTCCCAGAAGAACCATATACAAGTGATTATCAATTTGAGACGGAGCCTCGGTGCTGAGAGGCGGGATAATTTGTTGGCTTGCTTTTTAAGAGATTTTGGCTATAGGCAAGATATTATGTTGCACAAACTTTTTACTGCCTCAATAGCATACAAGGGCTTTCAATGTAGAAGCTATTATGTTTTCTGACTTTGACCATGCGTCACTATTTATGCATATTTATAGTGAAGGGTGTTTGGCGTGATTTTCTTAATGCAACTTTCCGCCCGTTGCCCAATTGCTTTTTGGAGCTTCATAAATCACTATATGGACTGCATCTTTAGGAACGCCCATTTCTTCAAAGACTCTAGTTATTCCTTCAACGGTTTTCTTATTGTTTTCAGAAGTCATGGATAGCTTGATACGGCTGTTTAAAAAGTCGTTGTTAGTTAGTCAGTTTTCTTCTTGCATGTTACTATTGCGTTTGTTGCTTTTAGTATTTCCTCTGCTTGTTTTTCACGTAGTTTATGTCGTTTTTTGCCAAGTTCGTCTATTGCATTTTTAATAACTTGTACTTCAATGAAGCCTTCACTAAGGCTTTCCAGCAATATCGTCCATGTGTTCCAAATTCTGAGTCCGTACATTTTTGCGAGATCTGCAACAACTTTGTCGTCAACAAGTAGTTCTGCATTTTTGTTTTTAGCCATCAGAAGAGTTTCTGCATCTGCTCGTGAAATATTTTCACCTATCACTAGCCGCTCTATTGATCCAGATAGATGCTCACAAACATTATCAACCGTTATCCATCCATCTTGAATAGCTTTGCCGATAATCTGGGCGTCAACAAAGCCATGATTAATTCCTTCATCAACTGTTTCATTCTTAACTTTGGCGGTTATAGATACGTGTTTAAATAGATTCTTCAAAAGTTGAAGCTGACCTATTTGGGCAAGATGAATTAGCGGTCCTGCATCAGAAACCACGATTCGCAAAAGGTTATTCTCCGTATTTTACCTTCAAGTACTCCTTAACACTTGCAGAATCCCAGCTAACCGATACGCATTCCTGCTCAAGCAGTTCAAGAAACTCCCGTAGCGAAATATCCAAGATCTCTGCTGCGCGTCCAGCACTTAATTTGCCCGCGCTGTAGAGTTTTACCGTTCTTTTGCGCAACCCATCTTCAATGAATTCCTTAAACAATGTTGAGCGGTCAGTTTTCTCAATGGTTCGTATAGCTTCAAGTCTTTGTAGGGCACGTTTTGAAAGACGTAGAGTAACTACGTTACTTTGCTCAGACATTAGTCATCATAATGAGCCAGAATACAATGTAATACATAAGGGTTATGATTAACTTCCAAGTGCGGATGACAAGACTCTGAGCGATTATGTTTTCTGAATTTATGCCAAAAGGTGAAACCGTGCGTTACTATTTATGCGTATTTATAGTGAAGGGTGTTTGGCGTGTTTTTCTGAATGCCGCTTTCCGCTTGTTTCATCTTTCGAAGTTAAACGAAAATTATGCCGCCCGAAAATGCTCAAGTTAACCAATCATCCTTTTTTGGTAAAGCTCTTACACAGATTATTTTGGTACTTTGTGCAAAACATTTATTGTTTGCTTTTTTCTCAATCTATGTGAGGTTATTTTTATAAAAGCTGATAAATCGCTAGATTGCTTAGGTTTGTTCTGTCCCGAACCGGTCTTTAACACTAGATTGCAGTTGGATGAAATGAAGGTTGGAGAAACTCTGGAAGTCACAGCGGATGATCCGGCAGCAAAATCTGATATCGAAAACCTTGCTAAAAACTTAGGCGACCAAGTTCTGGAAAGCAAACAGGAAGACGGCGTAACTCGAATAATAATTAAGAAGTTGAAATAGTCAAACGAAGGGACATAATTTTGGAAAACGATAGTCCAAGAAGAATTTACATGGATTATTCAGCCGGAAAACCAGTTGCCCAACTTGTAACTGATGCGATGTTGCCTTTCTTTACTTCAAGCTTTGGGAATCCTTCCTCAGTGCATACTTTGGGACAGGAAGCCAAGCAGACATTGCAAAATAGCAGAGTAGTTATCGCGAAATTAATCAACGCAGAAACCCCAGAAGCTATAGTTTTCACTTCAGGCGCAACGGAGAGCAACAATTTAGCCATCAGGGGCATCGCAGGACGAAACAAAAGCCGCGGAAACAAAATTATAACATCAAGCGTTGAGCACATGTCAATTGTCAACCCTTGTAAGTTGATGATTCGAAACGGATTTCAAGTCATTTTCCTACCCGTTGACAAGTTTGGGGTTTTAGATTTAGAAAAGCTAGAAGCTGAATTAGATGATCAAACTACGCTTGTTTCAATCGTTTACGCAAACCCCGAAATAGGAACCATTGAACCAATTAAAGAAATCAGCAAAATTGTGCATTCAAAAAAGGCTTTTCTTCACGTTGACGCTACAGCTGCCTGTGGTCAAGTCCCAATTGATGTCCAAACTGAAAATATTGACCTGCTCACAATGTCAAGCAACGACATGTATGGACCAAAAGGCGTAGGAGCACTCTACATCAAACCCGGCACTACAATAGAACCTGTAAATCAAGGGGGCGGCCAAGAACGCGGATTACGTTCTGGAACCGAAAACATACCCGGCATTGTCGGGTTTGCTAAAGCTGCTGAAATTGCCAAAAACGAAATGGCAAACGAAAGCCAAAGACTAACTTTGTTGCGAAACAACCTAATTAAAGGTCTCATCGAACCGATATCATATTCATACTTAAACGGACATCCAACCCAAAGATTACCCAACAATGTATCAGTTAGATACAGCTTCATCGAAGGCGAATCAATACTTTTAAGCTTAGATATCATGGGCGTCTATGCATCATCTGGATCAGCTTGCGCCGCAAAAACACTACAGCCATCACATGTTCTGCTAGCTCTAGGCTTACAACCTGAAGATGCACATGGTTCCTTAATGGCCACTTTGGGAAAAGAAAACACTCAAGAAGACGTGGACAAAGTAAAAAGTTTAATGCCAGATATTGTTAAGAGACTAAGAGATATGTCTCCTCTAACTCCTAAGGAGTTGAAATAATATGTATTCTGAAAAAGTGATGCAACATTTTAAGAATCCTCAAAACATGGGAGAAATCCCTGATGCCGACGGAGTGGGTTCAGTTGGAAACCCCACCTGCGGAGATCTAATGACGATGTATATAAAAGTTAAAGACAACCGCATTGAAGACGTTAAATTCAAAACCTACGGTTGCGGAGCAGCTATTGCAACAAGCAGCATGACAACAGAACTTGCAAAAGGAAAAACAATCGACGAAGCCATGAATATCACTCGCGCAAGTGTAGCCGAATCACTTGGAGGTCTCCCCCCAGTGAAAATGCACTGCTCAAACCTAGCAGCCGATGCACTCCACGCCGCTATCGAAGACTACCAAAAAAAGCAGAAAAACAAAGGGGTGGAATAATGAAAAAAGAAACATCCAAATGTAATTGCTGTGGCACGGAAATCACTAAAGAACCTTGCCAACTTGCAGCTTTCACCACCGAAATAGACGGAAAAAAAGTCAGTTTTTGCTGCCAAAATTGTGCACCACAAGAAAAGAAGGTGATAAAAAAATGAATCAAACCAAAAAAATAGCATTAGTTGTTCAAAGCGGAACAATCGACAAACTCTACTGCGCTTTTATTTTAGCATCGACATCTGTAGCCATGGGTTGGGAAGCACACCTATACTTCACATTCTGGGGGCTACAAAGTCTAGCAAAAGGCGCCATGGAAAAAGCAGTTTTGCCCGGAGACTACAAGCATCTTGAAGAAGCAATGCGAAAGAACCTAGAACGCATGAAATATCCCTCACCTTACGATATGCTCAAACGAATGAAACAATCCGGCAAATGTACAATCTACGCCTGCACACCAACGATGGAAATGTTTGGAATCAAAAGAGAAGACCTTATTCCTGAAGTAGATAGCATGGTTGGCGCTGCAACATTCCTTGACATCGCTGCCGGCGCAGACGTTTCAATGTTCATCTAACAATCCAATCTCAAAAGAAGAACACATTGAAACAAACAACATTAAGCTAACAAACTCAAGCTAGCTGACAACCTTTTTTATTAAAACAAATCTAACTTAAAGATCCATTTTAACATAAAAGTTACTAACAGCTGTTAAAGGTTTCCGAATGCCATTTTATATGCTTGAAGTAAAGCGATTAGAATGATGACTCTTACTATAATAAGTCCAAGATTTATCAAAAGTGCTTTTCTCCAGTCGTTTGTTTTCCAATGCAAGAAATTGTAAAAAGACAGGTATAGCGTGATTACCCAAAACCAGCCATAAAAATTGCCTAAAGAGGCGCCAAACCATAAACCTTGAGGCGTCCAAACCCAAAAACCAAATAGCTTAGCTGTCGGCTCCAAAATAAAAGCGTCCACCAATAGCAAAGGAACACTTGCAGTCAATGCAACAGCTATTGAATTTTTCAACTTGAGCTTTTGAGTAAAAACATAATAGCAGATGTACATCAAAGCCGCCCAAGCCAACGCGATGCATAAGGGAACATTTACAATGTTAACCACAAAACCTCCACCGTAATGATACCTGTGAAAGACTTCTTGAGTAGCATATTCGAGTAAAAGACCCCAAACTACTGCAGGCAAAAAGAAAACCGACGATTGCTTAAACCCTTGCCTTTTTACAGAATATCCTAACGTAAACGCAAAAAAGCTAAACCAGAAAAGCTCATAAATTAAAGAAATCAGCTGCACTTTCATTAGCACCAATGTTTACTAAAATAAATTGATTCCTTACTTTTCTTTCTTTTTGTTTTTTCAGAAAAGCAAAAGACAAAAGTCCTTTTTTCATTAACCCATCTTTCTTCAGCAACACATTTAAACATTTAAGGAAAACCCTTCTAAAAGGTTAATTAAACCGCTTCCAAAAAATGGGTTTTCTTCTATCTGAAGTTAATGCATCGATTAATGCTAAGCGTCAACGATAAATCCGCTTTGGTGGTTATCGGGAAAGCGCGCCTTTTTTGTTTTCCTCCGATCAGAGCTTAAATGTGCAGAAATTATGGATGCAAAATCTAATTGAAAGTTATTATTTCAATGCTTAATCTCGAGACAAGGCAGCGCTCTAATTATTCGTGTTAGAGTGAGGGTGTTTGGGCGTGTTTTTCTGAATGTAACTTTCCGCCCGTTGCCCAATTACTCTTTGGCGCTTCATAAATCACTATATGGACTGCATCTTTAGGAACGCCCATATCTTCAAAGACCTTAGTTATTCCTTCAACTGTTTTCTTTTTGTTTTCAGGTGTTATCCCTTCCCAAACAGAAACTTGAACAATCGGCAAACATTCTTCCTCAAATAGCTGTGAGTTGACGTCTGATTAATATGTTCTTAGAAGGCGCAATACCTAAAATAACATCCTATTATTCTGTATTATTCGACGTAATTGCTAGAGGGGCTTCGATGGTAAAGAATGTAATCAATTTGGATGAAAGGGAAAGCCGAGTAATCAACATAGTCAAAGCAAAATATGGCCTCAAAGACAGAAGCCAAGCCTTAAGCGTAATAATCAAGCGGTATGAAGAATGTGAGCTTGAACCCCAACTTAGACCTGAATTTGCAAAAGACGTAGAAGATACTCTCAAAAAAGGGAAATTTGTTAAAGTCAAGGATTTTGCCCAAGAGTTTGGCCTAAAGTGATCTCTTGTACAGCCTTGAAATTGAAGAAGAAACTTCAAAGACATTTAGAAAGCTTCTCAAGAAAGATAGAAAACAGCTAGAAGCAGTGAATAAGAAAATTCAGCAGATTCCAACAGACCCCTACCAGTTTAAACCATTAAACATCCACTAGAAGGGCTTAGAAGAGTTCACATCGGACCATTCGTGCTCATATACCGAACAATAGAAACCCCGCCTACCGTCCAAATCATAAAGCATACCCACCATGACCAAGCCTACCTCTGAAAATCAGTTACGCAACTTGTCTACGGATTACAGCCACAAATTCTTAAATTATCGAAAAAATTAGTAACAATGAGGTCTTAATATGCGTAATCTCCAAGAGGAAATAAACCACACGATGCTAACCTCTGAGATATTAAAATGTAATTGGAGCGAGACTTGAGTGACTGAAGAACAAAATGTCAGAAAATGCAAGGTTTGTGGAAAAGCAATCGGCAAGCATGATAGAGAAGACTTTGAGGATTTGTGCTGGGAATGCTGGGATGACCAATTAACAGAAGAATCCGACAGCATATTTGACGATCTAATGTAGGAGAGAAATTTTTGTGAATTTGCCCGTATTCGGACACGAAAAACATGAAGAAAAATCAGATCTTGGAAAGCTCTGATCCGTGGAGGAAAACAGGGAAGAATATTGGACAATTACACCGTTTCTTAGAGTTCTTTTTAGCTTTTTGGCATTGTTTAATTTAATTAATGAGCTTCCAGCCAGTCTCTAACTGCTGAGATTACTTGATCCCTTTTCGAGGGTTCATACATTAAAAGGTGGCCAGCTCCCGGGACAATTGTAAGGGTCTTGTCTTTTGCCGCGAGGGTTTCCATAAGTATCTGGGCACCCTCCGGCATCGCCGCATTGTCTGAATCACCCTGAAGTATGAGAGTTGGATCTTGAACGGCCTTGGCATTAGACAGTGCAGTACCTGAAAAAAATGACGCGCCATAGAGGTATCTGGCGCTGAACTTGAGAGTCACTAGGGGATCTTCCATAGTCACCTTAATCTCCTTGCTCTCCCTCTGGTCTTTGGGCGAATATTTTAGCGAATCAATGAGTGTATTAGGAGAAAGAGCTCGGAGCAAGAGAACACGTAAAACCAGACTTGGCGATGGCTTAGCTTTCGGCTTAATGCCAGGAGACGCCAGTATCAATCCGTCTACTGATCCTGGGTTAATCGCTGCGTAATGAAGTGCGTGGAGTGCTCCTTCGCTATGTCCGTAGATGAAAAACTTCTTTCCAGGATTATTAGTTCTTAGCAGATTGCATGTATCATCGATGTCTTTAACATACCTTTTGAAATTCGATATGTTTCCTCTCTCAAATCCCATTTCGACCGAGTTTCCGAAACCTCTGCGGTCAATTGCGTAAACATCTGTACCCTGCTCTTCTGCCAATCGGTTGCCTAAGAAAAGAAAACCTCCAGAATGGCCACCTGCGCCGTGGAGCCCAAGCAAAACCCTTTTGATTTCACCTTGAGGTCTCCAACGTCTGTAGAAAATGCCGAATCCGTCGGTCATCTTGAACCGATCTTGAATTTCCTCTACGCCAGCCAAATCCTGACACCAGCTGAAGGATAAGGATTCCCTCGGTGCGAAGCAACAAAGTTTATGTCTTTACTTAAAATTTGAAATTTCAAAATGTTCACAAATATCTCAGAGTTATTTCGGTCTCTTAAGCCTGTGTGACTACAAGATAGCAACTACAAATTAATCCAAGATATCTTTGAATTTTTAATAAGTTTGGCAAGAATTCAATTTTTTCTAATCTGGATTCAGCATCTTTTTACATATTGCATGGATACGGTTATGTGTTTTCGGCTTAGGCTGCTTCTGATGTTTTTTGATTCAAGGTTCCGCCTCAAATAAACAAAATGTAACCGCCAGTTCAAAAGCAAATTCGTAGAACTGCAGATCGAACCAATTTGACAGAACTTTAGTCTAAGGAACTTGATTCAGAAATGGACATTTTGCCTTGATTATGTTAACCTCTTTTAATTGTCGGTTTGTTCGTGCTGGTTCAATATTACTTCTAACGCGTAGCTTGTTAGGCTCTTGGTTATTCTGGAAAAGAATTAAATTACTTATGTGTTAAATTATAATGTTGTATTTTGATGAGTGGTCTTGAAAACAAATTAACCCGCCTGCTGAGAAGTGATTCGTACCTCGGTCCGTTTTCTGATCAGATTCGATATCGATTGGAACATATCGAAGAAACAGAACACCGCCTAACACAGAATAAGGAAAGCCTTGCAGAGTTTGCATCCGGCCACGAATATTTCGGTCTGCATTTCCAACGAGGCGTCTGGGTATTTCGTGAATGGGCGCCAAACGCAACGGCAATTTACCTAATAGGAGATATGAGTAAATGGCAAGTGCGCCCAGAATTTGAGCTAGAAAAGATCAACGATTTCGGCGTCTGGGAAATTCACCTGACCGCCGACAAAATGGTTCATGGGGACTTGTATCGGCTCTATGTTCAGTGGGAAGGGGGCGAAGGCGATCGCATTCCAGCCTACGCTCGACGGGTTGTGCAAGATCCAAAAACATTGATTTTCAACGCCCAAGTATGGTCACCGCCAGAAACATATCTGTTGGAAAGAACCAGATTTCAAGCGACCTGAAGAGCCCCCTATTATTTACGAAGCGCATATCGGTATGGCTCAGGAAGAAGAAAAAATCGGGACCTTCCGAGAATTTACTCTGGGGGTGATTCCTCGAATCGTACATGCGGGCTACAACACGTTACAGCTGATGGCTATTCAAGAACATCCTTACTACGGATCATTTGGATATCAAGTATCAAGCTTTTTCGCCGCTTCATCACGGTACGGAACGCCTGAGGATTTGAAATTCCTAATCGACACCGCTCACGCCAAGGGGCTCACCGTTTGCATGGATTTAATCCACTCCCACGCCGTGTCCAACGAGGTGGAAGGATTAAGTCGCTTCGACGGAACACTATTTCAGTATTTTCATAGCGGTCCACGCGGAACACACAAGGCATGGGATTCACGTGTCTTTGATTACGGCAAACCTCAAGTTCTGCATTTCTTACTATCCAATTGCCGCTACTGGCTAGACGAATTCCACTTTGACGGCTTTCGGTTCGACGGCGTCACCAGCATGCTTTACCTTGAACACGGTCTGAAGAGAGTATTCACTTCATACAACGATTACTTTGATAGCAGCGTGGATGAAGATGCCCTCACCTATCTGGCTTTAGCCAACAAAGTGATTCATGATATCCGTCCCGACGCCATTACCATAGCGGAAGATGTCAGCGGCATGCCCGGCTTAGCCGTTTCCCAATCAGAAGGCGGGTTCGGTTTTGACTATCGCTTCGCAATGGGAGTGCCCGATTACTGGATCCGTCTAATAAAAGATTACCCAGATGAAGACTGGCCCACCGGTCATCTTTGGTTCGAACTTACCAACAGCAGGACAAATGAGAAAACCATTAGTTACGCCGAATCTCACGACCAAGCATTGGTAGGAGACCAAACACTTATTTTCCGACTGATCGGCGAAGACATGTACCACCATATGGGGATCGATGATGACAATGCAAAGGTCGCCCGGGGAATAGCGTTGCACAAGATGATCCGCCTGATAACCTTAAGCACAGCCAGCAACGGTTATCTAAACTTCATGGGCAACGAATTCGGCCACCCCGACTGGATAGATTTTCCCCGCGAAGGAAACAACTGGTCCTTCAAGCATGCACGTCGACAATGGCATCTCGCAGACGACACACACCTAAAATATCATTTACTAGCCAGATTCGATCGCGACATGATTGCACTAGCCAAGACACACCGACCTACTTGAAACATCCGTCCCGCAACTACTGCATGAGGATTCCACAAAAAAAGTAATAGCATTCAAGAGGGCTGATCTGATTTTTGTCTTCAATTTTAATCCCCATCAATCCTTTACTGATTATCGATTTGAAGCTCCTCCTGGAAAATACCGGATGATATCTAGACTGTGATGCTCCAAAGTACGGGGGGCACGGTCGATTGGATCCACTGCAAGCCCACTTCACAATTGTAAACAATAATGAAGGAAGAAATCAAAATGTGCTCAGCCTCTATCTGCCAGCTCGCTCCGCTTTTGTCCTCTGCCCGACCACATAAGACCAACAACCATAACATTCCACAAACAGAGAAAAAGAAAGTAGTTGCCAATCTTGCGAAGTATTTCATGCAGTGTTGAACATGGGGCATGGGCTTCTAATTTCTCTGGTTAACTTAAGTATTAGTTTCCATATAAAATAGAATTCGAAAATAGTTTGGAACTCTAACTTGGTGAACATTATGCGAATCGGCTTTTTTGTTTATGAATATCCTCCGGCGATTGTTGGTGGTTTAGGGACGTATGCTGAAAATGTTACGCAGGAATATGTTGACATGGGACATGACGTTTCAGTCTTCACGCTAAATTTTGGGGGAAATTTGAAAACCAGAGAAATTGTAAGAGGCGTGGAGGTTCATCGACCCTTAATTGCCGATGCGAGCAATATTTTTCCATTTTTCGTGGTTGACGATCTAAAGAAATGGGGAACTAACATAAAATTCTTCAATGACATTTTTATTTACAATATTCTCAGCGCAACTAAATTCATCAATGGCTTGATAAAAAAGGAGCAGTATCATTTTGACGTTGTATGCGTACACGATTGGCTAAGCAGTATTTCCGGTCTGGTGATAAAGAATGAAACAAAAATTCCAGTGGTGTTTCATACACACAGTACAGAGTGGGGAAGAAGCGAGGGTCAGGGATCGGAAGTAGTGTCGCATTTTGAAGATGCGATGGCTCACAACTCAGACAGGATAATCACCGTCAGCTACGCCATGCAACAGGACCTAGTAAAGCATGGTTGGCCATCATCAAAAGTAAGCGTAGTTTGGAACGGAGTTGACCCTGACCGTTACAACATGGCAAAATGCAACCCCGATGATATAGCAGCAATTCGCGAAAAGTATGGGGTCCCAAAAAATTGGAACATGCTTCTGTTCGTAGGAAGGCTATCTTGGGTAAAAGGCGCCAGAAACCTTGTGCTAGCAATGCCCTCTGTCTTAAAGGAATATCCTAACACCAAACTAGTAATTCTAGGCAAAGGGGACGAACAAATAATAACTGAAGCAGCGTACAGGTTAAACATTACAAATAACGTAGTGTGCCGCTTTGATTTTGTTTCTGAACCCGAAAGAATCTTGCATTACGCCGCTTCCGACGTATGCGTATTCCCATCAGTTTACGAACCGTTTGGAATTGTTTCCTTAGAGGCTATGGCAATGGAAAAACCAGTCGTCGTAGGCGCACACGGTGTAGTAGGTTTTAGAGAACAAGTACTAAACTCAGGCCCCGACCAGAACGGCGTGCACATAAACGGCGAAGACCCTCTCGACATAGCTTGGGGAATAAAAGAGACTCTACGAAACCCCGAAAAAGCCAGAAACTGGGGTGAGAACGGACGCAAAAGAGTAATAGAATACTTCACATGGCACAAAGCTGCAGACGAGACTCTAAAAATCTATAACTCCCTGCTTTGAAGAACTTCAAGAAAGCTATCTCCTGTTCTTTTTTCATTATTTTCCATTCAACCAATGGGGCTTCAGTAACTTGCCTGACCCCTTCTTTATTGCTTCTTTTTGGGGCTTTGACTTTAGAATTACCCGATTTTGTCGGACAACGTCAAATTATGTCAAAAATGTATTAACCTGCGAACGCAGCAAACTCTGATTCAAAAAAGCAAACTGAAACAAACTTCTCACTTAGAGCCACATAGGTTCCAACATATATGAAATCAGGTACGATTGACCGATTACCCTAATCTCTTCAGTGGTAAATGTAACTAAGACTTGTCAAGTTTGATACTGTTTTAGCTGGTAACTCCCGTCATTATCTTGCAAAATTAATCTGGTTTTTGATGTTTCAGTTTGGGTAATATGGCTTATTACTCAGATGTGAAGAACCCTCAACAAGCATTTATCTTTCATTTTCATCCAATTCCACTACTAATTTGCCCTGCTTATTTGTGCTTCACAACATCTATAATGGTTTAAACTTTTAAGTACTAAGATGGAACTCAATTTGGGCATACAGCATTGAAAAAATTATCCATAATCATCCTAACTGTCCTTCTTCTTTCTGTCTTTTACCAGACATATACCCAATCCGCGTCTGCAATTGCACCTACAGTATTAACAACCTCTTGCCCAGACAATGTAACCATTTACTTTTTGGATGTTGGTCAAGGCGATTCAATTCTGGTCAAGACTCCCTCTAAGAACATATTGATTGATGGAGGACCAACCGGTGCAGGTACTACAGTACTTAATGACTTGAATGCTTATCATGTAACAAAGATTGATTTGATGGTTGCTACTCACCCCCATGCAGACCATATAGGTGGCTTAGTAGCTGTTTTGCAGTCAACAATACCAATTCAAGATATTATTTATAATGGGTATAACTACACTACTACCCAAACCTTCAACACTTGGAAAACATTGGCCTTGGGACATAACTTAACTCAAGCCAGCAGAAATCAAGTCTATGCAATGTCACCAACAATAAACTTCACAGTTTTAAGTCCAACCAATCCACTTCAATTTAGTGACATAAACGCTGAGAGCATTGTTATGAAACTTCAAGTTGGCAACACAAGTGTCCTTTTGACAGGAGATGCACAATTTGATACCGAACAAAGCCTCATTTCCTCTGGCTTTAATCTTCATAGCCAAGTGTTAAAAGTAGGTCATCATGGCAGCAGCACAAGCACATCTCAACCTTTTCTAAGTGCTGTTACCCCCACTTACGCCGTTATCAGTGCTGGAATTAATAATCCCTATGGGCATCCCACTCAACAAACACTTGACATACTAACAAGTAACAGCATAATCACATATGGCACTTACTAATTACGGGACAATAGTCTTTTCCCTAAACTCTGCAACCCAAATACCAACACCTACCCCTTCTCCAAGCCCAACTTCCTCTCCTAGTCCAAACCCAACTCCTACATCTAATCCAACTACAACCCCTACATCTTCGCCCAACCCAACACCAACAAACAATCCTAACCCTACACCAACTACCACACCAGTCCCACCATCACATCCAACTACAACCTCAACTCAAAACCCAACAGCTAAACCAAGTAATAGCCCAAATGCTACCCTTTCACCTACTCCAACAGTACCAGAGTTTCCCTCTTTGCTGACTTTAATACTTGTTATTGGGTTACTTTCCTTGAGTATAATCAACATAAAAAGAAAAGGACAACTCAGGCTTCATAAATCATAAAAACGCAAACCAAAAAACATGCTTCTTTGGGAAATAGAATGTCTCTAAGATTTGGTCTGGTGTTTGGGTTTGCTGAGACTCTGAAAGTCACGAAGGAGAAACGGGGAATCTCGCGATTATTTCTTTATTTATTGGCTAATAGAGCCTGCTCAGCCTCTTGTTTAGTAATTGTTTGACTAAAAATAAAGAAAAAGGGAAATAGTGGCTGTTTTTTTTCGAGTTTATGCTCGTTTTCTGAGGAGTAATACCCCGACTATGGCGATTGCAATGATTATGGCGATTGCTGCAACGGTTATGTAGGTCATCAAGTCAGTTGTTGTTGCAATATTTGATAATGAAGTTGTTGTTGGCGTCGGTGATGCTGCTGTCGGTTCGTTCATGCTGGCATAAGTGGTTGCAAACGAACTGCCGTAAGAGTCATCGCCTTTGAATGTCGCTGTAACAGTGTATTGACCAGCATTTTCTGGCAGCCAAGTGTAGCCAAAACTACCGGTATAGCCATCAGAGACGACATCGGCAATGTGTATATAGTTGCCGTTGGGATCTACTGCATCAATTGAAACTGGAACGCCATTTATCGTTTCATTATGCCAAAGTCCATCGATTGGTTGTTGCTTGTGCAAATACTGCATCTGTGTTGTCATTGAATCCTTTGATACGCACGGAGTGTCAGGTTGTGCTGGCGACATGTCAAGTACAGTGCCCTTAATCATAATTCCTGTGCCTTTAGTAATTGAAGTCATAGGCGCTTCGATTGTAGTTTTGCTTATGCCTTTGCCGAAAACGTATAGGTAACCATCGTAGGAGTCGCTGGCTGCAAGGTAGCCGTCTGCAACAGCAGCAGGTCTCATGCTGCCCATGATTTTCCACAGAAGCACTCCAGTGGTAGCGTTGAGACAGTGGATGCCCCAGCCTCTGGTTATGGGCTGGGTAGGAGTATGTTCAGTGTTCTGCACGTAGATTTTTCCATCAGCAACTAAGTTGGCGCCGTTGAAAGAGTAAACTGTTGTTCCGTTCTCATTTGTATAGGGCGTTTCATAGGGGCTAAAAGCAATGGCTGAGTATTTCCAGACTTCTTTGCCTGTTTGCCAGTCATATGCATAGACTCCGCCGTAGCCTAGTCTGTATATTAGTCCGTAGGCTGATGCTTGAGTGTAAGCGCTAAAGCCTGGTTCATCCCAAGGATAGTTTCCTACATCGGTTTTGTACAATAATGCTCCAGTTAAGTCATTGTGAATATTATAGTAGCCTTTTCTCATAAGTATGGCTAGTTTTCCATTGTTCCCGACGTGACATGACTGGCTATATGGTAGTTGATCTGCGCTGTATGGTTCATCTGCATAGGTTAGGTTGTATAGTACTTTACCAGTTGTTAAGCTGACGCCGATCAATCGGTATCCTAGTCTAATGCCTGTTCCTTGACTTTCATCAATGTTTACGAATGGGAATCCTCCTACTGCAGAAAGGCCATTAGATGCAAATGCGTCAATTTCTCTAATCAGGAATGCTACGTTGGTATCGAAGTCTTGGGATTGCCCAATGTTGTCCAAAGCAAAGCTTATGTTGCTAACTATCCTGGAGGCAAAAGTGGCGCTGGTTCCAAGTGTAGTCCAGTTGATTAGACGGTAGCGTTGGTTTAGTGGAAGGCTGGTTCCTAGATCTTGAACTCCTAGAGCGTATCCATTCATGTAATAGGTAGATGATGACAATGGGGAGGTTGAAACGTTTAGTGATAATGCTCCAGTTGAGGGGCTATATTTCATTAATCTTCCACCGCTTATCGCAATAAGGGTGACAGAAACAGAGCCTGATTCTGTAGCGCCTGGTACCGATACGTCGGTGCTTGCAGAGTACTCAATGGCATTCGGCGCAGTTACGCCTGTACGTTCCCAAATCACTTGTCCTGTGCGAATATCTGTGCATGTCCACACGCTCTGTGTTACTCCGTCAAAAGGCTTCGTGATGCTGCTGTATGCATACCCTGCGTAAATGATGCTGGGTGCAGTGCCGCTTCCACTAAGTGTAGTGAACCCATTCGAACCTCCAATTATGCCTGCGGAAATGGCGTCGAGTCGTTTCCAAGCAATATGTGCTGTGTTGGGTGCTGTTACATAAGGTGTGAAAGCTTGCCGTGCGTTCCATGTCGTGCTAGTTCCTGCTGGCCAGTCAGGTCCTCCTCCTGGTCCATACCATGGATAGTCGCCGATAGTTGACATCCATTCTCTGTTCTCTGGTTCAACTGGGCGCTTCCAGTAATCGGTCGGTGAAGGAATTACGGGCCAAGATGCAACCATGTTTTGTTGAACAGTCAAACTTTGGTCTCCGGTTGCGTCAGGGAGGTAGTATACTGATTGGTTGTAGCTTTCGGTATAGCCGTCGTAAGCTGTGCCTGAGCCGATTGGTACTGTGTAGTTACCTTTAGGGAAGTAGCCGCCTGGAAACTCGAATTTTGCTTTCCAGTTGCCTACTTGATCTGGGGTGTACTCGAACCATGCGGTGCCGTCAGCTGGATAAGAGTTTACTGTTACTACGTCGGTTGTTCCATCTGGCTTCGTGAATGTTATTTTGTAACCCGTGAAGTGGCGAACGTAGGATGGGCCGGGGTCTAGCCATACGTTGACTAGGATGGGTTGACCGATTCCCACTGGGTTTGGTCGGAAGCTGAGATAGATGTCTGACTTGACTATGGTGTCGGCAGTGACTCCAGCTGGCAGAGGGATTGACCCGTTTGGTTCACTGTCAGATGCTCCGCCATGTATGCTTGAAAGGGCTTGGGTTGGCATTGTTAATAGTGCAGAAGAAGTCATCAAAAGAACTACAATAGCGATAACAAGAGTTTTTTCTTTGATCCTTGATATTTGCATTTTTTTATTCTCCTTTTTTTTGAAAGTGCTTGTATTATTCAGTCTTTTGTTTATAAGATTTGCCAAATATCAAGTATTTCAAGTGGAAGATTAGCGGGAGTTTTGGGTTTTTAACAAGTCTTAAATCTGCATAACGTAGAAATAAACAAGCGTGTTGTGAATGAATATGCTGAAGGACTATGAAGTTTTTGAACCAAACGATGAGTATCTTGCTCGACTTATCGTTAGAATTCTTGAGGAAAGAGGCTATAATGCAGGCTATCAACTCGGGTACCCACATAATAAAATCTTCATAAAAGTTGACGACAAAGAAGGGGCAGATAGAATTTCGGGTATAATTAGAAGGTTTATGAAAAAATTCAATTTAACTGAAAGGGGAATAACCACTTCCAGATCAAACACATTAACAAGTAAACTTGGCAGCTTAATACCCGAAACGCCAAATAGAAGGCAAGAAAAACCTGCGGAGAACATAGAAAAGAAAACAGAAAACAACGACTTTGATCACTCCGAAAAGTCAGAAAGTGAAGTTAACAATAATGTCAAGCTTGAAGAATTAAGAAGCAAAATCGATGAAAAACTTGATCAATTAAATACTCTAATTGCGCAATCTCCAAACGACCGCACAAACGAGAAACGAAGAATTGAAAGAGACACTCTGATTTGGGTTCTTCAAAACATGCCGTGATTAACTCAGAATAGCTCGCTGCCTGTGTTTCTGATTTTTATGAATTATGCCAAATTGTCACACGCGGTTTCTACCTATTTGAATCCACCGATTGCTGGCGTTTTCATCCGCAAAACAATATTTAGAAAAACATTACTTAATTGGTTAATTTTCCTGGAGGATTAAGGAGAAGTTGTAGTAAGTTGAAATCCGCGTCCAAGAGTTCAGGCTTCAGCTTTATCAATTCGTTCTATTGTTGGGTAAAGTTCATTTAGCGTCTTCGAAATCTCATCAACAATCCCATCAATAAGGTAAGCAAAGTCTTCTGGTCTTCTCTTAATCACTTTGGTAATTAAGTACTTGTTTGCTGTCAAGGGCGTTCCTTCGAGCTGTCTGGTCTCTTCAATAGCTCTTTCGATAGTTGTCTTGGTGCTGCTGTATAGAGTAAGACACCATTGAAGAGATTGAAGATTTCTTATGTGATAGTGCCAAAAAGTGTCACAGAGGCAATATCCCGTGTCTTTGCGGTTGAGAGATTCAAACTCGTTCATTAATTCTCCATTCAGAAGCATTTCGTAATATCTTATCCTATATTTGTGAGCTTGACTTCCGAAATTCAATCCTATCCTAATATCGATAGGAGTAAAGGTTACTCCAACACTTGCCCTCTCAACATGTGCTCTATTATCAGGTGTTCTAAGTGTCACAAAAGGCAGCCATACACCGCCAGTATTGGGAGTAAAGCCTGATATTTGAGCACCCCGTAACGAGGTTGTTAATCTTTTTTGGATTTCCAACTGTAAGGCCGGACACTTCTCATAAAGTTTATCGAAATTGTCAAAATCCGATTCAACAAGCTTCTCGTATTTCTCATTTGCAGGAGATCGCCTTGTTCCGAGAGTTGCTATGTCCTCAAATGTCCTATTTTTGAGTTCTTCATCTTGGTTCAACCCCGCTTCGGTGCAAAGAAACCGCAAGATTTCTTGAGCTTCAGGATTAGCCTTTTTTGGAGCGGATTGAGAACTGGATTGCATTAAGGCGTCATGAAAGTCCACGAATTCTCTCAGTTTCTTGGCCGTTGTAGGGCTTATGTGGCTTTTCTGCTCTAAGAAACGGATGACCTCATACACTCGCATTTCCACCGGGTTTTCTTTCTGAAACTTCGGAAATTTTAGCCCGGTCTGGATTAGCACTCTGTTGAAAGATACTGCACAAAGATACTCGTCTAGACTTTGAGGTCCAACTGAATACTCCTTAAAACGTTGAAGTGCAAGGATGTAGCGAATCATATCTATCGTATCTTGATCAAACACAAAAACCGACATACTCAATCTCCTCCAGCTTTCAATTTAAGTTCTGCAAATTTGGTCCGTAGGGTTCTCTTCGCCAATAGTTAGCTCCTCTGTAGATTTAGGGTGCCAAATTTCAATTTTGCTCATCCCCGCTGCTGTCTTTTTGACTGACCGCTCTAGAATATTACAAGATTAGATATACATTCTTTATCTTGCGCCTTCAGCACCCTCTAAAATTGCAGTCTGCCTTCAATCTTAAATTAGCCTCCACTTTAATTGTCATAAACACACTGAATTGCATAGGATGCCTTTAGCACACTGTTGCTGGACAACGTTCGCGGACACGGCATATTGTACATGAATTTAATGGTTTTAGCAAATCATGTATAATAACTACCCGCGTTCTTCTTACTTATATTGCGCGGATCGCATTATCATTTTCTTTACCTTAAATCGGGATTTTATGATTTAGTGACGTTCTGGGCAATGAATGGAGTAGGTAAAATGAGTTTAACCCAAATTATTACAACTAAAGAAGTTCCGAAAATGCATCAGCGCTTAGCTGAAATTTGTCCTGAATGTTCAAGCAATAATCTCGTACACGACTACGACACAGGCGAATCCATCTGCGGCGACTGCGGCCTTGTCTTATACGAGCAAATGCTAGACAAAGGCCCGGAATGGCGCGCTTTCACCCAAGAAGAGCACACATCAAAAAGCCGCGTCGGCATGCCAACATCCTACTCAATTCACGACAAAGGATTATCCACAACCATCAGCCAAGTCGACAGAGACGCCTTCGGAAGAAAACTACCCCTATCAACAAGACTACAAATGTGGCGCCTAAGAAAATGGCAAATACGAAGCCGAGTACACTCATCCAGCGACCGAAACCTCGCACAAGCCATGGCAGAACTTGAACGACTATCAAGCAAAGTAAACATTTCCCCACCAATAAAAGAAAAAGCCGCAGTAATATACCGCAAAGCATTAGACAAAGCCCTAGTCCGCGGAAGATCAATCAACTCCATCGCCGCCGCAGCACTATACGCTGCTTGCCGCAAAAGCGGATCACCCAGAAGCCTACGCGAAATCGCCAACGCAAGCCTAGTAGACAAAAAAGACGTTGCAAGATGCTATCGAATGCTGCTGCAAGAACTCAATTTTCAAATGCCAATCTCTGACCCGCTAACGTATGTTTCTAAAATTGCAGAAAAAACAGCAGACTTCGGGCAAAACACAGGGTTCTGCAATTGCAATACTCAGAGAGGCTAAACGAAGACGAGTTGGAGCAGGAAAAGACCCAATGGGCATGGCAGCAGCCGCACTCTACATTGCTTGTCTACAGAACAACGAAAAGATAACGCAAAGAGACCTCGCAGACGCAGCCGGAGTCACAGAAGTCACAGTAAGAAACAGATACAAAGCACTAAAGATTCAGCTAAACCTCAAAACACCCGATCAAAAGCTTCAGCTGAATTGTATGACGGCAAAGCACATCTTTACAAATGAGAATGATTCGTTCCTTTTATCTAAATTGGAGACTATGAGATGAGTAAGAGAGGGGAGACAGGAGAACAAGACCGAGGAAAGCCTCAGCCTCGAAAAAAGAAAGAGCGTAAAGATGCCCGCAAAAAGAAGAAACTTGACCGAGTTGAAAGACAAAAGTCAAGATAGGCTTAGAAAGACTAATCGTAGTGCACCACTCTTGTTCTCGATAGCATAAAGTTTCTCTCTCAGAGGAATATTCTCGTTTGGACTGTTTTTTCTCATGCGAACATAAGTGCCGTTTTGGTGTGGACATTTGTTCAGTTAAATGTGAGAAATGCTTTTCATTAGGTCACAGCATGTTAATTATGAGGCAAAATATGGTCATTGAAAGCTGCAGAGATTGCGCAAACTTCGAAGATCGAAGAGACATAGAAAGAGTGGCATTATGCGCCATGCACCACGGGCCATCAGTATGCTGCCCCGAGTTTAAACCCCGCAACAGAAAAGCCAAAGCAAACAATCTTTACAACACCTTCTGCCTAAAATGCTCAAATTTTGAGAACGTAGATGGCATCCCAATTTGTGCCAAAGACCACAGACCTGGTATCGCGTGCGGCGCCTTCAAAGCAAAAAAACTACACAGAACACAAAGAAAACTCAGCGAGATCCAAGTAAATATAACAGCTTGACAAAGTCGAAGCCGTCCAAAAAGCGTCACAGAGGTCCAAAATAGGAAAACTGCGAAACTCATAGAGTAATAGCGAATACATTGCATATTAGTCTACATTTATGCAATGTTAAATTCTGCATCACTCAACTTTTACCTCTTGCCACAATTGTAGGTCAAGTATACTTTTCCCTCGATCTTATAGTCACTGAAAGCAGTCTTAGAAATCATTTCTTCAATCATCTTTTAAATATTATAAAAGATGAGTTAGCGAGTAAGGTCGTACACAAATAGTTCCGATTGTACCAACTTGAATTTAGACGACGAAAATGTTATGAACAGACAACGATACATTATAGCATAACTTATGAAAAAAAACGAAAAGCCAAATCGAATGAATTCTTATTCTTATCCTCTTATTTCAGTAGAGGTGCATAGATGAATAGACAAGTTGAGATTTTAGATACAACCCTCAGGGATGGAAGACAGAACATAAGAGCCAACATCTCAGAGCCGGACATGATGGAACTCGTAAAGATGCTAGATGACCTTGGTGTTCAAATAATCGAGCTAGGCTTTCCATCCCGATCTTCAAAGGACATGAAGGCGTTCAAAGACGCTCGAAATCTGAGCTTGAAGAATTCAAAGATCTCAGCGTTCGGCATGACAAAGAGGAAGGGAATCAGCGTCGATAAGGACCCTAACCTCGCATGCCTAGTTGAAACCCAGGCAGAAGTAGTCACACTTTTCGGAAAGACTGACCCCTTGCATGTGACGGCCGAACTAGGCGCGAAACCTAAAGAAAACTTGAACATGATTTACGACTCGATTAACTACCTCAAGAAGCAGCCTAACATAAAGCAGGTCATCTTCGACGCCGAGCATTTCTTCAAAGGATTCAGACGTGATTGTAACTACGCAATGGAATGCCTCAGGATGGCAGAATCTGCAGGAGCGTACCCTTTGGTGCTTTGCGACACAGACGGCGGAACGATGATGACTCAGCTTAGGGAAACTGTCGAATACGTCATGAAGGAATTCAAGAGGTCAGGAGTGCCCATGGGAATACATGCTCATAACGACTGCGGGCTTGCAGTTGCAAACACCCTTGCCGCCGTCGAGGCAGGAGTGACCCACGTGCAGGGAACGGTCAATGGAGTGGGCGAGAGGACGGGCAACGCGGACCTTATGGAGATCATTCCGAACTTGGAGTTGAAGATGGGCTACGTTACTGTAAAGTCTAGGGACCTGACAAAGCTGAAAAATATTTCTGATACTACAAATGCACTGCTTCATCTACCTGTCCGCGAAGACCGACCTTATGTCGGAGATGATGCAACTGCAACTAAGGCGGGTACTCATTCCAAGCACCCTGAGATGTACCTCCATTTCAGGCCCGAGGACGTGGGTAATTTTATGAAACTCTATGGATCAGAGATGTCCGGAAGACACAGCTTCATTGCGAAGGCAAAGGAGTTTGGGATCGACCTGAGCATGGAGGAAGCGGGATTAGTCATGGGGAATGTCAAGAGAAAATCCAGGATGGGCTACCAGTTCGAGAAGGCGGATGCGAACCTCTATATCATGATGCTCGAGTCTAAGAACGATTGGGCGGACCCCTTCAATGTTACTTCATGCGAGATGGCTTCAGCTTGGGAAGGTAAGGAACGTCCTGTTTCATATGGACTTGTGGCAATGGATCTTGGTGCAAAGACAGAGGCCTTTATTGAATTCGGGAAAGGTCCCGTCAATTCATTCGACAAGGCATTGAGGAGATGCCTAAGGAAGACTCATCCCGAGTTAAGTGACATGGAACTTACTGACTTCTATGTGGACGTAGTAGACATAAGCAAGGGTACCAAATCCAGGGTCAGGGCGAACGTCAGTATATCAGTCCACGGCAACCCATGGTCTTCACAGGGATTGTCGTACAACATTCTCAAGGCAAGTGGCGAGGCACTAGTAACGGGTTACAAAGCCTGCATTGAATATCTGAGACGCTCTTAATTTCTTAAGCACTTTTTTTCATAGCATGTGTTTGGATTTTTATTACATCTTTATGTCTCAAATTATAGTCTGCTGGGAGACGTGCGTCAGTTTTAGTGTCAATTGCTAAAACATAGTCCTCCGCCAGACCCGAATGAATGTTCCTATCTAAGTCAAGTAGCGTTGAGCCGTCATACAATAAGTGCTTGCCTGGAAACACATTTCCATGTGATCTGAGTATTTTTTCTCGTCACTAAATCCTAGATCACATTCATTTTCAAAAGTTTGAAAACTATAGTCTTAAGCGCTTGTGTTATTTCTGTCTGCATGAACTTATCCATTACTCTAGTTTCTATGTATCTTACATTTAACGACCCAACGATAAGTTTGTGAGACCTAGGCGTGGACATATTTGGAAACAGGTTTAAGTTGGAAGAAGTATTTCTCAATTATAGCTGACTATGTCCACAGTGTATTTCTCCCAGAGTGGCAACAAGGAACGCTTTGTTAATCAAATCTTGGAAATCTTTCTTAATTGCTTGCTAATAGAGCCTACTCAGCTTCTTACTTGTAATAATAATAGTTAAGAGTAAAGAAAAAGGGAAGTAGTTGCTGTTTTATTCCGAGTTATGCTCGTTTTCTTAGTATCAGCACGATGGCTACGCCTACGATTAGGACTGCAATTATTATGGCGATTACTCCGGCTATGATTGTCATTGTGTAGTCTGGAATTGCTGCTGCAGGTTGTGGCGTGGTCGTTGCTACAGTTTCGCTTATTGAAATGCCTGTTGACGCTGAAGAGCTGCCATACGAGTCGTCTCCTGCAAATGATGCAATGATTTGGTAGTCGCCTTCTATATCTGGAGTCCATGACTTAGAGAAGGTTCCGTAGTATCCGTTTGTTGTAACTGTGCCAATATTGACTGTATTTCCATTTGGATCAATTGCTGTTAGTGTTACTGGTATGCCAGCTATTGTTGCGTTGCCCCAAAGTCCGCCGATCGGCATCTGCATATGTAAGTATTCCATTTGTGTTTCCATTGATGCCTTGGAAACGCATGGCGTGTTGGGTTGAGCTGGAGACATATCAAGCACTGTGCCTTTGATCACTACTCCGTTTCCTTTAGCTACTACAACGTCGGGTGCAGTTACCGTTGTCGCGGTTTTACCCTTGCCAAAGACATACAAGTACGCATCGTATAAGTTATCAAATGCGAGATAACCGTCAGCAGCCGACCCTCCGAAGTTTCTTGAAGTTGACAATCCTAAGATACTCCAAATGCCCTCACCTGTTGTTGCATTGATCGCATGCAGTTTCCACCCTCTAGTGATAGGTTGTGATGGCGAATGCTCAGTATTGTAATCATAGACTTTGCCGTCAGCAACAAGGATTCCGCCGTTCCAAGAATTAACAGTTGTACCATTAGTATCAACATATGGGGTTTCGTACGGTGATCCAGCTGGGGCTTCGTACTTCCAAGCTATTTTACCATTCGTCCAATTTACAGCGTAAACGCCTGTGTAAGCCGACCTGATTATCAAACCGTATGCTGAAGCAATATCATAAGCTCCAAACCCAGGTTCATCCCATGGATAATCAAATGTTTCACTCTGCCATACCTGCTGTCCAGTGTTAAGATTGAAAGCTAAGAAATAGCCTCTATCTGAGTGCACAGCTACCATTCCGTTGTCTGCTACGTTGCATGACCCGCTGAATAAAGGTTCACTGATCGACTTATTCCAGAGCGACTGCCCTGTCACCAAGTTTTCAGCCCTTAAAGTCTGCCCAACATAAGCTCCTCCTGAAACGACGTTTGATATTTGCACTGCTATGCCCGCGTTGAAATCTTGAACTGTGCCGAGATTAGTCCACGGCCATGAAATGTTGCTTATTATTCTCGAACGAAAGTCAGTGCTGGTTCCGCTAGTAGTCCAGTTGATCAACCGGTAGCCAGCAGCGGTATTGTTTGTTTGAACGCTTAATACGTAATGTCCGCTGTGGAATGTTCCTGTCATCCCGGTAACGTTAGTTGTCACAGCGCCTGTCCAAGGATCAATCTTCAATAACCGAGCGCCTATCGATAGTAATTCTGCCGCAGTTGGAGGATCAGGAGTATATGAAAGAATTGTTGGTGTTTCGCCGCCAGGTCTTGAATAGTAGATCTCGCCGGTTCTAATGTCATATGAAACTGCACAACTTGTAGGTACTCCATCGATCGGCAATGTCATTGTCTGATAGCCTCTACCAAAGTAAATTACGGTTGGATAGCCATAGCCAGTTGTTTCTCTGCTGCCCACGAACCGTGAACCCATTTCGCCGCCTACAAGACCATTAAGGTTCTGTTGTTTTTTCCAAACTATGTGCGCACTATTCGGAGCGGTTACAAACGGTCCGGCGTAGTCATAGCCGTCATTTCCATATGGCCATGGATAGTTGCCTGCAACTGCAGCCCACTCTCTATTCATTGCTGTTACTGGGCGCGTCCAATAGTCTGTCGGGAGGGGTGATAGAGGCCAAGAAGCCACCAGCAAACCTTGCTGTACGTCAAGTGATTGAACTGGAGTTGAAGCCGGCGGGTAATAAACTGACTCGGTGTACTGTGTAGCGCCAGCAGAGCTTGTGACAACATTGCCATCAATATAGTAGCCAGCTGGGAAGTAGTCGCCAAGGAAGTCAAACTTGAGTGTCCATTTTCCTGCAACATCAGGCACAAACTCAAACCAGGCGGTTCCATCGTTAGGATAAGTGTTAAGCTTTCTTACATCAGTACTTCCATCAGGCTTGGTAATCGTAACAGTGTAGTCTCGGTGCATTCTACCCGCTCCAGGTGCAGGAGTAGTCCAAACGTTAACTAGGACAGTCTGACCAACACCTACAGGATTAGGTCTAAAGCTAAGGAAAGCTTTGATGTCAGGATTAGTCGTTGCATTAGTAGTAATACCGGAGGGTAATGGTCCAACGATTGGTTGTTGTGTAGCAAGTTGAGCTTTAACCGGCACAACCGGTATTGCTATTATAATAACAGAAATCATTAGAAAAGCCAAAATTGCAGCAAGTTTCTTATTTGTTGATATTTTTATTTTCCCCTTGTGTTTTATGCTAAGCTCGAAAAGCTTCGCAGGGTAGTTTATTCTTGAACAAACGCTTATATGATTTAGGGTAAAAAGGGGCAACTATCTTTTCCTGAAATTATTTCCGCTTTCTTATCTGCATGCTTCAAACCATTTCTCACCAATTCAACAATTCGTTCGCTAGCCGCATCCGGCATTCCGGCGGCATCTTTCTGGTAAACGCTTGTTTTTCATAGAGAATATCCTGATTTGCTTAAACCTCTTCAAAATAAGGAACTAATAATATATGTTCTGAGAAACAACGAAAGTTTAACTTTTTCATTGTCTGAAAGTCGGCACCTTGATTACCACAAAAGTTTCGAGACTGTTCTAGTGAGAAGACGCCCGCCGCAATAAATATCGATGCACAATTTTTTAATTTCGTAAGGTAGAAATGTGACCGATAAAACATTTCGGCATGCAAAAAGCACCCTAACAAAATACCTAAAGAAACTCCTTGGTCTCTTCACTTGTTCCGTGAGAACAAAAATTTTGCATAAATAGGGTCTTCCACAAAATTTTGCCCATGATGTTTCTGCATACCGAAGAATTTTGCCACGGATCAAACCGGCAGTTTTGCCCTCAATTAATGTAATAAGCAAGTTTTTGAGACTGCTTCTCTTGTGGTGAAACCAGTTGCCAAGAATCATGTTGGAGAAAAACAGAATAAACCCAGCCAAAATATCTGGACCATATCCGCTCCTTACCGTAATGCTTTTAGTTGCAGAAGTTCTTTTTGCAATTTGGTTTTGCAAAGCACAAAGTTCAATTGAAAGGAGCATCGCAGGTTCATTAATTGCTTTGATTTTCGTATCCTTAATGTTAATTGTTTTGAAATTGAACCGATCCTCCGACACGGAAAAAAAATAGTGGGCCAAAACCTGTTTTTAGAAAATGGAACTTATTTTGCTTAGCCGAAGAAAGAACCTAAAGTTTTAGTTTTGACGGAACTTTTCAATCGCTATTTTCGACCAAAAATGAGCGCGAAAATTTTGTAAGCGTTAACTTAGAGACAGAGAAAGCTAACTCGCTAAAGGTGAAAAACAATTATGGGTGAAGAATTTGAAAAGAAAATAGACGAAGTAAATAAGCTCGAGCAGCATTCCTCAAATTACTCCTAAGTCCTTAGCATATGGAGGCAGGATGCCCTTAACTTACAATCTCGGGTGACATCTTGGTAGATTACTTCGCAAACAAATTCTGGGTCAATCCGAGCTCTGAAGCCATCACCAGTTAATCTCAAAAATCCTAACTTGCTCGAAAAGGTTCAGAAGTAGGTCGGACAAGCATTGGCTTAAAAATGACGCATTACCCTTCAAATACGAAGAATAATGTTAAGCCGATTAATCTTTCCCCATTCCAAAGTGCTTTAATGCTTTAAAAAGAGTTAGGTTAAATTTTAATTAGCCCTGAATGATTGCGGTTTTTTGCAGTTAGTTCAAATTCATAAACCATAAATGGATTTGAACATAAAATGAGCTATGATATGAAATCAAACCTGAATGACCCTGTAGTTGATGAATTTTTAAACAGCCAAACAAAAGCAGGAACTTTCAAAAGTTACAAAACTGTGATGAAGCAATATCTCGAATATACTCAGAAAACAGGGCAAGAACTTTTAGACATCAAAAAAGCCGACACGACTTTTCAAGTAGAAAACTCGATGCTAAATTATCGAAAGCACATTTTGAGTTTATTAGGAAAAAATGGAAAACACAAATCAGAGAATTACGCTGTAGGCTCAATAATGACGATAAGAGGGTTCTACAGTTATTATCGAATGCCGCTTATGTTTAGAAAAAATGATTCACGCAAATTGACTGCTAAAAGCCGCACTACAACAGATTATCTTTTCGACAAAGAAGACCTTGCAAAAATGGCTCTTTGCGGAAACCTCAAGGAACGCTACGTTTTGCTTGTTGGGAAATCTCTTGGACTTCGAGCAAGTGACTTTGTTAGCCTAACCTATGGAACATTTAGAAGCCTCACATTAGAAAATGAAGCACCGTTAAGTTTAGGGCAAATCAACACAAAAAAGGAATCCGTGAAGGCATTCCCATTTTTAGACAGTGACGCTGTGCCAATTGTTAAGGCGTGGTTAGACAGCCACAAAGAAGCAAAAGATTCTGATAGAATTCTCGATGATACAGAGGATAACCTAAGCGTGGTTTTGCAAACTTTAGCGAAAAAGGCAGGGATGGAAATTGATGAACACGGAACGGTTCACGGCAAACGAATTCGCTTTCATTGCTTGCGTAAATTCTTGATTGACCGTTTGAGTGCTTACTGTGGCGAATCAAGTTGGAAACAAATCGTAGGCAAAGCAATAGGTGAAGGCGCATACCTAAGCACCGACCAACTCAGAGGGGTTTTTGGAAGGGCAATGAAGGATTTGTTGATTAACGGCAATGGCGCAAGAACAAGAAAACTGATGGAATTAGAAGATGCCTTAGTTGACAGCCAGATAAAAATAACCAACTTGGAAACCCAGAATGAAGCACTGAGAAATCACATGGAAAAGTTAGAACAGCGATTAATCGAGAACAACTTGAGCATAAACAAGCAAATTGCAAATCTGCAAGAAGACCAACGAAATCAAGCCTTTGAAATCTTGGAACTGCAAACTAAGAACGGAATCAAGCCGAAACCGCTAAAGAAAGTTGAGTAAGCAATTCTTTTCTTACTCAACCCAATTGCACTTTTTCTTGAAAGCCTCAATTTGTTCGGGGGTTATGTTAACCGTTTCAAGTCTTTCAATAAAACCCTCAGCAAAAATTAGAGCCGAATGGCATTCATAAGGCGTACTAAGTTTTCCAGCATGAATTCTCCCAGAACCTTCTCCGTAATAAAAGTAAAGCACATCAAATGATGATAGTGGAAAATTCATTTTATCTGCGTCAATTAGGAAATTCAAAAAATTCTTAAATTTGGTGAATCCAAACCGTTCTTTGATAGCCAATTCTAATGCTGGTCTAATGTGGTTTAGGACTTCTTCATATTTTCCATTCTTAGTCATCTGTTGGGCGTTCACAAGTTCCTCTCTTGCAGTAATGTATTTCCGTCTTTTTCTTGCGAATAGATAGTTATCCAAGTTTATTTTTTGCATGTTAGTCCAGTTCGTTTTATAGAGAAATCCTCTTGAATTATCGAATGTAACATCAATTGAATGTCTATAATTGGCAACGGCTTTTTTTAAGCAATGCAAATTCGAAAAGCTATTTACCGAACCCATTCCTTTCTTTTCATAAATTATTTCGTTAACATACTTCTTAATTTCTTGAACCGATATTTTTTTCAGTAATTCTTCTAAATACAAATCCTTCAAGAAAGTTGTAATCTTTGAATCAACGTCATAGATTTTGTCCAGAAAAACATCGAAAATCCACTCTCTAATTTCAAAACAGTTTTGCTGATAATAAAAATCACCCATCATCCGTGAAAGTTCCATCAGTTTTTGTTCTAACATCCAACAATAATTATCAGCAATGGTCAGGTCTTCTCGTATTCCAAGAACAAATTCCTGAAACTTCTGAACTTCACTCATGAATTTCAATATGGTCTATTCTGCTATTAAGATTAACTCGGTAACATCCACAGTGATAGACCCACCTATTCAGCCATGGACTATGCTCCTTGAAATGAGCCTCTTTTCGTAAACGGTGGGGGGCGTGGCTGTTGTACACTCATTTTCAATCTGGCTTAAATTGGGCTATTCTTCACTTAAATCTGAGTTTAGCCGCTAAGGTTGTGGGATTCTGAAACTAAGTTTAAATTTATTGTTCGCCATATCTGCATGAGAAGACTTCGAAAAGTGCGGGTTTAGGTGTAGATTAAGCCCATGAATAAGTGCTTTTGTTTGAATAGCGGGGATTTGAGGCTGTACAGTTCAAACAGGATTGAATTAAGCCCCAATTGGAAATTTTGAGAAATAAGGCTCAAGCACACCTATGCATAGGACATGTTTTTAATCAATTGATTAAATAATTCCAAAAATAGCCAAATAGCGAATTTTCATAGAGTTTTGCATAGGTCTCAGGTGAGTTTAGTTTGACTTTTCACCAAGATTTTCAAAGAAAATTAATTGAGATTCTACATAGGACATAAACCAGAAACGTCTTTTCAGAAATCGCTTTTCAACCAAAAAATTCTTGGAGCTCCGTCGAACTGCTTTGCTTATGGCAAAAGCACTGACCTTAGCGATTTCCCTATCGACCACGCTAGTAAACTCGTCAAAAACAATCAAAGATTTATCCAAGCATAAAGCGCGGGCAATATCAACACGCATCTTTTCACCTTGGCTTAGGCAATCGTAGCTTTTGAGCCAGTCGGGCGGGGAAGCAAAACCCACGCGGCAAAGAGTTTTAGTGATTTCTCCCGTTTCAAGCTCTTCGGGAAAATCGTCAAGAACGCATTTATGTGAATAATCAAATCCGCGAATGTAAGCGTCGGGGAAAAGCTGTTTAGCTATACTTGTCTTGCCGGAACCACTGCGCCCAACTATTACGCCAACTTGCCAATCAAAATCCTCAATAGGTAATGAGCCAACAAAACGCTTCTCTAACTTCACATCTGAAAGCGTATAGCTACCAACTACGCTTTGCGCTCTAAAGCTATCAGCTTGATCCCAATGTTTTATAATGTCAAAATCCGTAGTTTGTATCCCTCCGAATTTAGCTTATCAAAAATGTTTTTTTGGTCAGATTCGTCTCTGCATTCTACGATTATCTCATAGGTTTCAGGTATGGTTAGCGAAGACTCTTTGTCGTCTAATTCCTGTGGCAACTTCTCACCTATTGATTCAAGAAGTGCCTTCAAATCCTCTTTCTCGCCTGCTTGCAGTATGCGAATGTACTCTTCATTGTCAAGTTCTGTATTGTGTTTGCCCTTTAGCTTGTTGAGAATCTGACGAAGCATACGCCTATCAATGTCACTAACTGGTAAGCGCAGAACTGGAGCAAAAAATTCGCCATGCTCGATGCAAATACTTTGACGTTGCTCGCCATCAACTAGGACGCCCTCTTTATTGGTCAGTATTGGGTAGGTCCAACCGTACTTTTGGAGGCTCCGCCAGATTTGCTCTTGCTGTTTTAGCGTGGTGCGGTTGGGGTTGTTTTGATCTGCAGTTAAAAGACGAATATCGTCCAACAGAGGAACGTAGGCTTCAGGAACTTTTAGGGTAGTAGTTTTATTTTCCATTCAATAGGCCTCCATGCTTTGCTATCTCTTCCCATAACACTTCATTTTTGGTTAATTCGTTCTCTACATCGACAGCTCTTTTCTGTGCATCTTGTTTGGAGACATAGCAGGCTATGGGTAAGACCGTTGAGTCTTTTCGGATTGCTTTGGAGGGTGAGATTAACCGGTGAAGTGGCTTCGCTAGAGCTTTGCGTAAGCCTGATCGGGAAGCCTTTGATGAGCTGCGTTTTTTTTAAGCTCTCTTTATCGTTACTCAATATTGGGTAAAGATCTCTCTCTTTTAACTGGATAGCAAAGGCCACTTTCTCTAATGTTAGGTGTTAGGCAGATTCTGAACAAGTTATTTTTCAAAAAATATTGTTGTCGCCAGTGAGCACTTTCCACACAGTTTTAAGAGCAAGTTAGTGGATAAGGGTTCAGGAGGAGGGACATTTTAAAGTTTAAGTCCCGCTTCTAAAATACAAAAGGAAAGAAAAAAGAAAAATGAAAAAAACAAGTAAAATGAAAATACCCACGATAGTAGTTATTGCAATGCTAACAGTTTCTGTTTTTCTATTGACAATCGCAGTTATGCCTGTCAAGGCGACATCTTCCTTGGCGCAACCAACAACAGGCGCAATGCCAGCCGGTGTTACTGCCAATTACACACGCAGCACAACAGCCCAACTCAGCTTTAGACCTAACCCAGTAGGCAAAGGTCAGACTTTCATGGTTAACCTTTGGACCACACCTGCTCTTGCAGCAACACGATTCCATCATGATTACACTGTCACAATTACCAAACCCGACGGATCAAAAGACGTACTTAAGATGGATTCCTTTCAAGCGGATGCTACATCATGGTTTGAATATATAGCCGACCAAGTTGGCAATTGGACACTCAAATTTGACTTCCTCGGAACATACTTCCCAGCAGGATATTACTTCGAAGGCAAAGTTTACGCCAGCTTAGCTGAAATTGGCAATTATTCCGTTGGCAACTCTTTTGCAGCACCAGCCTACATTGAATCAGCCTATTATCAGCCCAGCTCCACCAAAGAACAAACCCTTGTCGTCCAAGAGGAAACGGTTTATTCTTGGCCCGAGCAACCTTATCCAACTGACTATTGGACACGACCGCTAGACGCATACCTAAACAGAGAGTGGTGGCCAATCGCAGGCAACTACCCAGACTACTACTTCAATTCGGAACTACCCATTTGGAATCAACTCTACCCTAACACAAACCCATCCTGGAGCAGCAGCTATGGATTCTATCCATGGGTTCAAGGACCAAACAGTGCACACATTCTATGGAAGCGTATGGATAACCCAGTAGTTGGCTTTACAGGACCAGACCTTACACTCCAGTCAACTGGCTCTGCTACTAACCCATCGTTGGTATATCTAGGAAGAGCTTATGCAACACAAACAGTACAATGGTACAATGGATCCTTCATTAGCTGCGCAACCTGCTACGACCTACGAACTGGCTATATGTACTACATGATTCCCACTGCTGAACCGTACAACGGCATCACGCCAAGCCAAATTTCATACCACATCTTAGCTCCCAACTGGATTTCACCAGAAGCCAATGAAGCAGTGCCAGGCGGTAGCGCTGGAACAGCACCAGGCGAAAGCAAAGTCGAGAATCCAGAGCTTATATCGATAAGCGGCAGTTATCTAAGAAAAATCAATCCACAAACTGGCGCTTTAACTGCCAACTACTCGATATCTCCATTGTCCGGAGGCACCTACTACAAGAACGGCTATGTCTTAACCATACAAGACCTAGGCTCAGCTGCCGGATCAAACAGATACCGCTTAATTAACTGGACTGTTTGGGGAACCTCAACGAGCATCGCTTCAAGAATTGCCAGCAATACAACTTATGCAAGAAGCAGCCTGCCAACACTATGTGACTATAATGTGATGATGGGTGCATCGGTATCTGAATTGACAACTGCTGGAGTCTATTCTGGAATAAACGTAACAGGCATAAATATGAGAACAGGCGAAAACACTTGGAGCAAATTTTTCCCCGACCAGACTCAATATAGCGGATCATGTAACGTTGCAGACCACGGAAAAGTAGCCATTCTTACGCAGCAAGGGTACTTCATAGCGATTGATCTCTTAACAGGAAGTGAAGCTTGGAGAAGCGAAACAATGCTGTATCCATGGGCATCCACTAGCTTTGGAGCCTACGCTATACAATCAGCCTACGGCATGATATTTAGACAAGCCTACAACGGTGTCTACGCTTTCAACTGGACCGACGGAAAAATAGTGTGGAAATACGAAGCACCCGCTGACAGCATGTATGAAGCCCCCTATACTGGAGAGAATGGAACTACAGTTTACTGTTTCAACAGTGGAGGCAAAATTGCTGATGGAAAAATGTACGTAACAAACAGCGAGCACTCAGCCACTTATCCTTTAACCAGAGGATGGGGAATGCACTGCATCAACATTACTACAGGCGAACTTATATGGAAAATCACGCATCCTATGTCTTCAGGTGTTATTGCTGACGGCTATATGACAGCCACTGACTCAAACACGGGCTACATGTACGTTTTTGGCAAAGGACAAAGTGCAACAACCGTTGAGGCACCTATGACAGCTGTAAACTTGGGACAGAGCTTAATGATAAAAGGTACAGTACTTGACCAGTCTCCCGCCCAGCCTGAAACAGCCTGCGTATCCAAAGGCTCAATGACTACACAGATGGAATATTTGCACCTGCAAAGACCAATAGGTGGTCTATGGGGTAACGAAACCATAATTGGCGTTCCAGTTTCGCTTGATGCTGTTGATCCTAATGGCAACTCTATTCATATCGCTACCGTTACTACTGAAGGCTATAGAGGCACTTTTGGGTACATGTGGCAACCTGAATTACCCGGACAATATGCGGTGACTGCAACGTTTGTAGGCGATGACTCATATGGCAGCTCCTTTGCGGCAACATCAGTTGGTGTCACTGAAGCGCCAGCAACAGCAACACCAGCACCGACACTACAAGCTACAGTTAATCCGCCATTCGAAATATACTTTGCAGCAACAGCCATAGCAATAATTCTTGCTATAGCCATTGCAACTGTACTGTTACTTAGAAAACGCGCTTAAACAAAAACCGGAAAAACAATAATCCTTCTTTTTTTATATTTTATTTATTTGCTTTACTTGTCGTCTCTTTCTGCAAATCTTGAAGTAGACTTCAACTTTCACGAAAATGTCGCCATCCCGCAGGACTTCTCTGAACGATTTTACCTTTGGGGCAGGGTTCAGTTGTAGGTTAAATGCCAATAGAGGCTTAGACAGAACTTTTCATGTTCTGAAGCATTACGGTGCACTCTGCTTTGTTATAAATGGCTTTCATTTGGAATAAAGCGTGAACAAAAATTTTCCTTTGCGGGTCGTCTTGTGTCTTTGTAATGTTAATCTGATAAGGTTCATCTTGTTCTCTTGCCACTCTTGCCCTGGCAGTCTTGCTTCTTCTTGCGACTGCGGATAATTCTCAATGAGATACTTGCGAGCTCTAGCATATTTTATCATTATTTCCCATTCAGCTCCTGACGTTAAGATAAGTCGTTTCTTTCGCCGTCCAAGGTTTCTGGAAATAGTTGCTGAATGGTAAAGTTATCGGGGTCTATTCCTGCGTTCCTTAATTTCTCTGTAATCTCAGGCGTTGATTCGGTAGATATTAGAGGGATTTCACTGTCGCGTTTATTTTGCAGTTTTTCGACTTTTTCTTTGAAATCTTTAAACATGTTTTGTTTCAGGGACAGCTTGAATCGCTTTTAGATTTGCGATAGGGATACAACAAAACAGAGAGTTTGCTTTCAAGACACCAAAAAACAAGCAACAATTGCTATGTAGTAGCACTTTACAAATAAAACTTGCGGATAGAAACCTTAAAGTCTATTTGATTTTGGATTTAGAGAGTGCTGAGGATCCGGATTGATCTAGGATCAATTGAAGGGAATAATCTTTTTCGGCAGTTGCCTTTGTTTTTCAATCCAGAGGCTATTCAGAGTCGTTCGTAATCATTATGGTTAATAGTAAAGAAAAAGGGAAATAGTGATTGTTTTTGCTTCCAAGTTTTATGGTCGTTTTCTAAGTAAGAATACAATGGCTGCACCTGTGATAACTACTACAATTGCTATTCCGATTCCAACGCCTATGATTGTCATTGAGTAGTCTGCTGCTGCTTGAACTGGCGCTGATGTTGCACTCGCCGCAGAAGCTGGACCAACTGACAAGTCGGTTCCTGCTGATGAGCTGCCGTAAGAATCATCACCTAAGAAAGAGGCTGAGATTGTATATTTGCCTTCATTTGGTGGCGTCCATTCATAGCTGAAGGTGCCATAATACGCGTTGGTTGTGGCTGTACCAATATCGATTACGTTACCGTTTGAATCAATTGCTGTCAACGTTACCGGGACTCCCGTCATCGTTAAGTTGTGATCAAGACCATCGATTGGGTGTTGCATGTGTAGGTATTCCATTTGAGTAGCCATTGATTCCTTCGAGACGCAAGGCGTTTCCGGCTGAGCTGGCGATTGATCCAAAACAGTTCCTTTAATAAGTATGCTTGTTCCCTTAGGTGCTGTAATGTCAGGTGACGTCACCGTTGTTATACTCGTTCCTTTGCCTAAGACGTACATGTATCCATCGTATCTATTGGAGGCAGCTAAGTATCCATCTGCGACAGCTGCTGCACTCATGGAGCCAGTGATGTTCCATATACCCTCGCCTGTCGTGACATTTATGCAGTGGAGCTTTTGTCCTCTTGTAATGGGGTTGCTGGGTGAATGCTCGGTATTTGATGTATATAGTTTGCCATCTGCTATGACAATTGCTGAATCATAGAAAGGATAGTCACTACCAAACACTGTTTCATATGGATACTCGGCTTCATACCTATATTGCCAAGCAATTTTACCATTATTCCAGTTGTACGCGACAACGCCATCATATTGTGGATAAATAAGAAGACCACCGTATGAGCTAACACCGTATATACCAAAAGTTCCCCAAGGCCAACTTGATAATTCGCTAGTCCAGAGTTGTTTTCCTGAGTTGAGGTCCCAACAGTGCCAAAGTCCATCATTCAATCGTACTGCATATTTTCCATGATCAGCACACGCCGTGCTTCCGCTGTAAAAGCCACCGAAGGGAGAGTCTGTCGTAATGTTCCACAAGACTTGCCCAGTTATCATGCTTGTAGCAATTATGCGTTGGATGTATGATATTGACCCTTGGCTCTCCGTTCCACCAGCGGCGGTATTTGGAATGCTTTGTGTGTTAACAGCAATCATTGACTCGTAATCGACTGTGCCTAAGCTGCTGAAAGGCCATGTAACATTGTTCAACACTTCTGGGACTACAGGTTGAGTAAATCCTGAGTAGTGTGCCAGGTATCCTGTGAGAGTCCAGTTAATCAAGCGGTAGTTATTACTGCCAAGGCTTTGCACACTTAGGAATATTTCTGGGCTTGCGTAGAGAGTTCCTGTCGTAAAGGGAGCAATTGAAATGTTTGTTTGAACTTGTCCAATCCATGGATCGTATTCTATCAGCCTGCCACCGCCTACGTACAAAAGTGTTACGCTTAATCCTGTTTTGCTTGCTTCCTCGCCTGGTACCATCTCAAGTGTTCTTTCTCTATAACTGAGCATTGTGGGAATCTGTGTAACATCTGTCCGCTCCCAGTATACTTTTCCAGTGCGTAGATCATAACATTGCCAAACGCTCGTCGGAGTGCCATTGATAATTTTTGTGAGAGTTTGATAGCATCGTCCAGCGTAGACTATATTAGGTGTGCCAGCACCGTTGTACAAGGATATTTGTCCTAGTTGTCCTCCAATAAGACCTGATATATCGTCTTGACGCTTCCAAACTATATGTGCTGTATTCGGTGCTTGCACGTATGGGGTGAACTTGTAAGTGCTCTGAGTGTACGTATTTGTATTTGCTGGCCATGTAGAGCCTCCTCCTACTGTGCCGGTTGCGGGATAATTGCCTGCTATTGGCCACCATTCTCTATTCTCAAGTGATATCGGTCTTGTCCAATAATCGTTTGGGAGTGGCGCTAGTGGCCATGAACCTGCCAAATTTTGCTCGGCTACAAATTCATAAGGCCCATCTTTGCTTGGAGAGTAGTATGCTGATTGAGGGAAATTGATCATCGTATCTTTGCCCATTTGAGTGGAAAAGGTACCAGCGACCATGGTGTAGTTGCCTGCTGGGTAAAAGCCCCCTATAAAGTCGAACTCTATTGTCCATTTGCCAGCTTGATCTATTATCTTTTCGAACCATGCAGTTGTATCGCCTTTGTAACCTGTCAAGGGGCCAACGTTCTCTGTTGTCCCATCAGGCTTTGTGAACTTTACTATGTAGGCGTCTTTAAAGTAATGTGTTACATGAATTGGCGGTTGTATCCATAGGTTTACTAGCAAGGGTTGACCTACCCCGATGGGGTTAGGTCTAAAGCTTAAGTGAGCTTTTGTTTCAAATGTAGCGTCAGGGGTAATGCCGTTGGGTAGCGGTATTGAGCCTCCGTCCTGCATATTTTTATAGGTCACGTTTTGGGCTTGAACTTGGGTATCTGCCATTATTGCGAGACTAGTCATCAATAGAATTAAAATTGCGGTTGCTATTTTTGCTTTTAACATTTTTCTATTCTCCTTAAATTTTTTAAAAAGAGCTTAGCGAAAAAAGGCTTCCCTTTCAACGATAAGCTCTTTCCTAAATTAGCGTATTATTGTTTGCGATTTATAAGACCAAGTGGAAAGTAGCCACTGATGACAAAGTGACAAATTGTTGATTATGCCGGAAGCAATGACTCTGATGGAAATTCCACCTTAGATTCTCCTACACGCATGAGCGATTTCCCAGAAATTAGAATCCAGCACATACACTGTCAAGCTATTTGCAAGACACAAGGTGTAAAGACTACCATATAATTGAAAAATAGAATCTTTGGCCTAAAGATGCTGTTTTGAACTATTAGTCAAAATCGCAAGATCCTAAGCATAACTAATGTTGTCCTCAAGCCCATTTCTTTGTTTCAGGTTGACTACTGAATAGATATTGATTCTCAACGTTTTTGGAATTTTTCTCACTAAACGATATAAAATGGTTTTGTAACGTTTTATTTTATGCAGAAAGATTTTGGCATGACTACGTACCTCGTCAGAGATGAATGGGTGTTTAGAATAGTTAGTTTTTCATGTCGAGTGAGCCTTAAGTTCAGGATGTGTTAAGAGTTTTCAGGTTTTCGTCTTAACCTTTTGACAGCTAATACTGTGAAGATTAATCCGTTTTCGGGAGAGGCTTTTGAATATCGTAAATCAAAAACGGGCAAGTGATTTAAAATTGGTGATAGATTTCTTCTCGGTAAGATGATCTCGATAGATCTATTATCAATTTTATCCCTTCTCATTCTTTAATTTCATTTAACAAACTGGCTATTAACGTTCAGAGTAATGAAGAAATTTTAGGAACGTTAACTAAATGGTGAGGTGGTGAAGTGTATGTCTTTGTCTGATGTGATTCTAAGCTGTAGAAGTATTCGAAGCTATGAAAATAAAGAAATACCCCAAGAAACCTTGCGACAAGTTCTCGAAGCTGGCAGGCAAGCACCGTCCGCAGCTAACAGACAGCCGATCCGATTTGTAGTAGTGACAGATTCCGAAGCCAAAAATGAATTATCCAAGAGTTTGTTTGGTAAACATATTAAAAATGCGCCTATGGTTATCGTAGGATGCGCAGATGAAAAATCGATTTTAACTGGAAAATGGGCAGCCGTTGATACTACAATTGCCCTGCAAAACATAGTTATTGCCGCCTGGACTTTTGGTATAGGTTCATGTTGGATAGGGTCTTTTAGCGAAGAAAAAGTCAAAAAACTCCTTGAAATTCCAGATAAATGGAAAGTTGTTGCATTATTAACCCTTGGCTATCCTGCGGAGCAGCCAAAAGCAAAAAACAGAAAGCCATTTGAAGAATTGTTTAGCTTCAACAAGTTCTAATACAGAAGCGCATTAAAAAAAGAAGGTCGAGTGACATCTTCACGGCGTTTGGGATCAAATCTCCACGATCCATTTGGAGCTAAAATCTCTCAGGAAATCTTTCAATTCTTGGCTTAGCCTTTGACGACTGGGCTGCCGTTTTTGTAAGAGCATTGAATTCCGTATTTCTTGACGCATGCAAGACAAAGCACCGGGTCACACAGATTTGTACTTAGATATTTTTCTCCTCCATCAGGCGCTATAGCCACCAAAATGCCCTCTGAGAGTTCCTTTGCCTTCTGCATAGCAATATGAAAAATCGCGCCAGAGCTGGGTCCAACAAACAACGCTTCCTGCAAGGCCAAAAGCCTAGCTGCCTCATCCGCAGACTTAGGATTCACATAATACACTTCATCGACGAGTTCTCTGTTCCAGATGGCGGGTACGTATTGAGTTTTCAGATCCTTTAAGCCTTGAATTGCTGTGCCTACCTCGGGTTGAACAGCGATGACTTTCACGTTGGAGTTGTATTCTTTGAGCCTTTTTGAAACTCCCATCAATGTGCCCGTGGTGCCAATTCCGCCAAAGAAATGGGTAATCTGCCCGTTTGTATCTCGCCAGATTTCTTCTCCTGTGGTCTCGTAATGAGCCAAGACATTTGCTTGGTTAGCGAATTGGTTGGGCATAAAGTAATTTTCTGGATTTTTGTGAACTAATTCATGGGCTAAATCTTCTGCCCCATTCATGCCTTTAGCTCCATCGCTCAACACGATTTTGGCACCCAGAGATATGAGAATTTGACGTCTCTCCAGTGTCATCGTTTCAGGCATAACCAAGACAAGATCATAGCCCTTAGCGCGACAAACTAAGGCTAACCCTATGCCTGTGTTTCCGCTGGTTGGTTCAATTACGGTTTTGGTACTGGTGAGCTGTCCTGTTTTTTCTGCCTGCTCAATCATGTACTTGGCAATGCGGTCTTTGACAGACCCTCCTGGATTGCACTTTTCCAGCTTGACGAACAACTTTACTCTAGCGTTGGGACTTAGATTCCGGGTTTCGACCAAGGGAGTGTTACCGATAAGCTCGAGCACAGTTTTGGAATTCATATAAACCTATCACGAAATATGTAGCTAGATTAATAAGGTTCTAATAAATCATGTGACGACCTACTTCACATTGAAAATAAATCTATAGCAGTCTTTTTCCAACCTTTCAATCTTAAGAATTTCAAAAAACCAATACTTTTCAAATTGCTTGGGTTTCTTCTTAAGCTGATTGTGCTGGATTAAGTCAATAGCTATATAAGTGTATAGCTGCATAATAACTTATGTTGATAAGATAATAAGCGGGATTGAAGTGGATAGAAAAGATGTCAAAAACAAGAAAAGAATCAGGCATTTTGAAGTTCGCTTATTGGAAGATTACCTGACACGTGAAATCGTGTATTAAAATACAAACATATTAGGTGATTGAGTTGGGTCGAATCAGTGTAGATCTCCCGAATGAGTTGGAAAAGCAACTTAGAATAAAAACAGTCGAGAGGTTTGGCGGGAAAAAAGGAGATTTATCAAAAGCCGTCGAAGAAGCAATAAGAACCTGGATTATTAAGAAAGAATAAATCCCCAAAAAGTTCACTCTCTCGGTTTGCAAAGAAGGTTCGTAATAAAACCGAGATCGCTGAATCGATCTAGAAATAGAATTAACCAGCAATTAATTTCCTATTCTTAGGATTATAATAACAAATTAATCGAGGTGAAAAAAAATGACTGAAAAAGAAAAAAAGACGTCGGTAAAGGCAATCGTAAAATCTGAAGCCGCAGTGAAACCTGTAAAACATGTTCCTGCTAAACGCATTTCTAACAAACAAGTCCCTGCAGTTCATGTACTGACAACCTTCGACGATTTAATGGACAATTTCCGCCAAAACTTCATTGAAAGCATAGCTTTTCCATTTGAATGGGTAAATATTGAACCTGTAGTTCCAGTCCGGGAAGCAACTGTTGATCTGGTTGATGAGGGAAATAAGTTTGTTGTGCATGCTGAAATGCCTGGCGTAACTAAAGACAAAATCGATGTAGCCCTAACGAAGGATGGAATCGAAATCTCGGCAGAAACAGATGTTGAAACAGAAGATAAGGAGAAGAACTTTGTTGTCAGAGAACGCGTTTATTCGCACATTTACAAGCAGCTGGATTTCCCTGAAGAAGTAATACCTGAACAAGCCGAATCAACATTTAGAGATGGATTACTTAAAGTCATCATTCCCAAGAAGACCGTTGCACCCGCGCCTAAAAAGCACAAAGTGGATAGTGAAATAGTTGGCATAGTAGCGTTTTTTTGCTCACTCACTATTTCCTAAAATATTTTAGAAATAAAGAAAGACACGTGCAACAACAAACTATACCGGACCAATTACATGTTTTGTTAGATTATTTCATGTTAAAATATACAGATTCTCAAGAATATTAAATTTCAGACATAAAAATTGATAGGACCTTACGCACCGTACCATATAGTAAGGGATTCTATTCTATTGCTGATCTTGGTCACAACACTGGCCAGACTGCTACAAATTTCAGCAACCTACGTTTAAAAACTTGAAACGGTAAATGCTGATTCAGTCAAATTTTATTTTCAAAGAAATAACTATCGAAAGTAGCTTAAAACCACGGCTGGGGATAATGTTTTAGCTGAACGGATTAACCGTATAAGCCGGCATCTTCCTGATAAGGACTTGAGGAAGAAACTAGTTAAACCCGTGGAAACGTGTATTGATCACCTAAAACTTTTACAAGGTGAAATGATCCTCTCGAAATGAGCTTGCTCCACAATCAAATAGGCATTATACTGGACTAACAGTTGTTAAGGGTATAGTAGGAATCCAGTATAGGTGTTTTGATGATTGCTAACTTGAAAACACGATGCATAACGTCTGTATTTGAATGGTTTAGCTATCATTCTCGGCATTCATAAATTTCTGGGTGTTTGGTTAATTCTTCAAGAGACTTGTTTAACAATATATTGTCTCCAACTTTAGCAACTAATGAGATAGGCACGCACACATTTGAGCTTCCAAATCTTTTTTTGAAACCAAGGTCTTCAGACGCTGGTTTTGACAACTTCACATGCAAATGAGTAACCTGCCAAGTGTTAGTGTTCATTTCTAACCCATTAATCACCCCAAGATCAAAACCGCCTGCGCAAATAACAAATTTTCCCGAAAGTTTATCAGAACTCACCAAATAAAATCACCATTTTATTATTACCAAAATCAAAAATATAGTTCTTTCTGTAATTAGAGGCTGAGTTTTGGAGTATTTAGCGCTCTGTGCATGGTGATGCCAACCTGCAAACACAGCAAACTCCAAATTGAAAAAGCCCACCAAAACCCAAAGAAATGAATTTGCCACAAAAACCGTCAACAACTCTTTTTCGTTATTTTGTCAAGGAAATGATTAATTTCCCAAGTTACAACCTGAAATGATTTCGGAAGGCTCACTCTCAACTTTTTAACATCTTTTCTAGACGGAAGGAGACGCAAGTAGACGAATAAAGACACAGTGAGACGAATGTAACTGCTGCTTTGGCTTGTTTTAAATACTTAAACGCCCAACTATATATGGGGATTAGTGTTGCTGGAAATAGAAAGTCCATGCTTCAATGAGTTCCCCGATGAATGTGTAGCATGCCCCGAATATCGTGAAACAAGGAATGATCAGGCGTCGCAACTCATATTTTCTGCAGGGATGACGTATCTGCCAAACATGGCAAAAATCGTCAAAGAATGCAAACGATACCACAAACGCAAAGTTGAATACCTGATATAAATCAACCATAACAAAGTTGACTGGAAAAATAGGCTATCGGGGAAAGAATCTCGATTTCCACATGACTACTTGAATCTCGCTAAATATTTCTAATTGAACGACCTATTGAAATTAGATCCGCTTTTTTGATGTTGATGCGGTTTTCGCAACTTCTTTTGGATACCCGCTTTTTCGCATCGCAAAAATTTCCTCAGTTTTAGGGCCACCCAAATCATTTAACACTGACTTAAGCTCCTGAGGAATTTCAATATGCTGTGGACAACGCGCAATACATTTTTTGCATTCTTTACATAATGAAGCGTCAGACCGTTTACCTGTTAGGCCACCCAGTAACATCATGGCGTAAATTGCACGTGATTCTTGTTCGTCACCAAACATGTAGTAATCATTGTAGATTCTGAAGTTGCTGGGTATGTTGACTCCATAAGGACAAGGCATACAATACTGGCAGCCTGTGCAGGGAACCTTCATCAGACTCCTAAAAGATTCAGCCACGTTCTTGATAACAGCAAGTTCACCACGTTTCATTGAGCGGGGTAACGCACTCTCAGCAGCCTTTATGTTTTCAATAACGTGCTTTTCGTCGTTCATTCCAGAAAGAGCTAATGTTACTTGGGGGTGATTCCAAACCCAACGAAGACCCCACTCAGCCGGAGACCTTTGAATCTCAGCGGTGTCATAAAACTGCTTTACTTTATCTGGAAGCTTTTCAGCTAAAGTTCCCCCTCTGAGTGGCTCCATAATCATAACTGCAAGATTCTTGGAAGCAGCATACTTCAACCCCTTGGTTCCAGCTTGCAATTTCTTGTCCAAAAAATTATAGAGTATTTGGCACATCACCCAATCATAGGCGTCAACAATCTCTTTGAAAGTTTCAAGTGAACCATGAAACGAAAAACCAAAGTTGACAATCTTTCCATCAGCTTTTGCTTTTTCTAAAAATTCAAAAACGCCAAAACCAAGCAGTTTTTTCCAAGATTCTTCTTCGAGCCCATGAAGAAGGTAATAGTCTATATGGTCTGTCTGAAGTTTTTTCAGCTGTAAGCTAAGCATTTTATCCATGTCTTCAGCTTTGCCAAGCAGAAAAGGCGTAAGTTTGGTGGCGATCTTCACTTTTTCTCTGAAGCCGCCGAGTAACGCTTTTCCAAGCACTTTCTCGCTCTCGCCACCATGATAAGGTGGAGCTGAGTCAACGTAGTTTACGCCGTTGTCAATGGCGAAGCGGATTTGGTTTATGGCTCGTTCTTCATCTACGTTTTCTCCCTTTAGTGGTAATCGCATTGTGCCAAATCCAAGAGCAGATAACTTATCGCCATTTTTAGGTACTGTTCTATATTGCATTTCAAACCCCTCAATGGATGAACTATTAGACTTCTAATTATCGTATCAATTTGCAATTAACCGAAGAACTCTTAAAAGCATTGCCTATCGCTGCCATTTATCAATAATATTTCCCTAAACCCATGAAATTATGCAGCACAATCATGTTAGGCTGACCGGTTGTCTCAAAGGCGAGAGCATAGTTGGTTTGTTGACTAATAGACGACTACTGCGCGAAAAATACAAATACGAACCTAAATGAAATCTTGGCGTTCTCTCAACTTTTTGATGTTTTCAACATAGTTTGATTTTTGATGAATTGTGACTTACAGTGACTTTTGGTGACTTGTAGTGACTCAACCTGAAAACAAATCAAGCCCGAACCAAAAAACAGCCCAAAGCACAAAGAACTAAATTTGCTGAAATGAAATATCAACAGCTGGATACTTTTGTAATTTGCTTTTGGGCAAATAAAAGAATGACTTTTATAATCATTGTATAGATGTAAGGCAGAACATAAATTGCCAATAGAATACGTCTGTAGAAAATGCAGCAAAACTTATTCAAACCAAGAGTATGAGCAGAGCAGATTTTGCAGGGTTTGTGGTTCTTTTCTGCTGCGAAATTTTCGAGATGAACGTTATGCTCAAAGGTTAGCTCAAAGAGGTTTTGGCAATCAAGCCGCGTCATCTAACCCTGATGGTTCTTTGAAAGAAAAAATCGCTCTAACCCGGGCAGCTGAAAGTCTCAGACAAAGGATAGCTATTTCAAAAGAGTATGAGGTAATTTCTGAAACAGAAAAAGCCACGGAAAAACCAAAGGAATCGGCGGTTGAAAGTTGGATTTGGAGCAGCGAATACGATGAAGCCCTAAGACTTGAAAAGAAACTCATAAAACAATACGAAGGCAAAGCTCTTGAAGAGGCAATAGCTGGAGAGGTCGTTTCAAATCAACAGGGAGAATGCTACTCCATCTCAGCTTCATGCACTTCTAATTTCAAAAAAGCAACTTACCAAGAAAGCAGACAACTAATAATTTCAGACCTCAAAGTTCTTCCCGGCATTGGACCTGCACGGGAACAAACCCTAAAACAACAGGGCTACAAAACCATAGAAGAACTCGAAAATCATCCCCTTTGGAAAAAACAAGCCCACGACTTCATGAAAATAATAAACAAAAAAGAAATCATTCAAATTCAAAAATGGCTATGGCAACGCCTTCCAAAATCCCACCCGCTACTTCATTATTTAGCTGGATTCTGCCAAGATCAAGACTTCGCAATAGTTGACATTGAAACTCTAGGTCTCTCAGAGCGACCCATAATTCTGCTGGGAATAGCCAAACCAACAAAAACTCATGTTTGTACAAGCCAATTTTTATTAAGAGATATCCAAGATGAACCAAGCGCCATCTGGGCTCTTATTTCACAACTTGAACCCAACTTATCACTCATAACTTATAACGGCAGAAGTTTCGACATCCCATACATTAAGCAAAGACTAGCTTACTATGGATTAGACGCCTCACTTGACAACACACATTTTGACATACTTCACTTCACCAGGAGGGCTTTACGACACAAACTCTCCGACTGCAAACTAGAAACCGTGGAAAAATACATCGGAATAAAAAGAGACATCAACATTCCAGGAGCCTTGGTTCCCCACTTCTACGACACCTATCTAAGAACCAAAAATGCAGGCCCACTCGTAGCAATCATTGAACACAACAAACAAGACTTACTAACACTTGGGACGCTTTTTTCCAAACTTTATGAGGAATGGACACTTTGATAGACGACTTCATCCAAAGCATAAAGCATATGCAATCATACAAAAAACAAATCGTGCACATACAACAAATTCCACCGCAAGAAGCTCGCTTTGGTGAACTCGAAAAATCCCTACCTGAAAACATCCAAAATTGCCTACTAACTAGAGGTATCCATCTATACTCACACCAGGCTGAAGCAATAAACAAAATCAGACAAGGCAAAAACGTGGTTATTGTTACTCCGACCGCTTCAGGAAAAACCCTAGCCTTCAACATTCCGGTTCTCGAAGCCCTTACAAAAGACCTCAAAGCAACAGCACTGTACCTTTATCCAACTAAAGCATTAACAAACGATCAGCTAAAAGTTCTTAGAGAGCTTGAAAAAGAAACAGGAATCCAAGCCTACCCAAACGTCTACGACGGCGACACACCTCAACATCAGCGGGCAAGCATACGAGAAAACAGTAAAATCATTTTAAGCAACCCCTATGGACTTCACCAATACCTTCCTTGGCACTACAAATGGCGAAGCTTCCTCGCAAACCTCAAATTCATCATAATCGATGAAGCCCACGTTTACCGCGGCGTATTTGGCTCAAACGTAGCTATGCTCCTAAGACGCCTCATGAGATTATGCAACTACTACCATGCAGACCCACACATCATCCTTTCATCAGCCACCATCGCAAACCCAGAAGAACACGCAAAAAAACTAACAGGAAAAGACTTCGAAGTAATCTCAAATGACGGTGCTCCAAGAGGAAAAAAATCATTCATGTTCTGGAACCCTCCATTCATCGATAGTACCAATACCACTCGCAGATCTACCCATCAAGAAACAAAAGACCTCCTAACCATTAGCATCACAAGAAACCTGCAAACACTCTGCTTCACCACTTCAAGACAAATGGCTGAACTCATAACAAGATGGACAAAAGAAGAACTAAAAAAAAGATCACCAAAACTAGCCAACTCAGTTACCGCATATAGAGCAGGATATCTACCTCAAGAACGCCGGGAGATAGAAAATCGGTTAAAAACTAAAAACTTAATCGGAGTTGTTTCAACTAACGCGCTTGAACTGGGAATCGATATTGGCTCGTTGGATTCTGTGATTATTTCTGGTTACCCTGGAACAGTAATATCAACTTGGCAACAAGCAGGAAGAGCAGGCAGAACCAACGCAGATTCAATTGCAACATTAGTTGCTTTTCAAAACCCTCTCGACCAATACTTCATGAAACACCCCCAAGACTTCTTCGGCAGACCACATGAACAAGCGATAATCGACCTGCATAACCGCTACATCTCTGTAGGACACATTATGTGTGCAGCAAGCGAACTGCCATTAACAGAAACCGACAAAAAATATTTCCCGGAACTATTCCAGGAGAGCATTCAAGCTCTTGAACAGCAAAACCTACTCCGCAAAACACCGAGAGGTTACGTGTACTCCGGAACCGCAAGACCCAGCGAAGTTGTAGCTTTAGAGAGCATCTCCGACAAAACCGTCACGGTCACCTGCAACGGAAACATACTCGAAACCCTCACCCTAAACAAAGCCTACGAAGAAGCTCACGCAGGCGCAGTCCTACTACACCAAGGCGAAACATACATTTCCGAAGAATTAGACATCAACAAATTAACCGCCAGAGTCACACAAGAAAACGTCAACTACTACACTGAAGCACTAAAAACCGTCGACGTCGCCATAAAGAAAACCATAGAAGAAAAACAAATAGGCATCCAAGTTGGGCTTGGCGAATTAGCTACAACAGAATTTTACCACACCTACATTACCAAATCATACGATGAAGTTATAGAGAGAAAACCGCTCAACCTTCCCCCGTTATCCTTTTCAACTGTTGGAATGTGGTTCATTATTCCAGAGGAAATCAGAAAAGAAATCCAAGATGGAGGGCTTGATTTTGACGGAGGAATTCACGCCGTGGAACATGCGATGATTGCAATGTCGCCGATATTTGCGATGTGTGACCGGTGGGACATCGGAGGCTTATCAACACCTCTACATCCAGACACTGGGAACCCAACAATTTTCATTTACGATGGCTTTGAGGGTGGAATAGGAATATCAGAAACCCTCTACAAAAACATAAAACCGCTTTGGGAAAAAACTCTGCAGTTGATTGATAATTGTGAGTGCAAAGACGGTTGCCCCTCATGCATCTATTCACCTAAATGCGGAAACGAAAACAAACCCCTTGATAAAAAAGCAGCAAGCATAATCCTGAAAAGACTTTTGAGCAAAATAAGTCAAAAAACAGGCAAATAGAAAAAACTGAATGGATTCTACTCTACTTGGAAGACGTTTCCGCATTTTGTGCATCTGATGCTCTGCTTCTCAGTTCCTTTGGAATATACCAAAAGATAACCGCAAGAAGGACACTTGACTGTTTGTATCTTATTGTTCACCGGTTCCGTTCTCGCTGCTGGTTCTGTTCTGGCGGCCGGTTCCGTTCTAGGAGCTGGTTCGCTTCGGGGTTCTGGTTCTGTTCTAGGTGCAGGTTCTGTTCTAGGATCTGGTTCCCATTTGCCTGACTTGAACTTTTGTCAACATACTCATCCCGCTAGTAACTCCAAAACATCTGCGCTTTTATGTTTACCTAATCGCGTGTGTCTGGACGCCGGGCATTTGCTGAGCAAGATGTGCTGTGGATAGGTGGTGCCTCGACTCGACCAGGTGGGTGACGTCGAAACGCAAGGCCGTTGACCGGGTGCTCGGGAGCAACCCTAGTTCCCTTCCCGCGTTGGTTTGTCCCTAAATTGAAAGCTTATATGTTACTTTCGGTTAACCTTTAAATGGAAGAATTTTTATGCCCACGTTTTTGATTATTTCCAGGCATTCTCCTGAGAACTGTCCTTTAAATAATGAGAAAATGAAAATAATAACGCTAGAGTTGCCGGAAAAATTGGGTGATTTGGAAAAGAAGCACGGCATCAAAAGAATCGGAGTCTGGACTGTTATTCCTGAGCATCTTACTGTTTGGGTTTATGAAGCCCCAAGTTCAGAAAGCCTCCAGAAATTCTCTATGGAACCAGTCTTGCTAAAATGGATGGCTTGGAACACCAGCGAAATCAAGCTAGCAATGAGTCTGGAAGAAAGCATAAAACTGCTAAAATAAGCAAATTCAAGTTCATATGCTCGAGGACTAACCATCTTGAACATCATAGAAAAGACGAATCTTAAAGCAATTGACTCCGAAACGTTGAAAATAACAAAGCTATCTACAACAGAAGATACCTTTTTTGTTGAATTGCCTTTAGATAGAGCTCCGCAAGAGGATTGGCAAGAGATCTTTGAAAAGGAATTGAAAAAAACTGCTCAACCATTGGCAATAATAAAAAAACAAAAAGATTCTTTCCCGATGGTTGAATCTAATTATTCGAACAATTTGCAGGGGGATACAATTTCAATTATTACTAATCCAAAAAAACTACAAGAAGACATTAAATTAGTTATGCAGTTAGTAGAAACGGTCAATAATCGAGTTGACCAACACAATAAAGAAGTAAGCGAGCAAAACGAAAAGGAAAATGTGAAAGCCGAAAATAATAAAGAGACTATAAGAGAAATGCGTGAATCACTTAGGAAAAATCCACCCAATCTTTAAACTTCTTTAAGATACGCGAACGCGCTAAGACATTTTATCTGGAACTTCTCGGTCTAATTGCGATTTCGAACGACAGTTCTTTGTTACATGTTTGGCCGTTTTTCAGGTAGGAAACTAGATTTTCAGATTGAAGCATTTGTTTATTTGCGCGCAAATAAATACTGCTTAATCGTCAATGTTAATGGCGACATCAAGTGAATGGTGTGTGGCGGTTTTCAAATGCATCCTGACTCGATAAAAAGGGTACTTGTTGAAGTCTACAGATTTGCTGATGACCTGAAAGGTGTGCGAAGTTTACATTTCTTGATTAGAGATAGAGTTGAAATTTTGGCTATTGCACGCAAACTTGTACAGTTAAGACATTTTTTCCACAGTTAATTCACCAAATAAGGGGTATTTTATACATTATTATAGCTTTTTTACTGATGTTTCAATCGAGCACACTGACTTTTCCAGCTACTGTAAGTTGCTTGATTTGATCACAGAAGCCTTTGAGCATTTTGATTTCAGGGTCTTTTGCGGCTTCTTTTCCCAATTGGGACGTTTACCTTCGGTAAAGTATAGCGGTCACTTAGCCTACGCGGCATGAATCGCCTAGCCGAAGAAGGTTGCTGCTATTTCGTAGAGCTGTGAATCAACTGTTTTTCGCTTGCCGATAACGTCCTTCAAAGGCACGGAGACCATGGTGTTTCCTTGGATGGCAACCATCTGGCCGAATTTATCTTCATGTATTAATTCAATAGCTGCGATTCCAAATCGAGTAGCTAAAACTCTATCATATGAGTTCGGTGAGCCGCCTCTTTGAAGATGCCCCAGAACCACTGCCCTAGTTTCAATGTTTTCAAATCTCTTCTCAATTTCTTTTCCTATATAATAGCCAACCCCACCAAATCTTGCGTGGCCAAACTCATCTACACCACTGCTATAAACGATCTCTTCGCCTCCTTTTGGTTTGGCACCCTCCGCGGCGACGATTATGCTGAAATTTCGACCGCGGTTTTGCCTCTTCCTGATGCATTCGCAGACTTCTTCGACATCAAAAGGTTTCTCAGGAATCAGGATCATATCTGCCCCCCCGGCAATCCCAGCCTCCAAGGCGATCCAACCTGTGTATCTCCCCATAACTTCAAGGATTAATACCCTATGATGCGATTCTGCCGTTGTATGAAGCCTGTCAAGTGCTTCACAAGCAATTGCAACTGCCGTTTGGTAACCAAAGGTGTAGTCAGTGCCAACCAGGTCGTTATCAATCGTTTTGGGGACTCCGACCACGGGAAGCCCCATTTCGTATAATTTGCAAGCTACGCCAAGCGTATCCTCTCCGCCTATTGCGATGACCGCTCCTATACCGTGTTCCGAAACGTTTCTCAGTATGCACTCCGCTCCATCTTTGCTCTTGAATGGATTAGTCCTCGACGTACCTAGTATGGAACCTCCCTTAGCGAGCAAACCTACAAGAGACCCTCAAATCTAACGGTACGAATTCACCTTCAACTAATCCTTTCCAACCATCTTTGATGCCTACCGTTTCATATCCGTAATCTTGAATTGCCTTTCTAACGATAGCTCTCAAGACGGCGTTAATCCCAGGTGCATCTCCCCCACCGCTCAATATTGCAACTTTCATTTTAGCTTCTCCCTTTTCCAACTACCATTTCATTCTCTTCAACAAAGAGTACCGCCGGCACTATTATAGATAAGAGCCTTGGACATTATTTCAAAGACTTAACAAGTGTCTTCTGCAAGAATTTATATATCGATTGAATACTATGAAAACGATGGATAGTTTATGCCACTTTACTCATTTTGAATATAGGTATGTTTTAGGTATTGTCAAAATCGATTATGCTGAAAGTAACATTTCTTGAGGCTTTCAGGAATGTAGTAGCTTTGATGCAACAGCAAAATTTTTTGTTTGCTTCTATCCCTATTTCTGTAACTTGAATAAAGCGAATAGAATCCAGAAGTGGTTACAATGAGCGGAACTTCAAAGAAACTCGGAAAAAAAGATCTAAAACCTGTTCCTTTACCTGGAAACACAGGATTTGAAAACCCTTGCCCCATAGTCTCTGTAACTGATCTTACCCCGGAAAAGCTCTGCAACTGTGCCACACAGCTGCTACAACAAGTATCCAACATAAAAGCGATGCTGCAGAACCCTGAAAACATAGTGACATCAATTTGGCCAAGTGATTCCTTTTTGTATGGACCTGAGAGTGTCGGTAGCAGCCCCGGATGGTGGTTTAGCGTACATAAACCTATACTCAAATTGGACAATGACAATCTAAGCATCGGATTGAAGTGTGGAGTCAAGAAGACAAGAGGCGTTCTTCAGTTCCCATGGCGCGAAGCAAGTCATACTTTTGTAGTGAACATCCCAACTGAAATAACCCAATATAAACAGGCTATTACTGAAATTGAGAAAATAGAACAAGTGCTTATCACACTAAAGCAAACCATCTGTCAATTTGTCCCATAAAGAAAGCGCTCCCCAGAAAAATTCGGAGTATTTTCAAAAATGTGGTCGAAGAAGCAACACCTGAAGAACTCCGCAGTTTTCTTTCACCTTTAGATCTTCATCCTGTAATGATAAATCGCTGGGCCATTACTCAGTTAAAATGCCAGGAGTACTATCTTATGATCGAGCTGTTCTGCTAGAGTTTCCCACAGCCCTTAATCAGAGTACATCAGATCCTTCTCGTCTCACAATAGTACTTCATAGCCCAGTTTTAGTAGCTATTAGACGCGGCCCAATTCCTGCCATAGAATAATTCATAAATGCTTTGGCGGCAGAGAAAATGCCCAGTTTGAGTCATCTGATTCAGATTGTTTATTTAGTGATCGATGAACTCACGGAGCTGAGCATCCAAGCAGAAACAGAAATCCGTGACAAAACGTTGAAAGTTATTAAAGCCCTAGTCGATAATCCGAACAATTTCAACATCACAGATCTGACGAATTCGCGCTGGCAGGTTGACAAGCTGGTTTTCTTAATAGAAAACCAGCTCTATTGCGTCATCGGTCTTAATTCCTCTGACAATAATGCGCTGCAAGAACCTCATCGCAAGGCGTATGTTTTAGGTTTGGTCTCAGAACTCGAGATTGTGCAAGGCGGTATCCATCGCTTAGAAACCAGCGTGAATGCATTATACGATTCTTATCAGACAGTAGGTGGCTCTCAGGTTGAAAAACGGCTGCGAATACTAACTATTGTCTCGGCCATTACATTGCCTTTTAGCCTTAGAGCGAGTTTGTTGGGTATGAATGTAGGAGGGTTACCTGTCAACACAAGATCCGCAGGGATTTGTAATCGTTATAGGATTTATGTTTGCCATCGGCGTGGTTGAGTTGTTGTATTTCAAAGAAAAAGGATGGCTTGATTAGTGATGGCTTATATTGCTAACTATATTACTTGGCCGCCGTTCGGGCTTATAACTTGACCTACCATAAAGTTTGCGTCGTCAGAAGCTAAGTAAGCTACCAAAGAGGCTATCTCTCGTGGCTTGCCTAATCTGCCGATGGGAATTTGGTTTAGAAGTTGTTTTAGCATTTCATCGGTCATTCCAGCGCCTGATAACATGGGTGTTTCGATGTATCCGGGAGCTATTGCATTGACGTTTATGCCTTGGGAAATTACTTCTCTTGCCACGGCGTGAGTGTACCCCATTATTCCGCCTTTTGCAGCTGAATAGTGGGCGGCGCCCAAACAGCCGGTTATGCCGCAAATCGATGCTATGTTTATAATTTTGCCCGACTTGTTTTTTAGCATTATTTTTAGGGCTTCGCGGGTACAGTTCATGGTGCCATAGAGATGCACTCCAAGCATCTTGTTCCAAACGTCATCTTTCATGTCAACCGCCGACGCGAAGTTTCCGATTCCAGCGTTGTTCACAAGTATATCTAATGTGGAGAATTCATTGATGGCCCGCTCAAACATGGCTTTTACCTCTGCGCTACTTGAAACGTCAGCTTTCACCGCTAACGCACGTCTGCCCATATCTTGAATCTCTTTGACAACAGCTTCAGCTTCAGGAAGGATCCACAACATAATTGACGACAACATCCGCTCCTTCTTCAGCCAAATAAAGCGCAACCGCCCTGCCAATTCCCGAGTTTGCACCGGTAACTAAAGAAACTTTTCCAGACAATTTCATGTTCTCAAAACCTACCTAAATAGAAATAATCTCTTATCGATAAACACTTCGCATTCTTGGTATAGCAAGAGAAAAAAAAGACAATTTTCTTCTCATTTTGAAAAAACTTGGCTACACTTCGATTGTCTGAGTATATTTAGTGACTTGGAATCCAAAAAAAGATGGAGGTTACAAAAAGACTGCAAATGATCAGCTTATTTTTCTCACTGCACAACAAAAGTGTAACTATCTTTTATTTTTTGAATTGCTTGGTGCGAGGGCTACAAAGAACTGTGTTATATATTTAGATAGACACAAATGCTTAAGAAGAATAATCCCTTTGCACTGTAGGTGATATTTTGATTGAGTCTGATTTTCCAAATGAAAAAAAGCCAAATGACCCGTTTGACGATTTGACTACACCAACGCCACCAGATGGCTCTCTTGAATCCCCTGATCAGCAGCCCTCCTCGCTTCCTCCAATGGACAATCCAACGTCAAACAAGTCTACTTGCCAAATATGTGGTAAAGTTTTCAATACTAAAGAAGAATTAATCATTCACTTGGAAACTGAACATCAGAACGCCAATAAGAAAGTCTAACACTTTACCTCAAAAAGCACTGGTCTAAAAAGTTTATGCGAATAGAGCATACGCTAGAAACGAAGCTGCAAATAAGATCGCCATAGAACCAATAAGATTCATCAAGAAATCAAGCGAAGGCCCAGCAGCGTCTTTAAAAGGATCTCCAACTGTATCACCAACCACCGTAGCTTCATACGTCTTTGTATCAACATGACCTAGTTTTCCTGTTTCAACATATTTTTTAGCGTTATCCCAAGATGCCCCCGTGAGGATCATCATAAAACCAAGCAAAATAGTGCTCACAAGATTACCCGCAAGCAAACCACCTAAAGCTTCAACACCAATGCTATATCCTACTGCTAAAGGAAAAACTATGGCTATGATTGCAGGCAAAAACATGCCTTTGAGCGCACCTCGAGTGCTTATTCTCACACATTTCTTATAATCCGCTTTTGCAGTTCCTTCCTTTAGCCCTGGAATTTCAGCAAATTGCCTCCTCACTTCTGCAACCATCCTGAAAGCCGAATTGCCTACCGCCTTGAGAATTTGGGAGACAAAAAGAAAAGATAAGACGCCCCCCATGAGCAAACCTGCGACAACAGGCGGACTTGCTACGTTGATGACTTTAAGATTAGTTGCTTGCAGAAAAACTGTAAAAATTGCTACTTGAGCAAATGAGGACGTTCCAAGTGCATAAACTTTGCAGACAGCTTTCGTCGTATTGCCAACTGAATCCAATTCATCCATGATCATCAAAGCGTTGCCTTGATGGACTCCTGAGAGCTCCATTATTCCTTTGGCATTATCAACGATAGGTCCGTAAGAGGACATAGCAACAAGAGTTGCGTTTACAGACAAAAAGCCAACAGCCACAATAGATATCCCATATATCCCACTGATAACAAACGAAAGTAACACTGATGCAGCAAAGACTAACACAGAAGGAACAGCACTTTCATAACCTCTTGCAAAGCCAAAGATAATATTCATGGCTGGCCCTGCGCTGGACGCTCTTACTATATCCTTAATCGGTTTTCTACTCATCGAAGTATAATAAAGAGTCAACCAAGCCAAAAACACAATTGTAAAAGCCCCCAATATTGTGGCAAGATACTCTCTTATTCCACCAAAAATAAACCAGGCAAACGGCAAAACAAATAAACAAACCAGCCCCACAGCTATGTACATTCCCTTGTAGATGGCACTTTGAGCATCTCTATTTTTCGCGGAAATGAAGCGCGAAGCTATTAGTGAAGCCGCAATTCCCGAAGCGGCCACAAACAAAGGAAAAAGCAAACCACCTATGCCATGAACCGCTAACCCTAAAATCATCGCAGCAACCAGAGCCATTACATAAGATTGAAAAACATCCGATCCAGTCCCTGCTATGTCACCAACATTATCACCTACTTGATCTGCTATTACAGCCGCGTTCCGCGCATCATCCTCAGGGATACTTTCTTCGACCTTGCCGACTAGATCAGCCCCTATATCAGCGGCTTTAGTGTAGATTCCGCCACCGACCCTTGCAAAAAGCCCCACCAGGGAAGCACCAAAACCCATTCCCAAAAGCAGCAACGGGTTATCCACAATAAAATATAATAACCCAACGCCCATCAAACCTAAGCCAGTCAACGAAAGCCCCACCACTGTTCCACTATTAATCGCTATATCCAAAGATTCATTGAAACTGTGGCTTGCTGCGTTTGCAGTTCTAACGTTCATATAAATGGAAACTCTCATCCCAATATAGGCAGATACACCCGACAGAACAGCACCCAAAGTGAAAGACAAAGCAATAGAAACTCCTAAAACATAACTCAAAACCGCAGTAATCCCGCCAACAAACAGAGCAGCTACAAAAAACTGAAGAGCCAAATAAGTGTGGGCGCCTACTTTTATGGCATCATGAATTTCCACCATCTCTGGAGGACCCTTGCTTTTGCCAAGTAAATCATGCAAAACTAAGTGAACTGCATATGCAATCGCAACCAAACCAACTATAGGTCCTACCAGCAGAACAAAATTCAAACTAAGCATTCCTCTAAACTCAAACTGCTAAGAAAACCTCTATTTTTAGATAGTTTGTCTTTGCGTTTTCCACAAATCGCGACCAAAAGATTTGTCATTACTATTCGGAGTATAGCTAGGCTTTTATAATTTTCCTATAAACCTCTAAAGCATTTTCTTAAGAGAAAAACAAAGGAGCCTCCAATCCACTAAGCACTGATGAATAGTCTGACCAATCGATAACATCATAATGGCATATATGAACTAATCCTCAGACCTCGAACCGCTTTGCTAATTTCAAAAGCCTAACCTTCTTCTCCCTTCTCACAAACACGCCAAACAAAATCGTTAAGACTGCAACTGCCAAAAACAAGGTTTCTCTTGGGAGCTCTGGAAGCGTAGGCGTTGGAGTCACATTTGGAATTTGGGTTAGGGTAAAATTTTGGGTCGCTGGGGGTAAGAAATCTATTACAGTTGTTAAGGTTACATTTTTACTTGAAGTTAAGTAGCCAGTTTTCGAGGCTGTCACATTGTAAGTTATGCCTGTCAGGTTACCTTCGAGACCCCCTATGTAGTATTGACCCGTGCTGTTTGTAGCTACAGTTTGGTTTACAGACGAACCTATCCCAACGGTCACCATTGAGTTATCTATAGGCTGCCCAGTTGAAGCATCAATTACTGTGCCACTGATTTTGCCTTCCAAAAATGGAAATGATTGCCCAAATACCCGCTCTGAATAAAATGATAAACAAACTAAAACGGCGGTTAAAGCGATCAAAAACAAAAGACGGTTTCTCATCTTCTTTGCCTCTAATCAAACTATTACCTCGCTGAAAATTAACTTTTTCTAACTTCCATCACTTTGTAGACTTCACCTGTCCAGGTGGCTGGAAGTCGTTTTTTGACTTCTTATGTTTTCGATTACCTAAATTTCTCGGAGAGCGATTGCGTTTCCCATGAATGGCAACTTTGATTTCAGTACTTAACCTAACATCCAAGCCAACGTTTCTTAAGAGCGCATACAAAACGTTCACCATCCATTTCTGTCAACTTGCCTCTGAATCAAGAGTCACAATCGTATGATCTAACGTAGCCATTTCACTCGGATATTGAGAATTCGCCTCGTCAAAATCTTCTCAAACTCTTCCTAAAAACACTGTCAAGAACCCTATGAACATCAACTGACTTTTGCTTTTCTTGGCGAGAAACCATTCTTCTCTGCAACTCAAGGCATCTTTTCCGCTTTAATCCATCTAACTCATCATCGCTCATTGACTATCACAATTCTATCTTCAAATCTGCTATAATAAATCTAGGCAAGCTTATTTGTTCGGTAACGCTACTCTCACAACCATGATTCTGCAAGAAACGTTCTATCAATTGGACACAATAACTGTTGCAAGAGAACTTTTGGGAAAAATTTTAGTTCATGAATCAAGAGAAGGTACGACGACTGGCCGAATAGTTGAAACAGAAGCATATCGAGGACCTGAAGATGGAGCAGCACACAGTTTTGAGGGTCATCGGACAACTAGGAACGAAGTTATGTTTGGAAAAAAAGGGCATGCTTACGTTTATTTTATTTACGGGCTATATTACTGCTTTAACGTAACCGCTGGCAATGTGCCGGGAAAACCGGAGGCGGTTCTTATTAGAGCCCTGGAACCGGTAGCCGGTAAGGAAATTATGGTAAAACGTAGGGGCCAGCAAGCAAAGGTTGCTAACTTGACGAATGGTCCAAGCAAGCTATGCATGGCAATAGGTATATCAAAGGCTCAAAACAAGACTGACCTTGCTACTCCGCCGCTGTATATTGAGGATGCATCACTGGTTCCTCAAGACGATATAGTGGAAACAACTCGAGTAGGCGTAGATTATTCTGGCGAGTGGAAAAATAAGCCCTGGCGATTCTACATTAGAGATAACAGGTTTGTTTCCGTAAAATGAGATTCCACCTCCAAAAACCAAACATCACTCAAAACTCACAAAAAAATGTATACATAAGCAGACGCATCTATGACAAGAAAAAAAAACACGAACTCTTGTTGATAGACTGTTGTTTGCTGTTTGATCCTTGATATGTTGACTTGACTCGCTATGTAAGCTATAGGCTGCTACATTATGAAGGGCAACAAAGTAATTAACAAGACAATAGTTACGCAGGCAACCGTTGCCCCAATAGTTATGGAATAGATAGCTTTTTCACTTATCCGTTTACCCATAGCTCTTTTCAAAGTGATATTAAAGATTCTGCCTCCGTCCAAGGGGTATATTGGTAAAGAATTGAAGATTGCGAGGTTGAAGTTGACAAACCATATCCAAAAAAGACCGTTAGCAAGTACTTGCCATAGAGGTATCGGATTTGAATAGAACGGTGCTAAGAAATCAGAAAATGGTGTTAGACCAGAAGCTAATGTTGGGGGTACCAAGTACATAGAGAGCCGATTTAAAGAGAAGGTTTGATAATTCTCTAATCGTTGCTCAGTAAATAAGTCATAGGTTAATATTCCCATGACCGTGCGGTTTTCAGATACAGTTAGGTTAACCGTCGTGGAAAATCTGTGCTGCCAGTTCTCACCCCTTGCCACAGTAACCTGAATTGTGTTTCCAGCCATCTTTGTATCCAATATCGTTCTTAAATCGGTGGTGTTGTAAATTGTTGCATTGTCGATTGAAACAAAGACATCTTTTGGCAGTAGCCCTGCAGTTTGAGCTGGCATTCCATTTGTTACATCATTGATGTATACGCCATCGATGACGGGGGTTAAGCTACCAACAAGCAACAAGAGACCTAAGAGGCATACGGCTGCTACAAGGACATTTGCACCAACTCCACCAGCCATAACTTTTAGAGCAGCGCGGGGTTTTGCTTTCTTTATTTGCTCTTCATCCACATCCACAAAAGCGCCAATGGGAACAAACAAGAAGAACAGTAAACCGCTTGACTTAACCCTCAATCCAACATTTCGGGCAATAACTCCATGCGCTCCTTCATGAATCACAATAGCGCAAACTATTGCAACCCACCCATAAACTATCGGAAGCAAAGGGTTGATTCCAGGTAACAACAGAACTGATCCTGGCCCCAATTCCCGAATTACTTGACCAACCCCCGGATTAGATAGCAAACCGATTAAGCTATTGATTAAGAGGTAGAGCGCAATTCCTGCAATAAATGGCACCAGAAAAATTCCCAACCAAGAAAAGTACCGTGAGATACGAAGAGAACCTAACTTGTCAAAAACGGCTGCAAACCTTTTTGTCCTAACAATTAACATTGGAAAATTAAATTCAACTCTTGGTTGCTTAGCTTCCGCCTTTTCGCTTTCGATATTATCGGGTGCCAAATCTACAATCGCTCGACTTAAAAATCTTGTATTCTAAAAAATAAACCTTTGGCGTAAGAATACAAAGACCCAAAGAAAACCAGCAGACGAGACATTGTTCCAAAAAACTCATTTCTCAGAAATACTGTTCAGCAGAATTATCGTTAGCTTCTTTCGTAAATAATATAGCGCTTCACCCAAGTAGTTTTGGAGTTTGCAACTGTCTGTAAATCGAGCATAACTTAGTTGGCTATATTCGAAAAGATACTTACTTTGTTTAACGACAAGAAGAAAACTAAAAGGTGCAAAGACTTCAGAAAATCAGGTAAAGATGCTTAAGGCTGTAGACATACATGTTCATCTTTTACTACTCCGTTGACGCGGAGCCTCCTTGCCATTGTGCGATGCGGAATATCACGAACTCTGCTGGTTTTAATGGAGCTACTCCGATAATAGATACTAATTTGCCGTTATCAATGTCGTCTTGAGTCATTGTCGAGTGATCACATTTTACAAGGAAGGCCTCTTCAGGGGTTGTTCCCTTCAATCCGCCGCTCTTCCAAACAGTGGTTAGGAACTGGGAAATCGTTTGTTTCATTCTTGCCCAAAGCTTCTCGTTATTTGGCTCAAAAACAACCCATCGCGTGCCGTTTTCAATTGACTTCTCAAGAAATATGAACAACCTGCGAACATTAACATACTTCCAAAGTGAGTCACTGCTCAATGTTCTGGCGCCCCAAACCCGAATTCCTCTGCCTGCAAATTCGCGAATGCAGTTTACGCCGGCTGGGTCAAGGATCTCTTGTACGCCTTCGCTTAAGGCATATTCAAGGTTGAGCGCCCCTATAACAACTTCGTTTGCGGGAGCTTTATGAACTCCAACTTCAGCGTCGCTTCTAGCATATATCCCTGCTATGAATCCTCCCGGTGGAACAAGAATTTCACTGCCGGACACCGGATCTATTATTTTTAACCATGGACAATATAACGCAGCATATTTTGTTTCCATAGTGGCTCTTGTGCTCATGATGAAGCTTGTGGTTGAGTTTCCAATTGGCACCTCCATAATTGCGAAACGATTTCTCAGCTTCTCACATTGGGCGATAACTGCTTCAGACAAACCGCTGATACTTTGCACGTTTGGAACATAGAGTATCGAAATATCGTCTATATCCTCGAAGCTAAGCAGACCTCGCCTACTTCCAGACGGTAGCGTGCTATCTCCCTTAAAGTCATTCAAGGTTGGTGATGTCTCAATGCCAGTTACATTCCCTAGAAGCATAGGTATGTCGCTTGCAGCATCGTCAGGAATTGCAGGACAACCGTTTGTTGGGTTACTTATTCTAATTAGGTTAGAGTTGCTGTTGACTACTGCTTCATAATAATTTGGCGAGGCTTTTTCTACTGAAACATTGCTATAGACTTCTGATATAGCTGGCTGCAATAGACTCTTATTCGCTTTGTCATCAGGATTAAAGGCAGCTACAATATTGTTCTTCCAATAGAAAACGGTTAACTTGAAAGTTTTACTGTCAGCATTCCTTCTAGTTCTAACAGCGATCCTCTGTCCCCAGCCACCTTCTCCTATAGCCTCAATAACTAGCGCTGCAACACTGTTAACATTGAGAGTCAAAATAGCTTTTGTTACTCCAAAAGAGACTACTCTTGCGATGTAGCACCGCTTACCACCGTTATTAAAGAAGCCCTCAACTTCGTAAGGCAAATACTTAGTGCCACCAAAATAGGTGCCAAAAATTTTCTGATAATCTAACCAACTTGTAATTAATCTGGGCAGTGTGGGTCCTCTTTCTGTTTCCCCTATAAATCCTGCGGTACTGGTGCTTACCCCTTCGATGGGTTTTGCGCCTATTTCTATTTCTTTGATATAAACTCCAGGGGATAAGTATTCGGGCATAAATGTCAACTACTTAAGTTAGCGTTATTTTAGCTCAGTATTTAACGTTGCTTATTCCTTGCGACACCCCATCAAACTTTACCTTTCCAACTATCAAAAAACAACTATTTCTTATTGAAAACTACTCCTCAGGTCAAAAGCGATCATAACAAATCTTTTTTCAACTGAGATAAAGTGGAGGCCTATCGTGAAACTACGTTGAAATATGTTGAAAAACCGTCATTCGTACTTGAGAAGAACCAATTATTCTGTCCTTTAATTTAATATGAAATATATACTTCTTATTATCAATTCAAACCACACGCGACGGCTGTGGAATAAGCCTTATTGGACTAAACAAATATCTATGAAGTGATGTGTGGATGTTCGAGATTTACGTCTATATTCTCATATCTGTCGTCTTTGAAAGCGGAGGAGGCATGCTATATGGCGTGGCCGTTGGATTCGACCCCCTGTTGGTTTTTGCAACGACACTCACGATAAATATTTTAACTGTTTTTGCAACCATCTTCTTGATCAATAGATTATTAGAATGGAAAAAAGGCTTGAGACGTTGGCTCGAAAAAAGAACAGCAAGAGGTCAAAAACTCATTAACAAATATGCTTTGATAGGCATAATAGCCGGGGTGTTTGTGCTCTCGCCCATTCAGGTAGCAATTATCGGCCGTTTACTAGGAATTCAGTCAAGCAAGTTTTATCCGACATTGATCGGGGGAACAGCACTGAGCGCCGTAGTATCTATGGGAATAGCACTTGGCATATTCAAATTAATACTAGGTTGGTAAGCACGCCGAAGAAAAAAAATCCATGTGTGATCCCTTGAAAGAAAAACCCAAAGTTCTAATCGTCGGAGCAGGGGCAATCGGTTTAAGCGTAGCAGGCTGGATTTTTCCTCAAAATAAAAACTTGCATCTTCTAGCCAGAGGCGAAAGCGTCGATGCGATTAAAAAACACGGGTTACAACTTTACAAAATAGGTCAAGAAGCCACAACTGCTCCAATACCAGTACAAGTAATTGAATCAATAGACGAGATTCCGTCTGCAGACATCATAATCATAACCGTGAAAAACTATGATCTTGACCATACAGCACAAACGCTTCGGCACCATCTTGGAAATTGCCAGCCAATCGTTGCGAGCCTTCAGAATGGCGTAGAAAACCAGCAGATTATACCCAAGTACTTTTCTAGAGCAATGTACGGCGTCGTTTGCTACAACGCGTGGCGAGACAGTGTCGGGAAAGCCGCATATGTAAAACCAGGATACCTAATTATTGGAACACCAAACAACGATCTCATACTCGAACTTAAACGCGTTAAAACCGTCTTATCTTCAGGATTAGAATGCCAAATCACAACCCGTTTACAAGATGCTGTTCACTGCAAACTAGCAATTAACCTCATAAACGCATTAATGGCTCTAGTAGGATTCCGAAAACGATCAGTCGAGTCAGAAAAGATCCTTGTGCACATGACAACAAGACTTCTAGGAGAAGGAATCCAAGTACTGCAAGCAGCAGGCTTTAAAGAGCACAAACTCGGCAGCATGCCCTCCTGGAACGATATCCAAACAGCAGTAAACATTCCAGAATCACCCACAAATCCTCTCCACGACTTCATCGTAAACAGGGTCGGCCCCACCAGCATGACACAAGACGTATTCAGTGGAAAACATGCCACAGAACTGGAATCACTAAGTGGATACATGCTTAAACTAGCCAGCAATGTAGGTGTTCCAATGCCAATTAACCAAGCAATCTATGAGATTGCTAAGGAACAATTTTGTCCCGGTTTCAGACCCATTCCAGAAATTGACCTTTGGGAAATGATAAACAACAAAATTCTCAATGAAAAAAGTCGCGCAGAAACTCGTCAAAAACGACAAAACCACAAAAATAGAAACATGATATAACATAAAAACTTATTGCCGTAAAGACCCACATAAAAAACGATTTTAAGTAGACCCGCCTGATAAAAAATCGTTAAATACTATCTCACTAGCATTTGTATTATGGATTCTGACAACAAAACGATTGCTGGAGCTTTGCTTCTTGTCGGTGGTTTGCAGTTTACCTTGGGAATGATTGTCGCGGAAGCGGTTTACCCAAATTATAGCGTATCTAGAAACTACATTAGTGATTTGGGAGTATGGAATAAGCCCTCAGCCACAATCTTTAATCCATCAATAATCTTGTTAGGCTTAACGATTTTGATAAGTGCATATTTTATTCAACGTGAATTCAAAAGGGGCGTAATCACAAGCTTATTTGTCTTGGCGGGTTTAGGTCCGATTGGAGTTGGAATATTTCCAGAGAACACATTTTTGGTTAATGGAGTTCCTCTTATTCACTCCATCGCCGCAATCGTTTCCTTTATTTTTGGTGGAATAGCTGCAGTTACTTCTTACAGAATCACTAAGGGGCCTTTCAGATATTTTTCGGTAATATTGGGATTTGCAACACTTTTTGCTCTCTTTCTTTTTGCTACGACACGACCAGATTACTTAGGAATCGGTGTTGGGGGAATGGAAAGAATGATTGTCTACCCAAACCTCATTTGGACAATCGGCATGGGCGCAAACCTACTACCTTCCCTCAATAAATAGTCCAGCAGCCTTCTTATCCCGAAATAATGCGCTAAAGCACTTTAGCAATTCAGGATCTTATCTGTTCCACCAGTTGGAACATTCCGTTTCCCAGCATAGCATTAAGAACTTGCTTATGCAACATAATTAATGCAGTTAAGGTTAAGACAGTATGACGCCAACTCCAAGAGAATTATTAGCAATCGTTATAATCGTTATCGTAGTGATTAGCGTCGGCGCCGTGGGCTGGAGCCTAACCAACAACCCAGAAAAAGTGCCATCAAGCAACACAATGCAGAACAGCACAAATACTATTTCGCCTGCACCAACTCCCATAACAACTCCCACATCCACTTCAACACCAACAGTTACTCAAACATCAACAACAATACCGCCCATCGATTTTGCTTCTGATGATGGCCTAGAACTAACAATGTCTATTGAAAAAACCCAGTACGTTCTTGGCGAACCCATTAACATCACGCTTACAATCACCAACATTAGTAATCAGACCGTAAGCTTCAATCATTCTGGTCAAGACTTTGACTTTCTAATCAATAATGACTCAAACAACATCATATTCCAATGGTCAAAAGGCCGCGCATTCGCCATGTTCATTATGATAATGCCTCTCAAACCACAAGAAAACATTACAGGAACTTACATCTGGCAACAGACCAGCAACAACCAACCACAACAAGAAACCCAAGTCTCCCCAGGAACATACAACATTATAGGAGAAACAGGTCCCTCATACGGACTGAAAACACCGCCAATACAGGTATCCATAGTAAATTCTCAGCTTTCATCGCAAGAGCAAGTCCGCGACGGCGTTATGTACTATATCCAATCCAACCATCCCGAAACAACCCAGTTCACGAAAAACCTAGTTTGGACTGGAGGACGAACAACTCCTCCAAATCTTGTAGGTTCAGAAACATACATGTACTATAGCCAAGGCTGGAACGTTACAATTAACTATCCCGTTGTTCCAAACGCCATTTACACCATTGTGGCAGACTACTCAGCCCCTTCCATTGGAATTCCTTACGGAATTATTTGGAAAGGCACCTGGCAAACTGAAGTCATCAACGAAACAAGCTACGTCTTTGCCCAATAATAACAGAGTATGGTATTGAAAGTCTTTGTTAACGACAATTGGCCACATTTCCCCAACCCTCCATTCTTAAATCTTACAATTACATCATAGAATAAAGAACATTTGAATGATAACAGCGAGATGGTTGGCTAAAGGCGCAAATAGAGGAAATGGTCCATTAATGCCTAAAAAGATTGTAGCATTTGTAATTGCGATAACGATTCTTGCAGCTTTTATGGTGCCAAATGTTAAAGCTACTAACGAAATCTCCATTGATGCTATTGCGAACTCCTATGTTGATAGCGCCTCTCCTGCCACCAATTTTGGCAATTCCATCTTCTTGTATTCGCATGATTATAATGTGAGCGTTGCGGAAGCAAGCGCTGGACTCAATAGCACCAACTTAATAGGTCCCCTGGCTAACACTTGGTTAAAATTTGATCTTTCCCAAATTCCTCCTCAAGCAATTGTAAGTTCAATTGTTCTGAGAATGCATACAGCAGTCTGGGGAACCAGATCGCACAATCAAGTTGGAGTTTTTGTTAGTGAAGATGTTTCATGGACAGAGACAGGAATTACTTGGAATAACGCACAATTTCCAGGCTCCAATATCCCAATTCAAGTTGTTAATGTCAACGATCCAGATGTAAATTATGAATTCAACCTTACATCTGCCTTAACAGGAAGGTCGATGATATCCTTAATTCTGGAAAGCGTTCAATCAGCTAAGGAACCAGCTGTCTTTAATTCTAGAAACTTGAATAATGGCCCAACCCTTATCGTTGACTATAATATGCCAACTAACATATTTTTCATAGAATCAGCGGGAGTAGGAGCGGCTGTTATCACAGCTATTTTGGTTGTCATATTTTTTTGGAGGAGGAAAAAAACGAATTCATTGACTAAACAAAGTTCTTGATCTTTTCAGGTAAAACTTCAACTCTCTTTAATAGACAACTATATCCTATATGGAGGTTTAAAAAGCATTAAAACAATCAGTTGTTTGTTTGCGCTTTATTTTTAAGTTGCCAATAGATGGAACGTGAAATCCCGAAAGACTTATCTTAGTTTGCGTTTTGCTCTAATAGCTAATCTACAAGAAAAGAAGGAAAGAATATTGTTCGAAGGAGGGGGGAAATTTACAGCTTTCTTTGTAGTTCTTGTAGTTGCTTTTTCCGTGTTTAGTCCAATTCTAGCGAGCAATGCGCTGTCAGCTAGTGCCGATAATTATCAATATTCGTGGCCTATGTTCCATAATAATATCTCTCATACTGGCTTCACCCAAAGCCCAGCGCCAACTGCCGACAATCTTTTGTGGAGATTTAAAACTGGAGGAGCAATAGATTCTTCTCCTGCCGTAGTTAATGGTATTGTTTACGTAGGTTCTAGAGACCACTTCGTCTATGCCTTAAATGCAATTACAGGAGCACAGATATGGAAGTTTGAAACAGGAAACCAGATAGAAGGTTCATCTCCAACTGTTATTGATGCTCGAGTCTTTGTAGGATCAAATGATGGATACGTCTATTCTTTTAATGGTAGTGATGGATCATTATTTTGGAAGTACCAAGCAGGTGGTGCTTTTGATTCTTCTCCAGCAGTTGTTGACGGTAAACTCTACATCGGATGTTCTGACACTTATGTTTATTCCTTAAATGCAACTTCAGGGAACTTATTGTGGAAATACAAAACTGGAACTCGGATGGCTTCTCCTACAGTCGTTGACGGCAAGGTTTTCATAAGTTCTTTGGTTCCAGGGTTCAAGTTTTACTGCTTTGGCGCTGACGCTGGAGATCTTCTATGGAGTTTCTCGCCTCGATTGAATATAATTTCCGCCACTCCTACCGTTATTGACGGCATGGTATTCATAGGCGAAACTAGTGTGCCTGGATGGATGTATTGTCTAAATGAAAATACAGGTGCCATAATATGGGCTAGAGAATTCGAGTTGCCGATGTCTTCATCTCCTGCTATTGATGAAGGTAAAATCTTTGTGGGTTCAAATGATGGATTTGTCTATTGTTTGAATGCTGGAGATGGATCAACTGTATGGAAATCTAAAACAGGTGATGCAGTAATTTCTTCTCCGGCTATTGCCGCGGGCAAAGTCTTTGTGGGTTCAGAAGACGAATGTACTTACTGTATAGACGAAAAAACTGGAGCGTATACGTGGAAGTATAAAACTGAAGGATTAATCAAGTCCTCTCCTGCAATTGCCAATGGAAGACTATACATAGGGTCTGATGATGGTTATTTATATTGCTTAGGAGCTGAACAAGACCTTTCAATTGAAGTTTACAGTATCGTGTCAGTATTTATTATCGCAATAGTTATAGCATGCGCCTTCGTGTATGAAAAAAATAAAAAAAATAAAATTGTGAACACTGCAAAAATCTGATGACCCAACGCTCAGAAGAAAGGTATTCTCAAACAGGATTACCTCTGAAATAGAATTGACGATTAACAGCCTTAAAATTGACACAAGCCGGTAAACTCTTTTCTGAGGTTGTGAAGTCTTATCTAACGTTGTCAACTCGTTTTCTTGTCGGATAAGAAAGCTATAAAAAAAAATAAAAAAAGAAAGTTAGGGTTTGGTTTTATGTTTATTGTTTTTTCCTGTAGAGTACAAAGCCAACTATTGCTATAGCGATGATTATAGCGATTACTCCGACAACTATGTAGGTCATCAAGTCTGTTGTGGTGGCGAGGTTTGAAGGTGCTGGTGTAGCTGGTGTAGGTGTTGTTGATGCGGCTGCACCTACTGATAGCCCCGTTGCTGCTGATGAGCTGCCGTAAGAGTCGTCTCCTGCAAATGAAGCGGTTATTGTGTAGGAGTCAACTTTTGGTGCTGTCCAAGCATATGCGAATGTACCAAAGTATCCGTTGGTTGTAGTTGTGCCGATATTGTATACTGAGCCGTCAGAGCCTATAGCGGTTAACAGAACTGGAACTCCTGTTATGGTTGCATTACCAGCGACGCCTTGGATTGACTGTTGCAAGTGCAAGTATTCCATTTGTGTTTCCATTGATTCATGTGATACGCATGGAGTGCCTGGTTGTGCAGGGGATTGATCTAACACTGTGCCTTGAATTAATACTTGGTTGCTCTGTGTTGTGACCGCTGGAGATGATGTGACTGTAGTGGAGCTTAATCCTTTGCCGTACGCGTACTGCATGCCGTTATAGATATCCATGCCTATTAGGTAGCCATCTGAGATCGCAGCTTGATTTATTGTGTTTAATATACTCCATATCACTTGACCATTGGATGCGTTTATGCATCTTAGTGCATATCCTCGCTCCACTGGTTGGCTGGGTGAGTGTTCAGTGTTGGCTACATAAACCATTCCGTCAGCAATCATGCAAGCACCGTCGTATGGATAAGTTTCGCCGAAAGCATTGTCGTATGGATATTGAGCTTTGTATTGACAGTTCCACACGATTTGACCGTTCGTCCAGTTATAGGCTACTACACCGTCGTATTGTGGGTAGATAAGCAAGCCGTAGGCTGATGATGTGTCGTATCCGCCGAATTCTCCCCATGGATAGCTTGATAATGGGCTGACCCATGCCACTGCTCCAGTCTGAATATTCCAAGCATGATATAATCCGTCATTCAAGCGAACTGCGAATAATCCGTGGTCAGCACATGCGGTGCTCGGGTTGTAAAAGCCACCCAAGCCTGAGGATGCATCTGTTGTTATGTTCCATAGTACTTGTCCTGTTATGAGGCTTACGCCAGTTAAAATGTAGCTATAAGAGACGCCTACTGAGGCAGGTATGTTTACAGCTGTTGAAAGAACAGTTACGCCAGCATCGAGGTCCATAGTGCCTAAGCTGCTTGATGGAAATGATACGTTGCTAATTACACCTACTCTGCGGTTGACTAAGTCTGGGTAAGCTATATCGCCTGTTATAGTCCAGTTAATTAGACGGTACTGTGTGTTTGAGCCTGAACCGAGAGTTTGTATAGTCAAGAAGTCGGGTGCAGTTACATCGTTAGAAATGAAGGTGCCACTTGTAAAGGGCGATATTGAAACGTTCCATATAACAGAGCCTGTCGATGGGTCGTAGGTTACTATTCGTCCTCCACCTACAAACATCAGTGCTGCGCCTAGGTTTCTCTGAGAAGCGGTGTCTCCAGTAACAGCAGATACTGTCCTTGTAATGTAGATAATTTGTGTTGGGGCTGATTCACCTGTTGCCAATGGTCTTTCCCAGTAAAGTTGTCCAGTTTGAAGGTCATAGCATTTCCAATAGGTCACTGCAGTCGTTCCAGTTCCTGGTTTTGCATAGGTAGCGTAAACTCTGCCAGCATAGATTATGTTTGGAGTGCCGCTGACACCAGTGTTGGATAACTGATACAAGGTGCCTCCTATCATGCCTGAGATTGCGGTCTGTTGCTGCCATACTATGTGACAGCTTGATGGTCCTTGCACATAGGGGACGAAGTTATAGAGAGATTGAACATGTAGATTTGTGTCGGCTGGCCAGGTTGGATTGCCTGGAGGAGATGAGACTCCTACGCCTGGGTAGTTGCCTAGAATTGACCACCATTCTCTGTTTAATGGGTTCACTGGTCTTGACCAGTAATCTGTTGGAAGTGGAGCACCGGGCCATGAGAGCGCTACATTGGGTTGCACGGTAAAGTTGAAGGTTCCGCTTGTACTCGGCTTATAGTAAACACTTTGAGGTGCGTTTAATGTCTGGTTCAGGGTGAATGCTGCACTTGAAGTATAGTTTCCAGCTGCGAAGTATCCGCCAAGGAAGTCAAGTCTAATCTGCCAATTGCCGACTTGGTTTACGTTGTAGTCCATGTACGAGGTTGTGTCTCCGTAGTATGATGTCAATAGTTGAGAGTCTGTTGTTCCGTCTGGCTTGGTTAGAGTTACTTGGAAGGCTTTTGTGAAGTATCGTGCTACGTGTGTTGGTGGTTCTAGCCAAACGTTGATGAGTAGAGGCTGGTTGACTCCGATGGGGTTTGGTCTGAAGCTGATGTAAGCAATGGTTTGGTATGATAGGTCAGGAGTGACACCTGCTGGAAGCGGAATTGACCCGCCAGGAGTGCTGGGGTTTTCTCCGCCTTGGTCAACGACTTGCGCTTGAACTGGATTTACTGTCAGTAGAATAGACGTTAGCATTAGAATTGCAACGGTAACAGCAAAATATTTCATTTTTTTAACTTTTTTTGAATTCATTTTTGTTTTTTCTCCAAATTTGAGCACGAGGCAAACCAAAGTTAAGCCTATGCTCATAACCCTTAGCAAGGGTTGTTTAACCTAATTAAGTTATGTCAAAATTTCGTTTTAGCATAATTCTTTTGCCTGATATTAAATAAAAAATTGTATCTATTAATTAAAAAATCGGGCGAAATTTCAACCAATTTAAGCAACTCAGCGCGCGTGATTGAAGAGACCGTGTGAAAATTCATTGTTTACTTTGAGCGTCAAGGCTTCAAGGTTGCTAAAACCCTGTTTCTCTGCCTTTCTACTTCCATTCTTCCCCGACTTCACCAGAAAACCCGCGTGAACCCGGGTCCAAGAATGTTCAGAACGCGCCTCATATTGTAAGCCAGCATAGTGTAGCCCACTTCTCCGCTCACTTTCCTAAGTTCCTTGAGCAGAAGATAACCTTGATTGAATGCTCGCTTCATAGTCCCAAACGGATGCTCCACAAGCTCCTTCCTTAAAGCCATCTTCTCAGGCTCACGAAGCATCCTCTCCCTCGGCTCATCCAGCACTTCAGCGTGTTCCCAACGCCACAACGTCCTTCCATGCTTATTCAACGTACACTTCGTCATGAAAAACCTGCATGCATAGGAAGCAAATTATTTATTCGAAATCTCTGGGTGTTGTTCACTTACATGAAGCAAATTAAGCAAAGTGTCCAAAAACTGATAACTAATAAGCCAAAGTCTACCATCAAATTCTTGTTCATTTATTTGGCAAACGAAACTGAAATAAAAAGCGACTTTCTCGAAAACACGAAGAAACCTCATCAAAAGCCAGTTGAACTCCAAAAGAGACATTAAGGAATAACAGAGCACGTAAATTCAGTTCAATCCTCTATTGTCAAACGAGAAATCCTGTTCTTCCACAAATCATAAAAGTCTGCTTAAACAAAAAACAATGATTATCAGGATGTAGCTATGTTACACAGCAAGCGCTTGCATTTTATCTGCAAGGTTATAATTAGGCCGGATATTGGCACGCGCTTTAAGTCGATTGGGAAAACCGGTTTGAGTCATGTCTTCCTAACTTTAAGAAATCGACTGGGCAAGGCAAGAATAATCTTTTTAATTTTCATTTTAGTTTACGCCTTTTTTTTGTTGCTTTATTTGGGAAGCATGTCTGCCATATGGGACGAAATTCCTCACTTGAACATAGGCATAATGCTTTTGCATGGAAACTTCAACAGTTATTTGAGTCAGGGTCCTTTTTATCCACCACTTTATGACTTAATAACTGCCGGCTTTTTTGGAATTGGGGGTGTGAGCCTATTCAATGCTAGATTGGTTTCAGTAGTCTTTGCCATTCTCACAATATGGGTAGTATTTGAATTCGTTAATTCAACTTCTGGATCAAAAGTAGCCCTGCTTTCAGCCCTTCTGCTCGGCGTTATGCCCGGTTTTGTATTACTTTCACGGTTATCGATGATAGAAACAATGCTTTTGTTTTTTGTTTCGCTTTCGCTCTTTTTTTTCTATGATTGGTTAAGAACAAACAAAAATAGATATGTCATTTTCAGTGGCATTGCTCTGGGTCTAGCCTTTCTTGCCAAATACCCCGCGGTTGTTGCTGGACTTGTAATGATTGTCGGTGTGTTTATTTTTGGACGTGATCGTCTTAAAATGAAGCTGGGGTTTATTCTTTTGTTATTTTTAATAGTCGCCGCTTTTGCAGTACCCTGGTTTTTGATCACTTTTCAAATTTTTAGGGACCAAACTCTTAATCAATGGCTTTATGTGTTAACGATGGGTAGTCCACAGAAATCTGCCTATGATTCACAATTTCCATCGCCTGTTTTTTATTTGATCGCAATGACATGGCCTTATGGACCTTATGGTTTCGCTCCTGTGTCAATTTTTGTTTATATTTTCGCTTTGGTTGGTTTAGGCTTATTCGCTTGGAAAAGAAAACCTGAAGACAAATTCTTGCTTGCATGGTTTATTATCGCTTATGTTTTTTTTACTCTAATAGGGAACAAGGATTGGCGCTATATGTTCGTGGCTCTTCCAGTTTTGGCAATCGCCGCTGCAAAGGCAATGATTTTTGTATACAACAAAAATGGGAACTACCTAAAATCGGTCCCATCAATTGCTAAAAAGAAGATCAGGGGGAGGTTTAGCAGAAGATTAACTGCCATTCTCGTATTGACAATTATATTATTTTCATTCGGGTGGAATTGCGCTGACACAACTCTTTGGATGATATATAAGAACCGGCAAAGTTTGCCTGTCGAAGAAGCAACTAACTACTTATCTGAAATACTATGTCAAAATGAGTCGATATTGGTCGTTGGTCCTTTCAACGAGTTAAGCAAAGATATAGTGAGTTTTTATCTCCAAGTGAATAATAGACAAAATCAAGTATTCCAATATCCTGAACAAGCGGTTGATACATACCAGCCTAACTTCAATGTGGACGAACTCGTCAGACTTTGTGAGCAGAATAATGTAAAATACTTGTTCATTTACGATAATGCACCAATCTTTCAATTCTTCAACACAACATTGACGATAGGTACCATCAAAATCTCTATGAATGACTCCGGAAGGTTCACTGATGAAAAAAGCTTTGGAAATAGTCCATATAGGATTTTCCTAGAGTCATTCAGGTGAGATATGAATTTCCGATTGCTGGAGAAAGGTGTTTATCCCCGGGGAAAACGATCTCGTAAAATCATGAAGTGAAAAAAAACATGTTTCGATTATTATACAATTTAATTGAATGGAAAGTTTTAATTAAAATTACCATCTAATAGGTCAGTAGCATAAACTAAGATTGCTGAGGAGAAAGTCTACCACCAATTCCAAATTCAAATTCTAAATGGAATAGAAATGTTTAACAAATTTGGTTTAAGAAAAATATTGGATGAAAATTATCCTCTTTTCAGCCTTCTATTAGGGATTACTTTTGTCTCGCTTTCAATAGGTCCCTTTCTTAATGGAGATTCGCTTTGGGAATTCGAAGCTGCAACTGGCGTTATCAAATGGGGTATGCCATATGTTAATACAATGGGCAACTTGATTAACCAGCCGCCATTAGGTTTTTACATTGAAGCATTATTCTTAAAGATTTTTGGTGAATCGATAAGCACGGGCACTGTTTTTGTAACCTTGCTTGGACTTGGAAGCACTATAGTCCTATACAAAATAGGAAAAGAACTGTATGGCAAAACAACAGGGTTATTTGCAGCAGCACTCTTTGCGTTAAGCCCCTGGGAACTTGTGCTTTCAAGAGGCTTCCTCATAGACGTCCAATGCCTTTTCTTTAGTCTACTCAGCTTATATGTTGGAATCATCGCTTTTCGCAGATATTCAGTTAAGCTTTCTCTGGTTTCAGGAGTGATTTTTGCTGCTGCCCTGCTGACCAAGTATTTTGCCGCCTTTATGCTGATTCCGCTGTTTCTCTTCTATGTTTATTCTCACCCAAAGAAAGCTCGCCTAGTCTTTAGCCAGTTAATCTCTTTTCTTTTACCTGTACTTTTGCTGTCTTTCTTATGGTATGGAGTTATTTTAGGTAAATCAATGATAACTATATTTGCTCATAGTGATTTTAGCGACCTTAATTATTCTGGGGTAGTTCCTTCCTATTCTTTTGTTGGTTTTTTTGTTTGGAACTACGGTTTAGGAAGCTTTTTTGTAATTGCAACTATTTTTTCGATGATTATATCTTTTGCATTCAGAGAACGTTTTCCAAAAATCTATTATTTTGATCTAATTTGTTTTGCTTCAATTTTGCCAATTTTAATTACCAACATGGTTTTGGGGGCAGGTCTGAATCTTAAGGCACCTTACAACAACGCCATTAAATATGACTACCAATCATTGCCCTTTTTTAGTTTGATAGCAGCTTCAATAGTAGGTAAATCCTTTTCACTCTTAAATTCAACCAAACAAGCGATCAATACTCATCGAAAACGCATTTTTTCAATCGTATCAATTGGGGTTCTTCTCTTAGCATCAGCCATAATCTCAGAAATTTTTTCTGCGAACAAGCTTTCGACATCTAATTTTCTGTTGTTCAGAGTAACAATGAACCAGACTTTAGGGTATACTTTTCATAATTATACCCCAGCGAGCGAAGGTAACCTTGTGATGAATTTTCAATTTCTAGGTTTCACAGTACTGCTATCGGGATTTTTATGGGTAAGCAAGTTTAGACTGTATAATTTCTTTAAGTTAATAATCAATAGCTTACAGAATCAAAAACTAAAAAACCAGTAAATCACGAAAAAAATAAAGCAATCTTTAATACGTCACTATCTTAAGAAAGAGTTCATAACACATAGATATTTCTTCGATTTCTCGTTCAATACGGTGTTAAATGGACAGGGCCTATTATATAAAAAGTTAGATTTGTAATTCTGCATTTAAGAATGAACGAGTATTGGGACTGCTATTTTGCTGAGGTTCAGTATGCTAAGCATTTTATGATAACATCAACAAGTTTGCTGCTTTACTATGTTCATAGGTGCATTCGTTTTGAGTTTATTTACTAAAATACGACTGAGTTGTTATGTGAAACTTTCCTTGATTTGCTCACTCAAGAGAGTTGCGAAATTCATGGTGCAAAGACTGAACTAACGAAAACTTTATTTTAAGACCCATAATACTCTATGAAGCTATACCCGGTTTGAAAGGAGAAAAAGACATGAAACGTAATGGAATACAAAAGGCTTCCACTTTTCTCCTGATTTCGGCTATTTTTTTTTCCACATTTTTTTTGGCTACGTTTGAAGGCGCCTCTGCAATAAGCACAGATAGTAATAGCAATCAATATTCATGGCCGACTTTTCACTATGATCTCAATCGTTCAGGTTTCACTCTAAGCCCAGCTCCAACGACAAACAATCTACTTTGGAGATTCAAAACGCAAGATCTTATCGACTCTTCTCCCGCCATTGTTGATGGCATCATGTATATTGGTTCGCGTGATGGAAACATCTATGCTTTGAATGCTAGCACTGGAGTCGAAATTTGGAGGTATAAAACTGGGAATTGGTTCTTCTTTGATTCCCCCGCGGTTGTTGATGGAAAGGTGTTCATAGGATCAGGTGATCAACGAGTTTACTGTTTTGATGCAAAAAATGGAACTGTGATGTGGCAATTCAAAACAGGGTGGGAGATTGCTTCTTCTCCAGCAGTTGTTGACGGGATGGTTTTCATAGGCGGTGCCGATAAGTACATTTATGCGTTGAATGAAACGACTGGAAAACTTGTCTGGAGTTATAGCACAAACTGTTTTGTTACTTCTCCTCCAGCTGTTGTTGACGGCAAGGTTTTCATAGGAGGTTGGGATCCGACTTACCGATTCTTCACCTTGGATGAGCGCACAGGAAAACTGATATGGACCTACGAAACTCGAGGTGTTATTGTTGGCTCGCCTGCCGTTGTTGACGGTAGGGTATTTATTGGCGAGCATGCTGTGCCTGGTTGGATAGATTGTTTGAATGAAAGTACAGGAGAACAATTATGGGATTACCAGACTGTTTTATCTGTGCTTTCTTCTCCCGGTGTTGCTGACGGCAAGGTCTTTTTTGGGTCATGGGATAAGTATGTTTATTCTCTTGATGAGAACACAGGCTCATTCGTATGGAGGTTTAAAACTGATGGACCAGTACTTTCTTCCCCAACAATTGCGAGCGGCATGATTTTCATTGGTTCCGATGATGGTCGAGTTTACGCTTTGAACCAGAAAACTGGAGACTTGGTCTGGACCTACAAAACTGGACTCAATGTAAAATCTACTCCTGCAGTTGTCAATGGAAAACTTTACGTTGGTTCTGAGGATGGTTTCGTTTACTGCTTTGGTTCAGGAATGGGAATTCTGCCTCAATCCTCCCAATTTTCTCAGACAACAACTCAGCCGTTAACTTTAGTTGCTGTTTTAATAATAGCAATTGGTTTAGTTGTTCCATATTTGTATGTTAGAATGAAGAGAAAGGAAAGAACTAAAACCTAAAATCTTTGTTAAATTTCAATTTTTGTCAAGCTTATTATTATATTTTTGGGCATTATTCGGAAGACCAAATGGCAAGAACATGTGAACTCTTTGTTTATATGTTAAGTATTGTTCTCCAAACTTATTTTCCGCACAAATCTCCTCTTTTTTTGCTAATCGATAATATATAATCGCCAAGACTGGCCAAAGAAGAAGTGAAATTGGAGAGAACCTATAGACGACCATGCCAAAAGTTGCTATTAGAATTCCTAAATATTGTGGGTGGCGAACATATTTGTAAAGTCCATCTGTAACAAGCGTGGAATTTCTTCTGGAATTGAAGATCTTGTCCCACCCGAAAAAGACAAGCAGGCCTCCGGATAAGAACATCGCTAAACCAATTATTTCGAAAAGTGTGTTTGTTGGAATCCAACCTGACGGGTTCTGTCCGAATAACCATGCAAATGCGTAAGCGCTGACTGCAAGACCGTGCATCATTACATAGAACTCTGCGATAAATGTTCCTAAACTTAGAAAGCGCTGTGAGAGTCCGAAGGATTCAGCTACTATTAAAGTAACTGTGGCGGTTGCTGCTTTTGCCTTACCACCGTTTTCTTTTTTCTTGAAATCTAAGGATCCTGCGAGAGCGAAAAGGAAAAATAGAACTATATTTAAGATAATAAGATCCTCATTTGAAGTGATTATGCTTAAGTCCATTTGCACTTGTTAGCTCCTTAAGGATGCTCAAAGTTTCAGCGAATATGGTATTTATGTTCTTTGGATATTAAGAGTTATTATTCCTAAAAGTGTTGTGGGCACTTATACTGAGATTGGTGTGAGCCGAACTGGGGCTTACCCCAGATTGAGGCTGAATCTCTGATACAAAACATAAAGCTTTTAGACTATATCTTAAACTTAATAATGGCAAGTCCGCCGAGTTGCAGACTTAAACAGATTCACGTCCACAACAAATATTGCAACGCTTTTTGAGAAACTGATGCTTTTTTTTCTAGTATCTATTCCGATGGGACTATGCCCCAAAGAGTCGGAACCATTAAGTCAAATTAATTTCTTAAGGCTTTTTTTGAGCAATAGCGGAATGGATCTTTCACTTTCCGCAATTTCCGAATCTGATAATGAGTTATCGATTACATTGCTTTTTCTCATTCTCCTCAACCATTCAAAGTATTCATTGTAACTTCGGCATTTTGTCAGATGGCTTGTGCGACTAACGTTTAAAATTCGGCTTCTTTTCTTACGATATGAAATCTATTCTGAATGCAATGTCATTTTTCGATTTTTCTGCAAAGTATTATAAGAATAAACATTGAATAAGAGGGGACATTCCAAAAAAATACACGGAAGAGAAAAAACTTTGAGGAGAAAAAAATGAATAAAAAAATCCTAACCCAACTAAAATCCGCAGCAATTATAGCTCTATTTTTTACATCGATAGTACTGATAACAATGCCAACTGCTAACGCTGCTACTTACACAAACATACAAAACCCATACGGCATACCGCTTCCTGCAGGTATTACCCCTGATGTCACAGTTAAATCAAGCCTTGGTCTCGCTATCAGCCCTAACCCCATTGGTGTTAACCAGCAATTGCTAATCAACATGTGGATGAACCCACCAGTTACAAACGCACGATTCCTAACAGGATACACAGTAACCCTCACTAAACCAGACGGAACAAAAGACACCTTAGGTCCATTCAACTCTTATCAGGGAGACGCAACTGCATATACTTATTATATACCAGACCAAGCGGGCAACTGGAGCGCTGTGTTTAATTTCCCTGGAAACTATTATCCAGCTGGAAACTACAGTTCAGGTCAACTCGTAGGCTATTCCTCGTTCGGTCAAGTGTTTAATGCACCTCTTTCATGCTACTATGCACCAGGCGTTAGTCAAACAATGACATTCGTTGTACAACAAGACCAAGTCAGGTCTTATCCAGGAACGCCTCTTCCAACGGACTACTGGACAAGACCCGTAACAACACTGAACCGAGACTGGTGGCCAATCTTAGGCAACTATCCAAACCCATATGGGAATAACTATGAATATGCGGGCCCATACACAGTCGGACCTACCAGCGCACACATATTGTGGACAATACAGGGTTCAATTGCAGGTGCTCTCGGAGGAGATGACCAAAAAGTAGCCAATGGACAAGGTGACCTCACGACCGGTAGCGGTACGCCAGGCTTGATCTATGATGGAAGATGTTACCAAACCGTTACAGTGCCAGGAATTGGCAGCTGTGCCGAATGCTACGACCTACAAACAGGACATGTTTACTACCAAATTCCAGTTGCACAGGGTGGTATCACACCTACAGCTATTTCATACGGCGTTGCAGGCCTTCCTGACGTTGTTGGCGATACCGCTGACTTGCAACCAGGTGTCAGACTTTTGTCAATAGGTGCGAGGCTAATCTGGATTGATCCATTTACAGGCGCAGTTATATATAACGTTACAGGCATGACAGGAACCTACTATAATGATCCCTACGTCTTAAGCATACAGACAAATAACACCGCAATTGGCAACCGTTTAATTAACTGGACATGCGAAGACCAAGTTAAAAACGGTGGAATGACAGTAGTCGGAACAAACGATAACTTCACTGCAAGAATAATCAGCAACGTTACATTCCCGTTCACCAGTTTAGGCACCTGTGACTTCAACGCAGGTGTATCTGTTACCGCTCAAGCCGTACCTAATGCCGCTGCTAATGCTACAGTAGTTCAAATGGGAACACGTTTGATAGGTGTTAGCTTGATAACTGGACAGGTGCTGTGGAACGTAACAACAGACCATGTAAACTATAGTGGAAGCACAGCAGTTGCAGATCATGGTAAATACTGTTTCGCTGATCGAGATGACACATCCGGTATACTTGTTGCCTGGGACTTAACAACTGGACAACAAGCATGGGTAAGCGATAAGATGGCGTATCCATGGGGCTTTGGCGGTGCTTACGCAGTAGCTTCAGCCTACGGCAATGTCTACAGATTTAGCTATGCAGGTGTCTACGCGTTTGACTGGAACACTGGAAAGATAGTCTGGCGATATGAATCACCATGCGCACCTTTCGAATCTCCTTGGTATCCTGACATGGCTTTCGATGGCGGTGGAGTTATTGCTAACGGAATCCTGTATGTTGGAAACTCTGAGCACTCACCAACTCAACCAATCGCTAGAGGATGGAAGCTAAGCGCCATAAACTGTACAAATGGTAAAGGCGTATGGAACATAACTGGAGCATTCACCGAAGGTGCAGTATCTGATGGATATCTCACCGCAAGCAACTCTTACGATGGCTTCATGTATGTTTTCGGCAAAGGCCAGAGCGCAACAACAGTTTCAGCGCCACAAACTAGTGTTACCATAGGAACAAACGCGATCATATCTGGTACAGTCTTAGACCAATCCCCAGCCCAGCCAGGCAAAGCATGCGTTTCTGACGACACAGTGAACACATACATGGAATACTTGCATATGCAACAGCCTATTGACGGACCATGGCATAACGTTACAGTGACAGGTGTTCCAGTATCCATTGATGCACTTGATCCAAACGGCAACGCAATACACATTGCAACAGTCACAAGCGACGTCAGCGGAACATTCGGTTACACTTGGGCTCCAACAATTGCAGGCGACTACAAGATTACAGCAACATTCGCAGGCACAAACTCTTACGGCAGCTCATGGGCACAAACATACGCAAATGTTATCAATGCGCTAGGGACATCTCCAACAGCAACATTGTCACCAGTAACTTTTGACGCAGTCAACAATACAGTAGTAACAACAGTTTTGGCAGGAGTAATTGCAATTATAATTGCAGTCGCAATAGTCGGTATACTACTGCTCAGAAAACACGCATAAAAACAGCACAACTAAAAACAACTTTCCTTTTTCTTTTTTTAGTTTTAGCACGTGATTTGCAGCAAAAGAAATTTTGTCAGATTCCAGGCAAAAGCGCCATCTGCATTTGAAACTCCTTACCAAGACAATTATCCATGGTTCACCGGCACAACCCGCATTGCTGACGGAATCATCTTCACATACAACACCTAACAAACACCAAGCCAACCTGCAACCAGAGGATAGAAACTCTACGCCATCAACGCCACTACAGGGCAAGGCATCTGGAATATAACAGGAGATATGGCTCCAGGCGAAGTCGCTGACGGATACCTAACGGCAGGCAACATGTACGACGGATACATGTATGTCTTCGGTAGAGGTCTAAGCTCCACAACAATTTCAGGTCCACAAATAGCTATAAGTTCAGGACAAAGCCTTGTCTTGACAGGCACTGTTTTGGATCAGTCTCCAGCGGAACAAGGCAAAGCATGCGTTTCAGCACAATCAATGCCCACGTACATGGAATACTTGCACATGGGTCTCCCAATTGACGGAGTTGGTCATAACATTACCGTTATTGGTGTTCCAGTGTCCTTTGACACTCTTGATCCTAACGGCAACTACCAGCACATTGCAACTGTCACAAGTGATGCAAGCGGCGCTTATGGCTACACTTGGACTCCTACTACGACAGGACAATACGAAGTCACAGCCACCTTCGCAGGCGACAATTCATATGGCAGCTCGTGGGCCTCAACCTACGTTGCCGTAACTACAGCTTCAACAACATCACCAACAGCGACAACCGTGCCAATCACCGTAGATGCAATAACCAATTCCATGATGTCCTTGATAATCGGCGGAGTGATCGCAATTATCATTGCAATAGCCATAGTCGGCATAGTACTCTACAAAAAACACTAAGCATTCAGAGAAAACCAATTTCTCTCTTTTTTATTACAAAAAAACGGACAAAAACTTGAGTATTTCATGTCAGAAAGACATATTTTCAGAATTCTAATTTTTTGAAGCGCGACTTTCTCTTTGATTGTGGGATTGTCCAATTTTGTTTAATATTGTCGATTTTTATTTAAAAATGTCTAAAAATGTCTAAAAATGTCGCAACCTGCAAACTAAACAAACCCTAAGACTAAAAAGCAACCTAAAACAACAAGAGCATCTTTAGAAACTAAGCAAGTCAAACAGAAAGGTGTTTGGTCAATGGGCAATGAATTGCAGAGATGTTGGAATACTGATAATCCACTTTATGTAAAGTATCATGATGAAGAGTGGGGCGTTCCCCTTCACGAAGATAATAAGTTATTTGAGTTTTTTGTTTTGGATGCTTTTCAAGCAGGTCTCTCTTGGTTAATAATACTAAAAAAAAGAGATGCTTTCAGAAAAGCTTTTGACAACTTCGATCCGGAGAAAATCGCAAAATATACCGATGAAGACGTAGAGCGATTAGTTAACGACAGCGACCATTGTAAGAAACAGATCCAAGATTTTGGCAACAATCAACAACGCATGTTGCATGCTGAAAGTTCAAAAAGAATTCGATAGCTTTGACACTTATATATGGCAGTTTACCCATGGACAACCAATCCAAAATTCTTTTACCCGGTTAGCAGATTTGCCTGCAGAATCTAATGAGTCAAAAGCTATGAGCAAGGACTTGAAAAAGCGGGGCTTCCGCTTTGTTGGTCCTACTATATGCTACGCTTTCATGCAAGCCGCTGGTTTAGTAAATGACCATTTAATTATGTGTTTTCGATATAATCAAATTCAAAAAACTTCACAACAATAATTTTGCACAATTTAAAATGATTCATAAATCTTAAAAGAGAACAGATTGACTATCAATGAGAAAACAGCATGTGTGACAATGGGGTTCTTTAAAAAATTCACGAACAAACTTGCAGCCCCTCAAACTACGGTTCAACTGAAACTATCTGATTATTCTGTTTGTTTAGGAGAAAACCTTCAAGGAACAGTTAACGGGGCTTCAAGAGAAGACTTTGATACAACGGAAACGCACTGCGAAATTTTAAGCACTGAACAGGCAAGAGTCCTAAAACAAGTTTACGCCCTCGCTCTCAGAACATCAATCCCCAAAGTAGGATCTCACTGCATAAACAAAGGGCATAGACCTCCCCTGAAGCAATTAGAAAAAAAGAATGTTAAGGCATTGAGTTATTCTTCATCTTCGCAGTCGTCACAATCGCAGTCTTCGCAGTCCTCTTCTTCTTCCTCGAAACCCAAAAGAGTTTTTACCATTTTAATGACCTGACGACTCTATGCTAAAAATGACTAATAAAAGCTTTATGCAATACGCGAATAAGCGCGCGAAAACTTAATTCACGCAAGAAACAATGTTTGAAAAACTATAACTACCAATATAGTCACTCCTTTCATTATCAATTACTTCAACGCTTAGAGCAGCACAGATAAACGCAGAAGGACACAGGAAGCCAATATTCAACTCAGAAAAACGCAAAAACACGCAACCTGTAAACATTTCAAACCCTAAATCAAAAAAATACCCCAAAACAAACTGAAAAAAACAACACAACTTATTTTTTTATTGAAAACCTAATCTAAATATCTAAAGTTCATAAACATTATAAACATTTTGAGCACTTTCGGAACAAGGAAAGCAACATGAACAAAGCCGAGGAGCCAACTACAGCCGGGCTTCAAGCTTCCGAGACAACCTTAATACCAGTGTTCAGCACGGACTATTTTGTTAAAGAAGAATCTTTGCTTATTTTGCATGTCGACGATGACGCTTCAATCCTATCTGTTTCGAAAATGATTCTTGAAAAAGAAAACAAGTTCGAGATCGACAATGCAACCTCTGTTGACGAGGCTTTAAAAAAAATAGAAACACGGAGTTACGATGCGATAGTTTCTGATTATGTAATGCCCCAGAAAAACGGATTAGAGTTTCTTAAAGAACTCAGAGAAAAAAACATTAAAATTCCATTTATCCTGTTTATAGGCGAAGGCAGGGAAGACATCGCAGTTAAAGCCTTGAATTTAGGCGCTGACAGTTACATCAACAAAAGCGGTTCACCTGAGATAGTCTACTACGAATTGGCACATGCCATAAACAAAACTGTGGAGCAAAAAAAATCAGCACGGAAACTTGCCGCATCAGATTCCAAATATCGCATGCTTATTGAGAAATCGCTCCAAGGTATAATGATTGCTCAAGATACTCCACTCCGCATAGTTTTTGCCAATGCGTCAATGGGAAAAATGCTAGGTTACTTTCCCGAAGAGTTAACCTCTATTTCATCCTCGGAAATAGGCGAATTGATTCATCAAGAGGATAGGGCAGTTTTCTTTAATCGTTTTAGAAACCGGTTGGAAGGCAATGAAGCGAACAACAGCTACGAGTTTAGAGGAGTGCGAAAAGACGGTTCCATAATTTGGCTTGACGCGTTTTCAACCCTAATCGAATATGATGGTCATCCCGCTGTGCAAGCCATGTTTCTAGACATTGACGAACACAAGAAAGCCGAAGAAATCTTAATAAAAAGCGAACAGAGACATCGAGAACTAGCTAATTTTTTGCCAGAGTTAGTTTTTGAGGCTGATATAAGTGGGAGAATTTCTTTTTTTAATCAGATAGCTTTTGAAATAACAGGCTTTACACCGGAAGAACTAGAAAAAGGCATGAACGTGCTGTCTTTCGTTGTTCCAGAGGAACGCGAAAATGCAAAAGAGAACATTACGAAGTCGATGACTGGCAAAAACCTTGGCACTAACGAATATACGCTTTTGAGAAAAGACGGTTCCACTTTTCCGGCGCTTGTTAGAACCAACCCTATCATTTCTGACACTAAAGTGAAGGGCATAAGAGGAATCGTCATGGACATTACTGATCGCAAGCAAATGGAAAACAAGCTGGAGCAGTATTCAAAGCATTTAGAGGAACTAATTGAGACCCGAACTAAAGAGCTTAAGAAAACTCAACAACAACTTGTCAAATCCGAAAGATTGGCAGCAATTGGGGATTTAGCAGGAATGATCGGGCATGATCTTCGAAGCCCATTGAACGCTATCAAGAAAGCTAGTCATTTCTTGAAAGAAAACGGCGAAGCAATTTCCAAATCAAAATCTAAAGAAACGCTTGAAACAATCGACAAATGCGTTGACCACTCCAACAAAATCATCAACGATCTCACAGACTACTCTAGAGAAATTCACCTGGAACTTCAAGAAAATTCACCCCGAACTCTCGTAATGGACGCTTTAGATTTGGCTAACGTTCCCAAAAACATCAAAATTTTAAACAATGTTCCAGAAGAACCCCGCATAAAAGTTGATTCAAACAGAATTACTCGGGTGTTCATCAACCTAATCAGAAACGGAATTGATGCAATTCCAAACGAAGGTACAATAACAATTAACTGCAAGGACACAAAAGGCAATTTGGAAATCTCATTCACAGACAACGGCGAGGGGATTGCTGAGGAAATATTGCCAAAAATCTTCTCTCCAATAGTCACTACCAAAGCTCAGGGGATGGGCTTCGGCTTAGCAATCAGCAAACGCATAATCGACGCTCACGCAGGAACAATTACCGTTGAAACAATAAAAGAAAAAGGCACAACATTCACAGTCACTTTGCCAATTAAGCCTATTTCAGAAATTAAACATGAATTATTGAAGTCAAATCGTACTCCGGAGGAGAAATCACATCATGAGTGCGTCGGATTATTTGATTGTTCGGAATCAGGCAAATGTAGCGACTACAGCCTATGTTTAAAACAGTACTTGACTGCTGAAACAAGAAACGAAAACTTAAAACTCTAATTTTTCTAAAACAGAAATTTGAAGAAGTTTTATTTCATCAGAGGATAGTCAAAGCACATCGCAAAGACTAAATGCAAGCGTCTTTCAAACATCCTCATCCCTCATTTGATCCAGCGTTCTCTTTAAGTCAAATATTCTGCGTTTCATGTCTTCGATTCGGAGAAAGCATTTTAACTTAACGCCTTCGTAATACAAGAATTGGTTGGCACAAAAGCTTGAATGGGTATGTGATTTGAGTATTTATCAAAGTTTAGGTAGTTGTGTGCTGTGACTGCTAGGAGCGGAATAGAGTATGTTGCAGGGCGAATTTTCCGCTTATTTGGCAACCTTCACCTGACGGGGATAATCCATTTGGTCGCGGAGACGCATGCATTTGTGGAGTACTTCACCGGCTTCGAGAAAAATCTTGCTGTTCGCGGAATATTCGGGGAAGAAACTGAAAAAGTTCTCAAGAACCTGAAGGTGGATTTCATATGGTTCGGTTATATGGGTGTTAGCGACAATGATGGGCACTTGATCGTGAACAAACGTTACTTAAACAGCGGAAGTAAAGAAGACATTTATCTTGATATCATTCATGAACTCTGCCATGTGAAACAGCACATGGAAGGCCGAGACCTTTTTGACTCAAATTACGAATACATCGATAGACCAACAGAAATCGAAGCATACCGTTACGCTGTGCTGGAAGCCAAGCGTATTGGGTTAAGTGACGCAAAAATTCGTCGATATCTTAAAACGGAATGGATGAGTACTGAAGTTTTGGAACGGCTAATAAGAAACATAAACGTAAATCTTAAAGAAGCCTAATTTTCATGGTTTGAGACTTTTTTAATCTTTATTTCTCTTCTTTACACTTATTCACGCAACGTGCAAAAATCGCAAGTTCTAAATTAGGAAAATACTCCCCAAAACAAACTGAAAAAAATTTCGCCTAAATCCGACAACAACATACCATAAAAACAAAGCACGAAGATCTCAGCAATAAAAAACGATTAAGAAGAAAAAAAATCAGTATTCATTTTATCCATGTCTATATCTCAAGAGAGCGGTAAAGCCTCCCAAAGCACTAAGCTTTGCTTTTTCCTCTGACTCTGGAGAAATCACCTCGACTACCGCGTTTGTGCGTGAAGCCATATCCTCCAAAACATCTATTATGTCCTTCTCATCGACAAAGTATTCAACCGCGCCGCACCTCTCGCATGAAATCGATATCATGTCCTGAACTGTCTGAACCTTCCTATCCTTACTTACTATCTTCATCTTTGCTAGATTGCACTTTTTGCATATTGCAACAACTTCAACAATATCTGTACTATCCGTCACCAGTGCAACTTCCACTTCACTATTCTTAAGTGCGTTCAACACCGGATCAAGCCCATAAATAGCCAAACCCCCTTGCTTACCAATATCTGCCAAAAGACGCTGCACAGTCCTTTTTTGCTCTGGCACACACATATTTTTCACTGCCTCAGATGATTTGCCAAGCAACTCTCGTACACCTTCTCGGCCCGTTGATTGAGTATCAAATCTGCCCAGAAGCATATTCTTTAGCTCATAATGAAGGAAATCACCCTTCAAGAAATCATCTTTAGTCAGGCTGGGTCCACCAACTATCAATACCGCAACTTGACAGCTTTCGAGAAATGCCTTTTTCGCATGATCCGCAACTCTATGGAAATAGTTAGTGAGCGCCATGTCCCGTTCTCTTTCGTATCTCCTTTGGCTCGATCCTCCTTTTCCAGACTTTCCATGAACGCCTGAAGTAATATTTTCTATCATTTCAAAGCGTTCACCATTAAGCACCCCAAAGCTAGCCTCTTTTGAATCCATGGCAATAAGTCCCACAACTTTTTGGTCTCTAAGCATCTCTCTTAGGGGCTCTAATCGGAAATGCTTGTCAACCTCGTAAAGATAGGTGGTAATTGGCTCAGGCGGGACGAGCTCTTCAACATTCAAAACCTCGCTTTCCGAATTGTTCCCGAGGAAAGCTCCAGCAAATATCGCTAGACCATTCTCAGGAATTTCTTTCCGAAGCTTTATCCGCTGGATTACATTCCTAAGAGCCTCTTGAAGGCGATTCCCAACGCCGTCAGATTTGGAGACATTATAATCAGACGCCTCTTTGAGGATTGCAACTACCTCATCTATCGATTTCTCCCTAGGAATATACAATGATATGAACTCCATTCCTCTTCCCTCTTTTTCTGATAGCCACGCTATGAGTTTCCTAAGTTTGTGCTGCTTTACAGAATTAGAGGTTGCTATCTGGCATGCTTGAAAATGGATTACTTTCTCAGAAACCAAATTTGACACACAACGTTCAGATATATCAGAGATCAATTTATTAGTTTTTCACAATTAGAGCCAATTGTTCCACACTATAGAAGTAACACATTAATAGTCTAACAAAACAACAAAGCAACAACTCAAGTCGAATTTTTGCTATTCATTTTGCGATAATCCTTTACAGGTGACAGCGGCATAGTAAAAGTCTCCATAACTCCTTCTACTAAGCGAATTTTGTCTCCAACGAAATGCAACGCATCTTCATTTGTATCCGCCCGAAACAGTATAGCAAAATCCCATTGGCCGAATACTTGATAAGCCTCCTCAAGTGTCACTCCTTTAATTGGTTTTTCGCTAAATTCCATCAATGGCTCATACAGTTTTGCCGCCATACTGGGACTTATCTTAATCATAGCCAAATACTTCTGACCCACAATAAACACCTTAAAAGAATTAACTTAAACAATCTAAAAAATATACTGCTTAATCTAAACGAGGGATATTAACCGGACATTGTCTTTTAAGAAAACATTTCAACCCTAGCTGCAAAATATTGGCTGTAAGCCATCGTTATGGTAAAAGAACACCAGAAGGATTAAAATTTAGTTGAACTCATAGAAACATCCTGAAAATGCATTGAATGGCGGATAAGCTTGGCGCTAGACTGTTTTCTTCCCGGAAAAACGATTCTAATAGATGCCTCAGGATGGAGCGACCTCTTGCTAGGTGTGGTGGTTGGCGCCCTCAAACCACCTGAACGCATGGTAATGGAACGACGAATTCCTATTTCTTCGTTTCAGCCGCCCCACTTCAAAAACAAGAAGTACCTCGGTGACGCCGTAAAGATTGCAGATGAAATCGTCGCAGTCATGCAGCCGGATAGTGAAACCTGTTTTAAGGTTTGTTCAGAATATGTTTTATCCACTGTAATCGAGCACCTGCAAAAGCAAGGATTCAAAGTTCAAAAAGTCGAATCCACAGGCGAGCTTCGAAAGATGGTTGAAGATGGTTATGTCCGGTGGTGTGTTGAAAAAGGGGTTCCGAAAGAACTGCTCCAAAACAAGAGGCGCTTCTGGAATTTTCTAGACTGGGTCGCACAGAATCCTCACTTGAGAGAAAGTCTAGTTAAGACCGGTTGGGCAAGCTGGGAAAGAAAATGGCGAGAAGAAATACTAAAGAGGCATCTAAACCAAAGCAGTCAACTCTTAAATCAAACAGGCCTAACAAACGGCAAAGTTGATTAGCGTCAATATAATGCAAACAGGTGAAAAGTCTTTTTAGCATCCTCCGCACAATACAGCATCATGCCATCTCTAAAAAAGAAGAATGCTGCGAAAAAAGCAAAGCACGAAGCAAAAACAGGAAAATAAGATAAAATTCCTGTTTTAATTTTTCTTCGGTTCACTTTCATTAGTTGAAGTGATCCCGAATTAGCCTCTATTAGATTAATCGCCCGCAAAATAAAAATCCTACAGTATGACAAACAAAAAAATCCAAAGTTTTCCAAAAACAGCCTAAAATACCAAAATAAGTGCCAAAAGAACGTAATACAAACGCCACGGTACAAAAACAATTAAGCATAGAAAACCAATTGAGAAAGCATGACTGATCTGATACCAAACGATTTAAAGGACTTAGTTGTAAGTTTCGTTCAAGCTTATAGCGCCGTCACTGATTTAGAGCTTGATTTGCACCTAACTCCCAAACCATCATTTATGCATTTAAACAGTTACCCAGCTAAACAGGAAGCGGCACACTACTTTTTGCTCGCAGCCTCACTTAGCGACTATCAGGTAACTGGAAACCCGAGAAACATCCGACTACTACTCAACCATCTTTCTGAAGCATTTGGCAATAAACTTTATACGATAAGGAACCCTTTGGAATTCAAGCGCGAAGTCGAAAGATTTGAACAAAAAATACAAAATCTGGATCATTTAGGCGAAGCAAAAGCTGAGATTCCCGAGGTATTGTGCTCAGTTAACCAATTTGTGGAAAGAAAAGCTCATGGCGACCTAATTGAATACACCACAAAATTAAGCCAGAAGGGCAGAAAACCCAAAGACTTCGTTGAAGAACTTTCTTATAACGTAAAAAGGATGAATAAACAGCATAAATCAAAGTCTTGGTTGTATCTGCGTTGGATGGTTCGAGGCCCACCTGATCTTGGCCTCTTCCAATTTGACCCAAAAGACCTAATGGTGTCGCTTACCGCGGCTAAACTTAGAGTCTATGTTGCTTTAGGTTTAAGCGATAATGACAACTTACCCTTCAAATTAAACAGCAAAAACAAACCCGACAGCTGGTGGGAAAACACAGCTGCATTCGACGCTGACGCAGACAAGTTAACCCAATTTGCGCTCTCTCTTTTCCCTGATGACCCAGCCAAAATCGATTTTCCCTTCTTTATTTTGGGAACATGGCTTGAATACTCTGATCTAACACCGATTTCTCTTGGTCGGTCGCTACGCTTTTTCATTCAAAAACATGAGGAATTGCTTCAGCCGCTTACGCGTTACTTAACTGTGGTTTATCATTACAACAGGGTTGGTGAACGCATTGAACCTGGAGCGTTTAGTAATATGGAAAGAGACGTCTACGACTTTTTGAAAACTAGACAAGTAATTTTCTACTACGAGTTTATGGAATTCTACTTGTCACAGGAAAACTCGAATGTTTCTTTAACATACAAACCGGACTTTCTCCTTCCCCAACTAACAAACAACGGCAGAAAAGTTCTGCTTGAACCACACGGGATTAAAAACAACCTTAACGAATTCCTAAACAAACTTTCAGCATTCCGGAAACATTACGGCGACTACTTTTGCCTCATCTTAATAGTGCCTGATGACTTCAAAGAAACAATCGATAGACTTGATCCACAACACAATTCATATGACTTCATTTGGAAACGAAGCAATTATAAAATACAATTCGAAAACTTCCGCAGCACCTAAAAAATCCATACCAAAAATACAACCAGAATATGAAACCTAAGCAACCATTTATTTGAATTGCTAGAACTAACCAAAAAAATCCCTTGTTAGAAAAACGTCACAAGTCCATCGAAAATATTTTACAACTGTAAACTTGATTTCCAGATATGTTTATAAATCAAAAGGCTGTTTCATGAACTCTAGAAATTGCATTGTTCCTTGGGTAAAAGGAACCCTTGCTTTTTCTTAAAATTTAAGTAAAAAAGAAGAATGATTTTAATGAAAAAGAAAACTTTAGCTATTATCATAATGGCTATACTAATGATCTCAACTGCGACAATGATGAAAGTTAATGCTCAAGACGAAGGCGTTCACGGTGGCTCGCCTAATACCCCTGTCACAGGAGGACCATTACCAGCTGGTGTTACTGCAGACTCGACAATAACGACTATACCTTACCTTAGCTTCGCGCCAAACCCCATAGGCCTCGGTCAAGAATTGCTTGTTAACATATGGGTTCAACCTGCCACTGTAGTTAACCGTGCACACACAGGATACACAGTAGTAATCACAAAGCCAGATGGAACTTCAGAAACCGTCGGTCCAATGGTTTCCTATCAAGGAGACACAACTGCATGGTTTTCGTATGTTCCAGGACAGGTAGGTAACTATATCTTTCAATTCTTCTTCGCAGGCGACTATTATCCAAAGGGATACTACGTGAATGGAATAATCAACAACACAGCAACAACCGGAGGTTATAACGCAACCCAAACTGTCTATTATGCACCTTCGAATACAATCAAATATACCTTAGTCGTGCAACAGGATCAAGTAAAAAGTTGGCCAGAGTCTCCACTTCCAACCGATTACTGGAGTAGACCCATTTCACCAGAAAACAGAGAATGGTGGGTAATTGGTTCAAACAGTCCTTATGAAGAAGTAGGAGGCGGCCAAGGAACTCCAGGCTGGCCAGATAATACTAACACGTACCACAGCAACTACAAATTCACACCCTATACAATCGGACCAAACACTGCACACATCGTATGGAGACGACAGGGCTCATTAGACGGTATTTACGGCGGTTTAGTTGACGGAGCATACACAACTGCTCAAGCACCTGATGTCGATCCCAGCGGAAACATTGTTACTTTCGGCACTTCAGGTCCAGGCAACGACGGGAATCCAAGCATTGTCTTTGAAGGAAGAGCCTATCAAACAGTTACTAAACCCTTCAATGGAGTGACACAGACCGTTTGGGAATGCTACGATATTCAGACGGGACAAATATACTGGGATCTTACAGGCATCACTCAAGTACCAACTCACATTAGTTTTGCTGAAAATGCACCTCCAGTTCCAGGTGGACTAGGAAGAACAGACCGAACAATAGTGAACCTCGCATACATAGGCTCAAGTAGCGTTTCAGGCACAGGCTTAGTAGTAAAGTACAATCCAATGACCGGAGCTGTCACCTCAAACGCGACTATTCCAGTTACTTCAGGGACACTCTACGCTGATCCTTACGTTCTAAGCATACAGACTTTAGGATCTGGCGCGAACACGCAGTACCGTTTGCTCAACTGGACGTTGCAAGGCATTAGTAGCACCAATTTCGTCTCCTCTTGTCTGATCAGTAACATATCTTTTCCATTCTCTTCAATAGGCACTGCTGATTTCGAATCAGGTATTGCAGTTACGACAACTAGCACAGTTAGCCCTGCCACCGGAGTAGCCACAAACAATCGAATAATGGCTGCCAGCCTTACATCAGGACAATTGCTTTGGAACATTTCAGCCGGAATAGATTTCCCACTTTTCAGCGGTTCATGCACAGTCGCAGACCACGGCAAAGTCGCTATTCGTTTCGATGATGCTCACTATTATTGTTGGGATTTGGCTACTGGAAGACAATTATGGCAAAGCGAACTCTCATCTAATCCTTGGGGAACCTTTGGAGATTACTCTGAACAATCAGCTTACGGCCTTCTCTTTGCAAATCAATACGACGGTGTTGCAGCCTACAACTGGACTAACGGAAAACTAGCCTGGTTATTCCAAGCTCCCGCCTTACCGTTTGAAACTCCTTATACGAATGGAACTGGCAATCTCAATGGTGAAGTATACTCTTGGTTTAGCGATGGCATAGTTGCGGACGGAAAAATCTACTCATACACTCAGGAACACTCACCTACTGCGCCACTTGCTAGAGGCTGGAAACTGTACTGCATCAACGCTACAACCGGCGTTGGCATATGGAACATAACTGGTCCCATGGGTCCAGGCATTGTATCTGACGGATACCTAACAGCAGGCGATTACTACGATGGATATCTCTACGTCTTTGGCAAAGGAATATCTACTATTACAGTTTCTGCACCTCAAACAGAAGTTACCTCTGGACATAACGCAATCATCTCTGGCACAGTACTTGACCAATCACCAGCTCAACCAGGAACGCCATGCGTTTCCGCAGATTCAATGGGCGACTGGATGGCATATCTACACATGCAGCACCAAATGCCCGCCAATGTCGTCGGAGTTCCAGTATCCATAGATACAGTTGACCCTAACGGCAACCCTATACATATCACGACCGTGACAAGTGACGCAAGTGGAACATTTAGCTACGTATGGACACCAACAATCCCAGGCACCTATAAGATTACTGCAACCTTTATGGGAGATGGCTCTTATGGTAGTTCATGGGCAGAAACATCAGCAAACGTTGTTAACGCACCAACCGCCGCACCAACGCAAACATCTACATCAAACCAAGCAGCTCCAGATAACACAATGACAATAATAGGCACTGGAATCGCTGTAATAATAGCAGTCGCAATAGTCGGCGCATTAATCCTTAGAAAACGATAAAAAGCATCGAAAAAAAACTCTTTCCCTTTTTATTTTTTTGTAATTTAGATAGATACCAATATGCCTAACTAACAATTTATAATAGATACGAAACTAATAATGCAAATAGGATGTCCCTTTTTTATGCAATCAAAACAAGAAACGAAGCCTAACCGGCTCATTAATCAAAAAAGTCCCTACCTTCTTCAGCACGCTTACAACCCTGTTGATTGGTTCCCCTGGAGTCAAGAAGCTCTAGATAAAGCCAAAGCTGAAGACAAACCAATTTTTTTAAGCATAGGCTACTCCAGTTGTCACTGGTGTCACGTCATGGAAGAGGAATGCTTTAGCGACAAAGAAGTCGCCGCCCTGCTAAATCAAGCCTTTGTTTGTATCAAGGTTGACCGCGAAGAAAGACCCGATTTAGACGCCTCTTACATGGCGGTTTGCCAAGCTATGGGTAGGAACTGTGGTTGGCCACTAAACATACTTTTAACCTCTAAACTTAACCCATTTTACGCCGCCAGCTACATACCAAAATATAGCAAAGCCGGCTTAATCGGAATGTTGGACCTTGTTCCTCAAATTACACAGCTATGGAAAGGGCAACGATTGCAGCTTGAAACCGTTGGTGTAGACATCAAGAGCCGAATCGGATACATGGAAAAAAGAACGCTCAGGAAAGAACTCGGCAAGGGAATCCTTCAAGATACATACGACCGATTATCACAAGACTTTGATGAAGAAAACGGAGGATTCGGCACTGCACCAAAATTCCCCACACCACACAAACTACTATACCTCCTTCGCTACCATATGCGAACGAGCCAAAAGAATGCTCTAACGATGGTCGAGAATACTCTTACTCAAATGCGGCTAGGCGGTATCTATGACCAACTAGGCTTTGGTTTTCATCGATACAGTACTGACGAGGGGTGGTTGGTTCCCCATTTCGAAAAAATGCTCCCTGACCAAGCCCTAATGGCACTTGCTTACACGGAAACTTACCAGGCAACGGGCGCCCAACGCTATGCACTCGCAGCCAAAGAAACCCTAGATTACGTCATCCGCGACTTGGCAGCATCCAAAGGAGGGTTTTACTCAGCACAAGATGCGGATACAGAGGGCGAAGAAGGCAAATTCTACCTCTGGACGATAGACGAAGTGCTCGATACGCTGCCTCCAGCAGACGCGGAATTTGCGGCGCACGTCTACGGGTTAAAACCAGAAGGCAACTTTCCAGGCAGCCGAGGCAAAAATATACTTTACATCGCCGAACCCCTCGAGGAGCTTGCACCATACAAAGGCTTAACGCTCCAGGAAAGCATAGACCGCCTTCACAACATACGCCAATCTCTTTTTGAAGCTAGAAAAAAAGGGTCCCCCCGAGAGTAGATGATAAAGTGTTAACCGACTGGAATGGGTTAATGGTTGCAGCTTTGGCCAAAGCCGGTAGCGTTCTCGGTGAACCAACCTATCTTGATGTCGCCACCAAAGCCGCCGACTTCATCCTGAATCAAATGCGCCAAGGTAACGTGCTCTATCACCGCTACGCAAAAGGCGAAGCCGCTGTGGAAGGCTTTTTGGATGACTACGCTTTCTTTGTGTTCGGGCTAATTGAACTCTATGAGGCATTATTTGAAGACAAATATCTTCAAGCTGCCACTGACTTGACCAAAACTATGATTGAGAAGTTTTGGGATATTAATAATGGAGGCTTCTACCAATCACAAAACACGGAATCATCCCTGCCTAAAATCAAGCAACTCTACGACGGAGCAACGCCCTCAGGCAACTCAGTAGCGCTATATAATCTGTTGCGTCTTAGCCGATTAACTAACGAATCCACATTTTATCAAAAGGCAACAGAAATGACTAAAACATTTGCGCAAGAAATAGAAGGCGCCCCAGAAGCATACACTTTTTTTGTTACAGCGCTTGACTTTCTAATTGGGCCATCATGCAGCGTAGTTTTAGTTGGTAACTTAAACGAAAAAGACACGTCTGATATGCTGAATGCATTAAGAAAACATTATCTGCCAACCACTGTTATCATGCTGAAGAGTCCAAGCAAAGCTGGCTTAGGATACCAGCAAATCGAAGGCAAAGCAACCGCTTACGTCTGTCGAGATCAAACATGCCTCCCACCGACAAATAGTTCAACCTCACTCATAGAACTACTAAAAAAATAGAATAAGTGCACGAAGGTATTCTATATCCAATTTTGGAAAATCATCAATAACTAAGGCAAATCTTCGGGAAAGTAAAGAAAGCATTTGAAAGCAAACAGCATAAAAACTAGCATATTGTATTATCAAAAAAGCGGATCCCATGTGACGATATTTAGACGAAAAACATGGTACAACCTAAATCTTATCTAGGTTAAATTCTTCATGTATCGCTTTGACTACTGCCGCCCCATCTTTCTCTTTGACAACAAATGAAATGTTAAGTTCTGATGAGCCTTGGGCAATCATACGTATGTTTATTCCTTTTTTCGCTACGGTTGAAAATATTCTTGACGCTACTCCTAAAGTTCCCTTCATATTCGCGCCCATTACAGCAATAACGGCCACATCATCTTCAGATGATATCTCGCTGACTAAACCATCTCGATCAAGGAGTGCGATTTCGAGGTTGCTAATCGCTCTGCCAAGTAGCCCTCGGCGGATAATCATTGAAATGTTTGCTTCTGAGACTGCGGTGGATATCATCATAACGTTAATGTTATTTTTGCCAAGAACATCAAACACTTTAGCGTAGCTACCAGGTGCCCCAACCATTCCTGCACCGCTAACGTTGAGCATGGCAACGTCTTTTATCATCGCGACGGCTTTTACTACTTCAGCTGTTTTTGCGTAGGGTTCTTTGGTTACTATTGTGCCAGAGGTTTCAGGGTGGAATACATTCCGGATCCTTACCGGGATGTTTTCTTTCATAACAGGCTCTAATGCACGTGGGTGCATGGCTTTTGCTCCAAAAATCGCCATTTCTGCTGCTTCCTGATAACTAAGCTGTGGTAACATCTTAGCTGAAGGAACTATTTTGGGGTCGGTAGTCATGATGCCGTCAACATCTGTCCATATCCAGACTTCATCAACGCCTAGTGCAACGCCAAGGATAGTTGCTGTATAATCTGATCCGCCACGCCCAACCGTAGTTACTATGCCATCTTGGTTGGCGGCGATATAGCCTGTGACAACCGGGATTACACCTTTTTCAAACAAAGGGCTAAGCCTTTCTTGAACTAGGTGAGTAGTGTAGTTCATCAGAGGGTCTGCGTCACCAAAGTTTGAGTCTGTTACTATGCCTGCTTCTTTGCCTGTGAAACATTGTGATTCAAACTTATGGTCTTTTATGGCTCCACAAACGATGGGTGCTGATAGTCGTTCGCCGAAGGATAAAACATAATCTTTGGATTTGGGCGTGAGCTCTCCAACATAACATATGCCCGTTAGAACCTTCTCAAGCTCAGCAATGGTTTTCTCTGTGATTTGAGTTACTTCTTTTTGAATCAGCTTGCTGGTTATGGCCTTTGAGATTGTTGCCAAGTGTTCATCTAGTAATTTTTTGGTGAATGCTTGAATATGTTTTTCATCGCTTTTCTTTGCTTGGTCAGCAAATTCAATTAAACTGTTAGTTACTCCCGCCAACGCTGAAACAACTACGGCAACTCTGCAATTATTCTTGGCGTTTTGAGTGACTATATTCGCCACGTGGTGTATCCCGGCGCCCGTGGCAACACTAGTACCGCCGAACTTCATAACTATCTTTTTCATGCTTGTAACTCCGAGTTATTGTTTAGCAGTCGATTTGCTAACTTATGTCTTATGTCTAAGAGGTCTCTTAAAACTGCACTGGCTGTCTCAATTCCCCCAGCGCCTCTTCCGATGAGGGTTTGTTCGGCAGCGTATTCAGTAGAAAAGGTTATCGCGTTTAGAACTCCACTGACGCATAAAGGGTTATTTTTCGGTATTTCAGTCGGCTTGACTGTTGGTTTATCGTTGTCTATTAAACCAATGAGCTTGATTGTATTGCCCCTCTTTGAAGCTTCATCAAGGGCCTGCAATGAAACATCTCTTATGCCTATTCTGTCAACGTCCTTTAAGGTTATTTTTTTGTTCATTATCCAGTTCGCCAGAATGACAACTTTACATGCCGTATCAAATCCGTCAATATCCATGGACGGTTCCCTCTCAGCGTAACCAAGCTTCTGTGCATTAGTTAGTGCTTCTTGGAAGGAAAGTCGATTTTGAGACATTTCAGTTAGTATGTAATTGGTTGTGCCATTTAGTATTCCTCGTATGGCGAGGATTTTGTCTCCTGCAAGGCATCGTTTGGCAAACTCCAGCATAGGTGTTCCGCCGCCAACTGTTCCGCTAAATCGCAGGTACACATTGTTATAGTCAGCTAGTTCTGTGAGAGCTGGCATTGCTAAGGCTAATGGTCCTTTGTTGGTTGTAACAACATGTTTTCCGGTTTTGAACGCTTTGGTGATGTGTGATAGGGCTGGTTCACCGTTTTTGATGTTGACGGGGGTGACTTCAACAACTACTTCTGCTTCGACTGAGTCAATAACGTCTAACGCCAACATTTTTGGGTGACCAAAATCGGGATCTGCGGATATGGGGTAACCTCGTTGTTTAATCTCTTCCAGCTTTTCTGGGCTTAGGCCTCTTGGGTTTATGACAGCGCCATCTATATCTGCGATGGCAACGATTTTTGGGTTAAATCCGTAATCCTTAACTTTTTCAGTATATCTGCGAGCAAGAATGGTAGTTACGCCTTTTCCTACTACGCCATAGCCAACTAAGATAATTCTCATGTTTCCTTCACCTAGCGAGAATGACCCTTTGCGATTTTAACCCTAAAGCCTGCTCGATTGCTGATATTTCAGCGTCAACTTCTACTGGTTTTTCACATTGCTTAATGGCTGTATCTGGGTCTTTAAGTCCATGACCTGTGGTAATGCAGACTACTCTTTCATCCCTATTGATAATGCCGTTCTTTACCAGCTTCTTCAATCCCGCAATAGATGAGGCGCTTGCAGGCTCCACAAAGATACCCTCAATTCGCGCAAGCATCTTTTGCGCATCCAAAATTTCCTCGTCAGTTACAGTCTCAGCTGTTCCATGCGATTCTCGGATAGCATTGACTGCTTTTTTCCAACTTACTGGAGCCCCAATTCGGATAGCAGTAGCTACAGTCTCTGGGTTTTCAACCGGGATGATTTTATTGCTGTTCGTTTTTATAGCCGTCACTATCGGCGCAGAGCCAGACGCTTGTATTCCTGTCATTTTCGGCAACGTTTTTATGAAGCCCAGTTTGTGGAACTCAGTTAAGCCTTTCCAGACAGCACTTATGTTTCCAGCATTGCCCACAGGAATGATGATTCTGTCAGGGACTTGATTGTTAAGTTGCTCGCAGATTTCGTATCCCAGGGATTTTTGCCCTTCAATACGGAATGGGTTAATTGAGTTAAGAAGGTAAATACTCTTGTGCTTCTCAGCCAGCTTTAGCACAAATTCTAAGGCTTGATCAAAGTTTCCTCGGACCTGAAGAACTTTGGCGCCGTGTATCATGGCTTGCGCCAATTTTCCGTAAGCAATCTTGCCCGTGGGGATAAGAACAGTGCATCTTAATCCTGCTCTTGCAGCATAGGCTGCTAAGCTGGCGCTGGTATTGCCTGTTGAAGCACAGATGACGTGCTTTGCACCTAATTCAACGGCTTTGGTGACGCCAACCGTCATGCCTCGATCTTTGAAGCTTCCTGTGGGGTTTTCCCCCTCGTTCTTAACGTACACTTCTTTTAGTCCGACTTCTTCTCCTAAACGCGGGGAACGGTGCAATCCTGTGCCGCCTTCGTTTAAGGTAACTATGTGCGCGGCTTCGTGAATGGGCATGAAGTCGCGGTATCGCCAGACGGACAACGGCTTTGTTTTCCAGTCGCTGGTCTTTAGGGTTTGAGATAGCTCTTTAAAGTCGAGTTTTATTTCAAGTATGTCTCCGCATTTTTTGCAGAAGTAAACTATCTCGTCTATGTTGTACCGTGTTTTGCAGTTTATACATTCTTGATGAACCATATTATTTCCCTATCCATTGAGTTCGAGTCTTTTCTAAGGGTTGTAACTAAAGCTGTAGGTGATGTATCAGTTGTGGCATTATTAATTTTGTTGTTGAAATTGCAGAAGTTAACCCACCATATTTGATAAAGTTTCGTAAGTTTTCAGACTGTCCTTTTTGTCAACAACCATGATTGTTTCTGTCCAGCATGAAATGAACTCAACAATGTTCACATTTTGCTCTGCCAATATTGTAGCCAAGAAGGCCACAACTCCAGGCGTTGCTTCCAATTCCTCGGGTGAATGGACTACAACCATTGTACAATTGTCATGCTTAACCAAAGTGCTAATGCGCTCAGGTAAGTCGCTTCTGTCAAGCAGATAGACAAATTTCCCTAGTAAGTCAACTTCCATACCTCGTTTTGTGGTGATTTCTTTGCTCGTTATCATGACGGCTTTTCGGTCATAGACAGCAATACTGCTTCGTTTTAGGAGTTGAAGGACTTTTTCTTCTCTTTTCTGTTTGTGCTTTTGGAGTTCTTCTGAGTATCGGCGTAGCGCGGCTTTTATGGCGCTTGTGTCGTCGGTTTTTAGGTCTTTTTGTATTTGTCTTGAAAGCTCGCTAAGGTTTACTATGCCTTTTTCCAAAGCTTCCAGTAGGTAAGGTTTGTTTCGTAGGTAGTTTCTCACGTCTTGAGCGATTGTCATAATACCTACTAAATGTATCAAATGGTACATTTAAGTTTTGTTAAGTAACAAAAAAGTCACAACCTTTAAAAATATAGCATTGAAGGTATCGGGAACAATCAAATTAAAAAATGAGGGAGCAAACAATAACCGAAAGAATCGTGCTGGCCTACTCTGGCGGATTAGACACATCCGTGTTAATCAAGTACCTCCAAGAAAAATATGATGCGCAAGTTATCACCGTGACCGTTGATGTTGGCCAACAAGAAGACCTCAAAGTCGCCGAGGAGAAAGCCAAGAAACTTGGTGTTTTAAAACATTTTTCAATCGATGCCAAAGACGAATTTGCAAAAGATTATATTTTTCCAGCAATAAAAGCCAACGCCCTCTACGAGGGAAAGTATCCTATCAGCACGAGTCTCTCAAGACCACTTATTGCAGCAAAGATGGTTGAAGTAGCCGAAAAAGAAGGTGCCACAGGTTTAGCGCATGGTTGCACTGGAAGAGGCAACGACCAAGTACGCTTTGATGTAACACTTGGTTCTTTAGCTCCAGACAAAAAAATTATTGCTCCCGTACGCGAGTGGGGCATGACCCGCGAAGAAGAAATCGCTTACGCCAAAACTAAAGGCATACCCGTCTCCAGCGCCGCTAAAAAATACAGTATAGATGCGAGCGTTTGGGGACGTGCAATTGAATGTGGCTTGCTTGAAGATGCAAGTCAAGCGCCGCCTGAAGATGCTTATGAATGGACAACTTCACCTGAAAAAGCACCAGATACCCCGGAAATTGTTTCTTTACAGTTTGAGGCTGGCGTACCTGTGGCAGTAAACGGAAAAGCTATGCTGCCGCTGGAACTTATTGAAGAAATGAATAAGATTGCTGGAAGAAACGGAGTCGGCAGAATAGATCACATTGAAGACCGTCTTGTCGGCATAAAATCCCGCGAAGTTTACGAGTGCCCTGCAGCAACCGTCATATTGGAAGCTCACAAAGATTTGGAAAAGATGGTTATGACTCGGCACCAAGTCCTCTTCAAGCAGCAGGTTGACGCGGAATGGGTTTTCCTTGCCTACGCTGGCTTATGGGTTGACCCACTCAAAGATGACCTTGACGCTTTCATCAACAAGTCTCAGGAAAACGTGACTGGAGAAGTCCAACTCAAACTCTACAAGGGCAGCATGATTGTAATCGGGCGCACCTCGCCAATGTCACTTTACGACAAAAACTTAGCAAACTACAACATCAAAGCCTCATTTAATCAGTCCTACTCGAAAGGCTTCATTGAACTCTGGGGCTTACAGACAAGAATGTATAACGCCCTCAAAAATCGAAACAAAAAGGCACCAGAGAAAACTAAGAAAAAATAAGAAAGCATGAGGCAACGGAGGGCTGAATGAAATGTCAAAAATACTACATGGCGGACGGCTACCATCTGTACGTAAAGATGTTGCAGCGTTTACTTCTTCACGAAAAGACGATGAACGCTTAGCCAAAGCTGTAGTTGACATTAACAAAGCCCATATCATAATGCTTATGGAGCGAAAAATTATTCATTGGCAAGACGGAGCAAAAATCCTCAAAGCGCTCCAAAAGCTAGACGGCATAAAGGTTGACCCAGCCGCTGAAGATGTTCATATGGCTGTTGAAGAAACCGTTCTTAAAGAAACAGGACCCGACGTCGGCGGAAACCTGCATATCGCCAAAAGTCGAAACGACCAAATAGCAACTGCAATTCGCATGCAACTCAGAAAAGAACTCGCCGAAATAATGCTTAAAGTTCTTGCTATGCAACAAAACCTTATTGACGTAGCAAGCAAGCATGTTAATACAGTCATTTTGGCGTACACTCATCTGCAAGCGGCTCAACCAGTAACATTTGCCCACTACCTGCTTTCATATGTTCAAGCCTTAGACCGCGACTTAGAACGATTGCAAGACGCTTATCAACATGTTAACTTGTGTCCTCTTGGCTCAGGTGCATTAGCAACAACAAGTTTCCCTATAAACCGCAAAAGAACCGCTAAGCTCTTAGGCTTTGACGCGGTGTTGGAGAACTCGATTGACGCAGTTGGTAGTCGAGACTTCATACTTGAAACCCAAGCCGCTTTGGCATTAATGGCCGTCAATTTGAGCCGTTTGGCTGAGGATTTGATAATTTGGAGCTCACAAGAGTTTGGCACAGTTGAGCTGCCTGACGATTTCACGTCGACCAGTAGTATAATGCCGCAAAAAAAGAATCCGGAAGTGCTTGAAGTTATTCGAGCAAGAGCCAGCTATGTCCTGGGAGATTTTGTAACTTCAACTGCAATTCTGAAGAGTTTGCCGACAACTTACAATCTTGATTTCCAGGAGATAACACCGAAACTCTGGGCTTCCATAGACAACTTGGACAGTTCATTGCGTATATTTGCAGAGCTTGTGCCTAACTTGAAAGTGTCCAAAAACGTTGAAAGCAAAGCCGCTTTAGGTTTTGTGGGCGCAACCGAGCTCGCAAACATGCTTGTACAAAAACATAATGTTGCTTTCCGCACAGCTCATAAGATAGTAGGCGCTCTTGTCAAATCACTTGTTGATTCCAAGCAAACATTGCTTGATGCCACGCCAGAACTGCTTCAGAAAGTTGCTCAGGAATCAACTGAAGATAAGTTAACGGTCAAAAAAGAGGACATAATAGCATGCACAAACCCGACCAAAATAGTAGAAACATATAAAGTCCAAGGCGGTCCTTCCCCCGCAGAGGTTGAAAGAGCCATCAAAGCAATCAAGAAAAAAATGGAACAAACAAAAACACACATTACTAAGCTGCAAAAGAATCTTGAGGACACAGAAAAGACACTTAACTTAACCGTGATGTCTTATTCTCTTTCGACTTCTTCGACAATCGGAAGACTTAAAAATCCAGTCTTATAGGTTGAATAGGGCTTTGGTCCCACAAGATAGCACGTCCAACAAAAATAAAAAAGCGATTCTGCTTCTTGAAGATGGAACGTCCTTTATCGGTAAGGGTTTTGGAGCAACAGGAAAAATCTCGGGTGAAGTAGTATTTTCAACTCAGATGGTTGGTTATCCAGAAGCACTTACTGATCCGTCTTATAAAGGTCAAATTTTAAACTTCACTTATCCGCTTATTGGCAATTATGGTGTTCCAGGCAACGAATTAAACCATGGTTTGCCGCTGTATTTTGAGTCAGATCATATCCAGGTACAAGGTTTAGTGATCCATGAATTATGTCATGAACCATTCCATTGGGCCTCAACAAGAACCCTGGATAAATGGCTTCTGGATGAGGGCGTCCCAGGGATTTACGGCGTAGATACCAGACGCTTAACTAAGAAGCTTAGAACTCACGGTGTTATGCTTGGAATCTTGCAAGTTTTCGAAGCTAATGAAGAGCCAAATTTGGACGCCCTTTTAAAGAATGGCAAAACCATAGCTGATCCAAATTTGACTGACTTAGTTAAGGAGGTGTCCGTGAAAAAGCCTGTTACATATACCGTCGAAGGAAACAAAACGGTTGTCCTGATCGACTGCGGTGTAAAGTACAGCATAATCCGTAACCTGCTTAAACGAGGCATAAACGTTGTACGAGTGCCCTATGACACTTCCGCTAGCAAAGTAATGAGCTACCATCCTGACGGAGTTTTCTTAAGCAATGGTCCAGGTGACCCCAAAAAATGCGTGAAAACAATAGATTGCGTCCGAGAGGTAGTTGACAAAGTTCCGTTTATGGGTATTTGTCTGGGCGCGCAAATCCTGGCTTTAGCAATGGGCGGGGACACTTACAAGTTAAAGTTTGGTCACCGCGCCCAAAACCAGCCCGCGTTTGACTTGAATAACCGCCGATGCTACATTACAACTCAAAATCACGGTTACGCAGTGGACATTGAATCCTTGAAGAAAACTCCCTTGGAAACTTGGTTTATAAACGCTAATGATAAAACAACTGAAGGCGTTAAACACAAGAATAAACCAGTTTTTGCTGTGCAGTGGCATCCTGAAGCCTCGCCAGGACCATATGACACCGAAATGCTGTTTGATAAGTTTGCAAAGATGTTGGAGGCACCATAAGATGCCCAAGTTTGACTGGATAAAGAAAGTAATGGTTCTTGGAAGCGGCGCCATAAAAATTGGTGAAGCAGCCGAATTTGACTACTCTGGAAGCCAATGCCTAAAGGCTCTGCGTGAAGAAGGCATTGAAACCGTCCTAGTTAATCCTAATATTGCCACTATTCAGACTGACCCTCGGTTGTCAGGTAAAGTGTATCTGCTTCCAGTTACGCCTGAGTTTGTTGAGCGAGTTATCGAGAAAGAACGTCCCAACGGCATTCTTTTGGGTTTCGGCGGACAAACTGCGTTGAACTGCGGTTTGGAACTTGAGAAAAAGGGTATTTTGCAAAAGTATAATGTTAAGGTTTTGGGAACACCTGTTCATGCGATCGAGGACACTGGTGATCGCGAACGTTTCCGGCAGGCAATGCTCAAAGCTGGTGTTCCTCCATTAAACAGTAAATCTGCCACAAGTGTAAAAGACGCGTTGGAGGTGGCACATGAGATAGGTTTCCCTGTTATTGTTAGGGTTGCTTATACTCTTGGAGGCAAAGGTGCAGGCGTTGCCCATAATGCCGAAGAACTTAAGGAGATCGCAACCCGTGGTTTAGCTCAAAGCAGAATTAGCCAAATTCTTATCGAAGAGTATGTTGGACATTGGAAAGAAGTCGAATACGAGGTTATGCGTGACTACGCAGACAATTGCTTAACCGTCTGCAACATGGAGAATTTCGATCCTATGGGGGTGCACACAGGGGATTCGATTGTGGTTGCGCCTTCACAAACTATGTCTAACCGCGAATACCACCTGATTCGTTCAGTTTCAATTAACGCCATACGAGCCTTAGGTATTGTAGGCGAATGCAACATTCAATGGGCTCTAAATACCAAATCTGAAGAATTCCGGGTAATTGAAGTTAATTCACGTATGTCCAGAAGCTCTGCGCTCGCCAGCAAAGTCACCGGTTATCCCTTAGCTTACATAGCCACAAAACTTACACTTGGCTATACGCTACCAGAACTTATAAATAAAGTAACAGAAGTAACCACAGCCTGTTTTGAACCAGCCTTAGACTACATAACCGTCAAAATCCCCCGCTGGGACCTGCAAAAATTCAAGAATGCTGATCGTCACGTCGGGCCCCAGATGCGCTCCGTTGGCGAAGTGATGGCAATTGGACGCTGCTTTGAAGAGGCACTGCAAAAAGCCGTGCGTATGCTCGACACTGGCAAAGTAGGTTTAGTCTGCAACCCAGAAGACTCAGAGCCCGAAACAGAAGCAAGAATACGCGATGCAATTGCCAACCCTACAGACGAGCGACTCTACAAACTTGTTAAAGCAATAAAAATGGGTATACCCATCCTTGAAATCTATCGTTTAAGTGGCGTAGATCCATTCTTCCTGCATAAAATTGAAAATATCATTAACATGGAAGCACAACTGCGACAGCTAAACCTTGCGGAAGGCTCTGCGGCTGAAGTGGTTCGTGAAGCAAAACGTATAGGTTTCTCAGATAAACAAATTGCAGAATGCCAATGCACTAATGAGTTTACGATTCGGACTTTTAGAAAAAGTGCAAATATTCTTCCAGTTATCAAGCAGATTGATACTTTGGCGGCTGAGTGGCCTGCGAAAACAAACTATCTCTACCTCACTTATGGTGGAGACGAAGATGACATTGAATTAAGAAGCGACACAAGCAAAGTCATCGTGTTGGGCGCAGGGGTTTTCAGAATAGGTTCCAGCGTAGAATTTGACTGGTGTGGCGTTAACACTATTTGGGCGCTTAAAAAGAACGGTATTCAAGAAGCTATAATGGTAAACTATAACCCAGAAACAGTCTCTACAGATTATGACGTTTCAGACAAACTCTACTTTGAAGAGCTTTCAACGGAACGAATTTTGGATATTTACGAGAAAGAAAACCCGATAGGCGTAATCACTAGCGTTGGTGGACAAATTCCAAACAATTTAGCCATGAAACTCTCCAATGCTGGAGTAAAACTGCTAGGAACTTCAGCTGAAAACGTTGATTTAGCGGAGGATCGCTCAAAATTCAGTGCACTTTTGGATCAGCTTCAGATTTGTCAGCCAAGCTGGAGTAAACTTCAATCAATCGGCGAAGCGAAACGGTTCGCTGAGAAAATTGGTTATCCAGTTATTGTGCGTCCAAGTTACGTGCTTTCTGGGTCAGCGATGCGTGTGGCTTACAATGAGACTTCGCTTGAAAATTTCCTAAAGTTAGCAGCGAAAGTTTCCCTTGATCACCCAGTAGTTATCAGCAAATTCATTAATCGTGCGAAAGAAGTTGAGGTGGATGGCGTTTCTGACGGCGAAACCGTGTTAATAGGGGCCATAATGGAGCATGTCGAGAACGCAGGTGTCCACAGCGGCGATGCAACTATGACTATTCCTCCTCAAGCCTTGAAGATTGAGGTTCAGAAAAAAATTGAGGATTGCACCCTGAGCATAGTTAAAGCTCTCAATATCCACGGTCCATATAATATTCAGTACCTTGTTAAGGATGACGTAGTTAACGTTATCGAATGCAATCTGCGAGCGTCACGTTCAATGCCGTTTGTCAGCAAAACCCGCGGAATAAACTTAATTGAGCTAGCTACTCTGGCAATGCTTGGCAAGAAAATTGACGGCGTAAAACTCTCTCCAATGACTCTTGCACCTCACGTTGGGGTCAAGGTTCCGCAGTTTAGCTTTATGCGTTTGAGCGGAGCTGATCCGGTACTGGGTGTTGAAATGCTAAGTACTGGTGAAGTGGCATGTTTAGGCGAAAACTTTTCTGATGCGTTCTCTAAGGCGTTGCAGTCTGCTGAATTTAATATCCCGCCGAAAGATGGTGCGATTTTCATAAGTGTTGGTGGAGATGAGGAACGTAAGAAGCGGGTTGTGCCTATAGCTAAGGCTTTTGCTGATATGGGTTTTAGGATTTACGCGACTGCGCATACGGCTCAGGTTCTCAATGATGGGGGTGTTTTCGCTACTGTGCTTTACAAGGTTAAGGAAGCCGAAGTTAACCCGAACATTTTGGATTATTTGCAAGAGCGAAAAATAGATTTAGTCATCAACGTGCCTATAGCTAACCGGCAGAATAGTTTCTCAGACATCTTAACCGACGGCTACATTATCCGCCGCCAAGCCGTAGAATTTAACATACCAGTCATAACAAACTTGCAACTAGCATCTGCTCTTGTAGATGTTTTAAGACAGAAAGGCAAAAATGGCACCTCAATCCGCTCCCTCAACGAGTATATGGATGAGTTGCCCTGGAAGCTTTGGTAAGTGCAAGAGGCTTCTGCTCCTGCTTTGTTTGAGGCAAATTTTGTTGTTTGTGCTCTAAGTTGCTTTTCTATTTAAGATTAAGAGTCATTATGGATAATTATTTGAAATTTGTGCGTGGAAATTCTTGTCCCTAACCCAAAAAATGGATATGACGAGTTTTCGTTGCATGATAAAGTGAAGAATAAACTTTTGATAACATGTCTAAGGGGAATAAAAAAAGAGAAAAAAATGGGTTTAGGTCATTGCTGGTGGTGGCGGCGGCATCTGATACTGCGTCGACGTCGGGTTTGTTGGAATCTGGAAGAATGCTACAAGTATCAATATCCAAGCGATGAAGATCAAGAACAAACCAACTAAGAAAAGGGAGAGAAAAAATGGACAGTATAAATGTAATTGGTTGGATTAAAAAAGTTTCCAGTTCTGCCTCGTTTTCAAATTCGTGAAACCCTCTCGAGCTCAAAAGTTACATTGCGTCTAGTGTCGTCAGTGGCTACTTTCCACTATATTATATTAATTAGTTAACACGATTAGTTCGTTTAGGTGCAAGTTTTCAAAACTTGCCCATTATATAAAAAAGGAAAGAAAAAAAGATGAAAAATAATACAAATATGGCGAAAAAAACTATTGCAATCTTATTCGCACTTTTGATGGCTTCTTCAATTATGATGTTTTCTGTACCTGCACATGCCCAAACCCAAACCACAAATAATCGGGATGGCAAAGGAATACCGTTGCCTTCAGGCGTTACTCCTGACGTGTCATATGAAACCATCGCACACATGAGCTTCAGACCAAACCCAGTTGGAATCAATCAACCCATGCTGGTTAACCTGTGGTTGCAACCACCAATCCACGTAGCTCGAGTCCTTACAGGATATATGGTGACCATTACAAAGCCAGACGGAACAGCCGAAACATTCGGGCCATTGACGACCTACAACGGCGATGCAACAGCATGGTTCGAGTATACGCCCGCCCAACTTGGCAATTGGACAATCAAATTTGACTTCCCAGGAAACTACTACCCAGCCGGAAACTACACCGTGCCGGAAGACTCTTACTACGCCGGACAGGGCATGGCTCCCCTCAATGCTCCCTTATCAGTCTACTATAAACCCAGCAGCGACGGACCATACAATTTTACAGTACAGAATGAACCGGTTATGTCTTGGCCAGGTTCTCCACTTCCAACGGACTATTGGACAAGACCAGTATCCGCATTGAACAGAGAGTGGTGGAGCATACTCGGCAACTATCCTAGCACTGGAATCGTAGCAGGCGTGGGACGCGGTGTTAGCTTAGCTGATTGGCCAGCCGACACAAACAAGTACATGAGTAACTATGGGTACATCCCCTATGTTCAAGGACCAAAGAGCGCGCACATAGTCTGGAAACAAGCAGGTGTTGATGGCGGACTTGTTGGAGGCACTGTAGGAATCGCATCATTCCAGAACGGCGGCGGCGGCCCATCGATCATCTATAACGGTCGATGCTATCAAACCGTTACTAAAGTTGCAAAAACGTTGGTCAACGGCACTTACTACGACATGCCTACAAGCGTTTGGCAATGCTATGACCTGCGGACGGGACAAGTATATTGGGAACAGACAGGAATCGGAAGCCAAGCTCCAACAATGATTATGTATAGTGAACGGGAGATTGATGTAGTGCCAGGTGAAACGGCGAGCACTTTAGGCATGAGAATTGACCTCATGTACGTCGGCGGCGGACGACTAATAACATACAATGCTTTTACAGGAGCGGTGAAAGTTAACATGTCAATTTCCCCATTGACAACAGGCACTTACTATGCTTCTTACGATTGGCCCTATTTCCTAACTGTACAGGATCTTGGCGCTGGCGCAGCAAGTGCAGCCGGCGGTCGATATCGCTTAATCAACTGGACTTTGGCAGGAGACACAGTGGGGTTCAGCCTAGGAAACTTCAGACTTGGCATATCTAGCAACATTACTTGGCCATTCAGCAGCTTAGGTGTAGTCGATTATGAAGCTAATGTAGCTGTCGTTACTGCTGGAATTACAACTTCCAGCACAGGAGTCACTTATGGCCAAATAATAATGGGTGCGAACATACTCACAGGACAGTTGCTTTGGAATACATCTACCGATGCTACGAAAGGTACCGGAGGCTTTTTCAGCGGAAGCACATCTGTCGCTGATCACGGCAAATTCGCAGTACGCTTAAACGATGGACACTGGCACTGCTGGGATCTGAAAACTGGGAAAGAACTGTGGGTTAGCGAGCTTTCAAGTTGGCCTTGGGGAACCTTCGGATGCTACGGTGTACAATCATACGGCGGCAACATTATCTCCAACCAGTATGACGGAGTCGTTGCATACAACTGGACTACTGGCAAGGTAACCTGGCGTTACAAATCCCATCCCGACTACCCATATGAATCAGTTTACGGCGATGACAACACAGGCGAAGAATACTATCCATTCTTCACTAGCACTTCGCGCATTGCAGACGGTGTCCTTTACGCTTACTCTGATGAGCACTCTGTCAGCGAACCCATACCCAGAGGATACAGGCTCCATGCAATCAACATCACCACAGGCGAAGGAATATGGAACATCTCCGGACGTATGTCACCTGGCGCAGTCGCCGACGGCTACTTAACAGGCTCAAACGCTTATGACGGGTACATGTACGTGTTTGGCAAAGGCAAAAGCGACACAACATTAACAACGCCCGACATGGCTGTTCCGAAAGGAACCAGCATTGTAATAAAAGGCACAGTGCTAGATCAATCCCCCGCCCAGCCTGGAACAGCCTGCGTATCCAAAGGCTCAATGACCACGCAAATGGAGTACCTCCACATGCAGCTTCCCATCGACGGTTTAAGTCACAACGATGTGATAACAGGTGTTCCTGTGTCAATCGACGCGGTTGATCCAAACGGCAACTACATACATGTCGGCGACACAACTACCAACGGATACTCTGGCACTTTCGGCTTCACATGGACGCCAGAAATCGACGGACAATACGCTATTACAGCATCTTTCAAGGGCGACGACTCATACGGTAGCTCATTCGCAACAACCTACGCCTCAGTTGGGGCATCACCTCAAGCATCCGCGACTCAAGCAGGAGTCGTAATACCAGATTATACCATGACAATCATAGCCGCAGCAATCGGAATAGCAATTGTAGTTGTACTCTCCGCCATAGCAATCATGTTAGTACTCAGAAAACGATAAACAAACCAGACCACAACAAACCACCTTCTCTTTTCTTTGTCTAATAATCGATCGAAAAAACCTAGAGCTGACTAGGTTCTGGATTGAAAAGTGAACTACTCGCCCCTTACTTACTTACGTGGCGAGCATCTCAAATTTAGGATCGGTTGATGTACTCTTCAATTTTTATGCTAGTCATATCACCTGCAGTTCTGACCCAGTTGCTAATTCATCTTGCGTTAGAGATGCAGGTAACACTTTGAGACAGCTAGGCTATGCAACTGCAAGTTTCACGTGGGGTAATGAGTCTGCGGCTAATACGCCTGCAGCAACTACGACCTATGGCATATTAGTGGGAACAGGAACAACGGCGCCAGCGTCGCTTGATTATGCTATGCAAACTTTAACTGCTCAAGGTTCAAGCGCAAATCAACAATATCAAGCTACAGCAGTGGGTTCTTCTGGTGTTGTCGGCGCAAACGTTGACACAGTAATCGCACGAGTGCTTGTGAATGGAAGCGGCGAAACCATAACAATTAGAGAAGTCGGATTAGCAATTTTACAAATAGATAGCGCTGGCACGCAACGTTATTTCTTGGTTGCCCACGACGCAGTTAACCAAGCGATCGCCAACGGTGAAATAGCAATAGTCAGCTACGATATACGCACAACCGTCTAAGGCTCCCTTTTGTGTGCCACAAACTTTTTTTGTGTCTTCTCCTCAGTTATGTGTTAACCTGTTCGAGTTTTAATAATTCCGGGACATATTTCAGAAAATGAGTCGAAAAGGGGCATTCAGCAAAATCTTATAAGCAACTTCGCTCAGCAAGCTCCAATAACGAAAAGCCTTGGAGCTTTCGTTTTAAATTCAGGAGAAAAACAAATGAACATTAAATCTTCAACAAATCTAAAAAAAACCGCAATTGCAATCGCTTTGATAATATTGATGATCTCGTTAACTCTCGTAATGCAATCACCAGTTAAAGCACAGGACAACAATATTCATCTTTCTGGAGAAACGTCAGCCCAAAATCCTAGACTTCAAGGAAGCATACCACTACCTTCAGGTGTTACAGCTAACATAACAGTAAACACATTGATTTTTCTAAGCTTCTCTCCCCAACCAGTAGGCGTCAACCAACAACTTCTAGTAAACATTTGGTTCAACCCACCAACACACTACAACCGATATCTAACAGGAATCTCAGTTGTCATAACAGAACCTGACGGAACAACACAGACAGTTGATAACATCCATACCTACGGTGGAGACGCATCGGCATGGTTCCAATACACACCTGACCAAGTTGGAACATATCAATTCAAAGCAATATTCGCAGGCGGATACTTCCCAGCAGGCAACATCGCAGGAGGATATGCGGAACCTGCACAACGCTATCTTGACTCAGCATACTATTCGTCTTGTTCTACCAATGAACAAAAACTGACAGTTCAAAGTGCCCCAGTTCTCTCATATCCACCATCTGCACTACCTACAGACTATTGGAGCCGACCAGTAGAACCAATGAACAGAGAATGGGCATCAATTCTTGGCAACTATCCATACACAGGCACCATGACCAACCCACCAGCAGATACAAACCCCTATGCTAGCAACTATCACTATACTCCTTACGTTCAAGCACCAAATAGTGCACATATAGTTTGGATGCGACAAGGCGCCATCTCAGGAATGCTCGGAGGAGATAACGGTGATTATGTTATGGCAAGTGGAGGCGGAAGTCCAAGCATTATCTACCAAGGACGATGCTACCAAACAGTAACCCAAGCAAGTTCAACTGGAACCACTTCTCAAAGTGTATGGCAATGCTATGACCTTCAAACTGGACAAATATACTGGCAGATTCCCTTGGCAACAGGACAGTCAGCACCAACAGCAATTCATTATGACCGGAGCATAGGAGAAGTCCCAGGGGCAGAAGCCGCTACGGGCGTATCAGTCTACTTTGTATCAATAACTTCACCTACAACAACTGCAAGCGGAAGAATCATCTATTACAATCCATTGACAGGTGCTGTCACCTTTAATGTTACGGGACCTTCAACAGGCATTTCAGCAGGAACACTCTACGCAGACCCCTTTGTCTACAGCATACAGACAATAAATGCCACTGCAAACCAATATTGCTTAATCAAATGGACCATTGAGAGAAGCACTTCAACCGAAGAAGTTAACGGAGTAACTTTTGGTTCACTGGTGACTGACAACTTCACCGCAAGAATAGTCAGCAATGTGACATTTCCATTTAGCAGTCTAGGCACATGTGACTATCAAGCAGGAATTTCCGCTACACTATCAAGTAGTCTATACCCGAACCTTGGCGCATTCTATGGTACAAGAATAATGGCAGCAGACCTAAACACAGGAAAGTTGCTATTCAACATAACTGACCCTGAAACATGTGAAAGCTCAAGTGAACTAGTTGTTGACCACGGAAAACTAGCTTGCGCAATGCAAGGAAGACATTGGAACTGCTATGACGGGCGAACAGGACAAAAACTTTGGACAAGTGACTCCACAGGTTACCCATGGGGTGACTGGTGGGCATACAGCGTTTCTTCATACAGCGGTAAAATCATTGGTTCAAGTTATGACGGTATCTATGCTATAGATTGGGCAACTGGACACATATCTTGGCAGTTTGAAGCGCCGGCATCGGCATATGAAACGCCTTACGTTGACGCTAACGGTACAAGTGTATATCCATTCTTTTCAGGAGTTTCAATTGCTGATGGCAAAGTTTTCGCATATAACACTGAACACACGCCAAGTCAACCATTAGTAAGAGGATGGAAACTATTCGCTATTGACTTTGCTACAGGTGTAGGTGTATGGAACATAACGGGTTCAATGAGTCCAGGTGCAGTTGCAGACGGATACTTAACAGCTTCTAACTCGTATGACGGATATATGTATGTTTTCGGCAAAGGACAAAGTGCAACCACAGTTTCAGTACCACAGATGCAAATAGCTACAGGAGCAAAAGCAGTCATTTCAGGGACTGTCTTAGATCAATCACCAGCGCAAACAGGAAAAGCATGCGTATCAGACGCTTCAATGACCACATATATGGAATACTTACATATGGAAATGCCAATCGGCGGGTTATACAACAACGTAACTATCACTGGCGTTCCAATCTCTATTGATGCAGTCGACCCCAATGGCAACTCAGTGCACATTGGAAATACAGTAAGTGACGTGAGTGGAACATACGCCTTCGCATGGACACCAACAATGGCAGGCAACTGGCAGATTACAGCAACTTTTGCAGGCACTAACTCTTATGGCAGTTCATGGGCAGAATCACATGCCATCGTCGTTGACGCGCAGGCCTCAACAGCACCAACTACTAATACGATAAACTTGGGACAAACCACAACTGATTCATTAGCAATGTACATTGTCGCTGGAGTAATCGCTATAATCATTGCAATCGCTATAATCGGTGTGCTGTTACTGAAGAAAAAATAAAACAAAACAAGAAACAAATTCCTTTTTCCTTTTTTGTTCTCGTTAAATATTTCTTTCTTGTAGAAGAAAATTCAAATGTAGAATAGATGAAGTGCCTTGATTGCTAAGTTAATGTATTTCACACCAAAAAACCCTTTATAAAGTTGGGGGCGATTACCCAATGCTTTTCTTTTTCTATTTCGTCCACCGAAGTTCTATTCGCTGTTCTTGCATTTAATCGCTTTGTCGTTCGCGTGTGGGTTTTTGGGGTTGGCAACCTTTTATGTCCGCTTCGCTTGATAATAAAGTTCCATCATGTTAATCTTAGTGACGATGTATTGAATAATACTTCTTTCATCCATAATCATGAAAGAAGATATTTTTGCACACTTTTCGCAAATCATGCAAAGTATTATGGATTAAACGTTATATAGTAAAAGCCGTTTCTAGAAGTACAAGGAAACAAATTGGTGAAAAAAATGCGTTTTTCATTGGACAAATCAAAAATATCTGCAATAGTTGTTATGATTTTAATGATAACTTCTGTTTCTCTGATAGCAATGCCCATCAAAGCTCAACTTGCTGCTCAACAACCAGTTAGCGGACCACTACCAGCTGGCGTAACTGTTGATAACACAGAAAAAACTCAGGCGTTTATCAGCTTTAGACCTAACCCCGTAGGGATCGGCCAGCCTTTCTTGGTCAACGTATGGACGTCGCCTTCAATTCATGTAGACCGATTTGAACCAGGATATAAAGTAACAATCACAAAGCCAGATGGAACCAAAGACATCCGTACGATGAATTCTTATGATGCAGATGCAACTGCATGGTTTGAATACACAGCCGACCAAGTTGGCACATGGAAGATCAAATTTGAATTTCCAGGCACGTATTTTCCAGCAGGAAATTATTCTAAAGGATACATCGTCGCTAACAACACGGGTTCAGCTCTTGGCTCAGCCTACTATTATCCAAGCTCCACACCAGAGGAAACCCTTATCGTGCAGAAAGACTTGGTTGCCTCTTTTCCTACGATCCCTTTGCCAACAGACTACTGGACAAGACCAATACCTCCTGAATATAGAGAATGGTGGTCGATTGCAGGGAATTTTCCGTGGTTTGGTCCAGGAGGAGGTCCGATGTGGGATGAACTCTACCCTAACACCAGTACCTACAGAATGGGAATATCCAGGGAACCTTTGGCTAGGTTCGCTGCATGGGTTCAAGCGCCAAACAGTGCACACATAGTATGGAAACGAGAGAATAGTCTGGGAGGTCTTCTTGGAGGGGATACTGGGACTCTAACCATAGAGGGTGATAGCGGTTATCCATCGGTGATCTTATCTGGAAGAGCTTACCAAGTGGTTAGCAAAGTTAGTCCAAATGGACCAGGCAGTCAAAATTATTGGCAGTGCTATGACATACGCACCGGAGAATTATTCTGGGAAAGACCACTATATTCAGGTGAATCGGAACCAAACCTCATAGAATATGGTGAGTCGAGTTTGGCGGTCCCTGGCGAAGGAGCAAAACCAACTGTACCACAGCTTTTGTCAATAGGCGGCGGATATCTGAGAAAGTATAATCCAAACAATGGCGCCCTGTCCTTCAACGGCTCGATTGCTCCCTTGACGACAGGCAAGTACTACATGAACGGGTACGCCTTGACGGTGCAGAACCTTGGCGGCACGCGAGGATACCGTTTGATCAACTGGACAACACTTGGAACCGCCACCGCCTTCACTGCAAGAATAGTGAATAACATAACTTGGCCATGGGCCGACTTAGGCAACACTCAAGACTTTGGCACAGGAGTAGCAATTGCCGCAGTAAGGCCAGAATCAGGAAACGCATTCACTGGAACAGAACTGAGAGCTGCAAACATGATAACCGGCCAAGAGTTATGGAACTTTACAACTGACAAAATTGAAACCAGTTCTGGAGCTGTTCTTGTTGAGAACGGAAAGTTAGCCATGGGCGTATTGGAAGATAGGCAATGGTTATGCTGGGATGCTTTAACAGGAAAACAATTGTGGCAAGGCGAACAAACAACAAATCCATGGGGCGATTTCTGGAGTTACAGTTCAGAATCAGCTTACGGCATGATTTACAGCGGAACATACGAAGCGCTTTACGCATTCAATTGGACCAACGGAAAGATTGTTTGGAAATTTGAAGCACCAGCAGATCCTTATGAGACACCTTATACAGACCAAAATGGTTCAACCGTATATTCTTGGCACAGTTCGCTTTACGTTGCCGACGGGAAGATCTTTACCTACAATAGTGAACACACGCCCTCAGAGCCAATCACAAGAGGATGGAAGTGGTTCGCCATCAACGCCACAACAGGTGAAGAAATATGGAACTTGCCGGGATCAGGAGTAGATAGTAGGATATTTCAAGGTGCCATGGCCGACGGTTACCTCGCAATTGACGACCACTATTCCGGTACCATGTTCGTCATCGGCAAGGGCAAAAGCGCAACAGCAATTACAGCGCCTGACGTTGTAATGCCAAAAGGAAACGGTATTGTGATAAAAGGCACAGTACTTGATATGTCTCCCGCTCAGCCAGGCACACCTTGCGTATCTAAAGAATCTATGAGCACGTGGATGGCATACTTGCACAAACAGTGGCCGATCGATGGATTGTGGCATAACGAATCAATAACTGGAGTTCCAGTGACCTTAACCGCGCTTGATTCTAACGGCAACTCTGAAAACATTGGAACCGTTACAACAGACGGATACTACGGAACTTTCAGCAAGACCTGGACTCCACCAATCGAAGGAGACTACAAGATTATCGCTTCTTTCGCAGGCGACGATTCCTATGGTAGCTCATCTGCATCAACTGCTATTTCAGTCGGTGCAGCAGCAGCAACTTCTCCAACACCCACAACAGTCGCCTTACAAGCTGACAACACACCAATAATGTACGCCATTGCAGTAGCAGCGATTGCCATAATCATCGCAGTAGCAATAGTTGGCTTACTACTCCTACGAAAACGACCATAAAACAGCTCGTCAAAAAATCATTTCCCTTTTTTCTTTTTGGGAGACTTGTTAGAAGAGAATTAACACTGAATTTACTATTGAGCTTTCGAACCAAGAAGGCATGGGGCAATCTCAAATTTTAACTGTAAATACCAATATTAGCAGCTCACTTTATGCTTGAGATGTTTCGTCATTCTAGTCTTTTGGTTACCTGATTATTGTACTAATAGGTAATAACATAGCTAAAGATGTTATTTTTCCATATATATGCACGCTGCGATATGAGTGTCTAAGGTACAATGTTCTTTAAGATTTGACATGAAGTTCACAAATTGTCTCGCCTTTGAGCCAGGTTAGTCTGTAGCGTATGGCCTTGCGGACAAATTCTTCTTTGCTGGTGTAGCCGAATTGCTTTCTTTTCTTCGATGAAATTCTGAATTTGAGCCAGCAGTTCAGACGAAAGCAATTTTTTTATTTTCATCTACCTCTCCACTGCTTAAATGAGTTGTTTGTTCGCTTTCTTTTTAAGCAGTCTAAACTAAGAGCGGGAGCCCCAAGTGATTGGTTATGATTGAGACAACGAATTGTGTGGAGGCTTAACATAGATGGGAAAGACTGTTCCTTCTTACCGTATGGCTTTAGAGTTTGAGATTCATAGGTGGAAAAGATTTAGAAATGCTATGCCAAATGAGGAAGCACGAATTGCCTTTGGTGAGCTGATGGATATACGCAGGGATAATGGGATGGCAAGCGGGGCAGCGTGTAACCCCATAATCTTTGAGCCTATGGTGCTGTCTATTCTGTCGGCTCAGCAGATGAAGTTGCGGGAACTCGAGTACAAACTAAACGATGTAATTTGGCAAAAAATATGCACCCAACCTCAACCGGAGATGAAAAGCAAACTATAAAATCCACGTTACAACTGAAGAAAGGCGAACGTTATGAAGAAACAATCCACGCTTTTTCCAGAAAACGAAGTTCCTGTACTGGCCGAGATTGACCTGAAAGATGCAGAAAAAGTAGCGAACCAGGTAAAAACTGTTGTATGTTCTCATTGTGTCAAGATAGAAATTGCTGGTAGCATCAGGCGGCAGAGACCTAAGGTGCATGACATTGATTTTGTCGTGGTCGCAAAGAGCGATTTTGAATGGCAAAAGATAAGTGAAGAACTAAGACGCCTGAAGGCTAAACCTAGCTGTCAGGGTAACAGTGTCATAAAAGCATTCTTGCCTTGTCACGGTGGTCTTTTTCAAGTTGATTTCTACCATGCTCAACCATCGACTTTTGGCATTCATTTGCTTGTCCGAACGAGGTCGGCGGAACATAATATGTGGCTTGCTGGCTGCGCCATTTCCAAAGGAATGCGAATCAAATACAGCGAAGGTCTAATCATGGATGGCGTGGCAGTCGCCGGGGAAACCGAGCAGGGGTTGTTTGAAGCGTTAGGCTTGCACTATCCCATGCCTTCTGAGCGGGAGATAGTGGAAGGCAAACCCGCTTGGGTGACGCCTGAAAAACTATCATAGTTTTCACTTATCCCACTATTCTTCCAAGTGCCTCTGCTGCTTTCTGTCGAAAGTTACTCAGGATGAAAGCGGTTTGGGAAATCTAATCCATCGCATTTTACAGAGATTTTGGGAATCAAAGAAAAGGCAAAGTAAGTTTGAGTTAGTAGCATAGTTTCAATTCTGTCTACGCCTTCATATTTTCTGACGTCGTTGGTCAGTTGAGCTATTTGCTGCATGTCTCTTACGCTTGCCCAAACAAAAAAATCGAAGTCGCCCAATAGTTCAGTAACCAAACAGACGTCTGGTGTAATCTTGAGGTTTTTAAATATTGCTGCTTTGTTTGCACCTCTTAAGCACGTTATCATCAAGAAAGCTGTGCCTTGAACTCCAATCTTATGACCGTCAATAAGAATTGTAATTTTTTCAATGACCCCTTCTTTTTTCATCTTTTCAAATCTTTTTCTGACAGTCTCCCGTGACACACCTATTTTTTGGCTGATTTTTGAAAAAGGCATTTGGCCGTTGGTCATTAATTCAATTAAGATTTGAGTATCTGTAGCATCTATTTCCATTGGCTTTCAGCGACCTTGAGGTTTTTTGCAAAATTGCCATACCTATTGCCCGTCCAAATATTGACGTTTACTGTGTTTACTCCCTTAATGTTTCTTATTTTACCAACAGTTTCATTTAGCTCGTTAAGGTCATGAACAACGATAAGTGCACACAAATTGTATCTCCCGATGCTCTCTGCACAAACCAAAATATTCTTTGTCTGCCTAACTTTATTTTTTATGTCTTCTTCTAATGTATTACAAGCGTCTATTAAAATCGTAGCCTCGTACGGACTACCAAGCACTTCTCTGTTCAATATCACCCCTGTTCCAACAATAACGCCCTCAGCTTCCAATCTTTTGATCCTTCTAAGAACTGAAACAGCCGTTATCCCACATTTTTTCGCTATGCTCTTTTGATTCTCTCTAGCATCTGTTAAAAGAATTTTTAATATTTCAATATCTATATTATCAACATTAGTCCCCTTGCGTATTCCTCTTACCCAACGCCCATATTTGTAAATAAGCTCCGTGAATCGGTTATATTTTTTGCCATTCAACATGTGTTTCTGATTGCAAAAATTTCAAAAAACCGCACCTAAAACTAATTATTGCAAAATCAAAAAAGTGATACTAACTATAGATTGCATAAAATTCACTACTTCAATAATCATAATATCATTTGCAATATTTTTTATCAAAGATTGAAAACACTTAAAGGTGATAGCCAGGTATCGCTTATCTGAGAGGAGGAAAAACAAATAAACCCACTAAGAATAAATACAAAGAATAGAATTCTTTTGGAGACGATATTTGCAATACTATTTCTGCTGTCTTCAATCGCTATCATAGCAATGCCAGTTAAAGCTCAACAAAATCAAGACCCAAACACCGCAGGCGGACCTTTACCTTCAGGAGTTACCCCCGCTTATACTTATCAAGACACTGTATACCTAAGTTTCAGTCCTAATCCAATCGGGGTAGGTCAAACATTATTAGTCAACGTTTGGATCATACCACCAATTGGAGCTAACCGAGCGCACACAGGATACACCGTTACTTTCACCAAACCAGACGGAACAAAACATGTCGTTGGACCTTTTAACTCCTTTGTAGCTGATGGAACGAATTATTTCTCCTATGCCCCTGACCAAGCAGGCAACTGGACAGTACAGTTTACTTACGCAGGCGATTACTACCCAGCAGGACGATATGTCAACGGCATTCTAAACAATTCAGCACCAGCAGGATCAAGCTTCATGGACCAACGCGATTACCCATCAACATATTATGAGCCAGCCAAAACGCCGGTACAGACTCTTGTAGTACAAGAACAACCAGTGATGTCATGGTATTCACCATTACCAACGGACTATTGGACTAGACCGATATCCCCCGATAATAGAGAATGGTCATCAATTGCAGGAAACTTCCCATGGGCTTACTACAACAGTATCGTAAGCTACTGTGGTCCTTACGTTACGGCTCCAAACACAGCACACATCGTATGGCGACAACAAGAAGCCGTAGGTGGCATAATAGGCGGTGAAGCAGGACAATACAGCATACAAGCTTCGGCGGGCACTCCAAGCGTAATCTATCTTGGCCGATGTTACCAAACTCAAACAGTACCAATCAATGGAGTTCCCACAAGCTGCGCAGTGTGCTATGATCTACAAACAGGACAACAGTATTATGCTATACCAGTTTCACAAGGCGGAATTACCCCCACAGCAATCTCATACATTGCGCCGGCAACAACTTCAGCCCAAGACCTCGGTACAGCAGCGAACGGCGAAACGGTCGATTTAATCAATTTAAGCGGTGGTCGGTTATACAAGATAAATGCTTTCACTGGCGCGGTTACGCTTAATGTTTCGATTTCTCCGTTGACATCGGGAACATTCTACAATAACAATTATGTAATAAGTGTACAGACTATTAACTCGACAGCGTGGCGAATGATAAACTGGACAACCGCCGGAACTAGCACGAACTTTGCAACAAGAATAGTTGGCAACGTAAGCTGGCCAGTAAGCATGGCACCAGGAGGAACAGGGATGCTAGCCGATTTTGATACTGGCGTGGCAGTAGGAACAGTTGCAGGCATATTTGGGTCAGCTTCTGGTGGAGCTGCCGTCACAGGGGCAGAATTTGGATTAGCCGGTGGAGCTTATGGAACGCGTATAGTTGGAATTAGCATAGTAACTGGACAAGTACTCTACAACCTTACGACAGACGACACATCATACTATCCTGCCGCAGACTCAGTTGGCGATGGAAAAGTGTTCATTCCGATGGATGCAGGAATTCTTGACTGCTTCGACCTATTCACTGGAAAACTCGTTTGGACCACAACCCAATTTGACTATCCATGGGGACAGTTCGGGTCATACAGCGCTGAAACAGCATATGGCTTCTTCTACTGGCAAACATACGACGGCGTAGTAGCTTTCAACGAGAGCACAGGACAACGCGCCTGGAAATTCCAAGCACCAGCACCACCGTTTGAAACGCCATATACGATGTCAAATGGCACTGGCGAATACCCATTCTTTGGTTCAGCCAAGGTAGCCGATGGAAAACTCTACACATACAACACAGAGCACACACCAAGCCAGCCTATTACGAGAGGTTGGGGACTTTACTGCATCAATGCCACAACAGGCCAAGGTATATGGAGCGTGATCGGTCCTATGGCGCCAGGAGCAATATCAGACGGCTATCTTACCGCAGGCAACTCATATGATGGATACTTGTACGCCTTTGGCAAAGGTCTATCATCCACATCAATATCGGTACCACAAACAGAACTCGATACTGGACACACCGCGGTCATATCAGGCAGCGTCTTGGATCAATCCCCAGCTCAACCCGGAACACCGTGTGTGTCAGCGCAATCAATGGGTGCCTGGATGGATTACCTGTACATGCAACAGCAAGTGCCGGCAAACATCATAGGAGTTCCAGTGTCTATAGATGCAGTTGACCCTAACGGAAACTTTGTACACATTGCTACAGTTACGTCAGACGGAGCAAGCGGCACATTCGGCTACGTTTGGACACCGTCAATAGTTGGAGAATATAAGATAACCGCTACTTTCGCAGGCGACGATTCATATGGAAGCTCCTGGGCACAAGCATACGCTTCAGTAGTACAACCAGCATCATTACCGACACAAACACCAACAACCGCGAAAGAAACCGTAAGCAACAGCGACTTAGCAACCTACCTTGTAGCAGGCATAATAGCCATAATAGTCGCCATAATAATTGTAGGCGCAATCTTAGCGAGGAAAAAAGCTTAAAAACCCCCTATTTTTCTCCCTTTTTTTGAAGAACTAAATTGCAGATTGCATGATTCTTAGCTTCGCCAAGAGCAGTTCAGGACAGTCTCGCTCAAGCATTGTCTCATCTAATCTTCTAAACCCACGCTCTCCCAGGATATTCATGTATCATCGAATGCAGAGGGTGAGAATGAGGATGAGGCTTCCTTGGCGGAAAATCTGATTACGCGTGCCCTCACTCGACGCCACCAAGTCTGTGGCCGCACAACCTCTGAAGTTGAATTACCAGACGAACGCTTAGTTCTGGGCGTGGAATTTGCGATTGCAATGGCCATTTGTCTATCATTCCTGGAGATTGCCCCACATGGTTTTTCTAGGCAGTTGGAACAGTGAAGTTTTCGCAGCAACCACAGACATAACCGGAATTATAATCGGGCTATTTGTAGGGAAAAAACATCGATTCTTACCAGGTGGAACCAAGCTTAATGGCGAGGGGTAAACCTTGGACAGTTGAGGATGAAAAGCAACTTCGACAACTGTTAACAGAAAAAAGTCTTTGCATTCTATTGCAAAGGTTCTGGTCAAAAGCCTTACCTCAGTACAAATGAAAACATCTCGTTTAGGCTTAGAAGTTGTTGATGGGAGTGAAAAAAACACGCCATCAACAACTACCTTTGATAAGTTAATTTTGCCAATTGAGTTGCCTTTAATAGAGGAAGAACTCAAGACCTTAGTTGCAGCCTTGAAAGCTCTTGAAACGCCGAATCTATTGATTGCCTTTTTGAGTAAGGTTGTATGAAAGCTGGTCTTCGATTAAATCGAGGTCTTTTAAATCAGAAATGTAGCTTTTTAGACGGTCGAAAGTTTTTTGGGCGAGACTATTCCTATTCGAGATTTTCACAAATTAAGGAGAAAAGAGAATGATCAAAATATAAGCTCATTGTCCTTAAATCGATGTCTTAAAGTCACTACTTACCCAATTAAGCGTTCTATTGAACTACTTTTTAAAACTTTTCATTAACAAGAAGTAACTTAAAAAAACGAATAAATTCTTTAAGTATTATTGAATTTTTTTCTATCAAACACGACTACGTATCTTTTGAAAAAGAAGAACAAAATGATACTTCAATGATAATTTTTAATGGTGTAAAAAATTAACGCTAAATAGGAAAATATACAATTTTTCTTAACCTATAAGAACGCAGGCGATAGTTTTAAAAATGGACCAAAACAATTCTGAAGAAGGAGAAAAGAGAAAATGCAAATTAAACCTAAATTAGCAAAAGCAACCGCGATATTTATCATATTTCTTACCTTGGCTTCTATCGTACTGATAACAATCCCAGTAGAAGCGCAAACAACAATACCTGTAGGCATCACACCCACGAATCTGCAAAACGGAACTTCAATAGCCCTTCCCACCGGAGTTACACCCGACGTAACTTTAGAAACCCTAGCTCACATAAGCTTCACACCAAACCCCGTTGGTGTCGGACAAAAAATACTGATTAACATCTGGTTCCAACCACCAACCCACGTAAGTCGAGCCTTGGGCAATCTCCAATTAGTGATCACTAAACCAGACGGCACCAAAGACGCAATAGGTCCACTTACAACATATCGTGGCGATGGAACTGCATGGCTTGAGTACACAGTTGACCAGGTTGGTACTTGGAAACTTAGGTTTGACTTTCCAGGCGGATACTTCCCAGCAGGAAACTACAGTACCGGAAGTGGAGCCGCGTTTGGCGGAGGAACAACTTCAAGCTTTCCACAGTCAGTCTATTACAAGCCAGCAACCACAGGAGATCGCGAACTCGTTGTACAGGAACAGCAAGTGATGTCTTGGCCTCTAGCAGCATTGCCAACAGATTACTGGACGCGACCAATCTCACCAGAGAACAGAGACTGGTGGGTAATCGCAGGCCATTGTCCATTTAACGGCGTAGGGGGAGGCACTGAATGGCCAGTTAACACAAACACATACATGAGCAACTACAAATTCACCCCATGGGTACAAGGACCGAACTCCGCCCACATAGCATGGCGAGTGCAAGGCAGTGTCCTCGCAGGTATCATCAGCGGAGAAACTGGACAATTGTCAGCGCCAGTAGCCTATGACGAAGCCTTTAGCACCGCGACAGGCGCATACAATGCAGGTCCAGGCACAGACGGCAACCCGGCAATACTTTTTCAAGGGCGACTCTACGGCAAAGTCATGAGTGTATTTAATGGAAACCCAATGTACGTTTGGCGATGCACAGATGTACGCACAGGAGAGGTTATATGGGAACAACCGTGGACTTCTCAAATGCCTACGGTGGTTTCAACCGCATTCGACACCCCACTTGTTCCAGGAGCAACACAGAGAGCAGACCGACTACACATGATGCTTGTATACTTAGGCGGCGGACAACTAATAAAGTACAGTCCAACCAACGGGGCGGTAAGTTCGAACATATCAATTTCTCCACTCACCTCCGGAACTATCTACGCAGATCCTTATGTCCTCAGCGTGCAAGATCTTGGTGCCTCAGCAGGTGCTCAGCGATATCGCCTAGTCAACTGGACTATGGAAGGATCAAGCACCAATTTCACAACCAGAATAATGGGCAACATAACTTGGCCATTAAACAGCTTGCCAAGCACATGCGATTTCGAAACTGGCGTAGCTGTCACAACAACCGGAATAACAAACCCTGCTGTAGGAGTGACCTCCGATGCAATCTTAACTGCTGTGAACATTAACACAGGGCAAATACTGTGGAACAACACGCTGGGAACAGGCTTTGGGATATTCAGCGGAAGTACAGCATGCGCAGACCACGGGAAATTCGCCATACGTATGAATGACGGCTTCTACTATTGCTGGGACTTATTCACAGGCAAGCAACTTTGGAAAAGCGAATCCACCAGCTGGCCATGGGACACCTTCGGAGCCTACTACGTGTCATCAGCTTACGGACTTCTATATGACCCAACATACGCTGGCTTGCGAGCTATCGATTGGAACACCGGCAAAGTACAATGGGTATTCGAAGCGCCAACTCCCTACCAATACGAAACTCCCTACCAAGGACAATACTCATGGTTCTCAGGTAACATCATTGCTGACGGAAAAATCTACGCGTATAACTTGGAACACTCACCTAGCGCGCCACTCACAAGAGGATGGCGTCTATTCTGCATTAACGCAACATCTGGCAAAGATATCTGGAACGTGACTGGAGGCATGGCTCCCGGCATTGTTGCCGACGGCTACCTTACAGCATGCAACTTGTACGACGGATACATGTACGTGTTCGGCAAGGGCAAGAGCACAACAACAGTTACAGCACCTGACGTCGTAATAGCCAAAGGACAGGGAGTAGTCATAAAAGGTGCAGTCTTGGACCAATCACCAGCACAACCAGGCACACCATGCGTATCCAAGGACTCAATGACAACCCAGATGGAATACCTATATATGCAGCACCCAATCGACGGACTCAACCATAACATCACCATGACCGGTATCCCTGTAACCCTAACAGCAATAGACGAGAATAGCACTTACATCAACATCGGCACGGTGACAACCAGCGCTTACTATGGCACATACGAACAAGCTTGGACACCACCAGCCGAAGGCACATACAAAATCATAGCATCCTTCGCGGGCGACGACTCTTACGCCAGCTCAGGAGCCTCAACCGCCATCTCAGTAGGTCCAGCACCGGCATCAACTAATACAGGACAACAACAGCAAATTTCTATTCCTGACTACACAATGACCATAATCGGCGGAGTAATTGCAGTCATAGTAGCAGTTGCGATAGTTGGAGTAATTCTGTATAGGAAAAAGTAAATTCCCATTTTCCCCCTTTTTCTCATCTTGTTGTAAACCTTGGTATTAGAGATATTTAGTTCCATTTTTTTTAGGCAATTTTTAATTGTTCTTCCGTAATAGATAATTCGAGAGCTCCCACAATATTGGTTTTAGTTGAAAATAGAGCATTTCCCCTTTTTCCTCTTATTCGTTGTTTTGTGTGTGTATTAAATTTTAATCCAACCAACCACCAATTAATTGAAGTCATCATCGTATTTTACATTTTAAACGGAAGTAAACTCATCAAACACAATCAACACCTTATCTAAACAAAGCGCACGCGCAATGTCAATGCTAATCTTTTCACCTTGACTCAAACAATCATACGCCTTAAGCAAGTGAGGCGGAGACGCAAAGCCAACACCGCAAAGCATCTTTGTAATTTCACCGGTCTCAAGCTTTGAAGGAAAGTCGTCTAAAACACACTTGCTATTGTTCTCAAAACTTCGAATGTAAGCATCTGGAAAAAGCTGCTTTGCAATACTATTCTTGCCTGAACCGCTACGCCCAGGCAAAACTCATTCGATAAACAACTGAACAAAACAATGGGCTATGCAACTTCCTATGAGGGAAAGCAATTAGAAGTAAAAGGTGGCGATTCAGCGCAACTGTTCATGAACCCATTGGGAAACTGGATAAGTTGTATCACAAACAAAAGAAACGTCGGCTCTCTCGACACCTGGTAACTTTTTGATGCAATCCACAACCATTATAACACTAACTAAATCTCTGAAAACAAAAAGTGCAAAAATATCATAATCACCAATTATCTGTGTTATGAGGAATATGCCCTCAATTTTCTTCAGCTCTTCCGTGATTATAGACTGATCAGCTCCTGGACGGGTTGTTATTGATATGTAGGCTTTTCCTGCATAGCCAATTTTGGCAAGATCAACTAGAATTGTCGACTGCAGAACTATGTGTGCTCGTACTAATTTGCGAAATCTCAGTTCAACTGTTCTCGGTGAAATACCAACGATTTTAGCTACCTTATAGAAAGGCATCTGGGCATCTTGGGTAAGCAGACGAAGGATTTTTAAGTCAATCTCATCCAAAATAAAACGTCCTTATTTTCCTTCAATGTTTAGGTTTTCAAAGCAGAAAAACGGTGTACTCCATAAATCAACTGAAATTCGACCGGCTGAATATTTCCTTATTGACTGTTTTAAACAATCTAAGTCTCTAAGGGTTCTTGCAACCAAGAAAATTGAAAAATCTGACTTACCGAAACTTGGATTATAAAGAACAAGGCCTGAACGGCTTTTGATTAAAGAGATCACCTTAGCAAAGTGCTCTTCGCGCATTCTTTCGATGCTTACCAATGCAGGATACATAAAGCCCATTTGACTCATATCTAACATAAGGGCTGATCCTGTTATGACGCCGTCTTTTTTTAGTTTTTTTATTCGGTTTCCTACTGCAGTGGAGGATATGCCGCATGCTTCGGCTAAATCTTTTGTTTTTGTCCGAGCATTTTTGAGCAGTAGAATAATCAGCTTAGCATCAATAGAATCAATCGCTACCTGATTATTATTCATAATCTCAACTGAAGACAAATAAATAAAAGCATTACTCACTAGCGGTGCATACCACATCTAAAGTTTCTGCCGTCGATCGACTCCTGAAAACAATACAAGTAAAAAAGCCTTTATTTACAATTTTTTGACAAGTGGTATTGAATTTGTATAAAATCTCAACTCTTGATCAATTTAAACAAGATTTTTTTTAATTAGATTTGTCATTATAGCAAGTTTTAAAAACAAATTAGAAAAGACTTCTGAAACACAAAAAATAGGAGAAAGTAAAATGCGTTCATTGAGAAATAAAGCAAAATTGACTTCGATAATCGTTTTAGTTCTATTGATGGCTTCTATTACGTTGACGGCAACGTCTGTGCAAGCATTTCCGGCGACTGGATACTACACACCAAACCAACTCACTAACATACAGAGTGGCGGTGGAATAAGACTGCCGGCTGGAGTAACACCCGATTTTCAATTTGTTGAGGGAGCTTACATAAGCGTCAGACCAAACCCCATTGGCGTTGGTCAAACGATCTTAGTTAATCTTTGGGTAGTGCCTGGGCCTTCATACACACGTTACTTTACGGATTACAAAGTTACAATAACAAAACCCGACGGAACCGTAGACACAAAAGTAATGGACTCTTATCATGCCGACTCGACAGCATGGTTCGAATACACAGTAGACCAAATTGGCACTTGGAAATTTCAATTTTCCATGCCCGGACAGTATTTCCCAACAGGAAACTACACCACTGCTCTAGACACAGCTCAACCAGGCTGGACGGAAAGCTACACGAGAACCTGCTACTACAACCCTGCGAGTTCGCAAGTTCAAACACTGACAGTGCAACAAAATCCAGTGGTCCCATGGCCGAATTCTCCCTTACCCACAGACTATTGGACACAACCGATACAGGTGGAAAACCGAGAATGGTGGACAATTGCAGGAAGCTACCCATGGTTTGGTCCATCAGTAGAAAGCTCGACATGGGATAAACTATATCCGGACACGAGCACAACTTGGACAAGCCAACGACATTTCATCCCATGGGTTCAAGGACCAAACACAGCACACGTAGTCTGGATACGACAAATAACACTTTCAGGTCTTCTCGGAGGAGATCAGGGAACTTACAGCATGCAAAGTGGAAGCGGCACCCCGAGCGTAGTATTCGATGGCAAGGCTTACCAAAGCATCACCGAACCTTTTGATGGTGTGACCCAAAGTGTACTGGAATGCTACGACATACGAACCGGACAAACATTTTGGGAACGAACAGGCGTTCCAACACCCCCATACATTGAATACGGTCAAGGAGCACCTTCTGTAGAGGGAGCCACAGCTTCCGAAAGTATCACAACCTCTCTCGTCGCAATTGCTAATAACCAATTGATTAAACTAAATCCAACCACCGGTGCAGTTAGCCTCAACGTTTCCATACCGTCCTTTACTTCAAACACTTACTACATGAACGGATATGTATTGAGCGAACAAATGCTAAGCAACACAGGCGGACCAGGAGCATCAGGGACTCCGACAGCGGGTATATACCGTTTAATCAACTGGACTACCCTCGGAACAAGCACTGACTTCTCTACAAGAATAATGAATAACGTAACCTGGCCACGTTCTGAGCTCTTCTCTACCACATTCTATTGGGGAAACATTCAAGACTATAGTGCGGGCATTTCATTTCTAGTGAGAGAACCTGGCGTATGGAATTTCGCTAACTATGGCTTTCCTTACGCACTTGTCAGCTACGACAACGCAACGGGTATCAGGTATGGTACTCGTATCGCATCTTACAGTCAAACAACAGGCGCAACCCTGTGGGACATTAACCTAACGGAGTCAGTCTACAGCTCAGGCGCATGCGTAGCTGATCATGGAAAAATTGCTGTGTTAATGCGAGATGACGCATCGGGCACCGGGTCGGGATATTTCATGTGCTTTGACGAGCACACTGGTGCGCTACTTTGGAAGAGCGAAGTGATGGACTATCCATGGGATTGCACTGGTTTTGGAGCATACAGCACAGTTTCGGCCTATGGCATGTTCTTCAGGTTTGCCTACAGCGGAATCTATGCCTTCAACTGGACCAACGGCAAAATAGTGTGGAGGTACGAGGCGTCAGCTTTCAGCCAGTTTGAAACTCCATACCACGACGCAAATAACATTACTGTGTATTCGTTCAATTCCGGCGGTTGGGCTGCAGACGGAAAACTATACACATACAACACTGAACACACTCCCACTCAACCAATTACTAGAGGTTGGGGATTACATTGCATAAACATCACCACCGGCGAAAAAATCTGGACCGCAAAGATGGACGGCTCCATAGGCGCCATAGACGATGGCTACCTAACGGTTTCGGGCAACGACGGCAATATGTACGTTTACGGCAAAGGAGAGAGTTCAACTACAGTTTCAGCACCACAAATTGCTATAACGAAGGGACAGAGCGTTATCATCTCAGGTACAGTTCTTGACCAGTCTCCAGCTCAGCCCGGAATGCCATGTGTCTCCAAGGGTTCGATGACAACGTACATGGAGTATCTGCATTGTCAAATGCCGATTGATGGCCTGTGGCACAATGAAACAATAACGGGAGTTCCCCTATCTTTAGACGCAGTTGACCCCAACGGAAACACAGTACACATAGCCTCAGTCACATCTGACGGAACAAGCGGCACATTCGCTTACACATGGACTCCAATAATTGCAGGCGATTACAAGATCTCTGCAACCTTCGCTGGAGACGATTCATACGGCAGCTCATTTGCAACAACATACGCTACTGCAGTCAATGCACCAACAACTTCAGCAACAGCAACACCAACTGTGTCACTTTCAGCCTCAGCAACCACATCAGACCTGATGACATACATAGTGGTTGGAGTAATCGCTATAATCATTGCAATAGCCATAGCTACAGTACTAATACTCAGAAAACGACCATAAAACAAGGAAGCAATCAATCACTCTCTTTCCACTTTTTTTGCTTTTAGCAATAGCAAGCGCGCTGCCTTGTCCCGTTATTTTGTATAAAATCTCAACTTTAGATGAAATAAAACGAGTTTTTTTTTAATTAGATTTGTCATTATAGCAAGTTTTAAAAACAAATTAGAAAAGACTTCTGAAACACAAAAAATAGGAGAAAAAAATATGCATTTATTTAATACAAAAAAAATTTTGGTAATTGCATTGATTCTTATGCTTTCGACATTCGTTCTACCGATACTACCACTTGACACAGCTAAGGCGCAACTTGCTACACAGCAACCTGTTAGTGGACCATTACCAGCAGGCGTAACCGTTGAAGCGACAGTTCCTACTGTTGCTAGTTTAAGCTTTGAACCGAACCCCATTGGAATAGGCCAGGCATTACTCGTTAACTTGTGGATTACGCCAGGAGTATCTTCAAACAACCGACTGATCCCGCAAGGATTCATAGTCACAATCACAAAGCCAGATGGAACTATAGATAAGAGGACTATATCATCAGAACCTGCTACTGCTGCAATTTGGTTTGAGCTCGTGCCAGATCAACTTGGGACATGGCAATTCAAATTCGAATTTGTGGGTACATATTTCCCAGCAGGCTACTACTTGGATGGAAAAGTTTATGCATCCTCCGTAACGGGTAGCAATCTTTATGGCTCAGCTTACTATTCGCCCAGTTCTACTCAAGTTCAGAATCTAACGGTACGGCAAGACTTGGTTGCTTCGTGGCCGGTAGCTCCGCTGCCAAACGATTATTGGACAAGACCCGCCTCACTTAATAATAGAGAATGGTGGCCAATTCTAGGAAACTATCCTGGTAGTGGCTACCAAGGAGACGGCTATCCAAACTGGAATACGCTATACCCCAACACCAACCCTTATGACAGTCCTGGCGTCTACAATTTCATACCATGGGTTCAAGCACCAAACACCGCACACATAGTATGGAAAAGACAAGATTCAATAGCTGGCTTAATCGGCGGACCTGCCACACAATATGGAATCACCGCTAGTCCAGGAAGTCCCAGTGTCGCCTATTCAGGAAGATGTTATCAGACAGTTACTCTACCAAATGGAATAAGCGCTGCGCAATGCTACGATTTGCGGACTGGACATATATACTATGAAATTCCTGGTGGTGTAACACCAACAAATATCGTATATAACAATCCAGTATCCTCAGGGACAACAATCGCTGGAAACGAACTGGGATCTGCCACCTGGAGTATTGATCTCTTATCAATAAGCGGCTCGTCTCTTTTAAAAATCAACGCTAATACGGGGGCAATAAGTAACTATTCGATTTCACCGCTATCGGGGGGTACATTAGTCAATCAACTTGGTGGCTACGTCTTAAGTTTGCAAACCCTTGGCAATACTGCAAACCCACAATACAGATTGATAAATTGGACTACAAGAGGAACAAGCACTAGCATAGCTTCAAGAATCGTGAGTAATATAACTTGGCCTTGGAGTCAATTGCCGACTAATACATATTCTGCAGGAGTCGGTATGTGCGTTGCAGACTTCAACGCCGGAATAGCTGCATTCATTACTCGAACCATGCAAAATGGGTCAAATATCTATTGGAACATAAATGTAACTGCTGCATCATTAACAACTGGACAACTTCTACCATGGAAAGTAGTAATTACTGATGATACAACTTTCAGCTCAAGTTGTTGTCTTGCTGATCATGGAAGAGTTGCATTTCTAGGACAAAGAGGACACTTCTACGCATACGACCTATCTACAGGACAACTAGCATGGAAGAGCGAAACTATGGATTATCCATGGGCATCAAACAGCTTCGGAGCTTACGCAATACAATCAGCTTATGGCATGCTCTTTAGACAAGCATATGATGGCGTCTATGCCTTTAACTGGACTAATGGAAAAATAGTATGGCACTATCAAGCACCAACCCTTGCGAGCTTTGAAACGCCGTACATAAACAACGGAACTGGGGTCTACTCATTCAACGGAGGAGCAGAGATCGCTGATGGAAAAATGTATGTATACAACACCGAGCACACACCAACATGGCCATTAACAAGAGGATGGTCTCTTCATTGCATCAACATCACTACAGGCGAAGGCATATGGAAAATAGACAATCCAATGGTTCAAGGCGCTATCGCTGATGGTTATCTTGTTGCTCCTAACCCGTGGGACGGAAACTTGTATGTCTTTGGCAAAGGTTTGAGCGCAACTACTGTTTCAGTGCCGCAAACACAAATTACTGTAAGTCAGAGTGCAATCATATCAGGAACTATCTTAGATCAATCCCCGGCTCAGGTAGGCGCGCCATGCGTTTCAGCAAACTCTATGGAACTTCAAATGGAACACATACATTTGCAGCAGCAGATCGGCGGTCTTTGGGGTAATGAAACTCTAACTGGCGTACCCGTGTCACTAGACGCATTAGATCCTAATGGCAACAGCGTACACATTGCAACTGTTACAAGCGAAGGCTACAGCGGCACATACGCATACGAGTGGATACCCACCATACCTGGAAAGTACCAAATTACTGCAACCTTCATCGGAGATGACTCATACGGAAGCTCATTCGCAACCGCATACGCAACAGTAGCCCAAGCTATTTCAACCACAACCACACCAGCACCAGTAATAAGCCAGGGGTTAGCCGCAAATGAGTTCTACCCTGCTCTGATAGGTGCAACGCTAGCAATAATTATCGCTATGGCAGTCGTAGCTATTCTATTGCTTAGGAAAAGGGCATAAACTAATTCCTTCTCTCTTTTCTTTATATTAACAATCAATCTGGGTAGATCTTTTTAAGAAGCGTTTGCACAGTAGCTATCAGCTTCAGATAGCTCAACACCATCACAACAATTTACCCCGCAACCGACTGAATACTTGAAATTTAAATTGAAACGAATATCATTCCATCGAATTGTTGGCATTTTGCTGCTAAGTCATAATACGTTTACATCAGAACAATAGAATGTTATACAGAGGTATGTCGCAAACCCTTCACAGGCATATTCTAGTAATTTGATAGAAAATATTATTCGGATATAGGCTCTTGTGACTGCAATTTATCAGCGACTATTTGACGTTACGAGCCTGTTTCAAGAGTAAAGAGCGGTTGTTCAAAGGGCTGTTTGTCAATAGGCTCTTTTATAACTCTCAAAGCTGTTGAACAAGGCGCAGTTGTCACATAAACAAGTTTAGCCTCGCTAAGTGTCTTAATAAAGTCCTTTATCTTTTCGAGGTCTTTCTGATTGGCCATTAAAATAAGGGCCCGGGGTCTTACCTTCTTATCAAAGTACTGCGCCATTTCTTGTTCCATACCAGCACTTCCTACAAAGATAGAGCGTCAGCGCTGAGTAATTGATACGAGGCAATCGTTCATGCCAATAATCTCATTTCTTAATTGGAGAAGGTCTGAATTTAAAGCGAACGTTTTAGATACATTTTTTCCTTCGCTCATTTTAACTCTCTTCAGGTGCCCTTATTTCTGGAGTTACCTATTTAAACTATCGAAAAAAATCATTTGTTGTAAAAATATTCAAGCTATTGCTGTAAAATCATTGATTTTTTGCCACTATTTATAAATTAACGCTGATTTCAAAAGAATCGAACTATCTTATGCCGAGAACATTTTGATGGCTCTATATTACCGAGTGAAAAAAATTAGCATATTTTTTGGAAACCATATACACAAGACTTTTCAGAAAAGTCTTAAAAATAGCTTGGTGAGACATTCTGGCGTGCGCTTTAACTATCTATGCATTGGAGACCTGCCTTTCAAAATAAGACTAATTGATTGTTTCTATCGGTCGGCTATGCCCATACGTTCCATAAAATCAAGGATTTTCTTGTACTCATCAAGATATTGTTTACCTTTTGGAGTAAGGTTGTAATTGAGTTGGTCTTCGATTAAATCGAGGCTTTCTAGATCCGAAATGTAATTTTTTAAACGATCGAAGGGAACATTCATTTTAGTTTGAATGTGTGTTAGAACTATCTTGTCTATATTATTTTTTTCAGACTTAAGAGTATCTAAGAGATCGCCGTAAATTTTCATTTTGTCTCGTCTGGCTTTTTTCTTCATTTAGTACTCCTTTTATTCGCCCCATAAAAGGTTCTGTAAGCAATTAGCAGAAAAAGAACCAATCCTATCCAACGAAGTAGTAAGCCTCCATAAAATGGGAACTCGTTGGAGACATCTCCCGTGTCCCAGATCAACAAGGAGTATTGACCTATTAAGAGAAATAGGTATCCAAACGGAGTCAATATTGTTTTTGAATCTTGAGCGGCTAAATGGCTTCTAAGTGTATGGATAGTAATGTAGAGCAGGCACACTATGTTAAAGATCCTGACATAAATGCTTAAGACTCGATAATTATCAATCGCGAATTGTGGGGCGACAAAAAAGAAAATAACCATGGATGTTAGAGCAACGATAATTGCACTAAGGGTTACATCCCCCATTAGTCTAGAGTTTTTTGAAGATTTCTTTGAAAAATAATAAGTAAATGCAAGGAATAGAATGGAAAATGGTCTCAAGAGAAGTTGGAACCAAGCTAAAGGAAGACTCGAAAAAGTTGCAAGAGGATACAAATGAGTAAAAGCTGAAACAGCATAGGAAACACAGAGGAAGCCAAACCCAATCGGAAGACCCAAATGTCGAACTTCTCTAGTGACTCTATATGGCTTAATTAGAAACCATACAAGAACGAGGCACATTGCTGATGAAAAAGTTTCTTCCGCAATTAGGAACATTTGTTCTGAAATTAGCGATGCCTCCTACTTAGCGTACTATTGCTACAGTTTATGTATATTTGATTTACTCTCTCAGAGTGATTATCCAGTGCACTCTAATTTCCATAATCTAAATCGAATTAATTTTGGTCCCTTACCAAATCCTTTATGTCGTTAACCTGTTTCTTCTAACTTCTGCAATTTAGATTATGAAAGGGCATCAACAACACGTTTTCATTCCATTTTACTTTTGCTTGTACTCACTATAGGTGAGTGATTTTTAAAAGGGACAGTATGCATAAGATTTACGTTCTAAAATTAAAAGGATGAAAAATAAAAATGGAAAACTTAATAAAAGTAAATTTTAGACGAAAATCTTTTGCTTTAATCGCTATCGTTCTAATGATGACTTCTGCTTTGCTTATGTCAGCCGCATTCACCGCTAAAGCCTCTGCTGCCGACGTTATCCCTGGTAGCCCTATGCAGGGAGCAACCTCCGGTGTCGTCGGTGACTTATCATCAGGCGCAAATCCAAGCGTTACAATGGACACTGCCGCTTTCCTAAGCGTAAGCCCAAGCCCAATAGGCATCGGCCAAACAGCACTCGTAAACATGTGGACAACACCGCCAATTAGCCCAAATAGATTCCAATCAGGCTACTACGTAGACATCATAAGACCCGACGGAACTACAGAAACTGTTGGCCCAATGGACTCATACCCAGCCGACGCAACCGCATGGTTCCAATTAACACCCGACCAAACTGGAACCTACCAATTCAAATTCAGATTCACCGGTGAATACTGGCCGAACGGAACATACCTTATCGGAAGGCTTGTTCCCGCCGGAAGCTCAAGTGCAGCATACTATCTTGACACAGCATACTATAAGCCAGCTTCCACAAATTGGCAAAACCTAACAGTTCAAAGCAACTTGGTTAGCTCTTGGCCAATAGCAGCACTACCAACAGGCTACTGGACACGCCCAGCAAATGTCATGAACAGAGAATGGTGGTCAATCCTCGGTAACTACCCACCCTACGGAATTGTAGGCGGCGGTTCAAGTTGGCCAGCAGACACTAACACATACATAACTCACTCAAACTTCGTCCCATACGTCCAAGGACCAAACACATGTCATGTCGAATACAAGCAACAAATGAGTGATGCCGGCATAATCGGTGGATCAGCAGGATCCTACAGTCTCGGTGGAGGCGCAGGTACACCAAGCGTGATCTACAACGGACGATGCTACCAAACCATGACTGTACCAATCAACGGTGTTCCAACTAGCTGTGCAGTATGCTGGGATCTACAAACTGGCAAACAGTACTATGCAATACCCACAACCTCAAGTACACCTGGCGCTTTAGGCGGAATTACACCGAACATAATATCATATGTACCACCAGGAACCTCAGGTGCAGCAGTCGCAGGTGAAGTTGGCGCTGAAGCAAGCGGCACTTATTCGGTGTCACTCATATCCATTGCCGGCGACGGCAGCTTCTACAAGATCAATCCATGGACAGGGGCAGTTACCTTCAACATGTCATCTACAGGCTACAAAGCCTTGTCTCCACAACTAATGGGCGGTATCCAAGGCAGCAACGCATACACTGGTTTCTATAAAGACCCATATGTACTAAGTGTCCAAACAATCACAACAGCAGGCGTATCTAAATACTATTTGATTAACTGGACTACAGCTGGAACTACAACCAACTTCACACAAAGAATCATGGGTAACGTAAGCTTGCCATTTGCCGTACCAACCTATCCAGGCGGTATCTTAGGTTACAACACATTTGTTATCGACCCAGAAACCAACATTATGATTTGGATGGCGGGTCTCGCACCATTAGGTGTCGGCGTTTATCACGGAACATGGATGATGGCAGTTGACATGACTACAGGATCATTACTATGGAACCGCACATATACAGACATGACGAGATACAGCACAGCTTGCTTCGGTGCAGATCATGGAATAGCTATTTGCTTGATGGAAGGCGGATACTACGCTGGTTTCAGCGAAAGAAACGGCGACTTAGTCTGGAAGACTCAACTGATGGATTATCCATGGGGTTCAGACAGTTTCGGCGGCTACCAATACATATCTGCTTATGGCATGTTCTATCGTTGTTCATATGATGGTATCTACGCTTTCAACTGGACTAACGGAAACATTGTCTGGCACTATGTTGACCAAGCAGTTCCATTCGAAACTCCATACACAGATGTTAACGGATCTCAATGCTACTCATTCAATGGCGGCGGCTTTGCTGCGGACGGCAAACTCTACACTTACAACACTGAACACACACCAACCTATCCAATTACCAGAGGATGGGGCTTAATGGCCCTCAACATTACTAACGGAGAACGTGTCTGGAGAATAGAATTCTCAGGCAGCCCAGGTGAAGTCTCTGACGGATATCTAGTAGCAGGCAACGGATACGATGGAAAAATGTATGTCTTCGGTAAAGGCGAAAGTTCAACAACACTCTCAGCACCACAAATAGCAGCACAAACAGGACAAAGCGTAATATTGACAGGAACAGTTCTTGATCAATCTCCAGCACAACCCGGAACAGCATGCGTTTCAGCTAGCTCAATGACAACATGGATGCAATATTTGCACATGCAGCAACCAATCGATGGAATATGGCACAACGAAACAATAGCCGGCGTACCGGTCTCTCTTGACGCAGTTGATCCAAACGGCAACTTTGTGCACATTTCAGCAGTCACAACTGATGGAACAACAGGCACCTATGGATACACTTGGACTCCAACCATTGCAGGTGACTACAAGATATTTGCTACTTTCGCTGGCGACGATTCATACGGAAGTTCATTTGCAACAACATACGCTACTGCTGTTAATGCACCAACAACTACGACACCCACAACAACCTCTGCACCATCAAACCTGGCAACTACATCGGACCTAATGACTTACATAGTCGCCGTGGGAATAGCCATAATACTAGCAGTTGCCATCGCTACAGTCCTCATACTAAGAAAACGACCATAAAATGAAAACGCATAAAACCCAATCTTTCCTTTTTTTGTTTTTAGGGTAGAAGAAAGGGGCTGAGAAGGCTTCATGTTCTTGGAAACTATTGTAGTTGGGTTTTTCAAGTTCTTTTCTCCTTAAGTTAATGAAGCTTCAGCAAACCCCATTTAATATTGTTCAGGTAATAGATACCTTTTATTTTTGGAAGGAGACCGAACTCAGAATAATTTTCAATTGAATTTCCACTTTCGGAAAGAAGTCTTACACATTTGTGTTTTAAGCCAAGATTTGTAGATTTATAGACGGTCTCTTATCTTCCGCACACCTTTCACTTTTCTTTTTTTGTATATTGTATTAATTTTGCTTTTAGTATCCAGAGCGCCCTTAACTAAATTTCGGAATAAGCAGGTATGTCAATCACTTTTGCTATTCATCTGGGGTTCGAATTCTACCTCGACAATAGTTAAAAATAGTTACGGTCGTGTAGGTATTATTTTCTAACTCGTTAGACATTTCTCTTCTTTTTCTGTGTTTTGCTTTTCAATAAATTCGGGTAATGCGTTAAGCGAATCAATAAGTGTATCCGTTGGGATTGAAGCCCAAATCGGTGTTCCTGGATTTCGGCACTTGGGCAATTTCTTGATTATGGCACAAAAAATATTAACGCGCGGCTCCTTTTCGATTGGCATTAAGGTAAGCCTAATTGTCTAAACTTACTAAAACCCGCAGTGTTGCAGAGATTAACGATAAAATCCGTAAAGGCGACGTTCAGGTTTTAACTGCTGAGGAAATGAAAAAACTTGTTGAAACCAGCGGTGTTGAAGTTGCCTATAAAGAAGTTGATGTGGTAACAACTGGAACTTTTGGTGCCATGTGTTCCTCTGGTGCAGTTGTTAACCTTGGGCACTCTGATCCGCCAATAAAGATTGATCACGCTTGGATGAATGATGTTGAAGTTTGCCATCCTGGTGCCGCGGTGGATCTTTTTATTGGAGCAACGCATATGTCGGAAAAGCAGCCTTTCGAGTATGGCGGTGGACATCTTATCCAAGATTTGGTTGCTGGAAAAGAGGTCGAGCTTCGGGCTGAAGCTTATGGAACAGACTGTTACCCGAGAACTCAGCTTAAAACAAACATTACGAAAGATGATTTAAACCAGTTTCAGTTACTGAATTTTCGCAATTGCTACCAACGATATAACTGCGCAGTAAATACCAGCAATGAAACAATTTATACCTACATGAGCAAACTCTTGCCAAGACTGCGAAACGCAACGTTTTCGGGAGCGGGAGAATTAAATCCGCTTATGAATGACCCAAATTACGAAACCATTGGTTTGGGCACCAGAATTTTCCTAGGCGGGGCGCAAGGCTACGTAATCGGTGAAGGAACACAGCACAGCCCCAAAAACCTTAACGGCACTCTGATGGTCAAAGGCGACGCGAAGAAAATGTCCCCCGAGTTTTTGCAAGGTGCTTCTTTCACTCGTTATGGCACTTCACTTTATGTGGGGCTAGGTATACCAATTCCACTTCTAAATGAAGGTTTGGCTAAGAAAACATCGATTCGTGACAGCGAAATAATGACTGATGTGGTTGACTATAGCGTTCCTCGTAGAGACCGCCCAAAGCTAAGACAAGTAAGCTATAAACAGCTAAAGTCAGGTTCAATCACAATTAACGATAAAAAAGTCAGAGTAAGCTCTCTATCTAGCCTAAAGATGGCTAAAAAAGTTTCACAAACCTTGAAGTCTTGGATTGAAGAAGGCACCTTCTTCCTAACTTCACCTATTGAGAGCCTGCCAACTGACACATTGTTCAAGCCGATGAGGCAAACTGAAGAAATTCCATTCGTTGTTAGCGTTATGCACAAGGCAGTAACCTGCACTGAGGATGAGGCGATACAAGCTATTGCTCATCGAATCGTCACCAAATCAGTCAATCACATAGTTGTGATTGATGATGCCGGCAAGTTGAAGGGGATAGTGACCTCTTGGGATGTTACTCGAGCTATGGCGGAAGGCAAAAAAGCGTTAGCCGACATCGAAACACACAATGTGTTCACAGCATTACCTGATGAACCACTAGAAGTTGCATCAAAACGCATGGCTCAACACAACATTTCAGCGTTGCCAGTGATCGACATTGAAAAGAAAGTGCTAGGAATAATCACTTCAGAAGACGTGTCAAAGTTGTTAGGACGGTAAAGCATGGTAAGAATACTTTTAAGGTTCTCTGAAGAACAAGTGCCTCAACCCATTGCATCGAAAATAATTCTCGAATACAAAGTGCCGATCGCTATTTTGGCTGCTCACGTGAATTCTAAAGGCGGAGAAATACTGGTTGAGGTTCCAGATGATCAGCAGGAAAGAATCGTAAAAGCCTTCCGAGACCAAGGCGTCTTAGCAATCGTTCCAAAACTAATTGAAGTAGACTCCGAAAAATGCTTCAGCTGCGGCTCTTGCGTCGCTCTTTGTCCCGTGGAAGCCATAAGCATAGAAGAAGATTCATCCATTAAATTTGACAAGGAAAAATGTCTTGGCAGCACATGTAGCACTTGCGTTGACGCATGCCCAGCCCGGGCCATAAAATCACTCAAGCAAAATAATACTGAACAATCAACAACAGGAAAAATTAAATGACTCGTAACCTGTTCAAAGAGAATTTTACCCTAAAAGAAACGCAATGCACCATAATTTCTGATAAACAAAAGGCCATTCAAGCTGCTATAGAATCAATTAAACGCAACAGGCAAGAACTTGAAATATACATCAGCGCAAACCCCAAATTTCTCCACACCCTAACGCCGATTCCCCCGCCTGACAAACCTCTAGTAGCTAAGATGATGGCTGAAGCAGCTGCCAAAGCTGACGTTGGACCTATGGCGGCAGTGGCAGGAGCAATAGTCGACCTAGCAGTCAACGACATGGCTCAAACAGACTGTAAAGTGTCAGTTGTTGAAGATGGCGGAGAAATCGCGGCACAATCAAATGTGCCTGTTGATGTGGCAGTTGCCGCTGGAGACGAACCACTTTCAAAACACTTTGGGTTTAGATTAACAGAGTTTCCAATAGGTGTTGCAACTAGTTCAGGGCGATTTAGTCATGCGTTGAGTTTTGGTGATGCCGAGGTGGCAACAGTTTTCTGCAAAAAAGCTAGCTTGGCAGATGCAGCCGCCACAGCAGTGGGAAATGTAATTAAAGGTGAAGATGTGCAAATTGCAATAAAAGTCGGTATTGCCCGAGGTTTGGCGATTGAGGGTGTAGAAGGTGTTATGATAATCTATAAAGGCCAAGTTGGCATTGGAGGAAAAATTCCCCAAATAATCAAAGTAGAAAAGTAAAAGAGCGCCCACTATTTCTTAGCAGCTTCAGCCGCCATAATTTTGCCCTTTTTCGTCTCTTCGCCATACAAGTTCTTTTATGGCGTTGCTGCTTACCAGTTTGTTCGCCCGCTTCAATCTGACGGGTCAATCAGTCTACTCAGTATTCTTAAAACGTCTTTCGGTTTTCAAGTGAGCACTTGGGCAAGAGTCGTCCTATTCACCGTTCCCTTCTTAGTTTTAAGTTTTGGTTTAAGCACCGTTTTAAAGTATTGGCGCTATCAGCTGGAGCTCTCCTCTTCTTAGCCGCATTTATTCTTCCTGTGAATGGACTATGAAATTATTTTCTCCCATCATTTGCCTTAGCATGCCTCCTAATTCCTCTGATTGGTGACTATGTTGATAGAAAGACTCAAGTAATCAAGTGACTGCCACATTTTTTCCCGCCTGATTACAACAATCATGCTGCAAGTCTTTAATTATCTCACATTATGACCTTTGAAAACGAACGAACCATCTTTCATTCACGAAAACTCTTAAATCATACAATACCTAACTGAACTGCGAGGTCTTTCGATGTCATCAAACAATAGTCCGCTTGAAATCCAAAGCTTTGACGAAAAAGAAAAAATGTTTCTTGTAAAATCGCCCAACGGAAATATCGTGAAGGTTCAAGATACTTTTGCAGAAATGTTCGGACTTTGGGCAGGAAGAGTTCTAATCACCGCTCAAAACGAAAAATGGGCTCAAATCGCTGCAAGTTTAACCATAGGTTTTGCGACAAGCGTAATTGAAGCCACTGCAGAAGCAGCAATCGAGCGAAGCTGTTCCAGCAGATCAGACACCCGACAAAAGACCTGGAGTACTTATTCAAATTTATAATCGTGACCGTTTTGAACTCAAGCATCAACTTATGCAGCGTATAGGTCAATGCACCCTGACTTGTCCAACAACCGCAGCATTCAACGGGTTGGATAAGAGCAAAAGAACTTTAGATGTTGGTAACAGCCTACGCTATTTCGGCGATGGCTTCCAGAAAAAAGCTATGGTTGGCGGTAGAAAATGTTGGAAGATTCCAGTTATGGAAGGAAGCTTCATCGTTGAAAATGGTTTTGGCGCTATGGAGGCAGTTGCTGGCGGCAACTTTATGATTTTTGCGAAAGATCAGCCATCAGGCCTTTTAGCGGCTGAAGCAGCAGCTGACGCCATTCGTGCAAATGCTCCTGATGTTATTATGCAGTTTCCTGGAGGCGTTTGTCGAGCAGGAAGCAAAGCGGGTTCCCTCAAATATAAACTGAAGGCTTCAACTAATCATCCGTACTGCCCAACATTGCGCACATTGGTGCCTGATACAGTTGTTCCTGAAGGTGTGACTTGTGTTTACGAAATTGTCATGAACGGATTATCCCTTGACGCGGTTAAAAAGGGCATGAAAGTGGGTGTAACTGCAGCAATCGGTGTGCCTGGCGTAATCAAGATTTCGTCAGGAAACTATGGTGGCAAGCTGGGTCCGTTTAAAGCTTACCTTAGAGAAACCATTGGGGCGCCAATGCCAGAGCCTACAGCGGCACCACCAATTAAGCCAAAAGCTTAATTCTTCCGTTTTTTGTGTCGGAACTTTTATTTGATTCCTTTTAAGGTTAGTTATCCAATAAACGACAATATTTAGTGAATTATGTTGAGTACAGCGAAAAAATCGTCCCTTGAACTATTCAGATTGCGGAAAATGATTAATTCCCTAGCCACCAAAGAGGGCAGCCACACCGAGCTTATCACCGTTTACGTTCCGCCTGGCAAACAAATAAGTGACGCCCTCAACCTTCTGCGCAACGAATATGGAACTGCAAGCAACATAAAATCAAACGTTACACGCAAAAACGTGTTAGACGCCATCACTAAAGCCCAGCAGAAACTCAAACTCTTCAAAGATCCAGGCGAAAAAGGCATTGTCGTCTTTACTGGTGCCCTTCTAGCAGATGGCGCTGCTCCAGGTACCGAACGTATGGAAGCCTACGTTATTGTTCCGCCTGAACCCATCAGAATTTTCCTTTATCGCTGTGATTCACGTTTTCACACTGAGCATCTGCAGGAGATGCTGCGGGAGAAAGAAACCTACGGCATCTTGTTGGTGGACGCCAACAACGCAACCATTGCAACCCTACAAGGAAAACGGCTAGATATTGTGAGACAAATGCATTCAGGTGTTACGGGTAAAACTAAGGCAGGGGGGCAATCAGCCCGTCGGTATGAAAGATTACGGGACATGCAGCTTAATGAATATTTTACTCGTGTTGGAGTGCATGCAAACGAGACTTTCTTGCCCATTGACACATTGAAAGGAATCATTTTGGGCGGTCCTGGGCCGACCAAATATGATTTCGAGAAAGGTGGCTACCTGAACTATCAATTGAAAGACAAAGTTCTCGATGTCGTTGACACAGCTTATGTGGAAGAGCAGGGTGTTAAAGAAGTGATGGACAAAGCTCCAGAGATTATGAAAAAAGTCCGTTACATTGAAGAGAAAGAAATCATGCAAAAATTCCTTTATGAGGTTGGTCATGATACCGGAATGATGACTTACGGTGAAGCCGAAGTCCGAAGGCTATTGAAATCTGGAGCAGTTCGTTTGCTTATTATGTCTGAGAGCCTGGATCTTGTGCGTGTAACGGTGAAATGTAGTGCATGCGGCTACGAGGAGCAACATACGCTCAAAAGTCAAGAAGCTGCCACGTTTGAGCAAAGCCTAGTTGGGAAACCTTGCACAAAATGCAATGCCCCATCTACAACTGTGGTTGATAAGAAGGATGTAATTGATGACTTGGCTGAGCTTGCGGAAATGTCAAACACCGATGTGGAGATTATTTCTACTGAAACTGAAGAAGGACAAATGCTCAAGAACGCGTTCGGCGGAATAGCGGCAATGCTCAGATTCAAACAACAGCAAACATAGTTTTTGATGAATACTTAGTTCTAAAAATTTTCTCTTTTTATTGGGGTAAGGTGTTAGGGGTTTGCCCCTCTCCCTTGAATTACATTTCTTTACAATTGTCTTATGTCTTTGTTTTGCTTAAAAGGGATATTTCGATTTATGATATATTATGAGACTATCATGGTGACTATGACTGGAGAATCTGCTCTGTTTGACTCTTGCTTAAGCCTTTCACAAGAAGCTGCTTCTGTCTTGAAGTGGCACCAGCGATAAGCTCAACCTTAACATGTAAGAGCTTCGTAAACTCCTTCAGTATTTCCGCGTTGACTTTACCTTTAACTGGTTCTTTGGTACTGTGAACTATGATTTCGTCGTCATTCAACTGAATGCTGAATTTGGGTGCGTTGGGTTTTACATAAATTGTGATGATTGCGCCGTCTTTACCATCTTTAACGCTCATGCAGTTATACACTCGGTTGCTTGTGTCTTGTTGCTTTTCAGTGCCCAACTAAACTTGTTTCGCAATGTTTGGGGGTAGAATTTTTCAACGTCGAATTTGACTTTCTTTGCCCATTTCACATAGGCTGTCGGGTCAATGTAAGATTTTAGGGATGTGCCAAGGTTATATTCTTTGGTTAACTTTGCTAATTGGATATCCAGGTTTGCTTTTTCGATTCTGTTTTCAAGTGATTCTGTTTTTTTGCCTGATGCCTTCTTTACTTCCAGTTGCTGCTCGAACGCTTTAAGGTTAGCTTCTTTTTTTGCTAAGCTCTTCTCAAAGGTCGGCGGAACTTTGCGTTTGTGATTTGCCACTTCAGCAACCTTGAAATTAGCCATTTTAGCGGCATAGACCTTTTTGTAGTCTGGATCCTCTTTTACGACTCCGCTTTTTTCTAGTTCTTCTCTAACTGTTTTTGTACATCGCCAAGTTCGAAAAACCTTAGCAGTTAGCTTGGGCATTTTTTCTGATAGGAAGCGGCTGACTGTTTTAGAGTCAATGCCTTCGAACAGGTATGGTTTGCTCTTATCTGCCATGTAGCGCTGTATGTTTCGGATGACTTCTGGTGGGGCTTTGAATTTCTTGTCCCATCTTACGCTGTCTTTGCCAAGGAAGTCAAAGTGGATTACGTCGCCTTCAATTTTGATGTGTTCAGCTCTGAGTGTGATTGCGCCTACTGTATCTGCCTCGTCGGGGTCTTTTTCGTCGCCAACTCTCATGTTTGGTACCAAAATAAGCCATGACACTGTTGCAACTTTGGCCCTTAATTCATCCTTGTCATTAAGGTTCCTGAGGATATGCTGCTCGATGGTTTTGATTTGTTTCCCCAGGGTTTCGGCTTTTTGGAACTTCTCTTTCTCGCGGTTCTGTTTTAGAAACGCTGTATCGCTGAACCAGACGTACTTGATTTTGCCTGTAAGTTTGTCTTCCCATTTTGCGACATACATCTTGTTTGGTTCCCAAACCACACCTTTCCAATGTCCCGCTGGAACAGGTATATCAGGTGGCAAATTTAGAACTATATCGTATTCGCTTGGACCGTCCTTCCATTTTCCACGTTGCGGATGATCTCCGCGACCTGCAAAAAGGCATGAGGGCTCGGACGTCCAGTTGGCGATTTCCAGTTTTTGTCCGTCAACTTGGGCGTAACCATATTTTTCTTTGAATTCTAATCGTTTAGCTTTGCGTTCTTCTGCCTGGAGCTTTTTTACTTCTTTAGTTAAGGCTTCTTTCTTTGCCTTTTCTGTTTCGATGTAGTTGCAGATTTGAGTAAAATCAATTTCCTGATCAAACGATTGGTTGCTGGTGTTTGAAGATGATGAGAGCCGGTCTATGCTAGCGAGATACTTTGAGCAAAACGCATCCAAGAAACTTGTCGAAGGATTATCTTTTTTCAGCTGATCTATGAATTCACGCATAAAATTCTTCTTAAAAACAGTGTCCGGTGGAGATACGGTTGATAACGATTTTCTTATCCATGCAACCGCCATCTGCTCACTTTTAGGCGTCAACTTTAATGTTTGACCGTTAATTTTAACGCTGAAGCCTTTGTAATCGTAAGGCGGAACGAATATGCCGTTATGCACTAAACATTTCATAACGTGTTTCATCAATCAAACCTCAATTGATTTTGGCACGACTTTTCATGTTTAAGCCTTCGCCAAGTATTTAACTGTGCATGTTTTTTTTCCTGTTAGATTGTAAAAATATTTGAGCAAACATGATTAAAACTGATGGGAGAACAGGTTTTTTTGTTTTTTTGTGGCCCTATCAGTCTGCAACTTTTGGTAGACTGCCTCGACATTTTTGCGTTCAACATACCCTTTGTGAGGGCGAAAACCGCCGCCGAAAGCCCCTGGAATATGCATAAGCTCATGAATCAAAGTTCGCTCTTTATCTTGATCAGACATTTTGTCGTAAACCTCGGAGATAACCTCTATGGTGTATGAAGGCGGGAGGTTCAGAACTCCTTGCCAAACCTTCCCTAAACCATGAATGCGGGCGATTGTCCGCCTTGCTTTGGAGCCTCTGCTTCGGATGCAGAAAACAAATTGGGGTACAACATGATAGAACTCGCATTCTTCTGCTAATTTGTCAACTTGCTTTTTGATTTCTGGAGCTTCAAAATATTTTATCGGCATGTCCCCGCTCTCTCTCAATTGAATGTATAGATGTGTTTGGGTTTAAAGGTTAAGTGTCTTTCCGCAGGATTTTCTTAAGTTCTAACCAGAACGTAGCTGCAAACGATACGGCGATGACTAGAGCCCAATCTTTAAGGCTTAAACCCGTAATTTGCAAAGCAGTCTGTGTAGCCGGTAATGATGTGCCAACAACCAAAGTGATAAACACAAGCAGTGCCCAAAGAAGCATGACTTTGTTTGAAAGCAAGCCTTCTTTTATTAGCGGTTCCCGGTCTGAGCGGAAATTTAGAGCAAGGAAGATGTGCCCAAACATCCATGTCGCAAACGCCACAGTTCGAGCGTAGGGTAAGCTTTGGGTTGTGTACCATGCAAACAGGAAAGTAACGGTGACCGCTAGAAAGAGGCTTAAAGCACCCAAAAAGAGGCTTCTTAGCATGGGATGGTTCAGGAACTTCTCTTTGGGGCTGTTCGGTGGCTTATTCATTATGCCCTCTTCTGCTGGTTCTGCAACAAAGGTAGCGGATGCTGCAAGATCCATGAAGAGTTCAAGCACTATAATTTGTATAGGGGCAAACGGCAATGGAATACCCAAAATGATTGGCACAAGGAAAATTGAGACTAAAGCCACTTTGCAGGCTAAGTAATACCGGACGCCTTTACGCAGGTTGCTGAAGAGTTTGCGTCCTTCGTTAACGGCAATTTCTAAAGTGGCAAAGTTATCATCAGTTAGAATCATGTCAGCTGTTTCTTTAGCCACATCTGTTCCGCGAACACCCATTGCTACGCCAATATGTGCTTCTTTGAGTGCTGGAGCATCATTAATTCCGTCACCCGTGACCGCCACGACTTCGCCGTCCTCCTTCAGAAGTCGAACTATCCGCAGCTTATCTTCAGGAGTAACCCGCGCAAACACATAGGTGTTTCTTAGGGCTTTCTTGAGGTCTTCATTAGTCATCGTTGAGATTTCGCTGCCGGTTAACACGTTGGTGCTGTTTATGCCAACTTGGGCGGCAATTGCTTTAGCGGTTTCTGGATGGTCGCCAGTAATCATTATTACTTTAATGCCAGCTTCTTGGCATGTTCGGATGGCGCCCCTTACTTCTTTTCTTGGAGGGTCAATGAAACCTAAAATCCCGACAAAAACAATATCTTTTTCATGATTCTGCTTCTCAATAGTTTCCTCAGTTGATAATCTGTGGTAGCCAAAGCCTAGTAGTCGTTCACCTGATTGAGCCATCTGCGCCATAACGTGATTAATTTCATTTCGTAAGGAATTGTCAAGCGATGTTTCTTCACCTTTGGCCAGGATTCTTGTAGAGTTAGCTAAGATTCTCTCTGGCGCACCGCTAGTTAAGACCACTATGGAACTACCGTACTGATAGATATATGAAGCCATTTTGCGTTTTACATCAAAACTTAACTCATCTTTGAGAACCCAATCTTTAGTTATGTTTTGTGCGTTAGCTCCATCTTGATTGAGCCGTTGAAGAATAGCTTGAGACATTGGATTGGTCAAAAACATGCTGGTCGACTTGTCGCCGACGGCGTCGCTGGCTAGAAGAGCGGTTTTTAAAGCCGCTTTCTCGTTTTCTTTGAAATCTTCGCTTTTGCGGATGGCGCCATCAAAATAGAAGTGTTCAAGCCTCATTTTGCTTTCTGTTATTGTGCCTGTTTTGTCTGTAGCTATGACGGTTACGTTTCCAAGGGTTTCTGCTGCTCGCAAACGCTTAACGATGGCGCCTTTTTTCGACAATTCATAGCCTCCAACTCCCAGCACCATGGTGATAATAATCGGGAGCTCCTCAGGGATAACGACAAACGCTAGTGATAACCCATAAAGTACTGCCTGTCCCATACTAGGCTGAACGCCTCTAAGGTAGCTTAAAACTGGGATAAGAATGCTAAAGAATAATGCAATCCAAACAAGAGTTTTAGAAAGCTGTTTCATAGCCAACTGCAGGCTTGTTTTAGGTTCCTTTGCAGCTTTAGTTATGCCTACAACTCTTCCAAGCTCCGAGTTGACTCCTGTTGCAGTTATTAACGCTTTGGCTCTTCCTCGGGTGACTATTGTTCCTGCGAATACCATGTTTGTTTGATCAGTAATTCTAGTTTCACTTGGTAATGCTGACGAGGAATCTTTAGCTGCAGGAAACGATTCGCCAGTTAACGAGGACTCATCAACTTCCAGCCCGAAGGCTTCAATCAATCGGGCATCCGCCGGAACCCTTTGACCTGTTTTTAGAAGTAAAATATCTCCTGGAACAAGGAGTGCGGTTTCAACCTCTATTTGTTGCCCATTCCTTATCACAAAAGCTGTTGGTGGCGCAAGTTGCTTCAGCGAAGCGATTGAATGTTTTGCTCTATATTCGTTCCACACCTCCGCCAAGACAAGGACGATTATTATTGCAAGGATTGTGACCGCATCGGTTAAAGTGCCAAGTAAACTATAGAGAACGCCGACAGCGATAAGCAGCAGAATCATGGGTTCAGTTACTTCTTCTCGAAAAATGCTTAAGAAGCGGATTTCTCTTGCTTGAACTAGGCTATTTTTTCCGTATTTGTTGAGTCGCTGTGATGCCTCCTGCTCTGTTAAGCCGTTTTGTGGATTCACGCCTAGTTGACTGATCAGTTCTTGTGTTTCTTGTGAATGCCACTGACTCATAGGAAGTACCTAAACCAATTTAATTTCTTAATAATTGGACTTGCGGTTAAGGTGGAATTTGACCTAAAAAGCTTGCGTAGATAATAGTTAGAATTCTTAGCGCTTGCTTTTTCTCTTTTACACTGTTTATGTTTCTAACCAAAATAGGTAAAAATCGAAAACTTATTTAAAGTAAGAAGAAACAAACTTTTGCAAAGGTCTTGATATCTAATGGATGTAATCTAAAGTTTTGTTTTGTGTGTCATGAATTTCTTTCATTGATTCAAACTGAGCTTCAATTAGGATTTTTAGCGAGTCAATGTTTGTTTTTATGCTTTCTATTTCTGCGGTTTTGGTGAGAACGCCTGATTTCTCTAGCTGATCGTTTATGTTGTCTACGGTAACTTCAAGGACTTTAACTTTGAACGCAAAAATCTGCAACATATAAAGCAGGCTGAGTTGAGAGTTTAAGCCTTCAAGCTGATCTAAATAACGAGTTTTCTTTATGAAAGCTTTAATTTTTTGCTCCTGAGAAACTTCTGGTGATTGGGTAATCTGCTCGTAAAGGGCTGTTTGTTTCCATGTGGCTTCTTTTGTTTCATCCACTATTTTCTGTATTCGCTTGGCGGTTTTATCTAACATTTCTAATATTTCATCCAAATTCTTGTCCCCCACATTAATGGTGAATGTGCTTTCATGACACTATTACAACTATTATATATAATTTTAAACTCAAAACAACCGATGTATATTTTGTTCTCATTATCTAGATAAATTAACAGACGAATAAAAAAAGTAAAGTTTTTTAATCAAATGATGAGACCGAAAAAAAATCCATAAGGAGAAAATATGTGAAGAGACTAAGGCTTCACAATTTTGAATATAGCCATTTGGTCGTTTTTGAAGACAAGCATAAACATGGGGTCATTAGTGAACCTTGAAATCTTGACAAAATCTCGAAGGGCAATGTACGATATGTTCCATTGTTGTATGGCCGTTTGGTAATCAAAAGAGTTCAATGGTTGGTCAGAGATTTTGTGGAGGTAGTTTCTTGAGTTGGTTTCTATTAAACTATTTAGCGCATTAACGTGTGTAGCATCTAAATTAGAGCTAAACTGGCTAGTTCCTACAAAGAAACTTGTCTTAACCGATGGGTTGCCATACAAGCTGTAGATTAGCTCGTAGGAATCAGGGTTTTGCTGTAATATAACGTCGTTGCCAAGCGTAGAGTAAGGAAAGATCATTTGGTTCATCTGATGCAACATGGTGTCAGCAAAACCTATGCTGTTATCGTACTGTATGGCCAAACCTCTTGATTGAAAAGGTAAGTGCAGCCAATCAAAATTTACGTTGTCAGTTTTATTCTGCAGAATAAACGACACTTGGGCGAAGCTAACGCCTCTAGAGATCGTTATTTCTTCAGTAATTCTAAAAATCTGGTTCTCGCGGGAAATCTCAAAGGAGGCTTGATTCTGATTGCTTTGTATTTTTGTGCTTGTTTGATTTAACTCTGTCATGCTAAACTGTTGCGGTGAACCATTTTCTCTGTAAAGCATACTGATTTGCGTGTCATTCAGCGAAAAAACGGGCGGATGAAGGTATGAATCATTAAAAATCCCTAAAATCTCATGATTGTTACCGTTTGCAAAAGATCCTTCCTGTTTGATTTGTATGAGCCCGTTATCCACCAGATAATCAGCAGTTAAAAGATTGGTAGCAATCGCAGCAGGAGCAACCTCATGATTCAAAATCAAATACTGTGGGGAAACTGCACTTAATGTTGGTCGTTGAGCAAATCCTGATAGCCACCAGCCAAACTCCGCGTCAGCAACACAAACTGAACCAGGTGGGGTATTCGTTTTTACCCATTGGATCGCCTTGTATTCTGAAGGATTCATAACTTGGAAATAGTTTGCTTGAGAAATCCCTGTGGTTGGCAAAGAGAAAAGAGGAGTAAATAATACACCAACAATCAAAACTACTACCAAGATTGTAGTTGCAGCTCTTTTGGACACCTGCACCGCAGCTAACTTGATTCTCAGTTTGCCTGAGCGCTGAAGAATCTGTGTGGCACGATAGAGGGCATTTGGCAAACTTGTTATTATCAATCCAATGCAAACAATAGCGGGAACAGCCAAGAAATACAGAAAACGATCATAATCCAAATACAAGCCAAACAGGTAGCTCTGAGTTGCCAATGCTGGAACAAGCATCCATGACGCAAAGAGAATAGTGGGAACCGACATGAATTTACCTGTTTTAAGTTTGGAAACTACAAAGAAAAGGAAAAATCCGATCAGACTCAAGCCTATAATTTCTAACGGTATCAGCCTTGTCTGAAGGACGGCTTGGTTTGTTGCTGAAACAGCACCCGTTATAGTGCCTTCCGAACTGAAATATACAGGGATAATATTGAAGAGATAAGGTGAAACCAGCAAAGCACCCAAAGCCAGTGGTATCAACCAATAAACCACTTGTTTCTTTGATAAACCCGTTTTTTTCCAAAAAAACGTGCAAACAAGGAGTGCAAATATTGTTGTTACTAAGAAGATGAGTGCGCTAAAGACATGCGTCAAGAATAAGGCGCTGACAAGAATTGACGCAACTGCAAGAACGCTTTTGGAAGACAGTTTTGAGGGCTGCAAAAACAGGTAAAAAACGATTGGTATTAACATGAGCGCTATTATGTTTGGGTACCCACCCCAGCTTAACATGTAAATGTCGCCCACAGAAAAAATCGTTAAAACGGCAACAACAAAAGCTGCAGTTTCACTCCAAACATGCCTTGTAATTAAGAATGCGCTTAAAACTATGAGTGCCGAAAACAAAGAAGCCACCATAGCCTGTGCGACATAATCGGGCAGTGTTGTCATTGTTGTTATGAATGCGGCAAATATGTGGTAGCCTGGATTAGTTACTGATAACCCGCCGCCCATGTGATAATTGTTCCAGAAGAAGTTTGTTGGGGCTGAAGTGATTGTCTTTATCACACTTTCGTGTAATCCTATATCGCTGCCTGGTGGAAAGACATTCATTGTCATAAGCGCAAACCTATAGAAAAAGGCGACTGTTCCTATTCCTATTAGCAACAATTCTTTGCTTATTTTCTCCATGGTCTGGCGCCGTCAAGTACGCATATTACACCCATATGCTATAGTCTAGTGCTTTCATTACGTTCTGCTAATATAACATCTACTATAAAGCATGTCTAACGCTGGCTCACGTGAACAGATAGCCATCAGGCAAGCACTGAAAAGCTTATATCAGTCTTAAACTATGTATTGAATAGGAATAGTCATGATAATAACTTCCAGCAAGATTGCCTCCTTAGTAATAATCCTCACTTTATCGGTGTTGGTTTTACCTTCAATCTCGGTTGTATCCGCCCAGAATTATGGCGGATATTCATTTGTCAGCCTAACAATGTCTATCAATGTTGCAGGGGCAGGAAGAATCACACCGGGTTCAGGTCCATGCTATTATGGTCAGATTGTAACTGCAACTGAGGAACCAAATTTAGGATTCGCATTTGATGGCTGGTACGTAAACGGAATATACCAAGGCAACCAAACAAGTATTCAAGCAACAATGTTGCAAGACTGCACCATATTAGCCTCATTTAGTAGACGGGTTGTTGATCTTACAATTGCTGTCAATCCAGCAATTGGTGGAACCACCGCCCCTGGAGCTGGAGTTGCAAATTACACGTTTGGCGACTTGGTGAATGTTCAAGAAAATCCCAACAGCGGTTATACCTTCAGCGGTTGGTATCTTGACGGAACATACATAGGCGCGGGAACAACAGCCAGAGTAAATATGACTATGGATCATCAACTTAACGCATTTTTCAGTAGTGGTTCAGGCAATTCAACTCTTCCTACGGGACCAACTCCGATTCCATTACCCAACATAATACCTATAACCAATAATAGTCGACCGGTTTTGCAATTCTACTGCACAAGTTCAACAAGTTTAAGCGGATTTAATGTCAGGATCGATGGGTCATTAGTAATTAACGGATCAGCTAATGCAGTCGCCATGCCATACCAGGCAATACAGCTTTCTTACAGCATAACAGGAGGATCGAGCTGGCAACCATTAGCTTATTTGTATACTGGCGACGAAGGCAACTTCTCTGCGTTCTGGATGCCTTCAGCTTCGGGCAATTACATTATTCAGGCAGTCTGGTTTGGCAACAACTTTTACCCGAGCGTAATTAATAGAGTCAATTTTGTGATTGCACCACCAGACAGCCAAAGCCAAACGCTATTTACGGTAGCTTCAAACTCAACAGTAACCAGCTTTAGTTACAATGCAGTAACAACCCAGCTGACCTTCGGTGTTTCAGGTCCAGATGGAACAATGGGATTTGTCCAAGTTTGTATTCCAAAATCGAGTTTACCCGATCCCACAGTACTGAAAGTAACGTTAGACGGCTCAACAGTCGATACCACTTATCTATCAAGTGGCAACGTATGGTTAGTAATCTTTGTTTATCATCACAGCAACCATAATGTTGTCATGACCTTAAACCCGCTCGCAGCCACTCCTACTCCAACACCTGAACCTACCAACACTCAGACAACTTCACCTACCTCGACGTCTTCGCCATCAACAAACCCCACAAACAGCCCATCCAATTCACCTAGTACATCCTCATCTCCCACAGCTACACCTAACGTGCCAGAGTTTCAAGCATTAGTAATATTGTCAATAATCATAGTGGTTGTTAGTCTTACAATTGTTATCATGCTAAAGAAACGAACAAAGAATAATGCTTGAAAATCCACACTCTTCTACTTCTTTATTTTATGTGAATTTGGTTTAAGAAGCAAAATTAGACGAGAGATAGTCTATCCGATTTATCTGTCGAAGTTAGAATTGAAGTTTCAATTTCTGTTATAAAAGGTACGTTCACGATAAATAAAATAACAATGATGGGGTGGAACTACATATGGATGCACAGTATGGATTCACTACAATCAAATGGCCAATAGTTAAGAGAACATGTTCGACTTGGAATCAGAGGATGGATCTCGTACAGCAACAACCAAGTCCTTGGCTTATTTCTGTTATTATAGCAATATTTTTCCAAGTTTTATTTCGGCTTATTATTCAATTTTTAATGGTTGTTTAGGAACATTGGTTTCTTATGCTGTTGTGGTTCCATTGGTAATTCTGTATTATCATTTATCCCAAAATTAATGAGTTGCAACCAGTTTAATCTTCAGGTACAAGTTCTGTTTGGTACAAGTTTGGCCAGTCTTTGCCTGTAACAAAAATCCTGTTGTTATTTTGGTCATAAGCTATGCCATTTGGAACGTTGTTGCCGTCAGGTGCAGGCGCAGGTAATTCTGCAAGGTTTATCCAAGCTTTAACTTCTCCTGTCACAGGATTAATTATAGCTATTCTGTTTGTTTGCCAAATGTTAGCGTAGACATAACCGTTGATGTACTCCAACTCGTTAATTTTTACTATAGATGTGGTTCCGTAATGTACCGCAACTTGTCCCGTCTGTTGGAAAGTTGTTGGATTTAGAAAGTATAGTTTGTCTGTGCCGTCACTCATGATTAATTGTCTGCCATCATACGTTAAACCCCAACCTTCTGTGGGATAAGTGAAGTTCCCCAAAGTGGCAAATGTATTTTTATCATAGATGAAGCCTATGTTGGACTGCCAAGTTAACTGAATAATCGTGTTATTGATGACCGTTATGCCTTCCCCAAAATACTCTCCTGGCAACAATATCTCCTGCAATACATTACCTGTGGTTAAGTCAACTCGGCGCAAAGATGATTCACCATTAAGTCCAGTGCTCTCATAAAGAGAACCGTTAGAGTAAACAAGACCTTCAGTGAAGGCGTTATCGTCATGCGGATACGTATTAACTATGCTAAAGGAATAATCAGTGACCGTTGGTATGAGAGTTGGCGTTGGGAAGACAATGGGTGTCAGAGTGGGTTCTGCTGTTGGTGTGGGTGTTGGAGTTGGCGTAGGTGTTGAGTTGCCTTGCGTCTTATTGATGTTAATAAAAGCGAGGACTGAAACGCTCAAAATAATTGCGGCAACAATAACGGCGACTATGATTATTGATTTCTTCATCGTAATCTCAAGTGCATTTCTAATTTATATGCAAAGCGATTAAGCCAGAGTTTTCTAGAATTTTCAAATTAAAGGAAGCTAAATTTTTCTATGGCGTTTTTCCATAATTTTCAGAACATTCAATATGTCCTTTTTGAGGATTTTTTGCTGTTTTTCCTTGTATTGCTCAAGTGGCAGATTTGTGAGATGCTTTTCTATTTTGTCGTCATATTGGTTGGTTACATTTAGAATGTTTGCAAGACGTTGAAAGGCTTGTCTAGCAGTGATAAACTTTTCATCCGTGCGGCAGGCTAAATGTTTGTTGATGGTTGCGTTGAACTTGCCTTCTTTATTCCATCTTACGTTTTGGGGAATATACATAAAATCTAAACTTCGTTGACAAGAGTTTGCACTTTCCCATTTTTTAATACCAGTTCCTTCCAATATCTATAGACAAAAGGAAACTCTGCTGAATTGGCTTGCAAAAGTAAAAATGCGTTATATCTGGTTGAGTCATCTTTTTCAGTTAAGGTTTGAACAAGAAAATCGATATCGCCGGCAGAAAGGTGTTTGGCTGATATAGCGACTACATCTTTCGGGAGTGATTTTAACTCGTCAATATTCACTGCTTTCATTGTTTTCTCATTTTTATGCTCTAGATTTTAACTCATTTGTAAATAACTAGTTGGGTAACGCTGAAAAGCCTTATAACCAAACGTTAGCAACAAATTATCATGGCACCGAGTTGGGGGATAGGAAGCAGTCGTAGCAAGTTTTCTATTGTAATTTCCCTAATAGCCGCCGTCTTTCTTGCTTCACTTATTTTTCCAAGCGCTCAGGCACAAGAACGCGTAAATTTCACCGGTCCGGATAGATTTAGCATTCCAGCGAATAATTGCACAATCAGTTTTGGCGGAAACGGCTCATACGACACTGCAACTTTGCAAAATAGTGTTTGGGTTTTTACGGATTTGCGGCTTAACGGATCAGTGCCGCTTGCAACACTAAAAATCTCAGCAGAAAACTCTAACGTGACAGTTACTTCATACCGAACTCGAAATGGAACACTTCCAAGTGAAACATTAAGCTACAGAATTGAGGGGGAAGGTAAGCTGATGGTGAACCTTGGGCTTTCAGAAGAAGGAATTTGGAATGGCGGGGATTGGTCCGTAACGAAACGCCAAACAAACTCCACCCTGTTCCCGGCTCAAGGGCACGACTGGAATATGGGAAACGATGGCACCATAACGGTGTATAAATTGACCGGCAATTTGACCATTACACATTATTTTTTTAGCGGGGCTTTGGACACAAATTTGCCCTTTTACCTACAGCATTCAGTGGCCATTTCGGTAGCAATTGCAGTTGTTCTAACAGTCATGATCGCAACCGTTATTGTATGGCGGAATAAATTGAGCGAGCTCATACATATTCCTAAAAACGGAGGTGCGGCTTAGCAATGGTGACGGAAACTCCAATAAACATAGTGCTGCCTGTTTACGTCATACTATTAGCCATAGGTATTCTTCTTATCTATAGACTATCTAAAGACCGAACAAGAAAAGTTAGTTCTTTACGCCTTTTCATTCAAATAGCAGCAGTCGTCGCCATATTCATGGGGATAATAATTGGTCCCTTCAACCTACCCGCATTTTTGCCCTTAGGACCTTCACCACGAGACCACCTAGTCGGTGCTAACCTACTTGGCAACCAGTTTCCAGACGGCATCTCCTTTCCTGTTCTAGCCTGCTACTATCCTAACGGACGAACCGTTACCTGCCCAATCTGGCAGCTCCAAGCCTACATTTTTCCCCTTTGGAATTACCCAAGAGGCTACGAAGTCCTCTACTCTACCTCAGGACTAGAAAAAATAGGTATAGTCCTAGGCCTAGTAATCGTAGCGTCCATCATTTTAGGGCGGTTTTTCTGTGGTTGGCTCTGTCCCTTCGGTTTGTACCAGGATGTTCTAACAAGAATTCGCAAAGTGGTAAGGAGACGACACCTAACTTTCTCCGAAAAAACAAACACAGCACTTGGGCAATCACGCTACATCATTATTGCTACATTTTTAATTTTAAGCGTACTTTTTGCTTCCTACGCAATTTTTGGCGCTGAACTTATCCCTGGAACCATAGCCGGTGGCCCTCAAGGAGCGGAAGCGGGCATCGTAAGCAACATAAACGAACCATTTTGCCTTGTTTGCCCCATGAGGCCACTCTGCATAGCAATAGAAGCCGCGATTGGCTCAATACATTATTCATACATCTCGCAAATAGTCTACGGTCCTTTCTGGATTTCGGGCTTTTATCTGACATCTATAAATATTGCAGTCCTCATCGCAGTTACCATCTTAGCGTTGGCATACAGGCGGTTCTGGTGCAGAATCTGCCCACTGGGCGCATTGACAGGTCTATTCAGCACTTTCACACCCTTCAAACAAATCGCCTTGACCCGCTTAATCAAGAACGAACATAAATGCACAAAATGTGGCGTATGCAAACGTGTTTGCCCCACCCAAGCCACCGACGTTTTTGATAAAAAAGGTGGCGACGTAACGGAATCCCGGTGTATTCTATGTGCAAGGTGTGTAGAAATTTGCCCTTATGAGGATGCATTGTCGATAAAGTTTGCAGGAAAAACTATGATGAAATCTAGAAATTGGTTAGAAAATAAACAAAACCAGCAAGATGCAGCTTAAGATAACTGTGTCTCCAATTGCAATTTATCGCTTTGTATCACAAGCTTATACAGATGGAAAACTCTTGCTTTCGGGGTTGCAGGATGTACATGTAATCTTATTTTTTTCCTATGCTCTTCTTTTACTGATGCTTTGGTTTTGCCTTCAATATCAATGAATGCTGTTTCAGCTGAACTGCTGATTGGGAAAACTGCTTAACTCATTTGCCGCAGCCACTGCACTTATCCGTGTCTACGGTAGGATAGTATTCGCCTGATCCATCGGTGTAAACATAGTGCACAATCAAACGCATATCTCCTTTGTACTATGTTTTTTGAGGTACATCTACTGTGGAGCTTCTCTGGTCTTTGATTTCTATTACTGAGACTTCAGGGATGTACATTTTTCTTTTTTTCCGCTTTCCATTTTTCATCTTTCCATCGGCAGTTGCTACCAGGCTGTTTGTGCAGTTATAGTTGGATTAATGAGTTTATTATCGTGACGATTCCAAGCAGTATTAGTATTGCGGCGCCTGAAATTGAAACCCACTTTCTGAATAAAGGTGCCTTATTAAGTAACCAGCCAGTAACTCCGCCCAAAAAAAGTATTGGCGAGAGAGCGGTTCCTAAACCAAACAAGACCGCTAAACCTACACTGCCAAGCGGACTGGCGAAAGGCAACGAATAAACCAACAATGCTATCAGTGGCGGGCACAGGATTAATCCTCGGCTCAAACCAAGCGAGAAAGCTCCAAAATCAAATCCAAACCTGCCTTTTTTTCCGGTTGCCATCAAGCTTTTGCTGTTTTGAGGGGTACATTCGCATTTTGGAGACTTGAGTTTGAACAAGACACTAATGCCAATTATGATAGTAACAAAACCGAAAGCGAAAGAAGAGTAAACTTGAAAAGGAGAAATCGCAGTTTCAGACACAAATAATCGAAACAAACCGCTAAATAAACCTACTATCCCGCCGATTAAGGCGTAAGCTGCAATTCGACCAGAACTAAAAATTACAGTGACGGCGATGCCTTTGCGGAAGCCGGCGCCAATACCTGCAATATAGCTTGCGATGTAAGGTAGGCATGAGGCAGTACAGACAACTAATCCATATAATAATCCTCCAGCAAAGGCTCCTAAGTACGGATTAGAGATTTCAGGTATCAACGACATGCAAGAGGTCTCAAGGGAAATTTAGTTGAAAGCAAGTAATAAGGAGAAGTCATTTAAATCTTACACAATTTGGCCTTTCCGACAAAGCGAAGTGAATCTGACGGGATTTTTGTTTTGTTATCGATGGACTATGTATGCTGATTTAGCAACCTCGACAACGTAAACTTTGATTATTCTTCAATTGATGAAAACAAAATGTAATTAATAGTAATGAATGAAGAACCATTTGACTAGCGATCACCATGACTTATCATAAGCGTTTTATGTGATTTAGCATTTTTTTTAATCGTCCTTAAACACAAAAAAAAGTTTGAAGGAATTGAGCAGCTCTTTCTTTCGCAAAACATATTAAGCTATAGAAACAAATAGGGAGTTCGCAAAGTTAGCCCTAGCTTTGCAAGAAATTCAAGGAGAATGAAAACACATTTGACGTTAAATAAATCTAAAGCGATAGCTATCATAATTTCGTTTCTGATGGTATCTACAATTGCATTCATTGGAATGCCAACAGCAAAAGCTGACGACATACTAACAACAGGAGGCGCACCACCAGGCACTAGCGGAGCTTCAATAGCCTTACCTTCCGGTGTCACGCCAGATTACCAAGTTGATACTTATGCCTATCTTAGCGCCCGACCTAATCCAATAGGCGTTGGCCAATCATTGCTAGTTAACGTTTGGATTACTCCTGGTGTCATGGTTGCTAACTATATGACCGGATATAAAGTGACAATTGTTGCTCCAGATGGAACAACACAAACTGTTACTTTAAACTCCTACAACGGCGATGATACATCATGGTTTGAATTCAAACCCTCACAAGTCGGCGTATACAAGCTTAGCTTCAGCTTTCCAGGGGGATACTTCCCAGCAGGAGTCTACTACACAAACCCAGGCGCTTTTGCCGGTTCAGGCACATATACTAACATGACTTCATCAAGATACTACAAGCCTTCCTCAACCCCATATGTAACTACAATAACAGTTCAAAATGACATGGTGCCTTCTTGGCCTGATTCAGCTCTTCCAACCGACTACTGGACAAGACCTGTACACGTTGTAAACAGAGAGTGGGCAGTTTTGCTAGCAGGCTACCCATGGAGCGGCGATGGCACAGGATACCCCGACTGGCCAGCTGGCACTTCTCGTACCCAGGGCGGCACTAAATACAACGCTTTCGCAAAAGCATCAAACACTCCTCACATTCTATGGAAACGGCTCGATGCCATCTCAGGTATGATAGGACCACAAGCAGGCACTGATCCGTTAACAACTTCAGGCAGCGCTCCAGGTTTTATCTACGCTGGAAGATGCTACCAAACTCGCACAATTCCCGTTAACGGTGTACCAACAAGCTGTGCAGTATGCTATGACTTACGCACGGGCGAACAATATTATGCTATACCAACTTCGCAAGGTGGCGTAACCCCCACATCAATTAACTACATTTGGGGTGGCGGCTTAGGCGGAGAAACCGGTGAAGTACCAGGTGGCACAGGAGAAGTAGGCACTGCAGTAGAACTTCTATCAATAGGAACAACCTTGCTGAAAATTAACCCATTGACTGGAGCCATTAACACCAATGTCACTGGGATGACAGGCACTAAAATTGGAGAATTCGTCATAAGCATGCAGACAAACAATACAGCGATAGGCAACAGGCTAATCAATTGGACAACAAGGGGAACATCTACCAACTTTACTTCAAGAATAGTTGAGAACAGGTCAGTTACCTTTAGCAGCATTGGCGCTAGCATTGATTGGGATTCAGGCTACTTTGGTTCTTTAACCACGTTGTCATATCAAGGAGCGCCATACGGTGTTCGCATTGTAGGCTATAACGTGTACACAGGAAAGATGACCTGCAACACGACTGACACTTTGTGCCCATATACAACATCTCAAACAATCGTTGACCATGGAAAAATCGCATGCCTAATGTTAGACGGCTACGCAGCAGCTTGGGACCTTGGAACTGGTCAAAGAGTCTGGAAGAGCCAGCAAACCTACTCTACTGGAGGCTATCCTTGGGGAATCTGGGGCGCCTACAGTTCAGCATCCTACGGCGGTAACCTAATCCTCAATGAATACGATGGTGTCTACGCTTTCAATTGGGACGACGGCAAAATATCTTGGGTATACAAAGACCCATGCCCTGCATTTGAAACTCCATACACTACAGACAACAACACAATAAACGTGAACCCCTTCAATACAGGTGTCAGCATTGTTGATGGAATGGTCTACACCTACAACACAGAACACACACCAGCCCTACCAGTAGAAAGAAGCTGGAAATTCCACTGCTTCAACGCAACCACAGGTGTCGGCATATGGAACATAACTACACCAATGAGCCCAGGTGCAATGGCTGACGGATACACCACCGCAGGCGGCCAAGATGGATACATGTATGTATTCGGCAAAGGCAAAAGCGACACAACAGTAACTGCATCACCCAAAGTCGTCACCGACGGAGCCTCAGTACTAATAGAAGGAACGGTTACAGATCTTTCCCCAGCGCAAGCAGGTACACCATGCGTCTCAAGAGGATCAATGACAACAGAAATGGAATACCTACACATTCAACTGCCAATTGACGGAATATATCACAACGTCTCAATGACCGGCGTTCCAGTAACCCTAACAGCAATAGATCCAAACGGCAACGTCGCACCCATCGGCACAGTAACAACAAACCCATACTACGGCACATTCAGCATTGAATGGAAACCAAACGTTCAAGGCACATACACAATCATGGCTACCTTCGCAGGAGATGACTCTTATGGCATTTCAGCAGCATCAACAGCAGTCTCAGTAGACCCAGCAATCGCAACAACTACACCACAACCAGCAGCAGCAATTCCAGACTATACAATGACAATCGTTGCCGCAGCAATTGCCATAATAATAGCACTAGTTATCGCAATCTCAGTAGCAGTATTGCTGATAAAGAGGAAATAGAAAACAAACAAAGCCAAAAATAATCCTCCCTTTTCTTTTTTAATGTCGTTTTTGCGCAAGCAATAAGAGGCTATAACCCATCAACCTTCAATAACTTGTTGATACTGAGAACTGTGGTTAACTTGTTCTGATTTGTTGTTAATATCTTGTTATTAGTGGCGCGTTTGTTTTTGAAGTTTTTAGCTGATAACCTTAAATATGACACGTGTCATATTTTATTGTTGTGAAGAGAAGGAGGGTCGACAGAAATTGAAGTACCTATTTCTTTTTGTATCAATCATTTTACTAATCATGAGCTTAACTTTTGCCTCCTTCAACTATACTTTATTTACCGCTCACGCCCAATCAAGCGACTCCAACTGGCAACTAAACGTAAATGGACTTGTCGATCATCCTTTAAATTTAACTCTAACTGATTTAGAAGCCCTCCCTCAAACGACAGTTCTGGCCGCGATATATTGCGTAGATTTTCCAACAACTGTGGTTACACAAGGTAACTGGCAAGGAGTCAAACTTTGGACGCTTCTAAGTCAAGCAGGGGTAATACCCGGAGCACTCAAGGTTGCATTTTCTGCATCAGATGGCTACCAATCAGATTTGACAATAGATCAAGCAAAAAACGATAACATAATTATAGCCTATGCAAAAGATGGAGCACCTCTTAGTGAAGTGCTACGTCTAGTGGTTCCTGGACATTGGGGTTACAAGTGGGTGTCACAAGTTGTAGGAATAGAGATTGTTAATTATGACTTCAAAGGAAAATGGGAAAGCCAAGGCTACTCTGACGATGGATCCTTTTCACAAACTAATTTTCCTTCTAATCCAATCTCGCCGTCTCCTTCAATACCAGCACTAACAATTCCTTTAGCTTCCTCATCGCCGACTGAAACACCTCCGCTATCTCCGAGAGTAAATTCAACTTCTCCATATACATCAGCAGCTTTACTTGCAAAGAATCCGACACAACAAATCCTTAACACCATAGGAACAGTGGCTGTAATTGCAGCTGTCGCGGCTATCGTTCTTGCGGTCGCAATCAAAAGGAGAAAGGCTCCGTTACAGAAGTAGCAATTAGAACTTTTCAACTGACAATCCAATAAGATATACGATCGTTAGATAAATTTAATATGCAATTCTACTCTTTGATTTAATAATAGTACGGAATTCGGTTTTTGTTCTTGCCAAAGTTGAAAGGGCATTCTTTATTTCCGAAAAAGATAAGAATGTAGTTATCATAACTAAATGATTGTTTTTTTCAATCGCTAACAAGTTATAAGAGGTGATTTTGATTGAAGAAATTTATGGTTTTGTACATGGCGCCGGTAGCTGCAGAAGAGCAAATGAACGTGAGTCCTGAAGAGATGAAGAAAGGAATGGAACCATGGATGGCTTGGTATAAAAAATGCGGGAAGGCAATCGTTGATCAGGGAGCACCGTTAGGAAAGGGAACTTGCATAGACAAGAAAGGAACAGCTAAGGGTCAAACTCAAGTGACAGGTTATTCTATTATTCAAGCAGCTGACATGAATAAAGCAAAGGCAATGGTTGCTGATCATCCGCACTTAATGATGCCAAAAGCAAGCATTGAAGTCCTCGAAATAATGCCGATGACCGTATAGGAAAAACTTTTGATAAACTATTAACACACCTTTTTCTTTTGGTTGTAAAAAATATAAATTGCAATAAAAGCTAAAAACAGTCTAATTATTACTGACTCAAATGAATTTGGCTCTAATCAAAGTGGAGACATCAAACACAAATTTCATTTTTGGCACCTTTTTTTCACATAATATTGCCTACGTCTTCCGAATCACAGTTTTTCAACAAAGGTCAACTTAGTTTCATGATTGGAGCCATCTAGATTTGACTCCTCCTATGGTATCAAATTTGTGAAATGACCTTCATTCCGATAATCATAAAAGCAAATCAAAACAAAAAAACAGAGCATGCAAATGGCAAGCGGTAGAATCGTTGATACATATGTCGCATACATAAACTGTCCCTGGTGCGAAATCAGCAAGCTGCGCTATGATATGGAATTTGAAGTCTTGGTTCTTGAACAAAAACAAATCATCGATTCAAGCTACACAGTTAAGGGCGTTTGTGTTCACTGCTTAACAGTTTGCGACGAATTGCCCAACATGGACTTTATATGCGCAAAATGCGAACAGCTTACACCGTACATAGAGGAAGACTCTGGCTCTGAACGTGAATTGTTTGGGCGTCTATTTTCTTCCGACGGCAAATTTGGCAATTTTTATCAGCGATTGATCGATCAGGGCGTAAATTTAGGAAAGCGATATTGCCTGTCTTGCGTTTACAAAATATGGCTCGGATATTTGGCGCATCCTGATTTTCTAAGCCGAGAATTGGAAAAGCCGAAACCTGAGTATGCACTTAAAAAGTTCTGATGCACATGCAACGTTACGCTGTTTCAGGGCAATTGGGAATTTCGCGGTTTCTTATGTATCTTGGATGGGTAAGGTTTAAGAAAAGTAAATGTTTTGCTTGATGGGTAAGTTCAGAGGGAATGCTGGATGGTTCGCCATCTTCATACACTTCCGCAAACTCTAACCATCTCACTTGACTTCTTCAAGGCCTTCCAAAAAATTACTCCACATACAGAAAATCTTACCAGGAAATAGTTTATCATAGAACGTATAAAATAAAAATAAGATATTTTGATTTGACTTAACTATAGTGGGCCCGATTCATGAAAAGCCTCTGATTGAATAAGCTAATATAGAACTTTTTGTGCGATAAAACGAAAAACATGCGCGTTCATTATGGCAAAACCGGCTATCCATAGTACTGTTGCATAAAACATAAAATCGAAATAAGCGGGTACACAACCTAAACTCAGAAACATAACGGCAAGAGAACCTAAGATCTTTTCATTGATGCTCAAATCGCTTCAATAGTCTCCGGTCATTCAACAGAAATAAGGCTTATGAATCGAAAATATGAATTATAAATAGAGTAGCTGCCCGTTATTTTCTTAAGTTCATCGTTTGGAAACGTGACGAAATCTTAGCTCTAGGGCTCCGTCGCTTTTCATAGATGCTCAGGGTAGTACTTTGATAAGCCAAACGATTTATACAGTTGTAATAATTGTTTTTCTTGTCGGTAGTTTTCTTTTTATGAGGCTCTATTTGCAGTCTAAATCAAGTACTTCTGTATTGGTACTGCTTTGAACTGTTACTTTGGGGAATCGGCGCATTTGGGGTGATGTGGATGCTTCGATTCAGCGATATAGTAGCGTGGACAGGGCGGTTGGGGTGGAGTGCAGGAAATCTGTATTATTTGATTGTCTTGCGAAGTGCTCCAGAAGAAACCAACTCGCAATAAACTCAATTTCACTATCTTAAACTAGATGATGAAGCTATTTATACAACTTGGACTAAGTCATTTTAAAACCTTATCAAGTGATTAAGAATTGTCTGGCGACGTCTTAGCAAAAGCTTGGGGAAAAGCAATGGGCACTGACAGGAAACAGTTTGACATGTTTTTTGATAGGATGCTGGACGGTTTTGCTTATCACAAAATTATTATTGACAAAGCGGGCAAGCCTGTTGACTACGTTTTTCTCGAGGTTAATCATGCTTTTGAAAAAATGACGGGACTCAAACGGGAGCGAATAATAGGCAAAAGAGTAACCGAGATTCTACCAGGCATCGAGAAAGACCCTGCTGATTGGATAGGCATTTATGGCAAAGTTGCTTTAACGGGGGAGCCGATTCAGTTTGAGAACCAGGCAGAGCCTTTAGGTAAGTGGTTCAAGGTTGTCGCTTATTGTCCAGAAAAATGTCATTTTGTTGCTTTATTCGAGAATATTACCGAGCGCAAAAAAGCTGAAGACACATTAAGGAATAGCGAGCGACGATACCGTCAGCTTTTTAGTTCTATAACTGGCATGTTTGCAGCTGTGGATTTCAGTTATTTTATTATGGAGCTAATTCACGATGAAAACGGCAAACCAATTGATGCAATTTATCGCGAAGTTAACCCTGCTACAGAGAGGTTAATAGGAAAAACTAAAGAACAATTAATGGGCAAGAGCAGAAAAGAACTGTTTGGAAACATTAATGATGAATTTCCCGAAAAGTTTGATATCGTAGCCAAAACTGGGAAAGCTTCTCATTTTGAGAGTTATGGCGCAGGGCTTCAAAAGTTCTACGATGTCTATGTTTGGAAAGTAGCTGAAAATCAAGTAGGTGTAATTCTTACCGACATAAGTGAACGCAGGAAAGCTGAAGCATCCTTGAGTAGACTTAATGAGGAATTAGAGGAGAGGGTACGCAAGCGAACGGAGGAAGTTTCAATTGAACGCCAACGTCTCTATAATGTCCTTGAAACCCTTCCGGCCTACGTAATTCTTCTTGACAATGATTACTGTGTGCCATTTGCCAACAAGGTTTTCCGTGAGCGTTTCGGAGAATCTCACGGAAGGAGATGTTACGACTTTCTGTTTAGTCGTAAATCACCCTGTGAGAAATGTGAGACTTACAAGGTCCTGAAAATCAATGGTCCGCATCGCTGGGAATGGACTGGCCCAGATGGACGCGATTATGATATTTACGACTTTCCATTCGTTGAAGCGGATGGATCAAAGCTCATTCTCGAGATGGGCATCGATATTACTGAACGGAAGCATGCTGAGAAACAAGTGCGCGATGTCTCTTTTTATTCACGTAGCCTTTTAGAAGCAAGTTTAGATCCTCTTGTAACAATCAGTGTTGAGGGTAAAATTACTGATGTCAATCAAGCCACAGAACTTGCCACTGGCTGTTCTAAAGAAGAATTGATCGGTAGCGATTTCTCAGATTACTTTACTGAACCAGAAAAAGCCGAAAAGGGGTATAAACAAGTTTTCACTGAAGGGTTTGTGCGAGATTATCCATTGGCGATTAGACATAAATCTGGAAAAATAACCGATGTATTATACAATGCCACCATTTACACAAATGAAGCAGGCGAGATGCAAGGCGTTTTCGCAGCGGCAAGAGATATTACCGAACTTAAGAAGGCTGAAGAACAAGCTCAGGAAGCAGCAAAGAAACTAAAAGATTCTGAGAGGCTAGCAGCTATCGGTGCCACAGCAGGCATGGTAGGTCATGATATTCGCAATCCTTTGCAAGCTATTACTAGTGATGTGTACCTAGCCAAAACAGAATTGGCGTCGATTCCGGACAACGAAGAGAAAAAGAACGCTTTAGTCAGCCTGCAAGAGATTGAAAAGAACGCTGAGTACATCAACAAGATTGTTGCAGATCTTCAAGATTTTGCCCGACCTCTTAAACCTCATGCGGAGGAAACCGACGTAAAACTAATAATTAATAATTTACTTTCAAAAAACGGATTGCCTGATAACGTCAAAGTAAGCGTTAAAGTGGAAAATGACGCTATTAAAGTTGCGGCTGATTCTTCTTTCATAAATCGAATTATGTATAATCTAATTACTAATGCTGTTCAAGCGATGCCACAGGGTGGCAAACTAACGATTCATGCCTTTAAAGAAACAAACGATTTCATATTAGCCGTTAAGGACACAGGCGTGGGCATACCTGAAAAGGTGAGAAGCAAATTGTTTACTCCAATGTTTACGACTAAAGCTAAAGGTCAAGGGTTTGGCTTAGCCGTTATTAAGCGCATGACTGAAGCGTTAGGCGGCACAGTAACCTTTGAAAGTCAAGAAGGCAAAGGAACAACTTTCAAAATACGGTTACCTCCCCCAAAAAAGTGCTAAACGATAAATGGACCTTCAAGTATGGTTTTGTCTTATAATTATTTTTGTAATCCAAAAAGGCTTTGTCAAGCGTCCGACCGAGCCTTAAGGCGTATATTCTTTCAGTTGTAATATTGCTTACCGTTGCTTTCAATTCTTGGTATATTCCAGAGCTGAAACATGCCTTATATTTCCTGAAGAATTAAGTGTTAAATTGTATGGAGCCGGAAGAAATGAATACAGTAAAAATGTGGTTGGGACTAATTGGGCTTTGCAGTGTTTTTTCAGTTACTTCCTATCTATGTTATCTATTCTTAACTCAATAAGTCCAATTATGGAACAAATCGTTCTAAAAATATTTCGAGGTTGATTTTCAGATGGGTGTATTTCCGTCTGATTGTTTTTAATCAAAGTTATGTTAATGAGATTTTGAGGAAAATTAATGTCGAAAAATATGGATTGTAAAAGGAACTTTGTTCGCCGTAATTGTTGTGGTAGTTTTAGTTGTAGGTGGAGTATCAGCAGGAATTTAATATGATGTCAATGGATCCTCAGGTTTCCGTCATAGACAAAGTCTCCTAGCTCCACATATGGCACTGATTCCAGTCCTCATTTTTGTAAGTCAGAGCCCACAGAAGGCTCCATCGGCATCAGCCGCAGCCCTCTTCCTCCAATGTAAAAGTAAGAGGGTCTGGAGAAACGGCATTCGCTTTCCGATGTTCGGCGATCAAATCCAGCGATCGCTATGCCGAGACTGAGGATTTGGGCGGGCCTTTTGTTTAGAAGCCGAACCTACCAGTTGTTCTATTGACGAGAAAGCTCTGCTTTTTTCTCATCTTCATTAGGCTGTCTTCGAGAGAGATTTTACCCATTCGCGTTTTTCCCAAAGAGCACAACCCTGAATTTCTTTGAGTTCTGCATGATTTTCTCGAATAATTTTTAGCATTTTGGATTGTAATGCTTCTCTGAGTGAGAGATTTTTTAGATTGGTATCAGAATAAGCGATGAAGGGGCACGGTTCAACATTTCCCTCCGCACTGATGTGTATGAAACCGCGACCTGCTGAAAGGCATCCGCCGATTTCATCTTCATCCCACGGCAAAGCAATAAACATGGCAGGGTATTTCTTTCGGAAGTTATTACGGATGGCAATAACTTTTGATTTTTGCTCTTCACTAAGAACCCAATCTTCCGTTCCTGCGATCACAGGAGTGTATTCGACTAACATGAAAAGCTTGCATCCATTGTCAACGAGTTGTTTAATGAATGCATCATCGGTGACTTCATTAAAGTTAGTTCTTGTCATGGTCAGCGATGCTCCCCAGAACAAACCTCTATTCTTCAGTTTACTCATCGACTTTAGGAGCTGATTATATACCCCTGTCCCACGCCTGCCATCAGTATCAACCTGATAACCTTCCAAACTCAACAAAGGAACAATGTTCTTATTATCTGAAATCCGCTTGAGAACCTCGTCACTTAACAACAAACCGTTTGTAAACATTAAAAACATTATTTCAGGAGTTCTCTGAGAGATGTCAAGAATGTTCGGTCGCATTAGTGGCTCACCTCCTGCCAGCACAATAAATGAAATGCCCAATTCCTTCGCCTCATCCACCAGTCGCTCAAGCCGCTCATCGCTCATTTCAGCGTCAGTTTTTGCCCTCAACGCTTGATGGTAGCATCCTTCACAATGCAAGTTGCACTTGCTCGTGACACTAATCACAAGGACTGGTGGAACATGAAGCCCTGTACTTTCTAGCTTCCGCCTCATTTTAGCTGCTTTGTTTTGCCAACCAAGCGTGCGCAAAAAGAAAACCGACTGAGATGGGCTTGTCAGGGCAATCTTTACAGCATCTTTGAAGAAGACGCCTAAGGCATCGTTAACTATTTTGTTAATGTTGAGATTTAATTGCTCGTCTGGTTGGGAAGTTTTGGTCATTGTTATCCTTTCGAAAACTGTCCTGCAAACTATTATAGTTATACTCTTTAGACTACATATTGAAATGAAAAAAGAATTGTGTAATATTCTAGAAATGTTTTTGGCTTTGCCTTTTTCTTTGACACTTAAAAATTCTTATATGCGCAGCAATCATGGCAAGAACTCAACCAAACTTTGCTTTGCTTGTCTTCAATGGTGTCCAAAAGAAGCTGTACAAGCGGGAAAAATAACCTTTCGAAAGAACCGATGCCATCATCCAGAATTAAGAATCTCAGACATCGTGAAACAGAAACACCCGGCAACTGGGCAAAACTGAAAGCCACAAGTCAACAATTATCTGTGCTCTTAATGGATTGAAATGAAACCAGAAACTAAGCGAACCATTGGCACAACATTCATGTTGCTTAGTCTTGTTCCTTTAGGGTTCCTTATTTACACTTTGTAGAACCTGCAAACCCTGCAAATTCAAATTAGTCATCCACAAGTAATTGTCGAGTTTTCTTTGTTCGTATTGATTGCTTTGACAGGTATTTGCTTGCGATGTCGTAAATATTAAATTATTGTTGAGTTTGCTGGACCTGTTTAATGCAGGTGGCTACTTCGCTTAAGGCATCCTCGAAGTCGTTTTTGTTCGGTTTTACTCCTCTCTTAGACACTGCTAAAAGAGTCATGTATCCTTTTTTTGAAAGCTCTTGTTCAAGGTTTTTGAGGGTGTTTCCTTTTGCTATTGCGTAGGTGCAAAAAAGAATCGCTTTTTTATTTACTCCTTCTGGCAGTTTTTGAACGAATGATGACACTTCGGGGCATGCTCTAAAACCATTTACTGGCGTGCCGATGATTAGCAAATCATAGTCTGCTTGTGATTCAGGATCAATTAGTGTTATATCAAAAAGCGGAGTTTTTAGTGATTCAGCTATTGCTTCTGCAAAACGCTTTGTGTTTCCAGTTCTTGAGAGGTAAAAAACTGCGACTTTCATAATTCGTGAAAGCGTGAAATTGCTATTAATTGTTTATGCTACTTTCCAGTTCTTTCTTTTCGTTCGTTTGTCTATCATTATCTATTTTATATTTGTAGTCCCGACAATGCCAAATCTTTTGTCGGTCATTTAGTTCACTGAAACCAAAATAGTATTCAAGACAAGAATCGCGAATAACTTCCAAAAGCTAGTGTTTAACGTGTTAGAATTGTCATACCCCTTGCTCTCTCATGAATATAATGGACGGTAAAGTATTTTGGATGTCTCCTGAAAAATTGTATGACTCAATAGATGGACAAAGCAGCGTGCTTACCTGCCTATTTCATCCCGTAATATCAGATCAAGGGATAACGATTGATTTTATAGTGTTTTTTATGCTTTTGTTGTCGACAACAAATATTCGGGAATGGTTACCCAATGTTCTTTGTCTTCTGTTGTTTGTTCAGTTTTAGTCGGCAAAGTAATCTTGAATCTTGTGCCTTTGCTTTTCTCAGTTTCAACCGCTATTGTTCCTCCATGCGCCTCGATGATGCGTTTGCATATGGCTAAGCCGAAGCCCATCCCCTGCGCCTTTGTAGTGAATAGCGGGGAGAAGATCTTTGGCAAAATTTCTTCTGGAATACCTGTCCCAGTGTCAGCGAAAGTAATATCTACAATGTCGTTGGACTGTTTGCAGTTTATTGTGATTGTGCCTCCGTTTGGCATTGCATCTACGGCGTTATTGACAAGGTTAATGAAAACGCGTTCTATCTTGTTTTTATCGATTGTGAAGGTGGGCTCTTCTGAAACCGTATTTATGACATTCACATTTTCTGGAATTCTAACCATTGCCAGTGCATCTGTCAGAACATTATGCACTGAGTTCACTTGCAGTTCCAAATGCATATTTCTTGCGTAGTCCAAGAGGTCCTTGATAATTTTGTCTGAATGGTCAATTCCCTTCTCAATTGCCTCAAGCATTTCTTTAGCTTGCTCCTCTTTGATTGAAGCGCCTTTCTTTTTCAAGAAGTAGGCAGCATTTTTGATAGCTGCTAAAGGATTACGCAGGTCATGACCTACCATCCCTGCCAACTCTCCGATGGCCGCTAATCTTTCAGATTGGAACAGCTTCTTTTCTAATTCTTTCTTTTCAGTTAAATCTCGAATTATCGCAACAAAACCGTATGGCATATTCTGAACGTCTCGTAAGGCGCTTATCGTTAGTTCAACTGGGTATGTGGACCCATCTTTCTTTGCGAGGTGGCACTCAAAGTTGGCAATTGATTCATTTTCTACGATGTCTTCCAATAGATTCGCAACTTTCTTAGAATCGGCGCTAGACATAAAGGAGAACGCTGATTTTCCGATCAGGTCCTCTCGTGTGTAACCAGTAAATTTGTTCATTTGCCGGTTGTATTCAATTATGTTTCCTTGGAGGTCGGTTGCTATAATGGTGTCTGGAGAGGCACGGAATATGCTTTTGATTTTCTCTTGACTCACTTTCAAGTCTATTGTTCGTTCATTGACTTTCATTTCAAGGTTTTCTGCATGTTTCTTAAGCTCTTCACGAGATTCTCTTATTTTAGTAAGCATGCCATTAATTCTAGAGCCCAAGTTCGACAATTCATCGTTTCCTTTAACTAAAACGTATTCTTGCTGATCACTATTTGGTTTTATTTTGACTACATCATTAGTAAGCCGTCTCAGCCTTGAGAGCACAATTTTATCCAACAAAATAGAAGTAACCGCAAAAATGACAATACCTAAAAAAGTAAATGAGCCAAGAAGGTAATTGAGGCTAGTTTGGGCCTGCATGTAGGCGGTTCTGTAACTGTCGACTTTTGTTATCAAAATCGGATTGCCGCTTACATCTTGGAGCAAAACGTAGCCTGTTATATTAGTTTGGTTTGTGACTTGAGCAAAGACTGGTTCTTTGGGTGATAGATTCTTGCTTGCTATCTGAAAATCCTTTGGTATCGGAGAAGCGCCTATGGTAAATGTTTCAATAGGTAGTCCTACTGCTTGTGCGAGGGAGTCAGACTCTGATTTATCGAGAAAAGTTCCCATGATGAGAGTTCCTCGAACTGGTCCCGCAGCTGCACTTGTTAAAATAGGCTGCGAGATTACAAGCATCGGCGTTCCTCCGAAAAGAATGAGACCTCCTTCGCTTTGGCTAGGGTCGTTTGTAAAGAGGAAATCATTGTTCAAGACCTGACTTACCTCGGCATTCTGCAGGTTAATGTCCGTTTGATTTTCAAGGTCGAATGCCTTGCCAAACACCAATTGACCAGATTGATCGACAAATAGCATCATGTTTACATTAAGATTAACGAAAGTCTGGTCCATCAGATTCGAATTTATGTAAGCTGTATTGTTGTTTTCAATGAATTGATATGTTTCATCCCACTGCGACCAGTCATAGTTAGTTGAATTGATTCTTTGCAGTTCTATGTTCAAATTCGTGATGAATCTTTGAACGTTAGATTCAGCCTCTTCGCTCTCAGATACTGCGATGCCGTCTAACATTATCTTTCGAGAAACCGCGTAAACAACCGACATTAAGATGATCGTTGTTAAGAAAAGTATGAGCAGTGTTTTCAAACGTATTTTCACGAATAGTAACCGCCTTAAGCGCGCAAGTAAATTTGCTTGGAAGACGTAGAAAAGGGTTATGAATCAACAATAATCATTTAGAATAACGGTTGATATCGTATCAGTTGAAAAGCTTTCGTCTTCCGCGAGTTGTTCCATGAAAACCAAAATTTTGTGTTAATAGGGTCTCCGAAAATAAATTTCGCTGAGCATTTGGGCATGCCGAAATATTTTGCTTCGAACAAAACAGCCAAAACATATTTGGTCAAGGCAATAAGGCAGTTTTTGGCATCTTGAGTTCTCGGTTTCGTTGGAGCGAGAAAAGGGTGGTGCGGGAGAAATGCAAAGGGAGAAGCCTGCAAGTTAATCGAAGCAGGTTTCGAGTACGTTTGCGACTTTGGCCAAAACAAAATCTTCAGGAAACGAAAATGATGAACATTTACAAAATATTTGTAACAGTCCGTGTTTGTTGTTGGTGATGTTGAAGTGGACTATGGGATTTGAACCCATGCCCTGTTGGAGGTGACACCCGCATTTCCCTCTTTTTGTAATTTGAAGAGTTGTCTAAATCACCGATTTTTTGATAGACTGGGTTTTTGGATGACTCAAAAGAGCGTGGTAACAAACTACATCAAATCAAAAGGTGTAAGATTCCCATTATCAATTGGAGGCTGGTGAAGCAAAAAATGGAATGTCCAGGATGCTTAAAAAAGCGGATAAAAAGAAATTATTCATCTATAATTGGAGCTTTGAATTGATTAGTAATTTAAGTTATGCTGTAGGTGGCATCTTCCTGTAAGAGTAAGTACACACTCTCCAAACTTAATGCGTGTCCAATACTCTTTACTAACCTAATTTCTGAGAATAGAACACATATTATTGTATCAAGAGGTTCTTTTTGGTTCAGCGTTATGCAGACAAGATTTGAACCTAAAGGCAAATGGACAGCTTACCCATGATTTTTTCCTCGATAAAATGTATCTCCATTAAGTTATGGGTAAAGAATAGTGGAGGAGAGTATAGGCTCTTGAAAGATTTCAGCTTATACTATCGCATTATTCTTTGGGACGTTGTTCGGTAGATTCTTTAGTCCTCTTTGCAGCTACAAGGGCAACTTCTACAGTGAAAGCTGCTGCTTCCTGTACTTCTGGATTATGAATTTGATCGCTAGCTTCCGATAATTCATCACTTACTTTATCGCTTATCTCACTTATCCAACCCGATGCTGCGCGAGAAGCAAAACTAGCCTGCGTGTTGTCGAGGTAATCTGATGCTTTGATTGCGCCTTCTTTACCGAGTCTACTTAGTTCTTCATCGCTAATTTTCATCGACTTCTTTTTGCCATAGGAGAGTAGTCTCTTTACATCTTCAGGACTCATTTCAAACTCTACGCGGAGTTTTTGCTTCTTGATCTTCTCACCGTTATTTTTCTTATCCATTAAACTCACCTCTTTTCTGCGTTGATAATTTTTTTTATGTTCCTATTGGATAACAAGACTTTTGAGTTAAGAAGTAAATCCTACTAATACATCTACTATCGCAAATACTTAAATATTTTCAGAAATCAATTTTCAGAAAATGTGAATGAATTTCCTGGCAACACTTCCATTTCATCCATACGGAAGGAATTTAATCTCCGATCCTCCAAACAACGAGACACTCCCTTTCGAATTTTTCATATCGAACAATACAAGCTTCCCGTATCTTATTTAATGAAATCTCAGGAACACGATCGCCAATAATTGTTATTATTTCGTCAAAACTGAGTTTACCAGCGGACAGTTCAAGAATCGTACTTTCAAGTGGATCTAATATACATAGTGAACCGTCAAAAATACGAACTATGTACCTTTCATCCTTTGAGGTTACAAGTTCTGTAGTTCGACAAGGATAAGCTTCTGATAACTCCTTTCTTGCAATCTCTTCAAATCTCTTGCAAGATCCAACAGAGATTGACTTAAAATAAGAATAAACGTTGGCGTTTTCGTTCCTAAAAATCTTATACCAATCTGTAATAAGAGCCCATTTATCAAATGCTTGGAAATGTTTGTAAATCACTTCTTTAGGAAGCTGTTTAGATAGCTCAATCATTTTCCGTTCAATTTTACTTTTAAAATCAACATTTATATCCAGAATATCGAATCTGGAAAGTTCCTTAGTCCTAACAAAAACGTGTTGATCTCCTGCGCCTGTTACAACATTTTTATCAATAACTTCGATTCCAAAAGCTTCGGGATCTTTGTACATGCGTGTTCCAGGGTATGGAGTGTAGAAAGAGCTCCCAATCTCCATGCACCCAGGTGCAAGGTCCAGTAGTTTAAGGGCAAAATTCAATGTATCTTGGTATGTAGCACGTGTTTCCTTTGCGCCTCCTATGATGAAATTTGCATAAAGCGATAAAAGTCCGTTCTTTTTTGCTGACTCAACTACTGATATCATCTGTTGCAGCGTTGTCCCTTTTCCATATAAGTCGAGAATATGCTGATTTCCCGACTCACCGCCCACTTGAAGACGGATAAGTCCTGCTTCAATCATAAGCGGAAGCAGGTCTGGGTTCTTATCTAAAATATCAACACGCGACTCGCAGAACCATTTCACTTTTCCTTCGTATTTGCTTATGAGTTGCATGCAGAATTCTCTTAACCTGCTTACATTGGTTACGAAAGAATCATCCAATATTGTGATATAGCTTTTTTCAAACTCTTGGACCAGATAATCAAACTCTTTTAGGCTTCGCTGAACTGAGTGAAAACGAAGGCGTTTTCCGTGCTTGCTCTCATAACAAAAAGCGCACTGTCCAATGCAGCCTCTTCCTGTAATCATCGTGGGAAGTTCGTTGTTTGGGTCTGTACTAAGTTTCTTGCGTTCAGGGATAGAAAGGCAGTCTAACGGATCAATAGGCTCCCTTGGAGGCGTCCTACGGATTGTCCCATTATCGTTTAATGCAAGGCCTTTGCATTTTTCTAGGTTCTCTAGGCAGAGTGAAGGAAGAGCGAGCAGCTCAACAAAAGTAGCCTCTCCTTCACCTATTACACCACAGGTTGCTTCAGGAATAAAACTCAGGACAGATTCAGCATCAGCGGTGACTTGAGGTCCACCGAGTATAATGCTTAAGTCAGGTATTGACCTTTTTAGCGGAGGCAAGACCCTCCTTAATGTCCACATGTTATCTTGATCTACGTAAAACCCGACAAGACGACAGCTATGTTCATTTAGAAGTCGGTTTATCCTCTGACCAATATGGTCGTTCGAAGATAAATTATCTACAAGAACCTTGAAACCTTTCTCACTTGCTTGTTGTGCGAGATAATAAAGACCCAATTGTGATTGGCGAGGAAATATCCACGGCAAAGAAACCACTCTAACATACACCAACAACGCATCGAGATGCTCATTTTGACTAATTTCTATCATATTTACTGCAACGCCTTGGAGTTATCTTTAGAATCGGCTTTTTTATCGCTAAATCAAGAAAGGGCCGTCAAAAAATAAAGGTTATCTTACCCTATAAGACTTCCTTCTATCACCGGCTGGCATGATAGGTTCACGGCCAATAATAGGTATAAAGAACGCACTCCTTTACAATTTTAGTGTAGACTGGAATTGAACCCATGTCGAAGTGGAGATGTAACCCGCAACTTCTTCTTTTTCCTTCATAATCTTTGATATTTCACCTTAGAATAGATTTTCCCAAGATATCTTGTAACTTTTTCCTTTTATACACGGAAAAAATAAGTCCAGATAATCTTTTTCGCCATGATAATTCAGGATATGAATCTTTCGAACCAGGAAAATACTAGTAATTTCGTTATGCAAGTCTTTAGCGGGTGCTGTTCGACAATAGTTTTTTTAGGTAAAATAAACAAATATAGACTTTTGATCATAAATAGAATATATGATTGTATTAATGAGGCAGCCTTCTTGTTGACAAAAATGTTGTTTTTAAACGACAGTTATCTCAAAGAGTGCGACGCCGTTGTAGTTTCTGTTAAGGACCAAAAATACGTAGTCCTTGATCAAACCATTTTTTACCCCAAAGGAGGAGGTCAACCTTGGGATACTGGCAAAATTGTTAAGGATAATGAAAGTTATGATGTGGTTTTTGTGGGAAAGTTTTCGGGAGAGATTTCTCACGAGGTAGATCGAGCAGGTCTTAAAAATGGGGACAGAGTTCGCTGCGTCCTAGACTGGGAACGAAGGTACAAACTTATGCGGAGTCATACAGCTGCTCATTTGTTTGCCTCACTTTTATGCGTCGGAACTGGTGCTCTTGTCACTGGCAATCAGCTTGATGAAGACTGTATCCGTTTTGATTTTAACTTTGAAAACTTCGACAAGCAAATCTTAGACCAATATGTCACTAAGGCGAATGAGCTCCTCAGCAAGGATATTCCTGTAAAATGGTACGAGTTGCCGAAAGTGGAAGCGATGAAAATCCCGGGTATAATTAAGATGGCGGAAGCTTTGCCACCTGATATTCCGTTACTTCGCGTTGTGGAAATAGTCGGTGTGGATAGGCAAGCTGATGGAGGTACTCATGTGCGCAGTCTTCAAGAAGTGGGTAAAATAGAATTGGTAAGAGCTGAAAATAAAGGGAAAAACAACAAACGTGTTTACTTTAAAATCACATGATCAAGCTCAGGGTGTTTCTAAAATGTTGAAAATGGTTTGGAGCTAATGCACATTCAAGGTTTGTTGACGCAAGCCTCGGCATTCTCTTAGTTTATCGAATAATTCCAATTTAAACCTCCATCACTAACCGCTTTGTCGTCAGCGGTCACTTTCCACTTAGTCTTATAAGTTGATAGATGTTATAGGCTTGTTTAGCAAAATGCTTATCGTAAAAAGCGAAGTGCTTTCTTCGGTAAGATTTTCACAACAAAAAGGAGAAATACCAAAACGCAAAAAATCAAACGATATGTAACTTTAGCAATTGCTTTGATCCTAGTGATAACTACTCTTGCACCAACAATCCACCCTGTTATGGGGCAGGTTGCTGAAGGAAGCCCAAAACAAACTGTAACAGGCGGACCATTACCAGCCGGTGTTACTCCTAGTGCGTCAGTAGACACAATTGCTTATCTAAGCGTCAGTCCTAATCCCATAGGTGTCGGCCAAACAGCGCTCATCAACATCTGGCTTCAACCCGCAGTTCACGTAACAAGAGCTCAATCAGGCTTCACAGTCACACTAACAAAACCAGATGGAACCGTAGACACAGTTGGACCAATGAACTCTTATCAAGGTGACACGACAGCGTGGTTTAATTATATCGTAGATCAAGTCGGGACATGGAAAATAAAGTTCTTCTTCGCTGGAAACTACTTCCCAGCTGGATACTACCTTCAAGGATTAGTATATGATACTCCAGTAGCCGGTAGTACGTATCTGGGCTCAGCTTACTACAAGCCTTCCACTTCTGAAGACGTAGAATTAACAGTGCAGCAACAACCTGTAATGTCATGGCCATGGTCAGCACTCCCAACAGGTTACTGGACAAGACCAATAACTCCTGAAAACAGAGAATGGTATGTCATTGGAGGAAACTACCCCTTCTCGGGACAAGGAGGAGGACCTGACTGGCCAGCGGACACCAACACATATGCAAGCAACTACAAATTCACCCCATACGTCCAAGCACCAAACACTGCACATATTCTTTGGAAACGGCAAGGTTCTTTAGCGGGAATTATCGGAGGGCAATTCGGATCGATGATCATTGGAAGCGGAGAAGGCGGGTATGCGGGAACACCAAGCGTAATCTTCCAAGGACGGGCTTATCAAGCAATCACAAAACCAATGATGCAAACAGTTAACGGTACTGAACAAAGCGTCGCTACGAGCGTTCTAGAATGCTACGACTTGCGCACCGGCGAGATATATTGGGACTTAACAAATGTACCTGCACCAACAGGAATCGACACAAGCTTTAGAACCCCTGTCATTCCAGGAGCCACACAATCTTCAGCAGGCGTAACCCCCCCGCAGCTCATAGTAATCAGCAATGGTAGGCTAATAAAGATCGATCCATTCACAGGAGCTATCGCGTTAAATATGTCTACTTCCCCATTGACTTCCGCGACTTACTACTCTAACGAACTCGCCTTAAGCGTTCAGACGATAGGTACTGGAGCAAACACCAAATATTACCTAGTCAACTGGACAACTGCCGGAACTGCTACCGACCTAAAATCTAGAATAGTAAGTAACATAACATTTCCATTCAGCAGCTTAGGCACTTGCGATTTTGAAGCAGGCGTCTCAGTTACTACAATTTCCATATCGCCTAATGCCACAGGAATTTCAACTGACGTCTACATACAAGCGGCAAGTTTAACGACAGGAAATCTGCTATGGAACATCTCATCAGGCGTTGGCTATCCAATCTTTAGTGGAAGCACTGCATGCGCTGACCATGGAAAATTTGCTGTTCGATTTGATAACGGATTTTGGTATTGCTGGGATTCATTGTCAGGAAAACAGCTTTGGAAGAGTGAGGCAGCATCTTGGCCCTGGGGAGTGTTCGGAGCTTATACAACAGCTTCTGCTTACGGTCTACTTTATGACTTCACCTACGCAGGCCTGTACGCGATTGACTGGGACACAGGCAAAATAGCTTGGCATTTTGAAGCACCTTGCAGACCATTCGAGTCACCGTGGTACCCATCGATGGCTTTCTTTGGAGCCAACCCGCAGATTGCAGATGGTAAGCTATTTATTTCAAACGGTGAACATTCGCCCACATCACCTCTCGCAAGAGGATGGACGATGTATGCTGTAAACGCAACAACAGGGCAACAAATATGGAACATAACCAGTCGAGGCAACTCTGGAGCAATCGCAGACGGCTACCTTACCTTCGACAGTGTATACACCGGTTATTTGTATGTAGCCGGCAAGGGTCTTAGCGCTACTACAGTAACTGCAAATCCCGCAATCGTTTCACAAGGAGCTACGATGATTCAGGGAACAGTATTGGATCAGTCTCCCGCTCAAACAGACACACCTTGCGTCTCAAGAGACTCAATGACAGTACAAATGGAGTACCTGCACTTCCAGCACCCAATTGACGGACTTGACCACAACCTAACAATAACTGGCGTTCCAGTAACACTGACAGCACTTGATTCAAACGGCAACTATGAAAACATAGGAACTGTTACAACTGATGGTTACTACGGAACATTTAGCAAGTCATGGACTCCACCAATTGAAGGAGACTACAAGATTATAGCTTCCTTCGCTGGCGATGATTCCTACAGTAGCTCTTCAGCAACAACCGCAATATCAGTAGCATCGACACCAACAGCAACTTCAACAACGGCACCTTTGCAAGAAATACCTGATTACACAATGACAATTGTAGCTGGGGTCATAGCTGTAATAATCGCAGTTGCCGTTGTGGGCGCTCTATTGATGATTACATTACGCAAGAAGCAATAGCAAAAACATTCTCTCTTTCTTTTTCTAGAGTCTGCAAAATTCTTTAAAGCAATTTTAGCATCTACTTGAGCTGTAATAAACTTCTCCGAAATATCGGATATCTGAATTAGTTTTTTTGGAGAAATGCATACCGAGAGGTTTTATAAATTGTGAACTACAATGTTATTTCTTATTGCCTGCTGGTGCTATAATGGGTAAATGTCCAAATTGTGGAGCATCTTACTTGCTCTCTACTCCATCTGAAAAATGTGATTGGTGTGGCAAAGTTACGTGCAAAAAGTGTTTGCCTGAGTGGATCGGTTGGCTTTCAGTCAAGAGCACAATGGAAACTGAAGAAAAAGAGGCTGAATATCTATTGCTAAGTTTCTGTTCTGAGTTTTGCAGCGAAAGATTTTGGCAAATAGTCATGGATTATCCATTAGAGGATATTGGAACTGACATCGAAGAGTTTGGTGAGAATCTTCGAAGCCTGTTTTATTCTGCAGTTCTCAATGCATTAGATAGTAAGATTAGTCAAGAGGCAAAAAACTTGATTAGTTGGGCTATTGCAAACGATACAAAGGATTATCGTGCTATACTCGTAGATTTGGGTGACAATGGTTTGCTTGATTCCGAATGTGGGCATGATATTGGGGATTTCGTTAAGCGTGGGTATTCTGCTCTTGCTTTTAATCTTGAAAAATGTGGCAGACCTCTGGATGCTGCTAAAATCTACGAGAAACAACTGAAAATGTATGAAAAAGCCAAATCGCTTAGAGAAAAAGATAAACAGATGATAGTAAAACGAACAGAGGTTTCCTTTAACCTTAATGAGTTGCTTAAACAGATTAAGGATGGTGGAATAGTTGCGGTGTATCGTTGTCCACACTGTAATGGAACATTAAAGATTAACGATAAGACATCTTTGAAATCATTAAAAACCTGTGAGCATTGTGGTTCGGAAATTGAGACTGTTGACTTGGCTGATTTCTTCAAAACAGCTTTATCATAACGTTGAAGCTAAACAGCGGTTGGTGAGGGATTAAGAAGCATTGGAGTTGGAATGGGAATTGAACTCCTTCCAGAGTGGAGATAGCACCCGTGATTCCTCTTCTTTTTTCTTTAATCTGAACTAATCCTTTGTATTACTTCGACAATTTTGGACGACAAGGAAATCGACTAACACCCAACCTAACGCAGGCTCTCACTATACTATCTGGTTTATTTCAAGTTGTCTGCGTATAACTTGGAATGATATGTCCCAGCCAGTAAGATGATAAATTAATTCTTTAAAGTCTGGTAAATTCATGTTCGTTTTCTCTTGCTCTTTGATTGTGGTATAGATTGTCGCAATTGGAAACGATTCCACGTTAGGCAAAGTGTTTCTTACTTTCTTTGCTATACACGCTAATTCTTCAGTTTGCATTCTCTCTATCTCCAAATAACGCTCGCTGTCTCTTGCTGATTCCTCTTATCGCACGAATTATTATATAGTTTTTTGAAAAACTCAATAACGTTAATTGTCAACTTTAGCTGTTTTTGAAAACTCAACTTAACAAAGCGTGTCAAGTTCAGCAAGTTTGCCATTATGCGTTGAGGCAAAGAAGCATTATTCCAAGTCGAAACAAAATACATGTCAAAGTCGCCAAGACAGAAAAGGAAATCTGCAGCTTAGTCGAAGCAGGCTTTGAATACGTTACCTAATTTGAAGGCGCCCAAGGCTTTTTCAACTGTCGCACCTTCGCTGTTGTCGTCCTGTTCTTCTTCGCCGGGTCATGAGGGCACGAGAATCTTCCGCTTAAGTTTAAATACCGTCCTCTTTTTTCTAATTGAAGAGTATTAATATTGGATTCAAAAAATAAAAAGAACGTCACTAACTTGGTGTTCACCGTAATATACATGGTTTGTGCAGTAGTGTTTTTGATAGGTGTAAGCGGTTCTTTAGGGCAAGTTTCCCTTTTAAGCGTTGGCAATACACACTTAGGCATTTCAACACCTGGCGATTTCACCGATGTTAATGATGCTAATTACAAATCTGCATCCGTTTTTACGGCTCAAGAATCTGGAACTGTGGTTTCTATAACAGCAATGGCCGCTCGGGTTAATACGCCAGGAAACGTTATGACCGCAATCTACGCCACTGATTCAGCAGGAAACCCTGGCGCTTTGCTTGGGACCTCAACTAAAACTTACGTTTCAACGTCAATGAATTGGGTAACTTTCCACTTGCCTTCTCCTGTTCCTGTAACTATTGGCCGTCAATATGCATTAGCCGTTTGCTCAGATGATTACTTAACGGTCAGTGTAACAAGCGGCACTGGTGTTCGAATCCACAACAACAATGACTATGGGAGTTTCAGCAATCCATTTAATAACGGATGGGGCATACAACCCGATACTCGGGGCGCCATGAGCATCAATGCAAACATTACCGAAGGGGCTGCTCCGACAGTTAATCCAGATGTTACTTACATTCCTCCAAATCAAACAGAAAACACTAGTCTTATTATGGCTGTTTTCGGCGGTGCAGGGGCAGGACTTTCAGCGTTAGCGTTAGTTCTCGTTAACTTCCGCAAAGTCAAAACTGTTGGTCAATGAGGAAGCTCAAAGAAATTTCTGTGTAATCGGAACTTGAATCCGATAGTTGGGACTTGAACCCCAGTCAGGTGGAGAAATCACCCTCAAACCCTCTTTTTTTGGAATCGATAAGCAAAAAAACGTTTAACACCCAAAGCGTGCGTTTCCCTTTTTTTGTTTAAACAGTTTGACGCTCCAGTTTTTAAATAAGGGCATTAATGCGATTTAGTTAGTAAATTTCAATGTGATTCGCTTAGAATATACTATTTTTTCAATTCAACTATCATTTTTAATACCTGTTTAAGTGCAGAGTCGTAGCCATCGCAGTATTCTTTGCTCGAGTCTTTGTCCGCATAGGTTCGCTCCACAATTTCTTTTCCAATGCCTTCATTAGTTAGCTCGATTGAGCCTTCTTTAAGCCATATCAGAGCATCTACATACCCGTGTTCTGAGTCTGAAAGCTCATCTGTTACAGATGATTCTGCCTTCTGCCTGATTATTTCCTCAATCTTTTCTTTTAACCCGTTCTCAACCTTGCTCACTTCTTTTCACCAATTCGATTACTTGTTTGTTATAGAGTTAAATAGATGTCGGCTCACCCAGCGCGCTTCATTAAGCCTTAATAAAAAATATCTTGTTAGCACCTTGCTCTTTTCTGTCAGCTTTCTGCAAACTAATGCAAAGCGCTAACTGGCTTGAGACATTTCGTACACCTCCGTTGTATTAAACATAAGCATTAAGAAAGCTACCGTGCGATTCATACGAGACGGTTTAACAAGGTATTCGTTTAGATTTTGGTTTAAATTCTTCTTAAAAATCCAATCAAAGAAATCTGTTCAAATTCTAAGCTTGCGTTTTCTTCAGAAACCCAAGCAAAGAAGTTTTTGTTCTTTTGCAGAAGGGTAGTTTGCCTTTTTCTGAGTGATATTGTGTGCATTCTTCACATTTCCCATGTCGAACACACTTGGTTTTTGAACAGGGACAGATTTTCAGCAGTCACCATCTAATCTATATTCACCTGACTTGAAGCGCACACTTTTCACTTATAAAAATGTAGGAGGTTGGAGTTGAACCCCCTCTAAAGTGGAGATATCACCCGCGCCTTCTCTTTTTTTTAATTGAGTGAATCTAAAGTTCGTAAAGCATTTTATTGTCAAAGAATAATCTATAGTTGGAGTCAAATGCTTGACCTCTCAGCAACATAGAGCCTCTAATATTGGCTGGAGTGCTACAGCTGGTTCCACTGACAAGAACGCTTTGATAACCGAGCTACAGGCAGCTTTACAAGACGAGATAGCAGAAGTAAAGAGACACCCCTTTAGTAAAAAAACAGAAATGTTTGAAGGACGCCGAATCTACGCTGGCAATAGTTTGCATGTTTATCGTTTTTTATCGGATGATGCCGATGATTGGTGTAACCGCAAACAAAATACTGAAGTTAACTGAGTGTTTGCGTTTTTGGCTTGTTTTGTGTCCAACGCTTATTTCTTGAGCGGATTACATATTGTAGTTCATGTTTGGCTTTATAGCGGGCGTACCCCGCAGGATTAAGAACCTTTTCTCAAAATTCAAGAAATTCTTCAGCAAACCACAGTACGAGAATTTCTGCCGAAGCGAGCTAGGCCTGATGGTAGCTGGAAACGGAGAACACGACGTTAAGAGCGTCAATGAACTCTTCATCGACAGAAAAGACCAAAGCAGCCTAAACCGATTCATAACCAACCCAAAATGGAACATCAAAGCCGTAGCCAACCAAGCCAAGAACATCCTTTTGAGCGAAGCAAACATAGACAACTCATTTGAGTACAAGATCATCGACGACACAGTATGCCGCAAGTACAGTCAAAACACAGAGATGGTCTGCTACAATCACTCCTCAACCATGGGAACAGTACTGAGTCACGACTACGTCACATCACTCTACGTAAACAACAATGTGGCAGTTCCTGACGGCTTGAAACTGTATGGCAACCAAAAGAAATGCAGCGAGAAAGGAATTGAGTTTAAGACGAGGCTGCAGTTAGCATGCGACATCATAGATGAGCACACTCCACTGGCGAAGAAGACAATTTGGCTGTGGGATTCCTGGTTCACCTGCCAAGAGATGGCTTCCAAGTGCAAAGCAGATGGATATAGCTGGATAGGCGAAATTAAGAGCAATAGAATCGTGTTTTACAAGGAAAAGAGATACCGAATAGATGAGCTCTTCGATAAAATGCGTTCAGAGGGCGGTTTCTTTGATGTTGTAGTTAACGGCGAGGTTTATTCTGCCGTTAAGGCTGATGTATTCTTGCCTAAGATGGGCTATTCTTCAATTGTGATGAATGTTAAGGCAGGCACTGGGGATGTTCATTTTCTCTGCACCGATTTGGTGGGTTGCAGTGTTGAAGTGATTTTGGGTCATGCTTTAGAGAGGCATCGGATAGAAGACTTCTATAAGGGGGCTAAAGCCTTAGGTTTTGGGGAGTATAGGTTTAGGGCGAGCGAAGCGGCGCTTATACACGCGCACCTAGTCACTCTGGCTTATACTCTCCTTGACGTTTTGAGGCGTAGACTTCTTAGGTATTCTATTTTGAAGAGTTTGTTTTCCTTTGAGTCAATAGTTGAGTGGATACGCAGAAAAACTATGCACCTTTTCATACATAAGTTGCGGAATGCAAATCAATCGACACGAAGCCTACTAAGACTCATAAACACAAACTAACATGAAAACGCAAACAGTCAGTTAACTTAAACATTGATGGCGAAGAAATTTTTGGTCGACTTGATTCTGCGGACAAAAAAGAACACGTTATCAATATAGTCTTAGAAGAAGACAAGGGTGATTATATTGCAGAAGCAACTTTGCAAGATACTTCTTTTTTCTTACTTGAAAGACTACATAGCAAGCTAGAACGAGTAAAGTCCGGAGAGTATAGTTTCATACTAGATGGAAGCTTGAAACTCTTTGGCTTTACTGAGCCCAGCTCTTTTCCGCTCATAATTACACCGAATCAAGAGAATTATAATTTCAACCCAAATCATGAACAACAAATTGCCATACTTAAATCCCTTAGTCAAGAGGTCACATTTATTTGGGGTCCTCCTGGCACAGGGAAAACTAGAACATTAACATTAATTCTTAACCTGCTTATCAAAGCTGGAAAAAAAGTATTGCTGGCTACAAATACTAATGCGGCATTAGATGAAATTCTAAGAAAATTTTTAGATAGCCCAGAAAATGTTTCCTTTATTGAAGACGGAAAAATAATTCGGTTAGGTATCCCGACCTTTGAGCATGAGAAATTGGCTTATATCGTGCCAGAAAGGCGCAAGATTTTCAAAAAGGAAGGCCCAATTCAAGTGCTTGAAAATGATCTAGAAGCACTGTTGAAAACAATTAAGGAATATGACCTTCAAGAGAAAGTGCTGATAGAAAAAATACAAAAACAAGAAAGCTTGAAGCAAGAATGCGATTTAATTCAACAAGAGATTAATACTCTTCGGAAGAGAATAGAAAATTCAAAAAGAACCTTAGAAAGCAATAGGGCATGGCTCTGTACCAATAAGCAGTTATTAGAAAAAGCCAAGAATGCCAGCATACTGAGAAGATTTTTTTCAGGCATAAACACTGACCATTTAGAAAATCAAGTTAAAACAATTGAAAATCAAAATCAAATTAATAACTTAGAAATTTTGAGTTTCCAAAATAAGATTGAAGAATTGACTCTTAAAAAGGACATGCGGCAAAGCAACTTGCGTGAACCTTTATTTGAGGACCCTAAAAGTCAGACCGCTTTTAATCTAGCAAAAATAGAACAAAAAATATCTGATTTGGAAGTTGAAAGGAAAGAAAAAGAGAGCACACTAACCTCGTTAAACACAACCGATGAAAAAAGCAGAAATAGCATAATTAAGGATGCACTTGTTATTGGAACGACGATAGCTAGAGCTTGTGTAGACTCTAATATTTCTCAGATAAAATTTGATACACTAATAATTGACGAGGCAAGCATGGCTCTTTTGCCAAATGTATTCTTCTTATCTGGTCTATGCTCAAACCATTACATAATCTCTGGGGATTTTAGGCAATTATCACCTATAGCAGAAGCTAGAACTCCATTAGCTCAAAAATGGTTAAGAAGAGATATTTTCGATCAGGCAGGCATAGTGGAACGAGTAAATTTAGAAATCGGAGATAATCGACTTGTAATGCTAAGAGAACAATTTAGAATGCATCCTTGTATTTGTAACTTGGTTAGTGAAGTTGTTTATGATGGTAAACTCGTAACACCAGACTCTGTTGTGCCTATAAAGGAGAAAATTGCTGCACTAGTCTCCCTTTGAGGGCAAATCACTCATATTTTGTGATACAACAACCACCGATCCATTCATATCTAGACCGAAAAATTCCTACTCCCGAATGAGTCCATATTCAGCGGTTGTTTCAACCAGTTTAGCCCTGAAATGCGGAGAAGAAGGAGCAAAACAAGGCATTCGAATTAGTGTTGGTATTGTTACACCTTACAAAGCTCAAGCCAGACTTAATAAATAAAATACTTGATGATAAGGATGCGGATTCCCAGTTTAATTGTTGCTTCTACGGTTCACCGTTTTCAAGGAAACGAAAGAGACTGTATAATATTCGATCTTGTTGAGGGAAAGCCTTTGAACCCTGGAAAGCTTACCCGGGGGCCCTTTCAAAAAATCGGAGCCTGGAAGACTAATCAACGTTGCAATATCAAGAGCTATTGGAAAGTTCATTTTGGTTGGCAATAGTGACTACATTACTAAGAATTTTGGGGCTAATGACGCTGTTCCACAAGTACTTGAAAAAATACAGCAAAGCGGAGAAATCGTAGATTCAAACATAACCGGATACTGCCCTTTTGAAATGAGCACCTCTTTCAACAAAAATAATTTCGTTAAAGATGCTTCATTTACGATATATGACCAAACCGACTTTTACTCTGCTTTCTTAGATGATATGAACAAGGCAATGTCTAGAGTGGTAATTTTTAGTCCATTTATTTCAAGAAAGCGGGTTGAAACACTGCAAGAGGATTTTCAGCGGGTGATCCGAAAAAATATTCCAATTTATGTTATTACTAGGAAAAAAGAGCACAATGAAGTTATTGATGATTTGTCTAAAATGGGTATACATGTCATTTTTGCTTCTAAGGATTTCGGATTCGATGAAGCCTTTGATAGATTCCACTTCAAGATTGCCTTAGTTGATAATTCTGTGGTTTATTATGGCAGTCTCAATATTCTTGCTCAATTTGATTCTTCAGAAAGTATGATGGCGTTTAGAACAAAACGAACAGTCTCTCAATTAATTAGAAACTTTGGAATAGACAAAATAGTTAAAGAATATTCAAAAAACAAACCTGAACTTCAGGCTTTTCGAGAAAACAACTCCTCCACCGCTTCAGCAATACCCAGCGCAAATATCCAGCAAAAAGACCAATCAACATTGATTGAAGAGGAATTCATCGGGCTTCAAAGATCAGATATATCAAATGAATCAATGATTTCTCGAGCATTCTGGCACGTTGAACCGGGTACAGATGTTAGAAAAAAGGCTGCACTAAAAATCTGGAAAATGGGAAAAGACATAGGTTTTAACTCTTACACTGAGTATGAAGTCCCCAACCTTCTAAATGATGGTTCAAATAGATTCATAAGCGTTGTTTGGAAAGAGGGAAGCCAAATAATTGCCGCATTTCAAATAAGAAGGAAAAAGCAAAAAATGCATTTGATGACGAGTTTAAAGGACAGGCGTAAGTTAGCTATGCTTTCCGCTAAAGAGAAATACATAGTGAACGTTTCAGAGAAAAATGGTTCAGCATCTTTCTTTCGAGTAACAGAGTCGGACAATCGAGATCTATGGTCGTCTAATTTTATAGAAAAACCAAAAGGTGGGTTGCTTTCTGGAGTAAATAATAAGGCATACGATGTTGAAAGAATCAGATTGAAATATGCACGAGCATATGAGAGTTGGTCTGAAGCTGAAGACAAACAACTGCTTGCTGAATACAATGAAAATTTAACCGTAAATGAAATAGCAAAGAAACATCAAAGACAAAGAAGCGCAATTAAATCAAGACTAAGAAAAATGAGAAAATCGAATCTATTATAAAAAACTCTTGATTCGTCTAAACCTTTTCTAAAGTCCTATTGCCACAAATCGCTAAATGCACCATGCTATATACACAGCTTATCAGCATCAAAGACGATGACTTCTTAGCCGCAGTAGCCCACTCTGAAGAAGAAGCTTGCAAACTCATAGAAGCAGGCTTTGAATACGTCTGCGACTTAAATGGAAACAAAATCTTCAAAAAACGTAAATGAGAACTGCTACAAATTTTTCTTTAAGAGTACCGAGGTGTTGAGTTTTCAATGTTGAAGTGGACTGGGGGGGATTTGAACCCCCGACCTCTTGAGTGCAAGTCAAGCGTTCATGCCAGCTGAACTACCAGCCCTTACCTTTTCCCATTGATTAACCACTCAATCATATTTAGCTTTTGTTCGAATAGAAAATGCTTGAAAATGACAATCGATATATAAGCATAAAAAAATAAATAATAAATTAGAGATTCTAAATGAGAAAAGCGGTTAAGCTTAATATCGTCTTGGCCTTGCTGGACGTTTTTTAGCAAAGCATTCTCGGCAGTAAACAGGCCTATTTGGGTCAGGTTTGAACGGAACTTCACATTCTTTGTTGCATTCAGCGCAAGTTGCCTTGAACATTTCTTTTCCCGACACTACTTTTCAACTCTTCTATCTGTTTTATTGTGCAAAAACCGTTTTTGCACGACGCATCTATCCAATGCAAAGATGGATGTAAGATTTATCTTTACAAAAACAAGCACAAAACACCAAATAGCTGCTTACTTTAGCTAAAATTTGCGAGAAAATCGGCAAGTTCTTTTAATAAAGTTATATCTTCAAGCGAAGTTAAGTGTTCTAACAAAGAGGTTTAACGTTTGGATCTAAAAACGGTTAAAATTGATCCGCCTAAAGACTGTAACACCATCCTTGGCATGGCCCATTTTATTAAAACCGCAGAAGACCTCTATGAAGCACTAGTGAATTCCGTTCCTACAATCAAATTCGGCGTCGGCTTCTGTGAGAGCTCAGGACCCTGTCTTGTCAGACATGAAGGAAATGACGAGGAACTTCGGCGCATGGCTGCGGAGAAAGCTTTCGAAATCGGTTGCGGCCATAGCTTTGTAATTTTGATTAAAAATGCTTATCCGCTGAATGTCTTAGACAAAATCAAAAGAGTGCCAGAAGTGTGTACAGTTCTTGCGGCTACAGCTAACCCGCTGGAAGTAATTATTGCCGAAACATCTCAAGGAAGAGGCATCGTAGGTGTTGTTGACGGTTCAAAAAGCAAAGGCATAGAAAATGAGGCAGACATAAAGGAAAGACGAGACTTCATACGAAAAATAGGCTATAAGCTTTAGCTAAGAGTAAAATGAGAGACCAGAAACTATTTTAGTTTACTTAAGAATCAAACATATCAGCGTTTGCGAGGTTTTTTTTATGGCTTTAGAGAGAAATTTGGCTCAGCTTGAAGCTTATAGACAACAACAATCAGGGGAGCAGCAGAATCTAAAAGATAGAATGGGAAAAATCAAATACAAAATCGCCATTATAAGTGGTAAAGGTGGAGTAGGCAAGAGTACTGCAACTGTTAACCTTGCCTCGGCTTTTGCGCAAAAAGGCTTTAAGGTTGGTGTTTTAGACGCGGATATTCATGGTCCTAGTGTTCCAAGGCTTCTAGGCTTGGAAGGGAGTCAGGTTAAGACCGGTCCTTCAGGTGCTTTACCTGTTGACGGTCCCTTAGGTTTGAAAGTTATGTCTATTGATTTCTTTTTGCCGGAGGAGGCTCCAACAATTTGGCGTGGACCATTAAAAATGAGGGCTATTCGCCAGTTCCTAGTCGATATTGTTTGGGGGGAACTTGATTTTCTCTTTATCGATTTGCCGCCTGGGACAGGTGATGAACCATTAAGTATTGCTCAACTTTTGCCTGATTTAGACGGTGTGGTAATAGTGACTATGCCAACAGTACTGTCAAGCATCGTTGTTAGGAAAGCCATTACTTTTGCTGAGCGACTAAATATGCCGATAATCGGCGTAGTGGAGAACATGAGCGGTTTTGTCTGTCCCCATTGTGGACAAAAAACTGAGATTTTCCAGTCAGGCGGCGGCAAAAAGATGGCACAAGAAGTTAGAGTTCCATTTCTAGGCAGCATCCCAATTGACCCCAAAGTAGGTGCAGATTCTGATAAGGGACAGCCTTTTGTTATTGCCGACAAGGACTCATCTGCTGCTAAGGCTTTTATGGAAATAGTTGAAAAAGTTGATGCTTACTTAAAAGACAGACGCAAAACAAAACTTTAATGTAAAAAGGTTTGAGAGGTTAAAAAACTCCCAGTTTAGTGGTGGTTATCGTAGATTATTCTTTTGCGAGACTAATCTCGATTGTTGAAACCATCCGGGACCTATTTTCGCCTTCTCGTGGTGGCATCTCTGCGGTTCCGATTGCGATTTTGCTAACCTTTGTGTCTTTTATGAAACGACTTCTTGTTATTTCTGCAACGTCAACGGCTGTGGTTATTGCTTGTCCTCTTGCTTTTAGGGTTATTTCTTTTTGCCCTGAAGAGAATGCTGTGATGAGAGCGAGAACATAGCTCATAGGTGGTTTGTTTCCAACGAATACTACATCATTAGATTTTTCTGTCATATATTTTCACTCCTTTTTATAGTTGTGCGGTAGTTCTGCATATCTACGTGAAACTTCCTTATAAACTCAATTCATAGTTACCTAAATAGAATTTGACACTAAAGCAAAGATGAAAAATAATGCATACATATCAGCAGTAAACTTTATCATGAAACTGCGCTCCAAAGAATCGTTAATTGCCTATTTAATTCAAGAAAGCGTTATAGTTTTATATCCCCAACATTAAGGAACAGTGCAAGCTGGAGAGTTTACTTTCGTGTCAGTATCGCCTAGCCTCAGAGAAGTATTGGCCAGAAGAATTGCTGGAGAAATAATTCTTTCAGGTAAACCAGGCGCTACGATGCGCAAATGGCGAGAGCTTTTTGCTGTTTCCCAAATGACACTTTCTGAGACGATGGGTTTGTCGTCTTCAGGGGTTATTAGTGACTATGAAAGTGGGCGACGTGAAAGTCCTGGTGCTAAATTCATTCGAAGATTTGTGCTCTCGCTTTTGCACATCGATGAAACGAAAGGAAGCCGCTTTATAAGGGAATTCGCAAAACTAACGAGCTCACCTAGCATGGCTATTGTGGATTTGCGCGAGTTTCCAATTCCGGTTCGGGTTGAGTACTTATGCAAGGCTATCTGCGGTGAAATAGTAGCCTGCAAAGATAAGTACATTAAAGAAGTTAACGGATACACAGTTATTGATAGTCGAAAAGCTGTGGAAGCATATTCTGGGTTAGAGTACGCGCAGCTATTTGGCGCATCCACGGAGCGTGCATTAATTTTCACAAACGTGGAAACTGGTTCTTTGCCTATGATGATTGTTCGAGTAAGCAGTCTAAAACCGCGGATTATAGTTTTTCACAAAACCAAGCCGGACGACGAAGCCATCCGCATAGCTGAGTACGAGCAGATACCGCTCATTTTCTCAACTGCGCCCACCTTGGAGCAACTAGTGAAGTCTCTTCGGAAACTGTATCGAGTCGCGTTGCGAGTTAAGCTTGGCAGAAAGCGGGTACGACCACCACCAAAAATAAGCGCATAAATAGCAGTCATTAGAGTCAGTTCTAATTATCTTTAAGCTAGTGTCAGGTTATTTACTGGTTGGAATTACTGTTATAATCAGTCGTTAGTACGTTCATGGCGCTCAGGACTGCTTCCATGCTAGCTTTAACGATGTCTTCGCGTACTCCCATGGCTGTGACTGTTCTGTTTCCTTTGCGCATGCGTACGACAACTTCAACCATCGCGTCGGTTCCGCCGGTGATCGCTTTAACCATATATTGCTCTAAAATGATTGGTTCAACCTCAGCAATGGCGTTCTTAACTGCGTTTATTGCTGCGTCTACGGGTCCAACTCCAACTGCGGCACCCCAAACTTCTTTACCGTTTAACGATAAGCGGACGGATGCAGTTGCAGTTACTTTGTCGCCGCCGACAAATGTCATTTCTTCAAGTCGTATTGGTTTAGCTCTGCTTAAACCCATAATGTTCTCAGCTATTGCAAGCACATCGGCATCCATGACTGCTTTGCCTTTGTCACCAAGCTGTTTTATACGTTGGAAAATATCCCTAAATTGCTCGTCGGATGGCTGAAGGCCCATACTTTGCAAATCCGCACGTATAGCATGGGAACCTGAATGTTTACCCGCTGATATGCGTCGTCTAGAACCAACCAATTCAGGAGCAATTGCTTCATAGGTGGATGGGTTAGTTAGCATGCCTTGAGTATGTATTCCTGATTCGTGGGTGAAAGCGTTTTCGCCAACGATAGCCTTGTTAGGTTGAACATGCACACCGGTTAATCTGGAAACCAATTGGGATGTGCCGTACAGTAGCTCAGTTTTTATGTTAATATCTAACTTGTACAGTGATTTTAAAGTAACAATAATTTCTTCTAGTGAAGCGTTCCCAGCGCGTTCCCCAAGACCGTTAATGGTTGCATGAACTTCTTCTGCACCAGCGCCTAAAGCAGCAACTGAGTTAGCAACTGCCAAACCAAAATCATTGTGGCAATGAACACCCAATGGAACCTTTATTTCGTTTTTAAGCTTTGAGAAGAGCTTTGCTGACCGCTCAGGAGTCAAAATTCCCACAGTGTCACATACAATAACCCGGTCAGCGCCAGCTTCAACGGCTGCTTGGAAAACTTTAGTCATGTAATCAAATTTTGACCGTGTTGCATCTTCAGCTAAAAACTCTACAACCAACCCGTGGTCCTTAGCATATCTCACGCAGTCATCCGTAGTTTGAAGTATTTGTTCTCGGGTTTTGTGTAGTTTACATTCTATGTGCAAATCAGATGTTGGGATAATCATGCTTATGGTAGAAGCACCGCTCTTTATCACTGCTTCAATATCATTTTTTGTTCCTCTGGCTGCACAGGAAATCTGAGCTTTCAGACCCTGTTTAGCAATAAGCTTTACGGCTTCCATTTCTCCTTCAGAAACAGCCGCGAAACCAGCCTCAATATAATCAACACCAAGCTCATCTAGCCTCTGGGCTATTCGCAATTTGCTTTCAGGGACAAGAGATACTCCGGGTGTTTGTTCGCCATCTCGCAAAGTGGTATCTAAAAATTTTACGTGTTTAGGGAAGCTGTTGGATAAAACAATACCCCATTTAAAGTCACTCTGTTTCCAAGGCGTCAACCTTAAATATAAAGTTTCTTTTCCAGAAGAAATTATTAGTTTAGAGATTTTTGCTAGAGCATTAAATATCTATCAAGAAACCCCAAATAGTCCTGTAGTTTGGGCTGAAACTAACCCGTTCGGAGATATAATTCTTAAAACATATGAGCCAACAATGCTTGAAGGCATTTCAAGAGAAGCAATTTTCATATAGTATTTGTCCGTGAAATTGTTTCCGAAGATTCTTTCGTAAAGAAAAAGCTTCTATGGTCAAGATGTGCATGTCGAAATAAATTCTAACGTAAGCCCCAAACATTGTTTTGAAATTCGTTGACAAAAAGTATTACGTTTCTGACTTAACGAAATTGGGAGTAGCTATGAGCGTGAGTCTAGAATCGGATTCATGCGTCACAGTCACTAAAGGCGAACCTTATAAAATTTCAGCGTCAACATGTAAAGAAATTCTAGCTAAATGGTCTTATGGGTTCGGAAAAGTCGAACAGACTGCTAACGGTTTCGATTATTTTACAGCGGTTTAAAGGTCTAGCTGTGGAAAACGCTGAATTCCACTTTTTACTTTCTAAGATTCAAGAAATACTAAGACAAATTGACGACTTGAAGATTCAGGTAAATAGGTTACGACTTTCTCTTTGAGGTCTCAAATTATAGATAAATGCCCTAAATGTGGTTATAGAGGAACTAAAAACATAATGGAAAATGGACAATTCCTTACTTTGTTTTCAAATTGTAGTGTAATTAGGTCTAAGAATTGGATTAAGCAAATTATGTGACTATAAAAAATCTTAAATCATTATGATAACAATAGTTTAGATTTACTTGGTCAACGAAACGCTTAAGATGCTTTATAAAAATGGCTTCTTTTAATTGTTTTTAATATTTTCGGAATTATTACTTATGCCCAAATAGACCAAACAAATTGGCATCTTTTTAGCGATTATGGTTTGAAAGGGAATTGGGGTTTATTTTCAATAACTTTACAAAATAATTTTGGAACCTATAATACCTATAATTTTACATTTATCATGTTTCTAATTCTGGTCGTTTTTAACAAAGTGTATGCCTTGAGAATTATCTATGAAACAAAGAAAATTGTTGAACAAAAAACACGGATTTTTGGATAGTCTCCAACTATCTTTCTTTACGATGCATCCAAAGCTGGTTCTAAAATCTTTTAGCAAAGTCGAAACAAATGGCAAGTATTATAAAGAAACGGAATTAATAAGCAATAATAACTTAACTACCTATTATTTGGTGAAACAAATGAATAAGAAAATATTAACCATAATAGGTGTAATCATAGCTTTGACTATAATCATAGCTGCATTGTTATTTCAGTCATTTATCATGAATAACAGCACAGATGCAAAGGCAAAAGCAGACTCATTAGAACTACACATAAAAGATCTTATCAAAAATTATCAAGCACCACCAGACGTTGCAGTTCCTAATTTCTATCGAAATGATAGTTCCACAGCTTTTGCTCAGTTTAAAGCTACTTACAGTAACCTAACTGCGGTCTCTGAAACGACATTTTTAGGTTACCTTAGTACTTTTATGCCATCTGTTGCTTTAAACAATGGCTTATACGAAAGCATTAGCATTGAAAGAACGGGAAATACTTTCATTCTTGTAATGTTGGTTTCTGCTTATAACGTAACGCCTCATCAAACTAATTTAACATGCGTATCTTACACTACGTAAGAAGAATCAAGAGCAAGAAAATTAGGCATGAGAGCTGGTTTAAAGCTTTTAAGCAAAGTCAAAAAATATACACTATAAAAAAGAGATAGAGATATTTGGAAAAGAAGAATGCAAAGCAATTCAAAAAGAAAATTACGGTAGCCAAAAAATAAGTGAATACTTTAAGGTCACTTGGAACGGTGTATACTCAAATGGAAAAAAAGAAAATCATGAGACGACTTTCTGTTGACGGACATTCTAAAAAGAAACATAAAGAGTGAACCCTTCTCAGAATGCCTCTACCACCTTTGATATTTTAGCCCTTAAAAAGCGACCTAAAAAAGTCAGTTAGAGATTAAAAAAAGAAGGTGAAAAACATGGTATTTGCTGAAGCATCAAATATTAAAAACAAAAATCTTTGCTTTAGAAATATCTTTAAATATAAAATTATCGGTGACTTAAAATGCACAGAGGTAAAATTGGGATGAGAAGTGACGAGATAAAGAAGGGAATCGAGCGGGCCCCACATAGAGCTCTGCTGAAAAGTTTAGGTTTAACAGATCAAGATATGGCTAAACCATTTATTGGAATAGCTAACAGTTACACGTCTATAGTTCCAGGTCATGTTCATCTTAGAGCTTTAGGTGAAGCCGTAAAAGAAGGCATTCTTGAAGCTGGCGGAACACCATTCGAATTCAATACAATAGCGGTATGTGACGGCATAGCCATGGGTCACGAAGGTATGCGGTATTCACTTCCGAGCCGCGAATTAATCGCTGACTCAGTAGAAATAATGATGCAAGCCCACCGTCTGGATGGTATGGTGCTCATATCAAACTGTGACAAAGTCACCCCAGGTATGCTAATGGCAGCTGCAAGACTAAACGTCCCAGCAATATCAGTCACTGGTGGACCCATGGAGTCAGGTATATTGGACGGACAAAAAGTCGGTGTCAACAACGTTTTTGAAGCAGTCGGCAAAGTCTTCGCTGGCAAAATGACAGAGGCAGAATCAACAAAACTGGAGAACGTAGCATGTCCAGGTTGCGGTTCATGCAACGGCATGTTCACAGCAAATACTATGGCGTGCTTAACAGAAGCGTTAGGCATGTCGCTTCCCTACTGCGCAACCGCTTTGGCAAATGGAGCTTTAAAACAGAGAATTGCTAAAGAAACAGGCGCAAAAATTGTTGAGCTTGTTAAGAAAGATATCAAGCCATCGCAAATTATGACTCAGAACGCTTTTGAAAACGCTGCGGCAGTAGATATGGCTCTTGGAGGTTCAACAAACTCGGTTTTGCATCTTTCTGCTATTGCTAACGAGGCAGGAGCCAAACTTAACCTCGCAACCTACGATAAAATAGGACGTAAAGTGCCGCATTTATGCAGCATGGTTCCAAGCGGCGCTTTTGACATGTCAGACCTGGGCAACGCAGGCGGCTTACCCGCACTGATAAACGAGCTTCGACCATTCATACATTACGACGCTTTGACAGTTACAACTAAAACTGTTGGCGAAAACGTTGCTCAAGCTAAAGTAATAAATGCTGAAGTGATTCGACCTCTCGATAACCCAGTTCACAAAGAAGGTGGGGTTGCCATACTCAAAGGCAACTTGGCTCCAAAAGGAGCAGTAGTAAAGATGGCTGCGGTTTCGCCGAAGATGCTTAAGCATAAAGGTCCCGCAAAGGTTTACGATTCAGAGCGTGAAGCGCAATCAGCCATGAAACGAAATGAAGTTGTCGCAGGCGATGTGGTCGTTATTCGTTATGAAGGACCAAAAGGCGGACCGGGAATGCCTGAAATGCTCATACCCACAGCCACCATAGCAGGCATGGGCTTAAGCGAAAGCGTAGCACTTATAACCGACGGAAGATTTTCAGGAGCCACCCGTGGACCATGCATTGGACACGTCGCCCCAGAAGCCTTCGACGGAGGACCCATAGCAACTCTAAGAAATGGCGACGAAATAACTATAGATATACCTAACAGGATTCTAAAAGTTGAGCTGTCAGACAAGGAGCTTGAAGAACGCTTAGCTGCATGGAAGCCTCGGAAACCAAAAATCTCTAAGGGCTACTTAAGCAGGTACACGCCAACGGCATCTGAATAAACTTGACGTGCAGGCTAAAAGGGCAGCCGTATGCTAGAGAATTCAATTAGCAGAAAGCTTTCCTTGAGAAGCTTTTTTCAAACAAGCCTTGATTTACGAAAACATAAAGATAAAGAAACGGGTTAGGGCATATCCGCTATTTAATAGAAGTGTCGACACATGCCCATGCCTAATCTGTAACCATACGGATCTTCGTATTGGGGCCCATAGGGGGAGTATCCTTGTTGTGGATTTTGGTAGCTGTTGCCCTTAGTTGTGCTCTGTCGTGTTTGGGTCGATACATTGCCTGTTCCCGCTGTTTGAGCGCTGACAATCTGCGAATATGCTATGCCTGCAAATGCGACGAGCAGGACTGAGGCAGCAATTATTAGCACGATTGCTTTTGTTTTTTCCATTCTTTTTCACCTCAACATTGCTATATGTCTTAGGATGGTATGATAGTTCGCTGAAACGAAACTGAAACATTTCAATGAAACGCTTCATGGGTGTTTTCCATGGAGAAATTGTTTAATAGCCAAAAATCCTTAAATTCTACGAATATGCGTCTAATTTAGATATAAAATGCGAAGAGTTAATCTCTTTTTAGCCATACTAATCGTTTCAATAGCAGCTTTAATAACTCTAACTGCAATAGGCTTCGCCACCTTATCTTCCGCTCAAAACCCGTATGGATGGATGAGCCAGATGTTGGGAGGAACAGGCGGTACGGGTAGCATGATGGGGCAAACTCAAACGACACAGACTACTACCAACCCATTGATATCTTATTTTGAAGTCTCATTCGTTGTCATGATTGGTCTGACAATCTTTGGAATCGTTGGTTTAGCTTACTACCTTCTGTACCCACAAATAAGAATCATTGCAGTACAACCCCAACCAACATTCAAAATCCTAAGCCCCCAAGCGTCAAGCGAAACCTCACCCTACAACGCCGTTTCGAAAACCTTAACCGAGGAAGAACGCAAAATAATCAACGTACTCAATGCCCATAACGGAAAATATCTCCAAAAATACATAAGAAATGAAACCGGCTTAAGCCGACTAAAAACCCACAGAATCATTGCCCGCTTAGCTGATAGAGGCATCGTTTCTCTTGAAAAGACTGGAAACACCAACCAAGTCTTTTTGGCAAACTGGCTTAAACAAGAAAAATAATAATTCGTTGGAGACTCTGGCAGAATGTTAACTTTGCTAAGGTTGTGGTTGTGGCATAACTACTGCAAACTCTTTTACGTCAAAAACTCTTATTTTTTATAACTCTTGTTGGAATCAGTTTTACTGGTTTTTTAGAGAGAACCAAAAAATAGATCGGAAGCGTTTAAATGGTTATAGCTGAAGGCTTGAAAATGAATGCTAAGCATATACATGAAAAAAAGCTTGCTAAAGCATGGAAAAATCTTTCTAACAAGCCATTGCCTAAGATTAAAGTACTAAAGCTAAGCGATGAAGACTTTAACAAAATAATTGACCATAGACGATGTCCAGAAGATGACCTTCGAGAGCTATATGAGTGGGGTAGAGTACTTTCAACAACGGGCACGGACGCATGTGTATTCAACGCGGAAAAAAACGAAGATGCCGAATACATTATTTTGATCAGGAAGAACTCTTATCATGAATTGGATGAGATTATTGTTCATGAATTAGAGCATATAGCTAGAGGCGACCTCTAACCGACTCCTCTTTTAACAATTTCTCGTGCAAATAACCTTATACTATCTAATTTTGGGAAATCAGCAAAATAAAGCATGAAAAAGGTAACACCCAAATCCCTGTAAACCTCCATCTGGTCCAAGCATTCTTCTGCTGTACCCGCCAAAGTAGTCTTCCTGAAACTTTCCAAGCTAAGATTTGCGGGCTTTAGCTGAGTTATCTTTTCATCCAGCTCTCGCTTATTCTCCGTTATTAGAATTTGGCCGCTTGGCCAGCATGACCGTTCAATCTCACTAAAATCCCTACCAATCGCTTCACATTGATTCTCTAAGACTTCAAGTCTACGCTTATACACTTCAATTGGCAATAGACCCCAATCAAACCTGTCAGCACAAGGCGCAGTTACTTTCTGCATCAACAACTCACTGCTTCCACCCACGGTTATTGGCGGATGCGGTTTCTGCAAAGGTTTAGGCTCACAAGCTGCACCTTTCAATATGTAGTGTTTACCTTGGTAGTTTGCCTTCTTTTCCATCCAAAGATGTTTTATTACATCCAAAGCCTCACCCAAAATCGCAACACGGACTTTATGCTTAGGAAAACCAAATCCATAAGCCGTATGCTCATTTTCTTGGACTCCTGCTCCAATTCCTAACTCTAACCTGCCGCCCGAAATAACATCCAGAGTGGCAGCCATCTTTGCAAGCAGAGCAGGATTCCTGTGTGTGCTGCAGGCAACCATTGTTCCCAACCGCACCTTGCTGGTTAAGGAGGAGAGTGCTGATAGCGTTGTCCAGGACTCAAGAATAGGCCAATCGTTATACATTAAGTGGTCATCTAACCAAACGGAGTGGTATCCTAACTTTTCACTTTCCAAAACAATATCTCGAATAGTGTTGAAACGTTCGGTCGGTTTTATGCCTTTGGATTGTAGCATGTAGAATGGAAGAAATACGCCGAATTTGAGTTTGCCCACGTCAACTTCTCCAGCCGATTAGGTCACAATCAAAAACTCAAGTGTTAAGTGGCTGTAATTAGGTTTTAGCATTCAAATATCATGTGATAATAAATTAATTCGATTTTGATGGCAATATCGTCAAAATCATAAGATAAGTATTATAATTCATGGAAGGTATTTCTGAGTAGAACAGTTAACTGTGGTTACGTTAGATGCCTGCAAAGAGTGCTTCTTCGGTTGACATATTTAGCTTATTATCAGAAGATAGCTCAGAGGAGGCAAAAAAGAAGCGTAGGCAAGAACTTTTGGAGCCAACAGGGGTAAAAGAACTCTTCAGAGAAGGAAGTATAAGCGTTAACAAGTACACATGTGTTGGTGTGCAATGCAAATTGTGCGTTAAAGCTTGCCCAACTAATGCTTTGTACTGGAAAACAGGTGAAGTAGGAATAACCGAAGACTTATGCGTTTATTGCGGAGCCTGCGTGCTTAGCTGCATGGTTGATGACTGCATAAAAATCAAGCGCACACGAGAAAACGGCAAAATTGAACAGTTCAGCAAACCAAAAAACCTTGTCGCGCTTGAACAGAAAATTAACTCTCAAAAGCGTCTTGAGCGGGTAAAGGCCGTTTTCCCAACTTCCGACTCATACTGCGAAAAATACTGCGCTAGTCCAAAAGAGAAAATTTAAGTTGGCAAAACCGAAGCAACCGTTGCGCTCCTCGTGGACAACTCTATTTTATCTCCAAACCCCTTTTTCACAAATACATTCTCTAAAAGCAACTTATCACCCACCTTTAATCCACTCAAGGTTTCTGCATGTTCCCGCCAAGCTGAAACTTTTACTGTGGCTGTATCGTCTTTGAGATCAAAAACCATCAGCTTAATTGTTTCGCCTTTCGCTGTTGTTACTTCTTTGCTTTCAAGAACTGCTGAAACTATTCCTTGGACGTTGACGCTTTGGTTCTCAATTAAGTTGGCTATTTTAGTAAACTGCATTGCAGCTGTTTGAACGTTAACGAAGCTGGTGAAGTCAACGTGGACTTCTATGCTACCGTTTGTGGTTTCTTTCACTTTAACATTACCTAATTGCAAACATGTGTTCGCCCTAAGTGTTTTTTCTAGTTCTAACGCTTTTTCGTTCCAAGCAACGACCGTCACTTCTCCCGAATCATCCGTCAGAGTAAATCTCATGACTGCCCCATCGTTTTGCTCGTTTCGAGTGAATTTGGTTAAACCTAAAACCGTTTTTACAGTACCGGAAAGATGTACGTTTCCAGATGTTTTATTAAGGGAGATTATTTTTGTGGCGAATTTTTCTATAGGCGGATAATCATAGGCTTTTTCTTGAGCCTCCACTTCAATTTGGCTTTTTCCGCCAAGATGTAATTCAACTTTACCGTACAAATCTTGCCGCGTGTAACCATGTAAAAGCCGAACCGCCTGTCCAACCTTCAATTCGCCCCTCTCAATCAAATCAGCCTTATCATTCCATAACATCACTCGCAGTACACCATCTTTGTCAGCAATTATAAGACTAGCGAACTTGCCGGGTTTTTCTCCTTCAAAAGTTTTTACTGGGAAAACCGCAATTACTCGACCAGCAACCGTCACGTCGTACAAACCAGCGAACAAACGGCTTGTGGAGAGGGTTCCATTATTGTTAATTGTGTTTTGCTGCACTTCGACGCCATATCTGGCAGCGATTAACCTTAGAAGCGTTTCATCACTGAGCAGACCACCTGTTCGAGTTTTTTCAGCTTGTAGTTTCTCTTGAATTTGCTCTCGGCTTGTTTCTGGGTTTTTTGTAAGAATTTTTTCTATTATCTCTTGGGTGGTCATCTGAGTTGACACGATAAGATATTCCGCGCTTTTTATTTTTTTGCATTTTGTTCAAAATTTGCTATGTTTATTAAAATTGTTGTCTTATTCTTAGAGGGGAGCTGGAGGAAGAAGACGTGGATACTGCAGTCCTATACATTCTGGGATTAGCGTTGGTTATCGTAGGGATTATTTTCATTATCCTGGCGATTATTTTAGCCTCGACACAAGGCAATGAAAAAGCCAAAGTAAAAGGTGCAGGGATAATTATGATTGGTCCTATCCCAATTATCTTTGGAACAGATAAAAAATCAGTCAAGATGGTATTGGCTCTTGCATTAGCACTAACCATAGCTCTTATCATTACTATAATAGTCTATTACTGGTTGTTGAGGTAAACCCATATGCTTAATGTTCTTATTGAAAATGGCGAAGAAGGCTTCACAATATCTGACAGATTTTTTGGGTTACTTCTTTTGGGAGTGGCATTGGTTTTTGTTGGTATCGCGGTTATTGTGTTTGCGTCTCTGTCCTTGGGTGGTTCAGGAAGTGTGGGTGTGGTTATTTTTATAGGTCCTTTTCCAATTGTTTTTGGTTCAGGGCCTAATTCCATTTTGCTTATTTTGATTGGTATAATTCTTGCTTTTTTGAGCCTAGTGTTTTTTTGGGTTATGAATAGGCGATATGGAAGGGAAAGAAATTAGGTGGGATGAGGGTTTACTGGCTTAATTCTTCTTCTTCATCTTTACCATAATATGCGTAAAGGAAGATTAGGAGTAGGGAAATAAACACTGCGCCCATGAGGACGTATTGTAACGTTTGGAAGTATGCGCCTAAATCCATCGAGATTCTCCTTGTATTTTACAAATATTCTGTAGCATCTTCATATTTAAGGAGTAGCTTTTTTCCATTCATTCATTAGCATGTCGTAGCATTCGTCATTTTCCTCTATAGTTTCAAACCAGCTTAGGTTCTGCGAGATTTTCTGAGTTAACAGATGGTAGCACATGTGGACTTTTTTATCTAAAACTCTGAAGTAGAAATCATCACATGTGCAGAATTCTGCTTCAGGCATGATTAGGTAATCGCGCTCTCTTCCGACAACTATCCAAACGATTCTACCGCTTGGCCCGAAAATGTATTTTTTTACTCTGCCCTCTTTTAGGGCGTCGAGCGCCTTTGAGAATCTGGACCCGAAAAGCTCGTATAGATCGGTTAGGTTGCTACCTGACAGTTTGCCTTCTGTCTTAGCTTCGCGACAAATAGCGTTTAGGGCATCTATTTCTGAATTATCGCTCATTTCTTTACTCGCTGCTAAAACAGTAGGGTGAATTGGAATTTAGCTTTTAGCCTATGTCGATCGGTAACCCTTTAGCCCTATTTTGTGGCTCATCTTTGGGGAGTACTACTTCTAAGACGCCGTTTTTGTAGGTTGAATTAGCTTCTCTAACCTTAACTTTTACTGGCAACTCAACTTCCTTGTAGTATTTGTAATGGGGGGTATCAACAGAAATAGTCAAAGAATCATCTGTGCCGTGAAGTTTAATGTCACTTTTTTCTACACCAGGAAGCTCAACAACTACGTGAACGTCGCCCTCTGTTTCTACGATGTCAACGAGCGGTTCGCGTTCTTCTTTTACCTGCGGCGTCCCTTTGAGGCCTTTTTTGATGTTTCCAAACTCTTGAATTTCCGGTTTTCCGTCAGAACCAATCTTCATACTGTAACCGTAAACGAAGGGACCAAGCTCTTTGACCGTGCTCCCATCGGGAAGTTTACGCTCTTTAACATACTCTTTCGGCACCTTTTCAGTAAAATTTTTAAGTTCTTCATCCATCATTTTTTCCATTTCACGGAACACATTATCTATATCGCCGAAAAAAGGGTCTTTACTTCGCCTTTTTCTGAACCAATCAGGGGAATTCTCATCCGAAGACATAAACTCACCGCTCTATGTTGAGTTTTTTTCAATCCAATAAGCTTATTGTTAAAAAACAATAACTTTTACGTTATCGATAGGCAGTTCAGAACTCTTTCTGAAAAATCCTATTAAGATTCAGAAAAACTAATAAAAAGTACATTTTGTTCTGCTCAGTGCAAAGATTTACATTAAAAACGTGGTTTTTGCAAAAGCCATAAGTATCTTGAGAAGAGGTCGTATAATGGGGAAAGTTGTCTTTATTGAGAACAAGACATGTTAGTATACTTTTGTTAACGTTGCTTGTATGTACCGTTTGGGTGGGGATTAACGGACAGGCTGCAAAAACTGAAGCTGCGGGATCGAATACAAACTTGGTTCTCGGCAACTCAGGTTACACAGGCAACAATACAAATGTAATTTTACTGGGTTGGGATGGGGTTCAAAGAAATCATCTGTATGAATTGTTGAATGTGGGGAAGATGCCTAACTTGAGCGCGTTCATTCAAACAGGTAAGATGGTTAACGTGACTGTATCGGATCATTTTACTGATACAAAAGCTGGGTGGACTCAAATCTTAACAGGCTATAAATGGTGGAAAACTGGCGTTTTCGAAAATGCAATATGGTTTAATGCAATACCTAGAGGGTATACGATTCCTGAAAGGCTCGAGAATTTTTACGGGTCAAATCAAATAGCAACAGCGTTCATCGCGGGAAAGCTTAACCAAATGGAAATCGAAGATGGAACCGGCTCTGCAGCAATTGGAACCCCCTTTTCAACATACTCTAACGAAGCGTTATACGCCAACCTTCCTTCTCAACTTGACTTTGTTAGCGTTGGGGATCTGAACGAAGACAGAAATGCAGATGTTGTGGGTCCTCTGACGCTTCAGTTCATCCAAAACAACTCCAACAACCACTTCTTTGGGTTCTTCCATTTCAGCGATCCTGACCACATCGGCCACATGTTTGGCGAAAACTCGGAAGAGTACTCAAACGCAATTCAAACTTGCGATTATTGGTTAGGCCAAATTCTTGGCAAATTGGGTACCCTTGGACTATCTCAGAACACTTTAATCTACATCACAGCTGACCACGGTTTCGATGAAGGTGGCTTCAGTCACCGAAATGCTCCATACATTTTCTTAGCAACTAACGATAATAATGTAAACCGTAATGGAGACGAAGTCGACGTTGCCCCCACAGTTTATTATGGCCTCGGATTATGGAACCAAAGCTTCAGTCCAGCGTTAGACGGTTATCCTCTACAGCTTGGTCTTCCTGACATCGAAGCTCAACATCGCCAAGCCGTTCTGGATGATACTTCCAATTTGCTTACGCCGTCGATTAGCATTGCTGATACAGGGCCTGATCAAAAAACGGTGACTTTTAGTGCATCAGATGATAACTTGGTGTCGGTCTTACTTGTTGTCGACAACAATTTGAGGAGAGATTGCTCTTTGACCTGGAATTATACTGAACCAATCACGGCTTCAGCCTCATACAACATCAGCCTTGCTGGTTTGAATTCAGGTTTACACACCGTAAAAGTCCTCGCGTTCGATGAGCATGGTGCCAACAATGGTGCACCCGGAACTACTCCAGCAGATGGCGGAGGCCCCTCAACTAACAGCTTAACCTTCTCCGTTGGAACGCAAGTTATCACATCCGATTCGCCTGCGCCTTCTTCATCTCGGTCTCCTTTACCGACACTAAAACCTACCATCTCACCTACTCCTTTGCCTTCACCAAAACCAACGCTCTCCCCTACTCCTTTACCTACAGAAAAAATAGTCCCTACCTTAGAACCTAAGCAAGCTGCTCTCCCCAACATAGAAATTTATGCAGCAGGGTTCGCTATCTTAATTATAATCGGAATAAGTGTTTATTCGTACTCAAAACTCAAAGTTAAGTTCAGAAAAGGTGAATGATAACCCTGCCCTAAGACCTTGGGAAAACTGAAAACTACAGATAAAACTTTGGCCCAGTAAAGACAAGATCTCAAACAAAAATACTTATAAGTTAATTCAGACTCAAAAGTCATGTCTTGTTTTGGGCAAACGTTAAAAAAGGAATTAAGCCATCGTAAGAAAAACAAAGAGGAATATGGTGCCTATTTTTTCTAAGAACACGAGAATAATTCTTGCATCATCAGCAGCGGCTTTTTGTTTAATAACACTTATTTTTTCTCCAATCGCTGATTCTCAAGCAATCAACTTTACTGTACCCTGTTCAATCAACACATATGGAAACGCATGGGCTGGCGACTTGGCTTTTGATCTAGAAATAAGCAGTGGCATCGCCGGTACTGCAGGAGCAGGAAATTATATGGTGATTATGGATACTGATGGTAACTTGCTAGACCTGCGTTCGTCTTCCACGGCGTATGGAGTCGCTTACGAAATTGCGCCAAATACCTTGGTGTTTCAAGGTGAGCCTCAAACTGGTGGAGCAAACAGCGCCCCAACATATGCTACGCATATCTGGAACTTATCCACTGGCACTACCATAGATTTTCCCAACGTTATAAGTCATCATGATATTCAATACAATCCAACCGACAATACTTTTCTAACCTTGCAGAGCTACGTGAGAGTCGTTGGGAATAACTCATTTCTTATAGACAAAATTTTACAGTTAGATCCAAACGGAAATATCCTTTGGAGTTGGGATATCTATGACCATATACCGCTCAGTGAAGCTTCCTCATTCAACGAAACAACCGTTTTTAACGGTCAAACCTTGATTGATTTCTCGCATTCTAACTCCCTTGATTGGGACTACAACAACAACATAATATACCTGAACCTGAGGTGCACCAATACGTTCTACAAGATAAATCAAATCTCAGGAGACATAATTTGGGCATGCGGCCAATTTGGAAATTTCACTCTTCTTGGTGATAACGGCAGCCAAGTCTCCAGTCTATGGTATCATAGTCATAATACTAAACAAGTAGCACCCGATGTCTTCACAATGTTTGACAACGACTACAATAATATTACCAATCCCAACGATTGTCACAGCAGAATGATTGAGTTGACATTGAACCAAACAAGCATGACTGCATATGTGAATTGGAGTTGGGAAGCCCCAACACAATATTGGAATTCCTACGCAGGTGGTGCTATGCTTCTTCCAAACGGGGACTACATAGGCGACTTTGGAGACCCGACCCATCAAATGCCCCAAAATCAACCCTGGAACTTCAATAACACGGGGGCATTTTTAATTGAAGTGAATCCTGCAGGGCAAGTAGTGAAGACTTTCACGTTTCCAGTTGGGTGTTATATCTACCGAATTGCAACGATAGCCGATCCGACCTCTGGCAATTCTCCTACCCCAACTCCAACAGCTACTTCCTTAACCACACTAACCTCGACTCCAACAGTATTTCCAACTACAAGTCCAACATCAACCCCTGTTGTTACTCCTACTCCTACTGCAACTCCCACTCCTGTTGAAACCCCAACTCCATCGTTTCCAACACCCACACCGCCTCTAATCAACTCTCAAACTACAACCACCACAACCATCGTTCTTGTAGTAGCAATATTGGTTATTGCATTGCTGATTGCAGTTTTCTATTGGAAGAAAAGATGGCTCCTCAAAATTCAATAACCCAAAAACAAATAATTGGTTCAAACGTGAGCTCTGAAGTCTCCCCTGGACAGTTAGATACGGCAAAAAAAGATTTAAAAGTTTAAATGAAGGAAAACAGACTAAAAAGACACGGCTAGAAAAATCAATGGCAAATTGCCGGGGTAGCCTAGCCTGGCTAGGGCGCCAGACTCATAATCTGGAGTTTGTAAGGGGCAAGCGTCCTACAACCAGAAGTCACGGGCTCGAATCCCGTTCCCGGCACCACCAATTCTTCCTTTGCTCTTTTGTGGAATGAAACCACACGATTATTGGACTAAACGTTTTTACTTATTCATCTCCCTAATGGTTAATCAGAGAATGACTTGACGATAAACGATAAGCCATGGTTCAAGCAATGGCCCTCCGAAGTGCCAAAACACATAGAGTACCCGCAGGTTCCTCTCCAAAAACTGCTTGAGAAAAGCGCCAAAAACTTTCCCGAGAAGATTGCCCTCACATATTGCGAAAATGAACTTAGTTATCACCAATTAGAATTGCTCTCAGATCGATTCGCAAACGCCCTTGTTAAATTAGGAGTTAAGAAGGGTGACAGAGTCGCTCTCTTTTTGCCTAACATTCCCCAGTATATAATCGCCTATTTTGGAACTCTAAAGGCAGCCGCGGTTGTAACAGCGATAAGTCCGCTTTATCGAGAGCGTGAAGTTGAATACCAACTATGTGACTCAGAATCTGAGACCATTGTGGCATTGGACTCACTTTATCCAATAGTTGATAATGTTTGGGTTAAAACCAAACTCAAAAACGTTATAGTTACAAGCTTAGATGAAACAACTGTTACTGCTATCCCAAGCAAACCAAATGTTTGGCGCTTGAGGTAACTAATTAAAAAAGCATCTGAAACTCCCATTAAAATCAGAATTAATCCCCATGAAGATTTGGCCGTCTTGCAATACACAGGCGGCACGACTGGAACGGCAAAAGGTGCCATGTTAACTCATAGCAACTTGGTTTCAAACGCTTTGGCTTTCGCCTTCTGGATAAAAGGCACCGTGGCGAAAGAAACCTTCCTAACTGCACTGCCGCTGTTTCACATTTACGGCATGACAACCAGCATGACTGTGCCCATCAGTTTAGCGGCCAAAATGGTTCTACTGCCAAAATTCGAACCCGCCAAAGCTTTAAGCGCCATCCAACGCCATAAAGTAACAGTTTTCTGCGGTGTCCCAACTATGTATCAGGCTCTGTTAGCTAGCTCAGAACTTAGCAAATACGACTTAACATCAATTAGCGTCTGCATTTCTGGGGCTTCATCGTTGCCGCCTCAAATCCAAAACCACTTCATGCAGATCACGGGCGGATTGTTGGCTGAAGGCTATGGGTTAACTGAGGCGTCGCCAGTGACTCACTGTAGCCCTGTTGATAGAACGATGCGAACGGTGAAGGTAGGTTCAATCGGTTTGCCGCTGCCAGACACCGATGCAAAGATAGTTGATTTGGAAACAGGCGAAAAATCGCTTAAGCAAGGTGAAACGGGCGAGTTGGCTGTGAAGGGACCCCAAGTCATGAAGGGGTATTGGCATAAGACTGACGAAACCGCATCGGTACTGCGTAATTTGTGGCTTCTCACAGGCGACATCGCATACATGGACAAGGATGGATATTTCTACATTACTGACCGCAAAAAAGACCTAATAAAATACAAAGATTACAGCGTCTACCCACGTGAACTGGAAGACATTCTATATGAGCATCCAGCTGTGAAGCTATGTGCAGTTGTTGGCAAATCAGACCCTACTGCAATTGAGGTTCCGAAAGCTTTCTTAGTTCTGAAAGAAGGCGCGGCTACATCAGTGGAAGAAATAATGTCTTTCGTTAACAACAAAGTGGCACCTTACAAAGCAATTCGCGAGGTCGAGATCAGAAAAGAGTTGCCCATTAGTTCAGCAGGCAAAGTTTTAAGGCGGTTGCTTAAGTAGGAGTCATCCTAAATATGCTAGCGATTTACGCCTGTTTCGAAATATATAAGAGAAAACTCTCGTTCTTGAATTATCAAGGTCCTATCTTTGCGCGTTAAAATAAACGTTACAGGCATCGTTCAAGGTGTTGGTTTTCGACCATTCATTTACCGTATCGCAGTAAAGAACAGGCTGGCAGGTTATGTTCGCAATAGGGGTGATGCAGGAGTGGAAATTCTTCTAGAAGGAAAAGCGCAAAGCGTAAGAAATTTCATGAATGACCTGATCAAGAAAAAGCCTCCCCTTGCCCAGATTGACGCTGTTAAATCAGTTGAGCTTACAGGCGATAGCCAATTTGATAGATTCACTATCTGCAAAAGTTCAAATGAAGCGGAGCAGTCGGGCTCAATAATACCTCCCGACATATCCATCTGCAACGAATGCCTGGCAGAGCTTCGGGACCCAAAGGACCCACGTTACGAATATTTCTTCATCACCTGTACCAACTGCGGGCCCCGCTTCACAATCATCGAACGCTTGCCCTACGACCGCGAAAATACCACTATGCGAGAGTTTCCACTCTGCGGTTTCTGCCAAAAGGAATATAGTAACCCGGCAAACAGGCGTTTTCATGCACAAACCATAGCTTGCCCGCCGTGCGGACCAAAAGCATACTTAACATCTCGAACTGGCGAGGCAATGCCAACTGCCGACCCTGTGCGTGAAGCGGGAAAGCTGCTCTCAGAAGGTAACTTGCTTGCAATAAAAGGATACGGCGGTTTCCATATTGCAGCCTCAACAATGCGAGAAAAGCCTCTGTTGGCGCTTCGAAAAACGAAGCATCGACGCGAAAAACCTTTTGCCATAATGGCAAAAAGCATAGACGCCATCAAAAGCTTCGCCGAAGTAGATTCGAAGGAACAGCAACTGCTATCTTCACCTGCACGCCCAATAGTCTTAGTCAACAAAAACCAAAGCTACAATCTTTCACCTCTAATTGCGCCGAACCTGCATAATGTCGGCGTTATGTTGCCTTATACTGGTTTGCATTACATGCTTTTTGACCAAGTTGATGACTTAGCACTTGTGATGACTAGTGCCAATCCCCCCAATCAGCCAATAGTGAAAGATAACGACGAAGCCCTCAAAACATTAGGCGGCACAGTGGATTATTTTTTGTTTCATAACCGCAAAATCGCCCACCGATGCGACGACTCAGTTATGCGCGTCCACGAAAATCGTCAAGTATTTCTTAGGAGAAGTAGAGGCTACGCTCCAGCCCCAATTAGGCTAAAGGCTAGATCAAAACGGTGCGTCGTTGGTTTAGGGGGCGAACTCAACAATACAGCCTGTGTACTTATGGATGATAAAGCCTTTATAAGTCAACACATCGGCGATGTGGAAAATGTGGAAACCCGATCGTTTCTGCAAGAAGCCACAAACCACCTCTATAGCTTGACTAACTGCCATGCTGAAACCGTGGTATGTGACTTACATCCGAAGTTCATCACAACCGCTTTGGCTAAAGAAATGGCTGAAGAAGACGGTTTACTGTTCATTCAGGTGCAACATCACCATGCGCATGCAGCCGCTTTGATGGCTGAACACGACTTGGAAGAATCTGTCACTGTTGTCTGCGATGGCTATGGTTATGGAAAGGATGGAGAAGCCTGGGGCGGCGAAATCCTGTTTTGTACTCGTGAATCAGCCGACTTCAAGCGTCTTGGTCATTTGGAGCCTCAGCCTCTACTTGGGGGTGATGTGGCTACTCGGTATCCTTTGCGAGTTGCCGCTGGAATACTTACAAAAGCTGGCTTAAAGGTTGAGCCTTGGTTATTACAAAATAGTAAGCATTTACCTTTTGGAGTAACTGAAGCCAACCTAATCCTTGCCCAATTAAAGAAAGGTATCGGCTTAGTTGAAACGACGAGTTGCGGCAGAGTTTTAGATGCGGTAGCAGCTGTTTTAGGCGTGTGTTACGAGCGTAGCTACGAGGGTGAACCAGCTATGAAACTCGAATCAGCCGCTTTGGGTGGCAAGGATATTTTGAATCTTAAACCAGTTTTCCACGGAGATACTTTGGATACCACATTTATGTTAAAGTTAATTTTTGAAAACGAACAAAAATTATCTAACGCCGATTTAGCTTATTCTGCTCATGCTTACTTAGCAAAAGGCTTAGCTGCTCTGGCAGTTGAAAAAGCTTTGTCGCTTGGCGTGAAATCTGTTGGTTTTTCAGGAGGTGCCGCATGCAACCGAATTCTTGCAGATGTCATGCTTAAGGCGGTTGAGTCTGCTGGATTGAGGTTTTTGGTTCATGAGGCTGTTCCCGCGGGTGATGGAGGAATTTCTTTTGGTCAGGCAGTTGTAGGTGGTTTTTCACGGTTTTAGACCAATTTCTTTTTATCGCCGTTTAATGCGTCCTTAATAACTGATAAAGTATGTGTTTAGCAATTCCCGCCAAAATAATGAAGATTAACGGCGAAAAAGCCAATGTGGATTTTGGCCAAGGCGTCCTTCGGGAAGTTAACGTTTCGCTTGTTGAAGCAAAAGTCGGAGAATACGTTCTTGTTCACGCCGGTTACGCGATCCAAATTATTGAAGAAAAAGAAGCAGAAGAAACCATAAGCTTATGGAACGAGATTCTTGCAGCAGGCCAAGAATAAACAACGATTAAGGTAATTGGCTTGGCTGAAAACCTAAAATTCCGAAACCCACAATTAGCACACACCATCGCCTCAAAAATCAAAAACTTGGCGCCTAAAGCTGGAAAAACTAAAATCTGCCATGTTTGCGGAACGCACGAGTGGACAATAACGCATTTTGGATTGCGTAGCCTTTTACCTGAGAACGTTGAAGTTATAGCTGGTCCAGGATGCCCCGTATGCATTGTACCTGCAGCTGAAATTGATGAAGCGGTTCAGTTAGCACAAAAAGGCATAGTGGTAACGTGTTTCGGCGATGTGTTACGTGTGCCAGGCAGCCAAATGTCGCTTCTAGAAGCTAAGGCAGCTGGCGCTGACGTCAGAATCGTTTACGCGACATCTGACGCGGTTGAAATGGCTAAACACGAACCCGACAAGCAGTTTGCATTTTTCGCTGTCGGTTTCGAAACCACCGCCCCCTCAACAGCGGTTGAAGCACTTGCGAACCCACCTGGAAACCTCAGTTTTCTTGTTTCTCACCGTTTGATTCCTCCAGCAATGGAGCTTTTGCTCGGCGTTGGTGACTTGCAGATTGACGGTTTCATAGCGCCTGGGCATGTAAGCGCGATAATCGGCTTGAAGCCTTATGAGTTGTTTCCGCGAGTTTATAGGATGCCAACCGTTGTGGCTGGGTTTGAACCCATTGATGTGTTGATGTCTATTTATATGATCGTGAAGCAGCAAAGCGAAGGCACTGCTCTATTAGAGAATGAGTATCCTCGTGTAGTTAAGCCTGAAGGCAACCCTCGTGCGCTGGACATGATGAATAAAGCTTTTAGCATTACAAGCGGTAACTGGCGTGGTATCGGCAGGCTTCCAGACTCAGCGTTGCAGTTGCGTGAGTCGCTTGCAGATTATGACGCTAGATTGAAGTTCGGTGTTCATGTTGAGCAGGGCAAAGACATCCTGCTTGGTTGTGAATGCCACCTTGTAATTATCGGAAAAATCAAGCCTAATGAATGCCCAATGTTTTTGAAAGCTTGTACTCCTGAAAAACCTGTTGGTGCATGCATGGTTAGCAGTGAAGGCACTTGCAGGGTTTGGGCAAAAAACGTAACTGTGGAAGCGTAAAAATTTGCCTACGTTTGCAAAACAGTTGCATTTACTTCAAACACCCACAATCTTCGCGGCTCAGCTCCAAAGGTCGTCGGTGCGTTAAACATGCCGCTTTCTGTAATCATATCCTTAACCGTTTGCACAGTCTGTGTCGAATTGAAATAAGGTATATCCCTGTTCTCATAGAAAAGAAGGAATTTCACGCCTCTTTGTAGGCAAAGATTGACGAATTCGGTGATGTTGAAGTTTGTTGTGGATGCATCAACAGGCAGCATCGGGTACTGATATGCCGCATTAGTTTTTGATTCATACGCTTGCAGGTAAAAGGTGGCAATATCTAAACTTAGAACATTATTGGCGCAAACAACCATAACTGACTCATTGTCCATTAATCCAGCTGCTACGAAATGGATCGCTTGAGGCAGCGGAAATGTGTAAAATGCATCTTTGGCAATCCAGTTATACGCATCTACCGTACTGGAAACAAGGGCAACAGCAGTAAAGCTTATGAGTAATCCAGCACAGATTTTAGCAATCAGCTTCTTATCCATGCTTAAGCGAACAGATTTCCATGAAATCTCTAGTTTTCCATAAAGAAACATGACAAAGCTCGCCGCTGAAATGGCAATTACAGGCGCCAAAGGCATAATGTACCGCCAACTTTTTGTCCCAATCAATGTGAAAAAAACGTAAATTAAAACGAACCAAACCAGAAACAACTTATCCATTGTTTTTCTGCGCCAGGAAAAAAAGGCAAGTCCAAGCAAACCAAGAATAAGGACTAGAATTGAAATTGGGTGAACAAAGTCCAAGGGCTGAGTTATTTCAATTAAATAGAAAATTGGCTGCGGAAACCGTGAACTATACACATTTGTTGAGGCATCGCTACCCCAAAGAAAGTGTAGCCATTGACCCAATGATCCTGAAAAATACGTGAAGGCAATAACTGGAACAATAATGAAGACTGTAGCCGCAATTAGAAGCCAAAACCGAGAAGTCTTTGGCTTATTTTCACTACGATAGAGCATGAATGGCAGGCTGGCGAGAATGACTAAACCAGCTACTAAACCTTGATATTTAGTTAAAAATACTAAACCTAATGCAACGCCGCTGAGAAGTATGGTCCTATCCTTGCCCGTGTACCACCAATCCACAAACAGCATTATTGCAGTGACAAAGAAAAACTCAAGCGCCATCTCCAAAAGCGTCACACGGGAAAGCCAAAGAAACCCAGACATTGTAGCCATAATTAGACAAGAAACAAATGCGACTCTTCTCCCATAGGCGCGAGAGGCGAGTTTAAACACAACGACTAAGGTAAGAAGCCCAAAAGTAACTGAAACAAGTCTCCCTGCGAATACACTTGCGCCGAAGACTTTGAAGAATCCAGCCATAATTACATCTAACAAGGGTGGATAGCGGGTTAAGGCCAGATAGTCACTTAATCTTCCTTGAGATAAGAATAATCCGCCGAGGAGATGGGGAGTTTCATCCCAAAGAATGTTCATATACGCTAAATTAAAAAGCAGCACTGAACCGCAAATGACTATGAGTAGCAAAAATAGAAGCTGCCATTTATCAAACGTAAATCTTCGCCGAAGATAGTCTAAATTACAAAACGCCTTGAGTCACCACACGGTTCAAATTGAAACCTATCTCATGAATCTGTTCTTATAAGATTTGCCAATAAGCGATGGATTTCCCATGCTCGTCAGCAGATTCGTGGAACTGGGTCGCCTATTGGCCTCGCAATTATTCTTTTGCCGCCAACCAACGTCTGCATGGCAACTCCTTTGAACTCTGTGGTAACTTCTCCGATTATTTGCGCATTTTTACCTTCTTGAGTTTGTTTTAGAAATTCTAAAACGTCCTGAGCCTTCTCAGCAACGACTCCAATAATATATTTTCCCTCATTACCAACTTCCAAAGGGTCTATTCCCAGCATGTCACAGGCAGTCTGGACATCTTGCCTAATCGGCACTTTTTCCTCCTGGATTAATATTCCAACTTTGGATTTTTCTGTCCACTCGTTAAGTGCATCCGCTAAGCCGCCACGAGTAGGATCTTTTAATGAAATAACTCCCCCTATTTGTGCAAACAATCGTTGTGTCATGAGATTTAATGGTCTTACATCAGATTTTATTTCGCTCCCAAACGTCAAGCCCTGCTGAGCGGAAAGTACTGCTAAGCCGTGGTCGCCTATTGTGCCTGTCAAGATGATTTTGTCTCCTAGGGCAAGGTTGGAATCTAATGTCCAGCGGGCAGCCACTGTTCTGTATTTGCGTGCCACTGCAAGATCATGCTCTAAGGCTTCTGTTCTTTTGCCTATGCCTGAAACATTCATGACCAATCCACCTAGACTTCCCTTCTCAACGACTTTTGTGTCTCCTGTTACTATGCCAACGCCTGCTTCAACGCAGGTTTCGCGCATGCTTTTCAAAATCCTCTCCAAATCAGAGATGAGCAAGCCTTCTTCCAAAATAAATCCGCAAGCTAACGCATAAGGCATCGCACCCATAGCTGCAATATCGTTTACTGTGCCTGAAATGGATAAGCGTCCGATGTCGCCGCCTGGGAAAAAGATCGGCTTAACCGCATGCGAGTCGCTCTTGAAAACTAGATCACCAATGACTGCTGCGTCATCCATGGCTTCCAAGGGCACTTCAGCGGCGTTTCCTATACCACCGAAATATTTTACTATGTAGTTCTTAACCAAGTTGTGCATTACAGTGCCGCCTGCACCATGAAGCATCGTAATTTTCTCGTTTTTGTTTGACATGGAATTCTATTCCTTGATTAACTATGTTAAGCATACTTAAGAAGTGAAAAATAAACAAATCGCACCAAACGTATGTTTAGCTTTGGATGCTATCAGCGACAAAAACCAAGTTAATCTCAAACCGGATGATATTTGCATGGATTGACGCTAAGTTGATATTACCTGAATTTGTTTCCCCGCTAGCTAAGATGAGCCCTATTTGTCAGGCAAAGACCCCGAAAAATCAGATTTAGTCAGCGACAATATTGGAGGTTGATGCTGAAGCTATATAGATTTTGCTTGTCCCTCCAGAGTAATTAAGTCCATGGAATTTCACAAAAATTTTGCCTTAGTCGGATTTCTTTGGAAAAACTATAAAAGCCTAAACGTAATCCAAAAACTATACACCTCACGCGTTCGAATTGTTCCTTCGCAGGAACCTTAACTAGCAAGTTTAGCAAAATCTTAGTTGTGATACGGAAAGCCATATAAATTGCTTTTACGTGTTTGATTGCGCACTGGAGATATAAAAATGCCAAAATGGGGATACTCGATAATTGAAGAAATGCTTAATCCAGAAAAAACAGCGAAAGCAAGCGGAAGAGAACTCAAAGTATCCCACAAAGCTGCAAGAGAAATATGCAAAGCTATCAAAGGCAGGATGCTAAACGAAGCAAAAGAGTATTTGCGAGATGTTATGGCCAAAAAGAAGGCTATTCCTTACAATAGATATAACAAGAAACTTCCTCATCGTCATGGACTTGTAAATTCTTTTTGTGGACGATACCCAGTTAAGGCATCCGAAGAAATCCTTGACGTTTTGCGTTCAGCGCAGTCTAACGCTGAAAATAAAGGTTTAGATGTTGACCGTTTGCGTATTGTCCACGCAGCCGCTTATCAAGGTATTAAGCTTAAGCGTTTTGCTCCAAGAGCACATGGAAGAGCCTCACCTAAATTTGACACAACAACACATGTTGAAATAGTTCTCGATGAGAAACCGACCCAAGGAGAGCAATAAATGAGTATAGTTAAACGTTTTATAACTGAATCTATTAAAAGAACAGAAATTGATGAGTTTTTACAAAAGAAACTTGACCGAGCTGGGTACGGCGGAGTAAACATCTCAAAAACCCCGCTTGGAACTCATGTTGTTATTTACGCGATGCGTCCTGGCTTAGTCATTGGCAGAGGCGGAGAAACAATAAAAGAGCTTGCATCAGCGTTAGAACAAAATTTTAAAGTTTCTAATCCTCAAATTTCAGTTTCAGAAATTGAAGTCCCAGAATTCAACGCTTACGTTGTAGCCTCCCGAGTTGCCTCAGCGCTTCAACGAGGTGTTCACTTCAGACGTGCAGGTTTTTGGGCGCTAAACCAAGTTATGGAAGCAGGCGCACTTGGCGCTGAAATAGTTATTAGTGGGAAACTCACTACTGAACGAGCACGTTTTGAAAAGTTCAAAGCTGGCTACTTCCCTAGATGTGGAGAACCAGCACTTGTCGCTATGAAGAAAGCTGAAGCTCATGTCCAATTAAAACCGGGCATTATCGGCGTAAGAGTAAAAATCATGCCGCCGGATGCATATTTCCCAGATAGAATCAAGATCTCCCCAGCTGCTCCACTGGAAGAGAAATTAACAATCCCAACAGAAGCCAAAACTGTCACCCAAGCGCCACCTCAAGCAGAAGAAGCGGCAGGACCAAAGCCCGATGTGCAAGCGACAGAGGTGCCAGACGAACAGCCTAAAGAAGGGGAGGCAAAACAATAGATGGCTATAATGCGTATCAAAGATATCCAAGCAATGTCCTCAGATGATCGTGCAAAAAAACTTGCTGATTTACGCGTTGAATTGTCTCGTATAAAAACAATGATTAATGCTGGGGGAGCTGTTGAAAACCCTACAAGAGGACGGGAACTGCGCAAAACAATCGCTCAAATATTAACAGTAGAAAATGAAAAGAAATTGGGCATAAGACAGCCATCACAAGAGTCAGAAGAGAAACCAAAGAAGAAAGAAAAAGCACCAGCTAAGAAGCCCGCTGCTAAGAAAGAAAGTGAGGAGACCGCTTCCAAATGAAAGTAACTCCAGAAATTATCCGTGATGAGTTTATTGGAAGAAACGCTAAAATTACCAAAAGTCTCCATGAAGACTATATAGGTTTAGCTGGCAAAGTTATAGGTGAAACAAGAAACACCTTCACACTTCTAAATGAAGGTCACACTAAGAGTATAATTAAGGAATTTTCCGTCTTCAACTTTACATTTGATGACGGGACCACTGTAGATATTGACGGCAAACTTTTGGTCGGAAGATCAGAAGACCGACTTAAGAAAAGCATTAAGAGGTTATGGTAATGTCAATGACTTTTAAGCAACCTAAAAAAACATGCGAAGACAGAAACTGCCCATTCCATGGAATCCTAGCAATTAGAGGTCGTGTACTTGACGGTACAGTTCAAACCGCGAAAATGGATAAGACTGTCATAGTTGACAGAGAATTCTTGCAGTTTTCCTCAAAATTTCAAAGATATGAACGAAGACATGGTCACATTGCTTCTCACAATACGCCCTGCATTGATGTTAAAGAGGGAGACCGCGTTCGAATCGCAGAGTGCAGACCCATAAGTAAGACAGTTTCTTTCGTTGTTGTAGAAAAACTGGGAGAGGAAAAGTAGAATGGCGGCAAAAGCAAAGCAGAGAGCCCTCACTGCAAAAGGCATGCTTTCACATGGAAACAAAATCAGCCGTGGCCTTCAATCAGGATCTGAAATGAGATGCGCCGATAATACAGGTGCAAGAGTACTAAGACTCATTCAAGCAATGGGCTACAAAGGCAGACTGAGACGTTATCCATCTGCAACAGTCGGCGACAAAGTAACGGTTTCGGTCAGACAAGGTTCGCCAGACATGAGGAAAAAAATCTTTCAAGCTGTAGTAGTTCGACAGAGAAAAACCTTCAGACGTGTGGATGGCGTTTGGGTTCAATTTGAAGATAACGCCGCAGTAATTATCACTCCTGAAGGAGAAATGAAAGGTTCAGAAATCAGAGGTCCAGTAGCAAGAGAGGCAGCTGAAAGATGGCCGCGAATCGCAAGTGCCTCAAGCATAATAGTGTAGGTGCAAGATAATGCAAGATACAAAACGAGTAAAGAATCCTGGTAAACAACGGAAAAAAGTTTTTAACGCTCCTGCTCACCTGCGTCATAAGCTTATGGCAGCTCCCTTATCAAATGAGCTTGCTGCTTCAAGAGGCGCAAAGACCCTTCCGGTAAGGAAAGGCGACACAGTTAGAGTTCAACGTGGAGATAACAAGGGGTTCGAAGGTAAAGTTTCAAGAGTTGACCTCAAAGAATACAGAGTTTATCTTGAGGGATTAACACGCGAGAAAGTGGACGGAACTAACATTTTCATCGCAGTTCACCCATCTAAAGTTCAGATTAGAAACCTTAATCTAGACGACAAATGGCGCAAAAACGTTCTTGGACGAAAGAAGGAAATAGAAAAGCCGAAAGCTAAACCGGCAAAGAAAGCTGCAAAGGCACCAGAAAAACTTAGAGCTAAAGTTGAAGAGGCAAAAGAAGCAAAACCAATAGAAGCAGAAGAATCCAAAAAAATAATACCTGAAGTTGAAAGAGAAGAGGCACCCTCAGAAAAGGTTTCTGAGAAAAAAGCAGAAAAATCGACTGCAAAAGCTGTAGTAGCCAAGAAACCAGCCGCCAAGAAACCTATTGCTGAAAAAGAAGTAGTTCAAGAGAAAAAGGCACCTGCCAAACAAAAAGTTACCGCAAAAAAAGTGGCAAAGCCAAAAACGGCAGAAAGCAAATCAACTTCATCAAAAAAAGAAGCACCAGCTAAAGAAATGGCAGCCAAAGAAAAGCAGCCTAAGTCAAGCGCTAAAAGTAAAGCTTCAGAAGAAAATAAAGGAGGACAATAATTTTGGGTAAAAAAGGAAAAACAGCAAGGCTAAAACGTAAGCCGGCACCAAGGTTCTGGCCGATCCACAGAAAAGAAATGCCCTGGATAGTAAAGCCCTCACCTGGTTCTCACTCGCTCCAGAATTGCTTACCATTAACCCTGATACTAAGAGACATTCTGGGCGTTGCACAAACAAGGAGAGAAAGTAAAATGATACTTTCCCAAGGCAAAGTACAAGTTAACAATAAAGTCATGAAAAAAGACGACTTTCCAGTCGGTTTGATGGACGTTATCTCAATGTCTGATTCAGGCAAATATTACCGTTTAATGCCGTCCATCAAAGGGCTGATTTTAAGTCCTATAAGCAAAGAAGAAGCAAACTTCAAGTTGGCGCGAGTTGAGAACAAAGTAGTCGTTAGAAATGGCGTTCAAATTGCTCTCCACGACGGCTCAAATATGCTAATTAGAGTTGTAGATCCTAAGAAACCTGTGGAAGTAGACTACGAGACTTTCGATGTCCTGAAAGTGACTTTTCCAGAAAAACAAGTTGTACAGCGCTTGAAAACCAGGGAAGGAAACTTGGCAGTAATCACAGGCGGAAAAAACATTGGAAAACAAGGCAGAATAGTTGAAATAGAAAAAACTGTTGCCAAAAAACGTCGCCAAGCTCTTGTGGTTATTGAAGACGCGCAAGGTGTGCGTTACCAAACAATCTTAGACTTCATCTTTACTGTAGGCGAAGTAACATCGCTCATAGGTTTACCGGAGGCATCTGCAGTTGTCTGAGGAAGAAGCAATGATTAAGAATTGGGCGGAGCATCCAATGCTTAAGCCTCGAATTGAGAAAGTTGTAGTAAACCTGAACGTTGGAAAATCAGGTGAACCTCTCGAAAAAGCTAACAAAGTGCTCAAAGAAATAACAAATCAGACGCCTGTAAAGAAAAAGGCTAAAAAAACCATTCGAGATTTTGGCATACGCGAAGGAGAGTCAATAGCTGTGGTTGTAACGTTGCGCAAGCAAAATGCAATTGACTTCTTAAAGAAAGTGCTGCCAGTCGTTGACAACAAAGTTTCAAAGAGCTCCTTTGATGTGCGCGGTAACTTTGCCTTCGGTCTTAAAGAACACATTGAAATTCCCGGCGTAAAATATGATCCTGACATAGGCATCTTCGGAATGGATATTTGTGTTTCAGTCAACCGTCCTGGGCAACGAGTGAAAATTCGCAGAAAACAAAAACAATCGATAGGTCCTAAGCACATGTTAACACCAGAAGAATCAATATTGTTTGTGAAGCAAACTCTGGGAGTAGAAATCATTTAAAACTGAGGATAAATGTATGGGAAAACAGCAAGTAAAGAAAGAACGCAAATACGGCAAAGGCTCTCGCCCATGTGTTAGGTGCGGCTCGTACGGGCCCGTTATTCGACGGTACGATTTATATTTATGTAGGCACTGTTTCAGAGAGGCAGCCCCAAAACTTGGGTTTAAAAAATATGAGTAGGAGCTAAAGTAGATGGACACTTTAACAAATGGTTTGATAACTATCATAAATAATGAAATGCGTAACAAGCGCGAATGCATAATTAGCCCCGCCTCTAAACTTTTGGGAAGAGTACTACGCATAATGCAGCTTAATGGCTACATCGGAGAATTCGAGTTTATCGATGATGGCCGATCTGGAAAATTCAAAGTCCAATTACTCGGCAGAATAAACAAGTGTGGGCCAATCAAACCACGCTATCCAGCTAAAGTTGGCGAATTTGAAGATTGGGAAAAGAAATTTTTGCCATCCAGGGACATAGGAATAATGGTTGTTTCCACTTCAAAAGGCGTTATAGCTCACAAGGATGCACAAGAAAAGAACGTTGGAGGAAGGTTGTTAGCCTTCGTATATTAAAAGGTGTAATTTATGCGGCTTCCAGAAATATCTAATACCATTCAGGTTCCAGACAACGTAGACGTCAAACTAGACGGCAAAAAAATTAGTGTTAAAGGCACAAAAGGCTCTCTAACACGTGACTTTTCATTTGCTCCTATCGAAATAGAAGGCGAAGGCAAAAACATTCGCATTTGGGCAAATTGGCCCCGCAAAAAGGAAGCTGCTCTCGTAGGAACAATAACTTCACACATTCAAAATATGATTACCGGAGTGACAAAAGGCTACACATACAAGCTAAAAATTGTGTTCTCCCACTTCCCAATTTCAGTGAAGATTCAAGGCAAATTTGTTATGATTGAAAACTTTACTGGCGAACGAAGAGCACGAAAAGTGAAAATAATTGGCGATGTTAAAGTCAAAATTGACCCCGAAGACATCATCGTTGAAGGCGCAAACTTGGAAGATGTTAGCCAAACCGCTGCCAACATCGAGCAATCCACAAGAGTACGACGAAAAGACCCACGTGTTTTCCTTGATGGTATATACGTGTTTGAAAGAAACGAGGGAGTTGCATAATGACTACCGAAAAAACCCAAAAGAAACCTTCACCAGCACGCGAAGCGCTCAGAATTAGAGCACGCGCAAAAAACAAGAAGCCCGCATTCGTAAGAGCTGAAAGTTGGAAATTTGATCGCTTTAGCCTAAGCTGGAGAAAACCCAAAGGCTTAGATAATAAGATTAGGCGAAAAATCAAAGGTTGGCCTCCAGGTCCAAGCGTTGGCTACAAAGGACCAAAAGTTGCCAGAGGTTTACATCCATCTGGATACCGAGAAGTTATCGTTTACAACGCAGAGGCACTTTCAAATATTGACCCCAATACTCAAGCCGCACGCATCGCCCATAGAGTCGGCAAAAGGAAACGTGCAACAATAATTGCGGAAGCCAAAAAACTCAACATCAAAATCTTGAACATCAAGATTTCAAAGGCAACTGAAGTTGAAAAGAAAGAAGATGAAGAAACCGAAGAGGAAGCGGAAGAAGTAACCGAAGTCGAAGAAACAGAGCAGGAAGAAGCGAAAGAAGTCGAAAAGAAAGAAGAAAAGCCCAAGAAAGAAAAGACACCGAAGAAAGCAAAAAGTAAACCAAAGAAAGGAGAAGAAAAAGAATGACTGATCTAAAGAGCCAAAGACGCTTAGCATCACAGATCTTAAAAATCGGGCAAAACCGAGTCTGGATTAATCCTGAGCACATGAGCGATGTTGAAAGCGCAATTACACGCGAAGAAGTAAGAAAACTCATTCACGAAAAAGTCATTGTTTCATTGCCTGAGAAAGGCGTAAGCAGATCAAGAGCAAAAGTCATCCGAGAGAAAAAACGAAAAGGCAGACGCAGTGGACCAGGTAGCCTAAAAGGAGCAGGGTACGCAAAGGTTACAAAGAAAGAAGTTTGGATGATAAAAATCCGCTCTTTAAGACGCAAGTTGCGTGAGTTAAAAGCAACCCGAACCATAACCGAGGATACCTACAGCCAATATTACAGGATGGCAGGAAGCGGTAGGTTCCAATCTATAGCAGAGCTTGAACGGAATTTGAAATCTAATGAATTATGGAGGAAACGTTAAGATGGCAAGAAGTAGCAATTACCGCGTACAATTAAGACGAAGACGCGAGGGAAAAACAGATTACCAAGCACGCAAGGCACTAGTAAGTTCTAGAAAGCCTAGGCTTGTTACTCGACCAGCAAACAGAAACATTACAATACAAATATTGATCGCTAAGCCGCATGGTGACGAGGTTTTAGCTGCAGCCAATAGCCGTGAACTTGTTAAAAACTATAGTTGGAAGGCTCCAACTGGCAACATTCCAGCAGCTTACCTTACAGGTTTGCTTTGCGGTTCAAAGGCGAAATCTAACGGAATTAAAGAAGCCATTTTAGATATCGGTTTGGTTGCCCCAACTAAAGGCGCCAAAATATTCGCCGCATTGAATGGAGTTTTAGACGCTGGCATAGAGATCCCGCATAGTGAAGAAAAAATTGTTAAAGAGCGCACAAAAGGCGAACACATAGCCCAGTACGCCAAGAGCCTTGGAGCGGGTTCAGAAGAATATAACGCCAAGTTTTCAAAATATAAAGCCAAAGGAGTTGCTCCTGAAAAAATGCCGGAGCACTTCACCAAAGTCAAGGCAGAAATCATGGATTCCTTTAGGACTGGAAAACAAGTTGTTCCAGAGAAAAAGACACCTGTCGAAGAGGTTATTCCAGCGAAAGAAGAAAAAGCTCCTTCAAAAGAAGAAAAACTTACTCCCACAGAAGTTAAAAAGCCTTCAGCTAAAAAAGTAGTAGCAAAGCCCATGCCTGCAGCAAAGAAACCGAAGTCAGTTGAATCAAAGGAAAAGGCAGCGCCAAAGGAAAAGGCAGCGCCAAAGGAAAAGGCAGCGCCAAAGGAAAAGGCAGCGCCAAAGGAAAAGGCAGCGCCAAAGGAAAAGGCAGCGCCAAAGGAAAAGGCAGCGCCAAAGGAAAAGGCAGCGCCAAAGGAAAAGGCAGCGCCAAAGGAAAAGGCAGCGCCAAAGGAAAAGGCAGCGCCAAAGGAAAAGGCAGCGCCAAAGGAAAAGGCAGCGCCAAAGGAAAAGGCAGCGCCAAAGGAAAAGGCAAGTAAGAAAGGTGGAAAGAAAGCATGAGTCGTCGTCAATCTTCGCAAAGACCAAGAGAACGAGAAACTAACTTAGAAGCATGGATTCCAAAAACTAGATTAGGTAAGCTTATTCAAGAAGGCAAAATTACAACAATCGAAGATGTGTTCTTAAGTGGTATAAAGATTTCTGAATCCCAAATAGTTGACTCATTAATTCCTGACCTTCAAGAAGAAGTCATAAACGTTAACCTGGTGCAGAAACAAACTGACGCTGGCGAAAAGTCCCGCTTTAAAGCCATAGTTGCCGTTGGAAACAGAGATGGCTATATCGGTTTGGGCTCTGGAAAAGCCAGCCAAGTGCGAAACGCAATTGAGAAGGCTGCTGTAAATGCCCGTCTAAACATTATTCCAGTAAAGCGCGGATGCGGCAGTTGGGAGTGCGGTTGTGGTAAACCTCATTCAGTTCCATTCCAAGTTGAAGGAAAATGCGGTGGTGTCCGAGTAGTTATTGTTCCTGGTCCTAGAGGCTTAGGCTTAGTCTCAAGTGAAGTAGCAAAAGTCATCTTAGGCCTAGCCGGGGTCAAAGACTTATGGATGAGAAGTTACGGTTCAACAAGAACCGTGCCATCCTACGCATGTGCGATCTTTGACGGTTTACGGAAAACATATAATTTGATTACTCAAGTGGACTGGGTGAAATAAATGGCGCAGAAAACTGAAGAATACAAGTGCCTTGTCGTGGTCAAGATTAGGGGAACTGTTAGTGCCCAAAAAGAAACACGAGAAACCCTTGACTTCCTGCATTTAGCCCAAACTAACCATGCAGTAATAATCGACAGTAGAGCAGCATACAAAGGCATGCTTCAACGAGTAAACAGCTATGTCACATATGGCGAGCCCACAAAAGAAACCGTTGCTCTGATGCTGCAAAAACGCGCTAGATTAGCGGGCGACAAAAAACTAACCGATGAATATATCCAAAAAGTAGGCTACAAATCCGTCGATGACCTTGCAGAAGCAATCGTAAGCTGCAAAGTACAATATAAGAAGCTCCCAGATATTGAAGCACGATTTAAGATGCATCCACCAAGCAAAGGCTACAAGGGCAAAACCAAGAAGGGCTTTAACGCAGGCGGCGAATCAGGCTACCGTGGAGAAGCAATTAACGCTTTAGTAAAACGCATGGTCTAAAGGCTAAGCGTTGTTCCCATTAATTTTTAATCAACATCTTTTTTCTGTTTAAGTAGGTTTTTCCTATTATGTTATGGTTGTTAGAAGAGTGAGTTAAAAGTGATTCTTTGTTTCGACCTTCCGCCTTAAGGTGAAATTAGGTCTGGAGTCAACATTTTAGTATGTAAATTGCTTTAAGAGAATCTGGCGTTTTCTTACCCTTTATGTGCGATATCTTTTATAATTAGAAAGATGAAATTCGTTAGTTAATTGGAGGGGAAAGATACGAGCGCAAAATGGCGTCGAAGTACAAAAAATCGAAAATGGTTGGATTTTGACAGTACAATAGCGAAAACCAAGAAACCACGAGTAAACATCTCACCAGAACACACTTGTCGTGCAAAATCAGTCTCTGTTCCTGCAAACTTCCGCGCGCCCAAAAGCTTTGCACAACGAAACTTTCAAGAACAAAAACCGTTGATTGATATATTCCAAGAAAGCAGCTACATTATTATAATAGCTGACATCGCAGGATTTAATAAGGAAACCTTCAAAATTCATTTGAAAGACCAGAAACTTATACTGTCGGCAAAATCAAAAGATCGTAGGTACTATAAAAGTTTAAATCTGCCGAAGTTAGTGATTCCAGACGTCATGTATACCAAGTTCAAGAATGGTGTACTTGAAGTTAAGCTAAAAAAAGCTGAAACAGCAATAAACAAAGAAGCTGACTATAATGCCGCATAAACTTAGAAAAATACGAAAATTTAGAGGCAGCAGGACTGTGGGCTACGGAAGAATAGGTCAACATCGAGACAGTGGCTCCAAAGGACACAGGAAAGTTGGAAGGCATAAGCACCTGTGGAGTTGGGTTGTAACTCATGAACCTCATTACTTCGGTAAAAATGGCTTTACCTCACCTCAGAGTCTTCATAATAAAGTAAACACAATAAACCTCAAAAAACTAGAAGAAATCACACAAAGTGGCAGTCAGGAAAAACAAAAAATAAATCTGACTGAATTAGGTTATACTAAACTTCTAGGCACAGGAAAAGTAACGAAACCTCTAACCATAAAGGTCTCGTCATACTCTAAATCGGCAGCCAAAAAAATCCAAGAAGCTGGCGGAGAAATCCTTAGCTCCAAAGCCAACGGAGAGTAAAGCTGCTAAATGCCCGGAAGATTCCTCGGACTCTTTAAACCTATAGGCAGAATTCTACCCGAAATAAAGAAGCCCGAGCGAAAAGTTAGCTTTAACGAAAAGATCTTCTGGACAGCTCTTGTATTAGTTATCTTCCTTGTGATGACTCAAATCCCCCTTTATGGGGTTGCAGCATCTGCATCAGATCAGTTTAGCGCATTGCGCGTTATTTTTGCTTCTAACCGCGGAACCCTAATGGAACTAGGCATTGGACCAATTGTTACAGCTGGTTTAATTCTACAGTTGCTTGCAGGTTCAAACATAATTGAATGCGACATGTCAAATTCTGAAGATCGAGGATTATTCACTTCGGCAAGCAAAGTTTTCAGTGTTCTGCTCACTGGTATTCAGGCTGCAGCTTACATTATAAGCGGAATGTATGGACCAAGCCTTTCTGGACCAGTCATTATCGTCATTTTCCTACAACTGATAGCCGCAGGCATAATTGTTATGTTAATGGATGAACTTGTACAGAAAGGCTGGGGATTGGGTAGCGGAATCAGCTTGTTTATCATGGCTGGTGTTGCCCAAACTATTCTATGGGATACATTTTCGCCCACCACTGGGTTGTTTGTAGGTTCTCTTTCAAGTTACTTAGGCGGGCATCAGTCACTTTTTACATGGGTATTTGGTGCAGCCAACGGAATTTACCCATCCTTGCTTGGCTTCGTTGCAACCGCCATTGTCTTCATGATAGTTATCTATTTGAACGGAGTCAGAATTGAACTTCCAATGAGTTATGCAGGGTACAAAGGCTTCAGAAGCAGATACCCAATCAAGCTGCTATACGTCTCAAACCTCCCAGTAATATTCGCATCGGCTCTGTTCGCAAACGTTTACTTCTTCTCTCAACTACTCTGGAGCCAATTTCACCGGCCTCCTCCTGGCACCAATTTGTTATTCCAGATAATAGGCGACTTTAACCAGACAACATCAAGTACCGGTAGTGTCAGTGTTCAACCTGTTGGTGGTCTAGCTTACTTTGTTACTGCACCACAGAACATTCAACAAGTTGCAATAGGCCCGTTGAGAGCGGTCGGTTACCTAGCGGTTGTGGTTGCTTTCTGCGCTGTCTTCTCGCTAATTTGGCTTGAAGTGGGCGGTTTGGGACCTGCAAAAGTTGCACAGCAACTTATGGATTCAGGCATGCAAATTCCAGGTTACCGCAGATCGGGAAGACCCATAGAAGCTGTTCTCAAACGCTACATTCCTGTGGTAACTGTGCTTGGCGGAATCATGGTTGGACTAATCGCTGGACTCTCCGACTTCCTAGGCGCTTTCGGGTCAGGCACGGGCATCTTGCTGTCAGTAGGCATCATTTACCAATACTACGAACTACTAATGCGTGAGCGGGCAGCAGAAATGTTTCCAGCATTCAGACGTATTCTGGGCGAATAGCATAAACGTTGGTTAACTTACCAGCGAAATCGCTTCGCCTTATATTCTTTTTGCGACAAATTTTTTCTTTTTTGAGTTGTAATGGTCTTGCTAATTTACTCTTCATGGTGAAGACCTAAATCTTCTATTCTTGGCAAATTTCTGACAAACTTTAAAAGTAGCCCATTGATAAGAGGTTTCAAAACTAAAGGAGAAAGATAAAATGCAATTTAATCTTTCGACAAAGCAGAAAACGAACTCAACGTCAATCATTTTGGTTCTATTGATCGCTTCAGCTATATTATTTACAATACCTCTACCGGCTAAAGCTGATGTAACAAGTATTGGAGCACCGACTTATGCACCGTGGCAAACGACTATCCCGCAGGGTTCCACTGCAAGCATTACTATCGCAACCTCCTCTTTCATGAGCGTTACCCCTTATCCCGTAGGCATTGGTCAAACGCTTCTGGTCAACATGTGGCTTGAACCTCCAGCACAAACGAACCGCTTCTTCTCAGGATATAGCGTTACAATCACAAAGCCAGACGGAACAAAACAAACTGTAGGTCCATTAAACTCTTATCAAGGAGACGCGACGGCCTGGTTCACTTTTGTTCCTGACCAAGTAGGAGCATGGACATTCGTATTTAATTTTGCAGGCAACTATTTCCCTAATGGAACATACTTTAACGGGGCTGTATACAATAAAGCTTCAGACATTCCCGCTTCACTTCTGCTCGGCGTGAGCTCTTTCGGCAATCCAATCTACTTGGATTCAGCTTACTACCAGCCCTCTCAAAGCCCCGTAACAACAGTCAACGTACAACAAGAAGTGGTAGCTTCATTCCCTGCTGCACCATTGCCAACTGACTACTGGACAAGACCCATATCCATCGTTGATAGAGAATGGTGGCCTATCGGTGGACAATACCCATTCGTTGGACAAGGCGGGAGTGCCTATCCAGGATGGCCAGCAAACACCAATGCTTATGCAAACAACTACAAGTTCACACCCTACGTTCAAGGACCTGAAACTGCACACGTAGTTTGGGCAAGAGAAGGCGCATTAGGTGGAATTAGCGGTGGACAATACGGTATACGTTCGGTCGGCCCAGGCGAAAGTGCCTACTCTGGAACTCCAAACATAATCTTCCAAGGCAGAGGCTACCAAACAATAAGCAAACCAATGACTGAAGTAATTAACGGCACCACATTGCAAGAAACAGTAAGTGTATGGCAGTGCTATGACATACGCACAGGCGCAATCTACTGGGAACAGACAGGCATCACACAAACCCCAACCATAGTAACATATAACAATGTTGTATCCTCGGAACCGGGTGCAGGACAAACAGGCATGGGCTCGGGCACATACTCACTTCTGTACATAAGTGGCACAAGAATGATAAAATACGACCCTTACAGCGGTGCAGTCCAGATGAACATTTCCTTACCTTTTAGCACAGCCACATTCTATAACGATCCCTATGTCTTAAGCATTCAAAACCTGGGCGGAAAATACTACCTAGTCAACTGGACAACAATCGGAGTTTCAATGAGCGGCAGCGCAACATCAATCACAGTGCTAAACAACATTACCTATCCATTAAGCAGTTTAGGGACAACCGATTATGAATCAATGGTATCCGTTTACACTGGCTCAGTAACTCCAGCAGGCGCAGGCACCACACAAGGACAATTTATCTATGGTGTAAGTTTAACCACAGGTCAAGTACTATGGAACGTCACAACAAACGACGTCTTCTTCAGCACAAGCACAGGATGCGCAGACCACGGCATGTATGCAGTTCGTGTCCTAGGTGGATGGTGGGACAGCTGGTACATAACAGGCAGCAAAGCAGGCCAATTAGCATGGCAAACTGCAAAACCTGGTTCAAGTGGCGGTGAATCGTATCCTTGGGGAGACTTCGGACCTTACACGACTGCTTCCTACGGTGGCTTACTTTATGACTTCTCTTACGGTGGATTCTATGCAATCGACTGGAACACAGGCAAAATAGCCTGGAACTTTGTTCCACCAGGAACACCATTTGAGTCTCCATGGTACCCATCTATTTCGCTTTTCAGCAACGCCCCAACAATCGCTGATGGAAAACTCTATTATGCAAACGGTGAGCACTCTCCAACTGAACCTTTGAACAGAGATTGGCGGCTTTGGTGCCTCAACGCAACCACAGGCGCAGTAATATGGAGTAAAATGGACGGTGGATCACCGGGCGCAATAGCAGACGGATACTTAACCTTTGAAGACAAATACGACGGCTACATGTACATCTTCGGCAAGGGCACAAGTGCAACCTCTGTTTCAATTCCGCAAACTCAAATTACCACTGGAACAAGTGTCGTTATATCCGGCTCAGTCTTAGACCAATCTCCAGGCATCGTTCCGGCATCAACCGCTCCAATCGGCGCAAAAGCACCCATGAAAAACAACCGCGGACTAGTAGATGTCGCATGCGTTTCTGACGCTACAATGAACACATACATGGAATACCTATACAATCAACAACCAATCGATGGAATGTACCACAACATGACGGTGATTGGTGTTCCAGTTTCCATTGATGCATTAGATCCTAACGGAAACACCGTACACATTGGAGATACCACAAGCGACGCCAGCGGCACATTCGCATACAAGTGGACGCCAACAATTGAAGGGCAATACTCAATAACCGCGAGTTTTGCAGGCGACAATTCCTATGGCAGTTCATGGGCAGAAACACACGCTATAGTCAGCGAAGCACCAACCGCAACAGCAACGCCAACACAGGGAGCTGTAGTGTTCCCACCGTATGAAATGTACATCGTTGGAACAGGTATAGCTGTAATCATCGCAGTCGCAATTGTAGGTTTGCTCATACTAAGAAAACGAGCATAAGAGTCAATAACCCAAATCTTTCCTTCTCTTTTTTTGGTTTAAATATCTTCTTTAGAAACATTGAAAAATTCAAAATAGCTCAATCTACTATTTAGCGTCCAACAATCAACGAATGTACCAAGTTTATAAATGCAAATGACAGAGATATTGATGTCATGAAACTTGAATTATCCACCACTTTTAAATCGATTTTAATATTAGCCATAGTGGCAGTTGCTGTGGTGAGTGGAATTTATTATTATAGTCACTTAACCTCCAAAGCAGTTGCCGCGGCAAATCCGGTATTAAGACCGGCATCGTTTATAGTTAGCAATTTGACCGTTGCTCCTACTGAGACAAGTATTAACCAGCCTGCTGTGGTCACAGTTAAGGTAGAAAACTTGGGTCAACAAACTGGTAACTACTCTGCTGATCTCTGGATTAATGGAACCTTAAGAGAAAGCAAACCTCTGACACTTTCTGGCGGACAAAATTCTACTGTAGACTTTACTTTAATCGAGCCAAACTCCGGGATATACGGAATTTATATTGGAAATTTAAGCAGTACTTTAAAAATTGATGCACCGATAGCGGCTACACCCGCACCAACTCCCCAACCAACCATAACGATAGGTTCCGGAAACTCTGGAACTGGAGGTTCTGGCGGATCTAGCTCTGGGAGTTCCGGTGGTTCGAGGAGTTGGACATCGTGTCCTTCGTTATTTGTTTGGAATGGGACGGGGTATGTTCATGCTTCGGAGGTTTCTGATGGTCCAGGGTGGCTAGGCTTTGTTGACTACTACAACGCTGACGGATCCATAGTATTTGCGAATAGCGATCCTTGGTCTTACATGAAGCTAAACCCAAGCATTCTGCAGCCAGTAAACGGCTATTATGACATGACTATTACCGAGCAATCAAACGAGATCTTCTATTTAGATTCAGTAAAGTTACTTACTGTAGATCATTCCCCAAATGTAGATGTTTATTCAACCCGCGGCACTTACTTGTATAGTCTTTCGGGACCTGGCACAATTTACACTGTCAGCAAAAATCTTGCAACGCCACTTTCGGCTATCAACAATGGAGAAAATGTGCTGCCCCAAATCTCCAAAATAGACTCAAACTACACAACCGCCACAAGATGGACCTGGAACACTTTAGAACTAAACCTAGGCAACTTATCAAGTGCCAAGGAAATAAAACTTGTAGTCAATGCAGTAACCAGTTGGCCCACAAACGAGGCGGGGGGAAATTGGGCTTCGCAATTCTCAAGTCAACCAGGAGTTACACCGTCGCCTCCTCCGTACATTGAGGTTAAAGATGCGAATGGCAAATGGGTGAAAGTTTCCGACGATAGAGAATTTCCAATACCGCCTGTGGATAATAGTAACTTTGTGGTAAACTTAACTGGTATTTTCTTTACAAATGATTATTCGATTAGAATTCATTACTATCAAGACTACTGTTTTGATTATTTAGGAGTTGATACTACTGCCCAACAAAACATGAGTGTTCACGACTCTTCACCTTACTCAGCCATGTTTAGCCAAGCTTTTGAAACCAATTCAACTTCTTCTGGCAAGTTTACCCGCCATGGAGATGTATCTGGCTTGATCTCAAGCGCTGATGACATGTTCGTTGTGGGTCGTCAGGGAGATAGCGTGCAATTGAAGTTCACAGATGAGACGGCTGTTCCCAAAGGTATGGTTCGCGACTATTTTGTTGTTGCTTCCGCCTGGTTCAAAGGAGAAGGATTGCCATACGTGCCATTCACTGTGGATGCCTTACCGTTTCATAACATGACTAGTTACCCCTACCCCTCAAGTGAAAGCTATCCTTCTGATGAAACTCATTCAAGGTACATCTCAGAATACAATACCAGAGAGATTAGTGCACAAAATGCTGATCAGTCCAGCCAATTGGCAAATAATATAGATGGGCAGGTCAGAGATTTTGAATTATTAGCCTCTTGCGTAGCATTTGCAATTCTCATGGCTCTCCCTGCTGTGACTATTGCTTACAGGAGAAAAAGAAATGAAGGCAAGGATAAAATGGTTAGCAATTGGTTTGGCGTCGGTAATATTAATTGCTGGTTTGGCCGCTTTCTATTTTGAGACTAAATCGAGAAGTAAAAATCCAACTGACACCATTCGAGTTGCTTGTGTTGGTGACAGTATAACTGAGGGTACTGAATACCCTGCTGACTTATGGATGATGCTTGGGACGAACTATACTGTGGGTAACTTTGGTGTGGGTGGCGCCACTGTTTCTCTTCAGTCTGAGGCGTCCTATTTGAATCGGACTGAGTTACAAAATGCTAAGAAGTTCATGCCCAATTATGTGATAATTATGCTTGGGACCAATGATGCATTCCCATCCCGAAAAAATTATCTTGGCAGTCTTGCTGGCGATTACGAAAAGATAGTTTACGAATTCCAAGCCATTTCAACAAAGCCTAAGATTTTCGTTGTATTGCCCCCACCCATTTTTAACAATAGTTTAGGTCCTGACAGTACAATTCTTATGGAGGATGTGGTCCCTAGGATCAAAGAAGTTGCAAGTAAACTTGGCTTACCCACAATTGATGTATACACACCATTGGTTGATCATTCTACCTACTTTTGGGATGGTGTACATCCAAACAGTGAAGGAGCAAAAATTATCGCAACCCAAATCTATAATGCGATAGATTAGACTTTGCTTTCTCTTTAAGTCTGATGTGTAACTATTTTTACCACTAATGTTCATTTCTGTTTGCATTGTAGCAAGGTTGCAGTGCAACTTTTGAACTACATTAATGCATATTTTGACTTATTATTCTTATTACAGCACAATTTCTAGAAAGCAAGGTAAAGGGCCATATTTTGTACCCGAGCACTCGGGGCTCCTCTATACCAGTGGACCTCATACGAACATTCGCTATTGTATTAGTGATTTTGCTTCATGCTGCAATTGAGCCGGTTCCAATCAATAACATTGTTAATCAAGCAGTAGTATTGCGGTGGTGGTCTGTAAATATTTACGATTCCCTATCCCGAGTATGCGTTCCACTTTTTGTTATGTTGAGTGGGGCTTTACTTCTACAGCCATTTAAGGTTGAGGAGCCGCTTAAGGTCTTCTTTAGAGAAACGGGTTGCTCGAATTGGGGTGCCTCTGATTTTTTGGGGTGCAATCTACTTTGCTTGGCGCTACTTTGCTAATAATGAAGCACTTACCTTAAACTCAATTGGGCAAGGCATTGTCTCAGGTCCATATTATCATTTTTGGTATCTATACACGCTTATTGGCCTTTATTTAGTGACTCCAATATTGCGGGTACTAGTTGCCAATGCGGGTCGGAGAGTGCTCAGATATTTCTTGGTGCTTTGGTTTGTTGGAACAGCTGTAGCTCCCATTCTCTACATATTTGTGACCTTCTCTTTGAGCAGCGATGTTTTCTTGCTAACGGGGTTTGTGGGATGCTTTTTGTTAGGGCTGTATCTTTTAGACGTGCAGCTGAAAAATAGAACATTGTACGTTTTGTGGTTTGTTGGTTTTGCTTGGACAGTTGTCGGCACTTATCTTATTACTTATTTTGTAGGCGGACATCTTCAGTATTTCTTCTATGATTTCCTTAGCATCAATGTAATTTTAGCTTCAGCCGCTCTGTTTATGCTTTTGAGCCATATTCCAGCGGATTACGTAGGTAAGAAGTCCCTTCGTGCAAGCAAGTTGGTCCATTTCATTGGCCAGAGTTCGTTGGCAATATACTTGTTGCATATAGTTGTGTTAGAATCACTTCATAGGGGATTTTTTGGAGTTCAAATAAGTATTATATCGCTTAACCCGATTTTGGAAATTCCTCTGGTTACTGTAATTACTCTCTTGATTTGCCTTCTAATTCTATATCCAACTAGTAAAATACCGGCTTTGAAGAAGCTAGTCGGAATAATTTGATTTATTTCGTGATTATTATGAAATCTTTCTCAATGACAAGTGTTATTTTGGTAACTTTTACTTAAAAAAAATAAGTGGATTATCAAAATTAGGTTTTGAAAAGTTTTGGTATCCATAGTTTTCTTGCCTAATGCTTTACTTCTCCTTAAAACTTATAAGTGGGTTTTGGATTAGCAAATGGTGCTTGAGGAGTAAGGAGTTCTCTTTTTGCTTCTTGAGCAAGAAAAATAGAAGGAAGAAAAAAAATTGAAAAACCCAATAAATTCAATATACTCGCTGAAAAATTCGATGAATACAACCAAAATATCGTTGAATAAACCAAAAATACTCTCAATACTCGCAATTGCTTTATTATTATCATCAATGGCAATGTTGAGCTTAACGGTCAAAGCACAAGACGAAGGCGTTCATGGCGGAGCTCCAACTCAAAATGGCTACGTAGGTCCGACAACTATACCAGCCGGGCAAACTGCAGATTTCACAATCTATCCATTATGTTTCTTAAGCGCTTCACCTAACCCAATCGGTGTTGGTCAATTGCTTTTGGTTAACATGTGGATTACCTTCCCATCAGGTGAGGGCAAATTCATGAACGGATACAAAGTCAATATAGTCAAGCCGGATGGAACTAATGATACAGTTACTCTTCAATCATACGTTGCAGACGGTACAAGCTGGTTCCAATATATTCCAACCTCAATTGGTACGTACCAATTCCAATTCTCGTTCTTAGGCGAATATTATCCAGCTGGATACTACTCTAACGGAAACTACTCAGCCACACGTACAGGCGCATTTGCAAGCGCAATTTTCAACCCATCAGACTACGTTGCACCCGCTATGTCACCAGTTACGAATGTAACTGTACAGCAAGCACAAGTGATATCATGGCAATCTCCATTGCCGAACAGTTACTGGAGCCACCCAATTGAGCCAAACAACAGAGAATGGGCAGCAATCGCAGGAAACTATCCATGGGGCGAATCATTGACAGGAGTTAGCGGAGGACAAAATAGTTGGAATGCTGAATACTATGGTCCCTATATTCCAGCAGTACATACTCCACACATTCTTTGGGAAAGAGTAACTTCAGTAGCAGGCATAATTGGAGGAGAAACAGGTAACTATGCACTATCAGGCAGCGGCGGAACTCCAAGCGTGATCTTCATGGGAAGAGCCTACCAGACTGTCACCAAATCCATCGACGGATTAGCACCACAATCATTTGCAGAATGCTACGACGTACAAACTGGACAAATCTACTACGACATATTAACAATCGCTTCAGGCGGAACCGGCGTTACACCAACCAACATTAACTACTATCTACCAAGTCTTAGCGCAGTACCAGGAGAAGCAGCTGACACATCATTCCAATCAGAACTTTACACAATATCAGGAAGCAAACTTTACAAGATTAATCCAACCACTGGCGCACTATCAACAAACATTACACTTCCAAGCGGTCTCACTACATACTTCATCCGAGACGGCTACATCTTAAGCTTCCAACAACTTTACACAAACAGCACTACCCCAGCTCCAGGCATTACAGTCCAATCATCCTACACAGGATACATAGTTAACTGGACAGTAAGTGGAGGATCATCAACATCTAATACTGCAACCACAGCCCAGATAAACTCGGCATTCGCCACCAGAGTCGTAAGCAACGTAACTGTTACTATACCGACAAGCTTTAGGACACTTTATCAAGCAGGAGGATACGGCAATTTAGGTGCATACGACCCAGATACAGGTATCACCGTTATTCAAAGCAGATTCATTTACGGTGGTTTCTACGGATCAAACTATCAAGCAATAAGCTTGGTAACTGGTCAAAATCTGTGGAACGTAACAACACCAGTGAACTCAATGGAAGATGCTTATAGACCGACAAACGCTTGGTGCAGAGATGGCTTATACATTGCTGAAATGGAACGCGGATACATTGAAGCCCGATTTTTGACCGGATCAAAAGCTGGTCAAGTAGCATGGTCGACTCCTATTCCTGACTACCCGTGGGGCGAATTCTGGATGTATGATGAAGCAGCATACCAGGACATGATCTACGGTGTCGGATACACAGGCGTTTGGGCACTCAATGATGCCACTGGCGCTATAGTATGGCACTATGCTGATCCAGCAGTACCCTTTGAAACACCATACACATCTAACAGCTCACAAACCTATTCAGTTCAAAACATAAGAATCCTCGGTTCTGGTTCTGACGCAGTAGCCTACGTACAAAACAGCGAACACACACCATCTCAGCCCGCAACAAGAGGCTGGGGTATGATTGCTCTCAATGCAACTACAGGACAATTCCTATGGAAGATAATGGGAACAAACTTAGGCGCAGGCCCAGCATCTAGCGGATACCTATTCGCAAGCAGCAGCTATGACGGAACCATGGTCGTAATGGGCAAAGGACAAAGCTCAACAACAGTTTCAGCTCCACAAACAGCAATCACCGCAGGATCACCCATAATCATCTCCGGTACAGTAATGGACCAATCAGCAGCTCAACCAAACACGCCAGCAGTATCCGAAGCTTCAATGGCTACATGGATGGATTACCTACACTTCCAAATGCCAATCGACGGAATATACCACAATGCAGTAGTTAACGGAGTCCCAGTATCAATAGACGCACTTGATCCAAACAACAATGTAGTACACATTGGAACAGCCACAAGCGACCAAAGCGGAACATACTCTTTCACATGGACACCAACAACCACAGGTACCTACAAGATTTCAGCATCCTTCGCAGGCAGCGACTCATACGGCAGCTCATCTGCAGAAACAGCAGCAGTGGTTGTAGCAGAACATGCAGTATCACCAACACCCACAAGCAGTCCAACAGAAGGATTAGTCAAAACATCTGATCTGATGACCTACATAGTAGTAGCAGTTATCGTTATGATAATTGCATTAGCAATTGCTACACTACTCATCCTCAGGAAACACTAAAAGCGAGAAAAAAACAAACCCTATTTCCTTTTTTTATTTTTTTTGATTAAATTGAACACGGTAATCTATGTTTCCGCAATCTTATTGATATAGAAACATCTAAAGATACAAATATCGAACTCGTTGCCTTTTGAAAATCAAAACCGGAACTTAAACTCCTCTCTAAAGAATTTCAGGCTTTAGAGAAATGAAGATTAGCCATCTTTAGGAAATCAGCCGCCAAAGAAAGGCGTTTTGTTTTATGAAAATAGTCGATTCAGGTCGCTGACTTGAATGTTTCAAGAATCTTGCAGCTAAAAAAGAAAGAAAAAAAAGAAGCTTCAGTTTGCGTTTAATAGAAGCTCTTGATTGGAGAATCGTCGCTCTCAACGGTTGCAGAGCTGATCTCTTGAATTTTAGTCTTTGTTAAAGCTTTGATGTTGTTGAAATCAGACATTTCACCGTAGCTTACCAAGGTTATAGCTGTGCCTTCTTCTCCTTTGCGAGCTGTTCTGCCGATGCGGTGGAAATATACCGGAGCATCCATTGGAACGTCATAGTTGATTATGTGAGTTATATCCTCAATGTCTAAGCCTCTTGCTGCAACGTCTGTTGCTATGAGCAAGTTAATTCTATCTGAGCGAAAATCGTTGATGGCGCGGTCTCTTTGTGATTGTGTGTAGCCTGCATGTAGTGCTTGTACTCGGTACCCTTTTCTGTATAACTGGTCGGAGAGCCTGCTTGCTTCTCTGCGTGTTCTACAGAAAACTATGGCTTTATTCACTCCTTCGGTGCGGATTATATCACATAAAGTATCAAACTTTCCACTTTGGTTAACAACAGTATAGTACTGCTTCATTTGGGTTAATGCGATTTCGTCTTTGCTGACTAAGATTTTCTGCGGGTTTCTCATGTATTTATTGCAGACCCTCATCACTGACTGCTCGATGGTCGCTGAAAAAAGGCTTGTTTGCCTATCATGAGGTGTTTTTGACAGAATAAATTCTATATCTTCAACAAAGCCCATGTCTAACATTCTGTCGGCTTCATCCAGAACCACCATTTTAACAGATCCGAGGTTCAACACACGCCTTTCCATTAGGTCAATTAATCTGCCAGGTGTTCCTACAACAATTTGGACACCGTTTGACAAAGCATGTACCTGCTTATTAATGGATTCTCCACCATAAACAGCCAAAACCTTAATTCGGGCATATTTCGCAAAACAAGCCATGTGTTCGGCTACTTGCACAGCTAATTCACGAGTAGGCACTAAAATCAGGCCTTGAACACCGCGAATTTCACGGTTTAACCGTTGAACCATGGGAATGCCAAAAGCAGCTGTTTTTCCCGTACCAGTTTGTGCTTGCCCAATAACGTCCTTGCCTTCAAGCAAAGGCATTATTGCTTGGGCTTGAATTGGAAAAAGACTCTCAAACCCGAGTTCTTCTATACTTCTTAGGATTTCGCCAGTTAAGGGAAAGTCCTTAAATGATTGAATTTGCATATATTATTTTTTCTCCTGCCACAGAATTTGTTCATGATTTCTCTAAAAGCTTCAGGAGCTTTGGGGTGATACATGAGTTAATGTGACATGCAAAGGGTGGGCTTTGGGCGTATAAAAAGCTTTAGCCTGATTTCAAGCAATTGGATACATTCACAAAACCATTTTTCAACAAAGACATTACTTTTCATTTCAAAACTGCATTATTCGTGCAGACATCTGAGTTCCGAAGAAAAAGGCCGAAGCAACGTTTGTGGTTGTCAGGGCTCAGTCACATAATCATAAAAGTAATTGAATTGATATTTGGTTTAAGAACAAAGTGCTTTAACGTTTAAAATTGGGAAGGTTTGATTATGAGTAAAACAAAAGCAAGGAAGAAAGCGCCTCCATACTTTTATGATGGGCCCCCTCTAACTAAACAAGAGAAGGAAGAGCAAACAGACGACGTCTATGATGCTGAAGAGCGAGAAACAATGCTGGATGAAGATGAAATCACAGCTGCAGAAGAAGGCTTCATGGAAGGCAGAGAACAGGAACCGCCAAGCAAAAAACAAACAAGCAAAAACGCAGTTAGCCATGATGACTCAATTTCGGTTGAGTTAGCTAAAGAAGACTCGGAAGAAGATTAACCGCCAGCTTATCACAGCTAAAGAATCAATGAAATATAGCCGAACAAAATCGGCCTCAGGTTAATGGTACAATTTCGACTCGATCGATAGAAATACGGCTGTTTTAGGTTTGTTCTACCATTAACCATAAAAGGCAGAAAGTAGAATGATTGCGTGAGGCTTAAAATTAAATAATGTCATTTAGAGATCCAGTTTGTGGCATGGTTCTTGATGAGAATACTGCGAAATTCAAAATCACTTATGAGGGTGAAACCTATCATTTCTGCAGTCTAGTTTGCAAAAAAAGATTCAAGAGACACGCCGTAAAATTCGTCAAATAGATTGTTTCAACTTGAAATACCAAAATTGTCTTTTTAGATTACTACTCCATCAAGTTAGTTGATCTAGAGAAAAAGATCAAGAGATAAACTCGTCCCAAAGGTATGAAACTCCCCGGTCTTTTCACTCCACCGAAATCCTTGATGCTTCTCTGCAAGAAATGAGTAAAAACACCGCAAGGTCTTCCAATCAATAAGCCGCAAAAAGAGAGCTCTGACCAAAATCGGTTGAATCTAAAGATTATTCTATAGATTGTTCCCCCCTGAAATTACTCAGAATTGAGTAATAAAGAAAATAGATGCGAAAGTTTTTAGATAAGAACCAAAACGAAACAGGTTTTCGATTCAGCTTTCTAAGTGGTAAACGTAGCCTAGATGGGTAAAGATTTAAGTGTAACAATCATGCTTTATGTGAAAGGTGCATTAAATGCCAACTCACGGTTCGTTATCAAAAGCTGGAAAAGTCCGCTCTCAAACACCCAAAATCCAGGGAACGCCAAAAACAGCGCCAAGCCCAAAAAACCGAAGCAGACGTAACTATGAGAAACGAGTGATTCTGCAGAGGAAACCTGGACAAAACTGGATGTAAGCCACGAGCAGAACATTTTTTCAAGCTTAAATTCTTTTCAAAGTTGTTTAGTTTTTATTTATCGTTTAGCTAAACCTTCTTTTGGTACATTCAACCTTGACTAATGAAAATGCGCTGAGAGAAATCATTAACATCTTAATGGAAACGCCGCATCCTACCCCTGAAGGACTGAACCGATTAAAAATCAAAACTGCAGCAAAATACTCACTCCAAGAAGTTCCATCAAACGCTGATCTAATCAACCTTTTAACCAAAAAAGAAACAAAGCGACTTCTGCCTATTATCCGAAGGAAAAATACTCGGGCCATTTCTGGCGTCACTGTAATCGCAACCATGACTAAACCTTATCCTTGTCCGCAGCCTGAACCATGCGCTTATTGTCCAGGAGGACCAACTCAAGGCAGTCCCCAAAGTTACACTGGGCATGAACCAGCCGCCATGCGTGGGGCCCAAAACAATTTTGACCCCTACCTCCAAGTTAGAAGCCGCATAGAACAACTTACAGCAATTGGGCATAAAGTTGACAAAATTGAGCTTATCATTATGGGAGGAACCTTTCCAGCTACCCCTTTAGGCTACCAGACGAGGTATATTCAGCGTTGCCTAGACGCAATAACGGGCAAAACCTCCGAAAACTTGGAGCAAGCAAAAGCAAATGCTGAAACTAGCATTATGCGCAACGTAGGAATAACCGTTGAAACGCGACCTGACTGGGCAAAACAACCCCACATTGACACCATGCTCGAAATGGGTGTAACACGCATTGAACTTGGCGTTCAAAACCCCAATAACGAAATTTATCGTTTAGTGGGCAGAACCCACACTGTATTCGATGTACAAGAGGCAACAAGGATTGCGAAAGATGCCGGATTAAAAATTGTTTATCATTTAATGCCTGGTATGCCAGGTTCCAACCCGCAAAATGACATTGAAGCATTCAAACGTGTTTTCACGGATCCAGCCTTCAAGCCCGATATGATAAAAATTTACCCTTGCCTATGTATAGCTGGCACAAAAACATATGAGTGGTACCAAAGAGGCACATACAAACCTTACACCACAGAAGAGGCGGCAGCACTTATCTCTGAAATTAAGAGTTTCATTCCACCCTGGATAAGAGTCATGCGGGTCCAAAGAGACATTCCGTCAGGGCTTATATTAGCGGGAGTGAAAAAGAGCAATCTCCGCCAGCTTGCTAACGAGGTGCTAAAAGGACAAGGCGGAAAATGCCAATGTATCCGTTGTAGAGAGGTTGGGCACAGGTTGGTTGTTGACCATTTGAAGCCTGATTTAAAAGAAGTCAAAATTGAATCATTCTGTTATGAAGCCTCAGAGGGCAAAGAAGTATTTATTTCAGCCGAAGATAGGCAAAACAATATCCTGCTTGGTTATTTGCGCTTGCGTATTCCCTCAGAGAAGGCTCACAGACCGGAAATCAGTGCCATGCCATCCGCTATTGTTCGCGAACTTCATGTTTACGGTCAACTTGTTCCCGTGGGAAAGCACTCGACGGGAGCGTGGCAACACAAGGGGTTTGGCGCAGATTTGCTTAAGGAAGCCGAGCGCATAGCACGCGTAGATTTTGGTGTCAAAAAGCTTTTAGTTATAAGTGCGTTAGGAACAAGAAGGTATTACATGCGTTTCGGGTATGAGCGCGATGGTGTTTATGTCTCTAAGAAAATGGAGAATACTTAATGAGTCAACTTGAAAGTTCAGGTTATAAAGGCTCGGCACTTGAAGCCTTAAGAAAAGCTGAATGCGAAGTCGGCGACATTATACAAATTAACAGCAAAGGCAAAATCTACGAGGGCATCCTTATTCCCCGTTCAGAACTAGGCGAAGGCACTGTTGTCATTGTAAAAATGAAAAGCGGCTACAACATTGGCATACGAATAACAGAAGAGGTTAAAATCGAAAAGGCGGGGAAAGGAGCAAAACCAGCTTTTGCTTCGTCTCCCTTGCCAAAACAAAATCCCGCTTTGCCCCATGTTGTAATAATGAGTACAGGTGGAACAATTGCAAGCCGAGTTGACTACCGTACGGGAGCTGTTCGCTCAGCAATCTCTGCAAGTGACTTATACGGCGTTGTCCCTGAGCTTTCAGACATTGCTAAAGTTGACACTGAAATAGTTTTTAGCTTATATAGTGAAAATATCACTCAGAAGCATTGGAAAGAGCTAGCTGAAACCGTTGCCAAACGTGTAGAATCAGGTGTAGACGGCGTCGTAATTGCCCATGGCACAGACACGATGGCTTACACTTCAGCTGCTCTGAGCTTTGCACTGCAAAACCTATCTGTTCCAGTTATAGTTGTCGGCGCTCAACGTTCCAGTGACCGACCGAGCAGTGATGCAGCAACAAACCTTATCGGGGCAGTAAAAGCCGCTGGGGAAGGACCGTTCGCTGAAGTAGGCTTAGCCATGCATGAGTCTGTATCAGATATTGCCACTGTTATTCATAGAGGTGTTAAAGTTCGTAAGTGCCACACAAGCCGGAGAGACACATTCAAATCAATCAACGGTTTCCCAATCGCCAAAGTAAGAGACCAACAAGTAACAATGCTGACTAATCAATACGAACACCGAGACTCATCAAAAAAACTTATTCTTAAACCAAACTTTAGCGAAAGAGTCGCCTTAATCAAATTTTACCCCGGGCTTGACCCAGCCGTCATCGATTGGTATGTTGACAGAGGCATTAAGGGAATCTTGCTTGAGGGCTCGGGTCTAGGTCATGTTAGCAAATTTTGCTTTGACAGCATCAAAAACGCCATAGCAAAAGGCGTTGTAGTTGCGTTGGCTTCTCAGTGCATTTGGGGCAGGGTAAACATGAACGTTTACGATACGGGCAGAGATTTGTTGTCTTTCGGCGTTATTCCGATGGAGGACATGTTCCCCGAAACCGCCCTTGTTAAACTCATGTGGTCTATCGGACAAACTGATAGCACCAATGAAGCCGCAAAGCTGCTGAAAACGAACATTGCGGGTGAATTATCGCCTAGAACGCTTCCGCAAGAAAACATTGTTGAAGGAGGAAACTAAGTTGGCAATTGACTATGCTAAGGTGGGCTTAAAAGTTGGCTTAGAAATACACCAGCAACTAAACGTTAACTCGAAACTCTTCTGTAGTTGCCCGCCTCAACTTTTCAAAGACGAGCCAGAAATCACTTTCCTCAGAAGGCTACGACCCACTCAAAGTGAACTCGGGCAAATTGACCCAGCGGCTTATTTCGAATTCCAAAAAGGCGTAAGAATCCTTTATGAAGCCAGCAAAATTAGTTCCTGTCTTGTGGAGATGGATGAGGAGCCACCGCACCCCATAAACATGGAAGCGGTGGAAGTAGTTTTGACAGCCTCGTTAATGATGAATATGCAGCCGGTTGATGAAGTTCACGTGATGCGTAAGACTGTCATAGACGGCTCAAATACCACTGGTTTTCAGCGTACATGTATTATTGCGTTGGACGGCTGGATTAAGGTTGGAGACAAAACTATTCCGATGCAAGCCGCAAGCCTTGAAGAGGATGCAGCACGTAAAACGGGCACACAGAATGAGGGCAAAACTATCCGTTACCGAATAGACCGCCTTGGAATACCGCTGATTGAAGTTGCAACGGCTCCTGTAATTTATACGCCTATGGAAGCACAGGAAGTTGCGTTCGCCATTGGCAGTATTTTGCGTGATACAGGTAAAGTTATGAGGGGTTTGGGTACAATAAGGCAAGACCTCAATGTGTCCCTGCCAAAAGGAGCGTTAATTGAAATAAAAGGTGTTCAAGAGCTTGAGTTAATCTCTAAAGTAGTAGAATATGAGGTTCAAAGACAACTCGGCTTAATCAGCGTCAAAGATGAGCTTGCAAATCGAGGCGTTAAGCCCGAAGCCATCAAACAAGAATTTGTTGACGTCTCGAACATTTTCAAGAAAACAAAATGCAAGGTTATCCGAAAAGCAGTAGATAACTACCAAAAAGTCATGGCTGTTAAACTGCCCAAGTTTGCGAATCTATTGAAGTTTGAGCTTATGCCTAACTTCCGAGTTGGAACAGAACTATCCGACCGTGCAAAATTCTGGGGCAGAGTCGGCGGGATCTTCCACACCGACGAAATGCCAAACTACGACATTACAACCGAGGAAGTTGAAGCTGTACGCAAAGTAGTTAATGCGACTGAAATGGATGCTGTTGTCTTTGTAGCTGATACATCAGAAAATGTTTTGGACGCCCTAAAAGCTGTGGTTGAGCGCGCGCAAGAAGCTATGATAGGTGTGCCAGCTGAAACTCGAACCGCAAAAGATGATGGAACAACACGGTACATGCGCCCAAGACCGGGAGCAGCGAGAATGTATCCTGAAACCGATATTCCGCCTCAACCAATAACTGACGAGTTAGTGGAGAAGATTCGCAGTAACCTTCCTGAGAGCGCAAAAAATAGAGTTTCACGATTGATAAAACAGTACGGTTTAAACGAAAAATTAGCCAAACAAATTGCCAACTCAGAATTCAACATGCTCTTTGAAGAAATCCTGCGGGAAAATGGCGTTCAAGCTTCAACAGTAGCTGTGTTCTTAACTGAAACTTTGAAAGCGTTGAAACGTGAAGGCATCGAGGTTGACAATGTCAATGAAGAACAGATTAAAAACATCTTTGGTGTTGTCGGAGCAGGCGAACTCGCGAAAGAAGCACTGCCTGCCGTCTTCGGTTGGCTTTCAAAAAACAATGGCGAAACTGTCCAGAATGCTGTGAATGCGTTAGGTTTGAAGATGTTTTCGGAAGCAGATTTAGGTTCGATTATTGACCGAGTGGTTGCATCTAATAAGCAGACAATTGATAAACTAAGTAAGAATGCTTACGGCATGCTTATGGGCGCCGTCATGAAGGAAGTTCGGGGAAAAGCTAACCCTGAATTGGTCGCAAAACTTTTGAGGGAACGCCTAAAATAGCACTCTTTTTCGTAAAAAACGATGCTAAGCCGCAAATCCTAAAAAGGCTCAAAGCAGCTTATAGATAAAGAGGCTTACTTGTTGAAGCGCATTGAAGCACATATAAAAACTCCTTTCGGAGAAGTCGTCATTGAAGGGGAGAATCCGCAAGAAATTCTTGACATGCTTGGAGTTATCCCTGAAGGTTTTGTTGAAAAACTAAACGATTTTGTATCCAACAAACTGACCCAATCGGGAGCACAATTGAAGGGGATCGTTGAACTCACAACCGAAGGTCCAGTAATAGTGACACGGGAAAAACTAACCCATTATGAGGCAGTTGGATTGATTCTTTACGCTTCAGAAGAAAGAAAGAGCACTGCAGCCCAAATTAGCAAACTCTTAGATTCAAGCGGGATAAACGCAATGGTTCCCGCACGGTTAAATGAAATGACCAAGCGTGGGCAGATCTTCAAGCCGGACCCAAACAAGCCTGAATTCAAGCTTACAATTCAAGGCGAGAAATGGGTCGAGGAAGAAGTCATTTCCAAGCTTAGAGGAAAAATGAGTTGAGCGAAAAACCGCAAAGAATCCAAATCCAAATGAAGTATAAAGAAGTTGAGCAAGAGTTTTCTGGGGAACCACAAGAAGCATGGTTTCTAATAGACAAGTTTTTTAAGGATTTTATTCCTTCTTTTGAAATTGCCCAGAAGCTTTGGCTAAGTATTGACCTAAAACAACTCGCCAAGGACTTGTGTGGAATAGCGGCTTTTTCGAGCGACGGTGCAAACTTGTTGGTGCCCAAAAATAAGTTAACGGATAATGAGGCTTTGTCAGTTTGGTTAACAACCTACTTTCTGGGTAGCAAACTAGGTATCGTTGACAGCGACTCGCTCTCAAAGGATGAATTACAAACGAAACTTGGGAAAACCGGTAAGATTACCAGTACACGCTTGGGTGAGCTGGCTAAGAATGGGATGGTGCAGAAGACGGGCGATGAAAAGTTTAGGATAACCATTTATGGTGTTGTCCAAACGCAGAAGGAAGTTATTCCAAGAATCAGATCAAAAAACAACGCTTAAATTTTTTTAGCAAAAATACATTACTTGCTTTCTTCCCAGTTGGTTTGAGGCTTATCTATGAATTCTGCAAGTAGTTGTCGATAATATACTCTATTTTAAGCAGTTTGGGTCTTGCTGGATTTGACTTAACTTTTCTAATAATTCTGGTTATCATTGGCTTAGTAATAATCGTCCTTATAAAGTCATTTTTAGTTCTGATTCCAGTAATCATCGTGGCTGCCGTCGAATATTTCGTTTCTGGCGGCGACTTTTCTGGACTGGTATTGCCTTCTTAGTAGTTGCGCTCACATCAATAATAGCCAAAACTTAAAACACAGGAAAAAACGTCATTCTCTCTTTTCAGTATTCACAAATGCTTCTTTTTTTACGCTCTGAAGAAGTCCTCACTCTTATTCTGTAACAAGGCGTTATATTTTACGCCGCACGTCTTTCATAAGCCTTTTATATTTGGTGATAGGTTCTTGGATATTACAAACATTGTACGGGGATACGGTAAATATGATGATGGAACCAAGTAAAAAACCGTTGAACGTTCTGATAAAACAAATGCACGGAAACATTGAAGTTGTGCTCAAAAACGGTTATGAATACAAGGGAAAAATGATAAAGTGCGATGGGCACATGAATATTCTTCTCGAAGGCGCAAATGAACTCAAAGACGACCAATTGATGACAAACTACGGAAACGTTCTGCTTCGTGGAAACAACATTCTGTACATAGTGCTAGACGCTGACAAGCATTAAATAGCCAAACTTCTGGCTTTTCCAATTACATAATTACAAGCTAACTCAACATCTACTTTCAAATTAAATCTTCGACTGAAAAAAGTGAGAATATTTTTTAGGTCTCGTTCCAACAAATCTTCTGCATTCGCATGATCAGCCATAACGTATTGTGGCCAATCAATTATGAGGATATGCCCATCTGGCCTCAGGATGATGTTATACTCGCTGAGGTCTGCATGGATAACATGAGCTTTTAAGTACGTCTTCCTTACGTTACGCAAGATTTCTTTTACGATTTTTTCTGGTTTAGGTATTTCTTTGTATTTGGATAATTCTGCGCCTTCAATCATGCCCATTGCTATCACATGTCTGTTGTGACTTATAGGCTCTGGCACTGCGACTCCGTTTTTGTAAACAAGCTGCATTGCTTGGAACTCTTTTTCTGCAGCCACATGTGATTGGAAAAGCCATGTGGAGTGTTCTCGGATGTAACCTCTTTTTCTTCTTGTTTGCCTAAAGCTTATTCTTCCAAGCCTATGAAATTTTATAGCTATCCGTTTGCCCTCAGAGCTTAGTGCGTCGTAAACATCTGCTTCTTTTCCCACACCTAAGCTTTGCCCGAAGGATTCGATTACTCCTGCTTTGACCAGGGTGTTAATTGCTAGGCAATCGTAGCCCGCATAGATTAATGTGTAACCAACATAGGCTCCTCTTGTTCGGTAGATTAAGCCTAACTTGTTTAATTTACTCAACGTGAATTCTATACGAACCATGGGGAGGTTAGCATATTTTTGGATCTGTTCTATTGGCACAAATTCACGTTTGCTCATCGCTGCCTCGATAATGTTGAGGATTCTAAAGTCTTCGCTTTCCAACTCGCGGAATACTTTGACTGCTAATTCAGCGCTTGACATATCTCTAAGGTAGGTGCTCTACATAGTTAAAGAGTTTTTTTGCAGTGTTTAATTGAGTTTTTTGGGTTGGACTTATATTGGAGTATGCATGATTATGGGCTGTATGCCAAACCGACCTTTCCTATAACTAGAATCTTTGGTTTTGAAACATGGCTATAGATCAAGAAAACATTTCGAAAGTACTTTCGATACTTTCGCATCCCTTGCGAAGAGAAATACTAATTAACCTTAGCGAAAAGGGAGAGTCATCTTTCACTGACCTATTAAACTTATTAAAAGTTGACACTGGAAAGTTGAGTTTTCACCTTCGATCGCTAGAAGCGTTCATAGAGCAAACGCCAAGTGGCAAATACAAACTTAGCAGGGCTGGAGAGAGCGCCATAAGAGTTATTCACGATATTGAAGGCTGGGCAGAAGTTGCTGATGTGCAAAGAAAACAAAGTCACCTTCCGCTTTCATCCTTCAAAAAGAGGGCAGCTGCTTTCCTAGTCGATTTTGGAATAATTTTAGCAATTACCGTGACAATAGTTATTGTGCCTCAAGCCCTTTCTTTATCCTCGGCGACTTTTCTCAACGGAGGAATTAGTGTAGTGCTCTTCGTAACCATAGGGCTACTTTGGCTTTACTCGACTCTACTGGAAGGATTTAATGGTCAAAGTTTAGGCAAACGAATTACGGGACTTAAAGTCGTTAGAACAGATGGAAAGAAAATGAGCTATGATCATGCCGCGATTAGAAACTTTGGGAAAATATTGCCGTTGCTTCCTTTTGACTTGCTTATTGGAATGTGGCGAATTAAAGACAACACTTTTATGAGGTACTTTGACAAGTTCGCAGGAACAACAGTCATAGATTTGAGATCTAGTCAATGAGTTTACTGTTTTTAGTTTTTAGTAAAATTTTATTTGTTGCTTATATATAGTCTTCTATTGGAAGAATTTCTTATGAGTGAGCTTGATCTTAGGGTTTCAAAAATTAAAGACGGCACTGTAATCGACCACATTAGAGGCGGATACGCATTGGATGTCATAAAGATTTTAGGGATTACAGGAAAAGAAAAACGAGTTATTACAATTGCAATTAATGTTCCAAGCAAACGTTTTGGAGTTAAAGACATAGTGAAGATTGAGGGAAGAGCGCTTAACTCTCAAGAAGTTAACCGGATAGCTTTGGTGGCTCCTCATGCATCAATTAATATTGTTCGCAACTACAAGGTTGTCGAAAAACTTGAGGTTAAGCTACCTAAAGCAGTTGAAGGAATAATTAAATGCATAAATCCTTGTTGCGTAAGCAATAGTGAAGAACCTGTGTTTTCAAAGTTTTACATCAAAAACGAGGAGCCTCTACTGTTGAAGTGCCATTATTGCGGCATAACTCTGGAGCAGACTGATATTCTTAAGCAGCTTTAAGTCAAGTGTTTTTGCGCCCACTTAAATAAATTTTCAAAGTCTTTTTGACTCAGAATCTTGCCTTGATTTATCTGCGGGCATTCAAAGGTAAAATCAAAAATATGCAAATTCTTAGCTTTGTCAAATGTCAATTGAAAAGGATAAAATCTGCAGATCAACGGTCTTAACGAGTAAATTGTACATTGATTTTCTTTTAAGAAGACGCATTGGCCATCACTTGTCTTTTTCATCTCACAACCGTAAGGAAACTTATCATTGATTTCCAAAGAAAAATCAGCCGTTTGCATGCGAACATGCTCAGCTATTTGTTTAGCTTCTTTTTGTAATAGAAGAATGTGCCTTGTTTTTTCTTGTGTGTCACCACAGCATAACCCGCATCTATTACACTCGAATCTCATTTTGGCAGGAAAGGTGAAATTCACTTTTTACTCAACTTCTATATTTTAAATATTGGGAGATAAAAACTTCATTGGTGATTCTGGGTTTTTTCAGGCTATTTACTGCGGTGGCCTTCCCCATACTGGAATGGGCGGTCGAGGTTTTTTTCAAGTTTTCTTTTGAATACTTCATCCATATTCATGTTTGGACATGCTAAACGACTTGCATCCAAAATGTAAAAGACTACATCAATGAGTTCTTCGGCGATTTTCTGTTCAGGTAAACCCTTCTTCCAAGCATCACTGGCTTCGCCAAGCTCTATAAAAGCAAAAAGCAGTTTCTTAGGAATGTCCTCGGGCTTATTGTAAAATCCTTTGGATATTACGAGAGCTTCAATTTCTTTCTTCATCTCTTCCAAATGCAAGTTATTGTCCCCTTGAAAGGTTACAAATTATAGTCTCTATGTATTTAGCTCTTTTTTTCTTTGACGTTTATGTTTATGTGCGTACATGGTCTGCTACATGTTTCTACTTTAACATAGAAGTTTGTTTCTTCTTAACAAAGGGAGTTGGTATTTTGATTGTTTGTGATAGTCTTGGCGCTACCACAAATTTTTATCTTCTATAGAATCCGTAGATAATATCAGCAAACGTTTCGAGTCGTTTGGCAGATAAACCTATTGCCATGATATGGCTCTGTCCATGATCTGCACTATGGGGCTTAGGCTCCCAAATCTGCATTTCTGGGCATCCTTTTAGGCAATTAGAGTTGTCTGTCAAACGGCACCTTGAAACACTAACTTTAACGAAAAATCTTCATGCTTTTATTTGAAGATTTTACTCCTTAGGTTTGAGGATAACGGTTGAAAGACAATCTTCTTGAAAGTAAGTATTGGCAGCTTCTGTTATGTTCTCACTTGAGACCGCCTTAATTTTGTCAATATAGTCTAGCAGCGATCTTTCATTTCTAAATTGTATTTCCATATAGGCAAGAATTTCTGATGTTTCATGTGGATTATCCATTCCCCTGAGGATTTCGGCAGTAATCAAATTTTTGGTTCTTTCAATTTCCTTAGTTGGTGGCTTTTGAGTCTTCAACTTGGCTAACTCTTTTCCGATCAAATCATTAGCTTTGTCTAAATTTCTATCTTTAACTGCACAATCAATATTGAAAAACCCGAAATCTAACCCTTTGTTATTGTCTGAATTGACATCATATGTAAGGGCGTTCTTTTCTCGCAGTTCTATGAATAATCGTGAACTAGTTCCTCCGCTAAGTATAGCACTTATCAAATCTAACGTAGGCGCATCTTTGTGACCTGAACAAACCGTTCTTGCCCCTATGCTAAAGTAGGATTGAGCTATGCCCGACTTTTTCTTAACAACCAACGGTTCAGGCTTACCTATTTCCAAAGGGTGGATCTTTTTTGAGCGCAATTTCTCGGAGGTTTTGTCCTCGAAGTTTTTAAGAACAATGCCACTATTTTTTTCGGATAAATTGCCTGCTAAAATTAATATCATGTTTTGGGGAATATAATTTGTTCTATGCGCCTTAATCAGTTGCTTTAAAGTTAATTTTCTAACGGTTTTCGGAAAACCTCCGACTGGACGCTTTACCGGGTGATTTTTAAACAGACTTTTCATCAATAACTCTTCGGTCTTTTCAGTTGGGTCGTCTGAGGCTTCTGCGAGTTCATTGAGAATTATCTTTTGTTCTCTTCCAAATTTCTCTTCCTCAAAATCGTTGTTAAACAGCAACTCTGAAAGAACGAAGCGCAGCTTCACTTAATTTATCCGGCAGAATATCAATGGTACTCATCATGTGCTCATGATCTGTGTAAAAATTTAGATTTCCGCCAGAATCTTCAACGCTTCGCGATAACTGGATTCGTTTTGTGGAACCTCCAGCAAGCATATGTTCAAGAAAATGGGCGACTCCAGCGTTTTCTTCCGGCTCTTGATTTGAACCAAACTCAACAGCGATGGACAGCTGGGTGGTATTTGCAGATTGCCGAGGGAAAGATAATACTCTTAAACCGTTTGGAAGTATATTCCTTTTCCATAACATGGCCGAAGTCATATTCAGAATTCACCTGGCAAGCTTTTAGACTCGGTCTTCTTTTTGTTTGTGCTCGCTCTCTAAATGGAAATGATGCATAAACCTGTGAAAAAGAGGAGCAGCGAAGATTCCAATCGCAAACAGCTCAATTAACCCGCAGTATAGAGCATAAATTCCAGCAAATATTTTTCCTGCATCTGTGTGCAAAGTGCCGGCTGGTCCCATTCCACCCATTAACATAGCAGCATTTAGAAACGAATCAACCCATGAGTAGCCTTCAAACGAGTAGTAGCCAACCATACCAATAATCAATGAAGCAATCACTAAACTAAGCGAGATCAACGCATACTTAGCTAACCGCTTAAGAAATGCTTGTTTTGGCAAAAGATTCTCGTAGTGATGTTCAAACATTTAAACTCAAACCTTGCTTAGTTCTGCTATTATAATGTGACAATAAAAAACAGTTTCGGTTAAGCAAACTTTTTAATCTAATATCTGATAATCGACCTATTGTTGATTAGGATGACTAGGGTAAAATGTAAAAAATGTTCAAATGTTTTTGAACAAGGCTTAGGCGGAACAGTTTTGGCGCCGCACATAGGTCCTTTGCACTATATCAAATGTCCAGCCTGCAAAAAACGCAGTTGGCAAAATGTCTATTCATCAGTTAAAGATCCAGTAACTTGGCCTCTTGAAGAAAAACAACAAATGAAGACTGCCTCGCCGAAGCTGTCCGAGGAAGAATTAGAGCAAAAACGGATCGAAGATTCTAAATACGAAAGGCAATAATCCCTAAGTCATCGGGTTTAGCACATGATTGATACTGAAAACCTAACCAGAAAATTCGGCAACTTAACCGCCGTTGACAATGTTACGTTACATGTCGAAGAGGGTGAGGTTTTTGGGTTTCTTGGACCCAACGGCGCGGGAAAAACAACAACGGTACGTATGCTTTGTTGTTTAATTGGTAAGACCAGCGGGCAAGCTCGCATTGGCGACTACACAGTTGAAAATGAAAATGATTGCCTAAAAATTAGGAAAATAGTTGGTTTTCTACCTGAAAACGTTGGTTTATATGATAGTTTAAGTGCTTATAGAAACCTGGATTTTTATGGTAAACTGTACGAGGTTCCGGACCAGAAGCGGCATGAAAACATTGAACGGCTTCTGAGGCTTTTGGGAATTTGGGAGCGTCGGGAGGATGCAGTAGGCACATTTAGTAAGGGAACTAAGCAGAAAATAGCTATTGCGAGGGCTCTGATTCATGAGCCTCTGGTTCTGTTTTTGGATGAGCCTACAGCAAACCTTGATCCAGAAGCAGCTAAAACCGTGCGAGATTTTATTTTGGACCTTAAGAAAGAGAAAACAACTATTTTTCTTAATACACATAATTTGGATGAAGCGGAAAGGCTTTGCGATCGCATCGCAATTTTGAAAGGCAAGCTTATTGCGGTTGATTCTCCCAAGAATTTGGAGCACAGTCTGTATAATCGTAAGACTATTGTTCACTTAGACAGCGTTACAGCTTCGGTTGCGGCAGCTGTTCGAAATTTAAGCTCAGTTAAGAACGTTCGAATAAGCGATAGCAAGTTGATTCTCGACATAGATAACCCTGAAAAAGACAACCCTGAGGTTGTTAGAGCTATTGTGGAAGCAGGTGGCAATATTCAGTACGTCACTGAGTTGCGTTCGACGCTTGAGGATGTATATTTGAAGTTAATTAAGGAGGCTTCAGTGCAATGAGATTATGGAAGTCATGGATTGTTACCCAAAAAGACCTTAGTGTTTTCAAGAAAAACAAATATGTGCTCTACTCTTTGGTTGCAATGCCAGTGATAATGGGTGTCGTGCTACCAGTGATTTTCATTTTTGCTTTGGACGCGGAAATTTCGTCCCCGCTTGTAACAACTTCTATGGCCTTAGCTGCGGCAAACCAAATTGTGAGCATTGCCACAATGTACTTAGTACTTATCGCCTCAATTCTCCCGTCTATTATTGCTTCCTACAGTTTTGTTGGAGAAAAAATCGAGAAGAGTCTTGAACCCTTGTTGGCAACGCCCACAACTGACGGTGAACTGTTACTCGGCAAAAGTTTAGCAGCTTTCATTCCATGTATAGCGGTAACTTTTCTTGGCGCAGTAATCTCAGCTCCAATCATAGATTACTGGTCCTACACAAGACTGGGCCTTTTCTTAATTCCTAACTTGTACTGGGTTTTGGTAATAGGTGTAATAGCTCCACTTTCATGCATCATGAGCGTTGAAGCCAACATAATCGTGTCATCCAAAGTGAATGACATAAGAGCGGCTCAACAGTTAGGCGGCTTGGTGGTGTTACCGTTAGTTTTTATTGTAATTTTTGCCTCAACCAGCGCTCAACTCTCAGTATGGCTGGCTGTAGGCGTATCACTCGGACTAGCGATTGCCGACATCGCGCTATTCTACTTGAGCAAAGCGACATTCCAAAGAGAAGAGATATTGACGAAATGGAAGTAAATCTCAACTTATTTTCTTTCTAACGCCTGCAGAAGTACTGAGGCTTTGAAAACAATCATCAATACTAGACTTTCTGCAGACACAAAAAGTACCAAATAAAGGTGATATGAAAAAAGCAACCTTCAATAGCAGCAGGCGATAAGCAAAAGATTACGGTTTCTTTGTTAGCTCAGCTAGCTGCTTCTTGGTTAATCCTGCCCCAGGCGCAGCATCAAGCCTCTTGTAGATTTTGCCTTTCTTGAAAAGAATAACCGTAGGGTAATATTCAATTGAGTATTTATCACATAAGTCTGGTTTATCATCAACTACAACACTTAGGCATTCAAGCGGATTACCCTGTGCATACTCTTCAAAAATAGGTAAGAACCTTTGGGAAAAAGGACACCAGGAAGCATAAAAAAGAACAAAAGCTTTTTCTTTAGACGATAAAGCAGTTTCAATGCCTTCTTCCGTTAGATCCTTCTCATCCATGCTTTTCACCTTTCTCTATCCTCTTCTGGGTAGTGACTGCTATCGCAAAACGGTTTATTGGTGGACTTCCCACAACGACAAAGAGTCGTGCGATTCCGGACTTCATAGAGTTTTCCATCGGCGGAGAAGATTGGGATTCCACCTCGAACCCAAAAGGGTCCTCCGACGCCAATACTTGGATCCTCAACTGCACCAATCGATTTTTCAAGAGCAGGCTCAATTGTCATGCCAGTCTTCTTATCTAAAAGCACAAGCCGGCCTGAAGGGCAATCACATGCATCATCCACTGAGTTCCTCTTAGCTTTTGGGTCATTTGACTTAGGGACATTATCCCAAATGTCGCCACCTCGATGGCAAAAGCGAGCTGAAGCACAAAGAATCTCAGCGTCTTTCAATGTTAATTCGGGTCCCTCAATTATTTTTGCCATTTTTTCAAAAGGCTCGCTGTCGCTGGCTTCTGTGCCATCAAAGTTAACTTTCACATGGCTTCCATCACAAAATGGCTTGTTATTTGATTGCCCACAGCGGCATAAGGCATAGTTTTCTGCAGTTTTGAGGTTTTCCCCTTTTATCCATTGAGCTGGGGTTCTCCCTTTATCGCATTTTATTGTCATAGCAAAAAGGGGAACTGCTCCAGAAACTATGTAGGGGCCATTTTTTGTGATCTTTATGCGGCAATCTTTTTTTGCGCTAGAAGTATTTGACAATTGTTTTGCCTCACCTTAACTGAATTATTTTGGCAGTAATAAGGTTAACATGTGAAATGGCTTTGAAGAGCAAAAAATTCAGGCTTCAATTCTTCCTTTTTAGTGTGTTGGAAAAATGAAATGTTAAGGAACATTTGGGTTCTCATACTAAGAACCAGTTCCTTAAATAACAGGGAACCAGAGTGACTTTCCAGTTTTCCCAAGAGCCAAATGCTTGGCCAAGCTCCAGTTAAATTGAACCTAAATTTATCATTGCCTTTTCTATCCATGACAATAATTGACGCATTTCTTTTGATAGTCTTCTCCGTCAATTACTTGTTTTATCCACGTCCACAAATCCATGTCATCTGCAATTACCTGCCATAGCGTTTCGTAAAATAAGCGGAACCATAATGAACTACACCTGGGTCTGTTGTAGAAATCGCCGAAATATCTTTTTCCTTCCTTGAAATCCTGGGCATCAATGTTAACGCAAACACCTCAACTTCCCTGATCCCCACTGGGGCGATTCCATTAATTTCCACGCGAAACCTGTGTCTGCTGCAAACGTTTAACAAATTACCAACCACTGGGATGTTTATTTGTCCTCAATGAGATGAAGGCTGTTATGTTTGCATTAAAAAAGTATCTGTTTTAAGATAGACAAACAATTAAATGAGGTGGTTTTAGAAACTGTCAAACTGTGCAATGCTGATTTGTTTTTTATGTTCTGATTGTCAATATTAGCGACAAATATGCTTACTATTGTTTAAGATGGCAGTATTTTTATGCAGATATGTTTATATGTACCTTAATTTACTAAACAAACGTCAAATACCATTTAGGAGCTGATAAGTGTGGGCTTAAAACTATCAAAAAGCCCAAAGAAGGAATTGGGCTCTGTTGACCTGCAAATCATCCGCGCATTGGAAGATGACTCACGCGTAAGCTTGCGCAAATTAGCCCACAGAGTTGGATTAACCCCAAATATTCTGCATAACCGTCTCAATAGTTTAGAAGGTGAAGGTGTTATTCGTGGCTATGCCCCTATTATTGATTCAGCAAAGATGGGTTATGCTTTAACAGCTATTATAATGATTCAAGTTGAAGGCGGACACATAATTGAAGTCGAAAACGAAATTGCCAAGGAAACCAACGTCCTATCTGTGTATGAAATAACGGGAGAATATGATACGGTAGTCTTAGCAAAGTTTCGAGATAACGCTTGTCTTAATGCTTTTCTAAAAAACCTGTTAACTGAGCGGTTCATAAAAAGAACAACTACGATGATTGCAATGAACGCTGTTAAAGAATATAGCAAGATAATTTGATTCTGTTAATGTTTTCGAAGCTTCCGGTGTTTATCTCATCGGGTCAGGGTGTTTGCCAGACAAACTTTGGAATTCTAAATAGTTAATATTGTCTATCGAGTATCTATTGCACTGAAATCAACAGATGGGTGTCTGGATTGAAGAGCCTCAAGGGTATTTTTGTTGTCGGAGAAAAAAACATCTTCAGTGAGCTAACACAAATCGTCGCCATCGCAACAGAAGCCAACACGTTTGTAGCAAGCATGTTCAAAATGGATTATGACCAAAAAAAGTTAATTGGCGTGATGCATTCAGTGCAGTCACTTGAGAAAAAATCTGATGAAATTGCTTTTAGAATAAGTGAAGATATCACAAGCGGGGCTATAAGCCCCAACGTAATAGATAGCCTTCTAGAATGCGTCCAAGTGGCCGATAGCATTGTTGACTTATACTATTATTTGAGCAGGGAACTGAATCGAATGGCGAAAGCTTACTCAGCGAGTTTTGATATAAAACATGCCGATTGGGACTCCGTATATGAGATTATTCTTGCCCTCGCAGAAAAATCCCAATTAAAGCTTAAACAGGCTCTCTCTTCGTCAAACATAACTGAGATTTTGGAGTTGCGCAAAGAAATTGAAGCATTGGAGGAACAGGGTGATGACGTAAAGGACTCAGGATTTGACAGGCTTTATGCTCTGACGTCTAAACTGCATTACCTCCAATTCTATCACTATTCGGAGCTTCTGCACAAGTGCGACGATATCCTTGATTCTTGCGAGGACTTTTCAGATTTGATCGTTTCAGTGGTTACCTCTATACTTAAGTGACCTTCCAATGCTGTGGCTTTCAATCGCTCTTCTGGTTCTAACTTTTGTTGCAGTAATGTTAGTTTCAGGCAATAACCTGTCAGCATGTGTGGGTCCAGCGGTAGGGTCAAGAATAATAACTAAACGATTTGGAGCGTTGCTTGGCGCTGCAGGATTTTCGCTGGGACTTGTAATTCAGGGTATGGGCATGACAAAAACCGTGGATCTGCTATTGCCAAATATGGCTACGCAATTTCGGGCAGAAGCTTTGTTGGCGGCAATAATTATTTTCGTCGTTGCTGACTTAATTAGAGCACCGATGTCTCTTAGCATGTCGCTTGTCGGTTTATTTACAGGCTTATCGACTGCACATGGTGGACTCACAAACGGTATCTACGTTGTTGAAGTAGTTGTGTTATGGATCGCTGCACCGATAGTTGCCATATTTTTAGCTTTTTACCTGATCAGAATCATAAACAGAAGATGGCCAAAAAACCTGTGGCAAAGACTGCAAACGTACAAAGTCTTGCTCATCGTTTTAGCGTTTTCTACGTCATATGTTCTAGGGGCAAATACAATTGGGCTTATAGTCGCTACAGGCGGTTTCGACATAACCACAGTGGCGTTAGCAATCGCTGCAATATTTATCGGAACTTTCTTTTTGAGTGCTGGTGAGATTCGAAGGGTTTCCCAGGAGCTATTTCTTATGCGGTATCCAAACGCCATGTCCACGCTTTTAACTTCAACCATTCTTGTGGAGACAGCGACAATTTTGAATATCCCACTTTCTAACACTCAGGCCCTTTCGGCGGCGGTTTTCGGAACTAGCATCTCTTACAAATCCAAGTTTGTCTCACTAAAGCCATTTCTGACGATAGTGTTAAGCTGGGTAATTGCGCCGGTTTTAAGCTTTACTATAGGGCTAATTATAGGAAATACTTGATCAGCTTGTTTTGTCTGGGTCCAACTTCAGACTTGTTAAATGTTTATTAAAAGAGAGTAATTGCTGAAAAATAGTTCAGCTTTTCATAAAAATTATGAACAATTATTAACTATATTTATATTTATCTGAACATATCAATTGGTAATTACTTAAAATTGGTGTTAACAATTGGAAAAAGCTTCAATAACTTACACAAAAGATTTACAAGAAACATTGAAGAACCAATCATTCTAGACGCTCGAAAACAACCACACAGTATCTTTCAAAAAAGAATCGAGGGCGAAGACTAAATGTCAAGTGAACAAACTGCGCCCCAGATGAAGAAAACATTAAGCCTTGCAGGTTTAACCATCAACGCTATGGCGCTAATAGCACCGGGGGCTTTTCTGTGGCTTAACTACCAAGCACAAGCAGCTCAGGTTGATCCTTCAGGCGTTTCAACTGCACCCGACATTTGGTTTGGTCTCTTTATCGCATTGGTTCTGTCATTCTTAACTGCCATGTCTTATGCTTGGTTAGCACGTCGTTACCCTGATGCAGGCACTGGCAGCTCATATTACTTTGCTCAGCGTGCCCTCTTAGATAGAGGCAGCAGCAACCGAAAAGCACGAAACGCTAAATTCATTGTAGGCTGGCTTTCACATTTGTACTATTGGGTTTACCCTGGAGTAATGGTTGCATTCATGGGTTTCTTCATGACATACATTCTGCAAACCGTAGGCTTTCCTATAACTACGCTTGAACAAATTGCCATCGTAGTAGTGTTCGCAGTTATTGTTGGTTTTATAGCATACAGGGGCATTCAAGGATCAACAAAAACAAACCTCATCATCAACATAATACAGCTTGCAATGCTAGTAGGCGTAACAGCCTTAGCGCTTGCCTACCGCTTCATTAACCCTGAACACGTTACTTTCTACTATTCCAACCCTGCAAGCGTTGTAATACCTTCCAACTTTAGCCACGTGCTGTTCCAAGCCAGCTTAGCCATACTTGTACTTGTAGGATTCGAGTCAATAACGGCGTTGACTTCCGAAGCAAAGAACCCCAAAGATGTCCCTCGCGCAGTCATCCTCTCACTAGCGATTCAGGGAGCATTCGCTTATTTGCTTGGCTTCTACGGAATACAAGCTTGGATTAACTCCAAATACACATTCGCTTCAGCGGCAGCTTCAGCCGGACCATTGGGCGACATTGTGCGTATCTCCACTAACGCGTTGTTTGGCGGAGGCGGTTTCCCAATAATGATAGTAGTTGCTGGAGCAGTAGCAGCAGCAGTTCTCGGCACAACACTCGCATGCCTTAACACCGGAGTAAGAGTAACCTACGCTATCAGTCGTGACACAGAAGTTCCACAGCCACTTGGCAAGTTAAACCCAAGATATGGAACACCAGCAGTTGGCACGTGGGTATTAACATTGGTTTCGGCGCTCATAGGTGCATTCGGAGTGCTATCTCTTAGAAACCTAACCGCAGTCATGCTGTTATCCAACTTCGGTACATTCCTGCTCTATGGAGTAACTTGCCTAATTGCAGTTGCCGCTCTATCCAGAGAACGTCGCTCCATCCTGACCAAATATATTATTCCAATCGCAGGCTTCGCCGCTAACATGGTCATGATGGGAGCAGTCGTATGGCTAGGCGTGGTAGGCGGGGGTGATACACAGTGGGCTGCTTTCATTGCAATAGCAATAACGGGGATATGGATGGCTATAGGACTTGCATACTTCGGCCTAAACTCGCGAAGCAAAGAGTCAGGAATTTTCCCCTTCCCAGGAAAAGAAGCAGAAGAAGACAAGCACATGAAATACAGCATAAAAAGATTAAGTTCAGAATGATGGCTACCAAGACCTATTTCCATTTTTTTGTTTCTTATTTTCGAACTTTCTTTATTTAAAACAAAAAAATTTGGTGTTGTTGGTTTTTTCAACAACTACATTGGGGACAGGACGATGGATGTTTCTGTGCGGATTACGTTGGGGTCTTTTTCGATTATTTTGTAAACTATCTGGTTTATGTCTTCAAGACACGGTGCTTCCAATATTACGATTGCATCGTATCTGCCGAAGATCGCATCCGCAACGATGGTCTCTTTGACTTTTTCTTTGAATCTTTTAACGACGTCCAATGATGTGCCTGGTTTAGTGCTTAAGAGTATGTAGGCTTTCATTTTTTTTACCTCTTATTTTTTTTCTCTACTTTTCTTGTGAAAGTGTATGTTCCTTTGCATATAAATTTATTGTTGGATTTAGACGTATGTTTAGGTTTTATGAAAAATTATGAACAATTCATAAGCAACTTTATATTTTACTGAGCATAAAGCTATGTATAAGAAAAAAAGGTGAAAATATGTTTGGAATACTTGATGCAGCTTCAATAGCTGTAATCTTTGGTTCAATAGCCGTTGTAGTATACAATCTCAGGCTCGAACTCAAAACAAAAGCCTAACCAAAAGAATCAATACACTACTATTTTTGATGTCTTTTTTTGGTTTCAGTTGAATATTCCTAATTTTGTTGTCTTTAGTGTAGTTCATGCTAAACATAATCAATGATGTTTTAAATGATTATGGTGAGACCGCTGGGATTTGAAACCTCTTGTTACATAACACCAAACTGACAGAAATGACGAAAATAATTAATTAATCATTGTTGAGGAATAATAGACTATGAACTTCGATCCAATTCTGCTGGGCATAGTTACCTGCTTCTCGACGTTGTTCGGGGGGCTGTTCGCTGCACGGCGTAGGAAGAATATAGGAATCCTCGGAGCCCTTGCTGCAGGCATCTTAATTACAACTTCTTTGGTGGATATACTGCCTCAAACTTTCAAGCTTGCTATTTCTACCAATGTTGACCTTGAGGAGATAATGGTTCTGACGGTTGTCGGATTCCTTTTTCTCTACATTATTTCCAGAATGGTAAGTGGACATGTCTTCAGCGAGGACGGTAAATATGTTGAAGTTAAACATCCTTTGGGTGGGATTTTTGCAACATCAGAACTTTCGGTTCACAGTTTCATGGACGGCTTGGCAATTGGTTTCGGTCTTGAAGCGGATATTCATGTTGGCATAATCATTGCTTTCGCCGTTATATTCCATGACTTCACTGATGGGCTCAGTACGGTTGCTGTGATGCTGAATTCTGGCAACTCGCTGAAGAATTCTCTGCGAATGCTGATCCTGGATGCCGTCGCTCCAGTTTTGGGAGTTGTAGCTACAGTTTTCTTCAAGTTGCCACCGTACTACCTTGTTCTGTTTCTACCCTTTTTTGCAGGCGGTTTTCTGTATCTGGGAGCAAGCGATCTTTTACCGCAGGCGCAAGAAAAGAACCCTCCTAGACGCACTATGGCTCTTTGCACATTCGGATGTGTATTGATATTCGTTCTGACATTCATACTAACGCATTTGATGAACTTATAGAGTTTTTAATTGACGGTCAAGTGAGTCTTCTTAGTCGCCCTCAAGAATTATTCAAGCGGGAGGAAAAGCCTGAGTTATTGTTGAGCTCAACTCTTAGGACAATATTCTAGGTATCCGGTTTCATAAGCCCATTTTTTGGCTTGCTCACTTACCTTGGGATCACTAGTTCGTAAACGAAGATAAAGAATCATAAAGTTTGCTTGAACATGACCCAACCCCATGTCAGTCTTGAGCCAAGTCAACATATCACCATGCTTAACAACAATCTTTCCTTCCTTGATAAAACCCCTGTCGTTAGCTAAATTCCAAAAGTATTCAGGCTTCTTATCCGTCTTCTGCTGAATGTTTCCCATGTATGCTTTAAACTTACCTGGCATAAGATTGACCCTCAACTGACTAAAAGGTAATTTGCATTAAATATAAATCGTTACCAGATCAGGGAGTTTACACCTTCTATTCTTTGCGGTTTAAACCCAAGCAAAAGTGGAGGAATCTCCCGCTAATCCTGCTTTTTTGACTAAAAAATATTAAGAAGATTGAAGCTGCAAAAAGTAGATCAAGCGGTTACTTCTTTAGTTCCATCACAATAAGGTCTACGGTTGTATTTCCAACGTTTTTCGCTTCATGGTCTTGTGCTTCGAGGAAAATTACTGAACCTTCCTTTATTTCCATTTCTTGGGTCTTGCCTCCAGAAAGAAAACTCAGCTTTCCACCATTCAAAGCATAAACCACGTGGTCAGGATGATGATGCATTTTCGCAACGTCCCCAGGCTTAAAGACTACCTCAAGAACACGCACCTTATCATTCTCATTCAGTAACTTGTAAACATTAGAAGCTGCCATCAACGGGTCCATTTCTTTCTTCATTAACTATTCACCTCTTTAAGGAGTAAGTCACTCGTAATGTTCAAGACCCAGATAAATAAGACATTGTGACTTACACCACACTACCACAACAAAAAATGCTGAAACCTATGAGGAAGAGGCTATTCTATCCAAAATCGATGATAGCTTCTCGGGTTCAATTATCATTGCATCGTGTCCTGAATCCAAGTCGAAGACGGATCCACCTTCGCGTCGTAACTTCTCAGCAAAATCTCCTAGCCCAAACTGCGTGCAATGAACAAAGTAGCGGGGAAGTTTCTTCGCGTTCATTTTAGGGGCATCGAGCTTCTCCTGATGCGTCAAAATAGGCATTGGAGTAAGGCGCGATTTCATCCAGGCTATGTCACGTGGGTCAGTAACCCCGAAGTCTTCAGGTGCCCATGAAGGAACCATTCCTTTGGCGTCTGCGTTTCGCCTGAACTGGGCTTCCAATCCATCCATTATCGAGAACATGCTCTGCCCGTGTTCGGGGACGATGGCATCAAGATAAACGAGTTTGCTGATACGGGAACTTTTTTCGGCGACCCCGGTGATGACCATTCCTGTGTAACTGTGACCGACAAGGACGACGTTGTTTAGGTCTTCGAACTCAAGCAAATTGGCAATGTCTTGGATATGCACCGACAGACCCATGTTGAAAGTTGCGATGTGAAATCTTTCACCCATCCCAGAAAGCGTCGGTGCGAAGCAGATATGTCCCTTTTTAACCAAATAGGGCGTAAGTTTCTTCCAGCACCAACCTCCATGCCAAGAACCGTGAACCAAAACGAATGTACCAACCACACAATCATCTCCCTACAATCTAGCAACTGAAATGCTACATTTCTTCTTCTACGCTTAAATTATTTGCGATATACATCAAGTCAGACATTGTACTGGAAACGGAGGCTCTAATTTGAAGTACAATTTCTTGCTCGACTATGTTGAGAATCTTTGTGTTTAAACCTGGGGACAGCTTTGACAGCTAGATGATTTTAACCCATATTTCAATGGAGATGTCACCCACATTATCCTCTTTCTTAATGAAATCCTCTACAAAATTATCTGAGTCGGAAAAATTCAACGCTCGAAAACATATCACTCTGAAATTGAAACCCATGTTGCATTTATGGGTGGAGCAATCGCGTACCCTGTGTGTGTTGATTGCATGTTAACGTAATAGCCTGCGGTATATTGTAGCATTTTAGGGGTAATCATTATTGTCAGTCGTTCATGTATCTGGCTAATGTTAGATATTCTATCAATTACAATTGTTTGGCCTATGGAATATTTTGTTGGCGTTATGTAATCTGATGTTGCGTACTTACCACCTTGTGGAATGTTTTGAGGTGTTGCCAACGGCTCTAAGCCTGTAGTATTAATAGTTATCAAATTTGTTATAATCGGTTCGTTTGCTTGGTATGTTTTAATGCCTATGGATACCGACTCTATCTGCTTATCCATTGGAAAGATGATGTTACTGAGAGCTATTGGATAATTCGATGGAAAGATTGATTGCCAATTATATGCGACAAGAATTGATGAAGCTACCGCACCAATTATTACGACAGCGATAAGTATTTTTACAATTCTTCGGTTTTTTGTTCTTGACATTGTCAATACTCAGTTACTTAGAGGCTATTTAGTCATAAGCATTTCTATAATTGCAATAGAACAGATTCCTTGAAACTCAGATCATGTGTTCTCAATACACCTTTAGCTTTTTTCCTGGTTTTGAGTTAAAATTTCTGTAAAATTTGGGATGCGCTTAATACATTAAGCAAATCCTCTTTTTCCCTTGGGAAAAGAAATAGGACGGGCTCGCTGGGACTCGAACCCCACGGGACGAATATGTACTTTCCACCTTCTTCTAAGACTAAGTTATCAGACCCAAACCGAATAAGAAATTCAAGCTACCAAAACGGTCCCTAAATCTTTGCGGGCGGACTTAAAGCCATTCGTCCGCGGTTTCCCGCAACTAAAACCTTCGCATTGTATCAACGAATCTAAATTACGGTTGCGACTACGCGGAGTCAAACTTTTTAGAAAACGCAAGTAGCAAGATTTGCGAATGGAGCCTGGTGTAGTTGTGGTGAGGCCGCTGGGATTTGAAGGCGGACCACCGAGGCGACATTTTTCCAGTTATCGCCACAATGTCTGTTTAAGCTCCGCAGCCTTCTCCCCTTTTTTCCTAACAATGCCCACTTGGATGCTAACCCATTGAATCAGAAACAGATAGATGTTGCCGCGGTTATCATTCGAATTGTCCTTTCAGGATTAGCCCTCAATTTTGATGCAGATTTCCAAGAGCTTGAAGAAATTACCAAGCGTGCCCTGCTTCAGATAGAACAGGAGCCTATTTCTTGAGCATTACTTTTTCTTATCTTCGTCAGAGATTGCAGGACATAGCACGTTGCCTTGTCCCGAAATTACTTTTTTTCAGATTCTTCTATGTTCAACAAAAAAAGAGAGTTTTTCGAATTTTAGCTTTCTTGTTGTTTGTCCAAATGCCTTGACTAAATCGTTTTTTTCTCTTTCTTTGCTGCTAAAGCAACAGTGCAAGTTGCTACTGCTATCATAGTCACGATTAAAGCGAACGATGTGTTGCTGAATTCTGGCACTGTCGGGCTCGGGGACGTTACCAGACGGAGCTTTAATGTACACGTTTCCTGTTTCGGCTTCTGTGAAACCGTTATTTGTGATTCTGAATTCAAAGAATTGACGGAAGCCTGCTACCCCAATATATGAGATTTCGAAGCTTGTTGCGTTGACTATGTGCCATATGCTATCATGTGTGCCAAATAGTGCTGTGCCATCCTCATAAAGAGTTATTGCGGTTCCTGTTAATGCGTTTGAATAAATGCCAGCCATACTTGAGAGAGTCGGGTATTCACTTGCGCTGCTTAAGCAGCAAGATGAAGCTGCGCCAACAATTAATACAATTAAAGCAACTGCAATTATTCCAACATTAAGCCTCTTCTTTTTTGGAAGTAAATCTAGTTTTCTCATTTCTTGTCCCTTTATTTATCTCGTTGTAATGAACTGCTTAAAAGGTTTTAGATTAAGCAATTAAGCATAACGCCGCTTTGTCCCTAAATTATGTATTAAAGTAGGTTGGGGATGGGGAAATCTTCTGCTCATAGCAATGCTAAACAGCCTACCAAGAGACCACGAGCAACCCTACAAGTGCAGTGAGAGACACTTCGCCAGAGCCTTCCGACTACAAAGAAGCCGAATCGCCTCTAATCTCAAAAACGACCGCTTAAAAAAATCCACTTCCACACATTAAGACACTGGAAAGCCACAACCGAATACGCCAAAACTAAAGACATCTTACACGTCATGAAAATACTCGGACACAGAAACATCCAAAACACCCTACTGTACACTCAGCTCATCACCTTCAAAAACGACGAATTCCATTCAGCCACCGCCAAAACCGTAGAAGACGCCCAAAAACTTGTGGAAGCAGGATTTGAGTACGTGTGCGACTTTGGAGAAGTAAAACTATTCAGGAAGCAAAAATAAAATGACTAAAAAATTGAATAAAATCATCGCCAATAGGGCCACTGGAAATGTGGTGAGGCCGCTGGGATTTGAACCCAGGATCGCATACGCCCCAGGCATGTATCCTGAACCATGCTAGACGACGGCCCCATGTCCATGCTTTTTGCTAGATGACGGTCCTACTATTTTCGCGGCGATGCTGCGACCGCATTGAGAGTATGACAAGTATTTATTTAGCTTTTCTGAAATAGTGGACGCCTCCATCGTTGATATTTAGCACTGGATCATAACCCCTTTGCAGTAGCATTCTAATTCTCGGTTTGTCGTTGTCGTCGGCTTCTTGCACGTCAAATTCCTGATCGTTACCAAAGTAATCGACGATTAGCCTAGCATATAATCCCACGTAGCTTAGCGACGTGTGGCCTAGCAGGTATTGAACGCTGTTCTGGGTTGCCTTTTTTGTGTCTTTCATCGGTTGCTCGCCAATATCGGCAGGTGTAAAAGTGTATTTTGCGAAGCTCTTGGTTGCGTGTCTTTGCTATTGCTCGTTGACGCATTCTTAGGAATCCTTTTTCAGCATATTGATATTCTCTGTAGGAAAACACAAGTTTTCCCTTTCTTGGTAACTGCTGGAGCATGCTAATCCGATCTTCGCTTACTCTGATGGTGCGTGTATTGTTGCTTTTAGCTGGGTGATAAATGGCTATTTTTTTATTTGCGAAGTCTATAGCTTATAGCCATTTTGCGAAAAGACGATGCTGGTTCCTTCAAGTCTTCAATCGGTTTGCTTTATTTAAAACTTGGTTTAGCAAATAACTCTAAGCAAAAACATGTGTTTATTAAACCCGGCGTAAGCAAGTTTTTAGGGATTCTATGAGTAACCAAGACAAGAAGGATAGAGAGGATCAGGCAAAAAGCGAAAATCCTGAAAAGGAAGACAAAACAGCTATCAGCGAAAGAGAGCGGTACAAAGGCAAGTTGAACAAGGCAGAAAACAAAGCTCAAGCAACAATTATTAAGGCAAGAAGCAAAAACCAAGGACACGAACCCGTTTCCGACCAGAAGTCGCACGAATACCACTAAACATAAACATACATTAAACCGTTAGTTCTGCTTGACGCAGACTATACTAAGAATTTTCAGCTCAATTTTTTTATTTTTTTTAACTAAGTAATTTTCTTCAGGTTGTCCCCATGCTTCCGTGACAAAGGTCGTGAATGTCAAATACCAACCTCTTTTTTAGTGAGAACTCCCACAAACACCTTATCCAAATTCCCTTTAACAATCAATTGTTAATTATTAAGAAGCGGAAAATACTTGGAGACTCAGGCTACAGTGCGCAAACACCCCGTAAGCATAGCCTTTCTAACCGCACATTAGAGAAAATATATAGAGAAGCCTCAAAACAAAAAAGATCCAGAAGCGAATTTGTAGAACTACATTTCGAGACTCTATTCTTTGCTAACCAAGAATTAGAAAACTAAGCAGACTTTAAGTCCAAATCCCGTTTAGTTCTTTTGTGGGGGAACGCAAAATAAAGAGTGCAACTTCAAGTTTTCGCTTGCTTGACATGCTCCCCAAAACTTGAGAAAAAAAACCCCAAAAGGGGGTAAGCTATCTGCATTAACAATTGACAGTGTTTTTTTCCGATTTCTTGAAAATCTTATTTTGGCTGATTATTGAAGCGTTGAATAGTTGGTTTTAAATTTTATTAGGCTTTTCTTTTTGCTTTGCCTACTTCTTCCTGGATTTTTCCTTTGACTTGTTCCACTTTGCCCTTAATCTGTTCACTATCGTCGCCAGTAATCTTGCCTAAGCCTTCACGGACTTTGCCTTTTCCCTGTTTAATTTTACCTTCAGTTTCGTCTTTGCTCATAAAAATTCACTATAAAATAATACTGTCTTGCGCTTTTATTAAACATCTGTGACTGCTATCAGACACCAACAAGCGATAAGCAATTGCTTCCAAAAATCCAAAAATGGCAATAGAGAAAAACTTAGGATAGCGCATACTGATAGATAATTATCAAAACGTTGAATGACGTAACCTACCTATACAAGTGCGATTTCTTTGTTTACAAAAAAGTTGGGAAGCAGCTTTTGGCGCTGCTACCATGTTTTTGGTTGCTGTTATATTCTGCGTCCTGTAAGCAGTCGAGCAAGTATTATGATGATGGCGATGACAAGCAGAACCCATATGATAGTGCCAAGGTTGAAGATGAAAAAGCCCAGAAGCCACAGCAAGACAAGAATCGCAGCTACGACGAAAAGAAAATCAAGTGCGCCCATTTTGAAAAACCTTAGTTATCTTTAACTTGCCAGTCTATTTTAAGATGTGTGACTGTCAATAAACAGTAACAGCTTGTTTGCTTCTTTATTTAGACTTCTTTTTTTCCTTAATTGAGGTTTTGTCAATCTTGTTGGACGATAATGACTTACATCTGTAGTTGCAGCTTCACAGTCACACACATTTAAACCAACCAATGACTAGCTATAAACTTGGGCCTGCGCAATTTTTTAGCGCATTTTAGGAGGTGTAACAAATTATGCCAGAACAACAAATAGACGTCAAAGAACAGATACAGAAGATAGGCGAAAAATGGGACGAATTCCAGAAAACCTGGGTTTCACACTTCAAAGACATGGAAGTTGATGTATTAGAATGGAACTTTGGTATTGGAAAAATCGGCGAAGATACTATCTTTGAAATGAAAGCCAAGGTCGCAGTAAGACAAAAGAAGTAGTAACCCTTAACGCAGTTGGGGTAAACGAAAACATCCTTTTTCGCTAGGAAACATTACCACTTGAACATATTTTTTTTCAATTATTGGCTGCTTATTGTTATTGTTTTGGCCATGTAATCATTTTTTGTTGTCTTGTATAGGTTTTCTTTAAATTGAAGAATCTATTTCGAGCTTGGGGATAGAATGGTATATGATGAGTATTTGGCTGGTTGAGTGAGTTTGCAAGAGTTGGTTGTTTTTTGGTTTTTTTTCTTTCTTGTAGAACTTCGTTTTTTGTTGGGTTCCCGCAGATAATACACACATGGCATAATTTCGTACCTCTTTTGCGCCGATTTTGGTTAGTTTTCCTACAGAGAGAAGTGTTTGCTTACGATAGTACGAAGCCAATTACGAAACCAATGACTAGCCCTAAACCAAGTGGTAGTATGCCCATGAGAAGTACTCCATATTGAATTGCAAGGAGCCATATGTGTCAGCAACGCTTTTCAAGGCGCCAAGACTTAAACCGAAGAACCCAAAGTAAGCAACCACGACCAATATAATCGCAGCTAAAATCGCGATCTTTAGCATTTTGTGGATTAGGTAGCCTATGATAAGTCCGATAACAAATGGAGTAATCATCAAAACTAATGGTGGAATACCGCCGATGCTTCCAGAGGTAATAAAATTAATAACTTGGTATATTGCACCCAAAAATCAGGAACTCCAACCAAGTAAGGGGTGACTAAAGAGGCTTTTAAATTTACTTTGCTGCAGTCATGCAGTCACAATCTTAAAATAGATACTAAGCTAAACTAAATATGAGAATCTTGAAACATTTTTACTCAGCTATCGTGCGTGAATAACATGATTTTTAGGGTTCGGTAGATTTGTTTTTGGAAGAGGCGTAATTATTAGATGTCAGAAAAGATTTCATTAAGGGAAATAATTGGAGCAATTCTAAGTGAGATAAAAGCCATACTCAAGGCATATATGAATGAAGCGGAAACAGCTGTTAAGAAACGACTCAAAAAACTCATAATCATAAGCATAGTTGGCAGTGTTTTGATGGCTCTTGGAATTTCATTTCTTGGTTCAGCTTCCCTGTTCATACTTATCGGTTCGTTCAAGTACCTCAGCACTTCTATGCCAGCGTGGGAGGCGTTGTACATCATGGGCATCACTTCAGGAATCATAGCTGGCGTGCTCTTTTTTGGACTTTTCATCATCATACGAAATCAATTGAGATCTCCCGAAAAACTTGAAAACCAAAAATAGTCACGAGCTTTTTCTCACGAAAAGAGTGCAACGGAACTAATTGTATCAAGGTTGTTTGGAAACGCCTCAATCATGCTCCCATCGGGCAAAAAGATTCTTGCCCTTTGCCCATATAGGCCTTGTTACACTGGGAGTTTTCTGCAGAACCTCCCATACGCCTAATGTTTAGTTTTGTTTGGCGCCAGCTGGGACCCACAATCACAATATAGCTATCCGCATATTTCCAAGCATATTTGAGCAGCAAAGCAGAAACCGAATAACTCTTGCCACTCTGCTTACACCACCGCACCGCCGTGAACTGGTTCTTCTCAAATAAATCTGCCAATTCAAGCCTTATGTTTATAAGGCGTAAAACCGAAAACTTGCTCAAAAAACTCTTTAACATCACCTTATAAAGCAACCACCTTACTGGCGCTAACATTTTCAATAAACTTACGTCCATTCGAGTTTTAGCTCGCTCGTTAAGATGCAGATTTGGACGCAACGTCTGAGGATTTTTGTGCAAGATCCTTTACTTCTCTCTCCACTCTAACCTCTCAGATTCTAACCCGCGATAGTCGATATATTCCGCTGTCAGCTCCTGGTACACTATTACGGCCTGGATGATGCAGCGTAAACGCAAAACATCAATTTTATCCAATTCGCCCGATTCAAGGCGCTGCAAGGCTCCAACTAAGGTCTTGAGTTTTTCCTCAATTGAAGGCAACTCATCGGGCAAAACTAACTTATCAAGGGTAGATGATGATGGCGTTGTTTTTTCACTCCCATCATCATCAACTAAGCCTAAGCGAGATGCTTTCTTCCGTACAGAATTAAGGGTTTTGCCCAGAATCTTTGCAATGGAACGCAGAGACTTTTTGTGTTCAAATCCGTCTTCAATTCGTTGGCTAACCTGGAGTTTAGAATTGAGAATCCATGCCCCTTGCTTTCTTCAAGTCGTTTAAGAATTGCAGTTCTAAAAGTGCAGGTTACAAAGACTTCTGTAAAGAAAAGATGACAGCCATTTGGAAATGCTTAAACTGACAAAAATATTTCGGTTATTCATTGATTTAACATTTTTGGCTTTGTTGTTGTTACTGCACAGTCACGCAAGTTAATACAGCCAAATTTCAGATATTTCTTAGGATGAAGAAATTCAAACATATCTGACAAGCTGAATGGTCAGTAAAGGTAAAAATTAAAAAAAAGCTGGTTATTCCTGAGGTCTACAGCTTTTTTCAACGATATTTAGGGGAGGTGAAACTTTTTGGAAGAGAAAAAGAAGGGTCAAATTACTATAAGACAGCGGAAAAAGAAACGGGAGATAATTGAAGAAGGTCACAACCAAGTTAATTTGCCTCTTGATGTCAGCGATGAGGAAAAGAAAGCTCTGGAGCAAACCGGTGATGACGCAACTTCAGGATGGTAACGGCTAAATACAGTGTTCTTTTTTTAAAAAATGTATTGTATTTGCTAAAAAAGCTGCTTTGAATTTCAAGAAAATTTGGCAATGTTTTCAGAATTGTATAAAATATCCTGACACCTAGATAAAGAAGGCAAATCTTTTATTGCCATCAATCATAGTGATAAACAAGGGGCAAACTGCTTGACTGAAGAAGCCGTAATTGAGATCGGGCACATTGTACATTTTTTCTCCAAGATAAATGTGGCCGTGGTTGAACTATCATTGCCGCTGGCGGTTGGAGATTGCATACTCATTAAAGGGCCTTCAACCGATTTTGAGCAAACTATCGAATCAATGCAAATAGATAGAAAAGATATTCAGCGGGCTGAAGGTGGCAAAAGCATAGGATTGAAAGTGGTTCAACCTGTAAAAGAAAAAGATGTAGTTTACAAGAAACTGTAAAGTACTAAGGAATAATTTCGCATTCGTTTTCAGTGGTGATGTCACCATTCTCACGCAATACCTTCTCCCTTTTTTTTAATTTCTTATTAAATCCTTAACACAAAATCAGAGGAGAAATCTCCCGCATATTTTCTCTTTTTTCCTATTTTATTTTATAGTAGAATTCAAAGTTTGAATAGTTAGGGGGTAGCTAAATCATTATTTTGGATACTACTTACGAATTGACGATTGCGGCTTTGGGGTTTGCATGCGTTCTTATTTAAAAATATTCAACTATTAAATGAGTATTAATTTCATTTTTATTAATTTTTTTTATGTTTTCAATAAGTCTTAAAAGCAATTTGATAGATTGGAAAACGGTGAAAAGCAAAATTGAACTCTTTTAAACTGTCAAAATTAGCAGTAACACTAGCAATTTTTCTTATGATCTCACCAATCCTCATGATGACAAATGACATAATTATTCCAGCTAAAGCACAACTTGCCACCCAACAACCAGCTAGTGGACCATTACCAAACGGCGTTACGGTCGATGCAACAATTAGTACAATCACTCACCTTAGCTTTAGACCGCGCCCAGTAGGGCTAGGACAGCCATTTCTAGTCAACATATGGATGCAACCACCAATTCATGCACAGCGGATGTTTACCCAAGCCTTCACCGTTACAATCACTAAGCCTGATGGAACCAAAGATGTTATCGGTCCTTTGGATTCGTACCTTGGAGATGGAACAGCATGGTTTGAATACACAGCTGATCAAGTTGGCAATTGGACGATTAAGTCTGATTTTCTAGGAATGTACTACCCAGCAGGACAATATTATAATGGATATATCGTGACGAATACTTCAGGCACAAAGTTCACCTCTTCAGTGTACTATGAACCAAGTTCAGATGGACCTTACGCCCTAGTGGTAAGCGCTGAGCAAGCAGCATCTTGGCCTACATCATCATTGCCCACTGATTACTGGACCAGACCTGTAGCCCCACATAATAGAGAATGGTGGTCCATTCTGGGGAACTGGCCTGCAACAGGCGTTGTAGGCGGAGGCTCCAATTGGCCAGCAAATACAAACAAATACAATGTCTATAATGGGGGAACAATGAACAATTATTACGCCGCTTACGTATTAGCGCCAAACACTGCACACATAGTTTGGAAGCGACAGTTTGCCATAGGCGGCCTCATAGGCGGATCAATGGGACAACAAAGCATTGGCGAGTCAACCACGGTGATTTATGGGCATCCAACTATTATCTATGATGGGAGAGCTTACCAGATCGTGCAGAAAACTTTCAATGGAGTGGCTCAGCCGGTTTGGCAATGTTATGACATACGCACTGGTGAAGTCTACTTTGAACTGACAAACATTACTCAACCACCCACATTCATAATGTATGACCCGGGTGGTAATGCGGGTGAAAGTGACGCAAACGCACAGCCATTTACAGCAACGGCGTATTTGGGCTATATAGGCAATGGAAGACTGATAAAGTATCGACCATGGAATGGAGCGATAGTAGGAAACTACTCAATCGATCCATTGACAACAGGAGTTTTCTACAATAATCCATACGTTCTAAGCGTTCAGAATATCGGCACCACAGCTAATCCTAACTACAGATTGATTAACTGGACAACAAAAGGGACATTTGATAGCCTAACTACAACTGCGGGCACTAGAATAGTTGGCAACATATCTTGGCCATTCAGCAATTTAGGAAACTGTGCTGATTTTGAAACAGGCATAGCCGTTTCCAGTGCCAGTGTAATTAATCCAGCCACACAAGTCGCTACTGAAACACGATTAATGGCTGCCAGCTTGATAACAGGACAGTTGCTGTGGAATATTTCATCCGGTGTCAATACAGGTCAATTCAGTGCGGGAATTGCATTAGCAGATCATGGAAAATATGCGACACGCTTTAACGACGGATATTGGTATTGTTGGGATCTAACTTCAGGGAAATTTCTATGGAAAGGCGAATTGTCCAGTTGGCCTTGGGGAACCTTCGGAACATACGGTACAACCTCATACGGTGGCTATATAATTTCAAGCCAGTATGATTGCATTTGCGCCCTTGACTGGAACAACGGAAAAATAGTTTGGAAATTTGAGTCTGGAACCTTGCCATACGAAACGCCATATACAGGTTCAAATGGCACAACTGTCGGATCTTGGCATGCAGTAGCTTGCGTTGCTGACGGTAAAATCTATACATTCAACGCCGAACACTCGCCTGATCAACCGTTAAAAAGAGGTTGGAAGTTCCATTGCATTAATGCAACCAATGGCGAAGGAATATGGAACATAACCGCTACCCAAGCCGGGGGAGGTGATGGCTCTAGAGTATTCCAAGGTGCTATAGCTGACGGATACATCGCAATATCCAACGCATATGATGGGTGCGAATACGTTTTCGGTAAAGGCCAAAGTGCAACAACAATTGATGGACCAAAAATAGAACTATCACTAGGGCAAAGCGCAGTATTAACTGGCACAGTTTTAGATCAATCTCCCGGGCAACCAGGCACGCCATGCGTATCTAAAGAATCCATGACTACACAAATGGAATACCTGCACATGCAATATCCTATCGACGGAATATGGAACAACATTACTATGACTGGAGTACCCGTGACACTAACTGCTATTGACGATAACGGTAACCCAACAAACATTGGCATTACAACTACAAACGCTTACTACGGCACTTTTGCACTTAAATGGACACCACCAGCAACAGGTACCTACCAAATCATCTCAACGTTTGCAGGAGATGACTCATATGGAAGTTCAGGAGCCTCAACTGCCATCACTGTTGTTCCAGCACCAACATCAACTAATACAGGACAACAACAGAAAATAATCATACCTGATTACACAATGACAATACTCGGCGGAATAATTGCAGTTATTATTGCAGTCGCATTAGTAGGACTAATACTTTATCGGAAGAAGTAATCCATAATGAAGACTCAAAGTTTCTTCCTCTTTTTTTTGTATAAAAACACTATGAACTTGTCAATTACTCTATATTTTTTTGGTAAATTAAAACTGAATTGAAAAGATAGCTGATTCAATAACTTCGGTATTACAGTTAAACTAATTTGATTATCACATCAGCACAAGTTTTGTTTGGTCATTACAACATATAGTGATTGTTGTCTTGTTTTGTGTTGTCTTGAGAGCTAGCTCTCGGTTTATCCTTAATATCGGGCGCTGAATGGGAAATCATGATAACATATGCCAAAGCCCGCAAATATCTAATTGAGAAATACCCTCAATCCCAAGAAGAAGCCAAAATGTTAGGGCAACCGTGGGATGAAGAACCATAAGAACCTTACCAGATCAATATTGAAAAGACCCAAGGAGACCCACAGCGGAAAGTTTTTGTTAAAGCCTTATTCCAAATGAAAGCGATTTATGACAAAGTAGACGTTCTTCAGCACACAGCTTCAAATTACGAAAAACTCTGTTTACGATTGTATTGGCATTTAACTTGCAACTGGACACATGCACCAGAAGTAAAATCCTTAAGGGTCACAGACCGTTTAGTGGCACTGCTGGGGTTGGAAACCCTTAAAGAAAAACAAGATGCCGAAAAACGATCGGCAGAAATAGAAAGCGAGCTTGCAAAAAACGAACCGTTTCTACGATCAATGTCACTATTTAGCAAATAGAAAAAGGAGATTAGATGATGGAAAAGAAAACTACCCTTAGAATACCAGAAGTCTACGGCTCTATCGTAGAAGACATCCGTCTATTGAATGCGGACCAAAACAACCCTAATGTAACTACGCTAAAGCAGCAAGTGCAAATCTGGCGTAGCTTACAAAAGTATGGTTGGACCTACCCAATGCTCACCAACAAAGATGGGTTATTGGTTGATGGTGAAACGCGAACAGAAATTTGTAAGCGGCATGGCGAGTTTTTTGCTCCAGTTCTTCGGTCGCAAGTAACCGACGTGGATAGGCGTATGCTTAGGCAGATTCTAAACAAGCTTAAGGGTAAACACAACTCGGAACTTGACAATGAAGAGTACGTGCGTATCCTTCAGCTGGGCGAGAAGGAGGATTTGAGTTACATGCAGAAATTGAGGGACATAAACTATTCAGGAAAAGAAAGTAAAAAGACAATGGATTCTTCCAAAACTCAAGGTATAATTTCGCAGCCATTGTACTTCATAAAATCGAAATCTCTAAAGCTAATTTTTTCGTCTGCGAGCAATCGCTGAATTCGAGGAATCTGTGCCTTCACTGACTCGACAAGCTCGGCAACCGTGTTACAGACCTTACTGTAGGCTTCGTCATTCCACCGCTTAGTTATGTTTGTGTATAAGCATCTGCCACCGCAGATATTGAGGATTGAACAATTTAGGCATGGCGACTGGTCTACAAAGATTTTCGAAAGCGTAAGCGGATCTGCGTTGCTTATGTGGCCTAAATAGTATTTTTTCATCCCCCACATTGTTGGGCAAGGAATAATATAACCGTCTGTTTGTATGGCATAATTTATCCAGCCTCCACCGCAACGCATCAGACAACTCTTTTCGTCGCGCAAAATCGAATCGGTGATGCCGAGCAAAGGGTAAAGCTTCAAAACAACGCCTCTCTCTTCCATCTGGTCAACCCAGAACTCTGCAAGTTTTTTCACGCCGGGGATGTAGTTTGTTTTTGCCCAGTGTTCAAAGTTGCGTCTTTGGTAATCGTTTCCCCAAAAACCTGCGTTTAATTGCCAATGCACTGAGGAAAAAGAAAAACCATCGTTATCCAGGAGCCATCTTATTTGTTTGGAGATGTCGGTTTGCTCCATTACTGTTACTCTTGCAATTAGTTCCCCTTGAAAACCGTTCTGCTTAATCAGTTTCAGGTTGTCGATGACTTTGCGGAAAGTGCCTTTTCCACGGTAATAGTCCGTTAACGCTTCTTCTCCGTCAATTGAAACTAGAATCGTATGAAAGCGGTTGACATATGCAGGCTCTAGCTTGTCAAGCAGCAAGCCATTTGTCTGAATCATAAAATAATTCGGCGTCGCCTTATCCATAATCTGTTTGATTTTATCAATTTCAAGCAAGGGTTCGCCGCCGTAAAAGGTTAAGACGCAGTCAGGGTCTTTTCGACAAAACGCATCCAAAAATTCAACGTTATAATTAATTTGGCGAGGCAAATTGTAATCAACTTCAACGTTATCTCCGAAGTCTTCGTCGAAGTCATCCATCGATTCGCCAAAACAGTATTTGCATTGCAAATTGCATTCTGTTGTCACTATTACGTGAAAGAACATGTTTTTATTACTCATGAGGCTAGCTTAATAGTATTTTTCCGCAAGTTTCCGAGCTTTATCATACGCAAGGAGTTCTCCCGATTCATCTTCGCTTTCCTTATTTGCTTTTCTGTTTGGATGAATTTTTTTTCTGGTTCTTGCTTGAACTACAATGTTTGTTTTCGGTTGCCATTATGTTCGATCTCTATTGCAACACATGTATTCGTGTTTTTAGGTAAAACCAGCCTAAGTTATGTTTAGAAAATAGCTATCTTTTATTATAACGAGTTAAGGCGCTGAGCTTGTATCTACGGGCGTTATTGCATTGTACACTTGAGAAGCGATAAGTGCAGCCCCATCATCATTTGGGTGAATTCCATCAACGGTATAATCCGAGCGGTTGCCAAAAGTATCATAAACATCAATTGCGGGCAAGTTTTGCTGATTTGCAACATTTTGTATGTGGGGAATTATTGTGCTACTGAAAAACGTTGAGTTTAGATCTAACGTATTGTTATAGACTGGTGGTGATTCCACAACCAAAACTTGTGGAGTGCTGCTGAGGTTTTGGAATGAGTCAATAAGGTTGCCATAATCACCTTCAAAGGTTACACTGTATTGTTGAAGATCGCTATGAGCATCGTTCGTTCCCAACATGATAACTACGACGTCAGGCTCAAAATTCTCGGCGTCTTGGAATTGAGGCTGATCCATATATGGTTTATATGTGCTAAGCGAAACAGTTGATCCGCTTACGCCAAAATTACCTACTAAGTATTTGGGACCAAGCATTGACTGAAGATCAGCGGTGTACTTGCTTTTCTCGGTTATGCTATCCCCAACACATGCAACTCGAATGGGGCTTGTGACTGGCGCCTTGTTAGTCGGAAAGCTTGTTGCCCGCAACAAGACTATAGGTGTTATCACTAAGATTAGTGCGATTATAATTGCAAGCAGTCTTCTCTTAGCCATATCCAAACAAGCTAAACATGGTTCCTTATACAAGTTTTGCACTATAGTTCAAAAACTGTACGAACAACTGTCAATTACTGCAATAGACGAGTTTCAAAATAGCAAGGCTAATCAGAATTGGTGCAGAGGGTGGGATTTGAACCCACGAACCTCTACAGGATAGGCTCCTGAAGCCTACGCCTTTGACCATGCTCGGCGACCTCTGCACTTATATACCAAAGCAAAGAAGGGCCGGGGCAGGGATTTGAACCCTGGCAAAAGGCTCCACAGGCCTCTAGGCTACCAAGCTACCTCACCCCGGCCACATTTTGGAAGTCTCCGCCTGCTGGAGATGCTTGGCTTTCGTGTCATTTTCTTTTCTCAGGAATATTAACGTATCTTTCGCACAAGCGTATTCGAACCCAGCTTCTGGAAGTTCTTTGATTTCCTCAGACTTTTCAGCAATATGAACAATAAATTGGTCGTTAGCGACCAGCCTCGAAAAGGGCGTGCTCAATGGTATATTTCCGCTCCCCGCAAATCCAATGCCCGTAAGCAGCCGCAGTCACCTCGAATCGTTTCTTTATCATAGCCTTCTTTTTGCATTTTCCAAGCAAATTCAACGAGTTTTCCAGCGATGTCTATCCTTCTCTCCGGAACCTGCTAAAACAGTTGTTCCGGTCCCAAATTTTTCGTCTCCGAAACGCATATTTGGTAAGAAGACAATTTATGCGATTAGCTTTTTATAAGTTTGGTCTCCACATTTTGTGGCTGAAGCTTTGCCATCATATGCCTAAAAGCCTCAAGTTGCGTAGGGTCAGAAAAGCGGAATCCAAAAGCTTTGCACAGCCAAGCTGAATCGTCTCGCTATAAATCGCGCGCTGGCCTTCTTCCAAAATGAGTAGACCTTCGTATGCAGGATTCAATTGGCAAAACTAACTTAGTAAAGGTAGTTGTTGATGGCGTGTTTTTTTCACTCTCATCAACAACTACTAAGCCTAAGCGAAATGTTTTCATTTGCACAAAAGAAAGGGTTTTGCCTAGACTCTTTGCAGTAGAATGCATAGACTTTTTTTCTGTTAACAGTTGTCGAGGTTCATTGTTGTCTTTTCGTTGCTTGTTAGGAGGCATCGAAAACAGGTCAAGAAAGTTTGACTAAGTTTAATCAAGGTTATTTTACTGCAAGCTTTTTATTGTAAAAAAACCGAATAAGCACATATGAACAATTGGTTCAAAGTTTTCATTCTTTTGTTTTTGGTCTTCTTGTTAGCTGTGCCTGCTTCCTGTCAAGTCACAGTAATTAAGACTATTCATCTTTCTACGACTGGAAATCAGGCTTTAGCCTATGATTCTGGCAAGGGTGAAGTATTCGTTTCTTCAGGTCAACCCTATTCTTCCATTGGGACCATCTCAATTATACACGATACTGATAATAATATAGTTGCAAGCATTCAGTTGACAAGCGCCCAGCTAAACAAGGGATACAGCTCCTATTGCCTGGCTTATGACTCGGGCAAAGGCGAAATATTCGTATCCATCGCTGCCGCTGACACGGTGTTGGTAATCTCTGATACCACAAATTTAGTTGTAGCAAACATAAGCGTGGGAAGTGTCCCAACAGGCATAGTATATGACTCCGGTAAAAATGAGGTCTTCGTTGCAAATTCAGCCTCCGGCACGGTGTCCGTCATTTCAGATAATACTAACTACATCATAGCAACTATACCAATTGAGGGGCAACCGCATTGCTTGGCTTACAATTCTGGAAGAGGAGAAATATATGTAACCAGTTATCCCTCTGCAGTTTCTTTATACGGTGAAGGAAACCTCATCTCTGTTATATCGGATTCAACTAACAAAGTGGCTGCAACCTTCCCAGTTAATGTAGCATTGGGTGACCAAAGCATAGTTTACGATTCTGGCAAAGGTGAGATATTCGCACTTAACTTAGGTACAGACAAGGTCTCAATAATAAACGGTATCTCTCATTCGGTAGTTGCAACAGTCAATTTGCCTTCTAACACCATGACAAGCGGTATAGCTTATGATTCAAACATTGGCGCAATAATCGTTGGCAACATAGTCCCAAATTCTATCTCAATCATATCCGATAGCACTAATACCATTGTTCAGACTATGGCATTGCCTTTAATGCCTTATAAAATTCTCTGTGATGAAGAAACAGGCAAAATATTCGTAGCAGACAGCAGCGACTTAGTCGCAGTGTTGTCAGATGGTTCACGTTCTGCTATACCAACCGATGCTGTACTTCCTACACCAACGCAAACACTTTATGTTGATTATGCTGTAGACGTTTATGCAGGTTCAGGAGGAAACATTAATGGTATCCGTGGGCATGATTCCTATTTCGCATACCCGGGAAGTGGCTTCACCTTCATAATAACTCCAGATGTCGGGTACCAAATTTTAGATGTAACAGACAATGGAGTATCGCAGGGAGCCATCAACGCATACAACCTGCCCAATGTTCAAACCAGCCACACTATAAATGCAACATTCGCAAGAATTACCACGCCAACCGACATACAAACCTCAACTACAGCACCAACACCTTCCGTTTCAGAGTTGCCATTGATAGCAATTCTGCCTCTGTTTGCCTCAATATTCTGTGTTGCGTTGACACTGAGGTATAAAAAACTGGTCAAGAAAGTTTGACTAAACCAAGTCAAGATTGTTTAACTGCAAACCTTTTATTGAAAACTTAAGAAGAATTACTTGATAAAATGAAGAACATTAGACCAACGACTGTAATGACAATAGTGTTGCTATTATCCTTAGCAATTGTTGGAGTACCGGTTAAGATGGCGTCAGCCAATTTTATTAATTGGTCTCCTCCTGAGCTTGCTATATCCTCACCTTTACAGAATGAAACCTATCGTTCCAATGTTCCTTTAGCTCTTACAATTACGTTAAGTGGATATGGACCTAACCTTGAGAAAATTAAAAATCTCTATTATAGTTTAGATGGGAAACCAGATGTTGTTATAGCATTCTCTTATCCTCATGAATATACTGCGTACACTCCAATAATTGTAACCGAATGGATATCTGGCTTGGGAAATGGTGAACACACATTATTGATTCATGGGCTAACAGATATGGATCATGTTTTTAGTTCGAATGTTACCTTTCATGTAGATACAATTACTCCAATCTCCGATGATAGCGTTTCAAGAATCATAGTACAGTCTCCAAAAAATGAAACATACATGGGCTTTGGCTCAGGGCTTCCCCTAAATTATTCGGTTAGCAAACCAATCGTTTGGGCAACATATAGTATCAATAATCAAGCGAATGTAACGATATTTGGAAATAAAACAATCGGAGAATATAAGGTAGGTGCGAATAACATGACTGTTTATGCGGTTGATGCAACTGGAAATGTTGGAGTTTCTGAAACAGTCTATTTCACCATGCTTGACTTTGTTTATAACAAACAGTATAATGCTTTTTTTGCCTTACCGATTTCGCCGATTATCTCTGTTTTGTCTCCTCAAAACAGTGTCTATAATTCAAGCAATGTTCCACTTACGTTTTTGATTGACGAACCAATCATTTTGAGCAAATCACTAATTGAATCTTCTTTGAATGCTTTCCCTAACATATCTTGGATCGGATATAGCTTAGACAGACAGAATAACGTAACACTTTATGGAAATATAACGTTAACAAACTTGCTTAAAGGAGAACATAACATAACAGTTTACGTTAAAGACACCTACGGAAACATAGGTTCCTCGCAAGCCATTGTTTTTACCACGAAGACCGAGTCTTCCCCAATTGTAACTTACTTAGCTATGACTTCAATCATAATAATTGGAATAAGTACCATCGCTTTATTTCTCGTTAGAAGAAATCGAAAACAGGTAAAGAAAAGTTTGACGAAAACTTAGTCAAGAAAGCTTTTGTTTTCGGTCTTTTTCTTGTTCCCTCTAAACATCGGAATTATAAATTCCACAACTATCAGCAGTACTATTAACCCCATTATTAATGGCAAACCCCATGAACTCTGCTGCATAATCAATGCTACCCATCCAAACCATGGAATCCGCATAACAACCCTGCCAACAACATCGTTTTGCGGAACTCCGGGTGGATTATTTAGGTAATCCCATTGGTCCAAGCCGTCAATTGATGTTACAGGAGCCGGCCATTTTGCTGAAGGACTGCCATTTCCATCCCCTTTAGTTATAAAATACAGTGTGCCGTTGACATCTGTTACCGAAATAATGCGATGTATGATCGGAGTGGCGGTATGATCATTTGGGTCGTAAAAAACGATCACATCGCTGTTGGGATAGCCCGTTTTCAGATCTTTAGGATTTACCCCTTGAATAATTACGATATCGCCTTTGTGCAGGGTGTGGTCAAACGGGTGTGTGATGCTGTTCCAGCCGGCACATCCTGTGCCGTAAGGAACGCACATGCTACCGCTTTCAACTACAACTATTGGTCCATAGGAAACATTAAACGCTAATTTTAAGCCGAAGAAGAAAACAAGAACTAACGTAACAACCAAGACAATGGCGAATATTGTTTTGAAGTAATCGTTCTTCCAAAGTTGCTTTAGCCTAACCAGCTTGTTAGCCTCTAATCAATTGTTAGAGAGCAACTGCATTTTAAAACCTACCCGTCTAAATTATTAATAACGAAACATCGACAACTACCCATTAATGAAACCATACAATCATGACCCAAAGAAAGCAATCATAACTTTACCAACTCCAAATCAAAGTATATCACCAACACCCACTCGAACTGTTCCAGAGTTTTCTTGGTTGACAATTCTACCCTTACTACTCGCTATCCTATTTGTTCTAATTATCGTTAGGAAGAGACTACAAGGAAATGTTTAGCACTAAAAGGTAAGATGAGAACTTGGGTTAACGCAGTGTTCTTTCAGCGGAACAGCCTGTTCTTCAAGGAGAGCTAATAGGAACCTTGCGAATACAGTTTGATGACAGAATATGGCCAAGGTATTTGTGTTCGTGTTTGCGCTCATCATCATAACAGTAAGCTGTTTTGCCATTCATCCCTCCGACGCTCAAGCCCTTTCATGGGTTGAAAAGTCGCCTATGCCCACGGCAAGATACATGTTTGGTGCCGTGACAGCCAATGGCACGATTTACGCAATTGGCGGGCTAACAGCAGTACAGGACAGATATCATAACAATCGCACAGGAACCACCAACACAAACGAAGCCTACAATCCAGCCACTGACACTTGGGTTGAGAAAACGCCGATGCCTGGACCAAACTGGCTCAACAGCTTCGGCATCGCTGCTTACCAAGACATAATCTACTGTATCGGAGGACCAGCAAACAACGTCTATGACTCAACATCGGATTCTTGGATGGCGAAAACTCCCATGCCTACCCAAAGATGGTTCTTAACAGCAAACGTGGTTGACGGAGAAATCTACTTGATTGGCGGAAGAACAATGACCAAGGATAACTCGCCTAAAGCTTTACCTGGTCAACTCTCCTACATGATTTCAGGGGAAAACCAGGCCTATGACCCTGCAGTAGACTCGTGGAAAGAGTTGGCACCTATGCCCTATCCAGTCGCGTCATACGCATCCGCAGCAGTAGACAACAAAATATACGTATTTTCAGGAGTCATGCAGAATGGAGACATCACCAACATAGTTCAAGTGTATGACCCTCAGACCGACACTTGGACCACCGCAGCACCTATTCCAAACTCAGTCGAGAACTCAGCAGCGGTTACCTTAACAACGTCTAACACAAGCGCAATTCACGTACTGGGAGGCGGCACTCAGAAGCAACGATACGGCAACCAATCGGGCACAGATTTCAACCAAGTCTATTTTCCCCAAAACGACTCTTGGACAATGGGTACTCCGATGATTGATAACAGAAACGCTCTTGGCGTTGCAGCTGTTGGTGATGCTTTGTACGCAATAGGGGGCTACACTGACGGCTCCAGTTTCTACTGCTCAAACATTTGGCAATACAAACCCGTTGAAGACATATCACTCAATCGAACTGCACCCTCATCAATGTCATCTTCAACGACAGCTCAAGCAGCTGAAACGTCCAATGCAACACCGACTGCAACTTTAGAAATAGTAGCTGCAACCGCATTAGGTGTCGTGGCAGGAGCGGCGATTCTTATTGTTGTGAGACGCAAAAATTCTGTAAAGAGGCTCTGATCGCATAATGAAGCAAAAAGGAATAGAATGGTTCAGACTGGCTTTTGTTGACTGAAAAAATGAGAGTTGAAAAACAACACAAACGCAAATTTGCGTAGTCAAGAAAGTTTGACTAATCACAATCAAGATTATTTTACTGAAAGCCTTTTAGGGATAGTCAAACAGCAGTAGATTTGGAAAAATGAGAACCAATAAAGCTGTAGTCTTAGCAATTATTTTGCTATTTCTTAGTTTGATAGTTGTACCATTAATCCAAATATCAGAGGCAGAATCAGGAACTACCGTTTTAGAACCTGAAACAATAGTTGTGCCAGCTGATTATTCCACTATCAAAGATGCTGTAAGTCATGCAGATGACGGAGATACAGTTTATGTAAAGAAAGGCACCTATCAAGAAAGCAACATCATAATTGACAAAGCAATCTCACTTACAGGTGAGGATAAGGAGTCAACCATTATTACTGGTCAATCAAATCCATTTATGTTAATGGTAAACCATAGTCAAGTTGCCATTTCAGCATTAACTCTAGTTGCCACTAATACCAAACAACCAACCGTTAGTGCCATCATTTTTGATAAAGAACTTGTTGCTATACAACTAGAACAGTCTCAAAACTGCAATATCACCGGTAATAAGATAGAAAATAGTGGCAATGGCATTTGGGTGCATTCTTCCAGTAATAATTTGATTGAAGCAAATACTATTTGGGACAATTACTATGGGATTGATATCACTGGATTTTCTACTCATAACCTGATTAGAAATAATGATATCAGTTCTAGCCATGTAGGTTTACGCTTCTCAGATAGAAATGTAAACAACACTGTTGTTTCAGCTAACAAAATAACTTCAGCGTACACAGGCTTGTTTTACTACTTTACAAGCCAAAACTATGTAGTGGGAAACTACATAGCTTACAATACTGACGCTACTCATTTTGTTGGAAGCACAAAGAATGTACTGCATCACAATAATTTTCTTTTTAATTCAAAGGATATCTCAAATGATTCTTCATACTATGACCTGATCAGAGTCGTAAAATCAATCAATTATTGGGATGATGGCAAGGAAGGTAATCATTGGGATAAATACAGAGGAACTGGAAGCAATGGCATTGGAAGTATACCCTATACAATAAATGAGTTCAACCAAGATAATTTTCCATTGCTTAATCCTGTTAACATTGAAAACTATCTTACTTATTCATCAACAGCATTACCTTATTCTACCTCTTCCCCAACACCAAACAGCAACCCCAATAACAGCCCTTCTCCTAGTCCAACCCCATCTCCTTCTGTTCCTGAGTTTTCTTGGTTGACAATTCTATCATTGTTTGTCATAATGCTCTCTGTTGCGGTGATACTTAGGTATAAAAAATGATGTTCAACTAATAAAAGGGTGGATTAAGGCAAATTGGAAAGCAATAGAACCGAACTACCTTTTCTGGGCTAAAGTAGCGTGGACTCTTGCTTTGATTTTAGTCAAAGTTTCTTGACTAAAAAACGCTAAAAAGAAACTGTTAGTCAAATAATGTTGACGAAAACTCTTTTATCTTTAAAACAAATCTTCATATTTTAAGTGACAAGTGACAATCTTGTTAGCCTCATTAAAGGTCGAGTGTCTGTGTGGAAAAAGCTAATCCCCATGTTGCTCCTAATCAGCCTTTTGGTCTTGACGTTTAGTCAACTAAGCCGCTGCGAGAGTCAGGCAGCCCCAACCTCGCTTGTAGGGTGGCAAGTTGAAGACAAAGGCGGCTACTATGCTGAATCAAACGGTACTTTGAGGTTATGGAGCAACGGCGGTAGTGTTAGTCCTGCAATATCTTTTTATAAGGAAATTAAACCTAGCAGTGATTTCACGTTTTCTTTTCAAGTGAACGCTGAGACGCCTGAAAGCTGTGGAGTATTCGTTAGAAGCAGCCTGCCGATTGCAGGAAGTACTCTTGGATTTAACTTTGAATATGGATACTATGGTGAGAGCGTTTTTCAGTTGGCGAGGAATTGGAGCGACTGGATGGCAAGCGAAGTTGCTTTCGGAGAACCGCACGTTTGGTACACGATGAAATTAAGTGTTGCATCATCTCCTTTTGCTATCACAACAACTGTACTTGACGAAAATGGCACATCAATAGGGTCACTTTCAACGTCCGAAATAGCCAATTTCACATTCGAAGACATTAAATACATAGGATTAGGCGTATGGGGCAATTCACCAGCTGACTATTCATTCCGAAACATCCAAGACCCTTTTAATAACCCTGCAATCCTTTCAATCTCCACCGAGTCTTTGTCAACAACCGCTGGTTCAGCAGTAAACATTTTCGGTACGTTATCGGATTCTAGCAGGGTTCCATTGCAGAATAAAACAGTTGTCTTATCCTACACTTTTCCAGGAGCAAAAACTTGGATACCCATAAGTTCGGGACTAACAAACGACGAAGGCACGTACAATATCCAGTGGATAAACAGTGCCTCAGGCTCATTCACACTTAAGACGGAGTGGAGCGGAGACTCAACAAACACTTACGCAAGCAATACTACCACTTTAAACTTCTTGCCCATTGAAAACAAAAATACTTTGGTTATCGAATCAAACAGCACCGTTAACGCTTTGGCTTTCAACAATGAGACAGCCACTTTGAGTTTTAACGTAACAGGTCCATCTGGAACGACAGGTTTCGTTAAAGCTACAATAGCCAAGAGTTTACTTCCAAACGGTAACGGCTTACAAGCATACATTGACGGAAAACAACTCAATTACACAGTAACTTCAACAGATGATTCTTGGGTATTCACATTCAATTATTCGCACAGCACCCATCAAATAAGCATGCACATAGACGCAAATGCACCCGCAACAGAACTCAAAGGAACCCAACAACCAGGAAGCGAAATAATACTAATCGTAATAGTAGCCATATTTGGCACTATACTGGTAGTTGCAGCAAAATACTCGCTAGGTTTAAACAAGAAACAAAAAGAAATAAACTAAGTACAATTTTCGCTTTGGCACGCGCTTAACATTTTGGTTCAGTGTGCATGGCTACCGTGAATTTGAGGGCTTAATTTATACAAAGGCTTGAGAAAAGATGTTGTTTATTGTTCTAAATATTGCATAGAAACAGTTATTCGTTTCCGGCTAAGACTGCTTCTTATTTCTGAGTTTATTCTTGTATTATCTCTCCCTTTGCTTGCATACCCAAACCTGTCGACTTGCCAATTTTCTGTGCGTAATGAAAATTATTCGAAAGTTTTATAACTAATCGCACGAAGGGATTGTTCATAAAAATTTAGGAGAAGAACAAAAATGAATTATTCTACACATAAAGAGCAAATATTAGCGATATTCTTAGCAATACTAATGATTTCGTCAATTGCAATGATTGCTGCACCTACTAAAGCTCAACTTGCCGCAACCCAACCAACCGCTGGAGCACTGCCATCAGGTGTTACCCCAAGCATCACAATCTCAACCGTTTCATACCTGAGCGTTTCACCCAACCCGATAGGCGTAAACCAGCCACTGCTGATAAACATGTGGACTCAGCCTCCAATCAACATCAACAGACAATACATAGGTTCCTATCAGATCGTTATCACCAAGCCAGACGGATCCCAAGACAAATTGTCTCTATCATCATACGCCGGCGACGCAACAGCATGGACAACTTATGTGCCAGACCAGGTAGGCAACTACACCGTACAATTCAACTTCATAGGCGAGTACTTTCCAGCAGCACAATACTTTAGCGGTTACATTGTTACTAACTCTTCAGGACAGAACCTAAATTCAGCCTACTACAGCCCCTCATCTTCACCACCACTAAAAATGGTCGTCCAACAAGACCTAGTAGCTTCATGGCCACCGACACCATTGCCAACCGACTACTGGACCAGACCAGTGTCGCCTAACAACAGGGAATGGTGGACCATACTTGGATGCTACCCACCAACTGGCTATTCACCAGTTGACCCAAGCTATACCCAAGGAATCACATGGGATTCACTATATCCAAACACTTCAAAAACCTGGAGTGCAACAAGCAATTTCGTACCATACGTTCAAGCGCCTAACACTGCACACATTCTATGGTCAAGAGTAGTCGGCGTTGGCGGCTTAATCGGCGGACAACTCGGAGACATCACAGCTAGACCAGACGCTACCCCAAGTCCAACAGCAGGTAGTTGGCTCTATCCACAAATAATCTACAACGGAAGATGCTATCAAACACTTACAAAAGTAGTAAACGGTATAACACAAGACGTTTGGGAATGCTATGACTTACGCACAGGTCAGATATACTGGGATAAAACAAATTCTGCAAACTTCAGTGTAACTCAAGCACCAACATTCGTTAGCTACACAAAAAGAGCTTCTCAAGCAGTAGCTGGCGAAGAAGCCATGATGCGAGGCTTAGGCGTAACACTAGTATATGTTGGCAGCCAAAGACTGCTCAAATATGACCCATTCACCGGTTCTACCCTTATTAACGCTTCAATCGCTCCATTAACGACTGGTACATACTATTCGGACGAATACGAATTAAGTGTTCAGGATCTAGGTGCGGCAGCAGGCGCAAACAGATACAGATTAATCAACTGGACAACAAACGATGCTGGGGTCCAAGTGTCAACTGGTACAACCGTAACTACCGCTAATACCTTACAGCAAAGAATTGCAGGAAACATAACATGGCCGATTAGTTCATTGCCAACCACAACTGACTTTACTACAGGTGTAGCGGTCTACGTTGGTTCAATAAACCCATCGGGTGTAAGCGGCACTGGAGTTACAATCGGACAATTCATGACAGGTATTAGTCTCACAACTGGACAGGTGTTGTGGAATGTGACAACTCTACAAAAGGGTGACGGTAGCGAATCATTTTTCAGCACTGTTGAATGCGTTGCTGACAACGGAGTATTCATTGCCAGAGGGCTTGAAGGCGATATAATGGCTTGGGACTTGAACACTGGAAAACTTAAGTGGAGTACTCAGCTGTCTTATCCATGGGGTGAATTCGGCGCATACCATGTTGCAACAGGCTACGGCATCTACATCAGCGGTGCTTATGATGGTGTCTATGGCATTAACGAAGCCAATGGCAATATTGAATGGCACTTCCATGCATATACACCATACGAGTTTGAAACTCCATACCAAACTGACATGAACGGCACAGAATACGCATTTCACGTTGGTGTTCAGATTGCTGACGGAAAACTCTACGTTTCATCTGCAGAACACACACCCAGTGAACCATTGACAAGAGGCTTAAACCTATACTGTGTCAACATGACCACAGGCGAGCAAATATGGAACTACTCAGCCTCTCAAGTTGACCAGTCCAGAGCATTCACAGGCGCTATTGCGGAAGGCTATCTAGTATTCGGAAGCGAATATGATGCGACAATGTATGTGTTCGGCAAAGGACAAAGCGCAACCACAGTTTCAGTGCCACAAACACAAATCACCACAGGTGAAAGCGCGATAATATCAGGCACAGTCTTAGACCAATCACCAGGGCAGCCAGGCACAGCATGCGTTTCAGCACAATCGATGAGCGCATGGATGGATCACCTGCATGCTCAGTATCAAGTGCCAGCTAATGTTACAGGTGTACCAGTTTCAATCGACGCAGTTGACCCCAACAACAACCTTGTCCACATTGCAACAGTTACCAGCGACATGAGCGGAACATTCAGCTACGTCTGGGCTCCAACCGTTGCAGGCTCATACAAGATAACCGCTACCTTTGCAGGCGATGATTCATACGGAAGTTCTTATGCTCAAGCAGCAGCATTAGTAGTCAACGCACCTCAGGCAACTCCGACAGCAACCTCTGCTCCAATAAACGCTGCTACGACATCAGACCTAATGACTTACATGGTCTTAGGAGTAATTGCCATCATAATTGCAATAGCTATAGTCGGCGCATTATTACTAAAAAAACGACCATAAAAATACAAAAAACAATAATTCTTTTTTCTTTTTTTTGATAAATATTACTGCAAGTACATTTCCTATGCGTGATGTATTTGTGATGAAAGACTTTTCTTGCAAGTTTCTCGATTTCGACTAGCCAGGTTTCTGAACCCGCTTAGCTTAAGCGAAAGAGTAAAAAAATTGACGTGTAAATCATGATATTATCTCTTTCCTGTGTACTGCATAGAAATGTTATTCATTTTCCGGCTAAGACTCTGTCTTATTTCATTATTTATTCTTGCTTATCTTGCCCTTTGTTGGCATGTCCAAAGCGGGTTATTTTCCAGTTCTTCATGTTTCCTCGAATGATTTGTAGGTTGCTTGTTTGGATGTAGAATGGAACTTGGGTTCAGGAAACGTAGCGTTGCCGTGAAGTCTAAGAGACATTTTCCAAAATTAATTAATGGAAATGTGCCCGATAAAATGTTTCGGTATGACGAAATCACCCTGCCAAACCACAGCACAAAAATCCTTAGACACAGCATATGATCCATGAAGACTCGAATTTTGCATAAATAGGTTCTATGAGAAAATTTTATCCGACTTTTCTACATGCCGAAAAATTTAATCTACTGAGAAGTGGCAGAACAAATGCGTAACTGAAATGGCGCCGTCCAAAAGATGTGTAACTTGTCAGTGACATTTATACCGCTGCCTTCTGTTTTAGGAAGAGTTTTAGTTCGCTTGCCAATACAGTTGTCGTCAGTGGTTACTTTCCACTTGGTTTTATAAATTGTTAGCAACAATACGTCAATTGAGGAAAGGGCTTATCGTTGAAAGCGGAGCGCTTTTTCCGCTAAGCTCTTTCTAAAAAATTTAAGGAGAATAGAAAAATGCAGATGAAAAATAACGCAAATATGGCAAAAAAAACTATTGCAATCTTATTCGCATTTTTAATGGCTTCTTCCATCATAATGTTTTCTGTTCCCGCACAAGCTCAATATACAAATCAACGAGGTTTTGGGTCGATACCTCTACCTGCAGGCGTTACCCCTGACTTGACATATGAAACCATCGCTCACATGTCATTCAGACCAAACCCCATTGGAATCAACCAATACTTGCTGGTTAACATGTGGATGCAGCCTCCAATTAATGTAGGCCACTTGATTACAGGATTAACATTGACTTTCACAAAACCAGACGGAACAACTGAATCGATTGGTCCAATAAGCACTTATCAAGGAGACGGAACAGCATGGGTTGAATAGTTTACTATAAAAGATCTCAGACTCTATGGGGCACGACAAGTTACCGTTGATTGTACCAAACTGCGGGCTGTCCACTCCAACGATAAAGACCTTTACCCAAAGAGCAATATGGCAAAGAGAATATAGGTCATGGAGAAACCAATTACACATTACCATTGAATAGCTTTGTTTCCGGTCCATCAATTATCTTTATGGGACGATGTTATCAAAGTGTTACTAAGGTTTACGATGGAGTAACTCAGAGCGTTTGGCAATGCTATGACTTGCGAACAGGTGAGATTTACTGGGAAAAGACAAATATCACTCAAGTGCCTACCATGATTCTGTACAGCGAGAGAGAGCTTAACATCGTACAAGGTGAAGCAGCAAGCACTTTAGGCATGAGAGTTGACCTTATGTACGTAGGCGGCGGACGGCTAATAACAATACAATCCTTTTGTGGCCTTGTTAAAATTAACTGTTCAATTTCTCCGTTGACGACAGGCACTTACTATGCTTCTTACGATTGGCCCTACTTCTTATCAGTGCAGAACCTTGGCAATAGCGTTCCGGCTGATCAGCGTTACCGTTTAATCAATTGGACGATAAAGGGAACAAACATATCAGGGTTCGGTGTGGGGAATTTCGTGCTTGACGTGTGCAACAACGTTACTTGGCCATTCAGTAGCTTAGGGGTTGTTGATTACGAAGCAGGCGTAGCCGTGGTCACTCAAGGAATCTCAACTGCCAGCGTAGGAGTCACTTATGGCAATTTGATAATGGGTGCCAATATATACACAGGAAGGCTGCTTTGGAATACATCAACCGACGCAAGTACTGGACTCGGTGGTTTGTTCAGTGGAAGCACTGCATGCGCTGACCATGGAAAATTCGCGGTACGATTGAATGATGGCCACTGGCACTGCTGGGATCTGCAAACTGGCAAAGAACTGTGGGTTAGCGAGCTTTCAAGTTGGCCCTGGGGAACATTCGGATGCTACAACGTAATATCATACGGCGGAAACATAATCTCAAACCAATATGATGGAGTCGCCGCTTACAACTGGGACAACGGCAAGATATCCTGGCGATACAAATACGTACCTGACTTCCCATACGAATCGGTTTATGCAGATTCTAAAACAGGTGAAGAGTTCCTTCCATTTTATACTAGCCCTGGAAGCAGTGGCACTCAACCATACGTTGCGGATGGAGTTTATTACTGCTACAATGATGAGCACTCAATCAGCGAGCCTATACCGAGAGGGTATAAGCTTCACGCTATCAACGCTACCACTGGCGAGGGAATATGGAACATCACCGGACGCATGACTCCTTGGGCGATCGCTGACGGTTATCTAGCAGCTGCAGATATGTACGATGGAATGATGTACGTGATTGGCAAAGGCATAAGCACTACTACCGTGACAGCACCTGACGTTGTCGTTTCGCAAGGAAGTGGCATTATGATAAGGGGCGCTGTGCTCGACACTTCGCCTGCTCAACCGGGAACGCCGTGCGTATCCAAAGACTCAATGTCTACACAAATGGAATATCTACACATGCAACTCCCGATTGACGGTATAAACCATAATACGACAATAATAGGGGTTCCAATATCCATTGACGCTGTTGATCCAAACGGCAACTACATACATATCGGCGACACAACTACCGATGGATACACTGGTACTTTCGGCTTCACATGGACGCCAACAATCGACGGGCAATATGCTATTACAGCATCTTTCAAGGGCGACGACTCATATGGTCGCTCATTCGCAACAACCTACGCCTCAGTTGGATCACCTCAAGCATCCGCGACTCAAGCAGAAGTTGTGATACCCGATTATACCATGACAATCATAGCCGCAGCAATCGGAATAGCAATTGTAGTTGTAATCTCAGTTGCTTCAGCTATCCTAATACTCAGAAAACGGTAAATACCAAACGAAACCAAACCAACCTCAATCTCTCCTTTTTTAGGCTAAACAATCGATTGAAAGGCGTTAAACAAGGGACTGATAAGGTAGTAGGTCACAAAAAAATTAGCGTTATTTTAAAATTAGATTCTTTTCCCTTTTAGATTTTACCGCAGCCTCAGTAAATCCTTCTTTGTAACCGTCTCATACCTAATAATCAAGGAATAATGTAATCAGTAATAGGCAGGGGCAGTCACCAGCGTCGTCGTCGGAGGAGATCAAAATTTAATCTCCAAAGGGTCTAAGAGACAATGAAATTTACTTTTCTTTGTATCGCATCGAAACGGTTATTCGTCTTCGGTTTAAACTGCAATGCAATCTATTGTTTATTCTAGAGTCATTCTTTCCTTTGCTTGCATGACCAGAACTCATTATTTTCCAATTACCAAGGTTTCTATGGATAATTTGAGGATTGCTCGACAGAATATAGAAGGGCATTATAGTTTGATAAGAGTAAAGTTCAGCAATAAAGTTTAGGAGCCTTTTGCTAACGCCGATTCCCTGATAGTCGAGTAACAAGACTAATCTGCTAACTCGGTAATATTTTGCTGTTTAGAAAGCGCAAATAAAGAAACTTTGACTAAACCCAGTCAAGATTGTTTTACTGAAAACCTTTTAAGAAAATCGATTGCAAATAACTTTGTTAGAAGAGGCTATGAAAATTGCCAGCGAACGGTGTATTTCTGGATAAGAAGGCTTTAACGCTATTTTGCCTGCTAATGCTTCTAACTCCATTGCTGTCCTTTCCCTTGGTTGAGTTTGCATCAGCCAATTTTGAACTTTATCAATTGGCACCGAAAGTGTCAGTCTCCGTTCCAGCTATGAACAAGGTATATAATGAGTCAACTATCTACATGAACGTGAAAGTCGTGACCAACAGCCATTTTTTTACGGCAGCCGAAAAAGTAACTTGGATGCAATACAGCTTGGATGGTCATCCAGGGGTTAATTTGACATTCAATACTCAAGTAGGCAGTTCAGGTCATGTCGCCACTGTGATAAAAGCAATTACCGATTTATCAGATGGAGTTCACTCACTATCTATTTATGGACAAACAGACCTTACCGATTACTCTAGCGGCAAACCACTTTCCAATTTTTCTGTAACCAACTACTTCATAGTTGGCGATGCAACCCCAACGATTCATGTGATTGTCTCCGAAACCGAAAACCTATGATTCAACTAGTATGCTTCTTGAATTCAAAAGCGATACACCTCTCTCTTGGGCAGGATTTAGTTTGGACAATAACCAAGTAATTACCAGCTTAGCCACTCTGTCTCTTAACGGCCTTTTAGAAGGCTCCCACACTTTAACAATGTACGGCAACGACAGTGCGGGACATCTCTATACTTCTCAAGCCGTCGATTTCATCGTAAGAGATCACAACGCTCCAATCATCCATATTGACGCCGCCGCAATCGCCAACCGAACAATAATTTCCCATGTCTTTAACTGGATCAATTTACCGCTAGTTATTGAGATTAACGAGCCTACACCTTGGATAGGCTACAGCCTGGACGGCAATGCCAACAAAACTATTTACGGCAATTCAACTATTATCTCAAATATAGCTTATGGGAGCCATAAAATAATTGTTTATGCTAAAGACAACGGCGGTAACATTGGCACATCAGAAGTGTATAGCTTTAATTTAACTGACCAAGGCATCAGCGCCGCCACACTCACACCAAATGAATCAACAGGTAACTTCACTCAATCGATGTTATTGATTGCGGTCGTAGCGGCAGCAGTAGCTGTGATATGTGTTGGAAGCACAGTTTACATTAAGAAACACGGGCGACAGTCGTAATGAACTTCAATTATGAATTTACTGCGTACCAGAAATCTAATCTTAAACTATTCAAGAAAAACTTTGACTTAACCGACAGTTTGCGTTTAGTCAAGAAAGTTTGACGAACCCCAGTCAAGAATCTTTGACGAAAAAACGTAAATAGCAAATTCAACGCAGTAATAACTTGGTTGTCTTTGTGAAAAGAACACCTTTGGCGGTTGCATTAGTCTTTCTAATGTCAGCCATAATTAGTATGGCGATAGTGGAGTTAGCAGTTGGAAATCCTTCTCCTCAAGCACCGCTACCCACAACACCCGATAAGAATGAGCCAACGATAACCATTAGCGAACCAATAAATAATAAGACCTATGATGTCGACACAATCCATTATTCATTAACTATAAGAAAACCTTCATCATGGTTTGACTATGACCCAGTTCACGGTCAAATAATGGTAATCTTATACAAACTCGACAACAACAATGAAGTTGCAATTTCCAATTACGCTGATTATTTAAAATACGGAAAAGAACCCTTCAGCTATCAAGGAGACTTAACTAATCTATCTGAAGGAAATCATAGCTTCCAAATACGCATTCACTCCGATAGTTATTACAATAGTTATTACGATAAAAATGATAGTCGAACTTGGAACATCGAAATGAATTACTACATTGATACTTATTCTGAAAAAACTAACTTTACAGTAAACACAATTCCTTCAACATTAGAACCATCTCCAACAATTCAACCGATTCAATCTTCTGCGACTGCAAGTAATTCAAATATTAACGATAGAGCTGATTTTCCTGCATCCTATATTTTAGCGATTGTAACCGCTGCAATCTTGGCGATTGTTATTGGTGCTTTACTGCTGTTTAGAAGCCATCGAAAAACGCCAAAATAATCAGGTCAACAAACTTTTGACTAACCGTTCTTTTAGCGGAACACCTTGTTCTTTCAGGAGAGTTATAACCAAGAAAATACCTGAATAATATTGATGATGATTGTGGATAAGAAAATATTACTTTTGTTTCTTGTCGGATTTATTTTTCCAGTTCTAGCGTTAAATTTTGGTTCCTGCTATTCGCCAAACGCTGCAATTCCTTTTAATTATGATGAACTTTCTGGTCAAATAGCTATAACCTCACCGATTGAAAACTTCACGTATACAGATTCTGATATTGTTGTAAACGCAGGTTTGCATATAGGAGGAATTGAGTCTGAGCCAAATACGCATTATGTTCCTTACCAAAATATCAGTTGTATTTATAGTTTAGATGGTTCTGACCGCCAAAATATGACTCTTGTTTCAGTTGGCGGACATGAGGCTTTTTGTTCTCTTGTAAATCCATGCTGGTATAGCAACACGTGGCTAAACTACACTACAACTCTGCATAATATTTCAGAAGGAACTCATTTCTTACGATTAGATGTTAAGCCAGACAGTCTTAACCCACGGATAAGAAGCATTCAGAGTTTAGACAAAGCTTCAGTTAATTTCACTATTTCTCAAAATTCCAATATAACAGAGAAGCCTGATGGTGAATTGTTACCTAAAGACGCTGAATTCTTCACCATATTATCATTAGTTATAGCTGCCCCTTCCATTGGGGTTGTTGCTCTTACTATCTATAGAAGGCATCGAATAAGATGAAGAAAGCGTTAGTTTCTTTGCTGATTCTTTTTGTAGTTTTGTCAGCTTTGAGGTTAGATGTATCTAGAGCTAATTCTTTGAATCCTTCTGATGTTTCTCCCATTTACATAACGTCAGATGGAACCATTGAGCCTTCAACAGCACCTATTCAACATAATGGAAGCATCTATACCTTAACTGATAACATTCAAAACTGCAATATCACAATTCAACGTAACAACATTATTCTAAACGGTTCTGGTCTTAACCTTCAAGGACCTGGAAGGGAAACTTACAATATGGCTGCCATATACTTGGCTTGTACCAATGTCACTATTTTCAATTTTCACATCTTTAACTGGAGTTTAGGAGTAATAGGAGCTTCTGATAACAATACAATTCAGTCCAACTACTTTTCCAATAATATTTATGATGTTGCAGTATACGCCAGTAATTACAAAATAATAGGAAATCAAATTGGCCCAGAACGGATAGTAGGAAACAACAATACAATATCTCAAAATCAAATAGTGCTAGGTGATTATGCAACTGGCTTTTGGATAACTAATTGTACAGCACTAAAAATTGAATCTAATAACATAACTTTTAGCAGACTCACAACCTTCTTTATCAGTACACAAACTAGCGAATTTCAAGTTTACCACAACAATTTCCTCAACGTTGAGGTACTCACATTTGGAACTCTGCTCTTTCCAAAATCTGCTAATACTAAACCCTGGGACAATGGAGTTGAAGGCAACTACTGGAATGACTATGCAAGAAGATATCCTCAAGCAGTTGAAATAAGCTATTCAGGTATAGGCAATATTACGTATGTTAGCGAGGCCGCTCCACAAGTAATCGACAGATATCCTCTGATTAAACCCTATAACTATACCTTACCATCTTCCCCCACAATTCCAGAGTTTTCTTGGTTGACAATCCTACCCTTACTACTCTCCATTCCAATTGCTCTGATTACGGTTAGAAAGAGACTACAAGGAAATGTTTGACACAAAAAACCAGTCAAGAAAATTTGACTAATATTAGTCAAGAATATTTGATGAGAATGCTTTTATCGATAATACATTTGTTTTGATTGTGGTTATAGCTATGGAGAAGTCATTCCTATGCATTTTCTTGATAGCTTTTATGGTTAGCGGCTTGGCTTCTTTCGGTACTGCAGATTTTGTGGGGTCTCAAAGCGGTACACCAAAAATTTCCTCGGTAAGCACGATTGAAGCAACCAGAATACAGACCATATTTATTCACGGTAGCGGTTTCGGCAAAATTCAACCTCAACTCTTCAATCTGGGGGACGGATCTGTAGATACTGTCGGTGGAGGCACTACTCCAGTCATAAGGTTTTATGATGAAGGCGGTTCGAGCAGTTGGGAAGCAGGTGTACAAGATACTCCAAATACGGGTGCGGATAGTATTGGCGTCATATTAGTGAGTTGGTCAGACACGGACATTGTCTTAGGCGGCTTTGGAACGGCACTAAGCATAAACGGTACTGGACAATGGACCCTATCTTTAGGCGATCCAATGCTGATAGCAGTGCAAACTACCAATGGACAAGCAATTTACACAGATGTTGTTGGTTCAACAGGCCAAAATCTGCCTGGATCATCCGGAGCAACACCAGAAATATCTTCAATTAGCCACATTGCAGCTACTCGGATACAAACAATAATAATAAGTGGCGATGGTTTTGGGAATATTTCGCCTCAACTTATGAATCTAAGCGATGGATCCGTCGACACCGTTGTCGGGGGAACCACTCCGGTCATAAGAATATACGATGAAGCAGGCTTTAACAGTTGGGAGGCGGGGTGCACGGATTCACAATGGGTGCCCAAGGACATGATCGGCATTTATTTGACAAGTTGGTCAGATCATGAAATAGTTTTAGCAGGCTTCGGGACAGAATTGAACATTAATGGTACAGGACCCCTAAACGTCAGTCCAGGAGATCCACTAATAGTAGATGTTATGACTTCCCAAGGGCAAGCCGCATACACCATAACCGTCGGTTCAAATCAATCCTATCTAAATCCTTCTACGCCTACCCTCATTGTTTCTTGCCAAAGCTCTGCAACACTTTCGAACTTCAAAGTAGACATCAATGGTAGTTTAATTGCTGATGGACAAGGTGTACCGTTCGCATCAATCCAGTTATCTTACAGCGTTAACGGCGGCAACTCTTGGATAGACCTTACTCTATTGAACACAGATAGCAATGGAGATTTTTTGGCGGTTTGGATGCCAACAGTCACAGGAAATTACTTGCTCAAAGCTGAATGGCTCGGAAATGACCAATATCCTCAAACAAGCACTACAGTCAACTTTGCTGTGACACCTTACGAAAAAGACTTGGCTTTCTCCGTAATATCAAATTCCACTCTTTCAGAAATTTTCTTCAACTCCACAAGCAAAGAATTAAGTTTTACAGTCAGCGGTTCCTCAGACACAACAGGATACATTAATGTGCATATTCCCAAATCACTTATCAGTGACGCTTCTAATCTCAAGGTTTACCTTGACGGAAATCAATTAGTTTACACTACCCAGTCCCAAGGAGATTCTTGGCTCGTGTCTTTTAGCTATCACCACAGCACTCATCAAATATCAATCGAATTCACTCAGTCTGGGTATCAACACGCAGTTTTTCTGGGTTTAGATTGGGTTCAAATTGCCATCTTGGTGCTGATGAGTGTTATCGTTGTGGTTGTAGTTGCTTTTGCGTTTGTGTTTTTAAGCAAGGAAAGAAGTGTGAAGTAGGCCTTATCCTTTAAAATGCAGTTGCTTCTTTACTTCTACTTAGAAGGCATCGAAAAACCACCAAGTAAACTGCGTCAAGAAACTTTGACTAACCATAGTCAAGAAAATTTTACGAATAAGCTTTTTAACCACAACAAAGCATTGGAAAAAATAGTGGTGGTTAACTATTAATGCAAAAATGTTAGCCGTAATAGTTATCAGTTCAATGTTTCTGGGAGCATACAATATAGTTGGCGTATGGGCTAATTTTGAACCTGGTCCTCTGCAAGTTACTATTGTTTCACCTGAGAGTTATGGTAATAATATAAATCCTGTTTTGCTCAACATTTCAGCTTCAATGTTTTTAGATCCTCTCAAAGGTTCAGAGAACCGATATATTACTTATAGCGTAGACGGGCAAGCCAATGTAAGCATGACACCAGTCTACCAAGGCATTTCCACCTCAGGTGCTTATTCATATTCATCAGTTACTAGCCAAGCAATTTTGCCGAATCTTTCGGATGGTTGGCATGTAATAATGGTATATGTAAAATACGACTATGGAACTTGGGTAAATGAAGGAAGCGCAAGAGTCGAGTTTCCTGTAGGCAGACCAACAACCCTTAACCCTGATGCTCCAATTCTAAAGGTTAATATTCCAACTTACCCCCAAGTTTTTCCAGAAAATCAGCCTATTCCTTACTCCATAAACATAACTATTCCACCATCTTGGTTTACCAATAGTCTACTTCGCGGAGAAATATACTCAGTCAGCTATGTACTTGATAATACAGGAAACATTATCTCCATCGCAGGCAGAGACTCAGCCAAGGGTCCATATGGGCCAATGGTAATCAATGGTAGCGCACCGGCGTATATTCCAGTGTACACAGCCAACCATCCCACCATAGTTTTAACTGGAACAATAGCAACTCAATCGCTTGGAAATCACACGATGATATTTTTGGTTCTATGGACAGATTACGGGGACAACATTATGACATCAAATTTTGCAACCCGTTTTTCTGTAAGCAACCAAATTAGCCAACCAATCAACTTGCCAACACAGGCTGGTCAAATACCCGGAGTATTTACTATTATCTCACCACAAAACCAAGCAACCTACAATATTAATCAAGTGCCAATAATTTATAGCGTCGATTCAAAGGTTACTTGGTCATATTATGCTTTGGATACAACCGGTGAACCTGAAGCTTCTGATTGGAAGTCCCTCAATGGCAATATAACACTAACTGGGCTGTCAAACGGTTCTCATAAACTGACTATTTCTGTTAAATCCGAGGCAAATACTCCTTCTGTCCCAACATTTGAGCAAACAATAAACTTCAACGCAGACAGCAACGCTCCAATAGCATCAGATCAAACGTCGACAGCTTCAACTCCTACCGTTCCAGAATTATCTTGGTTAGTAATTCTGCCCTTTATTCTAATAATTTCTCGGTTGTTACATTGGTTAGACATCATTGATACCAGTCAAGAAACTTACTAACTAAGCGTTCTTTTAGCGGAACAGACTGTTCCCGGGGGAGAGTAATATTGGACCTTCACCTTTAGCAACTTGTTGATGTTAATGCGAAAAGTACAAGGAAGATCGAACAAAAAAATACTCTGCACTCTTTTAATCCCTTTACTATTTCTTATATCGTTAGCGTTCTGGACTCAAACAATTGTGCCCGCCCACGCTTCTACTACACAGCCCTATAAAGTAGTTCAAATTACTTTTCCCAGATCCGAAACCTACGATTCAAATCTGTTAACGCTGAACGTAACTTTTCCCGTTGGGGGCCTGAAGTACACCCTAACATATACCCTAGATGGAAACGACGAAGGGTCTATACCTTGGACAGTTAACAATCCAAACAATGAGTTACACGTTGTTTACGAAGCGATAGGATCAGTAAATATCCCCGAGTTATCCGCAGGTCCTCATCAAGTAGTAGTAACTCTTCAGGTTGACGTACATCAAAACGGTCCTAACCCTCCAAACGGAGCCTTTAAACCTGTAAGTCCAGGAAGCTTAGATTATCAAGCCATATGGACAGACACTGTTGATTTCACAGTAGAACCAAAAAATACGCCTGATACCCAACCATTGCCTACAAACGCAAATTACACATCAAATTCAATTCCTCAAGCGACAATCCCAAAAGAGCCTAACAACTATATTCCACAACCAACCATTAACCAAGTTCCTTTAACTAAAACTTCTACTTCAACTACCGCCACTATCATCCTAATCTTTGCAAGCACAGTGGCTGCAACCTTATTTGTTATAGTTGTTTTCTTTGTTCATCTCAAAGCGCACCGAACATCTCAAGTCAAGAAACTTTGATTAAACTCGGGAGTTAATGTCCATTTTTGTGATTTAATTCTTGGAAAGTTGCCGTTAACTATTTAGGCAGAACCATTCTTAGACCTGCTTGCTTGAGGTTCCCGTTTCCTTCAAAATTCTTGTTTTCTTTTTAATGGTTCCATAGCGGTTGTCTTTAAAGCCTGGAGCGAGTATTTTCTTGCGTTATAGTGCTGTTTTCTGATTTGGTATCGAAGTCAAAGTCTTGATTAAGAATGTGGCTTAGGATTTTGTTGTGTTCTTTGGGAAAAACAAACTCTATATCTTCAAGCTGACTAAACCACTTGCTCTTCTTTGACACCCTTTGAGAGGTTTTCTTACAGCTCGCCTGATGATTAGAACAACTGTGATTGTCCATCTCCGCTTGGAGCTTTTTGAACGTCATTTTCAGGCTTAGCATCAGTTGTATTGTTATGCTCTTGGCTTTCTGTGGGAATTGTTATGTCAGGTTTGATTTCTTGCAGCACCGTCTCCAGCTTCCTTATCCGTCTTTGTTGAAAGAGTAGAATAGACATAACCATGGGCTCAAAGACTATGGGATTAGTCGTATTGCTACTTTCCGAAGCGTAACTCCTGCAAATATCCATGAGTGAATCAAAAGCTTCCCGCTCAGGCTTACGCAACGCTCTAGCAAAGCCACTCCACCGGCTAATCTCTCCCTCCAAAGCCATCCTGAAAGACTCAACACTCTTACCCATAACCTTCTACGCCTCCAAACAATCTGAAAACCTTAATCATAGCTAATCCCGTGCGGCACAAGCATCAGCAAAAACAGCATATAAAGCGAATTCAAAAAAGACATTACCAAGCAGTGGAGGGTATGCTGAAAGTAAAGCCTAAGGATTCCGTGAATAGAATTCTAAAAGGCGCAGAAAACAATCAATAAAGTTGGCCTGAGCTCTGAATGTTTTTGTGCGACGGTCAAGTACGTAATAATTGACAATTTTTTTAGATTGAATTGTAGATGGACAATATTTCCCTTGTAGCGAATAGTAATAAGAGAAATGAGCTGTCTGAATTAAGCAGCGTAATACCGAGCGATTTTGCGGTATTCTGTAACGAGATTTAGCAAATCTACTATCTACAGCCTTTGCCAGAACCTTAAGGCTTGCTCTTCTTTGAAGAAGTTAATATTTTATTAGCCGCTAAAGACTTCGTGGATTCAGAATTTCGGCCAGAATTTCTTTGCGTCTTTCTTTACGGTTCTTCTTTTGGTTCTTCATGGCTATAACAAATATCTTCATTTGAAAATAAAAACTTTATTGCGTCTTTTGTTATCACGTTGTTCTACAACTTAGACTGAGCTGCTCTTTATAGACTGGTTGGATATTTAACGCGGGCTACTTTGAAAATGTGCCTGCATTTATCACAAGAGTAATATTTCAATGAGAAATAGTCGCTTTCATGTCTACTTTTTAATTTAGCGAATTCTTTTCGGCATCTAGGGCATTTGACCATTTGAACGGCCACTTTTAAGACGAGGGTTACCATTGATCGATAAAAGGGTTACGTGCCGAAAAAGACAATTTCTTGTCGAATATGTATAAGAAAATCGTATGTTCCAAATGTCTTAACAGTCAAGTTTGGGGATTGCCTAGACTGAGATTCAACTGGCGAAATCTAGGACGTCAATGTTAGGATCCCTAACTTGCTGCTTTAGGGCTGCATGGCAGTCAAGTGCATGCATAGGTTATTGCGAATCCATCTCGCCGATAGATTGAGTCACCTTGCTGCGGAATGATACGCAGTTCCAAAACAGAAAATTCAAAATCCAACTCCCAACCTACACTCCTGCATACTACAAGAAATCAAAAACTACATAGAAAAAACAGCAAACCCCTTCAATAAACCCGCCTATTATCTCACTCTATTCAGGTCATCTTTTATAAAGCATTTCGATTCCATTTAGATGGTTTCTTTCTTCACGCTCGTAGCTCTTGAAGCGCTGAGGTCGGAAAGGGTGATAGGTTTTCATAGAAGCGGTTGATGTCTTTTTTACCAAAGCCAATTGATCCAAGTACCGCCTGCTCCATTCTCATCCTGTCCAGTTTTCGGGCTTCAGTAATAATGTCAGCAGGCCTTTTCTCCATAACATACGCATATTAACGCTTTTAATTCAAGTTGCTTTACTTAAGCAATATTGCTCAAGTTAGATAATTTTTTCTTCCATAGTAAGTAGACCTTCGTCTGCAGGACTCAATTGGCAAAACTAACTTAGTGAGGGTAGGTGATGATCGGTTGTTTTTTTCACTCCGATCATCATCTACTAATCCTAAGCGAGATGTTTTCATTCGTACAGAATTAAGATCAAAAGGAAATAGCTAGAAGAAAAGGTAGTATGCTTCAGGCTAACTAGCGTGTCTCACCAACCTACTTCAACACATAATTTCGGGGCAAGGCAGCCCGAGTGAATTCAAGATTGAGGCCAGAGCCTAATCCATCATTTAGATTGGTTGCCATCGCCATTGCTCTCCTTTCCTGACAATATGGCCTAAGCCTGGGAAGGGAAAGTGAAAGGCAAGCACTAAGGTCTTATCGATTGCGGCCAAGTTGAGAAGTCGACGCCTCGTGGCCATAACCTGCTGAGGATCAAAGTCGACGGTAGCATGCCAGTGAGGCTGCTCTATATGAAGGGGATGAAGAAACGCATCGGAAAACACAAGCAATTTTTCACTCTCCGAGGAAATGGCCAGCGCCATGTGACCAAAAGTGTGACCAGGCGCTGCAACAGCTCGGATACCAGGCATGATTTCCGTTTCATGGTCAACGAGGTCGAGCTGACTCTGGAGCGGAGGCAGGTTCTTGCGCGCGAAGGCGAGGAGGATTTCTTTTCCTTGTTCATTAAGCTCCAGTTTCGCCCGTTCCGAGCTCCAGAAATCCCATTCACCTTTCCACATAACGAAGCGAGCGTTGGGGAAGATTAGTTTTCCTTCATTATTGGTGTTCCCGCCGATGTGGTCTGGATGTCCATGCGTGAGGATAACTGTGTCAATTTTCCCTGGTGAAATCCCATTCAAGTGCAGGTTTTGAAGAAGTTTTCCAGTGTTTTGGCCAAGACCACCTGCACCTGTATCTACCAGCACGCAATGTTCACCCGTGTTTATCACCAGACAGATGTACGGACTTATCCACTCTACCCACTGTTTTTGCTGGAGGTTGTGTTCAAGAAGTTTTTGGGTGAGACGTTCTTTTGGTGCATTGGCGAAAAGAAAGGTAGCAGGGGGCGGGAAAGTGGGGGGTGCGTATGTGAAGGTGCCGTCGCTGACAGCCAAGCATTCAAAATTCCCTACTTTGAAGCGATAACTTTCAGTGCTCGTTTTGCTCCCTGTTGAGGTTTATCGTTGGTTTAATATAAAAATTGTGTCAAATGGATGGCTTTAAGGCATTATTTCGGTCATACAAGAAGCTGATAGGGAAAAGGCAGCCTAAAAAAAAACACATTACAGGCCCGTGCTCTATTCTCAATTCACTAATTAACCGCAACTAAAATAGCAATCAGTTCGAACCCAGAAAGCCTTTTAAAATATAGATTTCCTTTTTATTTCCTATTTGCTCTAATTTTGTTTTTTCAATCTATGTCTATTTCTGATAAGAAGAACTGCAGAAGGTTTGATGGAGCAAGAAAGCAAAGACCCTCTCTGTTGTAGGGCGCAAACTCTTTAGCTCACTTCGCACCCACGTAGTTTCTTTTCAAGTTTGTATACAGTTTTTCTGGCAGTAGCCAATCGGTTTGCCGTCAATTATCTCCCGCTCAGTAGGCAATGGGTAGGGAAAGTCTAACGCTTCAAACACACCCTTCTCGTTTTCTCCGGTGACTGCCACACTCTCCTTGATAGACCTTCGCTAGAGAAATAAGCGATTGAATGCAAAGTGTTATTAGAATCGTACGTTCACAGTGGTTTGAGAGGGAACACATGAATAGGAAAGAAGCGATTGCGCTGTTAAGTGAATTAGGCGCTAGCCAACTTGTTGACCTGAGCTTTGTTATTCTTGAACAAAGAAATCCTGAAAAATTTCAACTTAAAATCAGAGGCAATTATAGCCTTCGAGAAATCGGTTTATTTCTCAAGAATAGGTTTTCAATAGAAGTGAACAAAAATTACTTAATTATTTACAATCCCTAACGTTATTCTGATACTTTGAAGTGGGTGCAACAGTTCCTGCATGTGTAGGCTTCAATGTGGAAAACGCTGTTTTTTAAAGATTTGTCAGGTTTGGAAACTTCTTTGCCACATTTAGGACATTTAGCCAAACAGTATTGACTTCCATCTTCATTAAGAAATATAAAAAGCTATTATGAAGGTTTGTTGGTACAAAATGAGACTACAACTGTTTAGTCTTAAGCTAGACGATTTTTGAGGGGAAAAACAAACAGACGAAGACTTTACAGAACATTTTTCATCATCTTCATTTTGTTTCAGTTGTAGCGTGGACTTTATTGTTTGCTTTTACTCTCCGATGAGGTTGTGTGCTTATTTTTTGCAAAAGCACATCGTTTAGTTTGTGCTCGAGTTCACGCAATTTCTTTTGTTGAGCCAACAGAATAGACATAACGATAAGCTCAAAGAGTATTGGGTTACACGCTTCCCCGCTTGCCATCCCATTATCCCTGCACATATCCATCAGCTCATCAAAGGCAACTCGTGCCTTCTCGTTTGGCAAAGCATTTCTAAATCCTTTCCACCTACGAATCTCAAACTCCAAAGCCATCCGATACGAAGGAACAGTCTTACCCAACCCAGCTAAGCCTCCAAAGAATCTGTTGTCTTCATCATAACCAGTCACGTAGGCTCCCGCTTATGGTTTAGATTGCTTAAAAAGAAACCGAACAAACTACTCATTTGAGCAGTGGATAGGTAGATGAAAATGCAATAGCTATTTGACCGGTAGCTTTACTTTGATAATTGTTCCTTTGCCAACTTCGCTTTCCACATAAATACTTCCCATATGTGCCTCAACGATGCGCTTGCATATGGCAAAGTCTAATCCCATTCCCTTGGCTTTTGTCGTAACAAGTGGTTTTCAGATTGAGACGTAAGTTAGTTGATTCCTTGCATAATCGTTACCTCTTCTGCTGTTCCAGCCTCCATAAACTTCTATCGCCCACCGTAATTATGGACACCAAAAGTCCAAAATGTAACCATATTTAACGCACTGAGCATAAAAAGAAGTCTTCAGCTATGCTCTGTTTACTGCAAATACAGAAAATGTACAGCGCTCCCTCTTGGCAATTGCATATCCAGCAAGGAATGTTTCTCAGAAAAGGACAAGAAATTGTTTGTATATCAAAATAGGCATGAAGCTGATTTTCCTGTTTCAGCCTGTTCTGGGCGGCTCTCTCTTTGTCGCGGCGCTCATCTTGCCTTTCGTTTGACCCTCCGCTATTAGCGAGTAAGAATGATTTTCTCCAGTTGACTAATAGCTTTCTGTCTATGGAGTACACTGACAAGTGTTAAATACCAAAAAATGAATAGCAATCGCTTGAAAAAACTAGAGGAGAAAAAACTTGAAAAATACTTTTAGTAAACGGAAAATAGCTTTGGCAATCGTTGCAATTCTATTAATGACTTCCACGATGCTCATGGAAATGCCAGCCAACGGTCAGTATACAAATATGCAAGATAGCGGTTCAATAGCAGTACCGGCAAACGTTACCCCTGACGAATCATATACGACCGTCGCACATTTGAGTTTCAGACCAAATCCAATTGGTCTCGGCCAACCTTTGCTAATTAATTTGTGGATGCAACCGCCAATAAACGTCGTCCGATACTACAAAGCAGCATTCTTAGTAACTTTTACAAAGCCAGATGGAACAACATCAACTGTCGGTCCTTTAGATTCATTCCATGGAGATACATCAGCATGGTTCGAATACACAGTCGATCAACTTGGCAATTGGACAGTAAAATTTGACTTCCTTGGCACCTACTTCCCCCCAGGCAACTACAGTAACACAGTAAGTGACCTGTCAGGAACAGCCTCCCAAACTACCACCACAAGCTTTTCTAAATCAGTTTACTACAAGCCCAGCTCTGATGGACCCTACACTTTCGTAGTGCAACAAGATTTAGTAGCATCTTGGCCAGGTTCACCTCTTCCAACGGACTACTGGACAAGACCAGTTTCCCCAGAGAACAGAGAATGGTGGCCAATACTTGGTAACTATCCAGCCACTGGCATAGTCGGAGGAGGACCAGGTTGGCCAGCAGACACAAACACCTACATGAGCAACTATCTCTTCACTCCATATGTCCAAGGACCAACCAGTGCTCACATTCTATGGAGGCGTCAAGACGCAATCGGAGGCATTGTAGGAGGCGTTTGGGGACAAACCTACCAACCAGTTTCAGGAACTGATCCAAACATAATCTATGACGGAAGATGCTATCAGACTGTCACAAAAGTTATTGATGGGCAAACTCAAAGCGTTTGGCAATGCTATGATTTACAGACCGGGCAAATATACTGGGAAAAGACGGGTGTTCAGGTACCTACATTTATCACGTATAAATTGCAGCAACAAGCAAACGTACCTGGTTCGGAATCGGTAGTTCGGGGCAATTTGGCAGAACTTGTTTACGTAGGCGGTGGAAGGTACATAAGATATGATCCTTACACTGGCGCTCCAACGGTGAATGTTTCAATTGCTCCTTTGACAACTGGCACTTTCTATATGGATCCTTACTTCTTGAGCGTACAGAGCATAGGCACTACTTCAAATCCAAATTACCGCTTGATTAACTGGACTATTCTCGGAAGCGTTTCAGGCTTAAATTTCGCTAATTATGCGTTAGCTGTGGCAGGCAACATAAGTTTTCCATTCAGTTCATTGGGAACCGTTGATTATGAATCTGGTATAGCTGTTAGTACTTCAGGAATAACTCCCACTGGTGCAGGAGTGGCATATGGTCAGCGCATTATGGCTGCTAGCGTAACAACAGGTCAAGTGCTCTGGAATATCACCACCGACTCAACCGTAGGTACTCAAGGTGCTTTCAGTGGCAGCACGGCAGTCGCTGATCAAGGAAAATACGCTGTACGTTTGAACGATGGTCATTGGCATTGCTGGGATCTTCAAACTGGAGCAACGCTATGGACAAGTGAATTGTCAAGCTGGCCATGGGGCACTTTCGGATGCTACGGTGTACAATCATATGGCGGCATGATAATTTCAAATCAATACGATGGAGTCGCTGCTTACAACTGGACCAACGGAAAATTAGTCTGGATTTTCAAAGCTCCAGCGCTGTTTGCATATGAAACCCCCTATGAAGGCAACTATCCATGGTTTACCGGTGTTAGCATCATTGCAGATGGAAAGCTCTACGCATATAACACTGAACATTCACCTAGCTCACCCATAACAAGAGGCTGGAAGATATTCTGCATCAACATAACAACAGGCACAAACATATGGAACATCACAGGTCCTATGAATCCAGGCTCAATCGCCGACGGTTACCTCGAGGCGACTAACGGTTATGACGGATACATGTACTTCTTCGGCAAAGGACAAAGTACAACAACAGTGACAGCCCCCGATACCGCGGTGCCACTAGGCACTGCAGTCACCATTCGCGGAACAGTTATGGACACGTCGCCAGGTGACCAAGGAAGCGTAACAAATCCAACAGCACCGCTTAATTCACCAACCAAACCAGGCACTGTACCCTGCGTTTCTGACACCTCAATGGAAACGCAAATGGAATATCTATACATGCAACTTCCCATTGACGGAATCTCTCACAACGCCACCATTACTGGAGTCCAAGTCACCCTAACCGCAATAGGGTCAGATGGAACCGTAACCAACATAGGCTCTGTCACGACGAATGGGTACTACGGTACTTTCACTTACAAATGGACTCCGCCAAAAGAGGACACATACACCATCACCGCTTCATTCGCAGGAGACGACTCATATGGCAGCTCATCAGCAGCAACAGGAATAGCCGTAAGCACAGCACCAACACCAACAGCAATGCTAACTACGCCTTCAGCTGTAGTTACAACATCAGACTTAATGACCTATGTAGTTCTTGCTGCAGTCGCTATAATCATTGCAATAGCTATAGTTGGCTTGGCAATAATTAGGATTCTTAGAAAGCGACCATAAGAAAAAGCAAATACAAAAATTCACTTTCCTTTTTTCTTTGTTTATTTTGACAATTAAGTACCATCCAAATTGCAATATTTATTTTACAACAACATTTGGTTCCACATGCCTAATGGCCACAAATTAGCTTGTCCAGTTAAAAGCTTTTGGCAATTCTTTATCTCTATGGGCTTTCCAATGCCAAATTATTTTTTTTGAGCATTTCTATATGAAAATTGGTTGGTTGGATTAAAATTTAATCTTTCTCTATTTCTTGAACTCAATTACCCACTTACTCCTACTCTTCCACGCACCCGCGTCAGTGGCTAATGTCTGCCTGTCAGTCTGTCATCCTGTTCAACTTGTTAGTATTTCGTGCAGAAGAATTTAGCAGACATTTTGTCGCTAGCTAATTAATAATGTCCTTATGATATTTTAGCAAGCCTCTGTATCTTGCAGAACAACTTCTGCTTCTTTTCTGTTTTTTCGGAATTTTTTGCCACGCGAGCTGTTAACTTCTTCTTGCAATCACAACTGTAATACTTCGATGGCTTTTTTCTAATCCCAAAGACTTGCAAACGTCTGTCACATCACGTTTTTTTGATGTTTTGGCCACTTTTTTATGCGTCCTCACATGCAAATATTTCTAAGAAATTTAGAAATATTTGCGTTAATTTTAGTCTCGGAAGAAATCAGGTAACGGAGCTTTTTGACCGAACATCAACGTTGCACGAATTAGGTATGGTAACAGGCAAAATATTGATACTTTGACTATTGAAGAGGAATTCTATTTTGCTAAGTATCTAAGAGACTAAGGAAAAAATAGTGTTCGAAAAACACAATCAAGCAGACTGTGATAAAGCGAGTTAGTCAAGAAAACTTGACTTGGGTCAGTCAAGAAATGTTGACAGGAACCTTTTTGACGCAACCTAAACTTAAGCAGCCTTAGAGGCATAACTACCCTTGGTGTCCTCAAAGATGCGACTTTGCAACTTTCAGATCTTCGCATTTATAATACTGCTAATTTGTGTTGTTGTTGGGCAAGCTTTAATGCAGACTGCTGTATCTCAACAAGCACCTCAACAAACTCCTAGCGAACAACTTTTTGGCAGTGGAGCAAAATGGGCTGCTCAGAACGGCACCTCAGTTCTGTACATTAACTGGTTAGATAACTATAATGCTCATCACTTCACAGATGGAGCCAGTTGGGGGCCTTACTGGGGTGAAGAATACCTTTCAGCAATAAAGATTGGGACCGTCAAAACATTAGAGCAGCAAGGATTCAACGTTACTTGCACTGGCGATGTCCCAAATGATCTTTCAAACTTCGGCCTTGTTATTTTTGAGGCTTGGTTTGCTGTTGAACCCAAACATAACCAACTTGTAAGAAACTACCTCTCCAACGGAGGAAACGTCGTTATCATCGGCGGCATACCCTGCTACTTCTCAACCTATTGCAAAGATATGTGGCCTTACCAAAGTGGCGGGGAGAATTTGTCTTCTTTGCAGGATTGGTTTGGCAGTTCTCAATTTGCAAATTCAGGCGGAAGCGCCAATCTTGCAGTAAACAACCCATTTGGGACTTCACTTCAAACTCAAAATCAGCTTTACCATATCGACGCTTACAGTTGTTACGCGTTAACTTCAGTGAGTAACGACTCAACAGTAATAGCGCGATGGACTGACGGCTTAGTGTTCGCATTCACACATGAATACGGTAAAGGAAGAGTTTACTACCAGTCAGCAACAACTTTCTCATCTTCCACAGCACCTTTGTACACCTCAATCCTCGCTCTTTCATGTGTAAGTTCTACCTCCTACACTGATTTCAAAGTCGAAATCAAGGGTAATTTATCTGCTAACGAAGCAGCGATGTCAGGAGCTCCCATCTTAATTTCCTACAGCGTTACAGGTGGAAATTCTTGGCAAGACCTCACACTCGTGAACACAGGTTCAGACGGAAGTTTCTTAGCCGAATGGTTGCCTTCAGTCACTGGAAATTATCTGATAAACGCTACTTTTCAAGGAGACTCTACTCACTCTGGTACCAGTAGTGTAGTTAATCTTGTAGTAATGCCATTAACTGTTCAAAATGCTCAAGACGTTTTCTCAGTATCATCAAACTCGACCGTATCGAACTTGTCTTTCAATTCCACAAGCCACGAACTAAGCTTCTCAGTAACTGGTTCTCAAGGCACAACAGGATACATTGATGCACACATTGCAAAATCCCTTATCGACGATATTTCGATGCTAAAAGTGTACCTTGACGGAAAACAACTAAACTACAATGTTACATCTCAGCAGGATTCTTACATTGTCCACCTTACGTATCATCACAGCACACACTTGATTATTCTCAATCTTGGTCAAACACAGCCAAACGCTAATCTGGAATTTACTCAGACGACGCTGATTATTGGAGGAGTCATCATAATGTTGTTAGCTGCTGTAATTGCAGTTATGATCTATTACTTCAATCGTGGCTTTAAACAGAACCCCAAAAACTAATATTTACTTGACCAAAAGCTCTATGTTTTTTTGGCTTCACTTTAGGAAACGAGGAAAACAACTATCCCTTCATGTTTTCTCTTTGCGCGTTGTGAAGTGTCGTGTTAAGGGTGTATTTAAAAAAGTAAGTATAAAGAAAGCGGGAAAGGTTGGTTGAATTAAAATTTAATCTTCGCGCCTACCTGGAGAGCAAATTCCAAATCAACCTGAGCCCACTCAATCTTGCACAAGGCAGTTAACCTTGATCGAGTAATATTCCCAGCATCAACCCTTAGCTTTCGGGCAATCTCATAATCCGACATATCACCTTTTTTAAGCGCAAAAATTTGCTTCTCACGCTTAGTCAAACCCGAACTAACCCCCCCTCCTCGTCATCAACACACTCCTCAAGCTTGGGAACTCCCGGCTCCACGCTTACAACGACTATGCCATCAGCGAACTTTTCCTAATGCAACTTATAGCAAGGGATCTTCCAAGCAGTCAAAAACATTGACGGCTCTGTACTGCAGTCTTTGTACCCAAGTAATTGAGCCAAAGCTTTAGCATCCAACACCCAATAAATCTTAGAAATTTTCTTTTTTATTCACTAAAACCTCTTCAGATCCAGAGCAGAAACTTCATTCTTCGGCTGAATTGGCTTATCATAAGACTCAAAAGCAAACATAGTCAAAGCCCACGAATGCCCACGCTTCTCAAACAAACATTTCCCAGTTTCAAAGTGCAAGCGCTTATTCATGCGCAAAATCCGCCAAACTCATATCATAATATCTTAACTCAAAGTTGCCTCGCAGGTTGACGTCAGCAGCCACAACCTTTGGCAAAACACCCGGAATTCCAGCTTCCCTAATCATCTGCACAATCTTCCGATCAACCTCATCAAGAACCGCAAAACCACTCAACGTCACCCACAGAATACTCAGCCTCTCCAATCCGCTCCAATCGACGCCGAATCCAGCGAAGCTCATCGAGCAAGCCCTCATTTTGCGCAAAGACCTTTTTGGTTAAAACCTCATGATATTTCAGTCGACCAATCTTTTCCTCAACACTACGTTCTCAAACGACGTATCATACTGAAACTTAACCTTTAAATTGGTCCTAATCCAAAATAAAACTATAGCAAAAGGTGTATTCTTTTGAATGATGAAAAGAAGCTTACAGTAAGCCGTACGCGCTTGTCAAACCGAGACTGGTGGCCGACCCAGTTGAACCTGAATATACTGCACCAGCATTCGTATTTGTATAATCCGATGGGAAAAGAGTTCAAATACGCTGATGAATTCAAGAAACTCGACTTGGAGGCTGTGAAGAAGGACCTCTATGCGCTGATGACCGACTCGAAGGATTGGTGGCCGGCCGATTACGGTAACTACGGTGGGCTCTTCATCCGGATGGCTTGGCATAGCGCAGGCACCTACCGCAAGGGCGACGGTCGTGGGGGGGCATCCTCGGGGGCGCAGCGTTTCCCGCCTCTTAACAGCTGGCCCGACAACGTCAACCTCGACAAAGCGCGCCGTTTGCTTTGGCCGATCAAGCAGAAATACGGCAGAAAAATCTCTTGGGCCGACCTAATGATTCTCGCCGGCAACTGCGCGCTTGAGTCGATGGGATTTAAGACCTTCGGTTTCGGCGGTGGACGCGAGGACATCTGGGAGCCGCAAGAGGACGTCTACTGGGGTTCCGAAACCACCTGGCTAGGTGACAAACGCTATTCAGGGGAGAGGGACCTCGAAAATCCGCTTGCTGCTGTGCAGATGGGGTTAATCTATGTCAATCCGGAAGGCCCGAACGGCAACCCGGATCCGCTTGCTGCCGCCAAGGATATCCGCGAGGTCTTCGCGCGCATGTCGATGAACGACGAGGAGACGGTGGCCCTCATCGCGGGCGGCCACGCCTTTGGCAAAACCCACGGCGCTGGCGATGCGTCACTGGTGGGTCCCGAGCCTGAAGACGCCCCCATTGAGGAACAGGGCCTCGGCTGGAGAAGCAAATTTGGCACGGGCAAAGGCGATGACACGATTACCAGCGGCCTGGAAGTTATCTGGACCAAGACGCCAACTAAGTGGAGCAACAACTTCTTGCAGAACCTGTTCGGCTACGAATGGGAACTGACCAAGAGTCCGGCCGGTGCGTATCAGTGGAAGCCGAAGGGTGGCGAAGGCGCCGATACTGTGCCGGATGCGCATGACCCGACAAAGCGCCACGCGCCATCGATGCTGACCACTGACCTCGCCCTGCGGTTCGACCCGGTTTACGAGAAGATTGCAAGGCGCTTCTTCGAGAATCCGGATCAGCTTGCTGATGCCTTCGCCCGAGCATGGTTCAAGCTTACCCACCGCGATATGGGCCCACGCTCGCGCTATCTCGGTCCGGAAGTCCCAGCGGAGGAACTTATATGGCAAGATCCGGTACCTGCAGTCGATTATGAGCTAATTGATGAGCAGGACATCGCAGACCTCAAGAGCATGATCCTTGCCTCTGGTCTGTTGATCTCGGAACTGATCTCGACTGCTTGGGAATCTGCGTCCACATTCCGAGGTTCCGACAAACGCGGAGGTGCGAATGGGGCTCGTATCCGTCTTTCACCGCAAAAGGATTGGGTAGTCAACCAGCCAGCTCAATTGAAGAAGGTGCTGGCGACCCTTGAGACAATCCAAAAGGAGTTCAACAGCTCGCAATCAGGCGGGAAAAAAGTTTCGCTCGCCGACTTGATTGTCCTGGGTGGATGCGCAGGTGTCGAGAAAGCTGCAAAGAATGCCGGTCATGTTATCCATGTTCCTTTCAATCCGGGACGCACAGATGCATTGCAGGAGCAAACCGATGTAGAGTCATTCGTCGTTTTAGAACCTGTTGCAGACGGGTTCCGTAACTACCTCAAAACCAAATATGCCGTATCGGCAGAGGAACTACTTGTTGATCGTGCGCAGCTGTTGACGCTAACTGCTCCTGAGATGACAGTTCTCGTTGGCGGTTTGCGTGTTTTGAATTCAAACTTTGGGCAGTCCCAGCACGGCGTATTCACCAAGCGGCCAGAGACTCTCACCAACGACTTCTTCGTGAATCTGCTCGATATGAGCACGACGTGGAAGGCAACTTCGGGAGACGAAGATGTGTTCGAAGGTCTTGATCATGCAACGGGTAAACTCAAGTGGACCGGTACCCGTGTCGACCTCATCTTCGGTTCGAACTCTCAACTCCGGGCCTTGGCGGAAGTCTACGCATGCGAGGACTCCCAAGAGAAGTTCCTACACGATTTCAAAGCGGCATGGAGCAAAGTAATGAACCTTGACCGCTTCGACCTCTCCTGGTCGTAACTCACTATCCTTTCCATTCAAGATCACTCTTTGCGACCACGACAAAAACAATATCAGGTACAACAGGTTTCTGCCGCCCTCGTTTGGCAAAGAATTTCCAAAACCCCTTCACCTGTGAATCTCTGACTCCAAAGCCATACGGCAAGAAGGAACAGTCTTACCTAACTCAGCTAAGTCTCCACGGAATTCGTGTGTCATCAAACATAGACATTCACGTAAACTCCCGCTTATGGTTCAGACTGCATAAAAAGAAAGCGAACAAACTACTCATTTGAGCAGTGGAGAGGTAGATGAAAGTAAAGAATTGCTACGCCTGAACAGCTGGCTCAAACTCAGAATTTTATCGAAGAAACAAACAAATGGGCTATACCCACCAAAGAAGAATTCGTACACTACGCCATACGGCTCAAACCAACCTGACTCAAAATCGACAACAAATGCCTATAAATCCCCGCGAATAGTAAGAAGAACTCGAGCAAGTCATGAAGAAAATGGACACGCCCTTCCGCAGCGCAGAGCACTTCATTAACAGTCAAATAAACGAAATCCTCGAAAAACACAAAGAATCAAGAAAAACAAAGAAGAGTTAAGCAGTCTAACGCGCGTCAGGATATAACGCGGAGCAATAAGAATTTTCGTTATTGCCATAATGCTAATCTACTCAGATACGTAAAAATCAATCATTCCCAAAAAGTCTAGCCCCACAAAAATACTGAGAGAAAGCTGAAAAGGGGGTTCCCAAAAAAGTGGAGATTGGTAATAGCTGTGTTTTGCGCCGATCATCTTTTTCGTAATAGAGCAACTATTCCGATGAGGATGGCAATGACTACCAGCACCATCAAGCCGTAGAGCAGCATCGTATTGTCTACTTGTGCAGGTATCTCAACTGGTGGAAGTGATGCTGGAAGGTCGGTTACGCCAACTGCTGTTTCCGCGAATGAGCTGCTGTAGGAGCCGTCTCCTGCGAAAGTGGCAGTAACCGAGTACTTGCCTACCATGTCGGGCTTCCACAAGTAACTGAAAGTGCCGCTAACATCACTCGTAACATCTGCGACGTGCACAAAGTTGCCGTTAGGGTCAATAGCATCAATCGACACTGGGACTCCGGTTACCGTGTACCCTGAGGGGATCGGTATCTGCATGTACAAGTAGTCCATGTATGTTTGCATTGACTCGTGAGACACGCACGGGATCATACTTGGCCTGTCCGTTCGGGCGGTTGGGTTCGCGAAGCTGCCTAGGTCGCCTGGAGAGTGATCGGTGACGGTACCTGTTATCACGCAGCTCTGCCCTTTCGTTATAGCTGTCAGCGGTGCCGCTATGCTTGTTTCGCTTCTTCCCTTGCCGAAAACGTACATATATCCGTCGTAGAAACTATCGGCAACCATATAGCCATCAGAGATAGGACCACAATTTCCAGGTGTTGTCACGTTCCATATGCCCACGCCTGTAGTAGCGTTGACGCAGAATATCTTCCACCCTCTTGCGATTGGGCTAATGGCAGAGTGCTCATTATTGTATGAATAGATCATTCCACCAGCAACCATGGCGCCTTCATCGAAGGGATTCTGCGCGGTACCGTTATCGTAGTAGTTACTGTCATAAGGGTAAGCAGTTGGGGACTCAAAGTGCCAAACTATTTTTCCGTTTGTCCAATTGTAGGCGTAAATGCCGTCATAGGCTTCCCAATAGAACATGCCATAGGCTGACTGCACTGCGTAAGCTCCGAAGGCGGATGCTCCCCAAGGATAATCCATCTCCTGACCCGTCCACGCTAAATTCCCAGTATATAGATCCCAGGCCAACCAATGACCGGTTGATGACAAGACGGCGACTTTTCCATGGTCAGCAACTTGACATGATCCGCTGTATTGCCACTCGTCCTTAACTGTACTATTCCAAAGCAGCTGTCCTGTTGTCAGGCTGGCACCCTGCACATTTATTGAAACACGTGCATTCGATTGAGTGATGCCAGTTACTAATGCAGCTATGCCCACATTGAAATCGATAGTAGTAGGTATGCTATTCCACGGCCAAGTTATGTTGCTCGCTATTCTTGTAGTGAAATTGGTTGAGGTTCCTGTTGTACTCCAGTCGATCAAACGATATTGGCCAGTTGTAGCGTTAATTGTTTGCACGCTTAAGGCGTATCCGTTCTTATAATAAGTGGCTGATGTCAATGGATCAATTGTAACGTTCGTGGTCACAGCTCCGGTAAATGGATTATACTTTATCATCCTATTGCCACTTAACGACAATAGAGCTACAGTTGTCGTTGCTTGAGCTTCGCCGCCGAGAACTGCTTTATTACCCTCAGTTGTTTCAATGACTGAAGGGGCCGTAACACCTTGAATGTCCCAGAATACTTGTCCTGTGCGCAGGTCGTAGCACTCCCATACGCTTGTTGGCTGATTGTAGTAAGTACCATTGACTAGTACAGGTAGCTGTTTCGTTATGGTCTGGTAGCATCTTCCATTATAGACAATTGTTGGAGTTCCGGGATTCGGAAGGGTTTGAATGCCACCTCCCGTGCCACCGATGGATTCTCGCCCAACGTCTCCTCCGATGATGCCTGAAATGATGCCTAATCGGCGCCATACTATGTGGGCACTGGTTGGCCCTTGGACGTAGGGAATGAAGCTATATCGGCTGCTGGAGTATGGGTTAGTGTCAGCTGGCCAGTTAGCGCCTCCTCCAGGACCATACCACGGGTAATCTCCCATAATTGAGCTCCATTCTCTGAAGTTGGCAATTACGGGTCTTGTCCAGTAGTCGGTTGGAAGCGGTGATGTAGGCCAAGAAGCCACCATATCCTGCTGTACGATAAGCGTTTGTTCTGGCGTTGAACAAGGTATGTAGTAGGCTGAGTCATAGAGTGTACCTGATCCGTTCGTCGTAAGCACTCCATTAAGGTACCGGCCTGCTGGGTAATAATCTCCTGGTGCGTCAAACTTGAGCGACCAAGTGCCAACTTGGCCGACAACGTACGTAAACCAGCTCGTTCCATCTGCAACATAAGAATTTATTGGGCCGATGACTTCTTTGGTTTTATCTGGTTTTGTGATTGTAACCGTGTATCCTATGCGAGCTCGGCTAGCTCCTGGAGCTGGTGAAGTCCAAATATTAACAGTGATGGGCTGACCAAGTCCCACCGGATTTGGTCCGATGCTCATTCGGGCTACGTCAGGAACTGTCACATTAGCAGTAACGCCGGCGGGTAAAGGTCCACCTGTTAAAGTACCAGATGTTCCCCCATGTTCTTCTTGAGCCAGGGTTGGCATTGATAATAATGAAACAGAAGCCATCAATAGAATTAAAACAATTGCAATTGTTGTCTTAGCCTTTTCTCTTGATATGAACAATTTTCTTCTTTCCTTTCATTTTATCGCGAATCTAAAAAAAACTTCGCAAAACCAAGATATGTGTTCAAGATTCTTATAAGCTTTGCTAAATCTGGTTTTAACTAGTTGCAAATGATTTAGGCGAGGGTCATTTTAAGCAGTTCCAACTTAGTTTAGATGTTTCTTCAAGGTTGCTTTCATCTAACATCTTCAGATTTGTTTGAAGGCCTAACAATTTAGAGGTGAATTCGTAAGCCTTGTCTATAGGCAAAGCAAGAAGAATAGTTAACATAATCACACTTATCCAGAAGTTGCCCCTTCGCTGCAGCCATGAACGTATTCTATTAGAACAGCTTTCATCTCATTGAACATTACTTCGATTATTTCTCTTAATGAATTCAACTTATCTTTTTACCAACAACCCTAAAATGGATAAGTTATTTGTCACGATACTTAACGATCGATATGTGCCTGTTTACTTACTGTAACAAAGCGCTTTAGGAAAATTGTTATATAGTACAAATCAAAAAGGAAAAAAGGATTATCAAGCGGCAAAGGGCTTAGCGAAAAAGGATGTCTCGCTTACACCCTCACGCGTTAAGGATTTTTTATATCTTTTGTCTTACTGCGACCTTGGCTTTCATATCAATGATGTATTCCTTTTCGTTTTTTCCAACACCAAAATTCCACTCTAACACTTCAAAATCAAGGTCTTTGAAGTGGCTAACCCAAGATTTCTGGAATTCATCCCACTTCTCGCCCATTTTCTCTATCTGCTCCTTAACGTCTATATGTTGCTCTGTCATAATTTGTTACACCTCCTAAAACCGTATTTGTGCTGATTCTCAGGAATATTACTCTTAATATAGCGTTTTGTTGTTGGCTTTTCACAATCACACTAATTTAAGAGCTTAAAAAAGTCTTTCAGTTTCCCGAACCTCTGAAAACTATTGTTCAATGTTATTCGATGCTAAGAAAATCGAAGATGCTTCTGTTCTCATAGGTCAACGATATTTTACAGATAGATTTTGGATTTTTCCAACTTTTGGACCTTTCACTTCGGTCAAGATGAGTTTATTATTGTTTTCATAAATTAAGGTGAAGGTTTTCTCGTCAAAATCTACCTCAAGTATCCGACCAATTGATTAGAACTTATTGTCAGGATTCTTCAAGAAGCGTACACTTCCATACCTGAACATCTCTCGTTATTTAAATGCACTAAAAAATAGTGTTAAGCGGATTTAGCCTTGCGCTAATATAGATAAGGAAAAAGGCCCGAGGAGAGAGAACCTTATTTTATATTAGCAGCCAAACCCGCTTAACAGCTGTAGCTTCTAGCTTTCTCCTTTACATTAGTCGATTAAGACTTAAGAGAATATAAAACAATGTTGTCTCAAACTGAACCAACAACGCTCAGTTATTGGAATTATTTTGGCGTTCGCTTAATCCATTTGAATTTTGAGAAGCAGACACTAAAGGGAAAAAATCCTAATTTTTCTTTTTTTTGTTCCATTTAATAATTTTCAAACCATAGGTTCTTTGACTTTATGTTTGACTTTCTTGTACACTGAGAAACCCAATTGTTAGAACACTCGGTAATAATACCTCTTTATGGGACGATATTAATGATGTTGTGCGGAGCTTGGTTGGTAAATGGGTGAAAGGCGACGTAATCAGTTACTGGGAGATTCCACTGCAGTAAGTGATAGCGACTTTGTGAAGGAGACGAAAAAACTTAAAACGTGAAAAGACTAATCAGAATAGTAGTGAACCAAAGATGGAAAAAACTGATAAACCTTTAACCAGAGACGCCTTAGTCTCAATGCAAGTGATCAATTCAAAAGGACGACTAATAGGAAAAGTTAAGGACGTTGCTTTCGCCGTTGGAAAAATAGGCATCTCGCTGTCAGTCGAGGGAGAGAATGGAGAAATACAGAACATTTCATGGGAAGATGTTCAAGCAGCCTCAGACTTCGTCATTCTAAAACCCCAAGCACAAGCGCAAATCACCAATCAACCGCAACAGCAGTCTAGTCAGCATTTCTGTCCAACATGTGGTAAGCCTCTGACATGGATTCCGCAATACGAAAGATGGTACTGCTATAACGACAAAAAATACGTCTAAGAATCTTTAAATCAACATTTTGTTTTTTTTTATTTTAGCTCTGATTTAGATATAATGACGATTGGTTATTGTTATCTTTTTGCTGCAGGGGATACTGCCGACTCTATTTGTCTTATCAGAATAAAGAGTGAAAGATTAAGATTTAACCCTATGGAACATTTCATTAGAGTCACCCGAATTTGAAAGCCCGAAGAAGAGCGGCAACCTGCAATTTCAACGTATAACTTGGTGAGTCTACCTAGTCACAGTTTTTTAACGTCGACTTTGTGCTCCAAAAGTTCGGCAATAAGGTTTATGCAACAAGACAAAACAAAAATTTAGTGTTCAAATTCCTTTCCATACTTTAGAGAAAACCTTGGGGATGTTGTGGAGGTAAACTGCCAGTTTGCTTTTGTTTTCTTAAATTGATTTGATCAAGAAATCTTGACCAAAGCTTTCTTATCCATCATTTGTTAAAGACGTGGTAGACATGAAGCCCGTATGAGAAAAGATGCTTTTCTAAAACCTCTGCCGTTCATTTTGGTTGTCATGCTTTGCATGACTCCGTTTATGGTGACTGTGCAAGCTGAAAGCTGGAAGTGGAATAAAGTCGCAAGCCCAACCAAGGCATACTTGCAATCAGTGACCATGGTTAGCTCGACTGATGGTTGGGCGGTAGGGTTTGGGGGAGCTATAATTAGATGGGATGGAACAAAATGGAACAATGTAACAAGCCCAACTAAATATGCGTTAGTTTCAGTGGATATGGTTAGCTCAACTGAAGGATGGGCAATTGCCCAACGAACAGATGGGTATCAGACTAATCAGTCAATAATCAGATGGGATGGAACAAGCTGGAACAACGTAACAAGCCCAACTGCAGGCATGCTAACGTCCTTGGATATGGTTAACTCAACTGATGGTTGGGCGGTAGGGTTTGCTGGGATAATAATCAGATGGGATGGAACGAGCTGGAACAATGTGACGGGTCCAATCAATAATCCTTGGGAATCGGTGAATATAGTCAACACAACTGATGGATGGGCAGTCGGGAGAAGAGCGCAGAATACAGGCATTAACAGTTTGATGCATTTGGATGGAACGAGCTGGAATCTAGTAGAAAGCCCAAAAATCGTTGGAACTGGAACGTTATGGTCAGTCGATATGGTGAATTCGAATGACGTATGGGCGGTGGGCGACGGTGGGATAATAATTAGGTGGGATGGGACAAGCTGGAACAATGTAACGAGCCCGGTTCCGGTTACGAAAACCTTGTTTTCGGTGAATATGGTTAACTCAACTAATGGTTGGGCGGTGGGCTCAGACGGGTGTATAATACATTGGGATGGAGCAAGCTGGAGCAACGTTACAAGTCCAACTGGTGCCTGGTTATCATGCGTGAATATGGTTAGCTCAACTGATGGGTGGATAGTGGGAGCAGACGGAATATATCGTTGGCAGGAAAAAGCTGCTGGCTTCGTTGCTGATTACCTTGTTATCGCAATCGCAGTTGTCGTTGTGGTTGTTGTAATCGTTTGGTTCTTTATAAGAAATAGACAAACCCCATCACACATTAAAGAGCAGTTCCCGCATGCTAAGTTCAAGAAAAAGGGGAATCGCGGGTAACATCTCCACTCTGGCATGGGTTCAAATCAACACTCAGCTTTTTTGGGTTGATTTCTTAAATATTTAAACTGAAATCAAACGGTAGTTGGAAAAACATTTCGGTTTGGTCATCCAAATCTGAATGTTCCCAACGGTGCTGATTTATGAAGCGAAGCCATAAGCGTATGCATAGTCGCATCCATAAATGGTCGTTCTCTTTGATTTCGGAGTTATAAACCGTGACTTCATGAATCCAATTTAGGCATTTAGAAGAAACAAAAATACGAGGTTTGCCATCGCCGGCTTCTTGGCTTCAGTGATGTGTACAGGCAACTGCAAGAAGAAGAAACTTGATCTAGGCGACAAAAAATGCGTGGAATCAGTGACTTGGGCTGAAGTGTTGGCTGTAACCCGCCTTCTAAAAAATGTGAAGCTTTCAGGTTAAACAGTAAGATAATTGTTTTTGTCTAATTGGTGGTTATAGTAAACAGCTATTATACCTTGACTAAGAAGAATTAACTGTTGTTGTGTCGACGTAGTCACAAATAATTATTAGCTCATTGAGATTAAGTGTTGTTTAGTTGTCGCGCCAGGAGTTGAAAGATTGTGACTTCAGAAACTAATCCGAATAAAAGAATCGGAGTATACTTTGCAGTCGCCATCGCAATTATTCTCATAGCAGCGGCTGGAGTGTTCGCATACACAAAACTTGCCCAAACACCTACCCCAAGTCCTTCCCCTTCACCCACAACGTCACCTACACCTACCCCTACAGAAACACTGACACCCTCTCCAACCCAAACACTTACATCGACCCCGACGCCAATACCAACGCAAATCATCTTACCTACGTTTACACCATATCCTTCTACTTCTCCTACGCCTATTCCTACGCCTGTCGTCTCACAAGTTAGTGTGACGATCTATGCGGGCAGCCGCAGCGGCGGAGGTCTTGGATTCGGAAACAGCAGCACCACCATACAAAGCCCGGGACCGACTCTCACGTTCAAAGTCGGCGACAACGTCACCCTAACACTAATCAACGCTGCCTCCTCCACTTCACACAACTGGGCAATGGTTGATGCTCAATCAGCGACAGCGAACGTCGTCTTTGGAGCTCAAGTCAACATGATATCTGGGGGTGGGACAGCTTCAGTAACTTTCACACCTACTCAGTCCGGCAACTATTACTACCTCTGCCAAGTGCCTGGTCACTTCGCGGCTGGAATGTGGGGAAACGTCATAGTTACCCCTAATGCTACCCCTTAGTGATCTGGCCAAATTCCGAAAAAAACCAACGCCAGTCTAGCCCAAATGTTGGCTGAGCGAATCTGCGAGTAACCTTTCCTTTCCCACTTATCCTAAAATGCATGGCTTTAAGGGAATTTCTTTTTTTGATATATTCTGCTTTTTGAAATATCATTATTAAGTCTTCCGACTACATTAATAATTAAGGATAAAGAATAACTTCAAAAAGAAAAAGAAAACACTTAATGAGGAAAGAACTATGTTGGAAGAAATATTTAATGAAATATTGGACAGCCCAGACTTTGACTATAAAACTAAAGCTCAGATACTTTCAAGAATAAAACCAAATGGCTGGTAAGAGCTCGAAGAATTTGTTAGTCGCTGGCTATTGTCGCATTTAGTTAAAATAAATAAATAGAGTAAAAAATGAACTAACTACCAAACTTCTAAAATCAAAACTTTCCGACTTTCAGTTTAAGTCAACCTCACTAACGTAAAAGGTAGTTTCGATTCGTGGTTTATCTAAGAGTTTGTTTGAAGTTTTGTTATGGTTGATTTGTCTAGCTTTGTGACTCTTGCGGAAAAATAATAGGGGAGTCACTAAGTTCTGCTCAAACTGCCAAATTTACTTCTGCTTCCTATGCTCATATCAATTAATGTCGGTTCAGGGAAAATTGCCTTTAGATTGTCCCATTTGTAGCGGAAACTTGGTTTTTCAATATTAGAAAAAAAAGAAAAGAAGTATGTCCTCAATTTTCTAATTTCTGGTGCAGTAATTTTGCGCTCACTGCTATTTTCTTTGTCAAGTCCTCAGCGCGCACATTATTTCATCTGTTCAACATAGTTCATTTGCAGGTCTGTTATTAGTCTTCGCAAACGTTCTATCTCTGCGTTATCCAAGTTGGATTCTATCTTGTCAACAAGTGAGATTATGCAATCTATGGCGACGCGCCCTCTTGCAAGATCCTTGTCTATTTTACTTGTACGCGGATCAACCCTTAATCCTATATAGCGCCCGGCTTGTTCGCTCAATAGCATGATAAACAACTCTACAAGCTGGTAAATATCCAAAAAAGATATGTCAACAGGGCTTGGCTCTCGCTCTTTCTTTTCAGACTCACTTGGCGTCGAGCTCAACTACAAACACTTCTCCAACGCTAATGGTTTCGACTGAAATATGTTCTTTTTCAATAATTAAGTTTTTCTTAATTCGAAAACTTTACCATGCATAAGTGGCTCTTTGTTTTGCTTCCTAGACAGCACTTGCCGCAGCATTTTGGGCTGATCCAAGCGTTAGCACGAGCGCAAAAACGCGATCTTTATCTAGTCGTCTGAGGTTTTCGCACCTTGGAAGTTTTTGGTTGACTTGTTGAGTTATCATATTTTCAAGCTCGACAACTACTGGAATTAATGGGCTAGTTATAATTATCTATTGTAGTTAAAGTTATATAGTTAAACAACCACAAAGATAGAGCAGGTGTAATTAATGAGAGAATACGTACTTACAGCAAACGAAAGAGAAATTATTAGAAGGTATATAGAAGATGGGGAGCGTTTAGAAGGCTTCTCTATGCTCTTAAATCGTTGTGGAAGCATAGAAACGGTTAACGCTGATCTGGAATTAATCAAGAAATTCCTTGCTAAAGTAGAAGAAAAGAAGCCTTAACTCTTTTCTTTGTAGTAGGAAGAGTCAAAACAAGTCAATATAACGCTGAAGGAGAGAAAAGAATTGGAAAAACACAGTTACGAATTATTTACCTTTGACTTTATCGGAGTAATTTTTTTTGGTTTGGGTGAAAAAATATGAAAGATTTTAAGTGCACAGTATGTGGTGGACCAACGGAAAAGGTTTGGGAAAATGCAGCCAAAACAAGATATGGGATGAGATGTAAGAAAGGTCATCCTAAAGTGAGTGATAAATCAGGTCATTCGATGGAGTATCCCACTATTCTTGTTCTAAGAGAAGAACTTGACAAGTAAGGAATAGACGTTCTTTTGGCTAAAAAATATGTTATGTTTAGTTTGTTTGCTAGGGTTGAAGGTGCTTTATAATGTCAGATAAGAAAATGGACGATATGACTTTTGATGAGTACATTAAAGAGGAAAAGGTAACCAATAATCCAACTATCATCAACATTGAAATTGAAATATTGGCAAAGTTGCGTCGAGAAGGGTTCACTGATGATCAGATTTATGCTTTGCCGGCTGTACGGGTTTTGAAGTTGTATCGGGAAGTATTTCTGATTGAAGTGCAAAAGGATCTTTCTACTTTGGATAAGGCTTTAGAGCAGAACCCGGCTTTAGAGCATAATATTAAAGTTAAAGAAGCATTTGAGCAATTGAAATTGGCAGCAAAGCTGCTAGTGAAGGATGACCAAGAATAAAGAGGCTCCAAAACAAAGCCTTAACTCTTAACTTTATTTATATTTTCTGGTATTTTTCGGGTTGTGGCTGTCTATCTGAAATTCAAACGGTTTTAGACGTAAGTTGAATCCCTTAATTTGAATTCTACCATGATTTTACAGTGTACTAAACCACACTAACTAAACAAACAGCGATTTGAAAGCGTCATTAGATACACTGCGAAGTATCTTTTTCCCCTGAGTTTATGTTACGTCGTTGAATCGGCTTCTAAGCTGTCCATTGACCTGTAGCGAACCACCACGTATAATATGCTAAACCAGCAAGCGAAAGAACCGTAATAATTACAGTTACGGATTTTCTAGTGGAAAGAAGGCCGAGCACGATAAACTGCGGAAATACGACTAATATGTATCTAGGAACGCTGAGCCAGAAACCAGTTGAAACAGCAAAGAACCATGTAAAGAACATACAGACCTGATAAGACGGACGTAACTTTAGTTTGTAAGCTGCTACTATCATCAGGTAACCAAAGGTGGCGAAAATCACTTGATAGACTCCGATCATTAAATTGTCTGGGTAACTGGCAGTCGTCCAATGACCGATTGCACTCTTCCAGCCCGCAAGCGGATTGAAGTCCTGAAAGAAATGCTTGCTCTCAACTGATACAAAGGCGAAGGGGTTTCCTGTAACTATAACGTTAATAAACAAATATATTAAAAAGCCAGCAGCTGGAACGATAGACCATAAAAATTTCCTATCAAGAACTTTGAACTTTAATGTGCAAGTGCAAAAACCGTCAAGAGATAGTATCTTGTTTAATTTTATTGTCCATTTTTTCTGATACAAGTATTCAACGGCAAGTGCAGGAACAAGAACTAACCCCGCTAATTCGAGTTAGAGTCGAAAGAATACCTAGTAAACCAGCTAAAGACCAATTTGAGTTTCTAGCATAATAAAGGCTGGCAATGGTTAGCACAAGAAAAACACTTTCAGTATAAGCCGCTGACAAAAAGCAAGCTGTTGGAAAAATACTTAGGAATAATATTGTCTTTTTTGCAACACTGTCATTGTAGTCAAGTTTTACAAGTTTAAACAAGTAAGCAACTGTGAGAATTGAACAAGTATTGGATATTATAAGTCCTGAAAGGGCAACATAGTTGAAATTGAAAGTAATTATTCTAATTAGAAAAGGGTAAAATGGAAAGAAGACGATACCGTTTGCTGCATCACCCTGATTTACGTAACCAAATTGTGCTATGCGTAAATATTGCTGGCTGTCCCATCGTACTAGTTCATGTAACAAAATATATCCTGGGTCCGTTGGACCGCCATTCGTAAAATATGTAGAAACGTAAGCTATTGCAAAAACTGCAAATTTAGATATCAATGCAGTCAAAATAGCAAGCTTCAATGCATAGGAAATTTTAATGTTGGTTACCTACACACCCGCCTTCTCTCTTTCAGCCTATACAATTAAATTCTTTTGCTAAAAAATTAATATTCCTCTTGCTGTAAAATCCCTTTGTGCACAAAGAAAAAAATTTACTCTAATTGTTTGCACAGTTAGTAAGTGGAGGTTGACTAAGCTTGGTTTCACGTAAGAGTGTTTTGATTGTGCAAGTGTTATTTGGGTTTGGGCTTGGGATTAAAATTTAATTAAAAAAAAATAAGGACTTGCATAGCTGAGTAGAATTTAAGATTAAATTTAGCATTTAATCCAACAACAAGCACATATGATACTAAATTTTACCGAAAGGTATTCTTGGTTCTTGCTCTTGAGTACGCAGCTAAAACCAAAGCTACTGCTGAAAGTATAATGATTGGTGACTCAGTTACGAGACCCTTAACAAATGACCCTATCCAAGGAAAAATATACATAAAAATGAAAGACAGCGATAGTGCTGACAATAGTGAAAGAACCATTAACAGAATTGATACAAGGAAGTATTTTTTCTTTATTAAAAGTACTCCAGCTGATGAAGCAAAAACTAAAGTGCAAATACTAACTATCAGAGTAGATAATGGATAATTACCACCAAATAGACCCGCACCCTGTTCTAAAGGAACAATGGAAAAAAATGCGAAAGAAGCGGAAATTATTGAACACAAAATTAGAATAACTTTCAACGTTACCAATGGATTATTTTCTTTGCTGTTGAATTCTTCCTTTCTTGAAACTAAAAGGATTATAGTTATGGAAGCAAGTACAATTATGGGAAGACCCAAGTACTGTTGAAGAATTGACCACCCTGTATAATAACCAAATGTTTCCACATGGGGTAAAACATTAAGAACTAAATCTGTAAAAAACAGTAACCCTGCAATCAGTAGAAAAGTTGCTCCCAAAATGGATAAACTGAATTTCCTTCCTTTCAATGTGTTTAAAGCCGAAAACAGACCTAAAGCGAATGCAGATAGCTCAAAAATAATTATAGCTATCTCAACATAAAAAGGCTCAGTAATTCCTCTTACACTACCATAATGGGAAGGAACGAAATATTCTGCCCATGTAAAAAAAGCCACAAATAGAGTAGCCACTAAAACTAAACAAGAACCTACTGCAATTAGAATTCCTGATATTATCAACAGAGTGCTTCTTTGCATTGTTATCGTAAACCTTTTTGAATATTTAAGATTATAATGGTTATCTCTCTAAGTGCTTTATGGAAGTCATCGAAAGTCAGCTTCATTGAATAAGTAGGATTAAACTAAAATTAGAACGAAAATCTTGACAAACTTAACTTTATGTTTGATGGTTTAGGAAAAAACAGGGTGGTGCGGGTGTTAACTCCGTAATCTAGAGGTTAGATGGTAATGTATCTTTTCTTTGCGCTTCATCGGCAAGATTCGTTCTATCACCGATTATATTACCATCCTTATTACGTTCAATGACTCTGACTGATTCCGAAAAAACAAGAGAATCAATTACTACAACCTATTTCACCCGAAAAGCTCACATGGATTATAACTAATATACAAAACAACGATAAACCTGTAAGTACAAAATAGAACAGCATCGGCTTTAATTCATGACCCAATGCAAACCGTCCTTTTACGTCACCCGAAGATTCGACAGCACCCAAAGCCCTCTTCGTAATCTCCTCAAGCTCATGAAAATCAGCATCAAAAGTGAAAGACAAACCAAAAAGAAAAATCCGGATAGCCAAAGCTGCAGCTCCAATTTCCTTATGATTCAACTAGAAAGTCTCCTGGCTGCTAAAATAAAAAAGGAAAAAGGGAAGAAAGCTGCGAAAAAAAATAATTGGCTGTTACATCGCCACTGGAGATTCCGATTATGTCGCCACCGAGCTGCAAGTACCTCACTCCGGCCACGTTTCAGATTGGTACTATTGATTTCAACTTTTTTTGAGCGTCGTTTTTGTTTGATTCATGCTCATTTTCGCTTTCTCATAGTTATTAAGTTGTCTTTTTGGCGAATTCATTCGATTCCTGTTTTATGAGCTATTTGATTTCTTCTGGCTGATCGACACTTTATGTGTGAGGAAGTTGTCGTATTTATCAAATAACGTTTGTTCGATGTTGATTTAGATTTTTCTCGTGAGGTCGTTTTGTTATGTATCTAAGATTGAATCCCTGTTTGTTTTTGACTGTCTATGATTATCAGTAGCGCATTTATGAAACCAAAATGTAAAAATAAGGGGATAGGCTTAGGACGAATCCCATAGTTCAATAGCTAGCTTTTCCATTTTCAACTGTTGAAGGCGTTTAATATTTGAGCAATAATCATATGCTTGTTTGTAACTTTCATTGTATCTTTTCATTATATCTTTCATTTCCTTAGACCAATCGTAGCTATTCGGATAATAAGGCACGGAATTGATTGGATATGGACTAACATTTTTGTTATTCCAGACTGAAACATCGTCTCCTGACCCTCCTCCTTTAGTAGCCACATTATAACCGTATTCTTCTAAAATTACTCCTAATTTTCCCAATGCTTTGCGGATTGGGGTATCAATGGTTTCTGGGCACCTATTACCATACTGCACATAAAGGGAAGGATTTTCATTTTCGTTTTTTGGCATTAAATGCCACCATAAAGAAGGGTCAGAAAGAAGCTCATTAGCGATTTTTCCGGCTTCTTGCGTGAGATCTTTTAGTTTGCCTTTCATTGACGATAATTTATCCCTGCCTAAGCTTAGAGTATTGCGTGAATTTGTGTAAACATGATGTTTCGCAGTCTCATTGTACCATTGAGCAATAAAAACTGCGGAAGCTTCTATGAACTGCGCTCGAATATCTTCCATTTCCAATTTGCGTACATCTAATTCTTTTTGTTTAATAGTTATTTCTGCGTCAATACTTTCCGTCATGCTTATCCTACTTTCACTCCCTTTCTTCTTTCTTATTTTTTTTGAAATTGATGTTTTCAAGTTTAATATTTGGGAAGGACTAAAATTTTGAAAAAGGGAAGGAGAAGAATGATTTAGTAGTCCAAGATTTTATCTACTGCCTCATTTTCTACTTCATGTGCTAAGGGAATGCCTGTAACTTTTGTCGCTATTTCGCTAAGACTCATTAAATCGCCTCTTGTAATCAAATCTAGTTTCCATTTCCTATTGCCAGCCATTAATTGCTTTAAGCCAACGCCGACCCTATCAGTTAAGTATGTATAAACACCTATGCTCTCTACCGGGATTTCGCCGAATCGTTTGCCATATTTTGCTTTGAGCTCTGGTGTTGCTATGAAAAATTTGTCTGGCGTTTCACCGAACTTTTCAGCAAAGCTTCTAGGTAATCTTCCCTCTTTGGACAATTGATTGAAGTAACTGGCTTTCATCGCTGCCGTTATTGGAGAGCGTCCCATGAGAACTGCTTTAATCAATGGCCCCTGTCCAAAGTTGCTAAGCGCAATTGTTTTGAATATTGACGTTTCTTCGATAAATCCGCCTGCCATCACCAAGTCAGGAACATGTTTTCCTTTCTTCTTTAATATCATTGCACATTTTAGTACTAGCGCCTGCAGGTACAAAGTTGGAATGCTCATTTCATCCATCATTGATACTGGACTCATTCCTGTCCCTCCACCTGCACCATCGAAACTTAAGGCGTCAATTTTTGCTTCAGAAGCGAATTTCATTGTATAAGCGACTGCTGATGGTCTGTACGCTCCTGTTTTTAAGAATACTCTTTTTGCACCTTGCTTGCGCAGCCACTCAATGTCCTCGATAAATGATTTTTCTTTAGGTATACCGACTCTGCTATGTCTTTCGAAAGTATTGAAAACGCCATCTTTGAATGCGTGTTGGACCACTATGTCTTCAGGGTCTGGAATCACAATGTACCCGCGCTTCTTCAGTAAGATGGCTTTCTCGATATTCTTGAGACGTACTTCGCCGCCTATGGCTTTGGCTCCTTGCCCCCACTTGCGCTCGATTATGTTTACTTCCAACTTGGACAATGCATATGCGTCTATTCCTAGTCTTTGGTCTTCAACGTTTGTTTGAATAATTACGTCGCCATATTTTTTGTCCCAGAACTTCCTGAAAGAATCAACTCGACGTTTTAGCTCCGGTGAATGAGTTATTTTTCCATTTGAAAACTCAGCTTGCACGTCCATGCCGGCAATATTTTCGCCTATTGTCACAGACACACCTGAGAGCGCAGCACCGATTGCAAGTGCATCCCAGTTTACGCGCGCAACTTCTGTTGAGCCAAAAGCGCCTGTAAGTATTGGAAGTTTTAGTGGCATTCCTCCTACAACTGCTTCTGTGTTCGCGTTTGGGAAAATGGCTTCTTCTGAAGTTTCCGGTATGCCTTGGGCATCAAAAAGTCCAGCTTGGATGCTGAAGTGTGACCAGTCTAAACCGAAGTTTTTGAGAGCTCCTGCAGTGCTGGTTCCAAATTGTGCTGGTTCTGGGTAGAGTGCTTCTCTTCCTCGAAAGGCTGAAAGGCTGATTTCACATACCACTGGGCAGTCGCGAATGCAAATCGGGCACATGCCGCTTATAGTGCTAGTGTCTTTTACACGCGTGTTAGTACCTACTGTAGATTTTCCGTTTAGATATGAACTATTCTTATGTACTCTTTCACTCATTTTTTATATCTCCAAGTTATACTTCATATTTAAGGTTAGAAACACTATGCGTTTGTTCAGTATTTAACACTATTGAAAAGAATTTTTCGAAGAAAATGACTATTTATATTAAATAAGTGAATACATGTCCAAAACTAATTCGTTAGAAAAACAACGTTGGGTGGGCAAAATCTAAGTACAATTGCTACAACTCTACAATGGGAAGCTAAGGCTAATAGAGATTGCGACGACCTTTTTTTTACGATTTTTTGCGCAAAAAATACCAACTCTTCTAAGTCTGAGTGTAAACGTCGATTTTAAAGCGCTAAGTTACATTTTAAACCCTATCAGATTGACTTTGGAATCTACACTCTCTGCTTTTCTCAAGTGATGTTTTGAAATTAATTCTTAGTTAGCGGGAAAAAACTACTCTTCCAACTCTTTGACTTTTATTGACTTTAATTGAATAGGCACGCTTAAGCGCTTGTTGCCTACAAGTCAGCCAAGTAAGCTGATGCCAAGTCGCTTGGAAGCTCGCATACACGATTTTAAAGCTTCCGCTCACCTTTCAACAACAATCTTCACAACCAAGTTTGAAAAAAAATTTTATTCGTAGTTTTCAGAAAAATAAAATGGGAAGATTAGGGTCGTCTTTTGAATGTCATCATCATCAAAGCGCCCACTATTGCTACGGCTATTATTACCGCTAAGGCAGAAGCTATAATGACCATCGTGTTATCTGGTGCAGATTGCAATGAAGTTGTTGATGTTGTTGATGCAGATGGCGCTTGGGCTACAGTTAGGGCGGTTGCTGCTCCTGAACTGCCGTAAGAGTCATCTCCAGCAAATGAAGCTATGATTTTGTAATCACCTGCTGTTTGTGGAGTCCACGTCTTGCTGAAGGTTCCGTAGTAAGCATCTGTTATTGCAGTTCCTATGTTTATCGAGTTGCCATTTGAATCTAATGCTGTTAGAGTAACCGGTACACCTGTCATCGTTACGTTATGGTGGATGCCGTCGATTGGATATTGCATGTGCAAGTATTCCATTTCTGTGGACATTGAGTCTGCTGAGACGCATGGCTTGCCTGTTTGAGCTGGAGACTGGTCTAATACTGTACCCTCAATCACTATGGAGGTTCCTTGTGTTATGGCAGTTTGTGGAGCTGAGACTGTAGTGTCGCTTATACCCTTTCCGTAAACGTACATGTACCCGTTATATTCGTTGGTCATTGCGAGATAACCGTCGGCGATAGCACCTTGGAATATTCTAGAGCCAGGTGCACCTTGTCCGTTGGATATGTTCCATATATCATTACCTGTAGTAGCGTTGAGGCAGAATAGTCGCCATCCTCTTGTGAGAGGCTGTGATGGTGAGTGTTCGGTGTTAACAACGTAAAGTTTTCCGTCGGCTACTAGACCTGCGCTGTGGAAGGAATATGTTCCTGTCCCGTTGACATCATATGGTGTTTCGAACGGAAATGGAGTTGGCGCTATGAATTGCCAAACAATGTTGCCCGTGTTCCAGTCAATAGCGCTAACGCCTGCGTAGTCTGTCATGTAAATGTACCCGTAAGCTGATTCAACGTTGTATGCTTCCCAGACACCCCATGGATAGCTTGAAAGTGGGCTCTTCCATAGGAATTTGCCTGTTGCCATGTCAAACCAATAGTAGGATCCATCTCGGTTGCGTGTGGCGAATTTTCCATGGTCAGCTCGTGGGTTAATTCCAGTGAACTGGTTGTAACCGTTGTCAGCGTTCAACGTAATGTTGTATAGCAGTTGTCCTGTTGTTAAGCTGGCACCCATTATGAAAGTACCTGCTTGTACGCCTGTTCCTGCTGCAATTATTGCACCTGTATTGACAGTTAAGCCAGCTTGGAAGTCGGCAGTGCCTAGGCTACTGAATGGCCAAGTTGTGTTGCTTACAATTCTGGAAGTGAAATTGTCAGTTACTGGTGTTAGTCCGTACGCTGTGTATGCAGTTCCTGGTCCTGCACTGTTTTCAATTGTCCAGTTAATCAATCGGTAAGTGGCGCTCGCACCGCTGCCAATAGTTTGGACGCTTAGAACGTAGGGGTATCCGTATAATGTTGTTCCCGATACGCCTGGTGGAAGCCCTGTTATGTTAACTAGCAAGGCTCCATTCCAGGGATTATACTTCAGTATTCTACCCGAATTGGTTCCTGATGAGCCAGTTAAGGCGTCTAGATATATCGTTGTTCCCACTCTGGCTTCAGCGCCTGGAACTTCCTCTGACTCAGACGCATATTCGATAAAGGTAGGCATAGTTTCTCCTGGATATATTGGTCTTTCCCAGTACACTTGTCCGGTTCGCAGATCATAACATTGCCAGTAATCTTGTGATGTTGGTGCCGTCTGGTTGACTTTTGTGACAGTTTGGTAACATCTTCCATTATAGATTATAGCTGGAAAGCCGATCTCGCCAGTTCCTGCAAATAAGTCATAAGTGATTTGTCCTTTTGATCCTCCGACAAGTCCTCCAAATGCACCCTGTCGTTTCCATACAACGTGTGCAGTGTTAGGAGCTTGCACGTATGGAACAAAGCCGTAGTTGTTCATGTAGATGTTTGTATTTGCTGGCCAATTAGGTCCTCCGCCTATGATTCCAGTTGGCGGCGAGTTTCCTAATATCGGCCACCATTCTCGATTCTCAGAATATGCAGGTCTGGTCCAGTAGTCGGTTGGAAGTGGTGTTGGTGTCCATGAGGCGATTGGATTTTGCTGAACTACAACGTCTACCTCTTGACTTGATGTGGGTTTGTAGTAGGCTGAGCCTAGGTTTTGAGGTGCGCTCATAGAGCCATAGGTTGTCTGGGCCATTTTGGCTAAGTCTGCTGCGGGCATTGCTGCGATGTTTGGGTAGTTAATGCCGTTGTAGTAGTAGCCTGCTGGGAAATATTGGCCGAGAAAATCAAATTTGAATTTAAATGTGCCTATTTGGTCGGGGACGTAGTTAGTCCATGCTGTTGCGTCGCCGGCAAATGAGTCCATTGGGCCTATAACGGCTTGGCTACCATCTGGCTTGGTGATTGTTAGCTCGTATGCTTTATTGAATTGTCGATTGCGTGCCGTTGGGGGTATTATCCACATGTTGACTAGCAGCTGTTGACCTATCCCTAAGGGGCTTGGTGTGACGCTAAGGAAAGCGCCGACTACTGAAAGTGTTGTGTCGGGAGTTGCACCGGTTGGTAATGGTCCTGGTTGTGGTTGGCTGACAGTTTGTGCTCTAACGAGATTATTTTCTATCATCATTACAGAAGTCATCATAAGAGCAATAACAATTGTAGCAAATATTTTCAACTTATTTATTCGCATATTTTCTTTTCCTTTTCCTATATTTTTATTGGACAAGAAGAGTAAATAATATGTACACCGCTTGCCCAACCACATCCTTTAATATTGATTTTTTTATAAGACTTTGCTAACGTTTTTTTGTTAAGCGCTACTGAACCATTTGTGAGAGATGTCTATGGATATTTTTTTGCGTTAATAACGCGTGAAACGGCTAATTGCTCAAGTTAGTGAGAAGAATCGATTTCCAAAGAATTAACAAACTATCCGAAACAATTAACTAACATGAAGCAAGGCGAGCTAATTTCAATTTGCTTTGTAAACGTCAAAATACCTGAATTTCTAATTGAAATAATAGATAGAAACATAGAACAAAGTCCGGCAACACTTTCAGAGAGTATTCGTCGGGGAACAAGAAGGTTGCTAGAACATTATTTTAAACAAGAACTCTAATAATTGAGAAAGCTATAAGCCATTGAGAAAAGGAAGAAACGTTAAATACGCAAAGTAACGTTTTCAGTGTACTGACGTATTATTTTTGCGAATTCATCGATGGTTTCCGGTGCATAAGGCTTGAGGCTTTGACATTTTTTGTCCAAGGTATCTTCAGGAATGAATTGTTGAAGTGAATGGGTTTTAGAACCCTTTACCATTTCCCCAATATATGTTGCATCTTGAGCCGTAACAAGTTCTGGAACAATCGTTGTCCTAAATTCATAGGGCACCTTACCTGTTTTCAGGATTTCCATAGTTCGCATAAGCTCAGTCGTGTCCTTAGCGCCAAGTAGCTTATATTTTTCTCTGCAAGTCTTAACATCCATAGCAACAAAATCCACACTTCCTAGGCATTGCTCAAGCACATCTGGGAAGAAACCATTCGTGTCCAACTTAACTGAAAAACCTCGTTCCTTTAGTTTAGCGAGGAATTTAGGCAGTTCTTTATGCATGCACGGTTCTCCACCGGTGACAACTACAGCATCAACATACTTCTTTCGGCTCTCCAAGATTTCCAAGGCGGTGGCTTCCTGCAGAAACGGGGGTTGTGGATTTACGGCTATGCGCCAATTGTGGCAGAAGGGGCAGCGTAGGTTGCAGCCAGGCGTGAACAGTACGCTGGCTACCTTATCGGGATAATCAATGAGGCTTATTTTTTGTATTCCACTAAACTTCATTTTGGTTCCTCTTAAGATGTCAGGGGTGCTGAAGCCAAAACCGTTGAACGATCGAAGGTTTTGCGTATTTTGAATTCAGCTTGTTTTCCATCGTTCCACTGGTCTACAGGTCGTAGGTACCCGACTACTCGTGAGTAAATTTCGCAGTTTGCTCCGCAGACAGGGCATAATTTGTGTTCGCCACTCGTGTAACCATGCGTTGGGCAAATGCTGAATGTCGGCGTCAGCGTGAAGTAGGGTAAATGTGAGTTGCATGCTACTTTCTTGATTAGTTCAGCAGCTGACTTCCATGAATGTAGCCGCTCGCCCAGGAAAATGTGGAATACTGTGCCTCCAGTGTAGAGCGTCTGCAAAGTTTCCTGGTGTTCCATCGCTTCGAAGAGGTCGCCGGAAAAGTCAACTGGCAACTGTGAAGAGTTAGTGTAGAAGGGTTCGGCATGGTCAGCGATTACTTGTTTTTGGTTAGCGAATATTATGTCTCTGTAGCGTTTTTTATCTATGCGGGCAAGTCTATAAGATGTGCCTTCAGCTGGGGTTGCTTCAAGATTGTAGATGCTGTCTGTTTCCTCTTGATAATCTGCCAGGCGGTTGCGCATGAAAGTTAGCATTTTAACAGCGAAGGCCTGTCCATCTCGTGATGCAATGTTTTGTCCCAGCAGGTTTATGATTGCTTCGTTTACGCCTACTATTCCTATTGTTGAGAAGTGGTTTTTCCAGTACTTGCCATATCCTTCTTTTATGTGGCGTAGGTAACGTCTGGAATATGGGTATAGACCGTTGTCTGTGAATGCTTCAAGAACTTTACGTTTAATTTCTAAACTTGCTTTTGCAGTTTCCATCATCGTCTCTAAACGCTCAAAGAACTCATCCTCATCTTTGGATAAGTAACCGATTCTGGGAATGTTGAGGGTAACAACGCCTATGCTGCCTGTTAATGGATTAGCGCCAAAGAATCCGCCGCCTCGCTTGCGTAACTCGCGGTTGTCTATTCTTAGTCGGCAGCACATACTGCGCACATCTTCAGGTTTCATGTCGCTATTGACAAAATTGGAGAAGTATGGCACACCATACTTGGCTGTTACTTCAAAGATGGCTTGAGCTACAGGTGAATCCCAATTGAAATCTTTGGTTATATTATAGGTGGGAATCGGGAAAGTGAATACTCTGCCCTTGGAGTCGCCTTGCCGCATGCCTTCAGCGAAGGCTAAATTGAACATTTCCATTTCCTTAGTCATATCACCATAAGTGTCTTGGGTAACCTTTCCGTTGAAGAGGACTGCCTCGTTTTTCATGAAATCTGGCACAGTCAAATCCAAGGTTAGATTGGTAAACGGTGTTTGGAAGCCTACACGGGTCGGCACATTCATGTTAAAGAAGAATTCCTGAAGCGCCTGCTCTACGTCTCTTTGAGTAAGATTATCATATCGTATGAATGGTGCAAGATATGTGTCAAAGTTGCTAAACGCTTGTGCGCCTGCTGCTTCACCTTGCAATGTATAGAAGAAGTTTACAACTTGACCTAACGCAGTGCGAAAATGTTTTGCGGGTTTGCTTTCAATTTTTCCATGTACTCCACCGAATCCTGAGAGCAATAATTCGCTTACGTCCCAGCCGACGCAATAAGCGCCTAAAACGCCCAAGTCGTGAATATGTATGTCGCCTGAAAAGTGTGCGTCAGCAATCTTTTCTGGGTAAATTCTTGATATCCAGTACTTAGCTATGACCGTTGATGACAGGTAATTATTTAGTCCCTGCAGGGAGTAGCTCATGTTGCTGTTTTCTTTGACCCGCCAATCTTCCACTTCAAGGTATTGGTCTACCATGTCTGAGGAGCTTAAAAGTGCGGCTAATTCACGCATGTCAGTGTGTTGTTTTCTGTATAATATGTAGGCTTTAGCTGTCTGAGCGTGTCCGTTTTCGATTAGGCGTTTTTCAACCATATCTTGGACTTCTTCAACTGTTGGGACTCCGTCATCACCGTAAGTTTTTTGAAGTTCAGCCACTACTTCATCGCTTAATCGTTTTGCTTGAGTTTTGTCTGTTCCGCCTACTGCTTTAGCGGCTTTCCAAATTGCAGTAGTTATGCGTTCTTGATCGAAGGGTTCTAATTTACTATCACGTTTTAATACGAATCTCATTTTTTCACCTCAAGGAGTAACCGCCTGAAATCTTCAGGCTCTTCAAACTGCTTGTAAACTGAAGCAAACCGAATGTACGCTATGCGATCGACATTTTTTAGGTATTTAATGATTAGATCGCCGATTTCTCTGGAAGCGACTTCTTCGGTGCCTTTAAGCATGAAGTCTTGCCTTACTTTGCTTGCTAATTCGTTGATTTGGTTCATGGTTACAGGTCTTTTCTCGCAAGCTTTCTGCAAACCCCGTATTATCTTGTTAACGTCAAAACGTTCAAGTTTGCCGTCTTTTTTACGGACCATTAGCTCTACAGTCTCTACGTACTCGTAAGTCGTGAAGCGTTTGTCGCAGCTTATGCATTCTCTGCGTCTGCGTGTGGTGTTCTCTGGGGAATCGCGCGTTTCCAAAGTTTTTGAATTTTCAGAGTTGCAGTAGGGACATCTCATATAGATACATACTCATACTACATCATATTCATAGTGTTAGCGAGCTTATTCTACCACTACATTTAGCGCATATATAAGTTCTTTTCACATTAATCTCGAAATACAAGCCATTGCCTAAAAGCAAAGACCATGACAAATAAACATAAAACAAAAAATAATAAAATTAGAATAAGCCGTTGTTTCGCAAAAAAACCTGTTTTCGCGTAAATAATCGTTTGGTTAAGGCTTGCGCAAAGCATATAGTCAAATTGAGGTATACAATGACAGTTACCTGTTATATTCATAAACAAGAGATAAAGTGCAAAGCATGAAGCCCAAATTTATAAGAAACAACACTTTAAGCGAAACGGCAACATATGAGCGATGCTCCGTTGCTGAAAACTACAGCTCCCAAGAGATATCAATTGCCCGCGCCACAGTAAAAGTTGGAGTGACAACAGTTGCCCATCATCTAAGCGGCGTAAAAGAAATTTACTTAATAACAAGCGGAAGAGGGATAGTAAAAGTTGGAGAATTAGAACCAACAGAAGTGGCCGAGGGCGATGTCGTTGTTATTCCACCGGAAGCTTCCCAAAAAATAACTAACATAGGAAATGTTGATTTGGTGTTTTATTGCATCTGCACTCCCAAATTCACTGCCAACTGTTATTGCGATGAAGAGGCAGAAATAAAGCCGCTCTGAAATCCATTCTTATTGAAACATGTCAATATTGGAAATAGCGATTCATATCTATTGAACAACACTCTTTCTGATTGAGAAGAAAGGAGAGCTTCTTACCGCTTTTAAAACGGTCTAGCTTGTTTTTAAATCATCCATAAACTCGCCCAAATCAACCGTAGCAGTGCCGTTTTCGTCTTTGAGCTGTTGTTTAGCCGGAGGATTTTCCAAATAAAATGGTATGCGCTGCTTTAACCGGTCTTGGAAGGTTGGCTCTAATGGGTTCTGATAGAAGATGCCTACGGGGATTTTGTCACCCCATTCCTGCGCCTTTTCCATGCCTGCCACTTTCTTTTGGAAATCTTGGCTCAATTCATGCACAACTGGGTCAAAACCTGTATCCTCTAATTTGTAGAGGCGAGATAGCGGTTTACCTGTGTTTGGGTCTTTTCTGTCTTCTCCTGCATACCATTCTTTGGTGTTAATGTCATTATATGTAGGGCATGGCTGCAAACATTCAACCAGTGCTAAGCCTTTATGCTGGATTGCTTGCTTTATGATGTTTCGCAGGTGCATGACATCAAAAGAGTATGCCCTAGACACGAATGTGTAGCCTGCGGTGATTGCGAGGGCAACTGGGTTAATCGCCTGGTTAATGTTGGGTTTTGGAAGCGACTTCGTTTGCATGCCAAGCCCAAGCGTCGGTGAAGCCTGTCCTTTAGTTAAGCCGTAAACTCCATTATTGTAGAGTAGATAGGTCATGTCAATGTTTTTTCGTCCTGCATTAACAAAATGTCCCGCTCCAATTCCTAAGCCGTCACCGTCTCCGCCTACGCCGACTACCTCTAAGCCTGGGTTTGCAATCTTTATGCCCATGGCAAAAGGCAACAGTCTTCCATGCAACGTGTGGACACCGTTAGCTTTGATGAAATGAGGCGTTTTTGCAGCGTTGCCTACGCCTGAAACTACCACTATGTTGTGTGGTTCAAGACCAAGCTCTGCAAACGCCATCTGCATAGCGCTTGTGATTCCAAAGTCGCCGCAGCCTGGGCACCAGTCCACGTATACGTTGGTTTTATAGTCTGAGGGTTTATGCGCCATGTATAACAGCTTATCCTTTGCGTTCAATTGAAAAAGGTGATGTTAATGGTCTTTCAATTTCCGATTTCAGTCATTCTTCTGATTTTGTAACTGTTTATCCTTTGCGTTTACTAACTGATGGTGAGATTGAGAATTTAGCTCGTGAATATAAATCGTCTTTTGATGATTTTAAGCAAGGTGAGCCTGAGCCTGTTAATCAGTGGGGTGTGTTTGGTGATCATGAACTTGTTGGTCAGGGTGAGCAAACTCGTGTTGATTGTGGTGCATGGCTTGGTTATGAAGCCTGTTTAAGAACTGAATTGCATGGGGCTGGTACTTTGTTGGATGGTGAAAAGCATCCTAATGAGGCTTATGTTCATCTTGTTCATCGTCATTGTTTTAATTGGCGTTGCCCAGTGTGTTATAGATTTGGTGCTTCTTATCGTGAGGCTGGCAAGATTGAACAGCGCATTAAGGCTGGTTCTGCTTATTTAGCTGGTATGGGTGAGGATAGTAAAGCTGAACATATTGTTTTAAGTGTGCCTTCGAGGGATTATGGTTTAAGTTTGAAACAGTTAAGAGCTAAGGCTGTTGAGGTTTTGTATTCTCGCGGGATTATTGGCGGTGTTTTGATTCCTCACGCTTTTCGGTATCATGATCGTAAGGAATTTGAGGTTTCTGGAACTGCTAATTATCCTTTAGGCTGGTTTTTTAGCTTCCACTGGCATGTAATTGGATTTATCAAGGGCGGTTATACTCGTTGTCGGAAATGTCCGATTTTTAAACGGCATGGTTCTAAGAGTTTTAATCGTACTGGTTCTCCTGCTTGTTTAGGGTGTTCGGGTTTTGAGGGTGTTACTCGAAAATTGTATGAATCTGATGGTTATATTGCTAAGGTTGAAGCTGAACGTATATCTATTTCTGGGTTTGGGAGAAGAGAACCCCGGGGCTTGCCCCGGGGTGAATTCCCCCACTTAACCGTCAAAACCTTAAAGCCGTACTTGACATACCAAACTACTGGCGACTTTCTATTTTTAAGACTGCCTTCATATCAGTTGTCACATGCTTCTATTGTTCATAATGGTATCTTATAGAGCATGAGCACCTGCCTTTCGGGCGCTTTATCTGTTAAGACATTCTTGATGGCTTGATAAACTTCAGTTGTCATCATTGGTCTGCCAGTATATTTGAGGATGTAATAGTTGGGTTTGGTTGAAGTGTGTTCTGTGATTATGCCGCCTAATTGAGCAGTGATGTTGTCTTCTATGTCAATTATGCGTTTTTTGTTTTGAAGTAGTTGTTTTAGGTAGGCAGAGGGAAGCGGATGTATCATTCGCACTTGAATGTAGCATAAACTAAAGCCTTCATCTTTAAGCTGGTTGAGCGATTCAATAATAGCGCCTTTAGGGGAGCCCCAACTTACCACTATGTTTTCTGAGTCTTTGTCGCCAAAAAAGTTAATCTTCATTTCCAACGGCACCTCTTTATCCACCAAGTCCAGCTTTTTCATTCTTTTCTCCATCATCGCCCTGCGGGTAAATGGCTCTTCGTTTATGTTACCCGACTCATTATGCTCATCGCCGGTGCACCATTGTACTGCGTTTTTCGTGCCCAAAAAAGCCCTTGGAGAAACTCCGGTTTCAGTGAAGCGGAAGCGCTTGTACTCTTTGTCTTCCAACTCTTTTTCTGTGACAATTTGTCCTCGGTCGATCTTGACGTTTGTGTAGTCGAAGATTGGGTATGTTTGTGAGCAATTAGCCATGCCTTTGTCAAGTAAATGAATAACTGGCATCTGATATTTTTCAGCTAAATTGAACACTTCAGCTGCGTCGTAGAAGCATTCCTTAATGTCTCCTGAAGCAAGAATTATTCGTGCGAATTCTCCGTGAGCTGCATGCATGGCGAATCGTAAGTCTTGTTGACTGTGCCTTGTAGGCTGGCCGGTTGAAGGTCCACCTCGCTGATAATATGTTATTACTAAAGGTACTTCGTTGTTTCCTGCCCATCCTAAGCCCTCAGCCATCAATGAAAAACCTGGTCCTGACGTGCTTGTCGCTGCTCTTGCTCCAGTCAAGCATGCGCCTGAAGCCGAATTTACCGCAGCAATTTCGTCTTCCGTTTGAAGCACAACGATTGCTTCTTGACCTTTTTTTGTCTTTAGCAGTTCGTGCGCTTCTATATATTCGCTTTCATCAGCCGCTGGAGTGATTGGATAGTATGTTTGTATTCTGCAGCCGCCTAAAACTTTGCCCATAGCGACTGCTTGGTTTCCTGTCAGGAAAATTCGCGGCTCATTAACGGGTACTTTTTCTAGTTTGTGTTTGAAACTGTTTATGTTGAGGTTTTTTTCTGCGTAATCGTAAGCGTAGTCTATTGCTGTGACGTTCATGGCGGCGATTTTTTCGTGGAAGGTAGCTTTGATTGCGTCTTCAACAAGTTTTTTGTCATATTTTAGAAGAGCAAATGATATTCCTATTGTTAGAACGTTTAGCATTTTTGAGAGCATACTGACTTTTTCTATTTTGACTGCTTTGCCAATTTGCGTAAGCAAGTCCATATATGGAACAGGATATACCTGAATATTTTTTGTTTTAGCGTAATTGAGGAAATCAGTGATAGTTTCGCCAATATTGTTTTCTTTCATGTAAGCTTGGATATGTTTTTTATATTCCTCAGAAAATGTTGGAATTCCATTTAAGACATTGACGCTTAAATCGCGTGAATCAACTATTATGCCGCCCTCACTCACGACTTCGCTGACATGCCTTACAACGGTTTCAGCGTCAAAAGCTGCAAGCAAATCCACATCACTAATATTGGCTAGGGTTGGCTGTTTCGAAATCCGCTGAAGGAAATAGCTATGCATTGTCTTAATGTTCGAGTGGTATTCTCTTCTGCCGAAAACCCATAGGCCGCCGTAACCGCAAGCTCTGCCAAATATGGTGGATGCTGTGTCAACGCCGCTTCCTTGGGGTCCGCCTGCCATCCAATTTATGCTTTCAATTACCATTTTGCTTCACATTGAATAATTCATTTATGGTGAGGGCGCTTATCCGCCGCCTGTTGCTTTTTCAATGCCTATTCAGCAAGTGCATTTCGCGTTTGCTCCGCAGTACGGGCATACGCATTTACAATCGTTGATAAAATTTCCGCAGTTTATGCAACGAGGCAGATTCTCTTCTTTCACTCACTTCGACTCTGCCAATACTATTGTTGCATCCTCTTAGGAATTAAGTTTTCGGAAGTTAATTGTCTGTGCAATTTAATAAGAAAAATTCGAAAAAAGAAATAGAAAAGGATGTTTATCTTACAAAGTCGTCGAATGTCCAGAAATGATTTTCTTCCTGAACAATGATGTCTTCGAACATGCGTCTAGTTGTTGTGTCAGCGCGTTTGAGTGCTTCAGCGATAATCTGGCGATAAAGCAATATTGCAGAGCTTTCAAGTGCATGGTCTAAGCACAGGAAATCTTGGGCCGTTTCTCCGACAACTGGAAGTGGATCTGGCTTGTACGTTGCTTCGCCTTCAAGTAGATATATGCGTTCACTGATTTTTTCTAGATGATCCATTTCTTGCATGAAGACTTCTTTGAGTATCTTGCTTACTACGCCTGCTTTGTTAGTTTCGGTTATGGCTTCTAAGGGGGTGTTTTTCATTCGGAGGTCAAGAAAGGCTGCTTTCTCATGTTGACTTGTGTACTGAATGATTCCGGTGATTTCTGCTGAGACTGCCTTGTTTAAGAGTGTAAAATAATCGTTGGTGTAGATTTTTCTCCATTCCGGTAAGGGCACTTTGCTTGGCTCTTCCTTTTCATCTAGGAACATTGTGTATTCTTGGAATTTGAAGAGATGGCCTTCTTCTTCGCCATAGATTTTTTCGAAAAGTTCTCGCGTTTCCCAATCGCCCATTTTTCCAGCGGTGTCGATAATCTGGCGATAAAGTGTTACTGCTTCTTCCTCAGCTTTTACGCCAAGTTTGGCAAATTCGCTTATGTTGTCGCCAACGTTAATTTTACTTGATTTAGTTGTTGCTTGTCCGCCAAGATAGTAGATGCGCTCCATTATGCTGGCGGCATGTTTCATTTCTTGGATGGCGATTTCTTTTAGGAACTTTCCAACGGTATCGTAAACAGTTTTGTCAAGAAGGATGTTTTCAGGGATGGTTCTTCGTACAAGTTTTTCCATTTTTGCATGTTGAAGTATGTATTGAAGTGAAACACCAATTTCCCGTTCAACAGCCTTGTTGAGCAAGTCCACGTAATCTGGGGTTATTTTAACTGCCATAAATATCACAACTCTACCCACTGAGGAGCAATCTCTTAGATATAAAATTTATTATGTTAAACAGATTCAGGGAGCTTTTTTTGGCCTTAAAGTGCAATGATAGTTTGTCTGATTGCATCTTGCTTTATTGAAGTTGCTTGCCGCAGTTCTTGCAGTAAGTAGCGTCTATATTGTTTACTGTTCCAGAGTAGGGTGTGTTTTATTCCAGATTGAATCGAAAAAAATCAAAAAAAGTTAAAATGAGTCAATATAAGTTAACGAAAGTCAATTTTGTCTTTAAGGTTTGTCTATGTTTTTTAGACAGATATTATGTTAAGAGCGGAAGTATGAGCCAAGAAATTCAGAGCTAAATGCATTACTCTTCTGAAATTATGAATACTTTCATCGACTAATAATTGCTTCTGAAAAAAGCCAAAGATGGCTAAGGTTTAATGTATCATTCACAAGACGTTTCTTAGCTAAAAGACAATTTTTTGAAATCTTTATTTGGGTAATTTGCCTTGTGACCACTTAGTGAAAGAGGTTAACGTAATTTTGATTATGGGCACGTCTCCTTCCTTCCAACTGCCCTCGGGACTTGCGTATTCAGGATATTTTTCTTTCAGAAGCGTGTGTGCATAACGATATTCTTCGCCCTCCCATAGAACTTCAGCTTCGCCTTGGATGCGGACGCCTTTGATGTTTGACCAATTGTCTCGGTCGTAATCATCAAAAACTAAAGAAACCTGCGGATTTGCCTCGATATGTTCCAACTTGGGAGTGTCAGGATCAGTTGCAATGTAAATGTTTAACTTGTCAAATACGGGCCAAACAGGCCTCACCACTGGTTCACACTCTTCAGTTACTGTTGCTAATCGGCATACGGGTAGCAGCTGAATAAACGCAATATCAGACTTAGATAACTTCTGAACCATTTTTGACTTCCCCAACAAATACCTATAATAAGTGTTGGAATTGGAGATATTTCTCTATTTCCCTTTCAGATTGTTGCGTCTTCCCCAAATGTTGTGGTTAGAAGGTATAGACTTCTTAGTAATCACTAATGATTGACCGGGGCCGGGTTTTCCACTTGAGGCATGAGTAAGGGTGAAGGTTTTTAGGCTCTGGTTAGGAAGGAATTATTGCCTTATAAGAAAAAAAGCCTTTAAGAAATAATAAGTCATGGATTAGCATTGTAACATTGGTTCTATCAACTATTTTAGAATCTGCTTTAAGCTATAACGTTGAGGATTATAGTATTATTAATACATATTCTGTGTTCATAATATTCATATTCCCAATTTAGGTAAGGAATTAAATTGATAGATAAATGACACATTGTCCTAATTGTGGCAGAGAAGTTGACAAACCTTCAAGAGAACTGAAAAACTATAGTTTTACTATTCAAGCCTACGATTGCAAGAAATGTCACCATAATTTCAAAGTTACAATAAATCATTCAATATACTATTTGGAACCTGAGCCCCACATCATTTCTTAACTGTCTTCATGACTCTAGGCATTTCCCTTTGTTTTTGCAGCCTAAAGTTTCTCCTGACTGAAGCATGGCAATTGGCAAACCCACTAATTTTAATTCCCAGAAATGTTTAATTGAAATACAGCATAATGGATTTGCTGAAACTATTCAAGGTGTCCAAAGAGAGATTGAAACAAATGGAGAAGTTTCAATCAGACTTAGAAAAACAGAATATCTTTGTGCGGGATTGCCCTGCCCGATTATAGTTCCCTTCGAAGGGTCTCCCTACGCAAGCCAAGTATCACCCCTATCCTCCCGTCCAGCAAAAGAACGCTCACCAGACTGACTAAACCTAGGAACCAACCCAGCACAACGCGCCAACTTCTAAGGATTACTAAACCGCTTAATATCACAAATCTCCGCATACAACATCAAAGCAGACAAAAAACCAATCCTAGGAATAGAAATAAGCAGCAAAACAGGCTTAACCGGAATTATTATCGGGCTATTTGTGGGAAAAAAAGCTTGATTCTTAACAGGTGGAACAGACTCATCAGCGGAAAAGCAACCGCTCGAGAAGTCTGCAGCCGGACCGAGAGAGCTGAGCAGCTGAGTCGTCAGATCTAAATGTCCTATTTATTTTGGGGTTTGTGAATAAGTTCTGCTGTAATCGCAAAGTTATTTTTTAGTTAAGACACCTGGAGTTTGCATAAACTTAATGGCGAAGGGTAAACCTTAGACATTTGAAGATGAAAAGCTACTTCGACCACTGTTAACAGAAAAAAGTCTATGCGTTCTATTGCAAAGATTCTGGGCAAAACCTTCACTTATGTACGGATGAAAACATCTCGCTTAGGATTAGTAGTTGATGATGAGGGTGAAAAAAACACGCCATCATCATCTACCTTTGATAAGTTAGTTTTGTCATTTGAATCCGGTAGACGAAGGTCTACTTATTTTGGTAGAAATTGTCAAACTTGGCAATATTGCTTGAGTAAATCAAAATGAATTAAAGTTGTTAAATATGCGCCTGTTGTGCGCACGATTTATACAATAAGGGGGGGCTTGATAAGTGAGATTGATTTGTATCCTTGTTAAGCGTTCTCACAAGTGTCTTTGGACAAAAGAACAGTTTTTGCAAAAAACAATAATGGTATGAAAGTAAAATATTCTTACTGGTGAAAATGTCTGAAGACCACTTATCTTCCAAGACATATAGCTCTGGAATTAGGTTTTGAGATACAAAATTAAATCTCACTTTTTTTACACTTGCGATTATGTTTAATAATTGAAGCTAATTAATTATTGTTGGATTTTCAATCTCAATGAATTTTGCTTATTTTTCTATTATCTATTCAATTTGACCTTGAAAAGAGAGAATGCCATAGAGTCCCTGTCAGATTTTCACAATCAGGCAGGAGTGTGTTTCCGACACGTGTCGGTTTTTTTTAGTATCTAAAAAGGATATGAAGATGCGTAAAACGCATGGATATTTTGCTATTTTATAGTAGACTTTCATACTATTAATAATTTTCCAGCACCAGGAAACACCAAAACCGCAGCCCTGATTATAATCATAAGCCTGTAAGGTAACTTAACTTAACAGTATCCACTGGCCACTACAGTTTAAATAACCTAAGAACAACGCGACCAATGAAAACTGCAATGTCACTATCTAACTCTTCAGAAGGACATCGTCTGGTTAAGTGCAAATTGCTGGAACAGGAACCAACGCCGACGTACGCAGAAAACGTTCCTGACCTAGACCAGCACCAAGCGGATCAGAAATCGGCAATCCATTAGGCAATGTCTCCACAGCCAAACAGCTAAGAGGAGTATCAGGATCCAACGTTAAGGCAATGAGCATCATCTTAATCTCAGCCGCAGACCAAGTGGCATCAGCATAAAACGCATCAGGCGCAAAACGATCTTCAAGCGGTTTTCCACGAAACTGCGCACGCTTATTACTCAAAAGCACATTTCGAAAGTCTAAATTGTCGCTTTGACGAACCTGAGCGTAGAGCATCACATAAATTTCTGTTGCTGGCGGAAAACGACGCACACTACGACCATCCTTAACTGGATTGGCATACGGAGCACTAGCCACAATACCAGCCTTACTTTGCACAATCATACAAGTTAGCAGCGGCGCAGGATGCTGCACGCCCGTGACACGTAATGCAGATCCAAAACGACCTTGTGCAGTACTCCAACCCTGATTATGACCCACACGAAACTCATACGTAAAGAAGCCAAACATTTCAGGTGCATCCTCAGGCAAACCCGGCGGAAGCGGCACCATATAGTGTACAGGAGAATCCGAAGATATCAACGGCTGCATAGCGGTGAAACCTGCACGATCGTCAGACTGACCAGGCACGACACTGCGAATGGGCTCAGGGTCAACTGGCAATGGAGGTTCAGCAGTCTCATTCTGATCGTTCAGCCCACTCATAAGCAGAGGATCCGGAGCATAAGCAAGAACACGACAGAAGTAAAGATCTCTAGGATTATCTAAGGGGCGGTCAAATTCAAGCCAAAGCACACGGCGACGCTCATTGGTACTAGAATAATCGGCAGAACGCACATAAGGTGATAAGGCTATTCCCGCCGATACTAAACGCGGGACTTGAGCGGGCGGTGTAGTCACAGGCAGCAAGACACTCACGGTAAGCGGAGGATCAGACTGCGCAGGCGGAGAAACAAACTTTGCAGTCAAAGTGTAATTCAAGGTCAATTCCGCTGGAAAACCACCAGGCGCTGGCTTAGGATCAACAATATCAAAAAAGATTAGATCGGTTCCATTTCGATCTGGATGAATGAGAGCATCAGAATTAATTGTGAAACGAGGCTCAATTCGTCCTACCTCACCGACTCCCTGACGAACCACAGAAACGCCAGTTGATGCTAAACCATCCCAGGTCCAATCACGATTAACAGTAACGCGTAAAGCAACAATCCAATGCCGAGCCAAATCAGTATTCGAAGCAAAACTAATGCTGGAATTGTCGGGTGCAAGAATATGGCGAAGACCCGCAGTAGGTAAACCAGCAAAGCAACCAAGATAATTTAATGCGTTGACTGCAATTCTGAAATTCTTTTTTGCACTATGTCCGCCAACTTTTCTCGGAGATTTTCTTCTGGAATATTTTTGTCCAATTTGTCAATTGTTAGGGCGAGTTCCTCATCGCCGACTGTCGTTCTTAACCACTTCTGATAGTCACCGCGATCAAAGTGGAATTTTATCGATTGTTCATCAATGCTTCCCAAATCTCTTAAGAATGAACCAAGGGACATTGCTGTTTCACCTGAATAATGGCCGTCTGGCATAAAGAAGTGGAAGCCCTGAGCATAGGGAATTTGACGGAGAATTTTCTGAGCCGCTTCAGCATTGCAACTATTTTGAGCGTTAACCAAGATGACCACTAATAGATAATTATCAAGACAAGAAACTTAAAGTTGTTTTGGCTTCAAAGCTCGCTAAAATAAAAAGGAAGAATTTAATGAACCAAGTAGCAATGCCCATATTTTACCGCCTATTGACGTTTCAGAGTTATCGCCATGAGTCGGAAGCGATGGGTCTGTTCCGAAATGAGAAATTCTAACGTTATGAAGCTCCTTGCAGTTAGGACATTTGAATATTCTTTTCGGACCAAGACGTATAGCGGCAAAAGACGCTCCGGGAATAAACTCGTAATTGAACCTATAATGGCAATGCGGACATTCAACAATAGAAGTTGTCAAAAATTTTGCCTCGCCAACAAATAAGTGCTTAATTTCATTGACTCCTCAGCAACATTAAAAATTTTGGGGTCCAAATTTGCCTTGAACCTATTTATAACATTTAGCCTTAAATACAAGCATTCACCCCAGACATAATAAGACATCCGAATAATCTGCCAAAGGTGATTTCTAATTGATTGACACAGAAAACCTCACAAAAAAATTCGGAGATCTAACAGCCGTAGACAACCTTACCCTTCATGTTGACGATGGCGAAGTTTTTGGCTTCCTCGGACCCAATGGCGCAGGAAAAACAACAACTGTAAGGATGCTTTGCTGTCTAATTTCTAAAACAAGCGGAACAGCAACAATAAGCGGATATGAAATAGGCAACAAGGCAGACGATTTAAAAATTAGAAAAAATCATTGGGCTAGTTCCAGATAACGTTGGGTTATCTGAACATCTAACAGCATACGATAACCTAGACTTTTACGGAAAAATATGTGATTGCACCGCGGCTCATAGGAAAGAGAACGTCCAGCGTTTCCTTGAGATGTTAGGGCTTTGGGATAAGAGAAACGTTTTAGCAGGAACTTTCTCGAAGGGGATGAAACAAAAACTCGCCATAGCCCGGGCCCTAATTCATGACCCGCAAGTACTTTTCATGGACGAGCCTACAGCAAATCTAGATCCTGAGGCTGCAAAAACAGTGCGAGATTTCATTCTTCAACTAAAAAAAGAGAAAAAGACAATCTTTCTAAACACCCACAACCTCGACGAGGCGCAGAAAATCTGCGACAGGGTAGCAATAATGAATACGAGCCTTAGGGCAATAGGCACTCCGCAGGAACTTGAAAGGTCCGTTAGCGGCAAGAAGACAGTTATCGGATTGGAACAACAAATAAACGATGCCGTTTTGGGAGCACTGAAAAAACTTCCGCTCAAAAACCTGTCCATCGACGGTGACAAAGTAACATTTAGTGTGGAAGACCCAGACAAGGAAAATTCGCCTGCCGTAGGGGCTGTAGTGCTGGCAGGCGGTCATGTCAAATCAATCAATGTAGTGGGCTCAACTTTGGAAGATACCTACCTAAAACTTGTGAGGAAATAAATATGCGACTTTCAAAGGCGTGGATTGTAGCAGCTAGGGACTTCAAGATATTTAGGCGGGTAAAAAACGTCTGGACTTCAATCATCATCTTTCCCGTTGTCATCTCGGTCCTGTTTCCGGTGATACTGGAGTATTTAGCATTAAGGGGGAGCCCTGGACTCGCAGCGCCTAGTGTGCTTCCAAATTTGCTTAACTCTTTTTCCTTCTTTTTAGTTATTGGAGCAGCGTACGTTCCCTTAGGGATTGCCTCCTACAGTATTGTGGGGGAGAAAGTGGAGAAGAGTTTGGAACCGCTTCTATCTACGCCCCTTAATGATGGAGAAATTTTGCTTGGAAAAGCCATTTCCGCAGTTATTCCGACTTTAATAGCAATGTATGCGGCTGCAGCTGTTTTCATGGTGGGTATTGATGTGGTTACTTTCAGTACGCTTGGCTACTATTATTTTCCAAACTGGAACATTGCCACTTTGCTCCTGGTTCTGATGCCAGTCGCCATTGTTTTGAGTGTTCTGTTCAGCGTCATTGTTTCATCGCGAGTTAATGATGTGCGCAGCGCTAACAGTTTTGGAATTTTTATTCTCTTCCCCCTACTGGGTATATACCTTCTCAGCGAGACAAGCGTAATAACTCTTGACGTAAACGGCTTGCTCATAATTTCGGGCATTCTCTTAGCGGTTGATGTGGCGCTGTTCTATGTTAGTACAGCAACTTTCCGAAGGGATGAAATACTAACAAAATGGAAGTAAAGACTCTTTATCTGTGGAGAAGTGAAAAGCACAATTCATGAGAGGTCGCTGTAAATGAAAGAAATGAATGGCAAAAAAATCATTAATGTATCACACTTTTCGTCATTGCAGAAATATTTAGACTTAGATACTAAAAATGGAGGTGAGCGTAACGTCTGAAGTAGCAGTTGTGATAATTGTCGTTGTAACTATTGTTATCATGTTGATAGGTTATTTTCTTATAGGACCCCCTGGTAACCGCAGATGGAATAGAAAGAAATGAGAAAAAAATACTGAGTCTTCTCGTCTACCAAAGTCACTGTAGGTGGCAAAGGTGCTCAAAAACCTGAAACTGCATCGCCAGCGCAAAAGATTAAAAGTTTAGCTAACTAACCCGTAATCTTTCAGCCGTAAATATCGGAACAAGGCAGCACGGGCCAAAGTGGAAGTAGCAAAGTTGGAAGCGAAGAGGGTGGAGGTGGAACATTGGATCCGAGTAAATATTATCAGACAAATAAGGGGAGACTCCTTGCGTTTGGAACCGTACTAATAGTTTTGGGCATCGTCTTTTTTTTTGCAAAAGGCATCCAAGATGCGCTCGTATTACCCGTCTTTGGAGTGGTATTGCCTATTGCCAGAATTCTTTATAAGCCAAGCAAGAAAAAGACTTAAAAACAGTACAAGCGACGCACCGTAGAGCCCAAAATAATTCATGTGAGCGTCTTTTTAGTGGTAAAATGGGGATAGGATCCTCACTCAGCTCCTGAAGAAAAATCAGAAGTCAAGTGTTAATAAAATGTTTTAAACACTTTTGGGTATGGGGAGGGGCACCTACATTTGGTCAAAAATCGAAAAGATTAGTCTTATTCAAAGTTCAATTTAGGGACTCATACCGATTACAGACTGTGTAAAAACTTAGGATTAGAAAGAATTATACTTGACCTTCAAACTCGTCTGTAATTGATAGTTGCTTTCGTCTTGCCTTTTTTCATGCTTTTACTAAAGCCATTAACACGCCAACCCCAAGAATGTTGATAGCCCTTCGCATGTTGTAAGCCAACATCGTAAACCCAACCTCTCCTTTAACCTTCCTAAGCCCCTTCAAGAGCAAATAACCCTGATTGAAAGCCCGCTTCATGGATCCAAAAGGATGCTCCACTATCTCCCTTCTACGGTGCAACTTCTCTTTTCCCTCAGAAGTTCCCAACCGTGATCTGAGCCGTTCAACAGCGTCCTCGAATTCCCCCCTAAAAATAATCCTGCCACGCTTATTCCTAGTGCACTTGCTCCTAAAACCACACACCTCGCAACAAAGCGTCTTGTAAACTCTGCCTCGCTCCGGTTTACCCTTATGAAGGCACTTCCAAAACCCCAGATCCTCACCAGCAGGACAAACATAAACGTCCCTAACCGAGTCATACACGAACCTGTCAGTATAGAATCCAGGCTCCGGCACCCCAAAACGCTTATGCGGATTCACAACTGCAGGAATGGGCATAAACACAGTTATGCCTTCAGCCTCACAATCTTTCAAATCCTTCATAACATAGAACCCTTTGTCGGTCGTTACCTCCAATCTTTCAACTCCAAGAGTCTGCTTTGCTGCTTTAGCATCGTTGACTAATTGATGGTGATCAGTTGAATTGTTTATCACGTCATAATCCACAATGAGATGCTTCTTGGCATCCACAGACGTTTGGACATTATAGCAAACATCCAGCCTTTGGCTGTCGACTCGCATCAAACGGCTATCTGGATCCACAAGCGAAACCTCCTTCTGCCCTGTCGCCTTCATCTGGTTCTGAGCATGCTCGTACTGCTGCTTTTTCTCTTCAAGCCGGCCTATCCTTTCTTTAAGGTCATTGACTTTGAGGCTATCATTTTTGCCTGAGTCGGCTTTGTCATTCTCATCCATCAGCCTGAGGTATTCTGCTATCTTCTCCTCGGTCCGTTTAAGTCTCAACGCAACTGTGTTCTCGTTGAAATTGTTGCTCTTCGAGTTTACAGCCTTGAATTTGCTGCCATCTATGGCAATGAGCTGAGCACCATAGAGGTCGAGTGATCGGCATAGGTAGACGAATTCTTTGAATACAGGCTTTATACAGTCGACGTTGTCTTTTCTGAAGTCGGCAATGGTTTTGTGGTCTGGAGCGAGCTTCTTCATTAACCACATTACCTCGACGTTGCGGTAGCATTCTCTTTCAAATTTTCTGCTGGACCGGATCTGGTTCAGATAGCCATATGTGTAGAGTTTTAGAAGGTCTGAAGGATTGTAAGATGGTCTTCCTGTGTCAGCAAGAATTGAGTGTTTGAAGCCGAGCTTCTCTAGATTGAGGCTGTCTATGAAGGCGTCAATGAACCTGACTGGGTTTTCTGCATCAACGTATTTGTCGAGGGTGTCTGGGAAGAGTATGGTTTGGTCTCGGTGTGTTCCGTCAACGTGTTCGCTCATTGCTGTTCGTCTCCTTCGGCAGGTTCATCTACTATGACTATGTAGACTGTTTTGCCGAGGTATTCTTTTGGGCAGGTGACTTTGGCGCCTGTTCCGTAGGCTGTTACTTTTCTTTTTAGGAAGCCTATTATTCCGGTGACTTTGATTTCTGTTGCTGGCTCAAAAACTATTTTCTTAGGCATATATAGCTAATATCACTCAATTATACATATAAAACTATCATTCTATCGAAAACCTAACATAGTTTTCACACAGTCTGATTACGGGTTAAGCCCGGTACGACCTACTCGTGTTTTTAGATAATGTTATAACGACGGCTCAAACGACGGTGTCAATCTAGCCCTCGGCACCAAATAACCTAAATTTGAGGTTATTTTGCTATATTGGCCATAAATTACAACATTATATGCGCTCTGCAAGGAGGGTAATGAGATAATACTTGGAAGGCAAGCCTCAGAAGAGCGTTCAAACTGTTTTAGAACAAATAAGGCAAGCAGTTAAGGAGCGCGCGAGCTAATTCCAAATATTCTTAATTTAAACTAAAACTGTATAAGCGTGCGTTTTGAGGAAACATCTCGATTAGCAAACAAAAGCACCAAGTTTCTATGAGGCATTAACCAAAACAACTTTATTAGTTGGTTAACGTTTGTTTTTTTGGTGATTTTTGAAGATTGTTTATGTGGAGCAGGCTGTGACACATGATATTTCAAATGCTGATGGAGTTTTTCTAGTAAAAAAGGAGAATGAGGCTCAATAAGGCTGATCGATGATGATTGAAACTGAGAATCTTACAAGAAAGTTCGGGGACCTGACTGCCGTTGACAATTTAACCCTAAGAGTAGACGAGGGCGAAGTCTTTGGACTTCTTGGACCTAATGGCGCAGGAAAGACAACCACTATCAGAATGCTATGCTGCCTGATATCCAAGACAAGCGGCAAAGCCAAAATTGGTGGTTACGAGATCGGCAACGAAGAAACCGCTCTGAAAATCAGGAAGATAATAGGTCTCGTTCCGGACAACGTGGGACTCTACGAGTCCCTCACTGCCTATGAGAACTTGGATTACTACGGAACACTCTACAAGCGGACTGATTCCCAGCGAAAAGAGAGCAACGAGTACTTCCTCAAGTTGCTTGACCTCTGGGAGAAGAGAAACGTCCTGGTGGGAACTTTTTCCAAGGGAATGAAGCAGAAGCTTGCCATAGCACGCTCTATGATCCATGACCCAAAAATAGTTTTCATGGATGAACCGACTGCAAATCTCGATCCCGAAGCTTCAAAATCCGTCAGGGAATTCATTCTCCAACTGAAGAAGGAGAAGAAGACTATTTTCCTCAACACACACAACCTCGAGGAAGCGCAAAGAATCTGTGATAGGATTGCTATCTTGAACACAAAGCTGATGGCTTTGGGTACGCCCGAAGAACTCGAACAATCTGTTCATGGAAGGAAAACAGTGATTGAGATGAGACAGGTGAGCGAAGCGGTTTTGGATTCCCTCAAGAAATTAAAGGTGAAGAATCTAGTTAGAAAGGATAACAAGTTGACTTTTGATGTTTTGGATCCTGGGGAGGAGAATCCTGACATTGTCGACGCAGTTGTCTCAGCTGGAGGACGCATTGAAACAGTCACTGTGACCAGCAGTTCACTGGAAGAAGCTTACATGAAACTTGTGAGGGAGAACGCACAATGACGAGCTGGATACCGTGGAAGATAGCTCGTAAAGAGTTGAAGGTAATCAGCAGAAAAAGAAGCATCATCTTCTATAATATCGGGCTTCCTCTACTCATTGCGGTTGCTTTCTCGCTTGAGGTCAAGAATCTAACAGCCCATGGAATCCCAGGGTCAATTTCGCTTGGCACAGAATCGATTATTTACCTCTTCATTATTTTAGCCACTGTACTTCCCAGCACGATTGCAGCGTACAGCATAGTGGGCGAGAAAATAGAGAAGACGCTGGAGCCGTTGCTTGCGACGCCAACAACTGACGGTGAGATTCTTCTCGGAAAAGGTATCGCATCCTTCGTACTGCCCATTGCTTCCATTTGGGTAGCAGCATCAATTTTTATGGCGGCAACAGACTACATCTTGCTCAATGCAGGATTGGGCTACTATTATTTTCCAAATTGGAACGCAGGCATTATGCTGTTGCTTCTCGCTCCCCTTGCGGCAGTCCTCAGCATTGAAGTGGCAGTGATTGCATCATCGCGGGTAAGTGACGTTCGAGGCGCAAACCAGATTGCGGGACTCATGTTTATCCCGTTTGTTGTCATCTTCTTTTTGGGAGCGCAGGGAATCTTTTCGTTTAGCATCGGTAACCTTCTGATTTTCTCGGCGGTTGTGCTGACTATCGATGTGACGCTTTATTTTTTGAGCAAAGCCACTTTCAGCAGGGAAGAGATACTTACAAAATGGAAATGAAGGCGATCGATTGGCAGCGCGCGCAGCGGGCCCGCCATCGGATTCGCTTAATGTCTTAAACGACCCCTTTCAAGTTCACCTGCAACAAAAGCGGTTGAAGGCTTGCAATAGATCCCGTAGGACCATAATGCACGTTGAACTCAAATTGTGACGTAATGTCTTATACAAGATGACTTCCGCAAAATTTGTTTGTTCATCTTTTAATCACATAAAGATAATAATTTGAATTGGTAAACGTCTTCGAGGTATTTTGATGGAAAAAGGTGAATTGTTATTTGAAATAACTGAGAAAGCAACGTCTAGGATCATTAAAGAATTCTCGGAAAACGGGGCAAAATTCCAATTTAATGCCGAAGGAGAAGTTAAAGGCAAGTATTCAGGAAAGCACATAGAAACGGTCGATATACTTTTAAAGCAAGATGGTTCGAATGAATTTGATTGGCACGCAATGGAATTTACTAAGGAAGGTGACGTTGTTATGTTCCAGGGCAAGGGTACAGGAAAACAGGGAGGCTTTCAAGCACAGATTAGTTACATGACAGGATCAAAAAAACTTGCCTGGTTAAACTCTGCAAAAGGCTGGGCTGAAGGAACAGCCAATCTGATGACTAACGTAACCAGCTTTAAAGTATACGCAATGAAATAAGCGCTCAATGGATTGAGGTTAGAGCGGGCGTTCAAATCTTTTACCCCACGTTATCGCTATCATGAGTCACAAAACATTATATCCGCGCTCTAAGACATTGATTATAGGAGATCTATATGCCCTTTATTTTAGTCAAGCAGACTGTCAAGGACTACGCGAAGTGGAAACCTCTGTTCGACAAACATGGGTCGACGCGGAAAAAGAGCGGGTCGAAAGGCGGTAGCCTCTATCGCAATTCGCAGAACCCATACGAGATCGTGGTCATCCTTGAGTGGGATACACTCGACAACGCCAGAAAGTTTACGGAATCAGCAGATTTGCGCGAAATTATGGAGAAAGCAGGAGTAATAGGAAAGCCAGAAGTTTATTTCTTAGAACAAATAGAAACTTTCAAAGAATAAGCGCGCGCCCCTATAAAACGAGTAAATTGAGCTAATGTTTGGGTTCAAGCACGGCTCGATCCAGATATTAGGATTGATTAAAAAAAAACAAATCATCACGTGTCTTCTGACTCGATGAGGATACAAATCGATCTTGAGCAAGACAAGCGCCAAACAGTCGCGCGCTGCCTTGTCCCAATATTAAGTGTTGAAGTAAGTTGGTGAAACCGCTTTATCGAATCTTCCAATGTTTTGAGCAGCTTCCCTGTTAAGAACCAAGCAAAATATGCTAAGCAACGCGTAGACTGTAACTTGTTTTAAACCTCTAACCTTATTCGTCGCCATTCCAAACTGAGTCTTTAAGAAGCTATTCACTGCTTCAATTGGCGGTCGCTTATGATACTCCCTCTTCTGATCCTCAGGGCCAAAAGTCCTAAACTTCTTATCCACACGCAAAAGGTCTTTATCACCCGGCTTCTGGTTCGATGGATAAGGAATCACCGCTTTGTCAACTGCAGATCTAATTTTGCCATCACTGTATTGACTGTCGGCAATTAGATTTCTCAGCTTGACTCCTGAATTCTTCAGAACCAGCTTTGCCCTCTCAAGAATAGTTAAGGAATGCCTCCTCTCATTCTGATTAGCTGAAGCAAACAAACAAGACAACGGAAGCATAGTCTCTGAATCAATCGATAAATGAATCTTATAGCCTAAGGCATAGCTTCGGCCTGTTCTCCCAACCCTTGCTTCTTTGTCAGAATATCCTGTTTGATTATCCATTGGATCCCTAGTGCTCCAGGCTTTGATGAAGGATGCATCCAAGACAACGTCAACCTCATGGGTACCGTTGCACTTTAAGAGCTCGACCACTTTCTCGTCGATTATCTTATTGATGTTGTCTTCTCCAACTTTTCGCGTAAACCTGCTTAGAACACTTCTGGAATAGGCTGCTTCGCCTGATTTAAGCAGGCATATTTTTCTCAACCTCTTGTCAACATCTAAGAGCCTTGTCATTTCCCTGAGACTGCGAACGCCTTTCATACGCATGACAAGGAATGTCTTGAGAATGCCCAAAGGATTTCTTGGAGGTCTTCCCGGACCATTACTGTGAAAGCTACTGCAAACCATAGTCTTGGCAAAGCTTAAGTCCACGTTTCGAAAAAAGACTTCTAGGGTCTCGTGTTCATCTTGTCCCGCTAGGACTCACCTCCTAAGCTTGGACGTTTCTCAAAAAATACGAGACCCCAACTCAAACATAAACGTTAGGAATTTCGGGACAAACCAGCGCGCTATCAACAAAAGATTTTTACATAGAAAAGGCTTATTCTAGCCAAAGTGGAATTTATGTCTGAAAGATTCATAGGAACTTGGAAGCTCGTGTCCTACGAAAATCGGTCAGGAGACCAAGTGACCTACCCTTTGGGAAAAAATCCCGTCGGCTATATCATGTATAACGATGGGGGATACATGGCAGTAGCATTAATGGCTTCGAATAGAAGGAGTTTTTCGTCAATGGATATAATGGGCGGCACTACAGAAGAAATAGTTGCCGCATATGGTTCCTACATCTCTTATTGTGGCAAGTACGAGGTCGCTGAAGTTAGGGTCATACATCACGTAGAGGTTAGCTTCTATCCGAATTGGATAGGAAAAGATCAGGTACGGTTCTTCAAGTTTGAAGGAGATAAACTGGTACTAAGCACACCGCCCATGATTCTTGGCGGTAAACAACAAAGCGGATACTTGATATGGGAAAGAATGAAATGATTAAACGTGTGTGCTGCCCCTCAATTTTATAAGCTCGTTTGGCAACTGGAGGATCGGTAATATGTATGCAAACCACTTCCTTGAAGCCTAAACGGGGAATGGAATCGGCCCTCAACTTAAGAGCCCATCCCCAGTACAATTACTAATATGGATGTTTAGGGTTCGGTTCCCCACTATGGCGCTTTACTCTACTCTGTCGCAGGTTCAAATAGTCATACTATTCAGACTCAAGGCAGAATGAAGGGGTTCAAAACTCATGTCCTGTCCAAATTATCAGGGGTTGAAGTTCCACTTCAGGTTTTTTTGAATATCAGTTATACTGAACTTTAATGAGTATGTATTCAACAACTAGTTGATGCAGGCGGTGAATAACTTTGAAGATTGTTAATGAATCGCTAAGCATCAACATGAAAACTGCAGTTGGTTTACTAGAGTTATTTCTTGTAGCAATCATTCTTGCCTTCTTAGCTACTTTCGCAACGGGCACAACTGAAATGAGACTTCTATCAGTAGCCTTCATTACTCCAATTACTATCCTGAGTATAGTTTTTATCTACAATTGTCGAAGAAAAAAGGTTTGGAGTTACGCAGGAGCTTCAATTTTGGGAGCATTAGGTGTCATTCTTCGGGTAGCAGTGAGCACTCAACCGAGTCTTGAGGTGGGTGGTGGACTGCCAGTAGGCGTCACTGCCCTATACATAGTTCTCGGTGCTCTTGTTTCATTGAAGAACTACGAAGCGACGCTTGAATTACAGCAGACAAAGAGTGAGAAATAGCATGAAAACAAATTCTCCTTCGTCTAAAAAAAGAAAAGCCTACAAGGGCATAGCAATGGAGGGCGTTATAGCCAAACAGTATAACAGGATTCAAAAGCACATGATTGGAGAATACAAATCATGGGCTAAACTTGTGAGCGACAACACTTCACCGAGCAGTAATGTGCTTGAAGTAGCTCCAGGTCCAGGATACTTGTCGGTTGAACTTGCAAAGCTTGGTAACTATAACATAACTGGATTAGACATAAGCAAAACCTTTGTGGAAATCGCGCAAAACAAAGCTACGGAAGCAAGAGTAAAGGTCGATTTCCGTCAGGGTGATGCTGCTGAAATGCCTTTTCTGGATGGAACATTTAATTTTGCAGTCTGTACTTCTGCTTTCAAAAACTTTCCAGACCCAATTAAGGTCTTAGACGAAATATTTAGGGTTTTAAAGGCAAGCGGTAAGGCGCTGATTATCGATATGAATAAGGATGTTCCCGAAGACAAACTGAACGAATTTGTTGATCGCATGAAATTGAACTTGTTCGACTCATACTTTACCAAGCAAACTTTCAAAGGGTTAGCGAAATCGGCTTACACTCGAACCGAAATCCAAGACATCATCAAAAAATCCAAATTTAAAGGGTGTAAAATTATCGATGAAGAGGTAGGGTTTGAGATATGGCTAGAAAAGCTAGAGTTAGTAGGCAGTAGTTAGCGTAGTTTAATCTAACCAACCATTTTTAGGAAAGAAAAAAGGATGTGCGGGAGATTTCTCCACTTGCCATAGGGTTCAAATCCTCAACCTGGCAAATATAGACTCACCATTGTCTTGTAGTTTAGAAAATAAGGATTCGCTTAAATAATTAGGCGAGTCCCAGCGGACCCTCCACTGGCTAATTCGTATTTATACCGCTGTTTCTCTTTTTTTTACAATATCTCGTTCTATTAGAGTAGCATTTCCCAGTGTTCCCACAGAGATAAAATCATAACAAAAGACAAAAATAGCCAATCATCACTCTTCTACTGAACGCAGCATAAGTTGACCACATGGCAAATAAGAAAAGCTGCTTGTCAAAGGAATAAAGTAGACAGGGACACCATTGCGGGATTGCCCTAGCCTGGTAGGGGGCAGGCCTGCTAAGTCTGTGGTCGAAAGGCCGCGTGGGTTCAAATCCCACATCCCGCGCCATTTCCAAATTCAGCCTATTTATGAACCTATTTTCAATAATTATGCTCAAATTGTTATTTGAAATTATGGCTTACCGCCCAAGGTATAGTGCTTAAATTCCACGCCAATTAGTTTTTCCAAATTAGAATGGAATGATGTTTAGGTTCTCAGCGAAATGTACTACGGCTTAAGCCGATTTGGGGCTGAACCCGGTAGAGAGACCAAACCTCATTCAGAATTAAGCCCACTTCAAACTGCAAAATGGAAAAGAAGCCTCCAAGAGAAAAAGTTATCAGGTAAATAGGTCGAGCTTATCTTTGAAACACTATTTTTTGATCAGCAAAATTGAGAAACCAAATTTGCCTATAGTCCGATCTGAGAAGCTAAAATACTTGTTTCTGAAGCAAATGTATTTATCGAAACATAAATTCTCAAAATAGAGAAATGGCGTATTTGAATGGGACAATTAATCGGTGTATCAATCGGCGGACCGTACGTGGGAATCATTGTAGTAATAATAGTAGTTGTTGTGGCTGTGGCTGTTCGTCTTTACATGATGAGAACTCCCGGCTCCATGCGAGCTAAATGCTCAAAATGCGGCAATGTCTTTGACGCTTCACATAGTTTATCTGGCTTTCATATAGGACCACTCAAACAATTGAAATGTCCGGCCTGCGGCAAAATAAGTCTCATGAAAACTTATGTGAAGGACCCGATCACTTGGCCGCCAAAAGAGAAACAACAAGAACGGCAAAAAGAACAACAATTAACAACCGAAGAACTGGAAAAGAAGAGAATTGAAGAATCTAAATACGAAAAACCTTGAACATTTTCCTTCCAAGAAGCGTTGTGTTTTAGAGTTTTTTGAAGATACTGTTAATCAGTTTTTCTAGGACGGCAGCTCAAACCCATGTCAGAGTTTGTAAAAAACGCCTTAATCAGTCAACTTTAGCTCGGGGACTCGCACTCTTTTGGGCTTGAAAAAAGCATTGACTTGTTCATAATTTCAAACATTTCTCGCGTGGAATTTAAACGTGGGTGTAAATCTAACATCCCGCGCCATTATTTCCATTTTAAGTTTTTATTGAAGCTGTTTTAAAACATTCTGCTCAAATTGCTGTCAGAAATTACAGGTCTCCACATAAAGTCTAGTATTCAAACTACTTGTGAGCGTGTGAAAGATTTATTCCGGTGAGAGCGGAGTCGGTGGAGGTTCGTATTGATTAAGGTCATGAATGTAATTAGTTTTAGTAAGATTTTAACTCAACTTGTGGGGCTTTGGGTCTTGAAAAGATTGCGGCGCTCATCTTCTATGTTAAACGTCATTCGGAGTTCAGTTAATTTTAAAATATGCCATACGATAGTCGTTAAAAAGGAGAGCTGATTGACTGCCGCCGGAAAAGAAGAGACACATTTTGAACTCAAAAAGGAGGTTTAACTTTCCAAGAACCAACCGGAACCCCTGAGGTTGATTCTCGTGCCATGAACAATCTGGTTGTCGCAAAGAGGACAAATCGTGTCGCTTGGATAAATTCGGTATTGCCAATCAGCATTGCCTTGGGACCTGTTCCGACCATTATTCAGCTTCTTATATTAAACATGCATGGAACAGTTATTGAAGTGGGCCTCGCGATTACGCTATATAATATGGTCAGCATTCCTGCTGCAATATTTTGGGGTTTTGCTGTTGATCGAGAACACAAAAGAAGACCGATTATTATTATAAGTTACTTGGCAACGGCAGGAGTTTTCGGATTATTTTTGGTGGCAAGAACATTTTACTCTATCTCTTTATTATATGCCTTATTCTCTTTTGCAACGACTGCGTCTACAACGCCTTTGAATCTTCTCATAATGGAGACGGAGCGTAAACAAAAGTGGGCAACCGCTTTTGCAAGACTATCCATGATTTCGAGCATCGGCAACGCTATTGGGCTGATTACCTGCTTGGTTTGGACTCTGTTTTTTCCGTTAACCTACATCGTAGTGGCTTTAGCAATTCTATCGCTGATTTCTGCTGGTCTTTCTGTTCTAATGATAAGAGAGCCAAAAGTTATTTTTGAGCGCAAAATGATAACTTTGACCAGATCCAGCTTCTTTCATCGACTTAAAGTCATACCTTATCTCTTCTTAAAGATTCCAAGGCTAAACGATTTCAGGAGAGTGTTCACATCCTTAAAATGTGAACTTACCAAACATGTGCCGCTTCTCTATCTCTCCATCTTTGCGTTCTATCTGGGTTCGGGAATCTTCAACACTTCAATCGTTCCCTCTTTGCATGCAAAACATGCTTCAAACCTGCTAATTTTTTTAGCCACGACAATCGGCATGGTAGTTCAGATGGTTTCGTTTAAGTACGCGGGTCCCTACTCCGAGAAGAAATCGCCTGCTAAGGCAACCGTCACAAGTCTTATCTTAAGATCAACTTGCTACGGGCTGTTGGGTGTTTCCGTATATCTTATAGCCGGAGTATGGTTCCTCGCTCCTGTGCTAATTCTTTATCCTCTTGCCGCCGGAGTTGCCTATTCGATATATTTCACTTCATCGAACACCATGGTATTTAACGCGCTCGGACAGACAAATCAGGGTTCTTCTCTGGGAGTCTATAGTGCCCTGGTTGCTGTCGCTACGATGGTTGGATCCTTGGTTTCGGGATTCTTCTCGTTTTATCTCGGATTCTATACAACGTTCATAGCAGCCGCGTCTTGCTTGGCGGTTTCAGCGTGGCTTGTTTCAACATTTACATCTACCTCTACACCATTTCAGACCAAACAAACACATTGCTAATTGCAGAGATCGGGCTACATACATCTCCAAAGTTAGTAATCTGACACGCGTCTTAGCGGAGTTTTCAAACGCCCTTCTAATTGAATAAGCTCCCTTGTTTTGTTCCGTTATTCATAGGCTTTCTCGGGTGAAATTTAAACGTGAACTTAAATCTGACATCCCGTGCCATTTCCAAATTCAGTCTATTATTGCACTTATTTTAATAAATATGCCCATATTATTCCCCGAAATTATGGCTTACCGCCTAATATATTGTGTTTAAATTACATGCGAACTAGTTGAGCAATAAAATTAAGATGAAACGGCATCTTAAGGGTTCTAAACGAAATGGACTTAAGGTCTCAAGTGCCGATTTGTGGCTGAGTCCGGTAGGGGCTCGGGCTTTAGGCACGCAAACACCCAGCATGCATCGCCCTTTCAAATCGTGTTCTAGAGAAAATCGACAAAGAAGCCTTAAAACAGAAAAGGTAAAGAAGCGAATTTGTTGAACTGCATTTTGAAACTCTATTCTCTGCTCAAAAAGAAAAAAAAGTCTTTATTTGAATGTCCATTTACCTTTTTGAGGTGGAAAACGTACAATAAAAGTTGTCCCATTCCCTTCTACGCTTTCAAATGTTACCGTTCCGCTTAACGCTTCAGTCATACGCTTGACCACCGCTAATCCTAATCCTTGACCTTTCGACTTAGTCGTGAAGAATGGAGTGAAAAGTTTTGGCTTGACTTTGTCAGGTATGCCGATGCCCGTATCTTGAACTGTAATGACATTGTCGCCTGCTTCTTGGCGCGCTCTTATGGTTAGTTCTCCGCCGTTAGGCATAGCTTGAACTGCATTAGTAACCAGATTGCCAAGAATGCGCTTCAATAAAGAATTGTCAACCATGATTGTTTTAGCAGTCTTCTCGACGTTGCACGAAACTTTGATATTCTTAGGTATCTTCTTCCCGAACAATAACTCCTTGCATAGATTTTCCAAGTTTGTTTCTTGAGCAGTAGGATCCATTGTCTTCGCGTAGTCTTGAAGGTCAGCCACAATCTTGTTAATGTAATCAATGTTCTTCTCAATCTCAGTCAGACTTTCTAGCGCATTCCTTTTTTCATCGCTCTCGGGTGTTGAAGCCAACTCAGTTTTAGCCAAGTAGATGTCACCGGTAATGGCCTGTAATGGATTACGTATATCATGGCCAACCATGCCAGCAGTCTCGCCTATAGCTGCTAGATGTAGAGCCTTTTCAAGTTTTTTCCTGTCATCAATATCGACAAAGGCTAAGACCGCACCATCTATCCTATCATCTTGCGTTATGTAAGGCCGAATTAGCAAATCAAAATAATGGCCTTGAGTATCCTGCACTTCTTTCGTAACGCCGCTTAGTTTAGAAATAACTTCCGAAATTGTTTCTCTCAAATCCTCAACTACCACGCTCAATTTGATACTCGTTATTGGTAGTCCAATTGTCGATGGCGAAAGATTCAGGATTTTCTGAGCTGAAGGCGAAAACAGCCTAATTTTTAGACTCTTATCGATTATAACGATGGCTGTATCTACGTTCCTGTTCAAATTGGCTAAGTCATCGTTCAACTGGGCAAGTGCTTGATTTCTGTTCTTTACTTCATCATTTAACGTCTTTAACTCTTCGTTGCTCGACTGAAGTTCTTCCTTTGCTGTTTCCAACTCTTCGTTTGTGCTTTGCAGTTCCTCATTGCTCGATTGCGCTTCCTCCATGGTGGTTCTCAGTTCCTCATTTGTTGCCTCTTGAGTTTCAATAATTCGCTGCAAAGTTTGTTTAGTTGAGTCAAGTTCCTCCCCGAGTTCTCTATTTTGTCGGTCCTTAAGATTTTCCCGACCTTCAGGAGTGATATTTAACTCCATCCTTTGGCGCAAGAGCGCTGCGGCTGAGCTGACATCTTCGAACAATAGAAGGAAAAATGGCGCCTCATATTGTTCAACATGCATCGGCAGAACCTGGACGTTGATTGTTTTCTCTTCTCCAGCATATTCAAACCGAACAGCATTTTCTTTGACAAGTTTGTCCTCTTTTCTTGCTCTGTAGATTATTGTTTGTACTTCAGACCGTAACTCTTTGCGAATAATCTTTGCCAGATTCAAACTTGCCAATCCTGATTCAGGTAAAACATATGGTGCAATATTTCCTCGAAAAATAAGAACATCTAAATCGGAATTAACCAGTAATGCTGCAGGGACATACTCAGTGACCAGCAAACGGTCGACCTCATCTTTCAGAATCGAAAGGGCGTCTTTCTTATTGCTTTCTTTGCCTTCATTGCGCTTCAAATTGGGAGTTGATGCTTGCAGACCAAAAGTAGCACTGGGCTGAGCTCTCTTTTTCATGTAGATAGCGCCCCCTTTGTTTACATGTTCAAATAACTGAGTGAATTTCCCAATGCTTTCAGATTGTCCTATGACAAGAAAACCACCCATTTTTAAGGCATAATGTAGCGTAGGCACTACTTTTTCTTGGAGGTATTCATCAAAGTAGATGAGCATGTTGCGGCAAATGATAAGATCCATATTTGAAAATGGCGGGTCAGCCGTTATGTCCTGCTTTGCAAATATGCACTTATCTCGAATGGTTTTGGAGATTTGATAGTTGCCGTTAGAGCTTTTGAAGAAATGTTTTAGTCGTTTTTCATTGACGTTTGTTTCTATTGTTGTTGGGTAGATTCCTTGTCTTGCTTTTTCAATGTTTTTTTCGTTTACATCAGTGCCGAAAATTTGAACTTGAAAATCAGTCACGGCGTTTTCTTCAAGGTATTCCTGGATTGCAATGGCGAATGAATATGCTTCTTCTCCAGTTGAGCAGGCTGGAATCCAAACTCGGATAGGCTCTTTTTGTTGGCGGTTTTTCACTAAACAGGGAAACACTGTTTCTTTGAGTGCAACAAATGTTTCAGTTTCTCTAAAGAAACTTGTTACTCCTATTAGCATGTCACCATGTAATGCTTCCAACTCATTGGGATGCGCCGACAGGAACTTTGTGTAATGGTCCATTTTCTCTATGTGGTTAATTACCATTCGGCGTGTGACACGTCGGTTTACGACCGTTTCTTTGTAGTGTGAAAAATCAACATTGCAGTAGGATTTTAGCATGGTAAATATTGCGTTTAGGCCTGTTTCTTTCTTTGATTTTTCTTCCTTTGGTCTTGTTTCGTCTTTTGCTGCTATTTCACTTCGTGATAGGTGAGGGTTCTTAGCGATTTTTTGTAGTTCTATTGCAATCTTGTCTGGAGAGAGAACAAAATCTGTGGCTTCTGCTGAGATTGCATTTTGGGGCATGTCACCATACTGTGCTGAATCCGGAGTTTGCGCGAAAGTTATTCCTCCATGTGCTTTGATTGCTTTTAGGCCTTCAGTTCCGTCAGAGCCTGTGCCTGAAAGTACGATTCCTATGCTTTGGCTTTTCAAGTCTTCAGCTAAGGAAACAAAAAAAGTGTCAATAGGTTTCATAGACTTACCCTTCGTGGTAAGCTTGAGAACCTTCTTTTCAATGGTCATAGTTGCTCCTGGCGGAATAACGTAAACATGATCTGGTTCAACTTGCAGCCCATCTTTGACTAATTGGACAGGAATTTTGGTAAATCTTGAAAGAATATCGGTCAGCATGCTTTCCTGACCAGCTGCCAGATGCTGGATAACAACAAAAGACAAACCTGTATCCACTGGCAAACCTTCGAGCAAAACCCTAAAGGCTTCTAACCCACCGGCTGAAGCACCGATACCAACTACTGCAAAATCAATCTGACCCTTATCATTCTTAACATTCGTTTTGTTTGCCAAAGACATCACACTGCTATACAGTTTATCCTTATATTTAACATGCTGAATGACTTTTCATCGACTAATTTTTGTAAGCCCGTTTGCCGTATGCCCAAATTATGGTCTGAAATAATGGTTTGCCGCTAAGGTCTAGTGTATGAATCCATCACGACTTAATTGCAACCTAAAACAGGAATAGCATGGTCCTAACATTTATGACTTCGCCAAGTTAAGTAATATCAATTGAGATCTTCATGTCAACGAGAACGATACCACAAAAACTTTTGATCAAACCGAATGACAAAGTCTTGCTGGGTCAACGAATCTGAAGGGTACATAGCAATATTAGGAAAGCTTCCAGATGGAGCAACCATCATTAAGTAATCCGATTCGCCAGTTGACCTAAAACAAGTTTTTATATTTTCAAAGAAACCTTCAGGTTATTTGCAATTCTTCTGCCGAAGTCTTTGCACTTAGGTAGTTCTCCTTCTGCCAAAGGACCTGGAATTCCATTCACTCTTATTGATAGACTTGGTGAAATCAGTTTTAGGTGAGGCAACTTCTCTTCTACCGTTTTTTCCAGATTTTTCACCGCTCTGTCTGGAGTTCTTATTCTTCCTGAGTAAGTACCGAAAACAGACGCAAAATTTGCTTTCAGATCAAGCTTAGCCAACGTATTAACAAACTTCTTCATAGTGTGAGATGGTCTACTCATGTGATTTGGCGCGCCTAACACTATTGCGTCATAATCAGCCACTTTTCCAATGTCAATTTCCTTGATGTAGCCAATGGAGGCTTCAATGTCCTCAATTTCTTTCATTCCCTCGACAATGGTCTCCGCGACAAGTTTTGTGTTGCCGTATTTCGTGTCATAGATAACAAAAACTCTTATCAAAAGATTCATCTCCAACTTTTAGGTTTTTTTCGATTCGATTATACCTCGGCATTTGTCGGCGTACTGACAATATTCTAAGCATGCGGCTGTCTTGTCGGGGCGTTTCCATTCGGCTCCGCATTCTGGACATAATGTTTTGTCTTCATCACTCCAAATTTCTAGATCGCCGCCGCAAACATGACATTTAATATAAGCCGGTTTAGGCTGAAGCAGGTCTCGTAGTCCTGGACATGTTTGAGGATTCTTTTCCATGGGCTTATCTTTAGAGCTCAACTATTTCGCCTCCTATTTTTATTTCATATTCTCTAAGTGGAATTTGTTTACCTGATAATTCAAGCGCCTTTTTTATAGCCCATTTTAAGCCAGTACAACAGGGCACTTCCATATGAACAACGGCCACGGATGCGATGTTGTTTTGTTTTAGGATCTCGGTCAGTTTCTGGGCGTATGCTTTCGCATCGTCGAATTTTGGGCAGCCTATAATGACTCGCTTTCCAGACATCAATGTGTCGTGGAAGTTTTTGAGTGCAATAGGTGCGCAGTCAGCAGCGAGTAGTAGGTTGGCATTTTCGAAAAATGGAGCCTTGGTTGGGACAAGGTTTAGTTTTACGGGCCACTGGGGCTTTTGTTGTGTCAAGTTAGCTTTAATGTCTGTTGGCGACGTGGGGTTTGGTTTTCTCTTGAAATGTTCGTGCACTTCGTTTTCGTCGAAGGATTCTGCTTCACGTTCTGTTATAGTTATTGCTCCTTGAGGGCATTGCCCCAAGCAAGCGCCTAAGCCATCGCAATAGGTTTCTTTGATGATTTTTGCCTTGTCGTTTACTATTTGGAGGGCGCCTTCTGCGCATTTAGGGATGCAGTTGCCGCATCCATTACAGAGATTTTCATTTATGTTCACGATTTTTCTTTTTATCATGTTAATTCTCTCCTTTCAGGCATTTTCCTCCTGTTGGGCAGAATTTTTGCGCGTGATTTTCGATGGCTCCAAAGATGGGGCGCATAGTTTCTTCGTTGACTGTGTAAATGTGTTTTTTGCCTTGCCTTTTGATAGCGATGAGGTTACATTGGAGTAATGGTTTGAGGTTGTGTGAGATCATGCTTTGTTCTTGTCCGAGGGCTGTTGCGAGTTCGTTTACGCTCATGGGTTTCTGCATAAGCTGTTCGAGTGCTGCGAGTCTTGTGGGATTTGCTAGGTTGATGAAGAATCGATAACAGATTTTTGTTAGGCTTTTTTTCACTTCTTTCCATCTTGGTATTGCGAATCATATGAATTATAATTCATATGAAATAGTATTCATATAAACTTGCTGGTCAAAAATCGAATTAGAATTGAGTTTCTCGGGTTTTTCAGGTGGAATTTAAGCGTATGCGTAAACGTCAAGCTACAATCCTTTTTCTGCTAATTAATGCTATGAACTTTTTAGAACTTAAAACCAAAGGCACAGGGGCGACTGAAATTGCAGCTGAAACAACGCCGCGCCAAGACCCCGAGGTAACGTAATCTGCGTTGGGTAGTGACATCCGCAACATAAGCTTGAGCAACATTGATGTTAGCAGGTGTGGTTCCAGAAAGCATTATACCTGCAAATAGCAGCCAAATAACGTGCGCTGAGCCGAATATGAAGTAGCTTAAGCTGGATATTTCTAACCCGGCGAGTAGGATTTTTCTTCTTCCATAACGGTCGCTCAACCTGGCAACAAAAGGTGTGAAAACAAAAGACATGAGGCTGTAAGATGCTAGAAGCACTCCGTATAGGAACGCTGAGCCACCCACGGTAAGCACATAAAAAAAAGTAAGGCACAACAATGGCAGATCCCAAGTTGTCAAGAAAACAACAAAAAACAAACCACCAAAAGCGGTCTTGCTGACTAAAACGCCTCTGGTTTTTTCAATCACGTTTACCAAAAATTCCGCTACAAAGTTCTAATGCGATTAAGCAAAAAAGATTTTCCGCTCAGCTTAACTTAAATAATTATCTTTCTGAGTTTATGCAAAGTTTTTAATAATTAAGTGTACCATAGACAGCGTTTGACTAACTAAGCCCCTGAGGTTATAGATACCGAACCATGACATCAGAGGTGCATTAGAGTTGTCGCTGAAACTTGAGGTTGGACGAAATGGCGAAAAAAGGTAAGATTGTAAACAGTTTGTTGATACTTTTTCTTGTTCTTTCAATTTTAAGCGTAGTTGCAATAGCAAGTCAGTCATGCTTCGTAAATGCGGAATCAGTTCAGCCAAATGTTACTAGAGTCCAAATCAACGCAGGCGGAGATGCACACACAACAAACGTGACTGGAGAATTCAAAAATAATGAGGCTGTCGATGTTTATGGTGTCGCAACAGCTGTTCTTACTCTTAGCGCTAAAGCAGGTGATTCCCAGACAAAATCTTCAGATAGAACACTTATAGGTCCGGGTCAAACCGTGTGGATAACACTTAGCTTTGACTTACCTTTTGAGCCTTACTATGCTTGCATGATTACATTCGCTGCAGAGCCTATCACAGGTTCAACCGGCACAGGAACTGGAACCCAACCTACTATCCCCAGTTCAGGCGGAGCTGGACATACAAGCGGCAATAATTCCGGCAAAGGGTTTGATTATGGTTCTGTTGCATTTCCTGTAGTCGGTATAGTTGTGGTTGCGCTTGGCTCCATAGGTGGATTCATGATGCTTAAGAAGACGAGGATTTCAGAGCAAAAGGTTCGGCTTTTCTCTTCTTATGAATATCAAGATTGGGTGTTTCAGAGGATTAGAGGTCATGCAGGTTCAGTCTTAGATTCAAGAAAGGGAATTGACGGATTCACTGGTGATAATGTTCCGGTTGCAATTAAGCAGTCGGATAGTGTGGATAGATTGCAGGTTGATGGTTTTATGAATGCGCTTACACAGGCAAAGACTCGAAGTGGCGTTATGGTTGCTTTTGGCTTCAACAGTGAAGCGTACGCTGCAGTTAGTAGGGCACGGATGAACAGAATTGACATTAAACTAATTACAGCTAAAGAATTAATTGATCATAAGGATATAATGCTATAAGTTTCAAGCCCAGAGAGATCGCCAATTCCGTTTGCAACTTCGAGGCTTTAAGAATGGTGTTGTTTGATTAATTTTGCTAGATTGATAATTTCGAGGTCACCGCGGCATCTGGGGCAGGTTTTCTGGATTTCTGATGTTTTTCCACCGATTTTTAGAGGTGCTCCACAGTGGCAACAGTAATATGTTAGAGTTTGTCCTTTTTCCGAGAGGTTCTTGGCGAGAGCGGCTGCTTCTTTTTGCGTCTGAGTTACTTCTTTGTCTTTCTTTTTCGGACTGCCTTTTTTCTCGATGGTGAAGTCTTTGCAAGTTTCTGCTTCGACAAAATACTCGTTAAATCCAACCTTTGCGGGAGTCAAATTTTTTCCAGTTTTCTCGCAGGATTCCTTTTCAAAGTAGCCACAGTCTTCACAGGTCTTCTTCTTATCGTATTCAGCCCGAACCTTCCAGAAACAATTCGCACAATACATCTGCTCATTACTATTTATATTCACAATTAATCCTGAACCGGAAAAAGATTTCTTGCAGCCACAACACTCAAACCGCATAGCATTCACTTGGAATACCTATTTGTTAGACTTTTATTTATTGTTTAATTTTATCCCGAAAGATTTTCCAAGAGATTTTACTAAAAAGTTAAATCCTAAAACAGTATACAAAAATTAGCTATGTCTGAAACTAAACCAAAAAAGACATTAGCAATATTTGCGATTGTTGCATGGATGGTCATAAACACTGTTTTTATGGCACTGGAAGTCACTGTTTTCAACGATTCGGCCGATCTCAATAATTCAATCCTACTCGCACTTTGGATTATTTCAACTGTTGGTTTGCTGCTCATGAAAAAATTTGGCGCTGCAATTGCCACTTTCTCACTTATCTACGCTTTCTCTTTTAATGCGTTCAATGTTATTTATTTCCCTGAAGCACGTTTGCTCAATGGAATAAGTGCAGTAGCAAATGCTGTAGCTGTTGTTTACATGTTTATCAGCATTTTCAAAAATAGATACCGGTAAGCCATCACGGTTAAATTTATTTAATTCAAAAACAAAATAGTGGTAGCCAGAATTGTTTTGAGCCTTCATCAAAAGAGTGTGTCTGGATACCTTGTAATAATGCCCATAAGTTGATTGTGACAAAAACTGAGTCTCGCTCCTTCAGTTCAAAATCTGTTTCAGTTGAAATTAAAAAGAAAATTTTTGAGGCCGCCCGCCTAACCGGAAGCCTCAATAATATTCAGCATTGGCGGTTCGTATCGGTTCAAGATAAAGAAAATATCAAAAAAACTTTCATCTGACAGTGTACCAGGCCAATTGGGTTGCAAAGTCAAATTTTGCAGTTATAATCCTGACTAATCCTAAGTACTTCTTCCACATGATAGATCTGTAAGAGCCGTTCAAAGTATGCTTTTTGACGCTTGGAGCTTTGGCGTACCCCCTCAGGCATATACATAGATGTTGATACATCGGCGATGAAAAAGACTACGCTCTACCGAGCAAACCTAAGCATCACGACTGTAGTCGGATTCGGCTGTCCAGATAAGAAAGTAATTGGCTAAGAAGACAGGAAGCCACTCACCGAAGTAGCGTTTTTGGAGAAATACTATCAAAAACTTAACCTTTAGAAATTATTCCAAAACACTCCAATTCATTTTCTTCTCAGCTTGGTCAATTATTCAGTTTATGACTTTTTAGTTGACCATTTTGCACTTACTGTTTTCTAGTAGAAAAAGTTTTTATTCGCGTTTGAATTTTAAACATCGCCGTTAAGGCAAAGGTTGATTCGAGATGACCCTACAAAAAGGAGATTTCATATTAATCAATTATACATCAAAAGTTAAAGAAACAAACGAAGTTTTCGATACAACATACGAAGATGTATCAAAAAAAGAGCATCTCCACAAAGAAGGAGAGCTATATGAACCTAAACTAGTTGTTATAGGAGAAGGCTGGGTTCTCAAAGCCTTAGATGACAGTTTAATAACAATGGAAATAAATACGCTCGCAACAGTTGAAATTTCTCCTGAAAAAGGTTTTGGCCAAAGAGACCCAGAGAAAATAAAGCGTGTACCTCTCAAACAATTACTTGCAAAAGAAATTAATCCCGCTATTGGCGCACGAATTGAATATCAAGGCAAAATGGCAGTTGTGCGATCAGTCGGTGCAGGAAGGGTACTTTTGGACTTTAACCCTCCATTAGCCGGAAGAACCTTGGTTTACGATGTCACTGTAACAAGAAAACTTGAAAAGAACGAAGAAAAAATTGGCTCTCTTGTTCACCGAAGAGTACCAGTAGTAGAAGAAAACAAGTTCAAACTAACTATACAGGACTGTAACCTAACAATTGACATGCCCGAAGACACATTCTATGTTGAAGGCATCCAAATCGCAAAACGCGGCATTGCAATGGACATCCAGAAATTCATCCCTAACATAGCAGAGACTAGATTCGTCGAGACCTTCAAAGCTGAACCCAAACCAACACCTGCAGTAATAACGCCAGCACCTGAAACAAAAACTAACGCCCCGTAGATTGGGTTTGCAAATTTTTTGTTTCTCTTTAATTCCATTTTCAATTTTGTTTGTCGCTGAGAATAGAAATAGATTTCGTTCAAGTATCTATTATTGTAAGGATAACGGTTTCTATTCTTTTTCATTTGACTATTGAATGGAAGCGTAAGAAAGAGGATGGACCATATGTTAGTCCAATTTGATATCCCAGCACGAGATGTAGATAAATTAAGGAATTCTGTGAAGTTTTCGACTGGAAAGTGATTCAGTATCCTGTACCTTTGGACTATTAGGGTGTACTAACCGTTTCTATTGATTCGACAGCATGCCGTTGGGGCTAAGAGTGAATGGTGGCCTGATTAAGAAGGTGGAATCTGAAGTAAAACCCATTAGCTATTTTGCAGTCGAATCCGATTAGTGATTACTTGGATAAAATTCTAAAACTGGGGGTAAAGTCATATCTGCTAAGCAGGTACCCAATGTTAGTTGGTTAGATGCGGGGAAGACCCTGAGGGAAACCAGTTGCCTAAATCAACCATTGGAAATTTAAGAACTTAAGTAATTGTCGTATTGATTGCATGCCGGTATTGACTGTAACATTGTAGGATTTTAGGATTTTAGAAGGTACTTTCGGCGTAGCTTGGTAACTTAGCATTCTATTTTGTAGGATTGATCCCGAAAACTATGAGATAATATCTGCAATTTGATTGGGTTTAGTTTTTTAGCTAACTGATTACGCCTGTTGTCTTCGCGGTTTTCTCGCAAACATCAGGATTAAGATTTAGCTTGTGAAGGATTGTATAGCGTTCGGGTCTTATTTTTGCCGCTAATTCCAATGCTTTAACGATGTCAGAGTCTTTGACCCCTAATTCGCTGGCGGTTGTTGGAGCACCCATCTGTTTGAGTGTACTCCTTATTTTTTTCCAATCTGATTTGAAAAGGTAAGCCGTTATTATTGAGCCTACCCCGCATTGTTCCCCGTGCATGGCATGGTTAGTGCTTACAAGATCTAATGCATGGCTAAATAGATGTTCTGAACCGCTGCATGGTCGGCTGCTTCCGGCAATGCTCATGGCGACTCCGCAGCTTATCAGAGCTTCAAGAAGAACATGTAAGCCTTCATCTTTGTGAGAAACGATTAGCTTGGAGTTTTCAATGACTAGTTTTGCGCTCATTAAAGCTAGGCTTGCTGCATACTCGCCGTAGTACTCGTTGACTTCTAAATGTGCTAGTTTCCAGTCTTTGACGGATGTGAATTTTGCTATGACGTCTCCGCAGCCACTTATTACAAAACGCCATGGGGCTTGAGCAATTATATCTGTGTCAGCAATTATCGCGAGGGGTGCTTGTGCAAGTACTGAGTAAGGTTTGTCTGAACCTTTAATTGAAGCTAAAGGGCTTGCGATTCCGTCATGGGAGACAGTTGTAGGCACGCTGATGAATGGGATATTTTGGCTTCCTGAACTTATTTTGGCAGCATCAATTATGGTTCCGCCGCCTACACCGAAAAGTACTTGTGGTTTTAGCTCTTTTATTTGATCTTCAATGTCCAACACATCTTTTAGAGTCATGGTCTTAACGAGAAGAAAATTGACCGATAGACCTGACTCTGTTAAAAAATCAGACACAGCTCTTCCAGCTATGTCATAACATTTTGAGTCTGACATTACCAATGCTTTGCCCTTTAGACCCAACCTTTTCGTTACTTCAGGGATGTGTTGCAAGGTTCCTTTTCCAACGATGACCTCACGAGGAAGCTGCATGTAATGATATTTTAATGTCAAACTTAAACACGGTCGACTTACATTACTTCATATTCAAAGTTTTAAAACTTTGGGAATTTGCGCAAAAAGAATGGCAATTTTTCGGTTTAGTGTAGCAATAAGAACGATATACAATAAAGATTTAAATTATGCTTAAGCCAGAGAAAAGGTACCCATCAACTGAAGTGCAAATCAACTTGTGGTTGTGCCGGGGTATCCTAGCCAGGCAGGGAGCAAGCCTGGAGATGCTTGCGAAAGCAGCACCAAGCAGCTTGTGGCCTTTCGGGGCCGCGGGGGTTCAAATCCCCCTCCCGGCGCCATTTTACCAGTTATAGCTGTTTTTGAATTTATTTTGTCTAGAATATACATTGTCCATGTTCATTCAAATTAGTGATTTGCTTTATATGAAATGTTGCAAGAGCAGGAGGGCGATAAGTTTATCGATAATTAGAGGGATCCACGGTAATTTGTATTCAAACTACTTCTTTGAACCCTAAACGGGAAGGGAATCGAACTTGAACTCAAAAGCCCATCGCATAACAATTACTGAATAGATGTTTAGAGTTCGGTTCCCCAAAGGTTGATTTTACATAAGCTGATTTTACCTAGCGTTCATGTTTTGTCCTTCTTGAAGGGCAAACGAACGAAGAAAGTTGTTCCCTTTCCTTCTTCGCTTTCGAATGTTACTGTGCCACCTAAAGATTCAGTCATTCGCTTAACTACAGCTAAACCGAAACCTTGACCTTTAGATTTAGTAGTAAATAGTGGCGTAAACAACTTGCCTTTCGCTTTTTCAGGAATGCCAACGCCTGTATCTTTAACCGTCATTATGACATCATTTGCCTCTTTGGAAGCATGTATTTTCAGTTCTCCTCCATTAGGCATGGCTTGAACAGCATTAGTAACCAAATTATACAGAATACGATTTATGAATGTGGCGTCAGCAACAATCTTTCGAGCTTCATCATCAACCTTAACGCTTACGTTAATATTTTTAGGCAAACTATTTTTTGAAAGCAAATCACGAATAACTAATTGCAGATCGGTTTCCTCTGTATGAGGATTAAGAGGCTTGACAAAGTCCTGCAGGTCTGCCACAATCTTGTTAATGTAATCAACGTTCTTTTCAATTTCTTGCAGACTTTCTAATGTATTCTTTTTCTCTTCACTATCAGAAATAGAAGCTAACTCAGTTTTAGCTAAGTAGACATCGCTAATTATAGCCTGCAAGGGATTACGAATATCATGTCCAACCATACCAGCAGTAGCACCGATAGCTGCTAAACGCTCAGAATCTCGTAATGCTTTCGTTCGTTCTTCAACTAAGCTTTCTAAATTCTTAGCCCGCTTCTCAAGCGCCCTTTCAACTTTCTTGCGTTCCGTAACATCATGTGCAATTACCAATGCCCCATCTGGCTTTTCATTCTTGTAAGTGAATGTTGTATTCAGTACAGCGTAGATTTCTCGCTCATCTTTAGGTATTACTTTGAATTCGACCGTTTCATCTACTTTTTCGCCTGCCAACATTTTCATGATTCTTTCTCGGAAACGCCGCTGGCTTTCATCATCTAATAAGGCAAATGGGCTTGTAGCAAGCAATTCTTCTCTGGTGTATCCGAGAATTTGGCACATTGCATCATTGACGCTTCTGAACTTGGGAGGAATACGATAGTCAAGCTCATAGATTCCGCTTGGCGCATATTTTATGAGTTGGTTAGCTTTTTCTTCCGAAGCCTTCAGCGCTTCTTCAGCTTTCTTACGCTCAGTAATATCATAAACCAAACCTATGAGGTTTGTACAGTGACCATTTAAGTCATAGATTGGCGTCACAGAAACCTCACCGTATTTTTTGCCAGCGGGATAATCTGTAACTTCTTGCCACCTCATCGTTTTACGTTCACTAATCGCTTCTTCATACTTCTCGAGAACGAGCGATAAAGACGGCTGGGGAATTACTTCCTGAACTCTTTTTCCTACGACTTGATTTTCGTTTAATCCTGTAACCTGCAGGAAGGATTTGGAAACAGATAAGAAACGAAAACAGTTTCCTGGGTTAATGGACAAGAAAAACAGAACTTCGGGAACACTGGCGTAAATTGAGGCAAGTTCGCGTTTCTTAGAGAGTAGAGTTTCTTCGGCTTTCTTGCGTTCAGTGATTTCTGTTTCTAATTTGTTTGTGTAGCGTTTTAGGTCTTCTTCCATATGTTCAGTTAGGTCGGTTGTAATGAGAAAAGTGGTTTCTATGTTGTCCATTTTAAAAGAGTTAATTGACATTAATGTTTGAACAAGTTTATCGTCGTTCGCGTGAAGAGTAATTTCTTTGGTCATGCTGCCTTTGCCAGTTCTGCCTTGTGCCAAGAGTTCCTCGAAATCTGTCATATGAGTGGACAAAACCATGTTTTGAACGCAGCTGCCAACGATTTTTTCCATCGGGTATTTAATCATTTTTGCAAAGCCACTGTTGCAATATAAAATGGTGTTATCGCTTGAGAGCATAACGGCGCCTTCCCTCATTTCTTCAATTAGAACTCGGTAAGGTCTGTCAGCGCCACTTATGGTATAAACCTGCTCGCCTTTATGAGTGGAAACGACTAATCCGTCGACTTCTCCTCGCCTAATGGCATTGAGAGTTTCCTGAGCTTCTTCCAGTTGAATTCGTAGCTCATGAACCTCTGCTACCAAATCTTCGTGAGCTTTCTTTTGCATCGATAAACCGTCTTATTCATTCTTATCTTTCTTAGGAACCACATTTAATCCAATAAGCATTTTTTCTTTGTTTGACATGTCGCCGATGAATTTTCTCAAAGGTAACGGTAACTTTTTGATAAGCGTTGGGGCAGCGAGTATTTGTTCTTTCTTTGCTTCTTGCGGTTGTTGATAAATGTCAATAACTTCAAGCTCGTATCTTCCTCGGAGGTTTTCTTCGCAGATTTTCCTTGTGTTCTCAATAGCATTAATTGATCTTGGAGTTATGCCTGTAACGTACAAACGAAGAACGTATTTTTCGGCACCAGTTGCTTGCAATGACTTTTCGATTTCGCTTGACGAGCTATTTTCTTTGGTTTCCTTCAAGAAAATGTTCCTCTCTTTTAAGAGTATTTTTTGAATATTTTAAGCCTGCGATTTTGAACGTATATCAAGCCCAACAAGTACACGTTCTGTGTTTGATAGATCGCCAATTATCTTTTTGATGGGTTCGGGAAGCTTTCGCACTAGCGTAGGTATAGCTAATATTTGGTCGCCTGCAGCTAGCTGAGGCGTTTTGCAAAGGTCAATAACTTCTATTGTGTATTTGGATTTGAGATATTCCTCACAAAGTTTCTTTAAATTAGCCAAGGCTTTCATAGAATTCGGGGTTTGTCCAGCAACATAAAGCCGTAGTTCCCAAGTGTCTGATTTGTTTCCTGTTTCTTTTGGAGATTCATCTTTTTGGCTCATTAACTTTCATTTTCCCGATCAATAGTCTAAATTTTTTTTTTGTCTGCTTTGCGCATGCGGCCCATTTCTTTCCTATTTTCATCTATCGCATTTTCATGGCGTTTTTCTTGGTTGAGGAGTTGCTTCACTTCTTCCTCTTGAGCTGTATATTCTGCTGCCAGAGCAGTAACCTGAGCTTCCATTAGCTTGCGTTTGCGTTCTAGGTCACGTTGAAGCTTTTCAATTTCTTCTCTACGTGAATCTTCTGCAGCCTGATCCTTTATTTCCTGAGCAAGCCTTGCCGAACCTGTAAGCACGCCTGCCGATCCTGTGTAAACATCTATTATGTCGACGCCTTTGCTCGTTATAAGGAACTCACGTATCTGGTTAGAGTGAGCCATGCCTCGGGATTTCAGGACATAAACTCCTCGGTTACGTTCTCCACCTAGTTCAATATCTCTTAGCAGGATCCACGTATCCATTATTGACGAAACCTCAGATTCTGTAGACTCAAGACCAGCTAGATGAGTCAAGTTCGTGAATACCGTTGTAATTTGCTTGGATTTCAAATAGTCAATTAGACGTGTCAGCATAGATTTTACGTCGTTTTGATCTCCCGCATTAATAAGATTAGTAATTGGATCCACGATTACAGAGGCAGGTTTGAATTCATCTGTCAATTTTTGCATTTGCACCAAATGCGTTTCTAAACCATAAAATGTAGAGCGTACTGCGTGGAACTTTAGCAATCCTTTTTGGACAAATGGTTGAAGGTCTATGCCTATTGATTTCATGTTTCGCATTATTTGGTTTGGTGGCTCCTCAAAGGCAAAATAAAGGCATCGCTCCTCTCTTTGACAGGTTGCATAGGCAAAGCTCGATGCAATGCTGGTTTTGCCTGTTCCTGCAGTGCCTGAAACCAATACGGTGCTGCCTTGGTAGAAGCCTTTTCCCTCAAGCATCCCGTCTAATCTAGCGATGCCGCTTGAAACACGTTTGGTAGAAATTTGGTAATTTAGTGTCAGTGAAGTGATTGGCAATATTGAAATGCCCTTTTCATCAATCAAGAAAGGATACTCATTTGTGCCGTGAACTGAGCCTCGATACTTTACAATTCGTAAGCGCCTTGTAGAAATCTGGTTCTGAACTCTATGATCAAGAACAATTACACAGTCGGAAACATACTCTTCTAATCCATAGCGGGTAAGAGTGGCTTCACCACGCTCGGCAGTAATTATCGCTGTTACGCCTTTGTCTTTTAGCCAACGGAACAATCTGCGAAGTTCGGCACGTAAAATAGCTTCGTTACCTAAGCCTGCGAACAAGGATTCAATAGTGTCGAGTACGACTCGTTTGGCGCCAATGCTTTCGATTGCGTAATTAAGGCGAACAAATAGACCTTCGAGGTCGTATTCACCTGTTTCTTCAATTTCGCTTCGTTCAACTCTAACGTAATCTACTAAAATTTTTTTTTCTGCAATTAGTTCATTTAAGTCAAAACCCAAAGAGGCGACGTTTTGGGATAGTTCTTCGGTAGTTTCCTCGAAGGCCATGAAAACGCCAGGCTCTTCATAATCCATAGCCCCTCGGACAAGAAACTCCATAGACATCAATGTCTTGCCGCTTCCTGGACCTCCCGCAATCAATGTAGGACGCCCTTTTGGTAATCCACCAAAAGTAATCTCGTCTAATCCTCGGATTCCAGACGCAGTTTTTGGAAAAGCCTTTTCAGGCGCAGCCTCAAGTTTCCGCTTGCTTGACATAGCAACTTATTTTGTAGAGAACGTACTTAACACTTTGCCAGAATAATGCTCCACAAGCCCATTTTTATATGCCAGTTTAACTACTACAGGATCAAGACAATCATATGCAACACTTCTTTGAACCCTAAACCGGTTCGGCATTCTTCCATCCCACTGGCGAATTCGCCGACAAAATGAATAGCATCTCCAAATGCATAATCTCAACAGCACTGGAAAAACCAAATGGAACAATTCATACAAAATTAAGGACGATGTTTCAGAAGATATTTCCAAACTAAAGAGCTAATCGGGGTATGGACATTCTGTTTGCAGGCAAATGTCAATTTGTAGATATGGTCATACAGAATCAACTCGTTGACGGGTACCCCAAGCGGGCAAACGAAAGCTTTAAATCTATTTTGAAACTTCCCGATTCAGAACGAAGGGGAAGGGAGCTGTCTATGAAAGTTAAAGTTTCGAAACGTTTAGTCTTATTATTCATTATGATTTTTGCTTTGTCAGCGGTCAATCTGGTTAACGCTAGATCAACACTTGCGGTATCTGCCACGATAACCGTGGGACAATTTCCTAACGGTGTAGCTTATGATTCGGGCAAGGGCGAGATTTTTGTATGCAATCTTGGTGACGGCAATGTTTCTGTTATTTCGGATATCACCAATGCTGTTGTTGCAACTATACCCGTCGGGCGATATCCTCGAGAAATAGATTATGATTCAGGGAAGGGTGAGATTTTCGTCGCTAATTCTGGTGACAACACAGTTTCAATAATTTCAGACAGCACTAACAGTGTTGTCGCAACCGTGACTGTGGGAAGTAACCCCCGTGGAGTAGCTTATGATTCTTCTAAAGGTGAAGTGTTTGTGTGCAATGCCGATTCCCACTCTGTATCTGTAATATCAGACAGCACTAACACCGTGGTTGCAACAATAACTGTAGGAGACTCACCTACTGGCATAGCATATGATTCTGGCAAAAACGAAATATTCGTATCCAATTCGGGCTCCCCAAGTATCTCGGTGATAAGAGACAGCGACAATACAGTGGTTGCAACCATTGATATGGGAGGAAACGCCGTTGAAGGTTTAGCTTATGCTTCCGGTAAGGGCGAGATTTTCGTAGCTGATTATAATGCCGCAGCGGTTTCCGTAATATCAGACCAAACTAACTCGGTGGTAAAAGAAATTTCACTGGGCGTCTACGGAGGGGATCCCCAAAGCCTAGCTTATAATCCTCCTAGAGGCGAAATAATCGTGCCAGTCCAGCATCTTATCATTATTTCTGAGAGCAACAATGCCATAGTTGATGAAGCCTCCATAAATGTTAATAATTTAGTTTACGACCTTGGCAGAGGCGAAATTTTTGCCCTCATCAACGCCGGCAATACGGTAAAAGTAATATCAGGTAGCTCAGAAACCTCCCCTTCCGTTAATCCAACTACATCTTCTTCAACAAGCACAACTACCTCTGCTTCGCCTACCCCAAGCTCAGGCTCACCCAGTTTTAGTATGATTGACTGGCTAATAGTGATAATAGTTGTTGTTCTAGTACTGATCCTCGTAATTCTCTTTTTGCGCAAACGTCAACATAAGGCTGCTGCATCACCCTCTGAAGCACCAAAAATAACCAACAGTGGAAATGCCCCTGACAATGAAGGTAAAACAAACGGCCTAGTAGCCCAACAACAACATCCCCAAATTCCAATACAATCTGCGCCAATCCTTGCTCCAACCCCTCCTCCTCCACCCAACCCACAAGAACCAGCAGAGCCACAAGGTTGGAGAGATGAGAAAATCCAGGAAATCATCCAAAAATTTCAAGAGAAAGGAGCCATTAGCCCCCAAACTGCAATGACAGCTAAAGAACTGGGTTTGTCACGAATATTTGTAAGAATCATGGAAAGACGAAAAGAACAAACAAAAATCTTCGTGGAAATCAACGGAAAATACTATCTCGACCAAAAAGCCCTTGAAGAAAAAAAGCAATAGGATCAGACGACGAAAACTTTAGCAAAGCGCTTAGTTGACTCTTTGGTGTCTTTTCTACAACGTGTTTAGATAAGAGAGTAAAATATTAGAATTTTAGGAAGGGGACTTAGACCTTTTGGGGGTAAATCCGCTCCGGGCTCACATTTAGCATCTTTTTACTGGTAAGGGTCACTGTTTCGTAACGAAATGTGGGCCAATAAAGTTATATTGGCTGCGCTACCATCTCACAGTATAGGAGAATTTTTGAAATGACCACCGATGAGAACAAAGCCATCGTCCTCAGATTCATCAAAGAGGTGTTGGGCGGCGGCAATATTGACATTATCGACGTATTGCTTGCGCCTGACTATATGAATCCGAGTATGGGCGTCACCAATCGCGAAGGTTTTAAGGCTGTGATTTCCAGTCTGAAGGCCTCTGCGCCGGCACGTGATTTTGAAATCGCTGATCTAGTAGCTGAGGGCGATTCGGTCGTTTTTCGGGGCAACATGAACTTCACCCTCTCCGGCGGGAAAAAGGTCTCTGCCCGAGTTATCACCTATTACCGTCTCGTTGACGGGAAGATCGTGGAAGATGAACCGATAAGTACACCGCCTCTGACCGAATTGTTAGCCGGCATGATGCCGCCAAAATCAGGCTCCTAAGCTGCATCTTTATAAATTAGGGTCTTCGCGCGCTTTTCCTAGTGAAATGGTGTAGGGTTACCAATCAACTCCAGAATTCAATCATTGCTATTTAAGGGAGTATCTAATGTTGCACCGTAATGCATTTTTACTGATAAAACTTATGACGTAAACGTCGATAGAAGCGACATGAAAATCCCTTTGGAATTCCAACGATTTTCATAGCAAATTGGGGCTAAGATCTCTTTTTCTAAGCTCAAACTCATTGCATGAAAAGTTAGAGGTCACTGCGCTGTTTTTGTTTGAGGTCATCCATTTCCTTTTGTAGCCTTTGCGAGTGGATTTGCTGAGAGACAAGAATTGACATTATCATCGGTTCAAAAAGGTAGCGGCTGAGTGGTGTTACTTCCAGCTGACGTTTAGCTTCTGCATGCATCGATGAGTATGTCAAAGGCTTCCCCTGTCTTCTTTACGCAGGACTTTTACGAAACCACTCCAACAGCGTATTTCATCTACAATTGACATGTGGTATGATTCAACTGTTTTACCAACGTTAAGCGCCCATAAAATCAGTTAAAGTTAAGTTTTCAGATGGAAGTTCAGCTGTGCCTAAAACGAAATGTGGATGCTTTTCTAGGGTTACTTCTCGTGTGTATGTGGTTTTGCTGAAGGACAACACGATGTTTGCTCTGGCGCAGGTGATTTCTTGAAGTAAACTGTTTCTTCGGCTATCAGAGTAGGGAAGATACGTTGTAATTAGAATTATCTGGTGTTTTTTAGCAAAGCTGGAGAGGTAACTGATTATTTGGCTGTATACTCGTTGGGCTTCTTCGTTGGGAATGTCTTTATCTAAAAAGAATCCTGTTATGTCTGAAATCACTACGAGTTTGGCATTGTAGTTCTTTATGGTTTCTTCCAGCTTATCTAGAATGAGTGAAGTTAACTGGTAAGCGGTAAATGCTCTTGAAATAAAGATGCGTTCAAGCACTTCTTTTGGATTAAGCTGATGAAGTTGGGCTAAACGGGCTATTTTGTAGAGTCTAAACGTGTTTCCGCCATCAATAAAGACAACGTTGCTTCGTAAGCCGCCAAGCTGCGCTGGCAACTGTGCTCGGATACAGAGTAATGAAGTTAACGAGTTAACTGACGGTGATCCATAAAGCACGGCGAAGTCGCCTGGTGCAAATCCTGGAAAAAGCTCGTCTACGCCTAGCATGTTTAAAGAAAGTAGTGGTTGAGCCATTGTAGGTTTGGCGATTAAGTTTTGGGTCATTCTATTTTCTCTCCTGTTCATGAACGTTGGCAACTACGTCGTAATGCCTTTTTAAGGCATTGTCGAAACGACATTGTGGAACAGGGGAGGGTACGCTGAAAGTGAAAAAGGTAATTTTAAGCTGCTGTGACTTTTTTTGTTTCTTTTTGTTGCCTTAGAATTTGAGTTGCTAACGTGCTTAGGAAGATGACTGCGAAGGCCATTACTGCAATGCCAACTTTGTAGGTTATGTCTATGTTAACATAGAAGAGTGCAAAAACAGACACAAGCATCAACGCCAAAACCAACACTTCTTGAATGCCACTAAAGACTTTCGGTCCAAAACTCATTTTACTTTACCAACATTTCCTTAAGTGTGCACAGCCGTCAGATATTAATTTTCTGCTATAATTCTTAGTAACTCCCATAGGTTACGCTTGCAGGCTGAGCTGGGGATGAAAGCAGTGTTTTTCGACGTGCTGAAAGTGGGATCTTAGAGAGTTCTAAGATAATAATTAGTTATAAGATTTTACCAGCTAATGAGCGAGGCGGTTTGCTTTTCTGCCTCAAAATCATTAATAAAAAGAAACAGGGAGGCGGAGCTATCCAAAAATGCTGAAGATCAGTTGACCCAGAAAATGGCTGATAACTATTACAGGAATCGCAATTCCAAGATGAATAACGACTTCTTTCAAGATGCTGGTATTTCGTTGAACCCCAATGAGGTAGCTTAAAAAAACCAGTATTCCAAGCCCTATTGCTGTACAAAATACTGCAGCGTAATCTAATGGCAAAAATGCAAATAACGCGACAAAAGTGAATGTAATGCCGAACCTGGTGATGAAGTTACTAATAGTGAACATTCGAGTGTTTTCCTGCCTTGTAGGGGTTGACTCTCTGTAAATGTGTATGCCAAGTGAATCTGCAATGTTGTCTGCTACTGCTATTACAAGCAAAGACCCAATTACACTTGCTTTAGGGTTGCCTGATGTCAATAATCCAAAGATTATTCCTAAGCTTGTGACGGTTGATGATGTCGCTCCAAAACTGAATTTGCTAGGATCTTTAGGCATTTTCATCAAGAAATCTTCCAGTTTTTTTGTCGAATGTTTTAAGAGATTGACGTGAAAAGCGATATTTAACTTTCACTGATGCTCTTTAGCAGTATCACATAAATATTTCACTGCATTATGTTTTCATAAATTTCAACAATTCTTTTCTAATTTTCTAGCTTTGCACTCACGTTGACATAATGTTTTAGAGGATTACCCTTCCAATTCTTTTTAACAATAAGTTGGCTACCAAACCAACAACCAAATCGGCTATAAGCCACTGTATAAGCGAAATGTATTGTAAGAGTGCCAAAATGGTGAAAATCAACAGTAGAACTACTGCAATTATGCCGATTGTTCGTTTTCGACGACGTAATTCAGGCGCCAAATTAGTTTTTTTGGCCATATTTGTTCGCTTCTAATTTATTGTTGAAGGGCTTAAAATATCAATCTAAGGTTGTTTGCGGTTATGATCATTTTTTTACTTATTCTAGGTTCATAATGTTCATATTCATATTTATCTAAGAAAACGATTGATGCGTATGGCTCATTGTCCTAGTTGTGGCAAAGAAGTTGATCGACCTTCAAGGGTTCTGAAAAATCATTGTTTTATCATTGAAGATTACAATTGTAAAAAATGTCACCATAACTTCAAAGTTACTATAAATCAATCATTGTATATGTAATTTACAAGAAATTTAAGCCATAAAACAGCTTTTGATTTTTGTTTCTTTTTACATGACGATTACATACTTAAGATGAAACTACCGGAAAATACTTCTCTAAAATAGGCAATAAGACCGGTTGTATTTATCTGTATATCAGCGCCAAGAGTTTGAATATTGACTCAATTTGATTGCTCATCTTTAGCTTTAGGGATAGAATATCCACTGTAATGCTTTCTACGAATTATGGAAAAGGCCCCTAAAACTATGCTTAATACTCCTATTGTGAGGGGTAACTTGGAAGAACTCATATCACTCAATATAATAGAAGAATATGCGCCAAATGTTTTGGAATAAGAATCCAGAAGAGATGTCCAAAAGCAAACTCCCATGATTCCAAAGACAACTAATAAAATTCCTATGGTTAATCTATGAATTGATTGCAAAAAAAAGACCGCTATTCCCATTATGAAAATGGGATATGGAAGAATAAAAACTAGCAATCCCACGACAATTTGTAATAAGCTATCTAATATTGTCATCAATGCCAATTTCCTCATAAGTATGCTTTAAAATTTTTGTTTTCTTTTTGTACTCAAAACTAGTTATTAGCGGCCTATTCTAAATGATGTATCTAAGCTGATTTGCATATTTAGAACATATTTCAAAAGGTTTGTGTTTTATTGCTGTATTGTATAGAGTTTTAGCTATAAACACCAAACTTATTCAATAACCCAGAAGAGCGGGCTTAGCATTGTAAACAGTAACGCAACCATTACCACTATTATCAAAATAACAACCAAAACACCAGCTTCTCTCTTTTGATTATTAACTATCAATCTCTTTACATCAAAAGCGGCATAAACTACACCAAGGTAACTAAAAATAAGGGTGAATTCAAAATAAAGTTAAACGAACCATATATTCTAATTAAAAATGATAGGGCGCAAGTAAAAATATACAACCTACTGCTATAGTAGCATTATAGCTGTCTCTTAACGCATCATTCTTATTCTTGGTTAAAAATCAAAATTCTTTCTTTCCTTCAGCTCTCCCAAGATTTGTTTTAATGGTCATTAAATAGCTCATCTACCACTCAGCTCGAACTTGGGAGCAAATATGAAGATTACATTTGTAAGGTTTGAATGTGAAATATGAAGTTATCTTCTATCTAGTTTTTCTATAATAAGAGTGGAACAATAAATTATGATAGAGCTAGACAATACTAAGGCAGGTTGAATGGTGAGTCAGGGTTTGAGAATCATCAGCAGTCCTTCTGTCATATTCAGAAAAAACTTGATTAAATGCCCAAGGAAGAGCATCCCATCAATTCAGATAAGAGTGGGTCACATTGGTCAAAAAGTTAATGTTGACAAAGGAGAGACAAATCCAAGCACAATTTTAAAAAAAGGATTAGGCGAGTAGCTCAATAGGATAGAGCCCAGCCTTAGGCTTTGTAATTTTTTACTCTTGTGTGTTCCACGCATTCTTAATCACTATATTTCTATTGTCGCTGTCTAGTTATGATATTTTAGGTCTTTTATTTCTTGAGAAAGCGGTTAATTACTAGTCGGCAACGCAATAATGAATTTTGTTCCCTTTCCTTCTTGGCTTTCAAAAGTAATAGTTCCATTCAATGCTTCAACAAGGCGCTTAACAACCGCTAAACCTAGTCCTTGACCTTTCGCCTTGGTTGTTACCATAGGTGAGAACAGCTTAGGCTTAATATCCTCAGGAATCCCAATGCCAGTATCTTCTACCGTAATCAGTATATTATTGTCCTTTCTGTTGCTGTTTAGTATCAGTTTGCCTCCATTTGGCATGGCTTGAATCGCATTAACAATTAGATTGGTCAAGATGCGCCTAATTATTGAGCGGTCTGAAGTGATATTAAACGAGGGCTCGATATTCAATGAAATATCTAGATTATTTTGGCGATTAACCGATTGTAAAATGCTATTAATCGGATCCTTTAAGTTAAATTCTGAATACTCTGGATTTATTGAACGAGAATAGTCTTGCAAGTCAGCCACAATCTTGTTAATATAATTAACATTTGTCTCTATGTTGTCTAAACTCTCAGCAACTTCTTTTCTTGTTTCTGATTCTGGAATTGATAAGAGATTTTGCTTAAGCAAGAAAATATCTCCAATAATTGCTTGTAGTGGATTGCGGATGTCATGACCAACCATGCCAGCAGTTGCACCAATAGCGGATAGCCTCTTTGTTTTTTCTTCCTCAGTCTTGTCTTCAACGACTACTATGATTCCTTGTTCAGAAGGATACATTGAAATCTCAAATATCGATGGTTTTTGAGTTTCTCTGCTAATTGTGTTCATCATAAAACGTGCGTGCTTTCTTTGTTGAAGCAAAGTTAAGTAAGGTGTAACGTCAACTGTAGTCATTTCAGGTAGGACATCGTAAATCTTCTTTCCTAGAGCATCTTTGGCTTTAACGGTTGTAATCCTTTCGGCAGCCTTGTTCCAGTGTATAATAGTCAAATCCCAATCAGTCGCAATGAACGCTTCATCAAAATCTTCATACAAGTCGGGAAATCTTTCGGCTTTATCGTTAACATCTTTACTATTGTTTTCAAAGGTTTTCTTAGTAAGCCTGATATCTTCTTTCGTGAGAATCCCAACTTAAGTATCAAGGTTTATAATTATTAAACGTTCGTGAAAATTATTAACTTGTTTTGCTGTAAGCTACCATATAGTAGCGGAGCTATTCAAACTGATATAAAACTCTCATTTCCTCGTTTGTTCAGTGCTTGCTCGTTCTTTGTCCGTTGTGCCTTCCACTATCCGTTCTCCGTTTGTATTTGCAAGAAGGTGAAATTATTTTTGTGCGGTATCCAAACGTTTGTGCCCTATTATTTGGCGTACAAATTCGACATTTTGTATTTTTCTTAATTGTTGTGCGATATAGTGATGCCTCAAATCGTAAAGCAGTATGTTTTTAATCGTTGGGTCTTGGAGTTTTTTGGCTAATTAGTTTCGCTCTTCGGAAGTGCTCCCCATATCTTCGAGCGTCTCCTTTGAACAGGTAATCATTTTCTCGAAGATTGCGAATGGTTATGTACGTTCTAAGTTTAGCTGTTAACTCTTCAGTTATTTGCATTGTCGTCTGGCATTGCATCCTTTAATGCTTAAGGCTGTAATTGTACTTTGGTCAAAGTGAATATCCTTCACTCTTAATCCATCGTAGCCTTGAACTTCGATTGGTCTTAATCCTGTTCGAACGCTAATGTCAGTCATCAGCGATAAGGCGCCTCTTGCAAATGCTACTAGTTCTGGCATTTTTCGTCTGACGGTCGCTAGATGCTTCGCTCTTCCTCTACATACTGAGGCACTTCCCAGAATATCTTATAGAATTTAGTATAGTGTTGATATGTGAAGCACAACTTTGCTTTGTATGTGTTTGAAACAGGTACGTTGGCTAGTTTCTTGGTACTCAGGTGAGTCTTCCTTAGTCTGGCGATTGCTAATTCTACTTCTTGAGGATTGTCCAAGTTTGCTTTTCTAGCTAAAACCGCAATCCTAAGGAATGAATCTATTGTACTAGGCTGTTTTCCTTTTCCTTCGAAGAAAATGGCTACCTTCTCAATTTTAAAAAGTTGGTCGATAGGTATTTGTTTAGCTAGCCAAACTTAGCTTTGTCGTGGGCGAGTAGCTCAGTACGGATAGGAAAATTCTCGCAAAGAGGGGATTACCGCTTTGTTCTGATATTTCCCCGCAGAGAGCACCAGCCTCCTAAGTTGGGGGTCGAGGGTTCAAATCCCTCCCCGCCCGCCACGGCCTTATTTCTGCAAATAAAGCTATTTCTATCAGAATTACTGCTTTCTGACTCTCGTTATCGGTTACATTTTCAATTCAGCGTTTGAACCCTCGGGTAAACACGCAAAATTACCCAGTGCAAGTGAAGCTATTGGGACGGGAATCAATACGCAAAGGTGATTCTTCACTCACCCTTTTTCTGACTAAATTTTACGTATGATAACAAGGCTAGAAGCGTTTTGTTCTTTGGCGTCTTCTTTTTAGTCATGGGATTTTTCTCAATTTATTCCTATATGTTGGCCTCAGGAATCTTGTTGCTCGTATTGGTAATGAATATGGACTAAAACTATTTTTTGACATCCCATTTCTATATATTCAAGCTGTGAATTTTTTTAAGTATCGACCTGCAATCTTCCAGACCCTTTTCAGTTATCTCCACAACCTGGTGCATGCCACCCCAAGACTTAACCGACCGAACTCTGATTAAGCCAGCCGCCTCCAGCTTTGACAAATGATTTTCCAAACTACCCTTTCCCAACCCTACGAAAGAACGCAACTCCACAGAAGTCAACTTCTTGTTCATTGCAAGCAGGATCAAAATCAGTATTCTGGTTGATGATTTGAAGGTAGGGTCGTTTAGCTGCTCGTTTAATGATTTAATCGTGTCTGTGATGGGGATTTTGAAGTTGGGTTGTTCGTCAGTTACCAATTTTGGGGTTCCTCCAAAGAGATGGGAGGTTTCCGTCTGCGTGCATATGCAGAAGCCCAGACAAGAATTACAAGAAAGATTACCCAAAGAATCAGGTAAAAGCCCGCATTGGCTTTTATGAGAGAAACAACAAAACCCCCTAACGTGTAAATAGTTAATGCCGACACAACAGCTATACTTTCTCGTGGTAGTCGCTCAGGGAACGAACCTTTAAACGCAAAGAATAACGGAATCACTGTTGTGGCCAAAAGTCCGAATCTAAAAACCAAAAACTCGTGGCGCAGCAAGAAAATTGCGGCAAGAACCGGCAAATAGTAGGCTGTCCAAACTAACGCTATCCACGAAGGCCTCAGCAATTTAGTCCATATTGAATCCATAATTTCCCTGCGTACGAGCATGGAGTTATAAGCCTTCTTGAAAATCCAGGCAATCATGGCAGCGCCCACAATGCTCACCGCTGTGTTAACCACGATCGCAACAACAAGAAAATAGCCAGCTGAAACCCCAAGGAATAGGATAATCGAGGGCAGAAAAGTTATAAGGACAATTTCAGCGGCGACTGCAGCATAACAGAGTCCCCAAGCTCTCTCTATTATGTACTGTTCTATAACTAGGGCTTTTTCTGCGACCCGCTTAATATGCTCTGGTGAAATGTCCTCGACCATACTTTAGCTCCTTAATTGCTATATCTGAGTGCTACGGCTCTTTTGACTTTTATCTTCCCGGTACAAATTTTGTACCCGTGGAACCTTATTTATAAAACACCAGCCTCTTACTAACAAACAATGGGCTGCGTTAGTCCAAGGGGTAATCGCATTGATAGATACTGAGGGCCTTACAAAAAAGTTTGGGGATCTAACAGCCGTAGACAATCTCACTCTTCATGTTAACGATGGCGAAGTCTTCGGTTTTCTTGGTCCGAACGGCGCAGGGAAAACTACGACTGTCAGAATGCTTTGTTGCCTAATATCCAAAACTAGTGGGAACGCAAGCGTAGGCGGCTATGACATAGGAAAAAAGGAAGACTCAATTAAAATCCGCAAAATCATCGGGTTTGTCTCTGATAACGTTGGATTATCTGAAAATCTGACAGCCTACGACAACCTAGACTTTTTTGCAAAGATATACGATTGTCCGGAAACCCAAAGAAAAGAGAACATCCAGCGTTTTCTTGAGATGTTGGGGCTTTGGGATAAGAGAAACGTTTTGGCAGGAACTTTTTCCAAGGGCATGAAACAAAAACTCGCCATAGCCCGCGCCCTAATTCATGAACCGCAAGTCATTTTCATGGACGAACCTACCGCGAATCTAGATCCTGAGGCTTCAAAAACAGTCCGAGAGTTCATTCTTCAACTAAAAAAAGAGAAGAAAACAATCTTTCTAAACACCCACAACCTCGACGAGGCGCAGAGAATCTGCGACAAGGTAGCAATAATGCATACGAGTCTTAGGGCAATTGGGACTCCGCAGGAACTTGAAAGGTCCGTTAGCGGCAAAAAGACAGTTATTGGATTAGAGCAGCAAGTGAACGATGCAGTTTTGGGGGCATTGAAAAAACTGGCACTCAAAAACCTGTCCACCAGCGGCGACACAATAACGTTCGACGTGGAAAACCCAGACAAGGAAAATTCACCTGTTATAGAGGCTATAGTGCTGGCGGGCGGTCATGTCAAATCAATCAATGTGGTAGGCTCAACTTTGGAAGAAACCTATCTAAAACTTGTGAGGAAATAAATATGCGGCTCTCAAAGGCGTGGATTGTTGCAGCTAGGGATTTCAAGATATTTAGGCGAGTAAAAAACGTCTGGACCTCTATCATTATTTTCCCGGTTGTTATCTCGGTCCTGTTTCCCGTGATACTGGAATATTTAACAATAAGGGGGAACCACGGACTCGCAGCGCCGACTGTGCTTCCAAATTTGCTTACCTCCTTTTCCTTCTTTTTAGTCATAGGAGCAGCCTACGTTCCCTTGGGAATTGCCTCCTACAGTATAGTGGGGGAGAAAGTAGAGAAAAGCCTAGAACCGCTTTTAGCCACTCCCCTTACTGATGGAGAAATATTGCTTGGAAAAGCCATCTCCGCAATTATTCCAACTTTAGTCGCAATGTATGCGGCGGCAGCAGTTTTCATGGTGGGCATTGATGAAGCTACTTTCCATACGCTTGGCACCTATTATTTTCCAAACTGGAACATCGCCACTTTGCTGTTAGTTCTGATGCCGGCTGCCGTTGTTATGAGTGTTCTGTTTGCCGTTATTGTTTCATCGAGAGTTAATGATGTGCGCAGCGCTAACAGTTTTGGAGTTTTTATCCTCTTCCCCCTTCTGGGCATATACCTTCTCAGCGAGACAAGCATAATAACCCTTGACGTAAACAGCCTGCTCATAATTTCAGGTATAATTTTAGCTGTTGATGTGGCGCTTTTCTTTGTCAGCACCAAGACTTTCCAAAGGGAGGAAATATTGACAAAATGGAAGTAAAGGCTCTTCGCCAAGAAATGAAAAGCACATATGAGAGGTATTTGTAAATGACAAAAGCTAAGTTTGAAATAGGAGAAAATGAAAAACACACCATTATTGTTAATGCGAGCGCGTTTCTAAAATACATCAAGATAGAAGTGGATGGCAAAAAAGTCGTTAATGAATCATCCTTTTCGTCATTGCCAAAAAAGTTCCAGGTTGAAGCACTAAACACCGAAAAAAATTACGCTCGCGCTAAATGGAAGTGTTTAGACTTAGACACTAAAAATGGAGGTGAGAGTAACGACTGAAGTAACAATTGTAATAATTATCGTTGTAACCATTGCTCTTATTTTAATAGGTTATTTTCTTATAGGACCACCTGGTAACCGCAGATGGAATAAGAGAAAAAATTAATACTGGACCGTTCTCGTCTACCCAAGTCATGCAGATGGCAAAGCTGCTCAAAAAACCTAAAGGTGCGTGTGCGCGCGGGTGCAAGCACGGCTCAGTAGTGAAAAATAGTTAAACCTGCAAGAAGGAATCCGCACGCTCTTTTTCTTTTCTACATCGTCAATCATAGATCCGGCGAGCAGAGGGTAACTAACCAAAGAGGTAGTTTTTTAAGGTTAAAGCTATATCTACTGCGCCACATATTTGGGCGAGCGTTATCTCCAATTTGTTTCAGTTTTCGCCCCCTTCACCCAAAAGTTGGGAGTGCGGTCTTCAACGCCATTACGACCCGAGGGTTCAAACGAGGGCTCAAAGCTATCCCGCGCTTTTAACAATACCACCACAACAAAAGGCTAATTTTGGTTTTCTGACATAATAATAGGATATTTCAGGAAAATTGTTTGGTTTGAATCCTCTCACTCATCAACTGCTGAATATAATTGCAACTAAGTTTAATCATGAATGACATAAAGACTATGATTCAGACTCTTTCAGGGCCGGGTCCGATAGAGCCCTCGTCATTGCAAGTTCGAGCCTCCAAGAATTCCGATGAAAAGAAAAGAGTGATTTCATGATGTTACATGATTTTATTCAGAAGGCTTTCCTACTTGAATGCACATTTACGGTTTATCTCTTTGGCGGCAAACGTATTGTAAAAGTTGTTCCTTTGCCCTCTTGGCTCTCAAAAGAGACAGTGCCGCCTAACGATTCAGTCATGCGCTTAATTACAGCTAAGCCGAAGCCTTGGCTTTGTCACCAAGCCATAAGAACCCTTACGAGCTAGCAGTTGGCAACTAATTGCCTGCAGCTTGCTTCTAAGCTATTGTTGTCGGGTTGCAGTCACATACTTTTATATGTTCTGTACTTTGATGTGGGTTTAGAAAAAATCATTGGAAGGTTCTCCAGTTGAAACTAACCCCCTTAATATTAGTCATTTTATTGTCAATTCTCTTTGTTTCGATAGCAATAACTGGAGTGCAGGCTCAGGCAGAGGACAATGGTGGTGGAGAAGGAGGGTTTGAATTTCATTGCTCTTTAGGCGGAATAAGTTTTCTTCTGGTCATGGCAACGCTAGCTGCAGGGTTCTTGGTTTCAGGTCGCTTTGGGCGCATTGCTGGCGTTAAGCCTTTGCCGATTCATAAGTTGGTAGTCGTTACAATGGCCGCGTATCTGACTGGAGAATTCATTTTCGGCTTAGTAATTCGAAACATTGCTTTTGTTAGAAGTATGCATGGAGTTCTGGGATTCTCTGTTGCTGCAATAGCTTGGGTTACAGCAAGCCTTAATCCCCTTGTGTTGAGACGAGCCTTGAAGTGGAAATGGGCTTCTAAAATCCATTTAATCTTTGCAGCAACCCTGTTTATTCTTCTAGCTATTCATCTATACTATGCATTCACAGTACTCGGGGAATAAGAGGGCTAAGGTCTTAGTAACCAAGTAAGCTCCTTTATTTATTTCTTGAATTGAATCAAAGATTGATTCAATAGTGTAGCCTTCGAAGCTCCTTATGACACCATCATAATTTTGGCAAGGAAGGCTAATTCCTCTATGTGTTTCGTCACTGTCCTTTGCGGTTCATCTTCAAGTTCTCACTTAACGGACCGCTGGGATTTGCACCCTTGGCAGACTGTGTAAAAACTTAGGATTAGAAAGAATTATACTTGACCTTCAAACTCGTCTGTAATTGATAGTTGCTTTCGTCTTGCCTTTTTTCATGCTTTTACTAAAGCCATTAACACGCCAACCCCAAGAATGTTGATAGCCCTTCGCATGTTGTAAGCCAACATCGTAAACCCAACCTCTCCTTTAACCTTCCTAAGCCCCTTCAAGAGCAAATAACCCTGATTGAAAGCCCGCTTCATGGATCCAAAAGGATGCTCCACTATCTCCCTTCTACGGTGCAACTTCTCTTTTCCCTCAGAAGTTCCCAACCGTGATCTGAGCCGTTCAACAGCGTCCTCGAATTCCCCCCTAAAAATAATCCTGCCACGCTTATTCCTAGTGCACTTGCTCCTAAAACCACACACCTCGCAACAAAGCGTCTTGTAAACTCTGCCTCGCTCCGGTTTACCCTTATGAAGGCACTTCCAAAACCCCAGATCCTCACCAGCAGGACAAACATAAACGTCCCTAACCGAGTCATACACGAACCTGTCAGTATAGAATCCAGGCTCCGGCACCCCAAAACGCTTATGCGGATTCACAACTGCAGGAATGGGCATAAACACAGTTATGCCTTCAGCCTCACAATCTTTCAAATCCTTCATAACATAGAACCCTTTGTCGGTCGTTACCTCCAATCTTTCAACTCCAAGAGTCTGCTTTGCTGCTTTAGCATCGTTGACTAATTGATGGTGATCAGTTGAATTGTTTATCACGTCATAATCCACAATGAGATGCTTCTTGGCATCCACAGACGTTTGGACATTATAGCAAACATCCAGCCTTTGGCTGTCGACTCGCATCAAACGGCTATCTGGATCCACAAGCGAAACCTCCTTCTGCCCTGTCGCCTTCATCTGGTTCTGAGCATGCTCGTACTGCTGCTTTTTCTCTTCAAGCCGGCCTATCCTTTCTTTAAGGTCATTGACTTTGAGGCTATCATTTTTGCCTGAGTCGGCTTTGTCATTCTCATCCATCAGCCTGAGGTATTCTGCTATCTTCTCCTCGGTCCGTTTAAGTCTCAACGCAACTGTGTTCTCGTTGAAATTGTTGCTCTTCGAGTTTACAGCCTTGAATTTGCTGCCATCTATGGCAATGAGCTGAGCACCATAGAGGTCGAGTGATCGGCATAGGTAGACGAATTCTTTGAATACAGGCTTTATACAGTCGACGTTGTCTTTTCTGAAGTCGGCAATGGTTTTGTGGTCTGGAGCGAGCTTCTTCATTAACCACATTACCTCGACGTTGCGGTAGCATTCTCTTTCAAATTTTCTGCTGGACCGGATCTGGTTCAGATAGCCATATGTGTAGAGTTTTAGAAGGTCTGAAGGATTGTAAGATGGTCTTCCTGTGTCAGCAAGAATTGAGTGTTTGAAGCCGAGCTTCTCTAGATTGAGGCTGTCTATGAAGGCGTCAATGAACCTGACTGGGTTTTCTGCATCAACGTATTTGTCGAGGGTGTCTGGGAAGAGTATGGTTTGGTCTCGGTGTGTTCCGTCAACGTGTTCGCTCATTGCTGTTCGTCTCCTTCGGCAGGTTCATCTACTATGACTATGTAGACTGTTTTGCCGAGGTATTCTTTTGGGCAGGTGACTTTGGCGCCTGTTCCGTAGGCTGTTACTTTTCTTTTTAGGAAGCCTATTATTCCGGTGACTTTGATTTCTGTTGCTGGCTCAAAAACTATTTTCTTAGGCATATATAGCTAATATCACTCAATTATACATATAAAACTATCATTCTATCGAAAACCTAACATAGTTTTCACACAGTCTGTTGGAAGGATGGGTTTGAAACTAAAACTTGCTCACCTATCGTTTCTTCTCCTGCCAACAATCTAAGAAATGGCTTTAGCAAGAAGTTTATGACTCCGAAAGAATTTTACTGAAGAAATCTCGCACATCTTTCACGAACAAATCTGGCTCTTCTAGAGCAGCAAAATGGCCGCCGCGCGGCATCTCCGTCCAATGTTGGATGTTTAAGACCCTCTCAGACAAGGAGCGCGGCATCATAGGCCCCTGAGGAAGATCTTTGGGGAATAGCGACATTCCTACTGGCAGATCGATTCGTTTTCCAAAGGCAAGTGAAGGATTATGGGCTTCTTCGTAGTAAGGGCGAAATGATGAGTTGATTGTTTGGGTGACCCAGTAGATCATTATGTTTGTGATTAGTTCATCTTTGTTATAGCTTCGACTCAAATCTCCTTGGCAGTCGCTCCATTTATAGAACTTCTCTAAGATCCAGGAGGCCAAACCAGCTGGTGAGTCGTTTAAAGCATTGGCAAGCGTCTGGGGTTTCGAGGATTGGAGGAGTGCATATGCACCTTCCTGAAAGAACCACCCCTGTGATGCTCCAATGTATTGTTGCTCAGCCGGAGTAAGATTTGGATATGATTCGTTTGTGGTTTGCCAGCGCCCCCAGTCTGTTAGATGAACACCAACTACTGCCTCCTGGTGCGCCAGAGTTAATAATTGAGCAACCGTACTACCAGTGTCTCCTCCGACTACTCCGTATTTCTGGTAACCAAGCACCTTACTCATTAACTTCGCCCATTTCTCGGTTGAATCTGCAAGCCGGTAGCCCCGACTGTTTGGGCGATCAGAGAATCCAAACCCTGGAAGCGATGGTACAATAACATCGAAAGAGTCTGCTGAATCGCCTCCAAACGTTTCTGGGTCAGTCAACATCGGAATAACTTTGTAGTAGCGATAGAACGAATCAGGCCAACCGTGAAAAAGAATTAGAGGCAGTGAATTTTGTCCTCTACCCCGAACGTGAACAAAGTGAAGGCTTAAGTCATCAATTTCGGCCTTAAATTGTGGAAATTTGTTTAGCTCTTTCTCTTGTTTGCGCCAGTCAAATTCGTTTTGCCAGTAATTAACGAACTCTTTAAGATAACTTAAACTTGTGCCATAATCCCACCCTGCGTTCGTGACCTCGTCTGGCCATCGTGTACGCGTTAAGCGTTCTCTAAGGTCATCAAGTACTGCTTGCGAAATGTTGATTTCAAAAGGTTCAGCCTTCATTTGATAGCCCTCTTGCAAATCAAAAGTTAAGCGTTTCAAACAAACAATAATATGTTACTATGTTTGTGTAGTCACATGATTATGGTAAATAATATTTACTTTTGAGTACTATGGCGACGGGCACCTTCAAACATGGCCAAAATCTACCAAGATAAGTATTATTCAATAGGATTTGAGTTAGGAATTCATACCGTGGGGGTTGAGTCCAGTACGACCCCATACCCGAGGGTCCATAATTTTCCCCGCCCGCTTTAAACATAATTTGTCAATTATTCAACCGAAAACCTCGATTGCTATAATAACGACGAAGGAAAAAAAATAGAAAATAGCTTATGTACTAATATTTTAACGAATTAATGAAGTTTTTACTTTACTTTCAGTTTCTGAATCAAAGCCGCTACAGATTGAGTTTTCAAATGGCAAACCTCAAAGTTATAACACGAGTAAAACTTCGATAACAAATAAGTTATAGAATCAATGTTCCATTGTTTTCAAGACCTGAAATAATTAATTACCAAAAGTGTTGCGGCTGCTGTCCAGAGCTGCCCTTCGCTTCCTTCAGGCGTGCCAGTTGTTGGATCGTAGAACTCGTTGAATTCTTTGCGTTTAATCATTATGTTAGCTGCTGCTTCAGCTTCATTTTCTGTCTGCAATTTTTTTAGTGCATCAATCACTCTTATCTCGACAAAAGGCCAAATCGCTGAGTTTTGGTATTTGCCAATCCGGTTTCTGAGGAATACGGCAAACGGTACTCGGCATGTCTTGTACCATGTTGCCAGTGCCTTCTCTCTGTTGAACACGTAGTATGGCATGATGTTTCTGTAGCCGAAAGGCGTTTTTGCAACATTAAACCCCCTAAGTATGTCTTGTGAAACTTTTTTCGAAGCTGTTCCATTGAGGATTGCTAAAGCGTTGCCAAGACAGTCAAAATGGCGATCTAGTTTTAGCTCATTTCCCCTCCAATGAATGCTGTCCGCATACCAACCTAAATCTCCACAATAAAATAGCTTGTTCACGTTTTCCTTAACCAAATTTGACGCCGACAAGTTTCCCTGCAATTCGTACATTTCAGCCAACAGCATCTGGTTTGCTAAAAGGTACTTGCCTACATAAACTGGCATTGCATCCCTCCAATCCATGCCGGGAATAAGCCTATGCGGATCCAGCTTATTCTCGATAAAGGGAAGGCACAATTTCACCGATTCCAAATTTTCATCAAGAAACTCGTCACACCCAACAGCTACGAGCTTTTGCATCCCAATGACAAACAAAATTTCCGCATCAGCTGAGCAGCGCTGATATCTTTGACGAATCACTTTGCTTACACTGTAATCAATAACGGTCGGGATCTGGCCGCTACTGCGCTGCAGCGTTACAAATTCGGACAAGTGATTTTCAACATCTTTTTGGTACCCAAGTTGTAGCAGGACATCTTCCGAGTAAACAAGGTCTCTTAGCCAAAGCTGATGATAAAGATGGGTGCTAGCGTTGAAACCTCGATCTGTTCGGCACGCTTTTATTACTTCATGAGCCTGTTTCTCCTTTTCCAGAACCTCATCCGAATCAAAAGCTGTCTGCTTGGGCAAATGCTTCCCCCATTACAAGTTAATTCTCAACTATAAAAATTAAGGCAGCTTGATACCAAGCGCAAGGGTTTACAAGTGATATCTAAACTATGACTCTTCAATTACTTCGGATAATTAGCTTTGTTCTGCTTTTCATCTTTGCTATTGGCATAAACCACGCGAGGGTTCAAACGAGGGCTCATAGCTATCCCCGCCAGGCACACAATTCCACCTAATTTTTTAAAATTAAGCTTGAAATGAGACTTTCTACTCCGTGCATCCTAACCTCGAAAGAGAGCAGCCTGAATTTGGACTGCAAACGGCATTAAAGATGCAAATGGCAATTCTCCTAACAGATAAGTGTGGTTGGAGGAGAATCTCAGTCAGTCAAGTAAACATATTTGGTGCCTCAGCGGTTGACCGGGAATGCTGGTTAGATGGCTTCTTTTTTTAATAGACCTCAATGCAGGATGATTAATTCTGTAAAGCTTCGATATCCTGACATGGAGAGTTCGGAGCTATCTTTTTCTTTTTACAAAGTCCTGCAAAATGGGTGGCTAGAAAGATTAAGCAATAATCACAAAACTGAAGCTCTTGTTGATCCTTCAGGTTGGCACGAAAAGACAGCCATAATATTGGATTTGAAGATGAAAAAACATTTCGAAATGATTTGATAGTGGATGCAACATGTTACTTTTGCTTTATCCGATTGGCTACTTATCGTGAATAAAATAATTACTTGCAAGATATGTGAAAACTCAATTTAGTTTTAGAAATTGCACCTTGTTTATACGAGGCACGTCTCAAAAGCCCTACCATATCGACATTTAATTCAATTTTTGGAACTAATATTAGGCTCGAAGAAGAAGCATCAAATAGTTCAAGCTTTAACATTACTTAGGATAATAATGATTTCAAAGCCGGTTTGGTTCACCGTTAAAGAAAAGAAATGGCAGGTTGATTACTTTGGCAGGTTTTCTTGGACTGGTAAGGAAGAGTTTTGGGACTCAGATAATTGCACGGTTAGTTATGCAAGAACTCTAGACAATAAGTCTTTGATTGTTATCAGAAGCACCCAAACAATACTTAGCAGTTTCATGCAAAAAGAAGTTATGCTTCGGTACATGCTGGGCTTTGAGATTTCGGGAAAACCTTCAGAACCCAAAACCGAGATGTACACTGCGAGAAATAATATTCCAAATAAAAAAGAAGGCCCAAAGAATCGATGGGTCTTTCAGCTTGATGATAAACATTGGATCTGGGAGTGGGCAATAGAAGGAGTCGAAATCACAAATTCAATAATTTACGGCTTGTACCTTGAGATAGTAAATGAGTTGGACCATCCATCGAAGAGCCAAAATAATATTTTCGATGTACAATTGGATGTGCAAGACGACAGGATGATACCAGTTATATATCAGCCGAGCGTTGACGCCTTAAAAAACTTCATTCGCGAAGTCCACTGTGCAAAAGGACCTATCAACCAAGACGGATCTTATGAAATGGAGGTCTCCCTTCTTTTTAACAATGAAAGACTTCGTCAGCACGGGATCTTGAATTCTATTTACACAGGCTTGCGACGATTAATTTATGGTAGGGTGATGGATCTTGAGTCATTTAAAATTCTTGTCAGGAAGGATCCGGCAAGTGACTGGTTTACCTTCGAAGGGATATACAGTTATGAGGAGGCAATGAATTCAGATTCAATTCACGGAGACAAAACTCCTCCACCGGCGCCCGAACATCCTGTCAAATACTATTTTGTAGACAGCAAACATCCTGTTGTGTTTGTAAACACATCGAACCACGCGATGGCTGAGCATGATGCAAACAACATGATTTGGAAATGGGAGTATATCCCATGGTTACAGGATGCCCCAATTAAGTTAGGCTCCAAGACTAGAAGAGAAATTGAACAGAGTTTCAAATAATGGATCAAATTCTGATAAATCACATGGAGACTTAAGCCTATCTGGATTCGACTTAGTTTTTTCAATTGACCAAACTTTAGGCGGAGCCATGATAGATGTGGCTATTGTCGGCGTCTTCAAACTGGGATTTGCGATTGCATGATTGAAAGTATTGTCAACAGCAAGACTCCTATAATGAAGAGTGTGAAGAACTTCGGTGGAAAGTTGTATTTCTTTCCGGTTTCGAAGCATAGAATGAACCAGAATGGGTAGAGGGATAAGAACATCATAACTATCCATACATGAAATGCCTACTTGGTGTGTCGGTTAAGCCGTAATATTTTTCAAAACTCAAAACATATTGCTACTGTTACAAGTGACATGAGTGGAACATTTAATTATCTTTGGAAGCCAGACATACCAGGGAAATACGTCGTTACCGCTGCCTTCGCTGGCGATGAATCTTATGGCAGTTCATGGGCAGAAACCGCAGTAGGCGTAGTCGAAGCGCTTCAGCTTCACCGACAACAGCACCTGCAAACTTAGATGCAGTCAACAACACCGTAGTGACAACTGTAATCGCTGGAGTAATAGCAATTATCATTGCAATCGCAATAATTGGACTGCTGATCTTAAGAAAACTCAATCGATGAATTTCATAACCTTTTTTTTATTTCAAACATTCAGCTGTTCAGATTGTCATTCTATTATTAGTTTAGGTTTTTTTCCCTGTTAACCTCTTTGAAAGTATTCACATAATTCTAAGACAAAAAGGGATTTGAGGGTGAAGTCTAAAGCGGGCTCGAGATTAGATCCCTGCCAGTCTGCCATTGTACTTGATACCGTGCTCGATTAACTTGAATTCCGGCATTGTTTTTTGCACTTTGACCAAAAAACACATAGGCAGAAACTGCAATTTGGATTGTGAAGCAGGAAGAAAGCAATTTGTCGGATTTAGCGAATAGTTGTGAATACTTAACAATTGAGAAATTGTGTTCCGCTGTTTCTGAAAGTGAAAAAGCGAAGGCAAGTAGGTTGCTTCGATGCCAAAATGACGAGAAGATGACGTGTTGCTACCTTTGCTCGTCAAGACGAGAATGTGTGACACCATGCAAATTTTTAGGAAATATTGAACCTGATTCCCCAGCAATTGAGGCTAAAAAAGCTGAGGCTGAAAACGTGCTTAGAGATGATAAAAAACCTGAAAAATACAAAGATAGAAACGCCCAAGTTACTTGCTCTGAATGTTACATCGAAATGTCACAAGCAAAAACCAAGTTTAACATTAATGAGTGGGAAGGATTGAATCCCAAATTTGTTGGGGACTCAGGTAAGCTTGGAGAAGAATTGCATGTAATAGTTTACATATGTCCACAATGTGGCAAAATCGAATTTAGGCTGATGAAAAACTAAACAAGAACTAAATGAATACTCCTTTAGGTGTCTTTCGACTAATCTTTCTAAATAAAACCAATGAAAAAGAATAATAGGCTGCGGAAGATTTAAGCCCTCATCTCTATCTACCACACAAAATAAGGTAAGGTTTTTGCATGGTTCATAGAAGAGTACGAGGGGGACATTTCAAGATTAAACACGTCGGGAAGCAATGTCCCTTCGAGTTAGGAGAAGAATTATTAGTAAATATCACCGACGTAGGTCCGAGTGGAGACGGAATGTCAAAAATTCAAGGATACATCATAATGGTGCCAAAAGCCAAGCCAAGAGATTGTGTGAAAATAAAGTTAACACAAGTTGGAGAAAAAGCCGCGATTGGCGAAATAATTAAATAATTAATTAAAAAGTTGTGCATTTTAACGTTTGATGGTTAGCATGTGGCCCTTATGGTTAACAATTCTGTGGATCCTTAATTCTTCTGGACTAGCAAAATGGGCCGTACAAATTCTGCATTTATAAGATTCTCTGAAAAGATTTTTGTAGTTTAGCAGTAATATCACCTTCGCTGCAAATGTAAAAAACTCTAATTCTCCCATGTTTATAAACCCTAAAGCTGCTTATAAATGCATTAACTTTTTTTGCTAAAGTTAATGAAGTTTAGTTCAAACTGATTTGAGGATTAATAGGTTACATAATTGTAGCTTTAATAAGAATTCACCATTCAAACTTTGTAACTGTGGATGCACAGTCACATCATTATTTATCATTCAAGACGCCTAATAGTGTAATAAGCACGCAAAAAGATTCAATCTAATCTATAGCGTGAATCGAAACAAGGGTTAACTTAAGTACAGACAAAACGATTCCCCCCTCCCTCTTCCCGAATTTTTTGTCTGTACTTAAGCCAACCTTACTTCGCTAGACTCCAAAATTACTTTGGTTATGTAATTCCATTCGGGTGTTTTTCCATCCAGTTAATGCCAAAAGTTTCTGCTTTGACTTTAGTTTCAAACACTGGCGATACTGCCTTGCCTTCTTTTTCGGTTGTCTGCTCTCCAACAAAGAGCAATACATGGTAATGTACAGTAAACTCTTTTTTTGTTACAATTAGGGTTTGCCCTGTATTTTCGTTAACATAGCCGCCTTCATTGCTGATTTTTTTCCAACCTTTAATTAACCTTATTTACCTTCAACCTCAAAAATACGATTTTCAATTTGAAGAATTACTATTTTTCTCTATCAAATCCATCTCCATTTCTGAAAAAGCTTGAGGCTATCGTTGATTGCATCATAGTGCCTTAACCGGAAATGAGTAGAGAAAAGAAGTGTAAGCTCAGGAAATGTTTGTTAACCTTAAGCTTTTTCGCCCTTTTTCTTATTATCAGTAAACATTTTCTGTTTTATTTTCTTTCTATAGACACAATTTAGTCTTACCGAAGACTTGCATCTTCGACAGTTTTTGACTAGACCTGCTCTTAACATACACAAAGCTATTTACCTCTTCATCGTTTAGATTTTTTGAAAAGAATCATTTACTCAGATAGGATTACCCGAAGAATAAAAGAAACTCTTCAACAACGACTGTGTCTGCGCCCTTATAAACTCATGGATACAAAAAAGTTCTTTTGAAAATAGATTTTTTTCCGCCAATCGGTTTAAAAACAAGGTAAAATCAAAAAAATGCTTGAAAATAAAGTCTTTTTTAGTTGTTGTATTAATATAGTCGGTACAGCCATAATGTTTTAACGGTTAGAATCTTTTGAGGAAGAGTCAGATTCACTGGGCGCTTTTGCTTTTTCTCAAACTATTCTGATTATTAATTTGGCGCAAGCCAAATGAGGGTTAAAAAAATGGGCAAAAGGAAAATTACAAATGAAGGTAACCTCGACAGCATGGTTTTGCCTTCCTCAAATGACGTTTTAGGCGTAGCAATTAAGATGCTTGGCGCCGAAAGAATCACGGTTAAATGCCAAGACGGCAAAGAACGATTATGCCGAGTCAGAGGCAAACTAAAAAGACGCGTATGGATAAGGGAAGGAGATGTCGTTTTAGTATCACCTTGGGATTTTCAATCAGACACCAGAGGAGACATCTTTTGGCGCTACAGAAAAAACCAATCAGATTGGCTCAGAGACCATAACTACCTAAAAATGTAGGAAATAGAGGCGAAAAATATTATCTTAAAATGCTCAGAATGTGGAAATACATTCAAGAAGGACGGTGTTAAAGACGGCGAGATCGTAGCTTGCCCGATTTGCGAAGCTGACTACAGAGTACATGTGAAAGAAGGCAAAGTTTGCTTACAAGACTACGTTTATGAAACAGAAGACCTAGGCGAACTATAACAAAGTAGCACGCCAAAAATAAAATCCGCAATGGATTAAAGAACGAAAAAACACATTAAGAAAATTAAACTTCTTTTTTGCTTCATCAAGAAATCCGATGATGTTTAATCCTGAAACAAAACTAACCTATTGTTTCAACAATTGTTCCTATTGCTTGGCCTGGAACACCCCGAGTGAATTTTACTCTAGCCATGCCATTTTTACCATGTGGACCCATAATTTTTCCAACAATTGTGCAATTGCCTTTTTTCCAAGTGACTTTTTGCCCTAAAAGTTGGCTAACCATTGATGCAGAATTTACCTTTTGAAATTCAATTAAGCACTCTTTCGATGTTTGTGATTTTGGGCCTGTTCTGTAATTCACTATTCTTCCGTAGACTGTTTGGGTCAAAAATAATCACCAATTAGCTTATTCACCTATGGTAGACCAGCTAATAAAGCTGTTCCATTCGGTCTATAATGTTACGTAGTTTGGTTCCAGTAGTAGATCTGTTGGTATTTTCCTTGAAATGGGAACTGTTGGTCATCATAAATCATATCTAAATTCAAGCCGTATTCGGAGATAAGCCTATGGGAAATATTCCAAATCTGATCTGAAGTGCTATCAGGTTTCCACACACCCCAAATTGGGTCTTCCAGACCCCGCATGGCCCAGCCGTAATTGTGTGGAAGAACCAAAGCGGCTTCAGGCACATTGTTAACCTTAAGTGTCTGTATGTCATTCCAGAACGTCTCTAAAGCCAAAAAATGTTGGTCTGTTAAAATGCCATAAGGGTTGTCATCAATTTGTGGGTAATCAAAAATTACTTCATATTTTGCTCCCCCAAGGTAACCCGAAATTAGGTCGTCATAAATTGCTGTGCTATTTTCAATGTAAGGAGGTTGATTATATGTCCAAGTAATTATGGTTCCCCACGTTTTGTTTTGTAGCCGCGCCGCACCTCGAGCCAAAGCCATAGCCTGGGTGCTGCTTTGGTTGGAGCCGAACTCCGCAAAAATCGTGTCATACCCGCCTAAATAGTCAAACCAGTAGAGCGCATAGTCAGAGGTGAAAGAGTGAATGGAGCGGCTTTGCAGCTCATTTAGGCCTAAACCGGTTTTAACGTCGTTGACGAAGTGGTAAGCTGCAGAATTGTTATCTATGAGAAGGGAACTGGTCAAGGCAAGATTAATCTCTGGTTCATGTTGGAAATATTCTGAGGCATTATGAATTTTTAATTGTACAAAGATGCTAATCCAGTTGTTGTCAATGGTTTGTCCTCCCGGTTCGTCATTCAAATAGATTCCTAAAAAATGGTCGCCCCATTGTTGCTTCGCATAATCAAGCCAAGGAACCTGCCATGGATACTTATGATTAAAGAATCCGAAATAGACAATTACATCCAAACCTGAGGCAACGGCGTAATCAACTATTTCATTCATAGCGGTCTCATTTATGCTCACGGGACCAGACTGCACAACAAAAAGATTCGTGTAGCCCTTCACTTTATCAACCAATAGTTTTGCTTGTGCCGTTGTATTGCCGCAGAAAGAAACACCTACATGAAAGCCCGACTGCTTAAACTGCTGGCTCTCGCTTTTATGATCAAGATAGGGCAAGAGTAACTCAAATGAAGCCAAAACCAACACTACGGCAACAATAAATGCTAACGTTATGATTAGGTACCGCTTCAAATAGACGCCTCAAAAATGCAAAACTTTTTGGTATGCAACTTTTATATTCAGTACTCTTAATAATAAAAGTTATTCAAAGATTTGGTTAAGCGTTTCTCTCGACAGAAATAAACTTATGGATTTCGGAAAAAAACTGCAGATCTTACTGAAAATTTTTGGGCTTGATCTTAGCAGTGCTTCCTATATTTTTTGGTGCTAATGAGGCGGCAATTGACGTTTTGGATAAGATTGGGCTCAATTACTGGCTTGCATTTGGCGCTATAATTTCCCGGAGCGATATTGATCCCGTGCAGTCATAATGTTTTCAAAACATCGATCAAGTAATTGGATGGGTTAGTTTTCTTGCTTTTTTGCTACACCAGTAAAACTGGCAAATGTTCCTTTATAATCAATGGAAGCCACCACTTCTTTAAAGTTAACTACAATCAAAGCCAATAGAGTAAAGAGCGGTATTAGGGAGTAATAATAGAGAGGCGTGGTTACGGCTGAAGCAAAAACCATGTTTAAGAAATTAGGTGCCATCCCCGGGTATAGCAGCATCAAATTTGACACTGCTAAAGAGCCAATTGCACTTACTGCTGCAGTTTTTAGGTTTTTGCGGTTGTACATTACAAATAACGGCATTGCCAGTAATCCGAACCTTGGGTCAAAGAACCCAAAAGCCAATGCAATACCCGACAGGATAGGCTTGCCCTGTTTGCCTAGATAAAAGCTGAGGATAAGCAAAAAGGTAACGAATACTTTGGCTTGTCCTTCACCCCACTGCCAATAGTAGCTTGGCGATAAACCCCATTTTACGGTTGGGAATGGAAGTAGCAACGCAATAGCCATAACCACGAGAGTGATTGCAACGTGCTTATTATCCAAGAGTTTGTACAGCATGTAAGACGCTAAGGGTAATAGCATAAACTGGATTATGTCGAAGGCAAATAATGCATCTTGATATTTCAATGATAGCAGTGGCGATACAATCAGTAAGAAAGATGGTAGGTATTTATATTCCTCAGGATAGGGGAGGATGATTGGTTCTTTGCCGCCTAAGGCACCGAAATTGTAAATATGTGCAGGGTTATTCCAGAGTCTCCATGCACCCATGTAGTAAGCTGAGAAGTCTTTCGCCAATATGGTGCCCGAAGTGTTAATGCCAGAGTCGATTGCGTGAGTTTCAGGATAAGCAACAATAAATGTGTACAAGTTTAAAACGATGAGGACTCCAACCGCTATTATCAACGCAATCTTGGTAAGGTTTAGCTTGTTAATCATAGGTATCGGACTCTGCTGTCAGAGTCTAATACGTCAATAATGCTGAAACATTTAATATTTTGGTTAATGCAGCTCGTTAATCATAATGACATTTGCGTATAAGGCGTTCAAGTTTTCAATTAATTGTATTACAAATGTAATACGGACAAAAATGCTTTTATTCAATCGTTGCTTTGTAGCGTTCAGATGCCAAACTAAAGGAATTGAATCCTGAATGCTAATGCAAAAACAAAGTAAAGCGAAACATGCATCAATAATGGCTATTACAGCAGCACTTTACGGCATTTTCTTCATGTTATCATACATGATAGGAGTTCCAAACTTCACTCTTCTCTACCTGCCAATAATCCTTCTGGGCGTCTTCCCGCTTTGGTTCGGATGGAGCGGATTAGCCGGCAGCATGATAGGCGCCCTAATCGGCGGAGTTTACGTGGAAGGCTTACCTCTCTATCTCGCATGGGTAGAAATAACGACTGCTTTTGTCATATACGGCTTAAACTGGTTACTCATCCCAGAGTTAGCCGCTGAAGCTAAGACAAAAAAGGGCCTCCTCATGTTATCAAGCATTTACGCGCTAACCTTGTTCCTCGGTACAGCTTTCATTCTCTGGGAGTTCGTAGCAGTAAGTCTGTTTCCCACAGAAACCGCTTTGGCTTTCTTGTTACCCACGTTTTTTCTCAATTTACCTATAGTTATTATTGCTTGTCCAGCTTTGATTAGGGCAGTGTCTCCGAAACTAAGAAGCTGGGGCATGTACTTTGGCAACTTTTCGGAATGGAGAAATCTTCGAGCCAAGGCCCATTTAAAGCAACAGTAAAAAATCCGCTTTTCCTTTTGCGGATAAGCAAGGCTTTTAAGTTATTTATCACCTTAGAAGCGGTTTGAGTGCTGCATATGAAAATAAGGCTTATAAAATTAACCCCTGAATTTATCATTGAACTTCTGCAAGGCAAAACAACTCTTAGTTCAAACCTACCTATTGACGCCGAATTATTAGATTTAAAGCTTGACTTATTCTCCAAACAAGTTCTTGCAATAGTTAGAAGCAATAGTTTCGAAGACACCGCCGAATATCCAATTCCAGAATTCAACCTAAAAACTGCCATTCAGCCCAAAGCTATCTCAAAACCCGTAGCCACCAAAATTGAACCCAGACCTGAAACCAAAACTGTAAGTACTAAATCACTTCAACTAAGTAAAACTGCACTCAAAATGGAAAATGAATTCAGCCCTGAACAACGCAAAGTCCTTAGCTTTAATGTTAAAGGTGATTGTATTGTGGTTAAGCCGATTCAGTTTTTGAAGGCTGAGTGGGATGACATTAATGAAGTTGTCCGAAGTTTAGGTGGCAAATGGGTAAAAGGCGATATAATTAGTTATTGGGAGATCCCCCAACAACAAAGTTAATTTTTCAACAGAAAAATATGGTTTATGCCGTCTCAGTTTGTAAGGGTTTCTCTAGCACTATTACTGACCCATTCTTCCCAAGTCGCAGTTGCTTTTCACCTTTAAATGTAGCCACGTGGGCATTCTTCACTTCTATCGAGTCGCCTAATGCTACTGCATTTACTTGTTGGTCCCAAAGACAAAGCATAATTTTTCCTGTCTCATCTCCAATCCATGCGTTAGTTACAAGTGCGTTATCTCTAAATTGAGTATGAACCTTTGACGGCTCAGAAGTTTCCAAGACTTGTGCAATTATATTCACTTTTTTCATACCTACATGTAAATCCTCAATCTTTGAATGAGCCGGAGCTGGATGCTGTTTTGCTATCTCTTTACGAACTCTGTTCGTATCCATCGCACTTTCAAATGAAATGTCCTTTTGCAAAAGCGTTTCTTCAGGAACTCGGAATTGGGCTACTACTTTACTAGCCTTGGTTATGAGGAAAATAGCTTGTTTGTTTACACTTCCACGGTATTCAACAGTTATGTCTTCACACATCATTGATTTACCTTGCTCTTTTGATTGAACTAGAGCATGGAACAATTCTGTAGGGTAAATGTTATGCTGAGCTGAAAGAACAGAAAGCTGATCCTCCAGTGTCGGCTTTTTTGATTTCATTACTATTCTTCTTCCCTTCTTCTCTATCTAGCGAATAATCTTTAAAAAAGCAAACTATGGGTACCAAAATTCACTTTTTTTTAATTATTTCTAACAATTACTAATAGTAACGTGTTAAGTATATAGGTTTAGCTACAAAAAATTCCTCTTTTAACAATCGATTTTACAAGTTTTGATACTAACCATTCTATTTCCAAAAAGGAAAAAAACTAGAAATCACATTAATTCCATAACGCTCTAACGAATTAAGAGATTAGGTGCAAATTTATGACGGACGACCTAAACGAATTAACAAAGGTCAAGCTTACGAATCTGGATAAGATTTTCTACCCAAAAATCAAGATAACGAAAGGCCAGGTAGTTGAATACTACATAAAAATGGCACCCAAAATTCTACCCGTTATCAAAGACAGACCTTTAGTGTTAACAAGATATCCTGAAGGCATTGAAGGCGCCAAAGAGAGTTTCTTTGAAAAAAACGCCCCTCAAGGAACACCACAATGGGCTAGAACAAAAACGATTTACTCTACAACGTCCAAAAGAGATGTCCACTACATCGTTTGCAATGACTTAGACACACTTATTTGGCTTGCAAACATGGCAGCACTGGAAATTCATATGCCCTTCTCAAGGGTTGATCAATTAGACCAACCTGATTTACTTTTTTTTGATGTTGACCCTGAACCACCGGCAACGTTAGGCGATGCCGCAGAGGTCTCGCTTTCGCTAAAAGAAAAGCTTATCGATTTAGGACTTACCCCTTTCATCAAGACTTCAGGCAAAAAGGGGCTTCATGTTGTAATTCCCATAGTTCCTGAACATACTTTCGAAGTAGTAAGAGCTTTTGTACATCAAATCGGAATCCAATTGGCAAAGGATAGCGATCTAATTGTCTCCGAGTTTAAAGACACTAAGAAACCGGGCAAAGTTTTCGCTGATTATCTGCAGAATTCTCCCATGAGAACAATGGTGGTTCCTTACAGTCTTCGACCAACGCCAGAAGCAACTGTTTCTGCGCCTTTAGAGTGGAGTGAAGTAAAGAAAGGAATAAACCCCTCCGAGTTCAATATTTTTAGTGTAGTTGAGCGAAAAGGAGATCCGTGGAAGAACCTTTTTGAAAAAGCATGTAAATTGGAGATTTAATGATGACGCAGAAAAATGTTGAGAAAAACGAAACTAAAAAGGTGAGTGCCCAAGCCCCTCGAAGGTCAATCTGGTCAGGCAGCATAACAATAGGTTTGGTTAATGTTCCAGTTAAGTTGTATTCAATGATTTATGATAAAGGCATCGCTTTCCATTTTTTACATAGAACTGACGGTCAACCCTTAAAATACGTTAAAATGTGCACTAAAGACGACAAGATAGTCCCTTGGAACGAAGTTATCCGAGGATATGAAGTCTCAAAAAACGAGTATGTAACGTTGGAAAAGGCAGAGTTAGACGCTGCAAAACCGGAATCCGACAACCGCATCCGAATCAGCAAATTTGTTGATTACTTCTCCGTTGATCCAATTTACTTTGACAAAACTTACGCTTTAATGCCTGATAAAAACAAGGAATCGTACAGTCTATTATTGGCGGCGCTTGAAAGAAAAAACAAAGCAGGCGCTGCAAGAATAACACTTAGAACCAAAGAGTACCCTGCATTATTGCATGCCTATAAAGGCTCATTAGTTCTAACGACCTTACGTTATTCTTACGATGTTGTTGATCCGCAAGATTTTGAAGACCTGGGAAAATTGAAGGAACCGCAAAAAGCCGAATTAGACATGGCAGTCAAAATAGTCACCGACCTCTCAGGTGACTTTGACATAGGTGAGTTTGAAGACACATACATGAAAAGAGTGGAAGAATTAATCGCGCAAAAAGTTAAAGGCGAAAAAATACACATAGAAAAACCACCGGAAATAGAAGCTAAAAGCCTCATGGTTGCTCTACGAGAAACTCTTAAGCAGTTGGAGCAGAAATGAACCGCCACATTTACAAGCCAATGCTTGCAAAAGTTGTCGCGGAAGCTTTTTCTAATAAAGACTGGATTTTCGAGATAAAATGGGACGGCTTTAGAGCCATAGCCTACATTGGCACACAGTTAAGCTTGAAAAGTCGCAATGAAAAAGAATTAAAACACAGTTTTCCAGAATTAAAAGAGCTAACAGAGTTGGCTAATACCTTAGTTGTTGACGGTGAAATTGTTGTGATGACCGAGGGCAAACCTGACTTCGAAACTCTTCTCGAACGCGGCCAGGCTGTTTCAGATAGCGAAATTCAAAGGCAATCTAATCGAGCACCCGCAACTTACATTGTTTTTGATGTTTTAGAAAAGGATGGGAAACCACTTACGAACTTAACGCTGATGGAACGAAAACAAACTTTGAAAGATTCCTTAAAAGAAGGATCGCATGTGCTTCTTTCCGATTATATTGAAGAGAAAGGCGAGGCGTATTACAAGCTGGTTTTAGAAAGAGGCTTGGAAGGCGTGGTAGCGAAAAAGAAAGATAGCCACTATGAAGAAGGTTTGCGAACAGGGAGCTGGTTGAAAATTAAGAAAATAAAAACTTGCGACTGCGTAATTTTCGGCTATACAAGAGGAAAGCAAACGCGAGAAAAAACTTTAGGAGCTTTAATCTTGGGGCTTTATGACAAAAGCGGTAAACCAGTTTATGTGGGCAAGGTGGGGACAGGTTTTACGGAAGAGACTCTTAGAATTTTGATGAACAAATTTGAAGAACTGAAAACTGATGTTGCTCCATTTGGTGTCAAGAACATGGAAACGGTAACTTGGCTTAAGCCCGAGCTGGTTTGCGAAGTTGGTTATCAAGTTGTTACAGGGGATGCTCGGTTAAGAATGCCACGCTTCAAACAATTAAGAACTGATAAAAAACCAGCAGAGTGTACAATGGACCAGATAATTGAAGACAAAAAGGTGGAAAAGGATGCAGGGGCTAGTCTTTCTGAATATGAATTAAAACGCAATTTTAAGCAGACCCCTGAACCCAAAGGCGGAGAAGAAAAGGATGAGAAGACAATTTTTGTTATTCAAGAGCATCATGCGAGAAGACTTCACTATGACTTCAGACTTGAAAGCGGTGGTGTTCTAAAGAGTTGGGCTGTCCCGAAAGGGATACCTGAAGACAATAGCCAAAAACATTTAGCCGTGGAAACTGAGGACCACCCGTATGAATACGCCAGCTTTGAAGGAACAATACCTAAGGGACAATATGGCGCCGGAACGGTGAAAATCTGGGATAATGGTCATTATGAAACAAAATTTTGGGATAACGACAAAATTGAAGTTACGCTTTATGGTCAACGACTCAAAGGACGTTACATTCTGGTGCGGCTCAAGACAGCTAAAGACGGCAAATCATGGCTTATGTTAAAAGGAAAAGAATAACATGGATAAGCTTCATTTGGGCACAATAGGCTGGAGCTACAATTTCTGGAAAGGCAACTTTTACCCCAATAGAATGGATTCCGAAAAATTTTTGAATTACTACTCAACCAAATTCAGCACAGTAGAAGTTGACAGCACATTCTATCGAATCCCAACTCCACAAGCGATAACCAACTGGAAAAAACAAACATCAGATGGTTTCATCTTTTCGCTAAAGTTTCCGCGAATCATTACCCACATAAAAATGCTCAAAGATTGCCAAGGTGAAACTGACGTTTTTCTTGACAGAGCAAAATTACTCGGGCAAAAGCTTGGACCTTTGCTGCTGCAGTTCCCACCTAATTTTGGAACTGAACACTTGCCCGATTTAGCTATTTTTTTGGAGAAACTTCCGAAATCGAACTGTTATGTTGTTGAGATAAGGGATGAAGAATTTCTAAAAGAAGAGTTTTATTCAATTTTGCAAACTAACAAAGTTGCTTTGGCATGGGTTGACAGCCCAAATATGCCCACAATAGAAAAAGCAACTTCTGACTTTTTGTATATCAGGTTGGAGGGGGACCGGAAAAAAGTCAGCGGTACATTAGGCAAAATAGAAGCTGACACGACAACGAATCTTAGTCTATGGGCAGACAGAATAAAACCTTACCTCAACAAGCAAATGGAAGTCTTCGGGTATTTCGGCAAATATTACTCAGGTTTTCCTCCCTCAGATGTAGATTTGCTTTTTAAGCTATTAGTGTAAGATTATATTTTATTGACAGAACAAAGTGGGGATATATGTGTATCTTAAGCAAATACAGCAGCACGGCGACAATTTTTCATACATTATGGCGGATGAAAACACGAAAGAAGCGGCAGTTGTGGATTCAAGCTTTAATGCTAGTGAGATTATCAAAATAATAAAAGCTAAAGCTTTCGATCTGAAATACGTCATTAATACTCATGGGCACTCTGATCATACCGCTGGTAACCTTGAGTTGCGTTCTATTTTTGGAGCCAAAATAGTTGCGTATAAACTCTCAAAAGTTAACTTTGACCTCCCAGTTGAAGACGGAGACGCTTTGAATATTGGCAATGTCTTATTTAAGATAATTTATACTCCTGGGCACTCGTTGGACAGTATTTGCTTACTGGTTGATGACAAAAAACTATTGACGGGTGACACGTTATTTGTAGGCGAATGTGGAAGAACCGATTTTTCAGGGGGCAGCTCAAAAAGCATGTATAATAGTCTGTTTCATAAGCTCTTGAGACTTGATGATGCCTTGGAGGTTTACCCGGGGCATGATTATGGATTAACGCCTTGGTCAACTCTTGGGGAAGAAAGAAAATCAAATTATACATTACAGCCCAGAAACCTTGAGGATTTTATAGAATTTATGAAACAGCCGTAGATGCCTGTTTTCTTTTGCGTTTTGATGGAATAATTGCAATAATAAACAACGCTACAATAAACAATATGACAATAGATAAAATTTCAGGATGCAGAAGAATTTCAGCCATTAAAGTCAAAGTTTCAATGGCTGGATTATTGGCTAACGTTTGAGGGCTGGCGTTTTGAGAGGAAACTGGAAAGTCATTATATGAAATATCGGTCGGTGAAGAAACCTGGCTTGTTTGAAGCCATTGTTCCACTGGGTAGAAACTGACAAAATTCTGCATCCAAGCAAAAACAACGGCTACCCCATAGACGTCCAGAGTTGAAATTAATTTTGGTGGGCTCAGCAACGTATATACCGGATACATGATGTCAGAGGTATAATTGCTGTGTCCTAAACCAAGACTATGCCCTAATTCATGAAGGGCAATATTCTGCATATCAATGTCGTTCAACGAGTTTCCATGGCTTGTGTGAGCAGCGAGACTAATGTTGCAGAACAATATAGCGTTGCTTTCAATCGTTGCTGTTTCGAGCCCTATTTCATTAGAGTTGCTTTCTAAGGACGTTTCAGTCCAGTTAATGTATATGTCAAAACCAGTTTCTGATTGATTCGAAACAGTTGGTTGCATTTTAAGGTTAGAAAGATATGCATAAGATGAGTAATTGTATACAAAGTCACTAATCGCATCATTCCATTGACCAATAGCACGAAGAGTTGAATTGAGGAAACTGGGATCCCACCAAGATACATTATTTGGAGTTGTGAGAAGAACATTCAAGTTGCTTCGATTCCAGGCGATTCCTTGAATCTGAAGAGTATAATTGTCTTCACTCTGCGCATGAACTAGATTTAACGCAAAACTAGCAGCTGGCAAAAACAAGGTTGAAAACAGAAGCAGCAACAAGAAGTATCTTGGCATAATTTTCCAAACAAAAAGAAATCATTTGCCTCCTTTAAGGTTTTTTATGTATGAATGTTTTGTACATGTTTTCTAAAATAAACCTGTTTTTGCAGGCAAGTGAGAGTTTTCTTATGAAAACGTGGAAGATTCCGATAGAAAAGTGTTGTATTTTCATTAATCACAACAAGCTACTTTCTATTTTTTTATAAGAACGGTTTTATTCAGATACTTTTTTATTGTAACCTGTTTAGAGTATTGCTTGATTATAAATGTGATTGAGCGTGACAAGACTTAAAAAGTCTGAGAACAACTATGTTTGCTGTAATAAAAATGGGTCCTTCTTTCCTCTGGAAAAATGATCTGATAAGATTTCAGGCTATTACTAGCATCTCTTTTATCAATTTGTCAGCAGCATCTCTTCTAGCTCAAATACTTAGAGATACAGACTCGCTAATTGGGGGCAGGATCTAAATGATAATTACCGATTTTATCACAGGCATTCTGCTTTCGATTATGCTTTTTTGGACGGCATACAACGGATCAATCATATGGGTAGGCATTAGAAGCAAGAAAAAGCATTTTACAAATGAGAGTGAAAATAAGGAGGAGCTTCCAAAGATTTCAATTCTGGTACCAACCAAAAATGAAGAGGTTGTTATTGGTCGCTGTTTAAACGGGCTTCTTAATCTAGATTATCCAACTGATAAAATGCAAATAATAATAGTTGACGGAAATTCCAGTGACTCCACACGCACCGTTTGCTCTGATTTTATAGAGAAATATTCCCAGGTTTTCAGCTTAATTAGTGAAAATCAAGGAGCCAAAGGTAAGCCAGCCGCACTTAACCTTGCACTGCCTCACGTGACTGGGGAAATAGTTGGTGTCTTTGACGCGGACAGTCTTCCCGAAAGAAATGCATTAAAAAAAGTGGCGTCTTACTTTAATGATAAGAAAATAATGGCTGTTCAAGGAACGACAACTTCGTTGAATGAGAGAAGGAACATTCTAACACGGGTTATAGCAATGGAGGAGAAAGCTTGGTTTCAAGCTTTGCTAAAAGGAAGGGAAGACCTCCAGCTGTTTATTCCCTTAAATGGAAGTTGCCAATTCGTAAGACGAAACGTCTTGGACGAGTTAGGCGGGTGGGATGCAACTTCTCTTACCGAAGACGTAGAATTAGCATTACGGATAGTTGAGAAAAATCATATAATAAAATATGCCCCAGACGTAAGTTCAGGGCAGGAAACACCAAACAATTTAGGTGATCTATTCAAGCAGCGGGTTCGTTGGTACAGGGGATATATGGAAACAGCTCTGAAATATGGGCGTCTGCTAGATAATTTAAATAAGAAGACAATGGATGCAGAAATTTCTCTTGCTGGGCCTTTCATGATGGTTGTATCTTTGCTCAGCTACATAAACTGGTTTTTTATCGCTTTATTTCTCTCCGAAAGCAATCCACTGATAAGTTTAACAGGACTCGTGATAGCTTTAACTGCGATCTCCCTAGTTTCAGTTGGGATAGCTTTAGCTGCATCTGAGCGGCCAATTAAAGTTAAAAATATTCTCTGGATACCGTCGATTTACATTTATTGGGTTCTTCAGGTCGTCATTGCAGGTTGGGCTTTCGTAAAACTAATATTCAGACAGAAAAGGGTATGGAGCAAAACGGATAAAAAAGGATTTATAACCCCTAACTTAGCAGCTAACTAGATACTTTTGTACATAACCTGTCAAGATTCTTGATAGCTCTTCAATTCGATAGAGTCTGGCCAAATTCATAGGCTCCTTGTAATCATAGAACTTCCATAATTGTTTTTATAAGCGCAAGCCATTTAGGCTTGCAAACAACAGATTAATTACTCTAGTTTGCCCAAGACCGGAGAATAAAAGTGATTAAAGCTCCAAACAATCTAAAAAAATGGATTGAGCGAAATAGTAAAACTATTATTATTATTTTGGCATTTGCCATACCTTTCATAGTCAGAGCTATTCCTGAAATTTTGATGGGTCAATTTCTAGTTGGGTTTGATTCAGTGGGCTATTACATGCCTAACACACTTATTTGGCTGAAAAACGGCGTGAATCTTTGGCCTTTTTTATCGTCTGCTCCCCTATTTTATCTACTGTTATTGGGCCTCACTTCTGCTGGAGCCCCAATTGTTATATTACTTAAAATCCTTCCTCCCATGCTTTTAGGCTTTTTAGGGCTCGCCATTTTCTTTTATGCCAACAAAAGTCTGTCTTGGTCTTACAAAAAAAGCCTGCTTGCAGTTCCTTTTGCAACTTTGTATTTTGTGGCGCTAAGAATTTCTTGGGACATGTTTCGAAGTGAACTCGCGCTCATATTTTTGTTTTTAGCTTTAATCTTGCTTCAGAAAAAGCCAGTCTCCTTAAGGAACGGCATTTTTCTATCTGTACTTTTGGTTTTAATTGTTTTTTCCCATCAATTGGTTACGATTGTCGTGTTTGCTATAATTGTTGCTACGATTGCACGCTTAGCTTTTTCCAAGAAGAAAACTGAAATAATTAAAATTGCTGGTTTTTCTGTACCTGCAGCACTTTTATTTTTAGGCGTATTGTATTCAACATTTGTTACAAGTTCGATTCCTGCCTTAGGTTTTTCGGGGAATTTTTCATCTGGATTTGAGTCTCTTGCCAGTGCGTCATACTCTAATTTGGTTTTTAATACTTGGGGTTTTCTTGCCTTTTGCTATCTTCCACTTTTACCATTCTTGGCATTCGGTTTTAGGCGATTTAAAAGCAATTTTCAACTTAAGGCTTGGATTGTCTGGCTTTTTATTCCGATATTGTTTGCTTTTATTCCTAACGCTTTCTTTATTGGCGGCATTTTGCCTTACCGGTGGATACTACTGTTGATTTTTCCATTAGCCTTTTACGCTGCAGAAGGTCTTTGCGCGGTGAAATGGAGCTGGTATAAAGTCGCAGTTGCCTTTATCATAGCGATTTTAAGTGCCGGTTTTTTGGTTTTTCCGAACAGTGGTGCGCTTAATTATTTCGGTAGTTATCCATCATATGTACCTAAATCTATGCTGCAAAATACAATACAATTAAGCGACTGCCAAGACACAAATAACGCATTGGTTTGGACCCGAAACAACATGCCGAGTCATGCATCTCTACTTACCCATGCTGCATTTTATGGTTGGGCAACATACATCGTTGATAGTAGCCGATTGATAAATTATGGTTTTCAAGACCCAGCTAAAGCAGCGCAGGAGAATAGCAAATCTTCAAACGAGTTATACTTAATTTGGTGGGTTAATGGAACCGGGTGGTATGGTCAAACAACTCTGCCTGAATCGTTTAAAGAACTTTACAATAGCGGAAATATCGCTATATACAACTATTCTGCAAGTGCTTAATTGTTAGAATAACAATTTTCGGATGTATTGATTTTTCTTCTATTCTACATAGTGTTGACTAATTTGACGGGCAGGTCGAATATGGGCAAAGTTATTAAATCTACATCATGTTATAAGCTTCGTTGAAAGTCCTTTGTGGAAACGAGAATTGATTACTAGGTCTCTGGCAAAGTTAAAAATATACGTGAAGGAGAAATTGAGTCTGCACCTTATTGCTGGATTCATTGTGCTTTTATTGATTGCAGCAGTTTTTATGGCTGTTGGGCAGGCTTTTTTAGCTGAAGTGATAGGAGATTGCGCATATTTTGTTTTGGTTGCTGGCGTTATTCTACAATTGGTAAGCTTTAGTTTATGGAAAATGCCCAAGAAGGAGATTCATTAAATGGGTCAGGTTGAATTGTCGTTTGTAATTCCTGCTTACAATGAAGAGGTTTTCATTGAGGATACCTTAGGCACATTGGATTTGGTTATTAAGAATAAGCTGCTTCCGTACGAAATTGTTGTTGTTGATGATGGTAGCAGTGATAAAACGTTTACAAAGGCGTTTGGTTATGCTCAAAGAAATGGTCATGTAAAGGTTATTCGTTATGAAAGGAATGTGGGAAAAGGGCATGCGGTTAAGACTGGTTGCTTGAAAGCCATTGGTGACAAAGTCATGTTTATTGACGGTGACATGGAGATAGACCTAAACGTAATTTCAGAATATATGAAAGCATTGGAGCACGCTGACATTGTTATTGCAAATAAATGGCTCCCTGAATCTTTGGTTTCCGTACCTTTGAGTCGAAGGATGATGAGCCGAACCTTCAACTTATTAGTTAGAATTCTAACCGGTTTCAAATTAAATGATACTCAAGTAGGTTTGAAAGCAATGAATAGAAATGCTGTCGACAAAATCTTTCCAAGGTTAGCAGTGAAACGTTATGCTTTTGATGTTGAATTATTGACGGTTGCTCATCTTTACGGCTTAAAAATTAAGGAAATGCCTGTGAAAATGAAGTTAGACGCTTCATTTAAGCCCACAGACGCTTGGCGAATGTTTATTGATTTGCTTGGCATAGCTTACAGGCTAAGAATTATTCACTGGTACCAACATAAGATTTCGACTGAAACTGTCATTTAGTCTCTTGCTAAAATTGTTTGTGAAATTAAGATGACGGGTTCTAAGATACTCTGGTTTAATTGGCGCTGCTGGCTTAATCCTGAGATGGGTGGGGCAGAGGTTTTTACCCATGAGGTGGCGAAGCGCTGGGTAAGCCTTGGGCATGATGTGACATTGTTTACTTCTGAATTTCCTGGATGTAAAGAGGAGGAGGTTTTAGATGGGGTCAAAATTGTTAGAGGCGGCGGTCGTTTTTCTGTTTATGGTCAAGCCAAAAAAGCGTATTTGAAGCGTTTCAAAGCTGAACATTTTGACACAATCATAGACGAAATTAACACTAGGCCTTTTTTTGCGCAGAAGTTTGCGTTGAATGGTGAGAAAGTGGTTGCTTTGATTCACCAGTTGGCTCGTGAATTTTGGTTTTATGAAACTCCTTTTCCAGTAAGTTATCTTGGCTATTATTTTCTTGAAAACCGATGGCTAAAAAATTATGTCGATGTTCCGACTGTGACAGTGTCTGAAAGCACTCGAACGGACTTAATAAGTTTGGGGTTTAAGCATGTTTCCGTCGTTCATCAGGGTTTGAATTTTGAGCCCCTGTCTGATATCCCTGAAAAGAGTTCAGAGCCAGTTGTCGTGTATGCTGGGCGTTTGAAGCGTGCTAAGCGGCCTGACCATGTGGTTAAGGCGTTTAAGATTGTCAGGAAGAAGTTACCCAACGCTAAGCTGTGGGTTTTGGGTGATGGTCCGTTTAAGGAAAAGCTTGAAAGAATAGCTGGTTCTAACGTTAAATTTTTTGGCAACTTATCGAATGAGGATCGCCGTGATTTGATTGCCAAGAGTTGGATTTTGGTTAATCCTGGTTTACGTGAAGGTTGGGGTTTGAATATTGTTGAGGCTAATGCTCTTGGTGTGCCCTGTGTGGCTTATGATGTACATGGGTTGAGGGATAGCGTTATAAATAATGAGACTGGACTGTTGGCTGAAAGTGGCAATGTTGAGGGCCTCGCAGAAAAAGTTCTAACTGTTCTTGCAGATTCCCATAAGAGGCAAACGCTCAGCTTTAATGCTTTGCGGTATGCGAAAGGATTTAATTGGGATAAGACAGCTAAAGAGTTTATAGAAAAGTTAGAGTTGGATTAAGAAACTTGGATATTACTTTCCTAATCGCTGACCAGGACAAGCCTCATGAGGGTGTGGTTCGGCCATTTTTCAACTTTGCAAAGGGTTTGAAAAGCAAGTATGAGATTTCTTTTTTATTGGTTAACTGCAGTGACGTTTTGTCGGATTTTTTTGAAAAAAGCGGTTTTGAAGTTACAGTTTGCAGAAGTAAAGATAGCGTTATTGAAGAAGTGAAAAGAATTAATCCCAAATTTTGTTTTGCGGATGATGATTTAAAGAGATTAAGATTATTGGCCAATGTCAAGAGAGCGATTAGGGTGAAATCAATCTCTTATGTGCAGGTTCTATACGGCTCTCATGCCATCGCAAATTGTTTTGATATGAGTTCTTTGACCTTTAAACAAAGGGCGTTGTATGGTTTTTTGCGGTATGTTCCTTTTTTTTTCTTTAGTGAAAGGTACGCTAAATTGCTTGCTGCTTGCGATTTAGTTGTTGCCAATAGCAAGATAACGGCTTCCTTGTTGCATGTGTTATACAATGTCGAGGTTAGCTCGATGGTCTATCCTCCAATAGATGAAGAGATCTTCAAGCCCACAATTGGAAAGGAGCGGAATGAGATTACGGTGTATTTAGGTTCTCATTTAGGCGATACTAGAAAAGATTTCGCAGAAAAAATAATTAAACTTGCTCAAGTAGACGGTTTTCTTGTGAACCTTTTTGGAAACGCTAAAATGGCTAAGGAACTGGTGAGCAAGGGAGAAAACGAGGTTTCCTATCACCCAAAGTTGTCTGACATAGAGCTAGCGAGATTATATTCCAAAAGCAAATTAACAGTCTGCCCTCAGAAATGGGAACAATTTGGTTTCGTTCCGGTAGAGTCTATGGCTTGTGGAACTCCTGTCGTGGCATTTAATTGTATGGGCTTCCAAGAAACAGTTGATGAAAGAACAGGTTGGCTAGCTAATAACGAAGCGGAATTTTTAGATATACTTCACGATGCGTTGAGCTCTGAAGAAATGTCTTTTCAAGATCTAAGAAACTCTGCTATTAGAAAATTCTCGATTAGTGCTAGCGGAAAGGACCTCCAAAATCTACTAAACAGATTCGTTTAGATATCGAATCTGCGATCTTGGAATTCTTAATATATTCCAGGCGGCATAGGTTCAATCCATGTCTTGGAGCGAGTATGACAAGTGGTCTTTTAGTATATTGAAAGATGTATTTGCTCATCTTCAGTTTTTGTTATATTGTATTTTGTTAGGGCTAAGAAAGAGAGCACTCGAAATTGGTAGCGGAACCGGTTTACAAAGTTGCTTTGTTAGTTATTTTGGGCTTAAGGTAGTTTCGATTGATTGTGATTCAAGAGTTATAAAAATGGCTTCTAAGGTTTCACGATATTATAATTCTAAAGATGTAACCTTTGTAGTTGCAGATGCCCGTTATCTCCCTTTTAAGAATGGATCTTTTGGGCTGAGTTTTTCACAGGGGTTGCTTGAACACCTAGATAACAAAACTATACAGGACATCGTTTTAGATACTAAGAAAGCCGTCAAAGGCAAAATTTTGTTCAGCGTTCCTTCAATTAACTTTCCTGAGCAATCCTTCGGCAACGAAAGACTGATGTATCCAGGGGACTGGAAAGCAATACTATTTCAATTTAAAGCAAAATCAAAATACTATACGTTTGATTTTCAATCGATAAAAAATTCTTTGATGACGAGAAAATTCCCTAAGCCATGGCATATTCAAATCGAAATTTCGTCAAAGTAAAAATCGCGAGTTGTTTGGCTAATTAAAAAGACAGCAATTGAAACTCCCTCAAAGGCAAGTTTTAATTATTATCAGGATTCATCAATTATAATCCTTATTAAAGATGACCCGAGGATAACCCTTTGGACAAATCTCAAAAGATAACTATAATCGAAATTGCCATTCTTTTTATTGCAGGGTTATTTCCGCTTCTCTGGTTCAGACAAGGATACATCTTAGCATATGGCGATGATTTTCCACTATACTTAAATGCCCACAAAGTTTTCGCAGCTGGACCATACTTATGGTCTACTGACTACCTTGGGTACGCAACTCCTGCGCCTGCCTACCTTCTGTACCAGTATTTAGGTGCTTTCTTAAGCTCAACAGGGCTCAGCCTAAGCTTAATTCAGATTGCAATGAAGATACTTCTGTTTCTAGTAGCTGGCTTTTCAATGTTCTATTTGACCAAAAAAATATACCCAATGTACAAAATATCAGCCTTTATGGCGGCCTTTTTCTATCTCTTTAACTTCTTCGTTCTTCTTGACTTTAGCAACGTAGGCTTCATATGGACTTACGCTTTTCTGCCTTTACTTCTAGCTTTATTTTTTACTGCCATTACAGCAACTTACCAACAGAATAAGAAATCAGCCAACAAACACATCATTTATTTTGCAATCGTTTCGGTTGTGGCTTTTTCTTTTGCTAGTATAAACCCTGCAAACGTGGCTTTGCTCATCATTGGTTTAGCTACGTTAGCAATTTATTTTTTAGTTAAGCACAGAAACCAATTACGTCCCTTTTTGTTGTCGCTTGGTAAAACTGTGGGTGTAACTCTTCCACTTAATCTGTGGTGGTTAATTCCTGTACTGGGTTCATTTGTTTTTTCACCGTCTCAAACGCTTACTTCTAAAATCAGCATTGAGGCTTGGTCGTGGACTCAATCTAGAGCCTCGTTTCTAAACTTGTTTTGGCTGAATGGTTATTGGAATTGGCTCCCTGAATACTACCCATATTGGAAATATTATTCAATGCCAAACTATTTTTCAATGCCTGTTCTGACTATTTTGGTTTTCGTACCTTTTATTGTTGCAGGAACAGCTCTACTTTTCAGAAGCAATAAGTCGCGTTTTAACGCTTATTTAATGATGGTCATTCTTTGTTTTCTCTTTCTTGCAACAGGTTTACATTATCAAGATTCGTTTGGCCTACCAAACAAGTTTCTTTTTAATCTTCCATTTATGACTATATTCAGGGAACCTGTCTCCAAGTTTACTTTGCTATTGATGCCATTCCTAGCTTTGTTAGTTGGGTACGCAAGCGACAATATCGCCAATCTTAAATTTAAGCGGGTTGATTTTCGAGGTTACAAGATTTTCGCATTAGTGCTTTTGGCTTTAGTTTTTCTTGCCTCGGTCTATCCTCTCCTGGATAACGAAACCATAATTAGTATTGAAAATTCTGAATTCTCATCGCGGGTTCAAATTCCTGATTATTGGTTCCAAGCAACTAACTGGCTAAATAATCAACAAGGTGACTGGAGAGTTCTCGTGACGCCTCTTGACGATTTCTACCAGATGCCTTACATGTGGGGTAACGACAGTAGTTACTATGGAACGGACCAATTGATCGATAGGTTAATTGAAAAACCTATAGTTTCAACAGATGTCTTGAATAGTTATGTTGTTAATCCTCAGACCGCTTCAACATTAGAGGAACTAAATTATGCAATCCGCTATGGTAGGGTTAACGAGTTTAAGGCTTTGCTTGATTTGTTGAATGTTAAGTATATTTTGCAACGTAACGATGTTAATAGTAGTTTGCCTGGCAGAACTACTTTGCCGGATGGAACATTAACATCGGAAAGCGCCATTATGTCTACCACCCTAATGAAGGGCTTCTTTGAAAAACAGCCGTATCTTCAATTTACAAAAGCGTTTGGTGATTTGGATATTTACGAATATGCTGACTCAAAGCCCTCGTTTTACGCGACAACGCCCCTATTGTTGCAGCAGTCAAATATCTCAATTCAAACCAAAAATGTTTTTCAGAAAGAGTGGGATTTCAGCAACACCACAGCAATCAATGATTTGCAAGCATCAATGTATATTAATGGATCCAAGTCATCCGCAAATCCGAAACAATCTGGACCCTACGCACGAATAGACCTGCCTCAGGTCGCAGGTGCTTCGTGTGAAGTAGACTTTCCTTCATTGTCGTCACAGTATGAGAACCTATACACGATTGCAGTCAATGGCCTTGCTTATACCACTGCTAATGTAAATATTACGATAATTCAGTATGAAAAAGATAATTCTATGTTAACCAGTCATATAGCTGAACTGGCGAGTTACAGTTCCCATAATTCAAGTTGGATTTACCCATGGAATATCAATTTCACATTTGAGCCCTCAAAGGCCACCGATCACTTTAAACTACAGCTTTGGTTCGACATCTCCGACGACAAATATCCATGTTCTTTATGGATTGGTGATGTTAAGGTCACTGGGACAAACTTTGCCCTGAACACTACTGGGCTCGATAACATCTTTAGTCAGGCGGTTCAGAATCAGACTGCTGAAGTATTGAATGTGCAACGTCTGAATCCCACCAAGATTCTAGTCACTGTAAATGCAAACCACCCCTTTGTTTTGGCAACCACTGAGGCCTTCGATAATTATTGGGTCGCCAATGTGAATGGCCAACAAATTAGTCCTACTCCACTTTATCTTGGATTTCAAGGCTACAATATCAACAAGACAGGACAATTCCAAATCATGTTCGAATACAAGCCTCAAACTTGGTTCTACTACGCAGCAGCAATATCGGTTGCCTCTGCAATAACGCTTCTAATACTTTTAGCATACGTTAGCAGAGGCCGCATGCTTCAGATCATGAATAAGCTTAAGAAACGCTGAGCCTCGAACATTTCTTGGAGGGTTATGGAAATAGTTAAAGCCTAAATCTGAACTACCATATTTCATGGTTTGCTCAGTATACAACGGCCATAGTAAATGGCTTATAATTAAACAGTTTTTACCTGAGTTGGTGAATAGGATTAGACTTTACAGCGTTAGCTCGCTTCCCAAGTACATAATAGATTTAGTCGGGTTTCGCTTACCTGTCGTTCGAAAAAAAAGTTTAGGTATGCATTTCAGGTATAAACTGAAAAACGGCATTACCTTCGTTGTGCGCCCTTTTAAGTTTGATAGGTATATAATCGACGAAATTTTTCTAGAACGGGCGTATTTTCCGAACTCTGATTTTATAATAAAAGATGGCGATGTAGTCGTGGACATTGGTGCTCATATAGGGGTTTTTACCGTTTTTTCAGCTAAATCTGCAAATTGCAGCATTTACAGCTACGAACCGCGCCCCGATAATTTCGAATTACTTTTGGAAAATGTCTCCATCAATAATGTTACAGATTGCGTAAAAACCTTTCAATTTGCAGTTGGAGGAATTTCTGGTAACCTAAACTTCAGTATGGATGCTCAAGGACTAGGGCGGATAAGCAAGGAAAATGATAATGATATCATTGTACGTACGATCACCTTGAAGGAAATAATGGACTCGAACAATCTTTTGAAAATCGATTTTCTTAAAATAGATGTTGAAGGGGAAGAATTGGATATGTTGCTTAATCTTCCTACAGAATACTTTTCTAGAATTGACAGGATCTCGATGGAATCTCACACAGAAACGATAACTTCAAAACTTACTTCTTATCTGTCCCGAAATGGTTTTAGCGTTAAAACCTTGAAGCTACCTAAATCTGACATGTCTATGGTTTATGCAAAGAACAACAGTTAGTTTAATCTCATGTCTCATGAAACAAGCATGTTTCTAAATTGAGACTCTGCCAAACGATTAAAGCTTATTCCTATCGCTTTTTCCTGCAGTATTTTCATATCCAAATTTTCTACTGAAATGAACTAAAAATAATTTTTCTTTAAACCAGGTAGTTTATTTGCTCTTTTTATTAATTAATAATTGACAAAATAATGGACGAAAGTTGCTTGCTGACATTGTTTGTTAGTTTTTTTGCTGCTTACCAAAAGTCTTTTTAGGTATAACCATGTGGATAATACTTTGATTTAACGTAGTGGGCTAACTAATGCAAGATAGTTCTTCCAGCTTCCTTAATAGAAGTCAATTGATTAAACTTAAGAGTAAAGCCATGCGCGCGGGTGTATGGTTTAGAGCTTTGCCTAGGATTGACAGAGTGCTTGTTGATTTAACGATAAAAGTGTCAGAAAACATACGTAGTGCACATTTAGCTAAAAGTATCTTCGCTGTCGTGGGTAAGTTGGAAGGGTTATTAGAAAGTAGCGTCTTGAAATCTTTAAGATTGATAGGTCGCCCTCTTGCGGAAAAAAATAGTTTAACGGCTCAAAAATGGGGCAACATGTCCGCGAAAAATTGGCGTACCGACTTATCGTTTGCTTTTTTCTTAGCAGTATTGCACACAAACAGATGATTCATGAAATATTTAATCGGTAATTAATTAGTATGGCAAAAAGAGTTTTGGTAACTGGCGGCGCTGGATTTATTGGTAGCCACGTGGTTGATCGATTAGTTAAAGACTGCTATGCTGTAAGAATCATTGATGACTTATCCACCGGCAAGCTAGACAATATTCGAGGACATGTAAGTTCAGGCAAAGTGGATTTTGTTAAAGGCGACATTCGTGACGCTTCGCTCGTCAAAAAAATCGTTAAAGACATTGATGTAGTAATTCATCTGGCAGCAGTTACAAGTGTGCCTTTGTCGGTCAAGAATCCTGATTTAACTTTTGACGTCAATCTTCTAGGAACCTTGAATCTGCTTCGATCATGCATTGAGAAGCGAGTTGACAGATTTGTTTTCGCTTCCAGTTGCGCGGTGAATGGTGACCCTGAATTTCTACCTGTAAATGAAGAAGCTCCGACCAGCCCGATTTCGCCATATGCTGAATCTAAACTTATTGTTGAGCGTTATTGTTTAGGCTTTAATGAGCGAAAACTTTTGGAGTCAGTTGTTCTGCGTTTCTTTAATGTTTACGGGCCTAGGCAGGGCATGAATGATTATAGTGGAGTAATAACGCGTTTCATAGAATTTACTAAACAACAGTTACCGCTTGTAATTTATGGCGATGGTTCGCAAACCAGAGATTTTGTAAATGTGAAAGATATCGCTGAAGCTGTTCTAGCTTCTATAACAACTAAGGAGGCCGTGAGCGAAGTTTTTAACGTTGGCTCTGGTAAGCCCACTTCCATTAACGACTTGGCTAAAACAATTCTAGAATTAACCGGCGTGGACTTGGAAATCCGTCATGAGAATATTCGAGCGGGAGATATTAAAGATAGTTATGCGGATATTTCAAAAGCTAAGAAACTCTTAGGTTACAGACCGACGGTTTCATTGAAAGCTGGCTTGCGCATTTTGCTGAAAGAAAGGTTATTACATAGTAATGAATTCACGTGATGCCGATTTGTACGAAAAAGATGAAAAGAACTCTTATTTGACATAGTCTTTTTAAATTGGGCAATACATTAAACGTTGGGCAAAAGTAGGCTGGCAAGGAAGGAAAGGATAATGGTAGAAATTGAAGCTGTTGAAGTAGTCGCCTTAACTAAGGCAAAACCATTTGTTGTCGTTGGTTTCCCAGCCTTCAATGAAGAGCAAACTATAGCACGAGTTGTTTTAGAAGCGCAAAAGTTCGCAAGTAAGGTTATTGTTTGCGATGATGGCTCCACCGACTATACCGCTAAGATTGCAGAAGGTTTAGGCGCCATAGTAGTTAGACATGAAGAAAATGAGGGTTATGGCGCTTCTCTTAAGAGTCTATTTCTCTGCGCTAATAAATTAAACGCGGACGTTTTTGTTACATTAGATGCCGATGGACAACACGAGCCAAGAGAGATTCCTATTGTTATTAAACCAATAATTGAAGGAGAGGCAGATGTGGTTATCGGCAGTCGCTTTGTCAATAAAGATGGAACCGCAGAGATGCCACTCTATAGACAATTTGGTGCTAAACTAATTACTAAAATTGTTAATGGATCAGCAAAGAACGGGGTTACTGACTCTCAAAGTGGGTTTAGAGCTTATAGTCATGTAGCGTTGGATTGCCTTAACTTTTTTGAGGCTGGCATGGGTGCCAGCGTTGAGATCTTGCTTAACGCCAGCAAAACTGATTTGCGTATTGTCGAGGTTCCTAGCACTTGTAAATACAATACAAAGGGGAGCACTTCGAGCCAAGACGCTGTAACGCACGGTATGGGTGTCATGTGGTTTTTGATTCGCCTAATCGTTGAAGAGAGACCGCTAGTTATGTTAGGCATCCCTAGTTTATTCTTTTTACTTGCAGGCGTAGGCTTTGGGGTATGGATGATGCAGAATTATGCAGTAACGCATATGATACAAACAAATATTGCTTTGGCATCGATAGCTTTTATTTTGATCGGTTTCTTTATGCTTTCAACTGCCATCACACTCTATGCAATAGCTAGAATGTCAGAGAAATTCAGCAAACAATCATGAGGAATAGCACATCACTAAAAAAGTACTTGTAACAGGTGGCTTGGGCTTTATTGGCTCAAATTTAGTTCGAGAATTGGAAAAACGTGGATTTGACACATGGGCTTGCGACTTAATGCATTCTGTGCAGCCAAAATGTATCCGCTGTGATATCAGCAAATTCTCTCAGGTAGAACGTCTTCTTGCAGAAAACGATTTCGATTACGTTTACCATGCAGCAGCCGAATACGGTAGATGGAATGGAGAAGATTACTACGAAAACCTCTGGGCGACAAATGCAATTGGAACAAAAAATATTCTTCGGTTGCAAGAGAGGAAAAAGTTTAGGATGATTTTCTTCGGAAGCGCAGAAGTCTACGGCGACTATGAAGGCGTTATGCGGGAAGACGTAATGGACACTATCGCAATCAAACAGATGAACGATTATGCAATGTCTAAATGGGTTAACGAAATACAGATTCTTAATTCTGCGGCTATGTTTGGAACAGAATCAGTTAGAATGCGATTATTCAACGTTTATGGAGTTGGCGAACACTACACACCTTATCGTGGATGGATACCAAAATTCATCTACAAAGCAATTCATGACGAGCCCTACACTGTTTATTTAGGACACAAGCGCACACTCGAATATGTCGAGGATCTCTGCAGAGCGTTCGTTAACATAATCGATAATTTCAAGGCAGGCGAAGTCTACAACTTTGGAGGAGAAATAAATTATGACGTCAAATACGTGTCGGATTTGATACTCAAGAACATAGGCAAGGATGACTCTAAGGTTACTTACAAGGAAGGCGAGCCATTCACAACTCGAATCAAGACTCCTGATGCATCCAAAGCTAGAAAAGATTTGAATTTAGAACTGACCGTTTCCCCTGAAGAGGGCGTACGTAGAACTGTGGCATGGTTCAAGAAACTCTATGAAAAGCAAAGTGCTTAGCGAGGCGAAGCTTGAAATGAATAAGAAAGTGCAAGATGTATTCGATGGAAAAACTGTGCTTGTTACTGGCGGAGCAGGTTCAATCGGCTCCAACTTGGTAAAGACACTATCTAGCTTAGAAACAAAAAAAATCATAATCATCGACGACTTATCGTCATCATACGAATGGAACATACCAGTAAGCCCAAAAATCACCTTCGTTAAGGGCAGCATTCTTGACGACGAAAAGCTGAAATGGGCATTCAAAGCGAAGCCTCAAATTGTTTATCACTTGGCAGCCCATTTTGCGAACCAAAACTCCGTTGATAACCCCGAAACGGACCTGATGGTAAATGGGATGGGAACGCTGAAAGTTCTCGAACATGCCCATCTGGTCGGTGTTGAACGATTCATCTATGCTTCTTCAGGCTGCGGAATATATGGCGCAGACTCAAAAATGCCCTTCGAAGAAGACGATGTATCAATGAAACTCTATACACCGTACCAAGTAACCAAAATGCTAGGGGAACTTTACACTAACTACTATTACAACCTGTATCATCTACCGATCGTGAATGCCCGATTCTTCAATTCTTACGGTCCAGGAGAAGTTCCAGGAAAATACCGTAATGTAATTCCCAACTTCTTCTATTGGTCAATAAATAGGCAACCGCTACCCATCACGGGAACAGGTGATGAAACACGCGACTTTACCTTTGTCGGAGACATCATCAACGGATTGTTAGCAATGGCATACTTCGAAGAAGCAATCGGTGAAGCAATTAACCTTGCAACCTCCAGAGAGATCCGAATCGGCGACTTAGCACAATGGATTAACGAAATAACCGAAAACAAAGCTGGAATAGTATTCAAGGAACGTCGCGACTGGGATAAGAAAAACAGACTTCTTGCATCCATTAAAAAAGCGCGAAAAATACTTGGATACAATCCGAACATGGATTTCAAAGAAGGACTAAAACAAGTCAACGCTTGGTTTCTCCAAAACTGGAAAAACATAGAAGCTTCATACAAAAGCAGCTAAACCCATAAACTGTTTGAGACAGATCTACATTGTGTGGAATATTTGGCATAGCAATCGGTGAAAACCTAAAGCTTACACCCAAAGAGCTAATGCAAATCGTAAATAGCATATTCAAACTGTCCGAATCCCGCGGAAAGGAAGCATCAGGAATAGCTGCAAGATTTCAAAACTCAATCTATGTTTTCAAGGAACCAATTACCTCATCGAAACTTGTTAAAACCCCACAATACAAAGAACTATTCAATCAAACTCTCAAAACCCAAGCATATGACGGCGCCCAATTAATGGCGCCCCTTTTAATTATGGGTCACTCGCGACTACAAACGAATGGTCAAAGCGAAATAAATACCAACAACCAACCTGTTGTTAAAGATGGCGCCGTTGGAATTCACAATGGAATCATCGTTAACGATTCTCAACTTTGGAATCATTTTTCGCAAATTAAGAAGACGTATGACGTCGATACTGAAGTGTTCCTTAGCTTATTGCAGATGTATCGTGCGCAGGGCAAATCTTTAATTGAGGCTGTCAAGCTTGTCTTTGGACAAATTGAAGGGTCAGCTTCCGTTGCTCTACAATTCGATGACATCAATAACTTTGCTCTTGCATCCAACACTGGTTCACTTTACATGGCTTCAAGCCAAAGACAAAAAATATTGGTATTTGCATCAGAAAAATACATACTTAAACAAGTTTTAGATCACAAATTATTAAGAGGCCTGTTTGTTGAGCAGTCAATAATGCAAGTCAAAGCGGGTCAAGGCTACATATTCGACCTTAACTTGTTACAACAACAAATGTTCTCATTATACGATCATTCAGCTGACAACTCAAATACTGTTCCTTTGAAATCGAAAGCTGAAATCTTTGAACTCTATGACCAGCAAACATCTCCATCCATAGACGTAAGCCAATACCTCTTACGTGAGGACATAAAGAAATCCATGACTGCAAATTGGGAAGCGATCTATTCAAGCGAAAATACATTAAGATGCACGATGTGTTTGCTGCCTGAAACGATGCCTTACATTAGTTTTGACAAAGAAGGCGTATGCAGCTACTGCAGAGACTACGAAACACGAGGGAATTACTTAAAAGGCGAAAGAGCGCTTGAAGAGTTTATCTCTCAATATAGAAATAAATCTGGCGAACCTGATGTTCTTATCGGTTTTAGCGGCGGACGTGACAGCGCATACGGGCTTGATTATGTCAAAAATACATTAGGATTACATCCAATTACATTCACATATGATTGGGGAATGGTAAATGACCTTGCCCGTCGAAACCAAGCGCGCGTCGTCGGCAAACTAGGTATTGAACACATTGTTATTTCGGCTGACATCAAAACAAAAAGGGCAAACATTCGCAAGAATCTTAAAGCTTGGCTAAAAAGACCTGATTTAGGGATGGTTCCCATCCTAATGGCTGGCGATAAGCAATTCTATTATTACTTCCATAAAGTCCGAAAACAAACCGGCATAAAATTGTTCATATTCTGCGGTGGTTATGAAGGCGAGGAAGGGACAGGGCTTTTCAAATATGGCTTTTGTAATGTTACCACTCAAGGCAGTAAGAATGCGCTAAAGCGAATGACAGGCATCTCAAAAAAGAACAAAGCAAAAATCATGTTTTATTACCTAAAACAATTCATACGAAATCCATCTTACATAAATAGGTCAATAATCGATACGCTCTTCGCGTTTTATTCTTCTTATGTGTTGACTGATGATTATCTTTATCTTTTCCATTATTTAGATTGGGACGAGAACAAAATTATAAGCACAATAACCGAAAAGTTCAACTGGGAAAAAGAAACAGATACTATAGCAACTTGGCGCACAGATGACGGTACAGCATCATTCTACAACTACATATATATGACAATGACCGGGTTCACAGAATTCGATATTTTTAGAAGTCATCAAATACGCGAGGGAAAACTAACTAGAGAACAAGCGTACGAAATAATTAAGGAAGAAAACAAGCCCCGGTTTAAATCAATCGAATGGTATGGGCAAGCGATTGATTTTGACATCAATAAAGCCATTGAAATTATTAATGCTGCCCCTAAACGTTATCGCAAAAAATAGAGTGATAATTTACGGCTTTGAATGTTCTCATTTTAGGAGAATACTTCCCACCTGACATAGGCGGTGCAGCAACAAGATCAAGCAACGCAGCTAAAGGTCTTTCCTTAAACGATTGTAACGTAACAGTTGTCACAGCTTTCCCGCATTACCCAACAGGAAGGGTTCCAAAAAAGTACAAGTATAAACCTCTTAAAGTCGAATATTCAGGAAAAACGAAAATCGTCCGAACCTTTGTGCTTCCGATTGAATCTGAGGGATTGCTAAAACGCTTACTTGTTTTCTGGTCATTTATTGTCTCATCTTTATTTGTCATACCTTTTACTGGAAAAATCGATGTCATATGGGCGGCAAATCCAGATGTGCTCATTCTTGTTCCAGCAATTGTGTATAGTAGCATAAAGAGAAAGCCGATAGTGACCAATGTAGATGACTTAATTATCGAAGACTTATACGATTTAGACTTAGCAAAAAGAGGCTCCGCTATTTCAAAATTAGCAGAGATCTTTGCAAGAATAGTATTCGCTAAAGTCAAAGCAGCCACCCCAATAAGCCCCGGTTATATACCCACAATAATCAAATACGGCGTAGACAGGTATCACATCCAAGTGGTACGAGGAGGGGTAGATTTAGATGTTTTCAAGCCACAACCAAAACAGAATAATAGAAACAAATTTGTTGTTTTGTATTCAGGCGGCTTTTCAATTGCCTATGATTTTGACCAGGTATTCAAAGCTGCGAAAATGCTTGAGAATTTAGATCCTGATATAGAGTTTGTCATTCAGGGTAAAGGCGAGCTTTTAGGTTCCATGCGTTCAAGAATTAGTGAGCTAAAACTGAAAAACGTACAGATCATTGATAAGCTGCTAAGCAGAGAATCTGTAGCTGGATTCTTGAGTCAGGCGGACGTATTAATTTTGCCTCTCGCAAATTTTAAGACCCCTTACCGGGGTATGTCGTCCAAATTGTATGAGTATCAAGCAGTTGGAAAGCCAATAATATGTTGTAGCAGGGGATTGCCTTCAGTTTTCGTGGAAGATACTGGTTCAGGGCTAGTTGTTAATCCTGGTGACTTTGAAGCGTTAGCAAACGCGGTTTTAGGGTTAAAGCGAGATCCAGTTCGTTGTAGTATTTATGGTGAAAATGGTAGAAAATGGGTTGAAGCTGAGGGGTCAATTATTGCAATTGGTGAGAAGCTATATAAGATCTTTAGGAATCTGCGGTAGCTAATTTGAGAATTTTATTTGTTATACCGTATTTCTTTCCGGCAGAATGCTTTGGGGGTCCAGTTAAAGTGGCTTTTGATTTAGGGAGAAAGCTGGTTGAGAAAGGCAATGAAGTTTTCGTTTACACTTCTGACGCTTTGGATGTAAATAATCGAATTAAAACTTGTAAAACTGAAATCGAAGGAATGCATGTCCACTATTATAGAAACATATCTATGTTTACGGTAAAAACATCAAGACTATTTATTACTCCTCAAATGTATAACCAAATAAACGTTGACTTGAAAGACCCGCGAGCATTTGATATTATTCATTCCCATGAGTATTCCACTTTTCAAAATATCATTGTACATCATCTATCCAAAAAATATCAAATCCCATATGTGCTTCAAGCTCATGGGTCTTTGCCTAAAATAGGTAGAGAAACTAGACGATGGTTTTTTGACACTCTTTTCGGCCCTAAACTGTTAAGAGACGCTTCAAGAGTGATTGCACTAAACCGTATGGAATTCGACCAATATGAAGCCGCAGGTGTTCCATCCGAAAAAATTGCAATAGTTCCTAATAGTCTTGATTTATCTGAGTTTGTTAACCTACCAAAGGAAGGGTGCTTTAGACAAAAGTTTGGTTTGGATGAGAACAAACGGATTGTTCTTTTCTTAGGACGGTTGAATAAAATAAAGGGTCTTGATACTCTCGTGAGTGCTTTTAGGAGAGTGATTGAAGAAATAAATAGTGCCGTACTTGTTATCGCTGGTCCGGATGATGGTTATCTTTCTAAACTTCAGAGGTTAGTCAATAATTTAGGAATAAATGATAATGTTCTGTTGGTAGGACCTTTATATGGCACAGATAAACTTGCGGCCTTTGTAGATGCTAACGTTTATGTTTTACCGTCCACGTATGAAACATTCCCTGTTACAATTTTAGAAGCATATGCTTGCTCAAAATCTGTTATTGCTTCGAAGGTTGGTAGTCTAAATGATCTTGTTATTGATGACATTACCGGCCTTTTGGTTGAGGTTCGATCTTCAGATAAGCTAGCGAATGCTATTATAAAATTATTAAGAGATCCCAAAAAAGCGAACGAAATGGGATTAAATGGCAGAAAACTAGTTCAGACTCAGTATAATACCGAAAAGGTCGTTGACATTCTTGAGAATATTTATAGGATGATTGCATAGCTATTAATGCTTTAAACCGTAAAAATATAAAGAATAAAATCCTCAACGTTGACTACTTTGTGGAACTATCAAGCGCTACATTGCATGCAAGAGCTTTACCTCTAGCTAGATCCTTAAGAGCTTATGGAATTAATTGTAGAGTCATTTTACCAATAAACTGGTGTTCTGTTGCGGGACCAACTCTTGGAGAAATATTGTCCATATTCTCGCTTCATAAATTCAGAGACTATGTTGAAACAATCCGGAAAAAACCAGATGTGGTCATTATAGGTCGATCATCGTCAATCAATTTGTTTATTTTTTTAAAATTTCTAAAATTGCGCGGCATCAAAGTAATTTTTGATCTAGATGATGCAGTAATACTACCTTCACTCTCGCTACTAGGCGCAAGAATCAGAAGCCCTGCATACGTTTGTGCTGAGAAGATGCTAAGAGATTCAGACGCTGTAATAGTAAACGGAAATTACCTATATTCGTATGCGAAATCCTGGAAATCGCGTGTATTTATTATACATGTACCTGTAGACACCGACCTTTTTAATCCTGCAAAAAGAAAGTGTTCAAAGAAAATTACGATCGGTTGGCAAGGCAATCCAGCAAATCATTATGACAACCTCAATTTAATATTGAAACCACTGCAAAAACTAGCAGAAGAACATGATTTTAGGTTTAAAATATGCTCTTATATGGGGGATGAAAAAGTTAAGCAAATGTTTGCAAAATTAGGTCGCTTAATAGAGATAGATTTTGGGCCAGATCATTGGCTTTCTTTTGGGCTTTTTGCGGAGCAAATGTTCGATTTTGACATATTGGTTTCACCTCTAGTAAATAGCGATTGGAATCAAGGCAAAAGCGCTTTGCGGGTTAGCGCAGGTATGGCCATGGGGATTCCAGTGGTAGCAAGTCCATTTGGCGAACAAAAATATATCATCCGGCATGGAGTGAACGGTTTTCTAGCCACAAATGAGCAGGAATGGTACCGCTATCTCAGATCCCTGGTTGAAAATGACGATCTTCGACTAGAAATAGGTAAACGAGCCAGGGAAACATCGGAAAAAGAGTTGTCCTTAAGTAACTCAAGCAAAAGCTTAAACTTTATAATCAGGAGCCTGTAACTGCAATTTACGATAAAGAAGCATCTCTCCCTGGCAAAAATGATGGTCCGCAACAAAAAGAAAGATGCGGAAAAAAATTGTTGTTTATTTTTCCTGAACGAATTGAGTTCATAAAGTTAGTTGAGTCACTTTCAGGTCTGCTCTTAAAGAATAATGTATCAATCATTGTATTATTGGATGAACATGAAACCAATGTTTTGCGTGAAAACAAAATAGCTAATGTTATTTTCAGAGACTTATCCGACTATAACTCGAAAACCGCACTGCAGATTCTTGATCAAGAGCATCCCAGTTTAATTGTGACGGATAATGACCAAGAACCTGTTAGAGGCGCTTTTGTAATAGCTGCACAGACGCTTGACATTCCTGTGCTGATCGTACGTGAAATGGTAATGGTAACTAAGCCGAAATTCGATCAAATGTTTATGTTAATCGTTCGCAAAATAGGTGAATTTCCGCGTATTTTTGCTAAATACTTCTTTTGTTTTAGGTCTATTCTTGAAATTAAACCTACCTATTTTTTGAATTTATCTCGAGTGTTTGGTAGATTTATAGATCACTTATCAAACCCAACTGCCGGTGAATTCGCTGATTACATCCTTACGAGTACTGAAGAGGATGCAAAATTATTGAGGAAGTTGTGTAATCGTCCCAGGTTCATTCGTGCAGTCGGAGATGCAAGGTTTGATGCGGCTGTGAATCAGTCTTTAACGGAACGTATGAGTATACGAGAGGAAATTAAGCGGTCGTTTAATATCGCTGAAAACAAGAAAATAATACTTTTTCTGTCAAGCTCACAAGTAGAGCATGGAATGTGGTCTTTAGAGCAAAAAAAACGAGTCAATGAAGAGATTTTTGATCTTTTGGCCAAATTTCGAAATCATGCCGACGTAATTGTAAAGTTGCATCCTGTGGAAAAAAATATTTTTCCATTGATTTGGAAAACTGATTATGATAATGTAATACATGTAACTAATTCAGATCTATCCCGTCTAATTGCTTCTAGCGATTTAGTAATCACTTGGATTTCAACTGCGATGCTTAATGTGGTGCTAGCGAGAATACCTCTGATAGTCATTGATTTTTTCAATGATGGAATAACGGGTGGTGTTCTTCTCTCGACACAGGCTATTGTTGAAAAGGGTGCTGCAGTAAAGGCAATCAACAGCCTCCAACTCAATAATTGGACGCAAAAGATTCTCGAGGATGATAATTTTGCAAGAACTCTAAAGAAACGTCAAGATGTATTTGATTGCGATTACTTGAAGGCGATTGATGGAAAGTCGATACAGAGAGTCGCTGAAACGATTATAGAAATAATGAATCGTTAAATTGCAGCATACTATGGATTCTTGGAATGGTATTGAATTCAGTGCTCGTGAATAACTTAGGTAAACGCTCAGCTCTACTTAAAAATTTAGACGCGATTCTAATTGCCATAGCAATTGCAGCTTGGGTTATTCTAATTTCTGACTATCCCTTGTCGATTTATCTAGGATTTATATTCGGCTTAACATCAGGGTTTGTATATTATTTCCTTAAGCAGAAGAAAGAAAGGATTGCGACTATTCGAAGAATTCCGCCGACTCTATTGCACATTTCTATAATTCTGTTTTTCTTGTCATTTGTGGTTGCAATATTTGCTTCGGGAACCGGTTTAATCTATGTTAATTGGCTTGGTATACCAACGACAGATTGGTTATCCTTTATCGTTATCTACACTTTTTTGAGTTTTATACCAGGCTTTTTGATAGTAAATTTAGTTGATAACAAGAATAGACTTTCTATTTTACCGCGTTCTATACTGTCTGTGATTTTGAGCATATTCCTGACTTCCCAAATGCTCTATCTTACGATTTTAATATCGCTTGATTCATTTTTTACTGGATTTGTCTTTGTATCTGTAAACTTGATTCTGGTGACTTTATATTTTTTTAGATATATAGCTAAAAGAAAGAATCAATTATATGAACAGGTTAAGAATCTAAATGTTAATCTATTATTAGCTCTTGGATTCATCGTTATTTTATCAGTACTTCTAATTTACCTTCAGCAGTTTGTTTATCAGCCTTTTATAAGAGGAGACAACTGGAATTATTTAGCAACCTCTAACTATATTGATAAAGGTTCTGCCTTTTTAGAGCCCGTTGGAAAATTCTATAGTATAAAATCAATGTCGGTTTATGAGCTTTATAATTTAGCTTTATTCCGTTTTTCTGGATTTCCATCAGTAAATGCAATGATGATAAATAGCCTTATATTTGCATCTTTGGTGCCTCTGTCTTTTTACTGTATGGCTTCAAGTTACATAAAAAGCAAGAAAGTAACTCTTTTGTCAACATTAATCTATTCTGCAGTTTCTGGTTTTGGCTGGATACCCTTTGTTAGCCAAAAGATTAGTTTAGGATTACAGCAATATAGTCCAGAAAATCTGTACGGGATCTTGATAGATTATGGTCCTAAGGTTTTAAATGATATTTCTCAGCCTCAGGGCAGTATTCCTGAAGGCTTCAAAACTTATGTTTTAGCTCTTGTCTCAATCTTTATGCTGCTGTACTTATTCAAGAGTAAATTGAATTCAATACCCAGAATGTTTTTGATTGGACTTATAGCTGCTTTTGCTTTCTTGGCTCATATCGAGACAACTTTGGCGTTCTTTTTCGTATTTCTACCAGCTTATGTCCTTTTGAGCAAAAAGAAGTTGCATGAGGTAAGAGAGAATATAGTGGCTCTAGCACTGGGTATTCTACTTACTCTGGTTATAGGGTTATCATCGCCAACTTTGTTGATAATTCCTTTTGAGCTTAACTATCTCTTAGTCGCTGCTATTCTCGGTGTGCTCTTACTCTATACCTATCTTAGAAAGTATTTGCAACTAAAGCTTCCAAGTTTTATAAACAATTATGGATTTTTTAAGAAATTCACGTTACTATTGGTTTGTTATTTCTATTTACTTTCTGTAATAGTTCTTGTCTCGTACGGCTATTCACACATGTATTATGGTGACGCTGTAGTCTACTTAGGATTTACCTTTCCTTGGTATTATTATCCTTTGAGTTTTGGGATTGTTGGCGCTCTTTCTTTAGCAGGTTTATTCATGAAGTTTGAAAAGTATCGGTCTTTGTCCTTTTTTGTACTTGTTGCAGTTCTAACGATTATCTTAGGCATTGTCGTTTCTTTTCTGAATCTCAATTTCTTTAATACTGGAACTAAAGAGTGGAGGCTGATATACAGAATCTTGCCGATAGCTACTTCTATTCTTGGTGGATGGGGATTATTCAAGATAATGCGCATCTTGAAGAATACTGACTTTCACATAGTTTATCATAGGCAAAGAATTGAAAACTCCCATAAGATTAGTTTGCGCCGTCTTTCTATTGTTCTATTTTTATCAGCAATCATTCTCGGGGTTCCAAGTACAATTATTGCTTCAGAGTATTGGATGTCTTCAAATGCGACTCCGTTCGGGTCGGCTTATGCGACCTCTGAAAATCTCGAATTGGCTAACTTCGTTAAACAAAATGTTTCGATTACTTCACGAGTGGCTACTTTAGGTGACATGTCTAATGCCATAATAAAACTGGCGGGAGGTACAACAGCGGTACCTGCAATTTATCCAGACTTCATACTTTCGTCCCGTCCTGAAACAATAGCTTTGCTTTCATCGGACATAGGTTTTGTTTGTATAGATAAGGAGGTTGCTGGTCCGTCTGTTAACCGTGACTTCATTAATTATCTCCCGTTAGTACTTAATAACTCACGTTTCTCACTTTACAGTTTACCATACTTGGAGTCGCCGTCCGAATCCAGTTTCGGGTACCTTTCTCCATTGCAGTACAGCAACAATACCCTGTTATCATACCTAATTATGGCATCCTTGAATTCTTCTTATCAATTGGTAAATGATGATTTTTATAACAAATCAACAATAATTGCGCCATCCGATCTTGCCATAAATGAACATAGTTCTTATGGTGTCAAAAGTCCAGCTTTGCTTGATTGGATAAGTGGCGGTGGCACATTTGTTGTAATGGGTGGGCAAGGTGAAATGTTTAACTCATTTGGCTTGTTTTTTGGCGGAGTCAATTATCATGCAAATTCAACTGCCAACGGAATAAGTACTAACTTTGTAACGTATCCAATTAAAACATTAAGCGTTAAGCCACTTAGTTATCGTATTGATAGTGATGTTCACGTCTTGAGCTATTATTCACTGAATGGTAGCAATGTATCTCCTTTTATCGCTGAAAAAAAGATTGGAAACGGAACTGTCTTATATGTTTACGTTGATCCTATCTATCAAGCGATAGAAACAGGAAACAAGGGATGGATCGCAAATAGTGAATTAGTTACAATTGTCAAAAATGCCCTTGAAGAAGACGGTATTCATTTTCCTGAGAGTTATGGAGGTCTATCAAGAGAACCATTGAAGAACAGGTGGATAGGCAAATATGATACCTATGGAACGAACGATTTCTTAGCAGAGGGTAACATTACCACTAATGCAAATATCTCAGGTTCGTATCTGATAGAGCAACCAATTATGGCAGAAAAATTGCTTATTAATAGTAATGTGGGGCAGACCACAATTAATAATACAAAAATTAATTCAGTCAGCATTTCGGGTTCTGCCAGCATAGAAGTCAAGTCTAACTTATGCAATTCAACTGGTTTAGATGATAATGCTATTCCATCTTATGTTCCGCTTAAGTATGAAAATAGCTCAATTAGAATGACTGTTAGCAAAGGGTCTAGAATTGAAGTCTATTCGGGAAATGAGAATTATTCGATTAATGATGGCTCAGTAGTGATCGAGTCAACCTCGGCAGAACTCGTTTTACTAAAACCTCAGTTAATTGTTAATGGAACAATTGCTTTTTCCCAAATTTCATTACCATCTGATTCTTCGGCTTGGACATATGGCGTAGAACTTGTCGGAGATATAAATTTTAGAATTGGTTATAGTGATAATAAATATGTGTTCATGGACAATTTTACAGGTGAGTACGTTAAGATTGTTCAAAGTAATCCTATTGTTGATGTGATGCCTTGGAAGGATGTTTTCTTTTCACTTCCTAATATTTTTCTAATAATAAGCATAATCTTTTTAGGCACTTTAACATTCAGGAAATGGAAAGCGGATGATATCCCTTACAAAAGAAATAATTAAAGAAAACGGTGCTGATGGGGTATTATCGTTTGCTCAAAGATTCTCACTTCAATTAATGGAAGAATATTATAATCTCAGAAAAGGCAGTGTTAGGATTACAAATGAAGTCTGGAGAAAAATTAATTTTAGTGCATTGAATTTGCATTCCGATTCTGAATCGAGATTACTTTTGAACCCGGTTGATGAAGGTTTTTCAAAAGAGTTTTATCTTTATGGCTTTCGGGAACCATTAAATACATTTGCTATTTTTAATAAGATTAAACGGAAAAAGCTTTTCGTTCTTGATATTGGGAGCAATCTTGGATATTTTCCATTGGTTGAACTTCAGGCCGGCGCTAAACATGTAATAGCTGTTGAACCTGTTCCTTTGACTTTTTCTTTCTTATCAAAAACTCTTGAAAAATACGGTAATGCAACTTCTCTCAATGTTGCGATGTCTGATAAAGAGGAAATGTTAAAACTCTATGTGGCCAAAAAATTTAACGTCACTTCCTCTCAAGCTGAGTTGTTAAAGGATGGCGGGCATGAGATTTTTAAGGAGATTACTGTTCATGCATTACCTCTTTCTAATTTGGCTGAAAAGTTTCCTATCGATTTGATCAGACTGGATTTGGAAGGGCATGAATATTTTATGCTTGGTGGCGATATCCCTGAACGAATTAACACTATTTGTATGGAGCTTCATGTTATTCCTCCGTTCGGAAGAGATCATGTTAGACAACTTTTTAAGAATTTTAAAAGACATGGTTTTTGGCTTTCGTTGGTCATAGATGAAATGCCACGTGGCTTTTATCCGCTTGTTAGCTACTTTGGGCTGGAAGCGACCTATAAGTTGATTAATAGTTTTAAAAGAAAGAATTTAAGCGGGATTAGTTACGAGTTGGATGTTGACTTTGATACTCTTGCGAATAATATAAACAGAGGAATAATTCATCTCATATTGGAAAAAGATTCCTAATTAAGTCTCTGATAAGTTAAAATTGCTGTTTGTATGGAATAGAGAAAGACTTTTAAGACACCCGTTTAGTATTTATCCAAATAATAATACAATCGGAGGAAAAATAAGTGAAATATTGTACTAGATGTTTAATGCCAGATACCCGTCCTCACACCATTATGAGTAAAGAAGGACTATGTCAAGCATGTTTGAACCAGGAAGAGAAGAAAAAAGTTGACTGGTCAAAAAGATGGGCAGAACTAAAGGCTTTATGTGATAAATACCGAAGGAAAGATGGGTATTACGATTGTGTTATTCCCGTGAGTGGAGGAAAAGATAGTCACTATTTAGTTTATATTATGAAGGAAAAAATGGGGATGAATCCGCTTCTAATAACTGTGGCTGATCCATTCACGAAAACCGTTACAGGTCAAAAGAACTTTGCGAATTTGGGATCTGCTTTCAATTGTGACATGATACTTTTCAATTTGAGCATTGATCTTTTTAGAAGAGTGACGAGGATAGGTTTTGAAGAACTTGGGGAGCCGTTGCGTTTTGTTGAAGCAGCAATTTATACAGCTCCTTACAAAATTGCGGTGTCCATGAATATACCTTTAATCGTTTTTGGTGAAAATGCAGCATTCGAGTATGGAACAACAGATAAAGAAGATTACAGCGCCAAAAAATATATAGCGGCAGGACACAGCGCTGCAGCCGAAAAGCTTGGCAAAGAAATTTGTGATTTCTGGTTAACCCGCGGGCTTTCTAAGTCTGAAATGAATGCCATTATTCCTCCGTCGCAAGCTGATGTTAATAGAGTAAAGCCGGAGCCTATCTTTATGAGTTATTTCACACCTTGGGATGATGAGAGAAATTATCAGATAGCGAAACGTTATGGATTTATAGATTTAGTTCATGAATGGCGAAGAGAAGGAAATGTTGAGGATTATGGTCAGATAGACTCAATTTCTTATATTGTTCATCTTTGGATGAAATATCCCAAGTTTGGTTTTGGACGAGCTACTGATATAACCTGTAGATGGATTAGAGGTGGCAAGATAACAAGGGCAGAAGCGATAAAGCTAGTAATGAAATACGATCATAGATTGGATAAGTTAGCAATGCAGGACTTTATTAATTTCATGGGTTATCAGCCAAGACAATTTTGGGATATTGTTGAAAAGTTCTGGAACAAAGAAATATTTGAAAATGTTGATGGAACGTGGATACTGAAAAATCCTTTGTGGAAGCTAGAAAATCCAACAAGTTATGTCTCTCTCCCACCATTCGTCGAGGTCAAGGAAAAAGAAGCCAGCAAATAGCATAACCAACGTTTTCCATTTTTTCTTTTTTTCTTTAAAGTCTGCAATTTTATGGAATAACTAAAATACTTACGTTTCATATAGGTGCCCATTGGGTCGTCACTATGAAAGAAGAGAAAATAAAACTATGGGGCTCTGATTTTGGGGTTGAATATACAAATAGAAATGTTATCGATCCTGAGACCCGAGTTAACGCGTTTAGATCCATGGTTGGCGATCTTAAAATTAATAAGATTTTAGAAGTTGGCTGCAACGTGGGTCATAACCTCGTAGCTCTCTCAAGAATTGGTGATTATCAATTGATTGGGTTAGAGCCATCGAAATATGCAGTGTTGCAGGGCAGATTAGATAATAAATTGGCAATCCTTCAGGGAAATATATTCGATATACCATTCAAAGATGGATATTTTGATTTGGTTTTTACGAGCGGCGTTTTGATACATATTAGTTTAGAAGATCTGCCAAAAGCAATTGACGAATTGTATCGTGCATCTAGCAAATACTTGTTAGTAATTGAGTATTATGCGCAAGAAGAGACAGTGATACCTTATCATGGACATAATGATGTGCTATGGAAAAGAGATTTTAAGAAACATTTTGAGGAACGTTATCCACAAATAACGATTGTTAGATCAGGGTATTGGGATAAGGCTGATGGGTTTGATAGAACTCATTGGTGGCTATTTGAGAAATAGGTTGTTGCATATGCCTATAATGATGATTAAAATGACTGAAGATTTGCTTACAATATGTAGTCTTTGGTTTTGGAAGGTAATGTAGGTGTTTTGGGAAAACAAGGTTGTGATGGTAACTGGTGGTACCGGTTCGTTTGGGAAAATGTTCATAAAGGTTATGCTTCGTGACTTTCATCCAAAAAAGTTAATAGTTTTTAGTAGAGATGAATTAAAACAACATGAAATGCAAACCAGCGGATACGATGACCCTGCATTACGTTTCTTTATCGGTGATGTCAGAGATGAATCGCGACTGAATCGGGCAATGAATGAAGTGGATGTGGTTGTTCATGCAGCAGCTCTTAAGCAAGTTCCTGCATGTGAATACAATCCCATAGAGGCTATTATGACAAATGTGATGGGAGCAAGAAATGTAATTGATGCAGCACTAGATACAGATGTTGAGAGAGTTATTGGCCTTAGTACTGATAAGGCAGTAAATCCAGTCAACTTATATGGAGCTACTAAACTCGTGGCTGAGAAGCTTCTTGTTCAAGCTAATTCATACAGTGGAGAAAAGCCGACCAGATTTTCATGCGTTCGTTATGGTAATGTTGTGGGAAGCAGGGGTAGTGTAATTCCTCTTTTTGTGCAGCAACGAAACAATGGTTGTGTCACTGTGACCGATGCTCGTATGACGCGTTTCTGGATTGACTTGGAACAAGGTGTTAGGTTTGTTATTAATTGTATTGAAAAAATGAATGGCGGTGAAGTTTTCATTCCTAAGATCCCCAGTATGAATATAATGGACTTAGTTGAGGCTATAGCGCCAAAATGTGAAGTCAAATTCATTGGTATTCGGCCTGGAGAAAAGCTTCATGAGACATTGGTTGGTGAAGATGAGTCATGGCATACGGTAGAATTAGACGATATGTATGTCATTGAGCCTCTTCATGCTTGGTGGAACGCGAAAAACTGGTTAAATGGTGAAAAATTGCCTGAAGGTTTTCGGTATTCAAGTAATACTAATATTGAAAAAATTTCTGTCGGAGAATTAAGGAAGCTAGTTAAGTAACTTTTGCTTGGGGGTCATGTGATGCTAGATTTTATACCGTATGGTAAGCAATCGATTGACGAAGAAGATATTAAAGCAGTAACAAATGTTTTGCGTTCCGATTGGTTAACTACAGGTCCGATGGTTGAGGCTTTTGAAAAAGCAGTTGCAGAACTTGTGGGTGCTAAGTATGCAGTGGCTTTTTCAAGTGGAACTGCTGGTTTGCATGCGGCTGCGTTTGCTTCAAACATTATCAATGGAGCCGAAGTTCTTGTGCCGCCAATGACTTTTGTTGCGACTGCTAACTCTGTGGTGTATCAAGGGGGAACTCCCGTTTTTGTTGATATAGAACCGGATACATTATTGATAGACCCTTTGAAATTAAAAGAGAAGATTAATCCCAAAACCCGAGCTATAATTGCGGTTGACTATGCTGGACAGCCATGTAATTATGATGCTTTGAGCAAGATTGCTGAAAAAAATAACTTGATTCTTATTTCAGATGCTTGTCATGCTCTTGGAGCCAAATATCGAGGTGATTGGATTGGTTCTTTGGCGGATCTTACCGTTTTTAGTTTCCATCCCGTAAAGCACATAACTACAGGAGAGGGTGGAATGGTTGTTACCGATAATGTAGACTACGCGAATAAGATGCGACGGTTTCGCAATCACGGCATTCAGACTGATTATCGTCAAAGAGCTGAGGCTGGAACTTGGTTTTATGAGATGGTGGATCTTGGTTATAATTATCGGTTGACAGATATTCAGTGTGCCTTAGGTTTAAGTCAGTTAAGAAAGCTCGGGGGTTGGATTGAAAGAAGGCGAGAAATTGCCAAAATGTATGATGAAGGTTTTCGTGGTGAATCGTGCGTGAAAGCCTTGAAGGTGAACGAAGATGCTTTTCATGTTTATCATTTATATGTTGTTCAGTTATCCATTGATAAACTTAAATTGAGTAAGTCACAGATTTTTTCATCCTTGAGGAATGCTGGGATTGGCGTGAACGTGCATTATATTCCTGTTCATTTGCACCCTTATTACAAAGTAAACTTTGGGACTTCAGTGGGTTTATGTCCAGTTGCAGAGTCTGCTTACGAAAGAATCCTTTCTATACCAATTTTTCCTGGGATGTCAGATAATGATGTCAACCGCGTGATAAAGGAAGTCAAGAAAGTCTTGGAGAAATGTTCATGAGAATTGTTGCAATAATCCAGGCTAGAATGAACAGTAATAGGTTACCTGGGAAAGTGTTGAAGGCTATTTGTGGCGAATCAATGCTTAGTCGGGTTGTTCATCGTGTTATGTCTGCGGCTTCTTTAGATAAGGTTGTTGTTGCAACAAGCGATTCACTTGTTGATGACTTAATTGAAAATGAATGTGGTAAGTTAGGGGTCGCTGTTTTTAGAGGTAGCGAAGAGGATGTACTTGATCGTTTTTATCAGGCTGCGCTTTTTCATAAGGCTGAAGTTGGGGTTCGCGTAACCGCTGATTGTCCTTTGATTGAGCCAATAATTATTGATAAGGTTGTTCAAGCTTTTTTGAATTCGGATATAGATTATGCAAGTAATACATTGCATCGTACATATCCACGTGGTTTGGATGTTGAAGCGGTTGGTTTACGTGCATTAACTATCGCTTGGAAAAATTCGTTTAAACCCTATCATAGGGCTCATGTAACGCCATATATTTATGAAAATGCTGATTTATTCAAGCTTTTATCTGTAACTAATTCAGGTGATTGGAGTAAGTATCGTTGGACTGTCGATACTCCTGAAGATCTTCAATTTGTTCGTAGAGTTTATGAAATTTTGGGTTGCAACAATTTATTCAGCTGGACTGAGGTACTAAATCTGTGCGAGGCTGACCAAAGTTTGGTTGAGCTAAATTGTCATGTACAACAGAAAGCTTTGGAGAAGAGTTAGTATTTGATTGTTTTCAGGGCAGATGCTAGCCTACAGATTGGTACTGGTCATGTTATGCGTTGTCTAGCACTCGGGCAAATTTTTCGAAAGTTTAGTGAACGTTCAGTTTTTGTGATGTGCATGATTACTCCTTCGGTGAGGGGTCGCCTTGAATCGGAAGGTTTTGAGATAAAAATTTTAAATTGCATTCCTGGCAGCGTTGATGATGCCAAACAGACAGTGGAGGCTTCAAAGGAAGTGTCTGCGTCGTGGATAGTATTAGATGGATACCATTTTGATGTGGCATACCAACGGTCAATTAAGGAGCAGGGCAAAAAACTATTGCTTATTGACGATAATGGTTGTGCAAGCCATTATTACGCCGACATTGTACTTAACCAAAATATCCATGCCTCTGAAAAACTCTATTCAAAGAGAGAGAGTTATACTTCTTTGCTATTGGGTACCCGATATGCTCTTCTTCGAAAAGAATTTTTGGTCTGGCAAGGATGGAAACGAAAGATTCCTGAATTTGCTCAAAATATATTGGTTACTTTGGGCGGTTCTGACCTTGAGAATGTTACACGAAAAGTTTATGATGCCATTCTTCAATTGGAGCTTAATCGATTAAACGTTGTGATTATTGTTGCAAACAACCAGTATTCTGACCAAATGAAGTGTTTGATTGAAAAATCCAAGGTCAATATAGAGCTTAAGAGTAACGTTGAGAAAATGTCTGATTTAATGGCTTGGGCTGATATTGCTATATCGGCGGGAGGGACTTCAACTTGGGAGTTAGCTTTTATGGGTTTGCCAATGATTACCATAGCAATTGCGGATAACCAATGTCAAATAGTTGAAGAACTGAGCAAAGCTCGAGCCGCTGTGAATGCCGGTTGGCATAAAGATATAACGCCATCAATGATCGCCGAAAATATTTCTGGGCTGCTTTGTGATCCAAAAAAAAGGAGTGAAATGTCGCAACGGGCTCAAACTCTTGTAGATGGAAATGGGGCCGATAGAGTTCTTAAGGCACTAAGGAGCGCTATGTCATCACAGGCAATCGATGGTGTGCAGTTAAGAAGAGTTCAAGAGGGCGACGATTTTTTTTTATGGAATCTGGCAAATGACTCGGATGTTCGTTCCGCATCTTTTTCCACAAAGATGATCCCATGGGAAGACCACATTAGATGGTTTAGAAAACAGTTAAACGATCCATCTTGCATTTTTTTCATTGCAACATGTGAAAATAAATCCGTAGGCCAAGTTCGATTTGAGATAAAGGATGAAGAAGCGACAATATCAGTCAGTGTTAAAAAAGAGTACCGCAAAAGGAACTTTGGAAGTGATATAATCAGAATTTCAACGCAGAAAATCTTCGATTCAACTAAGATAAAAAAAGTTCATGGCTACATAAAGATAGATAATACAGCCTCTGTCTTGGCCTTTCAAAAAGCTAATTATAAAATTTTAGGACAATGTGATATTAAAGATTATACCTCGTTTCATTTAGTGAAAGAGAGAGAAGAAATCAATGTCTAATTACATTCACATCGGTAAACGCGTTATCAGCACCAGTCAACCAGTTTACATTGTGGCTGAATTATCAGCTAATCATAATCAAGACTTTGGTCAAGCGGTGAAGTTGATTCATGCAGCCAAAGAAGTAGGAGTTGATGCCGTCAAGGTTCAAACGTATACAGCCGATACTATGACTTTGAAGTCTGACAAAGAATTTTTTAAAATAAAGGAAGGTACTCCTTGGAGTGGAAGAACTCTCTATGATCTCTATAGAGAAGCAAGCATGCCTTGGGATTGGCAGCCAAAACTCAAAATAATTGCTAACGAATTAGGGTTAGATTTTTTCTCAACAGCGTTTGATCTTTCATCGCTTGATTTTTTGGAAGACATGAATGTTCCTGTTCACAAAGTTGCATCATTTGAGTTAGTGGATATTCCATTGATTAAAGCAATGGCACAGACAAAAAAGCCAATTATTATTTCAACTGGAATGGCGACTTTTGAAGAGATATCTGAAGCTGTTTTAGCTGCAAGGGAGGCGGGTGCAATCGAAATTGCTTTGCTAAAGTGCACTAGTTCATATCCTGCTTGTTCTAATGAAATGAATTTGCGTGCAATTCCCTACCTTGCAAAGACGTTTGAGGTTCCAGTTGGTCTTTCGGATCACTCGTTAAATCCAGAAGTTTCTATTGCCTCTATTGCACTTGGAGCTTGCATTATTGAAAAACATTTAACTCTTTCTCGGGCGATTCCTGGTCCAGATTGTGGCTTTTCGTTAGAACCTGCTGAGTTTAAGAAACTTGTAGGAGACCTTCGATTAGTTGAGAGTTCTCTTGGTTCAGAAGTATGTTGTACTCAGGATTGTGAAAAATCGAGTAGAACTTTTCGACGATCCATTTTTGTAGTTCAAGACATGAAAGCTGGCGATCTTTTCACTCCAGATAATTTACGTTCGATTAGACCTGCATATGGTCTTTCTCCGAAGTATCTAAAGGACTGTTTTGGCAAACGTGCTGCCAAGGATATTGACAGAGGGACTCCCTTAAGTTTGGATTTGATTTCCTAAATTAGCAATAGAAATTGCTGCTCTTGGTAAGCGCGCTTGTAATAGTTCCTGATCTATTTAATACTCTCATATTTGAAACAAGTTCAAAAAATAAAATCTGTCCTTTGAAAATAAATGCTGAAAAGATCCCTTTTTTGCTTAAATATATAAGTTGCTCATTCAATAGACAAACAATGTTTAACGATACTAGAATACTAGAAGGATGATTGCTATTGATTAAATTGCGTTTGTGCACTATCTTTGTCAGTTCAGGTAATGGGCTTACGGTTGAATGATGATGTGGTGGGATTGGACTGAGATTTCCTTATTCGAGTCTGTTCTATTTTCAATTCTAAGTATCTTTATCTTATATTTAGTTGGTTTTGGTGTTCTACGTTTATTTTGTTTTTTGAGGAAAATGGGCGATCCATTTGGTTCTTTTGATTTTTTCCAAAAAGCTAATTTTAGAGTGCTGTTTGGTTTCGTCTTTGTTTTTCTTTTCTACTATCTGTTTGCATTTCTTAATTTGGCTTGGTTTTCTACTTTGTTCATTGTTTGTCTTTCTTTCGTTGGCTTTGCCACTCAATTTAATGTTATAAAGAATTGGTTAAAAAAACCGTTATCATTATCTAGAAAAAATGGTTATGCTATTGCTGTATTTTCAATATTGATTGTATCTATTTTTCTTTCCTCGATGTTAATAACGGGTTTTTATGGGTCTACAATTGATGATGGGGCGGATCATACATTGATGACGCGGATTGTGTTGGATAATCCTGTCTCACTGTTGACGCGTTCAGGGTTGCCTTTTGCTAACTTAACTCTTAATTATCCATCGGGAGCACATGTTCTTTCTGCTTTTTTTGTATCTCTGCTCAATGTTTCAATTCAAAAAATTGTTATTTTAATTATTGTAATTTTGCCAAGCCTTATCGCTCTTGCTTTTTATTCAACTCTGAGATGTCTGTTTAAAAATAGAGCAATTTCGATCTTGGGCTTGGTATTGGCATCTTTTTTCACCGTTGTGTTTACTTGGAGCCCTGTGAGTTGGGGTGGACTGCCTGTATTGTTGTCTTTGTATTTAGTGGTTAGTAGCATGGGTTTAATTTTTGAGTTTTTGTTATCAAAACAACTTTCTTACCTGAACGTTTTCTTGTTAGGTCTGATCTTTTTTATTTCTTCTCAAACCTATCCGACTGCATTCTTGTTAGAGACTCTGTGGTTTGCGATGATTCTAATAATAAAGTTTTCAAGAATAGTTTATCATAATCATTTTTCCGAAGTTTCGTTCTATTCTTTTTTTAAGTGGAAGAACGTAGCTTTTGTCGTCGTCTTCTTAGTACCATTGCTATTTAGTGTACCGTACTTCTATTCGATTTATGCCCATAATATAGCTGGTATTCAATTTACTGAATTGAATTCAACGTCAAATTCCTTAGCAGAAAGTATAATGGGGCGTACAAGCTTTAACTGGATACTTGATATTCCATCCCTTTCAGTTTTCTTCTCAGAAATGGGTAGATTGTTTTCTTTAGCTTCTTTTACAATAATATTACTTATTGCATTTTATATTCCATGGTTAGGTAAAAAACTTCGGAATCTTTTTCCAAGCGGGTTTGCCTTTAATTCATTGTTGGCTTATTCTTTTTGGTTAGTAATTATGGCGTATTTGGCAATTACTCTTTTTCTGCCAATAAATTTTCTAATTGATTTTTTTAATCCACAGAGAATCTGGCAGCACATATTTATTTTGGTAACAATCATGACAACGATTGTCATTTTTGCTTGTGTGAATATCTCTTATTTAGTAATTAGACGATTATCCAACATCAAAGAAAGCTTAGTTAAGAAAAAATTTAGCAGAAATAGGTTTTTTGCAGTAGTTTTATCATTGTTAATTTTATCCACTGTGATTTTTCTAAGTGTTCCAGTTGTTGAGGAACAGCAACAGAGTTACAATAAAATTGAGTATTATCTAAATTATTATACTGTCCTCGGTCAAGATGATGTGTTGATGATGAATTGGATTAGATATAATGTTTCTTCTCAAGCCCTGATTTTGATCTCAAGAGGTGATAGCGGTCAATATTTGACGGCTGTTACTGAAAAGCAGTCATTTTGTGGTTACAATGGAATTGAAAACTATAGTTCTATCATGAAGTTGTTAACCGCTAATTCGTCTGATTTGAGGGCGGTTCCGTATTTGATAGATAATAAAATTTCATATGTGTATATTGGTTCTATACCCTCTACTTTTGCCCTAGATTCTGTGGTTCGAAGGACTTTTAATGCTACCCAGTTTCTTGCAACTCCTTATTTCAATTTGGTTAAAGAAGTTGGGAATGCTTGGCTTTTCGAGTTTAATGCTTCCTCTGCTTTAAAGGCAGTCAATGAAAGTGTTAATCAATGACTTTTTGTTTGGGCGAATAGATAGACTTCAACCGATAAACTTAACCGTTTAGAAATTAGTTAGCCGAAAAGTCTACGAGCTACCGCTGATGATAAATGATTAACGCTACTGAAATGGCAAAAATTTCTGGAAAAGGAAGTTTTCATCTTCTCTGGGGGTTAGTGTTATCTACAGTTATATCCACGATTGGGACAATTGTTATTGCTATTCTGTTGGTGCTGATAATAATGGTCTCTACACTATTGCAATTGCTGCGCCTAACTTGATTGCTGCTTTTAGAGATTGGGGCATAAACCAATGCAATGATTAAATATACTGCTCAATATAATTGTGCAGGTGCCTACGATAAGGTTAAAAGTATTTTCTACTCGGGTTTAATTTTTGAGCTTCTGCTTGGTTCAATTTTATCTGTGACTTCTTTTTTGCTTTCTGGATTTTTGGCGAGCACTTTTAGTAGACCTGAAATAACATCGTTGATTCAAATTGCTTCTTTTTCTGTTTTGACTCATGCGCTGATAAGTTTGGCAACTGCAATTTTTACTGGAATGGAGCGGAGGTATCTGAATAGTTTTATGCTTACAATTCAAGCGTTAGTCAAAACTGGTTTGATAATTGTTTTTGTTGTCCTTGGGAGCTGGAAACATGGGTGCAGTTGGAGGTTTTATGCTTGGCACTTTGGCGGCAGGAATAATTGGTTTGAGTTTGCTTGGATAATGCTTAGGTCGCCTAGGGAAGTGAATAGTAAGTTGGAGATTTTTGGTACCGTTAAGTATTTGCTTAGGTATGGTTTTCCACTGTCGATAGGTAGTTTTATCTGTGTTCTTGACTCAATTTTATACATATGCTATGGCTATTTATGTGACAGAGAACGCAGCTATCGGCAATTATTCTGTTGCGTCAAATTTTGTAGTCTTGATTACCTTTTTTGCTATGCCTGTATCTACCATGTTATTTCCTGCTTTTTCAAAAATTGATTACAGAAAAGATGTTGGAACTCTTCAAAGTGTATTTCAATATTCGGTCAAATATTCGTCCTTGGTTGTCGTACCTGTTACTGGCTCTGATTATTGTTCTCTCTGAACCAGCGATTAAAACGATTTTTGCTAATGGGTATAACCAACCGCCGCTATTTTTGGCTCTCTCATCAATACTGTACCTTTATTGTGCTTTTGGGAGTTTGAGTGTACCTAGTCTAATTAATGGTCAGGGACATACAACTTTTAACCTCAAGTTGACCGTCCTTACAGTAGCGATCGGTTTTTCAGCCGGGTTTTTATTTATCTCTCAATTTGAGTTAATTGGTCTAATAATTACTACTTTGATCGCTGGACTCCCGAGCTTAATAATTAGTCTGTTTTTCATAAAGAAGCAGTATGGTTTGTCGCTCGACTGGTATTTTTCAGTAAAGATCTTTTTTTCGAGTGGGGTTGCGGCTTTCTTTACATTCCTTGTTATCTCTAATTTAAGATTTGCAAGTGCAATTAACTTATTTTTCGGGATTTTGGTTTTCATTTTTCTCCTTCTTCCTTTGTTGATATTAACTCACGCAGTGAATAGAGTTGATCTTGCGAATTTGAGAGAAATTGCAGGTGATCTTGGCCCTATTAACAAAATGTTGGGTTGGTTGATTTCAATATTAGAGAAAATTATGTCTATTTTGAAAATAAACTAATTATCCGATGCATGATGCGTTCTTAAGGTAAGTAATCGCCGTTAATTACATTGCTGCTAATAGTGTAATTTAATACGTTGGATTTGTCTACTGCCAAAGATATAGTGTTATCAATAAGGTGATTATCTCTAACAATGATGCCGTCTCCATATAACAGGTTTATGCCGATGGTGCAGTTGCTAATGGTGTTTCCTTCTATGAGTATATTTTTGGATTTGAGTGGGTTTCCATTCCAGTTAACATGGTCAGGAACCATTATTCTAACGTATATTCCCCATTGAGAACCATACACGACGTTATTGGTTACATTGACGTTTTCGCTTATTCCTGTAAGTCTGTTGTGGACTGGGTTGCTTTCTACTTCTATTCCTCCTTCGGCGCCTTCTATGCATCCGAATACTGTATTTTGAGTTATAGTAACGTTTACGCCGGATGCGGCGGCTATTGCGTTATGTCCTGATAAGGTTTGATCGACAGTGTTATTGGCGACTAAAACGTTGCTTGATAGCCCATAAATTGCAATGGCGTTGTAAGCTCCAGCCGCCGCTGTTACATTATTACCTATGACAAAAACCTTGTCGAAGGGTGCCTTGAAAGGCTCTAGAGTTCCACCCATAACCAATATGCCATATGTTCTGTTAGGAAAATTAATCATTATGTTGTTCTGAATCCAGATGTCGCTTGACGAAGCCAAAGTATATCCACCATCAAATAGAGGTCTATTTTCGGCCAGATTTCCATCAATATGAACGTCTTTGATACCACCCATCACTCCAACGAGATGAAAAGTTGATTGATCAAATGAACGGCAATTCCTAACAATAGTGTGAGATCCATTGATCTGAATTGGATGAGAATTCGGTACATTAGAAAATGTCAAATTTTGTATTTTGACATTATTTCCTGAGGTTAATAATGCATCTTTTTCTGAAATGTCATTTTGAATAATGATGTTTTGAATGGACACATTTTGGGCATCAGCAAGTACTATTAGAGCGCTGCGATTCCCTAAGTTAGAAGCATCAACGACCAGATCTTTTATGGTTACGTTGAATGCATTTTTATCAACATTCAAACACTTAGAATCCAAATAAAGAGTTACATTTGGATTAACTCCCGAGAGAATGATGTTGCTGGTAATTAACAGATTTGCACTTGAAATGTTAGCGTCCGACGGAAGTGTGATTTCTCCGCCATTGGGGCCTAAAGCCTTAATGGCGGTTTGTATCCCTTCGCTTTCATTAAGAAATATAGGTGCTTGTGGTGTGGGTTCAAAAATATTTCTATTGTCATTAATGTAGTAAGTGGTCGAAACTATATTTTTGGTAACGGGGATTATGGTTTCTGAATGGGGGGTTGGTTTTGGGGTGGATAACAAAATGGTTTGTGATGAGTTATTTGATACATAGTCGTTGTTGCTGATTGTTATGTTTGTGCTGTCTGGATTTTGCTGCACTGTTCTATTAATTGAAATTGGAGGTGCTAAAAAGGCTGATCTGCTATGTGACGAGAGGTGTATGATACCTATGCTTATGATAGCAACTGTTACTATGATTGCTACAAGTTTCCACTTGTATTTGTAAGGAATCAGCTTTTCCTCTCCTTCGCTCAATTATATATAAGGTTCGGTGTAATTTAAATATAGACCAATCCCGTATACTATTTTTGGGCTCTACTAAGAGTGCATCTGGACGCAATTAACAAGATATTTGAAGGTGTTAGTGTGGAAGAATCGTTCATAAAAAGTTCCTACATGGTGCGTTGGCTGTTTTTTTCTGTTAAGTTAATACAAAATGGCACAGACTAAAAGGAAAGTGAAAAACAATCAAAAGAAATAATTTCAAATACCTTCTAACGTTCGCTGGAGTTATGATCCTTCTGTTAGTAACTCTGTTGCCCCTGACGAAAGCAGACGTTAGCCCTTATACGGTAACGATCGAAAGGGTAGATTCAACATATTATGCATATGGCAGAAATGGAAGCATACTCGGTGGTAACGAGAATCTCTTAGAATTATGTAACCAACAAGTCAATGCCATATCAAAAGGCACTTTCTACTTCGTTAGCGGTACCTTCTTCTTTGATGACGAATGGGTAATAAGTAAGGAAATTAATGTGGCAGGCGAAGGCGAAACCGCAACGACGTTGTCTTTTGTCCAGGGCGGCATAGTCTTCCGCGGCATTTCAACATGCACCATAAAAGACCTTTCACTCAAAGGCTTGAGTGCTGAGCACAGTTGTGGTTTAACTTTGGATTCAACTGGAAGAATGAGCATTTATAATGTTTACATCACTAACTTTGAAACAGGCTTAAACATCAGCCAAGGCTTGTTCGCCGCCGTTTACAACCCCTTCATCGTCGAAAATGATGTTGGAATTTGGATAGGCAGCGATTATGGCACAACACGTTTTTTTGCAGGGAGTATTATATTTAACAGGGTGGGCATAGAAATCTGCGGCGGGAACTCTGACAGCACTATGAACCAGTTCTATGGCTCAGAAATAGAATGTAACACCGATTGCGAAGTCTATTTTAATGGGGCAAATGGCATGGTAAGCGGAACCATTTTCCAAGGCGCATATTTTGAAAGAACAGAGGGTACTAGCCCGTATTTCTTCAAGTATTATGGTGAGCAAACACAAATTAAATGCATTACATGGACTGGATGTAAGTTTGCGAGCCAAGTAGAAAGCACATTAGAAGTTTATGGTGAAGGACACATTTTTGATGGGAACTTCTTCGATGGCGCGCCAGTAAACTTCATTGTCTCTGGGGCAGGGCATTCAATTGTTAATAATAAAGAGTTAACTGAAGAATTAGTGCCCATAACGTTTACAAACAACGCTGAACGCTCTGTTGTTTCAGGTAACTACTTTTACGACGTGGAAAAAAACGGTACACCGCTTCTCGTGTCAGTGTTGTTCTTCCTTGGGCTGTCTGGGGTGGGTGCTGGGGCAATAATAAAAATCCGCCATTTTCAAAAATAGTTTTATTAGTATTTTAGACTTTTACTAATGTAACAACTCTTTTCTAGAAGGCTAAAACCTATGAAACTCTGAGAAAAAGATAGTTTGATGGTAGTTATGGTTTTATGTGGTATTATTCATCGCGTATTTTGTTTTGAAAATTGATACCTGAGATGAAGCGGTGAAAAACATGAGACAATTTTGTTCTATTGCAAGTCTTATCAGCGAGCCTGTTACTAGAAAAGTTCCGTGTCTCTCAGGATACTTTTTGAATGTGATGCGAAGGTGACTTTTTCGCAGCTTTTGTAGTAATTACTTCAAGACCGTGCTGATTTAAATCATACCATTGTTGGACATGTTTGTACATTGGATAGTTGGAATCGAGAAAAATACCTTAAGCCCGTACTAGCCGGAGTAGCCTAAATTGCCACTAATCGTGCAATTTAGTACGTTGGATTGGCTTACTATAAGAGGTCGAGTGTCATTTATAATGTTATTATTCCTGACGATTATGCCGTCTCCAGCTAGCAGGTTTATGCCGATGGTGCAGTTGCTAATGGTGTTTCCTTCTATGAGTATATTTTTGGATTTGAGTGGGTTTCCATCCCAGTTAACATGGTCAGGAACCATTATTCTAACGTATATTCCCCATTGAGAACCATACACGACGTTATTGGTTACATTGACGTTTTCGCTTATTCCTGTAAGTCTGTTGTGGACTGGGTTGCTTTCTACTTCTATTCCTCCTTCGGCGCCTTCTATACATCCGAATACTGTGTTTTGTGTCACGGTAACGTTTATTCCTGAAGCAACTCCTATTGCGTTGTGTGCTGATAAGGCCTGGTTAACCATATTATTAGCAACAATAATGTTACTAGATAACCCATAAATGGCAATACCATTGTAGGCTCCAACTCCCGCAGTTACATTGTTACCTAAGACAAAAACTCTATCGAAAGGCGCTTTAATTTCCGAAGTTCCACCCATAACTAATATGCCATATGTTCGGTTAGGAAAATTTATCAGTTTATTGTTCTGAATCCAGATGTCACTTGATGAAGCTGCGGTGTAACCGCCGTCAAATAGTGGTCTATTTTCAGCCACATTTTCTTCTATATGAATATCTGTAATTCCGCCAGCTACCGTTACAAGGGCATAAGCTGATTGCTCATTTGAGTAACAATTCTTAACATAGGTATGAGAACCAGCAATTTGAATAGGGTGAGAATTTGTCACATTTATGAAGGTCAAATTTTGTATTTCAACTTGGTTTCCTTGGGTTAGTAGTGCATTGTTTTCTGCAAGGTCATTTATTATCGTTAGGTTTTGAATGGAGACGTTTTTTGCACCTGCATACACAACAAAAGCGTTGCGATCCCCCAAGTTGGTAGCATCCATAGTTAAGTTTCTTATAGTTACGTTTTCTGCGTTTTTGGCTACATTCAGGCGTTTGGATTCTAAGTGAAGCGTTATGTTTGGATTGACGCCTGAAAGGATGATGTTGCTGGTGATTTGCACATCTTTAGTTAAAATATTGGCATCTGATTGAAGTGTGATTTCTCCGCCACTGGGGCCTAAAGCCTTAATGGCGGATTGTATCCCTTCGCTTTCATTAAGAAATATAGGTGCTTGTGGTGTGGGTTCAACAATATTTATGTTGTCATTAATGTAGTAAGTGGTCGAAACTATATTGTTGGTAGTGGGGATTATGGTTTCTGAATGGGGGGTTGGTTTTGGGGTGGGTAATAAAATGGTTTGTGATGAGTTATTTGATACATAGTCGTTGTTGCTGGTAGTTATGTTTGTGCTATCTGGATTTTGCTGCGCTGTCCCATTAATTGAAATTGGAGGTGCCAAAAAGACAGATATGCTATGTGACGAGAGGGGTATGATACCTATGCTGATGATAGCAACTGTTACTATGATTGCTACAAGTTTCCACTTGTATGTAAAAGGAATTAGTTACTCCTCCCTTCTCCATATTAATTATTGGGTTGTATCATTTAAAGATGAACTAATCTAAAGCCTTATTGAACATTAAGCAATCCACATCTAATTCTAAATATGAATTTTACATAAAAAAGTAGGCAGATCGTTTTTTCCGATTGCAACCAATCGATTTGCTCAATTATTGGAAGCATTGGAAAAGATGGCAAATGACATTCAAGATGTTATAAGTCGCCCAAACTTGGAAATGGTGGAGTCGTTGGCTGTGATTTTAATGTCTGGAGAGAAAAAATACATTTAAAATGGTGGGATGCTCGAATAGACTCTCCAAAATTCGTCGATGGTTTGGATGATAGCATTACTGTTCGGCTGGATAAGTAGTGCTTCAAAATAAACCTAATCATGTTGACTATTAATATCTGAGTAGGAAAGGATTTGTCATTGTCTTCAATTTGGAAAATAAATGAGGCGGACGATGAGCATAACCTTATTTTTTCCAAAATGAAAGAGAATAGTTTCCCTCTTGTCTTGGAAGAAAAATGCTCTCAGACATATCTTTAAGTTCAAAGTCTAGAAGCCCTTCTTTGTAATGCTCAAGGCGCGTCTGTTTAAGAACGCCATGCTGTCCCTTCGCAGCCGCTACTTCCTTTCCATTCATGGCTTCATGTAAGAAAGTATAGTGCGCTTGCTTGTTTACGAACTTAAGGTAGTTAAGAACTATGTCTGGCTCCATCTCTTGAAAGCTTGCGCTATTCCAGAACAAGTCATATTTGAAGTTGGCTAGTTCAGGCAGTTTCCAGTTTCCAAAAACGAAAATCTTGTTATCACTCGGTTTTGGAGCAGTGGTCATTTTTCGGGTCTGTCTATAAGATATTATAGAATCAGAAAACAGGGCAGACAAGTATTGCTGACAAACATATAATTGCGGTGCAATATCAAAAACATAGAAACTCAGGTGAGGATGAAGCTTTTTTATGACTTCAACCTGTTTCCCAGAACCGCTTCCGATCTCCATAACTGACTGAATAGAATCAAAATTAATGAATTGGCAGCAATAAGCATACTGAAGATAGTAATAAAGCAATGAAGTTGTATAGAGGCGACCTTCAATCGTAAAAATGTCTTCAGGATTACCGACGGTCGAAGCTTCTAACTTTGCTAACGGTTTCGCTCCGCATTTAGCCCCGTAGACATTAGCAAAATTGTAGCAAAGCTTTCTTACATCTTGAAGATCAACGCCTGCATAGACTAAAGAAACGAGCCGAGAAAACTTTCTGAGTATTGATGATTTTAAAAATTGGTCCGTTAGTCTTGAATAAGGCGTTACTACGTCAGTGGCACCAAACGAACTTAGCACACTCATTCGCTTGTTTCTACGAAAATCATGTAATCCTTTAGAACGTAGCTGTGATAGGAATACTTTTTCGTACAATTCCCAATAATTTGTAGGCTTGTAAAATTCAGGAGCTGCATACATATCAGAAATCATTAAATCTAGCAATTCTAAATCGTCTTTCACTTGCGAAACTTGCGACACTATATGTTATCCTCATCCGAGGTTATGAACCGTCGATATATAATAATATTTACTCAATTTTCGTTGACAGAGAAGATCATAGGACAGTTTGCACAATCGGGATACAGTTACCGTTTTCCTAATAATGGGTTGCTGTTTGTTCCCCTCTTGGGGTGTCAACCGCAAGCCAATAAATTAGGGGGTTCCCACTTGCGAGTGGTGTACTCATTTTGGCGAGGATTGACGGGCATATAACCAAAGCCCACATTTGTGCCAAACCCTTTGTTCGGCTAAGTTATGGACATGAATGGGTTTTCAGTGGCTTTGTCAAGAGTTCCGTAAAATTATTGATATCTGCGCTTTTGTGAAACAATCACCCGACGCACCTGAGAAGCATAAGGCTTTCAAAAGAGCGATTCAAGTATGGAATAATAAAATAAAGAATTGGTTTTTTGCATAAAAACAGCCGTCAACTTGCTAATAAAATGTTAAATCTCAAAAACAAGAATGTAGGCTAATCGAGAAATAAGTAAACGAAATTGAATTTGTATATATTCAATTTGTTTGTTGTTGAGATACCAATTTAGCTCGTGTTGAGTTGAAAATTAAGTGTTGATCCTTTTTTAGCATTGGGAATTTTCTTACTGCAAGTTTAGGGTTGCAGTCCACAAGACATATTGCGGTGTAGTAACTTCAGTTCCATTACTATAGAACATTGCAAGGTAAAATCGTGTAGTTTCGATCTGATAAGCCCAAGCATTGATAACCTGACCATTTCCAGTAACTGACACTTGAACTATGGGGTTGCTAGGAAAAGTGTCGCCGAAATCAACCCAATTGCTGCTGGCAACTAATTTTGAATTAGAATATTGCATTATGCGGCCAGTATTCGCAGTCCCGACATAATTGACTTTAACAGAGCCAGAAGGACTTATGTTTCCATCAACTTCGCAGCCTGTAGCTGTGGCGATTATTGTGAAGGTAACAGAGCCGCCGCTGATGTAGTTGTTGGTGAAGACTGTGTAGGTTGGTAATGTTAAGGCTGTATCTACAACTATGGCAAACTTGTTTTCCTTAAAGATATTTCCCCATGGCTTGGTTTCAGCTGATAATTCAGTTGTAAAAACGATTAAGGTCGCAGTGATATTGTTTAGCGAAGGCTCAAAGTAGCATTTAGAGAATGTGTTGCCTTCTGGAACTAATCCTGGATTTATTGTGCATAGCCAGACTTGTCCGTTGCAGTTATTTTCGATTTCTGTGCCTTCGAAGATTTCGTTTGAGACAGAACCTAAGATTACAATTCCCCATTCTAGGTTTGCGACTATTGAGCCTCCATAGAATGTGTTGTGGGCAACTGTGCAATCACCTGAATCTCGTCTAATGTAAACACCGACATTATTGTCGTGGCTCACTAAGCTGTAGAAGTTATTGAATATGGTTGCTCCAGAATCTGAGGATTGTATGTATAATCCCACGTTATAGTTTTGGATGACTAGGTTGTAGCTTACGAATCTTGAGGCAGAGCTTAGAGTTAGACCATTGTTAGCGTATCCAGTTCCGATTAATTGTAGGTTGCTGACTTCTTGATGGAAGCTTTCACTCGTGTTGGAAACAGTTATGCCTTCTGTAAATTGGAGTATTGTTCCTAGCCCTTCGCCGATTAGTCTGACGTTTGGGGATGAGATGTTTAGGGATGTGCCAATGTAGGTGCCTTTCTTTACAAACACTATTCCTTCCCCTTGGGAACATACTGCTGAGAATACGTAGCTAGCGTCGGTTGAATTGAACGCGACGGTGCCATCGGTACCGTTCTTTGCATAATAGTTGCTTGCCGCATCTGTATAGATCAGGTAGCTGTAGGGTTGCTGTGGATTGGTGAGGGATGTTGTATTACCCCAACTATTTATCAATGCGTTAATACTTCCATCCCAACTGGACTTGTAAGACATTGTAGTGTAAGCATCGATAATTTGTTGGACTGTCATTGTTAATTGTGTGTTTTCCCATTTTCCTGAGGTTGAGTTGTACTCCATTACGTCGCTGTTTGATAAGCCTGCAAAGGTTACATCAGTCAATTTAGCCAATGTGGCGTTGGGTTGAGCAGGGTCAGCGTTTTGCCATCTTTCTGTTGTTGTGTTCCAGATTAACAGTTGTCCATTTTTAAGGCCTATGATTGTGACATCGGATAGGTTTTCAATTGTGTTATTGCTGATGATATCATTGACTGCCATACCCTGTGCTATCGGCTCAGCGGCAAGGTTATAATGAGGTTCACTTAGCAGAATTTCTCTTTGAGCATTAACGAGTATATCAAAAGATAGAAAGCATACTGCAAAAAGAATTATGAATCGTTTAAAGCTAAGTGTTCTTTTCCCTATCAATTTGGTGCCTCTTTTAATTGTGTACAAATCTAGAAGCATCGTATATATTAAGACTTGTTAAGGCGTGATCAATAGTTTGAATCTACGATAAACATCAATGATATATGTGGCTGTTTTAACAAATAATAGTGAAAATATAGAATTCCTATGAATATATTTTCATAGATTAAACAAAAAGTTAGTGTTTATGCTCGAATAGGTTGCATGAAGTGAAAAGAATTAAGATTACGTCCAAATCATGCTAACCTATAAAGATGAGAAAAGTGCTTTCATAGAATCTAACTTACTCAAACCCTACAAAATACGCAACCTTATTGTTACCGGAAGCGATGTAATTATACAGCTTGAATATCTATCCCAGGAGTTGTGGATTGAAAACGGAACAGAAAACCGGCAACCCAGATACCCTATTGAGCAACCTCTGAAACTTGAATTACAGCATTTCGCAAAATGCGAAATCGAGAAGATTCAACCACGAGTAACAGGATTAGACGGCGTAAAAGCCTTAGAGGTAGTTGAAGCTGCAATAAAATCATCAGAGAAAAACAGAGTAATTGAACTAAAATAATGTCTATATTTGGAGGATTAAAAATTGATTCCGATCAATGTTCCTAAAATTGGCCAAGAAGAAATTGACGCCGTCGTTAAAGTTATGCAAAGCGGCATACTTACTACTGGTTTGGGTGCAGGACCTAAAGTAGTTGAATTCGAGAAAAACTACGCCGCATTCGCAGGTGTTAAACACGCCATAGCCGTTAACACAGGGACAGCTGCTCTTCATACTGCTCTTTTGGCGGCAGGAGTTAAACCCGGCGACGAAATAATATTGCCCGCTTTCACATTTGTAGCTACAGCTGAAGCCGTTGTGATGACCGGTGCCAAACCAGTTTTCGCTGACATCAACCCTATAACCTACACCTTAAATCCAAATTCTGTAGAAAATGCAGTAACAGAAAGAACCAAGGGCATAATTCCTGTAGACCTCTACGGGTTACCCGCTGATACCTTGTCTATAAAGGAAATTGTAACTAAACAAAACTTAATAATCATCGAAGACTGCGCGCAGTCCCACGGCGCGACCTACTATGGCAAACCTGCAGGCGCCACAGCAGACCTTGCCTGCTGGAGTCTCTACGCTGCCAAAAACATCGGTACTGGCGAAGGAGGAGTAGTAACCACGGACAGTGATGATCTTGCAGAGAAAGTTCGAATGGTAAGAACACACGGGGAAAAAGTCAAGTATAACTCACTAATGCTGGGCACAAACTATCGCATGACCGAAATCCAAGCCGCTATTGGCGTGATACAGCTAAAAAGATTGCCAGAGTTTCTTGCTAAACGAGCACAAAACGCAAAACGACTAAGCAATCGGTTGAATAAAACAGGTAAACTAATTCTACCTCCTCAGTTAAGCGACCGAACCCCAAGCTACTATCTATATACGGTGAGAATCAAAGACGCAACCGAAATACAAAGAAACAAACTAATCCAACAAATGCATGATGAAGGCATAGGCGCCGAAGCATATTACCCTACACCGATCCACCAAATGCCCTACTACAAACAATCCTTCGGTGAGTATAATTTACCTGAAACAGAAAAAGCAGCCAAACAAGTACTCTCCCTGCCAATTCACCCAGGCGTCACCGAAGAACAAATAGACAACATAGCCCAAACATTGCTAAATTTGCTATAATAACGCCGGAGTCATGCATGCTAATCTTTTTCAACATCAAAAAATGAAACCGCAAGCCCAAAACACGTTTTCATAGCAAACAATTTTTGCGGTATTACTCGAGTTAGTCATGACTATGATAGTATAAATATTTTGAAATGTGATTCAACTTTAACCTTTCGTTACTTCGTTTTTAGTTTTTCTGGATAAAGATATTGAGCCAGATGCAATTTTTTGGGTTTTGAAGGTGCACCTATTTATTAAAAACGACATTATTATTAGCCTACTCAAAATTGTAACGGTGAAATGTTCAAGATGAAAATTTCTATTGTTTTGGGCACTAGACCTGAAATAGTAAAATTTTCTCCAATAATTCGTGAATGTAACAGGTTGAGTTCAGATTTTTTTATTTTACATACTGGACAGCATTACTCGTATAATATGGATAGAGTCTTCTTTGAGCAGCTTAATCTGCCAAGCGCAAAGTATAATCTTGATGTGGGTTCTGGAAGTCATGGGCAACAAACAGGTAAGATGCTTGCTGGTATAGAAGAGGTTTTGCAGAAAGAATTTCCCGACGTTGTGTTGGTTGAAGGTGACACGAATACAGTTTTAGCTGGCGCGTTAGCAGCTGTAAAGCTTGGAATCAAAGTGGGGCACGTTGAAGCTGGATTGCGTAGTTATGACCGGACTATGCCTGAGGAGGTTAACAGGGTTTTGGCTGATCATGCGTCGGATTTTTTGTTTGCTCCAACTGCAAAATCGCGGGAAATTCTTCTTCATGAAGGTATTAATGAAGACAAGGTTTTTCTGGTAGGAAACACCGTTGTTGATGCGCTAAATCAAAATTTAGAAATTGCCCAATCAGAGAGCCAAATTTTTGAGTCTTTGGGCGTTGAATGTTACCGGTACATGCTTGCTACGGCTCACAGGCAGGAAAATGTTGATGACAAGAAGAAGTTCTCGGGGCTTATTTGTGGTCTGCAGAAAGTTCAAAGTGAATTCAAGTTTCCTTTGATTTATCCTATTCATCCTAGGGCAAGAAAGCAACTGGATGCGTTCGGAATAGATTCTGGGGGCATTACGTTTGTTGAGCCTTTAGGTTATTTGGCTTTCCTGCAGCTTGAAAGCAAGGCAAGACTTGTTTTAACTGACTCGGGCGGAGTGCAGGAAGAAACCTGTGTTCTGGGTGTTCCATGTGTTACTTTGAGGGATAATACTGAAAGGCCTGAAACGGTGGAAGTTGGCGCTAACGTTCTTGCCGGTACTGATCCTGAAAGAATTCTCGAAGCATCAAAAAGGAGCCTTCATAATGAGAAAAGTTGGACTAACCCATTTGGCGACGGTACAGCTGGTAAAAAAATAATTAAGATACTGGAAAGAAAACTCGCTAAATAAGAAAGAGCCAGAAACAAATCCCATTAACTGTTTCAAGAATTTTATCTAAACATTAGAAAGTAGTTGTGCCGTCATCATTCTCCTGGCATGAGGTTGGCGAACACCTAAACCTGACTATGCTTATCTCATTTTGCGGCAACCAACCTTCCTCCGTTCTTGCCTTCGCCAGACGGAACGTGACATTTGCAGACGCAACCAAAAAGCCCTGCAAAGCCTGTTCGTCGAAAGCAACCCAAAACAAGCTTTGCAAAAATTTTTGCAGCAAAGTTCGTCTTCTTCTATTAAGTTACTTGATCAAACCTTATTGCGAATGTTTGTTAAATGACTATCGAGAGATTTTTGCTAAAAACCTGTCTGGACTTATTTCAATTGAATACTCTCTGTCCTTACTACTTTAATCAAGTCGTGTATTCTAGAAAAAGAATAGACTGACCCAGAACTTAGATGGCTCACAATAAACTAGAGTGGACTAAGCCTAACCTCTACTGCATGATTATCTATATTGGGTTTGGCATCTTTGAATATGGTGATTGTTAATTTGGGTATTAATATTCTTCAATCTTTGCTTTTTCTGGATAGAAAACTCTGGGCAAGCTGCCACACTCCAAGGATGCTCACCGTTACTTTCAAGATTTGAGCTGTTTCTAGTTTGTAGTGCCATTTGACGTATTTTGGAACTTAGACTCGATTGCCTTTTTGGAACTTCGCTTTGAAGGAGACACGTTCAGTTAAAGGCAACTATGACAGTCCTCCGCCAGTATCAGCCTTTGTCAGCCTAAACCTGACGAATACAGACGCAACCAAAGAGATCTCCAGAGCCTGTTCAACAAAGCCAACCCAAACCAGATTTAACGCTGCACACAAAAAAAAACATCCGTTCTTCTCCTATGAAAGAAGACCAGACGAAGGTCCATCCAAACAGACCCCGACTACCTAACACCTCACCTCATTTCTTTCTTATATTCTTTCACTTCAACTCTGTATTTCGGATAGCATTCTCCTATCAGCGAAATAGGTCGCACATCGGCTTGAGCCAACAATAGGGAAAAACTCTATTCTTATAACAGCAGTCAAGCTGCAACAAGAAGCAAGGAGATATCCCTTGTCACTTGTCCTACTCTGCCCTGAACTCCCTCTCATACGTCAAAACAGCCCAAACAACATTCACCAACTTACCAGCAACCACCTTAATCGCATCACGACTATTACCCTTCCTTTTGCGAATTTCTTTTTACACCTTAGCCAAATGACCCTCTGGACAATAACGCACATGACACCAAGTACTACATCGCTCAATTTCATGTACCTCCGATATCGCTTATCGGAGGTCTATTCAGAAAAACCCTTTACATCCCGTCTTCAAATGGAGACAATTTCTATTAGAAAGTTACATAAAGTTCTTAATTTATTTGGCTGTTTCTGTCTTGCACAACCAACTCACACCAACATCTCTACAAATCCATAGTCAATAAAACCAACATACCGGTGAAGCCAAAACCCCTTACATCCAACCAAATAGTAAAAAAAACCAGAACCCAACAAGCGACCAGAGGTTCAACCAATAAGAAGTCGTGGGCAAACCCGCGACCCCAGAAAGAAGAAATTTCTTTAAGGTTTTTTGTTTAACCTCAAGGGAAACCAAAAGTGATAAACGGTACATCACAAACAACAGTTAACCCATAAGGTACAGACGGCTAGGAAGGAAGCATTATTAAAGCTGCAGAGATGGCAAGGGTTTCAGCTAAAGGAGGCTTCCATGTTTTATGGGGATTAGTTGCTTCAACAGTCATCTCAGCTGTAGGCACAATAATCATAGCTAACCTTCTAGGTCCAGCCAACTATGGTTTATACACAATAGCTCTTGCCGCGCCAAACCTAATCGCTGCATTCCGTGACTGGGGAATCACAACAGCCTTGGTAAAATATTCCGCACAGTACAACAGTGAAAATGACGTAGCAAAGATACGAAGCGTCTTCGTATCTGCTTTAGTGTTCGAGATAATTTTAGGTCTATCGCTTTCCATCCTATCTTTTGCTCTCTCAGGCTTTTTAGCAACAACTCTTAATCGTCCTTCAATAACTTCACTGATTCAAATCGCTTCATTTTTTATTTTGGCCAATGCACTTGTAACTGTTGCGACTTCGGCTTTCACAGGAATGGAAACCATGCACCTCAACAGCATAATGTTGATTATTCAGTCGCTAGTTAAAACCGGTGTCATAGTAGCGCTTGTTCTCCTAGGTTTCGGAGCTCTTGGCGCAGTTACTGGTTTCACAATCTCTGTCCTCGTTGCAGGAATAACTGGTGTTGTCCTAACATGGACCATATACAAATCCTTGCCTAAACCAGTTATTAGCAAACTAGAAATTATGACGAGCACCAAAACCTTGCTCAAATATGGTTTTCCAGTATCAATAGGGAGCATCCTTGCGGGATTTCTAACCCAATTCTACACCTACATAATGGCAATCTTTGTAACTAACAACGCCATAATTGGCAATTATAACGTAGCCCAAAACTTTGTAGTCTTAATAACTTTCTTTGCCATTCCAGTAACAACAATGATGTTCCCAGCATTCTCCAAACTAAACCCAAAGAAAGACAATGAACTGCTAAAAAACGTTTTTCAATACTCAGTAAAATACGCCGCCATAGTTGTCGTACCCGTAACGGCTATGATTATTGCTCTTGCGCAGCCTGCAATTGGCACAATATTCCAGAATAAATATTCTGAAGCGCCCTTATTTTTAGCTTTACTGTCAATCACATATCTTTATTCTGCTTTGGGAAATCTAAGCATATCCAACTTAATAATCGCACAAGGATACACAAAATACAACCTGAAATTGACCATTCTAACCGTCACAATTGGTTTTCCTTTAAGTTTTGTGTTGATATCTCAATTTGGCGTACTTGGTCTAATCATTCATTCGTTAATAGTTGGTTTTCCAAGCTTAATATTGAGTTTGCGCTTCATAAAAAGTCATTTTGGAGTATCAGTTGATTGGGTTTCTTCTACCAAGATCCTCTTATCATCAATAGCTACAGGCATTTTAACATACGTAATCCTTTCTCAACTTGCATTTTCGAATCTACTGCAACTAATAATTGGGGTATTTGTCTTCTCAGCAATTTTTATCGTTGTAGCAATTCTTACTAAAACCATTAACAGAGTAGACGTTAATAATCTTCGAGAAATCATTAATGGGCTTGGCGCTATTCGAAAAATCTTTAGTCCACTATTAACTTTGGTTGAGAAATTAATGGATCTTCTTCACGCATGAACATCAAATATTAAGTAAGCCAGAGGAGTTTAAGCAACAATAACCTGGTCTTCGGAAAAGTTACGATTCACTCGCGTAACAGCAGTGTTGGTTGTTTGATTCAGGATTCTAAACTTCCCACAGTATCGTCCACCGACATTTCTACATGTATAACTTGAGTTTGAAAAGAGGTTACATGAACGGCTGAATTTGCATTTCTTTCCGTATGCTCGAAGAGAAGATAAAATATTCAGATCATGTTTTTCCATATCTTTCCCTTGAAGGAACCAATCCTTAACTTTTCAATTCTTATTCTTTACTTAAAAATTTTGTGATTTTGCAATATCAATCACAACTGCATAAACTTATTTAAGAGATGTTAAGGTATAAATAGAAATCGTAAAAAGGTATTAACATGAAAGCACTCGTTCTAAGCGGCGGCAAAGGGACACGACTTAGGCCTTTAACTTTCACATGCGCTAAACAACTTATTCCAGTTGCTAACAAACCTATATTGGGGTATGTTCTTGACCAGGTGGCGGCAACCCGCATAAAAAAGGTAGGCATTATAACTGCGCCAGAAACTGGCCAATTTGTTAAAGATTATGTTTGTGGTGGTTCATCTTGGAATCTTGATGTTTCATATATCCCTCAGGAACCACTCGGTTTAGCCCATGCTGTTAAGACTGCCCACCGATTTTTAGGGCAGGATTCTTTTGTTATGTGTTTAGGGGACAACGTCACTGGTCAAGGATTGAACTTATTTGTCAAGAAATTTAAGAATGAGCATCTTGACGCACTTATTATTCTCAAAGAAGTTGAAAACCCCTCAAGTTTTGGAATAGCTCAACTTGATGAAAAAGGCAATATTATTCGTTTGGTTGAGAAACCTAAAACTCCCATGGGTAACCTTGCAATTATCGGCACTTACCTCTTCTCAAATAAAGTCCATCAAGCTATAGAAAAGATAAAACCTTCTGGGCGCGGGGAACTGGAAATTACTGATGCCATCCAAGAAATGATAAACATGGGCTTTTCAGTAAAAGCTGAAATCCTAAATTCATGGTGGCTTGATACAGGCAAGAAGGACGATATTCTATGTGCAAACGCAAAAATATTGGATGAGTACATTGAGAATGACGTTAAAGCAAAGGTAACAAACAGCACTATAGATGGTCGGGTTAAAGCAGCAGCGGATGCAAAAATAGTGAATAGTACAATCAGAGGACCATGTATAATCGGTAAGAACGTCTTGATTGAAAACTCTTACATTGGACCTTACACAAGCATTGGAGATGGTTCAGAAATAATCAATTCAAACATTGAATACTGCGTTATACAAGAAAAAGTTACCATTAAAGATGTGGAGAGATTAGAAGACAGCTTGATTGGAAAAAACGCGTCAGTTACGAGAAATCAAAGGAACAGAACAATAAAGTTGCATGTTGGCGACTATTCGGAAGTGCAAGTTTAACCCGAGAATATAACAACTATTATAAATATTTTTAAAACATATGTTTTGGAAGCAACCAAGGGATACGAATGTTAGAAGGCATAAAAATAAAATCAATTAATCGTTTTCCAGACGAGAGAGGCTTTTTTTGCGAAGCTATGCGTGGAGATTGGAAAGACTTGTTTGCCGAAGACAAAATCGCCCAAGCAAACTTTTCGTTCACATATCCCAACATCATTCGCGCGTGGCATAGACACCTTAGAGGACAAGTTGATTATTTTTTGGCGCTAAAAGGTGCGATAAAAATTTGCGCATTTGATGACAAAACAGAGGAAGTTAATGAGGTTGTGTCAAGCGCTTTAAATCTGCAAATTGTCCGCGTCCCAGGTCACTATTGGCATGGCTTTAAGGCTCTTGGTGATGAACCAGCTATGTTATTATACTTTACAACTAACTTGTATGACTATGCTAACCCAGATGAAGAACGTAGGCCATGGAATGACCCTGCCCTTGTTCCTAAATTTATAAATGGCAAGAAGGATGACATTCGTGTTGGTAAACCTTGGGATTGGAATTGTCTACCTAACAAGTGATGAAATATGAAAGTGTTAATTACGGGTGGTTTAGGATTTATTGGAAGTAATTTCTGCAAGTATATGTTATCAAAATATCCTGATTGCGAGTTCATCAATATTGACAAAGTAGGAATAGGCGCTAACCCTGCTAATCTTCACGAGGTTGAAAACGACAAACGATATACATTTATTAAAGGCGACATTTGCAATCCACAACTTGTAAACAGACTTATTCATCAAGTCGACGCAGTTGTTAATATTGCGGCAGAAACTCACGTAGACAGGAGTATTGCTGACCCCAACGTTTTTTTGCAGAATAACACGGTCGGTACTTTTACGCTCTTAGAAGCCATTCGCAAACATAATCATAAAGCTAGGCTCCTGCAAGTGTCAACCGACGAGGTTTACGGCGAGGCACTTGAAGGTTCATTTACAGAAAATGAACCACCTAAGCCGTCTAATCCTTACTCAGCCTCCAAAGCGGCAGCTGACATGTTTGCCTTATCCTACTGCAAAACATTTGGCTTGAATGTATGTATAACACGATGCACAAATAATTTTGGTCCATATCAGCTTCCAGAAAAGTTAATTCCTAAAACCATTATCCGCGCACTTAGAGACCTTCCGATACCCATTTATGGTTCAGGCGAAAACATCCGCGACTGGATTTATGTTCAAGACCACTGCGAAGCAATTGCAACGGTTCTTGAAAAAGGAAAAGCTGGGGAAATCTACAATGTCTCAGCTGGAAATGAAATCGCAAACATCGATATTGCCAAAAAGATAATTACTCAACTTAAGAAACCTGAAAGCTTGATCACATTTGTGGAAGATCGCCCCGGACATGATACAAGGTACAGTTTAGATTCCTCAAAAATTAAGTCCACATTAGGTTGGAAGCCAAAGTGCAATTTAGAGCAATCGTTAGAGTCAACGATTCAGTGGTACCTTGATAATGAACATTGGTGGACGCCGTTTGCCACTGAAGTGATTTTGCATCCGACGCCTTGGAAACTGGGTGGGCTTCACTGAAGCTCTTAATAACAGGTGCAAGTGGACTTTACGGCTCAAAATTAGCCCACATGGCGCTTACTAAGAACTTCGAAGTTTACTCCTCGGACATTCAAAGCTTGTCAGTTTATGGCAACTTCGTTAAAATGGATATTTCCGATAATATGCTTGTTCAAGAGATATTCAAAAAAATAAAGCCTGACATAGTAGTTCACGCTGCAACGCTTACCGATGTTGACAAGTGTGAGCTGAACAAGGAACTTGCTTGGAAAATCAATGTAGAAGGCACAAGAAACATAGTGGAAGCAGCCAAAGCTGCAGGTTCCTTTCTGATTTATATTTCCACAGACTACGTTTTTAACGGCGAAAAAGGCAACTACAAAGAATCGGATAAACCTGAGCCAATCAACTACTACGGAATTACCAAACTGAAAGCTGAAGAAATGGTCCGGACTCAGGATGAATATTTCATTGCGCGACCAAGCGTGATTTACGGTTCAACCCCTGCTGCAGGGAAGGTGAATTTTGGTCTCTGGGTTATTGAAACTCTCAGAAACCTGAAACACATAGAAATAGTAACTGATCAGTGGAACACTCCTACATTGAATACTAATCTTGCTGAAATGACTTTAGAAGTTATTGAACGAAGGCTAACTGGAACGTATCATTTGTGTGGCGCTACACGAGTCAGCAGATTGGAGTTTGCACAATTAATCGCTGACACATTTGGTTTGGACAAAAATCTGATTAAACCAGCTTTGTCGTCACAGTTTACTTGGCCAGCTAAACGCCCCATGGACTCGTCGCTTGACACATCAAAAGCTCAACAGACTCTACAGAATAAGCCGCTTGCAATGGATAAAGCATTAGAAAGCTTGAAACTTGAACTTTCAAACCAAAAACAATAATCTGGGTAGTTTCACAGCTTTAATTTTGCTTTTTTCCAAATTTTTGCACAGAAACTATTGAGTTTTGTAACTAAGCATTTTGGAAAAATGAGTCAAAATCAGTCTATAAAAGTCATAAAGAGTCATTTGTAGTCGAAATCAGTCAAATCTAGTCGCAGCCTGCAATCAATTCAAACCTCCGAATAAAAAAACAGCAAAAAACACAGACCAAAAAAAACCCCGAAAATGCAATGCCCTCCACTTTGCCTCAGGATAGGCACAAGTATTATGTGTAAGCTCTGTTACCTTCTGGCTGATGAAACAAACCAACATTAAGCAGATAGCAAGACAACGTATACTAATACTCTTTGCACAAGCAAAGACGATCTCCAAAACAAATCCCAAATTAGCTACACAATATGTCAAATCTGCACGACGAATTGCCATGGCAGCAAAAATACGCCTACCCCTTGAATTCAAACGGCAAACTTGTAAAAATTGCAATGCTCTGCTAGTCCACGGTTCTAATTGTCGGGTTAGGGTAAAGCAGAAAAGGGAGCCTCATGTTGTAATAACCTGCTTAGACTGCGGCAATCAAACCCGTATAATGTTAGAAAAGAAAAAGGAGCAAAAAGAACTTGAGCAAGATAACAACTCGAATGAAGCGTCACGTTAGGCACTTATTGAAAGACGAGAATCCAACCATTTGGGTCGGTAAGGATGGCTTGACTTCCCAGTTGGTAAGTGAAATTGAGAAGCAACTGCAGAAAAACAAGATGGTTAAGGTAAAAATTTTGCCAGCAGCTTTGCTTGATGATATAACTGCACAAGTAATAGCGGCTAAAGCGGCTGAACAAACGAACGCTGCTTTGGTCGAAGTTAGAGGTCATGTGTTCATTCTTTTCAGGAAGCGCAAGGTTGAATCTGAAGCTGAACCCAAAATTTAGCAAAAGGCAGACTGATTATTGGTTTTACTTAAATGATTGCCTCGCACTTACCACTTTCGGGTAGAAATGACAATAGAATAATCACATTAACTGAACTCTCTTCTTTAACTTTTTCAACGGTGTAATATTTATATTGGGCTTCATTGTTTTAGTGCAAGGAAAAACAAAGGATAAGAATTAATCTTGACTACCCCTCATGATGTTCCAGCTTCAAAATTCATAGACCGTTTGGCCAGATACCTCAAAGAAAACGTTGATGAAGTTCAGCCTCTTCCATGGGCCGCTTTTGCTAAAACAGGTAATCACGTTGAAAAACAGCCTCAGAACCCAAATTGGTGGTATACTCGGAGTGCATCTGTGCTTCGAAAAGTTTACGTTCACGGTCCTATTGGCTTAGAAAAACTGCGTGCAGATTATGGCGGACGAAAAAATAATGGGGTTAAAAAGGATCATGTTGTTAAAGCTGGCGGAAGTAATATCCGCAAGATTCTTCAGCAACTGGAGACTGCTGGTTTAGTTCAAACTACAAAGCCTCAAGGACGAAAGATGACGCCTAAAGGTCGGAAGCTTCTTCAAGAAGTTGCTGGAGATTTGCTTAAGGAAATAGTTAAAACTATCCCCGAGCTCAAGAAATATCAGGGCGAATAGTAGCAATGTCAGATGACGAGCTTGACCAAATCCGTAAACGCAAACTCTCGTCGCTACAGCAAAGAGTCGGTGACGAGCAAAGACAATCTCAGGCAGAACAGCAACTAGAAGCTCAAAAACAGGCGTTTCTTAATAAGATAATGACGCCTGAAGCTCGGCAAAGGCTAAATAACCTGAAGATGGTTAAAGCTGAGTTTTCTGAGCAGATAGAAATGCAGCTGATTGAATTGGCACAAACCGGCAAGTTGCCGATTCCGTTGTCAGATGCTCATCTTAAGCAAATATTAATTCAGCTTCAATCACGGAAGCGAGAAACAACAATTAGAAGGATATGAAAAGAATGGCGCGAGTAAAACCTACAGCAAAAAAACTTCGGCTAGCTAAAGCTGGGAAAGAAGCAGCAGGTGTTCCAACATGGGTAATTGCCCGAACTGACGGCAAAGTTAGGAATAACCCTAAACAAAGACGAAACTGGCGAACCAGGAAAATTAAGGCATAGGAGAATGTAAGTAATGGTCATAGAAGGCAAAGAAGAAGCGAAGAAAACTGAAGACGAAATAGAAATGCCCGACCTAACTGAAGAGGAAAATGTTGAAGAACAAAAACCTTCAGAGGGTGCTTCAAAAGAGGAAACTCCAGCAGAAAAAGAGGAAGCCAAGCCAAAGAAAAAGAAAGAGGAAGAAGAGATAGTTGAAGAAAGAACCTACACTATTCCTTTATCAAGAGCACTGGTTAGACCGCCTAAGAAACGCGCCCCACGAGCAATGCAACTGCTTAAAATTTTCGTAACTAAACACATGAAACTTGAAATGAAGGTTTCAGAAGAAGAGGAAGAAGAAGAGTTACCCCAGCTTATAATTAGCAAGGAAGTTAACGAGAAGATCTGGAACAAAGGCATAAAAAAACCTCCACGAAAGATTCGTGTTCGAGCCGCAAAAGACAAAGACGGCAACGTAACCGTATACTTGGCTGAAGCCAAATAAATTTCTTAATATATTTTAATCTTCTCTACATATACTAATATTTTAACTCTTTAGTTTCATGAAATATCAATTCTTGATGAGTTTAAAGCAAAGTTTTGAATTTGTTGTTTTGGGTTGCTTTTTGGATTCAATATTAGATTTGTTTACAAGTTCAGTTTGAGTATGTTTAAAAATTTTTAACGAAGTTTGAAAAAATCGTGTGGATAGTGCTAAATCACCAAGAAAAGCCTCGACAGCATTCACTTTTACACGTTTTATGTTGCATTTGAACGAAACGAAGAGCGTTTTCGCTAACGATTACCAAGTTTTAATTGTATAAGCTGACCACAATCTAAAAAAAGGAGTATGCATGAACTTCGCCATTAACACTCATCATCAGGAGAGCTAAATTCTTGACCGTATACTTATCCAGCATAGTCGGAAGCCCAAGCATCGGCGTTTATGCATTAGCAACAGAAAACATAGTGATCATTCCAAGAATGGTTCCCAGAGAAAAAGCCCAAGAATACGTCGACTGGCTAAAAGTCAATCTTATTTACACAGCAATCGGAGGCTCAGTTCTTGCAGGCTCATTGGTATGCGCAAACTCAAACGGAATGCTACTTCCAAGTTTTATCCGTGAAGAAGAATTAACACAAATCAAAGAAGCTTTTGAAGGGCAGATCACCATTATGGAAACAAAAAAGACAGCTTACGGCAACCTCGTTTTGGCCAACGACAAAGGAGCAATAATTGATCCACGCTTTAAGCCCGCGGAAATAAAAAAAATCTCTGAAACTCTCGGCGTTGAAGTTGTGCCAACAGAAATAGCAGGGTTACCTTACGTAGGCGCCTTAGCTGTCGCAACTAACAAAGGGGTCTTAGCTCACCCAATGCTAAAAGATGAAGAAAGAGAAATCTTAGAAAACATCTTCAAGGTCCCAATCGATGTAGGCACAATCAACTGTGGAGTCCCCTACGTTGGAACAGGCTTACTTGCTAATTCTCATGCTGCAGTGGCTGGTTCTATGACAACAGGACCCGAGATGTTTATTATTGGGAATGCGCTGGATGTTGTGCAGGAAGATAAAAAATGAAAGCTTTCAAAGTAACCGGCGAAATCAACAAGCCAAGATTAGCAACTCCCTTCGTAAGAGAACTGTTAGCTGACAAAAGCGAGCATGCAGTCGAGAAGGTTTATGCCGAAATAGGCAGCAGACACAGAGTTAAAAGATGCCACATAAAAATAAGTTCTGTAAAAGAAATCACTCCTGACCAAATCGAAAATCCAATTCTAAAGAAAATTGCAGCGGAGGCATAAACAATTGGCAGTTAGCAAAGCAGAAGAAGAACTTCGCAAACTCAGCATGGAAATGCGCTATCTAGAGCAAACTGCAGAAACCTTACAGCAAAGAATTAACATGGTCAATGCTGCAGTTAATGATCTAACTTATGCTAATATGACTTTGGAAGGAATTGAAAAGGAAAAAGAAAATGCTGAACTTTTGGTTCCAATAGGCGGAAGCGCTTATATTAAAACAAAAATTTTAGATACTGACAAGATTATTGTAGGCATGGGTGCTGGAGTATCAGTAGAGAAGAGTTTGGTTGATGCAAAAACAACCCTAAAAGAGCGATTGGATGAACTAGAAAAAACTATGAATGTCGCTCAGCAACAATTCAGTCAGGTGGCTGAACGAATAAACTCGGGTAGAACTAGACTTGAAACTTTGCTTGCTTCAGCCAGAGAAGGGAAACCTTGAAGCGATGTTTGAGAAGCTCAAGTCAGGTTTCAAAGGATTAGTAAATAAAGTTACGACAACGGAACTTAAAACTGAAAACTTAAACCCTATTTTATCAGAATTCAGAATGAGTTTGTGCGAAAACGATGTTGCTTTTCCAGTATCAGAAAAAATCAGCGATGACCTTGAAAAGCGCTTGGTCGGTGTTCAAGTTAAGCGCCTGGAGGACCGCAAAAAAATCGTTGAAGAAAACCTCCGAGCGGTTCTACTAGAAGTAATGCTCACCAACAAACAAATTGATTTGCTTAAAATGGCAGAAGAGAAACGAAAAAACAAAGAGACATTTACCTTAATGTTTGTGGGGATCAACGGAACAGGAAAAACCACAACCATAGCCAAAGTTGCACAGTTTTTCCGAAACAAAAATTACTCTGTTGTTCTTGCATGTGCTGATACTTACCGTGCCGGCTCAATTGAGCAGCTGGAGGAACATGGAAAACGTTTAGGAATGCGCGTAATCAGAAGCGATTATGGCGGCGACCCTGCCGCAGTGGCTTACGACGCTGTAAGCCATGCGAAGGCCCACGGAATTAACATAGTATTGATTGACACAGCAGGCAGAATGCAGACAAATCAAAATTTAATGAATGAATTGATCAAAGTCAAACGCGTCGTTCGCCCCGACTTAACTATATTCACGGTGGACTCATTGATTGGCAACGACGCAGTCCAGCAGGCGGAAGAATTCAACAAAGCCGTCGGCATAGATGCAACAATTTTAACGAAGGTGGATGCTGACGTGAAAGGCGGTTCCGCTTTAAGCGTTACTTACGTTACCCAAAAACCAATTCTATTCATAGGGGTAGGACAAACTTACAAGGATTTGGAACTGTTTAACCCTGAAAAATTCGTAAACATGATATTGCGATGAAACTATGGCTCTTCTATATCCACTAATTCAAAACGTATTTTGCTGGGGTAAATCCAGTATGCTTTAATGAAATCTTCAATGCTTTGGTCAACATCTATAACTTCAAAAAAATCTATAAAATTACTATCTACGCCTTTAATATCCTTTGAAGTGTAAACTCTCAAATTAACCAAATACTCTTTGCCAGAAATGAGATCTTGAATCGTAACCGTATCTGGCACCTCAACCGCGAATGTCAAGTTCGTTAAAACGTCTAAAACAGCCACTTTATGAGCGCTTTCATTTTTAGTTTTGACAATAACCAAGCGTTTATCAAAAACTCTAAAATTCCAATCACTATCAACATCTAAAGAAGCTGACATAGAAATTTCACATCAATACTATATGCATTTTCAAGTTAAAAAACTTAAAGCACCTTGAGATTGAGTAGATCTACATGTTCCATAGAATTCTTGTGAAATTCAAGCGTTACTTTCGATAACGCATTCTATAAAAAACAAAATTGTTTGCAAAATTATTTGTTATTTTTTTTTCCACTGGGCTGGGTCACGCAGGTTCTGAACTGGCGAATCATCCTTGTAATCGGCAGCAGCTTGATTTTTTTGTTTGTAATCTATCTCTGCCATTTTTGCTTTACTTTCTTTTGCGCTAAGCTCTACGCTGCCTTCAAGTTTACGTATTGTTCTTCCTATTCTGCGCTGACCTTTAGTGACCGTGCATCTTCCCATTTTTGCTCACAGTTAATTAAACCTTAAAGTTAAAAAACCCTTCCGACAACTAGTTTAGCAGTGACCTTTTATGAACACAAAAGTTACAACAATAAAACAAAAAGTGATTATTCAAGCCTCTCCAAAAGAAGTTTACGATGCCTATGTTGACCCGAAAAAACACAGTAAATTCACAGGTAGTAAAGCCACTGGAAAAGCAGTAGTCGGCGGCAATTTTACCGCTTGGGATGGGTACATTTTTGGCAAATACTTAGAACTTGACGATGGAAAACGAGTTGTTCAAGAATGGACTTCGACTGATTTTCCAAAAGGTGCGGAGCCATCTAAGTTAGAGCTATGTTTCAATGTTGTTCCTGGAGGAACAGAACTTGTAATGGTGCACTCTAACATTCCTGAAGATCAGGCCAAGGATACTACTGAGGGCTGGATAGAGTGGTATTGGGACCCTCTTAAAAAGTATTTTAGCAAGAAATCAAAAACTTAGAGTCAAAACCAGTTTAAGCCAAATTTGGCATATCAATTTTTTTATTTTCGACTTTAACTCGGGCAATTTTAGGGAGTAACATTGCATCTATTGTTAGGTTTGAGTATTTGTTATTTTGGCTCTTCTAAAAAATAGCCGTTCAACGATGCTTTCAAGTGATGAAACCATTGAAAATCAACAAATATTAAGTTATTAATTCTATCTTCAAGTCTTAACATACTTCGTTAAGGTCAGCTAGGACCTGAGTGTGGTAAAACTGGTGAGGTGATTAGTTCTTGGGCATGTTTTAGGTTTTGCAGAATCTGGTGTAGAGAATCTTTAGTTTTTGTTCACGTTATGAGTTAAATTTCCACACGATAGGAGTATCTATAATTCCCATTTTTAGAATTTTAATGTACTTGGTTTCTTAAAAAATACTTAAGACAAGGTGAGCTACAAACGGAAAATGAGTAACACCGGTCAAAATGTACTGAATTGCTATTGCAGCAATGAGCAGTGCCATAACTCTTGCTATTACCGAGGAGCCTGTTTTGCCTAAAAACTTGTAAATGCCATTTATGTATCTTAGAATTACCCAGGTTAAAGTTAACACAACTAAAACTGCAACAATCGCTATTACGGTACCATAAGCTTGAAGGTTAAATATGGTTGTGGTAATAGCTCCAGGTCCTACGAGAAGTGGGATTGCGATTGGAACCGCACCAATGCTTTCTGGAGATTCAACATTCTCATGCATGCTGCCTGAAATCAGGATTCTAATAGCAATAATGAGCAGTAAAATGCCGCCTGCAACCTCGAAACTAAAAATTGATAATCCAAAAATTGTTAAAATCCCTTGACCAGTGAATGCAAAAACAAGAAGCAGAATGAAACCAATGAGTGTTGCGGTGTTGTAGACTTTTCTTTTCTGGGCTTCTGGCACCTTATCAGTTAAACCTACAAAGATGGGAATGTCGCCAAGCGGGTCAACTATGATAAACAGCGCTATAACGGCTTTAGCTAATTCTGTCGCGAAATCCAGTAAACATTCCCCAAATACGTAGTTTTGATCACGATTCGCATAAAAATGTAACGGCAGTCAGGCTCAAGGTGTGGCTTTATTATGTTAAATGAATGGTTAAAACAAAATTGGACCAACTCAACGGGATTTGTCAAACAGTTGATTTTTTAATGAGTAATTCTAAATTTTAAATTAGTAGAATGCTAATTTTATCCATTATTTTGACTTAAATCTGTAAATTTGTGCAGAAGCCAATTAGAAACCTGTTTTTCCATAGCTTCCAAACACCCGTTCACAATGTCATTCTTGGACATTTTTTTAATAACGGAGATTGTTTGTTTGAAAAATCGGATGAATAGTGTGGAATCAATTGTTAAAATAAACAAACGAGTAAAATAAAATGTAAATATGTTTCATATGCGTATATTTTAAATATAAGCTCACGATAAGTGTACAGGTTAAAAATTAAGTATTCAACAAATGTCGAATGGAGAAAGATGAAGTATGGCGGCAGGAGACATAGCGTGGGTATTAACGGCAACAGCATTAGTTATGCTGATGACACCAGCACTAGGATTTTTCTACGGAGGTCTAGTTCGGAGAAAAAACCTCGTATCAACAATTGTCCAATGCTTTGTGATATTCGCGGTCATAAGTATTGTCTGGGCACTCTGGGGATACAGCTTAGTGTTCGGCAACAGCATCAATGGCATAATCGGCTACAGCCAAGGCTTACTAGGCATGAACAATATAGGTATACACTCGGTCAACTCAGCACTTGCCCCAGGCATACCCGAACTATTATATTTCGCCTTCCAACTAAAGTTTGCCGCAATCACTCCTGCCCTAATAATAGGCGCATGTGCGGAAAGAATCCGTTTTAGATCCCTCCTTGTTTTTATGGTACTTTGGTCTACACTCATTTACGTGCCTATAGCTCACTGGGTCTGGAACCCAAGCGGCTGGCTCCGAGCTTTCGGCGCCATCGACTTTGCAGGCGGCATAGTTGTACATATTTCAGCAGGCATTTCAGCTTTGGCAGCAGCTCTAGTTATAGGTAGGCGAAAAGGATGCGCAATTCCATGGCAGAGCCACATGAAAACTCTCGACCAGAAGAATCAGGCAGTCGAGTTCAAGCCAACCAACATCCCCTACGTATTGCTAGGCGCCGCGTTATTGTGGTTTGGGTGGTTTGGCTTCAACGCTGGAAGTGCGTTAGCTGCAAACGACTTAGCTGTCTCAGCGCTTGTAGTTACCAACTTGGCAGCGGCAGCTTCGGCTGTAAGTTGGATGCTATCTGATTGGCTAATAAAAGGGAAACCGTCCGCAGTAGGTATTGCTGTTGGAGGAGTTGTTGGATTAGTCGCAATTACGCCTGCAGCAGGCTACGTAAGCGTATCGTCAGCTTTAATCATCGGTTTAGCAGCAGGTGTTATCTCGAACTTGGTAGCCAACTGGAGAGCAGGCAGATCACGAATTGACGATACCTTAGATGTATTTGCATGTCATGGTGTTGGGGGCCTCTGGGGTTCAATCGCAACCGGACTCTTCGCCTCAGCAGCGATCAGCGTGTCAGCAACAGTCCCAGGGGTTAACGGCCTGCTATTCGGAAACCCGGGTCAACTGGTTGCTCAGTTAGTAGCAATTGGCGTGGTGGTACCATTTGCTTTCTTTGGTTCCTACTTGCTGCTTAGATTGGTGAACATATTCTCACCCTTGAGAGTTAGCGAAGAAGCAGAAGACGCAGGTTTAGACCTTAGTGAACACGGGGAAGAAGCATACCATCTCGATTAGGCTGAGCGATATCTAACTAAGGCTAGGAAAACTTATTCTTTTCTTTGTTTCAGCAATAGCTGATTCGCAATCTTATTTTTCCAAAACGTTTGGATATGTTAACATTTGGTGAGTTATTTTTGGACGGTCTTTCAAATAAATATTCTATTTCAACAAGTTGTTGAAATATTGCAGTGCATCTATGCTCTTCACTGCGCATTTATCCAAAAATAACCTTGTTATCAGTGCGAATGCATAGTTTAAATATTAGTTTTGCCAATTTGCAAGAACAAATAAGCTACACTGAGGTCATTGAGGGAACAAATGTCTCTGCAATCCAACCAGCAGATATTGCATGGGTTCTAATGTCCACAGCTCTTGTTATGCTGATGACACCAGCTCTAGCCTTCTTTTGCGGTGGCTTAGTTCGAAGAAAAAACCTTGTTTCAACACTTGTCCAATGCATCATCATCTTTGCGGTAGTCAGTCTTGTCTGGTTTTTTTGGGGTTATAGCCTCGTTTACGGACCAAGCGTAGGCGGAATAATAGGCAATCTTTCTTTTTTCGGATTAAACAGTATAAGCATAAACACAATTAGCCCTACGCACCAACCATCCCGGCCATACTGTTCTTTGCATTTCAGTTGAAGTTTGCGGCAATCACACCCGCACTTATTATTGGCGCGTCTGCAGAAAGAATCCGTTTCAAATCTTTGCTAATCTTCGTAGTTTTGTGGTCAACCCTCATTTACTCACCCATTGCCCACTGGATATGGAACGTTAACGGCTGGTTACATGTCCTTGGCGCTGTTGATTTTGCGGGTGGAATAGTCGTACATGTAGCTGCAGGATTGTTCGCTTTGGCAGCAGCGGTGGTAGTCGGCAGAAGGAAAGGCTGTGTTTACTGGAAAGATCAACTTAAAGCCTTAGATCAGAAAGGTGAAAATAAAACAATTCCTATGGGGAGTGAGTTTAAGCCTACAAACATTCCTTATGTAATTTTAGGCGCAGGTTTGCTGTGGTTCGGCTGGTTTGGCTTCAATGGCGGCAGTGCACTTGCATCAAGTAGCCTCGCAGTCTCAGCTGTTGTAGTTACTAACTTGGCTGCAGCAGCGGCAGCTGTAAGGTGGATGTTGTTGGACTGGACAATTAAGGGCAAGCCTTCAGCAGTAGGCATAGCCGTGGGTGCAGTGTGTGGCTTAGTAGCCATAACAGCAGCTTCAGGTTACGTTAATTTCACGGCTGCAGTCATTATTGGTTTAGTTGCCGGAATCATTTCAAACCTAGTAGCTAATTGGAGGGCTGGAAGATCAAGAATAGACGACACACTATACGTTTTTGCCTGCCACGGAATTGGCGGCATTATCGGAGCGGTGGCCGCAGGGCTATTTGCAACCACCTTGGTTAATCCAGGCGTTCAAGGATTATTCTATGGCAACGCCGGTTTGCTTGGAGTTCAAGTGATTGCAGTGTTAGTTATATCTGCATTCGCGTTTGCCGGATCTTACTTACTTCTCCGATTAGTAGACCTTATTTCTCCTTTACGTGTGAGTCCTAAAGAAGAAGAAGTTGGACTAGATTTTAGCCAACATGGAGAAGAAGCCTACCACCTTGACTAATGCTATTTCTGTAGCATAAAAATGCAAACCAAGCTTCCGAACGACAATTTGCAAAAGTATATGAGATAAAACCACACTATGGACAGATCAGGGTGAGGTTGCATTAAACAGCGAACTGTTCTCTGCTTGGCAGTTTCAGCAATAGTCGCTGTCTACCTTTTTAACGTATATTATGTCCAACCAGTCAACTCCTGCTATGGTCCATGCGTTACTTCAGACATTGATAAAACTCAAATTATCATTAACGAAAATGTCACAGTTACAGGACAAATATGTCCTCCAGAGGAGAATAGGACTGTAAGAGTAGTATTTACTAGACCAGACTACACCTTCATTGAAAAGTATGTTTTAACTGACCCCAAGACTGGTAATTTCGTCGTCACTCAATCGCTCGGCATGGCAGGCTACTGGAACATATTCTCTATAAATGGAGCAATTTGCGACAGATTATACGCTCAAGTAACTGATCCGTTGCATCCTGATGCGCCATCTCCAACCCCAGCTGTAAAACTAAATTTCAAGACTGACTATACAATCGTTGTCGCGGGTCTAGTTCTGTTTGCCTTAGGCACAGCTGCATTTATAATAGGACGAAGAAACAAGACAGCAAAGATTAGTTCTCTTAGATTGCTTGTTCAAATAGGGTTACTTTTGCTAATTTTCTTTGGTATCTTTATTGATCATCAGAACTTGCCCGTTCCCGCAGAACAAGTTGCCCCTCACGAAATTTTAATTGGAACAAAGGTGTTTGGTGTATCAATGCCTGATGGGTTGCCAGCACCCTTTTTTGCGTGCTTTTATCCTTGTGGAAGAACTGTAACTTGTGCTTTATGGCAAATTCAAAGCTATATTTACCCGTTTTTTAACATTGGAGGCGGCTGGGGAGTACATTATGATTCCTCAGGCATAGCTAGATTGGCAATTGTTTTCGCAATAATCATTTTCGCAGCCGTTCTCCTAGGCAGAGTCTTTTGCGGTTGGGTATGTCCATTCGGTTTGTACGTAGATTTGATGACTAGGTTACGGAGAGCGTTGAGAATAAAGCGCAGAAATGTTTCGGATAAGTTCAACGATCGTTTTCACCAGCTAGGCTACATTATCTTAGCACTTATTGTAATTCTAAGCGTCGTTTTTGCATCGCAAGCCATTGCTGGTACCCAAATAGTGCCTGGAACTCAAAAAGGCGGGTTTGTCTGGAATTATTTTTCATCTCCATTTTGTCAAGTCTGCCCTATGAAGCCATTTTGCATTTTGACTTATGTTGGTCTAGGGATAATGCAACCAGGCTGGGTAACTCAAACCACAAGTGGACAATTCTTCCAGCTGGGTTTCTATTTAACGTCAATCAACTTAATTGTTCTCGCAGTAGTTACGGCAGCGGCATTTTTCTTCCGACGTTCATGGTGCAAAATATGCCCCTTAGGCGCTTTGATGGCGGTTTTTAACAGATTTCCACCGTTCAAGTGGATCTCCGGCGTGCATTTGAACAAGACGGAAGAGAAATGCAAAAAATGCGGAATTTGTAAAAGAGTTTGTCCAACGCAAGTTAAAGAGGTCTATGAACAGAAAAGCGGCGACGTAGCCAGTTCACAATGTATTTGGTGTTTGAGATGTGTTGAGATGTGCCCATATGAGGATTGTCTGCAGTTCAAGTTTGCTGGAAAATCAATTTTCAAATCGAGAAATTGGCTTAACAATTCAAATACGACGAAAGAGTTAGATTAGAATGGCAAGAAAATTGTTTGGGCATAAGATTTGTTTAACCGTTTTTCTATTGACGAGTTTATCGTGCCTAATGTTTTTAGAGCCTGCTGTCTCACAAGTAACTTTAACGACAATTTTTATTCTACCAAATGGAACCGTGAGTCCAGCAAATGTTCCCATTCTGCGCGATGGAGATGTCTACACGTTTACAGACAATGTGTTTGATCCGATTCTTGTTCAGAAAAGCAACGTAACTCTTAACGGTGATGGCTTCAAGCTGATGGGTCCACTTACCGCTATGGATATAGAATCTCAGATAATACTGGGTTTAGGTCCTAATGCGACTATAACTGTTCAGTACGTTATTGGTTTAGATTTTGACAAAACAGTAAGCGGAGTAACAGTCAAGAACCTAAATATCAGCAATTTCAGCATAGGAATTTACATCCGCACAGCACACAACACCATTATAGACAACAGTTTCTCAAACAATATCGTAGGTGTGCTGCTGTCGGGCTCAGCTAATAACGTAACAAAAAACTATATTGCAGAAAATAGACAAGGGCTCTTCTTTGGTTTTGAACAAATCGACCACAACGCAGGAAACATACCTTCAGACATAACAATTAGCCAAAACAGCTTTATCGAAAATGAAGTACAACTTACCGGTTGTGTGTGCAAAGTATACAATTTCAGTGAAGCACGGCATTCTTGGGATAACGGCAAAATCGGCAATTACTGGAGCAACTATAACGGAACCGACCCAAACCATGATGGAATCGGCGACACCCCATACATAATAGACGTTCTAAACCAAGACCAATACCCCTTAATGCATAGTCCCGCCTCACCCCCTACAACGCCAGTGCCAACATGGCTAATTGTGCTAGTTGTTGCAGCACCCATTATTGTAGTGGCAGCACTTGTTTTTATTTTAAAAGTGAAAAAGAAAAGTCAGCTTTCACCTTCCGTTAGTCTCTTAAATTCAAAACAGATTTATTTATTAAAGGTAATTTGAAATGAAAGTTGTAGCTTTTAACGGAAGTGCACGAAAAGACGGAAACACCGCCATACTTCTAAAACGTGTGCTCAAAACCCTCGAAGAAGAAGACATTAAGACAGAGCTGGTTCAGCTAGCAGGAGAGCAAATCCGCGGCTGCACCGCTTGCAGGGTATGTTTTGAAACCAAGAATCAGCAATGCACCATTAGAGATGACAAAGTGAATAAGTACATTCAAAAGATGGTTGAGGCAGACGGCGTAATCCTTGGCTCACCCACCTATTTTGGCATGATGTCGCCTGAAATAAAAGCGCTTATTGATCGAGCAGGCTTCGTTTGCAGAGCCACCCCTGAAGCATTGAAGTATAAGGTTGGAGCTGCAGTTGTCGTGGCCCGCCGAGCAGGCGCCATGACCACTTTCGACGCCATGAACCACTTCTTCCTCATCAACCAGATGATAATTCCAGGCAGCAGCTACTGGAACATCGCCATCGGAAACAAAAAAGGCGACGTAAAAAACGACACAGAAGGCATGGAAACAATGGAAACCCTTGGAAAAAACATGGCATGGCTTCTAAAGAAAACCAAAACCTAACAGCTTTATGACTGCATCCCGAGTTCCGCGCCTGGTATCTTCTTCTTCTCGTAGATTATATCCATCATTTTAGAGAATCCGGTAGTCCACACAAGGTAGATTAGTGCGATAATAATCCAAACGGGCCGAATCTCCATGGTTTGAAATATAATTGAACGGCCTGCACCGACTAAGTCCATAAGGCCTACGAAGGATAAGACAGCTGTGCTTTTTGTTAGAGAACAGAACTCGTTAGTCCAAGTGGGAATGATTATCCGATAAGCCGCAGGCTAACGGTGGAATTATTGTGTTCTGGGTGCTTTCTCAACGAATTCAGCTTAATAGCTTCTTCTTGGTTTTGCGCCTTCGCATCCACGACCACTATGAATTGTTTAATATGACCATTCTTGAATGTGGCTATGATGTGTCTGCTACGCTGAGTACGGCGTTTCTGACGAACTCTACAAGAACAGTTTTGTCTTCCATGTTCTTTATGAAGCCTGGCAGCTCTAGGGTTTTTTGGATTGCCGGCGAGAAATCTCTGTCGCTAAAATGGGTTGTTTTATTTTGTTTAACTGTTTAAAGAATCTAGAGAACTTAAAACCGCGAAATTGACCCCTATTTTGCTCATGGAAGACTTTGTTGTAGGCTTATGGCAGTCACAACTCCTAATGAACCCAAATCAAGTGCTTTTTAACTGAGGTTGAAAGAGTGAAAATCGCAATTATAGGAAAAGGCCATGTTGGCAATGCATTATGCAGTGGCTTAAGCGCTAAGCACGAAACACGTTTTGGTCACCGAGACCCTGCAGAATCAGTTGCTAATGCGGCAAAATGGGGAGACATAATAATTCTTGCAGTGCCATACGAAAATGCAAACAATGCTATAGAAGAAATAAGAGCATATGCGGATGAGAAAATAGTAATCGATGTTATGAACGCAGTAGGAGCAAAATCAGAGTTAGCAATAAGCTGCACCACTTCCTCAGCTGAAGAAACTCAGAAAAAACTGCCAAAAGCAAAAGTAGTAAAAGCGTTCAACACAGTGTTCGCAGCTAACCAAAACAAGGGCAAAATTGGAAAAGAACAATTAACGGCTTTCATTGCTGGCGACGATTTGAAAGCTAAACAAACAGTAGCCCAATTAACACAAGACATAGGTTTTGACCCGATTGATTGTGGTCCTCTGAAAGCTGCACGGCATCTTGAAGCTATGGCAATAATGATAATTAACTTAGCTTTTGCTTATGGAATGGGTACAAAAATAGGATTTAAATTGGTAAAAGCCTAGGTGCCCAGAGTTTATCAAGGTATTTATTGTTATTTTATGAGCTCTCAAATTTGCCGCTCGGCTAGATTTTTTTAGCATCGCTATTTTTATAGGGAAAAGTTTAAGGGCAATAGTTCGTTATGACTTTCGCGTAATTCCCAATTATTGAGGGTTTATAATTGAGTACTAAAATAGAAACAATCGAAGAACGGAAAGCTGAAGTCCTAATTAAATTAAGACGATACAAACTTCTTGAGAAAGAATCGTTTGAAGGTGCGATAGCCTATATTATTGACATTCCACAGGACAAAGAGAAAGCTATAATCTGGTGCATTTTAGGTGAAGCAACCGTCGGCATAGCCGCTATGAACACGCTCTACAAGATAATGAAAGAGAAAGAAATTGACCGCGCCATAGTAGTAACGGAAGGACGCTACACGCACGCGGTAAAACTTGGTGCAAAAAAGAAACAAGTCGAGCTGCTTCCCAAATCTTTTCCAGTCTTTGACATATTCGAGCATGCACTGGTGCCCCTTCATGAAATATTAAGCGAAAAAGAAAAGAACCAACTTCTTGCACAATACAGAGTTAAGCCATACCAGATGCCACAGATAAAATCAGGCGATCCAGCGGTGAAAGTTATAGGCGCAAAACCAGGTGACATCTTAAAAATTACTCGAAAGAGTTCAACTGCAGGCGAACATATTACTTATAGGTACGTCGTAGAGTAAACAATTCTAATTCTTAATTCTTAACAACAGTTTTGGTTTATAGTGGATAGGTTCAATTTAAGTTACGGTGAGGTTATATTGACGTAGATTGAGTGGATATCTTCTCTTTGTTTAAATTTTTACTATGAAAAAAGAGGGTGCCCCTCAGGATATGTTGAACTCTTTAAAACAAGCAATTGCTCAAAGATTGTGGACGAAAAATTATTTGGCAATCATTACTCCTGTTGATTTAACAATTGCTTCGACTTCGTCTCCTACTTTTAAGTCTAAGTCTTCAACTGCGTCTTTCGTTATGACTGCCGTAACAGTAATAGGCATTTTTACCTCAACCTTTACTTTTGCGGTAATAACGCCTTTTTCAACAGCAACTACTTTTCCCTTAAAGCGATTCCTTGCACTTAACTTCATACCTTTCACCTCCAAATTTCCTGAATTGGATAAGACCTTCGCCAAGTAAATCTCAACTTGCTTATACTCACCAAGCAAACCTCTTCCTAAATCTGTCAGCTTTGCGCCTCCGCCTCCGGCTTTTCCACCTTTGTAAGTTTCAACTATCCGCTCATCGAGGTTTTTTTGAATATCTTGCAAATAATTCCAAACATAACGATAAGACATTCCCAAGGTCTCTGCAGCCTTGGAAATTGAATTCTCTTTTTCTATGGCTTCAAGAATTTCTGCCCCGCCTTTGCCTATTAATGGTTTGTCCTTGTATTGAATCCAGATTTTGCATGAGAGCTTATGTTTCTTGTTGGTGAGCATTTCTGGATATCGTTATGTAGCAGAGATCATATAAAGATAGTCAAATTGCATCGTCTCACCTAAAGGTGTTAGCAACCGATTTTTCCTAAAATTTATAAGTAGCTTTACCAGACAATATACTAGTTGAGAAAGCGATTTTTTCTTCTGCTTATCAACAAAATAAAAGGAGAAAATGAATATTTTGAGAAATTTAGTAAATTCATTGAACACATCAAAAACATCTTTTGCGATCCTCACTTCTCTATTACTGGCTTCTATACTCTTCTCATTCGTACCAGTGCAAGGGCAAGAACTAGCGCACGGTCAAGCTCCAACACAAAATGGCTATGTAGGACCTACTTCACCACCATCTGGCGCAACGGTTGATTGGACAATTCATCCACAACCGTTCCTTAGTGCTTCACCCAATCCCATCGGAGTCGGTCAACTGCTTTTGGTTAACGTTTGGATAACAACTCCCTCAGGTGAAGGCAAATTCATGAATGGGTACGTTGTCACAATAACGAAACCAGACCTCTCAACTCAAACTGTTACCCTTCAATCCTACGTAGCAGACGGCACAAGCTGGTTCAACTACGTTCCCGACACAGTTGGTGTATACCAGTTCCAATTCTCATTCCCCGGCGAATACTTCCCGGCAGGATACTACAATAATGGAAACTACTCTGCAACGCCAGTCTCTGGATGGCTTTTTTACCCCTCAGACTATGTTGTTCCCGTTATCACACCCATTACGAATGTTACAGTTCAACAAGCCCAAGTAATGTCATGGTCTTCAGCTCTGCCAACAGATTACTGGAGTCGACCAATAGAACCAAACAACAGAGAATGGAGCACAATCTCAGGAAACTTTCCATGGATGAGTTACAGTGGCGGTGCTCAATCAGCTACCTCAAGTAATTACTATGGTCCCTATATCCCAGCTGTAAACACTCCGCACATTCTGTGGAGTCAAGTGAGCCAAATGTCAGGCCTCATTGGAGGCGAGGTAGGAAATCAAGCCAACGTTGTCGGCCCAAGCAGTGCAGGCACAGCCAACACTCCAAGCGTTATCTACATGGGCAGATGCTATACAACTGTTACAAAAATAATGCCGCAACTAGTCAACGGAACATACCGTCAAACTCCCCAATCAGTGGCAGAATGCTATGACTTGCAGACAGGAAAAATATACTATGACATTCCAACCGGCGATGGCGGAATTACACCAAACCACATCGCATACTGGGCAGGCGTAGACACAGCAGTTCCCGGAGCAGCAGCAGATGCAGCCTATGGTATTGACCTCTTTGCAATAAGCGGTGGCGCCACTGCAGCCAGACTATACAAGGTTAATCCAAACACCGGAGCCATAACATTAAACATGTCGATTCCAAGTTTGGGATCGGCAGGTAATGCTGAATGCGCTTTCTACAATGGCTATTACTTAAGCTTCCAATTCGTTAACTACACTACGATTACATTCCAAGGTAGTAGCTACAACATTTATACAAACGGATTCTTAATCAACTGGACAGAACAAGGAACATCAACATCCTTCTCTTCACGAATAGTTAGCAACGTCAGTGTTTCAATACCGCCAAGTTACAGGATACCTCCAACGGCAGCCGCTGCACAATCACTCCTAGGCTCTTATGATCCCGTAACAGGCATTGGCATAATTGCAAGCAGATTCTATTACGGCGGCCTCTACGGCGGAAACCTCTATGCTATAGACTACACAACAGGAAAAATGTTATGGAACTACACAACAAGTCCTGGCGATGAAAACGGCACCACACCATTTAACATGGCTACTGCACTATCGGAGAATGGAAAGTACTTCTGTTTTTTTGAGCATGGATTCTGGAAAGCATATGATCTACGTACAGGAACACTGCTTTGGACTACTCCAATAAATGACTATCCTTGGGGCGAATTTACCCAGTACACAACGGCTGGATACAACGGCATCCTATTCATGATTGGATACACTGGCGTTTGGGCCCTTAATGAAACCAACGGCGCAATAATGTGGCACTACGTCGACGCAGCTCTACCATTTGAAACTCCATATACATCTCTCGAAAACGGAACATACGCAAATGAGTATTCAACCAATGAAATCAAAGTCATAGGCGGCCTGCTATACGTATCAAATAATGAGCACACTCCATCACTTCCGCCGACAAGAGGCTGGGGACTAAACTGCATAAACGCTACCACCGGGGTATTACAATGGAAAATAAGCGGTACACGCATGACAGTAGCGGCTGCATCTGACGACTATTTTGTAGCAGGCAGCAACTACGACGGCAAGCTATACGTTGTAGGCAAAGGTCCAAGCACAACTACAGTTTCCGCACCACAAACACAAATAATCGCTGGAGAAAGAGTAGTCATCTCTGGAACGGTGTTGGACGAGTCACCACAGCAAGCAGGAACACCATGCATCTCTGATACTTCAATGGCAACATGGATGGACCACCTAAATCTGCAAATGCCAATCGATGGAATATATCATAACATAACAATTACTGGAGTGCCAGTTTCAATGGATGCGGTGGATCCAAACGGTAATCCTGTACATATCGGAGATGCAACTACTGATGTAAGGGGAACATTCCATTTCACTTGGACACCAACTATCTCAGGGGACTACCAGATTATTGCAACTTTCGCAGGTAGCAACGCGTATGGAAGCTCATCTGCGGATACATATACAACTGTGGTCAACGCTCCAATAGCAACAGTAACACCAACCGCCTCACCATTAAATATAGCAACGACTACTGACCTAATGACCTACATAGTAGCCGTAGGGGTCGCAATAGTCATTGCAATAGCCATAGCAACCATGCTAATCCTAAGAAGACATCCATAAGAAACGACAAAAATCAAAAGCTTCTATTTTTCTTTCTTTTTTTAGCCTACAACCAAGTTCTGATCAAAATTCCAATTCGCCATTAACAAATTTACGCGAAATTTCATTTTTAGGGTTTTCAAAGAAATTTTCAGTTTCACTGATTTCTACTACCTCACCATTATGAATATGAATTATTAGATCAGCCATTCTTCTTGCCTGATTAAGGTTATGAGTAGCCAATACTATAATCCGCTCCTCGCTTTTTCTGCTGACTATTGCCTTTTCAATTATAGATGCGCTGTTTGGATCCAAATTTGCAGTAGGCTCATCCAAAAGCAAAACATGCGATTCAAGCAGGAACGCTCTTGCAAGTGCTATTCTCTGTTGCTCGCCGCCTGAAGTTTTTTTTGCCCTTCGCTTTTCAAACCCTGAAAGCCTAACCGCTTGCAAGGCGTCCGCCACTTTCTTCTTAGTTTCTACTTTTGGGACTTTCCTAATTCTTAATCCGTAAGCCATATTATAGTAAACGTTTGTACTAAACATTGCACTTTTTTGAAAAACCAAAGTTGAGACTTGGCGCAAAGATTTGCAGTCGATGTTCTGGTTGTTGAACAATAATTGTCCGCTGTCAGCGGTTTCTAAACCAGCCATGATGCGCATGAGTGTTGATTTGCCCGCACCGTTGATACCCAAAAGAACAATGATTTTGCCGCCTTCCATTTCCAGAGAAACAGAATTTAACGCTGTAACTTTGCGGTAGCTTTTTTTGATATCTACCAATCGCAATTGAACGCTCATTTAGCTTCCTCCTAAGCCTCTCCAGAAATGAAGCTTGTCCCCTAATCCATCATCTTGCCTTAATCGTTCTATTAAGCTGAGGGTTAATGCTAAAGCAATTACAATAGCCATAAGGATAATGGCGTATGCCATGGCAACGTCGAAGCGTCCAAAGTTTGTTTCCAAAGCGATAGCCGTGGTTAACACTCGGGTTCCACTGAATATTGTACCATTTCCCAACAAACTGGCGCCTACGAGCGTCGCGATGCCAAGTTCTCCAAAGCCTCTGTTAAAGGCTGCTGTGATTGAAAGTATCATAGACCACATTGTTTCACGGATAAGTGTAAGGTTTGTTCTTAAGCCTGTCGCTCCAAGGGTTCGAGCCAAATCTCGTAACTGTATGTCTGCTGTCCCCAATGCGTTGGCGGTGAAGCTTATGATTAACGGAGAGACAAGAATAGCGTCGCCAATGGCTATTCCGTTAAGCGTATACAAGAGATGCAAAAAACCGAATTCACCCTGCCTTGATAATAGCAAATACAAGAGCAAGCCAAGCGCAACGGTGGGTATGCCTATGAGGGAGTTGAAGATGCCTTTGACTGCCCATTTTCCTCTAAAATTGTACAAGCCTATTAGCACTGCGATTGGAATACTCCAAAGACATGCTAAGAGCGCACCTATGCCTGCAACATAGATCGTTCGGTAAACGGTTGCGTAGATTTCGGAATTGCCGCTGGTGATTAAGTTTAATGCTTGCTCGAAGGATTTGAAGATAATATCAGCCATGGATATCACAAAGAAATAGAGGGAGATTTAATTTGAGCTTTTCTTTTGAGTTTACAGTATGTTTGTTTTAGTATAGCCTTCGATGTATGGGGATGATTGCGCAATCATGAATTGTTGCTGGTTTGTTTGGTAATAGTTTGGCAAGTTGATTTGCGGCGTTAAGTTCTGGACTGCAAGCGTGTCATATGATGGTGAGTATAGGGTACCTGCGTTGTATCGGAAGGTTGCTGGGCATTCAGTGCTGCCGCTGGCGCTAATTTGATTGGTTGAATTGATGTAGGCGTAAGCTTTAATCCAATCGAGCAACTGGTTGGGGGCAGTACTGCTAACTAAGGGTACGAATGGAACGAAAAGTTGTTGGCCATAGGTTGATGTTCCAAAGTTCGCAATCAACTGTTGACCTTCGGTAGAGACTAGGTAGTTTACGAATGTTAGTGCAGCGTTAAAGTTGATATTTGCCAAAGCAGTATTTTGCGGGTTATCTATTATTGCGCTGTAAACGTTTAGTAGGGCTTGTTGGTTTTGAATTTCGATGGTAAGTTGTGGAATGTTACCGTCTTTAGAATAGGCTAAATATGTGCCCATGTCAGAGAGAATATAAGCGGGTGAGCCCTCGCCGATACCGTTGTTAGCTACCAGCAAGCTTGCTCCCATTCCCTGTCCAGTTGCGTGGAACCACGAGGTTTGTGCAAGCAAGGAATTGTAATTGGTATAACCCGCTGCTTTCCACAGGTTCTGCTCTGCAGTGGCTGTTCCTGAGCTATCGTTTCTTGCAACCCATTGTACTTGTGAATTAATTTGCGCTGCGGTGTAGAGTGTAATTAAGGCGTCTGTTACGTTGGTTTTGCCTTTGATGCCTGCTGGGTCGTTTGCTGGTCCGACGATTGTGAAGAAGTTGTAGGCTATGATTTTTCGGTCAACTCCATATCCGCCTGTTAGGAATGTGAGTTCCTGTGAGGGGGAATGGACTAATATCATGTCGGCGTCGCCTGCCTGCGCCCTGGCAATGGCGGCACCGGTTCCCAGTGGAACGAAGTTAACGGTTATCCACGGGTATTTGGTTTCGAAAGCTGCTTTTATGGTATCCGTTGTGTTGCCATTTATTCCCGTGTCTTCCAGCCCAGTGTCATGAAGACTTGTGGTTGTTGCAATGTTTAATGTTGTAGGATTAGGTGTTGGGGTTGGAGATGGGGTTGGTGAGGCTGTAAGGCTTGGATAGGGCGATGCTGACAGAATAGGGGAAGGTGATGGTGATGGAGATGGACTTGAAGAAGTTGATGGAGATAGGCTCGGTGAAGGTGTTGGTGTTGATGTTGGTGTTGGTGTTGGTGTAGGTGTAGGTGTTGGCTGATTATTTTCCTGTATGTTTTGGATGTATGTGTAAGTGGCGTAAGCGCCTACTCCGGTTATTATGATGACTATTAAAGCAATTGCTACAATTTTTTGTGGAGTGTTCATTTTTTTCACTGTTTTTAGGGGAACGTTGTGTATATATAAACATAACGGCAACTAAGCGCTCAAATAACATAACGCTTGACAGAAAAATACAAGCCTAAGAGGTTGCAACCAGCCTGAGCTGGAAGCTACCTAACTTCCGATAGCTCTCCGAGAATTACCATTGCTTCACCAAGCGGCATTCCAAGCCTTTGGGCAAGCTCATTTGCCGTCACATCAGCTTGCTGCGGCAAAATGCAGTCACGGGTATAAGCCTTATGAGTTGGGTACATTACTGAAGCATGAACTGTCTCAACAATCAACTGCCAAAGCTGCTCTTTCGTGTATCCTTCCAAATTCATGTTCTCTCAAATCATGCATGCATTACTGAAGTTATTAACATAGCGCAAAGCAAATTTGCAGCCCACAATAAACTTAATATCACGTTCTCGTAGCTTTGAATTATCAGAGGTTAGATCATTTTTGAAAGCTGCAGTTTATCATGGACCCCATAACATCAAAATCGAAGAAGTAACAGAACCAGTAGTTTCCGGTAGAAAAGTGCTAGTGAAATTCAAAGCTGGAAGCATATGCGGCACTGACATGCACCTGTACCGCGGCGACTGGAAATGGATGAAGAAGGGCAGAATCATAGGGCATGACGCTTGGGGAATCAGAGAGGACACGGGCGAGCGCGTTGTTATGGTGCCCATAGTGAATTGCGGTCACTGCTTCTATTGTCTAAGGGGATTACCAACCTATTGTGTCCGAGGCAAGTTTTACGGTCTTACAAGAGACGGCTTCTTTGCTGAATCCAAAGCCATGTTGCCGAGAGCCTTAGTTCCCGTACCCGCAAACCTCAGTGATCAGGAGGCAGCCATTGTGGAACCAGTTGCTTTGGCTTTAAGGGTTATCGACAACATGAAGCCTAATCTTGGCAATTGGGTAACAATAATTGGGCAAGGAGCCATCGGCTTACTCATGACTCAAGTGGCAAAACTTAAGGGGTGCCGAGTTATCGCAGTAGATCTTGAGGATTATAGGCTTGACCTAAGCCAAAAATATGGGGCTGATGCCGTAATAAATGCGAAAGAAGAAAACGTGGTTAAAACTGTAAAGAAATTGACAAAGCATGGGGCAGACTTGGTAATTGAAGCTGCAGGAAATATTAGCACAGTAGAGCAAACACCCTATTTGGTTAGGAAAGCTGGCAAAGTCGCCTTGGTAGGCGAATCTAAGGGGTACTTGAACTTGGAGGATGCAGATGAAGCAATGTTTTTTACTATTTACATTTCCCCAGTTGAGTATCCGTCGGCGGTGGAGTTGATTGCCAGAAAACTTGTCGACGTAAATGGGCTTATAACACATAGGTTCAAGCTTGACGACTTTGAAAAAGCATTGCAAACGGTTGATAATCAAGCAGAGAAGCCTTTGAAAATCATAATAACACCTTGAGCGTTCCAAAAAGTGAAGTCACCGCAAAGTATATTTTTGTTTGGGCAAGAGTTAACCCAGTTTCACCCGATAAAGGAGCATATCTTTGTGGCTATAGAAGCAGTAATCTTTGATTTAGATGGAACACTTGCGAATTTCAACCTGAACTTCAAAACCTTACGAGCAGAAGTCCGAATCTACCTCATAAGAATGAGCGTTCCTGGGTCTATTTTGGACATCAATGAAAGCATTTTTGAAATGCTGAAAAAGACAGAGATCTATCTAAAAAACAAAGGTAAAACTGTCGACGCATTTGAGGAAGTTCGTAGCCAATCGTTGGCTATAGCTGAGAAATACGAGATGGAAGCCGCATCAACTACAAATTTGCAGTTGGGTGCACATGAAATGCTAAAGGAGCTAAAAGATATGAAACTAAAGATTGGCTTATGCACCACTAGCAGTGAAAAAGCAGCTAATTACATTCTTCAACGCTTCAAAATAAGGGGTTTCTTCCAAATTGTCATTCCCAGAGATAAGGTAAAATATGTTAAACCAAGCACTGAGCAGTTTGAACTGGCGCTTAAAGCACTAAGTGTACGCCCAAAAACCGCCGCAATAATTGGAGACAGTATCGTGGACATGCAAAGCGCCCAGGAACTAAAAGCAATCGCCGTAGGTTTGCCAACAGGCGTTTCCACAATTGAACAGCTAAAAAGTAACGGAGCAAATTACATCATAACTTCATTAGCTGATTTGCCTGTCCTAATAAAGGAAGTAAATAGAAATTAAGCAGCGGTAACGATATCGTCTTTGCAAACGAGTTTTCTGTCTCTTACCAGCCGCTTCAATATTGTGAAGAACACATCTTTTGAATCTTCGCCCGAATGGCTTAGACCAAACACCTTAGCGGTTTCAGCAATCAATGAATCCTGACTTATACCTAAAGCGTATTGAGCAACCAATTTCATGGCGGACTCAACTTCTTCAGGTGCAATGTATTCAGCTTTGCGTCTGGATTCAGGGATGCCTTGCACTGGAATTCGAATCGGTGTCTCTTTGATTTCAGTCGACCATAAGAAACTGCCTTTTATTGTCACTTTTTGCTCTCTTAACAAGTTACTAAGTGCCTCTTTCACAGCGTGAGTTATCTGTGGAGTTATATCTTTAATGTTCCAAGTTGCTGCTAGGCGTTCGACAGCATAATCAAAGTGTACTGGTCCTTCATTTTGTACAAGCTCCGCCAATAGCTTGGTTTGGTTTTCTCGATTTTCAGGGAAATGAAACTCATTTTTCTGTTTTGAATTGTATGTAGAGACTTTTATGTAAGGATTATATGTTGCTTTTAGAGGGTAAATTTTGTAGGGTGCGCCAAGTTTTTCTATTCCTGAAAACTCATTTTTCTGGACATCAGTCTTTGGAGCCATATCGTTTTTAGTATCGATGATTGGTTTTTGAGTGTCTTTTTCAAGTTGGGTCTGTTGAGCTTGTTCAAGGGATTCTTTTAAGCGTCTAATTTCTGAGTCTCGTCTTGCAACCCACGTTGGGGCCCAAATGCGATGTATTCGCCAACCTAGTTGCATTAGAACCTGATCTCGGAGGCGATCTCTATCTCGTGCGCTACTGCTGGATTTGTATGTAGTGCCGTCACATTCCACACCTAAGAGGAAGGATCCGGGGTTAACAGGATCAACTACACCGATGTCGATTCTGTAGCCGCTGCAGCCCACTTGGGGAACAATCTCGTAGCCTTGTTTTTTAATTTCTGCTGCTACGTCTTCGTCTAGAGCTGAATCAAATTCGCTCTCTTTTGCCTTAATTGACTTCAATGTTTCTGGGCCATGCTCAGCGTAATCAAGATAATAACGTAGAGTTTGTACTCCGACAGCTTTGGTTTCAGGGTCAATGTCTGTGACTTTGATCGACGTTATTAGAACCACTTTTTCGCGGGCTCGAGTGACTGCTACATTTAAGCGTCTCTCGCCTCCAGGTTTGTTGAGTGGACCAAAGTTCATCGCCATAAGTTTCTGCTGATCATAACCGTAGCCTACGCTGAAGAATATGACGTCTCTTTCGTCGCCTTGAACGTTTTCTAAGTTCTTGATGAAGAAACCCTCTAATCGGTCTTCTTTAAAGAATGGCTCAAAATAAGGTTGGCCTTTGAGACGGCGGTCTATCGCTTCTTCAATAGCTTCCATTTGAGCTATGCTAAATGTTACGACGCCAAGAGTTTTCTTTGGGTAGTTACGGAAGTGTTCGAATACGAGGTCTGCTACTTTTTCTGCTTCGACTTGGTTGTCTCGTTTGCCTCCGCGGTCATATACACCATCTGGGACGTAGACTAGTTTTACGCCCAAGCTGTCGGTTTGTGCTTTTGCCGCGGGGAAGGTTATGAGATTATCATCGTAGAACTGGTGGTTTGAAAACGCGATTAGCTCTTCGTGTCTGCTTCGGTAATGCCATTTTAAAGTTTTAACTGGTAACCCAATGCCTAGGCACTCATCCAGTATGCTATCGAAGACTTCGACATCCTCGTCACTGAGTTCGTCCCAATCAACATCTTCAATCAGGTTTTTCTGGAAGAACGATGTAGGCGGCAACTGCTTGTTGTCGCCTGCAACAACCAAGGTTTTTCCACGGTAAATTGAGCCTATAGCATCCTCAGGAACAATCTGCGACGCTTCATCAAACAGGACAAGGTCAAACTTGTTGTTTTCTGCTGGAAGGAATTGGCTAACAGTTATGGGACTCATGAGAAGGCAAGGCTTGAGTTTTACAAGTAGATTAGGAATCTTTTGCAACAGTATCCGAATTGGCATTGGCTGCCGTTTCTTCGCTGCTTCCTTAAGCAGAATGTTAGCTTCAGTATCGGCTGCTTGTATCAGTATATCTTGGGGTTTACGACTGTTTGCCTTTTCTATAACCATGCTGGAGGTTAGCTTAATGAGATCTTGGTCTAGTTTCTTAAAGTCAGCAATTAACTGTTCATGGTTTTCTCGCCTGAACTTGCCCAGCTTCTGGTCCTCATTGTAGAGGTTATTTATCCATTCTTGGTAGACGCCCTTGCGGAAAACATCGATTAAGTCGGCAGCTGGAAGCCGCTGTTCTGTCAAACGGGTGAAAAACTGGTCTAGGCCTCGCAGAGCAAAGCGGTTTTTAACGTCTTTGAAGTCAATCCAAACCTGTAAATCATCCACGCGGTCTCGAAGCGCTCGAATTCTGTCGGCGATTACATTGACTTCTAAATCCTTTAGTTTCTGGTTTTGATATTTCATTTCTGTGTCAAATCTGGCTTCGAAATAGTCTAAAGCCTTCAAAGAGGCATCGGTTTTCTGATTCAGTTCAGTGTTTGAGGGTGCAGCAGTTGGTCCTTGAGCAGCAATATCTGCAAAGGCTTGTGGAACTGGAAGGTCAAGGAATGTCGCTTGAACTTTTTGTGTCCATTCAAGAACACTAACAATGTCTTGCCAGTCTGTTTCTAACTCATTAAATCGTGAGCCATATTTTGTTTGGAGTTGTACTTTTTCTCCAATGATCGTGGCTTCTTTCTTTCGGACTTCTTCAGCGTTTTTAAGGTCATCCAAAAGCTGCTTGTAGCTCTTTGGCTCTTGCTTGCACGTGGTCAATGTCTCTTTTGTCAGAGTGCAAAGGGAGCTAAGTTGCTTTTCGGTTTCTGCTCCCCACAATTCAAGGAGCGTCAGAGGTGTTGCTGTGATGGGGCTCAGAGATTTTGGCAGGGTTGCTGGGAGTAGCACTTCTAAGTCTTTTCTTTGTTGTTCCCATCTTTGAACTGACTCAGCCAGTTCCAAACCTAAGTTCTTAATCATTGGCGAAGGACTGCTTGTGCTTGTTATCAGATTAAGGAGGTTTTCGGGAATTCTTGTTGCCCAAGACAGTTTGCGAATCTCTTTGGTCAATTCTATAGCTTTTTCTGCACCTTGAAAATCAGTTCTGTACTTATGATAGAAATGTCCCAATAAAGTGCGTACTGTTTCAGCCTGCTCCTCAATCTGGGCGTATAATTTCTTGACTTTTTTAGCATCAATTAAGTCATTTAGTATGTTTTTTGGGACTTTTCCGTTGTTGGTTAATTTGGCGATTTGTTTTTGGTCGTTGCGGAAGGTTGAGTTGAATATTCTTAAGCCGCTTTGATATGGTCCTCTGTATTTTTCTATGAGTTCATCAAGGTCTAAGCTGTAGATGCTCTCATTGTAAGTCTCATCTAGCCTGCTTCTGAGCAAGTTGTGGTCTTGATAGAGCCGTTTTGCCTTTTCCACGGTTTCTTGAACCTGCGCAAAATAGTTGGCGTCAAACCATTGAGCCTCAGGCTTATCGTCGGCAAAGACTAGTTGTGCTATCCTGGATAATTCTTTTAGTTGTTTAATAGTCAAGCCCTCAACATCTAACCCGAGCATTAGAGCTAGTGCATGAGCGTTTTCACTCCAATTTCTTGCAGTTAATTGCGTTGTTTTTACGAAGGCTAAGAGTTTCTCCCTTTTCTGAAAAAATTCGCCTTCTTCCAACACAACCGCTGGCAACATTTTACTAAGCGCTTCAAGCTGCTGTGTAATTTCTGTTGACCTGTTAAGAACCAAAGTATACAACGAGGGGTTGTACCGATCCATGAGGTTGATTCGTGTATTTTTAATCCAAATGCTAGTTTCATTAAAGGCTTTGGCTTCGCTGATTAGTTTGGGGATGTCGGTATTGGTTAGCCAATACGCTTCGGGCCCAGGGCTTTCAAGGAGGAATTTGCTAACTTCCAACAGCCATTTTATTCGTGCAAATGTTTCAGCTGGAAAAACGCCAAGTTTAGCGGAGAAGTTTTCTGCTTCAAGATGCAATTCATTTAGTTTTTCGTTTATGTTTTCTAGCGCAGTTAGTACTTCGGAGCGAATTTCAAGATTGTAAGTGTTTGCGCGGTATCCACGCCATGGAAAATCTGATTCTTCAACTACTTGCCAAACTTTGCTCAGCTGCGAAATCAGCTCTTCCAGCTCATGCATCTTCTGGGGCGTTAGCGTTCCCAATTCCGTTAACCCTACAACAACAAAAGGGGTCCGTTCAAGGCCTGAGATCAAACTCAAAACTTCAAAGGCGCTTCTTTGCATAAACTGACGCTTCTCATGCAGTGCAATAACATAGTTGTTTAGTGTCTCACGGTATTGAGTAATTTTCTCAAATTCATGATCTGACGGCAACTTTCGTGGCACAAGATTCTCGTCTAAACTGCGTTTAAGCTCTGCTACAACTTGCTTTTTGTTAGCTTTGCTGCTGTGAAGCTCAAGGCAGAAATGAGCTAGACCCACTTCGCTGAGGCGCTTGTAAACGACTTCAAGGGCTGCCATTTTGTCGCTGACGAAAAGTACGGATTTTCCGTTTGCGATGCATTCCGCAATTATGTTTGCGATTGTTTGGCTTTTTCCTGTTCCAGGCGGGCCTTTCATTACAAAGCTTTGTCCGCGTAATGCATATTCGATTGAAACTCGCTGGCTACTGTCAGCGTCTAGTACTTGGTAGGTTCTTGCAGGAGCCTCAATCTCATCAACGTCTTTTTCCTCTGGCAAACCATCTAAAATTAGATTGGTTTCTTTCATGCCAGCTATTGCTCGGATTATTGGATGCTGCGTAACAAATTGAGCATTCGCTTCTAAGTCTTTGTAAATAACGAGTTTTTGGAACGAAAACAATCCAAGGTTAACTGATGGCTCTACCTTCCATCCTATCTCTGCAACAACTTGGTTAACTAGGTGAAAGTAGTCCGCAAGGTTTTGTTTTTCCCATTCTTCAGGCAGAGGCGGCAATTCGATTTTATAATCAGTCTTCAGTTTGACTTGTAAGGCTGGGTTTAAAACAGCTTCTTCTTCAACTGGCGGCACCGTGATGGCATATGGTTGACGCATAGAATCCCGAGTTAGCTCTAAAGGCACAAGAATAAGTGGCGACTGAACATTTTCTTTTGTTTCCATATCAACCCAGTTTAGGGTGCCGAAAGCAGCATGCAAAATGCGGACACCACGTTCAAGGTAATCAAGAAGTGAACGCCACTGCAAACCTTTGAGTCTTCTTTCAAGCTCTAAACGGGAGAGGCTTTCGCAAACCAGTTGGTTCGTTGAAGGGTGAGGTTTCTGTTCTTCTTGAGCTGTAGGTGTTTCTATTCCCGCGTCTTTCACGTTTGCTTTGGCTATTTCAGGCGTTTTTGCAGCCCTGACTTTTGCTTTGCCTTTTGCCTTTTCTGGTTTTTCTGAAGTTTTCGCTTCATCTGGAGGTACCCAGATTTCTAAATGACGTTTTTTCAACACCAAAGCATTGAAGACGGCCTGTTGGTCAGGTTGCGAGATAACAAGGTTACCTCGCTTGTCTTTCTTGAAGTAAAGAAGGTTATTTCTTCTTGAGAGATCAATTAATCGAGATTTCCAATCTTCAACCCGTTTCATAGGTTGGGAGGGTACCGTTTGAGTCATCAAAGCCACATCCACACGTTATGCTTTGGACTATTGTGCGGATGCTTCTTTAATATTTACGGTATCTTCACAGTCTTCCAAAAATCAATCAGTTAACTTTTAACATACAACAGAGTCACTTGGCGCTGGTGGCATGTTGAATTGCATCTAGAACCACGTGCTTAACGCCTTTAACCCCTATTTTCCTTGTTTCCAAAATCGGAATCCTCAAACCCGCCGCTTCCAACTCGCCCCTCATTGTTTCAGGCTCACCACACGTGTCCAACAACACAAATCCCTTAATACCGCTAAACATACCCAGGAAAGCTGCCTCATCAACACCCTCTTTCAACATCGTGTCTTTTGCATGTTTGAAAAAACCAATCATCCCCGGACCCATAAACATCAAATTATGCTCAGGGTCAGCCTCAAAAAAAGCGCCTTTACCACCCAGTTGGCAGTCGATACAATTAACTGCATTAACCTTAATCACGCCAAACTCGTCTGCTAACTTTTTCATTTCGTCGTTTTGCCCAAGGCAGAGGTCACCGTAGACGAGTACGACTTTGCCTTTGAAACGTTTCAGGGTATATTTTAGAACTTTACGCAAATTCTTCTCAAGTTCTCCATAATCAATATGGAAGAATTTGCTGACAAAAACTAACTCTGTATCAAGGCTTCCTTGTTTGACAAGTTGCAGAAGTTCCTCTTTCAGAACGCTACAAGAAACAAGACAAACCTTCGTTTTCCCGCTCAATTTAGTCAACTTCCAATCCTATCATTGTTTGAATTGCCAAAAAATGTTGCTGTGATTTTAAATTTTCTTGATTGCATTTAGCCATTACTCGGTTGCATTATCAATCCAAGCTTATACAGTCATCAAATAACCCATTTTTAAAACCTTCTATCAACCTTTAGGGGTAAATGGTGACAATATGGGGCAATTAGGAACATTTCTAGACACAACCCGCAAACAAATAAAACCCTAAACTAAAAAACCCAGCTCAAAACAGTCAGTTCAAAAATTTGCAAAAAAGAAATAATAGACAAGGCTAAAAGCAAGAAATGGAAACTCGACTAAAAACAACTATCTGAATAGGACCCTGTTTTTGATTACTAAAAATAGAGAGAGAATGAGACTAATTCATAAAGGATATCTCAATTTATTGTGAAATTCTTTGTTAAAAAGGCATATCAACCTGCGGGAGAAAAGATCCTCTTAAACTGGTTTGAAGCAGTATCTTTGCCACTGTGGCCACGCTTGTGTCGTGCTGCAAGAGCCGAAATCCAACGCCAACTCCATGCCTATTTTCAGCTGCTCCTGCTTCACATTATTTATCATTCCTGGGATTTTCAAGCTGTGCTCTAATTGAACGATTCCGACAGCGTAGGGCGTTAGGTCTTGGAATTGTTGAGGTGCAATGCTGATTACGGTGTAAGTGAGAAGTTTTCCTATTCCAGAAATGTTGACCCATTCAAATTCTTGTGAGAAGCAGTTGTCGCAAAGGGGCCTTGGAGGCAAATGAATTTTTCCACATTTGAGGCATCGTCCAGCCATTAGTTTTTGTTGATCCAGAAACTTGTAGAACTGCTCAATTGTGAAAGGCTCTAGGCTGCTCATTATTGGTCTCTCCTGTATATGTGAATTGCCGAGGTGGCTCCTGAGCCCCCAACATTATGAGTTAAGCCGATTTTTGCATCTTTTACTTGGCGTTTTCCGGCTTGCCCAGTGAGCTGCAGATAAATTTCGTAGGCTTGTGCTGTGCCTGTAGCGCCAACAGGGTGCCCTTTAGCTTTTAAACCGCCGCTTGTGTTGACGGGTATGCGTCCGCCGAGGCGGGTTTCGCCGCTTTCAACCAGTTTGCCGCCTTCGCCTTCAGCGCAAAAGCCAAGGTCTTCGTAGGCCATGAGTTCAGCGAACGTGAAACAGTCATGAACTTCAGCTAAGTCAATGTCCTGTGGCTTAGCGTTTGCCATTTCATAAGCCGATTTTGCCGCAAGTTTCGTGGCGTTAAGTGATGTGAGGCTTTTGCGTTCGTATAAGCCTATGGTGTCGCTGGCTTGTCCACTTCCGATTATTTGCACTGGTATGTCAGTATATTTGCTGGCTAATTCGGGTTTAGTAATTATTATGCAGCTTGCGCCGTCAGTTATCAATGAACAATCGTAGAGTTTCAAGGGCCAGGCAACATACCTCGAAGTCAAAGCGGCTTCAAGAGTGATTTCTTTTTGCATGTGCGCCTTCGGATTGAGGCTTCCATGATAATGATTCTTAACTGCAGCAAACGCCATCTGCTTCTCTGTTGTGCCATAAGCATACATGTGAGCGGTAGCCATCATTGCAAATAAACCTGGAAAAGTGATTCCATGCCACTGTTCAAACGGATAATCCGACGCCATAGCCAAATACTCAGTAACCTCAGCTGTAGTGCGGTGTGTCATCTTCTCAACTCCGCCAACTAAAACCACATCCGCCAAACCAGACATAACAGCATAAATCCCTGCGCGTAACCCAGCGCCTGAAGAAGCACAAGCAGACTCCGTGCGCGTAGCTGCAACGCCAGCGAGTCCTGCCCAATCGGCAACGGCTGCTCCCATATGACCCTGATGTTCATAGGCTTCGCCCATGTGTCCGATAAACATGGCTTTGATGTCTTTTTTTGGGTCAAGTTTAGGGCAGCGGCTGAACGCTTCTTTAGCTGCTTGGGAAAAGATTTCTCTTGCAAGTAAACCATCATGCTTGCCGAACTTGGACATTCCAGCACTAACTATGCTGGCGAGCGGCTTCCCATTCAAACTCGCAGTTCCCTCTCTGATATCCTATACGTTGATGCTAAGCTTGAATAAAAACTTACAATTGTATCATTGCAAGGTGCTTAAATTAAGCAGTAGGACGAGGATAGCAAAAGAAGATGGTTGTTAAACTTTAGAGCTGCTTGATAGCATGAATGGAGCGATTATGGTTTTTGTAAGAAAAAACATATAAGCCAAATGCTCGTTACGCTACGCTCATAAAAATTTAGGAGAAAAGAACTTGAAAATTCAAATAAGCACCAAAATATTCAGTATATTCGTTATTGCTCTTTTGATATCTTCTGCTTTAGTTATACTTGCTAATGAACCTGTTAAAGCTCAAGCTGCCTCGCAACAACCAACAGTATCGATACCCAACGGCACTACTGCCAGCATAACGCCTACAACAATTGCTCACGTAAGCTTTAGACCAAGAATCGTAGGCATTGGCCAACCAATTCTGATAAACATGTGGATAGAAGCTACAACTCTGGCTGCCAACTACCAGTTTTTCCAAGCTTATAAAGTGACAATTACTAAGCCAGACGGAAGTCAAGACGTTATTGTTAAAGACTCCTACGTAGCTGACACAACTGCATGGGTTGAATACACGCCTGATCAAGTTGGGCAGTGGACAATCAAACTAGACTTTCTCGGACAGTATTTCCCTAATGGAACCTACTACAATGGAGTAAACTACCCTAACGTTGCAGCAATCCCATCTTACGTACCAAGCGGATTCGGAGCAGCACAAAATTTGCCTTCGACATACTACCAGCCTAGCTCTGATGGTCCATATGGTCTTACTGTTCAAGGTCAGCCAGTACTTTCATGGCCTGGATCACCATTGCCAACTGACTACTGGACGCGACCTGCAACTACAATGAACCGTGAATGGTGGCCAATTCTAGGCAACTACCCAGGTACCGGCGTAGTTGGAGGCGGTTCCACTTGGCCAGCGGACACAAATAACTATGCGCTACTTCGATATGGCTATGAGCCTTATGTTCAAGGACCAAAATCTGCACACGTAGTTTGGAAACAACCCTATAACATCGGCGGTTTGATTGGAGGAAGCATGGGCACAAACACCATCTGGGCGAGCGCACAAGTAATTTACGGTCATCCAACTATAATCTATTCTGGCAGAGCATACTGGACTACTACCAAAGTGGTGGATGGAAATGCAACAAGCGTTTGGGAATGCTACGACATACGAACCGGACAAATCTATTGGGACCGTTACCCAGTTCAATATCCACCAACTATGATTACTTATGATCCTGGCATCCCTGAAATTGTCGGTGCACAACCACACTTGTACACAGTTTATCTTGTCTTCATAGGCAATGGCTTGTTGATAAAATATGATCCTTATACGGGTGCCATTGTGACAAACAGCTCAATTGCTCCCTTATCGACTGGCCTATTCTACGCTGATCCATACGCTCTAAGCGTGTATGACATGGGTTCTGCTGCAGGTTCTCAACGTTACCGCTTGGTTAATTGGACTACTCGAGGTACCGATACCACATTAAGTCCTAGGATAATAAGTAACATAACTTGGCCCATAAGCAGTCTTCCGACTACTACTATTGATTTCCAAGCTGGAATAGCTGTTAGCGCCAATGCCGCAGTCATAACCTCTTACAGCCTCACAACAGGACAAATGGTTGCCAACGTCACAACCGGAATACCCTACGCTACCGAAGGAACACCAGCACAAGCTGATCACGGATTATTTGCTCAACGCTACAATGATGGCCACTGGCACTGCTGGAATATGCTAACTGGACAAGCTCTATGGGTAAGTGAAATATCTAGTGAACCTTGGGGAACCTTTGGAACCTATGGCTCATGCTCATACGGCGGCATGATAATGTCAAACCAATTCGACTCAGTGACAGCGCTTAACTGGACTACTGGAAAAGTTGTTTGGTCATACGCTGACCCTGCAGCTTCGCCATATGAAACACCCTACACAAACGGTAACATGACAGTGAATCCATGGCACACTTGCGGCATGATCGCAGACGGAGTCTACTACACAACGAACGCTGAACACTCAGCAGACGAACCTATCAAACGAGGCTGGTGCATACACGCAATCAACATGACAAATGGCGAAAACATTTGGCAATTACCAGACACTCAAACAGGCTCCACTGACGGCTCAAGAGTATTCCAAGGCGCTATATCCGACGGGTACCTAGCCTATTCAAACGCATATGACTGCATAGAATATATTGTCGGCAAAGGGTTAAGCCAAACCACAATAACTTCACCAGACGTCACAGTGCCTGTTGGAAGCGGCCTTGTTATAAAAGGTTCAGTGCTTGATAAGTCTCCAGGCCAACCCGGAACACCTTGTGTCTCTAAAGATTCAATGACCACACAAATGGAATACCTACACTGGCAAATGCCCATCGATGGAATCTACCACAACATAACCATAGACGGCGTTCCAGTATCCATAGATGCAATTGATCCAAACGGCAATCCAGTTCATATAATAACAGTGACTTCTGAGGGCTACAGCGGTACATTCGCATATACTTGGGCTCCCACCGTTGCAGGTAACTACAAGGTTACAGCAACATTTGCAGGTGACGACTCTTACGGCAGCTCTTTTGCAACAACCTACGCAACAGTGGTAGCAGCAACAACAACTACAACATCAACACCAACAGTTTCACCTCTCAATCTAGCAACTACAACGGATCTAATGACCTACATTGTCGCTGGAGTAATCGCTATAATAATTGCAATCGCCATCGTCGGCGTATTAATGCTTAGAAAACGACAATAAACCTAAAAAACAAAACCCCATTCTTTTCTTTTTATTTCGAAAGCAATTAATTTGGTATTTTACTTTAAGAAATTAAGAGCTTGAGAGTAATTTAGCTTCGATGTTTGTTGTGATTGTCTCTTTGGAAGAGCAACTACAGTCGTGTTGCCCTTTTATAATTAAGGTGTTTCGGATTGATTTTTTTGAAATTGAGCTTGAATTATTTGCACGTGCTTATTTGTGTGGATTTGTGCTAAATTGTGTGAAATTGTTTGAAAAGGCGAGCTGTTTAGCCGCCAACTCAAAGTGTTAGTTTCAGAAAAATGCTCTAGAAATTCAAATTAGTGCAAATTTCGAGGTTGTTTGTGTCGGAGTTTGAATAATAGACTTCATTTCGGAAATAGCGCTGGATCCTAAATAACATGTTTTGATACGGTTAGGGCCTAGCAAAATGTTAAAACTAAATACTTGCAAAAACTTTTAGAAAATAGTTTAGTGTGAGAAGAGCTTCTCATAAGGTCTTTTAGAGATTGGCAGTATCTTCTTGAATTTTCCGGTCAAGATTTCTGTGGGATCAGCACCAAAGTGGAGGCAGTATTCATTGACAAGAGTTTCAATTGTTTTAAGGTCATGTTTACCGACTTTCATCACTTTAGTCCCGTTTACTGGTTCCAGAATTTCGCCTCGTTCAAAGATGACGCCACCATGCATGCCTGTGCCGACAAAGCGGGCTTTGCATCTTTCGCCTTCTTTGAGGTTTAAGCCGAGGATTAGTATGATTCCTCCTGCCATGTACTCCGCCAAAAAGTCGCCTGCCGTTTGACCGATGATTATCTGTGGGATTTTGTGTTGGTATTCTTTCATGTGGATTCCGACTCTGTAGCCCACGTAGTCTCGGACAAAGATTTTTCCGCCCCGCATTGAATTTCCAGTTACGTCTCCCGCGTGTCCGTTGATAATTATTTGTCCTTCGTTCATGGTGTTGCCCGAGCCGTCTTGAGCGTTGCCATATATCACTATTTTTGGTCCGTTCATGAAGGCTCCAAGGTCATTTCCAGGAGTCCCATAAATGTTTATTTGAATGATTGTATCAAGGTCTGTTCCGAGATATCGTTGTCCGCAAACATTGTGTACGTCTATTCGCTCTATCTCGTTGGCGCAAATTGCCTGTCTTAGCATGGCGTTTAGTTCTTTGTAGTGAAGTCCTTCAGCATTGACTTTTAGCACATTGTCCTCTCTGGTAATGTATTGAAGGTATTTTTGATCAATTTCATCTTTGGTATCAGGCTTTTGTAACATTTTTTTTACTCTCCCGCCATTTTAACACCCAAAATGTCAAGTTCCGTTCTGTTCATGCCAACGGCTCGCAGTGCCAGTCTGTTGCCTCGGAGGCTTTCAATGGCGTTTATGCCCATACCGCCCATCATATCCTTAATCTCTACGCTCCAGCTCTGCAGTAAATTCACGAGGCGTCTTGATGCGATATCGGGGTTGACGCGTTTGCTAATCCATGAATCGCTTGTAGCGATACCCCATGGGCATTTGCCAGTGTAGCATTTTTGGCAAACGGTGCAGCCAATAGCTATCAAAGCAGCCGTTCCAATGTACACGGCGTCAGCACCCAATGCTATGGCTTTGAATACGTCCGCGCTGCTTCTGATGCCGCCTGCAACAACCACTGAAGCCTGATTGCGTATGCCTTCTTCTCGGAGACGCTGATCCACTTGTGCAAGTGCAAGCTCGATGGGTATGCCAACGTTGTCTCTGATGGTTTTAGGTGCTGCGCCTGTTGCGCCTCTAACACCGTCAAGAGCAATTATGTCTGCTCCAGCCCGTACCATACCGCTGGCAATCGCTGCCGCGTTGTGAACTGCCGCGATTTTTACTAAAATAGGCTTAGAGTAGTTTGTGGCTTCTTTAAGCGCATAAATCAGCTGCCGCAAGTCTTCGATTGAGTAAATATCATGTTGCGGGTAAGGTGAAAGTGCATCTGTACCTTCTGGAATCATGCGTGTTTTAGCAATATTTTCAGTTACTTTTTCGCCTGGCAAGTGTCCGCCTATGCCTGGTTTTGCACCTTGACCAATTTTGATTTCAATAGCGGCCGCAACATCCAAATATTTTGGGTGGACACCGAACCGCCCAGATGCAACTTGAACAATCGTATGAGCGCCATATTTGTACAGGCTTTGGTCTAAGCCGCCTTCGCCAGTGTTAAAGTAAGTGCCGCATTCGGTTGCCGCTCTAGCTAAGGATTCATGTACGTTTAAGCTTATGGCGCCATAGGACATAGCTGAAAACATGATAGGTGTATCAAGGCAAAGCTGAGGAGTAAGCTGTGTCTTCAAGATTGTTTTGCCGTTTTCTATTTCTATTTCAAGTTTGTCAGGTTTCGTGCCAAGATAAGTTCTGATTTCCATCGGTTCTCGAAGAGGGTCGATTGATGGGTTAGTTACTTGGCTGGCGTTAAGGAGAAGTCGATCCCAGTAAGTATAGCCTATTTTGTCACAGCCCATCCCCGTTAAGATAACCGCGCCGTTTTCAGCTTGTTTTTTCACATCTCGAATGGCTTCAAACGTCCAGTTGGCATTCTCTCGGCTGGCATTTGGGTTCTTTCTTATCGTAATTGCATTGGTTGGGCAGAAAGTGACACAGCGTTGGCAGTTAACACAGTTCTCGTCCTTACTGCAGACAGTATCCGTTTCAGCATCATAGTAATGTGTCTCATATGTACATTGGTTAACACATACTTTGCAGCGTATGCAACGTTTTTCGTCGCGTTCAACTAAATATTCAGGAATCACGTAAGTTTTCAATGGCTTTTTCCTCCTGCTGAAATCTCAACGTCTTGAGGACTGTTTTTAAGTCTAACCACAACTGGTTCTCCGCCTCTAGGGGCCCAAAACTTGTCCAAATTAGGTGAAACTAGACGCATGGCTGATTCTTCTGAAGATAGGTAGACAAAGTCGCCATTTGTGCCCGACACAAGCGGGCGTAGTTTGATTCTATCAGTTAAGCCTATCATTTCCCCGTGGTGAGCAATAATTATGCTAAAAGGTCCATTCATCAGTAAACTGCCATAGGTTTGACGTAGAGTTCTTAGGACTTGCGCTTTTTTGGGTTCCATTCTGTCTATTTCACTCCATAATGGTGCAGCGAGAATTTGGGTTACCACTTCTATGGGCAAGTTTTGTCTTCGCATAAGCAAATCAACAGCATATGCCAACACCTCAGTGTCCGTTTGCATTGTGCATTTGTAACCGTACATTTCCAAGTAGCGGCGGTTTATGCCATAAGATGACAGTTCGCCGTTATGCACAACTGTCCAGTCCAATATGTTGAATGGATGTGCCCCGCCCCACCAACCGGGAGTGTTCGTGGGGAACCTGCTGTGGCATGACCAAAGGTAACCTTGATAGTCTTCTAGGCAGAAGAAATCTGCGACGTCTTCTGGAAAGCCGACGCCTTTGAAAACGCCCATGTTCTTGCCGCTTGAGAAGACAAATGCCTTTCCTGTTTCGGTGTTGATTCGCATTATAGCTTCTATTACATAGTCTTCTTCTGTTTGATTTTCAGGTCTAAGCTTTTTGGGTTGAACAAAGTACCGCCAAACTAACGGAGGGTTGTGGACATTGGCTGGTTTTGTCTGCATTTCTTCATCGTAAATTGTGTCAAATTTTGAAGCGAGTATACGATCGGTCTTTTCTTTAGCGTCTTTGCTTAGGTACATTATGTGAAAAGCATAATGCTCTTTGAAATCTGGATAAATACCGTAAACTGCAAAGCCGCCGCCTAAACCGTTACCGCGGTCATGCATGTTAGTTATTGCGCGAACGGGATCTTTAGAGCTGAAACGATTACCGTCTGTATTCATCATTCCGAAAAGGGCACAGCCTGAAAAATCCTTGTCGTCGCCAAACGGGTTAATTATTTTTTTGTCTTCAGCGTTCATCTTATTGCACCACATCCATTTTTTTTTGTAAACTAGCCGGCAATGTTGCTAAGCCAAAGTCATCTGCGAGAAGTTTTTGTTTAAACTTCTTCACGTTTATTGCATTCTTCATCAGATAGAACAGAACGCCTGCTCGTTCAATGCAATTTATGAGCGTCAAACCTACGATGACATTGTTTTTTAGGACAATTTTCTTGTACACATTGCGCTCTGCATAATGTTGAACAATCACTTCCAATGTAGGGTCTTCCTTTGGGTTAGCTAAACCTATTGAAACGATTGGAATGCCAAAGTACTTGAGGCTACTCATGTTTGTGCCGCCCCCATAAGTGGTTTTCTTTCCTGCCATATTATAGCCTGCAATTTGACCCTCCAAAACTGCCAAAGGCCAAAGCGGCAAGAGACGATTCTGATTCGTGATGAAGTCGTATGCCTCAGCTACGTCACCGCTAGCGTAAACTTCAGGTACATTTGTTTGCATTAGGTTGTCTACTATTATTCCTCGGTTAGTTTTGATCATTGTTCCAATGACCAATTCAGTTCGTGGAACAACACCAATCGCCACAACTACAAGGTCGCATAGAACCTGCTCACCCTTGGTTAAAATAACTCCGCCAACAGCACCATCGTTGCATGGTTTGCCTATGATTTTCTGCACGGACTGACCGGTGACGATGCTAACGCCTGCTTTCTTAATAACCGCCTCCACAAGGTCAGAAGCTTGGGCATCCAACAGCAAGCTCAGAATTTTATCCTGCAATTCGACAATCGTAACTTTTAAACCGAGCTTAACCAGCGCTTCAGTCACGCTTATGCCGATAAGTCCTGCGCCTATAACGACTGCCGTCTTAGCGTTTATGTTGCTGATTTTAGCTGCCAGTGATTGGGCGTCTTTCATAGTAGTAAAGGTGAATAAGCCATCTTTCTCGGAGCCTTCCATCTTTGGAATGAAAGGTTTACCACCTGTGGCAATTAACAATTTTTCGTATGAGACTTTTTCTCCACTTTCAAGTTGAATTGATTTCTCATTGAGGTTTAGCGCGGTTGCTTTTTTGCCTGTTAAAGCTTCAACATTGTTTTCTTTCCAGAATTCGTCGGTTCGAAACTTCATTTTTTGAAAGTCTGCTTTGCCGCTGACAAAGTCACTGATCATTGGACGGCTGTACTGGGGGCATGGTTCCTCCGAGATTATGGTTAAGGTTCCAACTGGGTCAACTTCTCGGATAGCTTCAACTGCGCCTATGCCTGCCGCTGAAGCGCCAACAATAACGTACTTTGCCATTTAGGATTTCACCTCTTTGAAAACCAAAGCTTGATTGGGACAGTTAGCAACGCATGCCGGCTCATCAAAGCCTTGGCACAAGTCACACTTAGTTACCACTTTGTTATCTTTGTCCATTTTTATGGCACCGTATGGACAAACCATGATACAGGTCCAGCAGCCCATGCATCTTTCTTTGTTATGGGTTACCAAACCTGTTTTTTCATCTTTTTGCATGGCACCAGACAAGCAGGCTGTTACGCACGGTGCGTCTTCACAATGGCGGCATTGGATTGCAAAGGAAACAGGCTTGTTTAGTTCTACTGTAACTCGGCTTATAGGTTTGGGGCGTTCGCTATTGTAGGCTTTAACAATATCTTTCGATTTTGAATGTTGCACAATGCAGTAGACTTCGCAGAGGCCGCAGCCCATACATGCTTCTTGGTTTGCTATTATTCTTTTCATACTTTAAACCTCATAGTTTCCTGTTTAGCGTGCACATGTGATCATGAGACTCTAAAGTTACATATCGATTGTGTATGAAACACCTTTAATCATGGTGGTTTGGTCAGCGTTTCTAATTATGACTTTACAGGTGTTCAGAGTCATTTTTACGACTAGTTCAAGTAGGTTAGCCCGATTAAATGGCATGTATTCTATATAACTTTGTTCATAATCATTTATATGCCCGTTCATGAAGCATATTATCTATACGAATCGTATGTCAGGTGGCTATTGTGGCAGAAAAAGACTTAGGTTATAGAAGAGTCCAATGCACAGGAAGAGGCTCATACATCATATCCTTACCCAAAGAATGGGTCCAAGACCTAGAGTTAAAGCGTGGCAGCGAAATAGCGTTCAACATTCAACCAGACTCCACGCTGATGCTTGTTCCAAGAAGAATCCAAGAAAAAGAAGGTAGAGGCAACGCTGCTAAACCCAAAGAATACTTCATCAATATTGACCAAAAAGAAACCATACAGTCAACCCTTCGCATGATCCGCGCATTATATGCCATAGGCGCTGACATAATAAGAGTCCATTTCAAAAACCCACAAGAATCAATAAAACACAAAAACGAAATAAAAAATTTAGCTAGAGACAACTTCTTGGGGTCAGAAATAATTGAAGAAACATCAGATGAAATTACCCTGCAAATCTTGATAAAACACTCCGAATTTCCAATAGAGAAAGCTGTTAGACGAATGGCTATCGTGGCGATTTCCGCAAATAGGGATGCGATCGCCGCTTTAAAAGAGCGAAGCACCAGTTTGTTTGACAGCGTCATAAGTGCTCATAATGATGTAAACCGTTTAGGACTATACATTGTTCGTCAGCTTAAATACGGTATTGAACGAAATCTTTATCGAGAACTCGGTTTTAGAACCCCTAAAGAATTCCTTCTCTACCGCATAGCAGTAAACGACATAGAAAGCATAGCTCAAAACGCAATGGACATAATAAATAACTTGGGTTCACTGCAAAAACTAATCGATGACGAAACACTTTTCATAAAAGACCCTATAGACGAAGAAATATACAACCAACTAGTCAACTTCAGTCAGCAAGCGCATCAACTGTATGATGACGCCATAAAAGCCCTCTTTAAGAGAGAATATAAAGATGCAGAAAAATTGATTTCAAAACGCGAATCGCTCACGCCGCTTGAAAATGAGTTAATTATGCTGATGTCAAGCAAAAAAATAGACCCAAACATTGCTTCGGTACTTCGTTTGATTTTTGACAGTTCAAGAAGAATAATGGATTATAGCGGAAACATGGCGGAGCTGACTCTGAACCGAACGGTGGAAGAACTGTGTTCAACGCTAATGTACAAATAGCTTTAATTTCACAACCTAAAATTCTTGTTCAATGTTGATAAAGTGTTGCAAAATGTGTTGGTGCTCCGGCCGGGATTTGGACCCGGGTCCGCGACTCGAGAGGCCGCTATACATAGTCCCTTAATAAGACGTCTTAGTAAGGTTTGACCGGACTATACTACCGGAGCATTCGCAAGATGGTTCTCTCTTACAGTTAAATATCTTTTTATGCTCAAGTCTTGTAATCAACTAATTTGTTGGAAAGTCTTATGTTTCCTCGTCAACGTTTAGGAAACGTTTTATTGTTGCCATAATTTCCTGCAAACCTTTCTCGGTCAGGGGCGGGTCGTATGGAATTCTTAGAACGTCCCAGCCTTTAGAAGTTAGAAGGTCATCGATTTCCTCGTCATGATCATGCTGCTTATCACTTTTATGCACCGGTTTGCCGTCTAAGTAAACAATTTTCTTCTTGCCTATCCAGCAAAAATCCGGAATAGTTGACCTTAAAATAATTGGTTTTTGAGTGACCATGCCGCCGGTTAACCCAGCGATACTTAATGATTGGAGTACCGCCATTTCCGCTTGACTAACTCTCGGATGCATGTTTGCTTTATAACTCAATTTAGCTCACAAATAGCATTGCGTCTAACCCTTAATAAATTCTATACATAAAACCAACTAAACTCAATGCAAAAGTAACTAAAAGCAGGCTTGGCGGACCGCCCACGTCAATCCAGGGCGCGAATCAAAACAAGCACCTGAATGGTCAGGGCACCTCGATTCGCGTCTTGTCTAACTGCTGACCCGCCAAGCATGGGTGTACCTCTTGGATGGCTATTTCTCGCAAATAAACAACTCTTTTCGTGGTATAAATGGAGTTGTGGTTGTATTATATCAGCAACAAGCATGCAAACTGTATTAAAAGTATTTAGTTAAGAATTAGCAAATAATGAAAATAGAAGTGGTTGCTTATTGCATCATTCACAGCTTATTTCTTGTTTTTCTTCGTAAACGATAGGTAAAATCGTTACGTTGTCTTGCATTTTTTCTTCAATTGTTGGTTTATTCTTTACTATGCTTGTCCTTTTTCCATTGCCGATCCAGTACATACCCCATCCCAAAATAAACAAGAAGATGAGTGCTGGGAGCATAACGATTGTCATTGTTTTACTACGTTTACGGCGAATTTTTGAGGTAAACAAGTTTGCACCTGGCTACTTCATTGTTAATGGATAAAATAAGCTTTAAGGATTCAGAATCAATATTCAAACTAACGAATTAAAGGCGAATAAAAAAGATAAAAATTGAATTTAGGTTTAAGGTTTTTTCTGAGTTTCTGTAGAAGAGTATTCTTTGAGTTTATCAGCCATCAGCCGAAGCTGCTTGTCGACAATTTGGTTTACTGTTCCTTCCTCGAAAGTTCCATCTTCGCGAAGTTTTCCAGCAGTTTTTCCAGTAAGAACCTCGATGCCTTCATCAATTGTTTTAACTGAGTAAATGCTAAATTTACCAGCCTTTGCAGCTTCAACAAGTTCTTCTTTTAGCATTAAATTTTGAACATTGCTTTCAGGTATCATAACTCCTTGCTGCCCCGTTAGTCCCTTTAACTTGCAGACTTCAAAGAAGCCCTCGATTTTCTCATTTACTCCGCCTATGGCTTGAACTTCTCCTTTCTGGTTAACTGAGCCTGTTACCGCTATGTTTTGTCTAATTGGTATTCCAGAGAGTGACGATAAAATAGCGTATAATTCTGTGCTTGATGCGCTGTCACCTTCAATTCCCTCATAGTTCTGCTCGAAAACAAGTCTTGCGGAAAGGCTTAACGGCTTATCTCTGGCATATTTGTCGTTCATATAGCCGCTTAGAATAAGGACTCCCTTTGTATGTATAGGTCCACCCATTTTTGCTTCTCGCTCAATGTCAATTACTCCCTCTCTACCTAAGCCTATGCTTGCTGTTACTCTTGAAGGATTACCGAAAGCAAAGTCACCCATTCCTATAACTGATAAACCGTTTACTTGACCAACTCTCTCTTCAGAAGTATCAATTAAGAAGAATCCTCTTTGTATCATTTCTTGAATTTTCTCTTGGATAAGTTTTGAGCGGTAAATTTTTTCTTCGATTGCTTTCCTGACATGGTCTCCGGTTATGAATTCAGCGTTGTCTTGTGTTGCATAAAAATTTGCCTCCCGAACTATGTCTGCTATGTGGGCAAACTGTAATGACAGCTTGTATCGGTCTTCTACAATCCGCGAGCTGTATTCAACAATTTTTGCAACTCCCGTACCATGGAGGTGTCTAAGACCTTCTTTTTCACATAGTGTACATACCCAAGCAGCATACTGCATAACTTTATCTTCGGTTCTATCCATAGTCGTGTCGAATTCCGCTTTTATTTTGAAGAGTTCTCGAAAATCGGTGTCCAGCTCAAACATCATTTGATAGAGGTAGGGAGTTCCAATTAGGATTACTTTCGCTGAAAGCGGAATCGGTTGAGGTTTAAGCGTTTTAACACTGAGAAAACCATAGCGTTCTTCAGGTTCTTCAATAACTATGTTTGAGTCTCTGAGGTCTCTTTTCAGGCCATCATATGAGAATGGGTTTCTAAGTAATTCTTCAACCGGGATTATTAGGTATCCGCCATTAGCTTTGTGTATTGATCCAGCTCGGATCATGCTGAAATCAGTAGTTAATGCACCGAACTGGGCTTCTTTTTCAGTTCTACCCAAAAGGTTATGATACGTAGGATTGCTTTCCACGATTACCGGTGCGCCTTTAGTGTCTGAATTGTCAATAACCACGTTTACCTCGTATTTTTTGTAGGGTTCCTCTTTCATCCAGGGCATAAAAAATGGGAGCTGCTCTTGGGGTTCGCCTCTTCGTATGAACTGCTGAAGGTTATCCAAAATATCATTCTCTATAGTTTGGAGATATGCTGTAACTTCGGGAGTATCTTTGTATTTTTCCAGAAGGGTTTCTACTTGGTTGCCGAGTGCGTAGAGGGCAACTTCTTTGTTTAGTTTTTTGAGAGCTTCATGGATTTTTCTTTCCATATCTGTGAGTTGCCTCATTGTGTTTCGGAATTCCGTTTCCAGTTTTTCGCGTTTCTCTTGAATTCTATCCTTTGCTTTTTGTGGCAATGCTAACATTTCTTCTTCGCTGAGCGGTTTGCCATCTAATACTGGAATAAGGATCAAGCCAATTGGAGTGCTTTGAATTACAAAGCCTTCTTGCAGAGCTTTTGCACTTAATTCGTCAATCAACTGTTTTCTTTGATTTTCCAGTTCTCGGATTGTAGTTTCTCTTCTTGCAGCGTAATCTTCACTTTCAAAAGCCTTTGGTAATGCAGTCTTGATATTTTCAATAAGATTCTTCATGTCATCGCGAAATTTTTTTCCTTTTCCAGCTGGCAGCTGGATTGCTCTGGGCTCATAAGGGTTAGAAAAATTATTGACGTAGCACCAGTCAGGTGGGATAGGCTGAACTTTCGCTTGAGCTTCCACGAAATTTTTAACAGTGGTTTTTCTACCTGTTCCAGGGTAGCCTGCAACATACATGTTGAAACCATGATTTTTTATACCGAGCCCGAATTTTAAGGCTCGAACGGCTCTTTCTTGGCCTATAATTTCGCCTAAAGGAACGAGGTTATGAGTTGATTCACATTGCATAAAACTAGGATCGCATACTTTGCGCAGTTTCTCTACTGGTAATTTCTGCAAGACGAAAACTCCTTTGTTATATTACTGAAAAAACGTGCTTTTATCTCTTAGCGTAGTAAGTTGGACCTAGCTTGGCTACTAAATAAATTTCGATATTAAAGAGTAATGCTTTTTCCAAAATAAAGAGACAAACTAAATATCATTTTTTCGAATGAAATTTTCTAGAATTTCCAGGTTTCTAACTTCAGGGTGGAACAGTACGGCATAGATTTTTTTGTTCTTGTGTTTTATCGCCTGAATGCATTTTGCCGATTGTGCCCAAACCTCAAAGACTCCGGAAGCTTCGACGCAGTAGCTGTGCAGAGAATAAGCCCTATAGTCCCCGAAAAAAAGCGAATTCTTCATCAATGTAGTTATCGGTGTCATACCTATTTCTGCGCATTCCGCCAAGCGAGCCCCATAAACCATGCCTATTGTTTCCATGCCTGCACATATGCCCAACACCGGCTTGTCTATTTCCTTGAGCCACTGAAACTTCTCAGGTTCGTTTAAAGTTGCTGTATCTTTGAGTGCTGTGCCTGAAAGAATAACCTTGCTGCAAGAGTTTAGGTCTTCATCGGTTACTTCACTATAATGCTTAAACCTACATTTATCCAGTTTCTGAACTACCACCAGAATGGGTGAAACGAACTCGTATACGCCCAGCGAGTTCTTCTTCCAATTCATGTCAACAACCAAAATCATTTCGAAATCAGCCGAGCCTTCAAAATTGTAAATACTCCTGAATTCCCCTTCGACTCAAAACTAGAATCAAGGATTTCGATTTTCTTCTTGAACAGCGGTGCATCCAAAACAGTTGTTTCGATCTCGCCACCTTCTCCTGAAGGGCTCAACCCATATTTTTGCTGAAGCTCAACTAACCTTTCAATTATTTTGGTGTCTATTTGTTTTCCAAGCCAAGTACCATCAAGTGGATAAGCGAAAATACCTGAAATAACTACTTTAAATTGTTTTTCAAGTAGTTCCTCCAGAAGAGCTTTTTGGTCATGCTTCCACAGGGGGTTAAAGCACCAAAGTCCAAGCTTGTAACAAATGCGCTGGACGCGTTCTGCCTGGTAAACTGATTCCACCGCTCCAGTCACAATCCCTTCAATCTGGTGCTCTTTTGCTGCCTCAGCAATTGCATCTTCCAAATCCCTGAGTTCTTTTTCTTTTTCGCCCTTTGTAATTTTTGTCAATTGAGGTAATCCTAATGCCTCTGCCTGAAGTTCAGAAACCTCAATGTTAGGAGTGTGAAACATGAAGCTCTCTTTGTTTTCCGAAACCAATGTAATGAGACATACGGCTTCTTCTTTTTCTGCCGCATAGTGAATGGCGAGGGTTGAGTCTTTGCCGCCTGAAAACAGAATTCCCAGTCGCATGGCTACCTTAAAAACGAAAACTGATTTATATTGCTGCTTGAAAAGCAAATAAAGTTCAAACTTTCACATTGCAAACATTAGGTATGGCTTTGAGCTTCTTTATGATTTCTGCGGCAACTTTTTTGTGAAGAACATAAATCGATATGGCGTACCCCCTTCCGATTTGTCGTGAGTAGTTTGCTCTTATGTTTATGTCGCAGTCAGCAAGAACTTTATCAATGTTTGCGAAAACACCCGGCACATCTCGATGATGGATAAATAGTGTGTGCACTGGGATTTCTTCGAGCTCGATGCTTTCACCTGCATTCACAGCATTCAAAAAATCTCCACCTAAGAGGTAACTTGAAACCACACGAGCTATTTCGGTTGAGGTTTCTCTTTGAGCTTCGACTGTTGAGGCGCCAAGATGGCTGCTGAGTACCACGGTGTCGAGTTCCTTAAGTTTGCTTTTGAATTCTCCTCCTTCGACTTTAGGTTCATCAATGTAAACGTCAAGTGCAGCACCAGCGATTTTCGATTCTTTAAGCGCTTTGTACAAAGCTTGTTCATCTACATTACTGCCTCTTGAAGTGTTAACGAGGTAAGAAGTCTTCTTCATTAGGGCGAGTTCTTTTTCGCCGATCACTATGTCTTTTCCGCCTGTATGGATGCTTATGTAATCGGCTTTTGTGAGGACTTGCTCTTTAGTCATGAATTTTATGCCTGATTCAGGGCACGGTTTAATATCGTAACCGATTATTTCCATGTCAAAGCCGCGTCTTGCCACCTCGGCGAGTCTTTGGCCGATTCGGCCGCAGCCTAAAATACCCAAGGTCTTGTAGGAGAGCTCGGTTCCTTTGAGTTTATCTTTTTTCCATATGCCATTTTTTAGTGCTTGATGTGCTTGAGGAGTATTTCTTGAGGTAGCAAGCATCAAACAGATGGTTAATTCTGCCACAGCATTGGTGCTTCCGTAGGGAGCAGATTTTACAACTATTCCATTTTCTGAGGCGGCTGCAACATCAATGTTGTCGTATCCTACACCTGCTCTTCCGATGATTTTGAGTTTGCCTTTTGCGCCTGCTTCAATTATTTCTTTGGTTACTTTAGTGGCGCTTCGCACTATCAGCGCGTCAAACTCAGGGATGTCAGCAATGAGTTTGGTTTGGTCTCTTTTTTGGGTGTCTGTCTCGATGCCGGCTTCTTGGATGAGTTTTAAGCCATCTTTTTCTAGACCATCATTTAACAGTACTTTCACTTACGTCCGCTCCTTTAAGTGGTTATCAAGCTTTAAGATTTAAAGTTGATTGGCAACCAAGAATATTAATCTTTTAACGATCAGAGATTTTGTCCAATTGGTTAAGTTTTGCTTTTCAAGAGTTTGAGTTGCTCTTTGCTGATTTTGGTTAACGATATTTCATAAATGGATACTTCGTTGCAGTAGGGGCAGTGAAGCCGTCGTTTGCTTCCGCGGTAAAGAGAAATGAAGCTTAATCCAGCAACCCAGTGGTAGTTGAATTTTCTCTTGCATTTTGGACATGTTAATCTTGAAATGGTGTGGGGACCATACCTTGGCAGCAATATGAAAAATGCTGTAAAAGCTAAGGCTATGATTGAAACGAAGATCATTAGAATGTCTGCCATCATGTTTTCAGCTTAAAAAAGAATTTTCTCTTTAAGATTTAAGCTTAGTCTTCAATTTAGTGGATTTTTGCCTATTGTTTAACCACTTTTAAAAGCGGTGAGGGCTTTCTACGCTTTTTTGACGTAACTAAGTGCTTCTTGTGCGTTTTGGAAGCCGTATTTAACTCCTACAAACTCATTCTTTAACGATAACACATCTTGTTTAACCTGCACGGGTTTGCGTTTAGCCTTTATTACGTCAAGCATGAGGTCGCAGAGGTGTTTAGTGTCGCCTTCCACGAAGCCTCTTCTAGTAATGTCTTGAAAACCTATGCGAAGTCCTGAAGGATTTTCTTTGCTGCTTTGGTCGTCATAAGGCAAGAGGTTTTTGTTTAGAATTATGTTTGCGTCTTCGAGGTCTTGAGCAATTTTGTTGCCGCCGCCATAGCTCCGAATATCAACCGCAATCTGATGAGACCTAGTAAATCCTTTTTTCTCCGCGAGAACTTTAACACCGTTTTCACATAGGTATTGTCCAGCAGTCTGAGCATTCTTAACTATTTGCCTAGATAGTTCAGCGCCGAAAACCTTCATTTCTAAAGCAGCCACGCTTAGCGCTGGTAATCTGCCTAGGTGAGTGCTTGAAGCGCTAAGAGGGAAAATCGCAAACTGTATTTTCTTGACAGCTTTTTCTAGTGCTGGACTGGTTGGGTTTCCCATGATGACTCCGCCTTGGGGTCCTGGGAACGTTTTGTGAGTTGAAGAAGTGATGAAGTCTGCTCCTTCTCGCAAGGGGTCTTGGAATTCGCCTCCGGCAATTAAACCTAAAACATGTGACGCATCATATGCTATGAATGCGCCCACTTCTTCGCATACAGCTTTGAGCTCTTTAATTGGGTGTGGGAACAAAAAGAGGCTGCCGCCGAAAGTAACTATGCCTGGTTTAGCAGCGCGGATAACGTAGGCTGACTTTTCAGGGTCAATGTTGAATTCGTCTATGTTATATACATGATTAATATTATCTAAACCCAAAATGTTACCTGCTAACCCAGTGTAATCATGAGAAATATGTGCACCGCAGCTCAGTGGGGTGACAACCATTTTGTTGTTTTTTGTGGCTAAAGATAAACCTTTGAAAGTGGCAAGGTTGGCATGGGTGCCTGAAACAAGTCTAACATCTGCCCATTCTGTTTTGAATAGGCTTTTCATTATGTCCGTTGCATAATCTTCAATTTGGGACATGTATTTTTGTCCTTGGTAATACCGTTTTTTAACGTGACCTTGGGCGTCGTTTTCTCCTTCTGCATATCTTGCGTCTAGGTCATGCGAGAGGTCAAGCATTTGGTTGACTGCTGGCGATTTGAGTCCTTCGCTTGCAATCATGTTTATGCATTCTTTGTCGCGATATTGTTCATGTTTGCTGCTTGCTTCTAGAAGGTTTAGGACTAGATTTGAGAACTTTTCCATTTTTTGTTCTTCCACACGTGCTTAAGTCATCAACGGAATTAGGCTTTGCAGTATTTAGCCGTTACTGGATTCAAATGAGTGTTCAAGTTGAATTTGAAACATAGCCTGCAGGCATTTTGCACGACATTATACACGAACATTACTATATAGAATATTTCTATAGTGAGAAAAGCAAACGTCCAAAATCCAAAGATAATCTTTTAGTTTTCCCGTGCCACCGGTTGTGATTTGTGCCTAAGCATTGAAACACCAATAGCGAGGACCAAAACTTACAGCATCATAACCAAGAATTCAATGACTTAGTGTATTCCGAATTAAACATCCAAGGTTGGTGTTAACTGAATGACTTAGCCGATGACTTTTCCACCAAAACTTCAATACAACATGTAGCCGATGGATAGGATTAGGTCCCATGAAATTGCAGTTACTGCTGAGATTGGATGGAAACGGTTTTTTCCTCTGCCGCTTAGAAATAAATGGAAGAATAGGAAAAATGGGAATCAAGCCAAGGCGAACTATAGTGTGCTTAAAAGTGGACAGCGGTCATGGTTAATTAACAGTTTGAAGTCAAATCAAGCGCTTGCTAATTAATACTGCGTTGTTTGCCCCTTCTTATCGTTTGATGAACCTGAAATTTTTGCTATTGGTATTGCTCCGGAAAGGATGCTGTTGTTGAGAAAGGTTATTTCTTTTCCTGAATCCAGTTGGATTGTGGTGTTTAAGGGTGTTATTTCTTTGATGATTCCCTGCTCGTTCAAGTAAGAGGTTATTACTCTGTCGCCTAATCTGTAGTGTAATCTGCCTTCTTTTAACGCTGGGTATTTTTGGACCACGGTTATAATTACACCGCCTGAAGCGATCGCACTGTTTGGAATAGTAACTTGTCCCACATCGGTTTGTATTCTCATGACAAGGGCTGTCATCTCTATAATCTGCCCAGGAATATTGTTGAACATTACGTCATCTCCTACTTTGAAATGGTAATTGGTGAAAACTAGGAAACCTGACAGTAAACTGCCAACAAACGTGGATATGATAAGACCTGCAGTGATTGAGATAATTCCCGCCCCTGTTATAAGTTCAGAAGCAGACCCTGGCGCTAATGTGTTTAGTATGCCAAAGATCATTGCTACAAATGTTACGACGAGTATAACGTACTGCAAGATTGTTGAAGCTTGGTTTCCAATTCGTTGTGTCAAAAGGGGTCTAAAATGGCGAATGATGGATATTGCTGCTAACGAAAAAATAATGATAATTAGTATTCTTACAGCTTCCTCAATCAGTACGGGTAAGCTAATAGTTGTAGCTATAAACTGATGAAAAATATAAAGCGTCATTACAGTGAGGATTAAGGTAATTATTAGATAAAGAACGAGCCTTTGTAATGAACGAACAGCACGAGCCATCTTAATTCTTCCTACCCATAATTTGCAAGCATATTTCTATAGTTTTCCCAAAAGAACTAATATAGGAATGCTTCGATTTACTTTTGTTATGTCTGCTCCTAATTGTCCATGCCCCAAAAAGGATTGTCCACGCCACAGCAACTGTCAAGAATGTGTAACTTTCCACAAAGCAAAGGACGAAATACCTTTCTGCGCAAGAGAATATGGTTAATTTTCCATTTATTTTAGTTTATGATCAGTTATGAATAGAAACTGTCAATTTTGTTTTTCGCCTCTACTGTGATTGAGTTGGAGAAGATGAGGTATCAATTTTGATAATAGATTTCAACTGCTAAATCGACATTGGTGGAGAGGGAATATTTATTGCTTGAAAGTTTAAACATTTGAGAGCTTAAAGCGTAATGTTGATATCAAATAGATCCTAAACCCTTTCCGATTAGAATGAGATATGTGTCGGATCTAGAAGCACTTAGGAAAAGAGAAAAAATTCAGCAGAATTTCTGGAGCATAGTAGGAGCAATTGAACACATCAATTTGCCAAAGCTTGAAGACGCTATAAAAAAAGAATTCGCCACAAGTGACGATAGGCTGATTCAGGCACAGGTTAAGCTATTGCAGACAGAGTCACGAGTAAGAGTACAAAACAAAGCAAAGGTTTGGATAAAACAACCAAAACCCAAAGAAACCAATGCTTCTTAACAAACTAATCATTGGTGATGCTGTTGGAAAGGCTCTTAAAAAATACTGCAAATAATTGAAAACCATTAATCCAAAAAAGATCCTATCATAACTATAGAAAAAACCGGGTTTTTTTACTTTGGTAATCAAGGCAGGTCGAAGAAACTTTTTAGGGTAGTTAATCTCTTTTCTATCTTGGTTTTTATGCGTCTATTTAAGCTCTTTATTATTGAAATTGTCCTTTTGTTTGCTCAGTTTTGGATGGGCATGACCAATAACCTATTCATAATTGTCCCCCTTAACTCGCCCTTCAATTTTTTCGGCTATGCTGGCGGAGTAGAGGTTTTGGCACATATCGTTAACGGTTCGCTAATTCTTGCCATTGCCTTATTAATTATCTATTACAGCTACAAAATAAAAAACAGTCTTGTCCTACGATTGACTGCGCTATCGGTTGTCTTTGCAGTAAGCGCTATTGCTAGTGGCACGCTCTTTTTAGAGATTTTTCTAATTCCTAGCTTGCAACGAGTTGATGACTATTTTTCTATGGCGATGGCAATAAGTTTCCTCTCGTTATTCACAGTTTTTTTCACTGAAATATATGTACTTAAAAAAGTTTACATAAAGAATCAAGATGAATTTTCTCAAAACACACATGATTTTAGAAACCAAACAACCTAAATAAGAATAGCTTGCGAATCAACACTGGCGAACTTGAATAACTGGTATATGGCGAGAAGCATGGTTTTTTGGTTTTTATCAAGCGAAGCCTTAAGAGTGTTCGTGTAACTATTATTATTAACCAGTTTTAGCATATTTGTCCAGAATTTTTTGGCTAACTTGTGCGAGACAAAATTGGTTGGATGAAGACAAATTGAAAATATCTGAGGCTATGATATATAAAAGAGAAATTGGATCGGGCTGCAGTTTAAACGTAAAGATGCTTGATACCATAAAAGATGGAATTGTTTTAAGCATTGAACAACACTTGGTTAACAGCAACGCACTTGAATTTATTACAGATTTTGTCAACCAACATAAACTAAGTTTGTTACTGGATAGCGAGCACTACTTCATTTCTTCAAACGTTCTAAAACCATTCGTTCAATCATTGTGGGCATGAAAAGTAGTTTTGTGTGCGTCTTAATCAAAAATGCTACGAAACTTCTATATGATTGGTACTTTATTAAAGGTTGGAACAAACGTTGATCAAACATGAATCGCAAAAATTATAAATCAAAAAGAGAAACTCAGCCAAAACGAAACAACAAGGTTAAGGGAACCAAACGTCGATTAGCTGCAGGCAGTAAAGAAATTAACATTTACACTCAGTCACAGTTACGCGAAGAATACATTGCAAAAGCTGAATGGATAAACAATGTAATTCCCAAATTGCAAGAAAAGATCCCTTAAATCGTATTCGAACAACGTTTCAATAAAATAGTTTTTCCTTTATATATTATCGGGAAATTACTTTGGGCTCTACAAAGTCAAAAAAAGAAAAAATTAGATTGCTCGCATTCGATTGTTTTTAGGGTTATGTTCTACTTCTGCTAAACCTAACTCTTCCATTATTGGAGGTATATAGTTTGCAAATCGCCCTCGCAAGCCTTTCTTGAGTCCGTACCACCCGCCGACGGGGTTTTTTGATGATCTGCCCCAAGCTTCAACCGTTGCTTCCGTAGCTGGTTTCTGCTCGTCTGCGCTGCCAAGCGGCTTCCAGTCGCCTTTTTGCTTCAACATTTTATGCAAATCGTCCAGGGCGCGAAGTTGATATTTGAGCTCTGTTTTTCCAACCCAAACAACGATCGCTGGTGGGTCGGAGGCTTCGTCCTTATATGCCTTAAATTCAGAGGTGCCGGGAGGCGTTTTAAGTATCCAAGGATCGTCTTTTGTTCCTTTTTGTTTAATTGGCAAAAAATTCACCTATTCAAAAGGAGAATTTGAGCCAATTTTAACATTTCGGTTAAAGCAAACGTAGCTATCTAACAACTCGGAAGATAAAATAATACATTGAATCACCTTCACATGCCAGTATGCCCTTCAAACCAAAACTTACAACAGGAACTTTTATAATCAATAATTCTCTTCAAGAAAGGAAAGTGAATTTACATGACTGAATCTGTAGAAAAAAGAGTACAAAAAGCCTTAGAAGAAATTAGACCACAAATCCAAGCTGATGGGGGAAACGTAGAACTAATAGCTGTTGAAAAGCAGACTGTAAAAGTCCGATTGACCGGCGCCTGTGCAGGTTGCCCCATGGCTACAATGACTCTCAAACAGGGTGTTGAAGCACTTATTAAAGAGAGAGTTCCAGAAATACAGAAAGTTGAAGCGGTAGACTAAGTCAAACCGCGTAATTAATGATTATTTTCCAAATTTTATAATCACAAAAATAAGAAAGCTTTTTGAAGTCATAGACGAGTTCTCTATTAAAATTTAAATTCTAATTAACGAATAGATGAATGCAGAAACGATAATTTACAGGTACCTGTTATGAAGCCTAAAGGTTTCAAATCCATCGATGAATCCATAGCTTCTTTTTCCAAAAATACACAGGACATTTTACTGTCGCTAAGGAAAAGCTATCCAAGAAGCAGCGCCTCACGCACAAGAGATAGTCAGTTACCGAATGCATGCCTTCAAATTAAACGGAATCTTAGTGTGGTTCGCTGCATTCAAAAAACACATTGGATTTTTTCCAATAGCATCAGGTGTTGAAGCGTTCAACGAGAAATTGGCGCCCTAAGAAACAAGCAAGGGCACAGTTAGATTCCCGATCGACGAACCAATCCCATTTGATTTAGTTAAGGAAATTGTAAAGTATCGCGTTAAGGAAAACTCGGGTAAGGGATAGTTTATTGCAGCAAAAATTTGACAGAAGCGTTAATTTGTTAAATTGGTGGGGCTGCCCGGATTTGAACCGGAGTCTATAGAGCCCAAGTCTACAAGCCTAGACCAAGCTAGCCGACAGCCCCGAAGTGTTGCAGAGAAAGATAATTTCGCAAGAACCATAAAAACCTTAGCTAACCTTAAGCAAGGTTAAATAGTTAATTGGCAAGTAATCTGATTCTATAAATGTGCTCTTAATAATTGACAATTCGGCAGCACATCTGCTGGGCGCTTCTTCATCAGGCTCGTTATCCATATTTGACGCAGTCTAAACGTTTTTTTATACATGCTAGCCCTCTTCCTCTCTCTACTTATTTGAATAATAAATGGAAGTATCAAAAATCAAACACGAGAAAACAAAATCGAGCGGTTGTAAAGCAAACTCAGCAAATTATGGCTAGCCGCTATTAAGACGTAAGCAAGAAAGCTTTTTCTCCTTCGCATGATTATCTCTGGCTTGATATTAATTGCATCTGCCAAGATGGTTTAAGGCAAACAAAAGAGTATTGATGTTTTTGTCAGTAATGTTGATAATTCTCCTTGTTTCAACCGGTTTATCGGTTAATTTTGGCAGCAATAAAGTGCCTAAAAGTCAATTTTATGTAGGCGTCGAACAAGCCTATGGCGACTTCAACAGCTTGAAAGCATTAGTTAATGAAGTAAAGGATTACACGAATGTTTTCGTTCTCGGTTTACCAGAGTTCTCAATAAATCGAACCCTACTCGATGAAAGCTGCGATTACATTTACAGTTCAGGTCTTCAATTCGTCATCTTATTCACTAATGTTACAATGTACTCTGATTGGGGAAACTACACCCCCGCACAATGGATCTCCAATGCCATGCAAAAGTACGGCGATAAGTTCCTTGCAGTTTACAGATGGGATGAACCCGGAGGAGACCAAATTGACGCCAGTAGGTACCAACTGGTTCGCAACGCCTCGGACTCTTCTTCCGCGGCATCGGGCTACGTTAATGGTTTAGGCAGTTATTTGAAATACTTCACCAATACTGGCCAAACAGTGTTGACCGCTGATTATGAATTGTATTGGTTTGACTATAAAGCAGGATATGATGCCGTGCTGGCTGAGTTCGGATGGAATAACAGCAGAGAGGTACAAATTGCTCTATGTAGAGGTGCTGCTAGAGCAAATAACAAGGACTGGGGCGCAATGATTACTTGGACTTATCGTCAACCACCCTACATTGAGTCAGGACCACAACTTTACAATGATTTGTTGTTGGCTTACAACAACGGGGCAAAATACACAGTTGTCTTCAGCTATCCCGACATTACAAATCCAAATACTCCAACCTACGGCATACTAAATAGCACGCATATGGATGCACTTAAAAAATTCTGGAACTACATTTCAAACAACCCGCCAACCAACGCAAACTATGAAAAAGTAAAAACCGCTTATGTTCTTCCCAAAGACTACGGCTTTGGTTTTCGAAGTGCGCAAGATAACATTTGGGGCCTGTGGAATGCTGACGCTCAATCTCAAAAAATATGGATGGATGTAAACGCTCTTGCAAGACAAGATGGATCCAACTTTGATATTGTTTGTAATGATGCCCAATTCAAACAAACCACTGAAAACCGATATAACTCACTAATTTACTGGAATCAAACTCTCAAGGGTTAAACAAGCATGTTATGAATCTAGTTTCTTGGGGTTTTACTGCGCGATCTAATGTTCCAGATTTTGAAAGAGGAAGGACAATCAGAGGAAGCACCGTGCCCTCCTTCTTCAGAGTTTGTCAAAGAAGAAGAAGAAACTTGCGAGGTGTACATTTTTTCTTCCACCTTTTCGGAGTTTCCTGACGAGCTTCCTAGTGCTGCAGAAGCATGGCTTAATGAAGTGGGCGGGTTCAATTTTCTTGGGGTTTTTAGGTTTTGTTTTTAAGGTGGAGTTTTCTATTTGGTTGAAAAGGGAGGCTGTTCGCTTGGCGACTGATGCAGAATTAAATGATTCAACATTTCAAACATATGTTTATCTTGTCAAGGTTGGGAAACCCGTTGGCCCAAGAGACTTGATGCGTGGAGCAAACCTAAGTAGCCCAAGCGTAGCTTACAGAAACCTTCAGAAACTAGTAGATTTAGGCTGGGTAGCAAAAGATGAATATGGAAATTATATAGTTAAGGAAAAAGTTGGTCTAAAAGGGCACGTTTGGATTGGGAAAAATCTTGTGCCGAGCTTAGCCATTTTCGGATTCATATTTTTGGGCGTTTTAATTGCAGAGGTCGCCATTCTGGTTCCTCATTTGCTTGCACATGCTTCAGTTCAAGGAGCATTCTGGCTTCTAATGGTGCTAACGATTGTTTCTTCAGCGATCTTTCTATTACAAGCCTTTCGCTCCAGGAAAAAACCAAAAACGTCAATATTAGTTGCTCGACAAACAGCATATTCCTGGTTGAAATGTACATTTTTTAGTTGTGATTGCTATTTGCATTATATAAATTTCCATTACAGTTATCCAAAAAACCAAGTTCAAGTAAATAATACTCAAAGTATCTGTCTTTGAAACAAAAAAATTAAGAGCTAAAGACATCTCATTTACAGATAGGGAAGCCGTAGTTTATTGATTAACCTCAAAAAAGTAAGTTTGAGCAATGTACTTGGGCTACTAAATTACGTAGCCATATTCTTGATGCTTTTTCTGTTAGCATTTTCATCGTTTGAGTGGCTGATTACTTTTGATGTGTGGGGTTTAGGTGGAATTTTCTGGGCTTCTTGGATGACCTTTGCAATAGTTTATTTGGGAGTAACAATTTTTCTCAGAATGAATGGCGTGCCTGCCGCTGAGATTTTCATAATTTCTCTAACCAGCTTAATCTCACTGATTTGGCTTTATGAAATTCTGTTTCATTTCTCATTTTGGGATTCCTGGAATTACGGAAAGCCGCCTTATTTTTTGTTGAATGGAAATACTATTTTCATTAGTTATGGATTGATCTCGCTAAGTGGGTTGTCTGGTTACAAATATATGAAAGCTAATAAGTGGTTCTGGCTGACTCTCCTGATTACAGCTGTTTTGTGGATTTTCTGGATAACGATAGGATTTCCACAGTTTGAATTTCCAAAAGTCCTTTATGATTTTGCTTGGCCAAAAATCGCTATAAACAATCCGCAAGCCTTAGCTTTCCCGCTTAACACAATTACAAAGCTTCTCCTCAGCATCTCATATGTTCTTCTCTATCTGCCAAGTAGACAAAAGTTTTACAAAGTTATAAAATCCGTAAAGCATTTTTTGGTAGAACGAGGTTTCCTTGACAATTAAGTACCAATAAAATGCTGTTCGCTTAAGCCAAAACGAGAAAACAAGCCTCAAACAAAACGCATTAAAATTCAATTAAGAATATAATTAAAAAGAAAAATTAAAAGGGAGATTTATTCTTCCCCGCCAGGCATTCCGCCGGGTCCACCTGGACCACCTGGGCCGCCTTTTGGAGATTTGCTGGTTATTACGTCGTCTATACGTAGTATCATGGCTGCCGATTCGGCTGCTGATTTGATTGCTTGTTCTTTGACTACCATTGGCTCTATAACTCCGTTTGCAATGCTGTCTTGTAGTTTGCCTGTGAAAATGTTGATGCCAAAGTTTTTGCCTTCAGCAGAATCATGTTTTGAGCGTAGCTCGACAAGGATGTCTATGGGTTCGAGACCTCCATTTTCGGCTAAGGTTCTCGGAATCACTTCGACTGCGTCTGCAAATGCTTCGACCGCGAGTTGTTCTCTTCCGCCAACTTTGGTTGCGTATTTGCGTAATTCTTTAGCTATTTCAATTTCGACTGCTCCGCCGCCTGGAACGATTTTGCTATTTTCAATTACATCTGAAACTACTGAGAGTGAGTCAATCATTGCTCTTTCTGCTTCGTCAACCATACGTTCAAGTCCCGCGCGAATAAGTATGGCTACGCTGTGTGGGTCTTTGCATTTTTCGACGAAAATCATCTTGTCATCGCCGATTTTGCGTTCTTCCACTAAGCCTGCCAATCCAAGATCTGCTGCTTTAAGGTCATCTAAGTCGCTTACAATTCTTCCGCCTGTTGCTCTTGCAAGTTTCTCCATGTCAGATTCTTTGACTCGCCTTGCCGCCATTATGCCGTTTTTTGCTAAGAAGTGCTGAACCATGTCGTCGATGCCTTTTTGGCAGAATACAATGTCTGCGCCTGAGGCTTTGACTTTTGTAACCATTTTTTGCATCATGTCAGTTTCTTGATCAAGGAAGGCTTTCATTTGTGAAGGGTCTTTAATCCGGATTTCAGCTGTGATTTCGGTTTTTTCTATTTCCAATGCTGAGTCGAGGAGCGCGATTTTTGCATTTTCTTTGGTTTTTGGCATGCCTGGGTTGACTACTTCTTTGTCGATGATGATGCCTCTGATAAGTTCTGTTTCTAAGAGGCTTTTGCCTGTTTTCTTGATGAGTTGGATGTTGTCAATATCTGCGATGGTTTTGTCGCCGCGTTGTTCCGTGATTTGTTTGACTGCATCTATGCTGATTTCTGCTAGGTGATCTTTTGCGCTGCCTACTGCTTTGCTGCTCATTGATGTTAATGCTACTTTAAGGAGTGTTTTGCGGTCGTTTATGTCAAGTGGTACGGCTATTTTGTTTATGACTTCGATTGCTTTCTGTGAGGCTTTTCGGTAGCCGCTGACTAGGATAATTGGGTGAATGTTTTGGTCAAGGAGTTCTTCTGCTTTTTTGAGCAGTTCGCTTGCGAGAACTACTGCGCTGGTTGTTCCGTCGCCGACCATATCATCTTGGGTTTTTGCTATTTCAACCATCATTTTTGCTGCTGGATGCTCGACGTCGATTTCTTTTAAGATTGCTGCGCCGTCGTTTGTTATTGTTATGTCGCCTAGGCTGTCGATAAGCATTTTATCCATTCCTCTTGGTCCTAGGGTTGTCTTTAGTACTTCGCCAATTACTCGCGCGGCCATGATGTTGTTTCTTTGGGCTTCTTTACCCCGACTTCTGGTTGTTCCTTCTTTAAGAATCAAGACTGGCTGTCCTGAACCTGTTGTTGTTAAATACGCCATATTTGTTATCCCTACTTTAATAGAACTTTATTTATTTCGGAAATAAGCAAAAAGTTAACGGAAATATAAACTTTTACCCTTAAAACGATTTGGTTTTGGCATTCGATTGGTGACCGATGTCTTTTTGCGATTACAAAAGCTTTTAGGATAAATGGTGCAATCTTTAATCGGTTATCATTCATGAGTCTTCTAGAAGCGAACGATTTCATCATGCAAAAGAAAATCCTCTCTGCAAGGGAGCACTATGATTTTATCGACTTGAAAGGCAACAAGCTGGGCGAAACAGACGGCAACATAATTCAAATCCCGCCTAAATTTGTCCTTTTAGACACCCATGGCTTGGAACTCATGCACCTGCAGGGTAAAACCTTCTCGCTACACAGGGAATTTACTCTTTATAATCCAAGCGGCGAAGAGCTCGGTACAATAAAACGCAAAATAGCCAAGTTTATCGGCGAAGAATTCTGGGTCGAAAAAAACGGTCTCGAGTTTATGCGTATCTTCGGAGACTTCACCGAACACGAATACCAAATAGAAGTCGATGGAGCACCCGTGGCTTCGATTCATAGGAAATGGGTAACCCTGAGAGACCAACTCGGAGTTTCAATAACGGGAAACGTTGACCATCTGGTAGTTATTGCAGCGGTAATTGTTATCGAACACGGGGAAGTAACTGAGAGGCAAACTTCATCAGGTTCAGGGAATTTTAACAATAGATTTTAAGAGTTGCTGGGAACGAATGAGAATAGAGACTTCGTATAGAAAACGTACAAGCCACAGAAAGACAATCTCTCTCAGGTTCAATGAACATTAGTCTCTAGCCCTATCCGCGCTTTTTGCTATTTTTTGCGTTTGTTACATTGAAGTACTTTTGGGCAGATTAGACAATCATCTTGCGAAAGCATGCTTTCTCCTGGGGTGTGAAGAAGTCCACCGTAACGTGCGCATTTAGCTGGAGAATCAAAAACTGTTGGGTACTCGGTTGGTTTTATGCTGATTATTTTTGAGTTCAGTGTTGATATCTCGAGTTTTGACATGCAAAAGGGACAAGCGTAATGTGATTGTCTCGGGATTATGGAGGTGTCTGTGATAACTGTGGGTTTGTCGAATACTTTTTCGCATCCTTTGTAGGGGCACTTGAGTTTTTCTTCATTGTGCCCATGGAAAAATTGCATATCAATCGCTCCCTGAGGCATTTAACATCGAGTATAGCAATATTTAATAAACATTTCTCGTAAACCTCGAACGATGCACTAATGCACAACACAACTACACGAAAAAACCAAACGCTATGATTATCTTGGAATACTCAGACATTGATGCACTCTATTAATCAATATTTTTAATCTTGTATAAAAATTCACAAGTATTATGCACAAATCTCAATCACCTTCTTATCCCGTCACAGGCCTATTAACAATCGAATTGACTGAAATAATGAAAAAAACATCACCGGAAAAGAAGAAATTTGCTCCAAAAGAAATCGTCTTCTTCCCATACATCTAGGAGGCGGAAGATTGATTGAATTAACCAACATTTCTTTGATAGTGTTATGCACTGGCACCCTGACGGCTGCTTTCGCATATTATGAGAGGAAATACCGGAAATTCCTGAAAGAACAAGCACCATAACTCGAAATTCCCAAACCAAATCTGCTAAAAAAAGTAATTGGAGCCTCGAGCGGGCTTTGATCCCGCGGCCTGCTGCTTACGAGGCAGCCGCTCTACCAGGCTGAGCCATCGGGGCAACCATAGTTCCTATTCATTGAAACGCAAGTTTTTAAATGTTTTATCGCAGAAATTATCTCAAAAAACACCGTTTAATCCTAAAAAGTGATCGCTTCTTCTATATTGAACAATGCTGAATAATAATTATATACTTGGCAGGAATGTCGTACGTAAGTTTTGAAAGTAGAACAATCTCTAAATACATACTCAGAAGGATAAAGCAAAAATAACATAGTGCATCTACCCTCTCAGAGATCAATCAAAATGATTAACGACTTCAACCTTCTAGCTACAACTTCACGGGGAAACGAACGCCCAATGTGCAACGAACTGCATTTTCTACTCACAGAAGAGTTAGGTGACACAGAAGCGCAAGTTAGCAAAACAAAAGTCAAAGGATTAATTGTGGGCAAAACCAGTTTGGATCCATGTCTGGTTATTTATAAATTCCGAGCTATACTGAATGAGCGACCCTACGAATTCCGCTACGCAATGCGTATCTTGCCCATCGAAAAGGTTGTGCCAACAGGTTTGGAAGAAATAAAACAAGCAACCCAAGAGTTAGCCGCTCGAATAGGCGAGGAAGAAACTTTTCGGGTAACCGTTGAAAAACGCTTTACGGCGCTTCACTCTAAAGACATAATTGAGGCAGCCGCATCAGACATCAAGCGTAAAGCAGACCTTGAGAATCCAAACCGCATTCTTCTTATTGAGGTCATAGGCGGCTTAACAGGCTTGTCGTTGCTTAAACCCAGCGACATATTGGCGGTTGCTAAAGAAAAAATACTTTAAGTTAGAGTTGAGTCGCTAATAGGGCTACGCGCTCAATAACGAGGTTAATAACTGCGGCTGATCTGTCTTGATCCTTGACAACCGTTTCCAGTTCATCATCTGAAATTTGGAACATCTCTTTGATTTTTTTCTCTTTCATCTTTGACATATTAAGAACTTTCTCATCCGGCTCCGCGCCAACACAGGCAGTAATCGCGTCAAGTGCTCTTTTTAGATCACTCGGATTTTCCCCAATAACAGCCACAGCTAAGTTTATGGTCTGGGGCTTTATGCCACTTTGCTCAATAGCTTTTTGTATTTGCCGCTTAGCTGAAGCGTAAAGCATTGTTTCCATAGATAGACTTTTAGAAATGTTTGTTCTATTATTGAATGCTGTCAACGCATTTAAAACAGCGAAAAACAAGTGCTCTTGCGTCGCAATAAACTCTGCATCGAAAAACTGAATGTCAACATTGTGAGCCTCTTTGCGGTTAGCTTTTAGATATGATTCCGCTACAGCGAAGTCTATGTTTCTGTAGCCCGTTATTCCAGCATACTTAGAATATTCTTTTAGATAATGCAGCAATTCTTTCACCTACGACATGTCCTTTATGAATTTTTCTACGAGTTTTTTTGGCAAGCCTGATTTTACTAATTTTGTGATTTCTTGGCTGACCACACGGTTGCATTCCTTTTGCTCGATGATTTTTCTTACTGTTTCTTTTGCGTCCCATGGAAATACAATCCAGGAATTTGTTTGTTTTTCATAGTAGTCGGGTGGGGTTATGGTTGTAGGTTTCGTGTACATGGTAGCGATCCTGATTTCCTTTGCGTCTTGTTCCTGCAAATGGTTTTTTGCAAGTTTCAAACTTCTTCCGCTATCAGAAACATCATCCACCAACAACACTTTTTTGTCGGTAAGCGGGGTGTTTAGGCATTGTTTTAAAATTGGTTCTTTCCATGTTTGATTAATTCCAGAGTAATATTCTATTTGTATGAGCGCAAAATCGGCGCTTTCTAAAAGGTCAGTTAGGATACAGGCAGGCACTATTCCGCCTCGCGCGACGCCAACAATAATATCTGGTTCATAGTTGTCGCTTTGAATTTTTTCCGCTTGGGTCAGCAGTATTTCGTATATTCGGTTCCATGTTGGAGCTTCATAAAGGAAGTTAGGTGCCATTTTTTTCCTCTTTTGACTAATTTGCCGTTGGAGTTTAAGTCAATTTTGGATTGTTAAATCTTTTCATCCGTTTACCAAGAGTATTTAAAGCAAACTATGCCTTGCTCAAATTTGATGCAAAATCTATTTATAATTGTATATTATATACATTTTTTGAAATTTATTGATTATAATGCCATTTTTGACATCTAATTTATTTTCGAATACCTCGACGTTTGCTTGCTCGGCATTATTTATAAAGGAGTTCTGACTATTTACATTATTCCGGAGGAAGGCTTCTGCAGATATGTTTCGTATTTCGTAATATAGTTTATATGTGCAGACTGATTTCTAAGTTATAAAAAACGAAAAGGAGTGTTTGAAAATGGTAAAGAATGTTGATGAAGAAAAGATTAAGCATGTGCTAACTGACCCAAAGTTATCTGTCATTAAAGCGATGCTAGAGAAGGATCACGCAATTGACTGCCTGCTACTATTACATGTTGGCCGAGGCAAATGGAAAGATGCTAAAGATTTTATGCGCAAAAATAAGCTTACTCTCAGCGACGGCACCTTCAGAGCAAGAATGATTGAAATTGAATCACTCGGGTTAGCCAAAAGTGAACGCATTGACCCGCTCAAAAAGTACTATGTTAAGACTGAGTTTGGCGAAAAAATGGCAAAGCTTCTGCTTGATTTGTTTGATGAAATTAGCTCTTAAGAATCAGTAAACATTTTTATTTTATTTCTTTATCTTCTTTTTTGAACTATTTGTATTTGTGTTGAACCACTATATAATATAGTGTCTTAAGTCATAAGACTTATTAACTAATATGAGCAAATTGTGTTTAACAAGCCCAAAGGAGGATTGAAAAACAAAATGAATTACATTAGAAAATTTAAGAAAAGTTCAAAAGCCCTTAGCCCCGTAGTCGCATCAATCATACTCATCGCAGTCACAGTCGCAGTCAGCGTAGTCGTCGCCGCATGGATGGGGGGAATGACCATTGGACTCATGGGAAACGCAGAACAAGCATCAATAGCAAACATTGCATTTCCAAGTGCTACCACGATAGACGTACTGGTGCAGAACTCTGGCAGTACAACCGTAAACATTACACAAGCATATATCAATGGATTTTCTGCTGCAATGAATCCAACTTCGCCTTCAATCGCAAAATCCGCATCTGGAACAATAACATTGACTCTGCCTAAGCAGCGGAACTTTAAGTGCAGGCACCTCTTATCAAGTCAAATTGATCACAGCAAAAGGCACCCAAATTACAAACTCTGCAACATACAACCCATAAAACTTCAAACTCTAATTGAATAAATTAGGGGTAAGGTGAAAAAAAGAATTCACCCAATTTTCCTCTTTCTCTTATAAAAATTTAAGGAGCAAAAAATCATGGTAATACAAATAAAAGAGTACAATTCAGCCCAAGCAATAGCTGAAGGATTAGACAAGGAACTATCCGAAACCAAGAGTCTATTAGGCGAATATCTACGTCGACTAGACGAAATCCGTACGTTAGCAGAAAAATCAAAGAAAGTTCGTGAAGTAGTCATGAAGCTTGCGGGTAAAAAACCTCTCACTGACAACACAAGCGAAATAACCGTAGGCACACTGAGTATTGTTTTAGACGCTAACGCATTCCACGAGTTAACTGCAATCGAATCTGTTGTCCGCAGCCATCAAGAACGGTTATTGGTTCTGCAAAAAGTGCGTGAGGCACTAAAATGGCTTGATCAGCTAGGTGACACGGAAGGCTTAAGATATCTTGTTCTTGAAGACGAGGGTGTTCCAGAACGCATCCTGTTCAAAATAACTTGAACGCTCGGCTGGCAGGACCACAAAGGTGACTGAAACCTCATCAAACGCATTGCAAATAATCATAGATGAATTCAAAAACATTAGCCCAGAAATTACTAACGCCTTCATATTCAAATCGAATGGTGAAATAGTTGCCTGCAACGAAACCACATCGGAAGATGAAAGCAAAAAAATCATTGCAGCCTTTAACAACATCGCAAATAACGCGCAAGCTATCGGTGCCGTTGAAACCTTGAGTATTCAAGGCGCAGACAGCCAACTAACCATCATAGCCATTAACAAATGTTACTTGGCGACGGCTAGGTCTAGGGAAGCTGATGAAAAAATCGTTAAATCTTTAACCGCAGTCATTATTCCAACTGTACTAAGTCTTTCAGATCAAATTGCCGATGAAAATGCAGGCAACATTCTACCTCAAGTTGTTGAAACTGAAGCTGAACTCATCCAAAAAGAGATTTTACCCGCTGAGTCAATACCAAATTATGAACTGGCTCCTGTAGTTTCGGAACCGTTTAATCCTGAGTTGCCTCTTCCTCAAACGCCAGCTAACCAATTTATGGTGGAGAAAATCGGGGGCTTGATGGTTTCATCTGATACCGTGAGAGTAGACGGTGGTATCATTTCGAAATGGCTTGATCTTTACGGCGATAAGGAAATAATCGGAGTTCACATCAAAACTCTAGAAGGCAACTCTGTATCCTGCAAATTTAAACCTATAAAGGCGGCAAACCAAAGCGCAAAAGGTGTCATAGAAATTCCAGAAAAAATTCTCCAAACTCTGCAAACAAGCAAAGGCAACCTTGTAATCGTTAATCCCATAATCTCGCAGTCCGAGGAGAAGGATTCTTGAAACCGAAAACAAACGTTAGCCAAGTAGAAACAGAATTAGCCGACGAAGCTTTCATAAAGTCTGTTGGGAAAGAGAACTTCTCGTTTGCAAGCTTAAACTCAAGCTTAGCTGAAATACGTAAACTCAAAGGGGTTATTGGCTATATTCTCAGAAGCAATACTTCTGCAATAATAGACTTAGCTGAACCTGAAAAAATCATTCAGTATGCCCTCTTGTCATCTCAAATTTATGATTCATGCCAAGAGATTTCTAAACAACTCAACCTGGGCGAAACAGAAAGCATGCTGGTTGAGGGCGAAAAGGTTAAGGTGCTCTGTATGTACCTGGGTGAAAATAAACTAAGTGTATTTTTGGAGCAAACCGCTACTCACGCATGGATCATTAAAAGATTTTTACAGTAAACACAAAAAAACGCCTATTTTCGTTCTTCTCAGAATTGGACTGTAGAAATTTTGTTTCCTGAAAAGCGAGAAAGCACTTTAAAGCAGCAAACCATTAACGTAACCTGGGAAATATTTGCCTCGTGAATTCATCCTCTTCTCGCGTTTGGGAAAAACCCAGTCAAACTTCACTAATCTACACGACGCAGGAAGACTAGATATAGTTTACGAATGTATAGTCACAAGCCTTTTTCTGTCACACGGCATACGCCGAGATGTGGCCTTCCACGCTAGTCTAAATGGTCCACCTAACCCCCCGTTACATTTACAAATAGACGGCAGCACAGTTTATGATGTGCGGACAGATGTGGATACGTGGCAGCAAATCCTAAGAAAAGTAATAGGGGGAAAACCCCATCCAGGAATCAGCACTGATAGAGTTAGCTTTGAAGCGTTGCTGAAAACAGAGGCTCAAACCCGTCAAGTTTACGTTTTGGAAGAGGGAGGAAAAAACATAGCGGAAATAGAGCTTGTAGATAATGCTGTTTTTGTGTTGGGTGATCATGTGGGCTTACCTAAGAAGGCAGAATCTTTCGCTTTAAGGTTTGGCGATAAAATTAGTTTAGGCAAAAAACCATACTTAGCTGCTTCATGTATTACGATAATTAATTATTTGCTTGATTGTCAAGCTATATCCGGCTCTTGAAATGCTCCCAACCGAGAGGCTCAATGGAATGTTTTTGACCGTAAACATCTAAATTAATCTGAGTATCCTTTGTAACTTTTCCAATTCGCAAAAGTCGGCCGCCGACTGCTTTAACCGCGGTTTCAGCATCAACCCAGCCCCTAGGCTTTATTGTCAAGACAAGTTCATATTCTTCCCCGCCGTAAAGCGCCAGCTCCAAAGGATCGAGATGGTTAAACTCTACAAATCTTCTAACCTCGTCAGCCACGGGAACACTGTCAACATTGAAGCCAACCCCGCTCATTTTCCCCATTTCGTGCAAACTCAATGCCAAGCCGTCGCTTGAATCGATAGAGGCCGAGACCCCGCCTGAACGGCTAAGCGCCAAGCCCTCCTTTAGCCGGGCTTTTGGCATACACACTGAACATAACAATACATCGCGCAGATTGGGCGAAGCTGAAGAGTTACTGAGAAGCAGACGTAAACCGGCGGCTGATTTACCAAAGAAACCTGTCACAGCCAAAATGTCACCAGGCTTAGCTCCATTACGCAGCATTAAAGATGATTTTTCGGCTGTGCCGTAAAGTGAAACTGAAATAATTAGGTCCGAGGCTTCACCCGTGTCGCCGCCAATTACATAAGTACCATATTCGCGAGCTCCCGCGTTCAAGCCTTTGGCTATTTCTTCAATGTCTTTCTGCAAAACATCCCTTGGTAACCCAAGCGAGACAAGAGCGGCTGAGGGTTGTACGCCTTTGGAGGCAAAATCGCTTATGTTCATAACTATTGCTTTGCGTGCGGCTTGCCATAGGCTCATGTTTGGTGGGACATCTGTCTTGCCTACAAGCATGTCGGCTTTTAGTATGGCGGCTTGTTTTTGGTCAAGGCTAACGGCGGCAACGTCGTCTCCGAAAGGCACTGGTGAATCGGGCATGCGTTCAAGGTGGTTTGCGATGATTTCAATTATTTTCCGTTCCCCTAAGTCAGTGATTTTTTGGCTTGAATATCCCTTTTCACTTTTATCGTTATCCAAATGATTGTCTTTCTCCTCTAAAACTTTAGATTAAGATATTAATGGTTTAAGCCTTTTAAAATTGACGCTTATGCTATTTAATTTCAACACAATGTAGAAAATTCTTCTAAAATGAATTATTTAATTGAGTAAAATTTTCTGGAAATTAAGGGAAACAAGGTTATGGTCAGCGTTATTTGACGATTTCTCACAGCTTAGGCTCGAAGCCGTCGCCTCACATCATCCCGATCTTTAATGCTTCTCGGCGAAATTTATCTATTTTGATATCGGATGCGTGCGTTTCAAACTTATTGATTATGAACGCAAAAAAAATAGACAGTTCGGATTTCACAACTCTATTCTAATCTACTAATTCAGTGACGAAATTCGATGCCCGAGTCGCGAGTTCTTCACTTTGTCCGTTTTTTCGACTATAGCATTTTTAAGAGAACCATTGTTTCATATTGCCAGCACCGCACTTCTAATCATATCAATGTCGCTCTGAGAGGTCGCTCCTTGACCGCTTCCGAAAACACCTACATTAGCTTCTTGATCAGGCTTTAAATTGTTTAAGCAGTCTTTTGGTGAACAATCTGGCGTACCAACGTAGATAGGTCCGCCAACGACTATGACTTTGTAATCTGATGTGCCAGCTGCGGCTAGACTTTTCATCCTGCCAAGGTCGTCGTTTAATGTTGTGATTGTAGGTTGCCGGCGACTTTGTCTGCGACAGTTTTTGAAGTTCCTGATAATCCAGGATCGTTAGATTACAGTGGCTTTCAACCGAGGTTCTGGTGGACGTCAGAGTTTGTGATATAGTTGCCGTATAGGCAGCCAAATCAAGAATACTATTGCTCCAAAGACAACGACTAGAATTATTATTGCGGCGAATATTACTAGGATTATTTTAAATACTTTTCTCATTTGAATCGTTTTTTTTTAGGCAATTATCTTTGCTTAGCCCCAAAAAAAAAATTTCACGCGAAAAAATATGTAATCGTGTATCCATCTTTGCTGATCAAGGCGTTATTAGTTTGTTGAAAATTTAGTAGAAAAATCTTTGCATCAGGCATGTTTCATCGGGTTTAAGTTGTGAGAGATTAACGACATTTGACGTAACTAAATGTTTAAACTGTCGCAGGATAGGATAATTTTAAGCGTCTTATTCGGAGGTGAAAGAAAGGGATGATATTCGAAGAAGAAGATGAATGGGAAGAAGGCGAAGATGAAGAATGGGAAGAAGAAGAATGGTAGATTAACCGCCTAAGTATATTTAATAATATTTTTCTTTTAAGAAAATATTCTTCACCAACAAGATCTAAATTTAGTTTTTGAACGAATCATTAAAAAAGCCCAAGGAAATTTGTCAGGAGTTTTAGTCTCGTCTTTTAGTTAAGAGCTCTGCTTGGCTAACAGAAAACTGATGACTAAAGAAGCTATTTTCAGAGTGAACGCAATACGATTCAAAATTTATTTTCCTGTGACAAATTCGATGTTTTGAAACACAAACCAAAAATGTGTAAAGCTTCAAAGAAGATAGTAATCGTATTTTTGTTTTTATGTACGCTTTTTCAACTTGCTCTCGGCTAGAATTTTGACTTTCTTTGACTTTTATTAATTTCTAGTGACTTTTTTGATTCAACCTGCAAAAGATTTAAACCCCAAAGCAAAAAGCACCCCAAAACAAACTGATAGAAAATCACAGGGAAAACTCGTCAACAACGACAAAGTAACGAAATTAAGTAGCAAATTAGAGCCACCAATAATCAACTCTAAAGATGTTTTGAAAATAATGATAATCCAAGAAATTAAATTCATTCGGGTTAGTGGTCAAGTTTAAATTTATAACTCAGTAGTTAACATCCTACTTCCTAATGGATGTTTTATCATGACGCGCATTGCAGTACTTGAAGAGGACAAATGCAAGGTTAAGAAATGCAATCAACTATGCGTAAGCTTTTGCCCTATGGTAAGAAGTCGGGTGGAAGCTATCAGAGTTGAAGGAAACAAAGCTGTAATAGCAGAAACCCTTTGCAGTGGCTGCGGAATATGCGTCAAAAAATGCCCCTTCAAAGCCATAAATATCGTTAACTTGCCCGACGAGTTGGAAAAGGATTGCAGCCACCGGTTCAGCGCAAACAGCTTCAAACTTTTCCGTTTACCAATGCCTTCACCTGGAACAGTTCTGGGTTTGATTGGTCAAAATGGCATAGGAAAAACTACAACTCTTAAAGTTTTTTCAGGCGACATCAAACCCAACCTTGGCAAATATAATGATTCGCCTGATTGGCCTGAGATTATCCAGTATTATCGTGGTTCAAGCCTTCAAGACTACTTTCAAAAAATGAGCGAAAAAAAACTCAAAGTCAGCAGCAAACCACAATACGTCGATAAAATTCCTAAAGCGGTCGCAGGCAAAGTTGGAGATTTGCTCGATAAGGTTGATGAAAGAAAACAGCTTAACGCACTTGCGGAGGAACTTGAACTTAGGAAAGTCTGGGACCGACCTTTAGATATTCTAAGCGGAGGAGAACTTCAACGTGTAGCTGTTGCCGCCGCGCTTAGTCGAGATGCAGACGTTTACCTTTTTGATGAACCCTCAAGCTATTTAGATGTAAAGCAGAGACTTGTAGTGGCAAAAGCAATACGCAGCCTCAAAGAACAACAAAAAACCATAATCGTAGCTGAACACGACTTAGCCATCATCGATTATTTATCTGACCAGATTTGTCTTTTCTACGGTGAACCAGGCGTCTACGGAATTGTCTCACACGTACATGGTGTTCGAACAGGCATCAACATTTACCTCCAAGGTTACATCCCAGATGAAAACGTAATGTTCCGCAAAGATTCCATAGTTTTTCACGAGAAACCGCCGACGGCAGGCAGTAACCTGGGCGAACCCTTGCTAAAATGGAACAGCATGCAAAAAACCTTCAAGGGCTTCAAACTATCCATAGAACCAGGCGAAATACGTCAAGGTGAAATTATCGGAATCCTGGGACCAAACGGCATCGGAAAAACAACATTCGTAAAAATCCTAGCTGGGATAGAGGAAACTGACGATAAACAGAAGCTTGGCGAGTTAACCGTCAGCTACAAACCCCAATACATTGCTCCTGACTACGCCGGCACAGTTCTGGAACTTCTTATGAGTGTAGCAAAAGAAAACTTCACTTCAAGCTGGTACAAAACCGAAATCGCCCAGCCGCTGAAGCTTCAAACATTGATGGATCGAAATGTTATGGAGCTTAGCGGGGGAGAACTGCAAAAAGTTGCCATTGCCGCATGCCTTAGCCGGAAAACAAACCTGTTCCTACTTGATGAGCCAAGCGCCTACCTAGACGTTGAAGAACGCTTAAACATAGCTAAAACTCTGCGTCGGGTTGTTGAAGCACATGGCATTCCAGCCTTCGTTGTTGAACATGACGTAGTAACGCAGGACTTTATTGCTGATCGATTGATGGTTTTTAACGGAGAGCCGGGTGTGTGCGGTTTAGCTCATCCACCAACTACTTTGCGAGGCGGAATGAACACTTTCCTTAAAGAAATGAACATCACTTTTCGCAGAGACTCAGTTACTATGCGTCCCAGAGTAAACAAGGTAGGCTCGCAAATGGATATGTTCCAAAAAGGCATTGGCGAATACTACTACAGCAAAACGACTAAACCTGAAGGAAAACCAGAGAAACCTGACACTGCCAAACAAACTAAACCAGAACCGACCAAACCAACCAAACTTACCAAAAAGTAAAATCAAAGCAACTTGCGGTAAGGCAAGAAATGTTAACACCTATATGGTAGCTTAATTAGGAAACCCTTTCAAAACTCGTCTATCATCTTGCAGAGCATTGTATCTATTGGTTTACCTTTGAAAAAGCCGATGAGCATTTACAATAACGAATAGCTAAATAAACTGACTATTTAACATTTTTAATGCAAAAACAACCATTTAACAAACTTCAGCCTATGCTGAATCAAAAGTTTTCTGGGTAGACCTCAGTTAACTTAAAGAACAAGCACCAAATATACTAAGAACTCTGAAAGTTACAAACGGGGAAAGTGGTGTAAGCGGTAAGTGGCTCAAGCAACCTTTGAAGAAATCAGTGCATCAGACTTTTTCTATCGCAACAGAGACATTGCAGGCTTAACGAACCCTTCACGTGCCATATTCGTTGCCATACGAGAAATCGTTGAAAACTCCCTTGACGCGGCGGAGAGCCAAGGGATTCCCCCTGACATTTACGTTCGCCTATCCTACGAAGGAGAAGCCACAAAAGAAACCCAAATCTACAAACTCCGAGTCGAAGACAACGGTAGCGGAATTCAACCCAGATTTATCCCCTCAGCTTTTGGTCAAGTCCTTTATGGCAGCAAATATAAACTCAAACAAACAAGAGGCACATTTGGTTTAGGCGGAAAAATGGCCGTTCTCTATGGGCAAGTAACTACTCATCAACCAGCCTACGTGACTTCCTCCACAGGGCAAGCCAAAATTTATAGTTTCAAACTAATGATTGACATCCAAAGAAATCGACCAATAATTCTTGACCGCAAAGTACAAATTAACAAGGACAACTGGCGTGGAACTATCGTTGAGTTTTCTCTTGAAGGCGACTATCTTAGGGCGATGCCAAAAATTCTTGATTATTTCAAGCAGACCGCTATGGTTAATCCATATGCGAATCTAACGTTTGTTGACCCCAAAGGGAGGCTCTACAAGTTTACTCGCGCCACTACGGAGATGCCTGAGCCGCCGACAGAGATATTGCCACATCCGTACGGCGTTGATGTGGAACTTCTACAACGTCTTATCCAAATTACGCCTTACAATAACATGTCAGATTTCTTGAAAGGGCATTTTCATCGTGTGGGCGAAATTACGGCCCTGAGATTTTTGGTTTTTAGTAACTTGATTTCTTTTTCCTGCAAAGAGCATGGCAAAATCGAAATTGAACAGATAAAATGGATTGATAGTCGCCCTTGCTGCCCTAAATGTGGCAAACAAGCAGACTACACTTCCAAGAATCCGAAACGATTGTCTCATGAAGAAATTGTGCGGTTAATGCAAAACCTCAAGAAATACAAGGACTTCCTGCCGCCAGACGCCAGCTGTCTTTCACCTTTAGGGGAAGACCTTCTAAAAGCTGGTGTCATGAAAGAGTTGAATCCCGAGTATCTTGTCGTTCATCAACGTAAACCTGCAACTTACGCAGGGCATCCATTCATTGTTGAAATGGCAATCGCCTACGGAGGCGGCGTTCCCAAACGCGGCAGCTTTGTAATTTATCGTTTCGCCAACAAAATTCCGCTGCTTTATGATGAGGCAAGCGATGTTTCGTACCGAGTTATTTCAGCTATGAACTGGAGACGTTACAAGGTGGCGCCTGATATGCCAATCGCAATCGTTGTTCACATATGTAGCACGAAAGTGCCCTACAAAACTGTAGGAAAAGAATTCATTGCTGACCGCCCCGAAGTGCGCCGAGAAGAAGCAAATGCCCTCCGCGAGGTTTCACGTCAGCTTCAGCATTTCCTTTCACGACAAGAACATGTTCATATGGAGAAGAAGAGGCTAGGAATTTTCAGCAAATACCTTCCAAGAATCGCCCAATTCTCAGCCACACTGGCAGGTGAGAAGCGTATCCCAGACATAGATAAATTATTGAAGAGTGTGCAGAAATATGGCGGAGAAGAAGAAAGCTAAGATATTAGAGAAACAAAATGAAGTCATAAAAGGGCTTCATTCTTTTGGCACTCAAATTTATAATCAATTAGACCAGGGTCTTTTCCCAACCATTAACATGCCAAGTCGCAGCACAGACAACATCAACTACGATCCAACTCTTCGCCAGTATATTTTAGGGGAAAAAAACGTCAGTCGAAGCGCCCGAAACATCCGTCACATCAAACCGTTCACACAACTGGCTTGGGCAGCCATGTTCAGTAACGAACTTACAAGCCAGCGCAAAACCAGCACATTAAGAGATGTCTACTATTCGGCACAAGCTTACGAGATGACTTTTACAGACCAGCAGGAATCTAACAACATAATCACTGACTTGGAAACACTGACAGGCTTTGCGCGAGAAGACTTCCACATTTTTCCAGAAGAACGAAGCGCAATCTTTGGCGACTTAACTATCGGCTACACCGTTCCTGGTTACGAAGGCAAAACACTGAATCTGACCAGCCACCCCGACGGTGTATTGATTGGTCCAGCGTTGACTTCAGCCGAATTCATTACAACAAACGCAAACAAAGTCATCGCCATCGAGAAAGGCGCCTTGTTTACCAGATTTATTGAAGAGAACGTTCATAACAAACACAAGTCGCTTCTGATTTCGTGCGGTGGGCAAGCACCGAGACAAACCCGTAGTTTCATCCGCCGCCTCCATGACGAACTAAATCTACCAGTTTACATTTTAACTGATGGTGATCCGTGGGGAATGCACATTGCGCAAGTCATAATTTCCGGCTCAGCAAACGCAGCACACCTGCGAGACCTCAATACACCTGATGCGGTCTGGAGTGGAGTCTGGGCAAGCGACATAATAGAGTATAAATTGCCAACTGACCCATTAGACGAAGTGGATATAAAGCGCTTATACGAATTGCAGAAAGACCCTCGCTACCAGAACGACCCCATCTGGCAAAAAGAAATAAAACTGTTTTTGAAGATAAAAAGAAAGGCTGAACAAGAGGCTTTTTCCCGGTATGGGTTAACCTACATTGTAGACGAATATTTGCCTACGAAACTGAAGAGCTAAAACCTTCATCATTGGAGAAGTAACTGCAGCAGTTGCCTGTTAATATTACAAATTTCATTTAGGTACCCACAACCTGTCTTCTTTAACTAAAATAGCCGAAGAAATACTTAGAGAACAAATAATTTAAAATAAGTCGTTATGTTTATTGGTAGCAAAAAGAACGGAGAGACAGGGCGAAATCAATGAGTGAAGAAGGCGACACATTCTGGGTATCGCTTGCCGAAAAATTCGTCGGCTTAGTACTGATTGTCATTGGTGCAGTAATGCTTTATTTCACAGCAACAAGTAGCGGGCTTGGCGGATTTAGTTTATTCTTCGGTATTGTAAGCGTAATATTGATTATCATTGGCTTGTTCTTGCTTCTTGTCAGGGCGCCTGAATAGGCTTTACCTCTTTTCTTTCAAGTTTTCTGCAATTCAATGTCAACTCTTTGTTTGGCTTCCTGATAAGGCAAAGTTTGGAAAACCTTCCACGTGCATTTATAAAGTAAAAAGCTATTAGACACATAGAGAACTTATCGAGAGAATCACATTTGCCCACTCGCCAACCAATAGTATGCGTATTAGGACACGTAGATGCAGGAAAAACCTCACTTCTTGACGAATTAAGAAAAACTAGCGTACAAGCACGTGAAGCAGGAGGAATGACTCAGCATATTGGGGCAAGCTTTTTCCCTGTGGAAACGCTCAAGCAACTCATCGGACCTTACTTATCCAGTTTTAAAACAGGCATAGAAATCCCTGGATTGCTAGTTGTAGACACACCTGGGCATGAAGCCTTTACAAATCTTAGACGCAGAGGCGGAAGCGTTGCGGACATTGCGATTCTTGTTGTAGATCTTTTGAAAGGTTTTGAAGCTCAAACTTACGAATGCATAGAGATTCTAAAAGCACGGAAAACTCCTTTTTTAGTTGCGGTTAACAAGATTGACAGGGTTCCAGGTTGGAAGGCCCAACAGGGAACGCCGTTTTTACAATCTTATACTTCCCAATCAAGTTTCGTGCGGGAAGACTTCGATAATCGTCTGTATTCAATTATGGGGCAGTTTTCACTTTCAGGTTTCAAAACTGACCGTTTTGACCACATCCGAGATTTCACAGTTAATGTGGCTTTGGTACCGACTAGTGCCAAAACTGGCGAGGGATTGTCGGAGCTTGTCATGGTTTTAGTAGGTTTAACTCAGCAGTTTCTTACAAAACGTCTGCAGACGACAGACGGTGCCGCTAAAGGTTCAGTATTGGAGGTTAAAGATGAACCTGGTTTAGGTTTAACGCTGAATGCGATTATTTATGATGGTACGTTGCATAAGGATGATTTAATTGTCGTCGGAGGGCGAGATGGACCAATTTCAGCTCGTGTACGGGCGATTCTAGTTCCAAAGCCATTGGATGAGATGAGGGACCCGCGGGACAAATTTACTTCAGTCGATTGCGTTTTTGCCAGTGCAGGAATTAAAGTTGTTGCAACTGGTTTGGAGGGTGCCTTGGCCGGTGCACCTCTGTTTGGTGTACCCACAGGTGAGGATCCTTCAACATACTGTAAGCTTATCACTGAAGAGATTGGTAGAATCAGAATTACAAAGGAGATTGAAGGTGTCATAGTGAAGGCTGACACTTTGGGTTCGCTTGAAGCAATGGCTGAGATTTTGAAAACTAACAATGTACAAGTGCGCATTGCCGATGTCGGTGACATTAGTAAGCGTGATGTGATTGAGGCGTCTGTCGTTAAAACGCGTGAGCCGTTGGTTGGAGCAATTTTAGCATTTGGCGTCAAAACACTACCTGACGCTGAAGCCGAAGCAGCGGCCAACGGCATCCCCATTTTCAATCAGCCTATAATTTATAATTTAATTGACGCATACATCCAGTGGGCTAAGAACAAGCGAGAAACAAAAAGCGAAGCAGAGTTTGAGGCTTTGGTTAAACCTGGAAAACTAACGGTTTTGCCCAACTGCATTTTCCACAGAGCAAAACCATTAGTTGTTGGCGTGGAAGTGCTGGCGGGGAGACTAAAGCCAAAATACGGACTTATGCGAGCTGAAGATGGCAGCGACCTTGGCGAAATTGATCAAATACAAGATAAAGGAAAAGCTGTGCCCGAGGCTAAGGTTGGTATGGAGGTAGCAATTTCAATGGATAAGCCAATTGCAGGCAGGCACGTGTTTGAAAGGGACGTTTTATATGTGAAGGTGCCTGAAAAAGATGCTCAAGCATTGTTAACAGCGCATTTGGATGATTTGACGGGTGAAGAGCAAGACGTATTAAAAGAGTTCGTTGCGATTATGCGCAAAAAGATTCCTTTTTGGGCAGGAACTGCCTAGATCTTTAGCCTTTGCATTTCCCCTTGAGGCAAATAATTCCTAAAACTAACCGCCACCTACTGGCGGCAAAATAGCTAATACGTCGCCGTCTTTAAGCTCCGTTTGTAGCCCGTTTAATGCTGAGGTGCTTTTTCCGTTAATGAGAAATTGGAGGAAGCTTTTGGGCAGTTCTGTGTTGCCGGTGTAAACATATTCTTTAAATGGAGTGCCATATTTTTTCGCGAGCGTTTTTAGAACCAAATCAACAGTAACTTTCTCTTCGCTGGCGAAACTTAGGATTTCTTCTCTTTTATCTACGATTTCCCTTAGGTTAGTAAAGAAGCGAACTTTTACCTGCACTTTCTCACTCGGCTCATTATTTATGGATTGTAGAAGTTAACCTTATGCATTAGAACTGCAAACAATTGGAGGATATAAAGGCATTATCCAGAACTGTGACTACATATTCTTTATGTCTTCCAAAAAGGAAATTCTAGAAGCATTAGTTTAAACCTCCGATGGATGAAGCTGGCAGCCCAATTAATGACGTCCCGTGAATAAAATTCGTGAGCAAGAAAAAAATTAAAATCTAATTTGGTGAATAACCACTTATCTGATGCAGGGTCGATGAAATTAGAACTGTTAAGGTTGCGGGAGAATCAAGGAAGTTTAATGAGAATAGAAAACACGTTTGACACGAAGCTACAAGACGAATCGTGAAATTTCATCCAGAGCTTCTCCTCAACCTGAACTAACGGTTGTCTTTCTCATGTCATATAGATATTTTTCGGAATTCAACCCAAATTTCATAATCTTCAAAAAACTTTGGGAAACCCAATAAATATCTGGACGGTAAATAATTGAAGGAAGGCCAAGACAGATGCGGTTAAGTTTGTCCAATGGAATTTTCAGTAAAATGGGCATAAAGGAAAATTTTGACTCGGTTAGGCAGCTTGGTTTTTTTAACGTTGAATTTAACATGAAGGCGGTAAAGAAAGAGCATGATATAGATGTTTATCGGGAGCAAAAAGCAATTGCTGTTAGTGGATTGAATTGCTTGACCCTTCATTCAGCGAGTTTACATGTAAAGGATCCTGTTGAGGTACATAGGGCTGTTTATTACAGCAAAATTTCGCTTGAATATGCTCGTGCTCTTGGTGCGCCGCTTATGATTGTGCATTCGAATGTCTCTAAGAAGATGCCTAAGAATTTAAGAAATAAATGTTTGGACGAAATTTTTAACGCAGAAATTAAACCGTTTGCAAAGCATCTGGGTATCAAGTTGGCTTTGGAAAATTTGTCGTATACTTCGACTGGATTTGGCAAAAATGTGGAACAGCTTGAAGAAGTTCTAGATGTTATAGATGATGGCGGAATTGGGATAACAATTGATTTTTGCCACGCTCTAGAAACTAAGCAAACAGATAACCTTATAGACAAATATGGCAAACGAGTGTGCAACGTTCACATGGCAAATAAAGCACACAAATCCTTCACACAACCCAAACCCGAACTATTAACGTTCATTGCACAACTACACGACTATGGTTATGCTGGCCCAATTACATTAGAGTTGGCGCATGGTACATCAATGGAGGAAATTGCAGCAAGCAAGGCTCTTTTTGAGGAACTTCTAAGGGATTTTTAGCTTTCAGATGGCTTTGCTATGCTTGATCTGCCTAAAACTAAAGATAGCTTCTAAAACAGCCCAAAAAAGGCAATAAATAAATACAGTCTTGGCGATTAGCCGACAAGCGGTTGCTTTTTTGCACATACAATAGCTTTTCCGAAACCTAAAATAAGCTGGCAACAAAATTATAGCCATTTGAGGTTTAAACCCGTGTCATCCATCATCGAAGACCTCATCGCTAGGAAAATTTTCAATAACCGTGGAGAAGAAACTATAGAGGTCGACGTAGTCACTAGTAGTGGATTCGGAAGAGCGGCTGCTCCCGCTGGAAAAAGCCGCGGAAAAGCTGAGGTGGTTTATTACCCGCAAGGCGGAGTTGAAGCAGCCATTAAAAAAGTTGATGACTTAATTGCTCCAGAGCTTGCAGGTTTGAATGCTGACTACCAAGAAGAAATCGACAACACACTCCACGAACTCGATGGCTCAACGGACTTCAAAAATATAGGCGGAAACACTGCTTTTGCCATATCTTTAGCCAACGCTGAAGCAGCCGCCAACTCGCATAGCCTACTTCTATTCCAGTTTCTTGGCGGAAACGCAGCAACAACGATGCCTTATCCACTCGGCAACTGCATAAGCGGCGGGCAACATGCAAGAGGCAAATCCCCAGATATTCAAGAGTACTTGGCATTGCCGCATGGTGCCGAAACTTTTCTTGAAGCTCAAACTGCTAACACTCAGATTCACAAAAGAATCGGTGATTCTTTAAAAAAGAAAAGCAGCACATTTAACGGTGGTAAAAGTGACGAAGGTGCATGGATAGCTAACATAAGCACTGTTGACGCCTTTGAGGTTATTGCCAAAGCTTGTGAAGAGGTCGGGAACGAGTTAGATTTTGAATGCGGTTTTGGCATTGATGTAGCTGCTTCTTCGTTGTGGAAACCTAAAGATGAAAAATACGTTTATGAGAATGAAGGTAAAAAACGTGATACGGCTGAGCAGCTTGAATTCATGCTTGAACTTATAGAGAAGTATCATCTTGCTTACGTGGAAGACCCTTTCAATGAAGAGGATTATGAAAGCTTCGCAGAGTTAACTCGTAAATCTAAAAACTGCTTAATTTGCGGCGATGATTTGTTTACAACTAGTACTGAAAGGTTAAATAATGGGATAAAGATTAACGCTGGAAACGCAATAATCATAAAAGTCAACCAGATAGGCACCCTGTCTGATGCAGCTCAAACGATTGAAACTGCACAAAGACACGGGTACGATCCTGTCGTGTCACATCGGTCAGGAGACACCTGCGATTGGCACATAGCTCATTTGGCTGTAGCCTATAAGTGCCCTCTAATCAAAACAGGCATAGTTGAAGGCGCCCGCATAGCCAAACTAAACGAGCTTATAAGAATTGAGCATTTCCTTGGCAATAGAGCCAAAATGGCCGAATTAAAAATTCGCTAACAGAGAAAGTGAAAAAATGTCTGAAGACGAAACTAAAGAAAATCAATCCGTAGAAAAGGAAGGGGAAAACCAAGAGGAACCGATGGAAGAGGAAGCAATCCAAGAACAACTTGGGGCGCCAGAAGCACAAGAAAAGCCGCAGGAAACCCAACCTTCCGAAGAACTCCTCTTACCGAGAGACACTCTGCTCTCTGCAGGCATTCACATAGGAACCCGAATGAAAACCTTAGACATGGAACCTTTCATCTACCGGGTCCGCCCAGACGGGTTATTCGTACTTGACGTTAAGAAAACAGATGACAGAATTAGAGTTACAGCAAAATTCCTATCGCGCTACGAACACTCGAAAGTAGCAGTGGCAGCAACAAGACTTTACGCTCAGGAACCAATCAAAAAATTCTGCCAACTGACAGGTGCAACGCCACTCATTGGACGCTTCATTCCTGGACAACTAAGCAATCCTCAGTATCCAGGCAGAATCGATCCAGAAATCATATTAGTCAGCGACCCAAGAGCAGATGCGCAAGCTGTCAAAGAGGCCTCAAAAGTCGGCATACCCATCGTCGCACTATGCAGCACCGACAACGAGTTCGCAGGAGTAGATTTAGTTATTCCAACAAACAACAAGGGCAGACGAGCCTTAGCAGTTATATTCTGGCTACTTGCAAGACAAGTACTCCGTGAAAGAGGCGAATTGGGTCCAGACCGTGATCCCCCAGCAACCATAGATGACTTTGAAGCAAAAGTTACGCGGGAAGAGGAGGAGGAACCCTAACCCATTGCCGACGATTCGGCGTCCAATTGTTGCTTCTCAATTTTACGAGGGCGACGCCGAAGCGCTTAGAGCACAAATTAGAAGTTGTTTTCTCCACAAAATCGGTCCGCAAAAACTTCCCGCTGTAAACATGCGTAGTCACCCCAGAAACATAGTTGGCTTGATTTGTCCACATGCTGGATACATTTATTCAGGTCCTATTGCAGCATCTGCTTTTTACGAATTAGCTATTGATGGCAAACCAGATACAGTTGTGCTTTTAGGTCCAAACCATACTGGTTTCGGTAGCGCTTTGAGCTTGATGAATGAGGGCGTTTGGCGAACACCTCTTGGACAAGTCGAAATCGATTCGAAAATGGCAAATGAGATATTGCATGAAACAAGCGTTGTTGAGGCAGATGAGCTTGCGCACCGCTTTGAGCATTCGCTGGAGGTTCAACTGCCCTTTTTGCAATTTCTTTATGGGGATTCGTTTAAGATTGTACCAATTTGTTTCCTAATGCAAGATTACGAAAGCGCAGTTGAGGTTGGTCGAGCACTTGAAGAAGTCTTAGATGGTACAAACTCGGTAGTTATCGCTTCATCGGACATGACACACTATGAGCCGGCAAAGAAAGCAGCAGAAAAAGATCGCGCAGCGCTTCAGGCGGTAACAGAAATGGATGCAAAACGCTTCTACGAAACCGTTGAAACCCAAAATATCACTGCTTGCGGTTACGCTCCTATAACAGCTGTAGTCACTTATGCAAACGGCCTGTGCGCAAAAGCATCATTGCTGAATTACCATAACAGTGGAGATATAACAGGCGATCATTCGAGTGTTGTGGGGTATGCAGCGGTAAGTTTCAAAAAATAGCCTCTACAAGTCTTTTATAATTGAAGAAATTTTATTCTTTATTAGAAGTAGCTTTTTCAAGAGTAGTTAGTTAGTAGCGGTAGGGTTTAACTTAGTGGTTGTAGGTATCAAGTTGTAACAACAATATTTTATATGTTTTAAATTGGTAACCTAATTAATGAGGAAAGTACGCAATTAGGGTGTCTAAGCAGTTGGATGGTCTGGCTGCTAACGGCGATAAGGCATCTTTGCCCACCATCGTTCTATGTCCTATCGTTGTTAGCGTATGGCTTGACCACCTAACTCTTCTTTTCCCGATAAACCAAAATCTAAACTCTTAACTATACTACACAGGCAATCGAATGTTTTTAATATAATTAATATCATAGCTTCCTTTCAAGGTGTACATTAATGGGGAAAGGAACAGGTTACGGAAAGGTAATTTTATTTGGTGAACACTTCGTTGTCCATGGTGTGCCAGGCATTGTTTCGGCCATCGATTCCACAACCGATGCGGAAGTAAAAAAGGCAGCGAAGGGAATTAACGTTAAAGATGAACGAAAAACCGCAAAAGGCTACAGCGAAGAAAAACGTTTACAGCAAATTGAATCGATAGAGAGAATGCTAAAAGCAATGGGCATTGACCCAAAAATCGGTTTAGATATATGGATTGGTGGCACTCTACCTGGCTTCAGTGGGCTTGGCGCTTCTGCGGCGAGCAGTGTCGCTATCGCTAGAGCCATGGCGCAAGAACTCGGCATGCAAATTTCTGATGAAAAGATCAATCAAATCGCTTATGAAGCTGAGAAGGCATATGCTGGCAATCCATCTGGAATCGATAACACCGCTGCAACCTACGGCGGTTTAATGTGGTTTAAAAAAGAAATGGCTGGTGGCCCAGATAAGATTGAGAAGCTGCATATGCGTAGGCCCGTCGAAATTGTCATTGGTAGTTCAGGCAAAGTGGCCAATACCAAAGCGATGGTGGAAGGCGTGTCTGACCGCAAAAAGAAAAACCCGGAGAAATACAACTCATTCTTCAAACAAGCTGAAAGCGTAGCAATTGCCGGACGCAAGGCATTGGAAAACTATGACCTGAAGAAAATCGGCGATCTCATGAATGAAAATCACCGTCTGCTCCAAGAAATCGGCGTATCAAATAAAGAACTTGACTTTCTCGTTGACTTAGCACGCAAGCAAGGTGCTTTCGGCGCAAAGCTTACAGGTGGAGGCGGGGGCGGATGCATAATAGCGCTGACTCCTGGAAAGGGTTTGCAAGGCCAAGTTCTAAGCGCAATTAAAAGCTTAGGCTTTGAGGTTTTAAGCACCAAAATCGGCGTTGAAAAATATTAAGGTGTTACATATGGGGCTCAGAAGCTTCATTGAAACTCTAGACAAAAAAGGTGAATTAACCAAAATAACCACGCCAGTTTCGACTGAATACGAGATGGCTGGAATCATAAATGCTCTAGGCGAGAAACCAATCTATTTTGAAAATGTAAAGGAATCAATATACACAGTCGTGGCTGGGCTCATGTCCTCAAAAGATTTGATTGCACAGTCGCTTGGAACTACCAAAGACCAACTTTTACCCAAAATGTTATCCGCTATCAAACAACCTGCGCCTACAATAATCGTACAAAAAGGAGTTTGCCAAGATGTAACTGAAACAAACGTGGACCTATCAAAACTCCCAATAATGCACTACACCGAAAAGGATGGAGGGAAATATATCGCCTCCGCGGTTGCCATTGTCAAAGACCCGGAGTTGGGTAGGAACATGTGTTTCCACCGATTGATGCTTAAAGATAAAAACCATTTTGTAGCGCGAATTGTTGAGAACAGAGGCACAGACAGCGCTCTAAAGAAAGCGGGTGGGGAACTAGACATTGCTTTCTGTATCGGCAACTCCACTGCTGTTTTACTATCGGCGGCTACGACTTTGCCTATGGGCGTAGACGAACTTGAAATGGCTAACGCTTTAGAAAAAACTGAGCTTGTCAAATGCAAAACTATCGACCTTGAAGTTCCCGCTGGCTGTGAATTCGTCTTGGAAGGTCGCATCACCAAAGAGAAAGCTAAGGAAGGGCCCTTCCTCGACTTAACAGGCATAGTTGACCGCGAACGTCAACAACCCGTTGTGGAAATTAAATGCATAACCCACCGCAAAAACCCGATCTACCAAACTATCCTTGCAGGTAAGAACGAGCATAAGTTCCTTATGGGCATGCCAAAAGAACCCACTATCTACAGCGAAGTCAACAAAGTATGCCAATGCAAAGATGTTTACATCACACCCGGCGGGTGCAGCTGGCTCCACGCTGTTGTACAGATTAAGAAGAAAAACGCGAATGACGGAAAAAAAGCCATAGCCGCTGCGTTTGAAGGACACAAATCGCTAAAACACTGCGTCGTAGTTGATGAAGACATTAACATTTATGACCCCCATGACGTAGAATGGGCAATCGCCACACGATTTCAGGCAGACAAAAACACCGTAATCCTTTCTAACCAACCCGGCTCCTCACTTGACCCATCAGGCGACTTAACAGAAGGCAAAAAAGCCACAACTGCCAAAGCAGGCATAGACGCAACTGCCCCACTTGTCACCACGGGAAAGGGCTTCAAGAAAGAACAATACACAAAAGTAAACCTGAACAAATACCTGTGACCAACATGCAACTAACTAAACAAGAGCAAAAGATGCTTGATGGCGCGGAAGGTTACGCTGTACAAAAGAGCATGGAAATTCTTACGGCTCTAGGCGACATTTACGGCGCAAAAAGTCTAATCAAAGTGGGCAGCGTCCAAGTGGCAGGAGTCTCTTACCACAATCTAGGAGACGCAGGTTTAGAATTCTTAAATGATCTGGCAAAAGATGGCAAAGTCAAAGTTCTCACAACCTTAAACCCTGCGGGCATGGATCTTGAAAACTGGCAGCAATTGGGCATAAGTCCCGAGTTTGCTGAAAAACAAAATCTCGTAATACAAGCATTCGAACGCATGGGCATTCTCGTCAGTTGCACATGTACTCCTTACTTAATAGGTAATTTGCCACTCTTTGGCGAACATTTAGCATGGTCTGAAAGTTCAGCAGTAACCTTCGCAAATTCCATTATAGGCGCTAAGACTAACCGTGAAGGCGGTCCTTCAGCTTTGGCAGCGGCATTTGTCGGGAAAACACCCTGCTACGGGCTACACTTGGATGAAAATCGCATTCCCGATGTTCACGTTCAGGTAAACGCTGCGTTAGCGAAGCTTTCGGACTGGGGCGCATTAGGCTATGCTATAGGCAAAAAAGCAGAAAACAAAATCTCCTACATAACAGGTGTAGAAACGGCTGAACTTGATGAACTTAAGTCGTTTTGTGCTTCTGTTGTGACTTATGGCTCTAAACCGCTTTTTTATATAAAAGGAATAACGCCGGCGTCCGAGCTGCAGATTCAGCCAAGAGAAACGGTTACTATCGAGCAAGCTGACATCAAAAATGCATATGACAACATCAATGATGATGTCAGAGACATAGAACTCGTTTGTGTGGGTTGCCCGCACTGCTCCATTAAGGAAATCAACGAAATCGCTGACTTGATAAAGGGCAAGAATGTAGCTGAAGGCACGGAGTTTTGGGTTGCCACTTCAAGAACCGCTAAGCAGTTGGCAGACAAAAGAGGATATACCAAAGTCATTGAATTAGCTGGAGGCAAATTCGCCTGCGATACTTGCATGGCAGTTGCACCACTTAAGGGGCGGTTTAAGTCGTTGGCAACAACCTCAGCGAAAGGCTGCTTTTACTCAAGACAGAATCTTATGAAAACAAAGATGGGCAGCCTTGAAGAATGCGTAAATGCGGCGGTGACTGGAAAATGGAACAGCTGAAGGGAAGATTAATCTCAAAAGGCAAAGGTGAAGGAGAAGCTCTCGTAACTTCAATGCCAATCTCGTTTTATGGTGGAGTTGATCCTAATAATGGCGTTGTCATCGAGAAGGGGCATGAACTGCAAGGACAAAGCGTTAAAGGCAAAATCCTCGTGTTTCCTACTGGCAAAGGCTCCACAGTCGGCTCTTACACGCTATATCGCATGAAGAAAAACGGTACAGCTCCAGCCGGAATGATTACCAAAGAATGCGAAACCGTTGTTGCTGTCGGTGCCATAATCAGCGAAATCCCTTGTGTTGACGAAGTTGACATCTCTAAAATCAAAACAGGCGACAGAGTCACCGTGGAAAATGGCATTATTAATATTTCTTAATTTTTTCTATATTGTTCCTTAGATTTTGGTTTTTGCTTCGATATTGTTCTCGGTAATGCTTTTCAATAAGTGCCATAATATCAAATGTAAAGGTGCAAGATATGAACGAGGCGAAACCTGTAATCCTAAAAATCGGTGGTTCAGCCATCACTGACAAAGCAGAACCATTAGCAGCAAAAACAGAGATAATAAACCGCTTAGCAGAAGAAATCAAGCGAGCAGACCTCGATAGTTTGATAATTGTACATGGCGGAGGCAGCTTTGGTCACCCAACCGCGGCGAAATACGGGATAAAGGAAGGCTACAAAGAGGACCCAACCCAGAAACTTGGTTTCGCCGAAACCCACCATGTAATGACAGTATTAAACGGTTTAGTTATGGACGCGCTTATTTGGCATGAAGTTCCAGCCATAAGCATAACGCCATCATCCTGCATAATAACTGATAACGGTAGGATTAAATTCTTTGACGAAACCACGCTCAAAGCAATGGAAAAAATGATGTTCAAACCTGTCTTGTATGGAGATGCAGTTTTAGACGATAAATTGGGATTCACAATTCTCTCCGCCGACCAGCTTGTTGCTTATTTGGCAATCAAGTATAAGGCTTCGAAAATTGTGATCGGCGTTGATACGGATGGCTTGTTTGATTGTGACCCGAAAATCAACCCCAATGCTAAACCCTACAAGCATTTGACGCTTGCGGAGTTAAAAGGGATTCAAGCAAAGTTTGGCAAAGCGGCGGGAACGGATGTTACGGGCGGCATGGCGGGCAAAATAACTGAACTTATCCCAGCCATTGAACAAGGCATCCACGTCACAGTCACCGGAGCCACTAAAGGCTTGTCCATTTTCAGGGCACTAACAGATCAAAGCGTCTTAGGCACTGAAATCGAGAAGGCGTAAGATGGCTGAGGAAACTGGCAAACGCAAGGTAGACCACATTAGAATCTGCTTAGACAACAAAGCACAAGCGAAGAATGCTACAGCAGGATTTGAAGACATAAAACTGGTTCACCGAGCATTGCCGGAAGTAAACAAACAAAAAATCAACCTATCAACCATTTTTTTAGGCAAAAAGTTTTCGGCGCCAATAATTGTCGGCGCAATGACTGGAGGAACCAAAGAAGCAACAAAAATTAATTCTTCCATCGCCGAAGCTGTGGAGAAACTTGGTTTAGGAATGGGTGTGGGAAGCCAAAGAGCAGCCATCGAAAACCATCATCTTGAAAAAACATACGCTATCGCACGAGAAAAAGCGCCCAACGCTTTCTTAATTGCTAACATCGGAGGAGTTCAATTAGTTCATGGGTACGGTGTGAAGGAAGTTAAGAAAATCGTTGAAATGATAAATGCTGATGCAGTGGCTGTGCATTTGAATGCATTACAAGAAGCGGTTCAGCCTGAGGGGCAAACCAACTTCAAGGGTGTTTTGACAAAGATTTGTGAAATAGCGAGTGCTCTCGATAAACCAATAATAGTTAAAGAGACGGGAGCTGGAATCTCAGCTGAAGATGCAAAAGCACTTGAGAACGCTGGCGTCAAAGCCATCGATGTAGGCGGTGTTGGCGGGACAAGTTTTGCAGCTGTGGAGTATTACAGGTCACTTGGAAAAGAGGATGTCGTTCAACGATTCTTAGGTGAAACCTTCTGGGATTGGGGGATCTCAACTGTAGTTAGCATGATAGAGGTATCTCAAACAGTAAGGTTGCCCATAATTGTTTCAGGCGGCGTGAGAAACGGCACCGATATAGCTAAAGCTTTATCACTTAATGCAAGTTTAGCAAGCATTTCTCAACCCATTCTACAAATGGCATTAAAAGGAGCAAAAGAAACCGAAGAAAAGCTTTCATATTTAATTGAGGAACTACGCAACGTCATGTTCCTAGTTGGTGCAGAAAAAATAGTTGATTTAGCAAATAAGCCAGTCGTGATTACTGGAAAAACTGGAGAGTGGCTACAAGCTAGAGGCTTCGACTTGCAAAAATACGCCAAAAGAGGAGCGCAGTAGGTTTGGACGTAGAAAAGTTTCTTGAAGAAAAGGCGCAGTTAATCGATAAAGCTATCGAAAAATATCTTCCACGAGAATTTGGCAAAGATTCAATTCTGTTCAAAGTTAACCCGCCAAAGTACAGCTACAACTTGGAACCATTAAACAAAGCTATCGCAGAGCCCATTTGGGATATGTTGGACCGTGGCGGCAAAAGATGGCGTCCAGCGCTTTTTCTCTTGATTTGCGAAGCACTAGGTAAAACATCGGACTACTGCTTGGACTTCTCAATTATCCCTGAAGTGATCCACAACGGTACCCTTGTGATTGATGATATTGAGGATTCTTCTGAACTAAGGAGAGGAAAACCCTGCACATACAAGATTTTCGAAATGGACATTGCAGTTAATGCCGGAAACGCCATGTATTATCTGCCACTTCTACCTTTGATGGCGCAAAATGCAAAGTTGACGCCTGAAGTCCAAAGAGACGTTTACGAGGTTTACGTTCAAGAAATGATTAACCTCAGCATGGGGCAAGCTATGGACATCGCTTGGCACAGGGGCATAGCCAATGCTGATATGCTAGAAGAAGCGGATTACTTGCAAATGTGTGCTTACAAGACAGGTACGCTGGCTCGCATGGCGGCGAAAGTAGCGGCAGTTCTTTCAGGCGCCAACAAACCATTAGTCGAAAAGCTAGGTCGATTCGCTGAGAGTATTGGTGTGGCTTTTCAAATGCAAGATGATATTTTAGATTTGACTGGCGTGGAGTTTGCTAAGAAGAAGGGAGGCGTGGGACAAGATATCACTGAAGGGAAAAGAACCCTATTAGTCATATATACACTCAGAAAAGCCAATAGCAATGATAGTAAACGGCTAATTGAAATACTCAACATGCATACTTCTGACCAAGCCCTCCGCGACGAGGCTATAGAAATGATGCAAAAGTATGGCGCAATGAACCATGTTAAGCGAATCGCCGAAAGAATTGTCGCGGATAGCTGGAGTGAGGCCGAAATGCTTCTGCCGACATCCGAAGCTAAGGAAAAATTAATAGAATTCTCTGAATTCTTGATTAAAAGAAACAAGTAATATTTCAGCGAGCGTAAAAGATTTGGCACTTGAAAATGATAATAATCTTAGAGAGGCTATAAGGAAAGCAGCTTTGCTTAATGCGGTTTCACATGATGGCAAGGCCCAAGCAGGCGCCATATTGGGCAAAATTCTAGGCGAGAGACAAGACCTAAGGTCCAAAATAAAAGAGCTCTTAACCGTAATCAACATAGTTGTAAATGAAGTCAACAGTTTATCGCTAACCGAACAGAAAGAAATAGTTGAAAAATCCTGGCCTGAGACTCAAAAGAAGGAAAAAGCTGAAGAAAAACGGCTCTCACCCTTGCCTAACACAGAAAAGTATTCTCAGATTGTTACGAGGTTTTCTCCTAACCCCGACTGCGTCTTGCATTTGGGTTCGGCAAGAGCTATACTACTAAGCCACGAGTACGCTCGTATGTACAACGGCAAATTCATTTTACGCTTTGAAGATACAGATCCAAAAGTGAAGAGACCCTCGTTGGAGTTTTACGATAGCATACGCCAAGATTTGAAGTGGCTCGGCTGCAAGATTGATGAGGAATATATCCAGAGCGACCGACTGCCCATTTATTACAACTACACTGAACAGCTCATACGGGATGGCAACGCATACGTTTGTGTGTGTGATTCAGAAGAATTTAGGAAAATAACAATTTCTAAGGAAGCCTGCCCATGTAGAATCCTGACTGCAGCTGAGAACTTAGAGCGTTGGCACTGTATGCTAAATGGCGGCTATACAGAAGGTCAAGCCGTGGTTCGCATTAAAACCGAGCTTGAACATCCAAACCCAGCTGTCCGAGATTGGCCAGCCCTGAGGATCATAGACACCAAAAAGTATCCGCATCCAAGGATAGGAAGCAAATACATTGTTTGGCCACTCTACAACTTAGCTGCAGGCATAGACGATCACCTAATGGGAATGACCCACATAATTCGTGGAAAAGAGCATTATACCAACATGGTAAGACAAAAATACATGTACCAACATTTGGGCTGGGAATACCCTGAAGCCATACACTACGGCAGACTAAAAATAAAAGGCGCATTCTTAAGCAAATCAAAAATTATCCAAGGAGTGAAAGAAGGAATTTACACAGGCTTTGATGACCCACGCCTCGGAACTTTTGCCGCCTTAAGAAAACGCGGGATCACCCCTGAAGCCATCAAAAAAATGATAATCGATGTAGGAACGAAATCAAATGACATAACCTTGAGTTGGGAAAATCTTTTTTCTTACAACCGCAGAATCCTTGACGCTGTAAGTGATAGATACTTCTTTGTCTCTGAAGCCGTTGAGCTTAAGGTTGTCGAAGTACCAAAAATATTCCAAGCCAAGCTTCCTTTCCACCCAGACAAGCCTGAAAGAGGATTTAGGGAATATGCCATTATTCCACAAGGTGACGAGAAAGCGGCGAGTATTTGGGTTAGCGAGAAAGATGCAGAAAACATGGAAGCTGGCAAAGTTGTAAGGCTCATGGAGCTATTCAACATTAAAGTTCAAAACAAAACAAACACTTCAGTAACCGCAACGTTTGCAAGCGAATCCTACGAGGACGTTAGGAAAATTAAAGTTCAGCTTATTCAATGGATCCTCAAAGGCGAAGAGTTCCCTTGTCAGGTCGTAATGCCAGACGCGTCGACTAACAAGGGGTTTGCTGAAAGCGCCTGCAAAAAACTAAAGCCAGACACAATCATACAGTTTGAACGCTTCGGCTTCACACGCATAAATGAAGTAAACCAAAAAATAATTGCATATTACGGACATAAATAATGGTGAATTAACATGAGAAAACTTGACAAAGCTATAATTTGGCCAATCTACTTTGACTCTTCCAAAAGCAGAAAGGAAGGACGTCGAGTGCCAAAAAACCTTGCAGTGCAATCTCCCAAAATTGACGAACTAAAACAAGCAGCAGATAAATTAGGTTTAAAAAACGAAGTTAACTTAGACGCTCATTTTTCTAAAATGCCTTGGATTAAGACTGGAATGTTACTAATTGAAAAGAAAGAAGCAAAAGAAAAGATAATTCAAAAGATAGCAAAACAATTGATGAAAATTAAAGGCTCCCAAGCGCTAGTAAAACAGCATTAAACTTAGGCTTTTTCTTTGGTTGCCATCAGAACTGCGTTGATTACGCCGTCAGTGCCGGGGCGACTGGTTACTTTCGCAGCTCCTAGGGTAGTTTCGATTTCTGCACCTTTGGTTATTACGCCTCTGCGATTGTAGTCAACGTTAGCGCCGTTGCGAACAACACGCGTTATTTCGGTTTTTTGTGTTTTGCCTGTTTTGGGATCAGTTACTGAAGCAAACTTGTCGGTTAAGGCTTTGACCTTAATATTGCCGCCCATGCCTCTGGAAATTTTCCTTTTTGGTTGACCAAGGATTGTTTCCGCTGGGTAGCCGCCTTGTTCATATTTTTTCTTTGACCTGTAAGCCCTTTTTTTGCCGCCGGTAAGCTTTCTTTTGCGTAAACTGCTATGGAAAGACATATTCTACATTTCCTTTTGCGAATATCTAATTCGAGAGTCAGTAAAACAGTTAATTTCCATATAAACGTATCCGTTAAGATTACTCTTCTTAGTAGATTTTCACCTAAATGCGTAGCAATTACTAAACTTGAAAGACACAATTGTTATCTGTTTGCTATAAGATAATTGTCGTTAAGGTATCGCTGGAGGAAGAATAAGATTATTTTTCCTGTTCGTCTTTTAGTGCTTCGCCAAAGATCCGTTTCAAATCTTTTTTCATAATGGTTACATCATGAGTTAAACCAAAAAGATCAGCGAAATAATCAGTTGTTTTCAAAGACATAGATCGCCCGCTTCTTTCAGCAGCAATCAAATCCATATCCTTCAGCAACTTTACATGGCCATACGCATGTTGACCCCTAACATCAATCACACGTTTTTGCGAAACAGGCTGTCGGTAAGCAATGTACGAAAGCGTTTTCAGCGGTCCAGCGGACAAAAGCGGTCGATTCACAAGTTTCTTGATTAGCGGCGTAAATTGCGGCTTCACTTGCAGGACGTAGCGTTCATCCTTCAAAGCTAAGATTTCTAGTGAAGTATTTCTTGCGGCGTATTCTTGCATGAGGATGTCAGCATATTTTTGTGTTTTCTTTTTAGATCGGCTTCCTAAGACTTGACAAAGCTCGTTGAGGTCTAATGGGCGACCAGCCACATACAAAGCCGCTTCCAAGAGTGCTATATGATGAGCTTTCCGCTCAGTATCCTGAATCTGCTCTGCATCCTGATTTGACTCAGCTGGTTGTTCCTTCGGCTTTTCCAACGTTTAATTTCCCCACAGCAATGTACAATTCTTCAGTTTCCTCGTTTTGCCAAAGGCTAACTAGGCCATCCTGAGCTAAAAATAAGAGGTAAATAAACATTCTCAGAGCTTCAATTCGGGTTGCATCTTTCGATAGGGTTGAGAAATCGACTATTCCTGACCCCTTAACTTTCTCGCATAGAATAGCGTATAATTTGTCAACTTCTACGGTTATTTCAGCCATAAGCCTGTCGAATTGCGGCAGCAAATCTGTTACCGCTGGAAGAATAGGGTGCTGTGCAACAGCGTGTTCTAAGTGAAGCAGTTTTTCACCTTTTAACACATCGTCTAAGACTTCAAGCAAATGTTGGATAGTTGTAGATGTCAACTCGTGTCGAAGTGGCAGAAAAAGGGGTGGTGGAACAAAATCTGTTGGACCTTTAGGAGGCAGCGTCGGTGGCTCTTGTAAGGTGAGCAATAGTTTTGATTTCATCAAGTAAATTAGAGCTGAAGAATCCAAGGCGACGCCTGAAGCTCGAAAATCAACGTTTTCAGTTCTTTCCATCTCAGTTAGAAATGAGCGTAACAAGTAAGCTATGTTAACGTTCCATGGGGTAAGCTTTTCAAGTTTGCTTATTTCAAACAGAATGTTCCAGGGCGGACGAAGATAAAACGGCTTTCTCATTGGAGTGGTTGATGCCGATGCCATTTAGTTTGGGGCCTCCTGTGGAAACTTTGCGGTGACAACGTTGGATACTCCATTACGTTCGTAGACTCCGTAGATTCTTTGTGCTTTGTTGACCATTTCTGGACGTAGGCTGATTACAATGAACTGCATTTTTGCTGCTTCTTCAAGTAGTAGTTCTGCCAATTTTGTGGTGTGATATGCGTCTAAGTGTGCGTCTACTTCGTCAAGGATATAGAATGATGCTGGCGTGAATTCTTTTAATGAAAAAATGAAGCTGACTGCTGAAACTGAACGTTCCCCGCCGCTTGCTCCGCTTACAACGATGTACGGTTTGTTGGGAAACTGTACCATCATATCTATTCCTCCGAAGAAAGGGTCTTCGGGGTTTTCGAGCTTTAGTGTGGCCTCTCCTCCGCCAGTAAGTTTGGAAAAGTAAACTTGGAGACTGATGTTGATTTTGTCGAAGGCGTTCATGAAAACCTTGCGTTTTTTAGATTCAATTTCATCCATAAACTGTACTATGGCTTGTTTTTCTCTTTCCAGCTCGTTTAACCGGACTGATAGTTCTCTGTAACGTGAAATTTGGTCTGCATAATGGGTGAGTGCAAGTTGATTTATTGCGCCTATTCTTTCCATTTCAAACTGCATCATTCGTATTGTTGTTTCCGCTTCTTCAACCTGTTTCTGGTTTGTTTCTAAAGGCTGATCATAGCCAAACTGATGAAGCTGATATTGCAGTTGCTGCAGATGAAGTTGACTTGTTTCCATGTTGAGTTGCAGCTGGTTTAACAGTTTATCTGCCTGCTCATACTCGAAGTCAAGCAACCGTAACTCTGCGTCAATTGCATCTATTTGTGAAGTGAACTTTTTAGACTCTTCTCGTGCAGAAAACACAGCTTTAGATAATTCAACTCGGCTCTTTTCTTGCTCATCTATTTCCTTTTTAACTAACTCGCGTTCTCCAAATGCTTCAGCAACTTCTTTCTCAAGTTTTCTTTGCTGTTGCTCAACCTTCACAATCTGTATCTTGATGTTTTTGTATCCGTTTCTGAGAACTCGATCAAATTGGGACTGATAAGTTGAGATTTCTGTCTGAGTTGAACCTGACTTTTGGCGAAAAGCGTTCAATTCTTCCCCAAGCTTTTCTCGTTGAACCTCAAGCTCTTGGATATGTGCCACGTCAGTTTTTAATCTTAGGTTGGCTATTTCTGTATGTAATCTCTGATCCATTTTTCTGATTGAGTTTCGTTCATTCATGTAAACGCTCATGCGCCCTTTGTAGGATGCTGCTTCACGCTCAAGTTTTCCCCCATATTTTTCAGTGTGTCGGATATTGAATTGTGTTCTTTTAACGCTCCGTTTGATTCTGACTATTTCCCTATCTAAAGTGGCAATGGATTCAGTTAGGCGTGTGATTTCGGTTTTGGCTCGATCAATTTCTTCTTCAATACCTGTAATGTCTGCTCCTCTTGAAGTAAGGTGCGTTTGCAAAGCTTTTACTGCTTCATCTAAACTTTTCAATGCATTTTCGCTTGGGATAATTGTTGAAAAATCAATTGGTGCACGATAATAGCCGCTTTCAAATGCGCCAGGCTCAAAGAGGTCTCCATAAGATGTGACGGCTCGGTATCCTTCGTTTGACAGGGCAAAGCCCACTTTATCGTTTGAGACAACTATTGTGTCTCCAAAGACATAGTTTATTGCTATATCAAAGCTGCTTTCATATTTCATGAAGCTTGAGAGAGCACCAACTATTCCTTCTCGATTTGGTGTTACCTTGTTTTTAACCTTGATGGCTCCTTGAAGAGGTATAATTTTGATTCTGCCAAGCTTCATTCGCTTTAATGTTTCGGTGCAGGTGAATGCTGTTTCGATGTTTGCAACAACTAAGGCGTCAAGCCAACCTGTAGCCGCTGCTTCAATGGCTTTCTTGAAGTTCTTATCAATTTTTATGAGATCACGAAGTCTGCCATGGATTCCATTTATTGCGCCGACATTACCCATTTCCTCTATGCTTCTTAGGGCTTTTTCTTCAGCTGCTATGGTTGCTGCAAGATCTCTTTGAGTAGCAAATTCAATTACAGCATCTTTAGCGGAGCTAGCTATTTTCTCTGCATCGTTGATTTCTTTTTCAACAGTTTCTTTCTGCAGTTTTTTGCGCTCGATGCTTTGTTCAAGATTCTTAAATTGGTTTTTTTGATCTTTTTGAACTTGTTCCAATTCAGTGAGTGATTTTTCAATTTCAGCCAGACTTGTTTGGAATTTTGCTTTTCGCACTGTTAAATTTTTTATTCTTCCAGTACACAAACGAAGTGCTGCTTTGTCCTGGGTGTATTCAGACCGTAAATACGCTAAGCGTTTAACGTGGTTTTCAATTTCGGCTTGCTTGATATGTATTTGCTCGTTATTGTCATCGAGTCCTCCCCAAAGTTCTGCAGTTTGTTTCGCCAGTACTTCGTGTTCTGATTGTTTTTGGTCCATTTGATCCTTGATTTTTGCGAATTCATTTCGGAAGGCTCGGATTTTTAAGCGGTTTTCACGGATTTCTTTTCTTATGTTTTCTTGTTGATCGATGTTGTTTTCTCTTATGCGTTTTAAGCTTTCAAGGCTGCCTTGGCCAGAATTAATTTTTGTTGTCAACTCGGTAAGTTTAGATTTTAATTCTCCAATCGTTATTTGAACTTTGAGAACTTGTGATCCGCCTTCCTCAAGGTTTTCGCCGCTAAGTTTACGCCATTCGCCTTCGATGCCGTGTCGTTTGGACCTGCGCTGTTCACGTTGTTCCTTTAGTTTGTCAACTTTTGCTTTGACTTTTTCGATTTGGTTAGCTGATTCATTCAATTTTGCATTTTGATGAGTGATGTCACTTGAAACTTTTATTGCTTGGAACTTTTTTGTTTCGCTCTGAATGAAGTTGTAACGAGAAAGTTGGTTGCGTTCACGTTCCAAGTCATCGAGGCGTTTCTGAACCTCGTCTATTCTGCCCATGGCTGTGCGGATCGATATGTCGGCGGCTCGAAGTTTTTCTTCAGCTTCAGTTTTTTCGGAATCATATTGACCTATGCCGACAAGGTCTTCGATGATTCTTCGGCGTTCCATAGGAGTAATATCTGTTAGTCTTGTTAGGGTACCTTGTGGGATGATGTTTTGGCTTATGCTGCTAATTGAGCTCATGGACAGAGTTTCTGTGATGTATGCTCTTGACATTCTCCTGCCGTTTAACCGGTAAACACTTTGGCCATTTCGGTAAACTTCGCGTGAAATGGTAACTGTGGAAGTGTCAACTGGCATTGTGCCATCCGAGTTATCGAATTGGATAACAACTTTTGCCATCTTGGCTTTTTCTTGTCCTGCTTTATCTGAGCCATGAAAAATCAATTGAGCTGCATTCTCAGCTCTCATTCTTCTCGTGCTCAATTCACCAAGAGAGAAAAGCACGGCGTCCATGATGTTCGATTTTCCACTGCCGTTGGGACCCGTAACTGCTGTGAAGCCTTTGTCTAAGGAGACTTTGACAGTTTGTGGCCCAAAAGACTTGAACCCTTTTAACTCGATTTTTTTTATGTAGGGCATTTAGCCTTTATCCTCACGGCAAGCAGTGTATATTATTTTAACATCTCATCCAAATACGTATAAAAGCTTATACTCATTGTCCTGTTTTTATACACATTGTTTGGAAACCCGAAAGCTTGGAGATTTGAGGATTTTTTTGGTTTTTTGTAGAATTGCATTGTAATCCCGTCAAGTGTTATCTCGTTATATTTTGCCCAGCTTGATATGTCAAGCTGTTTAATTTCTTCAGGTGTTGTTGCAGTAGTAACCTCAAAGTCATCGTTGTCTTAATTGAATCATCTGTGTATTTCATTGTGCTTTGGATGCTTTTGCGCGATGCTTAGTCTCTGTTTGCGCTCTAAAGCGGTTTACTACTCAATTTTATGTAGGTCTGTTGTACAGTTCTCTTTAAGCGAAATATGATGGTTTTTAAGAACATATTTTATGTATATACCAGTATTTCTGTTCGATAAATGGTTCTTTTAACATGTTTTGATATGCTTGTGTTATGTGCGAGGGTTTATGTGGCGGTTTTGCACTATGAAGATATAAGAAATATGTCTTAAACAGACACATTGTACATTTTGTACAACACGGTAACAGGAGAAAAACTTGGAAAATGAACAATAACTACCAAAAAGAAGCCCAAACAAAACTCACCAAAGGCCTCTTAGATATGATTATTCTTCAGTACCTTGACCAAGAATCCATGCATGGATACCAACTTATGACAAAAATCCGAAAAGGCTTTGGCGTTAACTTCGGAGCCAGCACCATATACCCATTACTAGGGCTGCTGGAGAAAAAAGGTTACGCAGAAAGCACATGGAACATGGATTCAGAAAGGCCGCGAAAAATGTACAAGCTCACAAACGCAGGAAAAAATGTCTTAAACTTTACCGAAAGCTCACTTAACCTCATCCGCAAAAACATGGTAACCGACAACAAAATCCAAATGCAAACAACACCTCTAATCTCGGCGAGATCAACACATCAAACAAAAAACCCGCCCTTGATAGTCAACTGAAAAAACAATACATGATTCGCTTATCTTCTATTGCCGACAAATATTCATAACTTTTCTCCATATTAGCTTTTCAAGTTTGAAGCTAAAGCTTCTTGGTTAAGTGCCATAATTGCAGAAAAAAGATTAAAGATTCTCTTTGTCAGATAGTTAGGGTACACCTTTCCACGGAAAAACATCTAACTGCTTTGAGTTAGAGGTTTTTGATTCTGATTTTAAGACCGCTTAAGTTGGCCGTCTTTTTGTTTGATTCGTATGGCTTAATTTTTAATTTTTTTAATCCTTTGAATGTTATACCGCAAATTATAAATTGACTTTCAAGCGAAATAATGAGAATCAGAAGGTAAATATTTGATGAAAAAAACAAGAAAGAAAATTATGCATAGTGCAATTGCTCTGTTCATAATACTGTCTGTTGCTATTTCGATATTTATATTACCCAATGCTAATGCACAATCATCAATCAAATCCTACCCACTTATTGACGTTGTTCCAAACGTATGTGGCGTTGGTCAAAGAGTCTTGATCAACTATGGAGCTATCAACTATCTTACAACGGAAGCCGACGGTTGGAACGTTACCATAACTATTACAAAGCCTGACAATACAACAGAAACGCTTACCCCATCGAAAACTTTTTCAACCGGAACGGCAGGCATAAATTACGTTCCTGACCAATTAGGTACATACTACCTTCAGACAAACTTTCCGCAACAAGATTACCGCAACGTTACCTATCTAGCAGGACAAAGTGATAAAATAGCCCTTGTGGTACAACAACAACCCTCGCCATATTACCCATGGCAGCCACTTCCATCAGAATACTGGACAAGGCCCGCTGACTCGCAGCTTATTGACTGGTGGTCGATAATGGGCAGCTGGTTGACAGCACAACCAAACTTATACGCTCCTTATAACCAAGGACCAGAATCACCACATATTCTCTGGTCTCAACCAATCGGCGACATGACGGCAGGAATAGCAGGAGGAGATACAGCAAATCACGGTTATGAAAACGGAGATGCGTACGAAGGCAAATGGTCAGGATCAATAATTATAAGCGGAGTCTTATATTACAACAAGTTCATCTCCGGAAACCCACAACAAGAAGTCGTTGCAGTAGACCTACATACCGGCAAAACATTATGGGATAAGACGCTCTTAACCAACTTAAGAATAGGCTTTGGCCAGACACTCTTTTGGTGGTCTAGGAACAACCGAGCTGCTTTCTCATATCTAGTATGCTCTAGCGGAACTAACTACTGGTTCTTCGATGCTCACACTGGCAACTTGCAATTTAACATGACCGATGTTCCCTCTGGCACTAACTATTATGGTCCTAACGGTGAAATTTTGAAATACTCCTTGGTCAACTATGGCAATTCTGCTAATCCAAACTGGCATTTGCTACAATGGAACTCTAGTTGGGTAGTAACCAACGGCAAAGCTGGCATGCAAGAAAGCTGGGGCAGCCAAGTCCTAGGTGTAACTTACAATGCAACTGCAAGAGGTTATGACCAGAACGTTTCAGTATCCGACATGAATGTAGCAGGCGTAACGATGCCAAGCTCGAGCATTTCGAAAGTTTTCGTTGGCGACAAAATAATCGGATCACGCGTTACCCTAACCCAAGTTAACCTGTGGGCTATAAGCTTAGACCCCTCAAAAGTTGGAAGACTGCTGTACAACACATCTTGGACACCGCCGGCCGATTGGGTTGCAGGGAACGTGTCGGCAGGTAGCGGCATGCAGAGCGGATTTGATTCATGGAGTCAACAATATGAAAATGCAGTCATATGGATCAAGGAGACCAGAATGAGTTACGCTTTCGACCTTAACACTGGCAAATACATGTGGGCAACTGAAAAGTCGCAGGCTTTCCAAGATGCTTGGGACGACTCACCGAGCTTCACTCATATCATCGATTATGGTGAATTGATATCAGCATCAGTGAGCGGAACAGTATACGCCTACAATATCACCACTGGCAAACTGATATGGACATACAACGCAACAGACCCCTACACTGAATCCTACATAGGGAACAACTGGTGGACAGTACCCGTCGTCGCGACTGATGGCAAACTCTACATCGGCTCAATGGAACACTCCGCGCAAGATCCTAAACCAAGAGGTGCACCATTCTTCTGCTTAAACGCGACAACAGGTGAAGAGATTTGGAGAATTAACGGTGCGTTCCGACAGACACGCTGGGGCGGTCGTGGAATAATCGGCGACAGCATTATCGCAACAATGGACACATACGACGAATCTGTATATGCTATTGGAAAAGGCCCAACTGCGATAACTACTTCAGCACCTAATCTGGCAGCATCGATCGGTCAACCCGTCGTCATAAAGGGCAGTGTCATGGATATTTCTCCAGGAACGACAAGCGATAGTGCACAATTACGCTTCCCCAACGGAGTACCCGCAGTCTCAGACGAGAGCCAGAGCGACTGGATGCTATATGTTTACAAACAATTTGCAGAGCCTACAAATACAATTGGAGTTCAGGTAAGCATTGACACTGTAGATCCAAACAACAACTATATCCATATAGGCACTACTACTACAGACGCGACGGGAACATACAGACTCTCATGGACACCAACAATCGCAGGCAATTATACGACTTTTGCATCGTTTGCAGGTAGCAAGAGCTATTACGGATCAACGGCTGAAGATGGCTTCACAGTAGCAGAGGCACAACAGACTTTAACACCGTCGCCTTTGGCATTGTCTACAACTGATCCCAACTTAATGCTCGGCATTATCGGTATAATTATTACAGTCATAGCTGTCGGTGTAGTACTAGCACTTCTTATAACCAAAAAACGATAAATATGGATAAACCTAAATTTCTTTCATTTTTTTTGTCTCGATAACTGTTCGATTTGTGCGTTGTTTGTTGAATGGCAACTGCTTTAGGCCTATTTGTTTCATCTTGTATGTACCTTAATACCTGTCACGGTGGTTCACAGTTACCTGTCACTGGCTGTTTTGGTTTGCGTTTGAAATAATGAATCGATAATGTGAAAAGGTTTAAAGAGGAACTGCTTACAATGAAGCTGCTCTTTGTTTAATAATACATTGATTGTTGGAAACTTCTTAAGAAATTGTCCAAACATTTGTCGATTGCAGTTGCCAATCAAGCGTTAAGACAATTTGAGGATTATTGTAGATTTGGATGTCCTTAAGTTCAACAAGCATACCTGTCAAGGCATCAAAGTGGACATATGTGTAGTCGTCGCATGTTGTAGTATACGTTGGGTCATTCGGGTTTGTGACTTGTGTCTCTTCAGTCATAACATTGGTTTGTCTTTCACCAGACTGGTAGGTTCTGGTTTCTGTCTGATTGACAATTGCTCCACTTGGCGATCCTGAAGGGCGAACCAGGCTGTTCAGGGTAAGGTTAGCAGGGTAAATTGCCCAGAATTGCTGGTCATTAATTTCTGTTAGTATATTGCTCGTGCTTGAGCTTGTAAGTTCTGTTCTGTTTGTGAAACGCCAGGTTGTATCGAATGAGACATCTGGTCCAGTTACATTTGTGATGGTAACTTTTTACCAATCGGTCTGGTTGAACTGCGAAAAGGTTGTGGGAATGGTTGCATTGAGGTCATAAACGTTTGAGTAGCTTTTTATGCTGTAGGTAAAAGTGTCCCCTTGAACAAGGCCTGATACAACAGGCCGACTGGTTGTTTGTGCAGGGTTCATCGAGAGAACTCCTGCAATTCCAATAGTAATTATGACAATTAGCATTACAACTGATATAGGAAATTTCTTGACCATATGGCATAGGGATAGCTTTTAAGATATTTAGTTCTTTTCTAACAATTTCTATTATCACTGCAAGCATAAATTTTGTTTTCTTTCTTTGATAAGAAATGGTTTGTTTCTTTTAAACTAGCACAGCATCGCTTCGTTTGATTGGCGCTCTATTATAAGTTCTATATCTTTTTTTAAGCTCCTTCATATCTTGGGGAGAGAGAAGATTCAATTCGTTAAGTTTTTCGATTACTGAGTTTTGCACAAAATTAGCTCTTCCAGCAAAACCGTCTAAGTCAAGTTTTTTTCCGTGTTCTAGGTTTCTATCTATTATTTCAATTAGAAATTCAGGAATTTTGACGTTTACAAAGCGAGTTGAAATTGGCTCGTCTTGCTTCATGTTAGTTAATTGTTATGGATAATTTATTAATTTTTTGGAATTTGATTCTTCTCGGTAACTTTAGAATTAGACGTTTCAAGTGTTATAATCGCCAAAAAATATCTATTGGCATCTCTTACAAATGGTTCAGTAGACCCTTAACAAAAAAAAACGTTAGCAAAGTCTTATAAAAAAAATCAATAATAGAGGATGTAGTTGGGCAAGCGGTGTACGTATTATTTACTCTTCTTGTCCAATAAAACTATAGGAAAAGGAAAAGAAAAGATGAATAACCTAATAATAAAAACGAAAACTTTTGCTTTGATCATTACAGTTCTAATGATAGCTTCCGCAATGATTATAGCTGCTCCAATACAGCCTGTTAAAGCTCAATATCAAAATGGAAACCCGAAAGCAACTTACACTGGCGGACCATTGCCATCTGGTGTTACTCCCGATGCGACAGTCGAAACAATTCCCTATATTAGCGTTAGTCCTAACCCCATCGGAGTCGGTCAGCAGGTACTGGTTAACTTATGGGTCCAACCTGCATTACAAATGAACCGAGCACACACAACGTACACAGTAATATTCACAAAGCCGGATGGAACATCAGACACAGTCGGTCCGATAAATTCCTATACAGCAGACACAACAGCCTGGTTCAATTATCTAGTCGACCAGGAAGGAACATGGAAGATCCAATTTAATTTCGACGGAGACTATTACCCAGCCGGATACTACTACAACGGAATAGTTTACCCCAGCTTGGCCGCGATAGGTCCATATACAGTAAGCGCTTTTGGAGGTCCAGCACTCCTCGGATCAGCCTACTACAAACCTTCATCAACCTCAGTAAACCTTACGGTGCAGTCAACACCAGTGATGTCTTGGCCCGTCTCAGCGCTTCCGACCGACTATTGGACACGCCCAGTCTCACCAATGAACAGAGAGTGGCGTGAAATATTGGGAGACTATCCGTACATAGGTTATATGAGCAACCCCCCAGCGAACACTAATCCCTACGCAAGCAACTATAAATTTACCCCGTATGTTCAAGCGCCAAACACGTGCCACATAGTATGGGCACGACAAGGCGCTCAAGCAGGCATCATGGGAGGAGATGCTGGACAGAAAACACTGGGATCAGGAGAGGGCACGTACGCAGGCACGCCAAACATAATCTTTGAAGGACGATGTTACCAGACTGTCACAAAACCGATGATGCAATTAATCAATGGTACTTACCAAAGCTGGCCAACGAGCGTATGGGAGTGTTACGACCTTCGAACAGGACAAATATACTGGGACCTAACTGGCGTTACAGCACCCACAGCCATTACATACATCACAGGAGTCGTAGCTGTACCCGGAGCGACTGCAACACAAACAGGCACAAGTGCAAATCTGGTGGCAATAAGCGGCGGTAGACTAATAAGGTATAGTCCAGAAACTGGAGCCGCCACCCTAAACGTCTCAACTTCTCCAATAACAAGTGGCACAATCTACAGAGATCCCTATGTTTTGTCCGTACAGACACTTGGCAGTGGTGCGAGCACCACTTATCGTTTGATTAACTGGACTATGGCTGGAAGTGACACTGACTTCAACGTGCGTATAATGAGCAACATAACCTGGCCCTTCAGTAGCTTGGGTACTTGTGACTTTCAATCAGGTGTAGCAGTTACTACACTATCGTATTCTCCCTCTGCAACTGCAGTTGCTACAATGGTATACATCCAAGGAGCCAGCTTGACAACAGGAAAACTAATGTGGAACGTTTCATCTAACGTCGGTTATCCGCTTTTCAGCGGAAGCACAGCATGCGCTGATCGCGGAAAATATGCAGTTCGCTTTGATAACGGGTACTGGTACTGTTGGGATCTTCAATCAGGGAACCAACTATGGAAAAGCGAGCAGGAGAAAATGCCTTGGGGAACCTTTGGAACTTACAATGAAGCGTCAGCTTACGGTTTATTATTCGACTTTACGTATGCTGGCATTTACACCCTTGACTGGAATACAGGAAAAATAACATGGCATTTCGATGCACCATGTCTTCCGTTCGAATCTCCGTGGTATCCTGACATGGCTTTCTTCGGAACTAATCCTCAAATTGCTGATGGAAAACTCTATGTGGCTAACGGCGAGCATTCGCCAACGTCGCCCCTCGCTAGAGGGTGGAAGCTTTACTGCGTCAACGCAACAACAGGCGAAGAAATTTGGAACATATCAAGTCGCGCAAATGTCGGCGGAATCGAAGATGGATACCTCACAGCAGACAGCGTGTATACAGGATATATGTACGTGATCGGAAAAGGACAAAGTGCCACTACAGTAACGGCACCAGATACAGCGGTGTCCACAGGAACAGCAATAGAGATACGCGGTAACGTTATGGATATGTCTCAAGGAGACCAAGGAACTTTTACAAATCCAACTGCCCCGCCTGATTCTGTAACTAAGCCAGGTATGGTGCCTTGTGTTTCTGCAGATTCGATGGAAACAGAGATGGAATATCGATACATGCAATTTCCGATTGATGGGTCTTATCACAACGTAACAATGACTGGAGTTCCAGTGACATTGACGGCGATAGCCTCAGACGGCACGGTAACTGAAATAGGCACTGTCACGACCAACGCATACTACGGAACATTCAGCCAGACATGGACTCCGCAAACAACAGGCGACTACAAAATCATTGCTTCATTTACTGGAGATGACTCTTACGGCAGTTCAGGAGCAGCAACCGCATTAACAGTGGCCCAAGCACCAACCGCAACAACAACAGCAGCTCCAGTGCAATCAGCGCCGGATAACACAATGGTTATCATAGCGTCTGCTTTGGCGGTAATAATAGCTATAGCTATTGTCGGCGCTTTAATGATGCTAACCTTCAAAAAACGACGCTAATCTTCCCCTTTTATTTTTTTTGTAAATAGTCTTACTGTGGAATCTTACTTCAAGAAGAGCTTGGTGTGGGAGTTCCATCTATAATATAGAATTAATAGTTCGCTGTTTCAGGCTACTTGACGTAAGCAATAAAGGAAAAATAAAACAGCATTGGAAAAATCTAACAAAACATTTCTTTTTCATTCATACTATTTTGAGACTTAATTCTTAAAAGAGTGGAAGGCCTAAACATATCATTATCTGAAATCCAGCAATCTTAATTTCCATGGAACTTATACTCATCTGAGTGTGAAATCGTCCGCTGCATTATATTCAGCTCTCCATTTTTGAGAGGGAAGCGAGGGAAATTTGACCGGCATAACGTTTTGGCATGACGAAATTATCCCGCCAAAATACAGCAAGAAATCCCTTAGATAGTATTTAGTCATGAAGACTCGAATTTTGCATAAATAGGTTGTCGGAGAAAATTTTACATTTGGAATTTCTGCATCTCGACGAATTTTGCCTCAGATAAAACGGCATTTTTGCGTTTTGCGTTTTTTTCCTCTTACGATTTGAGGAAGCCTGTAATTATGAGCCGTTTTCTTTCTTTAACAGGGCACTATCTCTAAAACCAAGGTGCACGTTTTGCTATCTTACTTTTGGCTAATCGTTAATCTTGACAAATATTTCATAATAACGCTAAAAGGACAGCCCGAGAATCAACCTTTCGCATGAATTCTTAGTGATTCTTTGTTTTTCTGTTGCAAACTTACTTAGTTTCTAAGGCTAAACAGCCGATCAATCTTTAACGAGAGCAAAAACAGAGGCAAATAATCTATTATTTTGAGAGCCGACAAGATATGATGGGATGAGGTTTAATAATTGACTCTCAAAGGTTATCAATTCATACTCTGAGTTCATAAATCACTTAAACTAACGACGTTAGAATAACGAATTGCAATATGCCTGAATTGAGAGATTAAAGAGAAGATGAGTTATGGAGAAAATCACTTTATCAAAATCTTTTCTAATTATCATACTTCTAGTTTCCAGCATTGCGTTAGCAGTTGTTTCAGCAGGGATTACGACACATTGGATTGCTGGACCACAAGGTGAAGTGGGATCAAAAGGAGACATCGGACCAACAGGTCCGCTAGGTCCCAAAGGAGAAACAGGTACAAGAGGTGAAATTGGATTAACTGGACCAACTGGAGAAACCGGCGCCGCTGGAGCAACAGGAGCAACTGGACTAACGGGGGCTACAGGTGCTACAGGAGCGACAGGCGCTACAGGACTGAGTGGTGCGACCGGAGAAACAGGACTTGCAGGCGCTAATGGCGCTACGTGGCTTAGTGGTTTGGGCATACCGGCTTCTATCTTAGGCAGCAACGGCGACTACTATCTTAACACAATAAATAGTGACGTTTACTACAAAACTTTAGGGGCATGGATATTGGTAACAAACATTAAAGGCATAATGGGGGCCACAGGTGCAACTGGCTCTACTGGAGCAACTGGGGCCTCTGGACCGCGAGGTCTTGAGTGTTCAGACTTGAGAAAGTACTGTTTTTTGAGTTTATTTTGAGACCTCCCGCTTAACAAGATCCTTGAGTGATTCAGCTAAAAGTGACATTTGATGCGTTTCGATTTGACTAGGTGATTCGTCAGTGCTGTTTCCTCGGAGAAGTACGTCTTTACATAGAATTTCTTCGGGATTCTCGCCCCAGCCGCGTATGATTTCTTTAAGTTGCTCAATTCTGTTAGGAACTGTTTTTGCTCTGATTGAAAGGTCTGCTGCAACGTAGAGTTTTCTGAGTTTTTCTATTCCTAAACTTTGAACGTCTTCGTAAGTGTCGGGTGAGTGACCCATCATGTATTCGATGATATCGTCGTTGATTTTGCAGATGCTTAATTGAGTTTTGAAATATTTTCGAAAGCTGTGAGTTCTAACGTCGTACATCCAACTTTTGTGGAGTTTCTTTGCTACATTTGCTTCAATTAGCAGCTTATGAATTATGTCTCCAACTGCACTGCCACTGATTCCTCTTACTTTCTTGGCAGACCTGGTGTTTCTGATAAGCGGTGATTCGTCGGTTATTTCTTCTGGAGGGAATTTACGTGTGCCTTTTTTTCGTTCTTCTATATACTGTTTCAGAAGTTTGCAGGCTTCTACGTTGATGAACGTATCGTAGTCGTGGTATTTTCCTTTGCTAATTGCGGCTTCTACGTGAATATGTATTGGAAATCTGTTGGCTTCTAGGTCTTCTTTGACGTGTCCATATGTTAGGACTGAAAATGTTTCTTCTCTGAATCCGCCTGTTGCTATGGCTGCGATCATGAAAGCTTCGCGAGTTGCTGCGTTGTCGAGTACTTTTGCTAATTCGTCTGGTGTAGGTGCTCGGTCTTTGTAGGTTTTTTTGCGTTTAAGTTTATCTTTCAGCTCAACTTTGGCGCCGTTTTCGCGATAGAAGGTTTTGACTGCTTTGATACAGTTATTTACGGATGAGGGTTTGAGGCCTGAGTCTTGGAGATCTGCTAAGTAACTTTCGAGAAAGTCACAGTGGTTTAGGACTCTTTGCGGATCTGAGATTGCTCCAACGGGTTTAATGTCTAGGATTAATTCGTCTGGCGAATAACCTTGCCAGTTGGCGTATTTTCTGACATTAATTGAGTAAGATGAGCAGGTTTGTTGTGATGGTGAGCCGTGTCTGAAAAGATGTCGTACCATCTTGAGTAAGCTTTGGTTTTCAAAGATGTATGGGATCATTGTTGGGCATTGTCTAATGCAAGAACGGATAATGTAGTCAACTAGGCCTACTTCGCCTGTTTCCAAGATTTGAGAAAGCTTTAGTTTTAATGGGGTGTTGAGTGGATAATCGTTTAGGCTTTTTTCGATGATAACTTGGTCGTCTCGAAAAATCAGCGGAAGCTTCAGTTCCTTTATTTGTTCTAATTTCAATTTACGGGATCTTATTATAGCCGGGGCTATAGCGTTTAACGTAGTTTTTCTTTCTAGCATGTCTGGTTTTTCCTGGAGAATTTAGCTCCATGAGTTTTTCGCTCCGATGGCCGGAACGCCAACTCAAGCCTAGACGTAGTTTTCGTTAAATTTAAGTGGTATTCCGATTTTTTTTGTAGTGGCAACGGGTAGGCTTCTATGATGCAATTCTTCAAAATAATGATCCCGTTTACGTTTTTGCCTCTTCTTGGAACAGAACGGTCAAACTCAATTAGGAAAAGCTCCTCATTTTCTTCTTTCACCCAGCCGATGGTCTCACGGATAACAGGAGCTGCAACAGGGTCGGAGAGATTCTTGAAGAATGCGTGATCTTTGTATTTTACATAGATGGGAATTTGCGAGGCGGCGCCGGCAGGTAGAACTGAAACCGACTTGCCAGTAATATTGTTTACCGGTTGATTGCCAAACATGCTAAGAGACGTAATGCTGGCTAGGGCACCTGTTCGCTCCCCTTCAACCACTAATAATTAACCTCCAAGGCCGCCAATTCTACCTTAGGTTCAGAAAAGAAAGGATCCTGTAGTTCAACGAAAACGGCGCCATAATTATCTAACCAGGTGAAATGGTATCTTATGCCTTCAACTCTAAGACACAGCGCCATTTTACCTGTAAATTCTTCTCGAGGAATAATTAGGCAGCGACCCCAGACCGGATCCTCCAGCTGAAGGTAACCTTGAGCTTTAAGGAAGCCATTAAAAACCATTAACACCTTACCTCTGCAGGATATGGTCAAAATGAGTTGCCATAGAAAGCTTAATTCCTGAGAATAAACTGCCTCTAGGTCTCGAATTCTTAGGGTACATTGTTCTTGTCCAAAATTTCTGTAAGAGCTTTTTCTACTAGCCCACTTAAGGTAGTTATACCGTTGAAATGTCCGTTTTCAACGGACCCATTCGCCCGCTTTTTTATGTCACGTCTTAACTTCAAATTTGTTGTTTCTCTTTCCGTTTGGCTTTCCCTTCTTTTATGAAATCCTACTACATACGCAAATTCATTTAAAGTATGCGTACTGTTTAAGCGATACATTTTTCATAGTTGATCATGCATAAGTGATTCAAATATACAAAATATTGTGTAAAATCGTGCGCACAACGTGCGCACATGTTACACAATTTTTACACATTTTTTACACATTTTGACACATTTTTAACACCTTCCCTGCGCCCTTTAATTCACGTTGTACTCAAGCAATACTGCCAAGTTAGGCAATTTCTTCCAAAATAAGTAGCTTCGTCTGCAGGACTCAATTGGCAAAACTAACTTGTCAAAGGTAGATGATGATGGCGTGTTTTTTTCACTCCCATCATCATCTTCTAAGCCTAAGCGAGACGCTTTCAACCGTACAGCAATAAGGGTTTTGCACATAATCTTTGCAATACTACGTATAGATTTTTTTTTCTGTTAAGAGCTCTCGAAGCTGCCTTTCATCCTTAACTGTCCAAGGTTTACTCTTCGCCATTAACTTCTTTCGGTCCTGCTGCAGATGTCTTGGGCGGTTGCTTCTTCACTGATGATTCTGTTCCACCTGTTAAGGTTCAATGTTTTTTCCCCACAAATAGCCTGATAATAATTCCGGTTAAGCCTGTTTTGCTGCTTATGTCTATTCCCGGATTCGGTTTTTTGTCTGCTTTGACGTTGTATGCAAAGATTTGTGACATTAAACGTTTTAGCAATCCCGAGAAGCTTGCGCATTATACTGGGTTGGTTCCTATGGTTAGTCAGTCTGGTGAGCATTCTTCTGCTGGAAAGGAAGCTAGGGGTGATACTTGGCTTAAGTATATTTTTATTGAGTCTGCTTGGTCTCATGTGAGGTTTTGTCCTGAAGGCCATCTTGCGCAGGTGTTCAGGGAGGCTTGTGTTACGAAGGGGAATAGTCGGGATGCGATTAAGATTGTTGCTCGTAAGTTAAAGTGAATGTTGTTTGGGCTATTTGGACTTACGAGAAGGAATTCATGGTAAAGTAGGACGGGCAGCTTTGGATGTCTTCTAAACTTTACTGCAGTCTATCTGCTTGGTCAAGAATGGAGCTTTCCTTTGCTGTTAGCTGAAGCCGTAGTGCGACTTGATCTATGCTGGGTCCTTCTCGAGTGAAGTCAACCCGTATTTTCTGGAATTCGCCCCAGCTGTCTTGCAGAGCCTCTAGATAACCCAAAACCTGAGCATACAACGTGGGCTACTGAAAAATCTTTGGGTGCCGCAAAAGGAGCTTATCATTTGGCCTCTCAACTGCCGAGAGAACACAATAGTCCCCTGTTTGGGCTAGGACAAGTCCAGTCTAAAAATCGGCCGCAAAGGCCAAGAAGGCACCGGACTAGCCAGCAGGAGTTACTTTCTCACTCTTCTTTCATATAGTCTAAAAAGCAGCAAAGCAGCAAGTACAAGCACTGTGGCGGTCACAACGGCAATGCCACCTATAATGTAAGGCGAAAAATATAGCGCCGCCGCTTTGGTTGGTGTTGAAATTGGATATACATTGCCGGTATAGCCTAATGGAATATATCTTTGAGTTGTTTGCCCACCTGTTTTCTGCCCGTTATTAAGAGTAATGGTTCCTTTATCATAGCCTCCTACAGCATAGAGGATGTCATTGGCATTAACTAACGAAAAGCTCCATTGGGTATCAGGCAGAGAAGCCTCCAAAGACCAGGTGCGAGTTTCAGGGTTATAAACTTGATTATACAAGTTTGGTTTGACATCCCCATGGCTGGTTCCCACCAGATAAGTGTACGAAAACCCTCCCATAACGTAAATCTGCTCAGTTGCATTGATGCCTAAAGTTGCACAGGCTTCCGCACCGGTAACGCCAAATGGAAGAGGCGGACCAGCGGTCCAGTGGTTGGTTTCAGGGTCAAAAATTTGAACTAAGTTAGAGGCTTTAAGGTCGTCTACAGACTTTTGGTCATGGGCGCCTCCGAAGATGTAGATTTTATGGTTTAAAACTGCAGACGCATAATTTTGGACGGGCGTTGGAATAGGTGCCATCGTGGACCAGGAATCTGTCTCTGGGTCATAAACGTAGGTGATGTCAGAGTTCGTAACGACGTACCCCGCTGTTCCTCCACTTATGACATAAATTTTGTCTCCGACGACCTCAGCTGTAGCACCTGTTGTATACGGAGAACTGGAAGTTTTGTTTGCCCATGAATTGGTTATTGGGTCATAGACTTGGGTTATGCCACCTATAACGTATATTTTGTTTTGGCAAGCGACAACAGCTCCTCCGACTTTTTGTGGCATAGGCGTTATTGCAGTCCATTTATTGGAGCCGGGGTCATAACGCTCGGCTATATCATAACCAATAAGATATATTTGCCCATCCAGCACTGTGCCTAATGCAAAAGAAAGGTGGTCTTTGGGCAACGGCGCCAACACAGTCCAAGAGTTATCAACTGCCTCTTGCCCCGAAGTTGGTTCAGGCATGGCAGACCACACCGCCAAACAAGTCAAAAAAAGTATAATAGTCAATACCGTTATGTTCTTGTTATGGCTTCGCATAAAAGTCAATGGAGCTGTTTTAGAATAAAAGTTTTTTCGTCAAGATTATTTGTGTAGTTTAATCAAAGTTTCTTGACTGGTTTTATGATAAGGCTAAACGTTTTTATTCGATATATTCGAAGCTTCAGGAAAAGCATCGTAAACCTTTTTCCTCCAAAAGAAACGAATTTTCGATTGTACCAAAAGCTCCATAGTTTGATTAGCTAGTATTTCGTTGAGTTTTTAGGTTTTCAATTGAGAAATAACAACTCCACGGTTCTAAAAAATTCTTTTGATTAACCCAATGAATAACTCAGTAGAGCGTGGTCTTCCGTGTAGAGCGGCAAAGTTATAAGGAATTTAGTGAGGTGATATTCAGTAATTTAGGAATCAAACCTAATGAATCAATGAATAAAATTATCTGTTTACCAATTAAAGGTTAGTATTAAAATATTAACAATGGAAAACGAGCCAGAAATTTCGATATTTAACACAAACTTAATAAGAATAGACCTAAATACTAAATTTGGTGGAAAAATGAAAAAGGAAAACCTTTGCGTTTTTTCGCTCTTAGCTGTGCTTTTTCTTTCAACAGCAACCCTCATCATTCCCTCAGTAAGAGCTTATGGTTTAGCAATACAGTACGGGCACATAGATGATCGAGATCCTCCTATCGATACTGACGAACAAAGTATGGAATCCGATGTCTGCTACATGATCGTTGATTATTACAGTGGGCAATATCCCTATGCCGCTATACCCATGGATGCATATGGGGACTACACAAACGAGGGTAATGTATCCAACATGCTCAGTTGGCAATGCACGAATTACGACGGACTTGATTACGTAACAAACTGGTGGGTCGGAGACTTCCACAACAGTGGGTATGGTCCTCCAGCACCCTTTGGCCATTATTGGTTTTATGGTCACGTTGACAGCCAAACCGGTGACATTCGCGACGATTGGGTGTACAACGATGCAACCGAACAGGGTGGCCTACCAAGTCGCGAGAATTTCGATTTCATCTGGACCTGTGCAAACGGCGGAAGATACTGGATGGATACATCTGGGGACTTTGATAATGTCAGCGGAATAATTCAAACAATCAATTCTACTACTAATCCAGAACCAACTTTTACTCCTGCGAATTTCAATACTTTATACGGTTTCTTCAGTGATTACGGCGAGGTTGGAATGCCATTAGCTTGGACTGGCCGCTCCGATATGGATCTATACGGTTACTATGGCGGTTCGGGTAGCTATTGCTACATTGGATTTGAAGGACCATCGCCTCGTATGGTAGACGAACTGCCAAATTCTGGGGCACCAGCTTGGCTCTTCGTATCTTCATTTTACTATAAAGGACTTGGATATTACGATTGGAATAATCCACAGAGCGTGCATGACAGTCTCGATCAAGCGTCACAAGTATGTTTTGGCTGTAACTTTGACTCAACTCCGCTATATGTTGGACATTGGGTAGACAAAGGTGGCTATTGGTGGTACACAACCATGCATGTATACGGTAACTCGTACATTTCTCCAGCTTAAAGAAATTAGGAGGGAAAAAATATGAAAAATACCTTAAGATATTTCATAACCACTTTAATCATCATTTCTCTTGCTGTAACAACCGCTAACGCTACCTCCTCAACAGATGAAACTCAATCCAGCGCTCTTAACCAAACCACGAATTTTTTATCCAACGTTGCCGGCCTTGACCTAACAAAATATTCACTAACAACGCCTTCTTATCAATTAAGGAATAATACACCGTCAACTGGTACAGTTCAACCTTCAAAAGGTGCACTCTTCAACCCCAACGAAGATATAGGTGTTAACATGGAATCACCGAGTTACTACTTTAAATCTGGCAAGGGCACGCTGGACATCATGAGCATCTTTTACAATGGACAACTGGCAATTGTAAATATCAATTCTATTGGAAACAATGACAGCTATATTTACTTAGGTTCGTCCGGGACTGATTTAACAAACCAAGCAAATGACCTGTTAACAAGATATGCAACGTTTATATCGCAACAATCCGCCACTTCTGACACCTCATTTCTTACAAGAATGAAAAACGTTCTAAACAGCGTAAATATCGAATCATCAACCAACATAACGACATGTAACACAAACTTTCAGTCCTCTCAAAACGGCAACAGAACTAGACTTCAATGGATTTACACCGAAGACGGCATAGTTATGAACTGGAAAAGAGTGGAAATGGACTTCAACAATAATAACTTGGTATCATTCCAGGACACATGGAGCCTTTACAAAGTTGCTGGGTTAAGTGCAGTTTCTTCTCAGCAGGCAACAAAGATAGCTTTAGACGCAGCACAAAAGGTCACTCTAGACGTAACTAATTCAGCTGGCCAGAACATAACAGTCAAAACTCCTGCTCTATCGAATGCACGTTATGATGTGCGGTTTAACATGTTGCCCTATAGCAATTCTAGCGCCAACTTTCCCAGCAAAATATCTCGAGACCCGTTAACGTTGTATCCATATTGGCAGTTCCACTTCTATTTCAAACAAACTTTTGCAGGCGATGAGGGCATTCAAGTCGGAGTTTGGGGAGACACATCAGAAGTAATTTACGCATCGCCCTTCGGTTATTTAGGTGATCTAACGACAGCATCCAGTGATACATCGTCCACAGATGCTAACTCTTTAGGTCTTGTGTTTTTGATAGCTTTCATTGTCGCAGTAATCCTTGCAGTGTGTGTTCCAGTAGCGTTACGCCGAAAAATCCGCCAAAGACATTAATAACTTTCCTTTTTGCTTTTTTTTCCATATGTCAATAACTAACTAGCCGATCAAGAAAAGCAACCAATTTTTGCTTTTAAGCCCAGCTGTAATCTAACGCTATATTGACGACGAATCAATGAAGAAAGCGAAAGACTACAGCGGGGCAAAACAAGTATATTTTAACCCAGAGATAAAGCTGTGCCTATACTGCAACCACCCACTCAAACAAAGCCACATCACTTGGCAAAAATACCTCTTCACATTCAAAAGAACATCCCACGTAACAAGCTATGCCTACATTATTGACAACATAAGAGCCTGACTCATGCTTTACAAGTCCTACACTTTCTAGCCAGGAGAAGTGATGCTGAGCCACTGAAGGACTACTTAAATTCAACGCCCGCTGGATTTCTTTGATTCCAAGAGGTTTTCTTGCCTTTAGTAACAGGCGATAAACATCAAGAGCGGTCCCTTTCAGAATATCGGTAGAGTCTTTCTCAGTTGACCAGGTTCATTTAACCCATTACGCACACTTATCTGTATATACCTGATGATACTGGACAACACCCAATCATATATAAAAATACGAAATACTGGTTAAAAACATGCGCAAAACACATGCATTCGAGATAAACGCATAAAGTCACCTACACCTCGAGGAAAAGCGAAATGAAGAAAATCGTCAAATTAAGAAAGGCAGGAAATAGCCTAATAATAACCATCCCAAAAGAGTTAGCTGACGATTTAAGATGGCGCGAAAACGACCAAATACTGCTTGACAGTGAGGAGCAGAAACCAGAAACACACTTCCCAGGACCCAAAATACTGAAAGTTGGAAAAATAGATTAAAATTTAATTCTGCATTAGTTATGGTGCTAAAAAATCAAACATTAGCTTTTGACTCATATTTTTGTTACTATTGATGGTTAAAGGAAATGATCCTGCTGAAAATAGTGCTATCAAGTAGTTGATACTGTCTATAAGCGTGGTTTCCACATTGTAGTCTTGGCGGCTTCGTTTATACCTGTTGAAAGTCTGACCTTTATTGTGCAACGAGTGTTAGTGGAAAACGTGTGATGCATGTGGCAAAGTTGGAGCAACCTTCTGCTGCAAAGATTGCCATATACGTCTCTGTTACAATTGCAATTTAGGAATGATAATTACAGGAAACAAGAAGGCAAAGGATTGTCCTATGTGTGGAGCTGTCGAAGTTGCTTTTCATCCTCAACTGTCCAAGGGTTACCCCTCACCATTAAGCTTGATTCCACCTGGTAAGCATCAATGTTTTTTCCCCACAAATAGCCCGATTATGATTCCGACTAGGCCTGAGATGGTTGCGAAAATTTCGCTGTTCCAGCTGCCCAATAAAGCCATGTGGGCAACCTCGAGGAACGAGAGGCAAATGGCCATTGCAATCGCAAATTCTACACCTAGAACTAAGCGTTCGTCCGGTAATTCAACTTCAGAGGTTGTGCGGCCACGTATAGCTGGTCGGCGTCGAGTGAGGGCACGTTTGATTAAATTTTCTGCCAAGGCATCCTCATCCTCATTCTTACTCTTTGCATTCGATGGTACATGAATATCCTTGGGGAACGTGGGTTTAGAAGATTAGATGAGACAATGCTTGAACGAGACTGTCCTGAACTGCTTTTGGCGAAGCTATGAATCATGCAGTCAGCAATTTCCTTGTTTACGCTTGCGCGAACCAGAACTTTAACTCCGACTGTCCACCCCACCGGGATAGAAGTATAATCTAGGTCGAAGACTGTTTCTGTGAAGGAGAAGCTGTTCTGGGCTAAAATGATGTGTTGAACGCGTCCTGCTATTACGCCTAGAAAGATGCCCCAGCTCTGCACTGGAACGTCTACGGCACCGCCGTTCATACTGTTTTTTCCAGTGGATGCATCGCACCACTCGACTGAAATGAGGTCCCCTGGTTTAGCGTCTTCCAAGAGCTTAAAGTCTTGCTTACTCAAAAGCAGTCAACCTAATACACCACTCCTGTAGTATGCTAACGCCTTTTATGTCTTAATATTGCATTAACGATACTAGCATTAATACACCAACAAAAAAGTGGCGAAAAATAACCATAGTTCTTCACACTCTTTAGTGTTTTTTAGTGTTGGCGAAATAGCTTGCAGAGCTTCCGCGCGCTTGGCGGGCTTATTTCTAGAGACTAAGTTTTGTTGCCGGGTTCTTTGGTTTTTCCTTTCTTCACAATGGTCAATGCGGCAGAGGCTATAATGACGAAGACCACGGCACATGCGACAATCACCGCTGGGTTTAGCGCTGAAGCTGCTGTTGTGTTGTTTCCGGAAGATGACGTGGTTGTCGTTGAGTTGTCTGACGTCTCTACATTGAAGACTGGAGAGCCTCCCCCAGACGCGAGTGTGTAACAATCAATTACTTCGCCAGTGTCCGCGAAGATCAAAACTTGCACATGACTTGGACCCTCCATCTTGGTCATGTTGAGATAGAAAGTTACATCCCAGCAGGGATAGACCGTCAATGGCTCACGACTCCATGTTATCAGTGTTTCATCCGCGGGCGATTCGATGACCGCATACGGAAGTGACATGTTCCTGGCTGCACTCAAAGCAATACTTATTGCCGATTCCTTTGAAACGTTCACTTCAGTCCCGCCAATTAAGTATGTGCCCCGATCATCCACAAAACTGAAAAATGTCCCGTCTCGAAGATAACTCATTCCGAATCCAATGTAATCTACGCCATTTGCGCAGTAAGTCCAGTGGAAGTTAATGTGGTCTGACATGTTGTTTATGGAAAGCTTTAGGTTGCCCACCGTCTGAGTTGAGCTATTCAAGTCTTTAATCTTGGCCAGAAGCGCGCGTTGGTCTTCCAAACTACCCCTGTCCGCGAATTGTTGAAACTTCTGGAGGAAAGTGTCGACGGATGTGAGAAGATTACTGGAAGGTGGATGAAGGTAAATCGGAGAGCCCTCCATAACTCGCATAAGGCATGCGGAAAGGGTTTGGTTATGAAACTGAAACAGTATGTCCAGTGTGCTTCCGGCAGTTGTTAGGGTGTATTCGCCGCCTTCTCGGACTATTCCGGGGTATTCTTTGGGGTTGTCGGTGATGTCGGTTACTCCCCCAATTTGGTATTTCTCGGTGTCTATTCCTACAACGTCTTTCAAGAAAACGTTGACTTTTTCAATACCTGAAGATTCCGCGGGGGCGAAATGCACCATTCTTGGAAATTGGATAGCGAGGATCACCAGCAGAACCAATGAGAAAACAGTTTTTTTTGATAAATGTTTCATTCATTTTTCACCTTGTTTTAACTTGGAATCTTTGCGTTTCCGTCTCCAAACACTCTCATAGAAGAATTATCATGAATTGTCACGCCGTTGAGAACCCACGTGTAGTCATAACCTTTGTAAAACTCGGTATCCGCGAAACTTTGGGCTGAAGTTGTCCCACCTTTTTCAACGCACGTGTCAACAGCTGCAAAGTCAAGAGCACCCTTTATTGAGTAGTGATAATATAATAGATACTCATAAAATTTGTATGCGAAATGCCCGTAGTTCCAACCGGCAATCTTATGGGTAGCATTTACGAAAGGCATTGAATCATTTTGGAAGCAAATTAGGCAACGGTCTGTGCTGTCAGGGTATGCGTAGCCGTTGTCGTTCATGCTGTTCATGATTGACCCCATCCACGCATAGGGCATACCGTACTCATGACCATCATCAAGGCCGCCCTTATTATTCGATAAGAAACACGTCCACAAGAAAACAAAACCGTGCTTGAAGTCTACCATGCTGTTGTAGACGGCATTGTCGAGAATCCCATCGCCTGTTGAACCTGCATAGTTAGTGCTTCCACCCTCGCAGTCATAGATTGCGTAGTGGTCGTTGTTACAAAGAGGACACCAAGTAGCGTTTCCGGGATAACCCATGTACTCTGACTGGAAATACCTGCCCGTATGTCCCTTATAGAAAACAGTTGTGAACTCAAAATTTGCTTGATTATCGCAACGAGAGATGTTGCCTAGAACTTGGGCGCGTTGCGTTTGGGTTCCTTGGTAGTTTGGGTGGAAATCGTACCTGCCAGTGTCGACGAAAAGCTGGTAGATCCCTTGGCAAATCGAACTTGAAGCACTCGCCTCATCGGTAGCATTAGGATAGTTTGAGGTGCCCCAGATTAGGCTGGCTACTGGTGGTCTGCTCCAAACTGTCACTTGACCATAACTCGTCGAAAAACTATCATAGTTTCCGCTCGTTACAAACTCTACCGTCCCATCCGAATCAATGTCACCTGCAGCCACCGAAACAGCTTCTGTATCACCACTTGTAAACCAATAAAAATGATCCTTGATATTATCTACGTTTTCTCCTCTCAATATCACAACCTGAGATTGATAGCGTAATCCATCAAAGTACATGCCAGAGGTAACAACCTCGATGTCTGGATTTGAATCTATGTTTGCCACAGCGATGTCATAGACCAAGGTCGTTGAACCCCAGAACCAACATTTCAGACTTTCAACGTTCTGAATATTGTAACCGCTCCAAACAACCACTTGAGAATGATACAAACCATTAGCCCTATAAGCGCCTCCAGTAACCACTTCTAGTGCATAATCGGAATCAACATCAGCAATCGATAAGCCAGAAACATAAGTATCATAATCCCAATACCAAGAATTATATGCCTCCACATTAGTAACATCTGCACCTGACAACACAACTACCTGTGCAACAAGCCTGATGCCGTCAAAATATTGACCTCCAGTTACGACCTCTTGGGCATAGTCGCCGTCCACGTCTCCAATCGCGACTGAATTGATACATGTATTACTATACCAATACCAAGTTTTGATGCTTTTCACAACCTCAGGATTACTTCCTGTTAACACAACCACCTGAGCACTATCTCTATAGAAATCATTGGTAAATCCTTCTGTGACAATCTCTGCGTAACTATCGCTGTCAACGTCTCCGATCGCAACAGAATCAACTCTAGCATCTGATTGCCAGAACCATTGCATCGAGTTCTCAACTGCCAGGGAACTACCATCTAGTACGAGAACCTGTGCATTGTCTCTAGTGCCGTCATTGTAGTAGCCTCCTGTGACGATTTCGGTGTCACCGTCGCTATCTACGTCGCCTAAGGCTACAGAATTAATCGCTGTGTTAGAAATATTATACCATGAATAACTTCTCTCTAAACTTAGCGTTGATCCCGTCCAAACGCATACAATGGAATTAAGGCGAATTCCATCACTATAGAAGCCTGCAGTTACTATCTCTGTTACACTATCGCTGTCCACATCGCCTATAGCAACCGACTTAAGCCATGTGTTGCCTCCTCCATATAGAAGTCCGGTTGAATTCTCAAATAGAAGACCACCTTGAGCGCCAATCAAACCCTGGAAGGCAATGCTGTCGTGCCCAAAACTAGCGCTAACAGCAAGGTTGTGAAAGCAATAGCAGAAGCCAGTTTCGACGTCGGCCTCACCAACTAGAATTACATTAGTCTTGCTAAAGTACTTTATCTAACTTTCATGTCAACTTTCCATGTGAAGGCTTTTGCCAATCGGGGCTCATGTTAAGAAATAAAGAGTAAGAGAAAAAGTGAAATCATAAGAGCATTGGGTGATTTTTCAAGCATCTAATGGTTGTTTAGTGATTTTTTACATGGTCTCAAAAATTGACTAATCAGAGCTAAGTTTAGTCAAGGTTTGAGACCGTGTGAAAAGTCTTCCCTAACTCGCCTAGAATGCCGTTAACCTTAAATCTAGACACATAGCAATGGCTGACAAAGACTCAAAGGTGAGACAAATGGACATTGAAACCAACAGCTATGTGGAAGGCTTATCCAGAAGCCAAACGTTCCTACTGCCCAAAACTATAGAAGAATACGTAGAAACGGATAATCCAGTCAGGTTCATAGATGCATACGTAAACACGCTTGACATGAAAAAATTAGGCTTCACACACTCAACACCTCAGGAACTTGGAAGACCATCTTACAACCCAAAAGACCTCTGCAAACTCTATCTATACGGAGGCCTAAACCACATCCGATCAAGCAGAAAACTAGAACGCGAATGCAAAACAAACTTTGAATGCATCTGGCTACTCAAAGGCCTAACGCCTGATTTTAAAACTATAGCGGATTTTAGAAAAGACAACCCAGCAGCCATAGGTGCGTTGTTTAAGGATTTTGTAGCTTTCTTAAAAGATCTCAGTCTCTATGGAGCAAAACAAGTAACCGTAGATGGCACCAAACTGCGGGCAGTCAACTCCAACGATAAAGCCTTCACCCAAAGAGCACTGGCAAAGAGAATAAAGGTCATGGAAAAATCAGTAACACATTACCTTGAAGAGTTGGATGCGGCAGATAAGCAAGAAGCATCTGACGAGCAGCAATCCAACGGCGAGTTAGGCGAGGAGGCTAAGGCTTTTAAAGTAGACAAGCTTGCAGCTTTGCTTGAGAAAAAGCAGAAATCTGAAGAAATCCTTGACAAGATGGAAAAGAGCGGCCAAACAGAGGTTGCCCTGACTGACCCTGATTGTCGGCAGATGATGAATCATGGCAGAGTAGAGTCTTGCTATAACATGCAGGCAGCAGTGGATTCTAAAAACCATCTTATCGTTAATTATTTGGTGACTAATGAGGCTTCAGATCTAAATCAGCTCAGCGGTGTAGCGATAAGTGCTAAAGAAACGCTTGGGGTTGAGCAGATTGATTGTATTTCTGATAAGGGTTATTTTGATTTTTTGCAAATCAAGCAATGTGTCGACAGTGGGGTTACTCCTTATGTTGCGGTAAAGAGATCAGGAAGCGGTGGAAGTATTGTGTCGCCGGAGTTTACTGCTGATAAATTTCGCTATGACAAGGATGCTGATGTGTATGTTTGCCCTGCTGGTCAACGTCTTTACTTTCACTGCTGTACGTTTCAGGATGGGATGGATAGGCGAATTTACAAGTGCAAAAATGGTGTTTGTTCTTCTTGCCAGTTTTTTATGACTAAATGCACAAGCAATAAGCGTGGGCGATTGATTTGGCGTTGGGTGCATGAGGAGGTTGTGGATGATTTGAGAGAGCGTATGAAGTTGCATCCTGAGGTTATGGATGAGCGCAAAAAAGTGGTTGAGCATACGTTTGGAACTTTGAAGAGGGCGTTTGGTGCGCCGTATTTGTTGCTTAAAGGTCTTAGGAAGGTTAGTGGAGAGGTCGGGTTGCTTTTGTTGTCTTATAATTTGAGGAGAGTTTTGAACATTCTTGGAGTCGAAGCGCTAATTTGTGCGCTTGTTAAGAAATAAGAGTAAGAGAAGAGTAAAATCAAGAAGAGAAAATGGTAATTCCTCAAGCTTTCAACCGGTCATTATGTTGATTTTTTACACGGTCTCGTTTTTTGACCAAAAGTCTTTTATTTAAAATCATTCGCTCTTGCAATCATGAGACGCAAGAATAAGATTTTGGTTTTGTTTTTTGCCGCTGTATTCTTGACCTCTTCAGTGGCTCTTCAGCCAATCGCTGTAAAAGCTGCCTCTTCAAGAACAATCATTGTTCCAGACGATTTTCGAACTATTCAAGCGGCTATAGATAATGCAAGTGCCGGAGACACAGTGTACGTCAGATCCGGAAACTACAATACCACAGAACGCATGCATAGGAACCTTCCTCCTGCGAGTTTGGTAATTGATAAACCAGTATCGCTGATAGGGGAAAATTGCCAAGATACAATTATTGTGACAACTGAGACGTACTCTCCCTTTGGCTGGACTTCTGGAATAGCAGTAGATTCTGATAACGTGATAATCGCAGGTTTCACGATAATAGGAAGCACAAATGTTGTTTTTATTTTAGGAAATTCAACCCTCACAAACAATATCATCAACCTTAATGGCATTAATAATGGCATCGCAATAGATGATGCGGGCTCAGGAATAATTTCATCCAACATTATTAATAGTGCTGGGCAAGAAACAGTCAGCGACGAATTTGGCAGCGGAACCATTGGAATTATGGCAGAATCTAATGGGAACACAACGATTTCTAATAACATCATTAACAATTTTGGAATAGGCATTCAGGTTTTGAGTAACAGCCTAAGTATTCTAAACAACACAGTTACAAACAACGCGATCGGGCTTTACGTTACAGCCAGCCCAGCTTTATTGCACAACAATAATATCATAAGCTCCACCGAGTACGGCATGTACGGACAAGTTTACGTTACCGTCACGTACAATTGGTGGGGAACAACCGACCCCCAAGCGATAAAAAATACCATAACCACACATAACCGACCTGATGCTAAGGTTACATTCACACCTTTCCTAACTCTGCCTAACCCCCAGGCAGCGCCTATTCAAACGGCGACCTTAATCCAAACCGCCATCCAAGCCTCAACCAACGCCGGCTTAGAAGTCACGCTTGACCTCAGCGGAACAATCACCAGTAACCAGATGTCCAACGTTGCGCTGATTAACCAAGCTGGCAAGGAAACCAGTCTTACGTTTAGTTTAACGGGGCAGGAAGGCACGTCGGGTTTTTGTAACATTACTATTCCGAAGACAGCTGTGCTCTCTGAGTCACCGCCAATAGTATACGCTGATAATCAAACAGCGCTAAATCAAGGTTACACTCAAGATGCCGCTAACTACTACGTCTGGTACACAATTCACTTTAGTACGCATCAAGTTTCAATTGTTTTCGCGTCAAAGCCAATTCCAGAGTATCCATTAATCATTGTCACTATTATTGTATTCATAGCAACATCCACAGCGATAATATTCTGTAGCCAAAAAACCAAAGGTAAAAAGACCAAACTTTTGAGACTATAATCTTAAAAACTAAAGGTTTAGCTAACAACTTTCGTTTTATTGATGAACTTGTCAAAAAGAAATGTAGTCTTATATCAGGACTTCAGTAAATCGTAAGCTTTAAGACAACAAACCTTAAAGGCTTACTCGTTCTAAAGGTTAAACAAGCGGATGCAAGGCCATCGCTAAACTGCGTTGGAGATAAGTGACCGCCTAGTCCTAATTAAAGGGCGAGTGGAAAACAAGGAGGTTTCCACCTAAATTAATGGAGGTAAATAGAATGATTAAAATCTCCAAACAAAAGTTTTTCCTAACGACAATTGCAGTCGCTGTCCTTCTCGTTTCATCCACTACTTTCTTGCTTATGCCAAGCGCACGTGCCGCAACCATCTCAAACAGTCAAGACCACACAAACATGATACTGAGCAGTGTCTTGGGCATAAACCCCAGCGCCTACTCAACTCAGGTAAACTCGCAAACCAACACCCAAGACAAAGGTCTACCGCAAAATCAAATCGATTTTACCCTAATTTCAAATCAAAGCTCAGTCAGAGTAAGCTCAACTTTCGTGAACAACACTTTAAACTTGCTATACCTCAGCGAATACAGAGGAATACTTGCATTGGCGCAACCTGCCAGTGGCACTGCCATGATGGCGAAGAATTTTCTTGAGAATTATCAAACTTGCACTAGAAATTCCCTCTACGGCACGCTTGCTTCAACATTGAATGGTGTCACTGGTAGCGCTAACATTACTAAAGCCACCGGAAGCATGACACTTGAGGTATTAAATTCTAATGAAGCGACAATCGATTATGTGTGGACGTACACAGAAGCAAACGGCATCACGGCTCCATCAAAAAACGTGGAATTAAGCTACTATCAGGGGCAGCTGAACTGCTTCATAAATAACTGGCCACTCTACAATATTATTGGCGTACCAACAGTTCCTCGACAACAAGCTATTACAACAGCGTTAGCTGCAGCGCAGAATTACACATACCAAGTTAGTGGAAACGTTACTTCTGCAGTGTCACTTGCTGGCTTCCAAATCGCTCCAGAGTCATTAAGTGATATGACGCTGAGTTATGTTAACTGTCCTGACGTCAGCAATGCACGCAATGGTAGCCCTTTTAACCTGTATCCTTCATGGTGGGTTCCCTTAGGCTTTGACAAGTTCTACCCTGGCGATGTGTCAGGAATAGCGGTAACGGTGTGGGCTGACACTGGCCAAGTCGGCTCAACAGAGTTAATGACTGCCGACAGTGGAATTGCAAAAGCTACTCAGCCAACGGCAAGTCAAACAGTGATTCCGGGTGTTGCCACAGACGCGAGTCAGAGCTCAATGATGTTAACAGCGCCCATTGTGATTGTAGCGATTCTGTGTGTAGGGGCTTTGTTTGTTAGCAAAAAAAGAATCTCGAAACTTGCAGGAGGAAAAAAACTATTCAACCCCATGCTATGGGGATTATTGCTCTGCAGTGTTATCATTTTAAGCGCTGCAATATCCGCAGTCAAGGCAGATTCAGTGTTTCCTAATAGCTCAGCCAGAATCTATGGTTCACTGGATGGCGGAAACGGGTCGCCTCCTCAGACACAAGAGGAAAAGGATGCAGCATATTGGGTGCAGGGGCAATTAGACAACGATTTTGCAGCCTCCGATTACACGACGTTCAATAATGTTGAGGGTGACACTACCGTCGCAAACGTAGGGGGTAATGCTTCTTCTGACGCGGCAACTTACGACCATTGTACAGTATTTCAATACGGACACATGATTGGCTATGGTAATGGTTATGTTGACAATACGGGTAATTACATAACTGCCTCTTACATCAATCAGTCAGTTACGAATAATAAGTACACCTTTGAACTTCTATGGGTCTGCTGTCAGGCGGAAACCAGTAGCGGTCTTGTTGGCATAACTCCCATTTGTGACGCTTGGATGCACAACGGCGTAAGCAACACTGATGGATATAATTCTCCAGATAGTAGTGGACAGTGCTTCATAAGTTTCTATGGATTTTCACCCTGGATAGGCAACGACACACAGACCTTTGAAGAGCAGTGGACTCCGTCAATGAAAAATTTCATACAAGACTTCTACTACAACGCGCTTGTGAATGGGTATGACATCCGTGATTCATTGAATCAGGCGTCAATATCAATCTTCAGCACAACTTACACGTCGAGCATACTCTGCCAGGGTTATAACTTGTGGTGGCCTGGAGATCAGTCGATGCAGTACCCTTTCAATAATCCAGGCTGGTATCCTCAGGGTTTTCCAGGACATGAGATTGATACCAAGAATAGCATGCAGGTTTTTGGCGACAGCCTTATAGAGCTTTACCAGCCATACGTTAATCTAAACGCTGTAGATTTAGATAACAGTAACAATCAGCTATCTCCTGAATTCACCATAAACAGCGAACAAGTCGGAACGGGCAGTTATTATTTTAATTGTTTCAACATACAGACGCAACAAGAGTATACCGTAAGTGTGCCTTCTATCAGCGGTTATCAATTTGAATACTTCGAATATAGTGGTGATCAATGGTGTAGGGATCCAGCTAATATTCCGCTTTGGACCGGTGGTACGTTGACGGCTTGCTATTCTGAAGTTACTACCTGCATACTATATGTGGAGGCAATCGACGGCTACTCTTACAACACATTAACTCCTAATGTTTATGTTGATGGCAATTGGGCTGGAACAGCGACAATGCTTATTCATGTGACGCCAGGCTACCACACGGTTACGGTGGATGACCCTACCTATAACCCGTACTATTGGTATGATGAGAGTCTAGTCGCAATTATCGATGAAAACTACAACCAGTATTACAATGGGCAATCGATACTAATGTATTCTGATACAAGCATTTTCGTTTGGTATGGAACGTGCTAGCGGAAGAAATAAAGAATTATTTTATTTTTTTTTTGCAATGAAAAGTCTTTTCTTCTTCAGCCGTCCGAACCACCCAACACCATGAATCCAGCCTCACGCAAAATCCTAGCCATCTCATCTAAAGAAACATGCCCACAATACGCAACCTTCACTCCTTTGACCTTCTTCCCAAACACGTCATCAACATACATCTCACCTTCCTTCAGCAAATGCCAAATAACCGTCAACATCTTCCTAGCAACAGCCACAACAGCAATCTTCTCACCCTTCCTAGCCTTCTTCCTCAAATAAAACGCCCGCAACCGCGAACTCCTAACCCTCACGGCAACATGAGCCACTTCAACCATAACATGCCTAAGCCACTTAGAACCCTTCTTCGTAATATGACCCGTAACAAACACGCCCGCAGACTGATAAACCGATGGCGCCAAACCCGCCCAAGACGCCAAATGACTCCCAGTGTTGACTATTTGATTTCCCCACTTAGCCATAAACTATGTTTTTGCTCCTTTTTATCAGCATGATAGTGCAGTCCCAGTTAGGGTACGGGTTATCTCTTGAAGCCTCAAATGTATCTAGGAGCCAGTTGCCGTCAATCATACCGTCAGTTGTGGTTACTGCAACCTCAGTTCCAAATAGGAACTGCAAAGAGGAGTAATCAGGTGCTGGTTGAGAGATTTGGAGGAACAAGCGAAACATGGAGTGTTTGTGCCCTGAAACCATGGGTCTTGAAAACGAAACTGGCAGATAAGTTGGAGAAGTGAAGTTAGCATCCGCAAAAATTAGTGAGCTACCTGCAAGAAGAAATACTGATAAAACAGTTGCCAACACCTTAATTCTTTTAATAATAGCCAAACAACTGTTAGTTTGATTTTACCTTAAAAGTTTATTCGTCAAACATCTTCAACTAAGCTCGAAGTGATTAGTCAAGGTTTCTTTGTTTTACTAATCAGATTAACCTTCGATACCTCCTAGCCCAAACCGTCGAAAAACGCCAAGTCCGCCTTGGCCCTCTCAATCTTCTTAATTGCATTCAACCGGGAACGAGTAACGTTGGGCGCCTCAACTCTTAGTTTACGAGCAATCTTATAATCAGTCAAACCCAAAGCCGCTAGCCGCAAAATCTCCCGTTCACGAGCAGTCAAACCACAAGCACAATTCACCAAAACTAAGGGTCCTCCTCACCCTGAATCAAAGCTTCAGGTGGAATAAGCCTAAGGAACGAACGCCCCTTATCAGTTAAAACAAAAAGCTTCTTAATAGTACCTTTACAGTTGAGCGCAGAATCCGTCAAAGCTATAAGCCCCAAACGCTCAAGGCTGCGAACTTGTTTATGAGCTCCAGCGTAGGAACTGTAAGAACTATGTTTAAACAATTCATGAGCTGAAGTTGGCTTCTCAAATAACTCTAGCCAATCAAGATTAACCGTCAGAATCCTCGTTTTTTTCGTTTTCTTCATCCTTCCCCTCTGTTATTGAAAACTAAACTGTCAACATTCGACAGGGCCTCGACATCGCCGGCGCCGTAACTCTCAAAACCAAGCCTATTCATTGCCCATCGATGCCCATGTTTCTCAAACAGAGTTTTGCCAGTCTCAAAATGCATTTTCTTATTCAACCGAACTAGCCTGCGGCTAACTTCGTAATATTCCAAGTTGTAGCCATTACGCTTGTTAACCTCGGCAGCCACATCCTTAGGCAACGCTCCGTTTACACCAACCTCAAAAAGCCTCTGAACAATCTCTTTGTCTACATCATCCATCTTAGAATGGTACTCAATTCTTTCTGGAGAATATTTTGACTCGCTAGTTCTTTCCCTTTCAACCCGTGCCCAACGCAGCTCAGTCTTGATGTCTTCAATGCCTACTAGGCAACGTTTGATGAGTTGTTGATCATATTTGTTAGTGCCGACCTTTTGGGATTGGCTGCGCTTCTTTTTGGATTTTTCAGCCTTGTTTTTGAGTGTTTGAACAACCTCTTGACTTAGATCCTGTCTATTTTGTTCAGTCAAGGAATTCTCCTCCATTAACGTCAAGTAAAATTGGGGTCTGCCAATCTACCTTAGGCAGCATAAGAAAACTCGATGCCAAAAAGCATGGACTTTTCCCATAGGTACGTACTACCCCAAAAAAGCCATTTAAACAGCATTTTTTATCCGAAACACCAAAATTACTCAATTAGGAAGCCTCCCTTTGTCTGCGCCTTACCTCTCGCCTTATGTCACGGATGCGAGTGATGACAAGAAAAAAGGGAGTGACAACTCTGAGAGTTTTGTAGCCCTTCGCTGTTAAGCGGATCCGGTAGTCCGTCAAATACTCGATGTACCCCTCGTTTCTCATGTAAACCAAAAGATCCTTCAGGAGTGTGCTGTTCAAGTTTGCCTGGTACATAATGTGAGTGGACAGCAAAGGAGCCTTGCGCAGCGCACTTAGAATATCGTAGACTTGCTCACCGGTGCCGCGCTCATGAAAATTAATGCGCCCCTTAAGCAGGTGCCGTCTACTTGACATAATCGTTGCCTCCAATCTTAGGCGCTTTTTGGCCGTTATTGTCCAGCGCGAAGATTTCTCGCAGAGTAGAAGTCATGAGGTTTACGTCTGTTCTCAGCAATGCTACCTCACCCTCCAAACACTTCACCTTGTCAATATCCGCAACCTTATGCTTGTAGAGAGCCTCGAGTAAGCGCTCCATTCCCAGCAGCCGGGAATTGGTGAACTTTAAGGCATCAGAGTTTCCTTTAACTTCCCGTCTTATCTCGAAATTTGCCTGAGAATTCGCTGAATCATTAAAGCCTTTGGCGATGGCTTCCTCAAACTTGTTAATACTCATCGGGACTACAGTTTTCTGTTCTTTGCGAACTAGGTTCTCCTCTTTCTGATAGACTCGCTCAATCATCCCGAAAAGATCTGTCCTAGTTATACATTGCAGGCCATCAACGCGTATTCCATGGTAATCTTTGTTACACTCAAAAGTTAGGATCTGCAAGTCATTAAGTTGCCAACCTAGATGATCCTGGGTAATATCAAACCAACGATTCAAAGCCAACAGACAAGCATCATGACTCATCCCACCAACGTCACAAGCAATGTAGCCAGAAATCTTTCTCCGCTCAGCACCAAAACAGACATGAATCTTCACGCCACCAACAAACTCGTCTTTCTCCCAGGACTTAATGTCTTGACACACAAAGGACCGCAAAGAAATATTGTGCACTGCCAACGGATTAAACCGCACCCCGTATGTGATTTTGTTGCAGTAACTTCCAAGGTACGGTTGCAGAATCAAGCCTTTTTCTAAGAGTTTTCTGATAACTCCTCGCACAGTTGTGTATTGGCCGCGCGTTGGCTTCTTGGGAGCATGGAGTTTACGGGCAATCTCGGCAGGACGCAGCTCAATTTCTGCAGCATCGATTACATGGAACACTCGGTTCTCAATGCTCCAGCTCCGGCTTGAAACTAAACTGTTTAAACTGGTGTTGCTAGAGGTGTTTGTGGAGTTATCAGATGAGGCGGCCAAAAAAAATAAACTCCGTTAAGGCGGATCGTTTCTATTTTTTAGTTTTTCAAGCCGGGTAGGGCATGAACAATAAACGGAAGGATCGGCGAAACTGGATTTGGGACAGAAGGTTCCATCGGCAGCGAAACAGCTGCGAGCGCCCAGCGTGTACTCGAGGAGTGCACCGGCAAACTCACAAGCGTTCAGCGGCAAAGACTCCTCAGGGCGAATACTGCAGCTAGCAAATTTACCGAGATCAACTGCTTTCTCGCGGTCAGCCAAGAAAGGAGGCGTCCATTTAGGCATTCTACAATAAGCCTCCCTTGATCTCGACGTCGCCAACAAAATTGGCAGGAAAACTTTCCTTGATTTCTCGCAGGACCCCTAGGTCATCGCTGAGAAATTCTAGGTACGGCATGAATTTGTTTCCATGAAACCTGAAGAATATTGAAGGCTTGAGGACTCGGTTAATTGTGTTGAATCGGCTCGCATTGTTCCAGGTTATTGATGCCCCAAACTTTATGCTGACTAAATTTACTAGGTCGTAGGCCTTCTTGCTTCTGAGCCGTGACGATTCCAGGGTGCCGTACTTGGGAAGCGTAAACTCCTCAAGTTCAGCCATCAGATGAACCACCTGAGCTCTGCAGCAATAACTCCAGTTGTTAGAGATTCTCGCAGCGGCAGCCCAATCCTCAAAATATCCTTGAGAATTTGGTCCTTGGGCGCCCCAAATCTCTCACTAATTTTGGCTAAGATAGCATCTTTTTTTTCCTTCGAAAGCGCACTCCAAACAATTAAAACAGCGCACTCACGTTTACTTCCAGGTCCTAACTTGGTTTCTTGGAAAACCATTGAGGTCACGGGAATTTTGCCGTCTGGGAATACATCGCCCCAAACCTTTCTTCCTTCATCATTCAAACATGCCCACATTCAAAAAACCTCCCTACAATTCGGTTCAACGTAACTAATGCCTAACGCTGAGAAAATCTCCTCTTCAGATCTAGAAGCGATAACCTGGCCAAAGCCGCCTAGGGTAACTACGCCCTCAGAGGCGCTAAGTTTTAGGCCCTTAGACCGCGCTAAAGTGCAGAGTTTCACATTATGGTCCTTGCTGCCAGTACGGACAAGCAGGATCACGCCCCAGGTCTCCGGACGCGCCCGGTAAATATCAACTTGGAATCTGTCACATAGAAAAGTAGCGCGAAGCAGCTCTTGGCCAGAGGCCTCAAGCCGTAAACCGTGTTTCTTGAGAGCAGCTGGAATAAGATCTTTCCAAACCGAAGATTCAGTGTGGACTACGCTGCCGAAGAGTAAAGGAGCAGGCAACGCTAACGGCTTAGGCATGGCAACAATGTCGATGTCGCCGACCTCAGCTTTCTTGCGCCTAATGGACCCAGCAACTTCAACACGATCACAAAACGGCTTAAGAGCGCAGCGGACCCCGTCAGCTAAAAACGAAGCCTCTTCAAGCTTCACTTTTGGACCTCCTAGAAAACCAACGCAAGAACCGCCAAGAAATAGTCAACTTTAGATTTTCCCAATCAACATTGAAATAGAGACTTCTATTCTGGATTTCCTGCAGGGAATTACCAGACCCTTCATACTCAGTATATACACCGAAGCGCGAAAGGGCACCATAGAAACGCCGATAGCTCTTCCCAAAAAACAACCTCACGAAGCCTCCCGTATTTTTTTATTCTCCTCTTCCTCAAGTCGCCTTTGCCTGCACTTCTCACTGCGAGTCCTGCCCATTTGCATCGGCGTCACTGTACAGTTTTCGCTTAGATGAATCTCCCACTCGGGAGCCAGCTTTCGTTTAGGATGATTCACCACAAAGCCGCCCTCCGCTCATCAATATCATCCAGCTGCTTCTCAACCGCTAACAACACAGTTTTTTCAGGCGGCTCATAATCCGTATGCACACTAAACTTGCCATGCGAAGAGAGTAACCCTCGGATGGCCAGCCGAATCGCCTCAGCTCTATTCGGATAAAACCCCAAATCAACTGCCTCATCAAGAAGCTCGATGTAGAACCTGGGAACATAGAGACAGATCTGCTTCAACGTCTCACTCTCCTGCCCGTAGTAATACGCTTAGCCTTCAAGAGACAAAAGATGCCCTTGCTGCAGCCCACCTGACAACTGCAAGACACCGGAACCCCAGAAACAACACTGCCCAAAGGCCTCTCCCCTAAAGACAAATCAAGCGTGACGTCGCGGCGTCTTTGGCAGCAAAACGTCTCCACACACTCACACTCACACCCACACTCACAGACGGACTCCTCTAGTAACTGGGCTGCACCGTAGCGCTTAGAGCCAGCCCTAGGCAACTAGAGGCCTCCACAAAACACAAAAAACTTTAAACTATAAAAATAATCTAACTTTGCTTTGAAAGAACATAGAAAAAGATGGGAAAAAACAGTACTTCTTAGAGTCTGGAACAGTGAGACCGCGAGGACCAGCAGGACCAACTGGATCATCAGGCGTCGTAGTTATGTATAACGACACTTATGCTCATAGTTTTATTAGTCTATCCACAGATTACAAAACTGTTGCCAACGTGACCTTAACCGCGCCATCAAATGGTTATGTTGTACTCAGTGTTAATGCTATGGCTGATCTGAGTGGAGATTCCACGATTGCAGGTTTAGGTCTTGGGACGACAAGTAATGCTTATCCCAACCTTTCTTACACATTTGCTGGACCAATCGGAGATGAAACAACAACTTATTGGCCTATGTCTGTACAAGCAGTAGTTCCTGTAACTGCAGGAAATGGCTACAGTTTCTTTGCCATTGGGAGCCTTGTGCAGGCCTGGCATCCTGCCGATTTGTACTACATCTATATGACTGGAGTTTTCTACCCAGCATAACTTATATCTGTATTGTAAGTATACTGTCATGATTTTTCGGCTAAATGTAATCGGGTTATTTTCATATACTATTTTTTATCCTATTTACCATTCGCATTGTTTCTCGCATAAAGGCAGGCAAATCCCCGGGATAGCGTGAAGTGACAAGGTTACCATCAACAACTACTTCTTTGTCCTCGTAAATGCCACCTGCTTTCTTTATATCCTCTGGAACACCATCATGCCAGAAACCAGTCAAATGTCTTCCTTTCACAACGTCTGCAGAAGCTAATAGCCAAGGACCGTGGCAAATAGAGGAAACGGGTTTATTGGACTTGAAAAACAGCTTTGCAATAGCTTGAGCTTTAGCATCCTTTCTAACAACTGATGGGGCTCCATACGGCGATCCGCCTGGAATTAATAACAGATCATAATCTTCCGGTTTGACATCGTCAAATGTCTTCCGAATTTCCAGCTCGTAGCCGTGTTCTCCTTTTATGTGTCCTTTCTTAGGCGCAGCTATATCGACTTCTAAGCCTTCTTCAAGAAGGCGGAAATAAGGAAAGAACAACTCCATGTCCTCAAAATTATCTGCGGTGAGAATAAGTGCTTTAATCATTTTTGGCATATATATTTCTTGACCTGTTAAGATATATAAAAACTATTAACGTTTGAACATACTTTTGTCTTTTGAACAAAGCGAGTCGAACAAATATTTCAGTAAATTATTTTTGCACTCGGCAACGTAGTGGTAAGCTATTTGGGTTTACTTTTTGTTGTTGTAATATCGTTACTACAACATGTTTTTTAAAACTAACTAATATTCACTCTTAAGATATTAGTTAGTTTTAGGTTTAGAAAGTTTTATGGAGCGAAAATTTTGCACAAAAAATTTCTCCCATGGCACCGTTCTTGAAAGTATCTTTCTAAGCGTAATAAAGAATAACTCTAACTGCGGTATATGCGGGTACGCCAACTTGAAAATGGTGCACAATAAGTTCGGTATACGCTTGAGTGTCTCAGCTGTGTGTCCTGAACTAAGGAGTTCAGAGAAACAGAGAGAAATAAATCTTCAATTTGGGTGTTCATCGTGAGAAAAGCCCGCAAGCAATATAAATTTTCTCATAAGGGACACTGTTTGCTAGGGGAATACTCTGTAGTTAAGAGCTGTCCTTCCCGCTTCTGTTACTTGCAAAACCTAAGCGTTAATACTTATTAAGTAACCGGGTGCCTGATAGGAGACTTTGCTTTACCTGCTTGCTTCGAACATTTGTGCAATTAGGTCGTCACATATGCGGTTCGCTTCAGTTTCCGCAGCTTTCTGGTTTTTTATTTTTTGTCTGTGTTTTTCGACGTGATCTTCTATTGCTTTGCTCATGACTTTAATGTTGGGTACTACCCTAATTTTGGTGCCACAATAACATTTTATTGCGGAGTATTCGTAGATGGCAAAGTCTTTCTTTATAAAATAACTTGACATTAATTCGCCTTCCTTTGTGCATCGGAGTTATCTGGAGTTTTTATAAGGGTTATTTCGGAATCTAACTGGTTTCTTTATTTTCAATATTATTGAGATTTAAACAATACGTTAACGAAAAGAAGATTATCCGTGAAAGCTGTAGTTGGATGTTACTTCCTGAAATTTTCCGTCATCAAATGCGAAGATTCTGACTTCTGATCCGATTTTACCCCAGTTCCAGCTTTGATATCTTGATGGGTTATTCCAGACTTTGTCAGATGGATCTACGTGAATCCAGGTGCCGTTGTAGTAATCTTCTGCCCATACATGAATGTAGTTCCAACTTGCTGTATTGACCGCTGCGACGAGCCTGCTCTGGTAGCCAAGTGCGAGGCAAGCGGATACATAGACTATACTCCATTGTACGCAAATTCCTTTGCCGCTGTTTAGAATTTGTATTGGATTTTCATACCAGCCCATTGGGTCTTGAGCAAACGTCATCTTGTTTTGCTCCCAGACAAATAGGTCGGTTTGATTGTAGTTTGGGTCGAGCTGGGCTTCCATTTCGGTTTTGGTTTGGCTTGAGTTCAAGCTTCTCATTATTCCCGTGTAATGGTCTGCGAGTATCTTCAGTCCAGCTGGCTCGTTTGGAGCGTTAGAGACTGGTGAATTTGCAGGGTTCCAAACGTATGTGATCGTCAATATCATTGCAACCAGAAGAGGTATAGAAACGGCCATTATCCATTTTCGAGTTATCTTGTGCCTCTTTGTTGAATGCACTTTCCTAGCAGGTGTCATGTGTCTTATTACGGACACTTGGGCGTAAAAGCCTATCGCCAATTTAACTCATTGCATTAGATGATTAGGCTTTGCGGATTCGATAGATTTCCTTTCTAATATCGATCAATAATTGCAATAGTTTATAGTTTGCAAGAGAGCTAACTTTGCAGTATCGAGACATTGCTTTCGAATTAATCGGTAATTTTTTCTTTGTTCTTCGGGTTGTTTTTTTGGGGTTTGACTCTTTTGCTTGTTGAGTGATAGAAAGTGAAGCAAAGTGAAGAAAAGTGATATTAAGTGAAAAAAATGAAGACTGTCAAGCCACCATATTCTTGTCGTGCCGTTTTGTTTTTCATGTTTTGGATTGCTTTATAATTTAGAGTTTGATGTGTTTGCTGACTACATATAGAATTATGGCAAATTATCGCGCATCATCGGGTTTAATCGGAAATTATTGGAAAAACAGTGTACATATCTGGTTAGTCGGGTTAATAAGAAGCATATTCTTGGTTGTTTGTGTTAATATTGGATAAATAATTCTGCTAAGTAAACTTAACTCTTGAATGTGGAATAATTCTATTTACATAATAATTTATAGTAATTAAAGCTAAGATATCGCTCTGCTTCTTGCTTGCCCTTTATGTATTTTCACGCTGTGTTCTTGAAGTTGTTTAGGATCGGCAAATCTTGCGTTGCAATTTGGACATTTGAAAGTATCATAGGACATAGTTGGAGTGGTACGCTATGTACGTTTATAATCTTTTGCATTGTAAAAAAAGATTTTTGCATTTAAGAATATGTTGGAGTATTATCTATCGTAATAGATCGTCAGATAGCTTGTAATTTCATGATGCACAAAAGCTCGGTATTGGATTGAATCCTTAACAGAATTAGTTTAGCAGATGTGGATTCTGGAAGTTTAATTAGTTCATTTTGTAATAAATTATGTCTGTCAGGGCTTCGATTGGTCTGCCTATGTATTTGTAGCCTTCTTCGCCTACGTATTTTCGAGTGTAAAACTGAAGCATTCCTTTAATGACAGCGAACTTCATCTTAAGCTCACTTACTTGTGAATCAAATAGAAGTTTATGCTTTATCATCTGAATATTCTTAGGTTCTTCCCATTCATCTGAAACCAGTTTGTCATTTAGTCTTTCGAATAAAGGTGTTCCTGGAATAGGGTAAGGCAAAGTGAACGAAAGATAATCCAAGGGGAGGTGTGACGCGAATTTCACAGTATCTAAAATAGTTTTGGCGTTTTCTCCAGGGTATCCCAAAATAAAGAACGCTCCTGATTTGATATCTATCTCTTTACATATTTGAATAGCATTGTACGCTTGCTTTGTTGTTATCTGTTTTTTCATGATTTTCAGAATTGAATCGTTTCCTGACTCGATTCCAAAAAACATTCTTATGCATCCAGCTTGTTTCATTTTGTGAGCCGTTTCAGAGTCCAACGTGTCAACCCTAGAAAGGCATTCCCAGCCAATTTTCAATCTGCGATTTATGATCTGGTCGCAAACTTCAATGAGTCGGTTACGATTCAAAGTAAAACAATCATCAGCAAACCATATTCTATTATAGCCTAAAGAAATGACTTCTTCTATCTCATCGACTATTTTTGAGGCAGACCTTGATCTGAATTCGTTACCAAAGATTGGTCGGCTGCAGAAATCACAGGTAAAGGGGCATCCTCTTGAGGTCATGATTGCTGTGGTTTTATATCCAAACTTTCCGGAGTAATAATCTTTGTAAAAAGTGTTGTCAAACAAATCCCTTGAAGGAGAAGGCAATTTGTCTAAGTCATCAATTAAACTTCGAGGAGACGTTTGTTTGACTTCATGTGTGACTTTGTCTCTATACGCTATTCCTTTTATCTGAGACAAATCGTCATCATTTTCGAACTTCTTAACGAGTTCGAGCATAGTTTGTTCTCCCTCCCCTATAACAGCGATATCAAAATCGTTTAGAAAAGCCCCAGGTTGTATGGTGGGAAGCGCTCCTCCTGCAACCAGTAATTCACAATGGCCCCTAAGTATTTGGGCTAGTTCCAGTGATTTTCTTCTCATTGAATACATCGACTGAATTCCAATTATCCTTGGCTTTGACTCGATAATTTTTTCTAGAGCCTGTTTCTGGCTGAGGAATGTGCAGTCTACAATTTCAACAGAGATTTCATTCTGTTTTAAATATGCCGCTATATATCCCAATCCGAGCGGTGGAAATCTAAATATGGACGTGTCAGCGTGAGGACGGAAGTATGGATAAACTAATGTTACAGTCTTAATCTTAAGTCACCCAAAAACTTCAATTTCATACTCAAACTGTTCATCAATGGAGTTAAGTTCGTAATCTAAACCAATCCAATCTAGCGATCCTTTCACAGCTTCCCTTCCTCGCCTCAATACGGTTCCTTCTATATTCTTTAGCCTGAATCCAATTCTGTCTTGTGTGTCTGCTATTTTCGCTGATTTTGCCGTGACACCTGCCCAAGCCCCGATTTCTTCATCATTTAGCTTTAGTCCTTCTGAATCTGAGTATTTTCTGAAAAAATGTGCTCCTTGTTCGTTTAAAACAAAGATTTTTCGGAGATTATTCTGATCAAGTTGATTGAAACTAAGTTTCACTAGAATTCGGTTTCGATCTATGGTATAAGTGACAATCACTTTGCCTTTTGATGCTGTTCTAACAAAAGCTGATTCAACTCCAAACTTGAAAAGTAAACCTTTAGTTAAAAGAATGACTTGGGCGAGATGTCTATGCTTCTGATATAGCAAAGAAATAAAATCTATTTTCTTACGTACCTTCGCATTTTCAAGTTTGAGATTCCTGAATTTGTCTCGAGATATTATATCCATTAAAAACTCTTTTTGAACAATGACGTTATTTTCATGCTTATGAACTTCTAGAAATGAGGAACTTGAGAAAATTGTTTCGTCAAAATACTTTATGATGGGGACTCCAAACCCTGTTCCTTCTCCAACGACCTCAACACCTTTGTACAAAAGAACAATGCCTTTTTGCAAGTTGGCAATTTTCATGTTTTGGGGCTTCGTATCTGAATGTATTCTTAGTGCTACAGAATCCGAAATAGGATAAGTATGCGAAGGTAATGTAATGAAATGAGAAGTTCTGTTTTCAGCTGAAATTTTTGCCATAAGATTACTATCTTTTATTGTTTTTAAAGTTTAATGAATGATAAGTCGCGGCTGTATTTAGGGTTTGAATTTCACTCTTTAGAAAATGGTTTGACACATTTTTCCTTAAAACTATCTGCAAATGCAGCTCAATAAATGCAAGCAGATTTCAATTCGTGATTGTGTCATGCCAACAACAGAAAGTTAAATCCAAGCTCCTCTTACTGTCGATTTATCGCAAGCAAGCCAATTATTAAGAAGGTGTTAAACTTGGAAAAAACAAGTAAAGAAATTGTACATAAAAAGTCTAGAAGGCTATTATATGCCTTAGTAGCGATTATAGTTGCGGCGATTATTCTTGGTTCATTCTATTATTATGAAACAACGTTATCTCCTCCTGCTGGTTTAGGTACCCCCCTTACTTTGTATGAAGGCGAAATCACAACGACGGCATACGGTTTTGGCAATACTTCTACCAGTCTAACTTCTAATCCAGGACCCACTGTCACCCTTACTACTGGTCAAACCTATACAATGACTGTCTACAATGTTGGGGCCATGCAGCATAATTGGGCCATAGTGAGCACAAAGTCATCATCGGCAAATGTACTTTGGGGGGCAGTTACTCCACCAATAAATGAGCAATCAAGTGGTCAAGTAACGTTTAAGGCGGGTTCTGCTGGTAGCTACTTTTACATTTGTCAAGTTCCCGGTCATGTTGCTTTAGGATTATGGGGAACCGTGATAGTAAATCCTTGAAACGCAAATGAACTCTGTATAGCTGCAAAAGTAAATGCGTAATTTGAGTATCAGTTGGATTCTGTATTGAAGGGATTCGGCACAAAAGTCTTTCTTTTTGCTGCGCTTCTTGTAGTTTGCTTGGTAAATCCTGATTTTTTTGCATTTGCGGGTTCAACTTCTCTGTCTAAAGGTTTTGTAGTACCCTGCCAAATTCAAACTAATGGTGCAGCTTGGGAGGGCACATTGGCTTTTGGTTTATTTGACAATTTTAGTGAAAACAAGCTATCATCAGACCGCAGCTACTTGGTCGTTATGAAAACTGATGGTGAATTGATTGATCTTCGGCAGACTAATGATGCTTCTTATTGGGCAGTAAAGAAGGTGTCGCAGGATGAGCTTTTGTTTCAAGGCGAGCCTGGAGCTTGGATAGGGACGCATCTTTGGAATTTGAAAACTAATCAGACCATAGATTTACCGGACTTCGGAGGCCACCACGATATTGAATATAATCCGGACACAGGTACCTTCCTCACAATTGTTTCTTACGAAAGGGACATAAATGGGACTAAGGTTCTCTTCGATAAAATCGTTGAATACAACGCTAGCGGATTGATTATGTGGAGTTGGGACACCTATCCCCATTTTGATGCTGACATGGCTTGTCCATTCAATGATACATGGTTTTACAATGGACATTGGCTTCCAGACTTAACACATACCAACAGTCTCCAGTGGAACTACAAACAGAATGTAATCTATCTGAACATTCGCGACTTGAACACTTTCTGCAAAATCAACAAAACGAGCGGAGAACTAATTTGGAGCTGCGGCGAACATGGAGATTTCACACTTTTAAACCCACAAGGTCAAGCAGTGAATAGCTTGTGGTATCACAGTCACGCGCTCAAGGAGGTTGAACCAGACGTTTTTGAAATGTTTGATAACGATTTCCACAACCAGACTAATCCTCTAAACACAAGCAGTAGATTAATTGAGCTTACAGTTAATGAAACAAGCAAAACAGCGTTTGTAAGTTGGAGTTGGACTGCACCGAAAGAGTTTTGGACGCCGTACTGGGGCGAAGTAGACCGCCTGCCTAACGGCGATCGGCTCGGAACATTTGGGTCTCAGACCCACGCAATTTTCTGGAATAACCTAACCCATAGCGATGGGGCAGTTTTGATTGAAGTCAATCCGAAAGGGCAAATAGTGAGAACTTACACTTTTCCTGAAAACTGGGGAATCTATCGGGCGATTGAAATGGAAAGCTCGCCTGCTCAAGGTAAAAAGAGCACCCTGAACGCCATTATCGTTTTAGTAATTAGCCTGGCTATTCTTTTGACCTTGGCAATTTTGGTTACAACTTTGAAGAAACGATACTCAAGAAATCTTAACGTTCAAATTCTCTATGTAGGAAGAAGGTTTGACTTACTGTACTAAAAAAGTCGACCTCGACTAAACGCACGAATAAGATTGAAACCACAGTTTACCGATCGCAACTAAGTTCAATGCTTAGTTCATATTCCACCAAAGTAAGAGTTCATTCCTAAACTCTTTTTTTTCCATATGTCCATAACCAGCATACATTGTCCTGGCTCTGAAAGATTAGGTTTTAGAAAAACTACTTTCCTATTGAATTTACGCAAAGAAAATCCTTCAAGCTTTTTGAACAAACTGTCAAAACTATCTTCAGAAAAAAACGTCAAGAGCATGAAAGGGCTTTACCAGTAACATACAATATTTACAGATTTCTCTTCGCAGGGTCAAACAATAATCTTAGCCCAATCAAGCTCAAGCTCACAAAGGAAACCGTTCAAGTCTTCCGACAAAGCACGCTTAAAGCTAAGCCTACCTCTAAAGCTCCTGATCTCAGCAAAGCATCTACGAAACAATCTATAACTCACACGCCGCAGACCAAACAGTATATGCTCCTGAGAAACCAATGAATCTAACAAGCACACATATGCACCATAACGTATGATGTAATCTTGGCAGCTTGATCTTCCAGTTGTCTTACGATAAGATGTCTTCAAAGAACGAATGTACACTTCTAACTCGTTGTTTGTCCTCGGAATATCTCTGCGGTCATAATAATGAAACAAACCTGCCCAGTAACCTGCCGCATACCTTAGTATGTTCTCGAATGCTGCTCTTTCAACTCTCATCTTAGAACGCGCAAATAGATCTATTAACTCATCAAAATACGCAAGCATATCTGCTTCAACTTTATCAGCTGTTTCATCCTGACTAAGGATCCTGTTGGCTCTGAAGACGAGCTTGTACAGGCGATTTGTGCATCGATACTGCGTTTTCACCGCTTCCAGAATGCTCAGCACATTAAAAAGCTTCTCGAGATCACTGTTTGGCCAAACCTTATCGCTTCGCTGTATTGACTGTCTAATCTTTCTGAGTCTGCGATAAAGTTTCAAGCCTCCTGGCTTGAGTGGATAGTCACCGTCTTCTTGTAGCGCGTACCTGATGGTTTGGCAATATTGAAGAATTACGTTTGATTTGCGGCTGCCTTCAAGAGCGGCTTTTCTCTCAATTGGCTTTATGTGTCTGACTTTCTTTTTCAAGTCCACTTTCAACGCCCGGTCCATCCCTGAGATAGGTCTGGCTATGTTGCGCAAGAAATGGAAGTGGCACAGCTGGTGAGGAACATCTGGGAGCTCCTGAGCGATGGCGAGTCGGATGCTTCTTTGCCCATCGCTTATCACTCCATTCACTGGGATGTTTAGGGCTTTGATTTCTTTTATGAGCTGGGCTATGCTGTGTTGGTCGGCTGATGCCAAGTTTCTTGCTATGAGCGTTTCGCCTGTTTTGGTGTCTTTGAGTATCCAGAGGGTTTCATTGCCTTTCTCAGGTTGGACGCCGTCTAAGGATAAGATGATTCCGCCGTTGGCTTTGATTTTATCAAGGAATGTGGTGTCTTGTTGTCTATTTGCAGTTGTGAGCGCTAAGTGTGCTTGGTGAAGCAGGTCTACTTCTGATCGGCTGATAGTTAGTTTGAAGTTTTTCTTGAGTGTGTGCTTGATCTGGCGGATTGTTTGGTGTTCTTTGTATCTTAGGTGTCCTATCTTGGCGATTACGTCTATGCTGAATTGGTAGTGTTTGATGCTAAGCATTTCTGCTTCTTTGGAGTGGTAGGCAGCTTGAGGTTGTGGGCATAGGGTGTTGCTGCATTTGTAGGCTATGCTGGTTACGTGGAAGGTGCCGTTGAGGGTGATGATGTGTTTGCTCCATGCAATGTGGCTTCTTTTGAGTGGCTTGTTGCAGTTTGGGCACAGCTTTAATTCTGGTTTGAAGTATAGTGATTTTGCCCCGCTGTAGTCTTTGGCTGTCTTCATCAATAGCTAAGACTACAGTTGGGCATAAAAAATTGAGAAGAGCTCTTTGTTTTCAGTTTGTATGTTATTTATGGACATATAGTTTTTTTTAAGTCAAATCATTCAGGTGTTTGAGTTCAATCGCTATTCTTAAAAATATTAAGTAAGAAAATAGAACTGATTAATCTTCGAACTTCGCTATTGATTAAAATTAAGAATCGAGCGGAAAAATGGAAACTAACTAAGAAAGATCATTCCGGTGAAATATGATGTTCAGCAGTTACCAAGGCTTGCCTAAGGAGGCAAAACTCTTGATTATCCAAGCTATTTTGCCGTCAATTGCATATGGGATGTTCTACACGGACATATCTTATTTCCTAACCTCTGTTCAAGGATTATCTTACAGTTTCATGGGGATCGTTATAACCACGATGGGCATATCAACTTTCGCATCAAGCATACCCTTAGGAGTGGCCGCTGATAAGTACGGCAGAAAGAAAACGCTCATTTTAGGCAATGTAATGGCAGGTATAATAATCACCGTTTTCGCCTTCACCACAAATCCAGTAGCACTGATAGTTGCTGCAGTTTTCGAGGGCATTTCTGAGTCAGCATTCTCTGCATCCAGCGGTGCATTGCTTGCCGAGCATGCGGTCCATGAGAAAAGAAACAGCGTTTTTTCACTTTACGGATTTGCAAGTAGTATGGCCTATGGCATTGGAAGTTTAGCAATTCCTGCCATAGTGATTTTTCAATTATTAGGCTTTACTAATAAAGTAAGCCATGGCTTGCTTTACGTGATGTTAGCTGCTTTTAGTCTTGCTTCAACAGTTATCTTGCTAAAGGTCAAGGAATCTGACAGAAGCAAAAAACAAAAGAAATTAGAAATCGATGAGGAAGCGAGAGCTTCTCATAAACGGTCAAGAAGCATATTGGCAAAATACGTCCTAACCAGCGCAATAATCGCGTTTGGTGCAGGCATGGTGGTACCTCTAATGACCGCTTGGCTGAGGCTACAATATGGCATTCCCGACGTTGTCAGTGGTCCCATACTAGGCTTGGTAAGCATTGCTATTGGAGTTGCAACTCTCACTGGTCCCCCGATTGCGAAGAAGTTTGGTCTAGTGAAGGCTATTGTTGTCACTCAAGCCGCATCTACTATCTTCATGTTCGCAACTCCTCTATTTGCCAGCTACATTATTGCGAGTTCGGTTTATTGCGTACGAGCTTTTCTAATGAACATGGCAAGTCCATTGTCTCAATCTCTGATTATGGGGTTAGTCGATGAGGATGAACGTGGAATGGCTTCAGGGGTTAACGCTGGCCTTTGGCGACTCCCGAGTGCACTGAGCACATTTATCGGCGCCTTCCTAATGTCAATGGGGTTGCTATCTCTTCCCTTCTTTTTGGCAAGCCTTCTCTATGCTACATCTATAGGGCTCTTCTGGGTCTATTTCAGAAAAATCAAAATGCCTGAAGAAAAGGCAACCTAATTTCTGCATTGTGATGGTTTTTTGGGATTTGGGTACTATATTCTATTATTAAGAACCATAAAATTGCTTTTTCGTATTTCACCATCAAGTTTCGTTTTAGTCGCCCTTTTATAGTTATTCGTTCTTTTTTTTTGACATAATTCATTTTTTCTATTAACTTGGTTAGTTGTTTGCTATCCGATTTGAAAGGCCCTCATTGAAACTGATCCGAACTGAAATCCCTCATGAATAAATTTCAGTCTATCCTCTTTTTTCTGAAGCCCAATTGCGTAAATCATGGGCAGGTAATGATCTTGGGTTGGCACTGCATAGACTGCTTCTTTGCCAATGGTAGAATAATTTATGAGGCTTTTATGATCCCTTGAAACTAGGCATTGTTTAACTTTTTCGTCAAATTGAACAGCCCACTCAAAAGGTTGGGCATCTATATCAAAATCAATTAGGCTTAAATTGTGAACGATGTTGCCGCTGCCGATAATAAGTACTCCTCTTTCTCTAAGAGGGGCAAGCTCTGAGGCTAATCGATAATGATGTTCTATAGGTTTTGGGTTCCAATTGTTGTAGGGAGAATAATCTAGACTCATCTCAAAAACTGGAATGTCTGCATTTGGAAACATGTGTTTTAGGACAGCCCAAGCGGCATGGTCTAATCCCCAATCGCCACATTTTACTTCGGTTGACTTAACAACATTAATTGTTAATTCTGCATCTTTAGGTGAGCCTGGACTGGGGTAGGAAATTTGGTATAGTTCGTCTGGGAAACCATAGAAATCATAGATAGTTTTAGGTTTGCTGACGCATGTGACATATGTTCCGTCTGTGAGCCAGTGAGCGGAGATTACTAGTATTGCACGGGGTTTAGGGATTTCTTTGGCTGCTTGTTTCAAACTATTAGTGTAGTCATTGTTCAAAATTATGTTCATTGGTGAACCGTGTCCAACGAATATAACGGGCATAATTTCGGTATTTCTTGTCATGTTCAGGCGTCCTATCTTGGTTATTTTCTGTCCATTCCTCTGGATTTATCAAGACTTCGGGGTCTCACCGTTTTTCAGTAAAGATCCTTTAATTGTTTTTCGTTTAAGCCGATCCCTGGTTTGGAGTCTAAGCGCTTGTGCACCTTTCCTTTTTTGAACATTATCACCGTTGGATAATATTCTATGTTGTATTCTTCGCAGACATCGGGTTCTTCATCCACAATAACGCGAAGGCATTCTTTCGGATTTTTTTTAGAGTATTCTTCAAAGATAGGCAAGAACCTCTGGGAAAATGGGCACCAGGTCGCGTAAAATAGGACAACTGCTTTGTCATTGTTCTTTATCCTTTCGTCAAAAATGCTTTTTCTTGGGGTTTTTGATTCGTTTCTTTTGGCTTTGCTCATTAATCTTTCACCTCATTTTTTTCAAACTATTACTGCTTTAATAAATGTACCCATGTCAAGCTCTTCAAAAGCTAAGTTTAGTTCTTATTGAGTATTCATTACAATTGGTCCTCTCCAAGCCACGGGCTCTTTCAACGATTCACCAGACACAAATAGGAAACGCCTGCCTTTTGCCGAATCTATCTTAAGAGAATCACCTTCGCCAAAAACTGCTCACCGACAATACATAATGGTTTTGCCTCCAGTTTGTATTGATCCCTTAAATGGCATAAGCAAACATTGTGTGAGTCTTTGGTGTACAGTGATCGAATGCTTTGCCAGCCGCTAACTCGATGTCAAAATACTATATATCAATTGCTATGTCTCTAACGCGCCCCTCTGTTTGATCCACTTTGCCGGCTATAACTTTTACTTTTACGCGGTCTTTTGGGATTGTTGGGGTTTGTTTTTTTCTATTCCTTGATTAGTACCTTCAAGGTTTTTGAAAAAACCTTTTGCATGCCCATTTGGTTGGCAATACTGGCGAGTTCTATGAAAAAAGCGTTACGAAGCCTTGGAAATGTCAAAAGAAAAATCATAGGGCATAACTAAAACTATTGGGAAGCTAAGCTTAAGAAGAATATCATTTACAAGAGGAGGGGAAGCATTTTTGGTTTTTAGACCAATCGTAGTGAACAGTTTAACATTGAGTCCTTGTTGTCAACTTACCTTTGAGCGAAGTCTATAAATATATTCTTGAAATCGAAATATGCCTTTTATGCGTTGAAGTGACTTGTTTTTTTGAGGAGAAAGGAGAGCTCCTAACTAAAAACGGAGGATGTTTTCCTCCCAGCTAAGAGGGAATACATCCCTCTTTTGCTCGCTATTTTTCTAAGCTAAAAATAATACCGTGAAAATAAACCCTAAACAGTTTTTTCTTCTAACGTGGATATGTTCAAAATAGTTCTCAGTTGTATCTCTGAAAATTGCTTAAATGCTAATTCATGAAAAATTTTCTGTCTTTTTAGACGCGTGTCAATGTTATATGAAAAATTATGAACAATTCACAACTGCATTTATATTTAACTGGGCAATTAACTAAGTAATAATTAAAATGGTGAAAATATGTTTGGAATATTGGATTTGGCTTCAATAGCTGTAATCTTTGCTTCAATCGCAGTTGTAGTATACAACATCAGAACAGAACTCAAAATCAAAGTGTAACACGAGAAGAAAGTTCGCATCCTTGGATTAATGAGATGAAAATCATGGAATTCAAAAACATAAACGAAGCATTAAGATACATAACTCGTCAAGCAAAAGCTTACCCGAGTGAAATAGCTTACTATTCATCGGAAGAATACAAAAAAATCTATCCTGAGCTTTGCCGAGTAAATCGTTTATTGCAAACCGCATATAATGTTCATCATGAAAATGGCGGCTTGCCCTTGCTCTAAGTGTTGGGGTTCCTATTCCCCCATTCTATATTAAGAAATTTCAGTTAAGCAATATGAAGAAGAAAGCAGCGTTTGGGGCCTTCTATTTTGAGGGGAAAGTTTTTCATGAATTCTTTAGTTTGGTATAGTTACTCTATAGAATAAGGTTCTAAGGGCATTCATAAAAAAGAAATTTACAAAATAAAAGTAATTAGCTCTTATTTTTCTTCCACAAAGCAATCGTGACAATCGCTGCCGCGACTGCGGCTTCTAGCCATGAGTTTCATGGAGAACGCTTTGCACTATGCTAGCTATAATCTTTTCATAGTGCTTTATCGCACGATTCTAGATTTCAAAAGGTATATCTCCCATGTCACATACCGCTTAATTCATCAGTTTCTGAAGAATTAGACCAGAAGACTTTTGTCCCAACGCCACAGAGGGGCGAATACTTAAGAGCTGTTTCTACTGAAAAGCCTGAAGAAACATAGAAAAATGAAACTAAAAACAAACTTTTTGCTCGGATATTTCAAGGTTTAACTGTTTCTTTAGTGCTTTGTATCTGTTTCTTACTGTGACTTCTGTGACTCCGGCTGCGTCTGCGAGGTCTCTTTGTGTTATTTTTTCGTTGTTCTGTAGACAAGCTATGTAGAGTGCGGCTGCTGCCATGCCCATTGGGTCTTTTCCTGCTCCAACTCGTTTACGTTTTGTCTCTCTTAGTATTGCGATTGCAGCGCCCTGTGTTTTGCCTGAAGTTGCTGTTTTTTCTGCAATTTTTGAAACATACGTTAGCGGGTCAGAGATTGGCATTTGAAAATTGAGTTCTTGCAGCAGCATTCGATAGCATCTTGCAACGTCTTTTTTATCTACTAGGCTTGCGTTGGCGATTTCGCGAAGGCTTCTGGGTGATCCGCTTTTGCGGCAAGCAGCGTATAGTGCTGCGGCGGCGATGGAGTTGATTGATCTTCCGCGGACTAGGGCTTTGTCTAATGCTTTGCGGTATATTACTGCGGCTTTTTCTTTTATTGGTGGGGAAATGTTTACTTTGCTGGATAAGCGTTCAAGTTCTGCCATGGCTTGTGCGAGGTTTCGGTCGCTGGATGAGTGTACTCGGCTTCGTATTTGCCATTTTCTTAGGCGCCACATTTGTAGTCTTGTGGATAGGGGTAGTTTTCTTCCGAAGGCGTCTCTGTCGACTTGGCTGATGGTTGTGGATAATCCTTTGTCGTGAATTGAGTAGGATGTTGGCATGCCGACGCGGCTTTTTGATGTGTGCTCTTCTTGGGTGAAAGCGCGCCATTCTGGGCCTTTGTCTAGCATTTGCTCGTATAAGACAAGGCCGCAGTCTCCGCAGATGGATTCGCCTGTGTCGTAGTCGTGAACGAGATTATTGCTTGAACATTCAGGACACTTGTCAACTAAGCGATTATGGGTTTTTGCTGGTTCTTTGGTTATGCCTATTTGGGTTATGCTCATTTTTCCAACTCAATTTGCTTGCCTATTATCGTTGCTATTAACTTTGGAATCTCCCGCGATGAAGGGTTGTTCTCAACGTGTAAAACCCGCAGTGCTAGTTCTCTAGCTAATTCTACGGCGCAGGAAAACCCGTGGCTGATAATTTCCATCGATGAATCCATTTTCTTTCTTGTTTTCAAGAAGGTCCATCTTCGCATTTTAGAACAGATAGGGTTTTCGGTATTTTGCTTCGTTTCCTGTTTCTTCGATTATGGGAAGTACTTCTGTGAGTTCTCTGAATTGCTTGAGAACTGTAATGCCGCGTTGGGTGATCGCGTATATTTTTCTTTCTTTACTAATGATTTTCATCTCAACTAATCCCTGCTTAATCAATAGGTCAAGGTACTCCTCCAGCACGCTGCAGTTAAGGTTAGCTTTGTACATGACGTGTGTTAGCTTTAAGGGACCCCAGTGAACCAGGACCTTCAGAATATCTATATACGTTTCCAGTTTAGATCTTCTCATACATTGTCTTTTTTTTTGAAGCGCACTTCTATTAACACGCTCTAATATTTCTGGCGTTAGCACGGTTCTTCTCCGAGCATCATCCTGGTGATCGGGCTTATAAAGATTATGAATTAAATAATAATTATTATAGAACAATATGCATTAGATGATTATAGTATTCAATAACAAATATTTCAAATGAAAAGCAATGCTGTTGCAAAATGATTTTCTTGTCCTTCATTAGCAATATGACTATACTTAGTTGTGCACTGTTAAGTGGTTGGTTTCTTTTCCCTCGTTAGCAATATGACTATACTTAGTTGTGTACTGTTAAGTGGTTGGTTTTGAGGCACCAGTCTTATTGTTAGCTAAGAACATGAATTTCAAATTTATAGTAAAATTCGGCATTGGGACAAAACTAACTTGTACATAGAAGTTTGCGGAGTATTCTTCAATTTGCTTAACGGCCAAGTCGGAATTGCCGATTGATGCTACTTAGTTTTTGGCTATTGTTGTTGCGGTGTTAACGCCTAATGGCGTTCCGTTGTATGTGTAGGGTGCGTGTATCCGTAACTTCGCATCATTCCGCCAAAGCCGTAGCCATTTCCTAATCTGCCCATCATTCCGCCTCCAAACATGAAGGGGTAAACAGCCTGGTAATATTGCGTTGAAGGTGTTTAGCGATAGGTCCTGTTGTGTATAGTGGGCTGTTGTATCCATAGCCGGATCCGTAGCCTCCTCCCATCATTCCGCCATAGCCGCCGTATGGGCCTCCCATCATCCCCAGGGCGAATACTGTTGTGGTTAACAATGCAGCTAAAACCACCGCAATGCCAACGATTGTTATTATTTTCCAGTTTTTCGTTCATTTCGCATTTGTTGATATTATGATATTCGATTGATATGATAGTTGGCTGAAACAGTCGTGAACTCGTGAAACAGTTTTGAAACGATCGTTAGTGATGATGTTTTATTGATAGCGACTTTCACAAAACCAACCATTAAATACATTCTAATATTAGAATATAACCATTTTACTTGCTTATCGGTATTTTGTCTACAATCGTAGTTATCTGCAACCTCGATGACTCAAACTATTAATTTTCTTAATTTCTCAATTTAAGCCTCGAAAAATTAAAACGAATGTTACGATTCAACAACCCCGTTACTATTTCCGCGATAGCTATTGCGGCGATTGCATAAAGCGGAATCCAATCGTACAGATACATTTGTGAGACAACTGAGACATGAGTTTCTGTCTGCAAAAAAGTAAAGCCTATCCCATAATAAAAGAAGAATGGGAGATTAGTTGCTGCAAGAAACCCTGCTGAACCCGCAATGAATTTCCAGATCGTGTGCCGATTGTACCACAGAAGCAAAGGCAATGCGAAAAGTGCGCTTCGTGGGTCGAACACTCCAAAGGCGAAAAATAGTGCTGAGAGCCATGGTTTTTTGGCGAATCCAAAATAGAGGGCGCCTACTAGAATAGTTGTTTGTAGGATGTGGGCATTTGCTAAAACGTATCCGCAGTAGTAGCTTGGTGACAATGTCTGGTAATGCAAGCTTAACATGCGAGTGTGGAGAAATTGAGTGGTACTGTAGCCTATTGAAGGTGCGTAAAGTATTGGGTCAACTATAATAATAATTGCCACTGTGACGGCGAGAAAGAGGTTCTTGTCTTTGACAAGTTTGTAGACAAAGAAGGCTAATGGTATCATTGAGAGAAATTGTATTATGTCGAAGGAGTTTAGCGCGTTCTGATAGTTTAGTGTTAGGAAAGGTGCAAAAAGTATCAGAAAAGATGGCGTGTACTTGAATGGCTGTGGCGTTGGAAGAATCTGATAATCGCCCGCCTGAACGGCGTCGGAGTAAATTTTGGTTGGATTGTGGAATAATCGCCATTCTCCAGTGTAGTATGCTGAGAAATCTCGTGCAAGTGTGGCCGATTGGGGTTTAAACGTTTCAGGATAAGCTATCAGAAGAATACTCAGGTTCAGCAGAACTGCTAGGATGATAACTAGGGTGATTGCCGTTTTTTTGGTTAGCAGTAGCTTCATTGGTTTTCTCCATATGATTGCAGCGGATCTAATGGTTGAGGACTTGTTTGATTAACGATTTATCCTTTGTGTAAAACTCAAAAACTATAGCATGGAGGTTTTTCGGTCGCCTAAATGGAAATTGGAGAGGTTTGTTTGATGGTAGAAAGTTTTTATAGATAATTTCTGTTCGTTCTCTGCATATTATGGAGAGAAGAATTGAAATGTCAACTTGTCCACAATGCCATGCAATGGCTATAAAGGGGGCAGTTAGCTGTGGGAACTGCGGAGCCATGTTAAACTCCCAAACAACAATGAACTCTGCCTCTGTTTGGCCTAGCACCGTCAGCAGCAACGATATGTCTGCGCGTTTAGAAAAAGCGTTGAGGCGATCTGAACAGTTAGGTTATGCGGCAGCTGGTCTTGGAGCTGCCATCGTTGTCGCACTATTGGTGATATATTTTCTGTAGACTATACTAGGCAAGAGAAGAAAGATAGCTTAATGGAGGCGGTAAAGAAATGGATAGCCATCTTGAACAAACGGTTAAAAGAATAGAGCGATTAAACAGAATCCTGACTGTAGCAGTTGTTGTGGAGTTAGTAGCTCTGATATTGATTCTATAGATTCAATCTCCTTCGTTCTTTCTATTTGTTTTTTGTTGGTGATGCTGTGGTGCTAGATTTCTCATTTCACCATGGGGGTGAATTAATTTTGCTGTTTTAACCTTGTTGACGGGTTTTTGGTAAAAATTTTTTTCTTTGTGTTTTGGGTTGTTCTTCGGTTGTGTTTGATTGCAGGTTTAGTCAAAAAAGTCAAGAAGAGTTAAAATATGTTGAGAAAATCAAAATAAGTTGAAGAAAGTCAATGGTGCATTTCTCACTTATTTTTTCCATAGTTATTCTTCGTTTTTCCAAAAGGTCGGAAGCTTTTATGCCCGTACAGTATACGGCGTCGTTCCAATCAACAGCGGGACATAATTAAATGTGAGTGCGGAGCGGAAATAGTATTTGTGCCTGATATAGAGACTATGGGCAATGCGATAGACATTCATGTAGCGATTTATGCATAGAATTCGAAAGATCTTGAACGGTCAGAGGAAATCGAAGTCTTCGAGATGCCCTAATCGCGTAGGTTTTTAGTAGAGCAAACCAATCTGAAGGATAAGGAACCAAAAAGGTGAGTCGAATTAAATCTGGCACTCAAAGAGGAGAAGGCGCTAGACAGGGAGAGCCCTGAAGATAAACGCAAGTGTTGTCGCGAACAAAGGTACTTGACGTCAAATCCATTCATTTCTGAGATAGATTTGGCTCTTTTTTAAAACAATTTAATGTAGTTCATTCTCTTTGTTAAGCGAAATGACAGCGATTCTAAGGGAAATTGCAGTGAATGATTGAATCCGTTATCTGATTAGTAAGCAAACGATAATCACCATGGGAAACCATTCAGTATCTAATATTAATCCCGCAGTAACTCTCTTGTTGCTGTTTTTGAAGAAAAACCAAATAGCAAAGTATCCATATAAGACTCCAAATAATAACGCCGGTACGAATTGAATTAGTATTCCAGTTGCTACGCAATAGATCAACAAAAGAACTTCAAAGCTGTTTATGAGTAGCAAGAGTTTTTTGGTTTTGCTTCTTCCCAGTCTTATGGGGATTGTTTCTACTCCGGAAGCCAAATCTCCTTTCTTATCCAAGACATCGCAAAGGATCGTGCCAACGAACACGCGAATAAAAATATAGATAAAAACAATAATGCTTACTTGGAGTTTCGCAGCACCAATTGAATCAGGTAAAAGGCAGCCAGTTAAAGCCCAACTTACTGCAACTACTAGACTTTTTACACCTACAATCTCTTTAAGCCGAGGAATTGATTTCGAAATTCTTACACTGTAAATTACACCAATTATCACAGGAGCAAAAAGAACAAGAAAAGCCAAGATTCCTTCGAATATACCTATAAAGAAACCAATTAGCATCGAGGCTATCGAGAGAGCCAAAAAAAAACCTGAAGCCTTTGGCAAAGTTTCAGGTCGATTAATTGAATCTTCAGCTTTATCCGTTACCTTGTTCAAACCATAGACAGCGAACGTAACAAGAAACGATGCCAAAAGTAAACCAGGCACAATTTGGAAGCTGTACAAAAAGAACGCAAAGACAACAACCATCACACCATTTGAAGCTAAGAGTAGCGAAGAAGAAGTTATGAACCTTAGAACTTTGAATATTGGGAAATATGTTTCTTTTGAAATAAGATTTCCGGGATTCAAATTCTGGATTTTTATGGATTCAATGTGAAAGTTTTGATCTTTCACTCAGGCTTCTCTCCTGACAAATACGGATCGGGAGAAGTAATGAAACTTATGAATTACTAATTCATACTAAAAAATTGGTGCTTTCTCGTTATCAATAACAACAGGAAAATCCCAAAAACACTAAGAAAAATTCAATTTCAAAAAAGTAAGCAAGGTTGTAAGTAAGTATGGTTGTTTAGATTACAAATCTAGCCCAATTCTTGTGCTGCCTTTAGCAACTTCTTCGAAAAATTGTTCGCCCCATTCGATTGCTTCGGCGCTCTCTGACAACAAGTCCATACTATCATCGTACATTCCGGACGAAGCAAAAAGGCCAAGTGAAAAACTGTGTTCAGTCAAAGCAAGAGCGATTTTCAAATCGTCTTTTAGAAAAATCTTTAACTTGTTTTCTATCAAGTATTTCTTTGCCGACTCCAGATCGACAAAACCCGCAATCTTGTTGAAAACATCACTATTGACTATTAGCTCAATTATACATCCTTGATTGAGTAATTGTTCAAATAATGATATGAAGTCGGGATGGAATATAGGAGAAATTCCTCTAATCCTTTTGGCCATTTTTAGATTTTCTATGAATGTTTTGTGAACGATGCCCAGTTCTGATGCTTCAGTCCGAACTAATTGCGAATCTTTTAATGCTCCCATATTTTGAAGAAAATGCGGTGGTATATCATTCACATTATGACTCAACCAAAAATCCTTAAACTTTTCAATAACTTCGGCAGTTGAAATGTATTCCTTAAAAACTTTTGCCTCAATAATGCCAAGTGATGTCAGTTTGTAGATTCCTTGGGTCTTGGTCGTCAGATTAAGATCACCAAATTCTTCAAGAATATGAAGAATAGTTGTATCTCTGGACTCAACATCAGACTTGAGCTCAGCTATTTTTCTATCCCCATTTAAGAGGCTTAACAAAATTTTAAGCTTAAGTTCGGATCTTAGCGGTGACAAATAATCCAAGAGAATCACCCAATTAATTGAGTAAATCTTAATATATAAGCGTTAGTTATCATCGACGATTAGCCTAAGAGAACAATTCTTTCTAATTACTGTTTAAAAAAATTTCGCCTTTAATTCACAAATTCTAGGTTGTGAAGACAACCAAATTCAACAAAAAAGTCCGAACTGAATGTAACAAACGCCACTTACATTTTTAATAATTTGATTGCGACGCCGAATCTTAGTTTTTGCGAATTTAAGACAGATGGCTATTGAATTAAAAATCGTGAGCTTGAATATGCTCAACATCTTCAGTTTCACAGTACAGGTGAGTAAGAAGCTTAAAATAGAAACATGTTTTAACCAGGTTACAAAAAGCTACAATTATGGTAACTTTAGTGTTTCTCTATGTCTGTTGGTATACAACAATTACCTTCAATTACATGCAATTTAATTCATTTTATGTTAAAAATTGTATTTTTGTCAATAAAAGGAAGAATTGCTTGAATTAAGCAATGGTGAAAATGCAAAAGTTTATAAGTATTCTTACGGAATATTAAGAGACTACTATGGAACACAGCAGACTTGAAATGTACGTAGATATACTAAAGGTTCTAGCAAACGAAGGCCCGTTAAAGCTGACACATTTAATGTGTAAGGCCAATGTCGATTGCGATGTGCTTCATGAATACTTGGGTTTCTTAATCAAAGAAGGCTTTGCTGAAGAAAGAATCATTCCCGAAGATAATGTAATTTCTTTAGTCACCGAACGAGGAGTTGCTGTGCTGAAGTTTTTCAATGTATTTACAGATGCTCGCGAGGTTAATGAACAGTCCCCGAAAACAATTTGATATAGAAACTCATAGTCGTACTGTTTTCCAGCTTTCTCTTCTAAAATAGTAGTTTTTTTACGTGTTAAGGAGCAATACCAATGATCTTCTCTGAAGCAATAGAATTCTCCAAGAAGTTCCCAAAAGGTCATCCAAAAATATTCAAAGGATTTTTTGAGTGGGGTATTTGGAATACTGCAACAGGCGGCTACATAGTTATAGCTGATGAAACTTTAACTAGTGGATCATGCTCCAATCAATTGGAAGATTATATAACGAGCCATAAACTAAGAATAGATCATGTTAAAGATCACTTGATGATTTGCTCTCTAACATAGAGTTCAGTGGAAAAATGACAAAGCTATTTGATCGGATGACCGTTGGGGAGTCAAACTTGGAAGGTCCACTTCAGAGAGTTTTACCATACATGCGGCTAACGCTCTGAGTCAACCTTCAGATTTGCATTTCCTCAGTAAAAAGCCAAGAGCTACTATCATCATACTGCTTTGCCCTCATGAAATGCATGACGAAGAAAGGTAAATGTTAAATCCATGGTTGAGTCGGGACATAGTCAGACAGAGATAAATTGTAGATCCAGTTTGAGAACATTGATTTTCAAAGTTTTTAATGTGCGAATTCTTGAGAGAGTTGAAAACGAATGGCAATTGATGAAAATCTGTGGGAAGGCAAGGGCAACAGCCGAACCACTATTATTAAGGGAGTAGAAGCAGACGGGGTTTGAATTTTGGCGACATGGACTGCTTAGTTGATGGGCATGGCAAAGCCAAAGGCATCGACGGTCAAATTCTCGCTAGTCTTTTAGAGATTGCGGATGCTGAATTTGTCTCAATTAGTAATTCGTTAAGAGAGTACGAAAAATCAATTCCGGAAGAAATAAGAGGTAATCCTGAGACGGTTCTAATCGACAAAGTATCATTGATTTCTTTTGCACAATCTGGCGAGTTAATGAAGTATTAAGATAAGAAAATTGCAGGGATGGAAAAGCTTAAGCTTTCTTCAGAAAAATGGTTCATTGAGCGTTCAGTAGATTAGATAAAATATGTTGGAATCGAAAATATTTAGTCAACTTGAAAATTCACTTGAAGAGAATAAAGATATAATTCTGAAAATTGCAAAACAGTTTTTTTGAGACTCGTCCAAGTCAATGCGGCTTTATCACAGCTGGAGAAAGCATGTTCTACCTATGTTAGTATCTAAAGCAATGACTCAGAAGAAAAAGTCCTTAACTTCCTTAACTATGCCTGCATAGGTTCTGACGAGGATCAGCATAGACTTGCAAAGTTTCTGATTGATGCTTACAGAAAGGCAAGAAATGAAACAAGAATAGGCGAATTAAAATAGCGTTTTCAAGTTAATTTGGGATTTGGGGTTTGAGTTATTCAAAGGCTCTCTTTAACGTTGAAAAATTTTTTCTTTCTGTGATGCTGGCAGAGAAACAGACTAAAAGACAGAGTGACAGGCAGGCAGACTAACGGATGTGGAGACAGACAATAGGCACGCGGGTGCGTGGGTGAGAGTAGACATAGTCATATGCGTTTGAGTTCGAGAGAGTGAGAGAGAAAGATCAAAATTTAATCCAACCCACCCAATCCAAAAATAACTTGGTTAATAGCACTCGATTACCATTATTTCAAAGCTTCAAGTTTGGGCTGAACGAGACTGTAAAGCAAAGCCATCTTTTCTACAGCCCATATCTTCAACTCTTCACTCATGGTTCCATCTTTCTTTTCAAGGTACAGTCGTGAAGAAAGTGATTTCCAGTTTTCTTGGAAGATCACTTTTTCTCCTGTTACTTTCTCTATTTCTTCTTTGTATTTTTCAAATTCTCTAATTAATTTCAGGTTAGCGGCGCGTGCGCTCGCAAAATGCAATTCAACGCCAAGTCTTGATCTAGGATTCCCCCCGAAGAGCCATTCAAAATGAACCCCTCCCATTGCACTTTGAATCTTGCAATAGCAAAGTGGTCTTGGTTCTGCGACAGCTGAAGGCACTTTTTCCTTCAATCTGCCTGCTAGTTCCTGATAGAAACTAAGATAACGCTGTCCTCTTACCTGTGTAGCTTCGTATGGCGGACTTGCCCCAGCGGTAGATAAAATTGATTCACCATCGGAAATTTGTTCCAACAAGGGCTCAAATTCAACAGCATGAACCTTAATCCCGATACCTTCTCGCTCAAAAATCTTGAACTCAACAATCAATGGCTTAAACATACACGTGGCTTCATTTAGTCGATCAGTTTTAACATCAATGACTATGACAATTTTTGGGTCCCGAAGAACAACCTTTGATAAGAATTCGTGATTCTCAGTTTCTCCCAGCCAATTTCTAACTTTTGCTAAAAGTATTTTGTCATCTTTTATTAATTTATTGAAATCATCAATGAGTAGATTCCTATTGTTCTTGTTACGAATATAGGCCATAAAGTCGTTGATTTGAGTAGTAATATAGATTTTAGGGTCGTGTCTAGCTAATTCTACTTCAACTATAAACCAGCTTCTTGTTTCAAAACTCACAACAAACCCATCAGGGATAGAAGATACTCCAGCTAACGATGTCAGTTTCTTCCTCTCAAATAAAACTGATTTTTCTCCAAAGATCTTCTCAAAATATTGTTTAAAGTAGTCTTCAAATGTTGCTTCATCAGTTGCAACCCAGGGAATGTACTTTATACCATCTGCAATCAACCAAGGCATTTTCGTATAACCCTGCCTATTTTCTGTGTGCTTGCAGATTTAAGACTTGTTCTATTCATTTTTGTCTGTCTGTTTGTTTGTGTGTTTGTCTGTTTGACATGTGTGTGCTAAAGGAGAGAGAGTAGTAGTAAGCGAAGTAGATAGTAGTAGTTAGTGAGATGTGGGGAAAAAGATTAAGATTTAATGCAAATAGCTTTGGATTTAGGTCGAGCCTTTACGCTAATTGACAGTTAGATCGGAATTGAACCCATATAAATTGCAGAAATCTTCATCATTTCCTTTTTTTCAAATTAAGTTTCTCTCTTTGAAGAATACTAACGCTTCTTTTTTGTCCTTATGTTCAAAGTTTTTGTAGAGTGCGTTTATGAGGTCTTCCAGAGCAATCCACCTTACCGCTACGACATTATCTCTAATAGTTGAAAAACTTCTCCATTCTATGTCTTCCTTTATCTTCTTTGGGTCAATGTATTCATTGACCTTGTAGTAGTAGAGTCTGCATTTCTTCTCGAAAAATCTACGTGGAGACGATAGAATAACAAGCACTTCTTTGCCATTGTGTTCATTGACTTCTAATCCGACATCTATGATTCTTGCCAACTGATTTCTGCAAGGGTTAAAGGCAGTGTCGCAAGCGATGTCTGAGGTGAACTTGATTTCAAAGAAAATTAGCAACTTGTCAGTTTCTATGAAAGCGTCAATTTGTGTATTTGGCTCCAATCGTTGATTTGGCTTATGTTCATTCGCTTGTTCCCTGATGTATTTTATAGGATGGTTTTTCGCGTCTTCTTTTATCCATTTTAGGTATCCTTTCGGTGGGTTGTATTGCCTTTCCAATGCAACATCAACGACATTTTCTTCGTATGCACTTACTTTGGCTAATGACAGGATTCTGTTGACTAAACCTACCTTGTTTAAGCTTAGCACTAAAGGTGCAAAAGTGTAAAATGTGATTAATTCTTCAGTTTTGTCGCATTGGTTTGGGTAAGCTTCCAAGTTTGGGTTTGATGGGTTTCTTACTGAATTTGAGTTTTCAACCCATGCTATTAGCTTCCTTAATCCGTCTTCTGACGGGTTAAAACAGGTTTGGATGGCTTCTTTGAAGAGTAGTTGCATAGAAGACTTTAGATTGAAACTACTATATCTTCTTTATTTTAGAAAAGGTAACATACAATAATAGAACTAACTATGCAACGTCTTAAGTTGGGTTTGACTTCCACCCTCCGGCAAACCAAGCAGGAAACTGTATTGAACGACGCATTGATGGAGACATCTTGTGTTAATTAGAAAAAGGTTTGCTTATGTTAGATCACCAAGTCTATGGAGTGAAATTTAATGGACAGAAAAGCGGATGCCTATGTAGAAAAACAAAAATCCCCTCAGAAAGAAATTCTGCAACGAGTAAGAAAAATCTTCCAGGAAACGCTTCCAAACTGTGAAGAAAAAATGGCTTGGGGAGTCGTAACGTTTGCGTCAGGTAAATTCTATTTTTCAGCATTGAAGAGTTGTGTTCATGTCGGTTTTGCAGTAACTGGATTGAGCAAAGATGAGATAAGTATGTTTGAAGGAAGCGGCAAAACAATGAGACACATAAAGATCCCTACTTTAGAAAGTATTGACGAGAAAAGACTTGTGAAAATGGTAGAAATGGTGGACAAGAAAGCAATATGCAAACCATGCTAAACCTGATCCCTGCAGTTTCCAAGCTTCTCAATTTACCTGCTCCAAAGAAGTAGACTTTTTCTATAGTAGCAATCCAACAAATATGAGGTCACCAAATTAAACATATTTTCGCTAAATATGGCTAAATTGAGGAAAAAGTTGAGAGTTGAAATCATATTGGTTGGAGACGTCTCCCTCAAAGCTACCTTTTTTGTTTTGGTTTCAGAGGAAATAGATGACTGACATTATAGCTTTTAAGATAAACAACTAATGCAAGGTTAGCAAAAAGGACAAAAGGAATTGTTGCAGATACTGCGAAAATCTGTTGAAGCTCTATAGAATTAGCTGTAAAATTCTATTCTGCAAGTGCAGGCACAACATATTCTCACCGTTCTCGTTATGTGAAAATCCTGATTTAAATCCATCTATAACAGTTTTTTAGTTAACTTTCGATCCATTTCAATTAAGAAACATCGTTTGTTAACACAAAAAAATGCTGACTTATCTTTTTATATTTACATATATATCTGCATGTTAGCAAGAATTAAATCTCAATGAGGCAAAAAATAGAATTGATAGAGGATAAGTATGACCGAAAGCAGAGTGATTAGCTTTACAGAGTTTTTCGGCAAAATTAATGCCATAGTAGTTAAAGACGGAAACGTTGAACTTCAAGAAACCGAAATAAAAGGATCTGAGTGCCTCTGGAAAGATTAGAAAACATAGCAAGTGAATAAAGAAGGATAAGTTCTACCCTTTTTAGACTCTTGCTACGGTATGGCGTTCTGATTAGAAAGTGACAAAAAATACCTAAAAAGTTTAGGATCCGTTCAAAGATCTGGGGATGGAATTGAAATCTCACATGATTGGTGAAGTAACGAGATCGGCAGAAGTGGCCATCGCAAACCTTGGCGCAACAGGCGGCAACTTCACTTTACCTGGCTATCCGACGGTACAAATAGTAACCGACTCGCGCTAACAGAAATTCTGATGACGCACACGACCGATCTTAGGCAACAACATAGGCTTAATTCTAGGACAGGAACCAACAATGGCAGAACAGTACCGAGATGCAAAACGCGGATGCGACGGCTACATAATTCTACATAGCTCCAACCCAAAGTTGTAATAGCCGATGTTTTGAACAGAATCTGCATTGAGGTTTAGCCTTCTTTTTCTTTTTTTATTTTCAAGCCTGAACAAATCTACTTAATCGTGTACTTGAAGGGCTAAAAGTGGGGTTAAGCAGGTCAGCCTTTTGCTAACAGAGATAAGGAAAAAAGATTGCTTGAGAGGAAGGAGAGAAAAACCCTTATCTTCTATTAGCCGCCAACCTGCCTAACTCGGAACATTGCTATCTGGATAGAGTTTACTTAATACAAAATATAAGATATTGTGGTTACATAGTGAAGCAACAACTGAGGGTTTTTAATCAAATCATAAGTGGGAAAGCTGGCTCGATCATTGATGATAGTTCACCCGAAGTTAAACCCAGCATTGTCGGCTACGATTGGGAAGAGGGCGACACCGATGTCAGGGTGGTTTGCTATGAGGGTTTGTTGTAACTTTCAGTGAAGCCCAGCCTTAGCATAGCAAAATTTAAAAGATGATTTTCATAATATTTTTTTGGAGAAAGAAAGAATGGCGGCGTCTAAAGCTTTTGCAGTGGCAGAACTTATATTGGGAATCTTGATAGTACTCGTCTCGTTGCTTTGGTGCTATGTCATCCCTAATTGGAGCCTTACCTCTAATTGGACTCCTACCTACCTATATTGGATAATAGTCGCACTTGGAGCAATAATTGCAATCGTAGCAGCGGCGGCATTGGCAAAAAAATAAACTATAATAGCAAAAAATTCTTCTTTTTTCTGTTTTCTTGACAAGGTAACGCCTATATGAAGTCTGTTAATTAGTATTTCCTAGACAATGCTCAGTGGAGAGGGCCTGGTAACTGAGATCACCAGATCTGGGGATGTGCATATTCAGACTAAGAATATGAAGGAATTTGTAGATTGGCTTTGAATCCTAATTGGACCGCGTGTGCAGAACAAAGCAAGATAAGTCAAAAAATCTCCTTTTTCTTTTACTAATCTATTTTACTGTGACTGGTTTTTTGGAAATGAATCTATTGCTAATTGTCTTTTGATTTGGATCTACGCACTCTAGGCGATTGCTAAACCCTGAGTAACATGCAGTTTAAACTTGCTGCAGAATTAAGTACAGTAGTATGATAGGGAACCGAACCCTAAACATCCATGGCCAGTGATTGGAGCTGGGGATGGGAATTGAACCCATATATAACAGCTCTGCAGGCTGTCGCCTGAACCATTCGGCCACCCCAGCATTGTGACTCTAGGGTTGGAGCCCACATAAAAATATTGTTGGTTCTACTTCTTTTTTTGTTATATCTATTTAGTGCTTGGTTGAGAAACTACTTTTTAAATGCTAATCCTGAGAAGGAAGCAATGATTTTTTCCTCTTTCTTAACCATTACTTGATACAAACCCATTGTTTTTCCGTCAGAAACCCTAACCGCTTCTGCCGTCAACAGGTCACCTTCAACCGAGGGCCTGAGAAAGTTTATGCTAACTTGAACTGCTACGGCAACATTGTCGCCATAATTACATGCTTGCGCAAAAGCGTAGTCTGCCAGCGAGAAAATGACACCGCCGTGTGTGAAGTCCAGTGCGTTAGTATGGTTTTTTTCCACTTTCATAGTTACTTTCGCGTAGCCGTCTTTGATTTCTAATACTTGGATTCCTAAGGCTTCAGCGAAATAATCTGTTCCCTTCATTTGGTCTTGGTTCCTTTAGGTTTATCTTCCGTTACTATGTAATTGATGAATTTGCGGAACAGCGACGTTAACCCTTTAGGCGAGAAAATAACAATAATTAATAGAATTACACCGATAATTAGATATGTTATTGGAGGGCCAACGTAACCAACTTTTGGGAAGAGCGGTCCAAGTGTTGTGCTCAAGGCGTGAGTAACACTCTGCGTGCCTAGGATTTGCCCTACTGACGTAAGGAAAAAGGCACCTATGATGGGTCCGCTTACAGTGCCCAAGCCACCGATAACAGTCATAATCAGCGGCAAAAACGAGTTAGCAGGCGAGAAAACTGAATTATCGATAAACTGAAAGAAATAAGAGTATAATCCTCCTGCGATACCAGCAAAGAATGTGCTAATAACAAAAGCTATCAACTTATACTTGACCGTATTAACCCCAATCATGCGGGCCTCAGCTTCATTGCCATGTATTGCCCGAAAAGCCAACCCCATGCGAGACTTCATAATCAAATACATAACCGCAATGGAAACCGCAGCAAAAGAAACAACCAAAATGTAAAAAGGGTAACCCCCGGTCACAAGTATCGCAGTTTGAAAACCATCTATTCCATTAGTGAAGGAATTAAACTGGCTGGACAAGGTAAAAGCTATCACTGAAAACCCGAAAGTAACCATGGCCAAATACCAAGCCTTCAACCGTACACAAGCCAAACCAATCAACAAGCCGATTCCGGCAGAAATCAAACCTCCGATAAGAAGAACTGAAAGTTGAATTAGCAAAGACAGAATCCCGGGCTGCATGGCATTAGCACCGAAGGTTCCAATTATGGCATTGGAGATTCTGCCGCCAATAATTGCTGATGAGAACCCGCCGATTCCTAAGAAAGCCGCATGTCCGAGTGAACCTTGCCCTGAATTAGCCAGAAAATTCCAGCTTGCAGCATAGATTGCAAAGATAAATATCAATGTAAAAACGAACAGGAAGAACTTGTCAGTTATGAATAATGGAATAAGTGCTAGAACCACGAAACTTGCAATTAAAAATTGGAAGCTTCTTGAACGCATGAAAATAGAGAGCTGCTTTAATATTGGCATGTTATTCTCCTTTTTCACCGAATATTCCGTTCGGCCGAATTATAAGGACAATTATCAGCAAGGCAAAAGCAACCGCACTTGACCAAATTCCCCCCAGAAACAATGTCGCCATCTGTTCTGTGATACCATAAAGCAATCCGCCAACAATAGCACCCCGTATGCTTCCTAACCCACCAAGAATGATTATCGCGAAGGCTATGATTGTTGGCATTGCTCCTGTTTGCGAGTTAAAAGAGAAAATGATTCCATATAATCCACCCGCTGTTGCAGCTAAAGCCGATCCTAAACCGAAAGTAACCAAATAGATTCTTTCCACGTTTATTCCCATAAGCATAGCTGTTCTGTTGATTTGGCTGGTAGCCCGCATTGCTAAGCCAATTTTTGTTTTATAAAGCAGTAAACCGAAACCTACTAGAACAGCAACCACTACGAAAACAGCTATAATTCTATCATATGTTATAGATATGCTTGGCAGATTCAAACTCATACCGTAAAAGGGGCTTTTAATCTGTTGAGACTGGTCACCCCAAATAAGTAGGGCAGCATTTTCAAAAATGTAAATCAAGCCGAGGCTAACAAAAATCTCATTGAGCTTATCAGTTCCCAAGACCCTTCGAAAAGTTAATCGTTCAATAAGTATGCCTATCCCAGCTACTATTGCCATCGAGACAAGAATTGCCAGATAAGCGTTTAGGCCTGCAGCAACCGAAACGGTCCAAGTAAGATACGCACCTATCATAAGAAACTGTCCATGAGCAAAATTGACAAGTTTCATGACGCCAAAAATAATGTTTAATCCAGAAGCAAGTAACATGTAAATGCAACCGATTGCAACGCCCCAAATTAGTGTTAAGACTATTGTTCCCGCAGTAATATCCATGATACAGTTATTCCCTCGGTCATTAATTGTGAACTATTAGTTTTCTTATTCCTCACATAGCTATTTAAAATGTTTTTTAATTTTAGAAAAATAAAGAAGAAAAAAAAATTTTGGAAGGGAGCTTGGTTTAGCTTCCAGGTTGGTAGCCTGTTGGCAATCTGAAGTCTGCTTGTTTGAAATTGCTTACGGCTGGTTCAGTCGCTGGCCAAATAATTTGCGATTCAAGCTTATTGGTTTCAGCATTCCATTTGAGTTGCTCCATGAATGTAACTGGGCCAATTTCATGATAGTTAACGCCTGTGCTGAATTGAATTTTGCCGGTAGCAGTCATTATGAGTCTTTGGTCCATTTTGGTGTTTTCTATTGCTTGCCGTACAGCTGCTTTATCAACGGTTCCAGCATTTTGAATTGCGTTCTTAGCTATGTAAAATGCGTCATATGTGTCAACTCCCATCATTCCTGGCGCTACATTGTAAGTTTGGTTGAATTTTTGAGAATATGTTTGTACTGCCGGCAGATAAGAAGGTACTTGGAATGGGTCCATCTTTGACTCCAAAAGTTGCCCGTCACCAACACTTCCTAATAGATTGTAGAATACTGGGTCTTGATTGTTTTCAACTGCAATGTAAACGGTCTTTAGTCCTACATCATTCCATCCTTGTTGGATCACTTGTGGTGTTATGTCTGGATTGTCTGCGACAAAAACTGCGTCTGGATGGTCACCTTTGATTACTGTTAGGTCAGTTTGGAAACTGTTTGAAGAAGTTGGGTGTTTTCTGTCTGCTACGATATTAATTGGCAGGTTTTCGTTCTGAATCCAATACTTAGCGGCTTGTTCAACTGCATTCCCGAAGGAATCATCGCGGTAATATAACGCAAGACTGAGGTTTCTGTCTGCAGCTACCATAGGCTTCATTTCTTGGTTTAAAAACTCAACAACTGTCTTAGCGTAATCGTAGGTTGTTGTGCAATAGTGGAACATGTAAGTCATTCCCTCTATTCCCGCCGCATCAGTGATACTGTAGGTGCCATCTGTTCCAAAGCCGCCATAGTTGCCCTGTGGTCCTCGTCTCGTGACAAGCTGGTTTGACGCTCCAGTGATTATGAAAGGTACCTTGTTGTTGATAGCTACGACTTCGTCAGCGAGAGTTGCTGCACTTCCATAACCGCCGATTAGCATATCTACTTGGTCTTGTTGAACTGCTTTTGTTACTGCTGTTACGGCATCGGCTGGAACTGTATCGGTTCCAGTATCAACAGTAACTAAACTTATGTTGACTTTGGTATTCCAATCAGAAACAGAGATTCCGCCTCCATCATTGATCTCGTTAACTGCCATTTGCGATGCTTTTAGCATGTCTTGTCCAATTGAGGTAGACAGTGGAGCAACTAAGCCAATCTTGATATTTCGGGCTTCAGCTGATGGTGCTGGTTTTGTAGATAATTCTATAGCTGCAACTGCTGCAACTGCAATAATTACAACGACGACTAAAGCGAGTATTTTCTTATTCAAGTATACATCCTCTCAGTTTTTCTTTGCTATATCAAACGTAATTGCTAATAAAATTAACTGATTAACACGCTTTCTCTGCCTAACTGGAAAGCTTTCAGATTCAAATTTACATATTTTTCTTTAAGCCTGCCGGCAATCGCCTGCTGAAAAGACTCCACTTTTACTGGAATTTCAGGAAGGGCAGATAAGGCTCCAAGAAGAATAGTATTAACAACCAAGAGGTTCCCAAGTTTTTCAGCAATGCCCATGCCATCTACCTCATGAACATCGCCTTTGGACTTTAGAATCTGAAGCAATTCTGCTGTTTTTTTGGGTTTAACTCCTGAAAAACTACAGCTTGGGGGAATGTACTTCATGTTAACAATAACGTTACCCTTTTTCTTTAACATTGGAAGGGCTCTTGCAGTTTCAAGAATTTCAAAGCCTACAAGCACATCTGCTTTTCCTGTTTCAATTAATGGAGACTCAACCTTATCGCCAATTCTGGCATATGCAACAATCGACCCTCCACGCTGCGCCATGCCATGAATCTCCGCCTTCGCAACATCAAGACCATCCAACATGGCAGCTTCGCAATAAATATCACTTAAAACTACAACGCCTTGGCCGCCGACGCCGCTGAAAACTACGTCAAGTTTCATTTTTCTTTTCTCCTTATAGCTTCAAAGGGACACACGGTTTCACATACGCCACATCCATAGCACAAAGTGGCATCTATCTCGGCCCGTTCATTTGAAAGACTGATTGCTGGGCAACCAAAGGCTTTAACGCAGACCCCGCATCCATTACATTTCTCCAAAACTTCTCTCGCTTTACCTCTCTCAATCAACAGTGGACAGGGCTTCTGAGAGATAATAACTGATGGACCATTATAATCAAGAATTTCTCTCAATGCCCTGGTTGTTGCTTTAATGTCATAGGGGTCAACGATTTCGACTTTGTCTATTCCAAGACCTTTAGCAACATCTTGAATTCTCAATATCTTAGCATCCGCACCCATAGCAGTTTTTCCTGAGCTCGGCGTTGGCTGATGCCCAGTCATAGCGACAGTGCTATTATCCATTATGATAACGCAGACGTTCGATTTGTTGTAAGCAATATTCATAAGTCCAGGCATTCCTGCATGGAAAAACGTTGAATCGCCAATAACCGCAAATACTTTTTCTTTGATTCCTGCATGAATCATGCCTGCAGCTTGAGAGATTCCAGCCCCCATACAAAGGCATGTCTGAACAGCATTTACAGGAGGTAACACACCTAGCGTATAGCAGCCAATGTCGCCAGTGACGATTTTATCATTTGATTTTCCAGTCAAGCTCAAGGCGCTCTCAGGGCAAAGCGGGATGCATTTTGGGTCTCCGCCACAAGTGTCGCAAATGATAACTTTGCGTTTGTCAGGTTGCATCGTTACAGCACCATACTCGCAGGCTTCAATACACCATCCACAACCGTTACATTTTTCTTCATCAACCATTATGGCGCCAGTTTCACTTGACCGCATCAGAGCTTTTTCTGGACAAGCTACCATGCAAGGAACATCTATACAGCCTTTACACGTTACCGCTGTGTTGAAGGTTTGTCCAATCCTAACCGAGCGAATCCTGGATTTAAGAGGGTTGAAGACTCTTTCTTTTTCAAAAGAGCAAGCATACTCGCATATGTCGCAGCCAACGCATTTCTCGTTATCACAGTTAACGTACTGGTTAACCATATTTAACGCATAATAAAATGCTCTGTGGGGACAAGCTGGGCAAAGTGCTGGCGGACGAAGAGGCAAATCCAGTGGCTCTGGCGCTTCCGCTTTCTCGGCTAATCCCATATTTGCAAATGCTTGGCGAACATTATCAGGTGTGAATTCACCAATTTCCTGTAACCCAAGATCAATTTTTCCCAAGACTTGAAGATTTAGGCGCTGGATGTTTTCCTCCATGTAAGGTCGAAGCTCTTCAATTACAATTAACTTCTTCACTTTAGAAGCAAATTTTTTAACTGTTTCATCTGGAAATGGGTAAACAAAACCTAACTTTAGCCACGAAAACTTTTTTGCATCCAAGATCGAGCGCGCATAATAATATCCAACCCCACTTCCAACAATGCCTATTTCGCAACCGTTGTCCTCAACGAAGTTAAACTTGGAAAAATTAGCAAGCTTTTTTGCTTCCGCCAATCTGCCCTCCAAAACTCTGTGTTGTCTAATCGCGTTTGAGGGCACCATCACCCATTTCGAACCTTTCTTGTCAAACTCAGATTTCCGATTGATTTTCTGTATATTGCCAAGTTTAACTTTTGATTTTCCATGTGCAACCCTAGTTGTTAACCGCAAGATCACTGGCAAATGCAGTTTTTCGCTCAGTTCAAAGGCTTCACGCGACATGTCGAGAGCTTCTTGCGGGTTTCCAGCGTCAAGCAATGGCAGTTTCGAGTGAACTGCAAAATACCTGGTATCTTGCTCGTTTTGGCTGCTATGCAATGCTGGATCATCACAGACCGCAATTACCATTCCTCCTTCAACACCAGTATAAGCCAACGTCATTGCAGCGTCTGCGGCAACGTTTAAACCAACATGTTTCATAGAAACAATGGATCTCACGCCCGTCATTGAAGCGCCTGCAGCAACTTCCGCGGCCACAATCTCATTTATGCTCCATTCAGCGTAAATATCAAATTCTTTCGATACTTCAGCTATGGTTTCCAAAATTTCAGTAGCAGGCGTTCCGGGATACGAAGCTGCAACTTTAACACTTGATTCCACTGCGCCTCGTGCAACTGCTTCATCACCGTTAAGCAAGGCAAATCTGCCAGGCTTGTCTACCCCAATCTTAGAGGTCATATAAAGATCCTTTACATTTTGCCTTTGCGCAAGTCCAGAACTCTTTTTGCTTTTCCTTCCGTTCTCGGAAGCTCACCGGGCTTAACAATTTCAACATCTGCCGTTATACCCGTTACAATGTGTATTCTCTTTTGAATATCATTCTTCAGTGAATTCTGATCTAACTTTGGATCGGTGAAAGCTTTATCACATAATTCAACTTTAACAACAAATGTGTCCAAAGCTCCAGGTCTGTCGACAACTATAAGGTATTGAGCTGCCAGTTCTGAGAAGCACATAACCGCATACTCTATTTGCGAGGGGAATATGTTTACTCCACGAATAATCAACATGTCATCTGATCTGCCGTGAACCCGCATCATTCTGGCGTGAGTGCGCCCGCATCCGCATTTTTCAAATTCAAGTTTAGAAATATCTCTTGTCCGATACCTAAGCAAAGGCAACCCTGTTTTAGTTAAAGTTGTGAAAACTAATTCGCCTTCTTCTCCAGGAGGCAATACTTCAGAAGTGTCAGGATTAATTGTTTCCACAATAAAGTGATCTTCAGCAATATGTAATCCCTTATGCTCATTGCATTCAATGGAAACACCTGGACCGCAAAGCTCAGTTAACCCATAAACATCAAACGCTTCAATGTTTAGGTCTTTCTCGATTCTTTCTCTAATTTTGTCTGACCAAGGCTCTGCGCCAAACATTCCAGACTTCAGTTTGAGATCTTTGCTTGGGTCTATACCTTCTTGAACCATTGTTTCAGCAAGGTAAACTGCGAAGCTTGGCGTGCAGGCAAGTATTGTGGCGTCCAAGTCTCTCATTAGTTTTATTTGACGCTGGGTCATCCCGCCGCTTGCAGGAATAATTTTGGCTCCAAGTTTTTGAGCGCCATAATGGAAGCCCATGCCGCCCGTGAATAAGCCATAGCCGTAGGCTATGTGGATAACATCTTGCTGTCTTCCGCCTGTGGTGTAGATGGATCGAGCCATCAATTCCTGCCAAACGTCTAAGTCGCTTCTTGTATAAGCACCAACTATCGGGTTTCCCGTAGTGCCGCTTGAAGCATGAATCTCGCATATTTCATCCGACTTAACTGCAACCATGCCGAATGGGTAATTATCTCTTAGATCAGCTTTAACTGTGAAAGGAATTTTTTTGAGGTCATCAAGTGACTCTATATCTTGAGGCTTTAATCCGATGCCGTCAAATTTTTTCCTGTAAAAAGTGCTGTTGAGATAGCAATGTTTGACCTGCAACTGCAATTTTCTTAGTTGATGCTTCTTTGTTTCTTCAGCGGGCATGGTTTCGGTTTTTTCATTCCAGTATTTGCGGTTCATCGCTTTTTCCTCTCTGTTTTCAAAGGCCTAGATACACTTCTTTTATATGACTATTAGATAAAAGTTCCCTACTCTTTCCTTCTAAAATAATTCGGCCTTCTTCCAAAACGTAACCTCTATCAGCAACATTTAACGAATCGCGTATGTTCTGTTCAACAAGCAAAACAGTTACGCCTTCATCATTGATTGTGCGAATAGTATCCAACACTTTCTCCACAATAATGGGTGCAAGTCCCAATGAAGGCTCATCTAAAATTAACATTTGAGGATTAGACATTAAACTTCGACAAATAACAAGCATCTGCTGCTCGCCACCGCTGAGTGTCTGAGCTAAAGATTTCTCCTTCTTTCTAAGCACGGGAAAAATCTGGAGAACCTTCTCACGAGTTTCTTGAATCTTCTCTTTTTCTTTTATTGTGTAAGCGCCCAAAAGCAGGTTCTGATCGACGGTCATGCGGGGAAAGATTTCCCTGCCCTCAGGAATCATTGTTAAACCCTTTTTGACTATATCGTATGTAGGCAACTTGCTTATGTTTTCGCCTTTAAACGTGATTGTTCCGTTTTTGGGATGCATAAAACCCATTATTGTTTTAGCTAAGGTAGTTTTTCCCGCGCCGTTAGGCCCAATTATGCTGACTATTTCTTTCTCTTCCACTTTAAAACTAACGTCATAAAGAATTTGCACCATATCATAAGCAGCTGCTAAATTTTGGATTTCTAACACTTTTACTCCTCACACATTGCAGCTCTTTTGCCCAAGTAAACCTTCACGACGTTCTCATCATTAACAACCTGTTTAGGGGATCCTTCACAGATTTTCTCGCCATGATGCAACACAACTACATGGTCACATAATCCCATGATCACACGCATCACATGTTCGACGATGAGCACAGTTACCCCTTGTTTATTGATTAATCTTATTAGTTCAATGGCTTCATCGCATTCTTTAGGCGTTAAACCCGTAAGTAACTCATCTAGAAGAAGCAGCTTAGGATTAGTCGCCAACGCTTTCGCCAACTGTATACGCCTCAACTCAACAACATTTAGTTTTTTGACTGGTAAATCAAACTTTTCTTTGCTTAATCCAACAAAACCTAGAAGCTCCTGCGCCCTCGATTTTGCATCAACTTTGTTCGTGAACTTTTTTTCATTAAAAAGAACGCTTGTAAGAACGTTTTCGGTAGTTGTCATTTCTGGAAATGATTGAACCGTTTGAGCCGTTTTCGTTATGCCCTTAGCACAAATCTTGTACGATGGAAGTTTACTGATGTCTTCGTTTAGAAAAATTATTTGCCCCGAGTCAGGCTTGTAAACCCCACTAATAAGGTTAAGCAAGGTAGATTTGCCTGAGCCATTGGGTCCCACAAGCCCAGCTATCTCATTTTCGTTTATTGTGAAATCAACTTTTTTTAATGCTTGAAGTCCTCCAAACTGCTTTGAGACTTCAGTGCACTTTAGCAAATTAGCTATCTCCGAATAGCAAGGATTAATCGAGGTTCAAATATAAATGTTGGTAAAAACACTTTCTTTTCCCAGCAAACGACGTTAACTCAAATTTAACGTTTCAAGTTTGTTCAAGCACTTAAAACCTCATCAAAATAATTATAAGAAACAAAAATCCACTAAATTGTGTGAAAAATCTAAAGAAAATCTTTTCCGTCATAATTCTGTTCACAATTATTGTTGCCCCACAAGTAGCTAACGCGATATACACTGCTGGAGTAGTTAATACGATAACAGTGGGGAGTTCTCCTGAAGGCGTAGCTTACGATTCCGGCAAGGGCGAAGTCTTCGTAACTAACACTAAATCAGGTACAGTCTCCGTAATTTCGGACAGTAGCAATACCGTGATTGCAAACGTAACAGTAGGCGAGTATCCTTCTGTTAATCTTCACGGAGTCGCCTACGATTCTGGCCAAGGCGAGATCTTTGTAGCCAATGGCAACTCAGGCACTGTATCCGTCATTTCGGATACCACCAATACCGTAGTTGCGAACATAACCGTAGGAGAATATCCTTTTGCAGATCCAATCAACTTAGCCTACGATTCGGGAAAAGGTGAGATATTCGTGGCTAACGCCGGCTTCCAAACTGTTTCGGTAATATCAGATAGCACTAAAACTCTGATTGCGAACGTAACAGTGGGCATCAACCCACTTGGCTTAGCTTATGATTCAGAGAAAGGCGAAATCTTCGTAACAAACGATGGTTCCAACACGGTATCCATTGTATCGGATACCAATAATACTGTAATTGCTAACGTAACGGTAGGAATAGGCCCAGTTGGGGTAGCTTTTGATTCAGGGCAGGGAGAAATCTTCGTAGCCAATTATGGATCCAATACAGTCTCAGTCATATCGGACAGCAACAATACTGTAATTGCGAACATAAATGTAGGAAGCTCTCCCGAAAGTGTAGCCTATGATTCTGCCAAGGGATTAATCTTCGTAACTAATCAATACCCTGGAACTGTCTCTGTTATTTCTGATAGCAATAATACCGTAATAGCGAACGTAACTGTAGGTGCATTTCCCTCAGGGATAGCCTATGATTCTGAAAAAGGCAAGATTTTTGTCGCCAATAGTGACTCAGGGACAGTTTCCGTAATATCAGACGCCTTAGGTAAAACTACATCGGAGTTTGGCACCGTGGCACTCTTTATAGCGTTGTCAGCGGTGATATTGATGATAGTGACAATTTACGCTATTGTATGGACAATAAAGAAATATAAGAAAAAACCTGAACTCACACCTAACTCCAAGTAACTATAAAAACAAAAGCTAACGAAAAAAACCGGTTGAAGCGGTTTCAATCACACGCTTTATCATTGCGATATCATACAAGCCTGTGTTCCTTCTTGACTCAGGTCTTTGTTTTCTTTCGTTTCATCAAAATTACCGCAGCAGCTACAGCTGAAATTACAATTATTATGGAAACCGTAGCGATGAAGACGAGAAATGTCGATGTTTGTTGAGGCTTGATGTTGGAAGCGGGTGGCGTTAAAGTTTGAGTAGATGATGCAGATGGTTTTGATGATTGAGTTGGAGCCGTCGTTGAAGTAGCAGTTGGAAACGATGAAGTATTTGGTGTCGGTCGTTGGAATTGGATCGATCCCTGTGGAAGAGATGTCCCGTCATCTGGGTACCCGCTGCTTTCATAGGTGCCTAAGAAGTCATAGTTTACAAGTTGGATTTGGGTGAGGGCGCTTATCCATTTATAGCCCCATCTTCCTGGAACAACCAGTTGCAATGTTCCTCCTAAAGATGAGTTGTCTTTTTGATAAGCCACCACAATGGAATTGTCTTGCATTGCAGTACTGACTGGCAAATCTGTATTGAAACCATCAGGTGCGAAGAATGCAACTTTGATCGCGTCTGAAGACAAGCCGGCTTGTTGGAGTACGTAGGAAAGTTTCACGCCCGTCCAATAGCCTTGTTGCAAGGGTGTAGTTGGCGCATCTACACAGATTAATGCAGCGTATTCAGTTGTTTGGGGCATAGCTTCAATGTCGACAAGGATTAGGTTCAGAGGATTTTTCACTTGTCCTGATATTGTTAGCAGAGTTGAGTTGGATGTTTGGGCTTGAGCAGCGGGTAAATTTGAGTTATAAACTGTGAGGGCTAAAGCTGTGAGAGTTAAGACAATAAGCGTTAAGAAGCGTTTTTTAAACATACGCGGCCAGCTAGTTTAAATAAAAAAGATGACCCAAGTATGATTTAAAGTTTATATTAAACAAAAAATTGAACTTGCGTTTTTTGTAATATTCACTCTTTTCGATATCCTGGTTTGAGTGGTTAAAGTTAAATATCTTTTAAAGCCATTTAAATATAGGTGTCAAAGTTGCCTATAACTCAAGTAAGCGTTTTTCTTGACAATCGACCTGGCTCTCTTTTCGAAGTTATGTCCCTACTTGATAACAACAAACAAAAAGTTTTTGCGCTATCAATCGCAGATGCAGGCGAATTTGGCTTAGTAAGATTGATTACCGAACAACCGGAGAAAGCGGCTCAATTATTGGAAGAAGCCGACTTTAACCTTGCCAAATCCAAAAAGAACACAGAGGTAACCGCAATTTTTGTATCTCCACAAAATAGGCTATCAAAAATAACCAAAATCTTAGGTGACGGTGGCATAAACATAGAGTACGCTTATTCTTCAGCCGTGCACATCGATGGGCAAGTAGCTTTGATACTGCGGGCAAGCAATATCGAGAAAGCAGAGCAAATGTTTACCGCCAATGGCGTAGCTGTTCTTTCGCTTGAAGAAATCAAGAAGGATTTCCAGTAAACAAAGCTTCCAAGCTATTATGCCCAAGTATATCTTTAAAGATTAGTTTTCACTTTTTCTATATCGCTGATATTACAAATCAAAATTTTGAATCAGTAAGCTTTTTTAGTTTATGCTGTTGCGACATACGCAGAAGGTTAAATCAATGGGCACCTTAAATCTTGAAAAGATCTTCAACCCCAAAAATATAGCCATCATCGGAGCCAGCGACGCTGAAGGATCAGTCGGTTACGCCATCGTCAAAAATTTTACCAAACTGGGTTATGCTGGCAAAGTATACTTCGTGAACATCCGCAAGCCAGAGATTTTAGGCGTTAAGACCTACAAAACGGTTGATCAGATTCCAGATCCCGTTGATTTAGCCATAATAGCGACTCCCGCAAAAACAGTTCCCGATGTAATAGAAGAATGTGGACGAGCAGATGTAAAAGGAGTAATTGTTGTTTCTGCAGGCTTCAAGGAAACAGGTTCTGAAGGAAAAGCTTTAGAACAGAGAATTCTTGAAGTCGCAAAAAAATATAATATTCGCGTTATCGGGCCAAACTGCATAGGCATAATTCGTCCCCGCCTAAATCTTAACGCAACCTTCTTGGATAAAATGCCCAAACCAGGCAACATCGCTTTCCTATCTCAAAGCGGCGCTTTAGGTTCAGCTATCCTTGACTGGGCAATCCACGAAAACATTGGCTTTAGCAATTTTGTTTCGGTTGGGTCTATGATTGATGTTGACTTTGGCGACTTAATAGATTACTTCGGTTCTGACCCAAAGACCAAAAGCATTCTCATGTACGTGGAAGGAATAACTGACGCAAGAAAATTCATGAGCGCAGCAAGACACTTTGCAAGAACCAAACCCATAATTGTCGTGAAATCAGGAAAATTCGCTGAAAGTGCAAAAGCCGCCGCTTCCCACACGGGGTCACTTTCAGGCGAGGATGATATTTACGATGCAGCATTCAAACGAGCGGGAATAGTTAGAGTCCAGGAAATAGCTGACTTATTCAACGCAGCTGAAGTGTTAGGAACTCAACCATTACCCAAAGGGTCAAAACTTGCAATAATAACCAACGCCGGCGGGCCAGGAGTAATGGCTACCGACGCTTTGATTGCTCAAGGCGGCAAACTGGCTAAACTTAACGAGAAAACCTTGAGTTCCCTTAACGGTGTTTTACCTGCTTTTTGGAGCCATGGAAACCCTATAGACGTTCTTGGAGACGCTAAGGCAGACCGGTATAAAGCAGCGGTTGAATCCTGCCTTAATGATAACGGAATTGACGGGATACTCATTATTCTAACTCACCAAGCAGGCTCTGAGCCAGTTGAAATCGCTAAAGCTATAGCTGAACTTGTTCGAGGCAAATCATATCAGAACAAAACTATTCTTACATCTTTCATGGGCTTTGATGCGGTGCAAGAAGCAAACAAGATATTTAACGCAAACAACATCCCGACTTATTCCACGCCTGAACAAGGAATCAAAACATACATGTATATGTACAATTACCAAGTCAATCTCGATCTTCTCTATCAGACTCCTGAAGAACTACCACTGGACTCTTCACCACCTAAACGCCCAATACTATCGATAATAAGAAACGCCGCCGCTGAAAATCGCGAATTATTAAGTGAAAATGAAGCCAAAAAAATCTTAAAATACTATAATTTTCCAGTCGTCAAAACCGCTGTTGCCACTAGAACTGATGAGGCAGTTTCTTTAGCACAAGAAATGGGGTACCCTGTAGTTTTAAAGATTCTTTCTCCGCAGATTGTTCATAAAAGCGATGCTGGCGGGGTCATATTAAATGTGAATTCTGCAAACGAGGTTCGCAAAGCTTTTGAAATGATTATTCAAAAAGCAACCGCTTACAATCCGAATGCGCAAATACTCGGAGTTACCGTACAGCCAATGGTGGAGAAAAAAGGGTATGAACTTATAATCGGTGGAAAAACCGATCCAGTTTTTGGTCCAGTGATTCTATTTGGCATGGGTGGTGTTGGGGTTGAACTTTTCAAAGATTATGCCATTGGGTTGCCGCCGCTAAACACGACACTTATCCACCGCATGATGGAAGAAACAAAAGTTTACCAACTTCTGAAGGGATACCGAAATGCACCTCCTGTAGACCTTAAACGCCTCGATGAAACATTGCTTCTTTTCTCTCAGTTTCTGATTGATTTTCCACAGGTAAAAGAAATTGACATTAATCCATTGCTGATAAATGAGAAAGACGCCTGCATTCTTGATGCCAGAATAGTGATTAATAAAGACGCCATTTGCAAGAAATATGAACCTCATGAGCATTTGGTTATCAGTCCCTACCCAAAGAAATATGAGTTAACTTGGTCGCTGAGAAACAGTCAAGAAGTGGTGTTGCGCCCTATCAAACCAGAAGACGAACCCTTGTGGCTGGGAATGTTCCAAAGCTTCTCTGAGGAATCGATTCGCTATCGATTTTTCCAGGTACTAAAAGACACGCCACACGAAGTTCGTGTACGCTATTGCAACATTGATTATGACCGAGAAATAGCAATAGTAGCTGAATTAAACGAAAATGGCAAAAGAAAAATCTTAGGCGTCGCCCGAGTAAATATCGAGCCTGATGGAAAAAGCGGTGAAATGTCCTTTATAGTGACAGATTACTGGCAAGGTTTAGGTTTAGGCACAAAAATGGTCGATCACGTGCTTGACATTGCTAAGGAAAAAGGCATTGAAGACGTCTATGCAATAATGCTGCCAGACAATTATCGAGCTTTAAACCTTATGAAAAAGATGGGTTTCAGACTTGAATACCTAAGTGATGGAAATGCGAAAGGCGTTTTAGACCTAAAAAACGAGGACATGAACGTACAATGTCAAACAACAACGATTATTTCCGAGAAAATAGCAAATCAAGGGCAACAAGTTGCGGAAGTATCAGACAAAAGCAAGGGTAATATTCAAGATCAGTCAGATGCATCTTCTGCTTAACTCTTTACAATAGGTAAAACTTTCTTTGATGCTGTTCGCATTCTTCTGCTTATCTTTGTTTGCTTAACGTAAATGATTTTTTTGCCAAAAGAGCGCAAACGAGGCAATTTCTTGGTCTAAAAGCCAAAAGGAAAAAGCAATTACCTACTTTATTCAATCCCCATCAAATTATGGGTTAATTGCCTATAATACCTTTTTTATAGGTTTCTTACTTTATTCTTTTAGAAACGACCCTCTATACTTTTATACTAGAAATATCTGTACTGCCTTCGAACTATAATGATTCCCCACGATTTAAAAGGAGGATCAAACGTTGACTGAGAATGATAAAAGACGTGTTTTGCTCGAAAAAGTTTTGAAAGAGTATAATTATCAAGAAAGTGCTCTTTTAGAAATTCTCCATCGCGCCCAAGAAATCTACGGATATTTAGATAAAGATCTATTGATGGATGTTGCGGGTTCTCTAAACATTCCTCCAAGTCACGTTTTCGGGGTTACCACTTTCTACAGCTTTTTCAAGCTTAGAAAACCAGGTGAACATATAGTGACTGGTTGCTTAGGAACTGCCTGTTACGTGAAGGGTGTTGAAGAAATCATGGAAGCTGTTGAACAAGAATTTAATGTTAAACGTGGAGGATCAACTGCTGATGGGAAACTTTCTCTTCTTCTCACACGCTGTATCGGTGCATGCGCTATGGCACCAAACATTGTTGTCGACGACGAAGTAATTGGCAAAGCAACGAAGGAAATGGTAATAGAAAAAATAAAACAAGCGCTTGGAGGAGTCAAAGTTGAAGCTTGATGATCTTCAAAGAATAGCTGAACAAGAAGTTGATTTTCAGAGAGGTTACAAATACCGAATTAACGTTTGCTGTTCAAGCGGATGTGTTCCATTTGGAGCATTTAAAGTACTAAAAGCATTTGAAGATGCTGTAAAAGAATTTGGCGTAGATAACGAATGCAAAGTCGCACGAACAGGCTGTATCGGCACATGCTCCGTTGGTCCCGCAGTGCTGATAGAACCAGGAGATTACCTCTATCAAAGCGTAACCCCAGAAAAAGTAAGAGAAATAGTCCGTGACCACATAGTTCTTGGTTTACCAGTTAAAGACATGCTGTACAAGAACGAAGCTTACTTCACAAAGCAACATAGGCTTGTTCTGCGAAATGCTGGAAAAATTGACCCCTCAAGAATTCAAGATTATATATCAGCGGGAGGCTACTCTGCCTTAGCGAAATGCCTTGCAACCATGACTCCGCAAGGAATAATTTACGAAATTAGGACCAGCGGTCTCAGAGGTCGAGGAGGAGCTGGTTTTCCAACAGGACAAAAGTGGACTCTTGTATCTAGGGCACATAATACTCCCAAATATATTGTCGCGAATTTAGATGAAGGAGACCCGGGTGTTTTCGCGAACCGAACTCTTGCTGAGGCTGATCCGCATGCGATCATTGAAGGTATGCTTATCGCTGCCTACGCGATTGGGGCAGAAAAAGGCTATATCTATATCAGGTCAGAGTATCCTTTGGCTATTCAAACTTTACAAAAAGCCATTGCTCAAGCAAAATCAATGTCTTTGCTTGGCGAAAACATTCTGGAAATGGGGACGTTCAAATTTGACCTTGAACTACGATTTGGCGCTGGTGCATTTGTCGCGGGAGAAGAAACAGCTATCCTAGCCTCGGTCGAAGGTCGCAGAGCAATGCCTCGTCCTCGTCCGCCATATCCCGCGAATTCTGGTTTATGGCAACAACCAACCCTCATACAGAACGTTGAAACCTTAGCCAACATCCCTCTAATCATTCAGAACGGCGGCTTATGGTTCTCAAAGATGGGGACATCAAGATGCACAGGAACCAAATGCTTTTCATTAACAGGCCAAGTTAACAATCCAGGACTCATCGAAGTACCGATGGGAATAACCTTAAGAGAGGTAGTGTTTGAAATCGGGGGTGGAGTACCGAACGGCAAAAAATTCAAAGCTGTTTTGGTCGGCGGTCCATCAGGCGGTTGCTTACCTCAAACATTGCTTGAATCTCCAATTGACTACGACTCATTAACAAAGGTCGGAGCAATCATGGGTTCAGGCGGAATAGTAGTTCTTGATGAGGATTCCTGCATGGTTGACACTGCACGGTTCTTTACTGAATTCTGCGTAGATGAATCGTGCGGCAAATGTACTCCATGCAGAGCAGGCTTAGCCCGGATTAAAGACATATATGATAAAATTACTACTGGCGATGGAAAAATAGAAGATATTGCCACTCTCGAAAAATCAGGTGTATTCATACGCGATGCAAGCCTTTGCGGTCTTGGTCAAACAGCTCCTAACCCAGTTATAACTACACTTCGATACTTCAAAGACGAATACCTTACTCATATAGTCGAAAAGAAATGCGAAGCAGGCAAATGCTTCAAGAAGCAGAAGGAGGAAGAATAAAAATGAGCGCTTCAACTGTTAAACTAAAAATAGACGGCATCGAAGTTTCGGTTCCAGAAGGCACAATGATACTCAAAGCAGCAAAAGACAACGGCATCATTATACCTACACTCTGCAACCTAGAAGGCTTAACCCCCTACGGCGGTTGCCGTCTTTGCCTCATCGAAATCAGTGGCTCACCCAAGCTGTTTCCAGCTTGCATAACTCCGGTAGGAACAGGAATGGAAGTTTCTACTAATTCAGATAGGCTTAAAGACTATCGCAAGATGGTTGTGCAAATGCTTCTAGCCGAGAGAACTCATATATGCTCAGTCTGCGTCGCTGACGATCACTGCGAACTGCAAGCCATGGCAAACCAGCTTGGCGTTGACCATGTAATGTTTGAGCGAAACTGGAGTCGTGATGAAATTGATTCCACTCATGACTTTCTCGTAATTGATCGCAACAGATGCATTCTATGCACTAGGTGCATACGTGTCTGTGACCAAATTGAAGGTGTTCACACGCTTGATTTGAAACTACGAGGAAAAGATGCTCAGGTAATAATGGATCTTGATGAGCATTGGGCTAATTCTTGCTCTTGCACTTCATGTCGCAAATGCGCCAAAGTTTGCCCTGTTGGAGCCATTTACATTGAAGCAGAGCCTATAGCACATACCAAGCGCAAAGATATTGCTGAGTTTATCTTGGCAAGGAGGAATCACAAATGACTTCACCGGCAAAAGTTAGGGTCGCAACTATTTGGCTTAGTGGATGTTCAGGTTGCCATATGTCATTCTTGGACCAAGATGAACGACTTATTGATTTGGCTCAAAAAATCCAGATAGTTTTCAGCCCAATTGCTGACATTAAAGAATTCCCCGAAAATGTTGACGTAACTTTGATCGAAGGTGCTATTGCTAATGAAGAACAGTTAGCTATGCTAAAGAATGCAAGAGCAAAAAGTAAGGTTTTGATTTCACTTGGTGATTGTGCTGTAACGGGAAACGTTACCGCATTAAGAAACGCTTGGCGACATAGTGATCAGTTAATCGTTGAGAGAGCTTATCTTAACAATTATGATTTGAATCCGCAAAAACCTGATCAAGTGCCTAAGTTGCTTGTTAAGGCTCGTCCGCTTCATGAAGCAGTTAAAGTTGACTTCTACATTCCTGGGTGTCCACCATCAGCAGACTTGATTAACTACGTGTTAACCGAGCTGTTAGCTGGTAGAACACCAAAAATGGAGGGTAGATCAAAATATGGTTAAAGAACAAAAAAACCCCAAACAAATTGTGATTGCTCCAATAACAAGAATTGAAGGGCACGCTCAAGTAACAATATTTCTTAACAATGATGACACAGTAAAAGACGCACGGTTCCAAGTAACTGACTTTCGAGGCTTCGAGAAATTCACCGAAGGCAGACCATTCTATGAAATGCCCGCAATAACCTCAAGAGCATGCGGCATCTGCCCAGTAAGCCACCTACTAGCTTCAGCCAAAGCATGCGACGCAATCGTCGGAGTAAGCCCGCCAAAAACCGCAATAAAACTACGCCGTTTGATGCACATGGGACAGCTAATTCAATCTCACGCCTTAAACTTCTACCATCTATCCTCACCTGATCTAATCTTAGGAATGGATTCAGATCCAGCAGTAAGAAATGTCTTTGGCATAATAGAGAAAGACCCGGAACTAGCACGCCAAGGAATCAGACTGCGAAAGTTCGGTCAAGAACTCATCGAGAAAATTGCTGGCAAACGAATCCACTCAGCTGACTGGATAGTGCCCGGCGGCGCTAAATGGCCACTTACGCAGGAACGAGCAGATTACCTTAGAGCTAATTTGCCTGAAGCTCAGCAAATTGCAGCCAAAACTCTTGCATTATTCAAGGGCATGCTTAGTCAATTTGGCGACGAAGTTGAAAACTTCGGTAACTTCCCTAGTTACTACATGGGTTTAGTGAGCCCTGACGGTGGGCTCGAACAATACGATGGCAGACTCACCATAATGGACAAGAACGGCACCGTGGTCGCACAATGCGTTGACCCAATAATGTATCAGGAGTTCATCGGTGAAGCGGTTGAGCCATGGACATGGATGAAGTTCCCTTACTTCAAAGCTGTGGGTTATCCAGAAGGCGCCTACCGGGTTGGACCTCTAGCAAGACTTAATGTAGCGTCTCATTGTGATACGCCGCTTGCAAACGAAGAAATGATGGAATTTAAGAAAATGGGCAAAAACGGAGTAGTCCAAAGCACATTCCATTACCACTACGCGCGCTTAATCGAGTTGCTATTCTGCGTTGAAACTGCAAAGGAACTGCTCGACGACCCCGAAATCCTCTCCGAACACGTCACATCCAAAGCTATGGTAAACAATTATGAAGGAGTCGGTTTCGCTGAAGCACCAAGAGGCACTCTCATCCACCATTACAAAGTTGACCCACAAGGACTAATCACATACAACAACATGGTTATCGCGACAGAACACAACAACATCGCCTACAACATGGCAATCACACAAGTAGCCAAAAAATACGTCAAAGCCAAAACGCTCCAAGAAGGTATGCTAAATCGAGTGGAAGCAGTAATCCGCGCGTTTGATCCTTGCTTGAGCTGCGCAACACACGCAATCGGCCAAATGCCACTCGACATCAAACTAGTTGATGCTGAAGGCAAATTATTAGACCGCAAAATCAGATAAGCAGCCATCTTATTTTTCCTCTTGTTATTTTCGGTTGAATCTTAAGAGCAATCACTATTCTTTAACAAACTTCCTCTTAGAATTGCCCTGCATAAGATTATTCTAACAAACCTGACGTCATGGAAAATTCGACCAAGGTTTTACTGAACATTTAAATGATTGAGTTGGGAATTGATGGTAAATAAGCACTTAGGGTGCTACCTAAAACCAGTCAGAGTGAATCCACATGACTGAGACACCATTAACAAACTCAGGCAAAGAGCCCATAAAAGCTTCCGAACTTGACCCCAAATTCAAGTACGAACTGATTAAGATGCACGGAAGCGAAAAAATTTTGAAGTGTTTCCAGTGTGGAACATGCACCTCAGACTGCCCAGTAGCAAGATACAGCGACAGTTACAGGCCAAGAACTCTAATTCACATGGCTCAACTGGGGCTAAAAGATCGAGTTCTTAAAAGCGACACATTATGGTTATGCGCAGCCTGCTTCACATGCACTGATCGCTGCCCACAAGACGTCGAAGTGGCAAACGTGATCCGAGTTTTCCGCAATTTAGCAGTAGAAAACGGCTGCATACCTCAAGTTTTCAAAGACCAAGCAGCAAGCTTGCTTGAAACAGGCTACGCCTACAAGATTCCCGACTTAAGAGTTAAAAAACGTGAGTCTCAAGGGTTGCCGCCATTAGCAAAAGGCAATGCTGAGAATGTTAAAAAAGTGCTAAAAGGCGTAAAATTCGTCGAAAGAGTCCAGAAACCAACAGGTGATAAACCAAGTGGGCAATAAATTCCTCCTATTTCTCGGATGCGCTATCCCATATCGAGTTTCAGCTTACGAGATTTCTGCTCGCAAAGTTCTCGCCAAACTCGGAGTTGAACTGGTTGAAATGCCAGAATTCAACTGCTGCGGATTACCTTTAGATCCAGTAAGCCATGAAACCATGCTCATTTTGGCAGCAAAAAACCTGGCGTTGGCAGAGCAAACGGGCTTAAACATTCTCACACTTTGTCCAGGCTGCGCTGGCACGTTAAAAAAAGTTAACAAGACTCTAAAAGAGGACAAAGTGCTGAAAGAGCAAATTAATGGTCACCTCAAAGAAGTGGGATTAGAATTCAAAGGAACCCTTGAGACAAAACATCTTTTGCAACTGCTTAAAGAAGACGTTGGTATAGAAAAAATCAAAGCCTCAATTGTCAAACCCCTTACTATGCTTAAGGTCGCAGAGCACAATGGATGCCACATTCTGAGGCCCAAAGAATATATTGGTTTTGACGACCCAGAAGACCCGCAGACTCTTAAAATGCTCATAGAAGCCACGGGAGCCACGTGCTTGGATTACATTGATGAAACAGAATGCTGTGGGGCACCTAGCGTTGGCGTCAGCGACAAAATTGCGTTGCAACTCGCAAGGGACAAATTAAACCATGTGAAAATGGTTGATGCACAAGCATTAATCACCATTTGTCCGTTTTGCCACATAATGTATGATACAAACGAGTTGCGCATAGAGAAAGCGTTTAATGAAGCTTATGGCATTCCAATTCTCCATTACCCACAGTTGCTCGGTTTAGCAATGGGTCTAACCGCGGAAGAACTAGCCTTCAACGAACTCCGAGTGAATGCATCAAAAATAATAAAACAAGTAACCGAAGGAGCAAACAAACAATGAGTAAAAACAAGTTAAAAATAGCCTTTTACTGGGCTGCAAGTTGCGGCGGTTGCGAAATAGCCGTTTTAGACTTAAACGAAAAAATCCTTGACGTGGTCCAATTAGCCGACATTGTTTTTTGGCCAGTAGCTATTGACATCAAATACAAAGATGTCGATAACATGCCTGACAAATCAATAGATATCACTTTCTTCAACGGTTCAATACGCAACTCTGAACAAGAACACATGGCTAAGGTACTTAGGGAAAAGTCTAAAACTCTTGTTGCTTTCGGTTCATGTGCTCATCAAGGAAGCGTACCTGGATTAGCTAACTTAAACAATAAGCAAGAGATTTTTGATCAAGTTTACATAAAAGACAAATCAAATGTCAATCCTCAAGGAGTTACTCCTAAGACCCAGACCCAGGTGAAAGAAGGCACATTGAAAATCCCAGAGTTCTACGATACAGTAAAAACCTTAGCCCAAACAGTTGATGTAGACTATTACCTCCCAGGTTGCCCACCCCCAGTCAAACTAATCGCTGCCGCAGTAGATTCGATAGCAAGCAATAAGTTACCGCCAAAAGGTTCAGTTCTCGCGCCGCTCAAAGCAGTATGTGACGAATGTCCAAGAAAACGTGAAAACAAGAAAATTGGCAAAATCTATAGAGTCTACGAAAAAGCTCCTGAACCAGAAAAATGCCTTCTCGAACAAGGAATCCTCTGCTTGGGACTTGCGACCAGAAGCGGTTGTGGTGCTCAATGCTTAAACGTTGACATGCCATGCACAGGTTGCGGGGGACCGGCTCCAAACGTGCCTGACCAAGGTGCAGCAATAGTCTCTGCTTTGGCTTCAATATTGGGTTACGATGGAGAACCAGGGAAAGCCAAATATACCGAGAAAGAGACTGAAGAATTATTAAGCCAGGTCAAAGACCCGGTCGGCACGTTCTATATGTATGGTTTACCAGCTTCAATTTTAAAACGAAAGGTGATTAAGAAATGAAAGAAATAGTTATCGATCCAATCACACGCCTTGAAGGACACGGAAACGTGTCTATATTCCTCAACGATCTGGGCGAAGTAGAAAATGCGTATCTCAAAATTCCAGAACTGAGAGGATTCGAGAAATTCTGTATTGGCCGAAGAGCAGAACTAATGCCGCAACTCACAACCAGAATCTGCGGTGTCTGCCCCGTCGCACACCACTTCGCAGCCACAAAAGCCCTAGATGCAGCATTCAACGTTGACCCACCTTCGGCGGCAAAGAAACTCAGAGAACTAATGTACAGCGCCTACTTCATCTACGACCATATACTACACTTCTACTATCTTGGCGGACCAGACTTTATTGTTGGACCTGACGCACCACCAGAAAAACGCAACATTCTCGGAGTTATCGAGAAAGTAGGAATGCCAATTGCAGCTGAAGTTATAAAGCACAGAGCATACGGTCAAAAAATAACTGAAATCTTAGGTGGAAAAGCGACCCACCCTGTCTGCGGAATACCCGGCGGAATCTCCAAATCACTGTCGGAAGAAAAAAGGCAAGAAATTGAAACAATGGCTACTTCATGCGTAGATTTCGCCCAATTCACCCTCAAGATTTTCCATGATATCGTACTTGGCAACACCAAATACGTTGACCTAATCAGAAGCCAGGCCTACACAATGCCAACCTATTATATGGGCACCGTTGACCAAAACAACAAAGTTAATTTTTACGACGGCAAAATTCGAGTCGTTGACCCATCAGGCAAAGAATTCCTCAAATTCGAATCAAAAGATTACCTCAAACACATCGGTGAACACGTTGAAGAATGGACGTACAGCAAATTCCCATACCTCAAAGCAATCGGCTGGAAAGGGCAAATCCCAGGCAAAGACAGCGGCGTGTACCGTGTTGGTCCACTTGGACGATTAAACGCTTCAGACGGCATGGCAACACCTCTTGCACAAGCAGAATACGAAGTTATGTACAAGACCCTGGGCGGAAAACCAGTCCATAGCACACTCGCTTTCCACTGGGCAAGGCTCATCGAGCTACTTTACGCAACCGAAAGAACAATGGAGCTGATAAAAGATCCAGAAATTACCAGCACAAACATACGCAACACACCAGGCGAACCAGGCGAAGGCGTTGGCATCGTTGAAGCAGCTAGAGGCACGCTCATCCACCACTATACCTTGGACAAAGACGCACTCGTCAAAGATGTAAACCTAATTGTAGCGACGACAAACAATTATCCTGCAATCTGCATGAGCATACGCGATGCAGCTAAAGGCTTAATCCACAGCGGCAAAGTTGACCAAGGTATACTCAACATGGTTGAAATGGCTTTCAGGGCTTATGATCCGTGCTTCGGATGCGCAACACACGCTGCAATCGGAAAAATGCCACTAACAGTTGAAGTCTTCAACGCCCAAAAACAACGAATCAGCTCCGTATCTCGTTAATTTAACCCATTTTTCTTTAGGGCATATTTTTAGATATTTTTCATAAGTACCCAATATTCTGAAAAACCTGAACGTTCTAGAGTAAACCCTTAAGTGAATACGACGACACTTATTCGTCAATGGACCTCTGATTTACGTGCAACCGCAACAACCTAACCCAGAACATAAAAGAATGAAACGCGAGAAAAAAACAATAGGTTACATGGTTGAAATCTACTGCAAAGGACACCACGAAACCCACGACGAACTATGCCCAGAATGCACCCAATTCAAGGAATACGCGTTTATGCGACTCGATAAATGTCCGTTTCAAGATAAAAAAAGCACCTGTGGCAAATGCATTGTTCACTGTTATCGCCCAGACATGAAAGAAAAAGTCAAAAAAGTCATGCGCTACTCAGGCCCAAGAATGCTTCTTCATCATCCAGGTTTAGGATTGCATCATGCTTGGGACGCAAGACGTAAGCCTCCGCAGCTAGCCAAGAAAACAAAATAGCCGTATATTTTGTGGGTAATCTTTTTCTAGTTTCACAGCTTATTTCTTTTTAATTGGTGCTTCGATGATTGATGGAATAGAAACAGAACTCAGAAACTGGTTTGTTGATTTAAAGAAGGTCGTCATAGCCGGAATCGGAAATCCCATCCGAACAGACGACTACGTAGGATTAAAAATCGTAGAGCAACTAAAAGGCAAACTACCGCCAATCGTTCTTTTGCTTGAAGCAGAGACAGTTCCAGAAAGCTATCTTTTAGATATTGAGGAGTTTCAACCAACGCATGTTTTATTGATTGATGCCGCTTTTTTAGGTTTGAATCCTGGGGAAGCCAGCCTGTTTGATTTTGAAAAAACTGAATGCTATTCAGCTATCACGACACATTTGTTGCCTTTGCGGATTTTCTGTGAATACGTTAAGCAGGCAACTGCTGCAAAAATTGGTTTGCTGTTGGTTGAGCCTAAGAGCATGGAGTTTGGCGAAGGTTTAACCGTTGAAGTAGGAGAAGCAGCAACACGATTAACAAAAATGTTGACTAAATTGCTCGGTTAGGTTTCTTTTCTTTTGAAAACGTAGTCAATAGTCAAGATAACTACGCCTTTGGAATAATTGATTTCTTTGACTTCAATCTGATCTTTACTTAACCATTTTGCGACTATCCTCTCTTCCAATTCTTGGTCATCGAAGGTTCCTCTCCAGTGTAATTCAAGGGTTTTGTCATCTTTCCAGTTGCCGATATGGTCGTGGGTGTCACCTTCTGAAGTCATTCCGAATAGGTGCACTTTTCCAGTGGGTTGGTCAATACTCCACAAGTCATTCTCATAATAATCATCATAGCCTTCTAAGTGTGTGTTGATTTCAGAGTTTATACTGCCTACCTGAGGAATTTCTGTTGCAGTCATTTCTCCACATCCAGAGATGATTTTGTCGTCTGATATTTTCATAGCTATACCTACGTTCCATTCTCCAATAAGCTGTTTAAGCAATTCTAATTCTTTGGGTCGATGTATGCTCTGTTCCGACATAAAGTTCATCTCGGGAATACAAGCACATAACTCATAAATTGAATAATAAATTAATGTGACTGTTACTGGGTAACAACTGATTGGACAGCTTAATTAATTAGCTTGTTTTTCTTAAGCATTTAGAAGGAATTGGTTATGTCTGTAATGGCAGTTATTGTGATGGGTTCAGAGCGGGACCTGGATTTCTCCAGGGAAATTGCAAAGTACCTTAAGCTTTTAGGCGTAAACTACGAGTTCAGAGTAGCCTCAGCACACAAAACCCCGGACAAAGTGTTGGAAATAATAAAAGAATTTGAAGCTGAAAAAGTAGTTTACATCACTGTGGCTGGACGCTCAAATGCACTGAGTGCTTTTGTTGATGCAAACTCATCTAAACCTGTGATTGCATGCCCCCCATACTCCGAAACCTTCAGCGGCGCAGACATTCTCTCATCGCTACGAGTGCCAAGCGGCATAGGTTCGGTTGTAACTATATCGTCTGAAGGAGCCGCAATTGCCGGAGCTAAAATCTTTGCCTTGGAGGACAATGCTTTGGCAGAGAAAGTTAAGAATTATCAGGATTCCAAGAGGAAAGAGCTAGAAAGAGCCAACGAATCAGTAAAGAAACTAACTTAAGCTGTTCTCTGTACACAAAGGTAAACAACTTAATTTCTTAGTTAAATGCAGCTGCGACTATCTTATCAGATATTTCTAGTAAACTGATATAAGCTAAAATAGAATATTCTGATAGAATCAAAGATAAGCTGAGAGAAAAAGCATGGGCAGCGTTAAAGATCTCGAAGTAATCAAAAATCCAACCAAAGAAGCTATGGGTATTGGAAGATTTCTCTTTTCTAACCGCTATAGCGTTTTTGATTGGGGTGAAATGCCCGACCACATAGACGGCAAAGGTGCTGCATTATGCCTTATGGGCGCTTACTGCTTTGAACAGCTACAGCGAAAAGGCGTTAAGACTCATTATCATGGTTTGGTTGGTACCGACGGCAAAGCTGTCAAGTTTGATAAGTTAAAACAACCATCAAGCATCATGGAAGTTGATATAGTCAATGTTTACAAGCCAAAGACAAGGGTAGTCAACGGCGAAATCGAACATGACTACAAGATCTATACTCCTGAGTTGAAAAACTGCTTGGTCCCGCTTGAAATCATCTACCGCAACGGCTTGCCAAAAGGCTCGTCAGTTTTTAAACGGCTTGAACAAGGCAAAATCACCTTCAAGGATTTGGGCTTAGACCACTGCCCAAAGCCAGGCGAAAAACTAGATAAACCGATTTTTGACGTTAGCACGAAACTCGAAGAAACCGACCGATACATGACGTGGCAGGAAGCACAGAAAATCGCTGGGTTAACAAACATGGAATTAGCCGACGTTAAAAAAGTGCTGTTAATCGCGGATGAAACAATAAGCGAAGTCGCTTCCAAAGCTGGGTTAAACAACGAGGATGGCAAAATCGAGTTAGCTTTCGACGAAAAACGGAACCTAATGATTGTTGATGTGGTTGGCACATTAGACGAATGCAGATTCACCTTCGAGGGAATTCATGTTAGCAAGGAAATTGCGAGGCAATTTTACAGAAAGACCGCTTGGTATGACGATTTGGAACAAGCCAAAAAAGAGGCAGATGCTAAAGGCGTACAAGATTGGAAAACACTTTGCAAGTCTCAGCCTCCAAAACTTGACTCGCAACTTAAAAAAGTAATTAGCGAAATGTACATGGCGGCAGCAAACGAAATGACGGGAAAAAAGATGTTTGACTCGCCCAAGCTTCCAGATGTTATTAAGGATTATAAAATGTATATGGGTGAAAAAACATGATGAACGATATCATTAAAGAAACAATAGCCAATTACAATCCAAAAAAAATTCACGTCGGCGTTTTAGGTTCACACTCCGCTCTTGAAATTGCTTCAGGAGCCAAACAGGAAGGGTTCAAAACAGTAGTTGTGTGCCAAAATGGCAGAGAAAAAACCTATGCAAGATATTACAGAAACATATTTGACAAATTTATCTTCTTAGACAAATTCTCAGAAATAAATAATCCAGAAAACGTGAAGCAACTAACCGAGCTAAACACAATTTTCGTTCCGAACCGCTCATTCAGCGTGTACGCGGGCTACGAAGCAATTGAACAAAAATTTGCAGTACCTCTTATGGGCAACCGCCTTATGCTTCGAACGGAAGAGCGTAACACTCCGAGAAACCAACTCTATCTTCTCCAGAAAGCCGGAATAGCAACACCAAAAACCTTCAAGTCACCCAGCGAAATCGACCGTTTAGCAATTGTAAAAGTTCCAGAAAAGCAACGAGCTATCGAGAGAGCATTTTTCTACCCATCAAATCCAGTTGAATTTAAAAAGATGGCTAGCGACCGTATCGCCAAGGGCATAATAACCAAGGAAGCACTCGATCACGCTGTTATTGAGGAGTACGTTATTGGTGCGAAGTTTAACGCTAACCTTTTCTGGTCTCCTTTAAATGACGACATTGACCTACTCGGATTCGATCGACGTATCCAAACTGATCTCGACGGGGTTCTTGACCTTCCGGCAAAAGAGCAACTTGAACTAGATATTTCGACACAGAACATAGAGATCGGTCATATGGGTGCAACCATGCGAGAGAGCCAAATTGAGAAAATCTTTGAAGCAGCTGAAAAATTCGTCGACACATGCAAAAAAGAGTATCCCCCTGGAATGATAGGCTTGTTTGCCTTGCAAGGTGCAATTACTAAGAATTTGGACTTCTACGTTTTTGACGTTAGCCCCAGAGTTCCAGGATGCCCCTGTGTAGAACCAACTTCGCCCTATATGAAATATAAGTATGGCGTCGAAGTTGGTCCAGGTAAACGCGTGGCTATGGAAATAAAACGCGCAATTAGGAAAAACAGACTTGACGAAGTGGTAACATGATAACTCATGCGAACATTGGCAAAATCATTGACAAATACGACCAAAACAAAATTACAATCGGCACCTTGGGCTCACATAGCTCCCTGAATATTTTCAAAGGCGCCAAAGAAGAAGGCTTCCGTACTGTATGTATTTGCAAAGAAAAAGACGCTATAATGTACCAGAAATACCCACTTGTTGACGAGTTAATCATAGTAAAAGACTTCACTGAAATCCTAAACGAGAAAATGCAGGAAAAACTGCGCAAATTAAACGTTGTTTTAGTACCCCACGGTTCATTTACCGCCTACTTGAGTACAGAAGAGTTAACTGACAGCCTCTTTGTGCCCATGTTTGGAAACCGGCAACTACTTCATTGGGAAGCAAACCGCAAATCCCAAGAAGAATGGCTTCGCCAAGCTGGACTGCGCTTACCTGAAACATTCAAAACTCCCGAAGACATCGACCGCTTAGTAATCGCCAAATTGCCCGGTGCTAAAGGTGGACGCGGATACTTCTTAGCAAATTCACCTGAAGCTTTCTACAAAAAATTCAAAGAGTTAATCAAACGTGGATTGCTTAAGCAGGAAGATTTACTACAGATTCACCTTCAAGAATATGCGCTAGGCGTGAATGTTTACCCCAGCTACTTCAGCTCAATCCTAAACGATGACATTGAACTTCTAGCCATGGATCGGCGTTACGAGTCAGCTGTAGATTCTATCGGCAAAATTCCCGCAGCCGAACAATTAGAAATAGGTGTTAATCCAACGTACACTGTTGTTGGCAACTTCCCTATTGTTCTACGGGAATCTTTGCTGCCTGAAATGATGCGTATGGGCGATAGTGTCCACAAAAAAGCCAAGGAACTGGCGCCCCCGGGAATAATAGGGCCATTCTGCCTGGAAACTGTAATAACTGACGACCTCAAAATCTTCACCTTTGAAATCTCAGCCCGTATCGTCGCGGGAACAAACGTTGGCATCGGCACTTCACCATATGCCTACCTGAAATATGGCGAGAACATGTACATGGGCAGACGCATAGCCAAGGAAATAAAACAAGCTAAAGAACATAAGAGACTGCATGAAGTTTTAGCTTAAAGTGCTAAGAAAGGCAGAACTTTAGTAAACTCTCAAATTTTTGTCGGGTTCTGTTTTTCTTGTAAGCCCTCATCACATCAATCAAATCCAACCTATCCTTTTCCCCAAAAATCTCCCTTAGAATCTTCGATGCACTGCTGTTTCCTGCAAAAAGGTATTGACAAACCGCTGTAACATTTGCTACTCTGCGCTCACTGCTTGAGGTTTCAAAATCAACAATAAACACATTACCCGTTTTGTCTAAAAGCAGATGTTTCGGGGCATTGCTGAGTTCCCCGTGGTCCAAACCTGCTTCATCCAGCCTAAAGCACTGTTCCAAAACTTCCTCCAATACCTTCCTTACTGCTGATTTTTCTCTTTTTGTTTTTAGCCAGTTTGGTAGCAGGTCGCCATCGATGAGTTGCATGAAGAGGAAGTTTTTGCTTGTGGCTACCAGATGCGGCGCTACATTTACGATGTTCGCTTTGGCTATCATAGCTGCTTCGTGAAGCAGGTTAGCGCGGTCAGCGTCTACTCTTCGGATTTTGACAGCTACCCTTTCCCCGTTCAAGTGTGCGATTACCACGATGCCTACGAAGCCCTTGCCCAAAACTGGAACTGCAACGCCAAACACGCTAGCTGACCCCGAAAACTCGAGAGCCGAAACTCCGTGGGTACGCAGTTCCTCAATGCGGCTTTGCGCTTCGACTTCGGTGGGATTTGGGAAGCAGAGAACTGAAGCGTAAGGTTCTTCCGTCAACTGGTCGACGGGGATTATTGTAGGTTTTTTCATTTGTCGGTTCCTTTAATCGATGATTACTACGTTAGCGAGATTATTAATTAGATTAGTTCACCTAATCGGAATAACAGTTTCTGCCCGAATGAACTATAAGTATCGAACCACCCGTGTCTGCAAATGGAGCCTAATCAGCAAAGAAGCCAAATCAAATCGGGCATCCGCGTAAAAATCGTCTTAAAGCAGCACCAACACAGCGGCACCTTAACGGAGGGCATAGTTAAAGAAATCCTAACGAGCAGCCCAACTCATCCACACGGAATCAAGGTACGACTAACAGACGGCAAAGTAGGCAGAGTACAAACAATAATAAAATAATGCGATTGCACGACCGAGTTTCGCCTATATGCTCAGGCAACTTTCAAAATTAGGTCTTGCATTTCAAGTCAACCAAACACGGCGTTTTAGCCATCTCAACGCTTTTTGGTGCAGCTTCAACTGGAATCGTGAACACAACAACAAAGTCGACGCGGTTGTGGTTTGGAAGTTATAAATTTTAATAGTGTGACACCATTATTGGGATTCTGTTTGGTATAGCTATGCCGAGATTCAAGCAGATACAGCAGATTCAAGAGCTTATGAGCAGAAAAGAGCTCATTCGAAACATAGGCATAATTGCTCATATTGACCATGGCAAAACGACGCTTGCCGATTCCCTTTTGGCAGGTGCGGGTTTGTTGTCTACAGCAATGGCCGGTTCCGCTAGGGTGCTTGATTATCTTGAGGAAGAGCAGAAACGAAAAATTACAATAAAGACAGCAAACATAACTCTGCTTTGTAAGATTGAGGCAAGTCGATACATCATCAATCTTGTGGACACTCCTGGACACGTCGATTTCACGGGTAAAGTAACACGTGCCTTACGCGTTATTGATGGTGCAGTGGTGGTTGTTGATGCAGTTGAGGAGATTATGGCTCAAACCGAAATCGTAACTAGGCAAGCACTGTATGAGAGAGTTCGGCCTGTACTTTTTATCAATAAAGTTGACCGACTCATAACAGAACTGCATCTCAGCGAAGAGCAAATCCAAAAAAAACTTGACCACATTATTAGCACTTTCAATGACCTCATTGAACTCTATTGCGAAGGACCGTTCAAAAACCAATGGAAAATCAATGCATCATCAGGAAACGTGGCTTTCGGAGCCGCGTTGAATGGCTGGGGCTTCACAATGGATATCGCAAAACAGAAGGGCGTTAAATTCTCAGACATAACCGAAGCTTATACAAAAGGAGAACAAGCGAAACTGCAGAAGAACGTTCCCGTTTACGAAGCAATTTTTGAAATGGCAATCAACAAACTGCCGAACCCACGAGAAGCTCAAGCGTACAGAATTGCTCAGATTTGGGATGGGCAAGTTGATTCGCCGATCGGCAAAGCACTGGTCGAATGCAACGATGAGGGGCCAACGGTTTTCTGTGTATCTAACGTGCACTCGGATGAGAATGGCGGAACAGTTGCCACTGGCAGATTATTTTCTGGCAAATTAGAGAAGGGTAATCGGCTACATCTTGTGGATGCTCTGTGTGAAACAGAAGTTACCCAAGTTGCCATTGATATGGGTTCACTTAGGGAAGAAGTCAATATGGTTCCCGCTGGCAACTTAGCATCTTTATCTTTGTCAGGCGAAGTTAAAGCGGGCGAAACCCTAATTGACCTTGCACACAAGGTTGATATGGTTCCTTTTGAAGGCATAAGCTACGTTTCTGAACCCGTTGTGACTTTGGCAGTTGAACCCCGGAACCCACAAGATATCCCCGTTTTGCTTGAGAACTTAGAGAAGCTTGCTAATGAGGATCCAAATCTTAAAGTTAGGTTGGACCGCGAAACGGGAGAGTACTTACTAAGCGGGATGGGCGAATTGCATCTCGAAGTCGCTATTAATGAACTTAAAAATACTTACGGACTGGAGGTCACGTTTTCTTCACCGCGGGTTGTTTACATGGAAAGCGTTGAAAAAAATGGCATTGTTGCTATGGCAAGAAGCCCCAATAAGCAGAATGTTTTCTATGTAGAAGTAGCACCCGATGGACAAGGAATTGAAGAGCCAGGCGATATTCTTTCAATTGATGAACAACGTAACGTGCTTTTGGACTGCAGCAAAAAAACTGAGCCAGTTTCTGAGGAAGTTCTGGATGCAATTATTGGCGGCTTTGAATTTGCTTGCAAAGCAGGTCCGTTATGTGGTGAGCCAATTCGACATGTAAAGGTTGACTTGAAGGATTTGCAGTTAGGCGAAGAATTTAAGTCAACGGAAGTCATGCGGGGAGTTAGCAAGGCAATTTTTGGTTCATTCTTGACTGCTCAACCAATAATATTAGAACCCATCTACAGAATAATCATAACTATTGCATCAGAATTAACCGGCGAATCCTCAAGAATCTTATCAAGCAGACGCGGCAAAGTAACCTTGTTTGAACAAAAGGGGCTCTTGACAGTTATCAGTGGTTTCATACCAGTCGCAGAAACCTTCGGGTTCTCCAAGGAACTGAGGTCTGCAACTTCCGGCAGAGCTTTTTGGCAATTATTCTTTGACCACTGGGAAAAGATACCTCAAAAACTCGGGTTGCAGGTTATTAGTGATTTACGCCAACGAAAAGGTTTGCATCTGGAAGTGCCTAGGCCCGAAAAGTTCATGGAGCAGTAGAAGCGATGAGGCTTGATGTCGGGTTTGATTTGGATTTTTCACTCTGCTGCGGGCAGGTTTTCCGCTGGAAGAAGATGGGTGACTGGTGGTATGGACTAGTCGGCGAGAACATGCTCAAAATACGTCAATTCGGCGATGAATTGGAGTTTGAAGGTGTAGACGAAGAGTTTGTTCAACAATATTTTGGTTTAAACGATAACTTAATAGAAATTAGCAGATGCATCGGCAGGGATGATTACGTTAAGGCCGCTTTGCGCCGCTTTGAGGGGCTGCGGATAGTTCGACAGGTGCCTTGGGAGTGCCTTATCAGCTTTATCTGCGCGACTTACAAAAGCATAGCTGCAATCGAGCTAATGCTAAGCAAACTATCACAAAAGTTTGGGAAAAAGAAGTGCTTTGACGGTTTAGATTTCTACGTTTTCCCAACAGTAGAAAAGTTGGCATTTGCAAGTGAAAACGCCTTGCTCGATTGTGGTTTGGGTTATAGGGCCAAATATGTGCAAGCAACAGCCAAGAAAATCCATGAAGAAAACCTCGACATTGAAGATTTAAAAAACCTCACCTATCTTGAAGCTAGAAAGCAGCTTTTGGAGTTTTCAGGGGTTGGTTTGAAAGTCGCCGATTGCGTGCTGCTTTTTTCGCTTGAAAAAATGGAAGCTTTCCCGGTTGATATCTGGGTTAAGCGTGTAGTTCTAAATCACTACGCCAACATGCTGCCCGAACCGCTAGTAAAGAGGCTTCTAACTATAGATTCCTTAAGCGACGGAGATTATAAGCGTCTCAACGCTTTTGGCAGAACCTACTTTGGACTGTACGCTGGTTACGCTCAAGAATACCTGTACCACTTCGAGAGAACACAGCGTTGAACCTTTTGGTTGGTTTGTGTAAATGCGGAAAATGTTTAAATGTTGTTTGGAACAGCAATATTACGAGTGCAACCAAATGGGCCCGTAGCTCAGTTAGGTAGAGCGCCAGACTCATAATCTGTTGGTCAGGAGTTCAAATCTCCTCGGGCCCACCACTCCAAAGTCCGCAAACTATTTGGGTGAAGCGACTCTGAAGCAAACAAGTCAAGCCCGACAGTTGGCCGGGTTTCTTTGGAGACATCAGTTACCAATCGGTTTATCACTGACATTTCTCACCTTAACTAACTTATGTTTTATTATCACAAACATAGATAGCAACTTGGGCAGTTTTCGGGGCTTCTACGTTTTGGCGCTTCAATGGAGCCTTATAATTCCAGTCCTTTTTGCTGTTACCCTGGTTGGAACGCTGATCCTTTGCGCGTATAGTATGAAGGGGATACAACCGCAAGAAGGTGGCCATAAAGAGCAAGTTGCCATATTGTTGGCGGCTCTGGGATTTACTTACCAAGTAATTGGGGCATGGCCACTTTGGAATCAACCTTATCCGTGGCAGTGGCAGCAAGAAATCGCACGGTACGGGAGCCTTCTCGTTTTTCCGCTTTTTGGGGGGAGCCTCTTAGCACTCATCGTTGGTGCGGCTTCACTTTACATTCACAGTAAAATCTGGCATCAAAACCACCCTTAATACGAGGTGAATTGTAGCCTTTTGCTTTAGATTGGTTATGGTAAAGCTTGTTTTTTCCATAGTTTGTTGAATATCAGTGTCCAGATTATCCAAGCGAGTGCTATTCGTGCGATTTCGTCAGCGATATAGTGTTGTTTTATGAATAGTGTTGACAGAATCACCCCAGTTGCAACAACAAGCGTCACAACTGCTACTGCTTTTACAGTTTTATCTGGTTTTATTTTTGAACTGTTGTTCCAACCTTGCACTCTTTTTGAGGTATTGTTTTTTGTTAATTTTGGGAAAACATTTATGCTCAAATCGATCTTTAATTGTTAAGATAGAAATGAAACTCTCAGTCATGGCTTTGCTTCTTATTGCAGCAATTTTGGCAAGCTTGCTCTTCCTTGATGGAAACCAAAGCGCTTCAACTGCAAAATCAACCGATTTCTATTTTGGGGTTTCCTATGGTGAAGCTTCAGCTGAAGCGGCTAAGCCGCTGATTGATAAAGTAAAAAGTTACACAAACGTGTTTATCATCGACTCGTGGAACATCACAACCAACGAAACCGCCTTAAACGAAGTATGCAACTATTGTGATCAAGCTAACTTAAAATTCATAGTCTACTTTGCATTCATTTCCCGAATAATTTATCCTTGGCACCAGACATGGCTAGATACAGCGAAACAGTATTGGGGAGACAAGTTTCTTGGCGTCTATTTACAAGATGAACTTGGAGGAAAACAAATCGAAGGAAACGCAACTCAAAAAACTGTCCTCAACGCCGCCAACTACAGTGATGCTGCAAACCAGTATGTTAACAACATTGCCTTTAAAACTAACAGCACATTGGATGCCAAAAGGCGAGGCGTTCCCATGTTTATTTCTGATTATGCTCTTTACTGGTTTGATTACCAAGCAGGCTACGATACAGTTTTTGCAGAGTTAGGCTGGAACGAAAGCAACTCACGACAAATTGGGCTCTGTCGTGGAGCAGCAGACATGCAGGGAAAAGATTGGGGCACCATCATTACCTGGAAGTATCAGCAACCACCATACATGCCAAACGCAACTGAAATGTACAGTGATATGGTGTCCTCTTACCAGGCTGGTGCAAAATATGTTTTAGTCTTCAACTATCCAATATACCCATTAAACAACGTTTATGGTGTCCTGTCGGAGCAGCATTTTGAAGCTATGAAGCAGTTCTGGTACTACATTAATACCTACCCACGTGAAAGCTATGGCGTGCAAAAGGCTCAGGTATCTCTTGTTTTGCCTGCTGACTACGGGTGGGGAATGAGGCGAACACCGTATATTAAAGAGGATTACATTTGGGGACTCTGGCCTGAAGATAGCAAAGCAACATTGATTTTATACAACACAAACGCGCTTGTAGCTAGGTACGGTTTGCAGCTTGACATAATCTACGATGATGTCGCATTCAACGTGACAGGCAGATACTCAACAATATATTATTGGAATAGCACCTTGACCTAACCCAGTTTCAAATCAACGATTTCTTTAATTATGCCATTACCTATCGTTATCTTTGCAACATAAACATATTCCAAGTACTTGAGTTCTTGTTCTTGCTCTTCCAAAGTAAACGCTTCCAACCCTCCCTTAGGAATTACTATGTGATATCCACGGAAGAAAGCATCTGCAGCATTGTGACGAATGCACATATATGTACGTAAACCGCCAAGAACCACCGTTTTCATTTCGTCGGCACCGTAAAAAATTCTCAACAGCAGATCTAAGCCTGTCTCGTAAAAACTGCAGCAAGTTCGCATCTCTACGACATAATCTTTAGTTTTGTCAGGCTTAAGCTCCAAAATGACTTCAGCGCCTTTTGGTACCTTATGTGGGGTGTTCGCCCCATTTCTGGGTCACCTCAACATCCTGGGATAATGAGCACAACGCTTTAGACAACGGTACATTATTTTTTATTGCGGCTGCAACGAGCCTCTGCAGAGACGGAATCACATTTCTTGTTCTTTGAACCATTTGGGGGCCTGTAACAAATCATTCTGTACATCGACAAGCGCCATTGCAGGTCTTATCAAAAGAATTACTTCTATTAAACAAAATAAAAAGAAGTTATTTAGTCTTGCTTCACCGATTCTTTTCCAAAGAATATAATCCATTTGTTAGTTTTTCAGCACCGCTCTCATTGACTAAGATAGTGTCTTCGATTCTTACTCCTCCATAACCAGGTAGGTAAATTCCAGGTTCATCCGTCACGACATTGCCTACGGCTAAGATTTCTTTACTGTCGGGACTCAGAATAGGTGCTTCATGAACTTCCAACCCCACGCCGTGGCCAAGGTTGTGAACAAAAAACCCGCCAAAACCAGCTTGCTCAATTACCAGCCTTGCTGCAGTGTCAACTTGTGTGGCTTGGATGTTTGGTTTTATGGTCTCGAAGGCTCTTTGTTGCGCACTTTTGACTGCTTCATAGATTTTTCTCTGCTTTTTTGAGGGTTTGCCAGTGGTGAAGGTTCGGGTCATGTCTGAACGGTATAACCGGTAGGTCGCGCCTAAATCAACCACTATCAAGTCCCCTTCACGGATTGTTCTGTTTGAGCAAGATCCATGGGGAAAAGCCGAGTTAGGTCCGGAAGCGATTATTGTATCAAAGCTTGTTCCATCGGAGCCTTTCTTTCTCATTGCATACTCGACTTGTGCAGCCACTTGCTTTTCCTGTATGCCTGGCTTGACAGTTTCAAACGCCACCTGCATACCGATTTCTGCTAAACTGCAAGCTTCACGGATCAGCTGAATTTCTTGTTTATCTTTGATTTTTCGTAAATCCCTGACGATATTGCTTGTAGGTTCAAGTCTTGTTTCGTCACCCATTGCTTTGACTAGAGCACGCCAAGCTTCAATTGGCATCGAGTCAATGGCGAGTTTGTTTGGAGCTGCTTGGTTGGCGATTTTTTCCATCGGGTTTTCACCCAGTTTTAGAAATTGCACTGTTAAGCCGGTGGTTTCTACCTTAGCTTGTTCATAATTGACTGATGAAACGTATAGGGTGCTTTCGCCTTGCTGGGGGATAAGCATAGCGGTTGCTCCTGAGAAGCCAGAAAAATAGGTTAGGTTAACGCCATTGAAAACTGCGTAGAAGTCGTACTTTCCCTTGATTGCTGACTGAAGAGCGCTAATTCTGGTCAAGTTTTTCGCCTTAGATTGAGAAAGTGTGCATGGTTGCTTTAAGTTTTCGCTCATTTTCTTGCGTTATGCAATTAAAAACACGTCGGCGGGAAACGTGAAATTTTAGATAAATTAGCCATTAACTTAATATACTTTTCAAATGACTCAGCTAAATAACAATGAGGGAAAAATGAGCATGTTTGCTTACGCAGGAAAAATTTTACATGTTAACCTCACAACGGGAGAAATAAAAACAGAGCCATTATCAGAAACGATGGCTAAAGACTACATTGGCGGAATAGGCTTAGGCATCCGCTTACTATTTGACAATTCAAAACCAGGCACAGACCCCTATGACCCTGATAACCCGTTAATTTACTTAACTGGTCCACTCAGCGGCACGATGGGGCCAACGGGCGGCAACAGCTACGCCGTCGTGTCCAAATCTCCCGCCACAGGTGGTATCGGCAATGCAGAAGCTCACGGCTTCTTCGGTCCAGACCTGAAACGAGCAGGCTACGACGCTGTGGTAATCAAAGGCAAAGCACCCAAACTATCCTACCTTTGGCTAGACGATGACAAAGTTGAAATCCGAAATGCCGAATACTTAAAGAACGCTTCCGTTAAAGAGACCGATGACAAAATCCGAAGTGAACTAGGCGACTTTTACATCCGTGTCTCAGCCATTGGCGAGGCAGGAGAGAAACTCTGCAGGTTTGCAGCCATTATAAATGATGAATTCCGAGCTATTGGAAGAAGTGGTATGGGTGGAGTCATGGGCTCAAAGAACCTTAAGGCAGTTGCAGTTCGTGGAACACATGATGTTAACGTTGCAAACCTTGATGGTTTCAAAGAATTTGTCAAAATGATTTATGAAAGAATGAAGGGTCCATCTACCAAGAAATACAAGACCTTAGGGACGCCTGAAAACGTTTTGGTCCTCAACTCGTTATCAGCGCTAGCAACAAGGAACTGGACTAATGCTACTTTTGAAGGCGCAAATAAAGTCAGCGGTGAATACTTCAATGAGCATTATGTTAAGAAAATTGTAGGCTGCGCAACTTGCGGTATGCGTTGTGACCATATTGGCGTTGTCCCAGAGGGACCATATAAGGGCTCAACTTCAAGGCTTGAGTTCGAGTGTCTATGGAGCATGGGACCACTCTGCGGCGTCGACAGATTAGACGCTATAATCGAGGCCATGCGCATCGTAAACGAATACGGCATGGATGGCATATCAATCGGCGTTGTCGTTGCATTCGCAATGGATCTCTATGAGCACGGCATAATCACGAAGGAACAAACTGACGGAATTGACCTCAAATTCGGAAACGCTGAAGCCCTGATCCAAATAATTCACAAAATCGGCAAACGCGAAGGCTGGCTAGGCAATATACTTGCAGAAGGAGTTGCAAGAGCTGCTGAATTAATCGGCGGAGATGCTTACAAGTACGCTTGCCACATTAAAGGCTTAGAACTGCCAGGCTACGACCTGCGAACACTCAAAACTGCTGCACTTGGCTTTAGTGTCTCGTTCAGAGGCGCATGTCACCTCAGAAACGGCGCTTACTCACCTGACGTTAAAGGCAAAGTAAACCGCTTCAAAATTGAGAAAGGCAGAGGCAAAATGATCACTGAAGAAAGCCACATGTACAACATTATTGACTCACTTATCGTCTGCAAATTCAGTAGAGGCACATACTATGACGGCTGGAAAGATCTGATTAACTATTACACTTTGGCAACTGGCATCCCAATTACCGTTGAAGAAATGATCAAAGACGGCGATAGAATCGAAAACTTGGCAAGGCTATTCAACATACGCGAGGGAAAAGGGACCCGCAAATTCGATGATGTACCCTACAAGATAAAGAATTTCCCCGTGCCGGACGAAGGCCCAGCAAAAGGTGTTTGTGTCAGCGACGAAGAAATGGCAATTGGTTTAGATGATTACTATGCTTCACGAGGATGGACCGTTGACGGTATCCCAACCGTTGAGCGCTTGCAACAGTTAGGCCTCGGTGACTTGGCGTACATTGCTGAAGACGCAATGAAAGCTGCTCAAATTGCAAAGCCTCAAACGGTAGAAGCAACTGTAGGAGGAAATTAATATGGTACGCCCACAAGACAGAAAATTCGTAACAGCAGACCCAGAAAAATGTATCGGCTGCCTGGTCTGCGAGTACGCTTGCAGTATGGTTAACGAAAAAACCTTCAACCCAACCAAGTCACGAATACGCGCAATGCGTATGGGTCCATTAATAAACATGGCAATCACTTGTAGACACTGCGAGGAACCAGCATGCGTAGCTGCCTGCCCAAGAGACGCACTTAGCCAAGAAGAAAACAGCGGAATAATCCGTGTTGACGAACAAGCCTGCAACGGCTGCGGATGGTGTATTAGCGCTTGCCAATTCGGCGCCATGAACATGCACCCAGAAAAGAAAATCGTGTTCACATGCAACAGCTGCACAGACAACGAAACCAAAGAGCCACAATGCGTCAAATGGTGTCCAGAAGAAGCCTTAACCTACGTTACTGCAGAAACACTGGCGCAGAAGTACCGACAGAAAGCTGTCAAGAACCTGTTCCAAACGGCAGAAGCCAACAAAGCAAAATAAACCCCAGATCTTAGCGTTTTTTACAGCGCTCTCATTTTCTAATTGAGTTTTGTTATTCAATTCATTTTCTGACTTATTGCTCCCTTAGTATAGGGTACATACTCTCTGATTTGCTCAATGGATGTCTTGCCGGCTTTTTCTCTTTGTTCTTTGGGCAACTTTAGCATTAGTGATTTGAGGATTTGCTTTAAAAGATCTTTACCTTGCGTGTCACCAGGCAGGAGGACAACATATGCTTTGGTTTTGGCTTTCACTGCATCCACGGATCCACCAACAAAGACGGTTTCATCATCGATGATTATGCCGACTGCAGTTCTAAGCAGCACGTTTCGTGTCCAATTTCGTTTGCCAACAACAAAGAAGGCTCCATGCGGAACTGATTCTCCTGAAGGACCACTTTTGCTTAGCTGATCTACCTTTACCCAGTAGACGTCGGTTGAACCTGCGTTTTCTCTCCATGCCCTTGAAAAAGATGCCGCATACTCGCCTGCTTCGCGGAGTGTTTGCTCGCTTATGGTTTTGCCTTCAGCTTTGACAACTACGAAAGGTGCCCCAGTGATTTCAGCGTGAAAAACAACATCCTCCTGCGTTGTATACTTCTTAACTAGCACTTCGTTGCTCACAGTATCTTTGCCCGCCACCACCAAGAAGCCGTCGGAACTGGTAAACCAACGGAATTTTTCATACCACTCCCTATTTTCCATCTCCGCCTTACGTTTTGAGAGCGCTTCAATAATTTCCGCCGGCTTAAGACTCTTGAGATTCTCTGCTTCGAGCAGTTCACGCTCTATTTTCGCCAATTTTTTCTTTGAGTCCGTCAGCGCTGTCAATGCCCCAGCAGATTTTTGTTTAGCTTTTTTTCCTCGTTCATAATACACATTGGCATTATCAAAAAGTGAATCTCTCAAGCTGAAGCTAAAATGAAGGTTGTCCATACAAAGATTCAATGCAAGATTTTTGCCATCAAACGATTCAATATAAGCTTCAGGAATTTTGCCCGTTTTCTTGGTAGCTAAGGCCTCAGTAATTATCGTATTCCACTCCTTTCCTTGTTCGTTGGCTTTTAGAAGTTGGTCTTTGAATGTTTGTAGTTCGCTGAAGTGAGCGTAAATTGTGTCGCCGATTAGTTTGTCCCGCTGCGCCTTGGTTGTGTCTTCTTTTATAGATTTTTCTTGGTCGGCAACCAACCGTCTAAGACGTTCAGCTTCTTTTTTTATCTTATCAACTTCAACAGCGTTAACAGCTCTTTCCGCAACTGTTACCCTTAGGTAAAACTCATCTAAAGCCTGATTGAAAGAGTTGTATTCCTGTGTTTTGTAGCCTTCATAACGCCTAAGTGTGAACGGTACGACATCCAAGAAATCTCCATCTTCGCTCAGAACAATGCATGGCTCCAAACGTTTGTTTGAAATAGTTGAGAGCAAACCTTGAAGCGCTTCAAAAATGCGTTTACCTTCAACCGTTGTCAAGGTGCTACAGTGCTTGGTTTTTTCCACGCCCGATCTGAGAAGAATTTCTTCAGCATAAACTCCTCCAACTCCTAAGAAACGTGCTATTGACCTAACAACCTCAGTTTCACCTGTGTTTTTGAGGGCTTCCTCCAGTTCCTCTATAGTTATTTTGAAGGGGTTTTTGCTAATTGAAGGCGGAAGCTGAAGAACTACGTTGTGCAGAATGTCGCGGTCACGCATTTTTTTGTAGATTAAAGCGTGAATAATTACATTTTGCTCGTTTGTTAGTATGATGTTACCTTCGCCGAAAAGCTCTAAAACCAGCTTTAACATACCAGTTTTTGTCCCAAAGGTAACTGTTATAATCCTTTCAAACTCATGTTGGTCAATACCACTTACCCAGGCATTTCGTAGGTATTTTCTAAGCGCCATACAGAATGCTGGAGGTTCAGCGGGATTTTCTTCGGCATAACTAGTGGTGTGTAATCTTCTACCTGCTTCCATTACAAGCCGTATTGGTGACGTGTCTGTTTTGTGAAGTTTGAAAACTAACGTTTTTTCATCAAGTTGATAGATGTTGTTAACTCTGGAATCAGTAATTGTGCCCTTTAGCTCACTGATTGCTGCTGCGATGTCGAAGCTTGTAATTTCTTTCTTGTGCAATTCCTACACCCAACATAAGTCGGATTCTATAGAGAGGCTTGACTATGAAATAACTCTTTCACCTAAAAACAGTTAAGTTGGGTCTGAATTGATTTTTGAAAAGCAGAAACTGTTAATATCTAGGCATGTTTTTTAAGTAAGAATAAAATATACTCACCCAAGGATTTCGTTTAAGATGACTCCGTTAGTACAACTTTACTGGATACGTGTCGCATTAGCCTTAGTTGCAGGCTTTTTAAGTGCAGTCGTAGGTTTTTATCTGGGCACCGCAAACGACCTCAGCATACTTGTTGATTGTATAACAATAGCACTCGTAGTTTACTTAGCATCCTACTACCCTTTAAGAGCAGTATACAAAAACAAAGTAGAAAAACAATCAAAAATCCTCAGTACAGCTATATTCATGTACTTCATGGTATGGTTACCCTTCTTCATCCTATTTTATACAATTATAAGAATCGCATAACCTATAGATTAAAGAATTATTCTTCATCAGTTTTAGGTTTGTTCAAAAAATTAGCAATAGTAGCTTGACTCCTATCACTTTTAAGAGTCTCTATTTTTTCTTCTTCAGCCGCCTTTCCATTGCTGCTTTGCGAGCCTGGAATATCCATGCGTGTTAGGACGCGCATACACTCTGCCCAAGCTGAAAAGTATCCGCGATCAAAATCACCGTGCAAACCGTTGCCAACGTGGTTAAGAAATTCTTTTTTATAAGACGTCAATGCTACCTTGTCGCTCAAGTCCAATTTGGCAAAGAATGCATAATCGTCGCTTGCCGCATTTTTGCGTGATAGAAACATCCCATACAATGCTCTGAAATAACCTCTGTTCCAATCTGTTTTCTGCATTTTCTGCTTGACTTTTTCCAACTCTCGCTCGGCTTCAGTGAATTGCCTGCTAACCAAAAGTTGGAAATACCGTGAAACCAAGGCTTGGGGTATAGGCATATTTAACGCCGACTTTTGCTTGCTTTCTCTGCTTTTTCTTCTTCAGAGACATCCTCTATTCCGTTCTCGGTTACTTTAAGGATTTCCTCTCCCTCCGGCAAATACGGACTTGAGACTAACCTAGCAATACGTATAGGTCCATGTGGCGCCCTTCGCAAATAGATACGTGTGTGGCTTGTATGGCCAACAATGTTTCCGCCGATTGGGTGAATTGCGTCGCCAAAGAATTGGTCTGGCTTAGCCATCACTTGGTTAGTTACAACTGCTACAGCATTGAACGCTCGGGCTAAACCGATTAGCTTGTGCATGTGCTTGTTAAGTTTCTGCTGTCTTGAAGCTAACATTTCTCTTCCAAGGTATTCACTTCGGAAATGTGCAGTTAATGAATCTACAATTATTAATTTCACGTTGTTTGCTTTGATTATTTCATCTGCGTTTTCAAGAAGAAACATTTGATGATCTGAAGTGTATGCTTCCGCATAGATGATGTTTTTCACAACTTGTTCAGGATCTAATCCTAAAAACTTAGACATCTGCACTATACGTTCAAGCCTGAAAGTGTTTTCTGTATCAACGTAAAGGGCTGCGCCGTTTAATCCGCCTCGTTCTGGAGGCAACTGAACATTGACGCATAGCTGATGGCATATCTGGCTTTTTCCACTACCATATTCCCCGTAAAACTCCGTTATGGTTTGAGTTTCTAAACCGCCATCAACAATTTTATCTATGGCTTTGCTGCCTGTGCTTAGCCGCAAGACAGTTTTGCGTCTCTTAAAAAGTTCATCCGCTCGGACGAAAGATATCCCGATTGCTGATCGAGCAGCTTCAATAATTTGGAAGGCTTTCTTCTCACTTACTCCTACAGGGTCAAGTTCTCGCGATGTTGCCATAGCTAAAGATTCTACCGTGTGGTAGCCGAGCTCTCTGAGTTTTTGAGCTGTGGCTGGACCTACTCCGGGCAGGTCTTCTATGAACTCATATTTTGGCTGCTTTTCTGATTCATCTTCTTCCGTTGCTTCTGCTTCTTTTTGGGTTTGGGCATCTTCGTCTTCGTTCATTACGTTCACATTTGATGGATGATGTATGTTTGGGCTATTTAAAACAACCGAACAATGGGACTAATTGGGGCAGTGGAGGGCTGGGTGAAAGTGAACAAGCACCTGTGGTGGGGATGAGCAGCTGGCATAACTATTGCTACATATAAGAATACGAATTAAGAAAAAAAAGTAAATTTCTAATTGACCATTATTAATCTGCAACGATTATTCTTTGCATTCTTTAAGATCTTGGAGCTCCGCACTCGTTTTGTTAAGGATGGCCGTGTCTTGGAACGTTTTGATAGCAGAAACAGGCAAACAAATCACTACTCTACCAAGAAAAGGTCTCCTGAATCCTAGTTTTTTTGCGGCGTCATCGCTTAAGCCAATAAAAAAATTAGTAATCTGCCAAGTATTCATATCCAACTCTGCGCTTTCAACATCGCCAAGTAAAAAATTGTCCGAAGTGAATGCCTTTTTCCAGAATAATCTACTTATTTCAACCATAGAAGAACCTCAATAATAAATAATTCAGCTTAGCTTATATTTGTTTATCGGCACCACTCGGACAGAATGCTTTTTAGGTCGCAAAAACATAGTTAAATTGGTAATTATGTCCACTTCTCAAAGAGATACCACTAAGCAGCTTACTCCAGAAGAGAAGCATGTCATCGAGGATAAGGGTACAGAAATGCCTTTCACAGGTAAATACTTCGCTTTTTGGCAAAAAGGCACCTACGTCTGCAAAAGGTGTGGAGCCCAACTTTACAGGTCAGAAAAAAAGTTTGAAGCAAACTGCGGATGGCCCAGCTTTGACGAGGAAATTCCAGGCGCCGTTAAACAGCTTCCTGACCCTGATGGAATGCGAACTGAAATCCAATGTGCTGGCTGCGGCGCCCATTTAGGCCATGTATTTATGGGTGAACATTTTACGGAGAAGAATACTCGGCACTGCGTAAACTCGATTTCTATGGATTTTATTCCTGACAAGCAATACACCGAGGCAAAACTTTGAGTAAAAAACTCTCTTCCAAATCGCTCGTTGCAAAAACCTCAAGCCTTGAAGGCTTAATCGATTATCAAGAAGGCTCTGTGGTAAGCCGCACCTTAATTGACAAGAAAACGGGAACTGTGACGCTTTTTGCTTTCGATGAAAATCAAGGTTTAAGCGAACATGCCGCGCCCTATGATGCTTTGGTTTATGTTCTTGATGGCGAAGTAGATGTTACCATATCGGGCAAACCACTGAAGTTAAGAAAAGGTGAAGTTACTATTATGCCAGCCAACGATCCTCATGCCTTGATGGCGAAAACAAAGTTCAAAATGCTTCTAACAATGATAAAATCTTAGAGTCTAAGCCCCCACTTGTTTTTAAAACAAAAATCGCGTAATGGTTTTCTCGTTGGCACGTGCGGTTTCTCTGCTGGATAGCCCATTATAACAAGTGCTTCAGGGTCGACATCCTTGGGAATTTTCAATACCTTTCTAACAGTTTCCTTACAAAAACCAGGTGCGCAAAACCAGCATGCACCCAAACCCTTCGCCTGCGCCGCTAAAAACATGTTTTGCATAGCTGCACCAAAACTTTGCATTGCTAAATCCATCTCAACCCTCTGTCTCTTTTCGTCAGAGAATTTATTCATGCCATTCATCGTTAAACATGCAAGAATAATTATGGGTGCGGTTGCGAATCTATCGACTCTAACCTGCCGAGTGTTCGAGTCAACGTTTATTCCGTCTTTATTCATGTCTTTAACCCATGACTCTGCCATAGCTTCAGCCAAGAGTCGCTTGACAGAATCGTCAGTTAAAATGATGAATCGCCATGGTTGCGCATTATGTGCTGAAGGAGCCCAGCCAGCCGCTGCCAATATTTCCTCAACAAGATCAGGCGCAACAGTGCTGGCCTGGTATTTTCTTACGCTTCTCCGCTCTTTAATTGCATCAAATACGTCAGGCATGGCTAGTTGTATGTCTGTTTATGTTTTTATCTTTTAATGACTTACGGGCGATTAGGTTCCAGAATAACCTTCAAAGATTGTCCAGCCTCCGTCATCAACTTGAAACCTTCCTGCGCCTCACCCAAACTCAACCTGTGAGTAATCATGCCTTTTATGTTGAGCCGTTTTGTGGCTAAGATACTCATCGAATCCTCTAAGTCTTTAGGTGACGCACCATAGCTTGTACGCAATGTAATTTCGTTTCTCCAAAACTGAGTTATTGGAATTGGCAACTTCACAGTCGGGTCCGGAACGGCAAAAAATAGGATTGTTCCGCCACTTTCAACGCACTCCAGCGCCGATAAGCAAGCTGAAGTGGCTCCTGTGCAGACGACAACTTGGTCAGCTAACCTTCCCTCGTTCGCTTCTTTAAACTGAAGGGGCAGGTTCTCTTTGGCATTTAGAGTATTGGTTGCGCCAAATTTTCTGGCAAGCTCCAACCGGTATGGGTTAATGTCAGCTACAATTACGTTTTCTACGCCTTTGAAGTGAGCAAGTTGCGTATGCAGAATTCCAGCAATGCCCCCGCCGATAATCAGAACAGTATCGTTTTCTTGCAAGCCTGCCAAGCGTTGCCCCCGCGAGACGCATGCTAATGGCTCGATGAATGTGCCTTCTTCAAAAGACATGTCATCTGGCAGTTTGTAGATTCCAAATTCAATGTTGATTTTTGGTATCCTAATGTACTGTGAGAAGCCGCCTGGAAAATAATTTGTTGTATGCAATGTGTGGCACGCGGTGTGAATGCCTCTTTTGCAATAACGACATTGGTAACAAGGCACATGATGAGAAACAAAAACTCTGTCACCCACCTTAATGCTACTGACTTTGCTGCCAACTTTCTCTATGACTCCTGATGCTTCATGACCTAAAACAATCGGGGCTTTAGGAACACGATACCACTCGTTAACATCGCTGCCGCAAATGCCGCTCGCCATAACCTTCAACAAAGCCTCCTCATCGCCGATTTGAGGGATGGGCACTTCTTGGATTCGAACGTCATGGTTATTATAATAGACGGCGACCTGCAACAGATTCACCAAAGGGTGAGCTTAGGCTTTGCCTGCTTTCACTTGATTGAACAGATCTAAGGCTTCTTGAGGCGTGAAGTTTTCGTGGACAATGGCTCGGAGTCCCCTTATTGCGGCTACAGGGTTCTCGGTTTGCCAAACGTTCCTTCCCAAATTAACACCTATAGCGCCCTTCTGCATACCATCGTAAACGAAATCGAAAACTTCTTTTTGAGTTTCAGCTTTTGGTCCACCTGCCATAACAACTGGTACTGGACATCCATCAACGACTTTCTCAAAGTTTTCTTTGCAATAATAGGTTTTTACTACTCTTGCTCCGATTTCAGCTGAAACTCGTGCAACTAACGCTAAATAACGTGCTTCTCTCTTTTCAAGTTCTTTTCCAACCGCGGTAACAGCCATAACAGGAACGCCATAATCTTCGCATTCATCAACAAGTTTGGCTAAGTTGCTAAGGCTTTTGTTCTCGTATTTTGTTCCTGCAAAAACAGACATTGAAACTGCACTGACGTTTAATCGCAGAATTTCCTGAATTGATGTAACTATGCTTTCATTTGCTAGGTCTTCGCCTACTACGGTTACTGCTCCTGAAACTCGCAAGATGATTGGCTTTTCGATTGCTGGATCAATGCAGTTGCGAAGCACACCGCGTGTTAGCATGATTGCGTCTGCGTATTGGTAGATTGGCTTGATTGTATCCTCGGGCTTCTCAAGGCCATGCGTTGGACCTTGGAAGTAGCCGTGGTCAACGGGTAAAAAGAGAGCTTTCCCATCTTTCTGGATAAGTCTACTTAACCTGTTTTTCATTCCCCACTCCATAATATAATCACCGTGCTACCTGTTGGTTTTAGAATTAGATAACCTTTATCCTTGATCAATGAAAAAAAAATAATTGGTATCTGTTCATGATTATTTCGTCTGAGTAAAGACGCTTCTTAGATGTATTCCTAGTGGAAGAAGTGTGTACACCCCGGTAAGTTTCTTCTTCTTTCACAAGCTTTGAAGAAGAAGGATCATGGGGAGTGAACACTGTGTCCTATTTCTTTCGAAGAAGAACAATAACTTCCCATAGCACCGGATTGTTGTTCTTCTTCTATCAAAATCAACACCAATTGCTAAAGCATTTGATAGTGTCTTCTAACATTATTTTGGCTCTATTTTAAAGAATTGTGAATTTAGTCTAATGTAACAGTTGTTTTCTGGGAAATTCTTCTTTGATCTCCAGCGGTGTTTCCCTGCAATACGTTGACTGTTCCTCGGGTTCCAATGCTTAATTGTCTTTCTCCTTTGAACGTTCTTACCGACCCATGCGTAACTTGCACTATATCGCCAGGGACAAGAGAGTTTAATTGTTCTCCCCAAAGGCAAAGCTTGACTTTTCCCGTTTCATCTGAAATCCAAACATTGGTAAGCATAACGCTGTTTCCATATTGGGTATGGATTAGTTGGGGTTTTTGAGTTTCGAGTACTTCTCCCTTCACCGTAACCTTTTTCATTCCATGCCTCAAGTTTTTGATTGATGTTGAATCAGGTGTAGTGTTTTGTCTAGCTAATTGTCTACGTATTTTGTCCGTATCTAGCCAGCTTTCAAAGCTTATATTTTTTCTCTGGAGAAATTCTTCGGCAACGCGAAACTGCACAAGGACGGCGCTGCCTTTTGTGATTAGAAATATAACTTGGTGTTTTATGGTGCCTCGGTATTCAACTGTAAGGTCTTCACATGTAGCTTTTTCGTTTACTCTTGCAGAAACTAGTGCTTGATAGAGTTCTGACAGGTAAACACAGTATTTTACTGAAAGAAATGCTAAGTGCTCAATTATGGCTGGTTCTTTGTAGTTCAAACTTTATCTCTTCCAATTTTGGATGTCAGAATTACCTATATACGCAAGCTAAGTTGGAACAGGGTGCTATATTCTTTCGAAAAATCCCGACAAACAATACAAGAGCACCGCGGAGTATATAGAGATAACAGCCCCGCAACGCCGTTTTTCCATATGATTTTGAATTTTAAAGAAAGAAAATTTAGTTCAAATATGACATATGTGGAGCAAGACCTATTTGCTTATTTTTTTCTTTCGAATGGTTTTAGGATTAGGTAGCCTTTTTCTATTAACCAGTGGTGAAATTGCCATGTAGTGTATAGGCAGGTGCTGCTGCATTTTTGTCGTGTTTCCTCATATGCAGAGGAATTCTCCCCAAGCCTGTTTAGCTCAAGTTGAATGGGGCATTGGATGTCTTGGCAGAATTCTCTGGGTTTATACTCGACAAATCCTTGAGGTGTCATTTGCATCGTTGGCTTACTGTCCGATTAAAGTTATAAGCCTTGTTTTTCTATAGGCAGCATTCGCTTTTAAGGCACCACTGCAATTTGTTGCTTCTATGCCCAAACTGTATCTTCTAGGTGGAGAAAACGTCTTTAAACGAAGTGCAAAGGAAGTCAATGAAAAAGCGTTCGAAGACGCAGGGGGCTCTCCTGTTATCGCCGTGTTTCCTTGGGCAAGAGCCTCATTTGACATGAGCTACAAAAAACGTAAGCGCCTGGTTGATTACTTCATAAGTTTGGGTGCAAAATCAATTGATTTTATTGAGTACTCCGACTCTAAAGAAACCATCGCTCGAAAAATGGCAACCTCTAACTTGATTTACTTGACAGGTGGACTTGTAACAATTCTTGCAGAACGCCTCAAAAATACAGGTGTAGATGAATTGCTGCGCAATTATACTGGCGTAATTGTTGGAAGAAGTGCCGGAGCATTAGTGCTCTGCAAAACGTGTGTAATTACCTGCCGCGGCAATTCGAAAGTCAAAATTATTGATAATGGTCTTGGCTTAGCAGATCTCACCCTTAAAGTCCACTACAAACTTGAAAGAGACAACATGTTGCAACGACTGTCGAGCCAGAAGAAAATTTTCGCTGTACCTATGGGCTCGGCACTTGTGTATGAAAACGGCGATCTATCATTCATCAACGAGGTTTATGTGTTTGAAAATGGAACAAGGCGAACAGTAAATTAGCTAAAAACTAATCTTAACATATAAGTTTGGTACCATCAAGAACGCTGCTTTGACGCAGCAAGAATAATGCCAATCGACACAAGACCAAGAAGCCCAGCACCAAAGACGATGAGCGGAATTCTGAAAACAGGTTCAAAATGTAGAACCGTTGTTGATGGATTCATAAACATGCCTCCTAAGTAAGCCACTAAGAAGATACCCACAAACACCGCACCAAGGCCTTGAACCGCAATCAGAAAACTTGTTTTACGCTCGCTATTTTGTTTCAAATAGAACCCTTTTTTATTATAATAATTTTTATTATTTAAGAATTAGTGTAGTTTTGCGTTGTTAATTCATAGTAACCGTAAATGTAATAAGATTCATGGAGATATTTTCTTTCACATTTAAGAACAGTGATTTAATGACGAATAAGAATACCTCGGTAAAAGTTGGTTTGCTGGCTGTTGTGCTCTCATATTTTCTGTTTACGCTTCATGCCTTGTTCACGTTGGAGTGGATTGGGGAGTGGAGTCGCGGCAGATCCTTTTCATTTATCACTTACATTGAGGATATTTCAGGTACGATAGGCATCGTTTTCCGCTTTGTCGCCAGTATCATCGCCGTAGCCTGTGTCGTATATTATTTTTCGAGAGATTTTCCATCGAAAGCTAAACTGTTTAAGATTTTGCGTTGGGTCATCGTTTTTGAGGGTATCTATTGGTTGGGGCTTAGCACAAGCGCAGGTGCAAATGTTCGCAGTGTTCTCATGATGATTTCCAGAAATAGCGCCGCAACCTCAGTTTTAAACAATTTTGTTCTAAATGCTGTCCCAAGCTTTGTGGAATCCATTGTTTTGCCGATTGTTCTATTCATTTTGGCTTACAAGCTCAGCGCTGCCAATCCATTTAGGAGCGTTGTGAAGTGGGCACTAATTGCGGGGACACTTTACGTTTTGACGTTTTGGCTGCTTAACTCAAGCATCTGGGTTTACACTGTAATGGTGAAAGGATATAGCTACTTGACAGTTTACCCCCAACACCTCATCAGTTTCGCAGTTACATTATTCGGGCTTCTTGCTCTGACAATTTATGCGGCATACCTTGCTAAAAAATCGGTTGATGTTGGCTTTGTGAGTTGGAGAAGTGTCGGGGTGGTTGTTTTGAGTTTGGGGATGTATTTTCTTTGGAACTATTTGTCTTGGATTTTCTTTGGAAGCACCAGTTTCTGGAGTGCCTGGTACGCATGGTTTTTGGGGCATAACTTGGACCTTTGGATGCTCTCGCTTCCGCTGCTTGGTCTGCCGCTAGTCTTCATAGACAAGTTTTTGGAGGAAAATAGCTCTCAGTAATTTACAGCAATGGTATTTTCAAACTATTAATAAAATGGGAAAACAATAGTATTTTCAGGCGATTAATATGACTGAGAAAAAAAAATTAAGTCAGAATAATGTTGATGTGTGTGTTAGGGCTGTTGCCGACGAATTGAAACGGGATAGCTGGACGGTTAAAGCGGATTTAGAAGGTTACGAGAAACCATCTCAGGTGGGTAAGGGATACCTGCCCGATATTCAAGCTGAAAAGAAAGGTTGTTTAACTCGTATTTGTGAAATAGTAACCCCTGAAATGTTTGAAGGCAACAAGCAGCGATATATCGATGTTAAGAATTACTGCGACGAATATGACTTCCATATGTACGTAGTTGATAAGGATGGTAAGTATAGGCAGATTAACCCTGAAACTTTTGGGAAGAAATAATACGGACACATTGATTTGCTATTGAAAATTCTAGTTGATATCTATTTTCTCTAAAGATTTAACCGCAAAATTGAAAAAGCCCTTTCACCATAACACAAAGAAATAGTATAGGCAGTGATCCATATGAAACTTAATAAAACCGACGAAAAAGTCTATCAAACTCTAAAGGCCGAAGGCAAAGAACTAACTCTTCAAGAAATAACCGACAAGACAGGCGAACCATGCAAAAAAGTCTTCAAATCAATAAAGAAGTTTTTCGAGCACGAAATAATAGAAACACAAGCACGTAAATACAAACTTACAGGCAAAAACCCAACCGCAAAGGACGATGAACCCGAAGCGCCTGAAGAATAATATTTTTTAGTACTGTTTTTTGGTTTAGAAGTTTTGTGATTTAAGCTTACCCCGATTTACTGAAAATCTATAATAAATTTAATGGGCTTATGGACGAAAATTTTCGTGGAGCCTCGAGCGGGCCTTGCTCCCGCGGCCTGCTGCTTACAAGGCAGCCGCTCTACTGGGCTGAGCTATCGAGGCACCCGCCAAAGAGCCCAGAATACACCATCACATTAAACCTTACCCAAATAAAAGTTACTACTAAAAAAATCTGCAATGTCAATAATCTCGTTTCATGAAAATCTAAACTATAAGCTAAAATCAAAAATGCAGGTTTTTCTGCGGTTACACGATTTGTTGATTTTCTTTATTCCTCATTGGTGACAAGATGGGTACTTGCTAAAATTCAATTAGTCATCCATAAATGTAAGCAAACGTTAATCTTAAAAGTGCTAATTAAAACACATAATACATATTGTGTGCCAATTATGCCGTCATCCTTATATGAATAAGGCCTGCTTAAGCTATAATTCCATGCGACTCGGCACCTAACCAACGTCGAGTGAAAACGTGAAGTTTAGAAAGTCTCAAAAATGACACCGAAGCAAGAAATCATCTCACAATAAACCTCAATAAGTCTCAACATAATGCTTATATCAGTGAAAGCCGCTTCTAATGCAATTCAGCAATATGGGTTATGCCATATAAAGAGATGCAACTCCTCACCATGTCGATGGGGAGTGAAGGGTGGACGAGACTTCGCCAAGTCATTGCGCGAAGATCAAAATGACACCATGCATAGGCAAACAAGAACAACGACGCAACACACTATACATATTCGAAATGTTGTTTCACCAAACGCCAAACAAACACCACCTATGGCCCGAACATGCCACGCTGTCTGGAGGATGGCTCGGCTTGAGAGCCGAAGAAGGGCGCGGCAAGCCGCGATACCGCCTCGGGTAGGCGCACGCAGCCTTAGAACCGAGGATACCCGAATGGGACTTCCTAGTATATGCTCCCTTCATGGGAGCGGGAACCCCCCGAACGGAAGCATCTTAGTAGGGGGTGGAAAAGAAACCAAACACGGGATTCCCTTAGTAGCAGCGAGCGAAATGGGAAAAGTCCAAACCGAATCCGATGCTGAAAAGCACTGGAGATGTAGGGTTAAGGGCCTGGCTTCCTCTTCCCTGGTGAAGCTGAAGTTGCCTGAAAAGGCACGCCAAAGAGGGTGACAGCCCCGTAAACGTAAACCAGAAAGAGTTGAGCTAGAGTCCCAGACTACCGTACCATGGTTTTGGTGCGGAAAGTTGGGAGGCACCAACTTCCAAGACTAAATACGCCTCAAGACCGATAGCGCACTAGTACGGTGACGGAAAACTGAAAAGTACCCCGAAATGGGGGTGAAAAGTGCCTGAAACCAGACAGTTACAGACGTGTGCGGCCCAGAAGAGTAGATCCTTTCTAAAGGAACCCGCTGTGAAGCGGCAGTACGAGGAAAGGGGATCAGGGTCGCACGTTCCGTCTAGAAACACGGGCCGGGGAGTTTATGGCTATGGCAAGCCTAAGAGTGATAAACTCGTAAGCACAGGGAAACCAACACGCGCGCAACTCGCAAGAGCCAGGCGCAGGGTACGAAAGTGCCCGGAGTCATAGCCATACATACTAGAAACCAGACGATCTAGCCCTGGGCAGGGCGAAGCTAGGCGAAAGCCTAGTGGAGGCTCGAAAGGGTTCTGACGTGCAATTCGTTCCCCAGACCTGGGGCTAGGGGCTAAAGACCAATCTAGTCTGGTGATAGCTAGTTCCTTCCGAAGTGGGCCTGAGCCCAGTCCCGAGCGAGGTAGCTGGTGGGGTAGAGCACTGATTGGAAAACAAGGACCCGAAAGGATCCACTTTCCTTTCAAACTACGAATCCACCCGCGCTTAAGACCTTGGGAAACGGGTTACAGGGGGTAAGCTCCTGGACCGAGAGGGGGACAACCCAGACTGAGGTTAAGGTCCCCAAATGCTGGCTAAATGTCAAACTAAAGGGCGTCGTCAGCCTCAGACAGCGGGGAGGTAGGCTTAGAAGCAGCCATCCTTCAAAGAAAGCGTAACAGCTCACCCGCCGAGGCTGACGGCCCCGAAAATTGACGGGGCTAAGCCAGCTACCGATACCTCAGAATGCAGTGCACACTGCACTGGTAGGAAGGCGTCCTGATTGGACAGAAGCTGGGCTGTGAGGTCCAGTGGACCGGTCAGGATTGCGAATCCCGGTGGTAGTAACAGCAAAGAGAAGTGAGAATCTTCTCCGCCGAAGGGGCCAGGGTTCCCCGGCAACGATCGTCAGCCGGGGGTAAGTCGATCCTAAGGCATAACTTAACCGATTATGCCGAAAAAGGGAATCCGGCTAAAATTCCGGAACCATGCAGGTACATGCGGCGACGCAAGCTTAGTGTTGACGTTTCGGGGTAAGCTAAGCAGGGTCTTCGCCCTGTTCAACCGTATAAACCTAGGGAGTGCCGTAATGACGAGAACTAGGCGAAATCGGGAATAGCCTCCCGTTTTAGGGGGGTTTAGCTGATCTCTGGAGCCACTGAAAAGCACACTAAGAAGGATCCTGTATGATCGTACCTAGAACCGACACAGGTGTCCCTAGGCGAGTAACCTAAGGCGTTTCGGGTATACACTAATGCGAGGGAACTCGGCAAATTAGCCCCGTACCTTTGGTATAAGGGGTGCCTGTTCTTTCAGCTTCGGCTGTAGAGAGCAGGTCGCAGTGACAAAGGGGTCTCGACTGTTTAATAAAAACACAGGAAGCCGCAAGAGCGAAAGCTTGTGAACGGCTTCTGAATCCTGGCCAGTACAGGTACCTGAAACCTGGGTCCAACTGGGCTAAGGGCCTGCAAACGCCGGGAGTAACTCTGACTCTCTCAAGGTAGCCAAATGCCTTGTCGGGTAAGTTCCGACGTGCATGAATGGATCAACGAGGGCCCCACTGTCCCCGCGTAGTACCCGGTGAAACCACATAACGTGGACGAACAGTCCACGATCTCCCAGCGGGAAAAGAAGTCCCTGTGGAGTTTTACTGCAGCCTGTCGCTGGAATACGGTTGTGGATGCAGAGCGTAGTCGGGAGCCGTCGATCTCAGGTTCTCCGGGACCTGGGGGAGGCGCCAATGGAACACCGACTTTCTGCAACCGTGTTTCTCACCAGCTCCTTGCGGGCTGGAACAACGGTAGGTGGGCAGTTCGGCTGGGGCGGCACGCCCTTGAAAAGATATCAAGGGCGCCCTAAGGTTGGCTCAGGAGGGACAGAAACCCTCCGTAGAGTGCAAGGGCAAAAGCCAGCCTGACTGAATCCCAAACAGTAAGGGATGCAGAGGCGAAAGCCGGGCTTAGCGATCATCCATGTCTCCCTTGGTGGGTGCTGGATGTGTCAGAAAAATTACCCTAGGGATAACAGGCTCGTCGCGGGCGAGAGTCCCCATCGACCCCGCGGCTTGGTACCTCGATGTCGGCTCTTCCTATCCTGGCCCTGCATAAGGGGCCAAGGGTGAGGCTGCTCGCCTATTAAAAGGGAACGTGAGCTGGGTTTAGACCGTCGTGAGACAGGTCGGACTTTATCTGCTGGGAGTGTTGGCTGCCTGAGGGGAAAGGGTCCCTAGGTACGAGAGGAACGGGACGCTGTGGCCTCTAGTTAACCAGTTGTCTGATAAGGCAGTTGCTGGGCAGCCACGCCGTTGTGGATAAGAGCTGAAAGCATCTAAGCTCGAAGCCTCTCCCGAAAAGAGGCAGCCATTCCCGTTTAACCGGGACGAAGGTTCCCATAAAAGATGGGTTTGATGGAGCCGGGGTGTAAGCTAGAAGACTTCGGTCGACTAGCTCAGCCTGCGGCCACCAATCGCCTGAGATGTCGAGTGCCATGATGGTGTTTGAGCGATATTTGATGAAGCAGCTTTTCGGTATGACAGTGTGTGCCGAAATCTTGTTTGCCTATGCATGGCGTATACTCATATTGTATCAGTTTTTTTTGCATAGTTATGAAACTGAAGATTATTCCTTTATCGCAAATAATTTGAGTGTTTAGGGTTTTCTGTAAAAGCTTATAATACGGTGCTAACTATCTAATAATTATGGGTTTTAAGTTAATTAAAATCCTGCTCGGTATTGAAACTGTTTTAATTTTTATCCAGTTCTATCTCGGCATGAATATTAACTTATTTGTCAAAATACCCCTGACTACTCCTCAGAACTTCGCCAATTACTCCGGCGGAGCGGAAGTCGCAGCGCACATAATAGACGGCATATTAATTTTGACATTAGCGAGTATAATTCTAAGCTATGGCTCAAGGTTAAGAAATGTTTGGGTATCGGCTTTGTCGGCGTTTGCATTGGGATTTGCTTTGGTAGCTGTGGCAACAGGTGCTACGTTTACCCTCCGAGGCCAAGACGGCAGCCTATCACTGACAATGGCAATGAGCTTCATTATGGTTTTCACAATATACGTCTCTGAATTTCATTTAGTGAGAAAAATGCAAGAGATAGACATGGCCAACTTTCGATAGATTCAAATTTTTGGTTGTGGCTCTTAATCGGCTAGCTTTCTTACGTTACCGCAATCTGAATTTGTGTAATGTTTGGGCTTAAGTATCTTTCTTTCATTTCTTTGTAGAAGCATCTGTTGCAGTACCTTGCCAGAAGGATATTCAGCAGATTCTCCAATCCCTTCGTGCTCCAATGCATCCACCTATGCTTAATGCGTTTAGCAACCTCACCCATCAAACGCTCAATCAAATTATTCGTAAGGGGAATGCAACTTCCCTTCACAACCAGCCTCGCAAAATCCCCAATACGTCGGATAACAAGTTTTGTTTGGCGCCAACTAGGCACCACAACACCAATGCATCAATTAGGGTTAACCAGCGCATAATTAAGTAAAATTCCAGACGTCGTAAAACTCTTGCCAGATTGTCGGCTCCACCGAGCAGCCACAAATTGATTCTTTTGGAAAGGCTCGATAAGTTCCTTCTCGTAATCTGTCGGCTCTACACCTAGGATTTGACAGAAAAATTCAAGCGGATCAGTCTTAAGCGTCTCAACCTTGCTCAGTCTATCGGTCTCCAGAGAGTCAATTTCCTCGCGTGTCTTAGCTCGGGTATCAATGAAGTTATTTGGCCGGAGGGTTCGTGGATTTTTTTGCAAGGTCCGCATACTTCTCCCTCCATTCTAACAATTCAGCCTCAAGCCCCCTATAATCGACATATTGCGCTATGAGCTCCTGGTACACTTTCACGCCCTGAATGATTGTTCGTAAACGAAAAACACCAATTCTATTCAATTTGCCCGATTCAAGCCGCTGCAAGGCGCCAACTAAGGTCTTGAGTTTTTCCTCAATTGAAGGCAACTCATCGGGCAAAACTAACTTCATGAGGGTAGAAGATAATGGCGTGTTATTTTCACTCCCATTATCTTCTTCTAAGCTTAAGCAAGATGCTTTCAACCGCACAGCCATAAGGGATTTACACATAATCTTTGCAATAGACCGCATTGACTTTTTTTCTGTTAAGAGCTCGACATTAAGATACCCTACACTACTAACAGAATTGAGCGGTTATGGGAGAAGTCTCAAAACGCTGCAAGCATAAGTGGATGCACTGGTCAACAGTAGGACTCAAAGACATCCTTACAATAGTTCTAAGATACACAAACAAATCAGTCTACGAAGACTTCAAAAAACATATCCACATCACAATCATTCACTAGAACAGCATACAGCACAACTCTAACCAACAACTGCACAGAAACAAGATTTTGACTGTTATGTAATTGAACGCGCTTAAGAATTCCAATCTCAAATCTGATTAGCGTAAAGACAAACAGTTTCTTTCAAAAAATACCACTTTTTGATTATTCGGACAAATTGTTCTAACAATTGGGCTAAAACTTAATCTTTTTCTCTCTCTCTCTCTCTCTCTGCGAACGCATACACTTGCTACTACTAACTCTCTCACTCACCCTCGTGCCTGCCTAAAGTCTATCAATCTGTCTCTCTCTATCAGTCAAGCTTTCTGTTACAAACTCAAGACAGCTGCCAAGTTTGCGAAAGCAAAGAAATTCTTAAATACAAATAGGTACAAAGTACCAATCGGGATTCTGAATGTCTAATGACGAAAACACCGACCTACTACTTGGTCTGGGTTTGAGTCTTAATCAAGCAAGGGTGTATCTAGCTGTACTTAAACTGGAAAAAACTACTGTTTCACAGTTAGCGAAGTTTTCAAAAGTGCGCAGAGAAGACGTCTACAAAATCCTGCCTAGCCTTGAAAAAATGGGCCTAATCGAAAGATTACTGGGAAAACCAGCTGAGATCAGAGCAACTCCCATTTCGGATGCATTAAGCTTACTGGTGGCCGAAGAAAAAAACAGATCTGATGACCGTTTAACGGGGATGAGAAGTAGGGTCCAAAAGTTGTCTCTTAAGGATTGGAAACTCCCGCTTCCTGGGGAAGAAAGCATCTACATATTGATAGCAGAAAAAAAGGCGATTTTGGCAAAAACTTCAGAATTGATTAGAAACTCAAGAAAAGAAGTGTCTTTGGTTGCAGATAAGGCAAGGATAATTCCGACTTTGTCTCAGTTTTCTGAAGAATGCAGGCAGGCAATAAAGAAAGGCAGTCAGATTTACCTGATTTTTGAAGGAGATAGCCCGGACGGTTTGCTCAAAGAAAAAGTGCAGAAACTCATCGATGGCACGTCTGTTCATATAAAATTTCATCGTGAACCTTTGAATCACTTCATAATGTCCGATGACAAAGAAGCTTTGATTACCACCTCCAAAGAAGGCGGATTAGGCGAAAACCCTTCTCTTTGGACAAACAACAGCAACCTCATAGGCGTGATAAAAAAAAGTTTTGAATCCGACTGGAAAGAGGCTGAAGACTAACTTGAAAACCTCATTTCTTTTTGTGAGGTAGAAAAACATTGGCTCGGCAAGTGCAGATTTTTTTGTTGCTTACTTCGCTCTGCTTTCCTTAATATTGGCTTGCAGGAGCTGTAGATGTGCCAATACAGTCACAAGTTCTTATTAGCAATTTTGGACTTAGATGTTATCAGTGCCTTGAAAAAGACACAGTAATTGGCGAGTCAGGCGTAACAAAACGCGGAAAAAGCCCCTCTCCAAAAAATATCCCCCTTACCCAGATAAGGAATATTTTCAGCTCCGCGCCGAGTTAACAATCCGGGACCCGTCAATACATAATTTTCGGATAAGTCGCAAGTTTCTAAACACTTACAATGCTGTTAATAAAAAAGAGAGACATGTAACATAAAGCGAGAAAAATAAAACAATAGATACAGGGTTCTGCTCATTAGAGATCCGTAATTCCGTCGGCATTGAAACCCATTTGATTGGAGACATATTTTAGGCAATAAACACCTAATTATCAAAGAGGTAGAAAAAGGGAAAGATATGCGCGGGTGACATCGTCACGAGGATAATTTTTCACTTGGATATGGATCATTTTTACACTGCTGTTGAGGAGCGAGAGCGCCCAGAAATCAAAAGCAAACCTGTGATTGTCGGCGCTGACCCTAAACAGGGTAAAGGTAGAGGCGTCGTTAGCACGAGCAATTATATCGCCAGAAAAGCCGGTGTGCGCTCAGGTATGCCCATCTCACAGGCTTGGCGGTTTTGTCCAGAAGCGGTTTTTTTGCCACCAGATTTTCCATTGTACATCAGAGTTTCTAGTGAAATTATGGAAATAGCTCGCAAATACTCGGAAAATTTTGAACAGTGGGGAATTGATGAGGCATTTTTGGATGTAACAAGCAAGGTTAAAGATTACGTTGAAGCTGAATTTTTGGCTCGGCAGATTAAGCAGGAGATTAGAGAAAAGGAAAATCTTACTTGCTCAATAGGTGTTGGCCCCAACAAGCTTGTAGCTAAAGTCGCGAGTGATTTTCAGAAGCCTGACGGCTTAACAGTTGTCAGAGATGAAGAAGTAGAAGTGTTTTTAGCGCCACTGCCTGTGCGCAAGCTGCTGTGGGTAGGACGAAAGACTGAAGCTAAACTGAAAGAGCTTGGGGTGAATACCATAGGTGACTTGGCAGAGTATGATGCATCATCATTGACATCAATTTTTGGGGTGATGGGTTGGCAAATGCATTTGATGGCCAAAGGCATTGACAAAAGCGAAGTAGAAGAGCGTGTGGGCGTTAAAAGTGTAAGCCATGAAACAACTTTCGAAGAAGACACCTCTGATGCTGCTGTCATTTTGCAAGCTTTAGATGACCTTTGCGTTGAGGTACAAAAAGAAACAGAAAGTCAAAATTTACTTTTCAAAACTGTTACCTTGAAAATTCGTTTTGAACATTTTGAAACTCACACCAAAAGCAAAACTTTGCCCTTCTTAACTAACCGTCTCTATGACCTTCAAAAAAACGCGAGGGAACAACTTGCCCCTTACCTGCAGAAGAACCAGAAAGTTAGACTTATCGGCGTGAGAGTATCAAGTTTGATCTCATTGGAAAAACAAAAGACATTGCTTTAGAGCTCTGGAACTTTTTGAAGTACTAAAGGCTCACCAAATGTTTCTTCGTTGGCAACTTCGTCTAACTTTTTTCTTGAACTTACAAGATTCAAAAGGTTGCTTGATAAATCAAGTTTTTCTCCTACATAACATACCGCTAAAAGTAAGAGCACTTCAAAGTTTTCAGGAGCTTTAATGGTTCCTTGATTTCTTTTCCGCCGAAGCTTCCTACGCAGCAGGTGCCTAATTCTTCTCTAACGGCAGTTGAAATCATGTTTTCAACAGCTAAAGCTACCTCCATTGCATACCAGTCAGGCGAGGCTTTTTTGTCACCGCACGTCACAATTACAAGCGGCACTTGGGTGAGGAACTTTGCATATAGACCTTTAGAGAGGACTTTTCTACTATCGCTATCCCTCATTGCAACAAAATGCCAAAGCTCAAAATTCTGGCTGAGGGAGCCAGTCTACCTGCTTCAAGGATTTTTTCAAGCTTTTCTCTAAAAACTGGTTTGTCTATGAAGGCTCGAATTGAGCGTCTTTCATGAATGGGTGCTTCATATACATCCATAACCGTTTGCTCCTAAATCAGAAATGAATTTTATGATAGATTTGATTATCAAAGAGATTTTGTTTCATTTTTAGTTATGTTCAACCTAAATTGGATGCTCTGCTCTTCTAATTCTTAGACATAATGAAAAGCTAAAACACTGCTTTTCCGCCCCACGTTTCTCTTGAAACTATACTTCATAATTTGTTAAATCTAGTATGCCTGATTCTTGGAAGGCTTTTTTGCGGTTCACACATGACTCGCATATGCCACAGTGCTTCTCAGCATTACGGTAACAGGACCAAGTGAACTCGAGTGGGACGCCGAGTTCAGCGCCTTTCTTGATGACGTCGGATTTGCGTTTGCCGCTGAACGGAGCTTGGATACTGATGCTCTCACCTGTACCTAACATTGCCGCTTTTTCAAACGCTTCGTAGAATTCTCGTCTACAGTCAGGGTAGAAAGGTTCGTCTGAGCCATGCGCGCCATAAAAAATCTTGTCAGATCCAACCGAAACCGAATAAGAAACCGCTACTGAGAGGAAAATCGCATTTCTGAAAGGAACAATTATGGGTTGGCTGAACTCAGAGGTTAGGGGGATGTTGGTGTTGCAGAGCGAGGTTACATTGCCGAAAACTGTTTTCAAAGCTGACAGGTCGACGTTTTTCGTCTTAGTACCAAGGCTTTCTGCGATTTTTTGTGCTGCCGCTGTTTCTTTTACGGCAATTTGGCCATAATTAAAAGTTATAGGGAACAACTGATAGCCTTCTTTTTTTGCCCAGTACGCAACTACGGCTGAATCTGGACCACCGCTGAGAATAATGATGCATTTTTTTGTTGGATTCATACGTTTTCCTACCTTTCTATTTATTAGTTTCCAAACTGTTTTCCGAAAATCCCAGATCTTTTAAGAACAATAAATACGGGCCATCCAATCAAGACAGTTGCTACGACGTTTCCTGTCGCTACGTAAGCGATTGTAAGCAGTAGTGGCAATCCGTATAGGTAAGATAGCATCCATCCTACCGTTGTGCCTAAGACAACTGAGTAAGCTACACAAGTTGCGATTACACTGTAGTTATTCTTAGAGTGTTCATAAACATAGTAGACGACAAAAGACATGACAAAAGATGGAATGGTGTTAAGAAGGTCGATGGGACCGGCTGAAGAGAAAATGTTTCCAATGAATACTCCAAATGTGTGACCTAAAACTCCAGCTATACCGAGTAAGGGAACGGCGGCAACCATTGAATCTGCAACGCGAACCTGAATAGGCCCATAAGAGATACCTCCAAGAACAACAACAAGCGTTGCATAAAGCGCCGCATATACCGCAATTAAAGCTAAATCTTTCGTATGCAGATTTAAGTTCATTTTTCTCCCTACTCCCGGGTTTTATTTTTGGTTGGCGGAACGGGTAGGAGACTCCACTCACCCGCCGATTGCCCTCTAAAATTCGAGAGTTCCCTAAAAAGCTTTAGTAAAGAATTCTGAACCAACGTCTAATGTACAACCGCCAGGCACTTTTTGCAAATTGGCAAGACAAAACTTCCTGTGCTAACTGTTGTGAAGCAGCTATCTTCTTCAATTTTTGGGTATTGCCCTTATCGGTCTTTAGTTTTTAGTCCTAATGGTAGGGGACAAATATCGCACAAAAGGGCTTTTTTACCAAATAACGGAAAAAATCGTTTGAAGAAATGTAATTCCTAACGATAATACATCAACTATATTTTTAAGCCTAGTTTTCTGTTTTTTATGGCTCTCAACCGCAAATGACTCAACAGTAGCAACTCGGGGCAAAACTTTTAAGCTAACTTGGTTGAATAGGAATCGGTTAAAGTTGTATGAAGTTTTTTCCTCTCAGTCCTCCAATCTCGCGAGTAAAGGCTGACAGCTTTGACCACTTAAAACAAAATAACGCTCAAACGATCTAATTTATAATTCTTTAATGCTTGATTTTCTCAGTCTTTTCTATGGGGGTACGGCTTAAATAAAAGTTCATCTAACTACCGTTAACTACAAATACATCTGAGCGAAATATCCTGAAGTTACCAGAACCACTGGGCGAAATATTAATAAATCTCTCGGAAAGATATCATGATGCTACTTCCTAGTGGATGGCATTCCGCAATTGAAGTTTTAGGGAGCATCAAGACTATGTCACAAAATAATATAGCTAGTCAATTAGTACTTAAAGGAACAACTACGATTGGCGTCGTCTGCAAAGATGGCGTGATTTTAGCTTCTGATACACGAGTAACCATGGGTTTCTACGTTGCCCACAAATTCGGGAAAAAAGTCTACCAGATTGATGACCATCTAGGCATGACCATAGCTGGAACTGTGGCAGATGCACAACGCGTAGTTGACATTCTCACAGCTAACGCGAAGCTCTACAAAATAAATTTAAACAGGCCAATGCCGGTTAGTTCAGCAGCAAGACTCGTTGCAAACTTGCTTTTTTCCGCTCGCTACATACCTCTGGCAACTCAGGTTCTAGTTGGCGGTGTTGATGAAACAGGCCCCCATGTCTTCAATTTGGATCCATTTGGAAGTCTAAATGAGGAGAAATCGGTTTCAACAGGTTCTGGTTCACCGATTGCTTACGGTATTCTTGAGGATAACTACCGAGAAGACATGACTATTGCCGAGGCGTTACCAACGATTGCAAAAGCTGTTAACGCAGCAATGAAACGTGATGTAGCAAGCGGCAACAGTTACAATATCATTGTAATCGACGACAAAGGTTACCGGGAATTATCAGCTGAAGAAAAAAGCAAACTCCTCAATGTGGGAAGTTAAATACTGTGGCGAGAAGTCAAGAGAAAGAGAAAGATAAGATAGAAATTACTCAATTCATTTTGCAGAAAGTACCCAGAGAAGCAGAGGTTACAAGAATTGAATATGAAGGACCAATGCTCGCTGTTTACACTAAGAAGCCAGAGATTTTAGTTGAACAAAGCGGCATAGTGGCAGAAATCGTTGGTGTAATCCGAAAAAGAATCGTCATACGCCCCGACCCCTCAGTCAGAATGCCCGAAGTCGAGGCTGAAAAAGTCGCCCGAGAAATAATCCCTGCTGAAGCAGAAATTACCGACATAAACTTTGACCCAAGTCTCGGCGAAATAATAATTGAAACTAAAAAACCAGGTTTAGTCATCGGACGAAATGGAGCCGTTTTACAAGAAATAATAAAAAAAACCAAGTGGCGCCCTCATGTTCTACGTAGCCCTCCGATTAAGTCCAAAATTGTTACTCATATGCGTCATTACCTACATTCGGAAAGTAAAGAGAGAGAACGTATCCTTCGAACTGTGGGCGAGAGAATCTTTAGACCAAAAAGCTACGATGTTGGCGACATACGCATGACAGTTCTTGGTGGAGCACAAGAGGTTGGACGTTCAGCATTCCTTGTTAAGACTCGAGAAAGCAGCGTATTGTTGGATTGCGGTATTAATCCTGGTTCAAACAGGCCTTTTGAGTCGTTTCCACGTTTCGATTGTCCAGAGTTCCAAATTGATTCTTTAGATGCCGTTGTTATTAGTCATGCTCACCTTGATCATTGCGGTTTAGCGCCGTTCCTATACAAGTATGGTTATGATGGACCAATTTACTGTACGGCACCAACATCCAATTTGATGACTATGCTTCAATTGGATTATTTAGATGTGGCCGGAAAACAGGGCGTTACACCTTACTACGATCAAAAGGATGTTCGCGAATGTGTTTTGCATACAATCCCTCTAAGGTATGGTGTAGTTACCGACATTGCACCTGACATTCGTTTAACGCTTCATAATTCCGGACACATTTTAGGGGGCGCAATGGTGCACTTGCATATTGGCGAAGGCTTACATAACATTGTTTACACAAGCGACTACAAGTTTGCCCGAACCATGCTGCTCGAAGCTGCTACGACCGAGTTTCCACGAATTGAAACAGTGATCACAGAAAGCACATATGGTGGCTCGGATGATGTTATGCCTTCCCGAATTGAAGCTGAAGAAGCTATGACCCGCGTAATAAACCAGACTTTAGAGCGAAAAGGCAAAGTCCTAATTCCAGTGCCCGCAGTAGGTAGGGCCCAAGAAATCATGCTCATAATCGATGGCTATATGAAACGCGGTTTAATGAAGGAAGCACCAGTATTCATCGAAGGCATGATTAGCGAAGCAACAGCCATCCACACCGCTTACCCAGAATATCTGGGTAGAGAAGTTCGCCACAGTATCTTGCATGAAGGAATCAACCCGTTCCAAAGCGATTACTTCACTATCGTGGAGCATCCCAGCGTTAGGCAAAGTATCATTGAAGGAGAACCATGCATCGTCCTTGCCACATCAGGTATGCTTGAAGGTGGACCAGTAATAGAGTACTTCAAAAGCTGGGCAAGCGATGAGAGAAACACCATAATCTTTGTGAGCTACCAAATTGAAGGTACCATGGGTAAACGCGTGCAGAAAGGCGTAGGTGAAGTCACAATGATGGATAATGAAGGCAAAATGGCGGCACTCTCAGTCAAGATGCAAAATGAGTCAATCGAAGGCTTTTCCGGGCACTCAGACAGGCGACAACTTGTTAATTACCTAACGCATTTGACACCTAAACCTGAACGCATCTTTGTTGTCCATGGTGAAAAACAGAAAACCATGACCTTCGCTAACTATTTAGACAACAAAGCAGGTATAAACACAGTTGTTCCAGCAATATTAGAAACTTTTAGGCTGCTGTAGGCGCAGTTGTAGGTAAAGAATCATTTTGAGCTATCGTCTTCTCTCTCCAAATCCTAATATTTTTCGGACAGATAACGACTCGCTCTTCACCTAAACGTGCAATGTCTCCGCCACTTGATTCAGCAAATTCATAGAGTTGGTTCACCGCGTTTTTTACTTCCTCTATGTTTTTGGTTGCAAGAGGAGTAACTCGCAAAATAATGATGTTACCGTTTCTAACTTCGTTTTTAACATTTTCTATATCGGTTAATTCTTTAAGAGGCATCGCTTTGAGGTAAGTTTTGCTTGTTGACTCAACTGCTTCTAGTTTCTGCTTTACTGGTGGCATAGCGGTTTCTTGTGTTGTCACTATTGCTGGTTCAGGCTTTGGTTGAGTTTCTGCTGCTGAGGTCGGTTCTTGTTGGGTTGCGGTTGTTTCCATTTTTGATTCTTCAGGGGCAACTGCGGTGTCTGCTTTTGGCCCTTCTTTAGACTCAGCTGATTTTTCGGGTTCGGGTTGCTTTTTGGGTTTGCGGAATAAAGCGAATTTCATTTTCCTCTCTCGACCTGATTGTATTATGGGTTGGAACAGTTAAGCGTTTCTTAATTCTCCATGTGTCAATCTAGTTGTAAGGAGCTTAAATATTTTATTATCATTGCTAAGCGAAGATAGCGCATCAGGATATTGAATTAGTAACAAACATGCAGATTTTTGATTCTTATGTTAACAAAATAATCAGATTGTTTGCTACAACTATACTAAGAAATGCGATGATGCCGCCGTAGCCAACTTTAAGTAATTTGTAGGAGATCTTGAAAGATTCGGTAGTTTTGTTTTGGGTTTTCATTAACGTCTTATTTGCAATAACATAAGTTAATGCTATGAGTGCTGTCGCCAAGATTTTGACTGCTAGAAAAGCTCCAATGTTTGTGCTAACTATGCGTGCCATGAATGGGTTTAACTCGGAAGCGCCCGAGTATAATACGCCTAGAACTGTAGTAAAGCAGTCTATTGTTCCCATAAGCACAAGCAGAAAACTTAGAATGACCTCTGTCTTAATCAAATGAAAGCCTTCTTCTTTCTCCATTGAATAGTGAGCTGCTGTGAATATTTAAAAAAGTAGATTACGATTCTTGATATATTCCAAAAATGGATAATTGAAAATAAAATAGTGAAAATTTCAACTTTTTCATAAAGTCAATTAACTTTTTTTCGAGATTTTTTACTTCCTCAAGATAAGCCTTCATCAAGACAAATGGCATTGACATGTCTGCCCGCCTAGTAAAAGATTTTTTCCCTGTAGAAGACAAAAAGACACTTTTTTTTGCGCATAACCCTTATATTTTAATTGTTTAACCTTCTTGCTGGAAGGTTTAGGTATGCACAAGAAACTCTTGATTCCTGGCCCAACCGAAGTCAGCCAAGAGATGCTCAACGAGCAAACCCACCCATTGATAGGTCACAGAGAAAAGGAATTCTCTGAACTCTATGGTGGAATAACCGATAAACTCACGATGTATTTCGAGTTGCAAGCCGACACTAAACCCGCTATAACCACCAGTTCGGGTACATTATGGTTTGACATTATTGGCCGCAGCGTTGTTAAACAGAAGGCTTTAGCATGCGTCAACGGCGCTTTTGCACAGAGAGCAGCTGACACCATAAAAGCATGCGGCAAGGAAACAGATGTTTTAAACTTTGAATGGAGTAAAGCTGTTAAACCAGAGATAGTTGCTGAAAAACTAGACAATGACGAATACGACACTTTGCTGGTTTGCCAAAACGAAACCTCCACTGGCGTGCGAAGTCCAGTGGCAGAAATCGGCAAATTAGTCAAAAAAAAACACCCAGAAGTTATTTTTTGCGTTGATGCTGTTTCCTCATTAGGAGGCGACAAGCTTATCCCATCAGAAATTGACTGCGACATAATTTTCGGCTCAACCCAAAAATGCTTCGCGCTGCCACCAGGCTTAGCTATTGCACTTGTTAATGAGCGAGCAATTGAGAGGGCTAAACAGGTGCCTAACAGAGGCGGGTACACTGACATGGTTGAAATCTTCGAATTCGAAAAGAAGCACCAAACACCCTTTACACCATGCATACCGCTACTATATGCCCTAAACAAACGCATTGATCTTCTGCTAGAGGAAACCTATGACGGCGTCTACAGACGGCATTTAGATATGGCAGAGTATACTCAGCAGTGGGCAAAGAAGCATTTCGCAATGTTCTCAGAACCAGGTTATGAGTCAATAACAGTGAGCTGCATACAAAACACGTTAGGCAAAAACGTCAAAGAACTAAATCAGAAATTGGGCGAAAAAGGCTACTTAATTTCGGGCGGTTATGGTAAAATAGCTGAGAAAACCTTCCGCATTGGACATATGGGCGAATGGAATGTTTCAGGAATCAAGACAGTTACACAATTAATTGATGATATTTGGGGATTAAAGTGACCTACAAAATCCTCATAAGTGACAAAATATTCGATGAAGGCATAAAAATTCTTGAGAAGAAAGGCTACCATGTCACTGAAGCTTGGGATAAGCCAAAAGCGGAGCTTCCCAAAATCATCGGCGACTACGACGTTTTGATTGTGCGGTCAGCCACCAAAGTCAAAGGGGCACTCTTAGATAACGCCAAAAAGCTCAAAGTTATAGGGCGAGCAGGTGAGGGTTTAGATAATATTGACTTCGAAAAAGCTAGACGCCTTGGCATCACCCTCATTAACACTCCGCATGTCTCCTACATGAGCGTTGCAGAATTAACAATAGGCTACCTGCTGGCGCTTTCAAGAAACATCGTACAAGGGACCATAAGCATGCGGGAAGGAAAATGGGAAAAGGAAGACTTAATCGGCACAGAAGTCAACGGCAAAACCCTAGGCATAATCGGCTGCGGCTACATAGGCAAAACAGTTGAGCGCCTAGCCATATCATTGGGCATGAAGGTATTGCCTGTTGAAGAATGCGTTTTTGACCGCTTTGTACCTCTGGATGAGATGCTTCCGCAAGCAGACTACATCACCATACACGTACCCCTGACGCCACACACTTACCATTTGATTTCAACAAAACAATTCAACCTAATGAAAGATGGTGTCATGCTGGTTGATTGCTCCCGCGGCGGAGTAGTGGATCAAGAAGCCCTCTATAATGCCCTAACAGTTGGGAAAGTGAAGGGTGCCGCGTTAGATGTTTTTGAGGAGGAGCCGCCCAACGATAGCAAATTACTTAAGCTAAACAACGTGATCGCGACACCCCATATGGGAGCTCAAACGTACGAGGCTCAACTAAAAGCCAGTGTTCAAGTAGCAAAGGCAGTTATTGCTGCGTTGGAAAAAGTTGTGTGAGCTGAAACATTTGGTTGACATTAGACCCTTCAAAGCCATACGTTACACTAAGAAAGCTGGCGACCCTGAAAAGCTCATAACGCAGCCATATGACAAAATAGATTCTGAATTGCAGAAGGAATACTACCATAAATCACCCTACAACTACTGCAGACTAATCTTGCCCATTGAGACAAACAAGTATGAAATGGCAAAGCAACGTATCAAGCAATGGCTAGAAGAAGGCATAATGCTAAAGGATACGGAGCCAGCGATTTTTATTTCACGCCAAGAATTCATATTGGAAGGCAAAAAACACGAGCGCACGGGCGTAATTGCTGCCCTGCGCCTCTACAATTATGACGAAAACATGGTGTTTCCCCATGAAGGCACCTACAAAGCACCCAAAGCAGACCGCCTCAACATGTTGCGCGCAGTCCAAAAAGACCTTGAGCCTGTATTCTTAATTTACTCCGATTCAGAACGCAAAACCATTGCTTTTCTGCAGGATGCAGCTAAGGCAAAGCCGTCACTACAAGTTACAGATTCACTAAACGTTACCCATACAGTGTGGCGGGTTGTTGACCCAGAGAAAATTCGGCAACTTCAAGCTGAATTTGCAGACAAAAGCATGGTGATTACGGACGGACATCACCGTTACGAGAGCGCCTTGGAGTATCGAAATGAAATGCGCAATCAAGGCGACTGGACAGAGGGTTCAGCGTTTAATTTTCACATGAGCTACATGGTGCCTGTTGAAGAGGAAGGTTTAGTGGTTTTGCCCACGCATAGGCTGTTGAAAGGATTCAAACTCACACCTGAAGTTGTGCAAGAGCTCAGACGCTTCTTTGATTTAACAGAAATAAAAAATAAGACCGCAGAGGCTTTAGAAAACTACCTAAAAAGCCGCGTCAACCAGCATGCATTCTGCGTTTATGATGGCTCGAAAGCTTACGGTTTAACTCTTAAACATGACAAAGTAGTCTTCGACTTCATAAATGAGAACGTGTCAAAAGAAACAAAAACCTTCGATGTGGTAATTCTACGCGATATCGTCTTCAAATTTGTCTTAAAAACAGGCGAACTAAACCTTGATGATACAATCCTTTACGCCCGCTGGACAAAAGAAGCAGTTGATAAAGTTAATCGCGGCGAAGCCAGCATTGCTTTTCTTGTTAATCCGGTTAACGCGAGAACAGTTGTGGAAATTGCACAGCAGCATGAACTCTTGCCTGAGAAAAGTACGGATTTCTACCCCAAAATGGTTTCTGGACTTATGATGATGGATATTTCAGCAAGCGATAAATTATAAGTGCTTTTTCATAGTTAGCGCTTTGTTGATGGAAAATATTATAAGCTGAAAGGTAGAACCTTGACCGTTTAGGGGAAATAAAAATGAGTGAAGAAGTAGAAAAGAAGCTTACAGAAGTAGCACAACCTCCTCCAGCCACACCTCAAATCATGTCGATTAAAAAATATGCAGCCGAACTGATTGGTACCATGGTTCTAGTGCTAATGGGTTGCGGAAGCGCAGTTATTGCAGGTCAATATATTGGGATTGCTTTTGCTTTCGGTCTTGCAGTGCTAGCAATGGTTTACGCCATAGGCAGCGTCTCCGGATGTCACATAAATCCCGCGGTTTCAATCTCAATGCTTATCGCAGGAAAAATAAGTGTTAAGGACACCGTTTTCTACATTGTTTTCCAGTGTCTCGGTGCAGTAATAGGTGCAGGCATACTTTACGCAATAGTAAGTGGGAACTCAAATTATAGCTTATCTGCCATTGGATTAGGCGCAAACAGTTACAGCAGTTATTCTTTAATATCTGTGCTTATAGCTGAAATCGTTTTGACCTTCATATTCGTACTTGTCGTTCACGGTTCAACTCATGAAAGGGTACCTAAAGGATTCGCTGGAATAGCGATCGGCTTAACCATCGTACTAGTTCACCTTGTAGCAATACCTATCGACGGCACATCAGTCAACCCTGCGAGAAGCCTAGGACCAGCACTCTTCGTACAAGGAACAGCGCTGAGTCAACTTTGGGTCTTTTGGGTTGCACCAATAATCGGCGGAATCATAGCAGCTATAGTTTGGAAATTCTTCAAATAACCCAATAAACAACCCATTCCTTTTTTTGTTTCAAAATCTCAACTTAGAATCTCCGAAGAACGAAAGTAATTATACAGCAACATTTAACCAACACTCCACACCTATTTTTATTGCCTCACCAAAATCGAGCACCCATAACGACGGACTCAACAGAGGGAACGCAAGAAACACAAATCTTGCACCTATGACGATAGGGTTCTACCCAATTATGGAACAGGTGAGGCACGGGCGAAATAAAATCCCAAGCCGAGAGAACTTGGCCAAGCTAAAAGCAACGCTCAGCTATGCGGTCAAGTGTTAGGTTACTTGGGAGACAACAGCCCGCAAAAAAGGTAAGTGCAATATTATGGTTGAACCAGTAACTTTTGAACCAGAAAGTCTCCCAGATCTTGCCCAGTTTCTCAAAGAAAATAATAACAAGTACCATGAAATCTGGATAATCATCACCAATAAGAAAACCGCAAACATTCAACCCGTTTCTTTCAACCAGGTCATAACCGAAGCGGTAAAACAGGGGCTGATTGACAGTCGTATAAAAAAAATAGATGAGAAAAAATACATGATACGTTTGACCAAAAAATTAAAACCTAAGCCTTATGAAATCAAGAAACTCAAACTAGATTTTTAAGTTCAACAACCACATTAAAGCTAGGAAGCACAGGAAGATGAGAGCACTTGGACATAGAGAAGAAAATTGAGCTAATCTGCAGACCGCCAACTGAGGAAGTTATCACACCCGATGACCTACGCCAACTTTTTGAAGCGGAAGACCATCCCATCGCCTACAACGGCTGGGAGCCATCTGGTTTAGCACATTTGGGAACAGGCGTTATCTGCGCTTACAAAATGAAAGATTTCGCCGAGGCAGGCGTGCATTTCAAAGCGTTTTTAGCTACGTGGCACGCATGGTTGAACAACAAGCTAGGCGGCGACTTAACTCTCATACGCAAAGCCGCTGACCTTTTCCGACATTCATGGCTTGCTCTAGGCGTACCTGAAGACAAGGTTGAATTCATTTACTCAGACGAGCTCTACAAAGATATCGATTATTGGGCTAAAACGGTTATAATTTCCAAAAACCTAACTTTAGCCAGAACTACAAGAACCCTCGAAATCGCGGGGAGAAAAGAAGGCGAAGCTCATTACGTTTCAGATTACCTCTACACGCCAATGCAAGTTGCTGACATTTTTGAGATGAAAGTCAAAATTTGTCAGTTGGGCATGGACCAACGCAAAGCAAACATGGTTGCGAGGGAGGTAGGCGAAAAAATCGGTTGCTGGAAACCCGTCTGCGCGCATCACCATTTACTGCAGGGGTTAGAGAAGCCTGCAATTTGGCCTATTCCTGAGGGTCAAGAGAAAGAAGCAGTTGCCTCAGCAAAAATGTCAAAGAGCAAACCTCAAACCTGCATTTTCATCTATGATTCACCGGAGGAAATTAAACAGAAGATGTGCAGAGCTTTCTGTCCGGAGCGAATCGTCAGATTCAACCCAGTGCTCGACATCTGCAAATACATCATATTCCGTGAAAAGCCCTGTTTCAAGATTGAACGCCCTGCAAAATTCGGCGCAAACATCGAATACCAAAGCTTCCAAGAACTCGAAACTGCATATTGCAATGGTAAGCTACATCCTATGGACTTAAAAAATGGGGTGGCAATTGAGCTTGCAGCTATATTGGAACCTGTTAGGCTGTACTTTGCTAATAATGGTGAGGCTAAGGCTTGTTTAGAGACGGTGCGGCAGGCTAAGATTACAAGGTAGCGGTTTTGTCAACCAGGCTTAGAGACAAAGAGGAAAAAATCCTACAAATCATTGCCAAGTTGACAGAGGAGTCAGTGAAGGGTAAACTTGTGATTGTCGAGGGCAAAAAAGACGAATTAGCCCTCCGAGAGTTAGGTATCATGGGCAGGGTTATAACTGTGAAAACTGGCGGCAAATCTTTTCTGCAAGCAGGGGCGGAAATAGAAAAACTTGGTGCGTCCGATGTTATTCTTCTTCTAGATTTTGACCGAAGGGGCAAAGAAGGCACAATGCGTCTAAAGAGTAACTTGGAGAGGGCAAAAGTCAAAGTGGATATGCGATTTTGGAGTGATTTGCAAGCTTTGGTTGGCAGAAATATTGCCTGCATTGAAAGCTTGCCCTCTTATTTTAACACCCTTCGAGACAAAGCCATGTAATTTCGATTTTAATAAGTTTAGAAAAGGGGGCTATCTTTTTTTGGACTATTTTTGGGCAAAGTAGGTGTTAGCTTAGAGAATTGTTTTTATAAATCTCATTGATTTCCTATAAGCGGCGAATTTTATGAGTAAGGATCCTGTTATTGAAACATTAAGATCTAGGCGAGCAATTCGCAGTTATGAAGATAAAGCTGTACCTGATTCAGCGCTCGAAACTATGCTTGAAGCTGCAACTTACGCGCCTTCCGCAATTAATGTTCAACCATGGAAATTCACAATTGTCACAAACAAAGCAGAAATGAAACGCCTGTCCGACTTGGCGAAAACCGCATTAATTCGAATGTTGCCTGACGTAGGCGACGAAGGTTTAGTGGGCTTAAAAAAACGGTTATCTGATCCAAAATACAATATTTTCTACAATGCGCCTCTGCTGGTTTTTGTTTCTGGAGTTAAATCTGTCTACGCGGTTTATGACTGTTCTATGGCAGCGCAAAACATGATGCTTGCCGCCTATACACTTGGCATAGGAAGTTGTTGGATAGGCACCGCCGTTCCTACTGCTAATGAGCCTAACATTAAAAGCGGTCTGGGCGTACCTGAGGATTATGATGTCCATGCCGCAATCATCTTTGGCTATCCTAAGGGCGGTTTTCCGAAGGCGCCTCCGAAGCATCCAGCAGTGGTCCTCAAACGAATTGACTAAGGCTGATTTTAATGGATGTCAAGGGAAAAGTTGCAATTGTTACTGGCGCATCGGGCGGCATCGGCTTAGCAACGGCAAAGCTTCTTTCTATTAAAGGCGCCAACCTGGCTTTGGTTGCGCGTTCAAAAGAGAAGCTTGAGATGCTTGCCAAGGAATTGCCTGATTCGATTGCAGTTGTTGCAGACATTTCTAAAGTTGAAGACGTTGAACGTATGATTAAGCAGGTGCACGAACACTTTGGAAGAATTGACATTTTAGTCAACAACGCGGGGCAAGGCTATGACGCAACAATTGAGAGAATTGACGTTGACATAATTCACTGCATATTCAACCTTGACTTTTTAGGTCCAGTTGTTGCCATGCAGCAAGTTATCCCCCTCATGCGCAAACAGGGCGAAGGATCAATCATTAACATAAGTTCAGGGTTGGCGCTGATGTATTTGCCAGGAATGAGCATCTATAGCTCGCTGAAGCGGGCGCTCTCTCACATAAGTCTGACCGCGCGTGAAGAGCTCAAAAAAGACAACATAGCCGTCTCAGTCATGTACCCCTACATCACTAGTACAGATTTTGAAGAAAACACAATCAAGCCTCCTCTTATTGAAGAAGAAGGCGCTCAAGAGGAAGAAGGCGAATATGAAGGGGCACCATTTGAACCAGATACGGCGGAATTTGTAGCAAAAAAGATTGTCGCGGGTATTGAAAGTGGGGAAGCAGAGATTTTTGCTCATGATTGGATGAAAAAACCTTCAACCTATTTTTAGGGATTGAAGAAAAAAAATCTGAGTTTGGTTCATCTGTTTGTTTCTTTGGCTTAGTCGGTAAGTTTTAAAGGTTCTTTCGCTTTTTCTTTAGTTGGTTTTTTAATGGAAAGAGTGAAGCGTTATCGAGTTTGGATTGTCGTTTTTCTCGTCACTATGCTGTTACTTATGGCGCTTTGGATAGGCGTTTATTTGCAAATTCAACCAAAGAACCTATATCCGACGGAAATAAGAAATTATCAAGGCGAGAACCTATCTTCAATTAGTAATGTTATTGAAAACAACATTGCGGGAACACAATACATCAACGTCTCAACGTACAAGCTCACCATAACTGGATTGGTAAACAAAACAATTCAGTACTCTTATGACGATGTTCTCAATATTTTTCAGAAATACCAAAAAGTTGTAACTATCCATTGCATAGAAGGTTGGACAGCGACAATTCTATGGGAAGGCTTCCTTGTAACCGACTTGCTACAGCAAGCAGGCATTAAAAGTAGTGCAGCCGCAGCGATATTTTATGCAGCCGATAATTATTCAACCGCTCTTCCACTTAGTTACTTAACCGGCAAAAACATAATGATAGCCTATAAAATGAACAATTTAACAATCCCACCAGAACGAGGCTTCCCTTTTCAACTAGTAGCCGAAAGCCAATACGGTTACAAATGGATAAAATGGCTAACAAAAATTGAATTAACAGACAACGTAAACTACCTTGGCTATTGGGAAAGCCGAGGGTTCGCCAACAATGCGACAATTCCTTAACTTATAGCCCGTATTTTTTCCTAACATGTGGTTGCAACAAGTAGATTACGACAAACAAGCTGTATATTATCTCAGTTGGTGCTGCAAACGTTGGGATTCCGGGGATACTTGGTAAACCAAGAACCGCCAAGGCGTCGGCGATGCTAACGAATACAGAAACTGCCACGGTGCCGACCCAGCCAGTTTTTTTGCCCTGCCAAATAAGCCATCCAAAAACCAAAACCAATATCCCGAAAGCCACTGTGTAAATATCGTAGGCAATGGTTGCTTTCAGAATTGACCCTTCGGATCTGAGAAGCAGGAAACCAAACAGGATGTGGATTGCTCCGATAAGCAGCTGCGCAACGGTTAAAATTAGGACACCTATGCTTCTGCCTTTGTAAATGAGTGAAGGATGCTTGTTACTCATAAAGTACACTGTTTGTGTTGTTTTAATGTGACCAAAGCAGTCATATAACTTTCGTTCTTAATAGAATTAAATGAAGCTGTCTTTTGCGCAGGTCACAAATACTTGGGCAATATACGTTTTATTTGTTACTTTCCATCAGCTTGGCAAGTGCAACAACAAACTGGTCAACGCGTTCCCTTGTCCTGCCGTAATCCGCGACGGCCGTAATTGTTGTTACCGGAGTCTCAGCTTCCACTATCAACCTCGTGGTTTTCTCATCTATAACAGACAAATCGATTCTTATCATTGACGGATAAGATATGAATCCCCCTTTAGTCTTAACCTTAAGATGATTCGTAGCATCGTCGGCCTCTTCGATTTTCCAATTAAGTGAATCTACCACTTTGGGTATCGTTTCCCAAATCGCCTTAAGTGAATATAAAACTTCGAGGTTTTCTTTTTCTATCCGCAAGTAAGCCATTTCTTATTTCACAGCTGTTAACCTATTGCACCCTCTTTTATTAAAGGACACATCTTACTTTTTGCTCTAAACCTAATCGCCACCTTGAATAATGGGAAAGCTGCCAAACATCCCTGTATTAATCGGAGCATAAGGGAAAAAACCCTAAAATCAAGCGAAGAAAGCCAAAGTTAAAGAACAGCCCACATAAGCTTCTTGTTCAAAGCACCATAACAACTGATCTTTAACGATGGCATCAGCAGTGGCGATGATAACCAAGAACCAACAACCTAGAAACTCAAAATCAAAGCTAAACCGCCAGAACCGACGTGCCGCATCGCTACGATGCCTAAAGTGCCCACTACTCCATCTCCAACATTATCGCATGCAGGACCCATCACAGCCAAAAACGAAACAATATTTAACACAAGAGTCGCCAACATCAATTGAGCATGCCACTTAATCTTATGTTTACGCTCAACTGCCATACCCACTGCGAGAATATCAAAAAATCGAAGCTTGAAAAACAAGATCTATCTGAAATACAGAAACCATAAAGCTCCCATTAAAAATAGCGTTATTTCCCAATTAAGTATTGTTGAAAAAAGGAAAGCAAAATTATTGCTGTTGGCTTCTTTTAATTAGAGTCATAAGTTTTGGCAATAATTCGCATCCGCGTTCCAGCGTTCCTAAGCTTCCTTTGGCACACTCTTTCTCACAGAACTTTACCGCTATACCGTTGCCCTTTACTTCAGCACCTGAAATCAGCACCGGCACAGGTGTGTCGCTGTGAACTTTTAGCGAACAGGGCGTGGCATGGTCAGTTGTTATGCAGATAAGATTGTCTTTTAAGGAAATCTGCTTTAGTAGGGGACCAAAGAAGTCCTTGTCTATGATTGAGATAATCTGAGTTTTTAATGTGCAGTTTCCATCGTGTCCTGGCTCATCTGGACCTTTAAGGTGAATGTAGAAGCAGTCATGTTTGGGAAGCACGGCGAGTAGGGTTTTAACGCGTAATTCGCAGTCTTTCTGTAGGTTGCCCGAAGGCGGCGGCAAAAGCATCGAATCCATTCCTGCCAGTTGCGCAATGCCCCTTTCAGCTTGCATATCAGCTAAACAGGCAAAATTAACGTGGTACCGTTCGTTGATATTGAAGAACTTGGGTAAAAGGTGTCCTGCGTCTCTGGTAAGAACAACGTTTGCCTTAAGTTTGCTCTCAGCCGTACGCTTTGCATTTATCGGGTGGCTGTCCCAAAGCTTGTGAGTTTTCTCTATAAACTCATTTACTAAGCCAGCTGAAATTTTCGCTGCATCTGTATTATCGGTGGGTTCGCAGGTTTTTAGCACCATTTCAACCTTAGCTTGCGCAACACCGAGACCGTTAACTACTATGTAAGCTGGGTCGCTGTTTGTTATGTTGCTTGAAAGAGGTTTGGCTTTACTTTTTATCAACAAGACTGCTCTATGCCCCTGCGTGTTGCGAAACTCAAATGTTGCAGGGTAAGATTCAAGCTTAACTTGTTTGTTGGCAGCCTTAGTTAGCTCCGTAGCTTCATCTGTTGTGAGGCTTCTTGCCACTCGGCGGTCAATTATGGTTTTTCCTTGACCTAATGTGGCAAAGTTGCATCTTAAAGCTAAATCGCCATCTTGCATTTTCAACCCTGCGCCAACGGCTTCGATTACTCCTCTGCCTGTGCTGTATTTAAAAGGGTCATAACCTAAAAGTGAAATAACAGCGACATCACTCTCAGGTGCAACACCTTTCTTAACAGAGTACATTAAGCCAATTTTGCCATTTTTGGCCAGATCATCCATATCTGGAGTTACAGCGGCTTCCAAGGGTGTTTTATCGCCTAAACTCTTGATTGGTAAATCTCCCATGCCGTCTATTGCAACGTAAATTAGCTTCAACAATTTTCCTCCTTCAAGGCTGAGGTAACTCGTCTGTATAGCTTTATTATTCTTTTGATAGATAACCTATTTTTTCAGGTAAAGAGCTTTGCGAATCTCCTCTTGAGTAGCTTGCGGAGTTCCTGTTGTGTTCTCGGATTCTGTCAGTAATTTGATGCAGAATCCGTAAATTTTCCGCTTTGCTAGTATAAAGCAATCTGGCATCATAGGCTTCAAAAAGCCTGTCCTTTTCTTCTGGACTAATTAGCTGGATGGAATAACTCAAGCAAACGCAACTCCAAAAATCATTTGATTTAAAACTGGAAGAGACGGATAAGGATTTCTAGCAAATTGGGATTATGAACTGCCAGCTGTTTAGCTTTTCAATGTAGCGATGAATCCTTTGGTAACATCCTTTATCGACTTTAACAGTGGATGCTTAATCTTTTCAGGTCCAAGTTTCTCAAGCATAGCTACTCTGAAGTAAATTGGCGGGTGATTATCTAAACCTAGCCATTCTTGAAAACGGAAAGAAGGCGTTCGCTCATACAACAGCCGTTGAAAACCAATTTTTTCAAGAGAACCAGCTAAAATTTGTGGCGAACCGACCATAATTGCGGAAATCAAATCTGCTCGGGCTTCAAGGAATTTTGCAATGAAGAAAATCAGTACCATGACTCCCCAGAAGTAAATTAGAAACGGCAATGGTGAGAGAATGAAGGGAAAAAATTGAAACAGCACGTAGAATTGAAAAAGGTACTGTACGGAAACCATGCCATATAGGATCAGTGAGTCTCTGCCTTTCAGGTGGCCAAACTCATGACCTAAAATACCTAGAATCTCATCCTCTTCAAGCTGAACCAGAAGACCCGTGGTTATCATAACCAACCCCCGGCTTGGACTTGGTCCGGAGGCTGCAGCGTTAGGAATCATAGTGTTTGAAACCACAATTTTAGGCATCGGAAAACTGAATCGGTCAGCAATGTTTTTAACAATCTCGTAGACATTAACTTTTTTAGATTTCAAGTTTTCCAACTGACAGGGAATGCCATGGTTTAGGAAGACTTGTTGAGCTGCTAAAGGATCGACTTGGCCATGTTTAGACAATACTTCGTCGTAAATCTCTTTCTTTACGGCTAAAAGCTGCTCTCTGGAATACGTCTTTTTTAAGTCTGCTTCTTCGCTCACTGGCAGAGAATATTCCAAGAGATGTATTGTAGGGTTATCTTTGGTGATTTTCCAGTCAGCTGTTCTGGCGATAAAGTTATTGGAATACACGACAAAAATGAATTGTATGAAAATTAGGAGTATTGGCGCAACCCAAATCCATGAAGGATAAAACGCTGTTAATGGAATAATAATTCCAACGCCGAAAATGATGAAAACGAGGAAAAAGAGCACTTGTGTTTCCAGGAAGAGGCGGTTGAAAGATTTTTCGGGTTTTGTATATGCTTCTGGAATTATTTGTTCTCCTTCTCTCCACGCAAAATAAACTGTGGCTTTTCTATTGTTTTCGCGGAAGATTTGACTTGAAATGATAATATCCTGCTTTGCCTCTTCAATGACTTGAGGAGAAACTGTTGGGTCAATTGGCGTTAGTTTTAGTTCAATAGGAATTCCGCTTCTAACTTCAACTTTAAGAAGTTGTTTTCCCTGCTTGTCAATAATTATGTAAGATAGATAGTCTCCTTGAGATGATTTCTCTCTGTTAAGGTCTGTAAATTTTTGTTTTTGAGGAACCAAATAATGATTATATATGTAATCGAATAGTTTTTGCATGTAGGTAAGTGGGATTTCAGCATTAATTTTATAGGAAAAAGGCTCGGACATCTAGCTCTTCCAGACTTAAGTTATTCAAAAGATTTTTCCTTTTAATAACCTTATTGCAAACTAGACCAGGGCGTAATCTAAATTTGGATAATGATTGCAGCATAACGCATAAGCGAGTTTGCCTTATTTTTCAAAACAAAGAAAGCAATCGAAAGTTTACAATCTTGTTTTAATCTGTTTTTTAGGAGAATTTGTCAATGGGGTAGCGTTTATTAGTCTCGAAAATCATTTCTTAAAATATCCAAGTAGGGTCGATATCTTTGTTGCATTCCAATCAAGCATGTGTTTGCTTTAATGGTTGCAATAATTTAAGGGCTTATCAATACCTTAAACGAGGGTAAGAAAGCCATCTCTATTCAATTGAGGATGTAATGATTTAAATGGCAGCGACTAAAAAAACAATACTTGTTGTTGACGATGACAAGTCAATACTTCGAACGTTCACTCGAATTCTCCAAAAAAGCGGATATGAAATTGACGTTGCAGAAACTGGCAAAGAAGCAATGGAAAAAGCCGAAAGTCGCCATTACGACTTGGCTTTGGTTGACATTAGACTTCCAGACATGGATGGAACAGATCTGCTTGCCAAGCTTAAAAAACAGCTCCAGCACACAGTAAAAATAATGATTACAGGTTTTCCATCGTTAGAAACTGGCGTTAAAGCGCTTGATGAAGGTGCGGATGCTTATTTGGTTAAGCCTGTGAAACCTCAGGAATTGCTGATGCTTCTTGAAGAGAAACTGAAGAACCGAGAAGAGCCCCAAGAAGCAAGCAGCTAGAGAACTAGTAAAAAGGCTTTTGGTAAATGAGACTGTTTTCTAAACAATTCAAGTCAGCCTAAGTTTTACACTCAACCTTTTGGACAGGTTTTCAAGGTCTTGCACTATGTAGAAGAAAGCCATCCAAGACCACTTGCCCCACCTCAAGATTCCTTCCTTCTTTACTTCTTCGACAGCTTCCCTGTTGTTCTCTGGCTCCTTGCCAAAGAACAATTTGCCAAAAACCTCAGCAGACCAGACGTCTATTGGGAAACCGCCGTGCGGATTTATGATGTCGGCAGAATAATCGCCTATGCCTGGAAGTTCCAGAAGCTTCTTTTTTGCTTCTTCAGAACTTAATTGCTCCAGCTCTTGCAAAGAAGGAAAACCTTCTTTCGCAAGTTTCTCCGCAAGCTTAACGATTCGTTTTGCCCTATAGCCGATTTTGCAGTCTTTAGCAAACAATGCTGGATTTAAATTAGCAAGCGCTTGTGGCGTGGGCCAAACATAGATTGTTCTGCGGTCAAACTCTGCTTTCTTGCCGTATTTGGTAATGACGCAGTTTATCATTTCGTTGCTTCTCTTAAGCGGGGCCATTTGCAGAAGTATGGCTAGAATTGCATCAGGAAACACAGTGTCTCCAGATGATGTACTATGCATGCCCTGTAAATCTGCGACTACAAATTTTAGAATTGGGTCTTTCTCTGCAAGTTTGTAAAATTCATGCAGGTCGTCGTCCGCGCCAATGAGGTGGTCAAGTGTCTTTTTTATTTTGTCAAGAGATTCTGAGGGTTTATTTTCGAGGAACATTTTTGCTTCTACAAGCGGATTTTTTGTGGTGCCTCTGGAGGTGAGCTTTAATCCGGTGAGAGTATTATTTAGAAATACCGCTGTCCAGAGGGTACTTTTATCATAAACTTCTAGAGGCGTAAATAACGGCCAGCCTGCAGGCTTTCTGATCGTGAGGTCAAAGTTGTAGGGAGAAATCGGTTTTATTTCGTAAGTTAAGCTGTGATTAAGTTTAACCATTAGAATAACTTCCTCTTTTGGGCGAAATGATCATGGCTTTTTTTAGTTTCTTGTTTGCGTGTGCTTAATTAGTTTCATGTTTATTAAATTTCAAATGTTAGAAAGGCGTAAAAATGATTTTGCAGTTACTCTATGTATATTGCTGGTTGAAGGGGCAAAGCCATCGCAGAACGATTTTTCGGGTCATATCGGTTTTTGTCATTTTCATTGTAAATTGTTACTTCCGTATTGAAACGTTCTTTGAAAAATGCTTGTGCAGATTGCAGTATTGCGTTTTCATCCACAGTTCTTATTTTCAGTATGTTGGCTTTTCTTTCACTAGGCAGCTTAGCTAAACCCCTGATTACTTTTGGAACTAAACCTGCAATGTCCTTCATATGTGGCTTCAAATCCTTGTCAAAAGAGAATTCTTTCATCAGCTCGTTAATTTTTGCTTCGCCAGCTATAGTTTTCTCCAGAATTTTCAGGTATATCTGTAATTTCCATGGTGCAGCTGTATAGTAGTATATTTGTTTAGGCGATATTTTCATAGCTTTCAAAATGTTGGCGGTATCTGACATAACGTCGATGACTAAGTTTTCCTGCTCCTCTGCTACTACATTCACTTTTGCTTCGTCAAATACTGGCCATGGTGCAAGGCTAATGAAACCCTTCTCGCCAGTTTGACTCCAGAGTTCCTCGCATGTAAACGGTGCAAATGGGGCAAGCATTTTAAGCCAAACCTTAACAACTCCCGCCAGTGCTTCAGAGTCTGTATTTCCTTTGCGCTGAATGTACCAGCGTAGGTCATTCCAAGTTTCAAACAACGCAACCTGCAAAGCCGTGCGCGTTTTGAGCTCATCTAAGCTAGATGTGACTTCTTTTATTCGATGCTGTAGTTTACCTTCAAGCCATCTCTCTAGCGTCGTGTCTTCTTCGGTTTTCGATGTAGCAATGATTCCGCTTACGAAATTTGATAGTGCTTCAAACTTACCTTTCAGGTCGTTTACGTTTTCTGCTCGCCAGTCTGGGTCATCCATACCTTCAGCACCCAGTAGCAATGCGCAGCGTGTGGCATCGGCGCCATATTTTTCGATAGCTCCTTTCATTGTGATAAAGTTCCCTTTGCTCTTGTGCATCTGTTTGCCTTCTACCATTAGCATACCGTTTACCCCTATGGCCTGAGGCCACAATTCAGGCGGAAATAGAGCAGCATGGTGGAAGATACAGAAGCTCAGATGGTTTGGAACAAGCTCTTTGGCGGAGTTTCTTAAGTCAAAGGGATACCAATATGAAAACTCGCTCCGCATTGCTTCAAGCAAGGAAGCGTTTATTCCAACTATGTTTTCAAGTTGGGCTGGGTTGCCTTTGCCATAGAAGACATAGTCGAAGATTTCAGGCGTTAAAGATTCAGATTTGATATTATTTTGTTTTATATGCTTGTTTATGGTATAAAAAGCCATATAGATAGTCGAGTCGCTGAGCGTCTCAACTATCCAGCCTTTCCCCCAAGGCAATGGGGTTCCGAACCCGGTGGTTCTTGCGCAAGCCCATTCCCTTAGCCAATCAATAACTGTGTAAAAGGATTGTCTGGCTGAGTCAGGATAAATCGCCATTTGAGTTACTGCTTCTTTCGCTTTCGCCTTCCACTCTGGGTCGCTATAGTTTAGAAACCACTGATCTGAGAGAATCTTTACTATGCATTGAGTCATGCATCGGCAAACAACTTGTTCGGATAAATCAAACATGATGTCAGCAACGCCCTGGATGCGAAAATCTTTGATAATTATTTCTTTCACTTCTCGCACGGTTTTTCCGGCGTATAGCCCACAGTTTTCCTTTAGGATTCCACCATGAAACTCTTTTTTGTAAAGGGCCTTGGTTGCCTCGTCTGCTTTGGGGTCATGCTGGTCTTTAATGCCCATTTGCTGAACTATTTCAACCGCTGGGTATTCGCCAAACCCTTCCACTTTGATAATTGATACTGGTTTGATTTGCTTAACTATCTGAGGGTCCATTTCAAACTCCGCTAGGACCTCAGGCTTCTCCTGCAGATCCTTCAATGCTAGCCAATCATATGGCGCATGGGCAGGAACACTATAAACAACGCCGGTAGCCGTTTTAGGATCAACAAACCAGCCTGGCAAAATCGGAAACTTTTCATTGGTAAGAGGATTCTCAAAAATCTTCCCAATAAATTCTTTTCCCTTGAAACATCGTTTTACTTGTACTTTCTTTTCTTGCTCTTTGAGTTTCTCTGCGGCTTCTTGACTGATTATCCAGTTTTCACCATTCACGGTTGCTTCAACGTAGTTGGCGTCTGGATTTATCCAAATGTTAGTTATGCCATAGATTGTTTCTGGGCGAAACGTTGCAGCTGGCAAAAACGTGTTCTCATCCAGTTTGAATTTTATTAATGTGTATTCTTCTGGAGTGACGCCCTCGCCTACTTGGCGGTCATGGTCGCCTGTTGGGCTTTGGTCTTTGGGACACCAAATTACTGGGTGTGTTCCCCGTGTGACATAGCCTTTTTCTTTGAGGTTTTTGTATTGCCACTCGATAAATTTTTGGTAAGTAGGCATTATGGTGGTGAATTCACGGCGCCAATCCACTGAGAAACCGATGCTTTTAACGGCTAAACGTCCCTCGTCAGTGTAATATTGCGCCATGTAGAGGGGATCGACAAACTTTTTTAGTTCAGCTTCGGGAACTCCGTCAACTTCTCTAAGAACCCGAATATACTCTTGATCGCCTCTCGCAACGCGTTGGCTAGCGCCAAGCAGTGGTTGGCCAGTCCAATGCCAAGCCCAAGGCCAAAGCACATTATAACCCTGCATACGCTTGAACCGGGCATAGGCATCAACCCTCGAAGCCGTAAAGGCGTGCCCAACATGCAGGGGGCCGTTCATGTACGGATAGGGAAAAGTAACCATCTTTTTCGGCCTTTTTGGGTCAGGATCAGCCTCAAAAATGTGCGCGTTTTCCCATTTGGCTTGCCATTTCTGCTCGATTTGCTTGGTTTGGCTCATGAAACTTGAGATTAAATTATTGGCTATTAAGAGTTTTGCTTTTAAGCGGCAGAATTATACAGATGCAAAAACCGTTTGATAGAGCAAAAAGTTGCCAAGTAGAAAGAAGTCTTATGTACTTGATTTATACATACAGGAGAACGATGCATTATGCAAGATAATACTGAAGCAAGAATAAAGCAAGATCTTTTTGTTGAAATCCAAAATTTAGAGCAAAATTACGCAGTAATAAGGAGTTTTCTGGGCGGAGAGGATTACGATAACATAACTCTTGGTCAAACCATTCAATCTTTCAAAGATGGCTTAAGCAGGGCCAGTGCATTCGTTCTTGCCCTATATAATCTGAAGGGTAAACGGGTTAGTATTCCATGGGAGCTACTATTCACAAGTTTAGATTATGCTTTAGCAACAATTTCGGTTTCTTCCTCACCAAAGCAGAAGGAAGCAGTAAAAACTGTTCTATCCATGTCTCAAGAGCAAATCCAACAGGTTCTCTCCTACTTCTCAGCCTTGAAGGAATCAATAAAATAAAAGAATGAAAAAGACTTTTAGGAATTTGGTAGTTTGGGCTTTTCCTGAACTTCCAAATGGACGCATTTTTCCTTTAGCTACTTCCTTCATAGCGTCTTCGGCTGGGGTAACGATTTTTCTTGGGTCAAATTCTTTCGGCGAATTGGTTAAAACTTCTCGAATTGTTGCCGTGAAAACTAAACGCAGGTCAGTGTCAATGTTTATTTTTGCAACTCCGAGATTAATGGCTTGTTGAAGCTGGTGTTCTGATCCTCCTTTAGCGAACTCTAGCGTAGCTCCATATTTGACTGCTTTTTCAAGTATGGAGCTTGGCGCCTTTGTTGCGCCATGCAAAATAAGTGGAATGCTGCTTTTTTGGCTAATAGTTTTCAATCGTTAAAGGTCTAGTTTTGCCTGACTTTGAATTTGTATGCGTCATGTGAAATGCCTATTGCAGCTGCATCAACGCCTGTGACCATACGAGTGTACTTTAGCAAGGCCTTTTTGGAAACTATTATTGAAATAACGCAAGCATCTTAACCCTTTAAATAACGAAGTCCGATATAGCATGAATAAGAAGCGGCTTAAAAATGCTTAAGCGATTAATGCTATACTCTGATGGCGGCGCAAGAGGAAACCCTGGACCTGCAGCCATAGCTTATTTAGCATTAACCGAAACAGGCGAAGTCATAAAAGCGGATTCACGCTTCATCGGGGTAAATACAAACAATCAGGCAGAGTATAATGCGTTGATAGCTGCACTGGAATTTGCTATCTCCATAAAAATCGAAGAGGTTGTTTGCTACCTTGACAGTGAGTTAGTTGGAAAACAGCTCAAAGGCGAATACAGGGTACGAAATTCTGAGTTACAGAAACTTTGGCGTAAAGCGCAAGAATTGAAGCGCTGTTTTAAGAAAACCAGTTTTGTCAATGTTTTGAGAACTAATACTTACATTGAGCGGGCAGATGCGCTTGTGAACAAAACCTTGGATGAAAAGACTGCTTAGAAAAAGGATTATAATAAAGTTGTACGTTGAAAGTTCAGGTAAAAACAATGTTTGTTCATGTAAGCATTCGAACTAGTAATATGGAAAAATCCATAGATTTTTATGATAAATTCTTGGGCTTGAAACTGTTGAGCAGACGCGAAATTAAACGAAACAACGCTGAAATCGCTTTTCTTCGAGATGAAGAGGGTAAGGGTTGTACGCTTGAATTAACTTTTTTAAGGGATCAAAAGAAATTTAGTCAGCCTGAGTTTGAAAATCGGTTGTTTGATCATTTAGGTTTTGAAGTTTCAGATATGAATAAGACTCTTGCAGCTATGGTGAAGGAAAATGTTACGGTAACTGATGAGCCTTTCCAATTAGCACCTGGATTGACAATCGCTTTTGTTGAAGATCCTGACGGAACGCTAATTGAGCTAATTGAACACAAATAATTGGGTCTACTTTAGAGAAACTTTTCTAAAGCCTCCGGTTACCTCATTAAAAACATAGTAGTAACTTTTCTTAAGCAACTGAACTGATGGAAATAAGTCTTAACCAAGATTATCTAAAACTTATACATTGCATAAGCCTTCAACAAAGCCGTTAATATCCTAAGGTTAGCTCTAACAGTTCCGCCAATGCGGGGTTTACTCCGCCTCGGCGGAGGCTCATACAATACTTGTCCAATCTTAAAACCATTCTTTTTGGCTATAACCAGTAATTCAGCGCCAAAGGTTTCTCCGGCTTTCAACTTGTATTTGAAAATTGTTTCTTTTTTATAAGCGCGATAATTTGAGAAGAAATCGTAAATTCTAAATGATTTGCCTATTGTTTTTGAGGCAAGCTTTTCTGAGAATCTGGGAAGAACTGTTCTTGATGCTACAACTACATCAAATTCGTTGAGTTTTTTGATAAGTGCTGGTATGAATTCGGGGTCATTTTCTAAGTCAGAGTCGATAGTTACTATTATGGGGAACTTGGCTAATTGCATTCCATACAGTAAGCCTTTGGTTTGCCCTTCTCGGGCTTTTCTAATTGCGACGTCTGCATAATTTTTCGCTATTTCCAGTGTTCCATCAGTTGAGCTATCGTCAACAACAATTATTTCATGGGGAAAACCTGTAAGCACTGACCTAACTCTTTGGATTAGTTCCTTAATGTTTTCTTTTTCATTCCAGGTTGTTGTAACAACCGAAATGCCCTCAGCCATTTTGTAGTTTTCACTCATGAAATGCCATATGATTCAAGGATAATAAATTGTGTGCAGAAAGCTTTTGAACTGAAATGGTGAGTTTAATGTTTTCAGTCTGGTTTTTCGAAACTGTGATGTTTTTTAGTCGTATTTCCGTGTGGAAAGGACACATAAACTTAAAATAATTGGACGAACTGATGTGTTAACGAATTCATAAAATTAGGTAAAATTAATTGAGGATGAAAAAATGAGTAAATCAGACAAACCCCACTTAAATATAATCATCATGGGGCACGTTGACGCTGGAAAATCCACAACTACAGGGCACTTACTATACTTATCAGGCGCAATTGACGAGCGGACAATCAAAGCCTTCGAAGAAGAAGCCGAAAAAATGGGCAAAGGCACATTCAAATTCGCCTGGGTACTAGACAACCTTAAGGAAGAACGAGAGCGAGGAGTAACAATTGATCTTCGATTTCTCCAATTCCAAACTAAAAAATTCAACTACACAGTCATCGATGCACCAGGACACAGAGACTTCGTCAAAAACATGATTACAGGCGCAAGCCAAGCTGATGCTGCCATACTCTTCGTCTCAGCTAAAAAAGGCGAATTTGAAGCAGGCATTGGTGCAGGCGGTCAAACCCGAGAGCACGCCTTCTTAGCATTCACTTTAGGTATTCGCCAACTAATTGTTGCGGTTAACAAACAGGATGATATATCCGTTAACTACAGCAAAGAAAGGTATGAAGAGATAAAGAATGAAGTTTCAAGAATGCTCCGAATGGTCGGCTTCAAAGTTGACAAAATAAACTTCATACCCACATCAGGCTGGACAGGCGAAAACCTAATCAAGAAATCCGAAAAGTTACCTTGGTATAATGGCCCAACCTTAATGGAAGGACTAGATTTACTGGAGATACCCGTTAAACCAACTAACAAGCCCTTACGCGTACCAATTCAAGACGTTTACAGCATCACAGGAATCGGCACTGTTCCAGTTGGCAGAGTTGAAACAGGCATTCTCAAACCTGGACAAACTCTAATTTTCATGCCAAGCAACAAAACAGGCGAACTTAAATCCTTGGAAATGCACCACACAGTAATCCCATTTGCTGAACCAGGCGACAACATCGGCATGAACGTTCGAGGTATCGCAAAAACCGACATCCACCGAGGAGACGTTGCAGGAACTACAGACAATCCACCAACGGTAGCTAAGGAATTCATCGGACAAATTATCGTTATATATCACCCGACCGCCATTGCAGCAGGATATACGCCAGTACTCCACTACCACACTGGACAAATCGCATGCAAATTTACAGAACTTATAAAGAAAATAGACCCACGAACAGGCCAAGTCACCGAAGAACACCCGAGTTTCCTCAAAACAGGCGACGCAGCATGGGTCCGAATGGAGCCACTGCACCCAATCGCAGTTGAAGCTTACACGGACTTTCCAGAGCTAGGCCGATTCGCAGTAAGAGACATGGGCACAACAGTAGCAGCAGGCGTCATCAAAGAAGTCACGAAAAAGGGACCATAAGCCCCTGCCATTTTATTTTTTGTTTGATTATTTTCTTTACTAACTTTAAAGAATAAATTTGTTATTTTCAAACTCAATGTAAAATTTGTAATTTTTTTTAGCACGTTTCATTTAAAATAATCAACTTTTGTTGCCGTGGTTTTACAATCACATTTGCATATATTTTTTGTTTCTGACTGGTTACCTGAAGGGTTTATGGGTTACCAATATAAGAAATCCGGATTGACTCCCGAGAACATTTACGGGACTAAAAGGGAACGTTTGCATAGAAACCCTTTGAATAAGTTATTGAAAGACACGCCCTTAGAAACTAGGCGCAAAGAAGCAAACAAACCATTATTCTTAAAAAGATATAAACAAGGTCGAATAACAATCTCCTAAAATCTTCAATTTCTTATTTGAAATTAGGGAATTTTCAGAATTTTCCAATTAGCAAAATAGCATTTTATTTTATTAATAATTCGTATTTTTGGGAAACACAAATAAAATAAACATGCAACCATGGTTTAGCTACAAAGAGTTGAGGATATGTCTGGTGCTGAAACGTTGGTTCCCTTCATTAATGAAAAGAAGAAGAAAGGTGAAGAACCGACAATAATAGTGGATAGTCGTGAAGCAAGCAGTGCAGAAAAAATCGTTAAAGGTCTAATTGAAAGGGGCGTTAACGTTAAAACTCAAAAACTTGAGAAGGGCGATTACATTCTCTCAGACGAATGTGCTGTTGAACGCAAGACCGTTAGCGATTTTGTTTACACTTTGACAAGACGATACCTTTTTGAACAGATTTTCACACTTAAAGATGCTTACCCAAAATCACTTGTCGTGCTTGAAGGATACTTGCCAATCATTTACAAATACAGTAATATTCAACCCAGCGCAGTTTGGGGCGCTATGTTTAACTTGGCGAAGAATGGTGTCTCCCTCGTTAACACTTCTTCTTACAAAGAAACAATAGATTTTCTTTATGCAGCCGCTCGGCAAGAACAAATTGTTGAAAAAAGGAGTCCTGTAGTCCATGCTTTTAAAAAATGCGAGACATTGTCGGATTCTCAAATTTATTTTGTTGCCAGTTTGCCAAGTATTGGAAGGGAAAAAGCAGTGGCTATATTGGGTGCTTATCAAACGCCAATGAATGCGTTGATTAATGTGGATGATTGGTCGAAGGCTGTGCATGGTCTTGGTCCAGTAATTACTAATAAAGTAAAAGAAGTCATTGCAACGCCTTATAAACAAAAGCCATGCGAAGAATCTTGAGCTATAATAAGTAAATGTTAAATGTAAACTGATGCAATTTACTAAACGGTTGAAATGAACAAACTGAAAATAGCTTTGACTCTGCTTACAGTAGCAATAGTCGTTGGTCCTTTTGCATATGTTGCAATCGCTTATAGAGACAATTTGATTGGCTTAATATTGCCCCCTCAATTTTCCAATTTGGCCAAAAGTATGGGTCAAGACTCTGAACAGAATCCTTCGTCTCCCTCATCTAACCCAATTAATATAACTGGATCCAACTTTCAAGTCCCAGAGTTGGTAGGTACTCCACAGTATGATCCAGTTACAGGAGATTTTAGTTTGGCAATAAACGCGACAAATCCCTTACCCAACGAAATTTCTGTTGAACAATTATCAGTAGAGATTCAGTCAAAAGACGGTAGTGGGTTAGTAGGCAACATTTCAATCCCGCAACAAATTAATATCCAACCTGGTGAAAGTTCGATAATTAATGTTGAAGGCTTTATTCCTCAAGAGCTGTACAATCAAATTAACGCTCAAAATACAGGCAACATAGACATTAACAATATTGTGCTGAAAAATCTCGATGTTACAGTAGGCGGCGTTAAAGTGCACCTTGATCAGGTTGATCCTGCTTCTATTCAATCTATGTTAGGCGGGTTAGGTGGCTCATAATGGAGAGGCGTATTAACTGGTTCGGGCTTGCCGCTGGAATAATCACGCTTATAGTTCTTGCAGTTTCCTTATTTGTTCCCTGGTGGCAGTTAACGATCGGTGACAAGTTGTTGCAAGTTAATGCTTCGCCTTTGAACACTAATTTCGGTCTTCTTGATCTTCATTTTACAATACCTTTGCTTTGGGCTTGGAACCTTGTGAGCGTGCTCACCTTCGCAGCTGCAGGCATAGTAATGCTGTTTTACTCGATCTTCCCAACAAGGTCTTATTCGAAAGAGCTTCTTGGTTTCTCCTACAAAAAACCGCTGTATATTCTAATATCTTTCTTTGTTGGCTTGTTGGTTATGGTAGCTATAGCAGGTGCAATCGGTTTTAGCGTTCCAGTTGTGGGCGCATCAAATATTGCATTGCCATCACAGTTTATGCCTACCGGCTTGAGCGTAAGCGCTTTGGTTTCAGCTGGTTTTCAATTGCCCTTCTACCTTGCAATAGCTGCTGCCGCTCTATGCATAGTTGCCCGATTATACCATAGACGAGTTGCACAACCATCAATAGGTACTGTGACGGCTACCATGCCAATAGAAGTTACGGTAGCCAGCTAACAAACCGCCTTCATTTTTGAAGCCATATTTTTTGACCGCTAAAGTTTAAAGGCTAGCCAACATTATTTTATGAAGCTGCCAAAAAAATAGAAAAACAAATTTGATGGGGCTGTCGGCTAGCTTGGTCCAGGCTTGTAGCCTCGGGCGCTATAGACGCCGGTTCAAATCCGGCCAGCCCCACCAGCAAAATTACGAGTTCTTTTGTTCTTCAAATAAGGGTCAGCTTTTATCGAGAAGAAAAAAATGGGTTAAGTATGTTTGGCGGGTCAAAGCACGTTTTGGCTTAGACGCGCAAGGATCTAGATGCCTAGTTGGGTTAAGAAGCCTCCGTGTCCTGCCAATGTTGACCCAGCCAAACGTTTTCTTTTTGGGGGAACATACTTCCCGTTTTAACTTGTACTTGGTTTTATGGATAAAGGGGTTTTTAATCGTTTTTTTGTACTTCGAAGTTTAAGGAAATTTAGAAGGCAAGAAATGAAGGGCAGTTAGAAGTGAGAAGCCAACTTGTCATCGTAATTTTAGGTTTTGGTTTTGATCGTTTGCTAAACCGAGGATAAAATGTTCATGGTTGTTGCCATAAGTTTCGTTATCTTTTTTGTTCATTTTTTCGTATGCTGGTCGAAATGCATAATTTTCTGCTCACAGTTTTTCTTTTTTGCTTTGCGTTTTGGGTAAGGTTGCTTTTGTTTTGGTTTATAAGTGTGGGGCTTGCTATTGTATCTGAAGAGTTATCTTTTGTTCTCTAGGTTTACCCTGTTGGGTCACTGATTCTTTTCACGTATCACATCAAGAGGGAGAAAACTTTGGTAGGAAAAAGCGGAGCATCCGTTCAGAAAGAAAATATCCGCGAACACACTTGCAGTTGGCAAGTAGCGGAAACTGGAGATTTAATTTATGGTTAATTTGGGTGAGTCTAGGAAGTGTCCTGAATGCGAAGGTTTAGGAAGTGTGGTCTGGATCTCGCAGGACAAGAAGACAATTGGTGTACAGTGTCCCCATAGCCATCGGGAAGCAAGCAGAGTGGAATCCAAATTCGGTGGCAGAGTAGTTCCCTCGACCAAGACAAGGAAAAATGTTGTTTTTCTAACCGCCGCTGTGGTCTGATGGCTTAAGCAGCTTGTCTTTTCTTTTTTGTGGTTCATTTGGATTTGAAGCTTTGGAACAGATTTTTGAGTCCATTAAGGCAGCTTCGGTTTGAGAGGGCTAAATGTAATAACTATGCATAAGGCAAGTTCTTAATGTAATACTCACTGTTCTCTTGGCGTCTAGAGAAATTTGCAAACTTTTTTTATTGGTTTCTTGCTTGTTCGTAAGCTTTAGCTATGGCTTCACTTGTCAAGACACCCACGACTTTCGTTGGCGTTTCTTTATCTAAAACTGCTAGCAGGTCGATTTTTTCTTTTGTCATAAGCTTATATGCTTCAAGAACCGCTTCATCAGGATACGTTGAAATGTTCTTGAATGGCATCTGCTCAACTCTCAATGACGTGCGCTGTTCCGGTGCAACTTTGATTATTTCGCTCCATGTTACAATGCCTTGGAAGACGCCGTCTTTTTCTACCAGTGCGTCGTGATAGCGTGCTTTGAACATGACTTCTACCGCTTCAGCGATAGTTTGGTCAGGGCGGACTGCGCCGACTTCTGATTGCATTACGTCTTTTACGCGGACGCTGGCTAAGGTTGTTGAGATGATTGTTTGTTCTGCTTCTTCGCTGGCACCTATGTAAACAAAAACGCCCACTAGAATCAGCAGGAAGTATGATGGGAATATAATACCGAATATTGCCATTGCGATTCCTAGAATTCTGCCAATGTAGCTCGCGTATTTAGTGGCGTCTGTGAATTTCATGCGTTCTGCCAGTAGGGCTCTGAAGACTCTGCCTCCGTCCATTGGGAACGCTGGGATCAGGTTGAATGCGCCAAGCACCAAGTTTAGATATCCCAAGTCGAGCAGGATGTTTCCCGAATAAAGCAGAGAAGCTGCTACTGGAAATGACGGAATTTTTACCGGTAAAAAATAGTAGGCAGCGAAGAGAATTGCTCCTAAAATTATGCTTGTAAGCGGACCAGAGGCTGCCATTCGCCACTCTATTGAAGGGTTCTCTGGGACTTCCTCTATTTCTGAGACTCCACCGATTGGATACAAAATGATTTTGCGCACTTTTATGCCGTAACGTCTAGCAACTATCGAATGTGCAAGCTCGTGGAAGACTACGAAAACAAACAGGAAAAGAATTAGGATGAAAGAGTAGAGTTCTGGGTAAAAGAGAAAAAACACCGCTACAATTAACAGAATAAAGGTAAGGTGAAGCTCAATTGGGATACCCCATAAAGAGCCAATTTTAAAAGACAACTTCATAGCAACAAAGGAGTAAACGTTTGCTTTTTAAATTTTCGATGATTCGTTGTTTTTGTGTTTTTTGGGTTGATTATGATTTTGTGAAAGTCATTGTTGACGGGTTTTCAGCGGGGGTTCGAACTTGGTGTTTTGGCTTGCTTTTTCTAAATTAAGCTTGAATTGTTTGCGGGTTTGAGTTTAGAAATGTTTGAAAATGACTAAAAGTATAAGAATGTTTGAAGCGAGCCTTCAGTATGCTCTTTTGTCATGCTGTTTTTGTTCCTTGCGTTTTGGATTGCTTTTTTGGTTTATGGTTTGTTTTTGTTTGGAGACTGCGTCCAGAATTATCGCAGATTATCGCATTTTATCGTAAATCATCACGAAAAGTAGTGGAAGGCGTTTCCACGTTACGTTCAGACAATTGTAAAGATGGGGTAATTTCCCCTTTGTTTTTGTTTAATCTTGGGTTTGTTGAATTTTGAAACAGGCTTTGGTTATATGCGGAGAGTGCCTTTTTCTTTCTTTTCAATTGGGTTTTGATGGTAAAATTTGGCTCTTTCGTAAAATCACTCTTAAATATAACTGATTAAACTCTATTTGTAAGGTCGGAATCATGGTAGAGCAAAAGTTAAAGGTAACTTTGCTTTCAGGTCGTACGATCGAGCAAGGTGTCGGCAAAGAGAAAGGTAAAGCTTCAAAAGAGTATTTTGACGCTTGCTCCATGTGTTACATGGACGAAGGGGACATGAAAAAATTAGGTGTCAAAAATAACGCTAACATTTTGGTAACAACCGTTAACGGCTCTGTAGTCCTCAAAGCCGTAAGGTATCCCCGTGCTGCAACACCTGGCTTAATTTACATTCCTTATGGACCATGGGCCAACGCTGTATGCAGCGACAAAACCACAAGTATAGGTATGCCTTCGTTTAAGGGAACTCCAGCTGCCGTTGAATTAGCGTCTACTAAACAGGTCCTGAGCATTGAAGAGCTTCTAATGAGTGAATTTGGGAGGTAAGAAATTGTCAATAGTTCAATCTGTAACTTGTCCAATTTGTGGTTGCTTATGTGACGATATTGAATTAACAGTTGAAAACAACCAGGTTACCAAAGTCAAAAATGGTTGTGCAATCTGTGAAGCCAAGTTTCTCAATTATAACTGCTCACACCGAATAAAAACGCCACTTATCCGAAAAGACGGTAAACTAGTGCCAGTATCAATGGATGAAGCTGTACACAAAGCGGCGGATATTCTTGCTAATTCAAATTATCCGATTCTTTATGGTTGGAGTTCGACAAGTTCGGAAGCTCAACGTGTAGGTATGGAATTAACTGAAGAAGTTGGGGGCATCATTGACAACACAGCCGTTGTATGCCATGGTCCTTCTATTTTGGGTGTTCAAGAAGTGGGGATTCCAACATGTACTTTAGGGCAAATTAGGCACCGTGCAGACCTTATAGTTTACTGGGGCTGTGACCCTTGGAGTGCACATCCGAGACACCTTGAAAGGTATACTAGTTTTACAGAAGGCCGATTTGAGAAGAGTGAATGGAAATCATACATGCAAAAACTTAAAGCTGGAGCTGGCCAAAAGAAAATTAATAGTGTCCTCAGGGAAGGTATTGTAAGAGGTTCAAAACCAAAGCCTCAAGCCTGCCATGTTGGCGGCGCTCCCCCAGCATTGGAGAAGGGCGGACGTAAACTAATAGTGATTGATGTCCGAAAAACAATGTCCGCTGAAATGGCTGATTACTTTATTCAAGTTGAGCCAAACAAAGATTATGAATTAATGCAGGCGCTAAGAGCATTGGTTCGTGACGAAGAGCTTGATGTCGACACGGTTGCAGGTGTTCCAGTTGAATACCTCAAAGAAGTAGCTGACGCATTGATAAATTGCGAGTTCGGTGTAATCTTCTTTGGCATGGGCTTAACGCAGACTGCTGGCAAATTCAGAAACATAGAAGTCGCCATATCGCTGGTTCGCGACTTGAACAGCCGGACCAAATTCTTAATCATGCCTATGAGAGGACACTTCAACGTTACAGGCGCCAACGTAGTTTCTGCGTGGCAAAGTGGTTACCCATACGGTGTTGACTTTTCAACGGGTTACCCAAGATATAATCCTGGAGAGACAACTTGCATGGATGTTCTTTTGCGAGGAGAAAACGATGCCTCATTGGTTATTGCGGCTGATCCAGGCGCAAACTTTCCAAAACGCGCGGTTGAAAACATGGTTAAGCATCCATTGATAGTTATTGATCCGCACATGAATGCCACTGCCATGCTCGGCGACGTAGTGTTTCCAACTACTTTTGTCGGAATAGAAACTGAAGGCACAGCATACCGAATGGATTCCGTTCCACTTCCACTTAAAAAAGTCGTTGAGCCACCAAAGGGAATATTTTCAGACGAAGAGATTCTGGAGAAAATTCTTCATGAAGTCAAAGTAATCAAAGGTAAAGCTGCTAAGAAAGAAGAAGAGGTTAAAGCATGACTGAATTACTGATTAAGAATGGCTTCGTCTTTGATCCGATTAACGGGATTAATGGCGAAAAAATGGATATTGCCGTCAAAGATGGCAAAATAGTTTCGAAATTGAGTGGGCATAAGGCTAAAACAATTGATGCTACTGGTTTGACAATTATGCCAGGCGGCGTGGACATTCACACTCACATTGCAGGGGGGGAAGTTAACATGGGTCGAATGGTTAGGCCTGAAGATCATGTTAAAGATGCAGTAAGCAAAACATCTTGGACTAGATCAGGCTCTGGCTACTCGATTCCATCGACTTTTATCACTGGCTACCGCTACTCAAAAATGGGTTATACAACAGTCATGAACCCGTCTATGGCTCCTTTGGAAGCTAAACATACTCATGAAGAATTAAACGACGTACCACTTCTGGACAAAGCTAGTTACCCGTTAATCGGCGACTGGTGGTTTGTCCTTGAATATTTGCAGAAAGGTGATTTGGAAGGGTGCGCACGACACGTCGCCTGGATGATGGATACAACTAAAGGTTATGCTATAAAAATCGTGAACCCAGGCGGATTGGAATCTTGGGGGTTCGGACATAACGTTAAGAGTATTGATGATCAAGTGCCAAACTTCTGCATTACTCCCCGAGAAATCATTTGTGGCTTAGCCAGAGTTAACAAAATGCTAAACCTGCCTCATTCTATTCACCTCCACACAAATAATCTTGGGTTGCCAGGCAACTATTCGACCACACTGGAAACAATGAAGGCTTTGGAAAGCGTGCCTTATGAGGGCAGACCTGTTGGTCATATTACTCATCTGCAGTTCAGCAGTTTTGGGGGAGATGGCTGGGGAAACATGAAATCTGCGGCTGAAGAAATCTCAAGTTATATTAACGCTCATAATCACATGACTTTTGACATGGGACAAGTAATCTTTACCGACACAACAACCATGACGGCTGATGGACCTTTCGAGTACACGCTCTACCAGTTAAGTGGGCATAAGTGGGTTAACAGCGATGTGGAAACCGAGACAAGTGGAGGAATCATACCATTCCATTACAAGAAAAACAACGCAGTAAACGCAACCCAGTGGTCAATTGGCTTAGAACTTGCATTGATGATTAATGACCCTTGGAAAATGTTCATGACCACAGATCACCCCAATGGGGGTCCATTCTTTGCTTATCCAAGAATCCTTGCTTGGCTCAGCAGCAAGAACGCACGCATGGCTACATTGAATCTTTGTCACAAGAAAGCACAGAAAAAGAGCCTGCTACCCTCGATTACGAGAGAATTAAGCCTTTATGAATTAGCAATAATGACCCGTGCAGGGCAAGCTAAAGCTTTAGGACTCAAAAACAAAGGACACCTCGGCGTAGGCGCAGACGCAGACGTAGCAATATACAAAATTAATCCGGAAACCACTGACATAGCTCGCAAATACAAGAGCACCCGAAGAGCGTTCAAACACGCAGCTTACACTATTAAGGATGGCTTAGTTGTTGTTAAAGACGGCGAAGTGGTAAGCAAGGCAAGCGGCAGAACTATGTGGCTTAATGTGCAAACAAAAGAGCCATGCAAAATTGATGATGACATGAGGCTGAAATTCAAGCAGTACTGGACAGTTGATTACGATAATTATCCAGTGTATGATCGCTATGTTAAGGTTAAAGACCCAATAGTTGTGAAGGCGAGCGTTTAGAATGATAACTTTAACTCCGCTGAAGAAATTCACTTTTCCAGTTCAAGCTGAATGCATAAGTCCCGATGTATTTCAAGGAAAAGACACGGCTGAAATCGCACAGCTGCCTGTATATGAAGGGAACAGACCGAAAACGCTAGGTGACATCTTTAAAATAGAAGAAGACGCCGCTGATTCTCCAAGCATAACAATTAATGGTGACGTAGGCGAAGTAAGACGAATCGGTCAGGGTATGAAAACCGGTGAAATCGTCATAAACGGCAATGCGGGAATGCACCTTGGCGAGAAAATGTTAGGCGGCAAAATTACAGTAAACGGCGACGCTGGTCAATGGGCAGGCAGTGCCATGAAGAAAGGCTTAATTGAAATTCACGGAAACGCAAATGATTATTTAGCTTCTCCCTACCGAGGAAACAGCGAAGGCATGAAGGGCGGCAAAATAGTAGTAGATGGCAATGTCGGAAGTGACTCAGGTGCGTACTTACGCGGCGGCTTAATTAAGATAAAAGGTAGCAGCGTCGGCCAATTCTTAGGTTTCCACATGAGCGACGGAACCATCCATGTTGAAAAAGATGCTACCACAAGAGTCGGCACGAACATGACTGGCGGAAAAATAGTTGTTTCAGGAAAAATAGAAGAAATGATGCCCACCTTTACCGTTGATGCCGTCAAGCCTAAAGTCAAAATCGACGACACTGAATCAGCAGCAGGTCCATTCTACGTGTTTCTCGGTGATATCGCGGAGAAAGGCACAGGAAAACTCTTCGTATCAAAACCAAACAATCCGCAACTTAAGACATACGAAAAATACCTATAATTTTTTGAAATTAATTTCTTTTCGCCTCTGAAGAAACAGAGGCTATTCAATTTCAAATAGCTCTAAATCTCCTTGATTGGTTTGAATAGCCGAATGACTTATCAAGTTCGCTGAGTTCAAAACACGAAAGGTAGCAAGTGACCAATATGGTGCGCCAAGTTGATATCACAAGAATTGACCTTTCAACAGGAAAAGCTGAAAAAAAACCTGATTTTGTCGCCGAAGAAACTCCTCTGCACCTTTTTGTAAATACGACTTTATGGGTAACTATCCTATGCACACCAACAAACATTAAGGAGTTGGCGATAGGGCACTTGCTTTCTGAAGGGATACTGAAATCAATAGATGAGATTGAGGAAGTCACGCTAAAAGAAGCGGAAAATACTTGTTATGTTAAGCTTAAACCAAACGTAAATGTCCAAGACCGAATCAGCCTATCTAGACTGCATGCACGCGTGATCGTCTCGGCGTGCGGTGCTGGCTCTCCATACCAATACATTGGCAAAATACCTAATGTTCACTCAAACCTAGCGGTAAACGCCAAAATTATCTTTGATAGCGTTAACCAACTAAACTTCAAAGCAGAGGGCTTTAGGAAGACAGGAGGGCTTCACGTTGCGGCAATCTACAAAAGCGACGGCTCATTGATTGCGTTGGCTGAAGATGTAGGCAGGCACAACGCCGTTGACAAGGTGATTGGTATGTCTGCTTTGGAAAAAGTTGATTTTGCAGAGTGTTTTCTGGCTCTAAGCGGGCGCATTTCTGGCGACGTGGCTTTCAAGGCGGCTAATGTAGGTTTACCTATTGTTGCTTCTCTTTCGGCTGCCCTTTCATCTGGCATTACGACTGCTGAAGGTTCAAACTTAACTTTGGCTGGGTTTGTCCGTGGAAAACGTCTCAACGTTTACACAGTACCACAAAGAATAATCATTTAATTGCTTCACGTTGCCGTGATTCGCACCATAACTTGTCAGTTTCTGCCCTTTCAGCTAAAAAGAAACAACTCTTTTGCTCATATGTTTCAGCTTCTAATGCGTAGTTTAGGGAAGCTTTTAAGAAAGCATCCCTCACCTTTTCAGTTGATTCTGGTGTGCGATTACCTTTAGTCAAGTTCAGTAAAGTCTTTGCTTCAAATTCTCGGCTCAAAGCAGCCCAAAAATCCAAGCCTTCATTCTCAAGAATAGCTGCGCAGTCTGAAAATAACTTGGTTGAATCTGAAAAATCAATGTCAGCCTTTAATGCTGCTTCTAGAAGAAGTTCTAATTGCTCACTAGTGAGATTTCCAAGGTTTAAGCGAAGATCTTCGATAACTGGGCCTGGTGTGGGCCGGGGTTGTAAATTTGTTAGGTCTTGTGGGAAGTTAATGTTTACAAAACTTTTCAATTCTGGGTCCAAACTCTTGATTTGACCTAAGGGAGAAACAAATAGGGTCCTTAAAGCGCCTCTTGTTATGTCATCGGGACGGGTTCGCCCCAATTGTGTAATTACATTTGTAATTGGTAGAGTGCTGGTTCGCTTTAGAACCATTATGAGTGTTTCAAGTCTCCCGTTGGGCCACATTGGGACTACAATATTAGAATCCTTAATTTCGTTAAACATGTATTCTGCAACTTTGCTGCAGAGCAAAGGCATATCGGCTGGAATGGTTAAACAATAATCTGCGTTGGTATATTTTAGCCCCGTTAAGATTGCTATAATAGGTCCGCTGAGTTGGTGGATTTTAACATCAATAATTATCTTTACATTGTTAATGTTGTGGCTTGACAAAACGTCTTCGTACTGTAATTTTCTGTATTCCTCGTTTACTACAATTACTACTTCATCAACGACTTGCTTGACGTTTTCAACGACGTGAATCAGAAGAGGTTTGCAATCTAGTTTCACGAGAGCCTTATCTTGCCAGATTTCTTGATTGGTCTGGAACCTTTGAGCTTTTCCTCCAGCAAGGATGATTGCTGCTCGCTTAGCCATTTAACAACCTCGTCTAATAAAAATGGTGGCTGTTTATCTAATTTTCCTGAAGAACCTTAATTTTTGTTTGCTGCTAAATATTTTTTGACAAGTTCTAGTAGTTGAGGTCCTTCGTCAGGCAAATTGATGAAGGGAATTTTGCTTGTGGGCGGTTTGTTTTTAGCGATTAAACCTGTGACTGCAATTATAGGCGGAACAGACTCATTGAGAGTCTTTTCTAGGTCTTCAGGATTTTTTGCAGTAATGATTTTGATGATTTCTGTTCGTTTTGAAATGGCGCCGTGAAATCCTTCAATAAAGATGATGTCAAGTTGCTCGTTCTCCAACTGTTTAATGACTTTGTCTAATTCATCCATTGAAGTTTTAGTTTTCTTTATTACGGCTATTTCTTCAGGTGAGAAAGCAACGGTTATTTTTGAACCAGCCTGGGTAAATCTCCACGTGTTCGTGCCTTCTCTGTCTATAGTGAAGCCTTCTCGATGAATGTGTTTTATGACTCCCACTTTGTAGCCTTCCTTAGTGAGGCTTGAAATTAAATACTCAAGTGTGGTTGTTTTACCTGACCCACTTATTCCAACAGCCGCAATTAACGTAACCATTTTGGTAGCTGCTACCTCTTTTCAAGTCTAATGAATTGGCATTAATAAACTCCGCGATTCCGCAAAAAGGGTAATTTTTCTGCTCATTCAATGAGGTCTTCAAGCTCTCCAAACTTTGACGCCAAAGCTTAACACCAGCTTACACAAACGTGCATTCATCAGTATTCCTTTAAGGAAAGAGCTTCAAGGTAATTCTTTAGAGAAAAAAAGTTGCATGATGACAAAAGAAACCAATTGTCTGTGTGAACTAAATAGTTAAAATGAAGGTTTCTAATAAGAAGGTGCATTTCCATGGCGTTAGACCCTCTGCTGAGCTCCATATAACTATTTGTATTCTGGTAGTCTCAGCTAAGGTGCTGGATGAAATTTTTTCGTGGCATAAAATTTTGTTGAAGTAGTGGATTAGCAATCTTAATTTGAGCCTCTGCTTCCGGAACTCAAAGGAATAGTTGGCGATGACGGACTTGTAACGATACAAGATGTTTACGTACTTCAGAAAAATACGCGTAACATCAATAGGCCTCTAAACAGATGTTGCAGGTTAATCCTCTCTGTGGAGACTGTTCAAGATAGATAACCCGTTCCACTGATTAAGATAATACATTTATACATGGGTCAATTGCCACTTGACTCTATGAGTCAAGACCTTAAATGTTCTTTGATAGAAGGTTGAATCGGACCAGACTTACCCTCAAACAGAGGCGTGAAAACTCAAATTTAATTTTAGAATTTGGCTCTTGTGCGTGAAAAGATGTGCCTAAGCCCTAACATGTGGGTATAAATATGTCTATTTTCTGAAATTGAAATTAGTTTTCACATAGTCTGAAACGGGTATGAATTCTTTTTGCTTAAGCTCAAATATTCTGTTTTCTTAACTAAATCGAAGGATTCAGTAAGCCCGCGGAGTTGCTCCCTTAAATGGGTAAACCCCTTACCGTAAGTTAACAACCCATAAACGATTTTTTGTGCTTCCAAGTGGTTAGGCAAGAAAGCTTAAGTGTTAAACCATCCATACAAATGCCGAACGACTATGAGGCTGAAAGGCTCACCCGTCAATCTGAATATATATGAAGCTTCTGAAATGCTGACAAACAGGCATTTTCAGGGATTCAAAATGGATGATTTTGAAAAAATTCACCTTCCTGAGAGTATGAAGCCTTTCACCTATCTCAACCCCTTGGTTACCAGAGAGTTTGTTGCGGATGATAATAGAGGAGCAGTTTCCACTTTGCCATCTTTGAAGATGGACGGCACTGACTTTTACCTTTCTGTAAAAGGAATCGGTTCAACAACCAATCCTTTTTCCCATCGGCTACTGGGGAAAGATGAAATATGCAACCTGCTGAAAGATTCCAAACTAAAAGAAATGATAGCTAGTTCGGCGGAAACGGCTCCTCGATACTTAACAGGGGAATTATGGCTAAGAGGTTCACCATATGGGGGACAGGGACTTGAGCACGCAACCACTTCGATGAGAGTGTCGGAAATGGCCGACCTTACCTCCATTAATGGATTTCGAATTGCACCTCTTGTGAAAATCGCTTTCCTTCCTGATGATTTAGAGAATGAAATCAAAAAAATATACTGGTATCGCAAATTCAGGGGGCGGATGGTTCAGGAAACAAGATTGGTTCCATCTAATGTTAGGATTTATTTTCATTCAGGAAGTACAGTCGGCAGTAATATAAGATCAGTCTTTAACCTATTTGAATTAGACAAGAACGATAAAGCATTAAAGTTTCTGCTAAATTTTGTTAAGAGTGGAATTGCGTATCTTACACTTTTTGTCAGGACGTTAAAAAGCAATGTCGATGGAACTTTCAGTGGATTGGATTTCTACGACGTCTGGCTAGACAAGGATGCTGTTCTCGCTCCTGATGGTACCATTTACTTTGTTGACCTTGAAGGTCTAGAATGGATAACTGTTGAGGAAAAGAAAATCTCAGAAAAGATTGACGACCAGATATACAGATCTCTATACGAATTCATGTACGCATATGAGCAAATAGAACGAGAACGATCAGCAAGATTCGGAGACTGGATGGACAGGCAAGTGCAGTTCGAATATTTTCTCAAAGAAGCTCTTAAGGATGATGAGGTTGTTGGCCTTGCAAGTGAGGGGCAAACCCTTAAACTGGTAGTAGGTAATATATTAGGAGAACAACGTTTAACAAAGGAATTTCCAATCTTGGATCGGTAATTGGAATGAAATGCAACGACGTAAGAACGTTCTTCACCCAAATAGCTGAAAAATCCGTTTCGATGCAGGTTCAACCGTCCGACATGGATTTTCTCAGCAACAAAGGCTACCTCTCAACAATGCAAAAAGAAGATTATGATAAGGCAGTAGCCGAAGTTTCAAACTTGACACAGATGAATATAGACTTGGTCAATGCAACGAATGCCGACAGGAGCGCAAAGATCGCTCTGCAAGAAGAGGAGAAGAAAACTCATTCAATCACATTTCTTTTTGAAGACAAAGAGAATAAAGAAGCTGAACGGGAAAAAGTAGAAAACGAAAAATCCATAGTCTCAAAAATGGACGTTGACATAACTGAAAGAGAAGCCAAGATTAACGAACTAATTCACAAGAAATCCAAAATGGACAGGATGGTACAATATGATGGAAAATATTTGTCGCTTACGGGTGTTGGAATAATGATGCTAAACGATCTCATCGTAAGAAATTACAGAGTTTCTGATGAGGAATTTCTCGATTTTATTGAAGAAATCCAAACTACCTTCGGCGAATTGCGATACATAGCGGAGAGAGCTAGCTATCACGTCTCTAATCTTAAAATCAGTTTCCCAGAAATGGACCTCTCTCAGCTCTGGAGCATATCGATAGGTTTGGCCAAGCTTCAAGGCGACCCAAACCAAATTGGTCAAAGGTTTCTTTTTGCACTTGACCTCCTCCGCCATTTCGATTGCACTCTTGAAAATAAGATGATGACAGGGGAAATTATGGCTGCCTCTAGGGCAGATCCCTCTCAAACGACAACAAATTCTGATCTTCAGAACTTATCGGACCGCTTATCTAAAATAGACCACCAACTAAGGCATGACGCGCACGTTCCTGATCCGATTTCAGTCGGCGTTGCTGCCACTATTCTGTTTGGGCAGAGATATGACGGTACTTTTCCCACTGACCGATTTATGGAATTTTCCAAAATGACTTCTTCTTACGAGTCAGCTGCAATACTCTCGATATTTAATGTGCCGTCAGACCAATTGGCTAGCAAGTTCCAATCCTTCAGATTTCTTTTTAATTCTTGGGGATTTGAGCTATCAGAGGATACCGAGCTTGCTTCGGCCTATTTAGCGATTTCCGATTTAGGGCCGGAAGACGTGAAGTCGAAGTTAACAATAATTGAAAATGGGCTTAGGAATTATCTTGAGTATCCACTTGTGGCTTCTGCAATACTTGCTTCAATATCAACTCTTGAAGCTAATGAGACTCTTGACCTGATGGAAAAGGCATCTTTTTTGCTTGGGTCTTATGTTAAAGATCTTGAACGCTCTGAAGTGGTAAGTCTTGCAGTTAGGATGATTCATGGAATCAAAAATGAACTTGTAAAGGAACTTGATCCAACCGCAACTATTGTGAAGACTCCAGTGCAGTTTATTTATATTCCAACAAACGTTTTCTTCATCTACCATGTGCCTCTTATTATTGCACACTCATCTTACCATTCGACATACAGCGGCATTGGCGGCTATCATCCTGCACATGTGCATGGTGTAGGAGGTTTCATGGGATGAACTCAAAGTCCTTTGTAATAATACTTTCACTTTTCTTGGCTCTATTTGTTGCTCCTGTCGCTGCAGCCTACGTTCCCCATGTCGGAGACCACTTCAGCTACTACGAGGTAACAGATCTTGGAAGTGGCACAGGCGATTACACTGGATATAGCGAACATGCAACATATAACGGAATAGAAACAATGAATGGCGTAAATACTGAAGGAACTGTATCCGCCCACTATAGTTACTCCTACACCTGGAGTAACAGCACAGGCACAACAGAAACGGGGAATCCTTCTGGAGATTTCACATTCTCACCAGTTACTTTTCTTTATGTTAATGGAACTGACGACCAGACAGGATATACTAATCCGACTGTCTGGTTCGTTATGGATAACTCAATTCCTGTGGGCGGTACCTTTTCTCTTCTGAACACAGAGATGACAGTCATATCCGAAAATTACAGCTACTATCTTACGTCCCAAGGCAGAAATGTGAACGTGATCTTTGCTCAAGGACAGTCGGTATACGAGCGGAACGACGTATACGGGCAATTCAGTGCCACCTATATATGGAAAGCCTATTTTGACCCGTCCACGGGATATATTGTAGGATATAGCTATGATGAACAAGATACCAACATTTCAGGAACAGGGTTCACCTACACCGAAAACCTGTATGTGAATTCAACTAGCTATCCACTAACAGCTGCATTCCCAAACAATACAGGTGGCGAAACTCCAAGCCCGGCAGTCAGCAACCCCGGCGGAACAACTCCACAACCAATCCTATATATTGGTTTCATAGCAGGACTAGCCCTAGTTATCTTAGTTATTGTTATCATTGTAATTCTGATTTATGCATTTTCAAGAATAAGCAGAAAAACTCTTCCCCAACATCCGTACCAACAACAGCCTCCTCCGCCAAGTCCCCCTCCAGAGAGAATCGATCTAACTCCAAAGCAACCGCAAGTACAGCAGATTGTGATTAAGGAGGTTGTGAAGGTTAAGTGCCGCTACTGTGGAGCACTTATAGACTCTACAGCTGAAACTTGTCCTATATGTGGTGCTCCTAGAACCTAGATATCTTACTGATTTTTCAGTTCCTTCTTTTTGTCCAAGTCCTTCTTAAAATACTGAAAAACCTGTCCAGATACTTTCATTTGGGCTTTCATGACATTATTTGAAGATGGGATGTTATAGTGTGAAATTTCAGTGAATGCTGAATGGGCATGGTTTGACTTTGAGCCAGAGAAGTCGTGCATTGAGGATATCTTCTCCTATGCCTATTCTTCTGTATTGAGGTTTCACGTAAAGAGAGTGTAGTCTTCCAATACCGTTGACAAGTGAAACCCAACCCAACCCAGCAATTTCGTTGCTTAGTCTGACAATGTAGCACCTGTCTCTGTTTTTGAGTGCAACTTTTACCCACTTCTTGTTTATGCCTTGATGGGTTGAAGACATGAATTGTTCTATCTCACCTACGTTTCCATTGTCCATTGTAGAAATTTCATACCTGAATCTATGAGCAAGGGCAAGGTGTTTGATGTCTATGGTATAAATATCATAGATTTCATTTTCAAGCTCAGTTTTCATCTCTGAGAAGAGAAAATTGAACTGTTTTAAACCATAAAAGTAGTCAAACAATTCCCTCGATCTTGTGTAAATTGTTCCTCCTTTCTCAAAGTCGTCATAAATGAAAATACCTGAAATAATGCCCTCAGAGGTTTTTGATACATAGACCTCGCCGCCTATTTCAAGAATCTCTTTGATATGATATTGAAGATAAGGTTCAAAGAACGAGAAGCCAACTGGGAAGACAAAATCGATATCTGAGACATTCCTTATTTGGGAAACATGCATTTTTCCTTATCAACCAGTTGTTTACTATATCACCTTATGGGTAGTATGAATTTCACTCTGATAAGCGTAGAGTTCTAAACGGGCTGAAGTGCTGCCCATTGGAAGCATGCACGCTAAACCAAAAAAATTCTTATCTCTCAATTGCAAAATTATTAATAATTTTGAACTTAATTGAGATTGAGACAAAGCAAGTGCTGCTAAGGCAACGAATCCCGATTCCAAGGAATTTTAATCTCTGACTCCAAGCAGACAGTTCCTATATTGAGTAATTCTAAACCTTCCCTACATGGTTAAGGCTCAGGTTCCCGTCATCGGAAGAGGGAAAACTGGCGGGATAATACCTGCCAATTCGTTACCTGAGGCGCAAAGTGCCTTAACGCGACTTACGGGAGCAGAAATGAAGAGTTTTCCAGTTAAACAAGTTCTAATAGAAGAAATACTTGCAACCAAAAAAGAATTGCGCTTAGATTTTACGATTGCTAGATTCAACGGTTATTATGTTATGTTGACCTCCAAAAAAAAGGATAAATGCTTCAACTATTACGGATTACTTGTTTCTCAAGAAACTGTTGGAGATAATTAGTTGTGAAGCTTTGTTTATCATTGTCAACAGGATAGAAGGCTTCGCCTTTTTTCAAACGCTTAATTCCTAGATTTACCGTTTAATTTTTATGCTTCAAGTCAAACCGATGAGCGCCGCTGATTTTCTGTTTGCAGCCAAATTAGCCAATACTATGAATTGGAATATGGTTCCTGAAGACTTTGCGTATATGCTTAATCTTGAGCCTCAAGGATGTTTTGTTCTCTTTGATGGTTCTGAACAAATAGGAATAGCAACATGTATCAGCTTCGGAAAGGTCGGCTGGTTCGGTAACCTAATTATTAAAGAAGAATTTCGAAACAAAGGAGCTGGAAGTCTACTTGTCAAGCGCGCTGTTGATTATTTGCAAAGCAGAGGAGTCAAAACCATTGGGCTCTACGCTTACCCAAACCTCCTTAACTTTTACGGACGCCAAGGCTTCAAAAGGGACGAAGACTTTTCTGTTCTAAGTGTAGAAACGCTTCAATCATCGCATGCCGAGACTCTGTTGCAGCCAACCACAACAGCAGTTCAGTCGATAATTAAGTTTGACAACGCATGTTTTGGCGGCGACAGAAAAAAGCTCTTAAGATCCATTATTTATGAAGAAGGAAATTTATGCTACTATTTGGCTGAGGGCCAAAAAATTGTTGGGTATGTTGCTTCTACGGTTTACGAGAAAATGGCTTGGGTTGGACCATTGGTGTGCCAAGAAGGTAGAACTGATGGTGCATGTTTGCTTTTGAAATCAGTTCTCGCAAAATTGAGTGGCAAAAGTGTTTATGTGGCGCTGCCAAAAAAGGAGATTGAAATCTCTGACGTGCTTATTAAATTTGGGTTTAAGGAAGAATTTTCGGTTTTACGGATGTTTTTAGGTCGATCTATGGCAAGAAATTGTATATACTTGGCTGAATCTTTAGAGAGAGGTTAAAATTATGAGTGAAGACTACTGCAGATTTTTGCTTGAGGATTTTTTGAAATCTTCCTTTTCAACTGTTAAGGTTCTAGTTGAAGGAGCCGCTGCTGCAAAAGGCAAGAACAGCAATCGCAAAGTAACGTTGTTCCGATATGTTAACGACAAGAAAGTTTCTTTTCCATTCTCAGATGAACGGTTCTATTTGCGCGGCTCGGTTGAATACACTAATCCACAGTTGACGGTCGAGGAGGTCCAAGGATTAGTCGGCACACGACTGCTTGAAACCTGCGCCAACTACTTTTATGAGCGCGGTTTGCGCAGGCCAGACGACGGAGACGTAGTTGCGCTTGCAGAATTGCTAAAGAAACCTACGCAAGGCTACATTGTGCCTTTCCTTTTAAACACTGACGATGTGGAGCCCGACCGATATTCCATGAATCCACTCAAACAGTCAATCGTCGATAGTGGACAAAGTGCGTTTCCAGCGGCCAATGTCAAAACTGACCAACTCAAGATTGACGACGCATACGTCAAAAAATATGATGGCAGTCTAATATCCCAAAAAGAAGGCACGCTCATTACGGAAAGCCTGAGAGATAGCAACGGTTCATATCTTGATCTGGTAGATTCCATCAAGTACCACCAACTAAAAGATTTGTCAGAGTTCTTCGGAATGGATCTTTCACTTTACACGTTGCGTATGCCGCTTTCAACCTTGAAAACAGAAACCAAAGACGGTTTGCTACATCACATAATTCAAGAAAGTAACCATGATTACGCGTCCATTGAAGAAGCATACACATGCATGGGTCGCAGCTTGAAAAACCGCACAACTCTCTTAACAATCCCGCATTCCAAAAAGGGGTTTGGTTCTAAACGTGCTGCCCGCGGTAAACTACACTTTGAAAACGGCAAATTACTTGATGCAACCATTAAATACAAAACAACCAAACTCTACCCTAACGCCATGGACCCTGAAGACATAGCCGTAGCAGTGTGCGATGACAGCTTCACTGTACCCGGCGAAAAACTTGCTGACTACAGTTACGCTGAAACGCCTTCTTCTCCCCAGTTCTTCCTTTACTCGATTGGCTCTCCTGAGGATGCGACTGTTTGGCATGGTGTTGGCGCATTTGCAGCTCCACAGCTGCTGCAGAGCTATCGTTCTGGTCGTATAGCCTGTCGAGAAGGAAGATTAATTAAGAATTTAATTGAAAAATATGGTCTTAAAGTAGATGTTCCCTTGCAGTTTAATCTTTCACCTGAAGGCATTTGGAGCCACCCGATCCACCGTAACATTGACGCCAGCATAGGAAGCGTAGAAGACCTTCCAGACTTGGCACATCGAGGAATGAAGCTTGAGCACCTTTCAGCTTTTAAATAGGAGCAGATGCATGCTTTGACAGCAATAGAATACGTGGCATTTAAGATACTGCGTTTGTTTAGAAAACTCCCATTTAACATACTTGGGGTTGGAAATCAAAAGGTAATTTTCGCCGAGTACTTCAAAGACTTCGAAAAAGTTGAAGCTGTAAAAGGCATTTTTGGGGAAAAAACCGATGAAGTTCTAAGCCACCTTACGGTGGAGCTTAGCTGGATTTTCGGCTACATGTACGTGGACGGTTCAGACGGCCACCTTGTAATAAGCAAAAACTACCTAAACAACGGCGACAAAACTGACATTTACCTTGACTTAATCCATGAGCTTTGCCACGTCAAGCAGTATATGGAAGGAAAAGAACTCTTTGACCCCCGCTATGACTACGTGGATCGACCAACAGAAATTGAAGCATATTGCTACGCCGTTCAAGAAGCAAGACGAATTGGGTTAAGCGAGGAAAGAATCAGCTGCTATCTGAAAACTGAATGGATGAGCGAGAACGATTTAAGGCGGTTAGCAAAATCAGTGAACGTTAACATTAGCTAACGCTTCACGATAAACCTGTAGCATTCTTTGGGCACAAATGTCCCAAGTAAAGTTTTTCACAACAAAGTCTCTGCCATTAACGCCCATCTTTTCTCGGAGTGCCGCATCAGAAAGAAGCTTCAACAATGCATCTGCAAACTCATCGGTGCTGCCACGCCTAACAAGCAAACCGGTCTCGCCGTTGCGGAAAGCCTCGTTAACTCCGCCCACATCAAAAGCCACAACCGGCTTACCTGTCGATTCTGCTTCAAGCAGAACAATACCCTGACCCTCCTGAATCGACGGCAACGCAAACACGTCAGCGCAGTTATATAGGGCCGGAAGAACCTCATCTTTGACTTTGCCCAAAAACTTGAAGTTGCACGCCAGATTCGCGGCCTCAAGAGTGCTAAGTAGCTGGTCTTTTAGTGGTCCTTCCCCCACGATTAGAAACTTCGTTTTAACTTGTTCCTTAACGACTTTCTTAGCGGCTTCAAGCAGAAATGGTAACCCTTTCCGTGGAATTAAACTGCCTACAAAAAGCACACATGGCTCTTCGCCTAATCCAAACTGAGCTCTATTCGCTTTTCGATTTGCAACGGGCTTGAATTTTTCCGGGTCAACGCCATTTGGAACAATCCTCACTTTCTCTTTATCGATTCCGTAAAACTGCTCGATTTTACCAAGTGAGTACTGGCTAATTGTAACAATCATAGAAGCGTTTTGTGCAGTTTCAGCTTCCAGTTTCGCCAGCCGATGCATAAAATAGTTGGCAACCCCATCCCTGAAAGAATCATACCCATTCTTTCTCGTTTGTTCATATTCATCTGCGAGGACCCCGTGAATAGTATGGATAAATGGCCTTTTAGTGCCTTGCTTTTGAAGTGCTTTTGCTAATCCGTAACCGCTTACTGCGTGGGCTTCATAAACGTCCGCGTTGATGTCGGCGGCTTTTTTTGTTAGGCTTCGGTTGAAAAACCAATTGTCTAAAGGAAAAATTCTGTCCGTTGAATAACACGGAACTAACCTCACACCGTTGATTGTGGTTGGTTCTTTGAAACCAGCCTTGGTTCCGCTGTAAACGGTGATGTCAGCTTCATTTTTTAATCGCTTTGTTGTTTCAATTATGCGTCTTTCGACTCCCCCGAAATAGCGGTTAGGTGGCTGAGTATTGAAAATGGCTAACTGAAACTTTTCCATGCAGTGCACTTCTTTTGTTTTGATTACTATTGTTAACTTGCCTTCAGATATAAGCTGAGTCGCTACTTTTTAGTTAAACTGAAAAACGTTTCTCAATGTAATCTAGTCTGTAACTCGGCTACCACACAACAATCCTTGTTCAAAACCACAAAAAATGTTAGATTTTTTCGCTTATCGGTTTGGAAATTTTGAATTTGCTTTCTTTGGGTCATCAAAAAAAAGATTAACATTTTTTTTAGCGAAAAGAATAGGTTTTACATAGTCTATATGGTAGAGAACTCCAATACAATCACTCAAGTCACCCTCCCAGCCACTCTAAGCGCGTGTCTCTGAGTAACAGATTTATCATTAGTCCACGTTATTTGATCTTGAGGAAGGCAATTTGGAAGCTTTCATTCTAGTAAACTTGGAAGCTGGTATCTTGTGGCAAGTTCTGGAAGGTGTGCTCAAGGTTGAAGGCGTGAAGGCGGCGTATGGGGTGACTGGACAGTTCGATGCGATAGTTTTGATACAGTTTTCGAACTTGGATGATATGGGGAACATAATTAAGGGAATACACCATGTGAATGGAGTACTTCGAACTCAAACCTTACTGACTATTCCACAGCCAGTTAGAACTGACAGTATGATGCCCAGCGCGCCTGAAGAAGAAAAGATGGGACCTAACCTCTATCCCGATACGTAACTATTTAAATCGCGCATTTTTCTAATGACTCGAGATTTTTAGATTCCTCTAGTTGTCATTTGATCAGAGTTTCCAATGTATGTTTCTTCTGCAGTATTAGCTCATAGTACGGCTAGAATTCTCTTCAATCTTTTGATGAAATCTCTTAGCTTATTTCGTTCCCATATATGCGCCCTTGGACTATTACGATGTGCCTGTTCCTGCTTCTTCTCTGAATTGCAATCTGTAAAATGAACTGTACAATCCATTACTGCGCATCAGCTGTTCATGCGTTCCTCTTTCCACTATTGACCCATGGTCGATGGTTAAAATTTCATCACAAAGCCTAATTGTTGAAAGCCTGTGGGCAATTATTATAGTCATTCTGTTGCGCATCAATGTCTTCAAGGCTCTCTGTATCACTAGTTCGGTGTAGGCATCGACTGAGGAAGTTGCCTCGTCCAGCACCAAGATTTCCGGATTCGCAACAAGAGTTCTGGCGAAGCTAATAAGTTGTCTTTGGCCTATAGATATGTTTGAAGACCCTTCCTGTATTACGTAGTCGTAATCATTAGGAAGCTTCATTATGAAATCGTGGGCACCAATGGATTTTGCAGCATTTACAATTTCTTGATCTGACGCATCAAGTTTCCCGAACCTAATGTTTTCTTTTACGGAAACTGAAAAGAGAAACGAATCTTGTAGCACTATGCTCATGTGACCTCTCAATGATTCCAGCGGGATGTCCCTTATGTCATGTCCATTGATGAGTATTCTACCTTCAGTCGGATCATAGAATCTGGCGAGAAGGTTGATTAACGTGCTTTTCCCTGCGCCTGTCTGGCCGACAATTGCAAGTTTCAAATTACGCTTAAGAGTAAAATTGATATCTTTCAAAATAGGAACTCCTTTCTCGTACTCGAAATTGACTTTCTCAAATCTGACTTCTTCGATCATGGCAATGCTACACTCCTTTCAGGCAATGCATCCAAGACTTCAACTTTTGTGTCTATCACGTCAAACATTCTCTCAATAGCAGACATGCATGACTGATACTGATCATACATAGATACTAGGTCGACAAGCGGCATAAAATACGAGAACTGGTACTCCGTGAAGGCCACAAGAATTCCTAGCGTGATCACACCATTCAGCAAGGCATTGACTCCGTAGAACAGAATTATCATGGTTCCGATTAACCTCAATCCTATTACAAAAGGCGTATATGAAGAACCTATGAGGATTGCTTTGTTAGTGGCTTTGACGTTTTCGTTCTGGCTCTTCAGGAATTTCTGTTCTGCGTCCTCCTCTTGGGCATTTGCTTGGATCACTTTTATGCCTGATAAGTCTTCCTGCATTCTTGCGGTCAGTCCCGAAGTAGTGATTAATACTCTTCTGTATGCAGCTCTTGAGTATTTTCCGAGAAACCATATTAGCAATAAGGCCACTGGCAGAACAGACAATGCGAGAAGTGATAGTCGAAGGTCAAGGTAAAACATTATGGCGAAAGCACCGAGAATTGAGGAAATGTCAATAAGAATGCTTGTGAGACCCAATCTTAGAAATATCCTTACGGTGTTGGCGTCGTTCGTCGGACGAGAGACGATTCTTCCGGCCTCGCCCTCTGAAAAATACCTTAGCGAGACAACCTGTAGTTTTTCCATTATGTCATCTCTCATTCTTGCAACTACATTTTCTCCAACCACTCGCATTTGGTAGGTCTGGACGTATTGGAACACGTAGTTGCCCAGGATGATTGCAGCGAATAGAGGAATCCACCAAAGGAAGCCCATGAGGTTCTTAGCGTTTGTAATAGCTGGTGTAATTATTTGGTCGATGGCTATCGCATGCATATAGGGTGCCGCAAGACCTGTGAAGGCGCCAGCTACGGTTGCCGTAATACCGATCGTCAAGTTCCGTTTGTTAGCCTTAGCATAGTCGTAGACTCTTCTTATCAGAACTCGGTCAGAAACAGTTCTTTTTCCTTCTTCTTCCTGTTTTGTGGAGAATGTTCCGTATGAACCTGACACTATGAACCACCTCTTTCCTCCGGAATCGATGAATCTTTTTGAATGAACTGTGTTTCGTAGACCTTCTTGTAGAGGCCATTCTTTGCTATTAGTTCCTCATGAGACCCGAATTCAGCTATCGAACCGTTCTCAAGAACTATTATCTTTTCAGCTGTTTTTATCGTTGAAAATCGTTGCGCAATTACGAGTGTCGTCCTCGTCTTCGTTGCTTCTTCAATCGCAGATTGTATTTCTTGCTCAGTCCTAGCGTCTACAAAAGACAAGGAATCATCCATTATCAGAATTCTTGGATCTGTTACAAGCGCCCGCGCTATAGTTATTCTCTGTTTTTGACCTCCAGAAAGTGTGATTCCTCTCTCACCTACGGGCGTTTCATATCCACATGGGAGTGATTCAATGAAATCATGCATTCGAGCAGCCTTGGCAGCCTTCACTACTTCGTCCATCGTTGCGTTAGGCTTACCGAAAGCAATATTCTCCTTAATCGTTCCTGAAAACAAGAAAACGTCCTGCAACACTACGCCTATCTGCCGCCTAAGAGAACTGAGTTTGATTTGGCGTATATCTATATCATCGATTTTTATGCTACCCTCTTGGATATCATAGAATCTCGGGATTAGATAGATCAGAGAACTCTTCCCAGATCCTGTTGCCCCGAGTATGGCTACTCTTTCGCCTGGCTCCACCGTGAAGGTTATGTTTCTTAGCACAGGTCTGTCTTTCACGTATCCAAAAGTCACATTTTCGAGTTCAAGTTTTCCTTTTTCTATTCTGAGGTCTTTGGCGTCAGGCAGGTCTTCGACGTTTCTTGGTGCGTCGGTTATTTGCAGGACTCTTTCAAGACCGGCGTAGGCAGTCACCCATGTTCCTAATGTCTGACTCAGATCTCTTATCGGAAAAGTCAGTCTCATCATGTATCTGGCAAACAGAATTATGTCTCCAACTGTCAAAGCAGAGCCTGGAATGCTTATCGAATATCCAGAATAGACGTAGACTAGGGCTATTCCGAGTGTGAGTATCGCTGGACCAAGAGGCATGAAAATTGATTGTATCTTGCCTGCTTTGATAGCAGTTTTCACGTAGATGTTCTCAACGTCTTTAAATCCGTCGACAATCTGCTTTTCTCGATGAAATATCCTGACAGTTTTCATCCCTACAATGTTTTGGTATATGTAAGATCCCAGTCTTCCTATAATTAGCTGCATGTTTCTAAAGAGGGGCATTGTTTCCACCCAGAGGCGTGTCGTGAAATAGAAGATCAGCGGCATCGTAGCTAACGAAATCAGGGTCAAGATTGGGCTTATGGGAAGGATTATCGCGATGATTACTATCGTTAAGAAAACAGCGTTTAGAAAAGTGCCTAGCCATGTTCTCAGGAATGCGTCCACTAACTGCAGGTCTACCGTTGCTCTTGACGTTAGATCGCCAACGCTTACTGAATCGTAGAAACTAAAGGATTTGCCCTGTAGCGAACGATAATAGTCTGTTCTTAAATCTCGCACGATGTACTGAGACATTACGCCGTGCAAGAATGTCAAGACAAAGTTTGTTATTGCAAAGCCTACTCCAGCTGTGATGATGACTAGAAGGTAACCCTGCAAAAGGCTGATGTTAGTCGGAGGCCCGATGACATAGTTTATGATGTATGTAGTATACAACGGTTCTATCGCGAATAGGATCGCTCTCCCCAAGGCGAGGATGACTATAGCCACTATGAACCAATAATACCGCTTGTGATATTTCATCAGCCTCTGGAAAGCCGAAATTGACTGCCTAAAACCCTTTTGTGGTTTAAGCGACTTGGCATAATCCAGCAGGGGTTTTGCTATGCTCATTATGGTCTTCTTAGCATAGCCGAAATCTTTGAGTCAATATAAAGATTCTCAGAAAAATCCAACCGTTTTGATGAGTACGCTGAAGCAGGTGAGACCTAGAAATATTAGTCAAAACATTATTCACATTACCCTCACTATATGGTAGAGATTCAATTCAGAAAAAAGGGGCGTGTGGGTGACATTTACATCTGATTGGTGCTTCGTCCTACATACCAATGCGTGCGCTTAAAAAAAAGCACTCGCTGAAAGTTGAGCGCACAAGATTTTGCTAATTTAGCGAACTGGCCTTTGCTAATTGATGGCGTTTTTGGAAATCTAGTAAATTCTACTTCTCAAAAAAGCTTATTTCAAAAGTAAGGATACAACTAAAGTGTTATCAGCAGATAACTAAAATCAACAAAACGGAGTGCATTAGGGGGAGACTTTTGGGTGAAGTCAGAATTGGAATTTCGAAGCGTTAAGAATCTCACTGTTGGAGAGCGTCTATAATGAATAATCAGAATCTGAAGAATAATCGCTACTATGGTGGGATCGCTTGGTACCTACTCACTCACAAGGTCGAAGATAAGGCACATGTGCAGGTTGAAGGAAAATGAAACTAAGCTAGAAGCAATTGAACTATGCACAACAAAACGAAATCAATATTCTCGAATTCTAATGTATATCCGTTCAGTTCCGTTAAGAAGTAAACCTCGTTGGTTAACAAAAGGGAAGTTTGGTCTGCATGCCAGAGTTTAAAGAATTAGAAAAAAGCATCTCCAGTGTGAAGCATCTCAAGAAATATGTAGGCCTTGCTTCTGATGAAGCGAGGATGCTGGAAAAAATAATTAAAGTGCATCCTATGCGGATCAGCCCTTATTATATGTCGCTTATTGACTGGAATGACCCTGATGATCCGATAAGAAAAATGGCTGTGCCTTCTGTTGAAGAGCTAAGCCTTGAAGGGATCTATGACACAAGTGGAGAAACAGAAAACACGGTGGTTCCCGGGCTGCAGCACAAGTATTCAGAGACAGCTTTGATTTTAGCTACCAACCAGTGCGCTATGTATTGCAGACACTGTTTTAGGAAACGCCTAGTTGGGTTGCCAAATGAAGAAACGCTGCGGCGTTTTGAGGATGCTGCAGCTTATGTTGCAGAACATCAAGAAATAAACAATGTTCTAATCAGCGGCGGAGACCCGCTTGTGCTTGATAGTGAAATTATCAAGAGGTTCCTTGAAGTTTTGGATAGAATAAAACATGTTCGATTCATTAGAATCGGAAGCAGGGTTCCTGTTACTCTTCCTGCGAGGCTTTCTGATTCTAAGCTTCTGGCTATCTTAAGGAAGTATTCAAAGAGTGATAAGAGGTTGCATGTTGTGACACATTTTAATCACCCTCGGGAAATAACTCCACAGTCCATTGGTGCTGTGAACAATTTGCTTGAGGCTGGCGTTCTGGTTAGCAATCAGACTGTTCTGCTACGCGGAGTTAACGATAATCCCAGCACGATTGCAACCTTAATGAATAAACTCGTCGGTGTTGGCGTGGTGCCCTACTACCTTTTTCAGTGCCGTCCTGTCAAGAGGGTTAAGCATCAATTCCAAGTTCCACTGTGCGAAGGATCCAGGATAGTTGAAAAAGCAAAAGCAAGTTGTAATGGGCTTAGCAAACGCTTCAAGTATATAATGTCGCATGTAACCGGCAAGTTAGAGATACTTGGTATAATGGACAGGGAGATTTACTTTAAGTATCATGAAGCCAAGGACAGGGAGAACTTGGGCGTCATGTTCAAGTGTCAGTTAGATGAAGATGCAGGATGGCTTGATGACTTTAGAGATGCACAGTGGTCTTCAATTTTTAAACCTGAATTTCCTCCTAATCTGACTGACTCAAGCTAGCTAAGATTAGAAACAGAATCAATTCTCTACTTGCATCAATGGACAAGTTCGCCTTGGATGTTTCTAAATTAATGAAAAAGTGAACACGTACATCTCATTGGCGCATTCGCTTCCATATGTCTTACCAACAAGAAATTCAAACTTCTACGAACGTTTGAACAATCCAAAATTAAAGATTATCCCAAGAAAAAGAAAAAGGGGATTTGCGGTAGATATCTCCATTTCTTCATAGGTTCAAATAACCCCACCTCATCGGCAAGCGTATGCTTTGTTTAAAATAGCGCTTGAGCCTTTCTTTCTAAGCCAATTTAGCAACCAGAAGGTTCGAGGTAGTTCATATGCAAACAACTTCACTAAAACCTAACACGGAAGGGAATCCCACATTAAATCAGGCTCCAATCCTCAGATTTGTAGTAGAGTCCTTTTCTGACCGGAGCACGTTTTTTCAACGAGCGGTTCATATCCATTTGGGGTAAACCCGTCAGACCCATAGAGAGTCAAAAGTCTAACGGTAACACGCTCTTCATGATGCTCAATAGCTCTATTGTCTTGATTCCCTATTTTGATTAAAAACTACATGATTTGGGAGTTTGAGCTTATGCCTCTCATTATTAGACTTTGGAATCAAGTTCTTTTCTTTTGTTTCCTAGGTTTTGTCTGTTTTTCTTCAGCAATAAACTATTTACTTCATAACACATCGTATTAGAACTCGGTTTCTTGAGCGTGCGATGATTAATCTATGGAGTTTGTTTTTCTTTTCATTCTCTTTTTCGCAATAGCTTCTGCTTTATCAAGGATTTCCTTTAGCTTTTCAATTTGTTGATTAGTTGCTTCACTTAATTCCAACGAATCAGATATAGCGTGCAGTTTAAGTTCAAGCGGAAACGGGCTTCCTTGTTTTACGTAGGTTACCGCAGGCTCAATTTCTTTATGTAAGATTCGCTCGATTCTGCCAGTGAATACCATTTCATCAATAAGCTTTACCATGCCTTCTTTAGATATGCCCAGTTTTTGCACACCGTAGGTGATTAGATCGGTTTCCTTAGTGTTTCCATAGGTGCACAAGTAGGAAATGACTTTCTGCTCCAATATCAAAAACGATTTCTCCAATTCACTAACCAAGTTACGATTATCTGGAAGCGAATTTAACTCTTTATAATAAAGATTGTTCAATAAGTAATTCAAAGTATTAGATGACGGCTTGTTTTTTGCTCTTTTTTGAAGACAGTTTTCTTCGACTAGAAATTTATTGGTGTTGGGAAGGGATTCAAACTCCCATTTACGGGCATAAACACTTGAAATGTTCCTGATTTATTTGCGAAACAACAGAACTGGTAGTCAATATAGCATGGGTGAGTTTGCGAACTTCGTCTGGCACCTTTTTCGATTCACTTCATTAAAAGCATTTTTCCCCTATCAAAAACATATGCGAATTCTGCATATATTCTGACGTAATAGGCCCAATACCCTTTCCATTTACCGTATTTCTCGGCTATCTGGCACACCTCTTCTTTGTTCATTTGTTTATCTTTACCGGCATAAATCTTGGCGACATCTAAAACAAGCCGCGGTTCTACGCTTGACAGTTCCTCCATTCTTCCCAATCCCCGTATCATCACAAAGTTAGCTGACCAATCTCCAATACCCTTGATATCCGTTAACCAATCATGAACCTCATCATATGACGCCTCTCTAAGCCATTTTTCATCAACTGTGCAGAACGCTTCCGCCACAGATGATATGTACTCTACTTTTCTCTTATTTGGCACCATCTCAGGCAACTCGGAAGATGCAGCCACCAGATGAGACGGCTCAGGAAAAGAATAATATTCAACTCCTTTGACTTTAATTTTACCGCCCACATTCTTGACAATATTTTCTTTCATTTTGCGAGCCACATTCATAGGTATTCTTTGGTTTAGAACTGCCCAGCATGCAATTTCAAAAGGCGTCAAGAACTTTACTTGTTTGTGACCATAAAACTGCTTGATTGCAGGATGTAAGCACTCGTCTTTTCTTGCTAATTCATAGAATTCTTTTAGGTTATCTTGGAGACTTAGAAAGAAGCTTATCCGGTCAGTAACCATATCTTTGACTTCGTCAGTGAACTTTGCTTCTGAGTATGCTGTGAATTGTAGCTTTGGGTTTTCAATGGTTCCCTTGTCGGTTACTTCAAATGCGATTGTTTTGCCTTTTGCTTGGACGGCTTTTGTGAAAGATCCGATTTTTACATCTTGTTCATTTTTCGTTGGACTGAAATCAGATAGGAATTCGAGAGATTTGGAAAAGTCAAAAGGGGCAAGAGGTTTCAATGTACCCTCAAAGGAATAAAGGCTCATGAAAACGACACCTAATTTATTGTTATTGAAACTGCTATTTTAAAGAATCGTTAATGCAGATGTTAAGGGCTAATCTGTCGGAGGAGTGCGCAATGGGTATATCGGCACAAACCATGACTCGTTTCTGTGCCCGAGATTATTTCCACTGCACAAAGCTAGTTATAAGGTTATCATAGTCTTTTTTCGGGTGATTCTAGATTGCAAAAAAATATCTTCCTTCACCTAACAGTCAATCAAAGGGTGAATGAAGAAAACAGCTCAAAGGACTTTTGTCCCAAACCCCTCTTTTTCTCAAATTTTTAATAACATCAATATTATATTTTTTTTCTTTGAGGAAAAGCTATTAGCCTTAATCATTGGTTTAGATTAGTCCAACGTGATTGAGTGCTTCTTAATAGAAGAATTGAAGCTTAATCGTGACGGATTGAAATGATGATTGAGACCGAGAGACTTACGAGAAAGTTCGGTAGCTTAGCTGCGGTTGATAATCTAACCCTTCGCGTAGATGAAGGTGAAGTCTTTGGCCTACTCGGACCTAACGGCGCAGGAAAGACTACGACGGTGAGAATGCTTTGCTGCCTTATATCCAAGACTAGCGGCAGCGCTAGGATTGGTGGTTATGAGATTGGCAACGAAGAAAATGCTCTGAAGATTAGAAAGATCATCGGTCTCGTCCCAGATAACGTGGGACTCTACGAGTCTTTAACTGCATATGAGAACTTGGATTACTACGGAACTCTATATAGAAGGACTGACTCTCAGCGGAAAGAGAGCAACGAGTACTTCCTAAAGTTGCTTGGACTCTGGGAGAAGAAGGACGCTTTAGCTGGAACTTTTTCTAAAGGTATGAAGCAGAAACTCGCGATCGCACGTGCTTTGGTACATGATCCTGAAATCCTGTTTATGGATGAGCCTACAGCTAATTTAGATCCTGAATCAGCGAAGACGGTTAGGGAGTTTATTCTTGCCCTGAAAAAGCAGAAAAAAACAATTTTCCTAAATACACACAATCTCGACGAAGCACAGAGAATCTGCGATAGAATTGGCATCTTGAATACCCGGCTGACGGCAGTAGGCACCCCTGAAGAACTCGAACGGTCGATCCACGGAAGGAAAACGGTGATCCAGTTGAGACAGGTGAATGAAGCGATTCTTGATTCGCTAAAGAAGCTACAGGTCAAGAACGTGGTCAGAGAGGGCAACCAGCTGACGATTGACAGCGAGAATCCGGAAGAGGAGAATCCTGACATGATAAACGCAATCGTAGCAGTGGGAGGACGCATCGAGACAGTGACAGTGACTAGCAGCTCGCTAGAAGAAGCTTACCTGAAACTAGTTAAGGAGAACATACAATGACTACCTGGATGCCATGGAAGATAGCGCGTAAAGAGCTGAAGGTAATCAGCAGAAAGAGAAGCATAATCTTCTATACTGTTGGGCTTCCCCTTCTCATCGCAATTGTTTTCTCAATCGTCGTCAAGGACCAAATAGCCTCTGGGATCCCCACTACAATATCGATAGGTGCCGAATCAATCATTTACATCTTCGTTGTTTTAGCAACTGTTCTCCCCAGTACGATTGCAGCGTACAGCATAGTGGGTGAAAAAGTTGAAAAGACATTGGAACCGTTGCTTGCAACCCCGACAACGGATGGCGAGATTCTCCTCGGAAAAAGCATCGCATCGTTCATACCGCCTATTCTATCCACATGGATAGGAGCATCAATCTTCATGCTAGCAACGGACTATATATTATACAACGGGGGGTTAGGCTACTATTATTTTCCCAACTGGAACGCTGGCGTTATGCTGTTAATCCTCGCTCCTCTTGCAGCAGTTCTTAGTATTGAGGTAGCGGTGATTGCATCATCGCGAGTAAGCGACGTTCGGGGTGCAAACCAGATCGCTGGCCTCATGTTTATTCCGTTCGTTGCTGTCTTTTTTGCAGGAGCAGAAGGAATTTTTACCTTCAGTATCAGTAACCTTCTGATCATTTCTGGCGTTGTTTTGATCGCTGACGTAGTTCTATTCTTCTTGAGCAAATCTACTTTCAAACGAGAAGAGATCCTGACCAAGTGGAAATAAAGGTCATCGATTGCTAGGCTAATTAGAAGAGAAAAAATGCTTCTGTAAAGCGTGAACAATACGGGTCCGACGGTAATCGCTATTGTACAATTGCAAATGGCTGCTGATAAATAGATTTCTGTGAGGCATAAATCGAACTAGTCATATTTGGAAATAGATGCTAGGCGAAAAGTTATTAGGAAAAGCTCTGCAAATAGTCTCTTGGTGTTTTTAGTCTATGAAAAAGAATTTTGAGTCGATTGATGATTACATCGGTTCTTTTCCCAAGAATGTTCAAACTGTTTTAGAACAAATAAGGCAAGCAATTAAGGACGCTGCACCCAAAGCAGAAGAAGCAATTAGCTACAACATGCCAGCGTTCAAACTGAATGGCAACTTGGTATGGTTTGGAGCATTCAAGAATCACATCGGTTTCTATCCGCGGGAGTCGGCCATCGAGGAATTCAAAGAAAAACTGTCAGGCTATGAAGTAAGCAAAGTCCAGGGCACCGTCAAATTCCCATTGGACAAGCCAATGCCACTAGATTTGATAAATGAAATTGTAAAGTTTAGAGTTAAGGAAAACCAAACCGGAAAAAATAGTTCCAAATATTCTTAATTTATAAAGACTGTACAGGCATGCTTTTTGAGAGAAACATCTCAATTAGCAAGCAGAAGGCACCAAGCTTCTATGAGGCATTAACGAAAACAACTTTAGTAGTTGGTTAACGTTTGTTTTTGTGGTGATTTTTTATGCAATCAATAAGTATACAAAAATTTGATTTACATAATTTTATTGGTAAAAAGGTGCTGGATCCCTTTCTCGGCGGAATTTTTTAAAGCTGTAATTAATGCTATTTTGGCAAAATAGTCGTGATTATAGTTTATTTGCCTGTGCCTCTGAATCCCACGGAAAGTAATGGAAAATTTTACTAGTAAAAAAACACGCTTGGTGGGCTACTTAGGTTGTTGCTCACTTTTTGAAACCACGATGTTTGACTCTTCAAAAAGAGTCAGTAAATATGCTGCGGAAAAGACAGGTTGGCATTGGACACTTACCAGTTTTGTTGGTGTTTGGGACGAACCTCAATGGCATGGCCATGAGGTTTATTTATGCAATTCGAAAGTTCTCTTTTCCGCTTTGATTAATTCTAGGAATGGTTATTGCAAATTTTGCGCCTTTGCTCGGTTCGCCAATTTCTTGGATTTCCCAGCCGTAAACATTCATCATCTTCTTTGACAAAAACAAGCCAAATCCAGTACTGCCCCCAGTGCTGAAGCCTTCTTTGAAAAGGTTCAGCTTATCCTCTGCGGAAATTCCTACCCCATCATCTTCATAAATCAGCCTAAGCTTATTCTGCTCGGCTTTCTCAAAGTATACTCTTATTGCGGTAGTTTTCTTGCCGTATTTTTGTGTGTTATCGATAAAATTGAAGAATAGCTGACTTAGAAATGAATCAGCCAACACAGTAAGGCCCTGACATTCATTAATGACTCTGAAAGTCAACCCTGAGAAAAGAACCACTGCCTCAGCTACAGCCCGCTCCACTTCAACATAGCTTAACGTTTCAACGCCCAGTTGTTCATACATTTTAGCGAAGTCAAAAATCTTCACAATTTCCTTAACAGCCTGCTCCATCTTGACCAACCCATCAAAAATGTCCGCTTGGTCCGCATGCTTCTTCTTGAGAATATACGCGTAACCAGTCACAGCGGAAAGCTTATTGCGTACATCGTGCCTAGTGAGGCTTCCCACCACACGCAGCTTCTCGTTCATCATTTCGAGTCGGTCGTGGCTTTCTTTCAAATTTATTTCTATCTTCTTGCGTTCAGTGGTGTCTGCAACCATTGCAAGTGTTCCAATGCTGTTTCCCGTGTCATCTTTGATGGATGAAGCTGCAATATTGGCATATATGTGGGCGCCGTCTTTTTGAGTGAACTCAAATTCGCATTGCCCCTGGTTGCCTAGTTTGCATTCTTCCAAATTGTGCACAGCAAAATTAGAGTCGGGATTATCCGTGAAAGAAGCCAAATTTTTTCCAATCATTTCACTTTCACTGTATCCTAGCATGTTTGCCATGCGTGGATTAACAAAAATAGTGCGACTATCGGTATTTAATGCCCAAACACCTTCTTGGGCGAGTTCAATTAACTGTCGATACTTCGCTTCGCTTTCCATCAATGCAATCTCAATTTTCTTGGCTTCCGTTACGTCTCGGTAGATGCTGAGGACGAGTTTTTTTCCAGACCATTCAATCGCCTGAGAAGTAACTATGACATCTCTAACCTCACCGTTTTTGGTTCGGTGTTTGGTTTCAAATTCATCTCTGCCTTCTTGAAGGACCTTTTCTATTCTAGCTCTCGTTTCATCTGGCGTTTCAACTGCTTTGTAATCAAAGACGTGTAGTTTCGCGAATTCTTCTCTGGAATAGCCTAATTCTTGATGAGCTACCTCATTGAAATCTACAAGTACTTCAGTTTCAGCGTCAAAAACTAGAATACCAACTGGTGCCTGATCAAACAATGCCCGGTATCTTCTTTCAGCTTCGCGAATCCTGGTTTCCATCTGTTTTCTTTCTGTAATGTCTCTGGCAACGTGAATTACCACTGTTTTTCCTTCGGGGTTTTTGACAAGGCGAGCTGAAACTTCCACAATTCGTTCATTATTGTTTTCATCAAAGTGCTTATGTTCAACCGTTATGATTTCTTTGGTTTCTAGCACCCTCCGAATTGGGCAGTCATGTTCTGGAGATTGGCATGGTGCAGATAAGTGATGAGTTATTTGATAGCAGGTTTTTCCAATTAGTTCTTCTTTTCTGAGCTTTAATTGTTTAAACGCCACTTCATTGGTACTAATTATTTTATAGTCGTCGGGGTCAATTACTAATAGGGCATCCTCGAGTGAATCTATTATTCTTTCATCGAATTCTTTCAAACTTGCCAGTTTTTCTTCGGCGTTCTTGCGCTCAGTAATGTCTCTTAGACTCCCTGTGACTGCTATCACTCTTCCGCTATCATTTCTGACAGGATTTAGGCTGGTACTGGTGTACAATTCACGACCTTTGGCAACCATTTTTTCATCTATAAACATGCTCTTGCCGGTACCAAATACATTCTTGATATTTTTCGAGAATTGGGCTGCAATTATTTCCGGGAATACCTCAGGTATTGACCTGCCGACCATCTCTTGAGGAGATTTCCCGAAAAGATCTGCCGCGCTCTTATTAGCTAATAAGAATCTGCAGTCCCTATCTAACATGAATATCTGGTCGCTTGAGTTTTCAATAATACTCTTTAATCTCTCTTCTGACTCTTTTAACGACTTCTCGATTCGCTTGCGTTCGGTGATATCTCTAAAGAAGCCTACCAAATATTCTTGTTCCCCAATTTTTGCAAGCCTGGAATTAATGTCGCAATAAACAACTTTTCTATCTTTTCTTAGAACTGGAATATCTAGTGCAAGAGTTATTTTTCCCTGTGCTTGCTTTGTCAATTGGTCAGTTGCATAAGACAAATCTTTCTTAGGGTGAAGGGCATTCACATTCAGATTCAGTAATTCTTTTAATGAATAACCCGTTATTTCACAAATTCTGGGATTAGCAAAAACGAACCTCTTTGTCTTAGGATCAACAACAAGAATGCCATCAGATGCCCCTTCAAATATCGTCCTAAGTCGCCCTTCGCTCTCAAGCAGAGCCAGGTCAGCTTTCTTGCGTTCAGTTATGTTGCGAACCACAACCGTAACTGAAGTATTCCGTCCCGACTGGTCTTTTGTTGGCGAAAGTCTAGCATTATGCCATGACTGCTCACCGTTCATTTCCAGAGGGTAATCAAATTCTTGAATCTCTCCAGAGTCTTCAATTCTTTCCATAGCAGCATGACATAATTCAGCCACTTGTGGTGGAAGCACGTTCATGAAATGCTTCCCAACAAATTTCTCTGGCGGGATGTAAAGGTCTTTTTTATGTGAAGGCTGGTGATAGTTCTTGAAGATCCCATCAAAGCCCAAAACAAAAACTAAATCATCCATTGAATCAATTAATGAACGGAAGTTCTCTTCACTCACTCGCAAAACCTCCTCAGCTTTCTTGCGCTCAGTGATGTCCTGAGCAAAGCCCACAAGACCAGTTGCAACGCCATTGTTGTCAAAAGTAGGAACCTTATCTGTCTGCACCCACCTCATGCCGCTTGCGGATTCATATTGCTCTATTATGCCAAATCTGGGACGCCCTGATCTTAAAACTTCTAAGTCGTCGTTTGCCATTCCCCGCGCAATCTCAGCGGAGTAAAAGTCAAAAACTGTTTTCCCAAAAAACTTTTCTTTAGGGATTTTCTGCGCTTCAGCAAATGCTTCATTGACACGTATGAATTTTCCTTCTGCATCTTTATAGAAAATTATGATTGGAGAAGAATCGATAATGCGGTTAAGTTCCTGCTGCTCTTTTTCCAGCCTCTGCTCCGTTTTCTTGCGTTCAGTAATATCTAAGACTAAGCCTCTGAGGCCTGTCACCTTGTTTTTGGATATACAAGAGATTACTGTGATCAGTGCTGGGAAAGTGGTTCCGTTTTTCCGCACGAAGGTGTACTCAGCAGGGGCATAGTTGCCTCCGGATAGTAAGCGCTGAATGTTTTTCATTGCTTTTTCTCTGTCTTCAGGGAGAAGGAACTGCATGATATTCAACCCATTTTCAAGCTCCCCCTGAGAATAACCCGAAAGTTTGGCAGCCCTCTCATTAGCAAATATCAATTCCCCATTTTTGTCAGTCTCAAAAACGATATCCGGCAAAGAATTTGCCAGTTCTCTGTACCTCGCCTCGCTTTCACGCAGAATCTCTTCGGTCTTCTTGCTCTCATTAATATCTAAGAACATGCCTTGGACTGCAGGTTGCCCTTCATAATCAACTCGATTAGCGAGTGCACTCATCCAAATTATCGAGCCGTCCTTTCGCACTCCACGAAACTCGTAGCACGCTCCCGCTGGTTCACCCCGCAAACGGTTTTCCATACGCCCAAAGAAAGCTGCCCTGTCCTCATGATAAACCAAACCCATAATTCCTTCAGGCGAAAGCGACATTAACTCTTGAGAAGAATAGCCCAACAATTTTCCCATAGCTTCGTTAGCAAAAACCAGCCTAAGCGGAGTTGCTTGCAGAATTGATATTCCTTGAAGTGAATTCTCAACTAGTGCACGATACTTTGACTCTGACGCAGCAAGCAGTTCTATTGATTTCTTGCGTTCCACAGTCTTGTTTATGGCATCTGCCAATTCGCAGTAAACTGTTTCTGGAGAACCGTTCTTGTTGATGTAACTGTCAGCGCCCAAATTCAAAGCTTTTACTGCAACGTCTTCTCTGCCTTTCCCCGTAAACAAAATAAAAGGAATGCCCCTCTTTTGCTCTCTAAGCTCTTTTAAAAATTCTAATCCATTTTTCTGAGGCATTTCATAGTCGGAAACTACCGCATCATAAGTCTGCTGTTCCATTTTTTTGAAGGCTTCATCAACGGATGTAGCATTATCGATCTCAAAATTGTTCTCGATTGTGAGTATCTGTTTTGAAACTTCCAGAAGGCAAAGGTCATCATCAACGTGTAAAATATGCAACGAATTCTCTTTGTCAACAGCTGCTGAATCGATCATTATAGGAGAAGTTGTCTCAATTGCTTGAGATTTTGCTTCTCGGCGAGCATTGCTTTTGCTCATGAGTTAGAATGGCAAGTGAAATGACTATAAGTATTGTGAATTCTCAAACTTATGTCATAATCAATACTCAGACTCATCAAGAAGTCGGCGATACTTCTAGATTCCAAGAAGAGAGCAAAAATGGAGCCCAGACAAGTTGTGGGCCTTTGGGATTTGAACTCTGGACTGTTTTGTAGAGGCATTATTGTGGTGGCTGAAAAACAATTTTACTATTAAATTGGGGCTAGAATCCCCAAACAACTCCGAGAAGAAGTAAGTCTACAATGTAGAGGGATTCAAACTCGCTTGGGATGAGTCTGTAAATGACTCAGACTCTAAACACGCAAACACCCTGTAAGCACAGTATTTTCAAATCGTATATTAAAGAAAAAAGACAAAGTAGCCTTAAAACAGAAAAGTTCAAGAAGCGAACATGTGGAACTAAGTTTCAAGAATCTATTTTTTGCTGTGCAAGAATTAGAAAAGTAAGCCGATTTGTAAGTCTATTTACCGTTTGGCTCTCTTGGGAGGGTAAACGTATAGTGAATGTTGTTCTTTTTCCTTCTTGGTTCTCAAAAGTTACGGTGGATTGGAGCACGAAGGGATTGGAGGATCTGCTGAGTATCCTTCTGGCAAGGTACTGCAACTGATGCTTCTACAAAGAACTGAAAGGAAGATACTTAAGCCCAAACATTATACAAATCCAGATTGCGGTAACGTAGGAAAGCTAGCCGATTAGGAGACACACCAATTTTTAGAATCACTAATCCCGAGCTGTATAAGTAGTCTTCTTTAATTCGCCTGAAGAAACAAAATATGTTACTCATTGAGAATTGGTTTCTTCTCGGGTACTTCGAAGGGCAATCAAATAATATAGACTTCCAAAATACCACCCCAACCGCCCCGTCCACGCCACTATATCGCTGAATCGAAGCTGCCAAGCTACGCCAAATGTACCTATTCCCCAGAGTAACAGCGCTAATGAATACCAGTAAAGGGTACTTGCTTTAGACCTTGAATAAAGCCTCATAAAAAGAAAACTACCAACAAGAAAAACTCCGATGGCGGCTGCGTAAATCATTTGATTTATCATAGTGACACCAGTGGAATCCACGAAAAGTGATGGAAAACCGGGTGAAAAAGGCAAAAACACAACAATCAAACTTAGCAACACCGCCATTAAACCGGCGATAGTTAGTCTGGCTTCTCTATGTTCAGACCCAATGGGCACTGAACGAAAAGAAGCTTGAGCTGCGGCGAGTAACTGTATTACAGAGCCCACAAGTAGTCCTAACGCGGCCATTGCAACGGTCGCACTTGGCGAAAATGTTGATGCCCACCCGTTTCCAATTGGTACGACGCTTTGGACTACAAACGCCATGCTTAGAAGCAGAAGAGCAAGGGAGCCCGTTGCTAAGTAACTTTTCGCTGAGAGATAAGCGACGATAAACCCTACTGTGCTTATTAGTGTAAGGGAGATTGCCAAGAGCAGATAGGGCGGATTAAAAACGTATTGACCTCTCAGGCCTAATGCAAGTTCGAAAACTAATGCCAGTGCTATGCCGGCAATGGGAATAAGACCCACATACTTGTTAATGCTTTTTCAGCTCCGAATGTACGCACGTAAATTAGAAAACCATTTGCAATAATGTCATATTAGCTTTTCCTAAAAGCACACAAAGGCTCAGTTGTTAGTTCTCGATTTGCTCTTTCCTTGTAGAATCCCAGACGAAAACAGCGAGATTTTTAGTTCTCAATTTCAGCATTTTTTTACTGGTGAGTTGGGATAGGATTCTCCCTTGATTTTGACAGTGCGCGCTTCGAGGCAACTCGGAGCGATCACTGCAAATTGTTGCTACCCTTCGCCGTGTCTTCTTTGAAGGAAGGGCGTGTTAGAGCCTCTATCGGAAGGCCCAGGCGCTGCGCCATGGCAGGCTCATTAAGGTACGCTGCCCTTCCACAGGCGACTAGCTTTAACATCTCATCGTCCCACATGATGGTATCCAGCGCCTTGACAAGCCGCTGGTCTGTGAAGAGCTTGTAGCAGGCATCACAAGGACAGTCCTTAATGTATTCCCTAGGCAATAGATTGCCGAAGCCATGTTCCCTGAGGATGACGGAGAGTCCGTAAGGCCCCCAGAGTCTCATGGCGTGCACGTAAGGGTTACTTTCGGAGCGGTCCAAGATTGTCTCCAGGCTCTCTTGCCGTAGGTCTCCGAGGAGCATTGGATGGTTCGGAGGGAGGGCGACGAAGGCCCCGGTGCAGCCTATGACCTTCCCGTTGGGGAATACCAGCGGCGAACTCGCCAAGACGCACCCACCCCGAGCTGGCACGCTTTCTGTCGCGAAATTAAGTTGCCCCATCTGGTTCCGAGCCCTCCCGACCGGTGCGGTGACTGTGACCTTCACGTGTTCCCCCTCACCACTGGCGCGCAGGTTTTCCACTAGCCGTAGGAAGGAAGGGTCATCCTTGCTGTCGGTACAGATGGCTAGGTCGTAAAGATGCCCTGTCTCGCGCGCCGCCCATGCTGCATTTTTTATGTTTTCCATAGGGATCAGCTTCAAGTGGTGGGCGTCTGTGCTCAGGGAGATCAGCTGAATTCCCTCTATCCTCTGCATTACTTCCAGGGCTCGCTCTCTTGTCGGTGCCCAGAAGGCGTTTGTCACCGTGGTGACGAAAAGGCCAAGCCGCTTTGCATGGGTCGAAATCACCTCGAGTCTGTCGAGGTTGTAAAAGGGCTCGCCCCCTGTTAGGCCGAGGCTCAAGATGTACTTGTTTCGGTAGGAACTCACCTGGCGGATCCAGTTCAATGCTTCCTCAAGTCCCATCTCCTTCCTCCGCTTCGGACCAGCTTCCACTATGCAGTGCGGACATGAAATCGTGCACTTGTATGTAAGCATGAAACCGATGTTCTTAAGAAACGGGAATCCTGGTTGGGAGGACAACTGGCTCTCCTGTAAAGTTAATTGATGGAGGAACAAAAAATAGAAAAAGCGGCACGTTGCCGCACTATAGTCTATCCCTTTGTCTTCAGTGTTATGGCGACGGTTCCAGTCTTCATCTTCTCTATGTCGCCGAGCTTCAGCGGAGTTATAGCTGACACCGTAAATCTCTCTGCAAACTGGGGGTCGCCTTTGATTCGGTCAATGACAGCCCTATCTTTAGCCAAGTCTATCTGTATGACGTAGTTAAGGGGAATCCGGCCATGAGGACCGATCTCAATGTAACTACCTAATTTGACTAAGTATTCTGGAATACCGACGAGTTCTTTCTTTTTGATAGGTTCAGTTGGTTTTGACATAAAATCACTAAAATAAGTTTAGTTTATCTACATATTTAAGATTTTGGGGATAGCTACTGAAACGTATGACTGAGGGCGTGCTTGAAATACCGTTTCCCAGAAGTTCTACTTGTGGCTTCTCTGATCTGTCAAATACTGTAATGAAAGATTTGCAAATCCCGCGTTGCAGAATTTTTGGTAAAAAAAGGAGGTGGTGGTGAAATCTTGCCATTTGGGCTTTTTGAATTACCAAACAAAGTTCTATATGTTTTTATGCAAAGATCGTTGAAATGATGGATGGCGTGTAAGTGAAAACATGCAGAATAAGCCGCAAATACAGTACTTTTCTGAAAATGAAAATCTTCTAAATAGTATTAGGTTGCTTTGGGAAGGCTTGAATCAGCATCATTTTGATTTATCCCTGCATTTTAGACAGTATTACGCTGAAATGAGTTTTGGAAAAAGAAAGGCTGCTTCGCTAAAAAAACCGCAAATGGCGTGTTGAGAGTTGATGTTGCCATGGATATTGTGACAGGGCAAAACGTTGGATACTGTGTAAGCAGCGTTGATGAGGAAAGAACAGGTGAAATTGAATCCATATCGTTGCATCCAATTATAGAGGGTTGGGCATTGGGGATAGCCTTATGAAAAAGGCTCTGACTTGGATGGACAAAAAGGGTGCAGTAGCCAAAATAGTTGAGGTTGGAGTTGGAAACGAACAGGCTTTGCCTTTCTATAATCGATATGGCTTCTGCTCGACGAAAACAGTGTTGCAGCAAATAGTGAATGGCTAAAAAAGTCTATTAATCTTGTCGAAAAAACAGAACTCTTCTTAGATCACTGAGGTTATTTATGGTTTGAGGGATAAGTGTGGAAAATGATCTATTGAAGAAACTTGAAAGCAAAGAAATCACAAAAACCCAACTGTTTCAGAAGGTTGAATCGGATTTTGATTTGCTTCCTAAATTGTTGGAAGGTACTTCTTCGTCTAATGCAACGGTTAGATATGGCTGCGGAAAAGTATTGATGGATTTAAGCGAGAAATACCCAGAGAAACTCTATCCTTACATGGACACCTTTATTGAGCTCCTTGGCAGTAAGCACCGAATTCTAACTTGGAATGCTATGGCAATAATTGCAAACCTGACCAGAGTTGACAAGGAACACAAGTTTGACGCAATATTTGATACATACTACAGTCTCCTAAGCAACGAGTACATGGTTACCGTGGCTAATGTCGTGATCAATTCAGCAAAAATTGCGTTAGCCAAACCCCATCTTACTCAAAGGATAACTGCACAACTGCTGAAAGTGCAAAACCTCAAAGTGACACCGCATTTAACCGAGGAATGCAAACTCGTCATAGCAGAACACACCATCAAAACTTTTGACACCATTTTCGACCACATCGAAGCTAAAAAGCAAATCGTCGCGTTTGCCCAAAAATACATTAACAGTTCAAGAACTTCCCTGAGAGAGGAAGCACAAATTTTTCTGAAAAAGTGGCAACCTTCTAGCTCAGGAACACAAGTTAAATAATGAGAAATTAGTGGATGTTGAGAAAAATAGACAAATCTTTGGATGAAGCTATCAAATTTCGGTGTTTTTACCTTTCGGCAGAAAAAGAACAGAGGAAAAAATCATGCAGCATGAATTTAACGGCCAAACCTACAAGTTGGGGTACGATCTGTCCGGCTCACTTATCGCGAAGGAAATATTCAGGATTCGCTTAAATAATTAAGTGCATCATTTCAATTGATGATTACAGCCAAAAATTTCTTGGAGTAACTTGTTTTTTCAATTCCCAATTCGACGAGCTGCTATTTTATTAAAAAGAGCAGACAAATAGTTTATTGATAGGCATGAACCTCGAAGATGTCGCCAAGCTTCGGTTGATTAATCACCAGATTGCTTATTCAGCTACCGAAGAACCCGGCGAAGTTGTCGCTTCGCTTGGCGCCATGCAGGCTCAAGATTATCAAGCGGCACTCTGGGCTATTGGTCTCCGCGCCAAAGAAGTAACTTTACCAGAGGTGGAATCAGCGATAACTAACAGGGCAATCGTCCGAATTTGGCTGTTACGGGGCACATTGCATTTCGTAGCAGCCCCTGATGTTCGTTGGATGCTAGAGCTGTTAGGGCCACAAATTATTGCAAGTAGGGCTGGACGCCACCGTCAGCTGAAATTGGATGAGGCAACTTTTATGCGGGCCGAGGAACTATTTGTTGAAGCCCTGCAAAATGGGCAATTGACTCGAGATGAAATGTTTAAGGTATTGGAAAAAGGAGGTATTTCTCCCAAGGGCCAACGGGGCTACCATATTCTTTGGCGAGCAGCTCTGAAAGGGCTGATTTGTTTTGGTTCACAAAAGGGCAAGGAGCAGACTTTCGCTTTGCTAAATCAATATGTACCAAAAGGCAAGAGTATGCAACAGGGAGAAGCGTTGAGTGAACTTGCGCGTTGTTACTTTTCAAGCCGGGGTCCAGCGTTGCTTGAGGATTTCGCTTGGTGGTCAGGGTTGAAGCTGTCCGATGCGAAGATAGCTTTGGAAGCAGCGTCTTCTCGGCTCATGTCAGAAACAATCGAAGGCAAAAGATATTGGATGCCCCAAAGTACGCCCGAAAATGGAAAAGAGTTAGCAACGGCGTTTCTTTTGCCAGCTTTCGATGAGTATATCCTCGGCTACAGCGACCGAACCGCTGCAATTGAACAGCCTCATTTTAAGAAGGCAGTATCCAACAACGGCATCTTCTACCCCACAATTATCATTGATGGCAAAGTAGTGGGAACATGGAAGCGTACGTTCAAGAAAAGCAACATAGTCATTATGCTCAGCCTGTTTAAGACATTAACCCCAACACAAAGAAGTTCAATTGCTTCAGCAGCAAAACATTACAGCAGATTTATGGAAATGTCGGTATCAATCACAAAATAAGATTACTGTGATGCCGGAGTGCGATTCGAACTCCAATTTATCAGTAATAAAGAATTTTTGTATCGTTGAATGGTGATTCTAGAGCGTTCGCTTCTCATGAATTTTTGATAGTTTAAGGTAATATTGGGTTTTCTTATTAAAAATGTGTGAAAAGTGGGGCAGTTGAGATTTGAACTCATAATGTTTTGGGATACAAAAAATTTGATTTAGACAATTTTACTGGTAAAAAGGTGCTGGGCCCCTCCTCCCGGCGCCAATTTACAAATTAGAGCTATCTTTGATGTTATTATGACTAAATTAGAATAATTCTGGTTTATTCATATATCCCTTGGGGACTTGTTCTTATTTTGCTCCCTCAACGGAGATAGAGCGGCTCTACTTCAGTTGATTTTACTTTCGCTATGGTTGCAGTTGTCTTTCTTTGTTTACTATTAGTTCGTTTTCTGAGTGCCGCTGACTAGTCCGTTTCCTGATTCTGAGACTTTTAATACGCCTTGGACTGTTAGCGCTCTACGGTGCTAAGTTATCGACGGCGGTTATTCTCAGATTTTAGAGCTCGAATTTGAACTCTGTCATAACTTTTTAAGGTTAATCCTAATTTATTTGCCAAAGAAACGAAAACTGCGTCGTATACCGCAATTTCTTGCCTTTTTGCGATTGAATATGATTCCTGCATCAACTCTTCGTTTGGGGTTAGGATCTTTATTTTTCCAGCTTCTATTAGACCATAGAAAATTGATAAGTATTGTTTACCGTTTTCTACGTCTTTCAAAAGATGTTCATGCTTCCAAATAGCGTTTGCAACTTCATAGACAACTAACTCAGGAGCCACAATCTGTTCAACCGCAAGTAGTTCCCTATTCTTAAGGAGGCCTTCAACTATGTAGCTGCTGTCGGCAACTATCAGCGTTCTCTATCCTCTCGAATCAGTTTCACTTCTTCCTCAATTGAGGTTTTTATTTTGCTTTCGGATTGTAGTTTTTCCAGTTTGCATAGCAACTCATCGGATTTCTTTTTGTTTAGGTAGAGTTTCATGCCTTCCCTAAGTGTATCTGATAGTTTACCATACTTCTTTAGTTGGCGCTTTTCTTCTTCAGATATTCTTACGCTTACTGTCTTCATTGTCATACGTTATGTAAGACATAATGTAAGATTTAAGGTTTTCACGATTTTAACATCGCAATAATAAGTAACGGGCTCAATTGTGTTTATTCTGCCTAAATATTGTTGCTTATCAAACACATTGTGCCTTATGACGCTATGATTGCTTCTTTTCCAGCCGAGCCGTCCAAATTCTGAAAAGACAAAGGATCATCAACGCCCCATTCAATGGAGAGACAATTTTATTGTTCAGTGGAATGAACGCTTTGAGCCTTTATTTTGGTGGTGTTAAGAATCGGTAGGCTTCGGCTATTCCTCTTTTTCGCTCAACTTCGTTTTGATACTTCAAACCTTCTTGGAGATTGTTCCACTCATTTGAAGTATGTGTTTTCTGGTTGTTAGGTGATGCTTGTTTGTCAACATTATAATCAATTACAACTGCATACTTCTCTTCAAGGGACTGATTCGTTTTAGAATTATGGAAAACATTAGAAATTCTACTGACCCACACTTTTTGTTTGCTGCTTGTAAACTCCATGTGCTAACTCATTCCTTATGTATTATCTTGTCTATAACACATGTATATTGTATCTTAAGATATAAACATTAAATGTTTGAAATTCTAGTTTTATGGCGGACGTTTACGCACAAAAACGACACATAATTCAAATGAAATGGTTTACCGCAGGTTTACTTTGGTTGGGAGCAAAGAGTTGGGCTGCGGGTCGTAGACCGAATTAGTTCAAGTACCGGAAACACTTTCAGTGAGTTAAGCTCGTTTTCCTTCATCCCAATAGTAAAGGAACAGATCTTTAACCCAATTGAGGAACGCTGGATCTTTTCCGAAAAAGCCCGCATAATCCACTCTTCCTCCAACTTGACGAAAACAAACAGCTCCTTCTTTTTTAGTGAGAACAACTATTGCGGGAAGATCTAAGAGACCTCTCATTTCCACGTTCTTCACTGATGGAGGCAGGCTTGAACTGGTTGGAAGCCGAGTTTCGGGAATGAGAAAGCGGAGTTTTACACCATTCCGGATAACTTCATCCATTATTGGTCCCATCTGTTCGGGGATGGTGCCCTCTGCTATTCCCCAGCCATATTCCTCAGCTTCTATAAACGCCCGCTGAGCCTTGTTCAAGGTCTCAACAGTATCCATGATCAAGTTCGCTTGCCCCAACTCGCCTAACCTGTTCACAAATTGGGTGGGAAGCCGAGTTATGTCATGCGTTGAGAAGTATTCTTTGTGCTTGGAGGCAAACTCTATGGAAGATGAAAGTTGAAGCACCAGTTTGCCATACTCAGCGAGGGCAAATGTACCATTAGGCTGTCTCTGAACGAGCAGCGCATTGCTCAAACGTTCCAGTTGCCTGAAAGCTTCTGTTGCAGTCACATCTAATCGGCGCGCGATTTCCTGCATTTTCAGATTTTCGTTCTTTAGTTCCCGCAATATGTCAAGCCTGGTTTCACTTGCGAGTTCAAAAAACAACTTTTCTACTCCTGAATCATTCTCCATTTCTTAACACCGGTGCTAAGGTTTTCACACTGATACTTACTTCTTAGCGTCTTCGTCAAATAAAACTAATCACATTTGGCGACTTCAAGATTGCTGAGGAAAATCAAAATGTATAGCAAAAGTGACAAAGAACGTGTATTCTCTGTGGAGCTCAAGTCTAAAAATAGTCTTAAGAACGTAACCTTGACCAACGGCTCTAGCGACAGCGTCCTTATCGAGGGTACAATAGGTGAACTATTGCAAGCATCGTTTGCGGAAGGTGTTGTTTTGGAGGTTGTGGGAAAAAACGGTGTTCTTCGGCTTGACCTTGGAGTAGACGATATCAAGAAAACATCTGAACAAAAGCAAATGGCGGTGAAAGCATGAATAAACTTAAGGTTGCAGCCTCAGCTCTTGGTATTTTCACGGGACTCAGTGGTGCATCTCATGGACCTGGCGCAATGCTTCAGGGTAATGTGGCTCCGAGCAATATTGTGTTTAAAGCTTGGCCCAGCTTGACAGCGTTAGGTGGTGAACCTGCGATGACTATTATTCCAAACCTTCTGGTAACTGGCATATTAACAATAATCATCGGTGTTTTGCTAGCAGTTTGGGCTGCCAAATTCATTTCAAGAAAACGCGGTGGTTTAGTTCTTATTTTGCTTACAGTCGGAATGCTTCTTGTCGGTGGAGGCATAGTTCCGCCATTGTTCGGGATTGCAGCAGGAGTAATCGCGATAGTGCTCAATTTCAAGGGAGCAAAAAGTGGAGGCGTTGACTATTGGACAAAGCTTTGATTGTTTACGGCACAAGATACGGAGCTACAGCCAGCACATCCCTGGAAATCGCTTCAATATTGAGAAAAGAAGGCCTTGAAGTCCGAGTGGTCAATGCTAAAGAGGAAAAAGTCAAAGACATCTCAGAATACGATCTTGTAATTGTCGGTAGTGGAATCCAAATTTTCAGGTGGACAGGCGAACCGGAAGACTTTCTGAAGAAATTCCAGAAGGAGTTGAAGGCAAGGAAGATAGCCATCTTTGTTTCGGCTGGTGCACAAGCAATAGCTGAGCGTGAGGGAAAACCTGAAGAAGTCGAAACAGGCCAAAAAGAAGTATCTTCAGGAAAAAGCCGTAAAGTACAACCTACAACCCGTTGCCTTAGGCTTGTTTGGCGGCGTCTATGACTTCGATAAATGGCCTTGGTGGGCAGGAAAAGCTAAGCCAATGGCCAAGCAGCAACTGGAAGCGGCAGGGTTCAAGGAGACAAACGGAAACTACGATACAAGAGACTGGAATGCAATTCGAAACTGGGCAAAAGACCTCATCACGAGAATTTAGATAGAAGAAATATTTTCCCCTTTTTATTCAAGCTACTATTGCTCGAGAGTCTTTATATCAATTCAAGAACGAGTAAGAAGTGGGTAAAGTGGGGTCGCTGGGATTATAACCTACAACGTTTATTCAATATCTTTGATTTATTACTTCACTATTTTCGTTGGTAAATTGGGGGTCGGATCCGAAAATCGCCGATGTGCACAGAAAAAATGGTTAGTGAAGTTGATTTGAGCAATTGATTTATTGGCAACTTTTTGCAGGCTTTTGTAATTCATTATATTTTGAAAACGATTATATCTTACCGTGGATTGAGGAAAACTTCTATTGGTCTATGTATGATATAGCATTTCTTTAGAACATAGAATAAGGTCTTGTCTAAGGTTTTGCGGGAATGATTCCACTACTTCTAACCTGCAGACTTGGCACTTTACTCACTGATTTCACAATAGTTAAGTTTTTCATTTGAAATGTTCATAGTTATTAGCTTTTATCAAATCATAATATTATTTATTATCTTCCATTCGTTAATTCATTATACATATAAGCTTTTATCTCTAATATGGCGTTCGGTGAAGGACGGGGCATGGCAAGGTTAAGGGTGGCGCCTTCGTTTTTAAAGCGAGCGGTTCCCAAAGGCGCAGTTGAAAGTCAGCAAAGCAATGTGTGCCCTGTAGCTCGAATCTTAATTATCAAAAAGGCTGCCCTTAGAGGTAGAATTTGGTATAGAGCCTTAAGCAGAGTTGAGAGAGGCATATTGGATCTCACCGTAAGATACGTTGATTGCATTAGGAGTGCTACGCTGGCCAATGTGGTGACGGCCATAATCGAAAAGCTTAAGCTTGCGAGGGAAGGTCTGGTGGATCGGTTGGTGAGGACGGTTGGTTTCTCTTTAGCTCGAAAAGTTAGCGCTATGGCAGTTGGCTTGGGTAACCATTTGGCGACTCGTTGGGCTGATGACGCCGGGTTTGCTAGATACTTGGCGGTTACTCAGTTGAATAATGGTCGGTTACATTAAGCTTGATTGTTAGTAAGACTCCTCTTCGTTTGACTTTGGGCGGCGGAGGAACAGATTTGCCTTCTTATAGTGATCAGTATGGCGGGTTTGTTGTCACTTCTGCTATTAATAAATACATATATTTGGTGGTTAATAGCCGGTTTGAGGAGCCTGTTAGGGCAAGCTATTCGATAACTGAGATTACTTCTCCAGTTGATAGTATCAAGCATCCTGTTATCAGGGAATCGTTGAAGCTGCTTGGTTTGAAAAGTAACTTGGAGATTATTTCTATTGCTGAGGTTCCTTCGAAGACTGGGTTGGGGTCTTCGAGTTGTTTCACTGTTGGGCTTTTGCATGCGCTTCACACGTATAAGGATGAGTTTTTGTCTAGGCAGACCCTTGCCGAGGAGGCATGTGCTGTTCAGATGAATATTCTGAAGGAGCCATGCGGTTATCAAGACACATTTATCGCGGCTTTCGGCGGCTTTGTCTGCCTAAATATCCAAAGAAACGGTCGGGTGGAGGTTACGCATTTGAATATTCCTGAGGATACGGTGCGTGACTTGGAGAATAGTTTACTTTATTTCTACACGGGTATCGAGCGTAGTTCAACAGGTGTTTTGCAGGATCAAAGCACTAATGTCAAGATAGATAGGTCTAAGGCTTTGGATGCAATGCATACGATTAAGGAAATTGGTTTTAGGGTTAAGAAGGCGTTGGAGGGAGGGGATATTTCGGAGTTTGGCAGGTTGCAGGATGAGCATTGGCAGGTTAAGAAAGCGACTTCAGGTGCCATTTCTAATGGCTTGATTGACCGTTGGTATGAGTTAGGTTTGCAGAACGGTGCTTTAGGGGGCAAATTAATGGGGGCCGGGGGTGGAGGATTTTTAATGTTTTATTGTGAGAGCTGTAAGGACAAGATTCGCAAGGCCATGGCTAAGGAAGGTTTGCGGGAAATTTCTTTTAATTTTGAACCTCATGGTTCGACGATTTCGCTTAATGTTTAGGTGATTGTATGAATAAGGAAAAATTTGTTATGGATTATCTTGTGGAATTGGAAGCCGTTGCTAAACGGGTTTCGCAAGACGATATTGTGAAAGTTATGGATTTGCTTTTTGAAGCTTGGAAGAATGATAAGCAGGTGTTTATTGCTGGCAATGGCGGTTCAGCTTCGACAGCGACGCATTTTACGTGTGATTTGGCGAAGTATACGGCGGTTGAGGGTAAGCGGCGGTTTAGAGCTGTTTGTCTGAATGATAATATTCCGTTGGTTTCAGCGCTTACTAATGATTTGGGTTGGGATAGTGTTTATTATGAGCAGCTTCGGAACCTGATGAATAAGGGCGATGTGCTTGTAGTTATTAGTGTTCATGGCGGTTCGGGCGCTGATAAGGCTGGGGTCTGGTCGCAGAATCTGTTGAAGGCAGGAAAGTTTGTTCAAGAGAACGGCGGCAAACTCATTGGTTTAGCCGGTTTTGACGGGGGCGCTTTAAAGCAAGTTGCGGACGCCTGTATTGTGGCTCCAGTTAATTCTACTCCTCAGGTTGAGGGGTTCCATGCGTGTTTAACCCATATGCTTTGCGATGGCCTTCGTCAAGCAATAATGGAGACGGTTTAAAATGAAACGTACTATTGTTTGGATAGATGATGCTGATAAGGATTCAGCTCAAGTTCGTGTCCAGCTTAAGAAGTATTTAGATAAGGCTGGATTAAAGTACACTATCTTTGAGGTTCTTGAAGTAATAGATTCGGATATTGGATGTAATAGCAAATAACAGACGCAGTATTTTTGGATCGTGACGGCGTAATTAACAAGATGGTCTATTTCCCCGAGTTTGGGACTATAGATTCCCCTCTAAATCCTGCACAGTTCAAGTTGATAGCGGGTGCATCCGAGGCGATTAAGACGTTTAATCGTTTAGGTTTGAAGGTCATTGTGGTTTCTAATCAACCCGCTATTGCCAAGGGTAAGATGTCTGAGGAGTTGTTTGAGAAAGTTCGCTTAGAAATGAAGTTGTTGCTTGGGAAGAAAAAGGCTCATGTGGACGCTGAGTATTACTGTTTCCACCATCCGCATGCAAAAAGGCATACAATTCAAAGTTGTATGTGACTGTCGCAAGCCTAAGCCTGGTATGCTTTTGAAGGCGAAGGCGGATTTTGGGTTGGATACCTCAAAATGCTATATGGTTGGCGACGGGCTTATGGATATTAAGGCTGGGAAGGCTGTTGGGTGCATATCAATTTTGATTGGGGCAGTAAAGTGTGACTTATGCAGGCTCATGGAAACCATGGCGGTTAAGCCTGATATCATTACGCCTAGCCTGTTTGACGCGTCTAAAATTATTGAAAAAGATGTGAGTGAAAAATGGAAATATTCATTGACACAGCAAGTGTAAAAGAAATAAAAGATTATCTGCCGTGGGGCGTCATAAGTGGCGTTACCACTAACCAAAAAATATTCTCTTGTGAAAAAGGAATAAACTTCAAAGACCGAGTGAAAGAAATCCTCTCAGCGATTGATGTACCGCTTAGCATAGAAGTTACTAAAACCAATGAAAGCGACGAGGCACTGATTGCTGAAGCTAAAGAATACTCTAGTTGGAACCCCAAAAATATTGTCATAAAGATCCCAATGTGGGCGAGCGGGCGCGGGCTTGTGCTGGCTAGCAAGCTTCATAAAGAAAGAATCAAGACAAACGTCACTTGTCTCATGACCGCTAACCAAGTTGTTTTAGCAGCCTTGTCAGGTGCAACTTACGCAAGCATATTCTACTGTCGAGTGCGAGATGCAGGCGGCGACCCAGTTAAAGTTATTCAAGATTCTAAACGCATAATCGAAGAGAGCGGTTTGCAAACCAAAATTATCGTTGGTAGCATACGTAAACCCGAGGATGTGGCTGAAGCAGCCGCGGCAGGAGCGCACATTATAACTATCACGCCTAAAGTTCTTCAGCAGATGCCATTCCACCAGAAGACCGAGGACACTATAAAAGAGTTCGACCAAGCCTGGCTCGAATTTAAAGCCTCATGCAAAGCATAGTGTGTTGTCTGAAAAAAACGAAAACATTTATGTTTGATTTTTCCTTTGAAGTAAGACAGGCCTGAAAGTTGGAAACAGAAATAGTCGTAAAAAAGAAGGGTCAGACTACCATTCCAGTTAGAATTCGAAAGAAGTTCAAAATCGAAGAGGGCACACGCCTTGCGGTAGTTGAAACAGATGAAGGAATCCTATTGAAACCTAAAAAGTCGTTTTGGGACATGATAGGTTCAGGGTCGGAGTTTGCAACTGTTGAAGAAATAAACAAGTTGCTCGACAAGCTCAGGCATGAAAATGAATAAGGTAGCTTACGATAGTAGATTTTTCGTAGAATTCTATTATTCTAAAGATCGAGTTTTAAGACAAAAAATGGCAGAGAAAAAAAGACTCAAAGACAGGTATGTCTCTACCATAGTGATTCATGAAGTGTACAACCTGTCTCTTTCTCAAGAAGGGCGGGACGTTGCCAAACTAAGAGCCATTTCAATGAAAGAAGAATTTCAGCTTATACCTGTTGATGATCAAATAGCGCAAGTTTCCGCTGAACTTAGGCATAAGTACCAGCTTTCAATGGGCGATAGCATGATTGCTGCAACAGCCTCAATTCTCAAAGCTGTCCTTATCTCAGACGATCCTCATTTCAAACAAATAGAAGAAATCGAAACCACATGGATCTAAAGCAACTTACGGTATCCTATATTAAAAAATGCCCTGTTTTATGATATAAAATAGAGTGATTTTCTGTACGCAATTGTTCTGGCCGGAGGATACGCAAAACGGCTCTGGCCCCTCACATTGAACACACCAAAAGCATTGTTACCCATCGCATGGCAAACCAATACTTGATTATGTAATGGAAAAACTAGGAGCGTTCAATCCGCCGTTGAAAAAGATAGTGTTGTCAACTAATCAGCGTTTTCAGCCGCAATTCAAAGAATACTTGGCTTCAAGAAATTATAGGAATGTCGTAGTGCTTCCTGACGATTCTGAAAACGAAATGCAAAAGCCAGGTGCCATAAAAGCTATGGCTAACATTACTGCCTTTGCAGACGAAGATGATGTTTTTGTCATTGCGGGCGACGGCGTATTTAGTGATGACCTTTCAGAAATGTTGGAGGCTTTTTACCAGAAAAAAACTGTTCTGGTCGCTCTCTATGAAGTTAGAAACGTCGAAGAAGCTAAGAGATGTGCAATCGTTAAGGCTGATAAGAAAGGGAAAATCTTAGACTTCATCGAAAAGCCCTTAGATCCAAAATCAACGATGACTTGCGGTGCAGTGTATGTCTTCCCCAAAACAGTAGGCAAACGACTAGCAGAGTATTTGGCGCTTGGATTGCCAACGGATCAGCCGGGCAAATTCGTTGAGTGGCTCTATCGGCAAGAGCCAGTTTACGGTTACATGCTAAAAGACTACCTATGGGACATAGGAACCCAAGAAGCCTACAAAGCATGCGACGAATGTTTTTCCAAAGCAAATTGAGTCTGGTAACATGAAGCTCAAGAGCAAAGTTGCATTAATTACGGGCGGTGGCAGGGGCATCGGTCAAGCCATTGCTTTAGCATTTGCTCGTGAAGGTGCCACAATGGTGGTCGCTTCTCGTACTCTACCCGATGTAAATGAGACGGTATCTCAGATAAAGGCAATTGGAACACCTGCATTAGCTCTAAAGGTTGATGTGTCTCAGGCGCAAGACGTTGAAAAAATGGTTGAATCCATGGTTCAAAAATTTGGTCGGGTCGACATTTTGGTGAATTGCGCTGGCATATTTGGACCTATTGGACCTTTAGTTAAGAACGACACGACTAGGTGGATAGAAACAATAAATGTCAACCTTATAGGTACATTTCTTTGCTGCAAAGCAGTTTTGCCCTTTATGATTAAGCAGGGTTCTGGAAAAATCATTAACCTTTCAGGTGGAGGCGCAGCCAATTCACAGCCTTGCTTCTCAGCTTACGCAACGTCAAAAGCTGCAGTAGTTCGTTTCACTGAGACAATAAGCGAAGAGGTCAAAGCGTCCAATGTTCAGGTCAATGCCATTGCCCCTGGCGGTATAGCAACACGTTTGCAGGATGAAGTTATAGCCGCTGGTGAGCTTGCTGGTGTGGAAGCGCTTGCTAAAGCAAAAAGAATTAAGGCGGAAGGTGTAACGACTCTTGATAAGCCAGTTGCATTATCAGTTTTTTTGGCTTCTGATGAGTCGAAAGGCTTGACTGGGAAACTAATAAGCGCTGTTTGGGATGACTGGCAAAATATGGGAGAAAATGTCTCGGAACTTGTATCCTCTGATATTTATACGCTAAGACGGGTCACGAAACTGAATGATAATAATTTTAAATAAGTGAGAACTATGAATTGTCAAAATAAGATTAGAGAAACATCCAAAACACCCGAGGAGATTGAGCTATAATGAAGGCAATAGTAACAGGCGGTGCAGGCTTCATAGGAAGCCACTTGGTAGACCGACTTCTCAAAGAAGGTCACTCCGTAACTGTTGTGGATAATATGTCATGTGGTCGAATGGACAACCTGGAACAAAATTCTGACAATCCTCGCCTTTCAGTTCAACAAGTTGACATAAGAGAAGAGGAAGCGCTCAACCGAATCTTTGCTGGACATGACGTTGTATTTCACTTCGCCGCTCAGGCTAACATTCGCAAAAGTTTAGTCGATCACAAATCTGATTTAGATAACAATCTGGTCGGGACCCTTAACATATTGGAAGCTATGATCAAGAATAATATTCGTGATTTTGTTTTCGCCTCAACGTCAGCAGTTTACGGTGAAGCTATTGTAAAACCAACCCCAGAGGATTATTTCCCATCTCAAACATCTTTGTACGGAGCCTCCAAACTTGCTTGTGAGGCATACGTCGAAGCTCATACTGAGTTTGCGTCTCTGAAGTTCTGGGCGTTCCGGTTCGCAAATGTCATTGGAGAGCGCTGTAGAAGAGGAGTCATTCTGGATTTCAGCACAAATTATTGAAAAATCCTTCTGAAATTGAAATCCTTGGGGACGGCAAGCAAAGCAAAGAATACCTCCACGTAAAGGACTGTGTCGAAGGAATACTAATTGGATATCGAAAGGCTTCTGGCAAAGTTACATATTTAACCTTGGTCTTAGAAGAGCAAACAATCGTAGAAGAGGTTGCAGACCTTGTGATGGAAGAGATGCACTTAGACAAAACCAAAGTGAAGCGAAGCACACTGGTGGATCTCGAGGTTGGATTGGTGACAATCCTCTGTTGTGCTTTCCATTGATAAGATAAAGAATCTTGGTTGGAAGCAAACAATTTCATCTAAAGAAGCAATTATGCGAACTGCGCGATGGACAATAGCCCAAGAAAACCAGTAAGGGCAAACAATAGCCCAAGCTTATTCCTAAACCATTGCAACTCGCAAAGGCGACAATTTTTTTTGTCAATGTTACCGCAGAAACTTTGGAAAGAAATAAGCGCTTTAGGTAGAACATCGATGCCCTCTTCGTTTGTTAAACCACGAATTTTCGAGCTTGGATTAAAAATACTGGGTAGGTCTAGTAGTCAGATCTCGATTCTGATGAGATCCGTCGAGAAGGGTGATGTCGTTTTCGATGTCGGTGCAAATGTTGGAGAGTTTACGATCTTATTGGCGCACTCTGTCGGCTTTCAGGGGAAAATACATGCGTTTGAGCCAGTTCCACCAACTTTTGAAAGACTCTGTCGAAAGGTTGAAATGACGCGGTTAGGCAACCAAATCGTTCTGAACAGATGTGCGGTCAGCGATAATACAGGTAGATCAACTATTCGGATGCCAGCAGGTGTTTCCACAGAGGCTTCACTGGTTACTCATTCCGTGGCTTCGTGGTGTTCGAAATCAATCACATCTTACGACTGCGCAATGGACACACTTGATAGCTATGCTAGAAACAAGGGTATTTATTTAATCAACTTCGTAAAAATCGATGTTGAAGGTGCGGAGATTTTAGTCCTGAAAGGGATGAGGGCTATTTTGGCAGGTTCATCGCCACCAATATTGATGCTAGAGATTTTCCCGCCTTGGGTGCAAGATTTTGGTTTCAGTCCGAATGACATTTTTGAGCTGCTTCATAATGCGGGATATCAAATGTTATTGATTTCGAGGGTCGGTCTATTATCTTGCCAAACCCCCGCTGATATAACTAAGCTCGTCAGTTTTCCAAATTTTGTTGATTTTCTATGCTTGCAGCCAAAAGCACACTACAAAACGTTGGCAAATCTTGTTAGGTTTGTGCCAACTATTAAGAACTAAAATCACTCTGTAATATTGTCATCTTGGGCAAACGAATTCAAGCAGGTCTGGTATGGAAAATCCTTCTAAGGTTTGCATTATAGGAACTTGGCATTTAGGCTCCGTATATTCAGCGTGTCTTGCTGACTTAGGGTATCTAGTGGTTGGTTTTGATAAAGACAGCAAAAGAGTTGAGAACCTAAACAAAGGTATTCCTCCTTTGTTTGAGCCTGAGCTTGGAGGTCTTATCCTCAGAATATTTATCTAAACGAATTAAGTTACACTATAGATATTAGAAGTGCAGTCAAAGGGGCACATTTTGTTGTTGTTACTTTTGACACTCGCGTGGATGATAACGACGAGATAGATTTGTCCGAGTTTATGACGCCACCTCGCATTAGCTGGATCTCTTGAAAGTGGGTCTATAGTTATTATCAGTAGTCAAGTTCCAGTTGGTACTTGTGAAAAGCTAAAGTCTCTAATCAAGAAGAAAAGACCCGCCTTAGAATTTGATGTGGCATGTGTTCCTGAAAACCTTAGGCTTGGTCAAGCCATTAACAGATTTATGAATCCTAAAGAATAGTTATTGGCGCCGACAACAGGAGTACCTTGAATAAAGTGGAGGCTTTTTTCAGCGTCATAAAAGACCCAAAGATAAAAATGAATTTAAGGTCTGCGGAAATGACTAAGCATGCCCTTAATGCCTTCTTAGCCACTTCAATTAGCTTTGCTAACGAAATCGCCAATATTTGCGACGAAGTTGGTGCCGACTCATTAAAGGTTGCAGAAGCATTACGTTTAGATAGCAGAATAGGACCTAAGGCAATGCTGAAGCCGGGTTTAGGTTTTGCAGGTGGAGCATTAGGACGGGATGTCAAAGTGCTTCAGACTTGGTGCCGAGGTTGGTTATGAAACTCGGCTAATTAACGGTGTCTTTGAAGTAAATCGGCGACAAAACAAGATCATTGCTGGAAAGTTGCAGAAACTATATGGTTCCATTCAGAACTTAACAGTCTGCGTTTTCGGACTGACTTATAAAGCTGGAACCAGCACGCTTCGTTGTTCTTCTTCAATCGAGATAATTAATGATTTAGTGGCTGGTGGTGCGAGAATTAAGGCTTACGATCCCAAAGCTGACCTTAGTGAAATTCAAGGAAAACTTGAATTTGAATTTTGTTCGGATCCCATGATCGCGGCTAAAGAAAGTGATGCATTAATTTTCGTAACCGATTGGCCAGAATTAGAGAGTTAAATTTCCCGCGCCTTAAATCTTTGATGAAAAAGCCAGTCATCATTGACGCCCAAAACATGTTAGATGCGGAGAGTTTGATTAATATGGGGTTTGTTTACCTTGGTGTGGTAGAGGACGCGACTTTCAGTTGATGTTGGGGGTCAAGACGTGAGAGTCGGGTTAATAGGTGCTGGTCTTCAAGCCAGGCGAAGAGCTCCGGCAATCCGAAGCTCTCTCGGATCAGAACTGGTTGTAATAAGTGCCGATTACGCGGAATCTGCTCAATCTGCTGCTCTGGCTAAAAGTTTCGGATGCGAATCTACTGATGGCTGGGAAAATGTAGTCAAGAGAAACGACTTAGATGCAGTTGTAATTTGCACTCCGCCTCACCTTCACGCTAAAATTGGCTTAGCAGCAATGGAAAGTGGCAAACATGTTTTGTGCGAAAAACCACTCAGCAGAACCGTTGAAGAGGCAGAAGCCTTGGTCAAGGCGGCAAACGTAAATAACGTAAAGTTAAAATGCGGCTTAAATCACCGCTTTCACCCTGCTATCCAGAAAGCTAAGCAACTCTTATTAAGTGAGATTGGCGAGCCGAATTTTGTTCGTTGCAGGTATGGCATTGGAGGCAGACCCGGTTTTGAAAAGGAATGGAGAGCGAATCCCGAGATTGCTGGAGGCGGTGAGATGATGGATCAAGGAACGCATGCGATTGATCTCTCACGGTGGTTTTTAGGGGAATTTATTGAGGTCTCTGCCTTCATGGCAAACTATTTACCAAATTTGAATTTAGTAGAAGATAACGGATTCGTTTTGCTTAGAACGAAAGCAGGTCAGGTAGCATCTATTCATGCCAGTTTAACGCAATGGAAGAACTTGTTTTCATTTGAAGTCTTTGGATCCGAAGGATATGTTGTAGCTGAGGGTCTAGGTGGTAGCTATGGTAATGAGTGCCTAACTTTTGGTAGAAAAGATTTCGCAAAGCCTTTTGCTGAAGAGGTTGTTGAATTCCGTGGAGACGACCGGTCGTGGTGTGAAGAGTGGAAGGAATTTGTTGCCTGTATTAAAGAGGATCGTGAGCCTTTGGCAAATGGATACGACGGATTAGTAGCAATGCGAATTGTCAGTGCGGTCTATAAAGCTGCGGGTGGACGCTGTGTTGTTTCCTTATAAGGTTTTTTTTATGGATTGCTTCATTGCTGGTTATAACGTTTGAGTTTCTTTTCATGATCGGCAATTACAATAAGCAGGTAAGTTACATGAATTCGCTTGAAAAAATTGACTTGCTTTCTTGCCCGAAGGTTTCAATTGTAATTTGTACACTTGATGAAGAGGCAAATTTGCCAAAGGTTCTTAACAAGATTCCTGATTGGGTTGACGAAGTAATCTTAGTCGATGGTTATTCAAAAGATAACACTGTTTCTATTGCAAAAGGTATGTTGCCCTCGATTCGAATACTCTATCAGCCAGGACGGGGAAAAGATGACGCGATGAAAGATGGGTTTAGGAACGCTACTGGTGAGATTATAGTGACTCTTGATGCAGACGGGTCAACCGACCCAACGCAGATTCCAGAATTCGTATCCCTACTTCTGAAAGGTTATGACTTTTCGAAAAGCTCCCGTTTTCTTAAGTATAATCCAATTATGCCAGTGCATCGAAAGGTTGGCAACAAAATGCTGGTTCTTTTACAATATTTTATACGGAACCAAGTACACAGATGTCTGTTGTGGGTATAACGCATTTTGGACAAAATGTCTCAAAAAAGTAAATCTTCCAGATAATAAATTTGACTATGAGCCTGTGCTTTGTGCGAAAATCAAGAAGGCTGGTTTAAGAGTAGGCGAAGATCCATGCAGAGATAAAGGAAGAATTAGTGGTAATAGCAAATTGCCGATGCCAACTCAGGGATTAAAAGCTGCAATTGAAATACTACACCAACGTCTTATTCGTTAATATTTACATTTTCATGTATTAGAGGATATTGAGCTATGCTCGCAGGTATAGTCGGTATCGGCAAAATGGGTTTGCTTCATATGAGCATACTTAGCACAATAACTGGTGTAAAAGTAGTTGGAGTATGCGATAAAAGCAAGATTATTTCGAAATTCGCCAAGAAAGTCTCTAAAGAGTTTGTTATTGTTGACTCTATTGAGAAATTGAAGGATATGAGTTTGGATGTGGTCTATATAACAACCTCCATTCCTTCACACTTTAAGGTAATAGAAAACGTCTATTCAAACCGAATTGCCCCTAATTTATTTGTGGAAAAAACTCTTGCTTTTTCCCTTGATCAAGCAAAGAAAATTTGTTCACTTGCCGATGGTTCCAATGGCAAAAATATGGTTGGTTATGAGCGGAGATATGCTGTTACATTCAATAAAGCATATGACCTTATACAGCATGGTGACATTGGCAATGTAACTTCTTTCAAAGCGTATTCATACTCATCAGATTTTCTTAATGTTGATGTAGAAAAAGGAACTAAGGCATCAACCGCCAGAGGTGGGTTACTAAGAGATTTGTGCTCCCATGCAATCGACTTATCTATATGGTTCTTCGGAGACCTCCGTGTCATTTCAAAGGAACAAAGAAGAAGTAACGATAACCCGATATTTCAGGAGTCGATAGGATTTAATGTAATAGGACAAGACGGGGTCAACGGTATTATAGATGCTTCTTGGTGTAAGGCTGGTTATCGATTGCCTGAAATAGGACTAGAAATTGTTGGTAAAAAGGGTTCGTTAAGGGTCAACGACGATCAGCTAATCTTAAAAAGCAATTTAGGAGCTTCTACTTTTTATAGACTTAATCTAAGAGATAATGTTGACTTTTTAGTTGGAGCACCTGAATATTATCGAGAGAGTAAGAATTTTATTGGTTCCATAATTAACGATACCGTTGCGGAACCAAATTTTAATACTGCCCTAAAAACTGAGCAGATTATTGATCAAGTTAACGGAATGATGTGAGTAGAACATGCTATTGCTCGTAGGAGATAATGCCTTTCAAGGGGTCAATCATCTATCACAAGATAAGGTTCGGTTAAAAAGAGTTGACAAAATTACCGATCCCCAATTTTGTGCTAACCTAGTCTTTACTTCACTGAAAAGCGGTGCCGACGGTTTTATGTTCACGGTTAACGATAACACATTGTCTATTCTTAAAGCAATTAAAGACAAGGAAATTGAGGGTTCGTTGAATTCCAATCTATAGTACCCAGTGCAGTTGATTTCATCCGGTTAAGTGGTCAGAAAGGAATGGAAGGTCTTGCTAAAGGATTTACAAAGCAAATGATATTTTCAGGAAATGTCAAAGCAGTACTTACATGTATCAAGGGGTTGGCCAATAGTGATGTTAGGTCTCTGTTAAAGTGGCCTTTTATCATATGAAATTGCTGAAATTAGGTCAACCGCTGGAAAACATGCAAAATTAGACTCCGTCTTATTGCATGAATTATTAACAGATATGGGTTTAACTCTCTGACTTAAGGTGGCTTTTTGAGCTATTTATATCTGCAGTCCTCTCAGCAAAATCAAAACCTGGATTCGAAACTCGTAATTTTGCGCTTCTTGTTAAGAAATTTAAAGAATGGAATATAGATTTAAGGAATCTCATTGTTGTAGCGCCATTTAATGAGGCGGGCTTTCAAATGTCGCCTTCAAAAGATGAATGCGAACGAGTTCTGGCAACACTGCCAACAGCTAATGTAATAGCAATAAATATCCTTGCATCAGGCTACTTTAATCCTTCAGAGGCCGCTTATTATCTTAAAACCCTGCCAAACATGAACGGTGTCGCAGTAGGTATATCCAACGAAAGTCATGCCCTCGAAACCTTCAAATTATTAGCATCTCTCAAGGAGTAATCTTTCGACGCTTCCAAATTTAATGCTGTAATATTCATACAAGCCATTCCATTCGGTTCATTTGTAGTAGTAAATTTCCATTTTCTTCAGACCTATCTATAAAAAGCCTTAACATCTCTGAATCCCCTCAAGTTCAAAATAAGCAAAATTAGGTGGGCATTTATAATTGAATAATGCGTCTTGGCTCTCTTCTCCAATTCTTGTTGTTTCACAAAGACAAGCTTTGAGTTTAAGCGTTAGCGGTAGCAAAGTGTTTCAAAACCTTTTAACCACAATGGCTGATGATTATAACCTGGATTTCTACGGTTTATTAAATGACTTTAAGTGGCAAGGAGTTCCATCAAAAAAGGTTGCGGTCTGTAAACTCTCTGAAGGGAAAGTAAATTTTAGCAATATCCCTTTGTTCTATGCTAAAATGTTGAAACGGTCAAATTATTTTCTTAATAAAAACAAGGATTCTTTAATCCACCATTTTTTTATGGTAAATCAGGGACTGAGTCCTTTGATCTTCTTGCGGTAACAGGAAAAACAGACGGTCATCCCTTTATTATAGGTCCAGCCGAAGCTACTCACCCGTATTTTGAGGACGATTTCACGGCATACTCGAAAACGACTGTGTTTCCAAAAATTCAGTATTCAATATTGAAATGGGTTCGAAAATCTCTTGATGTAAACTTCAAAACTGCTTTTGAAAAGACTATTAACAAAGCTGATTTAATAGTTGTTTACAATGAGCGAACGCAAAAACTTTACTCTCAATATGTCAGCGCTAAAAAAATTAAAGTAATTCCTGGCGGTGTAAAACTAGTTGAGTTTCCGTTTCTATCACCGTTAATCGGCTCTAAAACCGTATTATCTGTCGGTAACTTTATTAAAAGAAAAAACTTCAACGCCCTTATTCTTGCTATTTCAAAGGTTCGCAAGCAATATCCTGACACAAAGTTGGAGATAATTGGGGATGGACCACAAAAGGTTGCCCTTAAAAACTTGGCGGCACAAATGCAGGTCCCTTTGCTGATTAAGAGTCATCTTACAAGAGTTGAACTTTTAGAAAGCTATAAAGAGTGTCGATTATTCTGCCAGCCTTCGTTAGCAGAAAGCTACTCGACACCTGTCCTGGAAGCTATGGCATGTGGCAGACCAGTGGTTTCAACAAGAACTAATGGAAGCGAAATGATTGAGGATGGAAAGACAGGCTTCCTTGTTGATGTTAATGACATTGAAGAACTTGCAGATAAGATTTCAACTATTATGGCAGATGAGGCTTTAACAGAAAAAATGGGTCAGAGAGCAAGAGCCATAGTAGAAGAAAAATACAATTGGGCGATTATTGCTAAGAATTATTATGAAGCATACTGTAAAATCGGTGATAATATATAACGCTTTTCAAAAAAACTCAGCCAGTCTACTGAGTGCAATTATTAAAATAACTGAGTAATACTACTTTGGGAGACATAAAAATAGATGTTCTTGCAATAATTCCATTCTATAACGGTACAGCAGACGACTTGAAAGCTTGTATTGAATCTCTTCTCAAGCAAGACTGCTATCCTTTTCGAATTCTCGTGATGGATGATTACTCTCCAAACCCCGCAAAAAAACTGTTATCAGACTACAATGGAAAAATCTCAGTGATTCGGAACGATCAGAATTTAGGATTTTCGGGGAACTTGAACAAAGCGCTGTTATTTGCTAAGCCAAATGAAGAATTCCTTTTTGTTATCCAAGATGATGTAGCACTGATTAACGAGAATTATCTGAATAAATGCATTAGGAATCTGGAAAATGAAAATGTTGTAGTTGTGTGCGGACAACCTGTTCTAAAATTGGAAAAAAATGACAGACGCGCTTCATTCGCTAATATTGGGACTTAGATTTTAAACAAGAAGGGTTAATCCAAATTTCATATTCCTTACTGAAGGCTGATATGTTTCGTATCTCAGCTCTTAAAAAAATAGGCGGTTTTCAGTATACACAAAATAAGTCACTAGGGCTTGAAGACCAAGTGACTGCAAATCAGTTAAGTAAAAACTCTTTTTTAATATTAAAAGATGGTGCACTGGAATACAGTGTTGAAGATGTGCGAAGCGATAGCTTGTCAAATTTTTTAAAGAAAGAATCAAACTATGGGACTACCATGGGGTTTGCTATAGCTTTTGGCGCTATTTCAGCAAACCTTAATGATAAAGCAAGTCGAAGTAAACGGGATCACAGAATCAGACAATTAGCCGTAGTATCTACTTGTTTATTTCTCTTTATTTTAGGAATAATTGTGGGGCATTCTTATTATTTGCCAATCGATGGATTGATTCTATTAGTTTTATTTGCAGAGATCACCATTTACATCCTGCATGGAAAAAATTTACGTTTGCCCTTACAATTTTACCTTGGCGCAATTGGAATAATTGCTGATTTTGTCTTCATGTTTTCATTTAGTTATGGCTATTTCCAAGGACTATTAACGTCAAAAAAAACTACTGTCTGATCTGAAATAGAACTTTGACCAAAAAACTTTTGTCGATTAATAGTCAATCATTTTCATTTAAATTCGTCCGATTGCTACGTCTATTTCTTCTTGGTTTTACTTTAATCACTACATTTGGATCGCTTCTTATTAAAAGAAAAAGCTCTAATTGTAAAACAGTGGATGATTACCTAAAACTAACTTTTGGGGTCAGTGGCTTCTTTATCCGTTCATCCCAGATAAAGGAAGAAATTGCAACGTTGCTGAAGATTATGGAAAAGCGCAAACCAAGGAGACTTCTGGAAATTGGAACCGCTGGTGGTGGAACCCTGTCCCTATTCGCTAAGATTGCAAGTGATGATGCAACTATTATTAGTATAGATCTTCCTGGTGGAAAATTTGGTGGTGGCTATCCCCAAGCATGTGCTCCTTTGTATGAATCATTTGCCACAAACCGACAAAACATACATCTAATAAGGCAGAACTCTCACTTGGCAGAGGCATTAGATGAAGTGAAAAGAATTCTTGGAAATGAGAAACTTGATTTCATTTTTGTTGACGGTGATCACACCTATGAAGGACTGAGAAATGACTTCTGCATATATAGCCAATTAGTGAAAGAAAATGGTATTATGGCTTTTCATGACATTGTTCCCGGCAATGTAGAAGTCGTTGGGGGGGCACCAAGGTTCTGGAGCGAGATCAAGCAAAAATATGCGCACAGGGATTTAGTTAAAGACTGGGGCGAAGGTGGATATGGTATTGGCGTTATCTTTCTTTAGGAAGCAAATGGCGAACGATCAAATGTTAAATAAGTTCGATCCAAAAGTATTTAGGATACACACACTTCGCTCAATACTCTGCATTGTGAAATCATGAGCAAAGTAGCTATTGTTAAACAAGCCGACTATGACGGCATGAGCCAAAGCATAGACAGACTAATGGGCCTCGTTCACCTTGATAAGATAGATTCCAAACGTATTTTAGTTAAAATAAATCTTTGTGGGTTAAGAGGACCTGAAACAGGTGCTATTACCCACCCGCTTTTCTTAGACGCATTCCTGAATTGGCTTAGAACAAATCTTGAGTATAAAGGCGAAATAGCGATAGTTGAAAGCAATGCGACAGCTTCGCTACCTGACCTTTTATTGAGTGGTTCGGTTTTACGGAAATTCTTGCAAAATGGAATGCACGCTTTGTGAACCTAAGCACAACTGATGCGACAAAAACGATAGAAAAAGGAATTCTGAAGGGGCAAAAAATTCCAGATATCTATAATGACAGCTACTTTATTTCTTTGTCCAAATTAAAGACTCACTCAATAACTAAAATATCGTGTGTGTTAAAGAATCAGTTCGGATGCATTCCGTATCAGCGAAAAGTAAGGTATCATAAAAATCTAGATGAAGCGATTGTGCAAGCTAATAATTATTTCAAACCAAACCTATCAATTGTAGACGGTATAATCGCTCTTACTGGCGCTCAAGGCCCTGGTTACGGAATCCCTATTAATGCTGGCATTATACTTTCATCAAAAGATCCTGTGTCTTGCGACAGTTTATGTGCCAAAATATTGGGTTTTCACCCCTTTTTTGTTAAGCACATAAAGATGTGTCAGAAAGAAAAGATAGGCTCAATGAACTATACTTTAAGCGGTGACGTTCTTAATCCTAAAGTTGATTCACACTTTGGGTCAATGGAAAGCTTCGTCCTCCAGCTCGGCACCGTTATGGCAAGTCGATCAAGGAAAAAAGCATAGAAAAAGGTAAATTGCATGAATATTGGCATTATAGGACTTGGACACATCGCGACTAATGCTCATATACCCGCGATAAAAACCATAGAAGAAGCAAAAATAGTGGCTGTGGCTGACATAAACCAAGCGAGTCTCGATCAAGCTAAAAAGAAATTACACCTCGAAGTTAAACTATTCAATGATTACAACAAAATGTTTGATGAAGATATCGATTTAGTTATCATTTGCCTTCCTCCCCAAATGCATACCAAAGCGGTATTAAGCGCTTTAGAAGCTAGAAAGCACGTTCTTGTTGAAAAACCATTCACGCTTGATTTAAGCGATGCTTTTGAAATAGCTAGAGCAAGCAAAAAAGTCGATCGCAAAGTATGCTTAGTTCAGAATTACAGATATTATCCTGCATGTTTGGCTACAAAAAAACAAGTGGTGGATGGTAAGCTAGGTAAGATACTTGGTATTAACACAATCTCCCATGTACAGCCCCCCCCGGTTTCGCCTACACAAGCTTGGGTTTATGAAAACTGGGGCATTCTAGATGACTATGGTCCTCATTCAGTCGACATGACAAACTGGTTTATGTCGAGCAATCCTAAAACCGTTTTTTGTTTTAGTGGTGCATTGGGGAAAGCTAGGTGTGTAACGCATCTTCACATGATAATTGCTTATGAAAACGGTTCAACGTCTACAATCAGCATGTCATGGCTTGCTGGAAGTACTAAATTTGAGGTAGGGATAATGGGTTCTGCAGGTGATATCTTGCTTAACGTAAATCTTAGTCAGCTTGTTGAGCGCCATGGAACTGTAACGCCTTATCATCAATTGAAAGAACATGTTGGGATTACTAGAACAAATTTTAGAAATATTAGGACGGGTGTTATTTTCAAGGGAGGCTATGGCAATCACGCGCCTCTTATTCATGACTTTATAAAAAGTATAACAGAAAACAGGAAGCCACCGGTAACTTTGGTTGACGCTTTACGAAATGTTGCTGTTTCAGAAGCGGCAAAGATTAGCCTAAATGAAGGAAAAGCTATCAATTTAAAAGAGTTGCCTGTAATGAAAAATAATTACAGCCTTTTTTCGGAAATTATATAGGATAACTTAATGATAGGCGAGATAGAACCCCCAAAATCTAAAACAGGGCATATTTGTTTCACTCGTTTATTCATAAGTAGCATTGTGGTAATTACACTTGTTATTTTGACAGTAGCAATCTTTCTTTTTCCTGTAAACAAAATAGCAGATAATACTAATTCAATTTCATCGTTAGCCTTAATACCTTACTTAACATTATTTTTAATGTTATTTGCTTGCTGGATCATCTTTATTTTCCTTACCGCTTTTTTGGGAAAGAAATACTCGAATCCTGTGCTGTACGCCCTTAGTGTTTGCATTTATGCTTTAGTTTTTTTGGGATTTTGGACAAAATTTACTGGTGGGAACACCTATAACCAATATACAGTTAGCGAAACGCACTCTTTATTGCAGACAGGACACCTTGGCTTTCTAAATAACAATTTTTTTTATCGCGGGTATCCAGCTCTTAACGTTCTACTTGGTCCTATTTGTCTTGTCTTGGGTACCGATTTGTTTGTTTCGCAAACTCTTCTTTTGCTACTCTTCTCTTCTATTTTTGGTTTATTCATGCTCCTTGCATTTAAGAAGATCTCAAATAATTGGGGTTGCGCATGGTTATGCGTTATATTATTAATAACTGCAAACCAGACTCTTTCAGCTGATCTTTCATTATTATGGGGCGGCGTGTTTAGTTTCCCCCTATTTGCTATCTTATTGTTCTTTGTTAGCTCTAAACAAATGGCCTCAACAAGATGGTTATTACTTATCGGAATGGTATTTTCGGTTTTAACGTTAACGTATTTTCCTGCTTCTGCCTTGTTTTTATTGTTCATTTTTGTCTTCACGCTTCTAAGGCGTAGACCAACACGTGTTTTATTATTATTTGGAACTATTTTTCTTATGCTAAATATTTATATCAGCTTTTCACAATTAAGTGTGTTTATCGGTTTATTTACTAATCAAATTCAAAACTTGTTAAATAATCCAGCATCTGCCTTTTTATCTACTCTGTTCAACCCAATTCGTATTGCTTCAACTGGCCTGCAATCCACTCCTTTATGGGGAACATTCACCCAACTTTTCTGGGTTGTGTTAGCTATTCTGTTTGCATTAATTGTTTCTTCGAAAAAAATTCTAAAAGGTCTGTTTCATTTTCCGATGACATTAGAAAACGCTTGGTTAACAGGTGGTCTAATAACTGCTCTGTTAGGAGGAATTATAGGTGGATTTGGGTTGCTTGGAGGTTTTCAATTGATTTATAGGTTAATGATTTACGTGCCATTTTTCTCAATTCCCTTGATGATTGGCGTCTTCATTTCCTTTTCAGGTAGGAAACGAAAAATATCACTAACAATATTGATTATAGTCATCTTGATACTATCGTTTCCAACTTTCTTAATTAATCACAAGGCAGAGGATCAAGTCATTGACCCAACTTCAAGCCAACAAGCTTTTTCATTTGTATTTGCTTCATATCCATATGGGAATGGCTTAACGCTTTTTTCTTCAGTTCAAGATAATTATGGGCTAAACTTATACTATTTCCCTAATGCTTTTTACGTTAACGAACGGGAAGAAACCTACATAAATGTTGGAGCAAATGAAAGTAGCGCTTTCAGTAGAATCGATTATGTCGCAACCTCTTTTCTCACTTCTGGAAGCCAAACTGTTTATTTATGGACACCCAGAATGTATGCGGTAATGGAAAACCTTTTTGGAATATCGCCATCCAGTCATAACTGGATACGTGTAGAAGAAAAATTATATGCAAATTCGAACCTAGTCTACAATAATGGGAATAACAAGGTATTTTATCCCGAGGTAAAGTAACAAATGATCAAGCGTCAAACCTTTTATGCTCTGAGTCATCAAATCACTCACAAAATAATTTAACTATATTTTTCTCCAATGAATTCCTATTTATTGCCCAAACATTTTTATGAGATCGAACTTAAAATAATCTCTCGAAAGGTCCTGTAAAAATTGAAAATTAAGGAATACCAGTTGTCAGCCTTTGATTTTTGGTCCCATTTTCGCAATTATTTTTCTTTTTGTTCAAAGAATGGCGTTATTTCCACTGTTAGAGGATTAATTGTTGAAATATATTTCTGGTCTGTAATCGCGATTCGTGGTTTTGGTACTGCCAAGCCATTGAGTATTAACAATTTTAGCGTACATACTATACCAGGAGATTATGGTATATCTGCTGAACTACGAGTGTTTGGCAATCATGAACCACTTTCTGCAGCTATTATCACTAAAATGATTAAAAAAAGTATGACCTGTATCGATATCGGTTCAAATCTTGGTTTTTATGCCTTGATAGAAGGCAAGGCTATAGGAAAAGACGGGAAATTAATAGTCGTCGAGCCATCCCCTAAAACAATTCCGTATTTGAGAAAGAATTTGGAAGCTAATCACCTTAGTTATTGTATGAAGAATATAGCAATCTCCGATGTAAATGGGGAATGCTTTTTTGAAATTAAAAAAAGAAGCAATCTTAGTCAAATACAATCAGTGAATACCGCTAGTCTGAATACAATCAAAGTGCCAACTCTAACATTAGATAGTTTAGTATCTTGTCTATCTCTTGCTAAAGTCGATTTTCTTAGGATGGACGTTGAGGGTTCTGAATTGTTGATTAGTAAAGGTTGGCAGAAAACAATTCAGAATTTCAAGCCTTTAATATTTATTGAAATTCACAAAGAGATAGGTAAACAAGCAATTTTAGACATACTTGTTTATCTTGAAAAGTCAGGGTATCGTAATGCTATCTACATCAGAAGATGCTTTAACAATTGTTTAATTGGTAATCAAAAACATATTAAATTTATCAATTTAAATAAATTTATCAGAAATCTAAAAAATCTAGAAGAGATTCCATACGGCTTTCATATAATAACAGATCCGAATCTCGAAACTGAGACTTTGAGCAATCTTCTGAATGAACTTAATTAGAGTAAGGGGGTTTTTTTCTATTAATAACCGTAACTCCGCAAGTGTAACCCATAGGCGTTGCTGAAAATGTTTTTGGGAGGTTCTATAAAGGGCTTAATCGAGGGTAACGCTTTGATTTGGAGAATTCGCGTTGTCAAATGATTTCGTTTCGCCTATGGGTTACATATGGGTTACAAACTTTGAATCTTTGTAAGCTATACATAATTCCAACTGCCCAAATCAAGCTCTAAATGCCCAAATAATTTCAACACAAGTATATCGGAAAGCACTTCTTTAACTCTGTGGGTCAAAATAGCGAGTTACGGTTAATAATGATGTGCCATCCAAATGAAAATATAATGTTACCCGAGGGCGGGATTGTTCCAGTATCGGATGTTTTTGTTTGTACAAGTTCTATAGCTCTTTAGTTATGTTTGGGGCTTCAAGTTTTTCATATTAGCTGCATCTTGATAGCCGTAAATGAATAGTTTGGTTTTTGGTCCTATGCCTAATTTCTTGCGTATGTTTTGTGGAATGACTACTTTGATGGTCTCTATATCGTTCTCCTTAGCAGTCACAGCCAAGACACAATCGAAAATTTCAGCCTTAGACAATTTGAATTCTTTTGCTTACTTGAAAACCTCAACGGGTGCGCTCGTTTGGCAGCACCGCTCCTTGGTGCAGCACTCAATCTTGCAACGCCCCTTTCAACTACCTCAATATGTAACACGTCGCCGTCAACTAACCCCAGTTTTTCTCGCACCTGCCGAGGAAGTTACGCCTTATCTTTATAGACCTAACGCCAAGTCAGCGTCAAAAACTATTCAGGGACTGTATGAGCCAAACAGGCTTTACTGGATTTATCAAGCACCAGGATAAACAAGACAAACAAACCCACTATACCTTCAAATACGGCAGCTAGGCTGACTTGTGGCTTGTTCAACCTTTCCTAGCTGTTCAACCTTTCCTAGCCGGGTGGCGACTTGCTGTGACTTATCTTGACGCAATCAACAAACGCTGCAAACGCTAAACTAAAAAAGCAACCCAAAACAAAGCCCTCTACAAAACGCAAAAAAACACGCCATCTTCTTCTATTAGACATTCCCCGAAAACATTTTTTCCAATTCCTTTCAACTCTGCTACACGGTTGCAGGGCTTTAGGAGTAGGCCCTCAGTTGTTTTCTTCGATTTCTAATATTATTCCATTTTCAATATTTAGTTTCTTGTCGTTAACGAATTTATATAATTGGGCCGCTGACCTATAGAAAGGGCAGCGGCCACCAAAGTCCACATTAAAAGTGTCTTTAGGATTGAACAGAATTGGGAACAGTATAAGGCCATGAACCCAAACCTGTCACAGTACAAGATTGATGAAGTGGAGAAGATGCTCCATTGTCGAGACCCAAAGTATGGCTTTTTAACTTACAAGTGCCCGGATTGTGGCGCCACCAAAACTATTCCGCTTGCTTGTAAGAGTCGTATCTGCCCGCAGTGTGGAAAGAAGTACGCTGACCAGTGGGCTGACCAGCTTGCTCAGACATTGTATGCTGTGTCCCATCGGCATATAGTGTTCACTGTTCCTGAAGAGTTAAGAAGCATCTTGGATGCGAATCATAGTCTTCTGAAGGTGCTTATGGACGCTGTAAGTAACACGGTTCAGCAGATGATTAAGCAGAGGCACGGTGCGGTGCCTGGAGTTGTATGTGTGCTTCATCCTTATGGGAAGAATTTGGATTTGAATCCGCATGTGCATGTTTTAGCTACTGAAGGCGGGTTGACCAAGAAGGGTGAGTGGGTGTCTGTGTCTTTTCTGGAGTATGGGGCACTGCGGCGTATTTGGCAGTATCAGCTGCTTACGATGGTTAAGTGGGAGTTGCCTAAGACATGGGAGAATAGCTGTCTTATTGATAGTTTGTTTAAGGAGCATAAGGAGGGGTTTTACGTTTATGCGAAGCGTAGAGTGACTAAGCCACGTAATATTGCTAGGTATATTGGTCGTTATTTGCGTCATCCGGCTATTGCTGAGTCGCGTATTTCAGAGTTTAATGTTGAGACTAACATGGTTACGTACTGGTTTGTGGAGGATGGGGTTAAGAGGTTTGTTGCGCTTGGGGCTTTGGAGTTTATTGATCGTTTGGTTAAGCTTATTGCGGATAAGAACCTTAAGTTGATTCGGTATTATGGTTTGTATTCTAGGCGGACGAGTGCTAAGCTCCAGAAAATGCTCACCTCTCTGAGCAGGGAGAAACCTGTTGTTCAGACTAAAAGAGAGGTAGTTAAGTGCCCAAAATGCGGCCAAATCATGGATTTTGTGTCAGCATACAGGCCTTATGGAGACGAAGATGAGGATTTTGATTTGTAGTGTTTAGTTTAATTTGCGCCGAAGGCGCTTTCTTGTTATAGTCGGCGTTTCAGCAATTGGAGGAGAAGGAGATACTTGTCTAGGAATTGTAGTCGGAGAGGCTGTTGCATTTGAACTGTTAACAGAAAAAAAGTCTAAGCGTTCAATTGCAAAGTTTCTGGGCAAAAGCCTCACTTCTGTACAAATGAAAGCATCTCGCTTAGGCTTAGAAGATGATGATGGGAGTGAAAAAAACACGCCATCATCATCTACCTTTGATAAGTTAGTTTTGCCCCCTGAGTTGCCTTCAATTGAGGAAGGACTCAAGACTTTAGCTGCAGCCTTGAAAGTGCTTGAAACGCAGAATTTGGATAAGACGGATGTTTTGCGTTTACGCATCATCATCCAGGGCGTGAAGGTGTACCAGGAGCTCATAGCGCAATACGTCGATTATCGTGGGTTTGAGGCTGAATTGTTAGAATGGAGGGAGAAGTATGCGGATCTTACAAAAAAATCCACGACCCTTCAGGCCAAATAAATTCGTTGACACCCGAGCCTTGACCCGAGAGGAGTCTGTTTTGTGTGAGTGTGTTTGTGTGTGAATGTATACTGGGTTTTCTTTTTTCTTTTTTCTTCTTTCTTCTTTTCACTCCATACACTCATACTCATATATGCACTCTCATCCTTTTCAGCTAAAGAAAACTTCGTTTTTTCAAAATAATAGTATTTGTCTGTGAGCTGTTGATTTGCATCTTTTTTGGGTTGCTGCAAAATGAATCTCTTCTTGATACGACAGTATTTACACTCATAACAACACACTCATACACTCGAAAGTTTCCTAATCTGGTCTTTCTCATGGTCTATTTCGAATTGATCCGCTTCTACTAGGAGAGCAAGGTACTCCATTATTTTCTCTCTGGTAAGCCCAGTTTCCAGTTCCTGCTTCGCGACGGTTTTCTTCAGAGAAATATACCCCAAATCTTTGTTTAGATAAAGAGCGGATTGTACATTAGTTGCAATTTTTGCAATCCGTTCCTTTCTCGCTTCAGCGCCGTCTTTTCTAACCATCTTCAGATAGCTCCTTTCCTTGAGAGGCTTGCCTGCAATTTTTCATCTTTTTCGTTTTGTTCCGAAGTTTTTTGGGGATAACTACCTGCCCACGCAGACCGACCTTCACTTGCTCACCCATAATCACACGGACTCCACAATCAGATAATATATTAATCTGAGAAACAAACTCTCTTACAAAACATTTCACGGAAAGTTCCAGAAAATCCACAGATTCCACGCGCCTCATGGTTAGCTGAAAACATGAATTTCAAATTCATAGTATTAATATGTTAATTCTAATTCAAATGTTTATAACAAGAGGCGAATCGTGCTTAAAACAATTCATTCTCGCTAGCTGATCATCTCTCCGGAAAAGCAAGATTCGCCAGCTTGAAGGTATTTCCATGGAAAAAGCCTCAAAAACTCTTTCCGAAATGCAACAGAGAAAAGCGTCTACGGAAAGCCCAGTTTACTTCCACCGGAGGTGAAAATACGAGTTCTCAAACCAATAAATATGAAAAACTCGTAAACGACACTGAACTCTACTTGAACCTTCAAGAAGAATTACGGCCAGAAACATCGAGAATGGCTATGGACATCAATAACGCAAAGTACATTTCTCGGCAAAAATGGCGAAAAGAGGCAGAAAAACCGTTGTACCTTATGAGGTATGAATAAAAATGCAATTTACGTTCCATTCTCGACGTTGGAGAAGAAGAACACGCATCTTGTTATTTCCAATAGCTGTCTTTCTCTGGTACATTGGTTGGAGCCTTTGCTGGACAGGATCCCAAAGAAAAACAACAATACCACAACCAAAATTACTTATTCAGAAAGAACTACTCGTATTTGTGCCAACACCTGAACAGGAATATACAAGCTAACCAAAACAGGATTGCACGCTGCCTTAACCCTAAACTGGTTAAAAGAAATAAAAAGCCATCTTTTTGCGTTCAAATCGTGTTCCAAAGCATGGAATCTGAATGAAAACAGAAAACATGTCAAAGATCCAAAAAGGCGAGTTATGACTTTTTTTACTAATTTAGGACAACCTCGTACGCAATTGAAAGATATCTTAGCATTTCACTTGGTACTACTTCTGGATTAATATCTCAATTCTAAGAAAAAATGACTCCAACATAACTCGTACAATATTAAATGTTAAAGTTGATATATTTTGATAGAATGCTTAGCAAAAACAAGAAAAGTCGGCGGCTCATTGGAGTAATTGAATAACAAAGAGAAAAGAATTGTGTCTCTATTTTCTTGAAGGGTTCCTTGCTTATTGCGCTATGCAGGGGTATTTTAAGATTAGTCAATGGAATGTTCCAACGTTTTAGCATAACGAATGTTATTGCGATTCTTGCGTAAATAGAAAAAGCCATCATCCAGGATGCAACGGGTATAACTGCAAAACCTAAGTTCAAATTGAAAAGCACTGTGTTTTGAGGAATAAGCCACAGGGAATATTTGCTAACCAAATTGACGTGAAAACCCATAAAATACATAACTAATAGGCAGAATACGTCATTCATGAGCGAAGCGATGAGTCCCAACGCGACAGTTAGCTTCCAGTTCTTCAAATTAGATATTGACAAACCGATAAATGGCAAGAAATACATTAAAGTTAGCCATAAATGGTAACCACTCTCTGAACCTCCGGGAGAGATAATATCAATATAATTTATGAACACTAATCCGTATATGACAGCGAAGACTATTAGAAAACGCAATTTTTGTTCAGAGGCAGTCAACCCAATCACTTCTCGTTACCTATTTGGCTTAAAGTGTTCATAGAAACGAAGTAGCATTTCCTTTTCATTTTCTAACTGTCCATTTTCATTTTACTTAAGTCTCGATAGTCTTTATGTATAATAGTCATTATTGCGTCTGACGCCATATTCCCAAACTGTAAGACCAAAAATTGACAAGAAAATATGATAATTCTATTTGAGCGTAATCGATTGTTATGAAGAAAGCATTAAAAATGCTGAGAAAAAAAGAGATTATGACTGCACGCCGCTTAGGCTCAACCACAAATACCACACAAACCAAACCTAACATTCTGGAGCAATAACAAAGCTCTATCCTCCTAAACTCCCAGAACGGTCTTTAGGCAAACATCAAATTGACACTTGGTAACAAACTTAACCACCTACATTACTCGATAGACAGAAGCGTAAGAAAGGGGAAAGCGGATGACATCTCCATCTCTCGGGTGAAGGAGTTCAAATCCAACCCCCCTTCAATGGCAAACATGTGCCTTGTTATAAGTATGTTTGATGCTCATTTTTGATAAGTCGGTTTGGCAACTGGAGGATCCAAGGTAATTGCCTAAGCAAGCTTTTTTTGAACCCTAAACTGGAAGGAAATCGAACCTCAAATCAAACTCCCATCCCAGCTCCACAACTGATTCTTGATTCAAACTTTACCGTGCGCTAACGATAATTAATTTTCAAGTTTATTTATGCGTGTATGCGTGCTGATTTGGGTTATTCGTTTAATCGGCCCGATAGGTCTTCCCATGGAAACATTCCAAAACTGACAAGAGTTTCTGTCTTTCGCACAAATGAAGATTTTCTCAGTTCAATTATCCTGCGATCTATGTTTTCCATTTTTCCCTGAAGCATTATGGCAAAGTCGAAAGCTCCATGAACAAGATCCATCCGTTCTACTTTAGAGTCTACAATCAATCCCTTAGACAACATCTCATCGACGAACTCTCGTTCCTTCCCAGGTTGAATCTCGACAAGCACATAGACGCGATTATTTTGGTCGCTCATAGGTACATCTTGTTATTAGTTGTTTTTAATGTTATTTGTTACAATTCGTGCTGAAGGAAAACCAAATCTATGCTGAGCTCAATTTGCCCAGGTGTTCTAATTCTACTCCATTGTGAAATTAATATTGGAGCGCCTGTATTCCTAAATTGCTGACATTGCAGATTTCGCGTAGATGAGAAAAACGAGCTTTACTTCTGTTCTCTTAGCGGAGAAATCTATCTTCTTAGACCTAATGTTAATCCATTATCTCCTTCTCCAAGTCCATCTTCAACTCCTTCGCCAAACCCAACGCAACCCCCCTCGTCAACGCCTGCTTCCACGCCCTTCTCAACTTTAATTCCAACCCCAATTCCAAATCCAAGCCAACCACCGCTGTCTTCGCCTTCGTCACAAATCACTTCAACGCCAAAACCTCAATCTTCAGAAAATTCATTAGTTTATGCGATCATAATAGTTGTTGCTTTCGCGTCAATAGGTGCAACCGTGGTTATTCTTAAAAAAAGACGGCGAGAAATAAAACTTGACATTCAGTAAGAAAAAATGGGGGTGCGGGTGAGGTCTCAAGTAGCAGAAGAATTCAAGTTACTTCCCACTCTTCAAATTCGGTTCCGCAAGTTTCTAATTCTCTAATAGAGCTATCAGTAGGTAACTTGACTTAACAGTATCCCTGTTTAGTAAAGCTTTTAAGCATGTCTCTTCTATGTCAAGACACACTATATGATATAATGAAGGAAAAGGAAGTGACAAGATGGATCGCGCTTATACAATACCATGTCAGAAAGCAAACTTTAGTAGCTGTGAAGGATGTCCAAAAGAAGATTGCCATACAAAGCATTACTTCGGCATGGAACCTCAACAACTTCACGCTTAATTCAACGAAAAAAATTAACCCCCGATTTTATGGTTCCGAAACCGAAAAAGCCTCAACTCTTTTTCTTTGTGGTAGGAAGACTTAAAAAAACAAGTCAACATAACGTTAAAGGAGAGAAAAGAATTGGAAAGACATAATTACGATATAATCAACTTTGACTTTATCGGAATAATTTTTTTTGGTATGGGTGAAAATATATGAAAGATTTTAAGTGCACGGTATGTGGTGGACCAACGGAAAAGGTTTGGGAAAATGCAGCCAAGACAAGATATGGGATGAGATGTAAGAAGGGTCATCCTAAAGTGAGTGATAAATCAGGTCATTCAATTGAGTATCCTACTATTCTTGTTCTAAGAGAAGAACTTGACAAGTAAGGAATAGACGTTCTTTTGGCTAAAAAATATGTTACGCTTAGTTTTTTGCTAAGGTTGAAGGCGCTTAATAATGTCAGATAAGAAAATGGACGACATGACTTTTGATGAGTACATTAAAGGGGAAAAGGTAACCAATAATCCAACTATCATCAACATTGAAATTGAAATATTGGCAAAGTTGCGTCGAGAAGGATTCACTGATGATCAGATTTATGCTTTGCCGGCTGTACGGGTTTTGAAGCTGTATCGGGAAGTATTTTTAATTGAAGTGCAAAAGGACCTTTCTACTTTGGATAAGGCCTTAGAGCAGAACCCAGCTTTAGAGCATAATATTAAAGTTAAAGAAGCATTTGAGCAATTGAAATTGGCAGCAAAGCTGCTAGTTAAGGATGACCAAGAATAAAGAGGCTCCAAAAAAACCTTAACTCTCTATCGAGAATATGGCTCAATCTACTTTAGAGAGTAACAATTAAGAAAGATGAACAAAACTCATTACTGAAAGCTATTATAAAAATAGAAACAAAGAACCCCGAATTAATTTTAGAAAATGAATACTTGAAAGACAACTTATTACTAAGCGAAAAGAAGATGTTGGAAAGTTTACTTTACTATTGATCACCAATTCAGATTATGGATATATAAGCCTTATTTCTTTGATTAACTTCTAATTTCATGTTAAAACTGAAAGAGAGGCGAAAAAAACAAATTGTTATCACGCGATTGCGACGGCTGCTCCAAAATGATATGTGAATGCAAACAACGTTTTGGAAAAGTAACTATAGGCGAAAAAGTCTTTTGCCCTGATGGCACAGCTCATCTAGTCGACAGCTAAAACCTCAAACTAAATATAAGATTTAATGCTTATCCAAAATTCATCAACCCTAATTCTTCCTGATATATTTCAAGATTGAAACATCGCTTAAATGACGCACTCAATACCAAATGTTGAGGAGCAGTGGTTAGAATGACATGTAGAAGCTTTAAATCCTGTGCTAAATTTCACCTCGGAGACTACTATTGTGATCATTGGCCAGAGTCTGGGAAATGTAATAATTTCGTTGAGAAATATACGCCTCAAACTTGTCTCTCTTTCATTACAGAGAGCAGAGAGATTTTGATTTAAGAAATAGTCTATAAGTCTATAAGTAAGGCCCGGTCTTTAGCTTGTTCTCGTAGTTTCTTTAGTTCTTTTTTAGTTAATTTCACGTTATACACAATCTAATAGTATTTTGAATTTAGACATGAATATTTGATTTTTGAGGTGCAGTTTCTCAGCTTTTAATCCTAATAGCAGCAACTTTAATTGTTCTTTATCCTCGGCGCTGAAAGCATCATTTTGTAATTCTTCCATTTGAGACTTCAAGTTTTGAAGCTCTGCGTTTTTTTGCGACGTCAGTTACTAAAGAAGTTGTCATAAGGTTTCTTTTCTGTTGATTGCTTCTCGAACCACATAGTTTCTCGATAGTTTCTGCTTTGTTCGGGTAAACTCTAAGGTTAGGATAAGCATTTTTGTATGGTTAAGTTTTCGGGTGAAGTCGCATTGACATAGCATTTTGACGCTAAACAAAATATTCCTGTTTTCTTATGTTGCCTTATGTTCTTTGTTAAAGTTCTTTATCAATTCGTTTATTTCCTGCGCAGATTGAGCTTTAAGCTTATTTTTGCCTCTAACCGCAACGAAATTCCCATCACTATCCACAGTAATTTTAAAACCACTAGTGTAGTCAGTATTAATACAAGATTCTTTTTTATTCATGCTTTCATCATCCGTTTATCCATATTATACTTCAATCACTATTATAATTCTATTAAAAAGTTTCAGCACATACTTCCACTTGAATGCACTATTTTCGGTGAAAGCCTTAACTAAAGAATGATCCCAGTTGGGATTGTTTAATAGTATTTTTCGCACTCGCTTTCTTTTGTCCCTCAGTTGTCAATCCTAGTTTTTCGATTAGCTGTAGACAGTTTTCTGGTGCATAACCATGAAAGTGATTGTTAAAGTAACCATACACTTTCTTGACTTTGTTAGAAGTCTCTTGCACTTTTGGAATCCAAGCATCTAACTCTTTCTCATTATACCTGTAGTCGAACCAGATGTCTTCTCCTTTGCCATGCCACCTGAAATAAGCAAAATCAGTAGTCACGTGCACTTCTGGCGGAAGAAGCGGTTCATCAACAATGGTGTAAGCTATCCGATATTGCTCCAAGAGCTTAAAAGTCAAAGTATAAGGAAGCAACCATGTTACATTTCTAAATTCTACCGCATACCTAAACATTGGGTCAAGCAATTTGAAGAATCCTTCAAGATTCTCTGGATTATATGAGTACTTTGGTGGTAACTGTATGAGTAAACACGCTAGTTTTCCACCTAGCTGAAGAGGTCTCATTAAATCCAAGAACACTTCTAAATTAGTCTTAACGTCTTTCTTTAAACCAAGCATATTGTCGTGCGTTATTGTTTTAGGTAGTTTAGCAGTAAACACAAAATTACTTGGTGAATACTTTAGCCACCCCATAACTGTTCCTTTAGAAGGATTGCGGTAGAAAGTAGAATCTATTTCAGCAGTTTTGAAGACTCTGGAGTAAGCTCTGAGTTTACTTTGTCCGGTTCTTTTTTCGTAGAAATTCCCTTCCCATTCTTTATAACTCCAACCGCAAGTTCCTAAAATAATGTTATCTTTACCCAATGATTGCTTCCAACTCCTTCACAGTTTTGTGCCTTTCATAAGCCGTTATACCTCAGCAATCGGACAATGTCAGGTTTTTCTGTTTCCTCTTTAATTTTGAAACGAACATCTTGAACATGACGAATGAAACGAATATAACGCCTCTCTTATTGTTTTTTGGTTTGTGAAACGCAAGTTTTGAAATAAAACGTGATGTAAATAGAAAAGAAACAACGGCTATGACTCGCAAGGATGAAAATGGTAAAGAAATAAAAACAGAAGTGCCTTGGAAAAAAGTTAAACAATTAAGGAAATAAATCCTTTTGCAAACCAATTTTCCTAGTTGAGAACTTCAATCTCACCACTATTTGTGGTAATAATCCATTAGGCGATGTTTGAGCTGGGTGAACCATCCTTAATTCTTTTCTTTCAACGGATTTTCCATGCTTTTTTGAATCTCAAAGTTTTAATCCTGATTTTGATAATGCGTTAATTTCTGTTTAACTTAAAAAGAAAACCCCCTATATTACAAATAGGACAGATGACCTGAAGGCATGAAGCGAAAAGACTTCAACAATCACCTAAAGAGTGCAAAAAGCAAGTGAGAGAAAGCAATTGGCGAAACTAAATTGGACCTCCGTTGACTCAGATGGAAGCCTCTTTTCAAGGGGAAAACATGATTATTACGCAATACTTGTCCGCGGGACTCCGGAAGAGCACCCTAAAGACTGTGTCATAGAACTTTATGTGACAGATAAAAAGATGACAATTCTCGAGATTAAGGTCAGCGCAGTTAATGAACAAATTGAGCTATTATCACGCTCTATCGTTTTGGGGAACTTGTTACCCGTGACAAGTATTAACCAAGCTGTTGAAGAAATGAAAGACACTGCTGAGAGACGAGAGAACGAGAATCCCCACGCCTCAATCTATAGCAATTATACCTCAAAATAGTACAAATGATAGAAAGCAAAAGTCTGCTTTCTCAACCTAAAGAAAAAGAAGACTACACCATAGTTAATCTAAAGCTTCATTTTTGATATTTGTTAGTCAAAATGGTAAACTCTCTCTTTCTTCGACAATAAAAGCTGTTTCTAAATCATGGAAGTTAAGGGAAGAAGTGCACAAGTCCAAAACCCAATTAACAAATAACACATTATAGTGCAGAATAAGGGTCAGCAAGGCAATAGAACTCTAAAACTAATTCGCGTTGCCATAACATAAGGCATTATTAACTCCATCTTCCTTGGTTAAGTTCCCCGCTTTTCTAACGCCTATTTCCTTGTTGTACTTAGGGATTGTAAAAGTTATTTTGAAGCAACTGTAGCCTCAATTGATAACACATTGAACATTATTGCGTGACATAGTAAAAAACTTCGGAAAAAATTTTCAGCCGAAGTTGCTTACAGCTTACGTTGACTTGACGAATGCTGTTACTCACCTGACAAATTCGCCAGAGTTAGAGATATGGGGAGTATGACCATCGTTTTTGGATAAGGCGCCAATGTAGACCTGGAAATTATCTCAAAATTTTCGACTATGAGCTCAAAAATGTGGCATTCTTGCCGCCTCAAGACAAAGTGTTGGCTCATTGAAGTGCGAAAGGAGGGATAAATCTGCAATTAGCTCGTCGCGATCCCACAATTCATCAAAGTAAGTGTTAGTATTCGTAGCGAACGTTTCTAATTTTGGAGATAGCTCATCCCAAGCACCAGGACTGAAAGTTATAGTTTCCACAAACAGATATGAGCCCCACCAGACGAGTCATCTTTCTCCAAAAGCCCTGCTACCGTTTCCGTCCGTCTCTTGGCCTCTTTTCAGACTACCTAATTAGAAACAGAATTGAAAGAATTGTTAGCCTAGATATTGACACTTTTGAGTGGCGACATATAAAACCCGCATTGCTGGTTCTATTACTTACCACAGTATAAGGAAGCGTGGGTTCAATAATTTTCGTCGGAATTGAATCTATTTTCATTCCTGTTTTCAAAAAGTTTCATCTCGGCACGTGTTTTAGAAGGAGCGGGTATTTGGTCTCTCTTGTTTCTTCAACTATGGGCAACTCTATCTCGAGTTCTCTGAACTGTTTAAGCACTGAAATCCCGCGTTGCGTTATCGCGTATATTTTTCTTGCTCTTTTAATGATTCTCATCTCAACCACTCCTTGCTTAATCATGAAGGCAAGGTAGCCATCCAGCACGCTGCAACTAACGTTAGTCTTGTACATGATGTGGGTCTTTTTCAACGGACCGCGTTGAGCCAAAACTTTCAGAATATCCCCATGTATTTCCAGTTTAGATCTTCTCATACATGATCTTTTTTTTTGCGCGCACTTCTATTAACAACAATCCATTATGGCTGGCGTTAATGCGCTCTTCTCCAACTGCCATTTTGGTGATACACACTTATACGCATGATGAATTAACTCATGGACTATTATAAAGAAACATATCTTAGTTAATAACAATATTTTAAAAAAATACATTTCAAATGAAAAAAGTTCGATATTGAAAAACGGCTTTCTTGGTCTTTGAAGACAATATGGCTGCACCTAGTTGTGAATTAGTTAAGCAATTGGTGTTGGGACACCGGTTTCATTGTTTGACTAAAAAACATGAATATCAAATTCATACTACTAATAAATAATTTAGGCCTATTCTTGAGGCAATCGGCGAGTCTTGCTAAAACAAATGAGATCGCCCTAACCCTGTCTCTCCGAAAAGCAAGATTCGCCAGCTAGAGGGTTACCACATGGAGGAACTTTCAAAAGCTATTTTCGAAATGCAACAACGAATAAGGATCTAAACTTAGAGCGGCGGGAGCGAATTCAAAAGATAAAGCCGTAACGGCTCAAGAGGCTGACTTGGACTTTCCTGAACAAAACTGATTGAATTATGTAGCTGGAGGATTGTTTGCTCTGATAAAGAGGACACCGGACAAGTGGTATTACATCGCAACTTCTTACTATATTAGGTCAAAACAATGTCAGGTTACTAAGTTGCACTGTTCAGAACACTATTGTTTGCGCTCTTCGCCCTGTCGACCTTCCTTCAGCTGCGAAAAGATAAGAGGAAAAGAATCACGTCTAACTGAAAACAACACCAAAACGGGTGACCTCAAATTATAGACAGATTCAAACACGTAATCCGCTTAAACCCTGAATAATAAGAGATAGCTCACAATCATAAGAAGATGAAATTTGCAGAGATAACGATTCTGAAATGTTTTATTGCCATGCACCAGCATTTTTTGTTTACCTGCCTACTTTGCTGTTAAAGATGCGCCGTTAATTCTGTTTCTCTATTTTGGGCGTGAATTTTGGATTCATATTGCTAAGTCATAAGCCAGTTAAGCGTCTTGAGTCTTACTTGCTGCTCAATAGGATTTGAGCAAAGAAGTTGAACCGATTTAAAAATAATCCCATACTTGAATGCATAGGGAATCACGCGTGGGAATCACGTCAAGTGTTCAATGCAGCTGCGTTCGCCGCAGACAATCGTGTTCACATTCTCTATCGTGCAATAGGTGCAGACAATATTTCGCGTATAGGCTTAGCTGCCTCTAATGACGGATATCATATTGATGAGCGTTTACCCTTTCCAGTTTTTAGTCCATTAAGCGAATGTGAGAAAGAAGGGTGTGAGGATCCTCGTTTAACTTTGATAGATGGTTCATTGATTATGGCATACACTGCATTCGGAATGCATTTAAAACACAGAGTCTTTCAAATAGGTTTAACTTCCATCAATTTGACCGATTTTCTGGCTAGAAGATGGCAATGGAGCGAAAAGCATCTAGCCTTTCCCGGGATTCACAATAAAGATGCAGTAATATTTCCTCAAAAGGTTAAAGGAGAATACGTGATGTTACATCGTATGGACCCTGATATTTGCATAGCTCGTTCGGATGACCTTCAGCAATGGCACAGTTTAAAGTTTGTTTTAGGTCCAAGTTCAAACAGTTGGGATGCCTGGAAGGTCGGCGCCGCAGGCCCGCCAATTCTAATAAATGAAGGCTGGCTTTTCATCTATCATGGAGTTAGTGCAGAAAAAGTATATTCCCTCGGCGTTGCGCTGCTTGACAAGAACAATCCCGAGCAAGTTCTCTATCGCTCCGAAGAACCAATTCTAACACCGACTGAAGACTATGAACGTTATGGACAAGTTCCTAACGTAGTCTTCAGCTGCGGACAAGTAATATTGGATAACCAACTCCTACTCTATTACGGCGGCGCAGACAGTGTAGTTTGCGTAGCCAGTTATGAACTAAGTGAACTTTTGCCAAAAAAATAGAATACTTTTGGCGACTTCTTCCACCACTGAAGTAAAGCCATCTTCTAAAAACTAAAAATAAATATTAATTGATTATAGGTCAAGCCATCACCGCTAATGAAACTAAGGAAGTCAAAGGAAACAGCTGCAACCTCAATAGGCTAAAAACTCTTATTCTTCTGGAGGTTTTTTTGACTCGGACATTTGTACGTGATTCTTATAAATTCAACATCTACCAGATCAGGGCCTTCATTTGCAAATCAACAGAAGTTTTAGTTATACATGCTGAAGTTATCTTTAACCTTGTAGATGGAAGGCTATACAGACATTACCATAAAAAGGACCCCTGCATATAGGTTATCACAAGATTTAGTGGATGGAGATTTTCAAGTTCATATGAGTCGAAATAGAAATGTGAGAATCCAGAAAATGTTGCATACTAAAGCAGCAAAAATTGAAAACATTATAGAAGGTAGCAACGTTGATGCAGATACACATTTGAAGAAACATTTACCAATCATTAATTGCGAATGCGGAGCCGAAATACTAGTTGTACCCGATTTACAGGCGATGAATCGAGCAATCAAAGCTCATGTCGCCGAACACAGAGAAAAAGAAAGAAACGCCCAGAAAAACGTAAAAATGTCTAGCAAAATCGGTCAACTGTTAAGCCAACTTACATTAATAAGAATGAGTGAAAAAAATGGCGCTTAGTTTTCTAATTCTGACAGAGGCACGATAAGACTTAACGTGTATTTTCCCTTGTAGAACTAACTAGTCAACCCGCCGACATGAGGCAGAAAAACAACCATCTGCTGTAAAACAAAACAGTGATTCAACTTCGAAAAGAGGAGATTGAAAATTGAGACGATCCAAATTAGAAACATGTTTAGGTATACTTGAAACATTATTTTATAGTGGTCCTCTAAGGATAACCCATGTAATGCAAAAAGCTAACGTCAACTGTAACACATTGAAGAATTATTTTGAATTTCTGATTAAACAAGGTGCGGTTGAAGAGAAATGCGTTGAGCGGGATAGAATTTTCTACGCGATTACAGATCGAGGCATCTACTTAGTGAGGTGCTTTAAAGAACTGAATAGAGCAATTCCCACTTCGAAAATAAAAAGTAAAATCCAATCAACCAAAACAAAAAATGAACCTATGATAATTAATCAATAAAGAATATTGCTAATTCTCACAGATTTCATGATAAAGTATTGGTAAGACCTCAGTATTTCTTAGATAGAAGTGAAGCACACTTTCTGCCGGTTTGATGTTGACAAACTTTACAAGAAATCGAATTTGTTTGAAGCGAAATAAAAGGTAACTACCAAAACCCTGCAATACTCACTTGCTGTTTGTGAATTGTTTTGTTAAGGCTGAGTTACTTCGGTGTTATTGATTTGCTTTAGTTCTTCGGATTCACTCCAGGAGGTCTCAAAGTATCCTCTCAGAACGCCGATAAGGTTGGTGTCGGTTGTCCACAATGCTGAATTAGCTTCAGATGTGCTTTTTCCGGTGGTGGGAATCATTGCTTCTCTGTTGTCAAAAACAAGGAACCGATTTAGAGTTTGATGGTTAACCCTAATATTGGCCGAATCGATGTCTATGATATGTTGCACTTGTTTTCTTTGTGATTTATCAGCGTCGAAATTCTCAATGATCACCTTAAATGCCACTCCCCTGTGAGATGCTCTTTTGATTTCATCGAAAATTAGAGTTATGACGTGACAGATTTCATTCAGGGTAGCCATCCAGAAAATATCAGTCCTAGAGCTAGCGGTTAAGCTGGCTAATTTAGCGATTAAAGGTTTTCCTTCGGGTATTAAAGCGTAGAGACTTTTATCGTTGCCCACATGAATAGGCAGTACCCACTTCGCCTCAGATATTTTTTTGAATTTCGCTTTCATTGAGGCTATTCTCTCATCAGATTTGACTTTTTCGTCAACTATTAAAGAAGACAAAGCACCGTCAACAGGCGTAGCCCGAAATATGGCTGGTTTGCCGAGCAACTTTTCTACTAAACCCAACTTTTCAAGCGCCGGCAAAACCTTGTAGATATCTTCTCTATATACCGAAGAAGATTCCGCCATTTGAATAGCTGTAGCGTTGCCTAATTTTAGGATGGATTGATATACTTTTGCTTGATTAGGACTCAAACCCAGGCTCAGTAACAGATTTATCTTGTCCAAGTCGGACAGTTTTCATTCATCTGCCTTAAGGAGAAACCCAATACTGCCAATAACGTAGTTTGAAGTAGTATTTAAGATTTTATTAAGACTCAATACTTAAATCAGTCATATTCTATGGAGAAAATCTTAATAGAACGTTAGAATAGCTTTATTTTGGTTTCTGTCAGGCTTATAGAAGAGCGTTTTGAATCAGAACCAAAAATTGAAGATGTTACGGACAATTCATCCAATTCACTCAAGTTATTCATAAGGCCCTTAACGAACCAACAATTTAAGAAGCTGATTTCATAAATAAAGAAGCAAAAATACACAAAAAAAAAAAACTCTGGCAATAGGCAACCGTTTTAGAGTTTTCTTTGCTGTCTTCTAAATCAGCTGAATGTCAACTTCCTCTATTCGGTTAAATGTTTATTTGGCGGGGCAGCAAACTAAGACACAATGTATCTTCTTGGTCACATAGCAATAGGTTACCTCGTTGCGTGGGGTTTCGCTAAGTGGAGAAAGGAAAAGCTTTCGCTATGGCTTGCCTTCACAGTCGGGGTTGTCCCTGACTATGATATTTTGTTTCAGGGATTAGGTCTGGTTCATCACACGTACACTCACTCTCTTCTTCTGTGGGCTCCCGTGGCCATTGTTATAGTATTATGGAACAGAAAGTCTCTGCCATACGTAGCTGGTATTTTGTCGCATCTCTTGATCGGGGACTTCTTAGTAAGCAGCGTCCCCATTATTTTGCCGCTAAGCAACATCTCGGTTGGACTGAAATTTGGCATGCCCTCATTGGCCGATGCAATTCTGGAATCTGGCGCTTTCGTGTTGACGCTTCTGCTTATGTCGCGGAACGGAGACCTCCGCAGGATGCTAAGCGGACAGCGGTTAAACCTCTTGATGGTTGCCCCATTGGTTTCGATTACTTCTCTGACTTGGCTTGCTGCTAAAACACCTGAGCTAGAGCAACTAGTGACGTATGGATTCTCCAAGCTTGAAATTGAGGCTATATCGGTTGGGCAAATCTTACTGATGATCTTGTTCATAGCATCCATAACTATTGCATTCATCAAGGAGGCCGAGTTGACGAAAAGGCGCTACCGGCACTCAAGCAATTCCTAACGCCAGCAACTTTGCATTTACTCTCTTTGAATTTATCGATCATTCACAATTAGAATATTCTGAAGTTGGAAATATCGTTCTTATTTACGAAAAACAAATCATTATCATGAGTGTTTACGTATGAAAAAAAAAGCTAAGGTCCCGCTTTCAGAAATTGAAGTTCAAGATGACTATTCACAACCTTTAATCAAAGCATTAAAGAAAACCCGAAAAAAATAGAAAAGATTCATTTACTATTCTTGCGCACAGTTTATTGAGGTTAGTGATAGTGCCACTTTCTTGTTCATGGCGATTTGGCTGAACAAGCTTTTGAGTAGTTTCGATGGTTTCATCGTAAAGGTTTGATGTGGTTCATCCACACATTTTTTAGACAATTGGTCCTGAGGGGAATCTTGAACTATCAAAGCTTATAAAATAAGATATTCTGTCACCATGTACACAAGAGCCTGTTTAGAGGAAACTAATGAACGAAACAACCACTATATGGTTCTCAAAAGAAGCTGCAGAAACACTTGAGCACTTTCCCGAGAAACTAAAACGCGCATAATCTTGACGACACAAAACGATTAATATTTAAAGAACATAAGTGAGTTGAGTTTTGTTTAACTTTTGTGTGGTTTACAAAGTTTACAATAGTAGAGTATTTTGTGTCGAAAATAACCCGATCACACTGAAACAAAATGAATTCTTTGAATCTTGTGAATAGGGTCCTGCATAAATTATTAGTACAACCTGTTGTAGATATATGACGTGTGTTCTTTATGAACAAGACGGAAGCTTTAGCAGTGTTGAGCGAGATTCGTGATGCCTTAAATAAATCGTTGGTTATGAACTGCGTTTCCATTGACGGTTCACAGGTATCTCATGTACTAACTGGTGGCTATGAGATAAAGATGAAATGCGAATTAGACAACGTTTCAAGAGATATCATAAACGGAATATTGAAAAGATATCAGCTGTATATGAAAGAACAAAACGGATATGTAATTTTGCGTTCTTTTAAAGATTAATACATAATATAGTTAAGGTTTTACTTAACTTTCTTTGTGTCTTCTTAACAAAAAAGAAGTTTGATCTGAAACTCCAATGGCATACCCAAGAATCTTGACACAATAGATTGAAGAAGTAAATTCAACAGAAAAAGGAAAAAGGATTTTTACAGTTTATATTTAGATTACTAATGGAGGTAGAAATCAACATTTTCTCAATTTTTTAAAAAAAACGGTTGCTGAGTATAAATAGAAATAGGCCAAAGTTTTCGTCGTCCAGGCTTTGTTTCACCTCCAAATTTGCCAAAATTGCCCAATAAACTAACATTTTTTGAGTACTCATCGCAGGTTAATCTCATAAAGTACTGCTGGGTCATTGGCTTGTGCTCAAAATCGCGCTACTGTGATGTTCTTGCCTAAATTTTATAAAGGGCTGTGGCGATTCGAGAACTGATAGACGTCAGTGGAGAAAACGGAAATGTATCTTTGGGAGGCACTTAGTTGGCGATTTTGGTAGCAAAAGACATTTGGAAGACTTACGTTGACGAGCAATTCGTTCTCAGGAGCGTGCACCTTACTTTCGACGAAGCCGATTTCGTTTCAATACAGGGACGCTCTGGCGCAGGAAAATCCACTCTTCTTAGGATCGTAGGTCTCCTAGAGAAGATGGATCGAGGAGAACTGTATCTTTTTGGTCAAGCTACAAACGATTTAAGTGAGAAGCAGCGTGCAAAACTTAGACTTGAGAAGATTGGGTTTGTTTTTCAATCCCTCAATTTGATACCCCACATAACTGCCACGGAAAATATCGAAGTGCCTCTTTGGCTGAAAAAGGTTAACACTGCTAAAAGGAAGGAAAGAGCTTTGGAACTGCTCAATAAGTTTGGCCTAAAGAGCCTCGCGGATAGGTTTCCTCATCAAATGAGCCTTGGAGAGCAACAAAGAGTTGCTGTGCTTAGAGCTTTAGCGAATCAGCCTGCGTTGATACTAGCTGATGAACCCACGGCGCATCTGGACGAGGACAACGCGGAGATCTTATTCGACCTTTTTAGGCGGTTAAACAAGGAGTTCGGCACATCCATCTTAATGACAACGACCAGTCTTGAGGAGTCGGCTGTGGCTAGAACCCAATATCATCTCTCACATGGAACTTTAGAAATCAAAGAATAGACTTCGGAAAAATCCGCTCGGGCTTATGGCGTCATATTTCTTCAGGTGTCTCAGCAAAGTTAATCTTCCAAATACTAGCCAAAACTGTTGAAACGATAAGTGCAACGGAAAATAAGAGAACCAACGGATTGAAAGTTACGACCATTGTATGAAACAGAACCTGCAAATCACCCATATTTGTGAATATCAGTAACATCACGTTCGCCAAAGAATACCCCAAGACACCGAAGATAATCGCGAGAGTTGCGGCGAAGGCAGAGAATAAACCAACCTTTCCTCGCCTGGTCATGCCGAGCTCAGAGATTACTGAGAATAGACATATGTTCTCTTTGACACCCCACGCCAAACTGTAGTAAAGTGAGAGAATCGAAGCTGTGAAAACTACGAGAAAGAGAGCCCAGAGGGCGGTTTCGGATAAACCGATGCTTCTTGAAAGTATTTGACCCATGGCTTCAAGGGGATTACCGACCAAGTACTGACCGATATTTGTGATACTTGTTATGGGAAAATTCTGCAAAGCACTGCTTGTGCTTGAGGTGCTATTTGTTTCGCTGCCTCCAAGAAGGCTCTGTACGGAGCTGAAATGGAACATGCTGGGGTCCACTTTCATTCTTATGATGGAAACATAGCTGTTCGTTGATAAACGCATCATCTGTCCTATTGGGAGCTGAGCGATAAGTTCATCGTTGAGCGCATCGTTGGTGCTGAAAACTCCAGATAGAGTCAGAGGGCTGGAAAAGTTTCCGAATGAGGATTGAATTGTAATGTTTTCACCCGCAGTCAGATGGAGACGGTTTGCTAACCGCTGACCAACCATAGCGCTACTGCCCACTTGATTATTAGGCCATGCACCTGTAATCAGTGTCGAGCTGTCTAAATCCCTTAAGAGGCTCATATTCATGCCTCTGAGGTAGACAATTTGGCCGTCAACTGCAACTGTGGCGAGAGCTTCAGGGCTTACGATTTGAACCCCCTGTACACTGCTCAGATTTGAAGCCAATTGGATTGGGATTAGACTTGTTTGGGGCAGTTGTGAGCTGTTTGAATAAAGCGCGATTACATTATTGCGCTCGCCGATTGAATATGGTACAGTTGATAAAGCTCCCATTAAGAGCAGGCCTGTAGTCGAAGTTACGGCGGCAACGGTAAGCACGCAGATTGCAAAGGGAATCAGAGCGCGTTTTGATAGAAGCCGAAGGAAGAAACGAATCATGCCGTCATTTATTCTCCTGATTCATCGAGTTTTCTTGTTTTGATTACAAAATATAAGCCGCCTGCGAACACAGCTGCGAAGGTGAGGGCGAGAAGGTTTACCAGATCCATGAGCTGTAGAGTTGGAATTGCATATGGCGCCTTTATTGCGTATGCGGCAAGTCTGTACGACATTTGGGATGCGACAAGTCCGCCGGTCCAGCCGAAGAGCCAGCTTAATGTTGCAAGAAGCAGTAAACGGAGTAAAATCATTGTTCGATACATCTTTTTTGAAGAGCCTGTTTGCCAGAGGATACTCATTGTCGGAATCATGGAACGTATGGACTGAAGACCAACAATGTATGAAGACACAGCGAGAAGAGACCAAGCTGCAACAAGCCAAACCCAAAAAATGGTTGTTAATTCAATTAGAAGGCTCGAAGTTACGACTTCGAATCTTGATGCGGTTCCGGTATTAAAAAAACTGTACGCCATGTTGCTTATGGATAATCCACTTGTGATTAAGCCAACGATAGCGGCTAGGGTCAGGATCTGCTTTATGAAGTCGTTAGATCGACCTATGCAAAGGCGGAATGCAAGCGAAGACATGACTATGTTTCACTTTTCTGAACGGATTATTCTTGTTCTTAACTTATTAGCTGTTGCCTTGAAAAGGAAATTAATCTACGACATACTTTCGAGGCAGCACCTAAACCCAAAGTTTATCGTTCCCGTTTGAGTAGACAAGCGACATGCTGTTGCTCAGTTTAGTGGACCAGTCAACGGGTAAGGGTTCACCATAAAGAGCAAGGTCGTAACCGTTTTTAGACATAAGGGAATACGTGAAGAGTGGTTCACCATTCCAGGTTGAAACGCCAGTTAGATAGGCATATCCATAGTATATATTTGGTTTAAGCCCGAAGTAGCCGAAAAGCCCGTAAACTTTAGAGTCCCCCAAGAAGGTTGTGTTTGACGGAAGGGTGGAATTAACCCAGCGGGATGCAGACAAATCCGACTGCTTAAACCCCCACTCACCGCCCAGAAAGTTATTATGTTCTGCAACCGCGGAATAACTTTGGAAAGAGAGCGCAAAAACCATCACACACAGAAAAGCAACAGCTACAGAAATCTTGGTGGCATGACGAATTCTGCTGCCTCCTTTGACGAATCTTATCAAGGCGAAAGCCGCGAACACTCCAAGTGGCATGAAAAGAAATGTGAAGAGCCTGTAGACTAATCCTATGCCTTGACCTGCTCCGAAGACGGAAAAAGCTACCAAAACCAAGGGGACGCCAAGCCAGAGCGACAGAAACCCATATGATGGGTTCTCTGATTGTTTAAGCAACAGGTACCCCACCGCTGCCATCATACCAACCACAAGGTATGGTGCCGCATCTATCACTAGATCCGCTGTAAGTGTAGGGGCAAATGGAAGGATTGCAGTTCTTGTTCCAACCACAAGAAGAGCGAAAGTAATAGCTATTGCGATTACTGGAATTGCCCAGCGTTTTGACGAATTTTTTTTTCCAGGACGCGGTTGAAAACCTACCTGAAACCCAGCCAAAAGACTGAGGAAAGCAAACAAAGATAAACCATCGCCCAATGTAAAAGTTATACCCACTGGGCTTGCGTTAAGGTAGATGAAATAATAAGCAAGTCCAACGAGTCCCATTATTGTTGGGTAAAGCAGCTTTTCAGGTTGATTTCTCTCACCGCGGGGCCGCATCAACAAAGGAACGACAGAAACTTCAGCCGCCAAAAGGAAAAGAATGAACGCTAAAGCAAAGTGCGACATAATTATACCCAGCGAAACAACTGAGAAAATAATTAAGTTGGGCATTTTCCCTTTTCTGAGAAGCAGCAACACGCCAATCATAAAGAGGGGAAGCGCAAAGGTCTCCTTCGTCACAGACGCCGTGAATATTGAATCAAACGATGCAGCTGCAAAAAAAGTCGCCGCTACCGACGCAAGCAGAAAATTACCCGTTAACTTTTTGACCACCACAAAAAGAAAGAACGTGGTTAACGAGCCTACAAGAGGAATTAAGAACGGCATCAAATTCAAAGGCAAAACACCGAAAACCAGAGACGCCACAGAGCCAAAGATGGTTACGGCTGGCCAACAAATGTTGTAGGTATCAAAGATCGGGTTGCCCACAAGCGGAATTGGAGAATATGAAAGTAGCTGGTTCGAGTTTCTTATAAGCGTCCAGCTGTCTACTCCCCATGGCGCACCAGTCAAAAGATAAGGATAGATCCTAAGCGCCACAGCTACAAGCACGGGCAAAAGGACTAAGAGCAGTTTCCATCCAAGGCGCACGTTCAATACCTGCACAGACAGATTTCATTGGACGGATGAATACAAAAGCTTTGTTGATTGGCAGCTGAGTGTTTTACCCCAAAATCCAGAAGGGGCTGCACGCATTTTCAAACGTTGCAAAACCTTGATTTAATTAAATAGCCTAAGCAATATAATAAATTCATAAAAAATCTAAAGCAGTAATTTCTAAGGGTTCAGCATGGTTGGTTCTATTCGGGTAATCACAAAGAAAATATTCAGTCTATCACTGGTTCTTAATTCACTCGTAACTTTAGCTTCTGTAGCTCAAATCATGTTTAATTATTACCGTGCTTTTCCATATTGGCAGCCGTATTCACCCTATCTTATTAACGGAAGTGTTTTCTTCCTAGTAATTATTGCAGCGACCGTGAACATTTTTCCCAGTGCAAGTTTGGGACGAACTTTGCACACTGGACGATTCTTGTTTCATCATTACGTTTATGGCTTTCTTATCTTGCTATTTTCTGTAGTTTTTGTAATGGCGTTTACACCAGTTTCTGTATCCAATCTTTTTCTGGTGTACAATCAAAGCGTAGCGGTTAATGCAGGGAAATTCTTTGTCTTAGCCGGATTTACCCTGCTCTTAGATGACCTTCCTGATGTGTCGAAAAGAATCGAGTTTGCCTTGAAAGCTTTAAAGTCTAAGGCTTATAGTGCACGAAAAGTAATTCATTTGCTTCAATTGATTACGGGGTTAGTTTCGTTTTACGCTTTTCTATCTGTTGGCCTTTGGACAACACAACATTTTGAGTGGGCCTTTCCCGCCTCTTTAACGATGGGTACCTTTCTCATAACCAGCCTTACCTCGTTTATCTTTGTAAAAAGAAAAGCATGGTTAAAAATCACATCCAAATAGCAGATTATCTTCAACATTTTTACCGAGGATTTCTGGTGCAAAAAAGTAGGTTGGAAAACCTGAGTCATATAAACCGACTTTTTCAGAACGCCTGCCATAATAGACTCGTTCGTTTCAATCTTTTTCTTACTTTCAAATTTGCATCGCCAGAGTTAACTAGCTGGTGCAGTTACGTTGAGCCATAGTTGGCTCCATCTTTGGTCGTATTGGTTTTGGTTTAGGGTTTGATTGTACGTCCAAAGTTCAAATATTATTCTTTGATTTAAACCAGGCTGAGTTAAAGTTACGTTTACCGGAAAAGTCCATGTTTGATTGCTCGGCAATACTTGGCTAAACTGTTGAATTGGAGTTATGGAAGCTGGGTTTACAGCTGTATCATTGTTTCCAAGTTTTACCATAACAGTATAGTACATTGGAATTCCCATTTGGTTGCCAACATAAACATATAGGTTAACGCGTGTCACTAGCAACCACTTGAGAAGGATAGTCACCTAACTTCATGTTTGGCCCCAGGACACCTAATTCTGAGAATTGTTCACCTTGATTTTTCGGAAGTATAATTTGTGAAAAGGAAAAAAACGCAATAATTATTGTTATACCTAAAACTACGGCGCAAAATTGTTCTGCTGTAATAACTAAGGGTTTATTATTTGTTGAGGGATTTTTGGTTTTTACTCGATAGTTCTTCCTAAGATTGAACCAAATTCTCCAAAGAACTTTTGGACCAAATACATAGACCAGAATGCCTGCTGCTATTAAGATCACAGCTGTTATTACAACAATTGCTGGCAATATGTTAGATGCTGATTGTTGAGCTGTTATTGCTTGCTGTGTAACGTTTTGAGCTATTGTTTGTGCTTGGTCAGCTAGTTCTTGGGCTTGTTGGGAGTTAGTAGTCATGAGTTGTTGGGCTTGGGCTGTTAAGTTTACAGCTTGGTTTAGTTGTTGTATGAGTTGATTTGTGTCAGCACCTGCGATAGAGGCTTTGACGATTGCTTTGTACGCGTTGTAGGTTGCGTTTTGTGCAACAGTATTGGTTATTGCTGATTGACCACAGGTTAGGGCTATTGCTGGAACCGTGATTAATATTAGCAGAAGTATAATCCTTAGTTTTGCTGTAGTTTTCATTACCCTATCTTGTTCCCTGAAATAACGATGTCTAAGCATAAGACATATATAAAAATTGACAAGGATTACCTCTATTGTTGTTGCTCTGATGGAGGAAGTAGGGACTTGGTTGCCGATTTAGATAAAGTTGTTCTGGAAACCGCTAAATCGTTAGGTCAGCCTACTGTCTCTGAACTTGTTGAGAATTTAGTTAATAAGAAAGGCATTAAATTCAAAGAAGCTACAAGAGTAGTCTACGTTGAATGGAAAAAAGGAACTTTAGATCTTTCAGAAGCTAAGCCTTCTTCATCTTTAGCAAGTTATCTTTTAAATCTAGAGAGCATGTGGTTTTGGGGTACAACCGTTCTAGTTGCTGTTACGATGCTAGTTGTTTTCACTGTTGATAGTACCTTGCTTCTTTATTTTCGCTACGTTTTAGGCGGAATTTTTATTTTGTTTTTGCCGGGATTCATGCTTATTTCAGTGCTTTATCCAAGAGGCAAAGAGTTAGATGAGCTGGAAAGGTTGGCTTTGTCAATAGGGTTGAGTCTTGCGATTGTGCCGCTTGTAGGACTAGTGCTTAACTATACTCCATGGGGAATAACATTAACGCCAATTATGGTGTCTTTGGCATTTTTTGCGGAAGTTTTAGCGTTTGGTGCGCTTGTAAGGAAATACCGTTACTACAAGCTGGGTTTGAACTAAACCTTGCCGTAACTTTGGCACTTCTCCAAAATTCTTCTGTTATTCTTTTTTATGGAAAAGCTTTAAGCTTTATTTAAAAGCATGATACGCATGAATGATTACTTAAGATATGAGTGGAAACAGAGGGCATCCTAACTTAACTACGGTCTAAACAATGAAGTCTATCAGTAATTCATTCACTCTTCTTGGTGTTTGCTTAAGTTTATCAGGCTTAACTCTTTCAGTTATGGCATTCATTATTCTACAATCAACCCCCATCACAGCGCTTGGATTATCAACTATCATTTTAGGCGCAATATCACTTGCGCTAGGGAGAGGCCAGCCGAAAATCACCCCAGAAGCAAGCGAGATACTCTTACAGTCTGGAATTGAAAACATTTCCGCGATTGTGGAAGAGTTGGGCTTAAAGTCAAAAGCAATCTATTTGCCATCTTCAATGACTTCTGGGAAGCCACAGGCTCTTATCCCATTGCATTCAAATCCTCATCCACCTAAACTTGGGAACGTAGTTTTGCCCAAGCGGCTTATTGTTAAGTATGGTTCTAACCCAGAAGACATGGGTTTGTTAGTTACCACACCGGGATCGGCTGTTGCAGGCATGGTAACAGCGAAATCTGATGCATCAGAAGGCGATTTAGAAGCAGCTCTTACGCTTGTTCTTGTTAACAAAATTAATTTGGCAGATGGCGCCAAAGTGGCCATGGATGAAGAGAAAATTCGAGTTGAAATTTCTAACCCGCGTTTGGAATACAAGAAAATGTGGGTTTATGAGAGCTTAGGCAGCCCGGTTGCTTCAATCGTTGCTTCTGTGGTTGCTGAGGTCTTGGATAAGCCGGTTACCGTTGATAACGAGCAATATAGCGGGCGTAAATGTGTTGTTGAGCTAAAGTTGGCGGGGCGAAGTGTCTGAAAACCACAGAAAGATACATTGTTTCTTTAGCCCTCTCGTATGCCTTAACCACTTTTGCTCTTTCGTTTTATACCGCAAGCGGCTTAGACCTATTTGTTTCGATATATATTGTTGAATATTTCATCTTAACGCTATTGCATTCACCATTTAACATGAAGACTCAAAAAACAACTAATCTAATTGGATATTTACTTTTCGCAATTTTCATAATTATAGTTGCGCTGAAGGTACTGCAAATACTAATTGGAGTAACCTTATGAAGCCTGTTGTAGTCGCTTTCATCTTTATCTTAGCGTTTTCTTTTTTGTTATCAGCTGTTTCAGTTAACGCCGGACCTGCACATGTTCCACATGAGGACCCTTTAAATGCCCAAAGCACAATGGATCCTTACTCTTTTCTATCCCAATACGCAGGCATTCTGTCGTTTATTGCTTCCGAACAATACGACAATGCAAGCAGGCTAACTCAACAGCTAAGCCACATTGCCGTGCCTGCAGACTTAAGCTACATCATAAATCGATACAACAACATAACTCAGCAACTTATCGGCGCTTTATCGGACCTTCGCACCACATTGGACAATGCTTCTTCTCTACTTAATCAAAACCGATTAAGTGAAGCTTCCCGAGTGCTCAATAACGCGGGCGTTTTGGTTGCAAGAGTACAGATACTTTTAGGTGAACTGCAGGATGCAACCGCAACCGTGAGTCAACGGCTAGGAGTTTTTGCAGCCCCAGCTCAAAGCAACATTAAACAATCATATGATGCGCTTGAGGGTCTTCTGCAAAAACTAAATGACCTGATTAACCGGTACCATGAACTTTTACAGAGCACCAAAAAACAAGCTGCTGAGATTGAGGCCAAACAACTTGTTTCCACTCAGCTGTCGCTTAACCTTGATTCGACAACAGTATTTGTCGGCGGAGCAGTCAAAGCTTCAGGCTTGCTTAATGCGGCAGGACAAGTTATGCAAAACCGAGTGGTTGCGTTGCTTATAGACGGAACAAAAGTTGCAGACGTCAACACTGATTCTAATGGACAATACAATACAATTTTTCATGTTCCATATCAATACGTAAATACAATGACCGTTCAGGCCCTTTATGCACCTGCAAGCAGTATTGATAAGGAAACATATTTAGCAGGTTTAAGCACAAAACTCTCCATCAACATATTATTCTACCAAACACTCCTAAACATAACCACACCTAACGTCGCCTATCCAGGTCTGAGTTACACTGTTAATGGAGTAGTAACTTCCCAAGATGGGTCTCCCCTAAAACAAAGAGTAGTGAGGTTACTTTTTGACGAGGAAATAGTTGGGCAGGTCAAAACTAACGAATTAGGACTATTCACTATCGAAAGTATTCTCAATTCTCAGACGGCAATGGGGGTTCACAGCTTAGCTGCAAACATTGATCCTGAAGGACTATACTCAGGGGTAAACCAAAGCGCAAATGTATTAGTCACAAAGATTGCTTCGAAACTGAGCGTTAATGTGCCTTCGTTTGTTTTTCTTCCGTCGCAGGTCCATGTTTCTGGAATTGCAAGTTCAGCATCAGGGCCATTGAAAAATGCAGTTGTTACGCTAGAATTCGCATACGTTTCAGACGTGGTTACAACGATGGATGATGGATCCTTCAACTCAACGATGAACATACCTTTAAGTGCAATTTTTGCTGGCACTCAAAACATCAAGATTTCAGTGAAGCCAGCTGAATCTTGGCAAGAATTAGCGCAGAAAAATATCGGTGTTTTCGTTTTAAACTCGGTAAGTACCGCAGTTTCTCTTGCGGCTTCCTTCTCGGTATGTGGAGTTTTATACTTGAGGTTTGCTGGGTCCAAAACGAAGAAAAATAGAGGAAAACTGGTTGCAGATAAAAATTTGGAGAAGCTGCAGAGTTCAGTAACAATTAGGGCGGAGCCTTCTCTTAATCCGGAGTTCAAGTTCGAAGGAGTTAAGGGTAAAGTTTTGGAGGCTTACATTAAAGCCCTAAGAAGTATCGAGTCATTCACAGGAACTGTAATGAACCAAGATATGACTTTGCGCGAGTTTTTGCATCTAACTGAAGATCGTCTTGGGAACTCAGCTTATCCGTTTGGAGATTTGACGGTATTGACTGAAAGATCAATTTATTCCGCACATATGCCTGAAGAGCAAGATTTAGTAAAAGCACAAGGTTACGCAGACAAAATTGGGAGGATACTGAAGAGTGAAAACAAATAAACTCTTACTTGGCTTAACCTTGATCATCGTAGTTTCAATGTTAACTTTGATTTGGTTCTTCCCGCCAAACGGAGATTTCAGGGTTGAAAATCCATCCTGGAACGGGCTTTCAACGCTTAGCTCAAAAGCTAAGCTCACTTTGGTAAATACGTTTGATCATTTGCCCGCTAATCCGAAAGGAACGTCCCTTCTTATAGTACCATATGAAACGTTTTCTGATTCTGAACTTTCACAACTGAAAAACTATGTTTTGAATGGCGGAACCTTGGCGATTCTTGACGATTACGGTTTTGGGAATCAAGTTCTAAACAGTGTTGGGTTGAAAATGAGGTTTACTGGTGTGCCAATGCTGGATCCCTTGTACAATTATAAGGATAAGTGGCTTCCTAAAATTACGGATTTCTCAAATTCCTCAATTGGAGCAAATGTAAGCAGCATAGTTTTTAATCATGCCTCCAGTTTGAATAACACCTCTGAGTCCACCGTGGTAGCTTATTCTTCCACGTTCAGCTTTTTAGACGTCAATGGTGATGGTTCATGGAACAATAATGAACCTAACGGGCCTTTTCCTGTCGTAGCATATAGCCCACTAGGCCAAGGCGTCGTAGTTGCAGTTGCTGACCCAAGCCTCATGATTAACGGAATGATTGGATTAGATGATAATTTACAGTTCATCAACAATGTTATGGGTGTGCAAGGAGGGAGCTCTGCCGCGTTTGCTGATCAATCTCATTTACCTAAGGAGCCTTTAGATGATGCTAAGGCTACTATTGCAGTCGTATATGGAGCGGTCTCTTCGTCTTATGGCACGTTAAGCTTAATAGCAGTGATATTGGTTTTATCTCTAAATTCAATGTGGCGGAAGGGAGCGAGGGTTGGCGACAAACGTTAAAGACATAACTGGAATACCAGGCAGAATTCTTGACGAAGTTTCAAACGTTGTTATAGGTAAAGAAGAAATAAAAGAAATGCTTCTTGTCGCATTATTAAGCGAGGGGCATGTTCTAATCGAAGGTTTACCTGGAACAGCCAAAACTCTCCTTGCGAAAACCTTTTCTCGTGTCATAGGAGGAGAGTTCAAGAGAATTCAGTTTACGCCAGATATGTTGCCTGCAGACGTAACAGGATTTAATCTTTACACACCTAATGGGAAGTCCCGCTTTTTGAAAGGGCCATTATTTGCCAACGTGGTTTTGTCTGATGAGTTAAACAGAACAACGCCCAGAACTCAGGCTGCTTTAATCGAAGCCATGCAAGAAAGACAAGTAACAATTGAAGGAGAAACGCATGTTTTACCCAGACCTTTTATGATAATTGCAAGTCAGTTACCCTATGGGTCTGAGGGAACTTATCCATTGACCGAGGTGCAAGCTGACCGGTTCATGTTTAGGGTTTGGAGCGATTACCTAAGTAAAGTGGATGAGGAGCAGGTTATTTCTAAGTTAGATTATATTGAAGCGTCCGACGTTAAAGCCGTTGTTTCACTTGAGGAGATTGCGGGTCTTCAGTTAGCGGTGAAGAAAGTCCACGTATCTGATGAAGTTAGAGATTACATCGTTTCGTTGGTAAGGTTTGCCCGTGAGGATCCAGATATTCTCACTGGTCCCAGTACCCGAGCAAGTGTTTCGTTTTACAAAGGGGCAAGAGCGTTTGCCTTCTTGCAGGGAAGAGATTATGTGTTACCAGATGACGTGAAAAAGTTAACCGTTCCAGTTATGATTCATAGAATACACGTTAAACCCGAAGCCGAAATGGAAAACGTAAAGTCTATTGACATAGTGAATAGAGTCCTCAAAAACGTCGCAGTTCCAAAAATATAATTAAACCAATGCTAAACAGCTGAAGAACCAATGGTTGCAGTTACGATAAAAACAGTTGCTAAAGTATACTTTGTATCAATGCTTTTGCTAGCTATTTTGGTCTCTCCGCTTCCGCAGTTGGGTTTGGCTCTCGCTTTGTTAGCGATTCAGCTTGGTTTAGCATACAGGCAACCTAAAAGAAGCATAAGCTTGATTTTGGTTTTTAGCTCTCTAATTCTTGCTCCTTTAGCATTTACTACTATCTTTGGTGGGGTCTTTGCTGTGTTGTTGATAGTTCCCGGATTATTGCTTTTAGACGAAAGCCTTAAAGAAACTGCTTCGGCTCAGAGTTTCGTTTTCAAGAAAGTTGGCAGAACTGCCTCCGATATCTTAAAGGTATTGAGCACTGGGTTGATCGCTGTGTTTGTTGCTTCAGCCCTACTTTGGAATCTGACTCTTATGTTGACCGCTGCTCTTTTAGGCGCTTATTTTGCAGTTGGTTTAGTAAGTGCTTTTCGCAAAATTCCTAGAGCACCTTTTGAGGAATCAAAAACATGGAACAGGGTGGTAGTAGGAGAAACTGCAAATAATTTGTATCCACTCAAGACAAAATGTAATATGCCCGTTTTTGTTTCTCTCTCGTCTCTGGCTCCCTGGGTAAACATTGAGCATTCAGAGTTTGTGTTGCCAACCAATAGCGAAGTGAATGTGAATTTAAATTTCACACCACCTTTGGCTGGACCAAACAAAGTTTTGCTCCATGCACTGGCGGTTGATTCGCGCGGACTAGTTATTACTGGTCAAGATTTGGAACCTGTTGATTTGCACATTATTCCGAGGGCTAAGTATGCTCGTTGGCTTGCCATTAAGTATCTTGAGCGCACTGCATCCGGTTCAAGCATGATTGGTTCCGTTGTTTCTGAGCGCTCCGACAAGTCAGCTAAGACGGGGGTAGAGTACCGTGGGAGCCGTGAGTATCAGCCAGGAGACAGGTGGAAAGATGTTGATTGGAAGCATACGTTTCTTTTTGGAAAACTTGTTGTCAAAGAGTTTACGGGTGCTCAGGGACAGAATGCTATTTTGGTTGCTGATTTGACCGCTAAAGATGCTGAGGAAGCAGACAAGTTGGCATTTGATTTGGTTATGTCAGCTTACACTTTTGCTTTAGAGTCTTTGCCCACTGCTTTAGCCATTTATAACTGTGACGAGGTACTCGCAATGTCCACGCCGATAAATCCTCGAGAATCTTTGAAGAAAACACTACAATTAACAGAGAAAATAGTTGTTGTTGAGCCTTCAGAGAAGGTTTTAGAGCCCACTAAAATGCGTAAGATACGACGGTCAATTAGTCAACTTGAACAATTAGACATGGACTCTGCAAAGAGGCTCCTTGAAGTTTTAAAGATAGAATATGAAGCGAATCAAAAAACGGCAATTAATGATCCAGTTGGCAGAGCATTATTAAGAATTGTTGAGGGCATAACGCCCCCAGCAACTATAACAGTTGTTTCTTCTTCATCCAATAATGAAGATATTTTGAATATTATTTTACAAAAAGTAGAAGACAAAGGATATACCATCATAAAGACAGAAAGGTAAAACAGCAATTTCTAATTCTAATCATTAAGCTCCATTATAAGAAAGGAATTCATAATTCATAACGCTAATAAATCGATCAATTTCTATTTATCATTGCTAAACCGTTAAGAAGAAGACCATTCCGTAAGATATACAATCCAAAACTTCGGCGAAAAAATGTTAGAAAAAATCAAAGAGCAAAAACTTCGTATAGCGCTAATTGTTATTGTAGGTAGTTTGATTTTTTATGCTGTAGGAAATTTAACCAATTTTTTTGGAAATCCTATGTTCTCTATGTTCTGGATAATAAGCAACGAAACGGCTCATAACATTGCCACTTATGCAGCAGTAGCAGGCGCGGCCGTTGTGGTCATTATTGGCTTAACCGTAAATCTTATCAAAAAACGAAAAATCACAAAACCTCAGACAACCTACATGCCCGTCATTTCCAACATTAAACCAACTAACCAAACGCTAGTTAGAGCCACGCTAGTAACTAACACACCGAAAATGAATAATAAAAGCAAAGAATACAAAATAGAGCAAAAGAATGAGCCGCCAAAACAACCAATAATCAAAATCACCGAGCAAACAACACAAAAAACGATATACCCAACTGTTGAACAAAACAAAACAAACAGCCAAAAAATCGAGACCAGCAAACCAATGAACGGAAAACTAACTTGCTCGAACTGTAAAAAAGAATTCAGTACGCCGCTTTTTATGCTAGAGTATATCCAGTCAAAACCAAAACTTGTCAGGCATTGTCCTTACTGTGACCAACCTTTAGACTAACAGCCAAGAAACCCGAGAGAATTGCTATTAGTAATTATTCAACTTCTTTTCGCGTCTTATTTCTCGTAGACCAAAAGAATAATTGTATTTTCCGCAAAGCCTTTTCCTTTCATTGCCCATTCTAATATATTCTAACATCGCTTAAACTATTTTCATTTCTTGTTGAAGATTAGTGTATTCTTGCCCCTACAGAACTGCCATACTTTTTTAAACTTGTTATCGCTGATAAGAAATATATCGAATACTAAACCAAAAAACGATGAGGCAAAACAAACGGAATGAACATGCGCCCAATAAACAAAATAATGTACTATTAGGTTTAATCGGAACAGGATTCTTGGTTTGGGGAATCGGTATTTCAATTCGCATTTGGGCAAATCCATATTCGCTTATTTCTTGGATTGCTAGCAACCATTTGGCAGACGCTTTGTCTTTGGTAGGTTCAGGCACTGGAGCTTTATTGCTTACATTTGCTACGATAATTTACTATAAAAACACAAACAGAATAATAGGAAAGATTTTCACAGATGGCCCAAAGACATCTGAACTTGGTATTTCCGAATTTTACGAAGATTAATGGCAAAAAAACTATTACGACAACCAGAAATTGAAAATAGTGAAAATAATCCATTTGTGATTATAGACGGAAGGCGAACAAACTTGGGTCCCAAGTAATGGAAAAATTGTAAAATAGATTTGGTGAATTTTAGTTTGTTTGAAAAAGTTCCACTTCTTCCAAATATTGCCTGACCTGAAAACCTCTGCAATATTCTAAACAATCTTTTGAAGCTAGGAAATCTGATTCAATCATTTAATTAGCTTGTATCTCACAGGATTACCAGTACTCATAATCATAAAACAAGCTTAGCCCCTCGTTGAAAAGACTAAAAAGTTAACCTTGAAATCTTGTCAAAACCTTAATAATGCACTTTCAATGTATGAAATTTGGCTTATTAATTCAAATGGTGAAAAGTTAAATCTATGTTTGAAAAATATTCGTGGGCTATATCATTTACGAGTTTCCTTGACTGTGAATATACTAAATTTAGTAAGTTCATCCTTACTAATACATTTAATTAGCCTTTCAGCTTATTTTGCGGTACGGGAATGAAAAGTGACTGCCACTGAAGAAAACGATTCAACAGGTTTGCCTACAAATTACGCTCCTCTTCAAATAGAAAAAGAAATGCGTGAATTCTGGGTAAAAAACCAAATCCGCCAGAAACTTGAATTGCTTGAAAAGGATGCTAAGGGCATTTTAGGTTATGTCGAAGGACCGCCCACATTAAACGGTATTCCGCATATAGGTCACGCCCGTGGTCGGGTGATGAAGGATATTCGTTACCGATGGAAAACCATGGAAGGCTACTATATGCCGTTTTGGGCTGGATGGGATTGTCAAGGCTTGCCTGTGGAGTTGGAGGTTGAGAAGCTTTTGGGCGTACGAAACAAGCGGGAATCCATCGCGAAGTATGGAATGGAACGTTTTGTTGAAGAATGCAAAAAAGCCATTATGCGTTACCATTCGATGTGGCTTGAAGCTGACAACAACCTCGGAGTTTTTATCAATCAGGAGAAGGCTTACTGGACCTACAAAGACAGTTATATTGAACGGGAATGGCAAATCCTCAAGCGCGCGTGGGATCAAAACCTGCTTGAAGAAGGACATTACGTTGTTGCTTATTGTCCAGGATGCCAAACCAGTCTTAGCAGCGCTGAAGTCGGCTACGAAGGCAGCTACAAAGAGGTTGAAGACCCCTCATTTTACTTCAAATTCAAAGTTACAGGCAGCAAAAACGAATTTTTCCTCGTTTGGACAACTATGCCCTTCACCATAATAACCGACACTATGCTTGCTGTTAAGCCAGATGCTGAATACGTAAAAGTGGCAGTTGGCGACGAGATCTGGATCATGATGAAGCAACGTGTCGAACCAATCATGCAGGAACTTGATATAATAAAATATCATATTACAGATTCTATGCCCGGAACAAGCTTGGAAGGCACAGGCTACGACTATCCCCTAAAAGATCTAATTCCCAAGCAGGCTGAAAACGAAACCAAACATCCCCTTGTCCACAAGGTAATAGGCGAAGACTTTGTAGACGTAAACACAGCTACAGGAGTGGTTCACCTTTCTCCTGGCAACGGCGAAGACGATTTTTGGGCGGCCCAACGCAGAGGCGTACCAATCTACGCGCCATTTGATGACGAAGTAAAATTCACTAAAGATGCCGGACTATTTGTGGGGGTTTTTGCCAGAGAAGCTGACGTGCTTGTAGTAGAGGAACTACGCAACCGTAATTCCTTTGTCAAATTCACAAAAGTAAAACATGAGTACCCTACTTGTTGGCGTTCGCACCATAAACTGGTTTGGCTTGCAAGAAAAGAATACTTTTTGCGAACAGACAAATTAAACAGTAAAGTGATTGAGGCTGCAGAAAAAGTTGAGTACTTCTTTGAAGAGCCAAAAAACCGTTTCCTAGGCTTCTTGAAAGAAGGTAAGCCGTGGTGCATTAGTCGAGAACGGATTTGGGGTACGCCACTTCCAATTTGGGCATGCGAAAAATGCGGCAACAAACGCATAATCGGAAGCAAAAAAGAACTAATTGAAGATGCTCAGGAGGCGATTCCTGAGAATTTTGAGTTGCATAAGCCATGGGTTGACCGAGTCACTCTTAAATGTGAAAAATGCGGTGGAATCATGCGTCGGGAAGACTTTGTCTTGGACACTTGGCATAACAGTGGCGCTTCACCATACGCTCGCTTCACAGATGAGGAAGTTGAGAAGTTTGTGCCAACCGCGTTCTTAACGGAGGGCATAGATCAAACCCGAGGATGGGCAAACTCGCTTTTGCTTGAATACATTGTCTTAACAGGCAAACCGGAATCGCCCTACAAGGCTTTTCTATTTCAAGGTTTAACTCAAGATTCTAAAGGCAGAAAAATGAGCAAAAGCCTAGGCAATGTAGTTGAAACCAAAAAGCTTCTTGAAAAGAATAGTGCTGACCTATGTCGCTTTTACATGACGCGCAAGTGCTCGCCAATTGACTTCATGAATTTTGACATGCAAGAACTTAACCGGCGCCCATACCAAGTCCTATCTACCTTATACCACTTGAGCAGGTTCTTCATGCAAAATGCCACTTTCGACGAGTTTACTCCGAGCAAATACACGTTGGACTGGGCTTTTGCTGCGGGTAAGCTTCAAGCGGCTGATTTTTGGCTCTTATCTGTGCTGCAGGAAAAAATTGAAGATTACACAGGCAAGCTGGAGCGATGTGAATTTAACGCTGCTGTGGCTGTTTTGGACGATTTCGTAATTGAAACCCTAAGCAGACTCTATGTGCCCATGATACGCAAGGAACTTTGGACTGATGAACCGGAAACTCTTGAGCGACGCCAAACCATTTATGCTCTCCTGCATCATGCACTAAAAACAGTGACGCTCCTCTTCAACCCAATTACGCCATACCTCAGTGAGGTACTCTACCAGAAAGTATACCGTCAACTTGAACCACAACTGCCTGAATCAATCAACTTCGCCGCTTGGCCAACTCCGAATGAAAAAATCCGCAACAAAACTCTTGAAGAAAAATTTGACCTTCTACTGAAAGTTGTTTCAATAGCATACGCCGCAAGGCAACAGGGAAAACTCAAACGAAGATGGCCGCTTAGCAAAGTAATCGTAGTTGCGCCGCAAAAAACACTGGACGCATTGAAGTGTCTGGAGGCTTTGTTTTTGGAACAAGTAAACGTTAAAGTTGCAGAATATGGGTTATCGGTTCCAGAGTATGTGGGTGGTGAAAATTGGGTTTCCAGCCAAGAAAACGATGTAACAGTCTTTGTAAGCGGGCAAAGAGATGATAAGTTGCTCGGCGAGGGAATAATGCGTGATTTAGCCCGTCGTGTCCAAGCGCTCCGTAAAGAGATGGGTTTTGTGCCCACAGACGTGTTGCAGTCGGTTCATATTGCCGAATTGGATGCGGAAAGCATGGCGTTGCTTGAGCCTTACTTGGATCAAATGGCTGGACTTGTGCGAACGCGCAAAGTGTATTTGCATAGTAGCCGGTCTGACGAAGTTGACGCAGACTGGCACGAATCCGAGTTAGATGGCAAAAAAATTCACCTAAACATACACTAAGATGAAATTCGAATAAGTCGAAAGAGAGAAGCAAACATGACGGAAGAACATAACAACAATGTACTTCACAAGTGCCCTCACTGCGCCTGCATCTTTCTAACAAAAGCAGACCTGGAAAAACACATGAATACATTTGGCGCCAACAAAGAACAACATCAGTCTGAATACAGCAGAACCCATGGCAGAATAGAACACGGCTACGGCGAAGAGTAACCCTCAATCCTAAGATTCTTTTAAGATTAAATTTTTAACCGAAAGCTCTAAATGCACTTGTCAGGGTATTTTTTCAGAAATGCATCAACGGAGGGCCGGTAGATCAGCCTGGTATGATCGCCGCGTTCGCAACGCGGAAGCCGCGGGTTCAAATCCCGCCCGGTCCATAAAGAGAACTGGACTAAAGTGGATTGATTTTCAAAGAATCTACTAGCAAAGGAAAGTTAAGAGTCATGCGACCCATTTTGGCATCAATTGTTTCTTTTTTATCTCTGCTGCCAATCCTTTTTTCCTTTATTTTTTGTTTGGTTTTCTTTTTTAGTTTCATTTTTCGCTTTGTTTTTTGCTTTGTTTTTTATTTTGATTGACTCTCCTACACTGACATGTTGTCCTTCGCCCTTATCCTTTTTGCCTTCCCGCCTCTATTAACTCCAAGCAATCTTTGAACCCATTTCTGTTCAAATCCCGAACAGGCCATTCACAACTATCATTTGCTTTAGAAAACTAAGTCAAGATTTTGTAGGCTCGGTTTACCGCAATTTCCGCTATATTGACAGCACAATCTGCGATCTTTTTGATATCATCACGTATAGAGCATAAGCCGCAAACCAGTTCGGCAGTTTTTTGTTCTCCAGTAAATGACTTTGAAGTTATTTCAATATCCAATTTCTCAATTCTCTCCTCGCGCTTCATTATTTCAACAGCAAACGCGGCATCTTTTGAAACAAACGCCGAAACTGATTTTGTATACAAGTCAATCGCTTCGTTCCCAGCCGTGACCATTAGCTCTAATACGTCATTTGGAATCGTCTGCTTTCTTCCATCCAGCATTATTATGTGTTTAGTTATATCTGCCGCGTAGTCTGCAGCGCGTTCAATGCTGCAAACTAGAGATTGATAATCTAAGCAGTCCAATGGATCTATGCGAAGCTCGTTTGCTAACACGGGGTCTTGGGCAGCGTTGCGAATTAAGCGAAGGATAAAGAACGAAAAATGGTCAACATCATCATCAAGGGAAAAAACAGTTTTTGCTAAAGTTAGATCGTGATTTTTTAACGATTTGAAAGCATCAGAACACATAGATTGAGAAATTAAATGCATCCTCTGAACCGCTTGTTCAAGTGAAGCTTTAGACTCATCTGCAAGACTCTGAATGTAAACTCCCTTTGCGTCGGACTCCATCACTCTCATATAGAGACTTCCAGCTATGCTTCTAATCGCCTTTGACTGTTGAATAGAAAAAATTTTGTCGGAAACAATCGTTATGCCTGAATAACCATTCAAGAAAGCGCCTATAATTTTTTGAGTAATTAGGACTTCTTCTTCATTCTCGCCGATGTTAAGCGTTATCTCTTTAGGTATTGTTTTCTTTTTGTTGCTTGGATAAATAATTAGGGACCGATCGCCTTGAATTGAAAAGGAGATTGCGTCGCCTTTCTTTAGATCGTTTAGTTGCATCCATTCCTTTGGAAGCGATATTACCAGAGATGATTTTCCCAATGACATTACTTTTCTTTCCATAGTTAACCCGCTGTATGTTTCACTCTTCTTTATTAGTTTGATTAGGGTGTATATATGATATATACTTTTCAGCAATGAATAAAGGTGTTCTTTTCAGAGCTTTTCCATTAATTGATCTAGCTAATATTTTTGGATTCTTCGCTTATCTATGATTTTAAGTCAAATTGGTTGATGCAACGCAAGCCTTATTAGTATATACTGTATATATTGTATATATGGAGTGAAGCTCAATGAGCACATACGAATTAATCAACCAAAACCTTCTCGAAGAAACGGAAACAAACCAAATACTTAACACACACCAGTTATCCCCACAAGTCAAGAAGATAGAAGTCTATGCCCCCGAAATCGCAGCCAAAGCAAAAGCAGGTCAATTTGTTATTCTAAGAGTAGACGACGAAGGCGAAAGAATACCGCTCACTCTGGCCGATTGGGAAAACAAAACAGGCACAATCACGCTAATATTCCAAGAAGTCGGCCTCTCGACCAAAAAACTCGCCTGCCTACAAGAACAAGATAGAATAATGAACTTGGCAGGACCGCTCGGGCATCCAAGCCTCATCAAAAACTATGGCACAGTAGCCATTGTTTGTGGAGGCGTTGGCACAGCCGCAGCTTACCCGATAGCTAAGGCGTTAAAGGAAGCTGGAAATACTGTCGTCTCAATTATGGGAGCCAGGAACGAGGGCTTACTCATCTTGGAAGAGGAAATGAAACAGGTTTCAGACGAACTCTATATCTCCACCGACGATGGCTCAAAAGGACATAAGGGCTTTGTCAGCGAAGTACTAAAATGCTTAATCTCAAAAAAGTACCAGTTTGACGTAGTATACGCGATTGGTCCGCCCTTAATGATGAGAACCACATCAGAGGTTACCCGTCCATATGGAATCAAAACAGTAGCCAGCCTCAACCCCATAATGGTTGACGGCATGGGCATGTGCGGTGCGTGCCGAGTATCTGTTGGAGGCGCAACAAAATTTGCATGCATTGACGGCCCAGAATTCGATGCTCATAGCACTAACTTTGATGAGCTGATAAGACGCCTGAAAATTTACCCACCTGAAGAGAGATTGGCACTCGATTACCACGAAAAAACACCGGGAGGAATATGTAAATGCAGGCAACACTGAGACCACAATCTAGAAAGATAGCTGTGCCAGTGGAGAAACTTGACCCAAAGAGCCGCGCCTCTAACTTCAACGAGGTTGCATTGGGTTATACTGAAGACCAGGCTCTGCTTGAAGCTCAAAGATGCCTAAACTGCTCCAAACCTCAATGCATTGAAGGTTGCCCAGTCGGAGTTGAAATTCCAGTTTTCATTAAACTGATAAAAGAAAGAAAGTACGATGCCGCAATAAAGAAAGTGAAGGAAAAAAACAGTTTACCCGCTATATGTGGAAGAGTATGTCCGCAAGAAGTGCAATGCCAAAAAAACTGCACACTCGGAAAAATTGGTGACCCAATATCAATTGGAAGGCTGGAACGATTCGTTGCAGATCTCGCAAGAGAAAAGGGGCTAACTCTTCCAATATTAACAAAACCGACAGGCAGAAGAGTAGCTGTAGTCGGAGCTGGACCATCAGGTCTAACGGCAGCATCTGACTTAGCGAAACTCGGCCACGACGTAACAGTGTTCGAGGCACTGCACTTAGCGGGCGGCGTTCTTGTCTATGGCATTCCAGAATTCAGACTACCTAAAAAAATAGTTCAAGCAGAAGTAGACTACGTGAAAAGACTCGGCGTAAAATTTCATTCAGACGCATTGATAGGTCGACTATTCACTATTGAAGAATTATTCCAGAAAGGGTTCGATGCAATCTTCATCGGGTCAGGCGCAGGACTGCCACTGTTCCTTGGCGTTCCAGGTGAAAACCTCGGAGGTATCTATTCAGCCAATGAATTCCTTATAAGAGTTAACATGATGAAATCCTACCGATTCCCTGAATCTGACACGCCTATCAAAGTCGGCAAAAAAGTGGCTGTTATTGGTGGAGGTAACGTTGCGATGGATTCAGCAAGATGCGCATTAAGGCTTGGAGCTGAGCATGTTTGTATAATCTACAGGCGATCAAGAGAAGAGTTACCTGCAAGAGCCGAAGAATTAGTAAATGCCGAAGAAGAAGGCATTACCTGCAAATTCCTTGCTACACCAACGCGTTTCCTTGGCGATGAAAAGGGCAACGTGAAGCAAATAGAGCTTGTCTCCATGGAACTCGGTGAACCAGATGATTCAGGCAGGAGACGAGGAGTCCCAATTAAGGGATCAGAAACCCTGATAGATATTGACACAGTAATAGTCGCAATAGGCAGAACACCTAACCCAATAATTCAAAGCGTTACAGAGAATCTAAAAACAACAACAAGGGGCACTATAGTCGCCGACCAAACAACAGGAAAAACAAGCATAGATGGCGTCTATACAGGCGGAGACATCATGACAGGCGAAGCAACGGTTATCAGCGCGATGGGAACGGGCAAACGCGCTGCAAAAGCGATAGACGATTACTTAACAAAAAAGGGGAATCAAACCCTTTTCAATCAAGAATTGAGGTGCACACAATGAAAGTCTACATGGGTTTAAAATGCAAGCCAGGTTCCTACAGTGAAGTTCTAAAAAAATTATTGTTCAGCCTTAACTTAGATCAACAAAATATATTTCTGCTGTTCGGCCCAGTTGATATACTAATTCAATTCCCAGATCTAAGAGATATATATGAATTCATTGAAAAATGGCTAAATCCAATACGGATGCTTGGCGAGGATGAAGATTGGATAGCTAAAACAGTAAGTTTCATCACAGTATCCGAAGGTCCTAAACTCAGTGAGAAGCCTTACGCCTTCGTCTTCCTCAACACCGAACCAAAGAGCTTAGAAACAGTGCGAACGCAACTGCTAAGAATCCCTGAAGTGCTATCAGCTGACAGCGTCCTTGGACCATTTGATGTAATTTGTTCAGTAAAGGCGACTGATCCTCAAGAACTTGAAACGCTGACACTGTTGATACAGCGCATACCGGGAATCGTGGACTCATTCACATCCATAGTCTCTCCAATCAGAATCATGCCTGATTGGTAACTTGGCAGGCTTTTTTTTCAACCTTTTTTCAAGGTGATTATTAATAAGACCTTTGCTAGTTTATCTACGATTTGTCAAGTGGAAATATGAAAAATATCACATTATTATTCTGCACCGCATTAATAGCAGTGCTGTTTGTTTCAGGGATTGTTTTTCCAGCGTTTGCTGTAACTGTTCCAACCTTCATCCTTTCATTCTCATCAACACAACTAAAATTCATGCTGCCCACCGGAACTATGTTTAATGGCTCAATCGTTACTACGGGCACTGTTCGCTTTTGGGTGAGCGCTCCCAACGGAGCCCAAGTCGTTAACTTGGGCTTGATCGACAAGACTACCACATTCAGTTTCATCGCGCTGCAAAATGGAAACTACACATTGAATTTCGAAAACGACCTACCTAACCCAATCCAAGTCACTTTCTCTTACGCGACAAACCCCGACTTATCTGGAAACAACAATTCTACAGGAATCTCCCAGAGCTACCTGCTAATACCTGCTGTTATTGCCATATTAGGGAGTATCCTAATAATTTTTTTGGTGAGTCGAAAGAACAAAAATCATAAGCTGACATCTTCAACTTCCTCTCCTAATTCCAGTTAGAATCATGTCTGCGCACATAGAAACTCTAACTCCCTATTTACAGATGCTAAGTTCATAGACTGGCTTCTTGCTGCTAAGATATACAAAGAATATAATGTAGAATTTCAAGCAATCTATATGCAAAAAAGTAAATGGTAATGAACAAGTTTGTCTACATCCAGGTAGCTTTCATCTCGAAGATCCTTTTATTTTATGTTTGCAGGTTTGTTTTTTTTGCCATTTATTTGCATTCATTTGTGGGTTTTAGCCAAATAGTGCAGCTTCTTCGAGGCATCAACTCTGAGCAATATGCATTTTATTATTCTTTTGCCTGCCTACTTCTAAACTCCCGAAAAAACCAGAAGAACAAGAAATAGCTAGATCAAACATCCCAGTCAAATTAACGTCAAATATCACTTCAGCTTGTTTACCTTGCCGAGTAAATTGAAGTTACCTTTGCGTCTTGTAGAAATAGAAAACCAAAACCATTTCAACAATGCAAAAGCACTTATTTGGACAAATGAGAATGATCCAATAGGTGAAAGCGAGTGACTGAGAACGGAGAATACATTATCCACAACGACTATGAAAAAATAAACCGAGCAATCAACGAACTCGTAGAAATCGACGAAGAGACGGCTAAAAAACTCAAAGGCGTTGTCTTGAAAATTAGAGCCATCGACAATAGATTAACGCCAACGATGAAAAAACAAGCGTTTAATCAAAATGAACAAGAGCTTTGGAAAACATATAAAAACCTCCAAGGAGAAAAACTGACAATCCTCGACTTAGCCCACGAATGGGATTACCTCGAAGAAGTCTCACTTGGAGTTTCAAAAGAGGTGAAAGTCTTGATTCGCGACGCAATTGAAGAACTTGAAGATCATGTTGCTGTAATTGTGGAAACCCAAAAAGCACACATTGACATACTTGAAATAAAAAACAGCCGTCAATTTGGTCTCTTAGCTCTGGTCATTTCCATAATAATATCATACGTTGCAGTTTGGGAATTCTTCGTGCGAGAAATAATAACTAACGTAAAGTTTCCTTTCGGATTAAGTCCTGACCTTAATTTTGCAATAACAATCGTTGCGCTGATTCCAATTTTCATCACTGTAGTCTGGGGATGGAGACATCGAATAGTGGAAGATTAAAATAAAATGCACTGAAAGGTCGAATTCCTTAACATAGATGAAAAACTAATCGAGAATAAACATTTGGCTATGGACCCGTAGTTTGTTTTTAGCTTTGTACAAAAGAAGATAATGATAAAAAAGTTACAACTTATTGACTTACTGTTTTTTAGTTTTTTCAATTTTTCTGAAAAACTTTCCAAGTTTTGGCTTCTGGAGGTAGCAATTGTCTTAATCATGTTTTATAAGAAAAAGAGGGGTGAAGGAAAGAGGCTCTTTATTTATCGTTTGTTTCCCTCTTTATTGATGTTATTGATAGCAGAGTACTCAATGCTATTTGCGTAAATTTGAACGGTTGCCATTTAGCTTCGTTCTTGCTTATTTATCTTCATTTTTGAAGCTTTTAGCTTTTCAAGATAGACTTTTGACTCTTTCCCTCAACTAATAATAAGTCTACAAATTATTTAAAATTTTCGTCTTAAGAGTTAGCTATGCTATTATTTCACCCCTTTATGAAATTAATTGTTGCGGGCAGATTGAGCGAAATCTTGTCTGCTTCATTGTGAGAAGCTCTCCTTTCTCCTCAGCAAAAGGGGCATCTCTAAGACTTAAAAGGTATATTTCAGCGCCAAGAATATGTCAAAAAGACTAACATTAGTAGTCTTAGACCTCAAAGTAATGGCAAAAGAACAAATGATAAAAATAGACTATAGTATCTAATGATATTTGGAAAAATGGAAAGTTTTATTATTAAAAGTTCAAATATATACCTAATTGCAGAGGTTTTATTATTTGGACAAAGAAGATGAAATAATTGCAGAGTTAAAGAAAATTAGTGCAGCTTTGGAGAAAGCTCCTCCGCCTAAACCGCCTAAAGGCTTATGGAACGAATTCAAAGACTTTCTTTCGCAGTACAAGGTCTTCGGCCTCGCTGTTGCTTTCATCATAGGTCTTTATTTAGGCGGTGTGATTCAGGGCCTCGTTAAAGACTTGCTGCTTCCCGCGATAGGACTTGCTATTCCTGGACTTGGCAACTTGTCAACTATAAAGTATGCTGTTCCCTCGACTACGTTTGATGCTCAAGGGAATCCTCCGGCTGGCTACACTGGTCAAATATTTGCGCTCGGCGACTTCTTAATTGCGCTAATAACCTTCCTCATAGTTGCCCTTGTAATCTTCATCTTGGTAAAAGTTGTCAAGAAATGGGGTATTCAATAAACCTAAACTTTTTTCTTTTTTTTCTACTGCAATTTAGGAACACAAGAGAATAGAAAAACTTGCAAGATTACTTGGCGCAATACTCGGACTAAAGAAAGTGCTACTTTGAAACAGGTTTGACATTTACTACACGTAAACGCTGCTGCAAGAAAGGAAAAGTTTTCTATTTCTTTATGAGTTTTTGAAAAAATGTTCTGAGTTAAGTTTTAACTTTGGGGATGAAAGGGCCTGTAATTACAATTGGGTGTATATTGATGCATTTTATGAAATCTTATTAAGGTTATGAGTCAGTAGTAGTTCATGCCAAGACGAAATAGAGTTGCATTTTTCTTGGTAATGCCTGTAGTTGTCTTTCTCTGGTTTATTGGTGGGGGCTTTACTTTGTCGGATCCAAAAAAGAATCAGCAAAGCCAAAACGGAAATTATCCGTTCAAAAAGTACTAATCATGTTTGTGCCGACTCCGGAACAGAATTATGCGACATACATAAACGGAGATGCTGAAGGATTGATGCAGGATAGAAAGTTAGAGTTGAAAGTGTTGATATATTTCCATTATTTCCATATGTTCTTATATAAGGGTTCATAATCAGATAGCATAGTTAATGAGTGCTGATTATTTTGGCAAAAGGAGAAACACAGGGTATCCCTTCTACGCAGATTATTATAGCTGCGTTGAATGAGGAGGAAGGTATAGGGCTCACGATTGCTGAGCTTATGGATACTCTTGAATATCCTCACGTTCTTGTAGTTGACGGAAGAAGCACAGATCGAACTGTAGAAGTAGCTAAAAATATGGGTGCTGAAATCTTTGTCCAAGATGGATTAGGTAAAGGTGACGCAGTAGCGAAAGCCATCGCACACATCAATCCCAAGGTTGATTATGTTGTGTTAACGGACGCAGATTACACGTATCCAGCAGGCTATGTTCCTGAGATGATTCGAATTTTGGAGAAGTCTCCTGATGTTGGCATGGTTTGCGGTAACCGGTTTATTGGTTACGAAGAAAAATCAGCTTTAAGTAGCATTTTTTATGTCGGTAACAGGCTCATAGCTTTTACCCACAACTTGTTAAATGGCGTCTCATTAACTGATCCGCTGACTGGGTTACGGGTTGTGCGAGCGGGAATTCTTAGAAACTGGAAGGTGCAGTCCAAGGGGTTTGATGTAGAGGTTGAGCTTAATCATCATGTAGAACGTGAAGGTTTTGGTATCGTGGAGGTTCCCATTAATTATCGAGAAAGACTAGGTCAGAAGAAACTAGGCGTTAAAAATGGAGCAGAAATTTTTAAACGCATAATGTTAGAATTTATAAATGAAAACAGTAACAAATTTTCCTAAGACAAATTTTTGCCGCTTTCTGTTTTTTTTGTCTTCTTTTATGTGAAATATGAAATTCTAAAACGTAAATTGCTGAAAGCAACATCTAATCCTGAAAGAAACCTGTTAAGTCTATGGTTTCTTTGTAAACTGTGTTCAAAAATATTTTTTCTGTTTTTCAATTTCCGAATTACTATAGTTTTATTTTGAATAAAAGTTATATGTAAGGTAAGTCGCTTTTCTATTCGTTGATGTCTGCGATAGAAAATAAAGATTGGTGTTGTAGAACAAGTTAATTTTGTTCTATTCATAGTCTAGGTTTGTTTTCTTCGCGGACTAAACTGGACTTAGAATAAGTCAAACAGATGTAAGGAGAACTATGGTGCGCTTGGATTAAGCAGATTGCTATTCGTATCTGCTCCTGTCAAGGAGGGATTCGTTAGAGGTAAGCTCTGATCGGCGAGCAAGAGCCTGATTGGTGAGCAAGAATTTGATTTTTAAAAGAGTTTTTGGGGAATAGAGTTGGGCAGTTATAGAAGTAAATTAGATATTATAGCTGACATTCTTACGGTGGCTACTCGAAAGCCTAAGAAGACTCAGATAATGTATCAGGCTAATTTGAGCTTTCATGTGTTGCAGAAGTATTTGGCTGAGATAAGTGGTGCCTCTTTGATTTGTTTCGAGGATGAAACCCAGTGCTACTCTTTAACAGAAAAGGGCAAAGAGTTTCTTGAAAATTACAAGGTATATTCAAAGAAAAACAGGTATGCTGAGAAAATAATTGGTGAGGTCAATTCAAAAAAGCAAACTTTAGAGAATCTTTTCTACTAGTGAAAACCGAATTTTTACAGCAAGCAAGTTAATTTGAAGGATCGGGATCTTTTGGGGCCAATGAGCTATCAATTGGAGTTTTGTTTTTAGCAACTATGTGTGTTGTTATTTATAGTGTGGCTGTCGGGTGCTAGTGCGTTCGGGCATCGAAGAATTTTCTAAAACGCTACACTAATAAAAAACGCCCTATGCTCCGAGAAATTTGTAACAAAATTCGTTGGTTATTACAATAAATAAGGTACGATCTCAAAGCCCTTAAATGACTCTCCTGAAATCTCAAACCCACACTAATGTAAAATAATAATTGGCTTGGATGTAACAACAAATGAATAATAGCTGCAAACTCTTTGCTATCACATTATTCAGCTTCCTGGCGCTTAGCTCTTGCTTTTACGGTGTCAATAGTGTCTTAGCTCAAACTGATCAAACTTCGGCGATGCTGCAGGCGACAAACATTACAGTAGGGCAGGCTTTCAATGCTGTTTTGGACGCTGAAAAAGCTGGCGCAAACGTTACCCAACTCTTAGCAAAACTAAACACTGCAGGAGAGCTCTTAGCAGATGCTCAAAACGCTTTCAACAGTGGAAACAACGTAGTCAATATTACATCTATGGCAGAAAATGCCTCTCAAATAGCGGTTCAAGTTAAAGGAGATGCGCTTCATTTGCGTGATGTTAGCTTGGTTGAATCCCGAAATATTTTTTGGTTGACTGTGATTTTTTCGTTTGTTGGTACTGTTGTTTTTTTGGTTTCTTTGTTGTTTGTTTGGCGACGATTTAAACGCTCTTACATGAAGAAATTATTTGGAATGAAGCCTGAGGTGGTATAGAATAAACATTGACAACTATCGGATTATATTTGTCGCAGCTGGCTTGATTGGAGTTTTGTTGTTCGCATCTCCGACGATTGGTTTGTTGATTAAGCCGCCTTCAGGTCAGCTTTTTTCTGAGCTTTATGTTCTTGGACCAAACCATATGCTGGAAGGTATTCCGTTTGACATTAAAGCTGGCGTAACATATTCGGTTTATTTAGGTGTAGTCAACCACCTGGGATCCTCTTGTTACTACACGTCTTTTGTAAAGCTAGCAAATGAGACTCAATCCCTACCTAGTGCAACACTTGGAACACCCAGCTCACTACCCGCTTTATATGAATACAAATCGTTTATCAGTGATGGGGCAACATGGGAAACACCCCTAACATTCCAAGTTAACCAACTAACCTTCCCAGATAATATGTCTAAGCTCGACGGCATAACTATTAACGGAGTAGAATTTCCAGTTAACCAAACATCTGCATGGAATGCAGACAAAACAGGATATTACTATAATCTTTTTGTCGAGCTTTGGATATTCAATTCCACATTAGGAACTTCACAGTATCATAACCGGTTTGTGAGTTTATTTTTGAATATGACCCAATAGATTAACTTCTCTTGAACCTTGCACCTTAGAAAAATCTTCGAGCCATAGCATTGCGTTCTAAAACAAAACAACCTAAAGAAATGAAAAAAAATTATAGTGAACTTCACTGTTTGCCGTTTAAGGAATTGTTTTGGGCAACTTCCTTTTTGCTAGGACAATGTATTGTGATCCGGTTGAGCGGAAAAATGGGTAACTGCTGTCAGCGTATTCCTGTAGCTTCTGGTGAATTTTGATTCCAACCCTTTCCGAGAATAAACGATGGCCAAAAAAAGTGAATGGTCCAAACCCTACACTTGTGCTCTTCATAACAGTTAGACCAGCGTGGTAAAGATTTTTTTTGAATTCTTTTGGTGAGTGTTGACTGTAAGGTGGAGCATTGACCCAAAGATTGTATGAGCTAAGCAACCCTGCTCTCTCAAGTTTCCTCTTTATTAGCCATCGGATGTGTGCGATTGGGGGAAAAGTTTTGGGGTCTAGAATAGTTGTTGCTCTTTGAATGTTGTCCATGGTCACGACAACATATCCGCCTGGCTTTGCTACTCTTACGATCTCGGTCAATGCCTTTTTTAAATCATGAAGCCAGGGGATCACCCCCAAGGCAATAATTAAGTCAAACGTTTGGTCTTCATAAGATAGTTCGTGGATATCTCCAGTGCAGGCGCTGATCTGATTCAAAATGCCCTTTTGTTTCGCATGTTCTATTGTTAGATCGACCATTGTTTGAGCATGATCAATAGCTTTTATTACAAATCCTCGTTTTGCGAGAGCTGCAGTCATGAACCCTGCCCCACAACCAATTTCTAGAACACGTGCGGTTCTGGGAAGCGATAACCCATCGACATAACTGAGCGCTACGGCTTGTCGCCGTTGATAAATGGTTCCGGAAATGCCCTTTTCTTTGTAAGTGTCCCTCCAATAAGTTGCGTTTGTATCGAAGAATTCATCAACAAGCTTCTGCGGACGATCGCTTTGTGATTTGGGCGGAGCCAAATTAGTAAACATCCTCTCTATTTGTTCTTCCCAACTATCGATAAAGCGCCGTGGCTTTAAACTATTCTTAGTCTTTTACTTCCCTGGCATCCGGAAAGTTGTTCATATAAATTATAACATTTTGACATCGCATCCTGCTTAACCTCTCCTCTCTATGAACACGTTAGATTTTGTGCAGTGTGAGAGTTGTTGTTTCGGTCGGATTTAGCAAGGATTAAGCAGATACAACCCAAAAGAAGGAAAGACGAGGCGAGAGTTGCTGAAATTATTTGCTTTGATCATTGTTTTCGTCCTATTCCCAGCCGCATTTTTGAGTGTAGCCTCCATTAGTTCCAATAAGAATACTGCAGAAAGCGAAAAAAGCGAGTGCACCTGGTCAATCGGCGGCACTTTTCCTACAGCAGACGGACATAATATATTTCCACCCTTAGGACCTTCTCTCTCAGCATATCCAGGAGCGCCCCTCTGGTATGCCGGGAGCGCGTGCACTTGGTTCACAAACCACTCTGCGCAAACCATAGGCATGACAATAACAATACCTTATTCAACGCCTCGATCAGACGAATTTTACTACGTCCTACTTTCTGCATGGGATAGCGCTGGAAGCTACGATCAGATTGGATTTTCCAATAATTATGGCACTTGGGGATTAACCTATTCATGGACAACTGGACCGGCGAACAATCTGACTTTCCATTACACTGCAAACGCACTTGCTGTTATCACTGGGAGCTACATACACTTTTGACATTACCACTCAGAGTGGTATCAGCAGTTTTGCTGCCTATCAAGGGTCCAGTCAGATTTGGTCTTTAAATGCGCCAACCGGTGGAAACTACTTGGTTTTGTCAAATAGCTACGCGGGATCCCTTAACTATGCGAATTATGAGGAAATCTGGTACACCTCAGTCTCTGGAGGCTCCCCCGCTTTCGATTTCCACTTCTCACTTAATAACTGGGTTTCAGTTGACGGTCAAATTAGCGCTTCAACCAACTGGACAACCTACTATTATAAAGCACCAAATGACGTCGCCGTAGCGATTTCAAGCAGCGACGTGCTGGTCAATAATCCTAACGGAACAGTGTTGTTCGAAACAAATCCTGACTTGCCTGAGGCAACTATTACATTCAACGGTACAATCTACAATTCTGGGCAGACCCAGGTCCTTTCTTCAGGCAACTATAATGCTACCGCAAACGTTCCCCAAGGTTATCAGTTCGACCATTGGGAATGCAGCGGTTATCCAGACGAAGGAGTCTACGTTCTCAATTCAGAACAAAGCACATCGACAGTTCAAGTTCACGGCGACGGCTTCCTCAAAGCAATCTTCGCCTTATCTCCAACTCCAACTGCTTCGCCTACGCCTTCTCCAACACCTTCACCAACTCCGACCCCCACATCAATTCCTACTCCAGCGCCAACCTCTACACCTACTCCAACGCCTACTCCAACTCCAACTGCTTCGCCCACGCCTTCTCCAACACCTTCACCAACTCCGACCCCCACATCAACTCCTACTCCAGCACCAACCTCGACACCTTCTCCAACGCCTACTCCTACTCCAACTGATTCACCGACGCCTTCTCCAACGCCAACATCAACTTTAATGCCTACGCCTCCTCCAACTTCAATAGCGACTCCAGCAATCTTAACACCTCCCCCAAACCCGATTGCCACGCCTGCACCGACTCCAACAAGTACACCGATTCTTAGGGCGCCAGCAATAGAGTTAACATCTTCCATTGGCAATGGAAGTGAAGTAAAGTCGTCGTCGCTTCAAATTAGCTGGAAAACAACTAATGCAGGTTCGACGGTGGATCATTATGAAGTTAAACTTGACGATGGTGCTTGGACAAATATAGGAACTCAGACACAGTACACATTTAACGGGTTAGCTGATGGAAACCACACATTTGACATTAAGACTGTTGGTACAGGCGGGGTCAGCCAAACTTACGCAATAAACGCTTTAGTGGCTGCAAGTGCTGACCAAGGTTTCCCCATAATATACGTTGGCTTGGCGGTGGCAATTATTGCAGTGACAACAACCATAGCCCTTCTTGTTCTCAAATTTGTTAGGAAGCGACCAAAGCTCCCCTGAAGTGCAAAGCTGAATCGTTTGGTCTTATCGCTTATTGAGCGTCCATGATTTGTTATTACATTGCGACTTCTTGACAAGAAGGGTTGCAAACCGGCTACTTTTATTTGCCTATCAGCTTGTGTAACAAGACAAATAGTGCCTATTGTTTTCTGTTAGATAGTGTTTATTTTACTGACCGGATCAATAGTTGATATATGTAAATAAAGTAGATTAGTGCAAAGCCTGTTAGAATTATTTCAGATGAGAGTATTGCTGGATTATTCTCAAATGCTTTGAAATACCCTTGGTAGAGTATGCTTGAGAATGCTAAGATTTGGAGGAATATTGCGCCGCCTATGCAGCTTAAGCCCAAGCCGTGGAAAATGATGAGGAATTTTCGGTTAAAGGTTGAATCGTGAGTCATTAGTGTTCATATAACAATTTCGTTTTTTGAAGCTTATGCTTTATGAATTTATAATCGTAATTTCAACTAACGCATGATTGATATGGGTGAAAGAATTGGCTGATTTTTTTCCCTCTTCAAATATTACTCGAGAAGGGCGACTGCATACTGATGACTACTTAAAGTCTATTGGTGTTGATGAAATTCGTTCGGCTACTAGTCCTTTTGACCCTGGGTATGATGCCGTAACGTTGGCGGGTCATCTTGAACAAAGTCACCATCTCATGTCGATTCTGAAGATTTCGATGGCGTGCTGGATGATTGCAGACGAGCATGTTACGCGTCAGAAAATCGCAGTTGCCAAGAAATACCGAGTGCCGACGACTACTGGTGGGGGTCCTTTTGAGGTTGCTTACGTGCAGGGTAAATTGCCTCAGTATCTTGATCTTGTGGCGGATTTTGGGTTTACGCGGATTGAGTGCGGGGAGGGTTTCACGGATATTTCGTTGGACGCTCAGGAGATTGTAAAGATGGCAAACGACCGTGGCTTAGAAGTGCAGTTTGAGCTTGGTAAGAAGCATACAGGTGCTTTTACGCAGGATGTGGTTGAGGCATTGATTAGTCAAGGTAGAAGGTGGCTTGAGGCTGGTGCTGTTCAGTTGGTTGTGGAGGCGCGGGAGAGCGCGAAGGGTGTTGGTCTGTTTGATGATGAGGGCAATCTTAATGTGGGTTTTGCGGATCGTTTTGCTGATGCGTTTGGGCACGGCGTTGTTATGTTTGAAGCGCCAAACAAGCCGAGTCAGTTTGCTTTGTTGGATCACTTCGGCAGTGAAGTTCATCTATGTAACGTTCGGCTTGAAGAGTTGTTGAGGGTGGAAATTTATCGGCGAGGACTGCATTCAGATGCTTTCAGTAAAGAGAATCTGCGTCCACATCTTCCTGTGGAATAATGTGTGAAGGAGAACAGGGTTTTGAGTAGAAAATCAGTTGCTATCGATTGCCTATCTGAGAGTCTTCATCCTTTCGGTGAGGGATGCGCAGTTGTTGTTATCGATGTTATTCGTTCAATAACCGTGGCGGCCACAGCTGTGGAATCTGGGCGAAGGTGTTTTTTTGCTCCTTCGGTTGAAGAGGCATTTCTTCTGGCAAAGAGGCTTGATAATCCGTTGATGGTCGGTGAAATGGGCGGCAGCATGCCTTATGGCTTCGACATTAATAATAGTCCGGTGGAAATTGAAAGCCGTAAAGATATCTCGCGGCCTGCAATTATGGTTTCTTCATCAGGGATACCGCTGCTTTATTCGTTGAAGGATTGTAATTCAGTTTATGTGGCGTGTCTTCGAAATTATGATTCAACCGTCAATCATCTCGTTGGACTTTACAGTCGGGTAGTAGTTCTTGGTGCACCCACTCGGGGGGAGTTTCGTGAGGAGGATCAGTTGTGTTGTGCTTGGATTGCAGCTGGTCTTATGAAAGCTGGATTCTCGCCGGAAGATGATAAAACCGTTGAGATTGTGAATCGTTGGATGGATAAGCCAGTTACGGTTTGCGGAGAGGGTAAAAGTGCGGAGTATTTGCGAAGATCTGGTCAAACTAAGAGATCTTGATTTTATTCTCAGGCATGTTAACGACTTGAATTTGGTACTCGCCGTTAAGAACGATGAGATAGTTAAAGCGACAAATTGATTGTGAGGCGAGAAAAGCGCTCAATAGTGCAGAGTTTTCTGTAGGCGACACTTCTGTTCCAGTTGTGGTATTGTATACTTACCATTATGGTCAATTAGGCGTCGTGCGCAGTCTTGGGCGGCTTGGAATTGCGGTCCATGGTGTTGATCCAAATCCAAGGTCTGCAGGTCTGTTCTCTCGATATTGTCAGAAAAAATTCTTGTATGATGTAGACGCCGCACCTCCTCAAGATTCTGTTCAATACTTGTTGGATGTTGCCAAGAAAATTGGAAAGCGCTCCCTTCTGATTCATACAACAGATAGTGGTGCAGGTTGGCTTGCAGAAAACGCCGACGCGTTGAGTGAAGGGTACATTTTTCCAAAACCTTCTAAGCAACTTGTTTTACGCGCTTGCCAACAAGAAAGAGATGTATTTTCTCGCCAAAAAACATGGTGTTCCAACTCCCGAGGCGTGCTTTCCGCTTTCTATGGGGGATGTTGAAGAATATGTGAAGGATGCAGTTTTTCCTGTTGTTTTAAAGGAGCTTTATCGTGGGGGGTCGCCGCGAGTTGGAAAAAGAATGTTCGTGGCAAAAACGAAAGCTGAACTCCTCAAGATTTTATAGTCAATGTGAAGATTCTTCGAACCCAAATTTTATGCTACAAGAGTACATTCCGGGTGGGGATGATTCGATTTGGATGTTTAATGGTTATTTTGATGAGAAATCGGATTGTCTTTTTGGAATGACTGGAAGAAAAATTCGTCAATCTCCAATTCATACTGGGGTGACTTCACTTGGTGTTTGTCTGAAAAACCAGGTGGTTGATGAGATGACGAGAGATTTTATGAAAAGTATTGGTTACAGAGGGATTCTTGACATCGGATATAGGTATGATATGCGGGATGGACGCTACAAGGTGCTCGATATTAATCCACGTATAGGCTCGACTTTTCGGCTCTTTGTGGGAGATAATGGGTTAGATGTTGCCCGCGCCCAATATTTGGATCTCACTGGCCAGCCAGTTCCTTCAAGTGACGCTTGTTGAGGGGAGAAAATGGTTTGTTGAAGATAGGGATCTTGTTTCGAGTTTTCGGTACCATTACGAAAAAAGCCTCACATTTAAGCAATGGTTAACATCATATCGTGGCGTTCAAGAAAGCGCTTGGTTCGCATGGGACGATCTTTCCCCATTCTTCATGATGTGCGCCAGATCTTCAAGAAAAATACTGTCTAAAACAGACAACAGCACATTAAATCCATACCGGCTCACTCCTTAAATCAAGTTGCCAGCTGGTTGCCGAATTGAGGCTAAAGCCACACGATAGTTTGTTTTTTTAATTATATTGCGTAGTTTTGAGCAAAGGTTATTATCTTGAGTTTTGAATAGTCTTTAACTTCAATTTGGGTGGCTGATGATTAAGTTGGTGTTTGCAAAGAAGGTTGTGTTGGCGGTTGGTGCACATCCTGATGATATTGAATTGGGGTCCGGCGGGACAATCTATAAAGCTGTGCAGGCAGGAGCGCAAGTAATCGCCCTGTATATGACAAGAGGCGGAAAAATCACCGACACCAATGTAAGGATGAGGGAAAGCACAGAGGCCATGAATGTTTTAGGCGTTGAAGAACATTCATTTTGAGAATTTTCCTGACACCGAGATACCAGATTCATTCGAAGCCATAAACTGCTTAGAAAATTACGCCCTCAAATACCAACCCGATATTGTGCTAACTCATTCAATTAACGATACTCACCAGGATCACAGAAGAGTAGGCTGGCTAGCAATGTCAGCTTTTAGGAACGTTCCAAAGGTTCTCGCTTTTGAAACACCCAGAGTAAGACCAGCGGCTTTCTTACCCACATATTTCGTAAACATAACCGGTTGCGTTGACAAGAAATGGGAAGCCCTAAAATGTCATGTGTCCCAAAACGAAAAAAGATATTTAGCGTACGAATCAACTGTCAATCTTGCTACTTTCAGAGGAAGCCAAGTCGGCGTCGCAGCAGCCGAAGCCTTTGAAATTGTAAAATATGTGGAAACCTGACCACGAATGCATTAAATTTACATTTGACGGTGGCTTTAAGGATTAGAAAAAAATAACATATTCCTTTGTTCTTAACAAATTGTGTATATTTCATAATAAAATCTCAAAATACTGAGTTTAGAAACGAAGTGAAAAAAGGAGAAAAATACCTTCAATATAAATTTCTTGCTTATCTTTCCCTTCAGGAAGAAATTTCTAAAGACATGTTTAGATCAAATAAAGATTGATTTATGGATCTTCCATTAGTATTTATGAAAGAAGAAGGTGGAGACGAAGTTGGCTTTGAAGTGGGAGGAAAGGAAGACGACGGCAATTAATGGTTGTGGATTTGAAAGCGCAGGACCAACAACTTTATTGCTAAAATTGTAGTCCTTGTTGATTTGGATTAACAAGTTCTCTTAATAATTTCTTGTCCTAAACAAAGTAACTAAGAAAAAAGAGGAAAAAAGGGGACAATGGTTCAAGCGAAGTTATGGGCTAATAACGTATATTTCGGTGTTAGATACATATATTATCCCGTTTTCAGGAGATCCACCTATCCAGGAATTAGAACCTCCGTAAATCACAGGAATAAACCCTGATGGGACAACTGGTGTACCTGCTGCATATCCGCCACTACCACTATATCCATCCGCTGCATAAGTAGATGGCACAACAAAATCCATAGTTACCTGGGTCCATGTTCCAGTTCCCCAAGGAACACAAGTAGTTGGAGACGGTATACCATTTGTATAGTAGTTATCAGTACCATCAGAAGCCATTATGCCGCAAATCCTATTCACACCATTCGGATTATTTCCACCATACATATCTATATCAAGACATCCACCATGAACGTTGCTTGTATCTCCCTGACTGCTGGCTGTTGTTATAAACCAAGCTGTGAAAACGATTCTGTCTCCTGGATTTATGTCAATCCACTGTCCATTCAGCTCTCTGTCGTCGCTGCTGCTACAGACAGCAGTAGCTGGATTACGAAGCATTTCTATTGCAGTCTGGCCATTTACGGTGACTGGATATTTAATATATGTTGGATTGCCATTGACGCTATAAGAACCAGAGCTTACTGAAAAACTGGGAAGCGGAGCCAAGTTAGTCGATGATGAAGTAGGCAAGGTAGGGGCGGGTATAGGTGTTGTTGGTGTGGGTGTTGGTGTTGTGGTTGGAGTAGGTGTTGGGGTTTGTGTTGGTGTTGATGAAGTTGTACTTGTTGCGTAGATAGACATGGCACCGGTTAAGTCGTTAAACCATGTGGTTCCAAAAGGATTGGTGAAGCCTTTTGTGTAGGATTTGTCTCCTGGGCCACCGGTACGTTGGCCTGTTCCAGTGACTATGCGATGTTTACTGGGACGTTGCCCATTATTGCGAGTCCGTAGGTTGTTCCTGCAGTTACAGTGGTTGGGGTTGTTAGTTGGAAGTCTATCCATGAGTAAGTTGTGCCAATGTTTTACAGAGTTAGATTGTGCTAGTAAGGTGTTTGGTGTGTTTCCGTTGACTGCGTATAGTGCTGCTGTGGCTTTTCCTGTTGTTGCTCCGGAGATGTAGGCTATGATGTCAGTTATTGGTCCGGTGGTTGTGGCTTTGAAGTATGAGATGGATTGGGCGTTTTGATCGTTTTGATCTTTGTAGGTGCCGATTGCTGAATTCCCAAAATTAGACACAGTTGATGGAGTTGGTGTTTGGTGGGTGTGGGTGTTGGTGTTGGGGTTGGTGTTGTGTTGGTGTTGGGTTGGTGTGGGTGTTGTGTTGGTGTTGTTGAGGTTGTGCCAGTTGCATAGATTGACATGGCGCCGGTTAAGTCGTTGAACCATATGGTTCCGAATGGGTTGGTGAAGCCTTTTGTGTAGGATTTGTCTCCTGGACCACCAGTGCGTTGGCCTGTCCCTGTGACTATAGCGATGTTTACGGGGACGTTGCCCATTATTGCGAGTCCGTAGGTTGTTCCTGCAGTTACTGTGGTTGGTGTTGTTAGTTGGAAGTCTATCCATGAGTATGTTGTGCCTATGTTTACAGAGTTAGATTGTGCTAGTAGGGTGTTTGGTGTGTTTCCGTTGACTGTGTATAGTGCTGCTGTGGCTTTTCCTGTTGATGCTCCGGATATGTAGGCTGTGATGTCTGTTATTGGTCCGGTTGTTGAGGCTGTGAAGTATGAGATGGATTGGGCGTTTGGTCGTTCTGATCTTTGAAGGTGCCGATTTCTGTATTCCCAAATGCAGTGTTGTTGCAGCTTGGACTGAGGTTAGCGAAAAAGCTGATAGTGTGCTAAGCATGAAGAGTGCGATGACGCATAGAGTCGTTGGCTTTCTGAGTTTCCTGAAGTTTACGAATGCGATGTTTTCTTTAATTTGTCTGTTTTCATTTTTTTTCTTCTCTTCCTGAATTTTAGAATCCCTTTGGGCTTAATCTATTTTATAGCTTCTTGAGAAGACTATTTGTGTTGATTGCCAAGCTTTATTACATGTCTTGCAAAGCCAACCTCGCAAGATTTGCAAAATTTAACTTGCTGTTTAGCATTTCCATGTGAGGGAATTAATGCAGGTACTCTTCGGCTAATTTGACTTAGTTTGTCTTTATCAATTTGTGAGCTATTGAGTGTCAAAGAACCGCTGAGAAACCTGCATTTTCTTGGTTAGGTATATGCTACTTAATAAAACGCTCTGAACATGCAACATAACTTGCCAAATTTTCTTTGTGGATCCTTTACTTCGAATTAACTTGGATTCTTAAAGAAAAGGTTATATGATATTCCTGAAACTGTCTGTAAGTTTGTTTCATTCTGCTCGGTTTAAATACTGGGTTCTGGATAAGAGACAAAGCCTTAGCAAACATTAGGTCTGAAATACACCTCTCATTATTCGCATCCGCTCCTATCATGGAGGGATTTCCTAATTGAAGCTATAACATGGGAAGATTTATTCGAATAGCTAAACCTTGAATTTATAAAATTACGTTAATTCTTATCTGATTTACGCCATTTTCCGTGAAGATAAGAATCATTTCGAAGATGCGGCCAATCTGTCAAGCGATTTGGTGTGGGCGAAGTAGTTGGATGGGCTATAAAAAAGGTGAAAGATTGTGAATTCACAAAAAGTGTCGACCCTTTGGGTGAGCTTTACAATTTTGGATGCCTATCTTCATAAAATGGCGCTCTTGAATATCTTAAGAGAGCTTTGAGAACTTGGAACCAATCGAACTTTAGTAGCGGTTCGATCAAAGAACGGGTATCACATAGAGCCACGTATTCACATAGTCTCGATTCCAATAAGATCTGTGCCATTAATTTCACCTATTATGTTTGCCATTGTATTCATTTTTCCTGCTGTATACATCATTACTTCAAAGACGGATTTTGTTATTCTTGATCCTGGTGTTCATATTCTTGGAGCGCTACCAGCACTTCTTATTTCCAAGTTTAGGGAAGGTTAAGTTTGTTCTGGATATACGAACTACTCCAGTTGAGCTTATAGTGGGATTTCAGGGTTTACACACAATTTAAGTTCTCGCTTTCTGTTCTATTAGTGTAAAAAAACGTTTAATGGTATAACGATCATTACTTCATCGATGAAGAAGGGAGATTTGCAACGAATTTGGTCGGAAAATCCTTGCAAAATAGGAGTGTGGACTTCTGGAGTTTCAGATAGTTCATTTAATTCCTGAAAATCTAATTTTTGAAAAAAAAAACTGAGAGAAAAAATTGGATTAACTGGAAAATTTGTCATTTTTTATCACGGAGTTTTTACTGCTACTCGTGGATTAGCTGAAACTATTGAGGCCATTAGAATACTAATACAGAAGAATACCCTGCTATAGTCTTTTTTCTCCTTGGAACAGGACCATTGTTGCTCAGCTGAGAAGCGTTAATTCTTAAATGAAGGTCTCTCAGAAAACGTTATTATCCATGATCCAGTCGACCAATCAGAAGTCCCGAAGTTTATTAGCATGTGTGATGTGAGTATAGTTCCATTGCCAAATCATCCGTATTGGAGACATCAAAGTCCTCTGAAATTACTGGAATGCTTGGCTATGGGAAAGGTTATTATCTTAACAGATATTCCAGCCCATAGATCGGTTGTGGGGGAAGCGAAATGTGGCATTTATGTCTCTTCGGTTAATCCGACTGAAATTGCGAAAGGAATAGAATATGCGTACATTAGAAGGAAAATCTTGAGGAGTGGGGAAAAATCGGGCGGCAAATTGTTAAAGAAAAATATACATGGCAAAAAGTTGCTGAAGGATTTGGAGAATTTCCTAATATCTGTTGAATAAGAAGTAGATCAAAAGGTAATTCGAAAAGAAACTATATACTTGGTTTTACAAGTTTGTCATTGTAAGTATTTAGTGATGCTTTGACTAATTAAGAAGGCTTTGAGAGGAGTTTTTGCTTGGTACAGCGGATTCATGGCAACTTCTAAGCGTGTCCGAAACTGGAAGGGCAGGCTAACTCGATCAAGCCAAGTGTGCTAAATGCTCGCAGTGCCATATCGAATATCCGAATTTTGAACAACCGGCTGAACTCGACCGCAAATTAGACGAAAAAAGACGTGTTCAGTTAGAGTTGATTTCGACTGTCGAATTCATGCCAACTTGCTCTTCTGTATCAGACCTGAAAATATATCCGCCTTTCCGCGGGGCTAGGAAGCTATTTTCCAATAGCTAATGAGAGAAAATAAAGTTTTATGCTCGACTTGGGTTGTGGGCTACTTTTTATAGACCTCAATGAAAAAAGCTGGGTTCAAGTACATAGGTCTAGATCAATTCTCCCGAAGTACAAAGACGAGGCGGTATGCACATTCATTGCCATTTGAAGACGAAAGCCTAGATTTTTGTGCTATCAACAGCAGTATTAAGAGCATTTGCGTTATCCATTGATCCCGCTTTCAGAAGTTCATCGCGTATTGAAAAACAAGGCAAATGTTAGGTACTGTAGCCTTTCTAGAACCTTATCACAAGACAGTTTTTACCATTTTACTCATTTGGGCCTCATCAACTGTCAGCAATATGCACAATTCAGAATTGAACAAGTGAGCATCTACCCCAAAATGGGATGTATTAACTGCGCAAGCTTCCATGGCATTCTTTCCAAAAATGCCGTTTATACTCATTCAGACTATGTTGGCTCCTCTTCGAGCCGCTCAGTCGATTTGGTGGAGAATCGGTTCATCTTTCTATCCCCGCGCGCGCAACTTGATCAACAATTCAATACGAAGCCGCAGGCGCTTTCGCATTCATCGCTGAGAGACTCGTCAACGCCTCAAGCTACAACTTTTTATTAACTACAAATAAAACCGCTTTAGGGATCAAGGTTTCAAAAAACCCACAAAATTAGGTTGATGCTGCTCCCGGCATCTCCAAAACTCAAAAAGCCAACTTGAAGCAAAAAAGGTTTTGGTCTTCTTTCAAAAGAAAAAAAGATATAGCGCATAAAAAAAATCAACCCAACGACTAATTACGACGAGAGTTAAGTTAAGAACTTAACTAACGTATATCACCGGATCAGCGAAGTAAATTATGCCATTTTCCAATTGACCTGCCCAAGACCAGCTCCTCCATAGATTACTAGAATAGCAAATTATGGAGTGAACATGGTTCCTGCTGGACATCGGAAAGTAACTATATCCATCGTAAGGCTCTCAATGCGGGAACAACGTAAGTTATCGAAACTTTGGTCCAGGTGCCTGTTCCCCACGGAAACAACATTGGGTTATCTTGGCCTCAGCCAGTGTAATATTGGTTTAACGCCGTTGGGATCCATAGTACCCAGTGACACGTCTACCATATATGCCGTATAGCTTCGTTTGTTCCATAAACATCTAAATCTATGCAGCCGCCATGAGTATTAATTGTATCACCGACGCTGCTGGCTGTCGTCCAAAACCAAACTTCTATATGAAAATCTGGTCGCCAACATGAATACCGAAGGCAGAGCCATCGTTTTCTCTATCGTCACTACTAGCCCAGACAGAAGTATCTGGATTTCGGTGCATTTCCTACCGCTACTTTTCCATCTTTAGTTACGGGATAGACAGTGTATCGGTTATTAATGCCATAGCCCCACCAGTGTCCCAAAAATCAGGAAGAGGAGCTAAGTTAGTAGTAGCTGGAGGCGGTAGTGGTGCGGGCGTTGGTGTGGGTGTTGGTTGATGAGCTTGTGCTTGTTGCGTAGATGGACATGGCGCCTGTTGGATCGTTAAACCATATGGTTCCGAATGGGTTTGTGAAGCCTTTTGTGTAGGAGCCGTATCCTGGGCCGCCTGTGCGTTGGCCTGTTCCGCTGACTATCACTAAGTTTACGGGGACGTTGCCCATTATTGCGAGTCCGTAGGTTGTGCCTGAAGTTACTGTGTATGGTGTTGGCAGTTGGAAGTCTACCCATGAGAAATTGTGTCTATGTTTGCAGAGTTGGATTGCTCTAGTAAGGTGCCTGGCTGAGTTTCCGTTGACGGCGTATAGTGCCGCTATGGATTTTCCTGTGGATGTTCCGCTGATGTATGCTATGATGTCGGTTACTGACCCGGATGTTGTGCATGTGAAATATGAGATGGATTGGGCGTTGGCGTCGTTTTGGTCTGTGGAGGTGCCGATTGCTGTGTTTCCAAAAGTAGATAAGTGGGTGTTGGTGTAGGAGTGATTGTCGGATTTGGGGTGTTTGTGGGGGTTGGATTTGGTGCTCCGTTGAAGGTTCCGATTACAATGGCTCCGTGAGCTTGTGGCTTAGGGTCTTTTATGGATACTGTTGGTGCAGAGGTGTATCCTGAACCTGGATTTAATAATGCGACTTGGATTATTTTTCCTTGTGAGACTCTTGCAATTGCTGTTGCGCCAATACCGCCGCCACCCGTGAGCGTGATATGTGGAGTTGTATATCCTGAACCGCCATTCATAACGATGAAATTAATTTCTGTTGGGTTTGGAGAAGGTGATGGGGTGGGTGTTGGTGTGGGTTGTTGGTGTTGTTGTGATTGTTGCGTAGATGGTCATAGCGCCGGTTAGGTCGTTGAACCATATGGTTCCAAAGGGATTGGTGAAGCCATTTGCGTAAGAACTATCTCCTGGCCCGCCGGTACGTTGGCCTGTTCCACTAACTATTTGAATGTTTACTGGGACGTTGCCCATTATTGCGAGTCCGTAGGTTGTGCCTGAGGTTACTGTGTATGGTGTGGTTAGTTGGAAGTCAACCCATGAGAATGTTGTGCCTATATTTATCGAGTTGGATTGTGCTAGTAATGTGCCTGGTGTGTTTCCGTTGACTGCGTATAGTGCTGCTGTGGCTTTTCCTGATGATGCTCCACTGATGTAGGCTTTGATGTTGGTTATTTGTCCGGTGGTTGTGGATTTGAAGTATGAGATGGATTGGGCGTTAGGGTCGTTTTGGTCAATGTAGGTGCCTATTACTGTATTTCCGAAGATAGACGAGCTACTCCCTTTACGATGGCCGCAAATGCCAAGTGGAGAGAATATAATACGAATATGGTTAAAAACCAGACGTTTTAATTTTGTTGATTTTAATTTTGTTTATTTTAATATTTTTCATTTAGTTTACACCTTAATTTTTTTGTTTTTCCATAAGTTATTAATACGAGACATTAAGTCTTAACAATTAAGACTTGATAAGTAATAATGCGCCGTTTGATATAGCCCTTATGAATAGTTGTTAAATATTGTTAATTGCGATTATCCAGCCTTGAAAGAGAAACTTATAGAATTCTTTACTTAGCCTGAGGAAAAAAATCCATGTTGATTATTGTTACAGGAGAAGTACTCCTGCTATCTCGAAAAAAGAATAATCGATAATTAGCCTGAATAAGGATCGTTGAAAGTTTTGCCGCATTGGAGTTAAAGCAGGCTGAATTTTGTTGAGCAACCTGGGACCCTGAAAGATCCTTAAGGAAAAAGTGCGAATAATTGAAGGATCTTTTAGGGTTGCCTGCAACTTGGACTTTAAGAAGCAAAGTTTCCTTTTCCTTAACTATCATGGCATGTTTCAGGATCTTTCTATGTAGGTTTCTAAATCTCGTTAAAGACAGTGAAGATCGTTGCCTTAAATTGTACTTAGTTTCTTCTTTCGGGTCAAAAAGTATCGTGACTCTTTGTTGAATCCCTCAAGAAAATGCTGAAGTAAATAGGTCAATACAACTCAAAAATATCTTTTGTCTTTGAATTCGTGAACATTCAATGGATCCACGCAACTAAGGTAGGAGGCAAAAAGAAATGCAGATGGACAATTCAAAATTAGAAGAAACCAAGGTAACGATTTTTTTTGTGCTCCTCGAAATCTTAAATAGCAAAATGGAATTAGTATTTGTGGCAGGCAGGAGAATAGTTTGGTCATTAGCACGTTGCTTGCTCTTCCTCAAAAGTTGCGCATTAAATGGCTCATTAAGAATGGTTTGAGATTAGGTATCAACTGCTACATCGGACCTTCAGTTTGAGATATCTAGCTTTTCCTCGGTATCTCTATTGGAGACAATTGTTATCTAACCTTCAATGTAATAATCCTTGCACATGATGCCAGTACTAAAAATCATATAGACTACACAAAAATTGGAGTAGTAACGATTGGAAATAATTGTTTTGTTGGGGCAGAGGAGAAAATATAATTCTGCCAAATGTACATGTTGGAGACAATGTGATTATTGGTGCTGGAAGCGTAGTTACTAAAGATATATCTAGTAATTCCGTTGTCGCTGGAAATCCAGCCAAAGTGATAAATATCTAGACCTAGTAACTCGTGAATTTTCACTCTTCACGATCTTTGCTCAAGTCCACATTACCCAAAAAAAGGCTGGACTCTGAAGAAGAGGAATTACTCAAGAACGAAAAAGAAAAATGCTGGCAAGTGTTAAAAAAGAAATAGGCTATATTGAATGATATTTCTCAAATCTGCAATAATGTTCCAATGTGTGCGCTGAAAGATGCTTGGCTAAGTGCCGAAGATACTTGGATTCGTGCTATTGCGAGAGCAGAATATTTGTAAAATTGCAGTATTATTTAAATATACGATATCTCATGAAATCACAGAGCTTAAAAGATCGTAAGGTTGGCGAGTTATGGTGAAACAGAGTGTCTTAGTAACTGGCGGCGCTTCTTTTATTGGGAGCCATCTAGTTGATTCTCTTCTTAAAAAAAGGGGCTGCTGTTAAGGTTGCAGATGACTTTTCGAGTGGAAAACTAACTAATTTATGTTATCCATTTAAAAAGCCGGATCAAAGACTTGGCATTCTGGCAACTTGTCTGTTTTTCAAGGGGACCTTAAAGACAAGACTTTTGTTAAATCAATGATGCAAGACGTTGAATGGTTTTTCATCTGGCTGCATTGCATGGTGGAAGAGGATATATCGACACTCATCCTGCAGAATGCTGCAGCAACATGATATTAGACCAACTCGTATTTGAGGAAGCAAATAAAGCAGGCGTACAAAAGGTGTGCTTTGCAAGTTCAGCTTGTGTTTATCCTACATTCCTTCAAGAAGAAGCAGGTTCCTCCCATCTTTTAAAAGAAGATGAAGCTAATCCATTCGTTAGAGACAAAGCTTTTGCAGATATAGAATATGGTTGGGCCAAAGCTCATGGGTGAAATGGCGTTAAAGGCATACCATGAGGAATATGGAATCAAAACGTCAGCAGTTAGAATATTTACTGCATATGGTCCACGGGAAAATGAAACCCATGCGATTATTGCTTTAATCGCTAAAGCTTTCATAGAATGGATCCTTATCTGATATGGGGAACTGGGGAACAAGACAGAAACTTTCACTTATGTCCAAGATATTGTTGACGCCTTGGTGTTGGCCTCAGAGAAAAATAGATGATGGTTCTCCAATTAACGCGGGCAGAGATGACAGAATTACGCTTAACGCAAGCAGCCAGACTTGGTCTTTAAGATTAATTAACTGGCACCCAACCAAAATAATACATGATACCTCAAAACCACAAGGTGTCGCATCAAGAGCAGCAGATCTAACACGAACTAGAAAAATACTCGGTTGGCAACCCACAAGTATCTTATGAAGAAGGATTCAAAAAGACTACCGACTGGTATTTCTCTGAGAAGAATGAACAAGAAGTTAAACAAAACATAGAGAAGCTTCTTACTGAACGATAAAAAGTGACTTTGATATTGTCCATATTAAAGTGAAGCAATAAAATTAACATTATTTCATTTTCTTTTAAATTAACTATATATGTTATTCTGAATGCTGATTATGGAGAATGCGTGGATTATTCGACAAATGATCAGATTGCCGAAAGTGTTTTCAACATTTGTTATTATACAGGTGATAGTTTTGAGTATGATAATCCTTGAAATTGTAACTTTCGCTAGTATTGCTCATTTTCCTTGGTTTCTACGTTTCTTACTACCTACTCTGTTTGGTTTACGTTAGAGAAGAAAACTAATATTGATAATTGCTCACTTTCAAGAAGCAGAATCTACCGACCGTTTCTATTATTGTGCCAGTTTATAATGAGTCAAAAATCATTCAGCAAAAAATTGAAAATCTACAAGAAATAATTTATCCTTCCAAGAAGCTTGAAGTTGTTTTTGTGGATGGGGGTTCAAAAGACGGGACAGTTGAACAAATAGAGGCTTTGTCTAAAACTGTTTCCTATTCTCAAAAAATTGTCAAGCAGGGAAGTAGAAAAGGTTTAACTCGGCCGTCGTTGAAGGGTTTCTTCAAACAACCGGTGAAATAATACTCATTACGGGAGCAGAGACCGAATATGCACCGAACGCTGTTAGATTGATTGTTGACCATTTCGCAAATCCTAAGGTCGGCGCCGTTAATGGAACCATGAAAATAAATAATGTCGATGCAGGGTCATCGACCCAAAATTGAAGCATCCTACCGTAGTTTTTATGATTTCGTCCGAGAGGCGGAAGGTAAAATCGATTCTCCATTTGACATTAAAGGCGAAATTGCTGCCACAAGAAGGAGTATATGCCAGCATATAGTGAAAAAGAAGGAATCTTGAAAAAAGGTTGCATAGACTGCTTGTTTTTCATTTCAAGCTGCAGAGGAAGGTTACAGAACTGTTTATGAACCGCGTGCCGTGTATTTCGAACCTGCACCCGAGACAATGCGTGATTCATTTAAACAACAGATCAGGAGAGGTGCAACGTTAATCGAAAATATGCTTTCCTACAAAGAATATGATATTAAGTCGGAAGTATGGCAAGTTCGGATTAGTCATAATGCCCGCCCATTTCCTGATGCTTATTGTTTTGCCATTTTTCTTCTTTATTTCTATAATTGGCATCTTCCTCTTGACTGCGTTTGCTCCACTTAATTATCTTTTGATCGGGGCAATTATTGTGGGCTTCTAGGACTGGTTTTTTCACGGATGGTTCAAGCTTTTGCTAAAGTTCAATTAGTTTTGTTCTTTGTCAGTGTTCAGAGTATTGCATGGTATTGACAAACAGAAGTTTGAACAGTTGTCTTCCGTGAGACCGTCATAAGAGAAATGCCAGAAGCAGGCCAGTCAAAGAGATCGATGGAAATCCACAGAATTTTGATGCACCAGAGTACTTCGTAATTTTAATCGTCTTTGTTTCACAGAAATAAGCTTAAAAAAATCAAATGAATTCTCCGCAAAAAATGACTTGGTGCGTTACGCAGGTTAGAAAAGTGTCTTATTATCTTCGTACTAATAGTCGCAATTTTCCAAATATTATGAATTTGGTTCTTTGCAGATACAGAATGAATCGAAACAAGGTAATTACCTAACATGCATATCCTTTTGTTGTCTAATGAGTATCCCCCATTTATTATTGGAGGAATAGGTACCTTCATGAAAGGTCTTGCTCAGGGACTTTCCAAAACTGGCGTAAAGGTAACTGTAATTACCGGTTATCCTACAACAAATATTTTGCGTTCAAATGGCACAAAGGAAAAACATTCTTTTAGGAAAGACGAAGATGGGGTGACCGTTATAAGATTTCCGTATCCAGATCTGCCTCCCAGACATACCATGTTTCAACTAGCCAATTTGAAAAGGCTTCGAAAAACCATTGAAGAGATAAATCCTGATGTAATTCATGGTCAAAGCGGTTCAACATATCCTTTATCTTATGTCCTCAAAGACTTAGCACCGTTAGCAGTAACTTTTCACACAAGTCCGGAAGTCGAGAAGAACCTTGTTGCTTATTCTTTGCTTAGAGGTGGGAGCAGAAGCGACTTCTTAACGTATTTACTGGGCTATCCTGCATGGTCATTTACTTTCAGAAAAGAGCTTGATCATTCAACTACTGCCGTAGCTGTTTCCAAGTCGTTAAAATCAGATCTCTTAAACGAGATGGGAGAAGCCTATGACAAAAAGATCCTTTGCATACATAATGGTGTTGATCTTGAAACCCTTAAAAAGGAGTATGAAAGTGAACCAGGTTTAGAGGAGTCAAGTAATACAATACTCTTCGCGGGCCGTCTTTTCTGGCGAAAAGGTGCCTTGAATTTAATAAAAATGGCATACTTCCTTCAAAAGAACAACACAAAATTCAAAATAATTGTCCACGGAGACGGTCCCCTTTTTCATAAGATGCAGGAATACATAAGTTCACTTAGATTGAGAAATATAGAGTTTAAGGGTTTTACCACAAAACCAGAATTGATGAAGAGCTTTCGATTGTGTAAATTTGTTGCAATTCCAAGCATGTACGAAGCTTGTCCAATGACACTTCTTGAGAGTATGTGTCTGGGCAAAATTCCTCTAATGCTAAAACTCCCGTTCTCCTCCGAACTTACTGAAGATGGAAAATACGGCATACTTGCAGACGGGTTCAAAAGCCTAACAGATAAACTAATAACGCTGAAGAATACTAATTCCTTGGATCAATTAAGTGCCAGTATTCGAATGTTTGCTCGAAATGTCTACAACATGGACAAAGTAACCACCAAATACATTGAGTTGTACGCCATATATCTTCATAATAAGCCAAGATGAGTAAAAACTAGCATTTTCCTGTTCCACCTGTCGTTGTATGAATGTACGCGTTATAGTAATAGAACTCTTGTGATTGTGGGAAAAGATCCTTAGTCTGTAGAGTTTGAATTAACCAAAATGTCATAGATCCCCTTTGGATATAACCCTTTATAAGACTCATGATTCAAATCCGAATTACTTTTGTGTTTTCGAAGCTTACTTCTATTTGTTCAATTGTTACTAAGAACACAAGCTTATGGCTGTGTATTGATGGCTACGACGCTAAAGCATTATACAAATTGTTAGTAACAAACAAACAGAAGTCTTGAATACTGATGGCTTCCTTCTTTTGACTGCTGCAGAAACTCAAAGGCTATTTCCAGACGGGAAATATTGAAACAAAATCAAAAAGAAGCAGTTGAAGTCTTCGAGAACAGTGAACTGTAAGTTGTGCTTAGCTGAGAAATTTGTCCCAAGATGGAACTTAAATACAAATATTATAAATCGCAAAATTGATGCCGTGAAAGAGATGGAAAAGAACAAACTACTAATTCTTCCTTTTCTTATTGGTCTATCATTAATGGCTCTATTCATGGTACTGAGCTTCCCTTTATCACTTAACTCTGTGAGCGACTCAATTTTTAACCATGTTTCAATTTTGTACTGGTTTAGTATTCCTTTATTGTTAACATCAATGTTTCTGATGGCTATTAGCTTCAAAAACAAGTATTTGAAATGGATAATGGCTATAGGCTTTGTCATAGTCCTGTATTCATTATTTTATTTCTACTACACTATGCCAACTAGCGATTCAACTTGTTTTAGAGGTCGCTGACAGAAAATTTCATTAGAACAAATAATTTGAACACTTCACAATTTATCCACAGCTATTACCAGTGGCCCTCTTTTTTTCTTTTGGCAAGCATTACAACGTCAGTGAGCGGACTCAACGTTGACAATCTATGAATTTCTGCTTTTCACGATCATAGGATTTCTAATATCACAGGTTTGTATGTTTATGCTTCAAAGATGTATAATCGCAGCGGTTTTCTTGCAGTGGCAGCCTTCTTTGTTGTAATGTTTTATTTCTTGAATTATCAAGCTGTTCCCTTCTCACTCGCATTTGCGCTTCTCTTCATCTTGTTCATGTTGGAGACACAAGAAAAGAGTGCTGGTACTATCCTGTATTATGCTCATCTTGTTTACAAGTATAGTATTTACTCATGCGTTTGTTCCCCTTTTTTTTGTAATCTATTTGCTAATTCGGAGCATTATTGGCAGAAGTAAACAATATTTTGAATTCTTCATATTGACATTGGTCATCTATTTGTTAGTGCAAATTACTTTTGCTGTATTTTCTTTTAGGAATAGTATTATTAGTGTTTTATTGCTTCCAAGCGAATATTCTAGTTTGTTGGAGCTTACACTTACGACCACTTCTGTCCCAACTGATGCTATTCCTCATTGTTTTCTAGAGCGGTAACAATCGCATTTGGTATCTTATGTATTGCAGGTTTCGTTTTCCTAGTAATTAGAAGAAAACTTAGAGAAATAGACAAAGCTATTTTCTTAACTGGAGCTATTTATTCAGGTTTGGGGGTTGCACTTTTCATTCTAGGTTCACGTGCAATACCGCTATTCTTTGTTCCTATCTCATTAGGAATTGCTTATCTGTTTGAAAGCAAGTTTAGAAAATACCTGAAATACTTGGTTGTGGTTCTGTTGATTTTTGTTGTTTTCGTTCCAATTCACTATTCGTTTGATAGTTTTCCAATAACGTTTCAAACAAAAGAGGACCTTGCGACAGCAAACTTCATGATCGAGAAATACGATTGGAATTCAAAAAGCATAGTAATCGCCGATCTTGGCTACAAATGGTATATTGTCTCCGCAAATCCAAGGAAATACCGAAATCGACACGAATCTGCACCGCGTTTTAGACTATCAAATATTACGATGTATGATTCCATATTATTTTCGATCGGTTTAGCAAGACTCTCAATATAAGCAATATTTCTGTTGAAACAACATCCCAACAGATACTGGACAAATTTGATGTAGTTTATAATTCAGGTTCTCTTATATAGCAACAAAAAGCAGGTAAACTTATGGATAACGCAAATCTGATTAATCTCTGATTTGCATACAAACTTCATCGTTGAATCTGAATACAAGATTATTCACTGTTTGGTTGATTACATTTGAACATCTTATATTATGGTGAACCGGATATAATCCGAGGAGGAGGCGTAGGCAAAGTCGCTTATTACCTACCCAAGGCTTTGAAGAAAAAGGTGGGTGTTAACTTACTTACGTGGAATAAAGTTCAAATAAGGATTTTCCATAATTTACTTCAATGTGTTCAGTCAATTTGTTAAAAAGGAATTTGATATTATTCATTTCAATGCAAATCCTGCTTGGTATCAATGGGAGTTCTATGTTGCTGAGATTTGCGAAGTTAAGGCAAACTCGCACAGTTCTTAATATTCATGGTATTCCTTAACTGGAACGGATAGCAGAACAATGGCATGAACCTGTTTCTTTATTGATTGGATGAGTACATTTAAGCTACTGCAACTTGGCAGATCGAATAGTCGTAAACTCAGAATTTATGCGTAATAATGTCGTCGTTTGGTACAGATTAAATCGTGACAAAGTTGCAGTTATCCCTAATGGAGTAGACCTGAAAATGTTCACCGGCAATAATGACAGAATACTTTTGGAAGGTGATCCTTCCATCTTGTATGTTGGCCACTTCGCGAGATTAAAAGGCGTTGATATCTTAATTCAAGCAATAGCCAAACTTAGGATTGAACTTCCAAACATCAAATTACATCTTGTAGGGAGAGGCGATGTTAGTCATTTTGCTCTTCTGGCAAAGAAAGAAGGGATTGAAAAACATGTGGTTTTCCATGGTTGGGCTGAGCACTCGATGCTTCCCAGTTATTACAAGTCTGCAGATATTTGCGTTTTTCCTTCCAGGCATGAAGGTTTTGGCATAGTTATCCTTGAAGCCATGGCTTCAGGAATTCCCGTAATAGCCTCCAATATTCCAAGCTTTTCAAGAAATCATTTCTGATGGGATTGATGGTCGGCTTTTCAAATCTGAAGATGCTGACGCATTATCAAAGGAAGTTATTGCTCTATATCAAGATCCTCACCTAAGAAAAGAATTATCACGTAATGGATTTCAAAAAGCGACAATGTATAGCTGGGAAAACATTGCCGACAAATATATTTCATTATACAAATGCCTACGAGAATAACTCTAATTTACAATTTAAGATTCCCCAAGAAAGAAGCCTTCCGTTTTAATCAAATTGCTGGCAGACTCAAATGATTGGCATTTTCACGTAGAGAATACGTTTTTTGGAAGCTTAAAGAAATCGGAAAAATGTTAGTATCTTAATTACCTTTAGGAATGGGAAGAGAACGGTGCGCATTGCCTAAAATCTCCCTAGATAAGATATTTTTCTGATTTTGAGCAAATTTGACCTGTTAACCTCCTCTAACTGAATGATTAGCGCTTTACTAACTATTTTGGCACCATGGAATACAAACACTCAGATATAGCCGCTATTCGCAGTCTCCGCTCCCGGTGCAGGCAAATGCAGACCTGGTTAGAAATTCAGATACGCTATAGACTAAAAGATGGTTCTCAAAATCGTTTAATCAACAGCTAAACGTAATTATCAAGTTTTATTGACTAAAGATTTGTACATAATGGTCTTTTTGTAATGATAGAAATTTCTCTGTTGGTATTATTACTATCTGATGTAACATTGTTAGGTCGCTTGAGACCATGGGATTGTTAATAGAGCGCTATTTTTCGTAAAATTACTTTGAAAAACTTGAAGGGTTCTCAAAAGGGAATCTCCTTCGAATAAAACAAAATACAGGTTGGCCGACTAACTTACTTGATTTATGTGTCAAGTGAGTTTATTAATGTAATTTGCGCAATTTGCAACTGTGGGGAAGTTTACACTTGAGAGAACTGAAAACAGCTGTTAGCATAGTAATGTGTGTTAGAAACGTAGAGAAGTATATTGACGATTGTATAGGATCTATTTTGAATCAGACATTCAATGATTTCGAGCTTTTAGTTATTGATGACTTAAGCAATGATGAAACTAGACAAAAAATTAAAAGATTCGATGATAAACGTATAAAATATTGTAGAAACGAAAAATGGCTTGGAATTGCCAAGAGCAGGAATAGAGGCTTAGATCAGGCAACAGGAAAGTATGTTTTCTTCACAGATGGCGATTGCATGCTTTCTAGAAACTGGATCGAAATTGGTTTAAGAAGATTTGAAGTAGGAAACTGCGTCGGCGTAGAGGGTAAGACTTACTACGTTTCCGAGGAATACAAGCCAACCCGTTCTGATGGAGTTACGGAGAATAAGAAAGGAGGAGAATTCATGACTTGCAACATTGCCTACAAGAAAAACATTCTTGAAAAAATTAAAGGATTTGATGAGAGGTTCGTTTATTTTGACGACAGAGATCTTGCTATGCGAGCACAGAAGTTTGGTCGAATATGTTTCGACCCCGAAATGATCGTGTATCATCAGAAAATAACTCTTAAGCCAGCACAATTTGTTCAACAGTCCAAAAGGATTAGAGACCGAGTCCTACTTTACAAGAAATTCAAAGATAAACCTCTCTTCATGTGGAGGATCTTTTATCCATTAGATCTGTGTAAAATAATTTTTCCCCCAATAACCTTTGCAAATTTATTCCGCAATGTGTACAAAACGAAGGAAGACTTCGCACTGTTACCATTTATCTACGTTAGATCTTTATATGAACGTCTCAACTTCTGGGACATGTGCATAAGAGAAAGAGTTTTCTTGATTTAGTGATAGACAACTGAAAACTCGTTCGAATAAAATCTACACCAAGAAGCATCACAAGTTAACTAGCCACAGGCGGTGCAGATGCAGAAGTAAACCCTGTATAAAATGGTGATAAATGCCTCCAAGAGATATTAGACGCTATTCTCGCTCAGACGTACCGAGATTTTGAGCTAATCATCTTTAGATAATTGGTCTACAGTCTACAATAAACCAACTTGCCTAGTCCTCAGTCAAGAATAAGCCACTCATGCTATCGTAACAAAAAGAATCTTGTGGCTCCCAGAAAATGTTACCGCGTTTTCAATTGATCTAAGGCTTAGATGTAAACGTCAACTCCTTACTCATTGATCAAATTGGAAGCTATTTTGAACACCGCGAAATCCAGAATTTCTCAAAATCAACATTTCTCTTTTACACCTGATAAGAGCCAATTGGCTCTGATTAAAACTAGATAAAAGGTTTTGCGTATGTCCCATACTTTGGTTATTATTCGAGATAGATGGAAGGAGATTTCGCCAAAGGCAAGGTTTGTTGTCTCAGATTTTTAGAGCCAATTCAAAAATCAATATTTTTTACATTATAAGAAACGAGAGAAAAAGGTTTACTGAAAAATGGAGTCATGACAAAGTGGAATTGGCGACTTCCATTTCCGGAGTTTTATTTAACTATTTGCTTATGATGTTGAAAAGCCCTAAAGACTTGCATGATAGAGTTTTAAGACGACTATTTAAAAGGGAATTGGGGGATGCACTTGTTACCGAAGGCTTCATCTCAGTGCTTTCCGAAACCTTAGACCAGTATTTTGCCTCAACTGCTCGATCAGATAATATAATGCCTTTCTTGAGAAATATGAACTCGCCAAAAATCTTCTTAATTGATGAATTTATGAGCATAAGAACCCTGGACCTGAAGTTGCTCAAACAAATAGGCACAATTATCTATGTTTCTCAAGATATTGCCAGTGAGCATTATGGCTTTGGAGATAACTTTATAGCAAGGAGGTTAATGTACAAGTTAGAACGCGAAATTCTTCAAATCGCAGATTTGGTTATAGCCTGCAGCGAAAGGGATCGACTTAGATACGTGGAAATGGGTGCCAAAGAACGTCATTTTTTATCCAAATATTTACCCAATCAAAGAATTTGAGCCGAGCTTAAAGACAAAAACCCTAGTATATGTATAGTCTTCCGAAACCGTTGGGGAACAAAAAGTGCCATAAGTTTTAACGCAATTTTCAATGCCTTGTCAAAACTGGACAATAAAATCAAGGTCTACGTTATTGGCATGAAACCGCAACGAGTTCCTAGAAACATCAGAGTTGGAACATTATAAATATATTCCCAGTAAATTGGATTATATGAGAATTCTCAGCAAATCTTGGATTGGCATAAACATTGGGATTCATAAAGGAGGCTCCAACGAGAGAAAGTACGACTATGCGATGGCTGGCCTTGTCGTCTTCTCCGACATTCTTGGTTGTCGAGGAGATCTGCTTCCTCATGAATACACTTATCTTGATAGTAATGATTTAGCAGCTAAATTAGAGCAACTAATGGAATTTGGCAAAAAAAGATTATTGAAATGGGAATAGAAAACCGAAAACAAGCTATTTCGTTAGCTGAGAAACAACGGGAAAAGTTTTGAGCGCAATTAATAATGTGAGTTCTCCCGCGAGCATCGGTTTATCAAAGAGGTTCTTGAAAGGGGGATATCAAAGTGCGTGTCTGTCACATTTGGCAAAACTTCTTTCCCATTGAGTCTGGAGGAGTAGAGCGTTATATACTGAGTTTGTCGGACTTTCTGTCTCAACAAGATCAAAATATGCATTTTCTTATGATTACCGATAAAGCGCATGTCCCTTTCTTGCGCGCCTTCGAACACAGAATTTTGAGAAAATTAACAGCTTGGAAGTACATAGTCTAGGGGAACCTTTCCTAGTTTTCTCAGAAACGCATCTTACAAGCTGTTTAATCGGAGATTCAAACTCTTGGATAACTTGTTGACTGTGAACTTATACAGAGAAGCTGCAAGTATTCGAGGAATCGATAAGGTTGATGTTTTTCATGTTCATGGATTTTGGCAGCCACTTTATCCAACTATTGGGCTTCTTTTGAGCCAACATTTTCATCGCCCCTTCGTGGTTACCCTTCATGGTGATTCAGTGAATCCTAATGATCCGTTTTCAATGCCTATGAGAGCTCCAGCAACGCTTAATGTGCTTAGGCAAGCCAATGTTATTACTACGTTTTCCAAAGAGACTCTGAATGTATTGCAGAGAATTAGACTGGGTGAAAAAAGTCGATTAATACCTAATTTTGTTGATACAAGATTATTCAAACGTCCAACCTCAAATGGAAATGGTTCTGGAACTAGAATAGTGATGGTGTCTAGACTAAGTAAACCCAAGGATCCAATGACTCCGATTAGAGCCTTTGCCAAAGTTATAAAGAAGTGCCTGAAGCAACTTTCAAAATTGTAGGATACGGTCCACTTTATGAATATGCAAATCGCTTAGTTCAAGATCTGAATCTTGAAGAGTCAGTTACTTTGGTTGGCATGAAGTCAGATGTGAGAAAGTTTTTGTGGGATAGTGATATCTCTATTGGAACAAGGGGTAGCTATATAACTACTCTTGAAGCTTGGGCAGCTGGACTCCAGTTAGTTGCTCCAGATTTGGAATTATGAAAGAAATAATTTCTAATGGCGAAAATGGTTTGCTTACGCCACCTGGCGATGCCGATCAATTAGCCTCAGATTGATAAGTTTAATAAAAAACAAAGATCTTCGAAAGATGATTGCAGCAAATGGTATTGAAGCCGTGGAAAAACATGATATTCAAAATGTTGCACCTCTATAGCTGATATTTACAAATCAGTGCTGTAAACTAATTTCAATGCAAAAGCGCATTTCGAGACTATTTATTGATTATTGGAAGTCATGAAACTCAGTTTTTCGATAACATGTATCTTGTGATTAATATCTGTGATTAGATCTTTATCTTCATTTCTGAGATTGGAAATCATGAAATTAACTGGAAATCTTGACAGAACTTAAGATTGCTAACTTGACTAAACCTAACGGAGGCTAAAAATTTGCTTGTTCAGAAAAATACCCCTCTTGTTTCAGTTATTATTTTGAATTTCAATGGAGAAAACTATTTGGAGCGATGTCTTTCTTCTGTTTTAGGCACAAAATACCCAAATTTTGAGGTAATCTTCGTAGACAACGCATCCACTGATTCAAGCTTGAAAATAGTCGAAAAAACCTTTGGAAATGACAAACGATTAAGAATTTTCAGAAGCACCAAAAACTTAGGGTTTAGTGGTGGCAATAATTTTGGTTTTAGTCATGCAAGAGGAGACTATATCGTTTTTCTAAACAATGATACAATTGCGGATCCATATTGGCTTGCTGCTTTGGTCGAGTACTATGGAAAAAGACAAAACCATTGGATTGGCGGGAAGTACTATACTTTCAATCGATGGGAAGAAACTTCGGGGAGCAGGCGGACTTTGGAGCGATTATCTCCTTTTCTTGTACCCAATAGGCGCTGGAAAAAAAGGCGATTTTGAGTTTATTCCTACGTTTGAAGTGTCGTTTGCAACAGGGTGCTCAATGATTGCCAGAAAAGAATTTCTTGATGAAATAGGATTATTTGATCCTGAAATACCTTACAATTATGACGATACTTTGCTGTCTCTGAAAACGTGGCTCGCGGGAAAACGAGTGGTATCAGTATCAAGTTCAAGAATACGCCATATTGGCGGAGCCACTACAAAGAAATTTTGGAATAACCAATCTGTGACTTTCTCTCTTCTTAGAGCCAAAATGTGTTTGCTGTTTGATGTATATTTCAATTTAAGAGATTTGTTAAAAGCTTTGTTCATTCTTTATTTTTCAATTGCGGTTGAATCAGTGTTTTCAGTGAGAAAGAAAAATCTGTCAGAAATTTTAGGAAACATTCGCGCCTCGACGTGGATACTGAAAAATTTTAAACATGTATGGAAGAATCGGCTGGAACATTGGAGCAACCCGAAAATCTCGCCTGAAATGTTAGTTGCAAAATTCATACGAATAAGACTCCAATTTCCACTTTGTGTTACACATTCTAAACTGGCATATTCATTCTATCATAATCAATGCTTGAAATACGAAAATATGTTGATTCGCGATTGATCTGAAATTGCAATCGTAAAAAATCGCATGCTATAGACTGTTTGAATGTTTGTACTTTGGAGGTGTAAAGCTTCTGCATAGTTTTTTCTTGACCTTCGATACTGAAGACTTCATAAGTGAAAACTCGGTTCCAGGCTTGCATAATATCTTGGAGCTCTTGAAAAAACATGAGCTGACCGGTTTATTCTTCATAACTGGAAACATGGCTGAAAAACTATCCAACTTTCCAGCGACCGTAGACTTGCTAAACGAGCATCAAATTGGCTATCACTCTTCCAGTCATTCTATTCACCCTACCCTTTTTGAATTCACCGACGTTGAAAGTTACGAGGAAGCCTATCAAACTTCCCTTATTCGAGAAACCGCTCATATCAATCCGTTAACTGGTGAAATTGAAGGCTCCGGTGGAATTCATGCACTCCAGAGCTCTTTTCCCCAAAAAACAAATAGTTGCATTTCGGGCGCCTGGGTACTGCTGGACTCCACCTCATCTTGAAGCTATGAAAACTCTCGGCATAACTTATGATTTCTCAACAAACATCTCCATCGAGCCGATCAGCTATCGCGGAATTACGTTTTATCCCTTTACAATACTGCTTGCTAATTGGCAAGGTGGAATACGTGAGCACTCTCACCTTCAACGACTTACACTGAAGCGTAAGATTTCTGTTTTGACAATTCATCCTAGTACAATGGTAAACCAACTCGATTGGGATTTAATTTACTACCCTAAACATAACAACTTTAAACTCAATCCTGCAAATCTTGCTCAGCCTCCTGCAAGAAGTCCTCTGAAATAGCATCTATATATCATAGATTTGATTTGCTATTAAGACATCTATCAACTCTTCAGAAGTTTCATCTTTTGAAAGTCACACCTGAACTTAAAACAACAAATAAGACTCTATGTCCGACCTCAATAGATGTAGACGAAATGTTATAAAATGAGTATTAAATGGGCAGAAGGTTTTGAATATAAGCCAAAATTTCTTTATGATCACTTTATCCGATTTTTCGAGATTAATTCGTTGAATGAAGCAACAAGCAGTTCCTCACTTGTCTAAATTATGACAGAATAGAACATTATACAATCTATTTTTAATTTTATTAGTACTATACTCAGTCATCTTCCATTCTTGGTGTGATTCTTTGTTGTTCAGGAAAACAATTGTCAACTCACTTCGTTACAACGCGCGTGTCCGTTCAGGAAGAGCACTTGGCTCAAGACTCGAGGACTATCTTCGTGCCACTTCACGTAACGGTAATTCGAACCTGATACCCAAAGGTGCGCATACAATTAGGGTTTCGAATGTCCTAAAGATAGGTGGAGGGTTTTGGAGTGACGTATTCTCTATATCTCTTACTTATGTGGACGGAGGAACCCCGCAACAACGCAATCTTGTCTTGAAAACTTACCTTGAGAATATCGATCCTGTTTTGAAAGCGTATATTCATGATGAAGACCTTAGGAAATGCGTTAGAGAATTTCAGGCTTCTAAGAAGTCTTGGGCGTATTGGTTTTCCTGTCCCAGAAGTATTTCTTTGTGAGTGTGATTCTCGGTTTCTTGGTTACCCTTTTGTAATAATGCAGAAAGAAGAAGTGGTTCAAAAAAGCATTAATGAGATAGTAGATTGTTTTGCCTCAACCCTCGCGAATCTTCATAATCTCAAATTGGCCGAGCTAGGAATATCAGTTCTTAGACCTCCCAAGAATGAATATGCGTTCGCCAGACGTTGGCCTATTCATTTCAAGCACTATCTGAATCTTGAAACCAAACATGACAAAAAACTCAAAAAAGATTTTGATCTCGCTATACAGTGGCTTAATTCAAATGTTTCAAACAACTCTTGCCCACAATACTGTCTAGCTCATGGGGATTACCACCCAGGTAATGTCTGTGTAACTAAAGATTCTAGAATGATTGTGTTAGATTGGGATTCGATTGAAATAGGCGATCCAGCATATGATGTTGGTTATGCATATCACTTTGTTAAATTTTTCAGTAACCCGAAAAATCCAAATTCAGCTGAGAAAACTGCCGAACGATTTGTCTCAGAATACAAGAGGAACTTCCATGGAGATATTAGTCGGAGACTTGAATTCTACAAGATGGTTGGAATCTTAGGAACATCCATTTACTACAGCTCGGGCTTATCAAATCCCATTTACGCCTACAAATATCACCGACGCAAAATTTTACCTACATTTCCGTTTCTTAGCGGACCCTTTATTCTGCTTGGATTTCCATTTATTCGATGGCCCCTTGTCGCTCGACAGTTGGCAGCTGAAGGCGACCTCCTTTGGCTAAAATATTTTGAAAACTTTCTCAAAGAAACCTTAAAACGCTAGATTAGTCTACAATCTTGCCAACATTCTTCGACAAGTAATATTGGGACAATATAGCGCGATTTGTCGCCTTTGTACCAGAGTTCATTTTCGTGTCTTGTTTTTTATTGAAGTTATTCTTCCCAATGAATATTGCCTAACGACCATAGCTTGTACACCAGACAGCGCATAATTAGGTATGCTAACGTCTGAATTGCTTTTCAAAACAAAGCAGTTAATGCACTTGGCATTCTTACCGCTTTTTCATTTTAGGTTAATTCGTAACTCTTGAGCAGCATACGAAGCCCAATATAATACTTCGCGAGCAAGGAGGTATTAAATATAGACCCGAGTTATTTTTTTCGAATATAACGCTTGTCGGATAACATTCACCAATTTATCAAATAAAAATTTGCTAGATACTGCAATTAATAGGCGCATTGACTACCCTTTTAGTTACTCTGCGTGACGGTCCTGCAAAATGATATTATCAACAATTATAGGCCATCTACCACATAACATAAAGGACGGGGCATTCTGGCGCACTTTAACTAAGAGTAATTTACAGTGTTTACCAAGGTTGAGGTTCTTATGCCGAGAGTACCATCAGTCTCAATTGTTATTGTTAATTACAATCATGAGAAATATCTTGAAGATCTTATGGCTTCAGTTCTTGCAACGAAATATTCGAATTTTCAAGTGATATTCATTGACAATTCGTCGACGGATAAAAGCAGAGCCCTTATGAACGCTTTTGATGATCATCGGCTTACCAAGGTTTTTTTATCTGAGAATTTAGGTTTATGCAAAGCAAGAAACCTGGGCGCCAGCTATAAAGAAAGTAACTACTTTGCATTTCTCGATCCAGATGTGAAAGTTACCTCACTCTGGCTTCAGAGACTTGTTGATGCAATGGAGTCTGATTCCAATGTAGGAATTGCAGAGGCTAATATCATCTCACAAATCGCTTGGGGATCGTCTTCTATGGAAAGAGTGAAGCTATATGCTCTTGGTGCATCATTTATTGTGAGAAACAAGGTGTGGCACCAATTAGGTGGGTTCGACGATGACTATTTTGTTGGTTATGATGACCAAGATCTGGGTTGGAGGACTTGGTTATTGGGTTACAAGGTTGTGGGTATATCGGATTCGGATGCAACAGTCTATCACTGCCCAGGTCTTCTACGTAAAGGCAAAGGAGCGAGGCTCTTCAGATTTCATGATTTCAAGAATCGCCTCAGTTCTTTCATAAAGAATTTTGAAATATCTACTCTATTGGAAGAAACACCAAGAATTACCGTAGCGATAATTGGTTTTTGCTACGCTGACTTTAGAAATTCACAGATTGATAGTGTACGAATTGCCGTCTGGATTCTCAAGAATCTGCGCAAATTGCTTCAAAAGAGATACTCAATACAAGAGGCGCGAAGAATCAAGGATAGAGACATTGGACCGCTATGGGATCCGTCAGTAAGAGGCTCATTGCGCCGTAGTGGAAGGTTCCTTTGGTAGTATTTTTGAACAATTGGTTTGTTTCAAATCTGTGCTTACTAGTTTTCATTTATTGACATTAATAGAACAGAATTTAGTCAATCAGAATCAGCTATTGCATTAAAAAATCGTTCGAGGCGATTTCGACAAAAATGATCAGGAAAAAGTCAGCCGAAGGCGACGTCCTTTGTCTAAAATATTTCGAAAACTTCCTCGAAACAACAGTTAAACGTTAAAATGTAAAAGGCAGAAACCCAAACGTATTATATCACGTTGATGCGCGTTCGTGGTTCAATTTCATTGTGGTTTTCTTTTTTCCTTATGCACAGGCGTTTATTTGGGTTGCTTTCTAGCATCTCCCTATTTTGGAAGCTTTGCACTCATATTTTACGAATTAGAATAAACACAACTGATAAAGAAGTTTTTGCCCAAGTTTTTATTCGAAAAAATTATAGATTGGGCTTTCTGAATCTACATCCAAGCACAATAATCGATGGTGGGGCAAATGTTGGATATGCCAGCATTTTCTTCGCCATTACTTACCCCCTGGCCAGAATTTTCGCAGTAGAACCTGAAGAAAGCAATTTTGAAATGCTACTTAGAAACGTAAGATATTATCGAAATATCATTCCTATCCGGGCTGCTTTATGGCACAGAGAAGAAGATTTGCAAATTCTTGATGCGACCGCTGAAAAATGGGCATTCCAAACTGTGAAATCTTCAAAAGATAAGAATCCTGAATGCGTTTCTGCCTTAACTGTCGACAGATTAGTCGATCTGGGCAAAATAGACACTATTGACATCTTCAAAATAGATGTAGAAGGAGCTGAAAAAGAATTGTTTAGTGCTAACTATGAAAAGTGGCTCAAAAAAACAAAGGTCATCGTTATTGAGTTACACGATAATTTCAGAGTTGGGTGTGCTGAAGAATTAAATAATGCTACAAAATCCTACAAATTTAATAGAAAAGAACGAAAAGAATCTTGTTATCCTTTTTAAAGAGGATAAAAAATCTCAAAGCATCAAAGATCAGCCAGTGCGTTAAAAAACGTGTAATACAAGTCGACAATAAGAAGAACACAAAAAGGCAGAATTTCAGAGTACGCCTAATAAAGACTTCAGAAATGTTCTATACAACCGGTAGACTTTTGAGTTGTCGCAGACATAACAGATACTGCTTTAGGAACAGATTTTTCGGGTTGTTTATCCGGATATGGTGAGTTTCAAAATATTCGATTAGCCGCACATTGGTCGCGAGAAAAAACATGAATTGAAAGAAGTTAATTTTTTGAAAGTTCATAATTTAGAGTGATGTTTTTTTTACTAAATCATTAAAAGTATGTGTTACGAATCATTAAACTAATGTGTTACAAATGGAAACCAGAATTAGCGTAGTAATCGTTGCTTACAACAGACAATTATACACTCAGGAAACGGTGCGTAGCCTGCTTAATCAGTCTGTCACACCTTTTGAAATATTGCTTATAGATAATGGATCTGATCCTCCTCTGAGAGTTAAGGGTGATTCTCCGATCTTAAAACTTACAAGATTCGATAAAGAGAGCGGATGTGCTTATGCTAGAAATTTTGGGATAAATGAGTCAAAAGGAGAGTATGTTGCTTTCGTAGATGATGACGCTGTGCCGAGTCAACATTGGTACGAAGCCGTTCAAAAGGGAACTGTTTCTGGAGCCGACTTAATGGGTGGTCCCCTAATACCCTTTATAAGGCAACACCGCCAAGTTGGTGGAACCTAAAAGATTTTGGGTTTTATGCTGGAGTGGGAAATATTTATGGCCAGCGTATTTGGGGCGCAAACATGATTTTTAAAAAAGACGTATTTAACAAAATAGGCTTTTTCGATCCAAAACTGGGACGAATGAAAGGAAAGCTCTATTCAAGTGACGAGGACCAGGTGATTAGGAGAGTAAGATCTTGCTGTCATTATTTGTTTTTGCCTGATGCAGAGGTTATGCACATTGTTCCATCAAAGCGAATGACTTTGAGCTATTTAATAAATTGGAGCTACTATGCAGGGAAAAGTAAGAGGGTACTGGATGGTCGAAACACTATCAGAACAACTTATGACATTATTATGACGGTAAAGAATATGCTTAATCCTTTCATAGTGTTGAACAAATCAGCAAGGATCAAACAAATTGCAAATTTGATTTTTAATTTAGGACGACTTGTGTAGCGGATTTATTATTAAATTCACACGGTACTGTGACTGGTTAAGAAAAATCTTTGTTTGAAATAGAAATTATTGAATTGAAATTCTGTCTAAGAAAGCTTTACCTTTGAAGATGGTTTTTTGGCATTTCGTAAAATCCATTGCGAGTCGATATCTTTCGACTCGTGAAACGTATGGTCGTAAGCAAAATTCATATTCAACAATCCAACTCTCCATAATGTATTAGTTTTCACGTTTTAGTCTATTAACGATTGACGAAACGTAACAATTGAAATGATTGGAGATTTGATTCTGAAGTGCTATTTTTTGGGGCTTTAGGTTCCATTTTCGATCCTTATGGAATTTTCCTTTCTTAAAATGATACTTAATAAAAATAAGACAATTCTTGCAAATCTAACTAATTTTGAGAAGAGAATACTATTGAGCGAGGTTTATTTTTCAAAGAAACTTGCAGAATACTTTTCTGCAATTGTGCCTCATGATAAATTAGGCTTTCTTCCAGATGGAGCCACTTCCATTAAGATATCAGATGTAAGAAAATTAAGTAAACGTGATAAGGGTAATCATGTTTATTCCTTTTTGCTTATCATATCAGGATGGGGATTTTCAGCAACAAAGTTCCCTTATTTTTAAAGCTTACGGCAGAGTCTTTAGATCCAATTCTAAGAAGATATACCACTAATGAAAATCTCGAAAGATGCTTAAAAGAATTTCAGATTTTGACTAGTCTTAAACGTGTTGGGTTTCCAGTTCCGAAAGCTTTTTTTTACGAAAGTGATTTAAATTTTTTTGGTTCTCCTTTCATAGTAATGGAAAAAGAGGAATTGAGTCAAAACTTTTCAAATAATATGGATCAATTTGCAAAAAATCTTGTTTGGCTTCATAGATTGGATATAAACACCTTAAGTATTGGCACTCTCAAATCCCCTGAAGGCCGTTTGGATTTGCAAAGCGGTGTCTTCTTTACCTTAAGAGATTTCTGAATCTCTATCCTAGTCATAACAAAAGATTAAAGAAAGATTTTGAATTGGCGATTCGTTGGCTTGAGTCAAATATCTCCAATAATTCTTGTGACTAAATACTGTCTTCTTCATGGCGATTACCGTGCACACTTCAATATAGTCATGACTAAAAACTCAAAAATGGTTGTGATGGATTGGGAAGATGCCGAAATAGGGGATCCAGCATATGATGTTGCAATGGCATATACTCGCGCGCGAGCAGACTTTGGTGAAAAAACCGCTGATCGATTTATTCAAGAATACCTAAAGTATTTTGATGGAAACATTTCCGAGCGATTATTCTTCTATAAACTGATGGGCATCTGCGCTTGGCTATTTCTCACTGTTCAGTTTTGTCAAATCCACTTAGGGCCTATGAGATTCGTGGTGTGAAAGCTTTTCTTTCGTTTCCATTTCTAAGTTTCCATTTTTCGCCAAAAAGACAGGCGCCGATTTGGATATTACTTGGGTCGAAAATTCGAAGACTTTGTCAAAGAAAACTTAAGATGATAAGTTTTCGACATATTATTCTTATGGAAGAAAGATTAAAATAATTACCTAAACGGATAAAGTTAGGAGAGCCCAGAATAATGTACACCAAAGAACAGATTCAGCAAGAACTTGATGAACTTAAACTTAAATATGGCGAATGGAACTTTGACATTCCTCTTCCTTTTGGCATCTGGACTAAAGGAAATCAGGGGATACCCCAGACAAGACTTAGGAAAATAGTCCAAATTGTGAACGATCTATCTCAGAAGCCAATTTCTGAATCCCGCATTCTCGATTTAGGATGTTCGGATGGGATGTTCTCCATCGAATTTGCATTACATGGGGCAGACACAATTGGCGTGGAAGCAAGAGAAGCCAATATTAAGAAAGCCATATTCAGCAAAGAAGTTCTAAACCTAAAAAACTTAGAGTTTCGACAAGATGATATTAGAAAAATATCTGTTGCGTCTTATGGAAAATTTGATGCAATTATTTGCAGTGGCGTTTTCTATCATTTGCCCGCTATTGATGCAATTAACCTTATCAAAACTATGTATGAGATGGTAAATAGACTTATAGTACTTGATGTCCGGGTAGCTCTTGAGCCAATCGAGCGGGTAGAGTATAACAATGACGAATACTGGGGCACCATATTCCGGGAACACCCTGAAAATGCCACAGCAGAGGAGAAAGCGAAACGTCTCTTTTACTCAATAGATAATATGACTAGTTTCTGGTTCACCCGGCCATCCTTAATCAACTTACTCAGCAAAGCAGGTTTTTCTTCTATTTACGAATGCTTTAATCCAGCACATATGAATTTTGGAAAGCCTGGAATTCATCATCCGGATCATCTTACTTTCGTTGCTATCAAGGGCGAAATCTGTGAGCTCAAAACTTCTCCGACTGTCAATGGTCTTCGGGAGAATTGGCCCGAGCGAAGCCTAACTTATGCTCCGAAAACCGACACCTTTGTACAAGAAAACTTAGTAAAAGTTAAAAAGATAATAAATCTATCATTGGAGGTATTGAATATTGTAGACCATATTCCATTGTACAAGCCTCAAAATACTATAGGCGCTGAGGTATTAGATTCAATTCGAGAAGTTCTTGAATCTGGTTGGCTGACCATGGGTCCAAAAACGATAAAGTTTGAAGAAGCCTTTGCAAATTATATATCGTCTAAATATGGTGTAGCTACTGATTCTTGTACCTCCGCTTTGTACTTAGCTTTGGATGGATTAGGAATAAAAAATGGCGACTCGGTTGTGGTTCCAGTAAATACTTTCGTCGCAACCGCGAATGTTGTTAGATGGCTAGGGGCTGAAGTCTTGTTCTGCGACGTAGGAGAAGACGGCGAACTTGATGCGGCAAAGTTAGCAACCCAACTCGAAGAAAATGACAAAATCAAATGTGTCATACCCGTTCACCTGTATGGTTTTCCATGCAACATGAAACAGATCGGTCCATTGGTCAAGAAACATAGACTTAAGAATGGTGGAGGACTGCGCTCAGTCTGTCGGTGCAAAATTTGGAGATAAGAAAGTTGGCAGTTTTGGAGATGCAGGTTGTTTTAGTTTTTATGCTACAAAAAATATGACGACGGGAGAAGGAGGGATGCTTGTCACAAGTAGTGAAAAAGTTAAAGACAGAGCTCTCTTAATAAGAAATCATGGTCAAAGCAAGACTCCAAAGGAAAAGTTCGCTCATTGGCGTTACGACGTTACTGATTTAGGCTTCAATTTTAGGATGAGCGAAATTGAGGCTGTAATCGGACTTAAACAAATGGAAAAACTTGACCTTATCATTGAATCTAGACGGAAAATAGCAAAAAGGTATAAAGAAGAGTTAGAAAAAATCGACGGCATTGAAATGCTCCATGATCCAGAATCTGACATCTATCGACAAGGCGTTTTCCATCTGTTAGAAGTCAAAGTTGAAAAACAGTACCCTTTGAAAAGAGACAAACTTTATGATTTTCTGAAAAAAGAGGGCATAACAACAGGAGTTCACTATCCCCCTCTACACATTTTTTCCTACTACAAAAAAACTACAAAATACCGAAAAGGAGATTTTCCGCAAGCAGAAGCATTGTATTCCAAGATTCTTTCACTTCCAATGTTTCCGTTCATGACCGAACAAGAATTCGAGAAAATAATTACCTCATTAAAGAAAGGCGGCCGAGCAAGATAGAACTTATTTATCCAGTAATTTTCAATATGAAGCATGTGTCAAATCAATTTTCATTTTTTTCGAAATGATCAATGTTGGATAAATAAGTTGGAAACATTTTCCACTTTTTCTCGACCACCCCGGTGGACTAAAATTTTAAAGACTTCGGGTTCAAACATGGTAAAAAAAGATTTGTTAAGGTTTGTTTGAAATGGCAACCGAAAATTGGATCATTTTTACTCCGCCACACCTTTTAACAGAAGGTATTTTTGGGCAAATTGTCTTAGGCGTATTTGAAGTTCTCCCCAAACTCTATCAAGATCAAATTTTTCCAGATTGGAAGATAACTTCCTTGGTTTACGGGATCGAACCAGATTTCAATGTTATACCTGGGATATTTGATCTAAGTTATAAAACAAAAAATAATCAAACAAAAAAAGATATCGATTTGAGAGATCTGAGATACCATTTTGCGAGTGTTTTGGGTAATCAGTGGGCTGATCTCAACAAGATATGGAATGCGTATTTTTGTATCCCCCTCGAATCCTGAAACATGCGGAATCATTTGGCGATATGAATCGGGCACTTGGTTTACATTATAGAGGAACCGATAAGAACAAAGACTATAAGCAAACTAATCCTGTTTCCCATGACGATTTTCTAAGCTTAATTAATGACTTCGTCGATAACCATCGGGATATTGACACAATTTTTATTGCGTCTGATGAATTAGGCATAAAGCAGGCAATTAAAGAGAATTATACAGACAAAAGAGTTATCGAAACAGGTGAAGTAGGGTTTTGGAGAAACCTTGAGAAAACGGATTCATATTCAAAAGGAGATCATGCTGTCCTTGATTGTTTATTATTGTCAAGATGCAAGTATCTTATCAAGAACCAGTCTGCGTTATCCGGATTTGCAAAAGTATTAAATCCAAAACTAGAAGCATATAGAATAGCTGCTTCAAAGCTTTTTGTCGATATTCCGTATTTTCCCGATGCATATATCCCCCCACTTAAAAGTGAAGATCCCAAATGTAATAAAATTCTAAAAGAGCTGCTGAAAGATGACTGGACACAAAACCAAAGAGCCTACAAAAAATTCAGCCCCCCTTTCCTTACGATGGAAAGATCGTCATTGAAATGGAAAATTGAACAGACATATAAATATTCTCGAAGAAAGTTGCATTTAGAAAAATAATATTTATCACTCGCGAATTATTTAGCGATAATTAATCGGTTAAAATTCCCTCTTAACTTTTATGCGTTTCTTTCCGAGCAAGAATCTAAATAGTATATCTTCAGTATTAAATTTCGAAGGTCATAAAATGGCAAGAGTATTGAATTCTTTCGAGGATTTGGGTAAGTCTGTTTATAATCTCTATCAGAATGGTGTACCATGATTGCGTTCTTTCTAATGAAGTACATTAATTAAAGATTTTTGTAGTTGATAGATATAAGCTCAAATATTAAACCTCGAGAAGTGATAACGATGGGTTTTTTGCCATGAAGGGGATGGGTTCAAGGATGAAAATTCTCTTTACAGGTGTTGTACTTGACCATCTTGGCCTGGTGGAGAACCTAAAATTGCACGATTAGTAGACCATTTTTTTTCAGATAAAGGTATTCTTGTAACTAAATGTTTGTACAACGTGACCGCCCACGTAAGTGGAGTCTTTTGAATCCATGGGTTTCGCAGTCGGTATTGGCCCCCAAAGTTGTTAGTGCATATAAGCGGCAGATTGAAAAAATTCGACCAGACCTGATAATGAATTGGTATGATTTTGATTTTTCCGCTTTTTGGGCAGGTGTGCTTTCAAGGATACCAACGATTGCTCAGGCTCAGATTCTTTGGCCTGTTTGTCCGTTAAGTTGTCTCTTTAATGAGATAACCGAGTCTCCTTGTGATGGACCAAGCAAGAGTTGTGGTCTTTGCTTGGCAAAACGTGCAAAGTTTGTCGGAGAAATACCTTCTTTCATACCTTCTATCGCTTATTTACCTTTTACGCAACTTTCTATGCTTAAGATAAATAATATCAGGACGAAACTCAATCATGCTTCAGCTGTAGTAAGCGATAATCTGTTTTTAAAGAAAATGATGGCGAAGATTTTTCGATATTTGTAAGGTTCATGTGATATATAATGGGGTTGATTTGAACGTTATCAAACCCCTACATTCTTTTAATAAACCAAAAACTGTGCTTTTTCTCTCTATACAATATCAACAGGCAAAAAGGGATTCACCATTTTGTGCAAGTTTCAAAAAATCTTAAGCCAGAGTTTCCTGATGTCCGCTTTCTTTGGGTTGGTCAAACAGAACTGCGAGGAAACTTTTGAAACTCAAGGTTATGTTTGGAATAAGGAGGAATTGCAGGAGATATTTAGATCAAGTTATTTGCTTCTTTTGCCGTCTTTGTGGCCAGAAGCTATGAGTTACTCGGTTATACAAGCAATGGCTCACTGGAAAACCAGTTGTTGCTTACGATGTTGGGGCAAATAGTGAAGCGATAGTTCACGGTAAAACTGGTTTCTTGCCGAATGGGGAAACATTGATCAACTTACATCTCATGTTAGGGCGCTATTACTCGACGAAGAGACTTGCTTCAGATGGGTCAAAATGCTAGAAAGCGAGCAGAAGAAATGTTCAGCTTGAACGCATGACAAACGATTACCTGAACCTTCTAAAAGAAACTAAACATGCTTAATCATGCTAATTACAATTGAAATCATCATTGACAATTGAAATGTGAATTCATGAAGAACTTATGTAAAAGGAATTTCGAGTAATCCTTTAAGGCTTGGATATTGTCTGTTAATTTTTAGCCTAAAAAAACTATTCTTACGATTTAGGATAAGAATAATTATAATGCATTTGGAAAATAAGACTTATGATGTTAACTGTCAAAGAGTTTTGTGATCTGGAAAAATGTTAGATCCAAAAAAACTTGAATATTACCTACGTTTGCTAGCACATTATGGTAATTCTAGTCTTTTACCTAAAGATGCCAGCGATATTCGGGTTCTAAACATAAAGAAACTTTCAGGAGGAATGGCGAATAATGTTTATTCCTTCTTTTTAAAATTCAACAAGGAAGATTCTGAGCAAGGTCTTAATCTTGTTCTTAAAAGGTTATAACGAAAATGTTCGCCTCTGGTTCAAGATTTATCATCCAGACGAAGAAGTAAGACCATACGTAAGAGAATATGACACTCTGAAAGCCCTCGCTCTCGTAGGTTTTCCTGTGCCGCAGGTCTATCTTTACGAGAGTGATTCTTTTTTTCTCGGTTATCCTTTTTTGATAATGCAGACAAGAAGCAATTGTGCAGGAAAGCGTTAGCAAGCTTAATTCTTTCGCTAACTACTCTCGCCGATCTCCATAATTTGAAGGTGGATAATCTGGGAATTAAGAGCCTTAGATTGCCCAAAGATGACTCTGAATTCGCGAGGGAGCGGCTTATTTGCTTGAAACAATTTGTAAAGGAAACTAGACATTATAGATTTCTGAAGAAAGATTTCGATTATGCGATAAGTTGGCTTGAGTCAAATGCTGCATACAATAATTGCCCTAAATATTGTTTAATTCATGGTGAATATCATCCGGGCCATACCTTACTAACGAACATCAATAGACTAACAGTAATTGATTGGGAAAGTGTAACGATCGGTGATCCTGCTTTCGACGTCGGTTACGCATATCACATGGTTAAACTCATGTATAATGACAAAAAATCTAAGATAGGTGAAGAGACTGCTGAAACCTTTGTTTCAGAATACGCCAAAAAATTCCAGGGAGATGTTAATCAGAGGCTTGAATTCTATAAGATAGTCGCTCTCTTAGGGGTCGCTATTGCAGTTAGTTCATGGATATCTGATCCATTAGCGGTTTACAGGCGTTTTGGGAACGAAGCCTTGGCACGTGCGCTTGCATTTCCCTTTCTTCGCTCAAATTTTCTAGCGAAGAGGTGGCTAAATGAAGATTTCTTAGTCTCTTATTTACAATACTGCCAGAGATTTTATTAAAACAACTTTGAGACGATAAATCAACCAGCGTTGAAGTTTTAAAGACTTTGGCAACGTTGAGAAGTATTTTATAAAATCATTCTTTGAACTGAGGATTCCATTTCTTTTCAGAATCGAATTTATTCAAAGCTTTTTATTAAAAGATTCATATTAATTGCCAACGGTATGGTTCCTAATGGTTCAGCAAAATGAGGTCAAAGTCTACCATACAGTAGATGAAATCAAAGAATCCATTGATCAGATTTCGGATGACAGTTTTTTTACATATGGCTGGTTTAAAACTATGGAATCCTTTGGAAGGCTTCCTGAACCAATTTACCTATCTATAAATAACAAAGCGAAAACAATAGGAATTGCACCTTGCTTTATAGATAAGGTTAATGACTTCTTTGATTGGGGACCAAACATACTACCTTTTCTCAAAAAGTTTTGAATGTTGGTCAAATACTTAGGTTTGTTCAAGGGAAACGTTTTGTTGTGTTATTCGCCTGCTTGTTGCCGTACGAAAGTTTTTTTTGCCAACGAATACAGTCGACAAGACAATTCTAAGTTTGTTTTCGAATAAAATCGATGATATTTGTAAAAAACAAAGAATACTTTTTAGCTCATTTCTTTTTGTTTCAGAATTCGACGAATCTACTTATGAAAAATCTTGAGAGTCTAAATTACGCGAAATTTCCTAATATCGTTACTTTCTATCTTGATGTCAACTGGTCAAATTTCGAGGACTATGTTGAAAAGCCTAAAACTGGGAAGACGAAGGACCGTTAGACATGAGATCAAAAAATGCTCGGAAAACGGAGTGACTATTAAAGAAGAATCAATAACTGAAAATATTGCAGAAAAACTTTCAGATCTTGGAGCAAATGTTTCTTCAAAATACAATCCCACAGAGCAGACCAGACTCGACCCTTCCTTCTTCAAAATACTGCAAAAATATGCAACAGATAAAGTAAAGTTGTTTGTAGCTAGAAAGAACGACAAAGTCGTCGGTTTTTCCCTTGGGTTGCAACACGAAGACGTACTTGATATGTACATGTACGGGTGTGATTATGCTTCTCAGACAAATACATCGTTTATCTATTTCAATCTTGGTTATTATGAACCCATTAAATTGGCAATCGATGAGAAGATAAAGAAAATATATTTTAGATATCTTAATGAAAAAGCCAAGGTAGCTCGAGGATGCAAACCTGAACAAACCTATTCCTTCATCAAATGCCACAACATTGTTCTTGGTCCTGTCATGAACAATCTATTGAAAAACAGATTTTATTACAATGTGAAGTCACATGTTTTTATGGATTATTTTAAAAATCTCTAGTTTTATGATTTTGTAGCGAAAAGATAATTCAAATCGATGGATTTTATTGATTTGATAATCTTATCATTAGATTTTATAAATGTCTTATACTTCTTTATCCCAACTACTAATTTTAAAAAATGTCTCAATTAGATGTCAAGTAAAAGAATTTGTCGCTGAATCTTCAGAACTAAGCCTAAGCATTTTTCTAGTTTATAATTCCATCAGATTGGGGTTTTAGATACGGCTAAAATTCAGAAAAAGACCGTCTTCATTCTACGTTTACTAATAAGTTTAAAGATTACTCGTTTTATCAATTGAGGTCCTTTCATTTTTTCATGAAAAAATATTGAAGAATGAAAATTTTTTGCAACGTTTTTTTGGAAAGTGAGGCCATCAAGATACTGTTAAATTTGCCTTTTTGACTATTTGCATTTCCATTGATAGATCTGTTAATAGTTTATACTTATCAAGATTTACCAAATTCCTTCAAATGAAGAAGAAAAAGAAAAATTTAGCTGATCTTAAGTAGTTCAGAACATGTTAAAAGAGAGAAAATGGTGATAATCGGGTGACAATGGACGTAGAAACGAGAGTCTTCAAAACTATCGACGAAATAGGAAAAGACGCGATTGATTCATTAGTTGACGATCCTTTTTTTACTTATGGGTGGCTGAGAACACTTGAAAAGTCCAATCCTCCAATCAAGCTCGATCCTTTTTATATTACAGCCTATAATGGTGGAAAGTTAGCAGGATTTACTCCTTGTTTTAGGGATCTCGCCGGTCAATATTTTCAATATGGTCCCCGAGTTATCCCTCTTATGAAAAAGAGTTTAGCCTTAAGCAATCGGTTACGTATTGGCCAAAACCACGTTTTATTATGTTATTCTCCTTGGTGTTTCCGCACCAAAGTATTTTCCGCTAAGGAACAAAATGAGCAAATCATTCGTAGTCTCTCTGCTTCAATCGATAAAATATGCAAAAGGGAGCGAATATGGTTTAGCTCTTTTTTGTTTGTCTCAGAGTTTGATAAAGATTTAATGGTCACCCTTGAGAAATTAGGATATCATAAATTCTTTTGGAAAAATACCTTATATGTAAAAGTGGACTGGAAAAATCTGGATGAATATATTAACTCTCTTAAGAACTGAATTTAGACATAAAGTAAGAAAGGAAATAAGAAGCTGCCTTGAAAATGGAATTTCTATTGAAGTGGTGACCGATTTCAAGAAATTGTCACGTATATTCTCTGACTTGTCATACGAGCAAACCACAAAATACAATAAATGGGCACAAAGACTTCAACCATTTTTCTATGAGACTTTGTATGATTGCGCAAAAGATAATGTTGTCATTTTTCTTGCAAAAAGGCTTGAAGAAATAATTGGCTTTACTTTGTTCATTCGCAAAGATAATTCTGCAGATGGATTCATAGCAGGTTTCGATTATTCATTGCAAAAAAAATCTGACTTTACTTACTTCAATCTCGCTTACTACGCGCCGATTAAATGGGCAATCGAACAAGGGATACAAAAGATCTACTATCGATGGGGTTCAGAAGACGCTAAGTATAAAAGAGGCTGTAAACCGGAGAAAATATATTCCTTCGTGAAATCTCAAAATAGACTTCTGAATTCCCAGATCAATAACTTTGTACTCATCAAAAATGAGATGCACCGATTTTTTTAACAAACTATGTTTCTTTCTTACCTTTATTCTTAATTCTTAGTTAGCTCTAGTCAGAAAGTAAACATAGAAATCGAACATCTTCGTTGGGTCATTAACTACATTTCCATTTTTAAGATCATAAGCCTTAGTATCTTGAGAATCCAACATCTGAAAGTTGTCTAAGTTGTTCTCCTGGTAAAATAAAATAAAGTCGAGCAAGAAATTCTCTATATTTCAAATAAATCATTTCATGCATGCATTTTGCCTTCCGAAGATTTGTGTTAAGTATGAAATTGTAAATGCCAATTGACAGCAACAATGGGTCCTTGTAAAACTTAAATGGGGGTCTTGCTAACCTGGAATTCAAGTTTAGCGTTGAAAAGCAAAAGTAGCCTTCTTTTTTCAAGACCCTTCGGATCTCACGTAGAATTGCTAAACGGTCTTCGTGTTCAACGGCATCTATGCCGTTAAAGCTAAACAAAACAAAATCAAAATAATGATCTTCAAACTTGCTTAGATTCCTGGCATCCGCGACTTCGATCCTAAATTGTGGAAATTTCTTCTTGCAGGCCCCTACCATTGCAGTCGAATAATCAATACCCACATACTCTTTGGAGATGGAAGCGAAATGTTTTGTAGTTCGTCCTGCACCAACTCCAATGTCGAGCATTCTAAAGTTTGGCAGGTCCTTTCTTAGTTCCTGAAAGATCTGCGTTTCAGGTGGTTGAAGTTCAAACTCGGGAATGTAATGATCTACGAATCCCTTAGCTTCATACATACATTTTACTTGGAAGTTTCCAAGGTCCTTTAACCTTAAAAACTGTCGAGCGACTGCTCTGTCGTATCCAAGAAACAATCTGATCGTATCAATGATCATTATTACCACATAGCATAGATATTTGCCTTCATTGCCCAAAAAGGTTTTCTAATTAAAGTTAGCAATTATTACATAGACTACCAATTGGAGATAATGTGATTGCTGCAAGCGCCATCTTTTATTACAAACTTTACAAAATTTATCAAGATAATTAGCATTGGAATCTTACAAAAAAACAATCTGCAGGTCTACGAATCGAATGACGTTGTTTCGTTTTATGTTGAACAGGCATTACTGCAAAAACCAGAAGAGACAATACTAAATGAATTTAGAGAAAGACTACCTCAAATGAAAATGCTTGATATTGGCGTAGGTGCAGGTCGTACTACCGTACATTTTGCAGTTTTAGCTAAAGAATATCTTGGCATAGATTACTCCAGTAAAATGATAAACGCTTGCCGACAAAAATTCAGCATTTTTCCAGCAAAAGCTTCTTTTCAACACTTGCTGATGCAAGAACCATGAAGCTTTTTCATGATAACACATTCGACTTTATATTATTTAGTTTTAATGGAATTGATTATGTCGAACCATGAAGAGAGAATTAGGACTCTAGTGGAAATACGGCGAATCCTAAAGGCGGGAGGTTATTTCTGCTTTTCAACACATAACTTGAATTTTCTAATTGAAAAAGTGCTCACTTCAAGCTTTCAAAACACCCTTCTATCCTTGCCTTGAGAATTTTTGAGCTATTGCAAATGCGTATTTTTAATACAAGGGAAGCATGGAAGGCAATTAGAAACCCTTTAAGAAACTCAAAACATAGAATGGTCAAAGATGACGCTTTTGAATTTCAGGTTGAAAACTTACTACATTACACCTAACGAGCAACTCAAACAGCTAAGCGAATTAGGCTATTCAAGTACCAAAATGTATAGTTTAACAAATGGACGAGTAATCAAAAATCCGAATAACACTATGGATCATTGGATATATTACCTATCCCAAACATCCTGAAAAACCTACGTGTTTTCAAGTTTGTCTCACATTCGACTCAAAAGTCTGCGAAAATAACTATTTAAGCAATTAGATCTTATTCTGAATGTTTAGAAAAGTGATTGAGATGACGAGAAACTTCTTTACAGCCTCCGACATAGAAACCCAAACCTCAACGGAAAACTAGTATTTCAATCGCAAATGTCCGTCCAGCTTCACTTTCTGAATGGGACAAGATTTGGCATGAATGTGACTACTCAACATATTTTCACTCTAGAGAATGGGCTGAAATATGGAGTTGTTACACCAAAAGAAAAATGTCCTTAACCCCTTTTCTTGTCATGTTCTCCGATGGCAAAAGAGCTTTATTACCATTTTCATGCTTAACGGAAGAAGGTATAATGCCAATTTTAATGGGCACAAGAAGACTATATGTCTCATCCCCTGAATGTACTTATGGCGGCTGGATCTCAGCAGATAAACTAGATAATAATCATGCGATCTTGTTATTAAATCTAATAAAAAAGAAATTTAACAATTTATTTTGGAGGTTGAATCCTTATGATGATATTGCCTTAAAATCTGGCGTTAGTATTAGTGATGAGGGTGAAACTCACGCAATTAATCTGGAAAAAGGATTTGATGTAATTGCATCAAACATGTCTAGGGACCATAGGCGTGCTGTGAAAAAGGCAATTCAAAATGGAGTTTCAGTAAGAATCTCCTCCTCGATTGAAGATTGGCTAGACTATTATCAGGTTTACGAAATACTGTAAATAGATGGGGAAATCGATTACTTGGCGAATAAGTATTCGTGGGAACTCTTTCATGATATCTTCAGAAGGAATTCACCCAATGTCGAACTCTGGTTGGCTATTTATCAAGATAAAGTTATTTCAGGGGCACTTTGTTTTCACTCAAAAAAACATTTTGTTGATTGGCATGGTGCATCTATTAGAAACCTACTTCAATCTTAAACCGAGTAAATCTTCTATTGTACGAAGTCATCAAGAACGCATGCGAAAAAAGCTATACTTGGTTTGACTTCAATCCAAGTGCTGGGCTTAAAGGCGTAAAAGCTTTTAAAGAAGGATTTGGTGCACAAGCTTTGAAGTGCCCTATCGTTAGACTTGAAACCTAGAAATATTCGCACGATTGCTGATAGAAAAAGTTGACGATAAGTTTGTTGAGATAAAAAAGCGAACGAACTTGCTTTATCAACACCACTTTTTAAGAACCAAATTTTAACATTAACTCTGAGACTTTTGTTAAGTAGAAAATGCCTTCAAACAATCTATACAATAAATATTTAATCTGTTCACTTTTCAGATCATTTAAGCAAAACAGATGAGAGCTGCATTCAAGAGCTGATCTATGCTTTTTCATATAAGTGCGCTTGTCTCTTAGAATGACATTAGAAGAGAAAAGAATTGGAATAATGTTTTTATTGAATGTTTCTATTTGGAGTTATGAAATCAGAAACAATCGAGTCAAAAGCAAAAGTCGCCAGTTTAACTTGTAGGTATGAGGGGAAAATCATGGACAAAGCAACGGAAATGGGTAAGACTTCAACTGTTGGTAGTGTGCAATTGTTCCTTGGCACATCGATTTCTACGGTCATAAGAGCTGTCGGAGCAATAATACTTGGTCTATTCATTCTTCCAGGAGACTATGGACTATATGCCGTTGCCTTGATCCCGGCAGCAACCCTTTCTCTGTTTCAGGATTGGGGTATCGGTTCCGCTTTGACTAAGATACTGTGCTAAATACAGAGCGACAAATGAAGAAGCAGAACAGCGGAAAGTAATAATTGCTGGCTTAATCTTTGGAGCCGCAACAGGCTTGGTTTTAACAATTGTTTCACTGTTATTGGCTAATTTCTTTGCATCAACAATCTATCACAAACCAGAATCGGCATTCTTGATCACTCTCGTTTCAGTCACAATGCTTTCGGGAGCAATATCATCGGGAGTGGCAAGCGTGTTTACGGGTTTTGAGCAAATGAAGCTCAACAGTTACTTGTCAGTCATCTCAGCAATTGTGTACAGTTTATTGGCTCCGTTGCTGGTGTATTTTGGGTATGGCGCCACGGGCGCTATAATTGGTTTTACTTCGTCTTCAGTGGTTCAAGGAGTAATCTCAATTGTCTTCCTCTATTTCTTCATATTCAGAAAACTTCCTCGCTCTAAAATAAACAAGTCTGAGATAGTTCGAACACTAAAATCACTACTAAGCTATGGAGTCCCTTTAGGCATAGGCAGCATCGTGGGCAATTTAGGGAGTCCATTTTTCTCTTTTCTTATGGCTTCATACGTCAGCGATGTGATGATAGGAAATTACAAAATTGCAACTAATTTCATAGTTCTTTTAAGTTTTATTACAATTCCTATCAGCTAACGTTTTGTTTCCTGCATTCTCCAAGTTGGATCCACGAAACGAGAATAATCTTCTCAAAACAGTATTCGCCTCATCTGTCAAGTATACAAATCTCTTTTTGGTTCCCGCCACTATGGCTATGATTGTTCTTGCAACACCACTTATCGGCACACTTTACGGAAACAAATGGTCCTATGCTCCGCCTTTTCTCGCTTTAAGCGTAGTATTTTACTTGCTCTCGCTTTTCGGTTTGCGAAGCATGGGAAGCCTCTTATCTGCTATGGGAGAAACGAAACTTTTGTTGAAAATAGGCTGTGCTGAGTCTTATCATATCGATTCCTGTGGCTTTTCTCCTGGTTCCTTCGCTAGGAATAATTGGAATTATAATCGGTCTCCCAGTCGCAGCTTTGCCCAGCACGTTCATCGGACTATATCTAATATGGAAGCACTATGGGGCCAAAGCCGACTTTGGTGCTTCAGCAAAAATCCTTCTTGCATCTGCTCTTGCCACAGTAACCGTTTATCTGTTCCTTATCTTTTTCACTGCTGCCTATTGGGTCTTATTAGTTGCGGGGTCAATCCTTTTTCTGGCTGTTTATCTAATTTCTGCTCCATTAGTTGGCGCAATCAACCAATCAGACGTCAACAACCTTAGAACAATGTTTTCCGGCTTAGGCATAATATCAAGACTATTAGAAATACCCTTAAAGATAATAGAAAAAATATTAAAAAAACGCAACTCACAAGTCAAGACTAAAAACCAATAGCACGAGTTTCGCATTTCTTTCTCTTATATGGTTGACCAAATTTCCGCTTTGTATTCCCATATACCTTAACATTTCTTCTAATATCTCATTCTACCATATTTCAAAAACACCAACCAAACTCCTTAAGCCATATACAAGGTTCCATGCCATGAATCAAAGAAGATCTATTTTAAAGTATATAATTTGTAATGGATGTAAAGAAAGTTATACAAGTTAGTGCTTATGCCCTGGAGTTTTCAGCGGTTTATTGGGAAGTAAGGTAGGTTATAGGTTGCTTCGTCTCGTGAATGAGATGATGGAAGTCAGGATGAGATTTCGAAAATGCTCAGAGGAATATTGAGGAAGTTCACGAGTTGTATATGGAAGAGATGAAGTTGAAAAAACTCTGTTACTAAAACTCCGATTGCAGCTGTCGTTGGAGGTGAACGTAGGTCTCTCTAATTGTAGTCTCTCAGGTAAAAAATTTTACACAACTCTTAAACTGGAGGCTTTCCTAATCACATCTTAAAGGTGGCGGTCACTGGAAGGCTCAAAAAATTATTCATGCAGGTTTCCAAAAGTTTGCGTAATTATGCCAAACTGGAATGGAGAGAAATATTTAAGAAACTGTTTATCTTCTCTTCAAGGTCAAACATATCCCAATTACGAAGTTTTATTGGTTGATAACGGATCAACGGATAATTCGGTTAAGTTTTTACGAGAAAACTTTCCTAAGGTAAAGATAATTAAACTGAATAAAAACATGGGCTACAGTGTAGCGATAAATTCTGGCTTAGAACAATCCAATTCCAAGTATGCTGTGGTTCTTAACAATGATACAACGGTTGAACCAAATTGGCTATTAGAATTAGTCACCGTTGCGGAATCAGACCAACGAATTGGATCATGTCAACCAAAAATATTGTCCCAATCAGACCCGACAGTGATTGATGCAGTCGGGTTATCAATCGACAAGGATGGTGGTACTTGGCAAGAAGGTTGCCAAATCAAAGATAAGGGACAGTATGAAAAAATCAAAGAAGTTCTTGGAGCGTGTTCTGCATCAGTTCTTTACCTCCGACGAGCTCTTTATCAGATTGGGATGTTCGATTCTGATTTTTTTGTATTATATGACGATGTAGACGTAGCAATAAGACTAAAGCTGGCTGGTTGGAAATGTATGTACGTTCCCTCTGCAATAGTTTATCATATCGGTTCGGCTTCAGTAAAAGTGAACTCTCCATTTAGGACGTACTTATTGCAAAGAAATAATTATTTTTATAGAATGAAGAATCTTCCAAAAGGCATTTTGCTGGAATTCTTTATTCAAAGACTAATTTTTATTCCTTTAGATACCTTCATGTATTGCATCAACGAGCGAGAGTTAATTATGCCTTATTTAAAAGGTAACTTTGACGGTATCAAAGGCTTCGCGAAAATGTATAAGAAAAGACCTAAAACTTTGTTTTTTCCATAATTAAAACAAGAGTCGGCATGTTTCTCTAAGCGATAAAATGTAGATACTGGTATGCGTGGTTAGAGGCGTGGCTGTTGAGACATATGAGAAAATGGTTCACGATTGTTTATCAAAGAACATGAATTCTATGAATTATGTAGCATATTGACAGTTAAAGAATTACTTCCTCTTATTGTTCTCTTTTCTTTTTCTGAATTGTTATACAAATAAAGGAAGAATTAGCCTTTTCCATCTAAGAATGTTCAAAATCTTCTTGTGTTATAAGCCAATATAGTGAATCCGACCTGCCAGCAGCATTCTTTTTAGCAGCGAGCTTAAACGCTTCTCCAATCATCCTTAATGAATACTGCAAATTCTAATTGGACGAAGGAAAAGTGAAAGTCAAAGTAAGCATAATCTTTGAATTGTACATAAGTGAGTTTTTATTCTGATTCCGAAAGTTCTGACTATCAACTCTCTTTTCGGAATCTGGAAATCTTTTCTGGTTAATAATTAGTGGAAAGGTAAGCTGCAGCTTTTAGAATGAAGCCTCGAATATTTCGTTGACGTTTTTGGCATCTACCAATCTTAAAAAGTTAACTGTTTTTTGGGTAATTTTGGGTTAAGTATTTGCATACTCTAAAAATAAATGAAATAAATGTGAGTTTTGAAACCTTTTAATCCTTGGCTTCTTTGGCTGTTTCTTGAAAAAAACAATTTAAAGCAGAGCGACTTGTTTTACACTCTAACCCTCAATGAATTGGAGCGATCCAATTATATGAAAAGAATTAAGGTTGGTGTTATTCCCGCTGCAGGATATGGTCGTCGTTTAATCAGTCTTCCTCTAACCCGTGTGCTTCCCAAATGTTTGCTTCCAATATTGAACAAGCCAATTTTGGAGTACGTTATAGAAAATATGAAAAAGATGGGCGTTGAGGACGTGTACATGATAGTTGGATTTAAGAAAGATCTGATTCAAGAATACTTTGAAGATGGGTCGGACTTTGGAATTAATATTAAATATATTTTGCAATCTAATCCACTTGGAATAGCTCACGCCATCGGGTTGACAAAAGCATCTCATTCATGAACCTTTCGCAGTTAGCTTAGGCGATGATCTTACAATATCCAAATCCCTTGAGAATATAGTTGATTTGTTCTGGACCAAAAGAGCCATTGGAGTTGAAGGCGTAGTTCATGAGGCAAACATTGAAAAGCTAAAACAAGCTTGTTGCATGCACTGGAAAATGATGGAAAAATCCAAAATGCCGAAGAGAAGCCGAATAACCCTAACTCAAATGTGCGTGGATGTGGCATTTACATTTTTGATCCAAAGATTTATGAATACATCGGAAATACACCTTCCTCTCTTCCACGTAACGAAAAAGAAATCACTAATACGATCAAGTTAATCGCAAAGGATAATTCAGCATATGGTGCTTTCATAAATGGAGTCAATATTAATGTTAATACAAGTATCGATCTTCTTGAGGCAACAAGATTACTTCTTGAAAAATCTTAATTCAATTGAAGATGTATTAACAGTATCCACAAAAATGTAAAATCAACTTATAGGTTACCAACGTGCATGCCTATAGGGAAACAACTTTCTTGCTAGGATTGGTAAAGACTGGGATTTCCTTCAGAAGAAAACAAAATGATTTGCAGGAGAGCAAGCTTTATTTTTGGTCAAGCGTGAAAGTAATTATGATGGCAAAATGGACCTTGAAAAGCCAGATGTTCGACCGTGAGGAAAATAGGTCACATATCGGGAAAAAATGAAAACAAGAATCACTCAGTACACAATAACATGATCCTTCACTCAAGATTTTTTCAATATTTTGACAAAAGATACACCTATTTTTCTTATCGCCAGTTATTCTGCTGTAAATTTTACACAGCAACTACCGAACAATATATTATTGACTATCAATAACAGATCAACTAATGACCACTGATTCCACATCAAAACAATGAGCTTCAGAAGTTATAATAGAAGCTATGAAATACTAATGAGCTTCAAAGAGGTCGAATTGGTATTCCAGAAAGGCTAATTTCTTTTGATTTTCTAAGAGCGATAGCAATTATTTCGATTGTTTTTGCTCATATGCACTTTTTTGTGCCCAGCAATGGTCTTTTGGAACATTACAGCGGGCTATTTTATGTTTATTGGATTAGGAATCTTTATGTTTATAAGTGGATTATTAATCGATCTAAATTACTCAGAAAAAATAAAGAGTTTTTCAAATATTTTAGCATTTTATAAGAAGAGAGCTATCAGAATTTTGCCATTAAATTGGATTTCAATAATTCTGTTTGTGTCCTTTACATTCTTGATTTGTTCCAGCATTGTTTCCCAATTTCGCTGTCTATTACCCAAAAGTAGGCATCAATATTTTGTGGGTTTTCAGCCAGTTTATCGGATTACAACTACTTATACAAAACTTTGGATCATTTCTTTGGTTTGTTGGTCTTATTGCAATATGTTATTTTATCTATCCGATATTGATAAAATTTTCAAAGAATGTCATCCATCTAATAATCATGTCTTTTTTGCCATTGTTAGTATTTGGGTTCCTTAGATTGAAGTTTGGCATGATCGATGATAGGCTTTTTTTATATTACTTGATATTTATAGGGGGTATAGTAACAAATAAATTAATTAAAAACTGGAATAGTTTCTCTTATAAGAAAATAGCCTTATTCTTGGCAATAACGATTGTTTTTTCTTTTATTTATCTTAGGGGAGAAGGGCAATATTATTTTTTCAATATTCCCGCGATTGATTTTGTAATTCGTCAAATGCTTGTCTTTGACATTGCAGTAGTCTCAGGTTGTATTTTTCTTTTATTTTTGCTTAATAGATATCACATATTTTCCTTACTAAAAAAATGTGAATCAATAATTACTTTTTTAGCGGTGTCTTCATATTGTGTATATTTATTCCATTTCCAATTTTTTACCGTTGGAGCAGGGCTGATCGAGTTTTTTAAATTACCTGCAATAGTCAATGATATTTTATTTTACACCCTAGTAATTCCGATAACTTTTGTGTTATCATATTATATACAAATAAAAGAAAAAATACTCATGAATAAATTAAAAGGTTACTATTTATCCATAATGTCAAGAAAAAGTAATAGTTATCCCTTAGAAGGTACATTGGTATAATAAAGATCAATCTAACAGTAGTATTTACGACTATGAATATCGATATACGCTTGACATAAGTAATAAAAATAAACGCATAAAATTCCGTTTCTTCATTTTTGAAAGTTTTTGAAAACTGGAATACACCAACTCTAAAATAGTCTTAAATTTGGTATAATTTGGTCAGTTTTTCTTGATTCCTTTATAGGATAAAGATAAAAGGTCGATGATGCTTTATGCATGCGTGCAACAAATCATCTTTAGCTTTTTTTGTTAATTTGTTGAGGAAAATGCCGCGTGTAATATCCAGCAGAGTTTAGTGTATTTGCCTATTCTTACGGAGACTCCATTACTTTTTTGGGCTCAAATATCCAGAAACCATTCCAGTTATTCCGTTAAGTTTCAATCCTTGTTTTGATGGATTACCTTTTTGGACGTTGCGAATATTGGTGAAATGGCTTTACTATTCTTGAGTTTCAATCCTTGTTTTGAGATTACCTTTTTGACTGTTGTAGCTTGTTTTGTAGATGTCGCCTTCATCTTTCAATCCTTTTTTGAGATTATTTTACTCAATTACAAAACCTCCAGTTAAATTAAGTTTCAATCTTTTCATAATGGATATAATTCAGTTCCAATTAATCAATGAATTCAATTAAGATCTCGCTAATCTTTTAAAGGTGCTTTGCGACTTACTATAGGGATAATGATTGTTAGTAATACTTTCTTTCCATGATTTTAATGTTCTATATTGTATAGTATAGAAAATGATTTAAGTCCAACAGTCGATAATTTGACGTTAATCAAGGCATGATTAAACAATGCTAAAAGCGCTAATACAAAACCTGAAAAGAGAACATGGTGCCACAAATCAATGAATTATACACATAAAGCTCTGCTTATCGGTTTAAGTTCCCGAATATTAGTTATTGCGGTTTTTGTGCTTTGCAGTGTTCTTTTCACTGTTTCAAGTCAACAACCAGCAACCCATCAAACCAATCCGCTTCCAATAGTAAACTTATTCAATCGATTTGACTCCGGTTATCTACATAAGCATAGCCATGAACGGTTACCCTACAGGTTACCCAGACATCAGCTACTGGATTGGCAGAAACTTTAGCATCTCCGTACTTAACCCCGTGTTAGCTATGCCTGATTGGGCTTTCTTTCCACTATATCCAGCAGCAATGAAAGCAGTATCATTACCGTTCATGCCATTCTCTGTGCCAACGAAAGGGAGTTAACCAATCGCAGTGGAGTTGGCAGGCTTTATAGTAAGCAACGTAGCCTTCTTCTTAAGCGTATATTTCTTTTATAAACTAACAAATAAAATCTTCAATTCACCACAAATAGCCCTGGTCGCTACGGCATTTTACTCGTTCTGGGGTGGAGCAGTATTCTACTCTGCCATTTATAGTGAAGCGTTATTCATGGCTTTAGCGTTAGGAGCTTTTTATTATCTTGAAGAAGACAAACTGCCAATTGCAGTGTTACTTGGATTCTTAGCATCCTTCACAAGAAGCAACGGTTTCTTAATATGCATACCATTTCTCATCTATGCACTTCAATCAATAAAAAACAAGTCCAAAACGATTAAACTCTTAACATGCTCAGCGTTAGTTGCGTCACCATTTCTGATTTTTCAACTTATAGGTTACGTGGTTGCCGGCGGCATCTTTCCTATTACAGTAATAGCACACGATTTAAACTTCGCCATTTACCCTCTTCTCACTACACAACTAACCTTACTTTCTAATTCAAGCTTAAAGATATTGACATTCTATGTTATCGGTCTAGCGCTAATATTTCTGCCAACTGCCTATTTTATTAGCCACCTAACTTCTAAGTTCTTTTAAAAACAATTTGATTCAAGATTCAAAACAATTAAAGTACTGGGCGTTTTACGCTTCAATGATATTTGTCATACTATTACCAGTCAAACGTCTTCAGTATCATTCGTTATGCTGTGCCAATGCTACCAATCTACTGGGTATCAGCAATAATCTACACCAAGAACCGATCAATTGGAATCGTTATATTTGCTATCAATGACGGGGATGTTAATAATTGGGTCCTACATGTTCGAAACAGGCGGAGCTTTTTTTTAAAAAATGCCGTACCTAATAGGGGTAACAAGATTATAGTCTGATAATCTGAAACACTGGGCTTAAATGCTTGAAATAGCTCATGCTTTAGTAGCATTTATTCCATCTAATAAAATTCATTAGTAATATCTCCTTAAGATGCTGTTCTTCTATTTTTTCAATGTTAGAAGCTTACTACATGGCAACTGCAAATAGAAAGTAACCTAAAATATCTAACAACGAATCGAAAGCAATTTTGAGATGTGAGCAAAAACTTGATATAAAATTGCCTGAGATAATAAGCTTTCCAAGAAAGATTATGAAAAGTAACATAATAGTTTCGACGTTTTCTCGAATTTTTTTAATCCAATGTGCCTGTTGGCTCCCTCTCTGTTGGTTTTGCCTTAACATGACGGGTTCAGTTTTGAGCCATTGTTTTCTTTAAGTTTACCCAACATTAGCACTTAGCCATAAAGGGAACGTTATTAAATTAATGACGCTTACTGCTAGAACCACCGAATCCCCGCTTAGAATAGACAGGCCATAAATCGATAATATCTGAAAAAGGTAGTTCGTTGATTCGAAAAGTCTATGAGCCTCAATCCTAACTTTAAGAGCAGAGGCATCATGTTTGATTAAGAAAATTCTTGTGGGCGTTGACAATTCTGAATACTCGGAAAAAGCTTTAGATTACGCTCTTGAGATCGCGGACAAGTTTTCTGCGTCTGTTTTAATGCTCAATGTTTTTCAGCCGCCTCCGGAGTTTGAATATCAACCGAACATGGGTCAGCAGCTTCCTGCGTCCGGGTCTTCTCAAGAACAAATGGGTAACCAGTCAAATGTGGTTTCTTTTATTAAAGATCTTAGAAAGGTACATGAGGCAGTTCTGTCCAGAGCTATCGAAAGAGCGACTAAACTAAAGCCCGACCTTAAAATCACCGGTGAACTCAAGGAAGGAGATGCGTCGTCACAGATAGTTGAAACTGCTGCCAACGGCCAATTTGACTTAATAGTTGTTGGCCACAAAGGAGACCGTAAAATCAAAGAAATCTTTTTGGGTAGTACAAGTGAAAAAGTTGCCCATACTGCAGGATGCGCCGTGCTAATTACTAATTGAAATTCATATTTCTAATAATCTCGTTGGGTTTTTCTAGTGCCTACTTCCAACTAATATCACCAATATATCATTTAACGACTTTGTTCTCAACTCTTAAAGAATTCACGTCAAAGATCATGAAATGGTTAATCAAGAAAGGCTTGAGACTGCGCGAACTTGCAGGGTTTTACTTTTTTGGCAGAACAATTGAAAGCTCTATAACAAAAACTTAGGAAAAAGTGTCTAAGCAATTCAAATTGAGTTTTCTCCAGCGGCACATAAGTTACCTGCATTTAGCACGCACTAATTAAAATATCTGAGAAGTTAGGACGAAAGGGCTCAAATAATTGGAAAAAATGACATTTTGAAAAAGATATTGAAGGTTTTAACGAAATAGTGGATCTGGGGCTCTTAAATAATCAACATGATTGATAGTTCTAAAAGAGTATGGTAAGCAAGTTAGAATAAGGTTGAATACCAGTTCAATGTTGTTTTGTTGGCTTCGGAATAAGTAGCGTTGGATTCTGGAAAGGAAGAGTATAGAAGGAACCGTTAAAGACGAAAAAGTAGTTGGCTCTATTAGCATTTAGCAGAAAAGATGTATTTTTTTCATTAAAATTACTTTTATATGGCAACGAAATATCCGAAAAAACTAGGTTACGTTTGATAATAAATTTAAATAGCAGAGAAAACGCCGGTGGACTTCCACATTATGCTCTTCTTATACATCGTCGATTATGTCTCAAACAAGTCAAAGCTTCAAATAGTTACGTTTGATGTATTTGTTTTTTGAGGATTATGCTGAGAAAGGCTTTCGTTACTGTTTTGGTTATTCTCGTAGTTTGCACGCCATTCTTTTCCTTAAGCACGCAATCTGTTTCAGCTAATACAAATCAGATTTTTTGGGGAGCATGGGTAGGTTCTCATCATATCGGGTACTACAATCTACTTTCAGATTTCGAAGCACAGGTGGGTAAAGGAGTTTCAATATGGAATTGGATTCAACTTTGGAATCGTCCAAACGATGTTGAAAACGTAGCTGAATTTGATACATCTTTAATGGATACTTGTAGAAACCACGGTGCTATTCCTATGGTAAGTTGGGCTCCAGAAAGCGGTGGTAATAGTACATTTACCAATCTTCAAAGCATTATTGATGGGACTCAAGATGCATATTTAATTAAATGGGGGCAAGACTCTGCGAAATGGGGGCATCCTTACTTTGTTCGTTTAATGTGGGAATTTACAGGTTCTTGGACATTTGATGAACCATCGAAAACTGGTGTCTATCCTTGGGGTACTGGTAACAGTCCTCAATTATTTGTTCAAGCTTGGCAACATATAGTAAACGTAGTTAGAGCTGCTGGTGGGACTCAAATAAGTTGGGTTTGGTGTCCAGCTATGACAGGCGATTCAGAAGCTCGGTTGAGTTCCTGTTATCCTGGAGATAACTATGTTGATTGGTTAGCAGCAGAATGCTACATTAATGCAATTCAATCTTTTAGTAAGTATGTTCAGCCAACGCTTAGTTATGAGAACGAAATATTTCTCCTAATAAACCACAGATGATCGCTGAAATAGGGTACGGTGACAAAAACCCAGGAACATGGTGGACTAACATACTCAATAATATTATACCAAGCAACCCTAACATCAAGGCTATTGTAATATGGGAAATGCCGCCAGGGTTAACTGTTGTAAATTCAGCAACATTATCATCATTCAAACAGGCAATTTCATCTAGCTATTATGCTTCTAATGTTTATGCTAACTTGAATATTTCGCCTCTTGACGCATTAAATGGAACCCCGAATTCTACTCAGGCTCCACGGTCTCAGCTAACTCCTACACCGACTTATATTTATCCGACTTCTTTGCCTACTTCGACTTCTGCGCACAGCTTCGCTTTGTCTTCTGGGTTGGTTGGTCCGATATTGCGATTGTCGGTGTGATTACTGCCATCATTGTTGGTGCGGTTTCTTTGATGTTAAGAAAAAGATCCATTAAAAATGCGAAATATAGATAGAGAAGCTTTAAAATAATGCAGTTCTTAGGAAATCTGGTAAGCAAAACCTCGATTTCTGAACAACATTCTCACAGGTTCTCAGGGTTTCTATTACAATCCTATTGTTAATCTTTTCCATTGCAATGTGGACAACGATACACCGCTACTATGACACATATAATCTTATACGACTATCACATCCCTAAGCGTAAGAGATTTTGGTCGCGTGATTTGGTTGGTCCTCTTTAAAAGGTTGATTTAGGTTTAATAATTTCGCTGGGTGAAATACTCCTACTAATGAATAGGTTGGGTTTACTCTTTCAAAGTTGAGAACTTTGAAGGCGTTATTTTTGATATCATTGCCTGTTTAACTTTAGTTACCCAAGCCTATGGCAGTGAATTTGAGTTTTCTGCTGAAGTCTTCGGGGTTATAGATTCTTCTGCCGTCGATAAGTATAGGTTGTTTCATGTTTTTTATGAAGTCTTCGGGTGTGAGTTTCTTGAATTCTTCCCATTCGGTTACGAGTATGGCAGCGTCTGCGTTTTTGAGACAGCTTTGACCGTGAGGTGCGTATTGGATTTTGTTTCGGAAGATTTTTTTTGCGACAGGTATTGCTACGGGGTCGTAGGCAGTTACGTTGGCGCCTTCCTTTAGTAAGCCGTCTATTATAGGTATGACTCGGGCTTCCCTCATGTCATCCGTGTCAGGTTTGAAGGCTAAGCCCAAAATTGCAATGTGTTTGCCTTTTAGACTTCCGAGCTGTTTTTTACATAACTGGATTGCTTTGAGAGGTTGAGTGTGGTTTACGTTTTCTACTGATATCTAAAAGTTCAGGGTCATAACCCAAGTTCTTTGACGAAGCGATCAGAGCTTTTACATCTTTAGGAAAGCAAGAACCACCGTATCCTAAGCCTGCATCCAAGAAATAGTGGGTCCAATGCGTTTGTCTAATCCCATAGCTGTGGCCACAACTTTGACGTCTGCGCCAGGGATTTTTTCACATATGTTTGCTATCGTGTTTATGAAGCTGATTTTAGTGGCGAGCATCGAGTTGCTGGCGTATTTTATAAGTTCAGCAGTGGAAAGGGTGGTTCTAATTATTGGAGGTAAATGGGCTTCGATAAAAGTCTTTGTATAAGTCCTCTAAAGCATCGCCTGAGCTCTTGTCAAATGAGCCTATAACTATTCGGTCAGCGTTTACTGTATCTTCAAATGCCGAGCCTTGACGCAGAAACTCTGGGTTCATGCACAAACCAAAATCTTCCCCACACTTCTTTCCAGATTCTTCTTCAAGAATCGGCTTAACAACATTTTGAGTTGTCCCGGGAACAACAGTACTCTTGACGATCATAACATGGTAATCGCTTTTTTTGCTTAAGTGCTTGCCAATGTCTTGTGCACTGTCTCAATATATTTGAGGTCTATGCTCCCATCCGGTTTACTTGGAGTTCCAACTGCAACAAAAGTCAAATCAGTCTCAAGTAACAGCCTTTCAGTTTGATTTGCTAAGCCATTTCAAATTTCCTTTCTTTACACTTTTTGCGAAGTTTCTCTTGAGACCCGGCTCATGGAAAGGAGGAACACCCTGAATTATTTTATCGATTTTCTCAGTATCAACATCCACAGGCGATTACATTATAACCTCTGCTTGCAAACCCCACTGCCGTGCATAAACCAACATAACCTGTACCTATAACTGAAATTTTATTGTTTTCCCAAAGTTACCACCTCAAATCAAGTGTTAATTTGATTCACGTTATCATATTAAATATATATGGCTTAACAGTAATAAAGAAAAGATGAGAGGACAATTAATGATTCGCAAAGTCATTATTCCAGCAGCAGGTTTGGGAACACGTCTGTTTCCAGCCACAAAAGAACAGCCTAAAGAAATGCTTCCAATTTTCTCAAAAACAGCCAAGGTGATATGCAGTAAGCCTGTTGTGCAGATGGTTTTTGAACAATTATATGATGCCGGACTTCGCGAGTTCTGTTATGTTGTAGGCAGAGGCAAACGAGGAATAGAAGATCATTTCACTCCTGATTCAAACTGTGTAGAAAACTTGAAAAACATGGGCAAGAATGGGCAAGCTTCTGATCTTGAAGGTTTTTATAATAAACTTGAATCTTCGACGATTATGTGGGTTAACCAGCCTGAGCCGAAAGGTTTTGGAAATGCAGTTTTGATGGCTCAACCGTTTGTTCAAAATGAAAGTTGCCTGTGCACGCGGGAGACAGCTGCATAATCTCAAAAGACATGGATTATCTAAAAAAACTACTGAAGCCTTTGAGCGGCTTAATGCTGATGCGGCATTTCTAGTCTTGGAAATTGAAAACCCTAAGCAATATGGAATTGTTGAAGGTGACGAAATAGAACCAGGAATTATAAAAGTTAAGTCAGTTGTTGAAAAACCAGAAAAACCCAACACTAACTTGGCAATCATGGCTATGTATGTTTTTCACCCAATCATTTTCAAAGCATTGGAAGCAACGAAACCTGGAAAAAACGGAGAAATCCAACTAACAGATGCCATCCAGAAGCTTGATCGACTGGGGACTTAAAAGTATACGCCGTGAAATTGGATAAGAGCTATTCGCATTTAGATATTGGCAGCCCTGAAAGATATTGGGATGCTTTAGAATTATCTTACAAGCAATTTTGCAAGAGGCAAACTCAATGATTGATAAAATAATCAGCGAAGATCTTGAAACGATAAAGAATAGCGTTAAAGGAGACGTTTTTGATGGAAAGAATGTGCTTGGTCACTGGCGGCGCTGGGTTTATTGGCAGTTGGCTTTGCGATGTGCTCGTAGGTTTTGGTGCTAATGTGACAGCTGTAGATGATTTGTCTACTGGAAGAATTAAAAACATTGACCACTTAAGCAAAAGCCGATTGTTCAAGTTTGTAAAGTCTGATGTTTGCACGTTTGATAGCAAAGAAAAGTTTGATTTTATTTTTCATATGGCGGGGCATGCGTCTCCTGATGAGTATCAAGCGCATCCAATTGAGACCTTAAAAACTAGTGCTTTAGGTAGCTTTAGTATGGCGGAGTTAGCTAGAAAAAATGATGCTATGTTGTTGTTTGCTTCAACTTCGGAGGTTTATGGGGACGCGGAGGTTGTTCCTACGCCTGAGAGTTACTGGGGAAAAGTCAACCCGATTGGTCTTCGGTCATGTTATGATGAGGGGAAACGGTTTGCAGAAGCATTGTTTATGGCTTATTATAAGCAGTATGGATTGGATGTGAAGCTTCCAAGGATTTTTAATACGTACGGTCCACGTTTGCGAGAAGACGGTTTGTATGGCAGGGCTATGTCACGTTTTATTTCGCAGGCATTGACAGGTGAACCGATAACGGTTTATGGTGATGGAAAACAGACAAGGTCATTTTGTTATGTAACAGATAATGTTACTGGTTTGTTGCTGCTGGCAGCCTGCGAAAAAGCTAAAGGCGAAGCTGTGAATGTTGGGAATACCCAAGAAATAACCATTCTTGAACTTGCGAAAAAAATCAAAGAAGTAACCAAATGCCAATCAACCATTGAGTTTTACCCGCTGCCTAAAGATGACCCAAAAAGACGTTGCCCAGACACAGACAAACTAGAAAAACTTGTCCAGTGGAAACCAACCGTTAGATTTTGAGGAAGGACTTAAAAAGACAATAACGTGGTTTACAACAAAAGTAACTTGAAGATAGGCGCAAAAAAACATTTGACTAAATCTGGTCACTCCGTTTTTTTTATGATACAAAATACTCTCAACGGAAAGGGACATTTTGTAATTGCCCATTTCCTAAGGCGGTATCTTCAGCAAAATCCACTGGATTGCATGTGCAAGGGCTTCCAAAGGTAATGCTGTATCATACCGCGCGTTTCTAAATAATCTCGTACTCAAGAGTATATTGCAGTTGATTGTGTCAGTTTTACATGGTTCTCATTTTGTGATATAAAATTAAAGTCTTTAGTTGGTCAAATCATGAAGGAAGCAAAAACTTGGCATTGGCGGTTACTAAATCTTTGTAATCGGAAAGATTATGAAGCAAAATCAATTTGATTTATATTTGAGGCCATTATTAAATTTTGTTTGAGATTAATTTATGAAGAAAAGTTATTGCGTTCTCTTCTTGAGGGTTTGTGTTGAGTCTTTGTAGCATTATTATTGTAACTCATAACAATCTCGAGTACACTAGGCAATGTCTTGAGAGCCTTGTCAGAATCACAAGGTATAGTCCTTTCGAATTAATAGTAGTGGATGCTAATAGTACCGACGGTACATTAAAATACTTGCGTTCAAGGTCTGACGTCAGATTGGTGTGTTTGGACAAGAACTATCCGTACGCTTACAGTATCAATAGGGGAATAGAAGTAGCGAAAGGGGAGTTCTTGTGCCTCTTGAATAATGATATCTTGATTGTTCAAGAAGAATGGCTAAACATATTAATTGAATGTGCTAAGAATGACGAAAAAATAGGCATTGTTGGACCGCGCCTCTGTCGCGAGCACTTGTTGAATAGTACACGAGGAGACGAATGGCAATGTCCTAGATACATAGCGCCCGATGGAAAACATTTGAACATATGGCCTTCAAAGGACGCAGTAACGCCTTGCACTTACGTGGGTGGCGCATGTTTTGTACTAAAAAGCAATCTTATTGGAAGAGTTGGACTTTTCGATGAAGGTTTCTTTTTTGCCTACGACGATGTTGACTATTGTCTTCGAACTTGGAAGGCAGACAAGAAGGTCGTTTGTAACATTCGCAGTACTGTTGTCCATTTAGTGATGAAGACCCGGAAGGCAGTCACTGAAAAAGACTATGAATATGATGTTCACGACTTTGAAGATCCAGAGAAGAGGTTCTATAGAAAGCACTCATCTAAAGACTTCGAGAAGGTACTCAGACAAGCCAAGGGACCTCTCAATTTCTGTCTATGGAAAATTCAAAAAAAGACAAATAAGGCATTGGATTTGGTCAGTCGAGGACGTAAAAAATATAGTGAAGTTGCTCTTGTGCCAAGCACGAAAGTTAAATAGCCAAAAACCTGACGGCTAACCATCCTAAACCCCAATATGCTCTGGTTTTTCTTGCGCCGTCGTATGATTGGAAATGGATTGTTTGAGGGTTGCAGTTGTTGACTCTTGTTGCTTCTGAAGATGGCTTTTTCCCTACAGATAATTAAAAACGGGATTTACAGATTCCACAACGATCCCTTTCTTGGGGGAACCAAAAAATGCGTACACATTTGCCAATAACCTTTTTATGAATACATTCAGTGAACATTCTGCAGGGTTATTTTGATGTTATTATGAGACTTAAGCCGCAAAAGAATTCGCTCGGCTATTCCTTTATCTTTTCAGAGGAACCGCTGCCTTTGAGCGGTAATAAGTGCCTCTTCAATTCGCTGGAGCAACTCGGAATCCGAAACAACTTTCAAAGCCTCCAGCAGCAAGCCCTCAACAGACGCTTGATCCTCCCCTGCAGAATTGAAGTAGCGTTTTCCATGCATATACCAATCCAGGAGCACCCGAGCGTAAGCGTCAAAGCCCTCAACATGCGCCTTAGTGGCGCCCCGCACCAAAGTTAGAAAACCCAAGGCGGAATCATTCTCTAAAGCAAACCTGAGAAACTCTTCAACGGGCATGCTCGGACGCAGCCATTCCCGACTGCAAACGCCCTATACGCCCGCCAAACCTCAGCCTCAAGTCGCATACCTGTCTGCATCTTCATAATTGTTACCAAACAATGTTACAAAAACCGTTACAAATAAACCTAGGGTACCCTACTTCGGACAAGGGAACCAAAAAAGATTTCAAACAAAACCTCAAAAACTTCTCTTTAAACTCAAAAATAATACATTTAATAGCAATCGAGTAATTAGGATTATCAATAAAATCACAACACCACAGCATCGACGAGCGTGCATTTTGAATTGTCCAAAAACCAAAACCCCAACGACTCAATAAAAGATATCATAATCAAAACCATAAACGAGCAGAAACCCCAAACAACAAGCCAACTGATAAGATTTGTCCAAAAGACAACTAACCTGTCAGAAAAAGAAATTATCAATCTCCTAAATCAACTCGAAGCCGAAGACAAAATCCATTTCAACGTAAAACCAGAAACATCCACTTCGTTTGGAACTTACCTATTTAGCTTCGAGTCAGCATGGTACTGGACCATAATAGCAGTAGCTTTAGTAACCACATTAACGGTTTTCACCATTCCACAAGATTGGTATCCGCTAGCATATGTTCGCAACGTTTTAGGAGTGATATTTGTGCTGTTTTTGCCCGGATACGCCTTCGTAAAAGCTATTTTCCAAAAGAAGGTTCCGATCAAAACGTCTTCAGAAAGCTTCGACAATATCGAACGCTTTGTCTTGAGCATCGCAATGAGCATAGCCCTCACGCCTATGGTTGGCTTGATATTATACTACACCCCAATTGGCATTGGTCTGACTCCTATAACCCTGAGTTTGCTAGCTTTAACCGCAGTTTTTGCCACCGCAGCAATGGCTCGAGAATACCACGCAAAATCGACTACCATTCAACAAACTTATTGAGTTGCTTAAAGCTGACATCTTTTAATGCAAATTTTTATTAGATCACTCAAACTTTAATTTCAAGAACATAGGAATTATGTCTCATGGCTGCATATCTAAAACTATATCATAAAGGTAGTTGGAGAATTTCTTTTCTTGTTCGGCTTGTTAGCATGGGTTTACGGAGTGCTCGTGCAACTTATTCATCCAGAATGGCTACCTCTTGGTCTATCCCATCTTATACCATGGATTCGTGTAGACACTTTTACAATCATAAGCTTCATCATCGCCGCAATCGGGTTCCTCATATGGAGGCTATCCAAAGAAATGCTCAGATCAACTCAAAAATAACACCACTTTCCAAAGTTAATGTGGAAAACTGTAGAGTTGCCAAAGTGTTAAACACCAATGAAAACTATTCTTAATAGGAATAAACTTTAAAAACATGTTTGAGTCTTAAGATGCACTAATGTTAAAGAATGGTCGTGTTCAAAATGAAGAAAAAATTATTCTTCTCAATTATTGTGGCATTTTTAAGTATTGCACTACTAGCTCCCTTGTTGATCGAGGTTGCAAATGCAGCCATTATTTTCAGCGACGGCTTTGAAAGCGGCAACCTGAACGCATGGGCCGTTACCTACGGCGCGCTTTCCATTAACAATCAAACTGTTAACAGCGGAGGCTACAGTGTTCAAAACGTGTTGCCTGGAATCAGCGTAAATCATGAGAATTTGTATTATCGACCTTTAGGAAGTTCGCTGCCAAACCCGATATACGTTAGAGAATATGTCTACATTAACTCGACAACTCTGCCATCGGCAAACGGAGACTATTACCAGGTAGGCGGATTCTCAACGTCTGAACGGCGGCAACTTCGGAGACGGAGAAATATATCGTTACCAATGTAGGTGGAACACTCTACTGGGGAATATTTTACCGTGACTCTTCCGCAGTACCTATGGGTTTTTCACGCGTTATTAGTACAAGCAACTCCACCTCAACAGCACATGCAGTTACAATCGGCTGGAACTGTCTCGAGCTAAAACACACAACTGGTACTGCAGACTATAACTGGTCAAGAACAACTATTCTTAAACGGCGAATCTATCATAAATGCCACAGCAACATTTAACACTGACAGAACACCAGCGAACGTCGTTCTTGGTGGAAGTCAAACAGTCACAAATCCAACTGAAAGTTGGAATTATTACATTGACGACATTGTCGTTAGCGATAGCTACATTGGACCAATTCTCTATACATTAACAACCTCAACCAACTACGGAACTGTTACTCCAACTAGCGGTCTGTTCGCCAATCCATCAAACAGTTGAAATTAGTGCTACCGCGCCAGTGGCGAATCCTGGTGAACGCTATATTTGGATAGGGTGGAATGGTTCAGGAATTGGAAGCTACACTGGAACGAATAATCCCGCAACAGTAACGATGGGTAGCCCAATAACCGAGCAAGCCATCTGGGAACACGACTACTTCTTAACTGTTTCCTCGACCTATGGCACCACTACAGGTACAGGCTGGTACAGCAATGGCACTTCTGTCTTTGCTTCGGTTAATCCAACAGAACCATTGCTGGAGCTCCGGAACTCAATACGTCTTTACTGGTTGGAGCGGTGATGCTTCAGGGACGTACTTCGCCTTCAAACCCATTATTATGAATGGCCCAAAGATCGCTACGGCCAACTGGAAGACTCAGTACTACTTGAACGTGTCTTCAGTCAATGGAACTGTTGGCGGTTACGGCTGTTACGACTCTGGCACAAACGCAACTGCTACACTTAACTCTTTAACAGTTGCCGGAGCTACAGGAACTCAATACGTCTTTACTAATTGGAGCGGTAACGCTTCAGGCAACACTTCCCCTTCGAATAACATTACCATGAACGGACCTAAGACAGCCATAGCTAACTGGCAAACTCAGTACAACCTGACTTTGGCTCAGTCCGGCGTAGGCTCAGACTTCTCTGGTAACGTAATTACCGTCAACGGCACCAGCTATAACAGAGCTGGCTTTCACAATTTGGGCTAACTCAAGTTACATCTACACCTTCAGTTATTCGCCTCAACTAGTAGTCGCCGCAAACAGTAAACAGCTTATCCTCACAGGGGTGAGCGGAAATAGCAGCTCTTTATCCGTCAATGTTACACAGCCCACAACCATAACTGGATCTTACAAGACCCAGTACTACTTGACTACGACTTCGGCCTATGATTCCCCCTTGCCAGCAAACGGCTGGTATGATGATGGATCAAGCATAAGCGCTTTTGTTGCTTCTCCAGTTTCCGCCGGCTCAGGGACTCAATATGTTTGCACAGGCTGGTCAGGCACCGGAAGTGTTTCAGCCTCTGGCAGTGCATCAGCAATGACACTAACGATTAACGCGCCTTCAACTATTACTTGGAACTGGAAGACTCAGTACTTGGTATCATTCGCTGTTGGTCCTTCTGGAGACGGAACAACAAGTCCTTCCGGAACAAATACGTGGCAAGACGCTGGCTCAATTTCAATATCTGGTACGCCGTCTTATGGCTTCCAGTTTTCATCATGGACGACCGACTCGGGAAGCATCACTCTTGCAAATTCATATTTGGGCTCTGCAACCGCGACTATAAACGGACCTGGAAAAATAACAGCCAACTTTGCAGCATTACCTGCAGCTACTCCCACACCCACTCCTATTCGTACCCCCACTCCAAGTGCCTCTCCGTCTCCTTCACCTAGTCCAACTTTGTCTCCTTCGCCTTCACCGTCGACTAGCCCTTCACCTTCTCGAACGCAGTCTTCATCTGATTCCAACATGAATATCATATATCTGGTTGGTTCGATTGTTGCAATAGTATTGGTCGGAATTTTGGTGACATTTATATTCCTGAATAGAAGAAAAGCAAAGTAGGGAACCCAAAAATTCCTTCATTTTAATTCTCCTCTCTTTTCGCTAAAACTCTGCGTTGTCAGCTATTGCTTCATTTTAGAGAAGATTAAAGAAAAGGAACGCGTCCCTGTTTGGTTCAACCCCGTAGAAAAACCTATGCAACGTACGAAAGAACAATTTGGGGTTAAGTTGCAACTGAAGAAAAATGATTCAAATTTCTAGAAAGTACTTGTTTTTCAGAATAAGATATTAATTGAAGTATCCATAAAGGTAACAGAATGCTTAAAACCAATATAACGAAAATTAATCAAGATATAATCACTGTGTCATAATAGGAATCGCCCTTATAACAGGCGTAGCCATGATAGTGCTCTCAGCGCTAAATAACTCTTCATTTCTAGCTATTCTGGGCGTTTCAATCTCCTTTTGGAGCATGTTGCTTCTCTTCTTCACTCCAACGAAACATGCGTTTCTCTCCTTGTTGAAGGCTTCCACAAGTGCAAGCGGAAGTAACATTGAACGTTTCCTCAGCGAGTTTGATTTACTTGAAAAAGGAATATATTTGCCGCCTCACAACATTCGAGACTTTGAATCTAGCCTAATATTCGTACCGAAAACGCCTGAGATGACTCTGCCTACATCAGATGAAACAAATGATAAGTTGTTCAATAAGAAGAGAACCGGATTGTTCCTCACTCCTCCGGGACTTGCTCTTTCCTTGATGTTTGAAAGTGAACTCGGATTATCTTTCAGAAAAATTTCTCTACCTCAAATGCAGATTATAATTGGGAGACTATTCCAAAAACTAAAATTTGCGGAAGATGCTCAAATTCGAATCCAAGATAGAACCATTACCTTAGAGCTAACTGGCAGCGTATTCAACACGCTTTGCAGCGAAACCAGAAATAGTCAACCCCGAACGCACGCGCAAGTCGGATGCATTTTGGCAAGTGCTTTCGCTTGTGCATTTGCCAAAGCCTCAGATAAACCAATAACAATCCAAAAAGATACGTTAAACCCTGACACAAAAACACTAATTATAGAGTATCGAATGGAAGAAATGTAAAAATGCTACTTGCTCCCTTAACTGTTCAAGATCTGAGCATTCTCCTAGCTGTGAGCGCGATTCTTCTCCTTGTTACAGCTGAACTTATACCTTTTGTTTTCGGGGAAAAGACATTAATCTCAGACATGAAGAAACTTCGGAATTTGGCGTTAGTGTTAGGTCTCTTGTTTGTGGTAACTGTTGCCATAGGCCTTTTATGAAAATATTAAGCTTCCCCATAGCAAAATTTTAGATAGGCAAATCCGGCATATTTATCAGAAGTAATACTTCGAAGTCAACCAAAACCAAAGTAAATGGTGAATATTTTTGAACCTTTCAGAAATAAGGATCCAGTTAAATACGCCTAGGTTAGTCTTGTTTGTTTACATAATCTGGATACATATATGATATTCTTAGGCTTAATTATCAAGTCTGGTCAACTTTATCTTTTTTTTGTTTATGCACAACTCTGAAAGTATAAGAATAGGAAAGGTTTAAGCAAATAGAAACATTATTTTAATAAATAATTTATTCAAGTCGAAGTCAACCATGAATATCAGAATGAAGAAATATGAAGAAATTTCAATTACTTGTAATCGCATTTTTAATTTCGTTGTCAATCTGCGCAATCGCAAGCACGCAAGTCAAAGCTCAAACACTCCCTTTGTCTCAATTTGTTGTTAAGACACCTATTTCAGTGACAGCCAATGTTCCTTTCACTCTTACTGTTACTGCTAAAGATGCGGATTTGACCACGGTTACAAGCTTCAGCGGTTCTGTGGATTTGTCTGCTCCGCCAGGGTCTATTAGTCCCAATAGAACAGGGACTTCTGACTGGTCAAACGGTGTTTGGAGTGGCTTGGTGACTTTGACTACTGCGGGGTTTATTGCTGTTTCTGCCACTGATGACAGCGGTCATACTGGTATGGCTTTTTTGACAGTGAATATTCCTTTGGTTGCTCCATCTTTGTCTGTTTCTGCTGGTACGGTTGATCGGGGTCAGATTAGCAGTTTGACATCTTCTGCTGTGTCTACGGGTACTTCTCCGTATACGTATCAGTGGCTTCAGAAGGCTCCTAGTGCAGGTTCTTATTCGGCGATTAGTGGCGCAACTTCCGGGAGTTATTCTTTTGTTACTTCTGGTTCTACGGCTACGGGATCTTGGAGTTTTGAACTTCAGGTTACTGATACCGCTGGAGCAGTGGTGGATTCTTCTGCTGTTACTGTTACTGTGAATGTTGCGCCTACTGTTAGTGTGTCGCCTGCTTCTTGGACTATGGATGTTGGTCAGAGTAGACGTTTACTGCTCTGCTTTGGTGGTTCAGGTGCTTTGTCTTATCAGTGGTATTTTGATGGCTCTGTTGTTGTTGGACAAATTGGCACAACGTTATATGTTATTCTGCTGTCTTCTGTGGGTTCGTCACTCGATTTACTGTAAGGTGACTGATAGTTTGCGTCTACTTCGTTTATGGTTCAGTCTAATACGCCGTCTGTTACTGTGGCTGCTTCGCCGACTGTGAGTATTGCTCCTGTTGGTCCGCTGACGATGGATGTTGGTCAGGTTCAAGTGTTTACTGCTACTCCTTTGGTGGTTCAGGAACTTTCATTATCAGTGGTATGTGGATGGTGTTGCGGTTGGTTCGGACTAGTGTAATTATTCTTATACGCTGCGTTGGGTTCTCATTCGGTTACTTGTAAGGTGACTGATAGTGGTTCTGTGCCTGTTACTTCTCCTGTTTCCAACGCTGTTACGATTACTGTTGCTGCTTCGCCGACTGTGAGTGTCGCTCCTGTTGGTCCGCTTACGATGGATGTTGGTCAGGTTCAGGTGTTTACTGCTACTGCTGTTGGTGGTTCGGGAACTATTCAGTTATCAGTGGTATGTTGGACGGTGTTGCGGTTGGCTCTAACAGTTAACCTATTCTTATACTGCTGCGTCTGGGTTCGCATTCGGTTACTTGTAAGGTGACTGATAGTGCTTCTGCTCCGGTTACTTCTCCTGCTTCCAACGCTGTTTCAGTTACTGTGAATGTTGCTCCGACTGTTTGTGTGTCGCCTGCTTCTTGGACTATGGATGTTGGTCAGTCTAAGATATTTACTGCTACTGCTTCTGGTGGTTCAGGTGCTTTGTCTTATCAGTGGTATTTGGGTGGGTCTGTTGTTGTTGGACAAATTGGACAACTTATACGTTTTCTGCGTCTTCTGTTGGTTCACCAACGATTTACTGTAAGGTAACTGATCTTGCTTCTACTCCATTTATGGTTCAGTCTAATACGCCGTCTATTACAGTGAATGCCGCTCCGACTGTGAGTGTTGCTCCTGGTCCGTTGACGATGGATGTTGGTCAGTCAAGAGTTTACAGCTACTCCATTGGTGGTTCGGGATTACTCGGAGTTATCAGTGGTATGTGGATGGTGGTGCGGTTGGTTCTAACAGTGTAACTTATTCTTATA
>CAWEPZ010000010.1:0-69281 GCA_963811105.1 Candidatus Bathyarchaeota archaeon | reverse complement strand
AAAGCCTGTGAGACAAAAGCAACCCAAAACAAGCTACGCAAAATTTTTGCAGCAAAGCTCAGCTTCTTCTATTAAACTTCTTAATCAAAACCTTATTGCAAAAGGTTTGTAAACTGACAATCAAGAAAGTTCTCCTAAAAACCACTGTGGACTTATTTCAATTGAATACTCTCTATACCTTACTACTTTAACCAGCGATGTATTATAGAAAAAGAATACGGAATGATAGCAGAACTTAACTGCTCACAATAAACTAGAGCGGTTCAAGCCAAACTTCGGCTACATTATATTCAAGATTGGGTTTGCCGTCTTTGAACATGGCGATTGTTAGTTTGGGTATTACTATTCTTCCGTCTTTGCTTATTCGGGATAGAAAACTCTGGGGAAACTGCCACGCTCCCAGGATTTTTACGGTTACTTGTAAGATTTGAGTTGGTTCTAGTTTGTAGTTCCATCTGACGTATTTTGGAACCTGCACCCGATTACCCCTCTGCAGTCTTGTTTTGAAGCAGACGCTTTCAGTTAACGGCAACTACAATAATCCTCCGCAGTTAGCCTTTGGCAGACGAACCCTGACATATGCAGACGCAACCAAAGAGATCTCCAGAGTCTGTTCAACAAAACCAACCCAAACCAACCCCCAATGCAAATGCAAAAACACATGTTCTTCTTCCAATAGTCAACTCACTCCAAAACAGAAACTTAGACGTCAAGCTGCACCAAATCCTCAATTAAAACAAACCCTTCCTAATGGCACTTGTTTGCGACCTCTCTAAAATGACTCACCGCTCCTCTCTGCTTTCGTGGCAGCGCCGTTTTTTCTTCTATCAATGCTACCATTACTTAAACTGTTTTTCTTAAAGAAGATTACTGAACTCATCAACTGAAAGATCTACTTCTCTGATGATTGTTCGCAACATTCCTTTGCCTATGGGTTTATGCGCCGGAATAACCACCATAATCTCGTTTTTTCTGCAACCAAACAAAGAAGCATATTTTTATTTTTCAGCAAGACGCATGACTATATGGCTCCCTTTCTGATTGTTAACAGCATAGCCAATATGCATCAAAGCCTTGACTACTCTGTAATAATCCACGGGCATTAATTTAGACACTAACTTGCACCGTTTCGATGGGTACTGGGTCGCCATGTTCTTTTAACGCTTCAAGGTAAGCTTGAATTGCTTCTTTGACGTTTATCATCAATTCTTCCCTTGTTTTCCCTTCGGTAGCACACCCCGGTAAATCAGGAACCTTTGCAACAAGGACGCCATCTTCGTCCTTCTCGATGATTACTCTATACTGAAGCATACACATTCATATGGACTCAGAAATTCTTAAGCCTTCGCTTTCCAAAAGCGCGTCCTGAAGTCGCAAACACCTAAATGGCGGTAACACTTGATGTAGACAACGTACTGTTTACTCATACAGGAATGGCTTCCTTGAATACGTTGCCTTTTATAATTGGCCTATGTTTCTCCCCTATCTCGTCTAACTGCTAAATAGTTCGAGTCATGACTGTTACTGCGAGTTTCGTAATATTTCCCACGTCGAGAACGCATAACCTTTAAATAATTATCCAACAACAGGATTATCCAATAGAGAATAATTATGAAATTCTATGATCGAACAGCCGAACTTGCAGCGTTGGAAAATGCCTGCTCGGGCAAGGGCGCAGAGATGATAGTAGTCAGCGGCCGGAGACGCATTGGCAAGAGTCGGCTCATCGACGAATTCCTCAAAAATAAAGATCACGCCAAAATCCTTATTGTGCCAAAAGAAGAGAAACAGATAGCAGGTGATTTCGCAGTAGCCCTCGCCGACGGATACAAACCATCGTTCAATAACGTTGAGCAGGCACTTGAATACTTTTTCAATAACTTCAAGAAACGAATTCTCTACATAGATGAGTTTCCAAACCTCATTGATATCAATGCTTCATTACCTTACGTGTTCCAAAGAGTCTGGGAAAAGTACAAGGATAACACGTTAAAGACCCTCATCTTTTCAGGCTCATACGTTTGCATGATGGACAAGATATTCACTCAACAGAAAGCGCCCCTTTTCAACCGGGCAGGCTATCAGATGGTCCTGCAGCCGTTGCCATTCAAAGTCGTCTGGGAAATGCAAGAAGACCTCGGCTTCAAAGCGACAGAAAAAGTCACGAATTACTGCGTACTCGGAGGCGTGCCATACTATTACGAGTTATTGACAAAGCGGGGACCTGAAAAAGCAGTAAATAACTTGTTCTTCGATGTCGCTGCTCCACTTAAAGAGGAAGGTCAAAACGTACTAAGACAGGAGTTTGGTGGTGCTTACAAAAAATATTTTTCCATAATAGAGGCGATAGGTGCAGGTATCGTTTCTGGTAGCGAGATAGCAAACAGACTTGGCGTAGCACAGACAACGCTCTCAAAATATGTAATGTCGTTGCAGCGGGATTTCCAACTTGTAGAGCGGATCGTGCCTTTCGGGCAGAATCCTCAAAGAAGCAAGAAAGGCGTTTACTCGATTAAAGATAACACAGTTGCTTTCTGGTTCAATAATGTGTATGGTAAACTGGCGCCTCCAAGTGAAGAGGAACTCAACGAATTTGTCAGCAGAAGATTTGAAATGTTCTGCAAAGATTTTCTCGCAGAATACCTCAAGGGCAAAGGCGAAAGCGTAGTCAAAACCGGCAGGTGGTGGGGTCAAACCGAGGTAAAGCCACGAGAATTCGAGGAAAGAGAGATTGACGTTATAGTCGAAACCAAGAACAGCATCTTTGTTGGGGAATGCAAGTGGACAAACAAAAAGATCCGTTTCACAGAAATTGAACACATGGAAGAGTCCTCAAAAGCTTTGAAAACTAAAAAGTCTATTAAGAAAGTGCTCTTTTCAAAGAAAGGATTTGAGTTCAAGGAAGCTGCTGACATCATGTTATTTGACCCTGAAAGACTTGAAACAGAGATAAACAAATTACCTTAAAGCAGCAAGAAAATCATATAACTAACAGCCAAGCCTGTCGTGAAGTCATTGCAGCTTCCTCTTTATTGTTCGTCTTCTTTTGAATCGAAACCGTGGTAATATTGACTTTCAGAAATGCTGTGCTTTTTGAATGGATCAATTTAATCAGATGTTTTTTAAAAAGGTTGATGTAGGCTGGCGGTAAACTCTTTTTTGAACAGTAAATGCTTTATGACCTTTAAGAATAAGCCCTTGACCTACTGCTTTTTCCTTTATTGAAATTGCAAGATCAGCTAACTTTAGCAGGTTCTTAAGTTTGCCTTGTCAAAAAATTGGGCTAAATCAACACTTCGCATCGGAATTCAAAGAAAAGTAGCTTAGATTTTTTTTGGAAGTTAGAATTATTTGGTATACTAGACACCATCATTGTATTATTAATATAAAGTTTTATATACTTTCTTATATTACGTTGAAGTCATGTTAAAAGATGTGGTGCTTACACAAAAAAACGAGCTTGAAAGGGCTCTTACCGAGAACTACATTAAAAGAGATATTCAACCGTTTTCACTAGAAAATAATCTGATAAAAGTGATAATGGGTCCAAGACGAGCTGGAAAATCCTTCTTTTGCTTGCATACTATTAGCCGCTTGGGAAACTTTGGCTATGTAAACTTTGACGACGAAGCATTAACAAAGCTCGAAGACTACGAAGACATAATATCCGAAATAAAGCAGGTTTACAAAGACCCACAAATCCTATTCTTCGATGAAATTCAAAACCTGCCACGATGGGAACTCTTCGTTAACAGGCTCCAACGCCAAGGATACAATATTGTAGTAACCGGAAGCAACTCAAAACTGTTAAGCAAAGAGCTCGCAACACACCTAACGGGCAGACACATACCAACCACTGTACTAACCTTCTCCTTCAAAGAATACTTAAAAGCTAAAAAAACCGATTTGGACAGCCTAACAACCCAAGAAAGAGAGGAAATGCTCCTAGAATATTTACGGTCAGGAGGCTATCCAGAAACCGTATTAAAAAAACTGAATGCCACTCAATACCTTAGCGTACTCTTCGACTCGATATTGTATAAGGACATAATCAAAAGATACAACATCAGAAAAGGGCCAGACATAGAGCGACTTGCCGTATACCTTATGTCAAACTCGGCTTCAGAATTCTCCTACCTATCCCTAACTAAAGCTCTGGGCATAAAGAGCAGTATGACTGCTCAGAAATACCTAAGTTTTCTAGAAGAAGCCTATCTCATCTTCACGGTAAGTAGATTCTCATACAAAACAAAACAGATAGGTCAAAACAAAAAAGTGTACTCTTACGACAACGGCATGATAACCGCAAAAGCTTTCCAAGCGAGCCCAAACTATGGAAAACTCTTTGAGAATTGTGTAGCCGCGCACCTAAAAAGAAAGGAAATAAACAAAGAAATCGGACTCTACTATTGGAGAAACCAACAGGGAGAAGAGGTCGATTTCATCATAAAAAAAGGAGCCCAAGTTACAGAGCTTATTCAAGCCTGCTATTCTCTAGAAACAAAGAAAACTCGTGATAGAGAGGTCCGTGCACTGCTTAATGCAGGAAAAGAACTAAAATGCGCCAAAATGACCATACTTACCATGCGCGAGGAAAGAGAAGAAAACTGTGAATGGTTTGGAAACAAAGGAACAATAACCTACAGACCATTAAGCAAATGGCTGCTGGACTAATCAACAACTCCATTTTAAGCAGTCTTCCATAAATGCTTCTTCATTTTATAAAAATAACAAATAATTAGAAATTAGTTGTGCCGTCATCATTCTCCACAAACTGAATTGGCGAGCACCTTAAGTTGACAATGCATAACAAGTATCCTGCAATAACGATATTAACTTAAAGTTACTTTTGATTGTGAATGTTATGAATGAAGTTACTCAAAAGGTCCTTGTTCCTGGCGGCGCAGGTTTTATCGGCTCGCATTTGGTTCCGCAACTTCTTGAAAAGGGTTATTCAGTAGCTATGGTCACGAGTATTGCTGATTGAATTGCAGATTGATTTGTTTTGTTCATTTTCTATTCTCTCGTTTATGAATTAGTTGGTAGTTTAACATTCTACTAATGTAGTATAAAAAATAAGTATTAAGATATAATATACTGAACATTGTGGATATTCTTTACTGCTAAAAATCGAGTTTTTCAACAGGCAATAGTCAAAACAATTGGTAAGGTGAATTTTGAATTCAGTTTTTAGAATCGCCAATTGTATAAACGCTTCGCGGGCTTGTTAAATCATGAACCAAGTGGTCAAGGGCAACAAGACTAAAACTACAATTGCAATAGACAATGAGCTACTGATATGGATAAACAAAATGGTCAAATTGAAACGCTTCGCAAACACAACTCACGTAATTGAATACGCGCTCCAACGAATAAGAGAAAAAGAAAGAGAAGAACTGCACATAATGATGGTTAAAGAAGCGCTCTATGAAACCTGCTTAACTGAAGCTGAAACCAATTAAAAAGAACTTCATTAGTTTTCAATGAAATAATAAAAAAAATTCAATCAATCCAAAATCAAAGTTTCGAACACCGGGAGAAATAGCAACTTTCAGCTGCAACGTAAGAAAGGAGTTATGTAGGGCGTTAGTTTAAGTTTTCTTCAACTACAAAAATACTCGAATTCCAGTGATGGGTGTGGTTATTAATAGAGTTTGTTAATATGTCGTTGTCTTAAGTATTGTTAGACACAAACACAGCTTCAATAAAATTTTTCTTCGATAAAAAGATGCAACGCATCAAAAAACTAAATAACCCTAATTCAAAGAAGGCAAAGGATTAATATTTTTAGCTCTTTTTTTTTATTTCTTTAATTCCAATCTTTGATCTTATAGTTATGCCGTCATCATTCTCCAATAGTTTGGGGTTGGCGCGCACCTAAACCTGACCATTCTTACCTCATTTAACGGCAAATAAAACATCCCTCCGCTCTTGCCTCTGGCAGACGGAACTTGACATATGCAGACGCAACCCAAAAGCTCTCCAAAGCCCGTGCCATCTGACGTATTTTGGAACTTGGACTCGATTGCCTCGCTGCAGCCTTGTTTTGAAGGAGACGCGTTCAGTTAACGGCAACTACAATAGTCCTCCGCAGTTAGCCTTTGTCAGCCGAACCCTGACGTTTGCAGACCCAACCGCAGAGATCTATAGAGCCTGTTTAACAAAACCAACCCAAACCAGACTCGACGCTGCACACAAAAAACACTCGTTCATCTTCTATCAGACAACAAACCCTCCAAAATATAAACTTAGATGTCAAGCTGCGCCAAACCTCAATTAACATAAACCCTTCTTGGCGGCATTTGTCTGCGATTTCTCTAAAATAACTCACCGCTTTATCATCAAAATAGTAGCTGGTGCCCAGATGGTATTTGGCTTCTCTTGAACATCCGTATTTGTCGCAAGGATGTGGCTCATTTGGGGGTAAGTTCCTTCCTATTTTTATCAGGCACCACAACCACCGCAGGTAACCGTAGATTTTTTGTCAGTGTAATTTTTTCACCATCGGAGATTTAGAGCTGAATTATTTAGTGGTTGGCCGAAAAAGTTTATGTATGCAAACGACATCTATTGTATACTGTGGTTGTGTTGACCCTCAAACCTTTAGCCGTCAGAGTTCCAGCTGAATTAGAAAAAGAAATTCTCGAAATCATAAAAACAGAAAAAATAGATAAAGCGACAGTCGTCAGAAATCTTCTCGAAATAGGCATCACTGAATGGAGAAAACAAACGGCACTGGACCTTCTGCAGAAAGGAAAAACAACTTTCGCTAAAGCAGCAGATATTGCAAAACTCTCTCTTTGGGAGTTTGCCGATTTGGTTAAGCAACACAACATTGAATGGGTCAGATATACCCCCGAAGATGTAGCTAAAGAGTTCAGCGAAGCATCGGCGGCCAACCAAAATTGAAACCATTAGTTTTCAATTCTACACCTTTGATTTACCTTTCCAAAGCTGGATTAAGCAATATTATTGAGAAACTAAAAGCAGAAAAGTTGACGTCTCCGCTAGTTAAGCAAGAAGTTGTAGACAAAGGCAAGCTCAAGGGTGTTCCAGACGCAATTGCTCTGGAAAAATTGTTCGATAGAGGCGTTTTCAAGCTATGTGAACCCAAAGATAAGGCGTTTCTGTCTCAGTTAACTTTGACGCGTGGGCTTCATATTGCGGATGCTCAGGTTTTAGCATTAGCAAAAGAATTTGATGCGCTGGCAGTTATTGATGATGAAGTGGCTAGAAAAACAGCGAAGGTGTACCGAATCAATTATAGAGGCACACCGTACATTTTGGCTAGAGCTGTTTTTGAGAAAATCATCTCACAAGAGCAGGCTAAGCTAGCAGTAAACGATATGGTTTCTGCTGGTTGGCGATGCAGCCTCGAAAGCTACGCAAAGATTATGGAATTAATAGAAAAAACAGAATTCTAACCAACCCTAAAGGCAAAGTAACCCAAAACAGGCTTTACAAAAATTTTTGCAGCAAAGCTTGTCTTCTTCTATTAAACTACTTAATCAATATAATTGCGAAGGTATGTAAAATAACAATCGAAACAGTTTATCTGAAAACCTATCTGGACTTATTTCAATGAATACCCTCTATGCCTTTCCACTTTAATCAATATATGTATTCTAGAAAATATGTAGAGAATGATAGCAAAACTTAGGCGAATCGCATTAAATAGAGTGACCTAAGCCATACTTCGGCTACATTATATTCAAGATTGGGTTTGCCGTCTTTGAATATGGCGATGGTTAGTTTGGGGATTACTATTCTTCCGTCTTTGCTTATTCTGGATAGAAAACTCTGGGGAAGCTGCCATGCTCCAAGGATTTTTACGGTTACTTGTAAGATTTGAGTTGGTTCTAGTTTGTAGTTCCATCTGACGTATTTTGGAGCCTGCACTCGATTGCCTCGCTGCAGTCTTGTTTTGAATGTGACGCGTTCAGTTAACGGCAACTACAATAGTCCTCCGCAGTTAGCCTTTGTCAGCCGAACCCTGACGTTTGCAGACGCATCCGAAAAGCTCCAAAGCCTAACAACAAACGCAACCCAAACCTTCAATGCACGCCAAAAACCCTGCTACTTCTATCAGACAAAAAAATAATAAAGAATTAGAAAGCAGTTGCGCCGTCATCATTCTCCATTAATATGGGGTTGGCGAGCACTTCAATTATTCTTGAATCCTTAAAATGTATGCTTTTTCTTTATCTTTTTTCTTTTTAACAGATTGAATTAGGAAAAAGCTTTTATGATCTTTGAGATGAATTTGAAACATATTTTGAAACATGAGGTTCTGAATAGAATGATACAGATGAGTCAGAATTTGAGTTTGAATTTTTCGAATTTGGAGCTGTTTTAATGAAGCCTTTTTATGTTATTTTTGTGGTAATTTTGCTTGTAATCATGCCGTTGGGAAGCTTGTATTCAGCCGCCGCAAGCACCTCTTATCCTCCTTATAACCCAGTTACTCCCCTTCCAGGTTATGTTCAGCAAGGTCAAGCACCTGGGGATCTTGCAGTTCTAGTAAACATCGCGATCCCGCTGGAAAACGTCGATGTTTTGGGTTCATTATTAGTGCAAGTATCGGATCCATCTTCTGCTCTGTATCGACATTTCTTAACTCCCTCTCAGATCAAGCAGGAGTTCTTGCCAACGACCAAATTCAATTCAATGCTCCTAACCCTCCATAGCATGGGCTTACCTGTTTTGATGAATTCTATGGATTCGATTATAGTTGTTCAGGCTTCTGCAGCTCAGGTTAAGCAGTATTTTGGCGCTAATGTAAACATGTACACAAACGGAATTGACTCCTACTATATGACCAAAGGAAATTCGGTGTTCAATGAAGCTCATTTCATTGCCTCCAATATTACCTCACTTATGGTTGAACCTCGGTACGCAAATCTTTCTCCAATGACGCAGGGCACTAACATAACTTATACTCAGGGCGGTTTCTCAACGAAAAATTTGCAAGAGGTTTACAATGCTACATCTTTGTATACCCAAGGCTTTCAAGGTGAAGGCCAGACAATAGGTATGCTTGATTTCTTCGGATCTCCTACAGTGACTCAGGACTTAATTCAGTTCGATAAGACATTCGGTTTCCCAGATCCAAACTTCGTGATAACCCCCATAGTGCCATACAACCCTAACCTTGGGGTTGGGAACGGATGGAGCACCGAAGTCGCCCTTGACGTCGAAATGGCTCATGCGATGGCTCCAAACGCCGACATTAACATGTACGTTGCAACCGGAGCCCTGCCGTTTGCAGCCGACATCGCCACCATAGTAGACGACGATAGTGTCACAACTCTGTCGATGAGTTTCTCCATAGGACCCGAATGGCTGTACTCACTGGTGGGAGGGCAACTATTCTATTTCAACATGTTTCTCCCAGATCTCTACTTTATGCTGGGATCACTTGAAGGAATAACTTTTCTGTGTTCTTCAGGGGACGCGGGAGGAAGCGGTTATAGTTCCGGTCCCGCAGGCAATTTAGGATATCCAGATGACTCACCCTACGTCACAAGTACTGGAGGAACCCAAACCTACCTCTACACCCAACCAAACGGAACTAATAGTTTTGTTCAAACTGCATGGTCCAATCCAGGCTATGTGCCAAATGGCGTAAACGCAGGCGGAAGCGGGGGAGGAGTAAGTTTCCTTGAGCCAAAACCATGGTATCAAAAGAATCAACAGACCCCTCCATCGTACCCAAATGGACGAATGGAACCAGACCTTTCACTGCAAGCAGGCGTTAACCCAGGAATTTTCATAATAAATTCCGGATCCCTAATGGTAGTGGGGGGTACATCGGGTTCGGTTCAAGCTCTTTCAGGTCTGCTCACTCTAATTGCGCAGTCATCAGGAGGTCCTCTTGGCTTACTCAATCCTTTCCTCTACAATTTAGGCAACAACGCAAACCTATACGCCAAAGCGTATAATCCAATAACATTCGGCTACAATATTCCATGGACCGCGTCCTATGGCTACAACCTCGTAACAGGCTGGGGCGCCCCAAACATCGGCGAAATAAACACCCTATATAACACTCAACTCACGCAACCAAGCCTCGACATATACATAGATTATTATAACGCCTCAGGGCAACCACAACTAGAATTTACTCCCAACCAAGCAATCAACATCTCTGCCTACATCTACAATGGAAACAACGTGGTTACCAATGGGAACTTTTCAACCAAACTCATCACGCTCACTGGAACATCCATTATTACACCTTTGACTTTCGACATAACCTCAGGAACCTGGAATGCCTCCTTGGTGATGGGTCAACAATCTGGAGTAGCCTACATTGACGTCAACGGCTCTTCCGCGGGTCTTTTCGGAGAAGGGTTTGCTCAAATATTTGCAGGTTACCTCGCAACTTTCTTAACCCCCACTCCCACAAACCCCTGGACAACGGCAAACGGATTACAAGTAGCCGTTGCATCCACAGACCTTGACGGCAACCCAGCTCCCTTGAGCAACCAAACTATGCAGGTTAACTCCTACTCGATTCTAAGCAACTCCTACAACCCTGTCGACACAGTAACTCTTGTCCCTGCGAACCTAACGACCTTTGGAAACGTAACAGCTGCAAACTTAACATTGCCCTATCCCGCAGGCCCCATAAATTTGATGTTGCAAGGGAACACATATGGATTTTTGCCATTCACCAATGGCATCTACCTACAAACAAGTATAATCGAACCTGAGGTAGTTGCTGAACCCGCCTCGATAGCACCGGGTCAATCCCTAACAATCATTACTTCACCAATCGCGCCTACAAACATTGCAGACACTCCCTCTTTTGACACCGGCAACACAGTGGGTTCAGATATTGCAGCAGGCTCCAGTATAACTGCCTACCTAGTCAATGCCACAAGAAATGTTGTAGCCAGTTCAGCACTAATTTCCCAATCATCAAAAATTAGTGGTTCCCTCCAAGTACCAATTAATTCACCATCAGGATTGTATACCATCTTGCTGCAGGCAAACTATGGCTCACTAACACTCGGATACACCTTAGCCGGCTTATTCTATAGCAATATTTGGGTTTCAAACGCCACTATAACCCCATTGATAACGCTTTCGCCTTCCACTCTTTTCATGGGACAAACAGCACAAATCATTGCAGACATACAATATTCCAACGGCCAAGAAGTAACCCAAGGCGAATACACAGCGATTATTTACCCACAAGAACTGCAAAATACCTTCATGACCATAATGCGCACGGAATACCAGAATTTCGAATTAATTCCCCTATCGTTTAACTCAACTCTTAACAAATGGATAGGAAACATACAACTGCCCTCCCCCTACAATGCAGGCGCACTATCGCCAATTAACGCCAATTCATTCGTCTACTCGGGTCCATACGAAGCATATGTCACAGGCATTTCATACGACGGAGTACCCACAACTACCATGCTCTCTGCCCAGAAAAGCTTCATGATTCAACCCTATGTTTACGTTTCTAACCAGGTCATCACATTATTTCAACAAAATTGGGGCTTAGCATTAAACGCAGTCAACATAACGGGACCAGCCAGTTTAACTCAAGACCTCTTCTTGGGATCAAATACGGTGCAGTCAACAAACATTGTCATATCTGACTCGATAATAAACGGAACACTAAACATCAATAATTCAAATCTAACGCTACAAGCTGTACGCGGCGGAAACATTGTTGCCTCAAACAGCAGCATAAACCTAGTTAATACCAACCTAAATGCAATCACTCTTGTAGACTCGACCATTTCAATGACTGCTTCAAGCTACCAAACAATCAACCCTGCTCCACCTACAATTCAAATTCTAACGCCCCAAAGCGGAACCAGCCTCAAAGGAGATCTAAACGTAACAATAACCATCTCCGGAAACAACATAAACACAGTCACAACATACCTCAACGACCAAACCATTCAAACATCCAACAACAACGGCACACTCAGCTTCATCATCCCAACAGCCAACTATCCAGATGGAACCTACACCCTAAAAACCGTTGCAACTCAAACTGACGGAATAAACACAAGCGCAAATTCAACAATATTCCTCCAGAACCAATTAAATTCCACTCAATCAACAATAGACTCCTTAAGTTCAGCCCAGTCAAACATCCAGAACCAACTAAATTCGACTCAATCAACACTAAACACCTTAAGTTCAACCCAGTCAAACATACAGAATCAACTCGGAGGTCTTGGAAACAGCCTAAATTCTTTGAGTTCTACCCAATTAGCCCTGCAGAATCAGACCAACAATCTAAATAACAGTCTTAACAGTTTAAATTCTTCGCAATCATCGCTTCAGAATCAACTCGGAGGTCTTGGAATCAGCCTGAACTCGTCGTTGGACAAGATGCAAAACGAAATTGGCAACCTGAAGGAAAGCTTGAACACAGCAGAAACAGCCGCCATCGCCGGAACAGGAATAGGACTTGCGGGGATAGCATTAGCAGTTGGAGTCACCTTGAGAAGGCGCTCCAAAAATCGACCCGCTTAAGCTGCATCCACCGCATCTTCAAACACCCACACAACCAAACAAAAACAAAAAATGCTCATCCCAAAATCTATACAACCCGCCTGCTAATTCTTCCAATCTCAAGCAATAAGAGGTAACCCAAAACACGCTTTCGTCGCCGACAATTTTTTTGTAACTTTTATTCTGGTTAGTCGTGACTGTGTTGGTAAGATGCAATCGTAGGTTCTGTTCTTCTTTTTGTTGAAGCAACAAGCTGTGCAAACCTCTACAACGAGAGCATCAATCCAAGGTCCAGCCTTTGGCAGACGGACCCTGACGTTTGCAGACGCAACCAAAGAGATCTGTAGAGCCTGTTCAACAAAACCAACCCAAACCAGACTGACGCTGCACACAAAAAAACACCCGATCATCATCTATCAGACAACAAACCCTCCAAATATAAACAGATGTCAAGCCGCGCCAAATCCACAATTAACATAAATCCTTCTTGGCGGCATTTTTGTTTGCGATTTCTCTAAAATGACTCACCGCTTTATCATCACAATAGAAGCTGTAGCCGAAATAATATTTGGTCTCTCGAGAACATCCGTGTTTATCGCAAGAGTGCGGCTTGTTTAGCGGTAACGTGTGGTAGTGGCTAGGTTCGCCATTTACTTTTTTTCATTTCATTTGCAGTGGGTACTTTATTCATACACTTTTTTCCTGAGTTCAACTTCATGGAAAATAACCCTTTTCTCTTGCTCATCAATTTCATAGATAATTCGATATTTTCCAACTCGCACTTTCCATAAACCCTTAAGCGGACCAACAAGCATGATGCCGTTACCGGGCTTCATGAGCGTATCTTTAACTGTTTCCACAATTCTAGACTTTACTGCGCTTGGCAATTGTTTCTCTTTCTTAAGAAAAGCTTTAGAAAATCTTGCGGTGTAGGGCATGTTACTTCAAGACTTTTTCCAAGTCATTAATTGAGCACTCAACGTATTCGCCCTTAGCCACTTGTTTTTTGCTTTCCTCAATCGCTGTTAATGTTTCTTTATCTGCAAGTGTCTCTAAGGTTGCAAGTATCTGCTCCATCTTGATGTAAGTGCCGACCATTTCCTTGAAAAGCTCTTTTGGAATAATGATTCCTTCTTCTTTGATTTTGACCTTTGCCTCCAACTGAATGCACCTGAGTAATAGACTGATTAAGCGCCTTTTAATTCTTTTCAGACAAATCCTTAATTTCGAACAAGAGTCTCTTACTTGAAACATTATTACAACAGAAGCCAAGGTTGCTGCATAATTAGAAAAGCCTTGGTAAACAAGAAGACCACCCCACAACATCTCGGAAAAGTCGTACACTAGACAACAATCAACTTGCCTTCATCTCTAATTTTGTCAAGAAATGTAAAATAAATGAAAAAAATTGTGCCGTCATCATTCTCCTGTCATGGGGTTGGCGAGCACCTAAACCTGACTATGCTTATCTCATTTTGCGGCAACCAACCTTCCTCCGTTCTTGCCTTCGGCAGACGAAACGTGACATTTGCAGACGCAACCAAAGAGATCTCCAGAGCCTGTTCAACAAAACTCGACGCTGCACACACAAAAAAACACCCGTTCATCTTCTATCAGACAAAAGAATAATTAAGTAATTAGAACGTAGTTGTGCCGTCATCGTTCTCTACTGGCATGGGATGTTGGCGAGTACCTAAAGTTGACTGCGTTTTAGTCATTGAGTTTTTGCCTCTTTATCTCTACTCAAAACGGTGGCAAAATATATATAATTACATTTGATATATAATGTATTACGTGTGGGTTATGTCCGAGTCTGAAACAATCTGTCTAAGATTATCCAAAGAAACAGCAAAAAAACTTCGAGAAATAGCTAACAAAGAAGAAAAAGACCGATCAACCCTGATACGCGAAATTTTAGAAGAAGGCATTGAAGAAAAAAACACAGAATATGCAATGGAGCTATATCAAAAAGGGCGCATAACAGGCTGGAAAGCAGCCCAGCTAGCAAATATCTCGCTGTGGAACTTCTACAAGCTCTTAACTGAAAAAGGCATCCTGCTACAATATTCCCAACAAGACCTCGAAGAAGACCTCAAACCCTAAAAGGAATAGAACTTGCCTGTAATCTCAGACACCAGCCCCCTTATATGGCTTGCAAAAGCGGGTAAAATAACTCTCCTAAAAGACCTTTTTGTGGAAGTCATTATACCTCAAGAAGTGTACATAGAAGCCGTAGAAAAAGGATTACAAGGCGGATTCTCCGATGCGCAGACCATAAAAGAATGCATAAATGAAGGCTGGATAAAGCTCTCCAAACTAAACATCAAAGACCAAAGCATTCTTCAAAAGGTCTCTGAACATTGCTTTGACATCCACTCAGGAGAAGCTCAAGCAATAGTTTTGGCTCGTGAAATGAAATTACTTTTGCTTATGGATGAATCAGCTGGACGCGCATTCGCACAGGCTTGGGGGCTAAAAGTAAAGGGGACAATCTATGTTTTCATATCAGCCCTTAGAAAAGGCCTAATCAGTGAAACTGAAGCCAAAGAAACAGTGCTAACAATGGTAACTAGAGGATTTCGCCTAGAACCAACTCTACTCGCTAGGTTAATTATCGAAATAGAAAAATATCAACTCAAAAAATAACAAATCAGCTACAAACCCAGCATAGCTCAAGTAAAACTCACAAAAGCCAAGGCGGCTGGATTAATGGAGAACCGTTAGTAAAAAAAGAAAAACCAGCTCAGTGTAGAAAGACCGTACACCAAAAAACAATCACTTTTTCTGCATTTTTTTTCTTATAAAATAACCATTTAATTAGGAAATATTAAGGAATTGTGCCGTCATCGTTCTCTACTGGCATGGGATTGGCGAGCAACTAAACTTGACTACGCAGTTTTTATTTCAATTTGTGTTTACCACTGAGGAGTTATTTTGGCAAGTTAGAAATCGATACACAAATCTTAATAACTTTTTAACCTTGTTACATTACCCGTTCAACTTAATGAAGCCTCAAAAAGGCATAAATAAACGATTCTTAACAAAACAAGGTAGTGATTTTTTTTGTCATCTAAATCAAGTTCAAAAAAGCCAACCAAAAAAGCCCCTAATAAAGCCCCAACCAAAAAGCTCACACAAACAGACAACGAACGATTAACTAAAATCATAGCCAAGACACCACCTATCGAGAAATTGGATCCTAAAATTTACCAAAAACTGCAGTCAGTAATTAATGAAGCGGTCGAAAAAACTCTGCCTGAATACAAAAAATGGCTAAACTCTGAGTTTGGCCGGAAAGTTGTAGCTGACGATTGTCCGGTTGAGATTTGCAGTTCATGCGGAAACGATTGCCCCGTTGAGATATGCAGCTCATGTGGTAATGATTGCCCTACTGAAATTTGCGGTTCTTGCGGTAACGATTGTCCAGTTGAAATCTGCGGTAGTTGCGATAATGAGGGCAGAATTATTGGTAAAGTTGCCAAAGAAGCAGTCGATGAGGCAATGAATGCAGCATTCAGATCTGCCTTAGAAGAAAAAACAAAAAAAGGCAAAGTCTTGTAGTTCTTGAACTGTTAAGTTTTGTTCCAGCGTCGCACTTGGTTTGTAGTAGGCTGAACCGAGGGCTGTTCCTGAAGAGTTCGTTACAATTATTCCGTTTAAGTAATTTCCAGCTGGATAGTATTCTCCAAGAAAGTCAAATTTGAGTTTGTATGTACCGACCTGCGTGACTTTGTATTCGAACCATTGAGTTGAGTCGCCTCCGTAGGAGTTAAGCGGTCCAATTGTTTCGACAGTTGTGTCTGGCTTTGTTATCGTAACGCGAAATGTACTAATTAAATCTCTGGCAACATTAATTGGAGGTTCAACCCACATATTCACTAGGACAGTTTGCCCAACTCCCACTGGGTTTGGTCTAAAGCTAAGAAAAGCCATTGTATCGACTGTAATGCTGGGAATTGTGCCAGCGGGGAGAGGACCTGCAGTTGGTTGCTGTGTTGCTACCTGAGCCTTCACAAGTTGAGATGGCACTAATGGTAGAATAGTTAAAGACATCAAAAGGATTACGAGTATTGCGTTTGCTAATGTGTTGGATTTTTTGTTCAATTCTATTTTCTCCTTAAGTTATTTAACGATTTTAGGATATGCAATCAATATGTATATAATATCTTGCCAAATATGATGAATCAAAAACATTAGATAAAACTCAAAAAGTTGATTTTTCCATTAATCGTATCAAATGTTGGAAATTGGTCCAGTATTGTGGACTGGAAAAAGGGGAAAAACCGGAAAATGGTGCGGAGAAATCTCCGTTCCATACTTTGAAGGTTCAGAGATTCTCCGCTCATTGAGTGAGGAAGTGGGGATTTGCATTGATTGCTTTTTTGTTCTTGATTCTGGGTTCATAAATCTTAAAGAATAGTTGTCTAGTTCTCTGTAATTGGGTTGGATTCAGAGGGAAATGCTGGGTGGTTCGCCATCTTCACGCTTCTTCCACAAACTCCGAATCCAAACCTCTTCTTAATTCTTGGAGACATACCATTACCATTCTCGGCGAATCTAGGGGGTCAATTGTGGCTATTTCCCTTGTCACTTCTCTGTCCAAGTTTGCGTAATTTGAAAGGCTAAATCGTGAAATCTATGCCTTGCTCCACTCAATTCGCCTCTAAAATACATCTTCGTTTGAGAAAGCTCGAAATCTTATGACTTTGGCAAATCCGACCGCTCAAGACCATTTCCAGACTATCTATATCCTTTCTCCTTTAAACCGTTTTATACTAGATTGGAGTTTGTACTGGATGGGAGAACAGTGTGGTTTTTTGCGAATACGCTAAAGTCGAAACTGGTTTAGGAGAATTTGAATTAAGTGTTCGTGAGTGCGGAGGCCAAACTTGTCCTCAATCTATTTTTTCAAATTCTTCAATTTATGAAAAATGTCCTTATCGCTTGAAATACCAAAAAGACGGCGTGTCTGCGAATCAAAGTGAACCTAAAAAAGTTTTTGTCCGTGTTCATTCAAAACAAGATTCCGGACCCAAATTCACTGGTATGGGCTGTAATGGCTGTCAATATAAGGCAGGTTCTTACTGTTGGGGGCAATGCACGCTCAACATTTGGAAGAAAAAATCTGAGTGGTAATGTCAAGAACCCAATTTTATTGAATTGGCAATTAACCTGCTCTCTTAGCTTAACAGTTCGTCGAAATGATCACAGGTTTTAAAAAAATTTATTCGTGGGTTCATCCTTGCTACAACACAGCCTTAACTATTCACCCTCAACAGGTTTTTAGGCTTTCTACCACGTTATCTTGAGAGCCTAAGTTGGTATTTAATAAGATTACTGCAGATATCATATATCAATTCTCTTTGTTCTGATTCCATTCGTGGCGTGAGCAATCTGCGCAAGTCTAACGTTCTAGTAAGCAGTCAAACTGTTCTGCTACATGGAGTTAACGATAATCCTAAAGCGCTTGCAACCTTAAACAATAGACGCGCAGTTGTTGGGGTGGCGCCTTACCACGTTTTTCAGTGCCGCCCTGTCAAGAGGGTTAAGCATCAATTCCAAGTCCCATTGTGCGAAGGATCCAGGATACTTGAAAAAGCAAAAGTGAGCTGTGATGAACTTAGTAAGCGCTTTAAATAATGTCGCATGTAACCGGCAAACTAGAGATACTTGGTATAATGGACAGGGAGATTTACTTTAAGTATCATGAAGCCAAGGACAGGGAAAACTTTGGCGTTATGTTCATGCGGATGAAGAGGTAGGTTGGCTGACTGACTCCAGAGACTTTAAGAAGTTTGAAGTACTTCGTAGCATTGCACATTAGCAATTAGAAATTGCATTTCTGATTTCATCTGACTTTTTTGCAAGACTTTAAGTCTATTGTCAAAAGCTGTAACAAGATCATCTAATAGAAAACTTTGCGTTTCCTTTTGGAGTATTTGTATTTCATTGTTAAACGCTTGGGCCATTTTGATTTTTAATTCTTTTCTACGTCGAATTTCCTGATTTTTCATAATTTCTCTCATGCCGAAAAATATGACTGTCACATATAATTCACTTATGAACTGAAAATTCATATTTTATTAACAGAAGGCCATACTGATGCCGACAACACGTTAGCCAATTAGTCGCTGTGGTACCTGGAAATGTGATATCGCCCAAAATCAGCAAAGTCATCTTGGTTGCACATTTTCCAAAACAAAGAATCAGAATTAAATGACCTGCTCTTTGTAGTCAGCTTGGCAACTTTTTTGGTACACTTTGTAAACAGATTGCATTATACAAATCCTGGAGGGACCACTGAAAGTGAAAAATCTTTATGCCATTAACTGCACTCATGATCCGTAAATCTTGGGTTAAAATCTCATGCGCCTCCCCCTAATTTAGTTATATTATGTAATTTTTTCGCAAATCTTAAATCTCTGCGCCTCGCCCTAACAAGAAGAGGAAGGAAGATAGAGACATATGGTAGATGCAATTGAAATAATAGCAGTAGTGATTCCATTACTTGTAGTAATTTACGCGATTATTTCGTCACTTCGCATTGTTAGACCTACAGAGAAAGGCTTAGTGGAGAGGCTTGGCAAATACCATCGATTCGTTCAAGGAGGCTTAACATTTCTTGTTCCATTCATAGATCGAATAATAAAAGTAAACACCACCGAACGCATGACTCCTGTGCAGCGTCAAGATGTCATCACCAAAGACAAAGTCTTCATGGGTGTAGATGCCGTGGTTTTCTACAAAATCAAGCCCGACGAACCCTCAGTTAAAGCATCCCAATACTCAGTGGCCAATTTTGCAGCACAAATTGACACGCTTGCCCGAACCGTGCTCAGAGACATCATAGGCGGCATGGACATGGCAATAGCAAACACATCAAGACCCACCATAAACGAGAAACTCAAAGAAGCCCTCGATGAACAAACGGAATGCTGGGGCATAGAAATCATACGAGCAGAAATCAAAGACTTAGAGCCTCCAAGAGAACTCATCATATCAATGGAATCTGTTCTCAAAGCTGACAACGAGAGGCAAGCCGCTGAGAAAACCGCCATAGCCCAAGCAACTTTGGCAAGCGGACAGAAAAACGCGGCAATTCAAGTTGCAGAAGGACAGAAACAAGCAGCTATCCTACAAGCGGAAGGACAGAAAACGGCAACCATTGAAATAGCTGAAGGAGATGCTCAAGCAACTAGACTAAGGAACGAAGCTTTGACCACATACTTCAAAGACAGCGCAATAGTCTTTAAGCAACTGGAAACAGTAGCAGCATCTTTGGCTAACAACACAAAGATAATTGTTCCTGAAGGCAAAGCTATGTCTCTGATTCTCAACGAACAAGAAAACCTTTCAAAAGCAACCATCATCCCAATAACACAGCCGCAACCACAAAGAAGCGCTAAACAGATGTAAGAGAACACAATAAATAACCATAATTCATATTTCACAAATACCATTTTTTACACTAAATCGCTTCTGCAACCACGAATTCCCAAGGTTGAACGTTCCCAGTTAAAGGCGCCCACGTTGCCGCTTCAAGAAGTTTTTCAATCGTCTCTTGAGGAAGATCTTGTCTTATGTAGGTTCTAATGCTTCTTCGTTTCTTTATAAGGTTTAAAACACCCATAGACAGTAACTCCAATAACAACATATCGAATTAGTAAACAAAAATCATTTGATTCTTTGAGTTTCTTGCCCTTAAAACGCAAGAGTCTTAAGTTTTGTTGCTGAATTATTCATCTGGATGATGAGCACTAGAGTCACAGAGCTTATGCAGTGATAATGACTCGACGGGCGAACTGACAGCGGAAAACTTATCAGTAAAGCAGTCATGAAAACTACTTTAAATGCAAGTTAATTGCCGCAACATGAATCGAGGTGAACATAAAATGGTTGAAATGGAAGTTGATGCATCAGAACTTAAAAGCGACGAGGCAAAACTCATAGAGAAACTAGCTGATTTCCTTAAAGAAAAAACAGGCGGAGAAGTAACAACAAACGCAAAAGCCATAACAGTAAAAGGCGAGGGCGAAGCATTAAGCAAGAAATACATACGAGTAACATTGAAAAAGTTCCTGCATAAACATGAACTAACAGAGCTTTTCAGAGTAATAAGTGACGAAGAGAATACTCTTAAAATTAAAGGGCGAAAACTCGAAGAAGAAGATTAACCGCTTTTTTTATTCTAACAAAGTTTAGTTAATTAATTCTTATTTTTCACATCCAAGGCTCGATAGGTTACCGTCTATTCCCTAAACACTCTGTTCCAAAGCTCAGAATAAGTCAAAACAACCCACTAAATACAGTAGGAATACAAAGTGCTCGTCGCCGTAATAATAGTAATCTACGAGCGGAAACAAGATTTCAATAATTCCACTTGTCCCAACGCTGTTAAAACATTGCTAATGCGGAGGTCTTCACAATTCATTTAGCGGCGGGGGTGGCGGCAGCGTTGCTGTTGGGAATTCTTGTCCTGTTTGAGAAAAAGCAATTCTGAAATTCTGCCCAATTAGCTAAAGATCTCCTCATATGATTAAGTGAGAGGTTACCCATTTGATTAGTTTATATGGTAACAAAAAAGGAGATAGAGTGGTCCTCTACTTTCGTTTAAGCATGTTTTCGAGGAATGGCTTTAGCTTTGCTGTTTCAGCTTCGATCTTCTCTTTGCCCAATGCTTTTCTTTGCTCGTCGATTTCTTTGATGACTTCAGCGTAGCGTATCCCTTCTGCGGCTGAAACATATTCTACCCTGAACCGTTCTGGACTCATTCCAAGCTTTGTCAACATACCTTTAAGCGCGTCGGTTCGTGCTTTCATCTTGTAGTTTCCGTTGATATAGTGGCAGTCGTATGGCAAGTGACACGCACCAATCAAAACCATGCCCGCACCAAGCCTCAAAGCTTCAAGAACGAATTCTCTGGCAACTCTGCCACTGCACATGACACGTATTGCTCGAACGCTAGCTGGATAGTCAAAGCGGCTAATACCTGCAAGGTCCGCGCCTGCATAACTGCACCAGTTGCAAAGGATGGCAAGTATTTTCTCTCCTGGTTTATCTTGGAGCGCAGAACGTATTTGAGCCATGATTTGTGCGTCAGTAAAGTGCATTTGAGTAATCGCATGCTGTGGACATTCTGCAACGCAAGTTCCACAACCATGGCAGTTAGCTGTATTGATGCTTGCTGCTTTACCTGGCTCAGCTTTGATAGCACCATAGGGACATTTGTCAACGCAAACGCCGCATTTCGCTGTCTTGTTTCTGCATTTAGTTTCGTCAACAATTGAAATGATTGGTTCAATCTTCCATTTTGGCTTCGAAATAACGGTTGCTGCTCGTGATGCAGCGCCGCTCCCTTGTGAAACGCTGTAGGGTATGTCTTTTAGGGCAACACATGCGCCAGCATAGAAGACACCGTCTGTGGGTGCATCCATGGGTTTAAGTTTGGGGTGTGCTTCCATGAAAAAGCCGTCTGCTCCCCTTGACAAATTAAGCATGCGCGCAACGTCCGCTGAACCTTTTTTTGGAATTGCCGCTGTTGCAAGCACCACCATGTCTACTTCGACTTCAATTGGTGTTCCCAGAATTGAATCTTCGGAGTGAACGGTTAAATTATGGGTTACCGGGTCTTCGTCTATGCGGCTTACGCGTCCACGGATAAAGTTTGCGCCGCGTTCTCTCGCGCGGTCATAGAATTCTTCGTATCCTTTGCCTGCGCTGCGTATGTCCATATAGAAAACGTATACTTCCACGTCTTCTTTGTATTTCTCTTTAATCTGAACTACATGCTTTAGCGTGTACATGCAGCAGAAGTTGCTACAATAGGGGTACTTGTTTTTGTCTCTACTGCCAACGCATTGAATGAAAGCGATTCTATGTGGCTTCTGACCGTCTGATTGCCTGATAACTTTGCCGCCTGTTGGACCAGCAGCTAAGATGAGTCTTTCAAACTCCATGCTGGTGATGACGTTTGGATATTTCCCATAGCCTAACAATGGCATATCGTAGGGTTCATAAACGTCAAAGCCTGTTGAAACAATGATTGCACCCACATCTATGTCAACTTCCTCAGGTTTCTGGTTGAAGTCTATGGCTTGACGCTCACCACAAACATCTGTACATTTGAAGCATTCAATGCAATAATCCTTATTGATAGAGTAAATCAAAGGCACTGTCTGGTCAAAAGGCACTGAAATTGCTTTGCGGGAACCAAGGTTCATGTCCCATTCGTTAGGGTATTCTATCGGGCAAGCGTCTTTGCATTCGCCACAACCAGTGCACTTTTCAGGTATAACGTAACGTGCATTTTTGCGAATTCTAACCTTAAAATTGCCTATGTAACCATCAACTTTGACGAGTTCTGAATTAGCAAAGATCGTGATGTTCGGATGGCGCCCACAATCCACCATTTTTGGTCCTTCAATACAGATGCTGCAATCCAAAGTTGGAAATGTCTTGTCCAAGGCGGCCATATGCCCACCAATGCTCTGCGTATTCTCAAGCATGTAAACTTTGAACCCTTGCTCTGCTAGGTCTAACGCTGCGTTCATTCCTGCAATTCCGCCGCCGATAATCAAGGCTTTGTTGGTTACTGGCACCTCGATAGTTTGAAGCGGCTGCATTAATCGCACTTTTGCCACTGCCATACGAACTGAGTCTTTGGCTCGCTCTGTTGCCGCGGCTGGGTCATTTTGGTGGCACCAGGAAGCAAATTCTCGAATGTTTGCCATTTCATAAAGGAAGGGGTTTAACCCTGCTTCTGAAACGGTACGTCTAAATGTAGGCTCGTGCATTCTTGGAGAGCAAGCGGCAATGACAACTCGGTTTAGTTTTTGTTCGCGAATGGCTTTGCGGATTTCTTCTTGACCTGGGTCAGCACATGTGTAGCGGTTTTCTTTAACAAATACGACATCTGGAATAGTCTTGGCATATTCAGCAACTGCTTTTACGTCTACTGTGCCTGCGATGTTCAACCCGCAGTGGCAAACGAAAACGCCTACTCTGAGTTCTTCAGGTTTTGGATTTTCTGGTTGGGCGAGGGTTTGTGTATTGCTCATCTTACTGTCTCCTCTAAAACGAATCTTTTAGCAACTACTTTGCGTCTGTTTTCACCAGCAACAGTTCTTAATTCTTTTGCAGCGTCGGCTGGTGAAGCGATTCTTTCTAACGCTTTGTTCCATGTGCCTGAATGAATAGGCGTGTGATGAACCGTAGTTCGTTTAACAGTTAATGCTTCAGGTACTGGGCAAACATTTTTGCAAGCGCCACAGTAAGTGCAGACTTGATCATTAACGTAAACTTTGTTATCTTCGCCAAGTGTTAATGCTCCAGTAATTGGGCAAACATCTAGGCAGTCTTTGCAGCCTTGTGGGCATTTTTCTTGGTCAATTGCGATTGTGCCTTCAAAGGTTTTCCTTACTTTTAGAGCGCCAGGGGCACATTTGAACTCGCACACTTTGCAAGTTGGACAATAATCCTTTTGAATGTCAAGGCTAACCTCAACGCGCTTTTTCAAGTTTGGAGATAAATCTTCCATGTTTTCGACCGGTTTGCCATCAAACCCAACTTTAGAAACCTTAATCAGTGATAGCGGGCATGCGGTTTCGCATTCAACGCATTCTTTTTGGCATAGTCCAGTGTCAACAATTATATCTCGAACAAGCTGCGGGTAACTCTCTTTTGCTAAAATACTGAGGTCATGCGACCCATTCAGGGTAACTTTTATTGCGCCATAAGGACAAGTCACATCGCAAATTCCGCAGAAAGTACATTTGGCTAAGTCAATGTCCACTTTGGCTTTTTTAGCCTGTTCTCCTTGAGTTTTGGGTTGTTTTTCTGTTTTAATTGCTTCCTTAGGGCAGGCTAAACTGCATATTTGGCAACCAACACAACGGTTTTTGTCAAGGGTTAGCTTGTAGTTTTTGACTTGCATGACCCATTCTAATGTTAAAGCATCTGCCGCATCTTTCTTAACGGTTTTTAACGGCATTTATTCTATTCACCAAGATTTTTTCCATGCGCAGAACAATTTAGTACTGCGCCTGAAAGGTAGTTAGAATCCTTCAATGCAGTGCTTTCGATATAAATATTGCTTGAAAAAACCTAAGTTCCATCATGATAAAGCCGCACATTGAAATTTGAAGGCAAAAAGCTTGTTTGCATAAACATTCAGCCTTTATATGTACAAAATATTCTAAAAATAAGCTCTTATATAGAAAACAGTCTTAGTAATTTTAGCTCCCAAGACACTTCAGGGAAAATGCGCAAAAAATGTTCGCAATTACATTTGTTGAATATCAAACGTAGTGGTTCTCCATCTTAAACATGGAATTTTCAGTTGGGTTGGCTATCAAGCTTACAGTTACAGTCAAGTTTAGGGTGTGCATTAGCCGCAAATTAGACAGTACACCGTCAAGATTCAATGCGGAGTGTATTTGTGTTGTTCTTGTAGATGGTATTGTTCTCCACTCAAAATGCTTATTAACACTTAAGACTTAAGACATAGTAGTGTAGAGGAAAAGAAATATGCAATTCCAAAAACTAACCAAAATAGCAATAATCGCCCTATCAATAGCCGCAATCTTCCTAACGGTAATAACAGCTGCCGTTCTCAGCACCAACCAAACCGTCCCCCTAAACGGAACAATAAACGCAGTAAACCTAGGTGTATACTCAGACAGCGCTTGCACACAAGCCGTCACAGCCCTAAACGTTGGAACCCTCAACCCGGGCGGGAATGCTACGCAAACAATCTACGTTAAAAATACCGGCAACGTACCAGAAACACTAACCATGACCCCGAACAATTGGAATCCACTCAACGCTACATCCTCATTGACTCTGACATGGAACCGACAAAACACAGTCCTAAACGCAGGAATATCAAATCAAGCAATACTAACATTAGCGGCGGCGTCAAACACCGGTAGTCTCACAACGTTCAGCTGCGACGTAACAATCACCGGCACCCAATAGATAAACAACAAAAACTTGCATGTACGAAGCATTTTGCAGCAAAGTCGTAGTCTTTAATTAAAGTTGGTTGACAAGTACCAACTCGAACAGTGTGTTTTCTTACCTGCTCCATTTATTTGATGTGAATACAATGATAAAGAAAAAATCAGTAATAGCTGCAACATTGATTGGTGTATTGTTGGTTTCAATAATTTTGTTGAGCGCTAAAGCAGATGTATTTGTTGTGATCAGCGGATTCACTGTAGTGTCAGGTGGGCAAAACTATACGACTCCACATGTTATGATTACTGGCGGTGGAGGTTCAGGTGCGACTGCGGTTGCAAGAGTTTCATGCGGTGTTATTTACCAGGTGATATTACTAAATAAAGGTGAAGGGTATACATCTGCTCCAACTGTAATCTTGCGTGACCCTTCTCCAAGAGCGCGCGAAGCTGTGGTTGTTTGCAACCTTGAGCAATTGGGAATAACTACAAATCCAACAGCAATAGATTGGGGGCAAATGAATCCAGGAGCCACTTTAATTCGTACAATGAATATTACTAATATTGGAAACACAAACGCGACTCTATCAATGGCTATTCATAATATGCCAAGTTACTTGTCTTTAACGTGGGATTCAGAGAACATCATCATATGCCCAAATGCGCCAATCACTTCGACACTGACATTAATCGTTTCTCCTGACGCGCCTCCTGGGCAACAATGGGACTTTAACATTGTTATTGCGGCTTGGTAATTTCGGTCGGTGTCAGTTAAAGGGTTACTGCCTGTTCATGTAATGAAGTAAGTCAGCATCGCAAAATTAACTAATGCATAATTCAGCATCTCTAACCCACATCCACGCATGTTCAGCCGCCGGATTTTCAGAAGCTAAAAGAATCCAAGGAATACAACTCGAAGGGGTAGCATAATCTCCTTTAGAAAATCTCCATTTGTGGAATAACCATAACCATCGCAATAATAATTCAATGGAACAACAAAATCTAAAGTTACTTTAGTCCATCTTGAAGTAGCACGATCTGAATAAAATCTTGTGTACTGGTAAATTGTACTTTTGGAAGTTGGAGAAAAACTTTAGCAGCACGCACTAATATTATACGGAGGTGACTTTGAATATATGATTACAGTTACGTAAATAAGGAAGCTTGGGAGCTAAATTTTATGAGCAAAATAGGTTTAGGTGAGAGAAAAGAATTTTGCCCTGCAATGGCCGAAATAAGATATGTGGCAGACAAAGGAACAAGTATGCTCTGTTCTATGGGTTCCCTTAAGAAAATGCCGTTTTCTCTTAATGATCTTCATTTTGTGCCAGCTCAAGTTTTCAAAATTCCTCTCAATAGCAGTGAAGAGGTAAGCACTAGAGTTGTTGTTGGGCCTGAAGCAAGAAAGCCTCTGAATGTTTCCTCTCCAATTATGTTTGGAGGGATGAGCTTTGGAACTGTTTCCAGACATGTGAGGTTGGTTCTGGCGAAAGTTGCCTCGAAGTTGGATCTTGGATTAAACACAGGGGAAGATATTATTCTGCCAGAAGAGCTGGATATTGCATTAAAAACTCTTATTGTTCAGTACTCCACAGGAAGGTATGGAACAACTGAAGCGATTCTAAAGGAAAGTTCAGCGGTAGAAATTAGGTTTGGCCAGGGCGCGTATCCTGGGTGGGAGAGTCTGTTGCCTGCGGAAAAAGTGTCGCCGGAAGTAGCAAAGTTGATGGAGCTTAAAGAAGGAGAGGACGCATACTCTCCTGCTCATCACCCTGATATAAGAAATGAAGATGAGCTTAAGGAAAAAATAAGTTGGCTAAGGAGGTTAACTAATGGAGTTCCAATAGGGGCTAAGATAGGTTGTGGAAATGTCGAGAATGATATTGAGATTCTAGCGAACAGCGGTGTAGACTTTATTTCTCTTGATGGTTTTGGTGGGGGAACTGGGGCTACCGAATTTTTTGTCAGAGAGAATGTTGGAATTCCCATTGTGATAGCTCTTCCAAGAGCAGACAGGCATTTGAAGAAGATTGGCGAAAGGAATAAGGTAAGTTTGATAGCGGGGGGTGGATTGAGAACCTCAGCCGATTTCGCTAAGTGTCTTGCCCTTGGTGCAGACGCAGTCTACATCGGGACTTCTGCTTTGATTGCGATGAACTGTCAGCAGTACAGAATCTGTCATACAGGACACTGTCCAACAGGAGTAACTACGAATGATCCTGTTTTAGTACAGCGACTAGATGTTGAGGATGGGATTCGTAAGCTGACGAATTTCATTAATGTTTCAAATCAAGAAGTTGCGAATTTATTGAGAATTGTTGGGAAGGATGATATCAAGAAGCTGGGGTTAGAAGATCTCGTTGCTCTGAAAAAAGAACTATCTGAAGCTACTGGAGTTAACTGGATGAATGGGATAAGTGTTTAATCTTATAGTTGCTTTTGAAGTTTAAGGATAAACATTAATCATCTTTGAAAGTACTTCAACTAGCAAAGCCAACTTATTTTTTCCTTCAATGTTGTCCTCAGTTGAATTAGCAAGTTCGGGGTGAATTCTGGCTATTGATTATGAACTCATAAATGTTATATGTCGTAGGTGATATCGTTGGAGATACTTCAGGTGTTGTGGTTTTGGTTTCGAGTCGATTTGGCAAAACTGTTGACGCTCCCAGAGGTTTGCTTAGACTTCTGGTTCTAAAAATGCTAAGCGAAAAGCCTATGTCGGGAGTGGAAATCTCTGAGCAAATCGAGAAGCAGACTAAGGGCCATTGGAAACCAAGTTCTGGTTCGATATACCCTTTACTAGCTTGGATGCATGATAAAGGTTTCACCAAAGCGTCACCCGATGAGAATGATGGGCTTAAACGTTACACTTTCACAATTCAAGGTAGCAAATTCTTTGAAAAACAAATAGAGCTTGGAAAAGATTTCTTGGACAAAATGGAGTTTCTTTTGCCGATGCTTATTGGGGGATTCCAATTTGAACCCAATAAGGAAAAACTGTGTACTGTAGTAGAACCTGCAAGGAAATTGATTAGCACTTTTATGGCTATTCGTCATAATCTGGACAGTCTTTCGCAAAAAGACTCTGAAGAAATAGCTATGACTTTGGCTGCGTGCTCTGAAGAACTTGAAAGATTTGCTCAAAAAACTCCAGCTTATGGTGAACCTTAATTATTTATTTTGGGGTTATGACTGGAAAAGTTTTGGTTGATGGAACTATGGGTATTAGATCTAGTCTATTGATTGCGTGGCGGTCTCTTTCGAGGAGGAAAACAAAAAACCTCAGCGTAATATTAGCAGTGACTTTAGGAGTTACATTACTTGTTGGAATTCAGATCACTACTGATACATTGAAGAATTCGTTTCTGACAAGTCTTCTTCAGAGTCAAGGTGAAGTGGATCTTCAAATCTCCAATGCCACCGGAGGAACATACCTTAAGGCTGCAGACTTGGAGTCAATACGTACGCTGGTGCCTGAAGCGGTGGGCATAATGCCTGACCTTTCAACGCAGATCCCTGCTCTGATCCAGAGTCAGTTTAACCCCAAAATGGATGCAGCTGGGGTACTGCCAGACTACCCTGAGGTTTTCGGAAGTTTTTATGATTGGAAAACAGGAAACCAATTGCAGACTAACGCTCTTCTGGCAGACAATAGCAGTGTGCTCTTGTCTAGCAAAGAAGCTACAAAGATGGGATTAACCAAGGACACATCTTTACCCTTAACCTTAACAACGGAATTTACCAATCTCTCAGCTGTAATTTCGCAGCCACCGTTGGTTTCGTTGTCTGGTTGGATGGTAAATTCCAACTTTACCACTGGCGCATATACTCTTGACTCCAGTGCGCTTACGCTTTCTCTTGAGCTTAATCCGACTACTCCGGACAGCGTGGTTACGATTTTCACAGCTGACGGTCCCAGATTAAGTCTATCGGATTACGCTTATGTTAATGTTACAGCTACTGGGACCGATAACGCTGAGGTTCTTTTAGGGTTCTCGTTGGCAAATGGAACAAGTATCGATTTAGCAAATTGGACAGACCCGACCTCTCTCAATACTTCACCTTTTGATCTGGCTCCATATGCTGGAGGAGTTACGAGAGGCGATTTCTATGTTGCAATGATGAGTTCTAATGGAACCCGGGCAAGCGTGAATATTACAGGAATTACTTTTGTATCTGTTGTGCCGGTTGTATCATTTGTTCCTGAGACCTCAAGGGTAGAGCTGCATATAGTTGGGATTTTTGATTCTAGTCGTCCGGGAATTGGTTCTCAATATCCTGGAGTTGTCTTTAGATTGGATCATTTGCAACAGTGGTTGAGTTTACAGGACCCTCAAAAACAAACGGACATAGTCAGCGCGTTTCTGGTAGCTCTGAAAGCAAATCATTTCACCTCTGAAATTAATGAAGATTATTTGAAAGCCAAAGTGAACCTGCTTGAGCAAACAATTCCCACAAGCATAGATGCACAAACAGGAAAGACCGAAAAAATGTATCAGGTCAGTTCGGCTCGGCTTGATTTCTTCGGAGTTGCAGCTTTCATAATCTCATTATTGAGCACCATCTTAACCGCCCTAGGTTTCCTAATTATGCTCACTGGTGTCTTGCTAATTACTAACGTGCAACTCATGAGTGTGGAAGACCGCGAATTTCAAACTGGCGTTTTGAGGGCGGTTGGTGAAAATCGAAGAGGAATTTTCCAATCTATATTAATTGAAAATCTGTTTCAGGGAGTAATTGGAGGCTTGTTGGGACTTGTTGGAGGCTTAGCGTTTGGTCAAGCAGTGGCCATGTACCTTGCCGAGTTGTTTGGAACAGGAGAATTAAGTGTAAAACCTATGATTTCTCAAGAAGTAGTTATTTTGTCCGTGGTTGTAGGAGTGGTTCTGAGTATTGTAACTGGCATTCTTCCTGCGTTGCGGGCCTCTAGAGTCAACATAGTTGAGGCTTTGAGAGGAATAAAAACTGCTTTCAAAACAAAATCTAGCCGTAACTTAGCAGCTTTGGGAGCGCTAATGGCTCTTTGTGGAATCATTGTTTTGCTCTACAATGGAGTCTTTGAAAAATCGTATCAAGTATTCTGGAGCAGTGAAGGCTGGAACACATTGGAAGAGTGGAGAGCGTTAATGATTGGTTTTGCTTTGCTGTCCGGTGGCATTGGAATTGTTCTCTCCAAATTCATAAGTCGGATAAAAGCATTTAACATAACTGCGATTACCCTCTACATAATGCCCGTAGTCCTGTTTGTTTTCGCCATGGGAAATTGGATAACAAATGTCGTGGGGATTCCGATTGAAATATTGGTTTTAGGAATGGTCGAGATAATAATCGGCTCAGTCATGTTTGTTGCTTTGAACCTACCGATTCTAATGCGTAGTCTAAGACACATGTTGATTAGGGTTAAAGGATTGAAAGGTGTAGGCCAGATCTCACCTGCACTCATATCTTCCCACATTACTCGCTCTACTTTGACCTTTGCTATATTCGCGATTATTCTGACTTTGAATGTGCTAGTGGCAACGTTAATTCCGACAAACCTTGGAACTCTAACTCAGAAAGAACAAGAATCTCGAGGAATTGATCTCTCGGTATTCTTAAGCAAGCCGGAAGCAATTGTCCCTGGAACTTCGTTTTCACAACAACTCTACAATATAGATGGACGAATAACTGATGTGATAGGTTTCAAGACGTTTAAGCCAAAAGATTATACCAAGTTTTCAGCTTTAAACGATCCTTCATCACAAGGATTTGATGCAAGAACTGACATGCTGCCAATAGGTCTAGTAGAATTTAAAGCCGAACAGATAAGGGGTAACGCTTCAGACGCTTCGGTATCAAACTGGCGTTATGATTTCTACTTAAACGCTTTTCCTGATGGCGTTCGCCAATCTTTAAATTCAGATCTCACCGATCCTCAAATTCTACAGTTATCCAAAGAGGCATGGGACGAGTTCTTTGATCCTGAGTACAAGATGGCAGCATATAATGTTACTTCAAATCTTCTAAACGTGATTACGGGCCAATCAGATCAATCTAATCTTAAATTTGGTTCGGCTTTAGCAGGATTTAGCGACGACTCTCTTAAGGGCGTTGCGCCTTTGCTGAACTCTAACAAAAGCATTGTTAAAAACCCAATGGTGTTCACTGATTCATCTATCTTACCTGTTGGTTTGCAAATATGGATTCCAATGAACACTTCTTCTCAGGGAATCCCAGCTTATCAAGCATTCACAGTTGGAGGTCGTCTTGACAACCAGCGTGGTGGAGGTTTTCCTTTAGCAACATCGGTTGATTTCGGATCGGGGGATTTCGATTTCTCAGCAATAATAGGAAATGTGTATATGCCACAGTATTGGGCAAATCAAACAAGTTATTTAGGTGAGGCGGATGGCAAGACAGCTTTTTCAAGAGAGCCAAATCAGTATGATTCCTACCTGATTAAAACTAAACTAGATTTCGCTGATCCTAAACTGGAAAACATAGCTCAATCAATAGAAGCATATACCAACACCAACAATCAGAGTTATCGTCTTTTAACAGGGAACAACTTCATTTTTGCAAGCTCAAATCTTGTCTATGCCAGAATTGAAACCACAGTTCAAATGACAAATAGAATCGCGTCATTTCTGCAGATCTACGTCTCTTTTGGTCTTGTAATCGGTGCCGTTGGTATGGGCGTTATCTCCGTCAGAAATGTTGCTGAAAGAAAACGAGAAATCGGAATGATGCGTGCTATAGGCTTCCCGAGAAAACAGGTTATGTTTTCAGTCCTTCTTGAACTGGTTGTACTTGGAGTAATTGGGTTGATGATTGGAATTGTAAATGGCCTACTAGTTAGCGTAGGTTTCGCAAATTTGCAAAACATGACCCTAATTATTCCCTGGGACCAACTTGGCTTGTATCTTTCCTTCATTGTTCTTATCGCCATTGGGGCAGGCTCAATCCCAGCATATATTGCTTCAAGAATTCCACCAGCAGAAGCTTTGAGGTATGTTGGATGATTAAAGAAAAAATCGCCCAAGAAATGGGCTCAGAAAAACCCATTTTGAAAATTTCAGAGCTCCATAAACGTTACAACGAGGGTAAATCAAATGAAGTTCATGCCCTGCAGGGAATAGACCTGACGGTTAATCAAGGAGACATGATGGCAATTATGGGTTCTTCAGGCTGCGGGAAAACCACCCTTTTGAACATGATAGGTCATTTAGATCGGCGCTCCTGCGGAGAAATTGTAATCAATCACGTAGCCACATCCACTCTGTCAGACGCTCAAATGACAGCTTTTCGCCGAGACAACATAGGTTTCATATTTCAATTGTTCAATCTCTTTCCATTTTTAACTGCAGTAGAAAACGTCGAAACTCCATTGTTGCTTAAGGGCGTCAATTCTGGACTATCTAGAGAACAAGCCAAAATGTTGCTTCGAGAGCTCGGAATGGGAGATCGACTATACCATCTACCTAATGAACTGTCTGGTGGCCAACAGCAGCGAGTAGCAGTCGCTCGAGCCTTGATCAATGATCCAGCAATAATTCTTGGAGACGAACCGACAGGCGATCTGGACTCCAAAACAAGCGCAGATGTCATGAACCTTTTCCGCAGAATAAACCGGATAAATCGTCAAACACTAATTCTTGTAACTCATAACCGCTGGATTGCTGAACAATGTGATTATATCGTTCATATGAGTGATGGCAAAATCTCAAGCATCGAACAAGGACCCTTCAGTTCTGTGGAGATAAAACAATGAAAATCTATTTTTCAGCGCTTATTGATAAATCAGTCTCTGTAGAAAACTCGAAACTGTCCAAAAAACTGCAATCAGACCTAAAGAAAAACCTCAAAATCCCAAATTCAAGAATAAACAGTAACATACACAACACTCTTATTTTCTTAGGAGCCGAGAAACAACTCAAAGACACTTTCGACGCTAAAACGGCAGAGAATCTCGAAGCTATTGTAGCTAAGCGTCTGAGTAGCTATTATCTAAACAATAAGTCAAACCTGCAAAAATATTTAAGAACCAAACAAGAACTAAAGGAAACGGCTCAGATAGTTAAGGATTTTCTAGAAGAGATCGATCCTAAACTTCCCAAAGTCTTTAGTCTCCGACTTGGAAAGATAATTTCTGACCTTCCAGCTGAATACTGCAAACTTCAAACCAAAAGCGTTATTGCACTTTGGATTATAGAGGAAGAAAATAAAGCTCAGTTTCGTCTTTCAGGATTTGGACCTCAAATCTTTCCCATATCAACTGCAAAAGCCGATTTGAATTTGGAGGAGATGGTTGACAAACTGGCGTTGTTGAATTTCTTCTGGATATTCATCAACCCTACATTGCTGCGCTTGCAGGAAATGAAAAACGTATTGGAGCGGTTAGATTTAGGTCTTCAAGGAACACATTACAGAAGCAACAACCCCGAGGTGCAAGCCAAACTTGAAATGTTCTTCCGCATTCTCTCAGCTAAACTCAGTGCACTACAGAATATGGAAAGAACCATCTTGAGTATTCTCAAACTATTTATTGAACCTAAAGCTTTCTGCAGCAAACAAAATTTCAAAGACGCTTGCCAAAATCTCCGGGTAGTGCTGAGACAGATGTCATGGAAAAACAACCTGGGAAAAAGGCTTCTTTCAGAGGTCCAGGTAAGCCTCGAAGAATGCCAAACACAAATAAAAGAATATTTTGATGAAACAAAGAACGGCGTTAAAATCATCCAGTCAAAAGATGAATTCAAACTTGCTCTCCTAAATATAGCTGAATTAAGCTCTGACTTGTTTGTTGAAACCGAACTATTGAAAATGTGGCTAGACTTCTTTGGATCAGACCTGCCATATTTCACCTATCAGAAGAAACTGTTTACTCCTCAAACCATCCAAAACGTGGAAGTATCAAAGGCATACATCATTTCCGTTCGAGGATTAGTTAGAAACTACAATCTTGGAAGAACAACAGTCTATGCCCTAAGAGGAGTAGATCTTGACGTCAACAAAGGAGAGTTCTTATCGATAGTTGGCAATTCTGGCGCTGGAAAAACTACTCTTCTCAACTGCATGGCTGGAATAGACGAACCCGACCACGGAGTTGTCCTGTTTGAAGAAAAACACTTGCGCAAAATGGGTGATTCAGAAAAATCGAAAGCTAGACTTTTAGATATGGGCTTTATCTTCCAAAGCTACGCTTTGCTACCCCACTTTAACACTCGCGAAAACGTTACACTTCCTGCGGATTTGGCAGGGTTAAGCCAAAACCTGAGAGATAGAATAGAAAACCTTCTCAAAGGGGTTGGAATTGACAAACAAGCCAAACAATACCCTGCACAACTTAGCGGAGGACAAATGCAAAGAGTCGCTATAGCTAGAGCACTGACAAACAGGCCAAAAGTTCTATTTGCGGATGAACCCACTGGGGACCTAGATTCAGAAACGGGCAAACAAGTAATGGAGTTAATCAAGAATTTTCATGAAGAAACAAAAACGACTATAATAGTAATAACTCACGATCAAGAGATAGCCAATTATGCAGAAAGACAAATTATCCTTGAAGATGGCGTAGTAGTTGATAGCGCCGCACGCATTGCAACATTAGGGTTGGTTGGAATTCATACAAGTGGGAAGTCCAACTCTCAAATAATTTTGCCTACTCCTTCCGAAAGCGGATGTGACAATGTCCGGAAAATAACAAGTATCAGCCCGCGCGTTTCCACTAAATGAATTTTGTCGCCAATTCAGTCGATTTAAAAATTACCTTTGAATAAGCTGTACTTGAGCCTAATTAGTTAAAATTGCCTCAAAAACATATTTAGTTTGGTACATCTAAGTCGTAGGCTGAAGGCTTCAACGCTTACGAAAGTGTCCTCTTGGATTGGTGAACCATGGAAGCCGTTTCTTACACGCATTGTGAGAGGATCAAGCACCCATGGAGGGCTCACTGCCGGAAGCCTTGAAGACGATTTCCAGTTCCCAGCTGCTGCGACAAATTGAAGAGGCACTTGTAGCTAAGCAACAATACCTTTCTTTGAAAAAAAGAAAGCCGCCAGCGTGTAATTCGCAAACATTACTTGTGGAAGTTATCTCCACTTGACTGGTTTTACTTTCCTGCAATCGCTATCTGAGATAGAGAAGAGTGAATTAAGAGAGCTACTACTAGCCTAGTAACGACTAACCAGAATAAAAGCTACAAAAAATGTCGAAAATGTAAGGCGTGTTTTGGTAGGTTTTTCTTGATTAAAATTGGAAGAATTTTCGGCGGTTGTTAAATGCCTTTTGTTTAAAAAATAGACTCTAAGTGATGGCTTGAGCTTTATTTGATACTCTCCCCATTTGAAGGTTTAGGCTTGGTTGGCAATTGGCTAAACGCGCTTAATTTTGAGGGTTAGCTACGTGTTGTCAGGTTTTCGTTTTAAACGTTTGACAGCTATTACAGTGTAGATTAAAATGATTTCGGGAATAGTTACAACGATCGCGAATAAAGGTCCAAATGGTGACGCATGCATAGTTGAAGGTACTTCGAATTGAATTTTCATTTGATGTGCGCTAAATTCCGTTGTATACCAAACATAGAAATTATCGGAGTCTTGCGCGTAACCTTGATTTGTAGCCTGCAAGTCGTCTATGTAAACAACTATGATTGTTCCGTAAGGGACGGCGGTTTTTGGAATAGTCATATTGCCTAAACCTGCTGTCCCGTTTGGTCCATTGAGTGTGAAAGCTAATGTGGTTGTGTTGGTTTGTTGATTTGACGTGATTTTAGCGTTGGATATTTGTAGGCTGGTTATGTTTCCTCCGATTTCAATCTCGACTGTTACCCCACCATCTATTGTCGCTAACACAGTTGTTGGCAGCGAAGTTGGAGTAGGTGACGGCGTTGGAGTAGGAGGGTTTGTAGGTTTGGTTGTTGGAGTAGGTGCAGTGGTTTGAGTGGTTGTAGGTGAAGGTGAAAGAGTTGGTGTTGGCGTTAGCGTCGGTGTTGGTGCAAATGTTGCCGAGATAGTATATGATGCCTGAACATTAGTGAAGGTGTACGAGTTAACAGCTCCAACTGAACTAGAATTCACCAAGACATCAACTATGTAATTACCAGGGTCAACTGCTATAATGTAAGTTTGAGTATCATTATAGTTAACGCTAACAGATCCATTCGGATTAATAGAACCACCAGTTCCAGCTGAGGCAGTAATATTGAATGTGTAAATTGCAAAGTTAGCAATAATCATATGAGCAGCCTGAACACCAGTGAATGTGTAAGATGAGACAACACCCAAAGAAACGTTATCTGCAACGACGTCGGCAATGTAATAACCAGCGTTCGCAGTTATGTTGAAGCTTTGAGTGCCTCCATAATTGATAGAAACATTTCCCGTCGGAGTTATGGCGCCACCGGCACCAGCAGAAGCTGAAATAGTGGGATTCACCATAAACGAGTTACTTGTCCCAGAATGAGAACCGTCAGTTGCCCCAATTGTCACTCCTGAACCTGCAGCACTTACTATAACCGAAGTCGACCCCACACCGCTAACAAAAGGATCCATATTGATAGGACTAATTGACCCTGCAGAATAGGTTAAAAATGGCTTGCCAGTATAGCCTGTAACCGTGTTGTTAGACGCGTCCTTAGCGATAATTGTTATGCTAAAAGCAGAACTAGTAATCTGGGATGCAATGGTGTTAAATACAAAGTGATCTAAACTAGCCGGATTCACGGTCAAGCCAGTAGTATAAGAGTTAGAAACATAAATGCCCGTAACAGTCCATGAACCAGCAACTGCAGAAGTGTAAATGTTACTGCTCCAAGAACCGCCAGCGCCAGAAGTTATACTCCAAGAAGTCGAAGCGGTTACGTCCCAATTGTTGCCATATGAGTCAGAAGCCGTAGCCGAAAAAGTCTTAGACAAACCAGCCGTAACCGATGAATCAGAAGGAGAAATCACAACATTAACTGCCGCAGCACGAGTCAGTGTTATGCCAGTCTGAGAACCAGCAATTGAGGTCGTAACCGTATCAGTAACCGTTACCGAGATACCAGAGCCGACTGTAGTCAACGTGGCGCCATTAGAGAAAGTGTGAGTACCTAGATCCGCAGATAGGAACTTGTAGTCACTTGGCAAACTAACCCCAGATCCAGAATCGGAAGAGCTAAAATGAACTCTACCAGTATAGCTCGTAGCAGTGTTCCCATACGCATCCTTAGCTGTAACTGTCAGAGAGAAAGCAACACCAACAACTTGAGAAGTTCCACTTGAAACCACCAATGAATTAACAACGCCCGAATTTACCGTAAAAGAGTTACTTGTCCCAGTATGAGAACCATCAATGGCGGTAATGGCAACGCCTGAACCAGCGCCATTTGCCGTAACTGAACCCGTCCAGATACCACTCGAGAAAGCGCCAGTGACAGCGGGACTAATATTTCCAGTTGAAACACTCAAAATCGGCCTACCATTATAGCTCGCAATTGTGTTGCCGTTTGAAGCCTTAGCCGTTATCGTTATGCTGAAGGCAGATCCAGCAGTCTGAGGACCAATAACAGAATTAAAGACGAAATGATCAAGAGCAACCGCGTTGACAGTGAATAAATTGCTCGTTCCAGACTTTGGAGACCCAAATGTACCAATTGTAATTCCTGAACCAGACGCAGAAAGTGATACTGAACCCGTCCAGACGCCCAAGGAGAAGGTCCCGCTGCTTGTTGGACTTATGGTTCCTGAAGATACAGAAAGAGTGTTAGTTCCGGTATAACTTGTAACTGTATTGCCGCTCGAATCTTTAGCAGTAATAGTTATGATGAAAGCAGTGCCCGCTGTCTGTGTGTCAATATTGCCGAAAACAAAATGATCAAGAGCACCTGCATTAACGGTAAAAGAATTGCTTATTCCAGACTTTGAAGAACCAGACGTTCCAATTGTAATTCCTGAACCAGACGCAGAAAGTGATACTGAACCCGTCCAAATACCAGCAACAAATGCAGAAGTGCTTGTTTGGCTAATCGTTCCTAAAGACGTCGTTAAAGTGTTAGTTCCAGTGTAGCTTGTGACTGTGTTGCTGTTTGCATCTTTGGCTGTTATTATTATGCTGAAAGTTTTACCTGCGGTTTGTGGACTGCTTACAGTATTAAAGATGAATCGGGCAAGAGCGCCTGGGTTAACAGTAATTTTGTTGGTTGTTCCAGATTTGCCACCGCCGCTCGTTGAGATTGAAATACCTGTTCCTGCTTGGGAGAGTGTTACTTGGCCAGTCCAGATGCCTGCTACGAATGCAGATGTGGTTGTTGGAGTAATCGTTCCAGAAGATGCGGTTAAAGTGTTAGTTCCAGTGTAACTTGTGATAGTGTTTCCGTTTGAAGCCTTAGCCGTTATTGTTACAGTGAAGGCAGAACCAGCAGTCTGAGGACTACTTACAGTATTAAAGACAAATTGAGACAAAGTGTTTGTTTGAGCTCTGGCTGGCATACTGGCCAGTGCACAGATTGAAAGCGAAATTAACAGTGTGATTATTAGGATTTGGAGTTTCTTCATGCTTTTCCATCTAATGTTCTTGTTGACTTTTCTTATCCGCTTAGAAGTTGAGTTTGAGCGGAGCCGCTGAATTGACTAATGCGGAATTAAGACCGATAAATAATTTCTCGTAATTGATTATTGTATATTAAAATTTGGATTTATTTCTTTGCGTTTCGGACATATCAACAGTCGATTCTCTTTTAGAACTCAAAAGAATCGATTTTTAATGGCCTATCGGATGGATAAATTGGTTTATTTTCTGTTTTTCAATCATCTGCTGCGTTTTGTGTTATCTTATCGCTGATCACATGGCGCGCCTCGAATCTAATTCGGGACCAATAGAAGTAGTTTGAGGAGCTAAATATCAGACCCAATCTCTATCTGCTAAAGGAACAACTGGACGAACCAAAGCCAATGTAGTTTTTTGGAGTCGGGTTATGTTTCGTGGTTTGTTTAGTCGCGGGTTTTGATGGTTGATTTCTTCATTATCTAATTTCTAATTGTTGCGGGGATTGCTTTTGTAAGAGGATGCGTGCGGAGTGCCTTTTTTATGGGCGGTTAAGGGCGAAGTCGTAGATGGAGGTTTCTTAAGTGTTCTTATAAGCTCCAACCCCAACATAAATAACTAAAAAGTTTTTAAAAATTTTTCCAATATTACATAACTTATTATGATTTGGCAAGCATTCTAAATCTCTGATTTATCTGCAGTTTATTAAGAACTTGGGCAATCAGATCGAGTTCGATTCTGTCAGCCTCAGCATCGACATCGCGTTTATTCTTGTGCTCCAAAACATGTCTATAGCTTGATCCATAGCCTTCGAATCAGGCAAGACAAGAATCTCATGACCACATTCGCATCTTATGACTGGCAAACGTCCACTATAGGAGTGGTTATGAACCTTTGGCACCTCAAATCTTTCCTCGAAACACCAATCAGACTGCACCTCCTAAAAAGCGAGGTTCCTAAAATAGAAATATACCCAGAAACAGAGCATTTAAAAATCAAAAAAATAGAGGCAAAAGTGATATTTCTAGAAAAACAACCCAAAACCTCTATCACCAACCACATTTTGCTTAGGACTAAGTTCAAACGGGTTTTCGCTAAGATTAAATTTCGGTTCTTGAGAACGGCCCACAATATCAAGTCATCTATTTGCAATCTGAGTTTTTCTCTTCTGCTCGCCTGCTGTGATAGAGGAAGAACGAATTGAGAGAGCTGTCACTATCGTAGTCACGACTACAAAAAACTACAAAGAACTCAAAAACGAAGGTTACATGGTCGGGGAATTCGACATACTAATAGCAGCAATCATAATAGCAAACCAGAAAGAACTTGTAGCTCGAGATGAACACTTCGAATTACTTATTTTCACGTCAAAACTCCTCAAAGGGCAAAAGAAACGAAGTGCATCTGAGATTGCACGCTGAAGACGTCAACGCTTACGCTTGTGTACTATTGAACTGGTACACTCATGGGAAACACTTCTTTCGTGCATTAGGAGAGGTTGAAGCGTTTTTTGAGGGCTTGCTGAGGAGACTTTGAAGATAATTAGAGAATTCGAACTGCGGCAACGGATCGAAGAGGCACTTATCGCCAAATAACGACGGCGGAAAAATTGAAAATAGGTTAAACAAGCATAGTAATGACAAAGCAGAATAAGTAAAAGAAAATGATTTAAAACGTAGGAAGAAAAAACAGGCAGCCTGTTCATGAAATTGTCCTTTTTTTAGCTGATCTGCAACGCCTTTCTACGTTGATCCTACCTTTTTTTCGTCTTCTTTCTTCTCGCTGATTTCAGTTGAAATTTCTTCTATTGGTTTTGGAGGCGATGTCGTTGCCATTGTAAATCCTATCCATGCACCGATCGCTAGAATCGCAATAAATGCTATGGAAACAAGAACCAATACAGCATCTAGTCTTAATGTATTACCATCAGCGGCCATTCCTAAGAATTTAGAAATCTCTCCGGGAAAGATCACTAGTAATGCAAATCCTAAAGCTATAATAACGCAAACGGCAAGTATTGCTCCGCCAATTCCTTGATCTTTGCTAACCATTCAAATCACCACCTAATTTCATGCGCTCATGATCTTTCTTTGCTCAAACAGCAACGACAAAAAAAGCATATAAGATTTATTTCCAAAAAAGTAACATATCAAAACACTAACAAAAGATAGAAACCTAAGATCTTTATTGAGGCCGTGTTGTGTAGGTTTAGACTTGTTAAAGGTAATGTTTTGAATCAAGTTTTTGCAGAGTGTCTCTTGGACAGGTTTCGTTTGACATTTTTTTGACGTCTCAACAATAGAATGGTTAACAACTTTTCAAATTTTACTCTTAGGACTAACTTGAACTAAAAAAGTTTGTGCAGTCGTGTTTTGGGCTGCGTCTTCTTGCTTAAGGTTGAAGAAATTAGCTGGTGGTCTTGTGTAGATTTTGTGATGTGAATGTTTTTTGTTTTGTTTTGTTTTGGTTTTTGTTGTGTTTGTTTTGGTAGGTGTATCAAATAGTTGTGTTTGTTTGTTTCTGAATTGGCTAAAACTTATTTTTGCATTGACGAAATACGGCCCATTGCTCTACAATTGATGGATAAACTTGATTTGTGGAGGGGGGACTGCGGAGGGTGGAAGGACAAGTTTTATGCCGATTTGTTAATTTGGGGTTGTATGTTGGGTTTTTATGGTAAATCAATATTCCATATCTTTCGGGTTTTTTGTTTGTCCACTATAATATGAGGCTTTGGGAAATAAGAAGTGCCTATCCAGGATTTGAATCGCCGACTTGAAGAAAAGCAAAGTTTGCGTTGAAATTTCATTATTAGTCATTGCCTGAAAAAGGCTTCAGGGTTCTCCATTACGCCTTTAATCCATGATTGTGCAATTAAAGCGTGCCCTGCAAGGGTTGGATGTACTCCATCAAACGCCCAAAATGAAGAACCTCGCTTTATGCAAGCTTTCATAAAAATATCATTCAACGGAATTAGCTTGGTATCAAATTCTCGGAAAAGTTCTCTGACTACTTCTATTTTTTTGTTTAGCTCTTCGTTAAATTTACGAAAGTTCCCGTTGGATTGAACGAGAAATGGCTCTAGCAAAACTACTTGGCATCTTAATTGCTGAGTTTGTTCCAGAATGCTTGCGTAATCTGACTGAAAGCTTTTAGTGGGAGTTGAGCTTTTCCAACAAGGTAAACCGAGATCATTGACACCTATCAATATCGAAACTAAATTGGGTTTGAGATCTAAACAGTCTTTTTTCCAACGGTGCCTTAGATCTCCAATTCGATTTCCGCTAATCCCACGATTATAGAATTTCATGTGATATTCTGGAAGTAATGCAGACAACCATGATGCTGCCATCATTACATATCCGTCACCAAGTGCTCCGTTGTGATTGCTTTTTCTACCTGCATCTGTTATGCTGTCGCCCTGAAACAAAATTGTGGAATTATCGGTAAGACTTAATTTCTTTGACAAACGAAGTGCCTCATCAACGCTTGTTACCTTGCTTCTTCTCCCAATTTTTTATTAAACTCCTTGCATACTAATTGAGACAGACTTTTATTGATTATTCTCTTTCGAAAGAATTATTGCGCCCCCACCAAAATCAAAGCTTAATTACTCAGTAAAAGCAGCATGCCCTTTTCTTTGTTGTGTATGTTTCCTTAATACATTTACAAAAGCGAGAGTTGTCACCCTAACAAAGTCTTGCATTATATAGCTAAAAAGGATCATCCGAGAGAGTCTGCTGGAGAATCTGCAAGGTTAATTCATCTGAGAATATTTGGCTAAAAGAATCAACATAACTGATTCATACGACTTATGATTTCATTAAGATATAGTTTAGGGTCTCTCCGTTCCGGGTCTTTTGTCAAACCGCAATGGCCTCTTTTAATACCTGATCTTTTAAGTACTTATTCAGAAGTTCTTTGAAACATATCTACTTTTATTTTGAGTTTGCGCCTCAGATACTGGTTCGGGTCGTAAATCGTGAAAAGACTAACAGTCCGACTAGCAATCGTAATCACAATAGCAGCACAACTTCTAACGCAACAACAATAGCAGTGCTTGGCAAAATCAAACCGTTCCATTAAACGGAACAATACAGCAGTAAACTTTTAATAACTAATATTGCTTTTGCCGTTTGTTAACTGCTTGGTAACTGTTCAATTTTGGCGACCAGCCCGTTTCGCAATAGGCTTCGTTTTTGGAGTCTGCAATATTCACGCCAACTTTTTGCGTTCATGGTCATGAGGTGAGTGAATTTTAGTTTTAAAATGTTGTCACACTATTACTTTTGATTCAAGAATATTTCTCTTTAAGTATTATTTCTATTTTGGGAACTCTGTTTTTTAATATGAGCCGCTAACTACTGTTTCGGGACACAACTTTGACTGAATTAAAAGTGTACAACCACTCACTAAAATCTCGTTTGCTGATTATAAAGTGTGAATGCGGCTATGAAATTCTCTTCTTGCCTGATTTGAAGGCTATGGACCAAGCGATCCAAAACCACCTTTTAGAGCACAAAAATAGAAGCGCAAAAGATGCTGAAGTTAAAAGAATTGAAGGTGCATTGATTTCTCAAGTTTTTGAGAAAGCTGCTGAATCAAAAATTAGAATTATTGAATTTCCCCGATAAGATATTTTTCAGACAACAAACGATTAGAATTCTTTGCAGCGTTTTAGGCTGATTACTGCTTAATTTCGTCGATGGTAGGCAATTTGCAGTTATTGTTTTTGAACAGAGTCAAGTTTAGGTGCTCGCCTAACTCAATTTGTGGAGATTGATAACGGCACAACTACTTTCTAAGTCTTAATTATTTCCATAAAAAAATGAAGAATGGAGAAGAGCTGATTATTTTTAGGCATACGGTTTTTCTGGACCGTTGAAGGTTGATCTTCTTTGCTTACATTCGCTTTCTCTATTTCCATCAGCATCCTAAGTGCCTTGAATTCTTCAACACTCGACAAGCGGGTAGGTGTTACATTGCAAAGTCTTTATGTTGATTCTTTGTAGGGTTATTTGAAAATGAAGTCGCTAAAAGAAATAAGACGTCGATTGAAGGCTATAAATCCAGTTCTTAAAAAGAATTTTACAGTAAAAACTCTTGACCTTTTCGGTTCTTTTGTGAGAAAAGAAGACTGAAAAAAGTGATTTTGATGTCTTAGTAACATTCTCCGAGCCAAACAATGATGATCTCTTCAAAATTATCGAACTTGACTTTTCCTCAAGGATGAACTAGGGGTAAACGTTGATTTGCTTGAAAAAGACACTCTTAAACCCGCTTAAAATGTCAGATACTTGAAGAGGCATGTCATATGGCACTATAAGCTAGAAACAACTCAAATCTTAGAAGTAACCGTAAGCATCCTTGGAGCATGGCAGCCTCCCCAGAGTTTTCTATCCAGAATAAGCAAAGACGGAAGAATAGTAATACCCAAACTAACAATCATCATATTCAAAGACGGCAAGCGCAATCTAGATAATCAGGTAGTAGAGGTTAGGCTTGGTCCACTCTAGTTTATTGTGAGTCATCTTGAGTTCGGTATTCATTCCCCAACCTTTCTCCATAATACTTCTAGTTGATTAAAGTAGTAGGGTATAGTAGTACTCAATTGAGATAAGTCCAGATAGGTTTTTAGGAGAACTCCCTTGATTGTCATTTTACAAACTTTCGCAATAAGGTTTGATTAAGTTAGTTTAATAGATGAAGACGAGCTTTGCTGCAAAAATTTTTGCATAGCTTGTTTTGGGTTGCTTTTGCCTCACAGGCTTTGGAGGGCTTTTTGGTTGCGTCTGCAAATGTCATGTTCCGTCTGCCGAAGGCAAGAATGAAAGGGTGCTCTAGTTACTGCAGAATGAGATAAGCATAGTCAGGTTTAGGTGCTCGCCAACTCCAAAGCACGGAGAATGATGACGGCACAACTGCTTAATATTTCCTAATTAAATGGTTATTTTATAAGAAAAAAAATGCAGAAAAAGTGATTGTTTTTTGGTGTACGGTCTTTCTACACTGAGCTGGTTTTTCTTTTTTTACTAACGTTTCTCCATTAATCCAGCCGCCTTGGCTTTTGTGAGTTTTACTTGAGCTATGCTGGGTTTGTAGCTGATTTGTTATTTTTTGAGTTGATATTTTTCTATTTCGATAATTAACCTAGCGAGTAGAGTTGGTTCTAGTCGAAATCCTCTAGTTACCATTGTTAGCACTGTTTCTTTGGCTTTTCTAATTAATTGCCTTTTTTTTGAGAAAGGCGAATAGAAAAGTTGAATCCCTGTTAAAGAAACTTGTTTGCATAAAACTGCATGAACGCTTAAGTAGTACTTTTTGTTAGTTGTACATTCGATTAAGTATGACTTCAAATGAAAGTGTAGTTACAAGGAAAGGGCAGATCACCATCCCGGTTAAGCTAAGAAGGAAGTTTGGCATAGAAGAAAGCTCCAAAGTAGAAGTCATAGAGGAAGAAGGTAGAATTGTAATAAAAAAGCGCCCAAGCATCTTTGATCTCGCAGGAAGCGGCGCTGGAAAAGCTAATGTAGAGGAATTAAAGAGGCTGTTAGACCAAATGAGGGCTGAAGATGCCTGACAGACGCCTCTACGACACTCGGTTTTTTGTTGAGTACTTCTATTCAAACAACCCCGAATTTGTTAGAAAACTTAAGGAAGAACTTAGGTCAGTAAAGGAAAGGATGGTTTCATCTTTAACAGTTCATGAGATACATCGCATCGTTTTGAAAAAAGAAGGTAAGGACGTTGCAACCTTAAGAAGCAACACCATACAGGGAGATTTTGAAGTCATTGACGTTGACTACAAGATAGCAATAAAAAGTGCTGAATTAAGAAATAAACATCAAATTCCAATGGCTGACAGTGTAATTGCAGCCACAGCCCAAATTCAGCAGTGCCCTCTTTTTTCAGATGATACTCACTTTAAGAACATCGAAAACCTCAAAACGACATGGTGCAAAATATACTGATTATTGCGTCTTCTGTTGTGGAGTGGTTTGTTGTCTCTAGAAGAATACCGGGTTTTTTGCCAAGTGCAGCGTCGGGTCTGGTCAGGAGAACGATGACGGCGCAACTACTTTCTAATTGCTCGCCTTTTTAGTTAAGATTGAATATTTCGTTTGCAGTTATCTACATAATTCTTTTGATTTGGGTAGCATCAAAGTCTTTATCGTTTGAGATTATTTCTTGTGCACCCGTTCTTATCGCTACGGCGAGATGAAGTGAGTCTTCGTAGTCGAGTTTGCATTCATTCATCAAGTCCGCAGCTTTCTTGAAGTCTTCTGATCTAAGAGATTCAATAACTAATCCTTTGATTCTCGTTATCGGATTGATGACTTGTTGCACAAAGTTCTTGTCTTTCAGATTCTTGCCAGTTAAGCCACATATTATCACTAGTGTTTCATAGAGTGTTAAAGCTGACGTAACATATTCTCCTCGTGGAGAGGTTTCCATTTTCTTAATCCAGTCCAACGCTACATGCCCGTATTTTGGGTGATTTCCAAGCCAGTAGACAAATACGTTTACGTCTACGTAGAGGCGTGATTTGTCCACCATTTTCTAGTTGCCTCCACTATAAATTCATCCAAGTCTTCAGGCCATTTAGCTATCTGGAAGAAACCGCTATATTTTTCAGCTATAGATTCAGAGTGTTCTATTATTATGGTTGTGTCTGTTGCCTTGATGTTAACGTATGTTCCTGCCTTAATTTTGGCTGCCTTTCTGATGCTTTTGGGAATCATTACTCTGCCTTTCTCATCTATTTTCGCGGTTGTTTCACTCATTGAGTTTCCCACAATAAATTATGACTCCACTAATTTAAGTTTTCCCACTATTGATATCTGGGCAGGAACACATGTTTTCCATGATAATTCGTAATCTGATTTAGGGACTCGCTAACCCCAGTTTGTGGAGAATGATGACGGCACAACTACTTTCTAGTACTTTGTTATCTTTTGACAAAATTTGAGATGAAGGCGAGTTGATTGTTGTCTGGTGTACGACATGCAAAGTATAGTGGGGGGGGTCTTCTTGTTCACTAAGGCTTTCTCTATTATGCAGCAACCTTGGCTTCTGTTGTAATAATGTTTCAAGTAAGAGACTCTTGTTCGAAATTAAGGATTTGTCTGAAAAGAATTAAAAACTGCTTAAATTGTCTATTACTCAGGTGCACTCAGTTGGAGGCAAAGTCAAAATCAAAGACGAAGGAATCGTTATTCCAAAGAAGCTTTTCAAGGAAATGGTCGGCACTTACATCAAGATGGAGCAGATACTTGCAACGTTAGAGACACTTGCAGATAAAGAAACAGTTTTGTTGTTTTAGTAGGGAAAGTCCGAGACACTGTAGACTTCGATGGGCAACTTTTTCTGTTTAAGTCTTTCTACAAAGTCTTCTTTGTCAAGAGAAACCATGATAGCTTTGTTCGTTAGAGCTACCTGTAGGTAGACTGCGTCGATAGTGTAAATTTTATATTCTGAGCACAAGCAAAATGCTGAGGTACATAGGGTTTTGTCACAGTTCGTTAGCAGTTTTGGATTAATCATAAGGTCCATTTGCTTTTTTGCCATGTTGGCTATGGCAAGGTTTGTTTTTCTGGCAAGAGTCCCACACACTTCTTGGTAGATGATACTTGGCTCAGCTAATTGGAAGTTGTTTGGTACCTTGCTAAGTATTTGTGCGCATTTTTCACTGTGAGGTTCATCTGCTTTTAATGCAGCGACAAGGACGTTGGAGTCTAGAGTAAGGCGTCTACTTGGCTGTTTCATGTCGTCTAGACCTGCGTGTTTCTTGCAGTACGGTTGGGTTGTTATTCCATTCGGTTGAGACTGCGGTTTTTAGGTTTAGGAAGTTTTTGACGCCGATTTCGGTTTCGCTATTTTTTTCTTCGTTGAGCAGGGTTTCTTCGCTGGTGACTAGTTCTGATAGGAGGTCTGCCCAGGTTTTACAGCCGAGTTCTATTTTTAGCCGTTTTAGTTCTTTTAGTAGTTCTTCAGGCAGGTTTTTTACTAGGATTGTTGACATTGCAGATCATCTAAGTTATCTGGATAATCCAGAATATAATTGTTTCTGGACGTTTTAAAAAGAAGTTTTTGTTGGGTTGATTGTTGCAACTATTGTGCAGGGAGCGAGTGGCAGCAGCAGCAACTTCTCACAACTACTTCCTAATTCTTTATTTTTTTGTCTGATAGAAGAAGCAGGGTTTTCGTGCGTGCATGAAGGTTTGGGTTGCGTTTGCTGTATAGGCTTTGGAGGCTTTTTGGTTGCCTCTGCAAACGTCAGGTTTCGTGTGCTGAAAGGCGGTTGTAACTGTATCTTGCCACCAACAAACCAATATTATATCAACATACATAAGAAAACTGAGGTAATTTAATGAAAAGCAAAGCTTTAGTCATCTCAATTGTAATAATATTAAGTCTCACAGCGACGCTCTCCATAGTAAACGCAAAACCAACAAACAAGAGTTGCGAAAAATCTTTTGCTGTTGGAGCAGGAGTATTTCTCCATGACGAATCAGGAATAACTCACAAGCATTACTTTGATTTCAGCATCTTCGACACTAAAAATGGCCCCGAAGGCTCATTTCACCTGGTTTGCGTGCAAGACAAACAAATCCTTATGATAATTAAAAGCAACGCCATAGCGAGTTTTAGTGTTGAATCAGTCAAAAAAGGTTTACAAACCACCTTCACTGGATCTGCCACCGTAAAAATGGACAATAACCCATGGCAAGAAGGCTGGACATTCACCATCACAGCGTTTGACTCAAACACAAAAGCCAAAGACACAATCGGCATCACACTCTACGAGCCAAATGGCCAAATACACTGCTCCATGAAACCAACACCAATCACATCCGGCAACATCGCCATAAACAAATAAACCGCAAAGAAACTTTCCTCAATTTCTTTTCAACCATCAAGCAGGTTATTGGCGAGCATGAAAAATGGCTCGTTGCGACTTAATTATTATTTTCTATTGCATGAAACATGCTGCGCAGACAACTTTAGGTACTCGCCAACCCCACATAAGTAGAGAACGATGACGGCGCAACTACTGCCTAATTACTTAATTATTCTTTGTCTGATAGAAGATGATCAGGTATTTTTTGCACTTTTCAGCGTCGGGCTTGTTTTGGGTTGCTTTTGCCTCACAGGCTTTGGAGGGCTTTTTGGTTGCGTCTGCAAATGTCATGTTCCGTCTGCCGAAGGCAAGAACGGAGGAAAGTTGGTTGCCGCAAAATGAGATAAGCATAGTCAGGTTTAGTGCTCGCCAACCCAGATTAGTGGAGAGTGATGACGGCGCAACTGCTTTCTAGCACTTTTTTTATTTTTGATCTGCTTTTGTTTAAGCCAGGTTATTGTTTTTTTGTGTTCTTCTTCAAAGTTGACGGTTGGTTTCCACGGGAAAGTTTTTCGAGTTTGTTTATGTCTGGGCAACGTTTTCTTGGGTCGTCCTTTGGCATTTCCTTAAACTTTATCTCTGATTTGGAGCCGATTATTTCTTTAATGTTTTTTTGTCGCTGGCTAGATAATTGTAAGTTAGTAATAGTTTGAGTATTTCATTTTGGAAGGTGCAAAAATAGTTTTCTTTTATTCCGATTTTTCCAGTCTTAATGTAGACATCATAGCCACATGCTCCTCCGCAAATTCCAATCGCTGGGCAATTCATGCATTGCTTATTTTTTAAGGTGCCAAGCTCTAACCATTTATAAAATAACGGTTCCTGGTGAATGTTTAGAGTTTCCGTTATTGGAATTTGGTATTTTCCTGATGGATAAAATGCCTGGCAAGGTCCCACTGTTCCTGTAGGTGAGAAAAATATTTGTTCTCCAAACGCTGGGCAATCGTAAACATGAAAAATCTCTTTAAAGAAATAGTTTGCTCGCCGTTTGCCTATGCGGTCTTCAAACATGCGCAGCTTTTCTGCTTTTAGGTATGCCATAAAAAGATAATATGCCAATTGTTTGGGATCAGGGACCTCAAATTCATAGGCATCCTTTATCCTAGTTAGCAAATTAAAGCCTACACTGTTTACACCTAATTTATGAAAAAAATCAATAATTTCTTCGGTATATTGGTAGTTTTGTTTTGTTATGGTGCATGATATTCCTAAATCGACGCCCGCTTGTTTTAGAATGCTTAACGCTTTTAATGTTGAGTAAACTGTTTCTTTTCCATTAGTTAATCGGCGGTTTTTGTCGATATTTGCCCATCCGTCAAGCGACAACCCTACAGAAACGTTTTGTTGTTTGAGTTTTTGGGCTAATTCTTCTGTTACTAGACTTCCGTTTGTTAGGCAGGAAAACGAAAATTTGTTTGGTGAGCCCTGATTAAGTTTTTCAATTATGTAAAATACGATTTCACTGTTGCTAAGTGGTTCTCCGCCATAGAAGGTGACCCTGTATTTTTTGACATCTTTTGCAGCGTTACCTAATACGTTTATGACTTTGTCAGCCACTTCTTTAGTCATTACAACGCTTGGTCGTTCGTTTAAGGAATTTTCTATAAAGCAGTAGCCGCATCTAAAATTGCAGAAATCCATATCCAAAACATAAGAAATGCTTGGACAAGGCTTTTTCCTAAGAAGACTACCTGCAAGGCTGTCGAATACTCGTTTGGGATCAAACCCTTTAGGCACAAGAAACTTTAGATCAATCAAACTCTTCACTTCGGCGTTTGGTTGTGTTGTGCTTACGTCAGCTATGAGCTTGGCGTATTTTTCGCTATCCAAGTATATTTTTTTGAGGGTTAAAGAGTTGAATAGGCATTTGGTGGATTCGTTTATGTTAAAGGCATGAACGAACGGGGAGAGTATCCACTGATTTGATAATTCTTGGACTAATTGCGGTCGCCCTACCGTTTTGTCTATATGCGGTTGCCTGGTTATTTTAGCCACCGAAGAATAAACCTCATTGAACGCCTATTTTTTTAGTGCTTTCTTTAATCTTTTCTTTGTATTGGCCCTCATTTTGCCTTCGGAGTGATATCTTGGCCCCTGGCACCGTTGCCAACAGATTATTGGACACGACCGATTTCATCTGAAAATGGAGAATGGTGGCCCATAGCGGGTAACTATCCAGGAACAGGTATAGTAGGTGGTGGTCCAAACTGGCCAGCTGACACAAATCCATACATTCAGAGCACTTACGGTTTCACCCCATACGTCCAAGCTCCAAATAGTTCGCACATTGTGTGGAAAATGCAAGGCAACATAGCAGGGTTAATTGGTGGAACGGCTGGACAATACAACACAGGTAGTGGTCCTGGTAACCCAAGTGTAATCTATGCAGGAAGATGCTATCAAACACTTACAGTGCCAATTAATGGTGTACCTATTAGCTGCGCAGTATGTTATGATTTGCAAACGGGGCAACAGTATTATGCAATTCCAACCGCACAAGGCGGAATTACGCCGACCGTAACCTCTTATTATAGACCAGCAACTGGTGCGGTGGAAGGTAGCGGTGCGGACCAATCCTATACTATAAGCCTCTTATCGATTAGCGACAGACTCATAAAAATTAACCCCACGACAGGAGCAATAACTCTAAACGTAACTGGTATGTCAGGCACTTTCTACCAGGATCCTTACGTACTTAGCATTCAAACAAATAATACAGTAGCTGGAACACGCCTGATTAACTGGACAACCTCAGGAACGAGCACAGACTTTAGAACTAGAATCTTTAGTAACATAAGTTTCCCCCTGACAACTCTGGGATACGCTGATTTTGAATCTGGAATAGCAACCAACAAAGCGAGTACTACACCAAGTGGAACAGGCGTAAGTGCAAGTTGGCAAATTGTGGCTGCAAGCTTGATTACAGGAAACCTTCTATGGAATATAACAGAAAACGCAAAACTTTACAACCTAGAAACCTTTATCGCTGATCATGGAAAACTTGCTGTATTAATGATGACTGGAGATTCCGCCGGGCGGTGGAAATGTTATGACCTAAGCAGTGGAAAAGTATTATGGGTAAGCGAAAAGATGGATTACCCCTGGTCATCGGATGCTTTTGGAGCTTATGGAGTACAATCAGCTTACGGCTTGTTCTATAGAATGTCTTATGATGCTGTCTTTGCATTCGATTGGAATACTGGCAAAATAGTGTGGAAATTTGAAGCGCCCGCTAATCCTTACGAAACACCTTATACCAATGAAAACCAGTCAACCGTCTACTCATGGAATTCAAACGGCATAGTTGCTGATGGAAAACTGTACGTAGCTAACAGTGAACATTCTCCGACGCAACCAATTACAAGAGGCTGGAAACTGTTCTGCATAAACGCAACATCAGGCCAAGGCATATGGAACATTACCGGAAATTGGGGAACACCTGGAGCAGTTTCCGACGGTTACCTGACAGGCTCAAACGCTTATGACGGGTACATGTACGTGTTTGGCAAAGGACAAAGCGCAATGACAATCACGGCACCTCAAATGGCAATCACTTCGGGACAAACTGCTGTTATTACTGGCACAGTCCTTGACAAATCTCCAGCTCAAAATGGCAAAGCATGCGTATCAGACGCCTCAATGACGACTTACATGGAGTACCTACATATGCAAAAGCCTATCGATGGTGTTTACCATAACATAACTGTAAGCGGCGTTCCTGTTTCAATAGATGTTATTGACCCTAACGGAAACTATGCACATATTGGCACTTCGACCAGCGATGAGACTGGATCCTTTGGATACGCTTGGACACCCACTATTTCTGGTCAATATAAGCTTACAGCAAGCTTTGCTGGTGACGACTCGTACGGTAGTTCATGGGCAAACACCTACGCAACGGTATCAGAAGCACCTACCTCAAGCACAACCCCAGCACAAATACAGGCAGCGACAGACTACACCATGGCAATCACAGCTGCAGCAATCGGAATAAGCATTGTAGTTGTGGTCTCAGTTGCCATAGCAACAATGTTGATACTTAAAAAGCGACCATAAATTTACAGACAAAACAGCTTAATTCCCTTTTTCTTTAATATTAATCAAATAACTATTAGCAAGAAACCGAGTAGGGTCTGATAGCAAGCAATTAAGAAACATGTCCACATTTTTCTTTTCTCCTAAGGCGGGCGGAGGTTAACCCAAAAATGAAATTGCATCCTTCATTATTTTTTAGTGTATCTGTTTATCAGAATTATTAAGCAGATAATTGCGACAGAACATAAGAGAACATCATTGAAGTCACCAAAGTCGATTATTGTCTTAAGCGCCTCAAAAGTTAGAAAAGTTATTCATGTCACAGAAGTCATAATAGAGCTTTTTGGCTTAAAGACCAAAAGACCGCGATTGATTGCGTCTTTGGCAAAAATCTAATCCATAGGTCCCGACCTAAAAATCGAGCAATAATGTGTATATATTTTTAGTAACCCACCAATTGATGCTTTAGCAGTTATTGTGAGCAATAACCAAGTAATCTTTGGTTTCTTTTCTCTCATTCAGAAATCAGGCAATGTATGGATGAATTATCTATTTTTAACTTTCTGAAACCTTAAATCAGGAAAAACAGTGCATAACACTTTTATGTGCAGACTAAAGCCTTTCTTTAACGTGCGCTAAAAATGGTTAAATGTCCTAAGTGCAGAAAAGAAATTACTGAAATTCATAAGAAATTGGAAAATCTGTATTTCTCTCTCACCTATTATTCCTGCAATCATTGTAGCCATATTTTCAAAGTTGCGCGTGTCAAATACCCCAGCAGTCTCAAATCAATTCAATAACAACAATTTCCAGAGCTGCTTATGGCACTTATAGAGAAACTCTAGCTTATGTTATAATTACCTATGGCTTTATACGGCATTTTTGTTGGATTGGCAAATCCAAGAAATCTGGCGCATCCCCTTCTAAGATAGGCACCAAACCATCGGGCTAAAACAACTATGAAGTTTAGCGAGACTTTCAAAAAAGTACTCGTCGAGCCAGGTACGATTGGGCAGGCCCAGCGTTAATTATAGCCTTAGGCAAATTCCCGATAGAGAACTGTTCCCCAAAGATTACAGTCTTGAGTGGTTTGACACCGGATTCAGCTACTGCAGGGACCGCTGGAACGTCAGGTACATCGTCATGAGCAAGAACTTTTGGAGTACCAGCCACTGGAGCAACATAATGGAGCGCGTGATAAACGGCGTCAAAAACTGCCTTATACGCTGCGTAACAGTTCATGCGTTACCCATCAGCTCCTGCCACACGTCATTAAAGACGCCTTCAACTCTGCCTCTGGTCTCTTCAGCTGCGTGGTGCATGAACGGATTAGGCTTCGTTCCGGGATGATGAACTAGAGGAGTGAAAACTGTTTTGCCTCTAACTTGAAAAACTAAGAGGCGTCCGTTTATGGGGCGGATCTCATGAGGCCTAGTGCCTTCCTCGACAAATCGAGCGTAAGAAGCGTTAGCGGAAACGGATGCCTTGCCAACTCCGACCTCTTTGGTGATTGTGCTGGCTAGATATCCAGTTCTGTGAGGTGCTCCCCAAAAGGCGCTAGCCCAGGCAACGTCTGCCAGCCGCTCGACAAGTTTCTGCCTAAGCGGCCCACTAATCTTGCTGACCGCGTCATTGAAGTCTAGCCCGCGGGTTGAGATTTTTATCTCAATCACGATAGTCTGATCCCACCTTGAAGGCGATTTCGCCTTCGTCCTGATTTTGAACATAAAGGTTTAGGAAACGTTGGGATTCGTTCCAGAATACCTCAGCCCCGACAGGATCACTGGTTCGCCTAAACATCCAAGCGGCAAGCCAAGCAGTAGCCTCCATAATCAGCTGAGGCACAGTACCGGGAACAGTCAAATTACTAACTTTCAAAAGCGCATCGATCATTGCACTAGCCGAGGTTATGCCTCGGTCCGCAAGAGCATCTAACTCAGTGGTTATATCTGTTCGTAGGACTTCTTCTAAATCGCTAATATCGCAGTAGTCAGTCAATGTTTTTCATCCTTTGAGGGTTCTCGCTAGCTCCGCAAGTGAGCTGGTGTCGAGCCTAAATAGATGAAGGCTTCTGAGGTTGCGTAATGTTCACGTATTTTAGCCAGAAAGCATTTAATGCAACGCTTATCAAGCCAAGAATACTGCAGACAGTAGCTTTGACCGCTGGGTCTATAGGTTGAGTTAGAAGAAACGCTGCCCTTACGCCGGATGCTTCCGCAATTCCAAGAATTAACCCTTCCTCATTATTTGATAGAGTTGCCGCCTAAATTCACCAAACCTCAATACTTACTACTCAAACACATCAACTGTCTGAGCATTAATGTCTTGAGATGGCATTAGCGATACTAGCACTAATGCACCAATAAAATTAAGTTAGTTCTTCTCGAGTGAGTATCCAATTTGTTGGGATACATGATTGAATTATCGAAAATTTGATACTAAACAGTATCATTTAGCACTGATTAAATACTTGAATTTGGACTTGCTGCAGGAATGGGGAATTCTGGCAGATGGCCGCATAATACGTCGCCGTGGACCTTTGCGACGAAACCCATTAGTCATTTAATAGGTAAGTTTGGCGTGTTGGGAAAACTTTATTGTTTATTCAGTAAGGACAAGTCCCTTTCTTTGATTATGATGATTGATGTCCCTTTATTAAATTAAAAGACCTAGAATAAAGTTTTAAAACAGAAAAGTGCCGCATTTTTTAGTCAAAAAGGAAAGGATTTTGTGCTAAGTTTCATCACGCTTAGTGAAAGGGCTTTCCCTAAAATTTTCTGCACGTAGGTCGTTAATTGTATCCCCAACGATTTTTCGATATTTTGGAAGCAATACGTGATTATGATAGCCTTGTATTTCCGCGATCATGCTATCCCATTTAAGCCCCAAATTGCCACCCAACCTTATCTTTTTCTTGGGGTCTTCTTCGCGTTCCCAAACCCTGATGTGAATCCAAATATCGTTCCAATCGTTAAATAATTCTTGTGGTAATAGCGTCGTATCCCCTTTCATATCGCTGTTCAATTCTTTTATTTCATTTTCTTCATCTTCGTAGAATCGCAAATCGGTTGCGTTTTTTTGAATTCTAACCAAAACCGAATGCATGCGGGATAATAATTGAATCTGATTCTTTAAATGCGTGGTTTTTTGTTCCCTTGCAAAACGACTTCTTTCAAGTACGTAGGCGCTGACGAAACCTAAGGTTATGGAAACTATTGCGCTAATAATTGAAGATAAGCCTATAATGGACCAAATATCTTCGATCATTGGTTTGTCCTAATCCAAATATTGTGTCTGTTTGATTCTTAAATTTGGTGGTTTCAAGTTTTCGATTTGACTTCTTGCGCGCGCGTATTACCCTTTTGGCTATTATTGATTTGCTTATCAAGGAATCGGATAATTGGCTTTAAGGTCAATCTTACAAAGGCTTTCATATTATTGCTTTTTGAAATAACTTCAGCTAAGGGTGGACTTAGATTGTAATAAACATGAACAAAACATCGTCCAACCAAGTTTGGTTCCATTTTTAGGTTCCTAAATCGTCTTAATATGTTAATTTCTTGTGCCATCGGGGTCCCAAAAGCGGCTGTTGCTATGAAACAACCAATTTTTGCCGCTTGCGTTTGCGTGCTTTTAGTTTGTAATAGCTGATAAATTCTAGATTCTGTTTCGTTAGGGTTGTATAGGACTTCATCATTGGTGTATCTTTGGATTTCAATCTTATGCCGTGCAAGAACGTTATCCCGATTCCAATCATATTCTTTCTGACTATCATGAATAGAACCATCAACTTCTATACCTAACCGCAAGGTTGGACAATAGAAATCCAAAATGTAGCCATATTGAACGTATTGGCGGTGAAATATGTGGTTTGGAAAATTCCGATAGACTTGTTTGCGAAGTATTTCCCACATAGCCGCTTCCGCGCGTGTTGGATTATGCCGCATTTCATAGGCTTTTTCAAATTTTGCGGGGTCGGTTCGCTTGCGGGGTCTACTGTAACCGTATTCACCATATCCGCCAAACCCACGTTTTCTATAATAAAATGACATTTTGTCCCTTAACCAAGATAGACCTATTTCAGCACAATTTTCTTTTATGCCTTTCCAAATCGGAAGTATAGGGGGCTTTGTTGGGACACGTTGTTTTTCCTATTTTTCGGGGGTGTCTATGTTGTTTTTTCTTAACACTTCAAAGATTGTTTGTTTCGACCGCTGAAAGATAAACGCCAAGTCCGCGATCGAATAATTGTGTCTTTTCCGCAAGTCCAAGATGGCTTCGGCTTCTTGGTCCGTGGTGTGGAACGGTTGTTCTTTGGGAAAGTAACATAGAACCATTTGAAGGCGATAAAAAGCCCGCCATTCCTTAGGCGGTAATCTTAAGCCTTCGGTGATTTCTTCGGATTTCTTTAAAGGTCACACATGGTTTTTTCTATTGCTTTAGTCGGGGATAGGGGGCTTTCTTTTTTTGGTTCTAAATGTTGTTCGATCATGTCAATCAATACCTTTTCACATCATCACATTTTTCGTGAACATAGTCGGACCGTTTAGTTCCCGACCAGTGGATTCTTTTGATACATACTTCGCCGTCTTTGATTTTGGACCCGCAAAACGTGCAAACTAAAGGACCGGCCTTGCATTGTTCGGAACCGCTTATTCGCTAATTCGCCCAACCAATAAATTAATGCAATTGACTCCATTTCTGCACCAGACTCCTCACTATTGTGTAAATGGCTTCTGGCTCAAAAAAAACTTAGTGTTTAACTTGAAAGTATCACTAAAATCATAAGGCGGGTTACGTCAAATACACCCAGCTTCACATTAGAGTTAAGTTGTTAGATAAGCAAACCAGCAATAGCTACCAAGCGGGCTCCTGCAACTCAAAACAGTCTTATACAACTCAGATACCTGCATCAACGCTTGCCTCAGCAAGAGGGAACTCAGGCATATGCCCACACAAAACGTCCCCGTGAACCTTAGCGACGAAACCCATCCGCTGCACCTGAAACATGAACAGGATATCTAGTGTAACAGACCGGTCGAACTTGAAGCGGTAACCCGATGCAAAGATGCATCGTTTGATCAAGATGCAACTTGTTCCCGTGCAGCGTCCGCACCAAAAAACGCAGTCTCTGCGAGGTAGTTCTTCGAGCGTTGCCATGTTGACAGAGCCTCCGCTGGAAGATACTTTGCCAAAACATGCACGGAAGAAGTATAAAGCATACGCTGAGAGAAAAAAGAAGGTAGAATAGGAAAAAATCTAGTACTTTTTCTTATATATGATGGCGGGCCCGGTGGGATTTGAACCCACGATCTCCGGCTCCGAAGGCCGACACCTTAATCCGTGCTAGGCTACGAGCCCAACCCAACCAGACAACACAATAATGGAGTTGGATTAAAAGATATACGGCAATTCTTATAAACCAAATCAGGTGGCGATGTCTCCCGACAACACCCCTCCTTTTTCTTCTTTAGTAGTATTTTCAGTTTCTCTATTTCTTTATCTTAGTTTGGAGGCTTCTTTTTGAGCGATCCTGTTTTTGAGGATGTCGAGACTTTTTGCTGCCAAAGGCGTGGCGATGTTACGCTTGATTCATGTGCATCCAAGAAGCCTCTTGGCAGTGTTGTTTCAGGGGCTCCGGTTTCCTGCAATTTTGATGGGAGCTGCAGCAAGGGCATTTTTTGTGTGTTGAAGGCTATCCGGATTACCACTGGCAGGAGAAAGAGGCAATGAAGCAAATCTCTCTCTATCTCCCGGTAACTTACCGGCATCTTAAACCTTCAATATTCTTCAGGTTTCATGGGAACAAATTCATCCCTTGCCTAGAATTTCTAAGTGAGGACCTGGATATCCTGCAGAAAATTAAGGAAAGTTTTTCTGATGATTTTTTTTCCGACGTCAAGATCCAGGAGGGTTTATTGTAGATGTCTAAATGGACACCGCTTTGGAATGTATACGAAAAAGAGATCGACGTCGGTAAATCTTCCAGGTGTAGCATTCGCACTCCAGAATCTTTGCCTTTAAACGCTTGTGAGTTTGCAGGTGCACTCCTGGAGTATACTCTCGGAGCCCGCAGATGTTCCGGTGCCGATGGAACATTCTGTCCCAAATCCAGTTTTGCAGATCCTTCCGTTTATTCTTCATGCCCCACCCGGCTTGAAAAACTAAAAAACAAAAAAGACCTGCCTTAACGGAGTAGACTGTTCTGCAGAAAAAACTTGATGATACAAGTCAAAAAGTTTTAAGTTCAAAGTCTAGAGTAAAATTTGACTCTAGGCCTGGTGACATCCAGTTTGATAATGCTACTGTTCGCAAATGGGTTTTGCCCCTACTTAGGCGACTTGACGCAGGCGACTACCCCACTCAGGCAGGCCATATCATTGGTTTAGGCAAGCAACATACGTGGTATTACATCAAAAAGCTGGAGAAATGCAATCTTATCCACCGAGAAAAACGCAGCAACGTCATAATCTATGAGCTCAATGAGGAGGGTAAAAAACTTCTCAGGTCATGTGAGGGCACTGTGTTTCCCGCCGAACTTTATCGCTTTGACAAGTGCCAGGTTTCTTATGAGATTCTTTCGGAGGGGCGATATCCTAATGGTTCGTTTAGGCCTGTGGAGATGGTAAATTGGACCGCGCTTTTGGGTACTGAGTTAGGGGTTAAGGTGAAGCATACTCCTAGGAGCTGGATTGTGCACGTTGAGGTCATCCAGGGCAGAAATGCGATTGAAGTTACTAACCTAGCAATGAACTTGGCAAACCGAGTGAGCAATGCCCTATGCAGCAAATATGGCTGCGTTCTAAGTGACGGGAGGGTTATTGCTGGAGAGATCGCACATGAGGACCCTATTGCTGCTTTGTTTGGCCGCTACTTCACTGTAAGAGCGAATAATCGTAAGATTGATCATAGTTGGGGTCCAGGCGAGCTTGAGCATACTCAGCGGGATGCTGTCGTTAGTTATCTGCAGATGCCCGAGGGTGTTAAGAAAATTGAGGTTGAAGTTACCGCTTTACGGGGTGAGGTTGCGGCGCTGCGAACAGATCTTAATCTCTTGACGTCGGCTTTGAAAGAAATATTTGGTCTAGACAGTAACGGAGCCCAGAAGGCGTCTATGATTGGAGGCAAGGAATATGTCACCTAAAAGACACTTTCAAGGTCGCCTTAATTATCATGAGCGGGGCACGGGAGAGCAAATCTTTGGCATTTTATCTGCGCTGCGGAAGGGTCCTTTGCTTAGCACTCACATAATGTATCAAGCAAACCTAAATAGCACACTCCTAAAGGATCTTTTAATCTATCTTACAACCGAGGGTTTTGTCGAATGTTTAACGGATTATAGGTTCCGCTTAACGGCCAAAGGTTACAAAACTCTCAGAATTATTACACCTTTTTTTGTTGTAATTAGTCGCATTCGAGAGATAAGGCGAGAGATAAGGCGCAGACAACGGGAGGCTTACAATTGATTGATTTTGAGGTTTTGGATAAAAAAGCCTGTTTAAACGCCTTTTCGGGGTTGGTACGTACCTATGGGAAAAGTCCATGCTTTTTGGCATTAAGTTTTCTTACGGTGCCTAGGCTAGATTGGCAGACCCTAATTTTAATGGACATTAATGGAGGAGAATTCCTTGAGTGAACAAAATGAGCAGGATCTGAGGCAAGAGGTTGTTCAAACAATCAAAAACAAGGCTGAAAAGCCCAAAAAGAAGCGTAGCCAATCCGAAAAGGTCGGCACGAACAAGTATAGCCAACAGCTCATAAAGCGCTGCCTAGTGGGAATTGAAAAATTAGACACTCAGGTGCGTTGGCTGCTCAATGAATACGGCAGAGCACATGACACAAGGTATAGCCAGGCAGAAGTTGAACGTTTCACTGTCCAGGATGAAATTGACAAAGAAATCATTCAAAGGCTTCTTGAGGTAGGCGTAAACGGAGCGTTGCCCAAGGACGTGGCTGCCGAAGTCAAGAAGCGCATTGGCTACAACTTGAAGTATTACGAAGTCAGCCGCAGACTAGTTCGCCTCAATAAGAAGATGCATTTTCAGACTGGCAAAATAATCTTTGAGAAGCGCGGCCATCGATGGGCAATGAACAGACTTGGGTTTGAGAGTTATGGCGCCGGCGACGTGAATGAAGAGCAGAGTTTTGAAAAGTTTGCTGAGGAGGAGATTTAATTTTGCCCAATCGCGGGTATGGCTTAACAACACATCAAAAAGAAACTTGATGAACTCGGTTCAACGTCTCGCGTAACAGTGGAAACAATAAAAATTATCTGCGCAAGAGCCACCGCGTTATATGCTTCTTTCCCAAAAATCCCCAAACGCAAAAACAAAAACAAAGAAACAAAAACCACGACAACAAAAGAATAGCTGTCCTGTGCGTTTCGGTATCACAATACTTAAAGGAAAAAAGAAAGAGGAAGAAAGAGTTTTCTGCTTTTTGCAGGTTTTAAGATTATGCCAATCCTTAGGCGGACTCGGGTACTGAGCACGCGCCAGAAAGCTTTGGCTGAACTTTAATAATATTGCTTCAATGGGTTTCGTGGGTCCGTCGCTAACTCTACAGACATCGGGACGACAACGTTGTGCCAATCCTTTTCGAGTCTGCATTCCTCAACTTCGTCAACTCTGATGCGATGTATGTGAAGAGCATACTCCATCGCTTGGTCCTGTGGATTATCAAGCTGAAGCATCTGCTTAAGGCTTAAGTGTTCAAAGACTTTTCTAATCGGGCGCATTGAGTTGCCATGGCATGAGATAGCCACATTACCTGAATTCTGTTGAAGCCACTTTTCAAGTTGCACAATAAAGGGCAGAGTTCGGCTTTCAACCATCTTCAGGCTTTCACCTTTAGGCGGCGCAAAATCGTAACCTCGGTAAACTTTGGCGAACCACTCGGGTTTTTCGGCTGCAATCTCGATCTTGCTTTTTCCCTGCAACGTACCATAACAACGTTCTATCAGGCGGTCGTCTATGAAAACAGGAACGTTGCGGTGCGGTTTTAGGACAATTTCAAGGGTTCTTTTGGCTCTCAAAAGGTGTGAAGTAAATGCATAATCAATTTGTTCTATTTCCAGCTGTTGAGCTGTCTCTTGTGCCTGTAAAAGTCCTTTTGGAGTTAAGTCTGGGTCACGCCAGCCTGAGAATATTTGGTTGCTGTTATCGGTAGTCTCAGCGTGTCTAAAAACGAACAGATCACAAATCATAAGCTCTTTCACCAAAATGTCGTCAGCGCTGAGGAAGCCGCAAATTCTCTTAACTCTTTTATGTTATGTATCTCTATTGAGTTGCTCGCGTGCTCCATAGCGGTTCTCACACCCTCGGTGAATAAGACAGTCTCTTCATCATCAACCAGATGCATCTCATGGAGTTTGTTTGTAACTGTCAATAATCTGTCTTTTTCTTTAGGGTAGTTTATCAGAACTGGGTACACGCCGAATATGAGTTCCAGTTGTTTTTTTACTTTGATTTCAGGTGTGACAGCAATAATCGGTTGTGCAATTTTGAAGCGAGCTATCATTCTGGCTGTGTATCCTGACCGCGTCAAAGGGATGACTTTGTGAATTGGCATGCTTTGGCTTATTCTCTGGATTGCCCTGCTTACCGTATCCGAGATGTTGACAAATGGAGTATCTTCAACATTGCTCTTAACAGCTTTCTCTGTTTCATTCGCTATGCGAGTCATCATCTCAACGGCATCCACTGGATACTGTCCAACCGCTGTTTCTCCAGAAAGCATTATGGCGTCTGACCCGTCAAGTATAGCGTTTGCAACATCACTTACTTCAGCCCTAGTGGGATTAGGTTGATTAATCATCGATTCAAGCATCTCTGTTGCAGTGACAACAAGCTTACCTTTCTGATTGCATAATTTGATCAGAGCTTTCTGAACCAAGGGCACTCTTTCTGGTTCGATTTCAACTGCCAAATCGCCTCTTGCAACCATTAATCCACTAGCGGCGTCTAAAATCTCTTCGATGTTTTGAACACCCTCCGGGTTCTCAATCTTGGCGATTATTCCGCCGCCAAAACTATAGGTCTGAGACAAGGTTTTCACGTCTTCTGCATTTCTTGTGAATGAGATCGCGATGTATTCTACGTCGTGTTTTTTTGCAAACTGTATAATTCCTATGTCCTTCTCAGGGAAGGTGGGAACTGAAAGATGTTTGTTGGGGATGTTAACGCCTTTTCCATCTTCTACGGCACCGCTGTTCAGGGTCAGAAGTTGAAGTTTTCGATCTTTCTTTTCAACAACTCGAGTTCTAATTTTTCCATTATCAATATATACTTCATCATCAACCAGCATTTCGTCATAGAAATCATGATTGAAGCTGACTTCTTCACCGTCGAAGCCTATTTCCAAAATTTCCCCTTTACTAAAGACTTTTTGTTGAGCTGCTCTGATTCTGATTTCGGCTCCCTTGATGTCAATTATTATTGGGATATCCGCAACTTCTCGCACTGTTTCAATAATGGATTTGTATTGAGCGAGATTTCCATAAGCGGTGTTTATCCTTACACCGTTCATGCCTGCTTGGAAAATTTTTTCAATCACTACCTTTGAAGAACTGGCGGGACCCAAAGTGCATATTATCTTTGTTTTCTTCAAAAAACATCTTCTCGTTGAATCTAGAATACTTCACATTCCAAGTTAAGGTTAACGGCGAATAATTGCGCTGCCCACGAACTCATACTTTAAGAAACAGTTAGAGTAAACACTTCATGGTTCTTAAATGGGAAGAATATTGCCAAATTCATACCGGCCATTCTCGTTGTGAGTTATCTACCCTGCATGATATACTTCAAAAATGTGGCAGTACCCTTACACTCACAACTTGTTATAAGTCTCCACACCTATCTTTCTATATTTCAGGTCGTGCCCATATTTTGTCCAAGACAACCATAACCAAAAAGCAGCCTATAGAAAAACCAAATAACCTAAACCTACTTAATACGGTTCCAATTGAAAATGGCTTTCATTTTTTCACAGAACTCGGTAAATTCACTGGAATTACTGCAACAAGCACTTTGGAGTTTGCCGAAAAAATCCAAATAATACCCATTCAATCCGTAACATTCCATTTCCAGCGTCAAGACTTTCAAAAATGGCTCAAAAACACAATTGGCGATGAAGAACTAGCCACAAGAATTAACCAAATTAAAGCAGGGTTCCAAGATGAAAATTTGAGGAAAGCACTTTCTACAACGGTTCAAAATCGCATTACCGAATTACAACAACACTCCTAAACATCTCTGACGACAAAATAATAACGTGCACTTTCCCTTGAAAGTCAGATGCAATATCTTCAACATTAGGTAAGTGAAAAAGATGAAAATAGCGTTTTATGAAGTAGAAGACTGGGAGGAAGAATACCTCAAAAAGAAGCTGGACGGTCACGTGCTTAAGTTCTCAAATGAAAAACTAAGTTTGGAAAATGCTCAGCAAATAAAAGATTTTGATGCCGTTTCAGTCTTCATCTACTCTAAAATAGATGAGCAAATCATACGGGAAATTCCAAATTTGAAATTAATAACCACAAGATCCACCGGCTTTGACCATATCGATATAGAAAAATGCAAAAAACAGGGGATTACAATCTGCAATGTTCCATCATACGGAGAGAACACTGTTGCCGAGCACACGTTTGCTTTGATTCTTTCCTTATCGAGAAACATGTGCAAGGCATGCATTAGACGTTTTGAACAAGATTTCTCAATAGAGGGGTTAGAGGGATTCGACTTGAAAGGAAAAACCATAGGCGTCATCGGAACGGGTCAAATCGGTTTGCACGTCATAAGGATTGCAAAAGGTTTTGGCATGAACGTGGTAGCCTTTGACGTTCGTCAAAACAGACTCTTATCTGAGGTCTTAGGGTTTGAATATGTTACGCTGGAGGACCTTTTAGCTAGATCAGACGTAATTACGCTTCACGTACCCTACATGAAAGCCACACATCACCTTATGAACAAAGATACATTCAAGCTTGTAAAGAAAGGCGCTATTCTGATAAACACTGCAAGAGGCAGCATCGTGGACACTGAAGCATTAATTGATGCGCTTGACAAGAAAATTTTGTCGGGTGCTGGACTTGACGTCTTTGAAGGTGAAGAAGTTATAAAAGAGGAAAAACAGCTTTTGTACGATCCTAAAAACCTCGAAGTCTTAACAAGCCTAGTTAAGGATCACATTCTGTTAAGCAAAGACAACGTCGTTTTTACTCCCCACATAGCTTTCTACAGCAAAGAAGCCCTAGAAAGAATACTTGAAACAACAGTGGAAAACATAACTGCCTTCGTTTCCGGTAAGTCCCAGAACGTTGTTTGACTATTTTGGAGTGGCCAGAGCCTGTGCTCTATTGACTCAATGAAAAAATGGTTAATCAATAGTAGGTGTTCTGGCTATCACGCCATTCAATTTTAGAACCATTAGCTCATGTAAGTATGACTCAACACATTTGCGGTAAATAAAATGGAGCACGAAAATCACAATAGGCATTCTGGGATGGAACATAAAATGCCTGACCAAACCATGCAAGGAATGATACATGGATCCTCAGGTCATATGATGCATACTGGAATGTTCAAAAAAAGATTTTTTATTTGCCTCGCTCTTACTATTCCAGTTCTACTTCTTTCAGAAACTATTCAAACCTGGTTTCATTTCACAATTACTACACCCTATCAAACGTACATTCTTCTAGTTTTAGCCACAATTATTTACGTCTATGGCGGTTGGCCCTTCTTAAAAGGGCTAATGGAAGAATTGAGAAAGCTTCAGCCGGGAATGATGACGCTTATAGGCACGGCAATATCGGTGGCTTTTTTCTTTTCAGCGGCAACCGTGTTTTTCCCTGTTGGAAACGACTTCTTCTGGGAACTCGCAACCCTAATTGATGTAATGCTTCTTGGTCACTGGATTGAAGCTAGGAGCGTTCTGGGAGCTTCAAGAGCGCTTGAAGAACTCGTGAAAATAATGCCTACCCTGGCTCACGTGGTGAAGAACGGAGAAATTGTTGACATTCCAGTTTCAGAGTTAAAGGTAGACGATGTAGTTTTGATTCGTCCTGGCGAAAAAATTCCCTCAGATGGCCTAGTGATTGAAGGAGAATCATTTGTAAACGAATCCCTGCTCACGGGTGAATCTAAACCTGTTCACAAGCAGAATAAGGACAAGGTCATAGGTGGAGCGGTAAACGGAGACGGCGTCCTAAGAACTAAGATCGAGAGAACAGGCGAGGAGACATACCTGTCCCAGGTTATAAAGCTGGTCAAGCAGGCTCAGGAAAGTAAGTCTCGAACGCAGGACTTAGCAAACCGGGCGGCTGCCCTTCTATTTTACGTTGCAGTAACAGCGGGAGTAATAACTTTCTTGGTTTGGTATTCCTTAGGCAATACTCAATTTGCGCTTACACGAACGGTAACGGTCTTAGTTATAGCGTGTCCACACGCTTTGGGATTAGCGATTCCATTGGTTGTGGCTCTTTCCACTTCAATTACAGCAAAGAGTGGGATTTTAATCAGAGACCGGAGAGCCTTTGAAGAAATCAGAAATGTAACTGCAGTGGTTTTTGACAAGACAGGTACCTTGACGATGGGTCAATTTGGCGTGAGCGATGTTGTTTCATATATTTCGGAGAGTGACCTTCTGAGTTTGACTGCTGCTGTAGAGCAAAACTCTGAGCATGTAATAGCAAAAGCAATTGTTGAATATGCCAAGACGAAGGTTAAGAAGATTTCTAACGCTACAGATTTCAAAGCTATTCCGGGAAAAGGCGCTGAGGCAAAGGTTGGAGCCCACAGAGTGTACTTTGGGAGCCCAAATCTTCTAAAAGAATTAAACATTGAGGCAAATGACAAGAAAATCGTTGCACTTCAAGAACAGGGCAAGACCGTTGTTTTCTGTGTTGTTGATGGAAAACTTGCAGGCGCTTTCGCTCTTGCCGACAAAATTCGACAAGAATCACGAACTGCTATTGAGGATTTGAAAGCAATAGGAATCAAAGTCTACATGTTGACTGGCGACGCAGAAGCAGTTGCGAAAGGCGTCTCAAAGGAGCTTGGCATTGACGACTATTTTGCGCAGGTCTTGCCAGATCAGAAAGCGGAGAAAATCAAGTCGCTAAAAGATCAGGGTTACAAGGTAGCTATGGTAGGCGACGGCGTCAACGACGCTCCAGCTTTGGTAACGGCAGATGTGGGTATTGCTATTGGCGCAGGAACTGATGTGGCGATAGAAAGTGCAGATATAATTCTTGTTAAGAATGATCCTCGGGACGTCTCAAAAGTGGCGGAGCTTTCAAAGAAAACCTATTCGAAAATGATTCAGAATTTATGGTGGGCTGCAGGTTACAACATATTCGCCATTCCTTTGGCTGCAGGTGTCCTTGCCAATTTTGGAGTTATTATAGACCCGGCTGTAGGCGCAATTTTTATGTCCCTTAGCACAGTTATTGTGGCAATTAACAGTCAGACTCTTCGAAGATATGAACCGAAGACTGAGGAGACAACAACGGCAAAGCAAAAAGTTTCAGCACGCAGGCTCCAACATATGCGTTAGCAAAGTCTCAATACTTTTGGTTCCTTAATTTTTCCTGAAGAAAAGGCCTTCCTTGATTAGCTGGATAGAGACATTAACTATAGTAGGTTGCTCAACTGCCTTATTGCTTTACCTTCTTAGTAAATTTGTAGATGTATCTTTTCAAAAGGTGAAGAGAAAAGCTAAAGCATTCCATTCGTTTTGTCTATTTGAGGAATGATTTTTGAAGATTATAGGTGTGGTGACAAGTGGCGGGGACGCGCCTGGCATGAACGCTGCTATTCGGGGCATCGTACGTATTGCCTACTCAAAAAACTTTGAAGTTATAGGCTTTGAAAGGGGTTGGGAAGGCTTACTGACAAACTCGTTTAGACGTTTGACTCCCCGTTCTGTTGGAGGAATATTGCATTTGGGCGGAACAATCCTTCATACATCAAGATGCCCAGAATTCAAAAAAGATGAATCGATCAAGAAAGCGGCTGAAACTCTTGCGTTAAACAATGTCGAAGGACTTGTTGTTATTGGCGGTAACGGTTCTCTCCAAGGAGCTCTAGAATTGAGCAAAAAAACCAGCACACTAATCGCAGGGGTTCCTGCGTCAATTGACAACGATGTTTTCGGAACGGATGAAACAATTGGATTCGACACGGCAGTAAATACGGCAGTAAACGAAATCGACAAGATACGCGATACAGCTGTCTCCCTCGAAAGGATCTTCATAGTTGAAGTCATGGGGCGAACAAGAGGTTTCCTTGCACTAGCTGTAGGGCTCGTAGTTGGAGCCGAAATGATTCTGATTCCAGAAGTAAAATACGAAAATGAAAGAATCTTTAAAGCTATTAGGGAAACTAAAGAAAGAGGAAAAAAGTCAGCCATTATTGTCGCGGCTGAAGGAATCGGAGACACCCGTTTACTTGCAACTGAAATCGAGAAAGCCACGGAAGCAGAAGTTAGACTTAGCGTTTTAGGCTACACCCAAAGAGGTGGCAATCCATCGGCAAGAAGCAGGCTTCTGGCAAGCCTATTCGCTAACAAAGTGGTTGAACTAATAGATGAACAACAAAAAAGCAGTGCGGTTGTGTTGCAGAATGGCAAAACAACGAGCATAGGTCTTGAGGAATCCTGCAAGACAGAGAAACCAATTGATCTGAGCCTACTAGACCTGGCAAGAGTATTGACGACGTAGCGCGGGTTTTAAGACCAAGCGGTCAAAAATAGACGAGATGTTTTCTATGGTGGGAAATCAACCCATGAGACTTGTATACGGTGAAGATGACGATTCTTTCAAACTAATTAATTCAAGCGGCGAATAAACTTGAAGGCTGTTAATGAATCGCTAAGCATCAACATGAGAACTGCAATCGGTCTACTCGAGTTATTTCTTGCTATGATTGCTCTTGCTTTCTTAGCTACTTTCACAACTGGCACAACTGAAATGCGACTTCTATCATTAGCCATCATAAGCCCAATAGCTGTTCTTAGCATAGTTTTCATCTATTATTGCCGAAGAAAAAAAGTTTGGAGTTACGCTGGAGCTTCAGTTTTGGGGGCATTAGGAGTCATTCTCCGAGTAGCCGTGAGCACTCAACCGAGTCTTGAAGTGGGTGGTGGTCTACCAGCAGGTGCCACTGCTCTATACATAGTTCTAGGTACTCTTGTTGCATTGAAGCGCTATGAATCCATGCTGGAATTAAGAAAATAGGAATAAAGATTTTGCTGCATAACGTCTATTAAAGATAAGAGAATGTTCTCCATAACAGCTTCAGAATCGCTGGATGACGAATTCTGTAACTTTTCACTCAGACGTCTTCTCCAAAAATTCGTTTACGCAAGAATTTGTGAATACTTCGCTTTTTCTCCTA
>CAWEPZ010000009.1:0-425910 GCA_963811105.1 Candidatus Bathyarchaeota archaeon | reverse complement strand
AAGCTTCAATTTGCTTTGTTTCCAAGGCACTGATTGCATCAGTTTCACTCTTGCCCAAGCACAACTTAAGCAAGTCGCCAAGCTTTACACCGGTAATTTCAGGCGGGTTCTGGAAGCTCACGATCATCCCTAACTTAGCCCGTTCATCTACGCCTTTGTTTGTGATGTCGACTCCCCGGAAAAGTATCTTGCCAGAGACAACTTCGTAGCCTGGCAATCCCATAAGAGTACTAATGAGCGTGGTTTTCCCTGAACCATTTGGTCCAAAGAGAATGTGGCTAACGCCTTCTTTCAGACTGAAGTTCATGTCTTTAAGTATGAGTTTGCCTTCGACCTTGACTGATAGGTCTTTAACTTCAAGCATTTCCATTGTGGTCAAGAAGCATTGCTTTAAGGGAAAATAAACTTTTTCAACGTTTTTGTTGATTTGTCTCTTCAAGCGCGCACGTCAGCCTGTGTTGGGAACCTCTATCAGCTATAGAATCCGGGAAAACAACGTCAACAATTACCAACATATTTTGGTTCGTGTAGCAAAGAAGTATTTGACGGTGTCGTTGACTATGAATGAAAACACTGCTGAAAGCAACATTATTAAGAGCGTTTCAGTCAGCGGCACTGCAGGCAGGTTTGGGATACCTAATGTTACGATTGCGATTCCAGCGACTAAGCTTAGCACTATTGCATACAGTAGAGTCTTGCTTGGTCTGGATGCCCAGAAGTGCCCTCGTTCCCTAACGTTGAAAATCAGGAATATAGCGGAGAAGAAGAGGATTTCAAAAGTCAACGTGTAAAGCGCAGGATCACTCAAAGCCACCTGGAAATAGTACAACACTAAGTACAATAGCCCAAACGACTCAAGAATGACAAGAGCGCCGAGTATAAGAGAAGCCTTCACTGCACCATTTAAGTTCCACGTGTCAGGTTTATCGGATGGGTTAAAATTGTCAGTGGAGAGCGCTATCTTCACGAAATCTGTCAAAAAGAAATAAACGATTATAGAAAACGCTGAAACAACAAAGCTACCTGTCAAGAGGAAAGAAAGAACAGAAAATGTGGAGATTTGAAGTGTCCTGACAATCTTGCTAACTATCCACGCCGTTATCCGCTCATAGATAACTCTGCCATTTTTGACGAGATCTACAATACTCGTAAGACCTTCATTAACCAAAACAACGCTAGCCGCGCCCTTAGCCACATCTGTAGCATTGCTTACGGCGATCCCAACTTCAGCCTGTCGCAATGCTGGCGCATCATTAACTCCATCACCGGTCATGCCCACAATGTGTTTGCGTGTTTGTAGACTTTTGACGATTGTGTACTTATCTTCAGGATAGACTTCAGCAAAGCCGCTGCTTTCTTCAGCTTCATCTTGGGCTTCTAGAGGGTCATCTTTGATGCAGGCCTTGAGGTCCGCTGCAGTCATAACGTTTTCTCCAAGCCCAACATCTCTAGCGACTTCCTTAGCGATTGGAAGTGCATCACCAGTCAACATTTTCACTGATATGCCTAGAGCCATAAGTTCGTGGATCAGCGCTTTTGAGTCGGATCTTGGCAAATCATAGAGAGCTGCTAACCCCACGAGTTGAGGTATGCCTTTGGCTTCTGTTTTGGCAACCGCCAAGGTTCGGAATCCCTTAGCTGCATACTCCTGCATTTGTGCTTCGAGATCCACAGTTGCTTCTTTGCTGAACCCGCACGCTGTTGCTATAGCTTTAACTGCGCCTTTCATGACCTTGAACTCGATATTGCCTTTCTGCACGGTTGCTTCGGTTTTTCGGGTCGCAGCGTCGAAAGGAACAAAGCTCTTTTGAATAAACAAGTCAGTATTGAGGTTCTGCTGTGCTGCCAAGTTTATGAAAGCTACGTCTATTGGGTCTTGATTTGCCATTAGAGAAGCCAACGCGCCAAACAAAACGACGTCTTTTTCGCTAAAACCATTTTGAGGGATCACTTTTGCTATTGTAAGCTTGTTCGTTGTTATGGTGCCGGTTTTGTCAAGGCAGAGAACGTCCATTGTTGCAGCGTCTTCTGCGGCACTCAACCTCGTGACTATAACGCCTTTTTTGGCCAACTCCATTGCGCCCAAAGCCATTGTTACGGTAAACATAGCTGGCAAAGCAACAGGAATAGCCGATAAGAGAACAACAAGAACAAGGGGCAAGATGTCGAGAAGTCCTATACTTCGAAACATAGAAAAAACAATAGCAACGGCAATTAGCGCTGAAACCATTACTAAAAGTCGTTTCACTACACTTGAGATGACTTCTTCAACATGTAGTTTTGGTCTAGCCAACTGAACAAGCTGAGCGGTTCTTCCAAAATAAGTCTTAACTCCAATAGAGGTGACAACGCCGTTTGATTCGCCATGCTTGACATTAGACCCTGAGTACACGGAATCGTCAGGCTTTTTCGCTACAGTCAACGATTCGCCAGTCAAAGCTGACTGATCAACTTCAAGATATCCTGAAACCAACTTCACATCTGCAGGCACAAAATCTCCTGATCTTAGCCTAACTACGTCACCAGGCACAATTTCTTTGGCTGGAATGACTTTCCAAATGCCATCCCTTAAAACGCGGGCACTGACACGAAGTTTCTCCTTTAATGATTCAACTACGCTTGACGCTCTTTGCTCTTCCACAAAGCTTAACACAGCGTTAAGCACGAGCAGACCAGCAACAACGTAGACGTCTGCGTATCTCTGCAAAAACCAAGAAAGAATTATAATTATTTCGAGCATCCATGCTGTTAAACCCCAAAATTTCTTGGCGAATTGGAAAACGCGGTTTTCTTTCTTTTCCGGAACCTCGTTGAATCCATACTGCTTCACTCTCTCCTGGACTTCATTTGAGTTAAGCCCTGTTTTTAGAAATTCTGAAGTTATGGAGTTCGCTGCTTGACCATCTCTTGAAATGGCAGAATCAAATTCTTTGCCTGACAAAATTCACCATCCAGTAATTTGATAATTCACCAATTTACATGTTTGTCTCAAACGCAAAAAAGAAAGAAAAGCGTAATGGTTTTGGGTTTTACGTCAAATAGTAATGCGATTAATTACTGACTATTGCTCAGAGATTTCCCCGCTAAAAATGATCATTTGCATATTCCTATTGCACGCTATAGCGTTGCGTGTTTCTTTGTATTTAGCGCGCACTGACCTATTCCTTCTCATGTTCAGCTTGATGCGCAAAAAGTTCAGTACTAAGGTATTTGAAGGCATGGTCTCCCAGGATGGCCACAATTAAGCCCCTCTGAATTTCTCTTGCTTTTTGAATTGCCCCGTACATCGCAGAACCAGAGGAGATCCCAGCAAAAAGACCCTCTTTAACAATAAGATCTCTCGTTGTCCTTAACGCATTTTCATCCTCAACCATTATCATTTCATCAACCGCTTCATTGACTTTGCAGATTTCTGGGCAGAATTCCTTCAGATTAAGCAGTCCTTGTTGTTTGCTGTGTATCTTCGAAGGTTGCACGCCAATGATTTGAATTCTCGGATTCAATTCTTTCAGTCTTCTTCCAACGCCCATTATAGTTCCTGAAGTTCCTATCCCTGCTACAAAATGCGTTATTTTTCCGTTGGTTTGCTCCCAGATTTCTTGCGCGGTCGTTTGGTAATGCGTTTTCCAGTTTATGTCATTGGCAAACTGATCTGTCATTACATACTGCGGGTCTTCTGCAATTTTTCTTGCTCTTGCAATTGCCTCAGTCTCCGTATTAGTAAAGACTAAATCAGCACCCAGCAAATCCAGGATCTTTTTGCGTTCCTCTGAAACGTTTTTGGGCATTACAATGACGCATTTGTAGCCTTTTAGAGCTGCGACCCAAGCTACAGCTATACCTGTGTTTCCAGAAGTTGCTTCCAAAATTATCTTGTCTTTAGTCAATCTCTTTTCTTGTTCAGCCGCTTCTATCATTGTTAGGGCTATTCTGTCTTTGAGTGACCCCATGGGGTTAAACCATTCAATTTTTGCGTAGATTTCAGCAATAGGGTTTGGATTTATCTTATTTATTTTGACCATGGGTGTCTGGCCTATCAATTCGAAAATGTGGTTGGCTACTTTCATCTTTTAGCTTCCTGTTAACATCTTATGCAACAAAGAATTTAAGAACTGTACTTTTGTTGCTTGAAAGCTATCCACTCACTTCAAAATTTGCATCCCCCTTTGGGAAAGGCTTCGCTTAGACAGCTATTTCTAATACCACGCTTAGAGCGCTTAGGTTAGAACCTACGTTTTGAACGCGCGCGCTTAACCCCTATTCCTCAAGAGTTAATTAGACACCTTTCAAGTGAATATGAAAAACAAGACCATCAAAACGCACAGTCTAAAGACCATATTTTGAAAGCTAAACAGTGAATTTTCAGAGGGTCAAGAGGAAATTGAAATGAAAGGTTTCTAAGGAGCAACTCATGATTATAACGCAAAGCAAAGGAACTCGTAAATGCACTCCGAAAACATAATAGAAGTCACAGACTTAACAAAGTTTTACGGCAGTTTATTGGCAGTTGACTGAATCACCTTTGAAGTGAAAAGCCAAGAACTCTTCGGTTTTTTAGGTCCTAACGGAGCAGGCAAAACCACTACAATCAACATGCTCACTGGAATAACCAAACCAACCTCTGGCAAAGCATGTATAGCAAGATACGACATCACCAAAGAACCAACAAAAGTGAAAGAACTCATAGGCGTAGTTCCAGACGTTTCAGGGGTTTATGACGAGCTAACTGCGTGGGATAACGTTATTTTCAGCACAAAACTCCATGGCGTGTCATCAGAGAAAAGAGAAACTCGAACTAAGGAGCTGCTTGAACTATTCGACTTATATGACAGACGAAATGAACGAGCAGGCAACTTCTCCAGAGGAATGAAAAAGCGTTTAATGATTGCCGCAACCCTTGTCTATGAACCTAAAATTGTCTTTTTAGATGAACCAACTACAGGTCTTGATGTTCAAAGTTCAAGGCAGATACGGAACTTAATAAAAGAAATGAACAAGAACGGCACAACGTTCTTTCTAACAACTCACTACATCGAAGAAGCGGACCAACTGTGCCAACGCATTGCAATAATTAATAAAGGAAAAATAGTAGCAGTAGGAGCACCTGAAAAGCTAAAAGAGATTACTCAAACCGAAAACATAATCGAAATCTCATTCAACAAAACAGAAGATTTTTCTAAGAAACTCTCAGAACTCAAACACGTCAGAAACATAGTGAGAGTTGCAGACAAGTATAGGGTTTACGTTGAAGACCCTTCCGAGATGTTGCCCCTGTTAGTTGATTTCGCCAACCAAAACCATTTGAAAATCACATTAATAACCACACTAAAACCAACTCTTGAGGACGCCTTCGTCAGCCTTACTTGTGAACGCCCAGATACCTTTGCAAATGAAAAGGAGACTGGCAAACACGTCATGAGGTCTTGGCAGTGACGAATAAAATAGTCGAAGATGCAGAGAAAATATTCTACATCGCAGAAAAAGACGCAAAAATATACTTTTTCAAAGGACCAAACCTAACCTTTGGCTTAATTCTACCAATTGTTCTCTATTTGGCGTTTGCGATAGGCAGAACAGTTGACCCTGCATTCGCTGTCTCAGGGATTGTTGCTATAGCTTCTTTCTTCGGAGCAGGAGCGATTCAAGCTATCTCATTGCCTTTAGAGAGAAGGACTGGAACATTCAATTCGCTGGTTACAGCACCCATATCGCTGTTTAAAATAATGTTGGGAAAAGCCTTAGCAGGTTTCTTTTTCGGAATCGTTCTGTCCTTAATCTACACGATAGTAATGATTCCTTTTTCTCCTGTATCAAATCTGGGATTGTTTGCATCAGGAATTATTGTCGCTTCGTTTATGTTCTCAACGTTTGGTTTGCTGCTGTCAGCGCCGTTCAGAGATATTCCACAAGCTATGCCGCCAGCTACAGTTGTTCGTATAGCGATGGTGTTCTTGGCAGGCGTATTCACACCATTTGCAATGTTGCCAACAGTTCTACAAACTATTGCATACGCCCTGCCACTGACTTATTCTGTAAGTGCGCTACGTCAGGCTTGGAGTGTGAACTTGAATCTCCAAACCTTTCTTCTTGACATTTTAATTCAAATAGCCTTTGCAATTATTTTCTTGATAGCCGCAACAAAGATACTCAAAAGAACGATGGAATAGACCTGTATCTTAGTCAAAAGAAGGTATGCGAACACCTTTTTTTCTTTGTTTTTCAAATGCAAAAAACAATAGGACTTTGCTCTGTCTATGTTTTTAGGCAACCTCTGCAATTACTCTTTGAGGATTAGAAAACTAACACAGAATATCAGACTTCGGGTGATATCTCCAATCTCAGAGGGTTCAATTCCCATCCCCAGCTTCATTTTGACTCATTTTCTGCTTAGAACTCGTCTTTTCAGCAAGAGACTCATACCCATTTCAGATTGTGTGAAAAGTCCTGTAGTTCACTTACCGTTAAGCTTAAAGCTAGCTTTAGAGCAACTGAAGAGCCATGAGTGAACATGTAAACGGAACCCACAGAGACCAAACAGTGCTATTTCCAGACACCATCGACAAATATGTTGACAAAGAAAACCCGGTCAGATTCATCGACGCATTCATTGACAGCCTCAACCTGGAAAAATTGGGGTTCAAACACTCAATCCTGGCCGACACTGGAAGACCATCTTACAATCCTTCAGACCTTCTCAAACTCTACGTTTATGGATACCTCAACCAGGTTAGATCAAGCAGGAAACTGGAGAAAGAGTGCCACCGAAACGTTGAAGCCATGTGGCTGATGAAAAAGCTTGCTCCTGACTTCAAAACCATTGCCGACTTCAGAAAAAACAATGTGGACTGCATTAAAGGAGTATTCAAAGAATTCGTTTACCTCTGCAGAAGCCTGGATCTTTACGGAGCCCAGCTAGTAGCGATTGATTGCACCAAATTCAAAGCCGTCAATTCCAAAAGCAATAATCTCAATGAGAAAACAGTCGCTCTAAGACTCAAGCTGACAGAGGAAAAAATAGCAGAATACCTCAAAGACTTTGATTCTAACGATGCAAATGATTCAGAGGAAAGCAAAACCGCTGAGAACGATGATCTCAAGGAAAAAATACGCCAACTTGAAGAGAAAAAGCAGCAGTACGAGCAAATTCAAAGCAGATGAATTCTACAGGCCAAAGGGAGGTTTCTCTCGTGGATCCAGATAGCCGTTTAATGCGCGTTGATAGTCAACGGCTTGAAGTGGGCTACAATATTCAAACTCCAGTTGATGCAAAACAGCATCTCATTGTCGATTATGATGTAATCAATATCTCGACTGGTCATCATCAGCTGGTTAAGGATGCTTTGTCGGCGAAGGAGACTTTGGGTGTTGATGAGCTTGATGTTTTGAGTGATAAGGGATTTTACGTTGAGAACGATGTTTCTGACTGTGAAGATAACGGAATTAGGGTTTTCATGCCTATTCCTGCGGTTTTTAGTCCGTACAAGAGTGTTGGGGTTCCTGAACCCGAGTTCTACTCCGACCGATTTGTCTACAATGCGGCTAAGGATGTGTATGTTTGTCCGGCGGGCGTGGAGTTGCCTTTTTGGAAGCTTGGTGGGCGAGACGGCGGTCTTAAAGGCAGGCTGTATCGGACAGCGTTCTGTTCTTGCTGTTCTGTGAGGAGTAAATGCACTAGGAATAGGCGTGGAAGGTATATGTTTAGAGGAGAGTTTGATGGGGCTGTTGATCGTCTCAGGGCGCGATTGGAGACTTCTGAAGGTAAAGAGAAGTGTCGTTTAAGAAGGACGATTGTTGAGCATCCGTTTGGAACCATCAAGCGAGCTTTCAATCAGGGTTATTTACTGTTGAAGGGATTTAGGAAGGTTAAGGGAGAGGTTGGGTTTACGATGCTTGCTTACAACATGAGACGAGTCATCAACATTTTTGGAGTTGGAACAATAATAAATTTGATGAAGAAGTAAAGAAACAGAACACAAGTAAAAGAGTCTTGCAAATAATAATTCGGATGCTAAATGCCCTTAGGAGTTAGCTATGAGTTTTAACACAGTCTGATTTGGGGTTAAGTCCGGTACGGCTCACTTTGCTGAGGACAGAAAATAATTCCTTACGGGTTGCTTTTTGCTTATTGAAGAGGGATTCGCTTAATAGTTTAAGCGCATTCCAGCGGACCCTCCACCACCTAATTCGTAGTTATACCGCTATTTCCATTTCTTTACAATATCTCTTTCTATTAGAGTAGCATTTCCCAGTGGTCCCACCGAGATAAAGTCATAACAAAAGACAAAAATAGCTAATCATCACTCTTCTACTGACCGCAGCAAAAGTTGACCACACATCAAAAATAAAAAATGCTGCTTGTAAAGGAAAAATGTAGATAGGGACACCCTTGCGGGATTGCCCTAGCCTGGTAAGGTCACATCGATTGAACAACTTGTTTCCAAATTATAACGGAAAAATGGTGAGCACTAAGTTTTTTCATAAACCATTATTTCTCGGGTCAATGATCTATGAATATAGATCTAAATGTGATTCAATCGTCGTGAATCCGAGACCTTACAACTTCCCCTGCCAAATCTTTCGCCATGTGGTCCACTTGTCCTATTCGTTTCACCTGTATCGGAAGGGCGAACAAATAGTATAGTTAATGTGCTCGGGAAAAGCAAGAGAAATTTGAGCGTAAAAAAAATGTCTTTGAGCGCTAATTCTAACAGAAATATAAGTGAAAAATTAGTTTTTGGGCAATAAATCGCCCATTAACGTCATGTTTACCCGAATAGGGCGCCTAATCCTTCTAATGCTGCGTCTTCTTTGGCTTTTTCTTCTTCAGCTTTCTTCTTCTTATCTTCAACTGGTGCTGCTGGTGCTGCTGCGCCGCCTGCTGGAGCTGCTACTGGGGTGGCTGCCATCATTGTAGGTGCGGCTTTGATTGCTTCATCAATGTTTACTTCGCTGAGTGAGGCTACTAGTGCTTTTACTTGTATAGGATCAACTGTGAGTCCTGCTGCTGCGAGAACTTTTGTAACTGAATCTTCGTTTATTTCTTTTCCTGCTTTGTGAAGGAGCATCGCTGCGTAAATATTTTCCATACCTTTTCACCTCTTCGTTCGACTATTTTAACTTTTCACCTGGTCTAGACCTGCTTCAGTTGATGAAGCTGGTCGTTACCTTGAATTGGCAATTGATTCTGCCATTTTCTTGCCGTTAGGAAGAATGCCCAATACCTTAAGAACCTTTCGTACATGCTTTAAAGCGAATTAATGTTTCTGTCACAGCCCTCAATGATAATGCTTATCTTTAGGGCGAGCCACAAATGCGATTGATTTACAGGTTCATGATACTATGGGAAACATAACAGTCGCTCTGCTTGGATCGTTAGGCTATGGAAACAGCCTGGGCAAAAAAGGAACATCCACAGACATAACCTTCTACAATATCAAAAAAGGAGAAGACACCGTAACCCTCATTGAACCAGAACGCTACCCTGAAAGACTAGCACCATTATTTTTCGCTGTCTCATTGGCAAAAAGAGCAATAGTTGTAGTAGATGAGATAAACGCCACTTTCGGCGAATGCCTGGTAATGCTCCAATGCTCAAACATTACCAGAGGCTACTTTATTTTAAGGAACTACATTTCCCGAGAAAAGATTGAACCCCTTATAAAAGGAACAAGCCTCGAAAAATTTGACTTCTTAACTGATGACCCAGTTTTTCTAAGAGACCAGCTTTTAACAGAAGCAACAAAACAAAAACCCTCTGAAGCCCCAGTTGGAGGGCAGTCGATTGGTACGGTGCCTGTTGATCATGCCTTTAACGTGAAAGGTGTAGGTGTCGTCATACTAGGCGTAGTTTCCAACGGCTTCGTGCAGAAACATGCAACGCTAAACGTTCTTCCTGCTGGAAAAACAGCGCAGGTTCGCTCAATCCAAAAACACGATGACGAATTTGACGTTGCTGGTGTAGGCGACCGGGTGGGGCTTGCATTAAAGAATATAGAGGTTGAAGATTTAGATCGTGGAGCAGTTTTAACAAATGATCCATCAATTAAGACATCATCTAAACTGGAAACTCAAGCTTCATTGATTAAATATTGGCAGACGCCGATAAAACCCGGCATGGTTATGCATATTGGTCATTGGACACAATTCATAACTGCGAAAGTAGACGCTGTTTCTGAAACCGATGACCCTAAAAAACCCACTTTAACTTTAGCGTTGGATAAACCACTTGTCTACCGCCCAAACGATAAAGCAGTACTAATGTATTTAGAAGGCGCGAAACTTAGGGTAGCCGGAACTTTGCTGCTTTCGTGAAGAAGACAAAGAAGGCAATCTTTTTTTGGCGTGTCGCAAATAATCATATGGTTCAGGCGTTACCTAAAAGAAGTAAGCCTTAAGGTCGGCATTTTTTGTTTCAGCGGGTCACCAACCCACCTGGGAACAGTTGTGAGACCATCCAGAAACACTTTTGCCAAAACTTTCGTTAAAAACTAAATCAAATATTTCTAAAGTAACTTTCAACAGTTGAGTAGCCTCAAGCTTGTAATGTAATCGAACCACTTTTGGTACCATGAAAGGGATTCTGATTATGCAACTGCACTTTGAATGAAACGCTTTGAGTTAACGGCAAAACTAACCTCCTTTTTCAACCTTTTCCGTACCTTTTTAACTGAAACTTTACGAAACTGCACAAATCTAGCCGAATCAACGAATTCATACGCAACCAGCAAATAATTTAAGCTTAATTTTAAAAAAAAGCACCCCAAAACACAAAGAAAGAAATTGCGCCGTTTACAGCACTAATAGCTAAATACCTTCAAGCAAGAAATAAATCACATATCTGAAAACATCGTCAGTGAGTTAATAATGTATAGAACCGGTTTTGCAAACCTGCCCCTTCACGGCGGCAAAGCACCCCTATGGCTTACTGTACGTATGCGTAAGTTAGCAAAAGAAATAGCAAACATCATGATTGAAGAGCAGGGCACAACCACATTTATTCAACGCTTATCTGACCCGTACTGGTTTCAAGCATTCGGATGCGTCTTAGCCTACGACTGGCACAGCAGCGGAGTAACAACAGTCGTCACAGGCATCCTCAAAGGCGCAATCTCACCAGAAGATCACGGCATCGCTGTATGCGGGGGGAAAGGCAAAACATCAAAGAAAACCCCAAGCGACATAGCTATGGCAGGAGAGAAATTCGGATTTTCAGAAGAAACCATTAAGACACTAACCTACAAAAGCAAAATGGCGGCCAAAGTTGACAACACAGCGATTCAAGCAGGATACCAACTTTACCATCACGCCTTCCTAGTAACCAAGGATGAAAAATGGGCAGTAATCCAGCAAGGTATGAGCAGCGAAGATCGCACAGCAAGACGCTATCACTGGCTCTCCGAAAACGTGACGGACTTTGTTGTTGAACCCCACAACGCCATCGTCGGAAACATGAAACGTGAAACAGCCCTAAACATGGTTGCAAAAACCAGCGAAGGCACAAGAAAAGCATCAGTAGACCTTGCAAAAGAACCCACACGCAAACTAATGAGCCTAATCCAATCCACGGCAAAACCACTCAACCAGAAATCCCTGCAAGATTGGCTCCCAAAAACTAATGATCTATTAAGGCAAACCCAAAATATCCTCAACATGCCGCGTAATATAAACTGGGATACGCTTAGTCGAGTCTACGAATTCCAGCCCAACAACTACGAGGAACTCTTAAGTGTCAAAGGCGTCGGACCAGCTACAGTAAGGGGTTTAGCTCTTGTGGCGGAACTCGTTTATGGTGAAAAACCCAGTTGGGAAGACCCTGTAAAATTCAGTTTTGCATTTGGCGGTAAAGACGGCGTACCCTATCCCGTTGACCGCAAAGCAATGGATCAATCCATCCAAATCCTTAGGCAATCGGTCCAGCAAGCCAAAATTGGGGAAAAAGAAAAACTACGCTCTCTGCAGAAGCTAAGGCGGTTTGTTCCAGACGACGCAAACTCTTAAAGCAAGTTACCTTGAAAAACGAATATATTTTTATGTTTGCAAATTCACTTATTTGCTTCAGCCCCGTGGGGTCGTAGTCTAGACAGGTATGACGACGGGCTCCAGAAGCAAGCAACGGGTTTGCTGACCTCGCCCAGAGGAATGACGAAGTTCTGGAGCGTGTCTAGAGAAACCCGTAAAGAACTGCCTCGCGCGGTTCTTGGGTAAAGGTCGTCGGTTCAAATCCGGCCGGCCCCACCAAATTAACACAAATAATTAAATTCTCTATGTTCAGCTTTAGCTGATAGCGCCGTTTTCAACAAGCTATTGTATAAAATAAAATTCTGGTTTAATCTACGCCTTTTCAAAAGCCCGTAGAAATTAGCGCCAGCTAAAATACCTATGCTGAACTAAATTGTCTGTGTTCTTGGTAGTGCAATATAGGCAATAGACGTGCGATTTCAGAAGAATAAGCACAGGCAAGTTGCTGGCTATTTTGGAATATGCTTTCCGAACGACTTTCTTAACTTCTTTTTCTATCAAATCATTCAATCTTTTTATATGGTACTTTTACGGTTTATCCCTCAAGGACATGTTACGTTTTCAAATACCTCTTTTGTTAGGGCGTTAACAAGATCAGAGGTCAATGCATTAACCACATGGTAGATATCGCCGTTTACAATGGAATACATTCTTTTTGTTCCGTCTTTTCGGCATCTGACTATTCCTACATCCTTTAGAATTTTCAGGTGACGTGAAACAAGTGGTTGAATAAGGTTAAGATGTGGAACTATCTCACATACGCATTTTTCTCCATCTTTCAAATAGACTATTATTTCAAGCCTTATTGGATCGGCAAGGGCGTGGAAAATTGTCGATTTAAATCGATTTCTGTTTTCCGGATTATTAGGCATGTTTGTTTATAATCAATAACAATATTTAAAAGTTGCTATAAAGTAATGGAATGAACAAATGGAAGAGATGAGAATGCCGGAAGAAACTTGGCACGGAATCCCCCGAAATAAAATACCTTGGTACCCTACGATAGACTACCAAAAGTGCATCAGCTGTGGAAAATGCGAGGACTACTGCAAGCTCGGTGTGTACGAACTGGAAGAACATGACGGCAAAAAGACGTCAGTTGTTAGGAACCCAAATTCTTGTGTAGTATTATGCACGGGATGCGACGGAATATGTCCAGTCGGAGCTATTAAGCATCAATCCAAAAAGGAGACTCATGAAATAGTTAAGGAATTAAGAAACACGTATAGCGTAAAGAGCGAAAAAAGAGCTAAAATAGGTGGAAATCACCATTGAAGAAGATTCTATTTGTCTGTGTCGAGAACGCTGGAAGAAGTCAAATGGCCGAGGCTTTTGCCAACAAGTACGGAAAAGATAAGTTTGTCATACTTAGCGCTGGCAACAAGCCTGCGGAAACAGTTAACCCTGATGGTGTAAAAGTCATGAAAGAAAAAGGCATTGATATATCTGCAAATAAGCCGAAATTGCTTACTTTCCAGATGGCTCAGGATTCAGACCTAATAGTCACAATGGGCTGCAACGATCAAGGAATATGTCCTGGACCCTTCTTTAAACCAACAATCGAGTGGAAACTTGAGGATCCAAAAGGAAAGCCAATAGAAAAAGTTCGAGAAATCAGAGATGAAATAGATTACAAAGTCCAAAGGTTAATTGAAGAAAATGAGTGAGGGTCATGTTAGAATTAGAGATTGGGAAGAATTCAAGCGTTTAGTTCGCGAAAAAAAGCCAAAATCGATTGTTTTTATACTTGAACAAAATGCTCTTTCACCGAACAAAGAACTTACAACTTTAAGAATAATACTGATGCACGAGGCGCGTTACTATATCTTCCTTGACTTTCCTAAAGGTCAATTCCTGAGAGAAACAGGAATCCCTTTGCGCAAAGGCAAAAACAACCTGTGGAACCTAGACGAGGATGAAGTCAAAGCTATCTTAAAAAAGCAATTTGAAAAGGACAACTTGGAAGTATTTTCTTTTTGGACAACCTAACAAAATTTAGCCAAGTGTTCCTTTTACCGCATCGACCTTTATCCTAAGAAAATCCAATGCATCCTCAAAATCAAGAGAAGCATCACCAGCCTTTTCTGGATTGGAAAAGAAACAGTACCCTTCCTTCCAGTTTAGGCAATTTCTCTTGTCACAAGAGATTTTGCCCAAAGAGTTTCCTTCAAAAATAAGAAAGGGTTAGGAAATATTTGGGTGTTTTTGAGCTCCCATGCCATACCAGAAGAAAACTTTGACCACAACAGCGGTCAGTACAGCCGCTAAAATACGTGTCAAGACAGTGAGTGCAAATCCAGTTATTCCTGTGACTACGTTCGCAGGAGACATTTGGAATATACTAAACAGTACTAAGCCGCCAACTGTAGAAGCGACAATGCCAGAAATCAATAATCTTCTGAAGTTGTCTGACCGCTTATTTAAAGCTCCAGCCATGTAGCCGATTAACATTGGGCTAAGTATGTACGCCAACAAAACTGTACCAGAACCTGCTATCCCGTGAAAACTGGATGCCCAATACAGGGAATAGAAGGTACCCATTAAGAAGCCTGAAGATCCGCCTGCCCATTGATTCCATAGTAAACCAAGTGCTAAGGGAACACCAACTATGATGACAAGTTCTAATATTTCCATAGTTAATCCAGTAACAATTCCAAAACCTCCACCAAACAGCGAGGGAAGTTTTGAGATTAATACGATGACAAAAACAGCTACTATAGGAAGAATTATTCCAAAGATCACGTCGTTCTTTGTCCATGTTTTCCAATCCAGACCCATAATCAAGCACCAATTGACAACCTATCTAAACCATAAATATATTTAATTTTGTTATGTTATGAAAATTTAGGCCGCACTTTCAGAATCCTCGTTTCCCACTTATGTTCAGGGACGGGCAGTCCCACCAAGTTATCTTAGATGACTACTTGGTCTGATTGGCAATGGTTTTCTTTTTTAGCCTAACTTCAAGGATTCCATTGCGGCAACTTGATTCAACTATTTTTTTTTCGACAGTAGCAGGGAGCTCAACTTTCTTGAAGTATTCTTTATTCTGAGTGCCAGCTTTTATTGTTAGAGTATTGCCTTCTACGTCTAGGGATATTTCGTTTTCTTTGACATTAGGCAGTTCCACCATTACATGGAGGCAATCTTCTTCTTCAAAGATGTCAACGATAAGTTCTCTTTCTTTTATGGTTCCTGCTGCAAGTGGCATGGGGGCATATGTGCTTGAGGATTGTTTGATAAGTGTTCCGATTTTCGATCGACTCGCAGGTTGAAGTGAGGAACCACCTTTTATTGGTCGGGAACTTACTCGAAAGTCAACTACGCCTCCTTTTCCAAAATTAATTCTCTTCTGCGTTGTCTGAGTCATCTGGGTTTTCTCCGCCAACTTACCTAACTCGTCGACTAAACCCAGCAAACCTTTGGCCTTTTGACCATTTGCAGCATTTGACGAGCCAAGTAACCCAAAACCGACGTTCATGAGCCCGTCGACCATTTTATCTGGTTCAGGAGGGTCCACAATTTTATCTTTTTTCTGAATTTGAGTTCGCATCTCGGCTACGGATTTTTGTAGCTCCTCAATTTCTTTTCCTTTCTTTGCGACTTCCTTTTTTAACGCTCCAATGGTTTTTTCTCCTGAAGTATTTCCGTTTTTTTCTTTTTTAACCATCTGTTTTATTTCTCCATTTGTTTAGAAAGTATCTTATCTAATGTGACAAGGTAGGATTCTGGATTTGAGAAATATTCCGCTTTGAGCGGCAAAGCGTTCTCTACGATAAAACGCATACCATAAAGTCCATATTTTTCTAGAACTACTCTTGCAAGCGGATAGCCCAAATAGTACGAAACACCTTTAATTATCTGCGAGTTCTTCAGAACTTCCTCAACTATTACTTGTTCATCCAACACTTTACTGTCCAGTTGGATAACCTTCGATGTCATCACGGTTTTTCTTATATTTTCAATACGTGATAAGAGCCCTGAACATTTTGTATAACCTTCCTTCAATTCTTCTTCTAAAATAGCTGCTTCAGTCGCATAATTCATGTTACGCATAACGTGAACTGCTATTGCCTCACAAGCACCCTCTTTAAAGACAGCCTTGAAAATAGTCTCAAAATATATATCTAAAATCTGCTGAAGCCTTTCGGGATCACTAATGTTCTTTACTTCGAGATATAGCTTCACAGCAGATCGCATTGACGAATTTGGCGGCAAGGATATGCAAGTTGAAAGAAGTTTTTCGGCAAGTTCGTGGGCACACACCGAAACCACTTTTTCCGGGTAATTTATGGCCATGTCTTCGTTTAAATACAGGTTATCATTTTTGAGATTATAAAAAGCAAAATGTTCAGATACGCCAGCCGCTTGATCTCGCGCAAGAACTTGAGTAATTTGTCCCAATTGAGTACCGCTGCTTTCTATACCACTTTCTTTTAGATCGTCTTGTATCCGTTGGGCCAATTGATTTTGAAATTCTTGACGCCTCAACAATTTAAAGCTTTTAAAAAAAGTGAAATCAACATTGAACAACTCAACCATTCTCAAATGGACATCTCCGAGGACTTGATTAATCCGCTCTTGCATTGATTTAGAGAGGTTATTTTGGCTGCTTGCATCTTCAGTTTCTAATAAAAACGATTTTTTCATCAGTCAGCTTCTGCTCCTGAGCGTTCAATCAATTTTTTACGATTGTTCATCTGTTTGATTGCTATTATCATATCTTCCATTGTTACTTCAAGTTTAGTCGGTTTTAAGTTGGTTAAATCTGTCGTATTTTTGTTAAGAAAACGTCTGATAGCAAACATAGTAGCTTCTCGGCAGATTGCGTCTATGTCAGCTCCGGTACAGCTTTTTGTTTCTTCAGCCAATTTCTCAAAGGAGATATCATTTGCTAGAGGATTCTTTGCGCTATGTATCTTGAAAATTTCGAGCCTTGCATCAGCATCTGGGGGCGGAACTTGTAGAATAAGGTCGAACCGTCCAGGTCTCAGTAAAGCAGGATCAATTATGTCAATACGATTTGTCGCTGCTAGAACCATAACGCCGCGAAGTTCCTCTAGCCCATCCAATTCTGTAAGAAATTGACTTATGACCCTTTCCGAGGTGTGAGCATCAGTTAATCCGCTTCCTCGCTTAGGAACCAAGGCATCTATTTCATCGAAGAAAATGATACATGGCGCTGTTTGTTTAGCTTTCCGAAATATTTCTCTTACACCCTTCTCTGATTCACCAACAAATTTATTCATAAGCGCTGGACCTTTGACGTGGATAAAGTTTGCTTGACTTACTTTGGCAACCGCTTTCGCTAAAAGAGTCTTCCCTGTGCCTGGAGGTCCACAAAGAACTATTCCCTTGGGCGGTTTTGCTCCAGCTTCTTTAAAAATGTCAGCGTATTTTAGAGGCCATTCAATAGCTTCGATAAGTTCTTGTTTTAGTTCATGGAGTCCACCTATGTTCTCCCATGTGACATTAGGTGTTTCAATTAAAACCTCTCGTAAAGCTGAGGGTTCAACAAACCGCAATGCGTCCTGAAAATCATCCATCGTTACTACCAGTTTGTTAAGGATGTCTGTGGCAATAAATTCAGCTTCAAAGTTTATTTCCGGCAAAACTCGTCTTAGAGACTTCATGGCTGCTTCTTTACAGAGCTCTGTAATGTCTGCACCTGTAAAGCCGTGTGTTAATGAAGACAGATTCGTTAAATCTACGTCAGAAGTAAGCGGCATGCCTCGAGTATGAATCTGGAAAATATCAAACCGCCCTTCTCTTGTTGGCATACCTATCTCTATTTCTCGGTCAAACCGTCCGCCTCTCCGCAGAGCAGGGTCAATTGCGTTGGGTCTATTTGTTGCCCCAATAACCACTACTTGTCCGCGTGGTTCTAGCCCGTCCATCAACGATAACAATTGGGACACTACTCTTTTTTCGACTTCACCTGTGACTTCTTCTCTTTTTGGGGCTATTGCGTCGATCTCATCAATAAATATGATACAAGGTTTGTTCTGAGATGCCTCGGTAAATATCTCTCTTAAGCGGGCTTCAGATTCACCGTAGTACTTTCCATGTATTTCTCCACCGCTGATGCTGATGAAAGTAGCGAAAGTTTCGTTTGCTACAGCTTTTGCAATAAGAGTTTTTCCTGTGCCTGGAGGGCCATGTAGTAAGACCCCTTTTGGCGGTTCTATTCCAAGGCGATCAAACACTTCTGGATGCCGAAGAGGAAGTTCAATCATTTCTCTCGTCCGCTGAATCTGCTCAGATAACCCCCCGATATCATCATATGTGGCGCCAATTTTTCTTCCGTTTTGTGCTGGTTTTTCAAGTATAACTATCTCCGTTGTAGAGTGAAGTATAGCTACTGGACAGTTTGGTTTGATTCTGGCTACAACAAAGGAGGCGTTTGACCCTAAAAGGCTTAGTCGGACCTGATCTCCTTCAACCACCGCTAAGCCATCTAGAAGATTACGTACATGTTCTAAGGGTTTGTCTCCTCCTCGCCATGACTGGTCGTGCTCGAGTGGTGCAAGCGTTATTTTTTCTGCAGTTTCAGCCTTAATTTTTTCTACACAGACCGTGTCGCCGATTCCAATTAAAGCATTATTACGTATTATTCCATCGATTTGAGCAACGTTTTTTCCCCGGTTTTCTGGGTAAGAGGGCATAACTTTTACGGCGGTTCTTTTTTTTCCGGTGATTTGGATGATGTCGCCTGTTTGAGCTTGAATTTCCTTCATTGCTTGGGGATCTATTCTTGCTATTCCTCGACCGAAGTCTCTTAGTGAGGCTTCAGAAACGCGCAGTGTTATCGAATTTGAGGTTGGAGCAGATTCTGACACGAATGCTTACCTTTGCTCATTTTAGTATGCTTAACTTTTAGTTATTAACTAAATGTATATATACGTTTTGTTACATTCCCAGTGAAGAAGGAAGAAGGTCATTCATGGAACCTGCAGGCAAAATTCTCCAAATTGTCGGAAACGAAACTCGCCGAAAAATACTTACCTTACTCTCTCAAGAGCCACGCTACATATCTGAAATAGCCAAAAGATTGGAGATCACGCAGCCAGCCATCCTTAAAAACCTCAGCATACTCGAAGAAGCTGGTCTTATAGAAAGTTTCAAGAAAAAAAGCCCTATTGGTGCGGCAAGAAAATACTACAGAATCTGCCATACTGTGGGTATAGAAGTAGCTATAGATCCAAGAGGTTTTAAGGTCAACAAACAACCCCAGATAACGATTTGCCCTACGTATGTCAAAATAGAACAAACAATTAAGCAGCTCAATGAACAAATAAATCAAGCCTTAGACATAGTGACCAAAGCAAACAAAGCACGAGAACTAATTGAAGCAGTTGATTTACTTTTGGCATGCACAGACTTCGAAAAAGGAAAAAAGAGCTGCGAAATATGCCATCAAATGGCGATGCTAAGGAAAGAAACATCACAAATCATATTACATGTATCAAAAGGAGATATAGAATCAGGTTTACATAAACTCATTGAAGTCGTAAATCAACTTTCAAGAGAACTACAACCGACACGTAAGGAATAGCTCACGACGTTTACATTTTTGGGAGAGCCTAAAAAGCAACTTTTGGGGTTAATCTTTAAGTTTTTTTAACTTTGCCTGCAAAATGTTGTTCCTATAAATGATCTCCACCTCACTACTTAGAATTGGCGTTGGAAGTTTTATCTTCTTTAGATAGGTCCTAACTGAGTTTTTCGCAGTAATTGTCACAGTAGTTTCGTCGGCTTCGATATTTACATCTTTTTCTTCCATACCCGGCAATTCTGCTAAAACTACTACACAGTCATCCTCTTCAAAGACGTCTAATAGTGGTTGCTTTTCGACTCTAAAGCTTAACATTGAATGGGATGGTGCCAATATTGTTTGTCGTTTAGAACTCCAGCGATTGATCGGCGGTTTTCTAAAATGTAGGTAGTTGGGATGTTTTGGCATGATGCTGCGTTTCCAAGCCTGTGTTTGCGGGAGAGAGAAGTGTTCAAGACGAACAAAATGGGCACATTCGTCGCAACATTGGATGGTTACTTTGTCGTTTTTTATGCTTTTTGTCCTTGGGCAAAAAACCCATTCTGCATCTTGGGTACCCCGGACTAGCAATTTGGTTTTGCCCCTATTGAATGCTACCCGACATATTAGCCACACAATTATTCACTTTCTATTATTGTATCAAATTTTAGATGGTTAAATCTATTTTCCAAATGTTCTTTATTAAAGCACTTAATTCTGGTCACTTTTTAAGTTTTAATTGTGTGTGAGATAATTTAGGTCTTACTTTAGTTATGGGATTGTTGTGCAAATTGTAATATTTCAAGTATCGATTCTCGATACGATCCTTGTTCTTTATTGCTGAATACTGCTTAAATAGCAATATATCATACTCAAGATACAGAAAACAAATCCATGTCTTGAGAGGTGAATTAAAAATGGTGCAACAAAGTCCAGATTCAGGTAGTTTGGCAGAAGTACTCGATCGCGTACTCGACAAAGGCATAGTCGTCGATGCTTGGGCAAGGGCTTCATTGGTTGGAATCGAAATTCTCACAATCGAAGCCAGAGTGGTAGTCGCCTCAGTCGATACATTCCTCCATTACGCAGAAGAAATCACAAAGGTCGAGCAAGCAGCAATCGCTGCTCCTGTTCCAGCAGCCTAAATCTAGGAAAAAAATAGTTTAAAGAATAAACAAGTTTGAGTTGAAAAATAAATGTCTAAACATAAAACGAAAAATCAAACAGGCCCAGTAACTGAACCAACCAAAACACCAGCAACAAATACAAATACCGTTAATGGCAAAAGAAAACTTTATCATCAAACCGCTATAAACTTCCAAGAAGCTGCCAATGAAATGCGTATCGAAGGAATCAACAATCTGTTAACAGGAGTTTGTGAGATGCAGAAAAGTATCCATCAAACCGCTATAAACTTCCAAGAAGCCGCCAAAAAAATGCACGCTGATGGTACACGAAATCTGCAATCTGGTGTCGCTGAAATGGTTTCAGGTATTGCTGCCATGCAAGTCAGTATAGCTGATCAAGTAAAACAACACCAAGAATACACGAAACAATTCTACGGATGAGTGCGCCTCATCTGTAGAATAAACTGTTTCTTGTCCATATTTCTTTTTTTCAGTATTAATTGAGAATAATCAATCGGGAAAGTGATCCAACTAGGGGGTGAATTGGTGTCAAAAATGCCAAAAAGCGCTGTTAACGCACAAGAAAGGGATAAGAAAATAAAGTGGTTAAGAAAACATAGAGAAATGGTACAATATTGTTCGGTAGTTCCGCGTCCACAGAGAGTACGTATGTTATGGGTAAACGCCCTCAAAAAGGAAAAAACTTGAGAGTTTGAGGAACCCTCTTTTCCCAATTCCAATTTATTATTATTCAAGGAAAATTTTTGATTGAAATTGTTTACAAAATTATTCTGAAATCGAATTAAAATAGTTTTTGAGTCGACTTTCGATTTTTGACACAGTTTTCGTAACACGTATCTGAATACACCTTAAAAGGATTGTCGCAACATTCGTGTATATAAGAAAAATACCGAGGACTTAAAAACATGAAATATTATCCAACTCATCCAAGAGTTGTTCGCGGAAAAAGAGTTCATGAAACATCAAAAGAAAGGAAAATCAAAATTTCCGAGAAAATAACACCCTTAGAAATCACAATAAATAAAGCAGAAACAGAGTTCTTAATCCCTACGATTGAAAGTTTTATTGAAACCGAACAGGTTAGAAAACTAAAGAACAGAATTAGACTCTGGCTTAAAGCTGCATGCCACCCCCACATCGTTGGGCCAACAGGTTGTGGAAAAACAACAATGGCGATGCAAGTAGCAAAAGAATTGGGCAGACCAACAGTGTGGATAAACGGTGATGATCAGATAACAACGTCAGACTTAATCGGAGGATACTCAGAAATGGAGGCCGAAAGTCTAGTGGACAAATATATTCATAACGTCAGATTAACCAAGAATAAGACAAAATATAGCTGGATTGACAATCCGTTAACGCTCGCTTGCAAATACGGTTACACATTAATTTATAACGAGTTCTCAAGATCAAAACCCGAGGCTAACAACGTTCTTCTATCAGTACTCGAAGAACACATATTAGAACTTCCGACTATGTTTGGAGAAGAAAGATACGTACAAGTTCATCCTGATTTTAAGGTAATATTCACAAGCAACTCTATCGAATATGCTGGTGTACATAGACCTCAAGATGCTTTACTAGACAGAATGATAGATCTCCACATGGACTATTATGACTTTGACACAGAAGTAAAGATTGTTGTAGCGCATTCTAATATATCACCCCTTGAGGCAAAAAACATTGTCAAAATTGTTCGTACACTAAGAGAAAAACTGCCCGAACAACACAAACCAGGTACGCGAGCCGAAATAATGATTTCTAAAGGTCTTAAAGCGATGGGCAATTATTCAAGAGAGGAATTTTTACAAATTTGCATAGATGTTCTCGCAAGTAAAATCGGTAACCAAATTGAGACTCTTAACAAAACAGACGTCATAAGAGAAATTCTAAACGATACTCACTCGAAAATTCAGAAGAACGGCATCGATTTAATAATTCCAGAAGTCAACGTCTGCCAAACTCAAGAATCTATCTAAAGGGGATAAAAAAAATGAACGAGAATAATTCTTTATCAAAAATTACTGAGGTAGCGTTTGACGCCGCAAAGAGGTTCATTTCTAAAAATCCCGAGATTATAGTTGACATCAAAGAAAAAAATGGCGAATGGGCAGTGACATTGGAAGTGCTGCAAAGAAAAGCAATACCGGATACTCAAGACCTGCTAGGCAGGTATTTATTTAGAATAAGCAAAGACGCGGAGTTAATCGGATGGACACAAAAAATGATCAGAAAACGCGGCGATCTAATTACCTCTGAAGCAACAGAGGAATAAAAATGCACTAACTACGAAGGAAACAACTATGGAAACAGCTTCCCTTTTCAATTCTTCCAAGCAATTTTCGAGCATGGACAAAAGAACCTCAAACCATACACTCCACCTGTATGCTCCAAATGTTGATAAATACACGATTCAAAACGCGTTCTTAATACCAGCAACTCGACAAAATCAAAAAATAATCTACGTTACCAATGTCGATAGCTCATCCCTGGCACAAGAATTCAATCACCCAAACATTCAACTAGAAATTGTCAATCCACGTGATATTTACAGTTTCGAAAAGGAAAGTAATGATCTGCAACTTATTGTAGATGCAGGATCGTTAGACAATCAAGAAGAAGCTGAAATCGAGAAAAGAGAAAACTATCTGAACGAATTGAGCAAAAAACGCTCTATAAACTGTCTATGTACCTACGACCTATCACGATTCAGTTTTGAAAAAATTAAACAATTAGCCTTATATCACAATCAACTTCGCCTAACAACAAATGACCTGACAATATTATCTGGAGATTTCTTCGATGACTCGAGGGTATCGGGTAAATCCGTTGAAAAAATAGTGAAAGATAACTTGGAAAATCTAATTTTGTCTATTCTACAAAAACAAATGATGTGCGGCACCGAAATAATAGGAACCATTCATTTGAGGTTCAACGTTTTACTTAGTCCAGGAACTATATACCCGCTTCTTCATTCTTTGAAACAAAAAGGACTATTGAAAATCACGAAATCAGGCAAGGAAATAGTCTACGGTCCAGTAGAAGACGCTAAACCGAGAATAAGAAGCATGGTTTACGAGCATATTCAAGCTCACAAAGCTCTAAACCACTACTTACAACTGGAAATTTAGCATTTAGAGGGTAAACAAATGAAAACAGAAGACGGAAAATACTTCTATTGTGCAATAAATTGTAGTGAAAAAAAGAATTTCGGTAGGGTAGGCTTGGAAAATAACGAAGTCTACACCATTTTATGCCGAGACATTGCAGCAGTAGTTAGTGATTCTCCAATGAAAGATTACGAGTTAACTGAAGACAATACAACGAAACATGAGAACGTCATGCAAGAAATCATGAAAAAGTACTCTGTTGTTCCAACCGAATTCGGAACAACAATAAAAAACGAAATAATCCTAAAACGTTTGCTCAAAAAAGCCTATAATTCCACAGTGGAGTCGCTAAAGCTTGTTGAAAACACAGTTGAACTCGGAGTAAAGGTTGTTCAAATTGAAAAAAACCTTTTTGCCAATACCTACGAGAAAAAGGAGTACGCCTCAGAAATCTTAGAATCATTGAAAGCCAAAGCAAAACAAGCAGTTGCATGCGACTTATTTAGTGGAAGACTCATTTTGAATGCCTCCTTCTTAGTCGGCAAAGAACAAATAGAATCATTTTCGAATGAGGTTGTTAGACTTAAAAACAAGTATCAAACTTTAAAGTTCCTCTATAGCGGACCTTGGGCGCCCCATAACTTTGTGTACATTAGAATTGGCACAGATGGTGTAGAAGTTAAGAAAAGAAATGGTGCAATCTAATGCCATTTTTTGTAGACGACCTTTTTTTAGAAATGATTGGTCTTTCCTTTCCTCCATTTGATATGATCTGGCTTATGGAAACAATCATGGATTACGCTGATGAGGGAAGATTTAAGGAAAATCAGAAGAGAATTAACGATGGATTAAGAGAAAACAGACTACTCTTTGAACTGGGCGAAATAACAAAAGAAGAATACGAAACGCGCGACAAAACGCTTTGCCATCAACGATTGATGAACAAACGATTATTTACAGTGGGCCCCAGCCAGAGGATGAACATATTAGGTTGAATTTAAAGGAGCAAAATGTAATGAAAGATAAACAGAAAAAGGCACTCTTATCAACAAGTCTTAAAATGTTTTCGCGAGGCGACTAAATTGACAGCCTTAACTACATTTTCAAATGAATGGGGCATCAATCAATCTCAAGGAGGCATCTCTCATTGATGACAAATAGAACCCGAAATGCTACTCTGAACAGCGTATTAGACGTAATAATGGATAAGGGCGTTACAGTTGACTCAAATGCGAGGATTCGTTTTAGCAACATTGATCTTTTGGACACTAAATCACGTATCGTCCTTTCATCATTTAAAACGGCTAAGCAAATAGGTTTGAAATTTCCTGAAAACACTAATTTGAACACAGCATCATGGAGAATTTTAGCCGCAAAGCACGCTTGTCCAATTTGCGACCGAGAATCCACTCAAGAAGAATTCAAAAGCGAGTGCCCTTGGTGTGGTTGGATATATGGACAAAATAAGGAATGAAAAACTTGGATAGCATTACTTTAACTCCCGAAAAAGAACATTCAGGATTGGCGGACGCTATAGATAGAATCCTAGATAAAGGACTAGTAATCAACGCAGACATAGTTATTAGCGTTGCTGGAGTTGAGCTGCTAGGAATAAAAATCAGAGCTGCACTTGCCTCTTTTGAAACCGCTGCGAAATACGGGCTAGAATTTCCATTAGGAACCAATTTGGAAACAGCTGCTTGGAAAGACGCTTCAATACAAAAAGAAGATTGCCCTCAATGTTCCAAACAGGTTAACAGGCAAGAATTGTTGGATTTTGCTTGCCCTTGGTGCGGATGGGAGAGCGCAAGAGCTAAGAAACAAAAAGGATTAAAAGTTGCATCTAAGGTGGGTGTTCGCAGTTGAGTACGCTGAACAAACTTGATCTGCTCCTTAACACTTTAGACGAGAAAAGCAGGCATATAACAATATATCTTATAAAAGAGCGTCATGCAGGGATAAAGCAATTAACAAACCTGATTTGCGCCTCTTCGGATATGGAAGTGCTTATTAAAATTAGGGAAATCATAAACCCAAAAGCGCAAGAAGTCATTGGAAAACCCATTGCCACTTTCCAACGATCAAAAATCGATTCTTCTAATGGCAAAAAAATTTTATTTAGTTGGTGGGCAGACGAAGAGTTGGTAGGTATAACTCATAACGATGAGTTGGTAGATGTAATAGATGAAAAAATCCTCTTAAGAGTTGTAACGATGTTGCCTTCAAAAGAAGAAACCATCCAAGTAACAATAGCAGATTCTCATCTAATAATATCGGGGCAAGAATACTACAAAGAAGTCCCTCTCCCTTGCCTTGTTGAAGAGAAAATTAGCAAAACAATCAACAACGGTGTTTTAGAAGTAAAATTAATCAAAAGAGGAAATGACAATGCCTATAGAAATTAATGAAAGTGACCTAAAATCGGGTCTCATCGGAGTAATTGTTGCTTTAGTTGAAATTATTCAAGAGGTTCTTGAAAAAGAAGCTGTGCGGAGAATGGAGTCTGGTAAACTGAGCGACGAGGAGATTGAAAGATTAGGAAATGGCCTAAGAGAGCTTGATGGAGCCCTCAAACATATAATAGATGAAAATGGCCTCCAATCTATTGTTAAATCTTTACGAACTGACCTTGACAGACTAGTTGAAGACACAGTTGAAGTCATGACTAATCCTGAAAATATAAACAATAACGGTGACTTGAATGATTCAAGAAAATAGGTGCAGAGAAGGAAGATACCTATACTGTATAATCAATAGTGCAAATAAGAAGAATTTTGGACAAGTCGGCGTTGAAGATAGCTATGTTAGTGTTGTAACTTTCCAAGATATAGGAGTAGTCATCCATTCGTGTGAGACAAAGCCTTATGTAACGACATCAAAAGAGAAAGCCGGAGAATGGATTTTGGCGCATCAATTTGTGATTGACCTGGCTACTGAGGAATATGGAACTGTTATTCCTCTAACTTTTGACACGATTTTCAAAGGAGACGACGAAACGCTCAAAGAGTGGCTCAGCAAAGAATACTTTCAGCTCAAAACTTTGCTAATGAAACTTAAGGGAAAAGCCGAGTATGGTGTTCAGATTTTCCTCGAAAACGGCCTGATTGATGAAACTCTAAATAACAAGTTAGAAATCCAGAGTTTAAAAAAGAAAATAGAGAGCACAAGTAGGGGCGCTGCTTATCTGATTGAGAAAAAGTTAGAAAAAGAAATACAACTTGAAAAACAGCTTTTCATAGATAGACATGCAAGAAATTTGTACGCTCAAATCGAGAAGCTTGTTGAGGAAATAAAACTTGGTTCAATAAACCGGGAAGTTCATGGGAAATGGCAAGGCAAACAAATGGTTCTTAACGTAACTTGTCTTGCACAACAAGAAAAAATTAAGAGCTTAGGAAATACGCTAGGACATTTGAAGAATGAAGGATTTGTCGTTAGGTTCACTGGACCTTGGCCACCATATTCTTTTGCAGGCCAGTTAAGCGAATCAAAAATAAAAGGAACCCGGTGAGAATGAATGCCCAAATACATTTACGGAATCATCAACTCTGATTGCCAAAAAAGCTTCGGCAGAATTGGAATGGATAATGGGGAAATATACAGTGTTCAATTTGAAGACATGGGTGTTATAGTCAGCGACATCGGCGAGAATTGTTGTATTGGGAGAGCAGAGGCGAGAATTCATGATGATGTTTTACGGAAAATCATGGAACCTCATACAGTTATTCCAATGAGATTTGGAGCTATAGCCAAAGACGATGAAGAGATAAGGAACATTCTCAAACATGGTCGAATGAAGCTTAAAAAAACTATGGAAAAGGTCGACCACAAATTACAAATTAACGTCAAAATTTCATGGGATAAAGGTATGCTCTTAAACATTTTAAACCAAAATGCAGAAATCCGAAAACTAGTCAACGAAAACAAAGAAAACGCTAATCAGTCACACAAAATTGAGCTAGGGAAAAGAGTCAAGGCTGAACTGGATCAAAGAAAAATTGAATACTTGGAAGGTATTGCACGCACTCTGAAGAGCTTATCAGTAGATTCAGAAGAAAACAAAATAATTGATCAAGAAACACTCTTGGATGCTGCTTTCCTTATTGATAAAAGTCGAGAACAGGATTTTTATGATAAACTGAATGAGTTAGAGAAAAAACACGTTAATTACCTGAAGTTTATTTCCGTCGGTCCCTTGCCGGCATACAATTTTGCAAAAATAGGTGTAAAAAAGATAAATTTTGATTCATTGGAGGAAGCGAGAAAAACCATGGGTCTAAGTCAAGAAGTAAGTATTTCTGAAATTAACATGGCATACAACAGTCTAGCACGTCGATACCATCCTGACCTTCACCCAGATGACCCATCCTGCGAAAAGATGTTCAAGAAAATAAGGGAAGCACAAGCTCTGCTGACTAAATACTGTGAACATTACCTTTGCTCAATTACGAAAACAGATGTCGAAGAAAATATAGTAATTGAAGAAAAGGCGGCTAAATAATCTTCAAGGGATCATTATGATTAGAACCATTGGAATAGATCTTGGGACGTCTAACTCAGCTGCCGCTGTTATGAAAGATGGAAAAATAAGACTTGTCCCTGCTGCAGAAGATCCAACTCCTAACGGAAAAATGTTCCCTTCTATTGTTGCATTTAAAGAAGATGGTGAAATCCTCGTTGGTAAACCTGCAAAAAACTACTCGTATGAGCACCCTGAGCGAGCGATAAGGTGGATCAAAAGAAAAATTGGTACAGATCATGTTGAAAATATTGATGGCACGGTTTATAGTCCTCAACAAATCTCGGCTTTGATACTCAAGAAGATAAAAAGAGACGCTGAAACTTATTTAGGAGAGAAAATAGACAAGGCAGTAATCTCTGCGCCCGCCTACTTTAATAATAATCAAAGAAACGCTACTAAGGAAGCTGGAGAAATAGCGGGTTTTGAAGTTTTAAGAGTAGTCAGTGAACCCACAGCTGCTTCTCTAGCTTACGGTTTAGGCAAGGCAGGAAGAAACCTAAATGTGGCTGTGTTGGACTTAGGCGCTGGAACTTTCGACGTGACTATTCTGCATATGAAAAATGGTTTATTCCAAGTCATGTCCACTAGCGGAGATATTCATCTGGGTGGCAAAGACATGGATGATGCTATTTTAGATTATCTTGATTGAAGAAGTTGAAAGAAAGTACAAAGTTCGCTTAGAAAATGACTGTAGGAACTTGAACAAACTAAGAGATGCTGGCGAAATGGCAAAGATTCAACTTTCAACTGAATTATGGACAACAGCAAAAACGGAGGTTAATGTAAACGACTCCATAACAAGTTTGTTCATAACTTTAACTCGGGATAAGCTTGAAGAATTAATCAAACCTCAACTTGATAGGCTGAAAGGTCCCATGGAGCAAGCCTTAGAAGACTCCGGTTTGGATCTCGAAGATATAGATAATCTAATTTTAGTAGGTGGACCCACCCGAATTCCATGTGTTAGAGAATATTTTAGAAGTTATTTTAAAAAGGAACCAGAAATAGGTATAGACCCCATGGGTATAGTCGCTACAGGTGCTGGCGTTCAAGCCAGTATTTTGAATGGCGAAATTAGAGATATGTTGTTGTTAGATGTCACACCGCTGTCTTTGGGTGTAGAAACTTCTGGCGGATTATTTACGCGTCTAATCAAACGAAACAGTACTATTCCGACAGAGGAAAACATGACTTTCGCAACGCAAGAGGATGACCAGACATCTATGATGATTAATGTTTTACAAGGTGATCGGGAGATGGCTAAGGATAACACGTCCATAGGTTTGTTTAAGCTTGAGGGTATTCCTAAGGCACCTAAATATGAACAGAAAGTGGAAGTGACGTTCGAAATTGACGCTAACGGTATTTTAACTGTTTCTGCGGAAATTTTAGAAACAGGAAAACTAGAAGTTGCCAAAGTGGCAGATACTAAGAGTCTTTCTCAGGAAGAACTCATGAGAAGGATTATGGAAGCAACCAAGTTTATCGAAGAAGATGAGATAAAAAAGGAATTAATAGAAAACCAAAATCGAGCAACTTTTACAATCTACGCAACACAAAAATTCTTGGAAGAGACTAATGGAAAAATTTCAAACAAAGACAGGAGGCAGGTTGAAATGGCGCTGAACCGATTAAATGAGGCAATGAACGACCATGAGCTCCAAACAGTCCGAGAGCTTAGTAGTAAGCTTCTCGAACTTAAGGAGGGGTTGAGTACAAAGTTGAAAAAAGTAAGTCAAGCAAAGATGTTACTTTCCGCATTGGAAGATAAATTAGGTGAAAAGTTTTCGAACGAGAAAAAGAAAAAACTTCAAGCTTCGGTAAAAAATCTTGAAGAAGCGCCATATGAACGCGTTACTGAAGAGTTCTGCAACTTAAGAGAAACTGTTATTTTGCTAGAAGCTGATTTTGGAGAAGACTAATTTGTTGCCTTCAAGAGATGGAGCTCTTGTAGATCTTGTTGACAGAATCTTGGTCAAAGGCGTAATTCTTCATGCAGATGTCATAATTTCGGTTTCTGGAGTTCCTTTAATTGGAATCAATTTGAAAGCCGCGATCGCTGGGTTGACAACGATGGTTGATTACGGCATGATGGGAACATGGGATGAGCAGATTCGAAAATCCGTATTAGCGGAAAGTAATGAAGAAGCTCCGTTAAATGAGAATGAAGAAATTATTCTAAAGACATTTGGTTCACACTATTGCCGAGACAAGTTTAATTCAGGTGTCTGGAGATCAGGTTATCTTTACCTTACAAACCAAAGGTTGTTCTTGTTTAGGAAAAAGCCAAATAGGGTTTTGTTCGAGACAGCTATCGACAGAATAAAGAGTTTATCTTTCGATATGAACGAAAACTTGGAAGAAAAGAGTAGCCCCCTTCAAGTTTTAATCGAGAAGGATAATTCAAACACTGAGGTAGCTTTGCTTCACACTGTAGCCGTTTATGAATTGAAGAGAATGCTTGAAGAAAAAACAAAAGAAGCTGAAGAAAAGATTTTGGTCGAGTTAACTTAAAATGGTTTGTTGTTACACGATCTTTCACTATTATAAAAAAGGCGTTTTTTGTTACAGTAACATGAACCTTCATTTTTTCGCATGAAGTTAAAGCTTGAAGAGTTCATTACCAAGTTGACCAAAATCTGTTTCAAAAAGTTCTGATCAGTAATAATCCGTGTAGCATCGTTTTGCACGAGTAGAGAGATTTTACGGTTCGCTGGTCATACTTTCTTGAAAAGAGAGTCCCGATAATATCTTCCAGATGTGCTGTGAATGAAAAAGAAAGTCTATGCACTTTAGTACCAGAAATGAAGCAATCATAGCTAAATTAATGATTTAGTCGCTAGCTCTAACATTAATGTTTTCTGGATCGATGCCCTAAAAGAGATCACACATATGTTACATCTCTTCTGTTCGTGGAAATCAGAAGATCAAGCAATCTGGTATTGTGTGAACTAATTTAGTAAAGAGTTGCAACGATATCGTTTGTCAGGTGTCTTTTTTACCAAAGCAAACAATCATCCAGGAATATAATCCAGCCATTTTTGTTCTGGTACGTCATAATCAGTCTCTTGGGTTGTAACTGCTTTATCTCTTGAACCAGCTTTCGCCGCTCTAAGTTTAGACGCTATCCTTTGTTTCATTTCGGAAATAGTTTTTGAGACTTCCTCCATGTGCCTCCCTCAAACTAGCGAATCATGTTCTGTAGGAGATGAGGGGAGTTAGGACGATCATAATTGTTTTGGCAGAATTCGCTACTTACAACAATATTAGCTTAATTTAATTTACTTATTAGTACCCTGACTCTATTTGAATTTGAATTCATGTTTTTTCGCTAACATTGGGTTCAGTAACGCCAAAGCAAGTTACTCAACAATACAAAACTAATACAGCCGTATTGTCAATAAAGACCAAGAAGGATGTTTCACAATATCAATGTTTTGCCTTTAAAATGTACATTTTTATTTAAATTTTTTTATCAATGATAAATGTTTATGTCTTAATATTCCTCCATGAGTTAATTCATGGCATATATATGTTGCGTATCATTAAACTACTGCTGTTAGGTGTCGTATTATGCTTTCATTTCAAAATGTGATGTATGAAAATAAGATTGCTGAAAGGCATCTCAAGACTTTTTTGGATATCGTAATTATGGCTATATTAACTGGCGAGTCTACGCACGGATATAAGATAATTGCGACCCTCCACAAAGAATTTGGTATATTGCTTAGCCCAGGTTCGCTCTATCCTCTTCTGCACTGCTTGGAAGACGACAAATTAATAAAATCCACCCTTCAAAAAGGTAAAGTGGTTTACCGGGTAACTTCGGCAGGAAAAGAAAAATTCGGAAAAGCCGTTGTTGCTTACAATTTTTCAATCCAAAAAATGTCGCATTTTGTAAAAACCCACGGAGAATCTTTGCCCTTGCTCATTCAGGAAGAAGAAGAAATACTTAGCAAATAGGAGCTTTGATCAAAAAAATGAAAAATTGCAGTGGTTCAGTTGAAGGCATCTTCTAGATTCTGTTGAATCTAATCATCGAATTAGTGGGATTCTCGGTAGTTATCTTTAAAGCATGTTCATCGGGAAGTGTGTTAATTTTCTAACCAAAGATGGAATAATCTCTCAAAGTGCAAGAGTATTATTGCAAAAACCGTTTCTGAGGGCATAGTGGACAAAGAAACGGATGAACAATAATGTTGCTAAAACATTTCAGTTTTCAAAAAATCTGTAAGGAACATGGGGAAAAACTATTGATCGTAACCTTTCACTCGTACAAGGGCGGAACAGGAAAGACGCTCCTCTCAACAAATCTGGCAACCTTATTTGCCACAATGGGCAAAAGCGTTTGTCTTCTAGATTTGGACTTTCGTGCTCCAAGCCTCCACTTGATTTTCAAAAATGGTAAGGAATATTGGATGAACGATTATCTAAACAAAGCCTGCAATCTAGAAGATGTTTTAACAGATTGCAGCACAAAAGACACTGGGAAAGGAAAACTACTTGTTGGTTTAGCTAACCCTTCAACCGAAGCCATACTTGAGATGGAATCCAAGAATAGAACATGGGAAATGGATGCTTTGGGTCAACTCTTTTCACTCAAGACCTGTAGCCTAAACGATATGTATTTCGATTATGTATTCTTTGATGCCAGTCCTGGCCTTATTTATTCCTCCATAAACGCTATAGTCTGCGCCGACATTGTACTGGTGGTGACGTCTACAGACAAATCCGATGTTGAAGGAACTCGACGGATGATACGTGAATGTTACGAGCTTTTCGACAAGAAAATAGGAATCATAATAAACAGAGTACCAAGGGAATCTCTTTCATTAAAAATCTATAACAATAATTCAATAAAGATTGGAACACACCATCTACCCGTAATTGGAGTTATATCCTGTTCCTGCGACGTTGCCACCGCTGGAAGATGTCTATTTGCATGTGAAAAAACGAGCCATCCCTTCACAGAAAAACTGCGAGAAATAGCCACAAATTTAGAGTTAATTAAGGGAACTAAAGAAGAACGCAAAAATGACGACCTATTATTAGGTTTCATCCCCTAGAGCGGTCTGAGCCCCAATTTGTTGCGTCACTCAGTGTCATAGCTTAAGAGTACATATTCACCCGTGTAGTTCGAGTCAGTTGGGTATATTCAAGTTCCATAAATCAAAGATGGAAACAGTGAGCTGAAATTTGTCTCTGCCGGCGGATGCTACGACGTTGTGGCATCAGCCCATCTGTTAAGAAAGACGGGAAATCTCCCCTTTTGATGCAGGTTAAGGCGAAAACAACGAAAGATATCTGTATGCAATCATACAGATTTACCTGTTCATATATCTAAAGAACGCATCTAATAAAAGCAAAATAACGCCTAGTTAGCGTAAAGTTGGTAGCGTTAGAAAGTAGAGCATACTTCTCTGTTAGAGATTTTATTGTAAAGGAATCAACAGAGAGTTTCCAACATGATTCGTTCAAAGATTTCAAAGCCGTTCTTTAAGCCCAGTTTTTTTTCACCTAATCTTTCTCTATACTGAATCGGGACTTCGACAATATCGTAGCCTCTTCTCTCTACATGGCGGTTTAGTTCTACTTCAATGTCAAAACCTTTGGATTTCACTTTCCAACTTCTAAGAATATCAGCACGGATCACTCTAAGCCCAGTTAGAGGATCTTTTAGTGGAATCCCGCTTAGGAGGTTATACGTGAAGGCTATGAGCATATTGCCTATGTGGAATACGCGGTGTAGAGCTTCTGGTTGTACGTTGCCGTTAAGTCGATTTCCGCAAACCATGCCGACCGCCGGGTTTTTCTCTAAGAGCTTAATCATTCCTGGAACGCTCTCAGCGGGATAAGTGTAGTCTGCGTCTGTGATTACAATGAACTTTGCTTCTGGATCCAAGTGCTCAAGGCCTTTTGCGAGAGCATCACCTTTGCCCTTACCGTCCTGGAAAGCGACAGTTGCTCCAAGGTTCTTTGCTATCTCGATAGTTCTATCGGTACTGTTACCATCCACGACGAGCACTTTAGCGTTATCAAGTTCATCCATCATTTCTGTTATGGTTAAACCTATGCCTTCTTCCTCGTTTAGCGCTGCGATGATTATTTGAGTGTTCAAATTACTGTGCCTTTGCACCTTCTCTGATTTCTGTTCTTCTTTGTTGAATTGGTTTAGCAACATTGGTTTTACCACATAAATAGATTTGGTAACTTAAGATATAAGACGCTATGATAAATACCATATTATATCGAAAATGGGACTATTCGACGTACTAATAGGCATGGGTGATGTATTTTTATTTGCTTCCGGCTCTTTGAATATAACAGTGTTATTTTGCTTAATAATCTTTGCCGCTAGTTCATATGAGGTTGTTTGGTTCATTGGATTAACAGAATTAGTGAATTCAGGTAAAGACAACGTTTGGAACATTGAACATGTTGTAAACTCAATTGGAATGAGTATGCCTTTTAAGGAGCTTTTCTGTTACGGTTGTCAAGATAACGATGCCATCAATAGAAGCAGTAAATTTAACAAAACAATATGGCTCATTCACAGCTCTTTCAGACCTAAATTTAAAGATTGAAGGGGCCAAATGTGTCGGATTCCTAGGGCCAAACGGTTCTGGAAAAACAACAACACTAAAAATGTTTACCGACCTCATTAGACCATCCAAAGGCCAAGCCCTCATCAACGGCGTAAACGTACATATCGAAAAGAAAAAAGCCTTAGCTTCGGTAGGCACTCTTATTGAAACTCCTGAAATTTACTCATCACTTACCCCCAGAGAAGCACTAACTATGATAGCTGAAATTCGAGGGGTACCTGCTGAAGAAAGAAAAAAGCAGGTGGAAGTGGTCGTTGCGGAAGTGCATATGGAAGAATGGATTGACAAAAGAGTCGGGAAATTTTCTAAAGGCATGAAGCAGAGAATTTGCATTGCTTCCGCATTGCTTGGTAACCCATCAATTATCCTTTTAGATGAACCCACGACGGGACTCGATCCCAGAGGCATGAGTGAGGTTAGAGACATAATTAAATCGCTTAAGGGCAAAAATAGGCTCATATTCATGAGCTCTCATATTCTAAGCGAGGTTTCCGATGTTTGCGATGAAGTGGCCATGATAGACCATGGCAAACTAATCGTTTATGACACTCTTTCAAATATTACGGCCAAGTTTTCAGGAGGAAACAATGTTGTAGAAGTCGGTTTAGCCCGCTTAGTCGACAACAACATGGTAACCCAGAACATTGCAGCTTTGCCATCCGTAGTTAAAACAGACAAAATAGATGACAAAAACCTTAGAATAATTTTCAACGGAGGCTTAGACGTGCAAGAACGCTTGCTCTCCGACATTGTTAAAATGAATATTGGCGTTATAAGTTACAAAGCTGCCTCATCAGAACTTGAAGATGTTTATCTTAGACTCATTAAGGCGACGTTGTGATAAACATGGTACAAACAAACTTAGAATCAAAAAATGCAGTCCCGAAGAGTATGACCCAGGTGAGCATAGTCACTAAGTATACTCTTCTTGACTATCTTCGGTCTCGAAGATTCTTCATAATGCTTATAATAACAGTTTTGATAAGCCTACTACTAACAGTTCTCGTAGGATACTACCGTCCAGCAAGTTTCCTTACCGATGAGCTATCATTTTATAATAGTTGGTGGGGGAACTCTGTCACCTTCGTTGTCATACTTTCAGCGATTTTCTTCGGTGGCGACGCAATTTCAGGAGAGTTCCAAAATAAAACAGGCTACTTCGGGGTTCCAAACCCAATTAGGCGTTCATCAATATACATTGGAAAGTGGATAGCCGCTTTCATTGCATCGCTTGTTATGTTAGGCATTTTCACAGTTATCACTGTAAGCAACGGAGTATACTATTTCTCGGGCGTGCCCTACCAATTCGTTGAGTCACTCATATTTGCTTTGATTTACCTGGTTGCTGTTCTCGGATTCACCTTCTTCTTCAGCTCGCTGTTCAAGAGCAGCTCCATGTCAATACTTTTAACAGCGATTCTTTTCTTATTTGTGTTCTCGCTAGTTCAAACGCTCGTTTCAGCGCTTGTCCAAATTGAACCTTGGTTCATCTTAACCTACGGGTCCACAATCATCGGCAACGTGTTAACGACGCCTTACCCGCCACATATGCTCACCAACAGTTTAGGTCCAGGAGGAGGCATAACCATTACCATATTTAACGCAACAATTCCTGAAGGGCTCGGAATCATGGCTATTTACTTCGTCGTCACAGTAATCTTAGGCCTGGTACTGTTCGAAAGAAAAGAATTCACCTAATTGTCCCACAAACCAGCATGAGGATCATCGGTTCAAATCCAATCGAGCACCAAATTATTTTATTGGAAAGAAGTTGTGAAAAATGTTATATTGCAATCTATTGAATATCTTGATTGCAAAGAGGAGCTAGTAACATGAGCCAAAACTTAAGTCCACAGCGCCACAGCTATTTTTTTGAAGAAGGCTTGATTACAGCCTTATCTTTTGGAGGATTCTTAATACTACTTGGATCTGTATTTGGGCTTACTCCAGGCGCTTGGGAGAAAGTGACCGCATTCTTTAATGACATAACAACGATTCAGTATCCTCTTAACAGCTCAAGCTCAACGGTGTATTTGCCTGCACCAGCCCACCCGGAAGTTCACGTTGCATTTTTTTCAGCCGTAATGATTTTTTGTTTGGGCATTGGGATACTGCAAATCATAATACTTGCTCTTAGATTATATGTGCATTCTTCAGATAGACGGACAGCTGAAGCGGTGGGTAACTTGGTATTCTGGTTTGGCGCCGCTATTTCTGCAAATATTTTCTTGTTGACTGGCACTCTTACTGGTTGGTTCCAGTTCTGGGCAGCATTATTGTTATTCGTAGGTGCATCATTGATTGCTAGGGGCATAGTCTATTTGTTAAGAAGGTAATGAAACTATACCACAATCTTACAAAACTCATTAACCATAAAACTTAATTATAGTTAATATTTTTTTAGAGGTACGTTTTAGTATTTAAAGAATCTTGGAAGATGTTGCGATAAGAGCTAATTCAATAACTGTTGCCACTGGAAGCTCTTGGATTGTTGGCGACGGATTTAGACTTGGAGTCGAGTTTGGGCTTCCGATGAGTTGGGTTTTGGGATGGCAGTCTCTGTCGGAGTTACGGTTGTTGATTGAGGCGGTTTCGGTACTGAGGTCGGTGTGGGTTCGGCGAAGGGTGGGCGTTGGGCTTGATGTTGGTGGTACGGTTGGTGTTAGGGTGGATGTGATAAAAGGAATAACCTAAAATATATTCAAGATGAAAATTACGGGTTAAGCGATTATCTTGGTGACATATCACAGCCTTCAACGAATTCGAAAAAAAGCTCCGCAACTGATTATCGTAGCCATCGCTATTGTAATTGTTGCTTATGTTCTGATCTCAATTTTAGAAGACACAGTTATTGAGGGCGGTCCTGTAACAGGTGGGCCAGTGATTAGCGCTGTAATTTCTATTATGATTAACGTCAAAGACACTGTGAAATCATGGGGGTACTTCGGCATCTTCATGTTGATGCTGCTAGAAGCGAGCTCTGTGCCTATCCCAAGCGAGGTAATTCTTCCATTTGCAGGCTTCTTAGCTTCAACGGGTCAGCTGAATATTTGGATAACGGTTTTAGTTGCGACTGTTGCGGGGGTAATGGGTTCACTGATTGATTACTATATCGGATTAAAAGGCGTTCAATCTCTTGCGAGACACCGCATTTTAGGACGAGCTCTCTTGTCCGCAGCCCAACTTGAAATTGCTGCAAACTGGTTTAGCAGACATGGAGCAATAATGGTGTTTTTTTGCCGACTCATACCTGGATTCAGAACCCTAGTATCATTCCCCGCAGGCGCAGTTCGAATGCCGCTGCCGAAGTTTATCGCTTACACCACTGCAGGCTGCCTATTATGGAACACAATCTTGATTTATCTAGGGTTGTTCTTAGGAAATCACTGGTCGGAAGTTGCTGGAATCTCACATTACCTAATCCTTTCCGCAATCGTTGCAGCAATCATCATAACATCTGTTTACTTAATTAGAAGATGGAAAAAAAATGCGGATATCAAAGTAAATGCAACAGAACGCAAAATTAGCTTAATTTTATTATTTTAGGGTTTAGTTCGCCTTTGATGCCTAAGCTTTTAGCTTCTTGAACCTGCAACATGCAATCAACATTTGATGCTTCATTAAGCAATTTATAATCAATCATTTCCAGGAATGCCGCGTCAATTGAAACAGGTGAGTCGGAGGCAAAGATACCTACATCCTTCATAATTATGTCGCCTGGACTTGGCAAACAATCACAATATGAAGTTATGCTTCGGGCAAAGCTAACATAAGACACTTTGTTGGGCTTAAATGTGGACAATACACCGTATGCAGCTGAAGCAAGTGCCCTACAAATATTATCCTGATTGACAAAGCTTATGGCTTCCATTGGACAACCATGTTTGCACATTGGACACCGCATACAAAGCGATGAAATATTTCTTGCTTTTCCTTCAATAATTTCAGGCAGATGCATTTCGCATATTGCCGTACATTTGCCACAGCCTTTGCATTTAGATTGGTCTATTTCTATGCCAACTGTTCTGTGTTGGCGAAGCTTGCCGGTTCGGGGAGTGCAGCCCATGCCTAGGTTTTTCATTGCTCCGCCGAATCCGCTTAGTTCATGACCCTTATCATGTGACACAACAATCATAGCATCAGCCTCCGCGATAGCGCCAGAAACTTCAATTTCTTTTAATATGCCCTTGGTTTGCACTATCCGATAGTTTTCGCTCTTAAGTCCATCAGCCACAATAAAGGGAGCCATGTTAAATCCATTCATTAACGCAGTAAACATATGGTCGTAGGCGTTGCTGCGTTCTGCGTGATATAGTGTATTGGAGTCGGTTAGGAATGGTTTGCCGCCTGCTTCCTTAACTCTTTGAATGATATCATGAACAAAAAATGGTTGCACATAGTACGGATTTCCTAATTCGCCAACATGCAGCTTTATTGCAACTATATCATCTCTTTGTATGCAATCAAGAGTTCCAGCTTCGTCATAGAGGCGATTTGCCTCATCTAACAAGTTGCGTTTGGTATCCCATGGCACCAAATATGCGCTCATTTCATTTGCCTCATAACTGAATATCTAGCATTAACATTTCAATATAAATATAATAATACTTAATGACCTTTACACTTTTACTCGGTAATTCTTGATTAGATAGTTTTGCTGGCGGTTCTCACAGTAATTCTTAGTTGTCGCAATAAGAAAGACAAGACGGAAAGATGTTTAAAGTCTAATATTTTTTTCCTAAACCAAGCTTACCTTGAATTTCGGATATCTCTACTTCATTATCTGCTAATATGTTAAGCCACAGTTCGAATTCAGATTTTGAAATTTCCTTTTGAATAATGCCTTGTTGGTCTCCTGAAAAAAATCTTGCGGTTTCGGCCTGAAATAGTTTAACATAAAACATTCGGTCTGCAATTATGAGTCTTGTTGAGCAACCTGCTTTTTCACCTGCGTGATAATCGATTTCGTAGACCATCGGGTGGTAGACCTTCATTGAAAAGCGTTGTTTTCTATACTTAAGTTTTCTGTCTAAGAAATCTTTTTTTGCTTACCTTGTGCACAACAAATAGTCGGTTTGGATTGTCTCAAGATTCTAAATCCGTGACTTTGTTTTCTTTATCTGATGCCGAGTCAGCATCTGTCGGTAACTCTTGTTTATTTTCTACTTTTTTGCGTTTCACAAACAGGTACCCTGCCGCTACAACTATGATTATTATGGCTATGATTGCAACCCATAACATAGTTGGAAAAGTCTGTATACTAAAGTACACAGTTTTTGAGTCTGCGTTCCCGATTTCGTCAGTAGCGTAAATCGTTAAACGATGAGACCCGTTGGTTAGTGCCGGCAAACTTACATTTCCAATTATACTCAACTTTGCGTTATTATCTAAAATATAAGCCAACTCTTTGGTTGGCTCATCTACTTTAAAAGTTAATTGGATATCAGTAGAACTATAAGATTGGTTTAGAGGAAGCATTATCACAATACTTGGAGCAATCGTGTCTATTGAAAAGAAAACTCTGTTCGAATGACCCATGTTGCCAATGCTGTCGTTAGCGTAGATTATCACGTTATGTGCACCCTGAGACATGTTAAACAATTCGGTAGTTCCTTTTATGGTTAGGTTTGCTTGATCATCTAAACTGTAACCCATCCATTCGACCCCCTTGTTAACATCATAGGATAAAGTCACATCAGTATACGTTTCGTTTTCAGGAGACGTAATTTGAATTTCCGGCGGAACTGTTCCATAACCAATAGGCTTATACTGCTCCACAGTTCTTAGCCAATTTGTGCCGTCAAAGCCGCCGATTGCGTACAAAATATCGTTTACGACAGCAACGCCCAAGTAGGCTCGAGCGGTAAGCATAGAGACGTCAGTGGTCCAAGTGTCGTTAGTTGGGTCATAAACTTGAGTATTACCGCTATAAGTGTTCGAAGAAAACCCACCTACAAAATACAGACGTGAAGGCGCCATAAAATTTTGGGTTACTGACGCAGCTCCATAGGAAACTAAGTTTGGTGCGCTTGCAGCTATTGTCCAATTGTTAGTTTGAGGATCATACACTTGGTTAGAATTTACAAGAACCGTGCTTCCTAACGAAACTGGGTTTTTTGCTCCTCCTATGATTTGAATTTTTCCATCTATAACCGCTGATGCGTAACCATAAACTGCGTGCGAAATTGATTTGGCAGTTGTCCACGTATCAGTAACTGGATCATAAACCTCGTTAATGTCTGTTTCATTGAAATATGGACTGTTGCTTGAATATCTTTTGCCACCGATTAAATAGATTTTATCGTTCACCACATTGGCTGTAAAATCAGCCCTTGGAGTAGGCATTGACGCCTTTGTTTCCCAAGAATTAGTTAAAGGATTATAAACTTCGTTGTTGCCCACGTATCCGTTGCCGACCGTTCCCCCTATGGCATAGATTTCGTTATTATAAGACGCTATGGCAAAACCGCTTCTTGCCGTTGGCAAAGGTGCTTTGCTTGTCCACTGGTTTGTGGCAGGATCATACTGTTCATTTGTATTAAGTGGTAAGTCACCGTTTAAGCCTCCGATTGCATAAATCTTTCCGTTTGCGACGGCCACGCCGAGTCCTCCTCGCGCTGTTGGCATAGGTGTCATGGTGGTCCAAGGTTGTTCTGCCATTGCTTTAGTGCTGGGAACATTGAGGGCTGGAAAAACTATTGTTGCAATAATAAGCATGAGCATTAGCGTTTGAATATGCTTATTTATTGGTGGCCCCCCGTTTGCCTCTTTTAAGTATTGAATAGACTTTACCTTTATAATGTTTAAAGGAATCGGTGAGGAGCAACCTTATTCAAACAAGCAAAGAGGTTACAAGTGGATTGGTTTTTTATGGGTTGAGAAAAAGCTTAATGGTTAGATAAACGGTTATTTTTTCGAGGAGCTTTGGTTTATGTTACTTAGGAACATATTGGTGGCGGTTGATGGTTCCGAAAATTCAGATAGGGCTTTGGATTTTGCATTAGGGTTAAGCGAAAAATTTGGTGCGGCTGTCACGATTTTGAATGTTTACGAGCCATTGCCTTTAAGTACTAATCCTGCCGAATCGACTGTTTCTTCAAACGCCAGTCTGGCTTCGGTTGCGAATGATGTCAACAAAATTCATGAAGAGGTCTTGCGTAAAGCGGTTGCACGAGCAAAGGAAGTTAAGCCTGACTTGGCTGTTACTTCTACTCTTAGACAAGGCGATCCTGCTCTTGAAATTGTTAATACAGCAAAGGAGGGCAGTTTCGACGTTATTATAGTTGGGCATAAAGGAGCAGGGAGGATGCGGGAGTTTTTTATGGGTAGTATAAGTGAAAAAGTATCGCATTTAGCGCTTTGTCCAGTTATTATTATAAAATAGGAATTACTGCAAGATATCAACCATCAAATCTCAAATTCGAACTCTTTTGTTTTTATTTGTATGTTGAGCAGATTATATCTAAGCTTCAAATCATAGTTTTATATGACAAAAGTTATTGGTGCGGTAAAGTAGGAAGTGCCGCTGCTTTCGATATTCTTCGTTATGAAAAAGTGATGTAGTTCTAATTGATTCAAACGAGAACCAGGCAAAGGGAGAAGCCCTTGATATCATAATAGCTGCGCCTGCTATCGCATTTGACGGAAAAATAACTGAAGCAAATGTAGCATTGAAAGGCTAATTTAGAAACTAAAAAAAGGATAGTTTTAGTTAAAATGGTGTTGCTATCCAAAGCTTTTGTTGACCCGAGAGCAGTAAAAGTTTCCGTTAAGCTTAACGAATGCTGGGCATTTTCCGCCATAGCAATGTTCCAACCATTGACAGGGAGATTGAACATCATAAATCCTGGGCATATATCCATGAGAACTAAAAGTTTCTATGTTTTTTTCTCTTCTAGAAATTTTTTCCAAAACTGCTTCCATAAAAACACCTTTTGAAATTTCGGACTTGAAATATTATTGCGAAATTCTCGCTATTAAAAGTGTGCTGCAGTCGCCTGACAACAACAAAAGCATATAAGCACTAACCTGAAAGGAAAAATAGCCAGCTGTAACATACAAAGTGTTATTTACAAGTTAACGGCTTTCTTGTTTTTAGGTGCCAAAATGGTGTTTCAGGGAAGAGACATTATATCTATAGAAGACTTCTCCAGACTAGAAATCAACCATATTCTTGATGTTAGCCAATCCATGGAACCCCTTGCATCAAAAGGCTCAGATATGCTTAAAGGAAAAATCCTTGCAACCCTATTTTTTGAGCCCAGCACTCGCACCCGTTTAAGTTTTGAGACAGCAATGCTAAAACTAGGCGGATCCAACATAGGCTTTGCCGACGCTGAAATTGCTTCTGTTAAGAAAGGCGAAAACTTGGCAGATACTGTGCGAACGGTTGAAAATTATGCAGATGCAATAGCGCTCAGACATAGTTTGGAAGGTGCTGCGAAGTTGGCAGCGGAATTTTCTAAGGTTCCGATAATTAATGCAGGCACTGGTGCAGAGGAACATCCGACACAAGCGTTCATTGACTTGTATACAATGCGTAAGGAAAAGGGCAAGATAGATGGATTAAAAGTTGCTTTGGTCGGCGACTTAAGGTATGGACGCACGGTGCATTCATTAGCATATGCATTAGCACTGTACAAAATAGAGTTATTCTTGGTTTCGCCTGAAATGCTTCGGATGAGAAAAGACGTGCTTCAAACAATAAAAAATAAAATCCCTGTAACCGAAGATGCAAACTTAGGAGCTATTATGCCACAAATTGATGTCTTATATGTTACTCGTATTCAGAAGGAGCGTTTTCCTGACGCGGCAGAATTCGCTAAAGTTAAAGGTGCTTACAAAATAGATCTCAAAACACTAAAAGATTCTAAGAAAGACTTGATTATTTTGCATCCTCTTCCACGCGTAGATGAAATTGCCCCTGAAGTGGACAATACTCCTCAGGCGCGTTATTTCCAACAGGTCTGGAACGGTATAGTTGTTCGGATGGCGTTGTTGGCACTTGTGCTTGGCTCAGTCAAATAAGCTTTTAGTTGGATGCAAAGCGATCAAACGTTGCGAGTTTGCTCATGGACCCACAAGATGGGCATTTATGAAGCGTTCCAAACCAGCTGTTTTTGCAGTTATCGCAGAAACTGATTATGCGGTTGTAAGTGAAGAATTCGAAGATTGGGTTCTCAATTAGGTGTCGGGTTAACTCCATCAGAGGTTCAGGCTTAAATTGGGTATCTCCCAAATCAAGGATACAGAAACTGCCGCCCGCGTTTAAACCCTTCATTTTCTGTGCAGTCTCCACTATTTCAGGGGGTATGCTGAGGGGTTCGCCAGCCTTAACTTGGAATCTTTTAGCGGTTGAATAGTAAGGTTTTTCTCTTGTTCCAGAATACTTCACTTTTGCTATGCCAAACCTATCAATATCCAACTGAGCAAGGCGCTCAGAAGCATCCGGGTTACTTAGCATAACAGCGTAGAGTCGTTTTCCATGTTTTCTGCCAATTTTTTGTTTGAATGCCAAAATATTTTGGACGATTTCTTCGGCAAACTTGCGGCTTTCCTCAGAATCTATGCTTTTTTCTGTGAAAGCCTCAATAGCTTCTCGAAACCCAGCTAAATTAATTATGCGTGAACTATTTTCTAGCCTGAAATATACGTCTCCATTACCGTTTTTTAGTAGAAAGGGCAAGGAGTTTTTCCCGAATTGTTTTAACGCGTTGCTTTTTATTCCTAAAGCCCTTGCCGATAATTCAAAGCGTTCTCTCACTAGATCAAAAAATTTGTTCTTGTCTTTCTCACTTTCCTGAGTGATTCTCGGCAGATTAATAGTTACACAACCAAGACAGCCAGTGCGTAGGGTGTCGGTTTCCCAGTCCCCAATTACGTCAGGAGCAAGCTTAACTCCCGAAGCAGAAAAAACCGCGTTTTCTGTATCTTTGTTTGCGGTGTTTGCGAAGTGTATTATTCCTTTTTCCGCAGCCAAGCCATGTGCTTTTAGGAGAGCAATTTTAGCTTTTTCATCTGTAAACGAATCCTTGTTAATTCTTATAACTAATTTCGGGCCAAGCAATGGCTTTTTGGCATTCTCTTCCGCGTAAACTTCAAGAATGACAGATGCTAAGAGTTGGATCTCTTGGGAAAAGTCACTGTATTTACCGCTAATTTTTCCTTTTGGACCGGTTGCTTCTTGCTCCGCCATTAATTTCGGAATTGTGAGCTCAAGTCCTAATGTAGCTTCAGCTTGTTGGTTCAGGTTTAAAATGAACAAACGCATATTCTCTTTTATTTTTGAGGTGTCAACGTCTTTTGCAAATGGAGATAGAAAAACATTGAAGTAGCTACATGTTTGCATTTTGTTTGTTTCTTTGTTGGTGTGCAGAATAATGTTAAGGGCGATCGCTAAGGCTGATTCAAGGTTGTCAGGTGGATCCATTGAAGTTTGGAAGGGATTGTCAAGTTTGAGTCCATTTCTGAAAAAGAATCGGAGGTCGTGGCTAACTTCGTTGGGTTTTAGTATCCATGTGCCTAAATCATTAATGTGGATGGCGCCTGAGAGGTGCGCGTCGGCTATGTCTCTTGGGAAAATATTAAGCAACGTGTACTCGCCAAGGACGGATTGACCTGCTTTTGTAATTAAAGCTGATGAATCAACAGGTGTGTCTTTTGATTCTATTGAAGCAGTTACCTCATGAATGGGCATTCCGACGCGTGTGAGTTTATGACGGTAATCTTCATAGCCCTTTTCAACCAAAATGCCATTCACAACTTCCCTGATTAACGAAGCCGTAAGATACTTTGTTTTTGATTTAACTAAACGTTTTTCTGCTTCTTTCGCTGCTTTCTGAGCTAACTCAACTGGCACCTTTGCTTCTTTTATCAGTGAATTTGCTATTTTGTTTGCATCAAACTCTTCCAGTGTCAGATGAGATGTACGAACAAGCATTCCTCTTGGTTTAACCGCTTTCTTCTCCACGCGGTCGGCGACATCAAGAACCATTTTGCCAAGGTCAGTTAAATAATATTTTTTTGCTTCAACGTCTGCCTCAATTAAATCTGCCTTCAATAGAAATTTGAGGTGGTACGCAAATCTACCTGCATCTCGACTTGGATTCATTTTGAGTTGGTTCATTAATTCAGTGTAAGAGAGAGCGCTTTTGTCAAATAGCAGGTTAAGGATTTGCAACCTAAGTGGTGATGAGACGGCTTTGAGTACTTTTACGCCGCGTGCGCGATGCGGTGGTTGATTTACCATAAACCCTATTCCCCTGTGCTCCCAAATCGATGCTCTACCTATAATTTAACGGCAGACTTTAAACTTACGTATGTCAAAGTCAAGTCAACCTTTGTGCAAGATTAGCAATCAAATTGCGCCTTGAATACTCTTACATTCAATTTCTTAATGTGAAAATACGGTTTTTAATGCGTAGGGCAACAAAACTGTTTATTAAGTTAAAAGGTTGACAATAGTTAGTTTATTGGGGCTCTAAAAATGAAAGCATTCATAATTCAGTTCCCTTTCGGCGTGGTAGCCTTCGACGACAAAAACAGGTCAGTTGAGAAGGTATTGTTTCCGAAAAAACCTCAGGCAGCAGCAAGAAGCTTGCTTAAGGCTGAAGCCGGAAAGATGTCCGATGATATTTTCTCATTAATTTCGCTCTTAAAAAATGTGGGCTATGACGCTTTCCTTTTTGAAAATGCCAACTTGGCAGAAGAAATTCAAAGGAAAATGGACGTGAATGTGGAAGTAGCGAAACCTGCCGATGCCGAAGTTCTTCGCTCCCGCATGAATGAGGTTGCTTTTGAATCAGGATTCGTTAATGATGAGCAGGAGCTTAGCCTGTGGAATCGTAATGTCAGTATGGAACTTGCCAAACTGCGAATCAAAGGCGCCTCAGAAAAAAGAGATCTAATTATTGCACAGGGTATTCAGACCCTGGATGATCTAGATCGTACAGTCAACTTGTTCATGGGCAGACTAAGAGAATGGTATGGCGTGTACTTCCCTGAGCTTGACCGCTTAATCGAAAAACATGAAACCTACTCTAGGCTTGTAATGAACTTAGGATACAGAGAAAACTATACTATGGAAGGCTTAGAGAAAGAAAATATTCCTAAAGAAAGAGCCCAACATGTTGCGAAAGCAGCAGAATCATCTATGGGTGCTGACATCGCAGAACGAGACTTAGAACAAATACAGTCTTTAGCCAAAAACGTACTTGATTTTTATGAACTGCGCAAGAACATGGAGAATTACGTTGACCGAACCATGGAGGAAATGGCCCCCAATGTGCGTACGGTTGCAGGAGCACTGCTTGGAGCACGCCTAATCGCTATTGCAGGAAGCTTGCAGAACCTGGCTATGAGGCCAGCAAGCACCATACAGGTTTTAGGCGCAGAAAAAGCCCTGTTCCGTTCATTGAAAACAGGTGCAAGACCGCCAAAACACGGCTTAATATTCCAACACACACTCCTGCATGATGCTAAGAGATGGCAGAGAGGAAAAATCGCAAGAGTGATCGCTGGAAAACTAGCCATCGCTGCCAGAGCTGATGCTTTCGGAGGCCACTATATTGGGGAGCAATTAAAAGAGGCAATTAACAAACGTTTAGACGAAATTCGAGAGAAGTACAAGGAGCCGCCTCCACCAAAAGAATCTAAACCAAGACCAACATTTGAACGTAAAGATGGCGGAGAGCGATCGTTTAGGCCTCATGAAGGCGGTGGACGCCCTTTCAGAGACCGCGGCGGACCGCGCAGGGATAGGAATCGGAGAAGAGAAAGGCGTTGACCGTTAAGGTTAAACCGCACCTAAAATTCAAAGAAATATACCAAGCAACCCTTGAAGACGGAACACAACGGTTAGCTACCCGTAACTTGACGCCTGGCTTAAACGTTTACGGTGAGCGTCTTGTCAAGTTCAAAGGCATAGAGTACCGAATTTGGGATGCGTTCAGAAGCAAACTTGCAGCCGTCATTCTAAAAGGGGTTCAAACTGTACCCATAGAATCAGCTAGCAAAGTGCTTTATTTAGGCGCAGCTTCTGGAACTACACCTAGCCATGTTTCCGACATTGTTGGTGAAACTGGCCATGTTTACTGTGTTGAATTCGCTCAGCGATCAATCAGAGATTTAGTCAACAACGTTGCCACATACCGCCCAAACATTTCTCCTCTTTTGGAAGACGCTCGAATGCCCGAGAGATATGCCATGTTCATTTCAGGTAAAGTAGATACAATTTACTGCGATGTTGCTCAGCCTGAACAAGCAAAATTGTTAGCTGACAATGCAGATGTTTTTCTTAAACCTGAAGGCTGGGTTATGATAGCTGTGAAATCGCAAAGCATCGATGTAACAATGGATCCAGATGCAGTCTATCGACAGGAAGCAGGCATATTGCGTAAAAGAGGCTTTGATGTGAAAGAAATTGTGCATTTGGAGCCATATGATAAGGCACACGCTATGATTGTAGCGCAACACCTTTGAATAATATTGCTTGGTTGCGAAAACGCTGTTATTTTTTTGCACTTTGAAGCTTAACAAGAATCTTCCTCTTCTGATTTCTAACATAGAATTTGTTTCTTCACAAGAAGTGTTATAGCTTAGAACCTTAACCATTCCATTAATATCAGGAGTGCAGAAAAATTGTTGATTGCCGGTGTTGACGAAGCTGGACGGGGTTGTGTTATCGGTCCACTATTAGTCGCTGGCGTCATGGTAACTGCTGAAAATTTGCCTTCTTTAATTGAGTTAGGCGTAAAAGATTCAAAGCTTCTTTCCCCCAAGAAGCGAGAAGCTCTGTACCCTGAAATCATAAGTTTAAGCCAAAAATATCAAACTGTTAAGGTTCTTCCTTCTCAAATTGATAAAGTAGTTGAAAGTTCCAGAAGATTGCACAAGCTAAATAGGCTTGAGGCGCAGACCATGGCACAGGTGATTGAAGACTTGAAGCCTAATGAAGTCTACGTTGATGCCGCTGATACAGTTGAGCAACGATTTGGAAACCATATTAGAGAGTGCCTTAAAACCAAGACCAGAATAGTCTCTCGGCACAAAGCTGACAGGATCTACCCAATTGTTTCGGCTGCATCAATCATTGCTAAGGTGGAACGTGACAGGGAAATTGATAGTTTAAGATCGGAGTACGGTGACTTTGGCAGTGGATACTTAACTGATAGCAAAACCATGATTTTTCTTAAGAAGTTGCTGGAAAAGAATGGCGACTATCCAAGTTTTGTCAGGAAATCTTGGAAGCCTGCCAAAAGAGCAAAAAGCGAGCATGGTACACTGCAAATGAAGCTTGTTTAAGTTGTTGTCTGATGTTGTTACAAAATGATACAAATAGGCATATAAATGCCGAAAACGATTAAGATTAATAAATCAGTGGGTTTTACTGAGCGGTTGCCTGATGAGCGAGAAAGATGTCACCAAGTTCTTACAAATTCTTGGTCTCTCAAAACGGGAAATTCAAGTTTACATGTTTCTTGCCAAAAGTGGTGTTCAATCTACTAGCTTCGTGGCTAAACGGCTTAAGATGGAGCGAGTTCAAGCTTATCGGACTTTCAAGAAACTTCAAGAAAAAGGCTTTATTGAAGCAACCCTCGAAAGGCCCACACGTTTTACTATTGTTCCTTTTGAAGCCTTAGTGGGCTCCTTCATTAATACAAAAGAGAATGAGGTTAAAAACTTAACCGATCAGAAACAAGACCTTTTAACAGCTTGGCAATCTATAAGCGCTCCGGAATCAGAATATCCAGTAGCCAAATTCTCAATTATTACAGGTAAGAAAAAGATTCACTCAAAAATGTTAAATATGATTGATGAATCGAAAAAGGAAGTGATTGTTTTAACAACTTCTTTGGGTTTTGTTCAAGAAGATATTGCGGGAATTTTTGATTCAGCGGCCACAGCTTCTGAAAATAGGGCTATCCAATTTCAAGTTATAACCGACATTTCTCCTGAAAACCTGAAAGTTGTTGAAAGAATAGATGAGAGCGTTTCAGAAGGGAAAATGAACTTTAGACTTCGTCATGTCACTATGAGTTCAAAGTTTTTCCCTCGCTTTCTAATTAAGGATGAAGAAGAGGCTATCTTGTATGCACCTTTTGGCAACGAAGCTTCCGTTTTGAATTTAGAAGATGAAGGCTTATGGATTAACGATAAAATGTTTATTTCTGTTCTCAAAGCCTTTTTTGAGCAAATGTGGCAAACTGGCGTTGACGCTTCCAGGCGAATAGATGAGTTGAAGAGTGGAATACCCATCGGCGAAACAATTGTTATTAAAGGCGTTGAGGAAGCGTGGACTAAAGTAACTAAGGTTCTTGAAGGTGCCAAAAAAGACATAGTGTTAATCACTACATCCCAAAGTATAAACCGTCTTGCGGAAGATGATCCGCTATTGAAGTACTTCAAAAAAGGCTTAAGAATTAGAGTAATGGCATCAATCGATTTGGACAACCTTGAACCAGCTCAAAGACTTTTGTCACGTTACGAAGTTAAACATGTCCCAATCAGTTATCTAACAATGATGCTTGTGGACAATAAGCACCTGTTCATGTTTAAAATGCCTCCATTAAGTGATTTTGGAAGTGAATCTGCCTTTTATTTAGTTGACACATTCTATTCCACAGACCCTAGCCAAATCGAAAGAGTAAGTGAGATGCTTGATGATATTTGGAAGAGAGGTATAGACATTTCAGAAATCAGCAACCGAGCCGGCACCAAGCTTCCTGCAGTTGAGGTTTCAACAACTGATACTGTAGCTAAGCTTGTGGAGAAACTAATGCAAAATAGCGTTACTTCACTTCTCATAACTGAAAATCATAAGCCTATAGGAGTAATCAATGACCGAGAGCTTCTAAATGAGATAGCTGAGAAGCAAAGAGACCTCAAGAAAACACTTGCAAAGGACCTTAACTTTACACCGCTTTTAATTCTTCAAGCTGACGAATCAATGATGACAGCTATGTCACTAATGAAAGAAAAAGGAATGACGCGAGCAGCTTTAGTTAAGAACGGGCAACTAGTCGGTATGCTAACCGAAGAAATGGCTAAAAAAGCAACAGTGAAAGCATAAACATCTGTCCATTAGACTATTTTTTTAGCCTTTTATGAACAATAACCTTTTCTTGAAAAGGCAAATGATATTAATAAAATGCGTTAACCTTTTAAGTCGAGGAACACGCATTTGAAGCTAAGAACCCCTATCATTATAGTAAATTTCAAAACTTACCTAGAAGCAACTGGGCAAAGAGCTGTTGAGCTCGCAAAAAGTGCCGAAAAAGCCTCCAAAGAAACTGGAGCATTTATTGTTGTAGCACCCCAGCTTGTTGATATTGCCCGAGTTGCAGAGGCAGTTGAGATTCCTGTATTTGCTCAGCATATTGACCCGATTAAACCAGGTAACAACACTGGACATGTGCTTGTAGAATCAGTTAAGGAAGCGGGCGCCGTTGGAACATTAATCAATCATTCTGAGCGGCAGCTTCGATTGTCTGATATTGAGGCGATAGTAACGTTGGTTCATGAAAATGGCCTCTTATCCTGTGTATGTGCGGCTAACCCAAATCAAAGTTGCGGCGCGGCAGCGTTACATCCAGACATTGTTTCAATTGAACCGCCGGAACTTATTGGGACGGGAATTGCCGTGTCAAAAGCGCAACCCCAAGTTGTTACTAATACAGTAAACTTTGTTCGGAAAATAAACAACGATGTGACGATTTTATGCGGTGCTGGAATTAGCAAAAGTGAAGATGTATCGGTTGCTTTGAGATTAGGAACTCAGGGCGTTCTCGTAGCAAGCGGCATTGTGAAAGCGAAAGACCCATATAGTATTCTACGAGCATTTGCCGACGCAACAAAATAGTAAGTCGTGTGATTATCTTTGAAAGTTGAGCCAGAATGCGAATCATGTCTACTTGCTAGAGGAACGGTGGCAACCTACCAGGCGACAACAAATCCTGCCTTACGTTTCAGATGCATAGCTGAAGTTACAAAACTACTAAATCGGGAATTCAAACAGACTTCTGTAGCAGCAGATTTAGGCACTAAAAGAGACCGCATAATTAAGCAGTTGACAAATAACAATGATCCCTACGAGAGAAGTAAAAGGTTAGCTAATGAGAAAGCGTTGAAAATGTTGCCTCTTGCAAAAAAACTTGTAGAAGCAGGTTACACGCAGCAGGAACGGTTCAAAAAAGCTTGTCTCTGCGCTATCGTTGGCAACATTATGGAGTTTGATATTCCAGGACACAACTTTACATTAAATAATTTGTCGGGTTGTTTTAGAGAAGCTTCCAAAGACTTAGTTATAGATGACATTGACAAGGCCTACGCTTTGGCAAAAAAAGTAAACAGTGTCCTATTCCTAGCTGATAATGCTGGAGAAATCGTTTTTGATACTTTGCTGGTGGAGCAGTTGAAGAACATGGGCTTGAAAGTAACATACGTTGTCAAAGGTGGACCTGTAATTAACGACGCTACTTTGACTGATGTGGCAGTTTCAGGAATAGATAAGATAGCTGACGAAATATTAACCACTGGAACAGATGCAGTTGGCTTACAGAAAAAAGAGGTTTCGGCGGAATTCTTGAAAGTTTATGATGCTGCGAAGCTGGTTTTCGCCAAAGGGATGGGTTATGCGGAAACCCTCACTGAATACAAGCTGACTAAGCCTCATTTGCTTCTGTTCAGAACAAAATGTATTCCAGTTGCCAACTATTTTCAGTCGCCTCGCGACAAGAACATTGCGAAGTTGATGCCTTGATACGGTTGCCCGCCATAACTTTCGCCAAAGAGGCGTTTTCAAATTTTGATGAGCTTATAAAGACAGAGTGGCTTTTAACTAACGGCCTGGGCGGTTATGCTTCAAGCACAGTTTTAGGAATTAATACAAGGAAATATCATGGTTTTCTTATTGCCGCGCTGCATCCCCCTGGTGAACGTACAGTTTGCTTGTCAAAGCTTGATGAAGACGTAATTTTAGGCAATGAAATCTACAGGTTAGGCGCTAACGATTATCAAGACACAATCTATCCTCAAGGCTATAGATTGGTAAAGCAATTTTCAATCTCACCCTATCCCAAATACACCTACGATTTTAGTAACATTACAGTTGACAAAACCATTTTTATGTCCAGAAACAAGAACGGTGTTTCGGCAATCTACAACATTGCAAACCGTTCTGGTTCTGATGCTACAGTTAGAGTCTATCCACTTTTGACATGCCGCTACTATCACAAGGTTCTTAATTACAAAAGAATCTCCCTGGAATTTACCCAAAAAAGTGATGTAAAAGAGTTTGAAGTAACCTTTCAACGTCCACAAACTACAATTGTTTCCCGCATAACTGACGGATTGTATTATGAGAAAGTGAATTGGGTTGAACAGTTAAGATATCGTGATGAAGAGGAAAGAGGCGAAGCCAGCATTGACGATTGTTTCCAGCCTGGACATTTTGAGGTTCAAATTCCCAATGGATTAGAGAGTCAATTTTCTATAAGTGCTGCTGTCAGCCATGAGGCGGAGTCAGCAAAGGCGATTTTAGATTCAATCGGAAGCACCACTAACGAGGTCACAGGAACTCTTAAGCAAGAGCTAAACCAGAAAAGCGATTTGCTCGCTAATTTCTACCACCTTCATCCCGAAGTTCCAATGAGCGATTGGCTAAACTGGATTCTTTTAGCTGCAGATTCATTCATCGTAGAAAATACAGAAGGCGAAAAATCAATCATCGCTGGATACCATTGGTTTGAACCATGGGGCAGAGACACATTCATCTCCCTTCCAGGACTTATGCTGGTGACTGGAAGATTCAACGAAGCAAAAGAGATACTGCAAAACTTCATTCAATATTGCCATGCGGGCTTAATTCCCAACTTTATTGCGGACAAAACAGGTGAACCCGTTTACAACACGGTAGATGGAACGTTCTGGTACGTCAACGCTGTTCTGCAATACCTCAAGTACACTGGCGATCTTTCGTTTGTTAGAGACAAGTTGTGGGATAGTTTGCAGGAGATTGTTGAGTATCATCAAAGAGGCACTTTGTTTGGTATCCGTTTGGATGATGATGGCTTGATTATGCATGGTTCACGGCTTACATGGATGGATGCCGCGGTTGAAGGTAATGGAATTACGCCGAGGGCTGGAAAGGCTGTAGAAATTCAAGCTTTATGGTACAATGCCTTGCGAACGATGGAGTTTTTGGCTAACAAGTTTGGCGAGCCCGCTTCAGCAGAGAAATACGATGTTATGGCAGAAAAAGCAAGAAAAAGCTTTAACGAGAAATACTGGAATTGGAAGAGAGGCTGCCTATATGATGTAATTGATGTTAGCAGTGTTGATGATTCGCTACGGCCTAACCAAATATTTGCTGTTTCGTTGGATTTCAAAATTCTCGACCAAGCCAAAAGCGCAAAAGTTGTTGATGTAGTCAATCAGCAACTTGTGACGCCTTATGGGTTGCGGACATTGGCACTAGATGACCCCAAGTTTGTCGGCAAATGCTTCGGCAACAGGCGAAGCAGAGATACAGCTTATCATAACGGGACGATTTGGCCTTGGCTTCTTGGTCCTTACATATCGGCTTACTTGAAATTAAGTGGCCAAGATGCTAAATCACGCAAAAATGCTTTTGAAAATCTTGTTTTACCCTTATTTACTGGTGGGATCCATCAGGGTGGATTGGGAACGATCAGTGAGATATACGATTGTGGTCCTCCTAACGAACCAAGAGGATGCATCTCGCAAGCATGGAGTGTAGGGGAGCCTTTGCGGGCTTACGTGGAGGATGTTCTATTGGTTAAGCCGAGATATGAGAAAGAAATTTTGGGTCCTTAGGGCTGAATTGTTTTTCTTAGGCTTTCGGCTGCGTTTTCAGGCGTTACTGTGTTAATGTATGTTCCTGTGCTTATTTCGAAGCCAGCCCAAATTGACAGCTTGGGATAAACCTCTAAGTGCCAATGATAGTGGTCTTGGGCTTCTTTGTTTATGGCTAAGTGGAAACCGTAGTTGTATGGAGGGTCATTTACGAGGTCTTTTAGGGCTTTAAGGCTGGCTTTGAGAGTTTTAGCGAAAATGCTTATTTCGTCATCGTCTAGGTTCAAGATGTTTGCTGAGTGCTTCTTTGGAACAATCCAGAACTCCATTGGGTTAATACTTGCATAAGGCGTGAAAACTATAAACTCAGAGTTTTCCAAAACAAGCCTTGGACCCCTCGCTTCTTGCTCAATTATATCACAGAAAACGCATTTGCCATTTTTTTCGTAATATGTTTTGCTTGCATCAAATTCTTCTTGAATCAATGATGGAACAATGGGCATTGCAATTAATTGGCTGTGAGCATGAGTAAGTGACGCGCCTGCTTCCTGTCTATAATTTCTAAAAATTGAAACATACTTCACATAGGATTTTGCGCTTAACTCCCTAAGCCTATCCACATATGCTTGGATAACTAGTTCCAACTGAGGTTGCTGTGCGTCAGCTGGGTCCTCATCGTGGTCGGGTGATTCTACAATAACCTCATGAGCTCCAATTGCGTTAGCCAATGTTTCGCTTTTGATGACTTCTTTTTGGTCTTCAGCCTGTTTTGGGGGATTGAATGCTGGGAAAAGGTTTGGAATGCCTCGTACAAGCCAGTTTTTTGGGCGCTCGCCATCCACTGGGTCTTCAGCTTTTGTTATTTCATTCGGCTCTTTCAAGTATAGTAGTAAGGCTGGTGGCGTCATGTTTTCATTGCCCACACACAACGGACAAACAGCTGCTTTGACGCTTTCGTTTCTTGGCTTCGCAAAATCGGTGGGTCTGCGGCTTCGCTCTGTTGCAATTACGACCCAGCGGTTTAGTAGGTAATCCTTTCTTAGTTCGTTATAAGGCATATCTAAGCACCCTTAGGAATGATGTGATGACTAATTTTAGCATTTCTGGATTTGATGTTCTGGCAATAAAATAACAGTTAATTTTGACTACAACTTGTTCAAGTATTTACCAATGGGGGTAGATAGTCCTCTTATGATTGTCCAGAAATTGGGTATCGCATTCGAGTTATGCGGAATTATCTGAGCAAGTTTGTATTAAACTTCGGTTTTTTTCAAGCGAGGAAACGCTCAATAACCTTAAGAGAAAAGCTGCGTCACAAGTTACTTTTTCATTTTTCTTGACATATTTAAGATTAAAGTATCCTTCCTGAAGGTAAAAGCATATATCTGTTAACTTGTCCTCTTTATTTTTCAATTTCAAGGTGAATAGGCGTAAATATGGATTTAACTGGGAAAATCCTGAAGCTCAAAAAAGAAAAGAAAGCTGTTATCTTAGCTCATAATTACCAGAGGTCAGAAATTCAAGATATAGCTGACTATGTTGGCGACAGCATTGAGTTGAGTCGCAAGGCGGTTGAGGAAAAAGATGCTGAAATGATTGTTTTCTCAGCTGTGGATTTCATGGCGGAATCAGCTGCCATACTTAACCCAGACAAAAAAGTGCTTTTGCCCTGTTTGGGTGCGCGATGTCCGATGGCGCAGATGCTTACTGTTGACGAGATAAAACGCGCTAAAGCTCAACATCCAAAGGCTCCTGTAGTTTTGTATGTTAACACGTTGGCTTCATGTAAAGCGCAGTGTGATATTTGCTGCACAAGCGCCAACGCAGTAGAAGTAATAAAATCCTTAGACGCCGAAACAATTCTGTTCGGCCCCGACCACAATCTAGCTGAATACGTTTCCGAAAAAACAGGGAAAACTTTGATTCCGATTCCTGATAACGGCTTTTGTCCAACACATTTGCTCTTCCAGCCTGAAGATGTTAATGTCTTGAAGATGAAGTATCCAGGCGCCACAGTCATGGTTCATCCTGAATGTAGCTCTGAAATGCGCGCGGTAGCAAACTTTATTGGAAGTACCTCCAAAATGTGTCGTTACGCAAAAGAATCAAACGCCAAAGACTTCATTGTCGGTACAGAGGAGGGTATTCTTCATCGTCTCCAGAAAGAGAACTCGGACAAAAATTTTTATTTAGCTTATGAAGGCGCTATATGCCCAAACATGAAGCTCACAACGCTTGATAGGCTATATACTGCACTCAAAGAAGAGAAGCATGTAGTTAAGGTTCCTGAAGCCGTTGCAAAGAAGGCACGCGGTTCTTTGGAGCGAATGTTTCAGGTTTAAACAGTTACAATTGTTGTTTTGAGGATTTTTACTCCTCTTCTTGTAGTTAGCTCGTCGCTTAAGTGATGGATTTCTGAAGCTTTGCCTTTAACCGCTATGGCTTCTAAGCAATCTCGTTCGCTAATATGAATATGCATAGTTGAAGTAATTAATGAAGAGTGTTCGTGCTGTGTTTCGGTTAGTTCAGTTTCAAGTCCTTTCACGTCATGGTCGAAAACCATAAGTATGATGCCTGTTTGAACGGCGTCTTGTTCTTTTAGCCATTTCCGCTCTGAAACATACAGAGTAATAGCGTCTTGCACAGCTTTGCTGCGGCTTTCATAACCCATTTTGTATATTATTTCATCAAAGTCTTTGAGTAGTTCAGGCGGAATTGTTACTCCTATTCGTGCGACTTTAGACATTTATGTCACGGCATGAAAGTTGTTTATTGTGCCTAAAAGCTTTTATATGATTAGTAACACGAATTGCAAGGAAAGTGTTACTGCATGGCAGAAAAAAACGCTACTCACGCCCTTAGTCGAAATGAAAAAGTCAAAATAGCTATAATCTTTACAACTCTACTCGCAATTACAGCAGTTGGCTTCTCTGCAGCATTCATAATTGGAAAAATTGCTGTAGTTCTGGCAGGCCTAGGAATAGTAGCATACGTTTTTGGTTTACGCCATGGCGTTGACGCCGACCATATTGCAGCTATTGATAACACTACAAGAAAACTTATGCAAGAAGGAAAACGCCCAATTACTGTTGGTATGTGGTTTTCCCTTGGGCACTCAACGGTAGTTGTTGCCCTCATCATAGGTTTGATAGTTGCAAGTCGCACGGTTGCCGCTGACATACCTGCCCTACAAAGCGCAGGCGCAATAATTGGAACACTCGTCTCAGGAAGTTTTCTTTGGATCATCGGATTCATCAATGCCGTCATCGTCATTGGCATTTACAAGATCTTCCAAACCCTAAAACAAGGCAAACTAAATCAGGCTGAGCTTGATAATTTGCTTGAAAACAGAGGGTTCATGAACCGCTTCTTCCGTCCACTCTTCAAAGCTATAAGCAAACCTTGGCACATCTACCCTGTTGGCTTACTCTTCGGATTAGGCTTCGATACTGCAAGCGAAATTGCCCTTATTGCCATAAGCGTTGGAATCGGAGTTTCCACGAACATTCCGTTGTACTATGTGCTGATTTTGCCTCTGCTGTTCACCTGCGGTATGGTTACCGTAGACACCGCAGATGGCGTTGCCATGAGAGTAGCTTACGGCTGGGCCTTCCTAAACCCCGTACGCAAGATATACTATAACTTGACAGTCACTGTAATTTCCGTCCTTGTAGCGTGGGCAATCGGCACAATCGAACTCTTGCAAGTGCTCTCAAGCGAACTAAACTTTAGTGGGCTATTCTGGAACTGGCTAAATACACTGAATTTTGAAATGATAGGTTTCGGTATCATAGCAATCTTCATTGCGTCTTGGCTGGCTTCTTACTAGCTACTGGCAATACAAACAATACAACAAACTAGACCCATTCAAGCAGGCACCGCAATCTCCATTAAGCGCCAACACAACCCAGACGTGATGGAGAAATGTCAAAACCAAATGAACTCACGGCAGCAATCGAATATGCACGCAAACTCCACGGACACGTAGGACCATATTTAGTTATAGGCTTAAAAATGGGGAATGCAGCCAAAGAGGCTCTAAATATTCCCGACGCAGAATTCACCCATTTGATAGCAGATATTAATGTGCCGGTGCATCCGCCATATTCCTGTTTGTTAGACGGCATACAAGTGTCAACAACCTGTACAGTCGGAAATCAAAGACTCCAATTCAGAAACTCACAGACCATTCAAGCAATCTTTTTAAAAGAAAGAGATTCTAAAGCAGTGAAAATAACGCTTACTGAACAGTTCATTGAGCAACTGGAACAAAAGCGAAAACAAGACAAACTGGATGAAGCATTCGCTTGGCAACTCGCCGAATTATCTGGAAAAGACTTATTCAATATTGAGCTTGAGTGATGAAACCAATATTGTTTTTAGATGCCCAACGTTGAATTCAGTGAAGAATCATGCAAGACCTAGAAATAGCCAAAAACCACCTCTATGATAAGAAGCTAACGCTTGCCATAGCAAAAGACGGTCAAGTGCTGTTCCAAACGGATTCCCATCGAATCTCTGGTTTTATCCATGCAATAGACACTTTGGGCGCCCAACTAAGGGGGGCTTCAGTAGCGGATCGTGTCGCTGGAAAAGCTTTAGCGCTGCTCTGTGTTTACGCTGGGGTGAATGAGGTTTATGCTGAGGTTTTAAGCAAGAAAGCTCAAGCGCTTTTCGAGGAATATCACATCGCCTCCGAGTGGCAGCAGATGGTAGATAACGTGCTTGATTTAAACAAGGCTGGTGTGTGTCCGTTTGAAAAGGCTGCCGCGGATATATCTGACCCAAAAGATTCTTACGGTGCATTCAAAGCTTTGTTGGCTAAAATGAAGCCCTGCAAATGATTTCTCCTAAGTAAAAGCATTGTGTAATTCCATCGAGGCTGATAAGACTTAAATTTCTTGTGTTCCAAATTAAACAGTTGCTAGGTTACACCCAATGAACAAGGTTAGGCCACTTATGCAGCGTGCATTTGACAGAATAGCGTCTTTGGGCACTATTCAGAAGTTCATTCTAATTGCGCTAATATCATTCTTCATTTTTGTGCTCACCAAAGGGCCACCTCCAGGCCAGAACCATTTCGTGTATTTAGCTGACGCTTTTCTCCATGGGAGGCTAGGCCTTTCAGGCGGCGGAATCTCGCTGCAGGAAGTGGTTCCTCGCAACGGCAACTTTTATGTGGTCTATCCGCCTATGCCCGCCATCCTTCTCATGCCGTTTGTCGCAGCTTTTGGAACAGGTTTCGACGAAAGCCTCATGTCAATAATGCTTGCCAGCTTATGCATTTCTCTAACTTGGCTGATGCTTAAGAAAACAGGTTCAAACGGAAACAAAGCATTGTGGCTGTCCTTTCTTTTAGGCTTCGGCACTTGTTTCTGGTTTATTGCGTCAGTTGGTACATCATGGTATATAGCTGAAGTCGTTGCGGTTCTTTTCCTAACATCCGCCATTTTGGTAGCTTTGTATAAGAAAAGTTATGTTTTAGTCGGTTTATTGCTTGGTTTTTCTACGTTGGCTCGGCTGCCTACCGCTTTAGCTTTTCCATTTTTTCTTTTTCTGATATACGAGCGAAATAACGCTTGGAAACCAAGACTTAAGCAAGCAGCCATTTTTTTCATAGGCTTAGCGATACCAGTTTCTCTATATTTAATGTACAATGTTGCCAGATGGGGAACAATTCTGGATTTAGGTTATGGTCTGATACCTGGAATACAGCAGGACCCATTTTTCCAGCAGGGGATCTTCAACATCGCCTACGTCCCACGACACCTATATGCAATTTTCCTGCAAGGCCCAATCTTCCTCAATCATTTCCCGTACATCGAGCCTAACTGGATGGGACTAGGCCTTTTCTTAACCACCCCAGCGTTCATCTTCATTTTCAAAGGTCCTTGGAATAAACTAAGCAAATATTCAGCCCTAGCAGTACTTTGCATTCTCCCTCCAATAATTACTCATGGCACAGTAGGGTTTACCCAGTTTGGTTATCGCTTCAGCCTTGATTTTACGCCATTCCTCATTTTGCTGACGGCCAAAGGCATGAGAGAAAACATAGGTTGGCCAGAAAAAGCTCTGATAATACTTAGTTTGCTAGTTAATTTGTGGGGCGTAGTTTCGATAATCAAGTTTAACTTTGTAAGTTTCTAGCATATGTTGCTTCCTTGACTAATTCAATGCCCCAAATTCTGATAATTTGGCTGGTGCTTTTAACGTTCACGAACGGTTTATATCAACGTAAATTAAATTACTAAGTGTTTAGAAGGAGTTAAAAAAATGAGTATTCAACCGTTTCATTTAACAGACGCTAATTTTGATGAGACAATTAAGAAGAACAAGTTGGTATTTGTTGATTTTTGGGCTAGTTGGTGTGGTCCCTGCAGAGCTTTGGCTCCAACAATTGAGGAATTAGCCAAAGAGAATAGTGGTAAAGTCCTAATTGGCAAGTTGGATGTTGATGAGAATTCAGCGACAGCATCGCGCTTCCAAGTTTTCAGCATACCTACAATGATAGTTTTTAAAAATGGTGTGGAAGCTGATAGGCTTGTGGGTTTGTGCCCAAAAAACAGAATAGCTGACACTATAAGCAAACATTCAGTTTAGCTTAGGAACTTTTCATTTTTTCGTACATTTTTTCGAAAGTCCAACGGATACTCGATTTGAGTTCTTTGAGGCGTTCCTCATCGACGTTGCGGATTACTATTTCTCGTATATGTTCGCCTTCACGGACAATGTTGTAAGAGAACATTTTGTCTGCTGCTAGCTGTTTTGTTCTTACCAGTTCAGTGTCTTTTTCCTGCATTTTAGCGAAGACTTTTTCTACAAGAAAATTGCTGAAGGGCGGTGTGTTGACACTAAAATTCTTGCTTTCATCGGGCAACACATGCATTCCTTGCTTATCAAAACAAATCAAAGCCAGTGGCTCTTCAGACATTGTTTTCAACGGAATAACGCTTTCCTCCTCAGCCGCATGCAAAATGACTGGTTTTGGTGCTTGCGGCTCTTGTTTTGGCAAAACAACCTCTTTAGGCACAGGCGCTTCAGAAACTTCTTTTATGTCTCCGCGTCTGAAGCCTTTTTCAAGTAAAATACCATTAACCGTTTCTAAAGCTGCTTGGACCTCTTTAGTTTCTGCAGTTAGTTTTTCTAGTTGTTCCTCTAGGCGCTTTTTGAATGCTATAAGTGATTTCATTTTTTCTGTGTCTTGAGCCAAAGCAGTCACGTCTATTGTGTATTTAGCGATTTGCTGCTTATCAGTTTTAGCTTTTCCTATGTTCCTGTGGTGTCACTTATTTTTTTTAGTTGGCCTCGGTACATTTCAAGAATCTCATTTGAGGAAGTTGCATCCTCCGGAGCTTTGTCGGTTCGGTATTTGCCCGTGAAACGCGGAAAACGGATTGCTAAGCCACTGCCTTTGCGTATTGAATCCATGGCGCACATGTGGATGGGGCTTAGGGTGATTTCTGCTCCTAAAATCTCAAGTACCACGCTGGGTTCAAACCACACATCTGCTTCAAGCATTGATTGAACGCGGCTGTTTTTGCGAGGAATGACATGTTTGGCAAGCGTATCTCTGAGCTGTATTAGGTCTTTGTCTGTGAAGCCAGTGCCGCATTTTGTTACGGTTTCAAATGTGTCTTTTTCTTTATTGTATGTTGCTAAAAGCAGGGCACCGTAGGTTCCAACGCGCTTGCCTCTGCCGTGAAAAGCTCCAACGACCACAAGATCCACAGTGTCAGTCATTTCGCTCTTATAGTCGCGCTTATATTTTATCCAAAGCCAACCGCGGCTCCCGGCTTGGTAACATGAGTCTTTGGCGACTGATTTGCACATTAAGCCTTCACAGCCTTTCTCGATAGCTTCCTCAAAGAAGTTTTCAAGTTCCTTTGAGTTATTGACAAGCTTTTGAATAGCTGGTGTAACTCGGTCAGTTTGTTTTACGATTTGTTGTAGTTCCTTTCGTCTACGAGGTTGAGGCTCAAGGGTAAAGTCTTTGCCATCTGCATAGAGGAGGTCAAATGGGAAGAGCGAAATGGGATACTGCTCTATGGCTGCTTCAACTCCGTATTTGCGTCTTCGGTGCATCAATTCCTGAAATGGACGCATATCTCCTGTTTCCAAGTCCATTGCGACGCATTCTGCTTCCAGAATGGCTTCTTTTGCATCAATTTTTTCTTTAATTAATTCCACCGCGTCAGGGTATTGGCTGGAAATGTTTTCTAAGCGACGAGAGAATAAGATGACTTTGTTGTCTTTTTTATGCGCTTGTACTCTTTCTCCATCATATTTGTATTCGGCTATGCATTTTCCGCCAAGTTTTTCCAAAATCTCCTCGGGTGAAGCTAACCGTTCTGCAAGCATGGGTCTAATAGGTTCAAAAACCATGACTTTGAAATTCTTGATGCCGTCTATGCCTTTCTCGACAACTACGTTTGCAACTCTGCCTAAATCGGAGGAGATGTTGTATGCCCGTTCAATGAGTTCGCGTGATTGTTTTCCGCCGCCGTACGCGATAGCCAACGCTTCAAGCACCGTCATATCTGCAACGCCTAGGCGCAAATTGCTTGTGACGGTACGAATTATCCATTTTGCCTCTCTGGGCGAAGCGTCGGTTAAAAGGCTGCAAAGAAGCGCCATTTTGGTGTCGACTGCGCCTGAGCCTGAGGTTTTGGCCATTTTATCCAGTGTCTCATAAACATGTTCCACCGTTAGTTTTCGGCTGAAAAAAGTCGATTGTTTACGTTTAGCTAAAAGTTTTTCTGACGTTTGCCCAATGTCTCCGCTTTTTTGTAGTTCAGTTTGAATTACACTTTCGCTTTGGCCTGACGCTCGGGCAAGCGCTTTTATTGCAAGTTTTTCAGCGATACCCATTTCGATGCCCATGAAGTCTGGGTAGAGCTTTCCCTGAGTTAAATAAACAACCTTCGAAATGACCTCTGTCGGCGTATTTTTTAGTAAGCCGACCAACAAATCGGTCATTTCTAAACGTTTAGTGGTGGCCTCGATTTTTTCGTATTCGTCTGCTATGACCAAGTAATCCATGGTTTTCGCTCAAAACAAATACTCATTGCAGCACTTATTAAAATTAACACCGAAATTCGTATAGCGCCCTCATGTTTTTTCAAGCATAAATTTTTAATTGCGTACAATGTTTATTATTCAAAAGAGGGCAATAAATGTCTGAAACTTTTAACATAAGAAGGATGGGTTCAGCGGAGGTAGTTAGCAAAAATGGCGATGATTTATGGGTCCACATTCAGCTAAGTGCCAAACCAACTGTGGAATGGCTACAGTGTTTTAGAGAACCTATCAGTTATCAACCAAGCAAAGCCCATCCATCAAATGCCCGATTTGTTTCCGATAATTCGCTTGATTTTGAGTCAACAATGGGCGGACTTAAAAATGACATTAAGTGGATGGATAAATACTTAGAGCAAGCTAACGCTGCCTGCATTGCACAGAAAGCAAAGGAACTAGCTGATAAAAAGCGAAAGGAAGATTTGGAAGCAATGAAGAAAGAAGAGCTTAAGAAGATAAACGAATCTATCAAAGACATATAACCCTCTTATTTTTTCAAGGTAACTTAACTTGGTAGAATCCATTGGCAGAATGTTGTTTAAACCGAGCATATACACTCTTTTAACATGAACATTTGTGTAGTTTGTTTTTCAAGAACAGGAAAGACTAGACATCTTGAATTAAGCATTAGCCGGCACAGTAAAAGCGCATATCTTCGATTTGACATCAACCCAGGTGTCAGACTTGGCAAACTGCGGCCTCCTAATAATAGGCACTCCTGTGGAAGGCTCAAGCTCAGCCAAAGAAACGTTAGCCTTCATTGAAGGTCTAATAAGTTGAAGGCAAAAAAGTAATCATATTCTGCACTTACAAGTTTTTCGGAAGCTACAGAGTCTTCAAGCTAATGGAAAAGAAGTTAGCTGAAAGAGTTTATGAAACCGTCCTGAACGTTTGCAAAAGAGGCATGAAGCCTGATAAAGAAGCAGACTTCTCTGAGATTCTTACCGAAGTAAAAAAGACACTAGAAAAGCAATAATTACGAAAGTTATATCCTGTTCAATAATTTGGGGTCAAGGTTTGGTAATCAAATAATCAGTAATCATCTTGTCATGCTCAAATGCCAGTGGATTTGGGAGCGCTTTTAAGCTGAAGAGTTGTATGTCTTGGATTTCGCTTTTCTGGCGCTTAATTTCTCCTGCAACCACTTTCACTACAAAACATGTTGGAAAATACTCGTATTCCACGTTATCCTTTACGCCCTTCTCAATGTACTCGCCTATTTTTCGAACTATCGCAACAACAAGTCCTGTTTCCTCTTTGCATTCTCGTACAACGGTTTGCTCCAAGATTTCGCCCAGGTCCATTCTGCCACCCGGAAGTCCCCAGTAGCCAACAAAGGGTACAGTGTTTCTCTTAATTAGCAAAATCTTGTCCTCTGGAAACGGTATTATGGCGGTTGCGGTTTTACCTGTGAATTTTTTCATGTTTCTGCTCTCTCAAAATGTTATCTGTGATTTACAAATCGTACGGGGCAATAAGTTTTTTGAATCAAATAAAAACTTGCTTGCTAATCATGAGCCAAACTATTGCTAAGAACCTCGTATTCTCTGTCGGAGAGCCAGCCTTCATGGTTAAGGTAAACTAACCCTTTCGCTATACCGGTACGAGATAGTTCTGTTTTTAAGAGATTGTTTTTTTCACCTAGTTCTCCAATCTCGCATTCAAACGACGTGTCTTGCTTGACAAGAATTTGGCACTTATCAATCAGCGCAGTAATGGCTCTAAACCGCGGAGCAAACACCTCTCTAATTTTTGACATGCCAAAAGCACTCTTAAGTCTAGCAGAAAAACCGAGCGGGCTTGAGATTGACGGCGCAAGAAAAATATAGCGCCTGCTTAATTCCACTTGATAGCAGACAACATAAAACGGCACATAAAATAATGTTGGGCTCTTTAATTGTTGGTCTCTAAAGCCCAATATTTCAATTTTAGAGTCTAACGTCTCCCGCATTTTAATGGCGCCGTAAAGCCCCTGTATTACAGGTTTTTCCTGTTCAAGCAATTTTTCAGTTTCCTGCTTAAAAACAAGCATTTTAGCGTCACGGCCAGATTCAAGGTCAAGCAAAGGCTGGCGCGCTAACTTTATTTCAATATCAAGTTTAGCTCCTAACTTGGATATTTCCTCAATTTTCTGTTTCCTTAAACTCTTAATATTTTTCTCTAAACGATTTAACTCTTTTTTAAGTCCGTCAACTTCTTTTTTGGTTATGCCGCTCTTTTCTTTCCATCTCTTTTCATAGATTAAATGGTTCTGACGCGCCTGAATTTGCGCTTCTCGTTGGTATTGCCGGATTTTTTCTTCGTTTGTTTCTATGGATTTTGCAGTTTTGGTTTTCAATTTGTCGAGGCTTTCGAGTTCTTCATCAAAGTCTCTATTTAGGTTGTATATTTTATGCTTGTAATCGCTGTTTAGCTTGGCGATTTGAGGGTTAATAATTTCTTCTTGAGCTTTAATTTTTGCATTTGCTTCATCTTTTACGGCTTCAGCTGCATAAGATAATTCGGTTATGTATTGGCTGGTTATCTTATTTATGGATCTTAGGCATTCTGGAAGTTTCTCAGTGTCTTCCTTGAACAGGGATTGCAACTTTTCTATTTCAGCTAACGTAGAAGCAACTGCTGAAATTTCAAGAGTTGGAGAAAGAAGAGCCCAGTTTGCAATCGAAGTGATCTCAATTGCTTCTTTGCGGTAGAGACTAAATTCTTTCTTAAAGTCTGAATCAACGATTAAACCTTTCAAAGCGATTTCTTTGTCCTTTTTTGACTGTTTGAAGTAGTTTTGATGGTCTAAAAGAAAAGCTGTGTAGTTCTCTCGTGTCTTTGAGTGGCTCTCTAGGCTCTCGCTGAAGGATTTAGCAGTAGGCAAATCAGCATAGGACATCAAATGTATGAATTGATTTAAGCCATCAAAAATGAACGCTATCTCGTTATTTGGAAAAAGCCAGAGTGGATAACCAGCCTTCGCAATAAAAAACATTTTTTCCTGTTGCTGTTTAACAACTAAGCCACCGCCCTTTACCCGCTCAAACTCTGCGAGCGCGTATATCGTGGCTAGTTCAATTTCGTTGCTGAATGGGTCCCTGTTTTTTTGTTGCGAAAAGGGTAAAATGAATCGTCTGGGTGCAGAGTTTGACATTAAGCTTCAGGTCAGAGTATAAGACGTTGCTTTTTTAAGATTTGTTATTGAAATGAGATTCCTGAACACACCTTATTCTTTGCTTAATCTCTGAAGAAGTCTGATATCTTCTTTTGGAACAGAGCTCGCTTCAATAGTTCACTCTGCATTATCCACCTGTGCATTGGAATCTCGAACCTGCTTCCGATAAACTGCAGAGACTCAGCTAGACTTTTGAACAGGAGCGGTTTTTGACGCATTGCATTTCTTACGTTTTCTCGTACTTGCCACACACCAATGGGCATGATGTAACCCGGCCTTGCTTCTCTGAGCACAATCACAGTTGCTTGCCGTTGTTCTTTGGCCAAGAGCTCGCAAGTTGCCAGTCGTGCAGAATAGTAGCATCCGCCTATCTGTGCATAAGTCGTTCGCCCGCTGTTTCCTTCCCAATCTGAGAAAATCGCAATGCTTTTCCCACTTGGATTCCACACTGTGCCTGGATACCAAGCCTCCATCGACTCATAACTCCACTGCTGGGGAATCATTAAAATCTCAAAAACGTTATCCATGTAAATTGACTCATAGACTCGGTACTCGTTGATTTCAGGAAACGTTTTCACTTTTTCTCTAAGGTTTTTAGAGATAATATCGTCAACAGCTGTTATGCTCCAGCGTGTAGGAACCAAGCGCCTGTTTTTTTCTACTCCAAAAGCGCCGACGCTGAAGGCTTTTTGAATCTTTGAAACCATAACTCCTCGACTATAAAGCTCCACAACTGCATTTGTAGCCCGCAAATCCGTATCATAATACGCTTTCTCGATCTTATCATCATACCTAGAGTTTCCAACATGCAAGTCTCGGATGGGAGCTGAAGGACCAAACGGTTGTATGTCATCATCAAGAAAAATGGAGCCCCTTGGCTTTTTCGTAAGGTTCAACTCAATGTCAACACAGCTATCAGCCAAAGCTAACTCCCGCGTTTGATCCAGGATTTTGCCTGCCTCCATGAACTTTTGCACGTTAACTCTGTGCTTCCCACGTACAAGCAAGCTGCGGAAACCCACGATTTCATCCATGGATTTCCCAAACCACCTTTCAGGCAAATCGTAAACACTTGTATCCTCATAAACGGGTGGCACAAGCGGTCCTGCGTAAACGTTAGGGTATCCGATTCGACCAATGAAAACACTTGGCGGAGACATGCCATTGATGTCTTCGCTTGCCATCAGGGGTACACTTTTGAGGAAATAGTTAACCTTGACCATTATTGGGCAACGGGTTTTACCACACAAGAATCTGGCGCCTTTGCATAGCACACATAGGCTGTCTTGTCGGCTTCGGGCAACAATTTGCTCGCTCTCAGCAAGGGCACTCTTGCTTAAAATATCTTTAAGCCAGTTATCTGGAGCTCGAGCATTTTGCGGTGGTTTTAAGATGAGAGTCATATTATGCTTGCATTATGATTACATCGACTTGATATGCTTTTTTGCAGAGATTGAAGCAAAAAAGGCATTTTGGACTTATTTCTACTTAACAGAGGTAAGCAATCTTGACTTTCTGATTACTCTTCTAACAGCGTCGGGTAACCTGAGTTTAATAACATCGGCAGTTTTCCAAAGCCTAAGCAACCCGCGAGGGGCAATGCTTGCATCAATAATTTTCAAGGTTCCATTAACACTTCTAATGTTATCACAAGTTATATCTAGTAAGTCATACTTGCTCGCAATCGCTCTAAGCTGCGCCAATTTTTGCGCTGAAACTTCTACTTCAAGACCGAACTCCTGCAAAAGGCAATACTTTGTGTGCCAAAATACTCTTGCAAAATAAATATGTCTGAGGCTAGAAGGTAATTGCATGTATACTTCATGATCCAACTCTATAGATTGGCTTTTTCCAATTTTTAACGCCAACTCATGGCTCTTATGCCTCAAACGGAAAACAAGCTTATGCAAACCCAAGTTAACCATAACGGCGTCTGGAAAAATCGTTAGAACCATCTCTTGCAAGTTTCTCAGCGGAACAAAGCTGGCTCTTTTGGTTTTTCTGAACTCATCTATTAAATCATCTAGAAGCTTTGCGTTTTGATGCAATACTTTGAATTTCACGTGTAAAGAAGAGTTTTGTCTGGTAGTTTTACTTTTGTGACTGCAAACATACAATTACAAACCCAAAACTAGTACAACTAAGGCCTGTCATTACTGGGAAACTCCGAAACGTTTAGGTTTTCTGTAAAAGTTAACTTGTGTTCCGTTGATGGTCAATTCGTCATATTTTGTCCCGCGCTTTTTCAAGTTTCCGTATATCTTCAATTGTGGTAGCAATGGTTTCTTCAAAATCATCATCTTTTAGCCTGTTAACCGCGTGGATATACTTCATTGTGTTTAGAACGCTTTTGTGCCGTAGCATCTTTTGAACTAGCAATACGTTTCCATTGCTATAATGCGCAAGCATCGAGCCGCCAAAATACCTTAAAGATTTAAAATCGATGTCCAGTAATGCGGGATTTGAAAGACTGTTTCCAGTTTTCTTTCGTAGTTAACTAGGCATTGGTACATAACGCAGTATCTAGTTGGGAAAACTCTTTTGTCTATCTTAGGCAGGGCATTTAGCATCGATATCAAATGATTGGTAACTTCATAATCTCCTGGACAGTGGACTTGCATGGATGTGCGATAAGTAGACCTTCGCTGCAGGACTCAATTGGCAAAATTAACTTATCAAAGGTAGATGATGATGGCGTGTTTTTTTCACTCCCATCATCATCTTCTAAGCCTAAGCGAGATGCTTTCAACCGTACAGAATAAGGGTTTTGCCCAAGAACCATTGCAATAGATCGCATAGACTTTCTTTTCTGCTAAGCAGCTTTTCGAAGTTGCCTTTCATCTTCAACGGTCCAAGGTTTGCCCTTCGCCATTAAGCTCTTCTGGTCCTGCTGCAGACTTCGAGCGGTTGCTTTTCGCGATATTCTGTTCCACCCGGTAGAATCAATGTTTTTTCCCCACAAATAGTCCGATTATAATTCCGGTTAGGCCTGTGAGGGCTGCGAAAACTTCACTGTTCCAGCTGCCCAGAAAAGCCGTATGGGCAACCTCAAACCTTGACCTTCTGCAGTCAAGAATTGTTGATGAGAACGCTTTTATTGCAAATAACTTTATGCTGTTTTGGTGAGTGCCTTGGAAAAACAGCTACTGGTCGCTTTCACGATAGTTTTGTTCTGTGCTGCTTTTGCCGCCAGTCTCAATCTGGGAAAAGCATACTCAGATGAAATGAGTTATGGCGACACAATAAATCAAGATACGACTTGGACTAAAGCAGATAGCCCAATAGAGCTTAATGGAAATGTGTTTGTGAGTAGAGGAGCAACCTTAACAATTCAGCCAGGAGTAACAATTAACTGCCACAAGAACGTTATTCAGGTAAACGGCACATTAAAAGTACTAGGAAGCAAGCAGCGAAAAGATAGTTTTCCACACTGACAACCGAATAATCAACGGTAATCATGAGCCGAGTGCCAACATTAATTTTGGCGACGAAAGTTCCGACTGCATAATTGAGAATGCTGTTTTGGAAACAATGGGATTTACCTATTATCATTGTAGCAATTCAATTACTGTAAACAATAATTACTTTAAAGACCAAACGGCAACAACAAATTCTGGAGATATTAGTGTAACCCCAGTTATCCGTGGACCTGGAAAGGCTATAATAACAAATAACTTTTTCAACGGTCGTATTCAGCTTGCTTGCTCTGCCTTCGTTGTAAACAATACCTTCAACGGAGGAGGGATAGATGCTTCTGACGGTTCATTCCTGATCTTAAACAACACATTAACAGGCTATCCTAGTAGCCCTTGGCGAGACGGTTTTGGATTTTCATCCAGTAATAATAATGTTCAAAAAGCAGTAATTTCGGATAACCGTTTTTCTAATTATGTGGAAGCATGCATAAGCATAGATGGACCAGCCTTGATACAACGAAACTTTATTCAGAACACACCTACAAACGACCAGTTCAAAGACTACCCTTTTTTTGGAATAAGAATTGAGGGTTCAAGCCCACTAATAGAAAATAACACTATTACAACCGCCGGTACTGGAATTGACCTCTACGACCAAGGATACGTACTAACTAGACCGGTAATCACGAACAACAACATATACAACAACGTCAACTTCAATCTTTACCTCTCTTACCCACCCCGTCAAGGTTACCACCCCGAAGATTATAGTGCAATAAGTAACATAGACGCAGCCAACAATTATTGGGGACAAACCGATGCAATTAGCCAAACAATACACGACTCAAAGTATCAATCAATCCTAGGCACAGTAAACATAGCACCTGTCCTAACTGCACCAAACCCAAATGCTATTCCAAACCCAAACGAATCAATACCAACTTTAGATCAAGTTCCACCAGCAGAGTTTTATCAAGCAACTAAAGACAATAACCAAAAAGTTGTGCTCACAAAAATAGGCAACCTAACAATATATCCGAGTGACAGAATTAATGTGACAACTAATCTGCTCCCTGCTTCAACAAACGTAACTTTCCTCATGAGAGGTGACACAGGAAACTATGATTTTGTCAACATAACCATACCCAAAAGTGCAATACTTTATGGAAGCACCCCAAAAATTTTCTTTGGCAACCAATTAGCTAAAGACCAGGGTTACACGCAAGATTCAAGCAACTATTATGTATGGTGCACATCACGTTTTAATCAGGACTTCTTCGGCACGGGAACTATAGTATTTGCTGATGTCTCACCAATTCAAAATCTCACTACTTCAGCTCTCGCAATTATAGCGACTGCCGTCATAGCAGCCTTAACGGCCCTAACGGTATTTCTGCTTTGGAGAAGAAAGAGAAAAACCTGACTCATCTTTACCTAACGCGTGGTCATCAGTTGATTTATCTTTACTCGAAACAGCTATTCCGTCGGCGTCTGCTTCTTTTTCCGAGACTCTGACTCCAACTTCTGTTCCAGAATTTTCTTGGTTAAGAATACCTCGTTTCCGAGTCTCTTTTGAGTATGTTGATGACTTCCTCATCCGTTAGGTCGTACCAGTTCTCGTAAGCGTCTGCGACAGCGAATGACCGACCGCTTCTTATGTTGAGGCACACGATCTCATCCACTTCGGGCGCGAGCAGTTCAATAGCTCCTAAAGAAGCCGTGGGCACAGCGACGATTACTTTTTTTGGCGCTCTCTTTTTTATGGATCTTGCGGCAACAAGCATAGTAAAGCCCGAAGCCAGCCCGTCATCGACGAGGATCACAATTTTGTCTTTTACCTGCGATATTGATTGTTTTCCCCTGAACTTTCTAAGCCTCTCTTGAATGCTTCTTTTGGTCTTCAAGATTGACTCTTCAATCTCTTTTTCCGTCAGACCTAGCTGCTCAACCAGAGATTCGTTTAGGACGATGTTTCCATCCCACGTTAATGCGCCGAATCCCGCTTCAGTGTTCCATGGAGTTTGAATCTTCCTAACCACTATTACATCCATCGAGACTTCGAGTTCCATCGCGATCGTGTAGCCAACTGGGACTCCACCAGCGGGCACAGCCAAGACTATCACGTTTCGTCTACTTGCGTATTCTCGGAGCTTGTGAGCTAAAAGTTTACCAGCCTGAAATCTGTCGTGAAATACGAAGACGCGATCTCTATAAGCTATATCCTCAACTATCTTCGCGGTCATAGCCTAAGCCTTACCGAGATAGATATGAACTGTATCTGATTTAATGCTACCTTCAGTTCATATTCCAAATCCGAATTAACCGGGAATTATGTGAGAGTTGGCAATGCTCCTACCCAAATCCGAAGAAATTAGAAAATGCATATTTCATAGGCTAAAAAATGATGTTAATGCGTAAATGATACTATTCGGTATCATTTTTGGTAATTCCAATTTCTGCAGCAGGTCCAAATTCAAGTATATAAACCCAAATAGCGCAGCGGAGTATCGATGGTACAGAGGCTACTTTGGGGTTCTTAGATGAAAATATGACTGTTTGGTATTTACCGCTAAACGCTGTTCAAGGCAAGATCCTTAAGCGGCTGGGTTATGGCAGGAACAAGCTGCGTATTAATAAAAAGATGTGTCTTTGAGACTAATTACCGTTTCAAATTTAATCCGATGCATTACACCAGATATCCTGTTTATGTTTGCGGTGCAGCGGATGGGGTTTGTCGCTAAGGTCCACGGCGACGTCTTATGCGGCCATCTGCTAGAATTCCCTCTTCCCTAATTGTCAATCAATGGTGTAGGCGACATGGTTCGTTGATAAGAGAATGTTGTCTGAAATACATTGGTGGAAGAAATTTAAGTGTGTTTGAGGTGAAGTAGAAAGGTAGTCGGAAGTCTGTTTGGATTGGCCTTGGATCGTTTCCTTACATGAGAGAAAGTTTGACTAACCGCAGTCAAATCTTCTTATTTCTTTTGTTTGTGAGATAAGGCAATTGCTTCGCTCAAGAAAATAACCATAGCTGTAACAGTTAGCAGTAAAACTGTAATGAAGAGATAATTTGTTTGTATTTCAAGCCCAGATAGAAAAATGTATAGAATAACGGCAACTTCTGCTATTAGAGCTCCCATAAAGAAAAACGAGTAAAGTATCATTCGTGGAACCATGTTTTTTCCTATCCAGAAGCTTCCGCTAACAGAAATCTTCTCCTTAAGAATGTAGTCGCCATAAACATTTTTCTCTAGCAAGACCTAGACCTTCAAGCTTTTGCAGATGCCTAGACGCAACGCTAGGACTGCTTAGATTGGCTCCGCGAGTGACATCTCTTATACCAACAGGTTTGCCTTCTTTTGCCACATAGGCATAGACAATTAATGTCTTGCCTTCCAGTTCATAGCTATCTGCGTTTTCAGTTCTTTCGAGGCTTTTCACGTTGCTCAATCCGTTGGCTCTATTTTGCACTATATATGAACGTATTTCCGGATTTTTCCAGTTGAACTTGTTCAATTAGCCCTTGATCTACTGTTGATACATCGGTGGAGTCGCCCCTAATTATGACGGTCCCGAACCTGCTTACAGTCATAATTAGCGTTTGACTGTTTTTTAGGACTTGAATGTTTGGTGAATTTGCCTCCAATGATACGCCAAAATACTGTGGCATGATGTCTTGAGAGGTACCTGGTATCCAAGGACCAACACCACCGACACTCATACCACTTATCTGAGTGCCAAACAATCCATTCCAATCAGAGCCATAATTGCCTGTATGATTATTAAAACCCCAGTTAAAATGAGGTTGATAAGTTACTTCTACGCCTTGCATAACTGATTTTAAAACAGTCCCACTTTCTGTGGATAGCTCGATTAAAAAGTAATCGACTTCTGCATCAGGTATTGACTCATTGTTATTTAGGTACTTTGTACAGTTGAGGTTAAAACTGCCTCTAATTGCTTGGACTTCAACTACCGCGTTGGCTGCTTCTGACCATTCTGTCATAGTGCCCAGCCAAACCGAGGCTTGTGACATTTGTGCACCTATTTGAGAATAAGCTGATTGAGGATTAGGAATAACATCTGTTGGATAATGCTTATTATTTTCAGAAGCTGCAAATAATAGAATTGGCAAAACTGTTGATGCACCAATTATCAAGGCTAAAACGCAACCAATGAGTAATGTTTTGTTCGTTGCAAATATCATCTTCTTATCGCCGTTTCCATATCAGCTAAACATCCTAATAATTCTCCCTACAGAACACTGTTGTTCTGAAAAAGAACAGATTGCTTCCATTTGCTTTCTTGCAAAATGTTGCTGAACCTTTTATGGAACCCTTGGCTCTCACTATGTTATGCAGATTTTAAGAAAGTAAGCTTGGGTCAGGAAACTTTTACCAGGTGTTATTCTTATAAAATAAGCATAAACCTGAATTTAGAAGAAAAGCTTGATAAACTTAATTTTACCAAAGTATTCTTTGGCGTTAGTTTATGTCCTCTCAAGTTTAAAAAACAATTAAACCTTGAAGAAAAATGACTAAACATTCGTTTATGGTACCCAAATCTGAAAGCTCCCAACGGAGCAAATATTTTTTTTGAAGTTTAAACGCGTACCTCAAAGCATCAACTTCGTGGTCTCTCTCTAACTTCGACTTTGTACTCCAAAAATTCGCTAATTAAGTTTATGCAACGAGACAAAACAAAAATCCAGAGCAACCCAGTTACTTGCTTAGAAAACTTTTCTAAAATTCTCTCTATACTAATAGTTTTCAATGCTTCAACACCAACTAAGAGACCAAATACACATTACAATCTGAAAGCAAGCGTTAGAAAGCCATTTTACCCAAAAACAACAATGGAAAACAAGTAAATCAATAAACGCCACTAAAATCAGTAGCTTAATCAAAACAACGAAAAGCAAACAAAGAAAAGACAACCTCTCGCATGTAGTAAGAGATCAATAGCAAAGCTTAGCCATAAAAAAGATTCTAACTCTCTCATTTATGGCGTCAAAAAGAAAAAGGTTGAAAGAAAATATAAGGACCTAAACTTAAAATTCGATTGCAAGCAGCCAACCGTGGCTGCGCTCAATGTTTAATAGTTACTCGAAAAATTATGCTTTGACAACTATTTAGTGGTTGATTATGGCGGATAACCAAGAGATTTTGTCTCTTCCTGCTGGTGATGTTTTGGCTAAGACTTAAGACATCCCAATCTGGTTTATCCGCTCAAGAGGCTCAAAATCGTTATTCAACTTATGGCCCAAACGAGCTGGCCGAGAAACAGAAACGAACTGGGTTTATTGAAATTCTTTATCACTTGAGAAATCCGCTTGTTCTTATCCTGCTAATTGCAGGTCTAGTCTCTGGAATTGTGGGTGACACAACTGATGCAGTCATAATTTTCTTCATTGTTCTTCTAAGTATCAGTCTTGACGTTTATCAAGAATCGAAGGCTCAGAATGCCGCCGAAGCGCTTAAAGAAAGAGTGACCACAAAAGCAGCGGTTCTCAGAGACGGTGTTAAACAAGATGTAAAGTTTTCCGAAATTGTGCCAGGCGATATTGTGTATTTGATAGCTGGAGACCTTGTCCCCGCCGATTCCAGATTAATCAATGCAAAGGATTTGAACCTTAATCAATCGGCGTTAACAGGAGAGGCGTTTCCAGTTGAAAAGAATGCCGCCCCACTTTCATCAGTGACGTCTGATATGACGAGTTGGGGCAACTACGTTTTTTTGGGTACTTCAGTGGTTAGTGGTACTGGAAAGGCAGTTGTCGTAAAGACTGGGAAATTAACGGAATACGGGAAAATCGCGAAAGAGCTTGCGTCTAAGGAGCCTGAAACCGAGTTTGAGAAGGGGCTTCGGCGCTTTGGAGCATTAATGACTGAAGTTACGCTTTTCCTTGTTGTTTTCGTTTTTTTTGTGAACGCATTTTTCTATTCAGGCAGTCGCACCATTTTGCAGTCGCTTCTTTTCGCAGTGGCTCTTGCTGTAGGCTTGACACCGGAGCTTCTGCCAATGATAATGTCCATCAACTTGTCCAGAGGAGCTGTGGCGATGTACAAAAAAGGTGTTATCGTAAAAAGACTGGCGGCCATCCAGAACTTTGGTAATATGGATGTTTTGTGTACTGATAAAACTGGTACGCTTACTGAGAACAAGCTTACGCTTAACGAATATGAGAATTTACAGGGAAAAGAAGATCAGAAAGTGCTGATGTATGGTTATTTCAACTGCGTTTATGAAACAGGTTTGAGAAGCCCTCTTGATGATGCCGTACTCCAGTATAAGAAGTTCGACGTTACTGGAATAACCAAAATTGATGAAATTCCATTTGACTTCATTCGAAGACGCGTTTCGGTAGTTGTTGAGTACAAAGGGCAAAGATTGATAGTCTCCAAGGGTGCTCCGGAGGAAATCTTGAAAATCTTAGCTTTCTGCGAAACTGACGAAATCCTAACAGATTTTGGAAGTGTTTGCCAAGCCACGTTTGAGCAGAGATACAACGACCTAAGCGCTCGGGGATACAGAGTTTTAGCAGTCGCATACAAAAAAGTCAAAGATGATAAAACGCATTACTCAATTAGCGACGAAACAGGCATGGTTTTTCTGGGTTTTTTGTCTTTTTCTGACCCGCCTAAAGAGAGTGCGAAGGAATCTATTGGTTTGTTGGCTAGAGGCGGAGTTGAACTTAAGATCATCACGGGCGACAACGAGTTGGTTACTAAAACAGTCTGCCAGCAGCTTTGCTTCAATATAGAAGGAGTCATCACAGGAAACGAAATCGCCCAACTGCAGGATGATGCTTTGGCTCGAGTTGTGGAGGATAACAATGTTTTTACCCGCATGAACCCAGCTCAAAAAGACCGAGTAATCAGTGCTCTGAGAGCCAATGGTCATGTTGTAGGGTACATGGGTGACGGAATCAATGACGCTCCATCTATAAAAACCGCCGATGTAGGCATATCGGTTGAGAATGCTGTTGATGTTGCGAAAGAATCCGCTGACCTGATACTACTACAACCTGACTTGAAAGTGCTTAATGAAGGGGTTTTAGAAGGAAGAAAGACCTTCGGTAACACAATGAAGTACATTATGATGGGTGTCAGCTCAAACTTTGGCACAATGTTCAGTGTAGCCGGAGCATCCCTTTTCCTGAGCTTTCTGCCCATGACGGCAATCCAAATACTCCTAAATAACCTCTTGTACGACCTCTCTGAAGCAACCATACCGACAGACAACGTAGACGAGGAGTACATTGAAAAGCCCAAAAGGCTGGATATTTCTTACATACGAAGATTCATGTTGACCATGGGACCGGTTAGCTCCATATTTGATTTTCTAACCTTCTTCTTGTTGTTGGTGGTATTCCGAGCTACGGTTCCCATTTTTCAAACCGCTTGGTTTGTCGAGTCACTGACGACTCAAACGCTTGTAGTTTTTGTTCTTCGAACCAGAAAAACGCCTTTTTACAAGAGCAAGCCAGGTAAATTTTTGGTTATAAGTTGCCTGGCCGTAGTTGCGGTTGCTTTCACACTGCCTTATACGCCACTTGGCGCTATATTCAATTTCTCTCCTCCCCCTGCAACGTTCTATTTGGTTCTGGCGGGGCTAATAGTTGGCTATTTGCTTTTGGTTGAGGTTGTCAAGAAATGGTTCCTCAAACGATACGCTTACCTTCTAGAACAAATTTATGTTACGAAAAAACGAAACTATTAGATGGGTTTTGAACTTGGTCTTTTCAATTAACATTTCTTTAGTTTTCGAGATGATTTGCGATGAAACGCGATAATCTGCGATAATTCTAGACGCAACCTACAAACAAAACAAACCCTAAATTAAAAAAGCAGCCCAAATCACAGCATTCAAAAATCTGCCAAAAAATCAATACCAATATTCTAAGACATATTTCCAGCCTCCAATTTCATAGAGTCAAAAATTACACACAAAAAACAGAATTTATGTTTTGAGCTCTTGCCTTATTTTCTCCGCCATAATATCAAGCTCAGATCTTTCAACTTGTTTAAGTTCACTAAAACGCGGTAGTTTCTGTCCTTCAAACCTTGGAACAACATGCACGTGCAGATGAAAGATATCTTGGCCTGCGGCTTTACCGTTTTGTTGGATAATGCTTATGCCATCGGCGTTGGTGGCTTTTTTTACGGCGAAGGAAATCTGTTTAGCAACTATGTAAACTTGACTGAGCTCGCTTTTTGTCGTATCAAAAATGTCAACATAATGCTTCTTAGGTATCACAAGCGCGTGGCCCAAGTTTAACGGTCTTATGTCCAGAAAAGCCATTACTAAATCGTCTTCGTAAAGGACGCTTGCCGGCTCTTGCTTTTCTACTATTTTGCAGAATATGCATGATGGGTCAAAGGCCAAACCAAGCACCATCCTTACTTTGAATTACGCTTGAACAATCAGTTTATATGTTGTGGCTTTCATATTTCTTTTTAGAAAACCGAGAGGTTAAAAAAATGAGTGACTTAGAAAATAAAGTACGCGAAGAAGTAGGCAAAGTACAAGACCCCGAAACAGGACAAAGCTTCGCCGAAATGCAAATGATTCAAAGCGTCAAAGAAACAGCGCCAGGCGAATTCACAGTTGAATTCGTTCCAACAAGCCCATTCTGCCCAATAGCATTTAAGCTCGCTGCAGACATCAAAGCCGCAGCAAAATCTGTTCCAGGCGTAACAAAAGCAGTAGTTTACTGCCGTGGACACGCAATGGAACAGCAAATCAACGAAATGACCAACAAGCAATAAACAGTCTTTTCTCAGTTTCTTTTTCCAATTTTGAAAAATAACAAATTCCCGTGAAACCAACAGCTTCTACAGAGGTTATTCTATCTATTTCATTTTTGTAAAAGCCCAAGTGCCAACCACAATCATGATTCCATCAAATAATGCAACAATTCCAATGTCAATCCACAGTGGTTGAATTGCAAGCGAATTCCATACTGGACCAAACATGACATGTCGAAGCGCGTCAACCCCATACGTTAATGGGTTTCCCGCGGCAACTGTTGTTAACCAGCTGGGCAAGCTAATTCCAGGTCCCTTAAGTGGAAACAAGGCGCCGCTTAAGAAGAATAGGGGTAGGTTGATGAATGTTTGGATGGCCCCGAAACTTTCAAGATTGCCCATGAAACTTGCTATGGTTAATCCGATGCTAACTAGACCAAAAGTTATCAAAATCATAATGGGAAGCGCATAAAGGAAAGATACAGGGTCAATCGGAATTCCCAATGCCACACCCACAACAAAGACAATTATACCTTGAAGAAAAGCGGAAGAGCTATCACCAACCATCTTCCCGAGAAAAATACTAAGCCGCGAAATCGGTGAAACAAGAATTTCTTTCATAAACCCGAATTCTTTGTCCCAAATTACACTTATTCCCATAAACATAGCTGTAAAAAGCAACGTTTGGCCGACTATCCCTGGAAAAATTACCTGTTGATAGGTTAAGCCTGGAATTGTGAATCGTAAACCAAACCCAGCGCCAAAAATGACAAGCCAAAGTAGAGGCTGAATAAACATGCTGACAATTCTTATTCTGTCCCTGAGGAACCGCTTGATTTCACGCAGCCAAAGAGTGTAGAAGCCTCTTATTTCACTCAATGAATTTTTCTCCTCTGAATTGCAGACATTCCATGTAACTCTTTGCCTGAATCTTCACGAATCGTCCTACCGGTATAATGCAGGAAAACATCTTCCAAGTTTGGCTCCCGCAAAAGCAAAGATTCAACGTAAATGTTATTTTGGGTCGCTAACTCCATAATCCTGGGCATTACAGCTTTGCCATTTCGCACGGTGATTTCAAGGGCGCTGTCAACAATCTGCTTCTTTTCAAGCCCAAGGAATTTGGTAACGAGCTCAGAAAGAGCATCAATGTTATTTGCCCTAACGACCACTACGTCGCCTTCAAGTGTCTCCTTGAGTTTTGGAGGTGAATCTAAAACCACAATTTTGCCGTGGTCCATGATGGCTATGCGGTCGGACAGCCTATCTGCTTCATCCATATAATGAGTAGTTAAAACTACCGTTATGTCCTGAGCCTTTTTCAACTCATGAATATACTTCCAAATGTGATCTCTTGTTTGCGGATCCAACCCAACTGTAGGCTCATCCAAAAAAAGCACTTTCGGGTAATGAATTAATCCCCGACCCAACTCTAGTCTGCGCCTCATTCCACCTGAATATGTACGGAGCAAATCATTAGCCCTATCTTCAAGCTCAACCAGTTTAAGGATACGATCTATGCGTTCCCTCTGCTCCGAAGCAGGCACCCCATACAAGTTGGCATGCATGTAAAGATTTTCTCTACCTGTTAACCTATCATCGATGCTTGGCTCTTGAAAAACGATGCCGATTGACTTGCGCACTTTGTTTGCTTCTTTAACAATGTCAAAGCCATTTACTGTTGCAGAACCAGATGTAGGCTTAAGAATTGTGCAAAGCATTGATATGGTTGTGGTTTTGCCCGCTCCGTTGGGTCCAAGGAGCCCAAAGATTTCGCCAGACTCCACAGTTATATCTAGTTTATCAACTGCCTGAAGAGAATTGTAGGCTTTTGTTAATTGGTGAGTTTCAATAATATGCGGCATTTTTTCTGGTTTCTCTTTCAGCTATTGGAATAAGAGCAAGATTTAAGGTTATTTACCCAAATTGGCAAAAAAGGAAAAAGGGTCCACAACCTTAAATTTCCAGAATTACCTTTACGTTAATCTAGTGATTTTTATGCCAGAAATAAATTTTGAAGGAACTGCAACTTGGAAAAGCGGAATGGAATGTCAACTTTCCGTGAAAGGAAAAGAAATCATTACTGTTAGCCCACCGCCAATGTTTGGAGGAAAAGAAGGGTACTGTGTGCCTGAAGACATTTTCGCCGCCGCCTTAGCATCATGCATAAACACCCTGTATCTTCTGATTGCCAAAAACAGCCAATTAGAACTTAAAAGCTTAGAAACAGAAGCCATTGTTAAAATGAATATTGAAGGTATGGAGAAACTAATTTTCACAAACGTACATTTCAACATGAACGTTAGCTTGCAAACAGATAATGACCGTGAACGCAAAAAAGCAACCACCGTTTATGGAAAGGCGCAAAAGATTTGTCCTATACGACAGTCATGGGGCGAGGATGTTCCAATAGACTTCGAACTCAACTTCATATAAACGCTTCCAAAAGACAAAATATTTCCTTTTTTATGATTGAAAAAATGGCGTTGCATAGATACACAACAATTATAGTTAGAGCGGGAGACACGCATTAGCCTTAAATACCGAGGCTTTTCTATTTTGCTCCTGAGGCGCCCTTATCATGTCCATTCCGAACGCGGTTGAACTGAAAGATGTAACAAAACGCTACAACGAAATATTAGCAGTAAACAACTTTAGCTTAACAATTAGCACTGGCGAAATCTTTGGTCTTTTGGGACCTAACGGTTCAGGAAAATCAACTACTCTCAAAATGCTAATGGGTTTGGTTCAGCCTACCGCTGGGTCAGTTAGTGTTTTAGGGTTAGATGTTCAGAAACAACCTGTTGAAGTTAAGCGGCTGGTCGGTTACGTTCCTGAATCGCCTAACATTTACGAGTTTTTAACTGGAATTGAGTACCTGGATTTTATTGGGGACATCTATGGTGTGCCTACAGCTGAGAAGAAGCAGCGAATACTCGAGTACCTCAAAGCTCTCCAACTTGAAGGACGCGAAGGCGACATGATAAACAGTTACTCGGATGGCATGAAAAAGAAAATTAGCTTAATTTCCGCTTTCCTGCACAAGCCCAAACTTTTGATTCTTGATGAACCGCTCAACGCTTTGGATCCAAGAAGTGCAAGGATAGTTAAGGATTATCTGCATGAACTAAAAAGCCAAGGAGTAACTACCATAATGTCCACTCATGTGCTTGAAATAGCCGAGGCAATATGCGACCGAATAGGCATTATGTATCAAGGGCAAATTTTGGCGTTAGGCAACATGGATGACTTAAGAAAAACAGCTCGCATGCCAGGCTCAGGGTTAGAAGATGTTTTCCTCAAATTGACTGGTACTGAAGATTTAAGAGCTATTGTTGAGGAACTCATGAAATGAACTGGAGAAATGTCCTCTACCTGTTTCGGATTGAACGTAAGTCTGGCAGGCTGATCAGGGGAATAAAAGCCACAAGGTACAAAGAAAATAGTTTCATTGCGTATTGGCCTTACTGGGTTGCAGCGATACTTGGTGTACTGAGCGGTTTTTTGGCAAATTATGTTGTATCTCTTGTTTTTTCAGGAACAGCAAATGGATTACAGCCCGCTGAAGCAGTCGGTTTCTTCTCTGTATTGCCGACTTTTGTTTTGGGTATCAGCATAGTCTTTACTTTACTCCAGCAAATACAGTTGGCTGGAAAAGCATCAAGTCAACCGATGTATTGGCTGCCAATAACCTGGCAGGAGCACACTTTAGCATCAATCTTAGCTAACTTGCTAGGATGGCCAGCAGCAGTTGTTGTAGGATTAAGCTCTGGGCTGATTGTCTTTTCAGCGTTCAACGGATTAATTCTCCAAGCACTTTTAACAATAGTCATACTGTTTGCCACAGCTTTCTTTGCTAGTTCGATAACGGAAAGCCTAAGAGTTTTACAGGTACGTTTTACAGGCGCCGTCTACAAATCAAGCGGAAGAGCAGCCATATGGTTGCGACTTATAGGCTCGTTAGTAATCATCGTAATATTCTACATCATCTATTTCTCAGTAATTTCTGGAACAAGCACTTTCATTACAAGCTTATCCGCCATCCAAAATGAAGCGTGGTACGTGCCCTTTGTTTGGCCCGCCCTCATAATCGCATATATTGCCAAAGGTTTCTTTTTGCAGAGCCTCCTATTCATAGCTTTGTCGGCTCTTCTAATTGCCGCCTTGTACTTCCTTGCCGTCGAATTAAACAAGCGATTCGGACTCTATGAGCCCCCCGCAATAACGTTGCAGAAAAGCGGCGTCTATACGCCGAAAACCGGGATTTTAGGCAAACTCGGCTTTTCCAGCGTTGAAGCAGCTTTGATTCGAAAGGATTTAAGGGCGTTTACTAGGCGTCGTGAGTTAATAGGGGTTTACTTTTTCCCTATTATCATAGTAATAATTTCGATTTTCTATTCATTTGGTTTCGGTAACAATGGAGCAGCAGCATCCTCAACTTTCTCAATTTGGCCTGGCGTAATTTTTCTGGTGCCTGCTAGTGGCATGGCGATGCTGCTAGGACAGATTTCGATAGGTGAGGAAGGTCAAGCGGTCTGGCGAATTTACGCTTCACCAATTTCAGGCAAGAACTTGGTTAAAAGCAAATTTTTCTTAACCATCATCTTCTCAGTTATTGTTTTATTGGCAAGTGGATTCATAGGCATTATAGTCTTCCAGCCAACCCTGAAAAAAGCAATCGTAGCTTTGATAGAATCCTTTTTTATGGCTGTCGCCGTGGCATCGGTTTCGCTTCAAATCGGTTTTAAAGGCCCTGACTTTTCCGGGACTCGAAGGCAGAGAATGATTCGACAGGAATGGTCACTGATAGGGTCTATTGTCGGCATTATTGTTGGCGCTGTGGTTTTTGCACCGGTGTTTATTCAATACGGTTTAGCGTTATTATATGGCACGTCCGTGAGTACCTTTAACTACACGATTGGCGTTTCCATAAGTGCCGCGATTTCGATAGCTATTTCCGCAGTCTTCTACAAAATTAATATTAACAGTGCAAAAGAGCTTTTGCGAAAGGCAGAAATCTAAACGCATCCCCTCCATGCGCCTTATTTTTCAGTTTTTATAATCAAATTTAAAAGCTTATAACGAGATAACGTTAACTCGGTTGCGTAATTGATGTGGGAATGAGGGGGAAAACAATATTTAGGCAAAAAAATGGCAGCTACCTGCTTTATCCGCCAGTCTGCGCGGTCAATGACAGCATATTTCCACTAAAATGCAGCAATTCAACGCCTGTTAAAGTGAGCTTTCCCACTAAGACGGCAAGATAGTAATTGAGAAGCGAAAGAAAAAAAATCCTAACTTCAGATTCGGTAAGTTTTATCTAACAGAACCGATATTTCTCATTTAGGGCATTTTTATGAAGGAATTAACAGTAAAGAGTTCAGTGTTTGAACCCAACAAGCCGATTCCTAAAAAATACAGTTGCGATGGAAAAGACATCAATCCACCGCTCAGCATAGAAGGCATACCTAAAGAAGCAAAAACCCTTGCTCTTATTATGGATGATCCTGATGCGCCAAGCGGCACCTTTGACCATTGGGTTGTCTGGAATATTCCCGCATCAACCAATCAAATAGGTGAGGACAAGGTTCCAGGAATAGAGGGAATGAATGGTGCAAGACAACAAGGCTACATGGGTCCCTGTCCACCTTCAGGTACGCATCGTTATTTTTTTAAAGTCTATGCTTTAGACACAGAGCTTAATTTGGGCATCAGCTCAAAAAAGAAAGATGTTGAAAAAGCAATGCAAGGTCATATATTAGCTAAAGGCGAATTGATAGGACTATACAGCAGGTAAAAATTGATTTCAGTTCTAAAACGCGTCAACTTCAAATGTTAAATACTGTAACCTACTGATTATCTTAGCAATTAGTTGAGCAATTTGAAACGCAAATACGCCATAGCAATCGCAATCCTGCTTATTACATTAGTTTCGGTAACGCTTTTTCTTTCAGCTAACATTTTAAGCAAGCCAACTTCAAAAAGAGAGTTTTATGTTGGCGTCGAATTTGCCTACGGCACCTCATTTAGCCTTGTGAAGTCTTTGATTGACAAGGTTAAAGATTACACTAACCTTTTCGTACTCGGCTCGCCTGGCTTAACATTTAACCGCACAGCATTAGACCAGTCGGTTGACTACATAAATCAAACGGGACTACATTTCATTGTTTTGATTACTGACAGCAGAATGTACAATGCTTCAAACGGTTATCCCGTAAGCAACTCAATTTTTGATTGGATGGGCAATGCATCTCAAAAATACGGTGACAAACTGCTGGGCATTTACCGTTTTGACGAACCTGGCGGAAACCAGCTTGACAGCGGAGCATTCCAGCTTGTAAAAAACGTTACCAGCTACGAGCAGTCATCTACGGATTATATTAGCAGCCTTTCAATTATTATTAACTATTATCTTGCTCATGGTGTGCAAAGAGCGGTCACGGCAGACTATGGACTTTACTGGTTTGACTACAAATGCAACTACACGACCGTTTTAGGCGAGTTTGTGGGGAACCAGAGCAGAGAACGAATTATCGCCTTAAACAGAGGTGCCGCTGAATCGTTTGGCAAGGACTGGGGGGTCATAATCAACTGGAAATATAATCCGCCAACAACGTTGTATCTCGAGTCTGGAAATGAATTGTTCAATGACCTCTCACAGGCTTACAGTGCAGGCGCTAAATACGCTGTCGTCTTCAGCTACCCCAACGTTACTGGCTCTAACTTTGGCACATTAACCCAGGACCATTTTAAAGCTCTTCAGAATTTCTGGAGTAACATCCACAATTCTCCAAGCAGCTTTCCCTCAAACAAGGCGGAAGTGGCGTACGTTGTACCGAAAGATTACGGGTTTGGCTTTCGCAGCGAAAACGATAACATCTGGGGCTTGTTCGCATCTGACAAACCTCCAGCTAACGAGTTATCTGCAAAAATCTGGAATGACACAAACACCCTGATTTCCCGGTACGGCACCCACTTAAACATCATTTATGATGAACCAAACGTGACTGCGGCAACCTTGGGCAATTATACAAGAGTGTTTTACTGGAACCAAACAGTTCCATAAAACTACAGCTAGTAACGTTTAAGATTTCTAATTACTTAGGCTTCCTGAAGATTTTTATGTCGCTATATTTTGAAAATAGGTCCAGCCCTTCTTCCGCAAGTTGCCTACTTCTTCAAGTGTTTGAACCACTGAGGAGACGATTTTTTCTCCGTCGTAATTAACAAGGTGAATGTAGCGTTCGATGTTTACTATGGATTTGTGTCATAGCAGATGTTGGACATGAGTTAACATTTTAGTATGTCTTAGTTTTTCAGTTGCAAAGCAGTGTCGGAAGGTGTGAAGATGAATTTGTTTGAACCTTGGATTATCGTGCGTGATAGATAGTCGCTTTTTGAGGATGCAAAAGCTAGTTCGGTGGGTATCAATCTTTTTGCTTTGTGGCAGCGATTGTGATTGTCTCTTTCTTTGCCTAACCGGTTAGGCGCCACTCGTAGATGGGGAATAAGGCAGAGTTCTTTGACTTCAGCAATCCAACAAGTATGCGGTACAAAACCATACGTGCTTTCAACATAACCTTAAATCTCTCTGTAAGTTGCCATAAGCATCTCTTACGGGAGATTCGATATTTGAAGTTTAAAGCAATCGAATGCCTCAAACCTTTTTTAAGCTCTAAAAAAATTAGACACTGAAAATGTTAACCAACAACAGGCGAGAAAGCGAGCAAAAAAAGAAAAGGTTTGTGTGGTTTCTTGTTTTGCTTTTATTTTTTCTTAAGTAGCAATAAACCGACTATTGCGATTGCAATGATTATGGCGATTACTCCAGCGACAATGTACATCATAAGTGCGTCAGTTGTAGTCTGTCCTATACTTATTGTAGTCGTTGTTGGTGTTGATGTTGTTGGTGCATCAACTACGTTTGCATGTGCCTCTGCCCATGAACTACCGTAAGAGTTGCTACCCATGAAAGTTGTTGTAATCTGCCAATTGCCTGCTAAGTTTGGTGTCCATGTGTATGCGAATGTTCCGCTAATGTCACTTGTTGTGTCTCCAAGGTGTTGTGGGTTTCCGTTAGGGTCAATTGCATCTATTGAAATTGGAACTCCAATAGCGTTGCTTGGTATTTGTGACTGAAGATGTAGGTAACTCATCCATTGACCCATTGAAGAATCTGAAAGACATGGCGTTCCTGGTTGTGCTGATGATTGGTCTAAGACTGTACCCGATATTACGACATTTTGCCCAGCTGTTATTTGGGTCTGAGGTGCTGAAACTGTTGTGGCACTTTGACCTTTGCCGAAAACATACATAGTTCCGTCATAGCTGTTTGCCGCTGTTGTATATCCGTCTGACATAGCACCTGCGGTCATAGAATTATCAACTTTCCATATTAAGTCACCAGTGGTGGCGTTAACACAATAGAAACCCCATCCTCTCGCGTATGGTGCTGTTGGACTGTGTTCATTGTTTTCAATGTAGATTTTTCCATCTGCGACTATTGGACTGCTAGTGAAAGGATAGACACTTTCATTACCGTAGTTATAAGGTTGCTCAAACGGTGTGGCTGGTGACGCGAAATGCCAGACTATTGCTCCTGTTGTCTCGTTAAAGGCGTAAATTCCAGTATAACTACATCCGTAGAACATTCCGTATGCTGATGCCTGTACATATCCCCAAAATTCACCCCATGGATATCCTCCGTTTTCTGTTGTGTTCGTTGTCCATAATAATTTGCCTGTGTATTCATCGTAACCTTGAACTATTCCTTGTTCCATAACGCAGAAATATACTCCGTCATTAGCGACACTTGTTCCAGAATTGAATGGTGTTACAGTTAATGGGTCAGTCCATAATAATTTCCCTGTTGTCAAGTCCCAAGCTTTCAGTATTCCGCCGTTTACATCCCCGTTCGTGAATCGTCCTTGCAGAATGCAAATACCAGTATCTAAGTCTGCTTGATATACACTATAGTAAGGTTGCGTCATCAGAGTTGTGTTAGTTGTGTCAAGAGGGCTCAAAGGATACGCCGTAGTTATGAAACTAGAAGTTAATAGAGCCACATTGAGTTCACTTGAAATATTGCTTACTACTCTTGAAGCAAAGGTTCCTGTTCCACCGGTTGTCCAGTTAATTATTCTCCAATTAGGATTTGCACTAGTACCAAGATTTTGTGAGCTTAAGACCCAACCATTGTGGTATAGACCTGACATGCAAGTTATGTTAGAAGTTATTGCTCCAGTCATTGGGTTAATTATGTATAATTGACTGCCTGACAATAGACTAAGTTGTGAACTTGCCGTATTAGTTTGGTCGCCACCCGGGACTGATGCTGAAGTACCTACTGGATAGTTTATGAATGTAGGTGTCATTCCATAGTATGGTGCTGCTGTTGGAATCTGATAGTACATCTTTCCTGTCTGCAAGTCATAGCAAACTGCGCAGCTTAGGTATGAGCCATTGTACCATTGGACTGTTTGAGTTGCGTAACATCTTCCTTCAAAGATTACGCTTGGAGTTGCTGGTCGAGCTGTATTAGCGTAGTTTCCTGCTTCACCGCCGATTATGCCTGCTGGGAAGCCTTGTTGTTGCGTCCATAATATATGTGCACTATTGGATGCAGTTGTATAAGGACCTAAATATCTTGCCGCACCATTCATGGATGCCCCCATACTTACTCCTATCCATGGATAGTTTCCTGAGATTGTTGCCCATTCTCTGTTGTTAACGTTTATGGGTCGTGTCCAGTAGTCTGTTGGAAGCGTTGAATACCATGACATTATGGGGGCTTGTTGCACTGTTAGATTTTGCCATCCAGTTGTACAAGGTTCATAGTACATTGACGGATAGTTATTTCCAGTTTTTGATGAATTGTCAACTATACCATTAATGTATATTCCCGCTGGATAATATTGTCCTGGGTAATCAAATTTCAGTTGCCATGTACCAACTTGGTCTACTGTGTATTCGAACCATGCTGTTCCATCTGCTACGTATGAGTGCATTGGACCTACTACATCTTGGGTTCCGTCGGGTTTTATGATTGTTACTGTATAACCTGCACCATATCTGTTTGCTGCACAAGGCGATGTAAGCCACATGTTTACTAGCAAAACTTGGTTTAATCCTATTGGGTTTGGCGAAAAGCTTAGGTACGCGTTAGGATAAATTAGGGTATAAGGTGTTACTCCGGCAGGTATTGTCGTACTCCATTGAGTATTATCAGGCGTAATAGATGTTCCTCCTCCACCTGGACTCAATTGTGCTTTTGCTGGTGATTGCATTGCGAGAGCCGTTGAAACCATCAGTATTATCAAAATGATTGCGGTTGTGGTTGTTTTTAGATTGTTAAATTTTTCTATTTTCATTTCTTCTCTTCTTCCTATTCAAACAAAAGTAGTTATTCGCTTTTGTGAATTGGTTGTTTCTGCTAAATCGACTTATAAGATTTCGCTAAATAAACCTTATTTTGACATATCCAAATAATCAACCAATAATTTTAAAACCAAAACGTCATATAAACCCAAATGAACCAAATGATCATGAACCGTCTTTCTTGTCGCCTGTTGCTTATTTTCCCTTCAATGCTTTCTATTTATTATGGCTCTAATAATGATGCCATATGCTTCACAGAGGTTATGTCGCCTAGGCTTTTCAACTAGGATAGAATGTACTTTAGAGGTGTGCATAATTTTAAATCTAGTTAGCACCTTTTTGTCTTTATGGAAGCCTGTGAAGTCGTCAGGCTTTTAGTCAACAAAGCAATAGTTCCAGCTGAGCTTAAAAGAAGAGGAAACCCTGGTTACGGAACAGTCAAGGCACTTAGAGTTCTAGTCTACGCTAGACTCAAAGGACTAGACAACGATACGCGAGTAGTTGAACACCTAAAGAAGAACCAATGGATAGCTAAAACGCTTGGGTTAGAAGCAGTACCGGACAGAACCACTGTTGGCAGATGGTGGAGACGCTACCTACACCTTTTGGAGGAGACTTTCATAAAGATAGCAGACATACTTCAACTAGCTATTCCAACAAAAATCGCAGTCGTGGATTCGACACCGCTAGAAGATCTCTACGACATGGAAGCAAAGTGGGGTCATACGAGTAGGGGAAAGTTCAGAGGCTTTAAGCTTCATGCAGTCGTGAACCAGCTTGGTTTGCCACTTCGGGCCTTGGTTACGCCTGGTAACAGGTTTGATGGACCTTTTCTTCCACGACTGATTGAGGACTTAGAGGCTGATTACGTACTGGCTGATGGAGCTTACTGTTCTAAGGTTAACTTTAAGGCTGTCTTGGCGATAAACGCTGTGCCAGTAATTGCTGATAACCCTCGCAAGAAAGGGAAGAGTCGCAAGATTGAGGCAGATGTGCTTTTGAAGACTAAGCGTTATGTGGTTGAGCAGTTCAATGGGCTTATCAAGGGTAACGTGCTTGATGAATGCTGGCTTTGGCCCAAGGGGCTGGTGAAGAAAACGTCGATGGTTATGGCGGGGCTCATTAGTTTGGACGCTAATGCTGTTGAGGCGTTAGATGAAGGAGAAGAAAGCCTGAGAACAGTGAGTAAGTACTGGGATTAGCCTTTGCTAAGTTTTAATGGTGCAGTTCAAGTTTCGGAAATCTTGGGGGACTTCCTGATTAATCCCAGTGCCTGCTCAATAATTCATGTAGCATATAAGCTATAAAAAACGAATTGTGCACACATCTATGTACTTAATAAAAAAGGTTAAGCGTTTTCGACTAAGGCTACTTTGAATTTTCATTGTTTATTCTTGTGTCGCCTCAACTTGCCCGCAATGCCGAGACGGGTTTACACCATCTATGGACTTTAATAAACTCATAATTATAAAGACAAGATTTTATTATGTAAAATAACAGTGTTATGACTATTATGGTTGATGACTATTGCGGTGAGTAAGGGGCTAAGAAGGTTCTCAAACTACTAGCAAGAGTTTGTAGCTTTTGCCAAAAAATATTTGCATTCTCCTAAAGTTTAGGAGGTCCTCAACAAGTCCTTACTTCAAGAAAAAACTACACCGTCTTGGTTTGGGAAAAACAGCAGAGGGCTAAACTGTGTTGTGATACTTACTAATTTAAAGACAATCAAGAAAAAGGGGAAAATTGTTTGACTTTTTTCAGTTCATTATCTTTTTCTCAGTATGAGCAATCCGACTATGGCTATTGCGATGATTATGGCTATTGTTGAAGCTGCGAGATACATGTCAGTTGGTGATTGCTGAATCGAAGTAATTGTTGTTGGTGTTGGTGACGTTTGGGGTGCTTGAGTTACGCCTACTGCTGTTTCTGCCCATGAACTGCCTAAGAATTGTCGCCTGCAAAAGTGGCTGTAACAGTGTATTTACCTGCAATGTCTGGAGTCCACATGTAGTTGAATGTGCCGCTAGTGTCGCTGGTAACGGTCGCAATGTGCACGTTGTTGCCGTTAGGGTCCACCGCATCAATCGAAACTGGAACTCCTGTAGCGGTGGCGGGGATTTGTGCTTGCTGGCATAAATATGCCATCCAATCGCCCATTGAAGCATCAGAAACGCATGGAACGGCTACGCCTGTGGCATATCTCAGCGATGTCGTGGTAGCTGGAGACTTATCCATTACTGTTCCAGTGATAACAATGCTTTGTCCTTGAGTTATCGCTGTTTGCGTTGCTGAAATGGTTGTTGCGCTCTGACCCTTCCCGAAAACATCCTGGTTTCCATCATAGAAATTGACAGCAGTCAGGTAGCCGTCAGAAATCACACCCGGCAACATTGGACCTAGCGTGGACCAAATTAAGGCACCTGTAGTAGCGTTGAGAGCATATGTACTCCAGCCTCTCGTAAGCGGTGCAGATGGCGAGTGTTCAATACTGTATGTGTAATATATTCCGTCAGCGATTACTCCACCGCCAAAGAAAGAGTATGTTTCGCCATTGAGATTTCCAGTACCGTTAGTATAAGGAGTTTCGAACGGTAAAGAAATTAATCCAGCCAAAATATCTGGACTATACTCGCTGTTTGCGGTAATGCTTTTGGTGGCTGAAATTCTTTTTGTACATTGGTTTTACAAAGCTCAAAGTTCCCTGGAAAGAAGCATTGCGAACGCCATGATGGCTGCAGTTTTCATATTACTAACGCTATCGGTTTTGAGAATGAACCGAACTCCCATTAAAGAAGAAAATGAAACAACTCTAACGTGGATATTGGCTTCGAAAAATCAAGAGTCCATATCTTCCGTTTGTCATATGATCTGATCGGGTCTCCTGCAGAAGTTCACCTGGCAAAATGATTCAGTATTTTCCAAGGTTTGATATAGTCTGCGGGTTTTGTGTTTTCCTGTTGTACAGTTCCCTTTAAGCGAAATGTAATGATTTTTAAGACATATTTTATGTATTGACATGTATTTGTGTTCGACAATTAGGGTCTCTTGGTCATTTTGATATGCTTGCGTTATGTGCGAGGGTTTATGTGGCTGTTTTTGTACTATGAAGACATAAGAAATGTGTCTTAAACAGACATATTGTACATTTGTACAACACAACAACAGGAGAAAAAATAGAAAATGAAAAATAACTACCAAAAGGAAGTCCAAACAAAACTTACTAAAGGCCTCTTAGACATGATTATTCTTCAATACTTAGAACAACAACCTATGCACGGATACCAAGTAATCACCAAAATCCGCAAAGGCTTCGGCGTCTACTTCGGACCCAGCACCGTCTACCCACTACTGGGGCTACTGGAGAAAAAAGGCTACGTAAAAAGCATTTGGAACATGGATTCGGAAAGGCCGCGAAAAGTGTACACGCTCACCAACGAAGGGAAAAATGTTTTGAGCTTTACCGAAAACTCACTCAACCTCATCTGCAAAAATATGGTAACCGACAGCAAAATACTAACACAAGTAGCCCCGGTAATCTCGGCTAGATCAACGCCTCAAAGGGAAAACCCGCCTTTGACAGTCTATTGAGAAATATAGCTGATTGTTGTGAACAAAAAGAAAAAAGTTAGGCTTGTTCAATTGCTGACTAGGCTGCAACGATAATTGGATCAATAGAATGCTCAGTAGAAACGTCAATCTTTTACATAAAACGACTAAGCTTGAGTTATGTACCATTGGCGGCGGTTCTTTTAATGGACAGATGACATTTAGCCGGAACATGTTGCATGAAAACGGTTGCGCATTTTCTATTTAGGCTGCCTCTGGGTTTCCGAGTTTATTCTTATGTTGCCTATACCTTTTCCTTACTATTTGGTCAACGGTGCATTCAAGATTCGTTTTTGAACGTACAGAAGTTAAAATATTAATGAAGCATTTTCGCTAAGAAACGCGTGTTAATCAGTTACTTGTGAATCCAAAATTCATAAGTCTTATTATTCTCAAGTAATGAAAATGACAAATGTAAAGGTTAAAAGATGAACAAAAATCAGCCTCTTCTAGAACACATTAGCAATTCAGGCGTGGAGACTATCACTTTAACCTATCAAGAGCTTAAAGACATATTAGGTTTGAGATTGCCAAAAACAGCGATAAATTATAGGGCTTTTTGGGCGAGCTCAAGAAATAAAAAGCGTGTCCAGAGTCTATTAGGATTATCTTCTAGGTATGCATGTAAGGTTAAACTCAAAGAACGAGTTATTGTTTTTCGAAAAAGCGCATGATTATTGTTCCTCAATAATACAATATTTCACAACAAGAATGAGCGTTTTAACGGGAGATTAAATCATTTCAAAGTGTTTTAAATGTCTCTTTGATGCGTTTAGAAATTTAGTTTTGGGTCGTTTGGGCAACTTTTTTATTTGTAAGTCAGCTAGTAAGAAATTATGGAAATATTTCTTTTTGTGTTTGGCTATTATTAGTTATACGTGGGTTGCCGCTTTGCTTTTATGTGAGCTTCAAACTCTGAAGACAAAGGTCAAAAAGCAAAAATGGTCAAACCGAAAAAATTGGTTATCAACATGTAATATTGAGTCGAAGTGTTGGTTTAGTTCTAATTGTGATTGGTGTTATCCTTATGATTCTTGATTTTGCAGGTGTCGCTGTCTAAGAAATCGAGTCATTTGTTGTACATCATTTCAAAGTTCTAAATCTCTCTTTGATCCCTATATTAATTAAATTTTGGTTACTTTCTATTTATGAATTTTATGATTGCTATTAGTATTTCCTGTGTGAGCGTTTCCTCAGTTATGCACTGTCCACTTAACTCTTTATGTTCAATTATGTGATTTTGTATAGCTTTAGTCATTTCATGTAAATCTGGAACAATTGGAATACGGGATCCACATGAACAATTGAAAATAGGCATTCTATTAGGTGTTTTTGTGTGAATTTCTGTATTTTTTAATTGTATTTTGTCTTGTTCTTTAGTCTCTATTATTGTCGCCCTCTGAAGTATTCTGTGTTAAGATTAGATTCATTATCCAAGATAACATTTTTTACAGAGCGAAATTCACACGTTTTGTTTAGAAGGTTTCGCAAGATTGCGAAGTTCAGTTGACAAAATCTGTTAATTTCTTTTGTTAAGCAGGCTTTTATGCTAACTTGGTAGATTAACAAATGGGTTATAGTTGTGAGGGTGTCTCTTCCCTTTCGCCCATTCCAAAGCTCTCACAATCTATAGACCCCATAAATCATTAAAAAAAGCCGCTTGCTTTAATTTTTGTTTGTTACTTAAAATCCGTAAGCATTTCATGTTTCAGTGTCTACACATTCCTTTAGCTTGGTCTAAAATCAAAGATTCTGAATAGTCTGTTATCATCCGGTTTTTAGGAGAGACTTTTCAAAATTAGAAACCGGAAATTTCGTGAAAGCAATAGTAAGTCTAATTCTTAATTACGCATTATCTTTAGATCTGGCTCTTAACCAAATTTTATAAGCACAGACGCTTTATAGCCTAAAGTCAATTCTAAAAATTAAGGAAGAAAAAAGAAATATGACGAATCTGACAATAAAAACGAAATCTTTTGCTTTAGTCATTATTGCCATAATGATAATTTCTGCTTCAGCATGTGCAATAACAATAATGCCAGTAAAAGCTCAAACAGGAGTAACTATTGGAGCACCAAATAACGCAGCTTATACGGGTGGGCCGGTTCCATCCGGTGTCACTCCAACACAGACAATCGATACAATTCCTTACATTAGCTTTGAACCTAACCCCATTGGAGTTGGTCAAATTCTGACAGTAAACATGTGGACCCAACCTGCAGTTGTAGTGCAACGTGCGCGCACAGGATACACAGTAACAATCGGAAAGCCAGACGGAACTACAGAAACAGTCGGTCCGATGGATTCCTATCTAGGAGATACAACAGCATGGTTTACATACTTACCCGATTTAGTTGGCAATTATACTCTGCAGTTCAGCTATGCAGGAGACTACTACCCAGCAGGATACTATCTAGGAGGGCTCGTATCCAAGACAAATCCAGGAGGCAGCGTATTTAACGCAATACAAGATTGCTACTATAAACCTTCAACGACAGCGAAATACACAGTGGTAGTACAGCAAGATCCAGTGGCAAGTTGGCAACCATCTCCACTTCCGGGAGCCGGACAATATTGGTCACGACCAATTTCACCTGATAACAGAGAATGGTGGGTAATCGGTGGAAGCGACCCGAATAATGAGGTCGGAGGCGGAACAGGAACCCCAGGCTGGCCAGACAACACAAACGTATACGCAAGCAATTACAACTTCGTACCATACGTAACTGGACCAACCAGTGCACATATAGTTTGGAGAATGACAAATGGCGCTGTTGACGGAATCTTCGGCGGACTAATTGACCAATCGTCCACCACGAGTCTCTCAGCTATAAACGATTTCAACGGAGGATCTGCTACTTGGGGCGCATCTGGACCAGGTGGCGCAGGAAACCCAAACATAGTCTTTCAAGGAAAATGCTACCAATCCATAACAAAACCATACAATGGAATTACTCAGCCAGTTTGGGAATGCTATGACATAAGAACAGGCATAGTATTGTGGGATCTTACAAACGTCACTCGAATACCCACACTCATTTCATTCGCTGAAAATGCTCCCCCTGTCCCAGGAGGAATAACTCGGGCAGACCGAACAGTACCAAGTCTTGTATACATTGGTGCAAGCGCCAATTCAAGCTTAGGATTAGTCACGAAATATAGCCCTGCGAATGGCGCTGTGACAGCCAATGCAACAATCCCAGTCACATCAGGCACTCTTTACGCTGATCCATATGTGTTAAGTGTCCAAACTATTGGCACCAAATACTATTTAATCAATTGGACACTCGCAGGTATTAGCAGCACCAACTTCGCCTCCTGCATACAGAGCAACATTACTTGGCCATTCTCTTCAATAGGCACCGCAGATTATGAATCAATGATTTCGGTTACCACTACCAGTACAAACGGACCCGGCACAGGAGTAACAGTAAGTACCCAATTAATCGCTGCAAGCTTGACAACAGGACAACTCTTATGGAACGTATCATCAGGCATAAGCTATCCCTTCTTTAGTGGAATTGGACTTGCTGACCACGGATTAGTCGCTGAACGCTTTGACGATGGATATTGGTACGCTTGGAATTTGCACACAGGAGCATTTGCATGGAAGAGTGAACTCTCAAGTTATCCATGGGGCATATTCGGAAGTTACAGAGATGCATCAGCTTTTGGTCTTATCTTGTACGCACAATATGACGGTGTTGTCGCCTATAATTGGACTAATGGGCAAATAGCCTGGCAATTCCAAGACCCATCCTTACCGTTCGAAACTAACTTTACTAACGGTACTGGACTCAACAACAATGACTACTCTATGGGTGTTGCAATTCCTATTGGTAGCGGCATGGTCTATGCGTACAGTATTCCGCACTCGCCCAAAGATCCGCTTTCTAGAGGCTGGAGCGTATACGGCATCAATGGTACTACAGGTGCTCTGGTTTGGAAAACATTGGGACCCATGGCTCCAGGTGTTATCGCTGACGGCTACATGACAGCCACCAACTACTACGACGGATACCTTTACGTTTTCGGCATGGGACTAAGCGGAACCACTGTTTCTGCTCCACAAAACGCAATCGCCGTGGACACAAAAGTTACTATATCTGGTACTGTCCTAGATCAGTCACCCGCTCAGCCGGGAACGCCATGCGTTTCTCACGCTTCCATGGGCGACTATATGGCATACCTACATCAGCAAGCACCATATCCTGCGAGCGTTACCGGTGTCCCAGTATCAATTGACGCAGTTGACCCTAACGGAAACTATGCACATATCGCAGATGTAACAACCGACGCACTCGGCTCCTTTGGCTACTCTTGGAACCCAACGATTTCAGGCCTGTACAAGATAACCGCGACTTTTGCAGGCGACGACTCGTATAGCTATTCATCGGCAGACACATATGCTACAGTAAGCCAAGCACCAACCACAGCATCAACACCAACATCAACCGCTGCACCACTAAACCTTGCAACCACCGCAGACCTAATGACTTACATAGCTGTTGTTGGAATCGCTATAATTATAGCAATAGCAATAGCCACAGTCTTACTCCTCAGAAAACGCCAGTAAAAAACATCGGCAACCCAAAATCAACTTTCCCTTTTTTAGTCTAAAAAAAACGATTAATTGAAAATAAAAATCTTAGTATCAAAATTTATCGCTAAGGTTTTGAAATTGTATAGAACCTTTAGTTTTTAGAACAAAGAAGAAAAGAGGAGCGCAAAAACGCGAAAAATTTAATGTCGATATCGACAACGGAGTATAAGACCACAACCGCTTCTCCCACACCTCAGATAAAAAGAAAATAAAAAAAAGATAGTTGAATTTGCGCGGATTATTGTTTCTTTCTAAGTAAAAGGATTGTTGCTACGGCTATTGCGATGATTATTGCTACAGCTGTTGCTGCAAAGTATAATTCAAATGGAGGCAAGGCTGCTGCTTGTTGTGTTGGTGCTGGTGTGGATGTTGCTGATGGTGTTGTTACTCCTACTGCGGTTTCTGCCCATGAACTACCATAGGAAGCGTCTCCGAGGAAAGTTGCTGTAACAACGTATTTGCCTGTGACATCGGGTGTCCACATGTAGCTAAAAACTCCGCTCATATCGCTTGTCACGGTTGTAATGTGTTGGCTGTTTCCATTAGGATCAACGGTATCCAACGACACTGGAACACCAGTAATATTCGCTGGAACTGGCGTCTGCATGTACAGGTGAGTCATCCAGTCACCCATGCTCTCGGGGGAAATACAGGGCGTTCCCGGCTGAGCGGGTGACTGATCCAGGACAGTGCCAGTTAAGACGACACTTTGTCCCTGGGTAATGGCAGTCTGTGGTGCCGAAATTGTTGTAGTGCTTTGTCCTTTGCCAAAAATGTATTGGTAGCCATCGTAAATGCTTGACATTGTCAAATATCCATCAGCGACTGGGCCTGGAATCCCAGCTATTGCCACTTTCCAAATGCCTTTCCCAGTAGTAGCGTTGATGCAGTGGAACGACCAACCCCTAGTTAGAGGTTGAGTAGATGAGTGCTCTTCATTTCCAACGTAAACTTTTCCGTCAGCAACTATAGCGCCTGAATCGAAGGGATAAACTCCAGTACCATTCTTGCCAGTGTATGGGGCTTCATATGGGTATGCTGAGGGGGCTTCGTACTTCCAAGCAATTTTACCATCATCCCAATTAAACGCGTAGACACCTGAGTAGCCTTCATGGTACAATAAGCCATACGCTGATTGCACTGAGTAAGCTCCGAAACCAGATTGATCCCATGGATAATCCATAAGTTCGCCCTTCCATGCTTGCTTTCCCGTCGCGATGTCATACGCTAAGTAATATCCTTGCTGTGTAAGCGTGGCAACTTTTCCATGGTCAGCAATGTTGCAAGATCCACTGTATTGCGTCTCAGGCACTGTTACATTCCACATCGATGCACCAGTTAATAGATTGATGCCTTGCAGTGTTGTTCCTTCATATGCTCCTGCAACAGTTACGCCTGATACTGTGGCACCTAGACCGGCGCCCCAATCGATTAGAGTAGGTAAGCTGCTGCGTGCGTAAGTGGTGTTGCTCACTATTCTAGTAGTGAAGTTAGTGTCCGTCCCTGCTGTAGTCCAGTTGATCAAACGATACCTGTTTGCGCCAGCCGCACTTCCAAGGTCCTGTACTGCCAAAACATATCCATTCATGTAGTAAGTGCCTGTTACTGGAATTGAAATGTTCGCTATTGCAGCGCCAGTTAGCGGATTATACTTCAATAGCCTGTTGCTGCTTAAAGCCAAGAGATTCACTGTCATTCCTCCTGCAAACTCAGCGCCAGGAACTGCTGCAGCCCGAATTTCATATTCAAGGACTGTGGGTGCAGTAACACCGGTTTGTTCCCAGAATACTTTACCAGTCCGTATATCATAGCATCGCCAAACTGTTGTGGGCATGCTTTGTATAGTGCCGTTGACTGTTTGAGGCATCACTTTGGTATATGTTTGGTAGGCTTTTCCATTGTAGATTATGTTTGGGTTGCCTGCTTGAGGAAGACCTTGAATGCCACCAGGTGCAATGACTTCAGTTCCAACATCGCCCCCGACAACTCCTGCATCGACACCCTGCTCTCTCCATACGATGTGTGCGCTCTCAGGTGCTTGTACCCATGGAGTAAACCTTTCTTGGGCACTCCAATATGGGTTAGTATTTGGGTATAGCTCTTGCCACTTTGCAACTTCAGGATCGAAATATGATAATCCCATGCCATTCCACGGATAGTTGCCTGCGATTATCCACCATTCTCTGTTATCAGGTGATACTGGTCTTATCCAATAATCTGTTGGAATAGCTGATGGCGGCCAAGAAGCCACTATATCTTGTTGAACGGTTAATGTCTGTTCTGGAGTAGAGCTTGGTTGATAGTATGCAGAATCATAAGCCGAACCGCCTGAAGTTACAATTATGCCGTTGTTGTATTGCCCTGCTGGATAATAGGTACCTTGAAAATCAAACTTTAGCTTCCAAGTGCCAACTTGATCAAGTAAGTATTCAAACCATGCTGTTCCGTCTGCCACGTATGAATCCATTTTGATAATGCGTGCTGTTCCGTTTGGATTTGTAATTGTAATTGTATAATCCTTATGTAGCCTATTTGCACCCGGCGCAGGCGTAGTCCACAGATTAACCAAAATGGTTTGACCTGCTCCAACTGGATTAGGTCTAAAGCTGAGAAATGCCTTTGTAGGAACCGTGGCATTAGGAGTAACTCCTGATGGCAAAGGTCCAGTGGTTTGCTGCTGTGCAGCCTGCTCAGCATTGACAGGAGAATTAGTCATTAATATAGCCAAAGTCATCAATAGAATCAAAGTTGTTCCGATAATTGCTTTTTCATTTAAGGTATTTTTCATCTTATTCATCTCAAATTCATAGAAAAAAATGATTTGGTTTTTTCATCTTTCCCATATTCAAGTTATAACAAATTGCTTATAATCCTGAGTGGAAAGTGGCCACTGACTACATAACACTATGTTGCTAATTTCGAAAGCAAGGACTCTGCCATAAATTAGTTCTCAATACAAAAAAGGGAAGTCGGGAAATTTTTGCTACTTTAATCTTTTAGAAGCAAAAAAAAGACTTACTTAGTTTCCGGAGAATGGTTCCTAAGGCCTTATTGGAACTCCGAAATCAAACTAATATTTTTATAAAAAAAGGGAATTGTTGCGAGAGTGATATCACCAAAAAATATGAAACCAAACAATAGCCTTCGTTTTCCTCTATGCGAATTTGAAGCTTTTTGGATATGGCTTTAAACATGGATATGACATTTAAGCAACATTCGCTTGTTCACAGGAGAGAGGAGCGCTAACATTGGAAGAGAAATCAGGCAATCCAGATGCACAAGAAATCGGACCAACATACTCAAAAGGCATAAGACGTCTGAAACCAAGCAAAACCTCGCCCGACCAATCAACCAAAAAAATGCCTTCGCTTGATGCATCTGGAATTGCAGAATACATTCGCTTTGACTGCTGCCCTCGCTATTTTAAATTAAGGTTTGAAGATACTGAAGAGAAAAAAAGGAAGTGGCCTGAAGCTTTCCATAAGCCGTTAAGCCCATTGTTGTTTTCTGCCGGCAAACAATTAGAAGAAAAAACTGTTTTGGAGTTAAAAGCAAAAGTTGCTGACTATCACGACTTTACCTGTTATGACCCTAAAAAGCAAGTAGAAGGATGGGAAAGGGCTTGGCCAAAATCATTGGATGCAATCAGGCAGATAGTTGAAAACGCTTTTTCTGCTAACCCCGATGTAAAATACAAGCCTGTTCTGATTTATCAAGCTCCGATGAGGGGTTGTATCGGTTTATGGGATATAAAAGGCATAGCCGACTTGATCGGTATATGGCCTAACAGAAATGGGAAAGTTAAGGTTCGCATTTTCGAGATAAAATCATCTTGGAGAGAGCAGACAGCTCACCGCATACAAGTTGCCATCTATGTACTATTGCTCACGCAGGCGTTAGGCGAGGTTGCATGTAAAATTGAGTTTGAAGGCGGAGTTATCAACAAGCAATCGGATTTGGATAAGCTTGAGCCTGAAAGTCTTCCTTCTTTTAGGCTTGAACCATTAATCCAAGATATCCAAAGACTCCTCAGTAAAAGTGGTGAACTCTACCGAATCCACCAAAAACCTGTGAACGAAGTGGAGTATCAGCTTTCTTGGCGTTGTGATAACTGCGGCTACAACGAGTGTTGTATTGTCTGCGCAGTTGAAAACGAAAGTATTACATTGCTGAACTTGACAAGGGGCGAGCAGAAGGCTCTGAGTCAACAGGGAATTTTACGGCTAGAGGACCTAGCCAAACTGAAAGTAGTGCCGAAGACAGAGGATTTGCGTCCATATAACTTCAAGGAAATCCCAGCTGTCGACCTACAAAAAGTTCAGGTACTATCATCTGACCCTGTTATCGGCGGCAAACTGGACAGGCTAATTCAGAGAGCTCAATTCATGCTCTCAACAGTACGTCCTAATAGTCCGTACGTTAATAAGGTAAGATACATGCCTTGGCTTACTGGCACTGGTTACGGAACTCTGCCTGAGGACAGTCCTCAGGAAGGAGCAGATACGTCGCTTTCTTTTGGACCTGACGGCATGGTGCGCGTGTACTTTCATATTCAATGGGATTATCTGCTAAATATCATTTCGATTATTAGCGCCAGAGTAAGCTGCACAAGATACCATGGAAAAGAGATATGCGTTTCAAAAATTGTCAGGTTCCTGCCAAAAGAGCAAAAGGAAGCCATAGAGGAAGAAAGAAATCTTCTGGAAGCTTTCTTTTCAGAGCTAACTAAAGCCATTAATTGCATTGCTGTGGAAGTGGGAAGCCCAGACGAAGCACCAATCCATCTATACTTCTACACGCGGCAAGAGCGGGACCATTTGATGGAAGCAGTACGCCGCCACTCTACACTGAAGACTGCTCGTGCTGTCCAAGATCTTCTGGGTCTTAGGCAAGCAATCGATCAACCTATGTTTTCCATCCTTCAAGACGAAATCATGCTGCGCAAAGCAGTCGGCTATCACAGCACGGGACTTCTGCCAGTTCTTAAGCAATGCTGCTACTTTGAAGCTAACCAATGGACGGTTAACCGCAAAGACGGATCACGCCTAGACATGCGTTTGGCTTTCCGTGATGGCTTCTTTAACTTTGAACTGCCCTACACGCGCAGTGGATCTGGTTCAATATCATTCATACTTAGTTCTGACGACTTTAGAAGTAAAGAAGGGTATTATCCAGCACGGGCCCGTTTTGGGAACCAAATTCCTATTGAGTATATTTGGGGAGCAAAAGGTAACCTTGACAAAAGCCAAGTTGATGGCCACGAAAGAATAATGATCGAAAAGCGACTGTGGTGCGATTACCCCCATAAAACCCGCAGAGTCAGCGACGAAGACTTAATGCTGCTCAGCCAAAATCTCTGTTTAGCTCTTGAAACCATCGAACGCTCACTAAATATACGCAATCGTAGGTTAGGAAAAAAACCAATAAACATTCCAAAAATCCCCGACTTCACCTTAGGATCCTCGACGCTGGAGAGAAGCTGCCGAGAATTCCTAGACCTCGAATATTTTGCTAAACGCCAAGAAGTCTACCAACATTATGCTTTGCTCCCATGCCAGCGGGTAGCTACAGGAAGATCATTGATTTTTGAATGCATCAGCGCTGAAGAGACTGATCGGGATTTTGTTATTCGGGGAAAGTTGATTTATGAAGGGCTTGGTTTGCCTAGAGCAGACGCCATTGTTAACGCATGTCGAGTTAAGGGGTCAGATGATTCAGGTTCGGGCGATTGGATGGTTGCGACGGAAATATCAATTAATGAGCGGGGTCAATTTGAGGAAGCAAATCAAAGGTCACCTGCCCAAGTCGAAAAATCCGCCCGTGTCATATTAGAAAAGGTTGATTTGCGCAAAATGGAGTTATCCATCAAAGTTGTCAGTTGGCCTAGCGGCAAAAGTAGGCGGTACAGCACTTGGCATAATCTTCCAACCACTGACAAAGACAAAGCCAAAAACAGCAAGCACATGCAGCTCTTTGAAGTGGGACGCAAATACATTTTAGATGACTTAGTCGATGACATAATTTCAGAGAGAGCGGCAAAATGCCTCGACTATGCAGCCAATAACGAGCTCTACTGCCTGTTAACAGGGTTCTTGGAGGGAACAAGCAAATCTTCAGAACGCGCTGCATTATCCAAAGAAAATGCACAGGGCTTCTTGACATGGATTAAACATTCCAGTTTACCACCTAAGCCGGAGCAGAATCGTTTTATAGACCGCGTCTTTGGCAGAGAACAGGTTGTTATGCTTCAAGGCCCCCCAGGCACTGGCAAAACTGAAACCTTGCAATCCGCGGTTCTTGCACATATATCAGCCCACAAAGCGGTTGGCAAATGTCGTGTTTTGATGGTTGCTCCTACCCATAAGGCGATTCATGAATTTGTTAGTAAGCTTGCAAAGTCTTGGCGAACTTATTGTAAAGAAGGCGGGAGCGATTTAGCGAACCTACGGATTTACCGCGTTCTCAATAATGCTCCACGTAAAAGCATTGACGGAGTCAGATACGTTAACTACAATGAAGATGAAGAAGTAGTTGCTGAGTTAAAAGATGCCTTATCAAGCCAAGAAAAACTAGTTTCTAATTCAACTGATGATTTTCCTTTGGTTTTGTGCGTGACACCTCCCGGCCTATATGGCATCATGAAGAAAATCGGCGGCAAGGAGCCACAGTGGGACGAGGGCTATTTTGATTTACTAGTAGTTGATGAAGCAAGCATGATGCGACTTCCTGAACTGATTCTGTCAGGAGCCTTTGTAGAAAAGAATGCTCAAATTCTGGTTGCAGGAGACCATCGACAACTGCCACCGATTCAAGCACATAATTGGGAAAAAGAGGACCGCCGAACCATCGAAGAAATGGCTTCATTTCTCTCCGCCATGGATTTCCTTCGCTTGCTACGCCAAGAGGACCTTGGAATCGAACATGTTAAATCATTGCATAAAGCTACCATTCCAACAGAACGGCTAAGCGAAACGCATAGATGCCACCAAGTCGTTGCGCAGTTTCTAAAAGAATGGGTGTACAACAAAGACGGAATCGATTTTCGCTCCGACCAAACGCAGACTCTCGCTTGTCCTGCACCAGCGACAGATGGATTGAAGGTCGTTTTGGCGCCAGAGAACATTCTTGTCTTAATTGTTCATGACCAAGCTGAGAGTTTTCAATCAAACCCAGTTGAAGCGCAGATTGTTGATTCGTTAGTTCGCAGTGTACGTTCCGATTGTGTAGGTGTCGTTACACCGCACAATGCTCAGCGGGGTATAGTCAAGAATTTGTTGTTTGACGGTTACGAAAATGTACGGGTTGACACGGTTGAACGTTTCCAAGGTGGAGAAGGCGACTTCATAATAATATCTTCAACTGTAAGCGACCCAGACTATATACGCACAGAAAGCGATTTCCTGCTGAACTTAAACCGCATAAATGTCGCAATCTCCAGAATGAAAAAGAAACTTGTGGTTGTAGCGAGTCGATCAATCTTTGAATTCATGCCCCAAGATGCCAAAGATTACGATAAAGCGTTACTGTGGAGAGGCATTGCCCAAACAGTTGGCTTTACTGCAAACTCAAACCCCAAATGGAAAGGTTCGCTGTCTAAGTTCTTAGGAAAAACAGCTCCAGTGGTCGAAGTTGAAGTTTACGCGAAATCCGCTAAGTAGTGTTTTGTTTATTATTTAGTTCATTAAGGCAAAAAGTAAAAAAAGAAATTGGTTTGGGTTTAGGTGAGATTGATTTGTGCTATTTGCGTCATGTCTGTTAAGCTGTTTAGTTTCACTTCGGCGTTTGAGAATGTGTAAAGTGTGTTGCCGATGTACAGTGATCGTGTTATTTGGCTGTTTTGGGTGCTATAGTAGGTGCTCGGGTCTTTGAGGTATCCTTGGTTGTTAAGCAGCGATGGGTCAATGTGGGTTACTGTGCCCTTCAATGTGAAGCCGCCGATTAAGTTTACGCTAAACACGTAGGCGCCCTGCCAAACCGTTTGTCCATACGAAGATGCAGAGGCGTGACCAGAAGAATTATCCACAAGTGCAAGGCTAACTGGAATTACCAGCAGACCTTTTTCCTTGTCAAATAGGAACGCTTTAGGTTCCGAGAGCGCTAAGGAATCTGTGCCTCTGTCGCCTATGATATATTTTGATAGCTGCTGTGGGTTGTCTACGTTGCTTACGTCGAAAAGCGCCAGTTTAATGCCTTGGTACCATGCAAAGTTGCCTGTGTCAGATGCAGATGCTTCTTTGCCTACGCCAATCAGATGTGTCTCGTCATATGGGTGCAGGTAGTCTGAGTATCCTGAGATTTGCAGTGAACCGAGAACTTTGGGGTCTGTTGGTTGGCTGAGGTCAATGACGAATAAGGGGTCCGTTTTTATGAAGGTTACAAGGTAGCATTTATCGCCCATAAAGCGAACTGAGTGTAGGTTTTCGCCTTCTGCTAAGCCTTCAAGTTTGCCCACGATGGTCAAGTTTGAATCCAGCACGTAGACGTTGTTCATTTTTGAGCTAGTCTGCTGATTTGGGGCTGAAGTAGTTACGCCTTGCCAGTTGGTTGCGACTCGGAAGTGGTCGTTGTTCTCATCCATTGCATATTGATCTATTGTGTAGCCTGGCACGTTGCCTTGGGCTTCAAAGGTCAAGTCGGTTCCGTTTATGCTGACTTTATAGATGTCAGTGTATTGACCGCCGTTTGTCCAAGTTGGGTAAGTTACATACATGTTGTTTTGGGAAACGTACATTGTGCTTGCTCCACCCATCATCACAGTCAGTTTGGTGGGTTGCTGGGTGTCATCTAAGATGTTGATGCCAAAGAAGCTGGTGTAGGTGAAGTAGCTGGGTTCTACCATGTCAGTGTAATAGATGCTTGTTGGCGGTATGTTGGTTTCGGCTTTGCCGTTGTAGACTACTGGAAGAGTTACAGCGTTGTTTTGTACTGTTGCTGGTTGGCTGACGACAACGTAAACGTAGTTGCCAATCATGCGGGAATTGAAGTAGCTGCCGCTTACCGTGAAGTTGCTCTCAAGCACGGGGTTAGCCTTGTTTGTTACATCATAAACGTTGATGAATGTATAAACGTCAGAGTGATAGGATGCAAGCATTGGCATTGCAATACCGCCATTGGTGCCGACAGACATAGGGGGCATAATCCCGTTGCCGTAACTGTAATATTGGTATTTACTTGCCAAAACAACAAGTTTGCCGCCATCCTGGCTTAGAAATAGCCCCGCGGGTTCAGTGTCATTGCCTAAATTTATTTTTGTCACAACCTCGGGGTTCTGCGGGTCAGCGTTTAATATATAAACTGTGTTGCTTGACTGGGTTCCGAAATCACCAGAAAAATAATGTAAATTTTCAGTTGTCGTTGTTGTGTAAATGTATTGCCCGTCTGTTTTAACTGTGTCTGCTTCATCTACGCCTGCGACTTGAATGTTGGTAGTTGAATAACTAGCTTGAGCGGAATTGGTTTCTGCTGAGCCAAATACACCTTGAGACAAAGACACAGATGCAGGCATAGGAATAGGAGGCGGGCTCCCGAAGAACTGGGAATCCAATGGTCCTCCGCTGTAATAGGAACCACCCAAAGAATTGTTTGTAATGTAAGTTTTAAGTTCATCAATTGAAGAGAACGTTTTCATACTCGCCACAAAAGGTGTTTGCCCAGGCGGAAAAATAGTTGGGGCTACACCGAAACTATAGATTAATGTAACTATCACTATGGCTGAGAGAACTGCAACGATTGCGTATCTTGTTGTCTTTTTCTTAACTTCTTTTTGTACCATACATTTTTTTCTCCTGCTAAAGCATAATGCACGTGTTTATTTGATGCTAAGCCTGCGAACAAGCTGTTCTAATAGTTAGAATGGCCTCATTGCCCAAATTCGGTACGCTTCGTACCAGAATATTGCGCAGACAATTGCTCCGAATGAGAGTATGAATAAGTTATCTCGGGTGAAACCGCTGAACAGAATGGTCAAATACAAAATGTAGAACATGGTCGAGAATAAGGCGTAGAAGAAATATCTTGGAAACAGCAATTTCCCAAGCTTAACATAGTGACGTAATACACCGATTTTTACTTCCCCAACCAATGAGTAGTGTCCACCAATCTCTTGCTTCTGAACCAATCCAAGTTCTCGTAACTGCTCAAGATGATGAAATGCGATGCTTGGGCTGCTGAAATGCAGCGCACGTTGAACCTCGCGGACACCCACAGGATTGCCAGTTTTGAGTAGAAACCAATAAACTTTCCATGCTTTGCCTTTTAGCGCATATTCCAGGTCAGTTTCCTCTTTACCGTTCAAGCACTTGAACCCCCAAGGAACATAAGAAATTGCAAGGAGCATATAAGTCCAATTGTTAGAAATTAAGTTCTAATAAGTAGAACAGCAAATTTAAGGCTTACTCAGTTGCTTGCAGTTTTGAGTTACAGTCTCGAGAGAATCAACCTTCTCAACAGAGTTAATGCTTGTACAAGATTGTACAAGCACTGGTTGGAATCCTTTTTGACCATTCTTTGGATAAGTAGCTTCTAAGTTTTGTCTTCCTTTTTCTGCAAGCAAAGACTGTTGACAGAACTCTGGAAGGGTTTGTACAATATTGTACAAACCCCATGTTGTTGACAGACACATGGAATCTTCGATGGTGAAGATTGTCACTTTCCAATCAATTTCGGTAACTAAGTTACTCAGTTATTGACACGTTGTTAGCAACCTTTAAAACTAAGAAGGTTTAGTAAGTGCTAAGAAAAAAAGGAGAAATTTGAGTTGGAGACATCGAAGAAAATTAGAACAGGTCACCAAACTGTATCCTTTGAAGAGTCAAACGAGTACGTCAAAGAAATCGACAGATGGTCAAAAGCACGGGGACTCACAAGAAGCAACGCAATAAGACACGTGCTGAGAGAAGCAATCCCACTCGTAGAGTAATCCGTTCTTAAGGTTGAAACGGAAAAAATCTGGAACTTGGAAACTGGAAACTGGAACTTGGGTAAGGTGAAAACACATGAAGAGTGAAAACAATGAACAAGAATCGTCCACCAAGAGAAGCGTCAACAATCACTGTTAAAGGAACAGGAAAACAAGAAGCCTTAGAAATTTTTTTCAAAACAATCGAGGGAACCTTCCTCATAGCGATGAGAGGCGAAATGTTGCCTTCTGAAGGCGACAAATTTCACACTTTCTGGAAATTCATTATTCCATTAAGCAAGGACCCACTCGAGGAGGAGGCTACGGAATGAGTGTTCTTGAAGAAAGAGTAGTCACCGCCAACACAGTGCAATGTTGGAAGTGTGGCAAAATGAACTCTAAGTACAGAACTCAATGCTGGTGCTGTGGTGAGGAGTTGTACCAATGACGGAAAAACCGAAGTGGGAACAATGTGTATCCTGCGGAATCGTTAGCCCTGAAGTAACCAGAGTCACTGCTACAGGCAATCTTCTATGTCCCAAATGTAGGGGTGAAGGCAAAAAAATGTTAGAAGTAATAAAGAAAACACCTATTCCTGCAACTCTTCAAGAAGTCAAAGAAGTCTTTCAGAAGTGGCTTTACCTCGACAGCGACCACGAAGTAATCGATGTTATTATGGCGTGTTCAATTGACAGACTCGTACCTGGCGATCCACTTTGGCTTATGTTAATAAGTGCAAGCGGAGGAACCAAAACAGAGATCGTAAGGGCAAACACTTCAGATATGGCTTACACTTTGGATTCTTTGACTGCGCACACTTTGATCAGCGGCAAACTTGAACCAGACGAAGAAGGCAACATGGTTCCTGTGCAAGGAATTTTGCCACAACTCGACGGCAAAGTTTTGATCATCAAAGACTTCACTTTGATTCTTGGGAAAAGAAGTGAAGAGCGAGATGAAATCTTCAGTCAACTACGCGCTGGCTACGATGGCTACTTAGAGTATGGTTACGGAACAACTGGTACACCTGTTAGAGTTCACGCCAACTTTGGATTAATAGCGGCTGTGACCCCGGCAGTTGACCACTACGGAAAACTACAAGGCACTCTAGGCGAGAGATTCCTGAAGATAAGACATAATCCCGATCGTAAACTCGCAACAGAGAAAGCCTTATCGAACCTAGGCAAAGAAGAGGAAATGCGTAAGGAACTACAGGAAATAACTTGGCGTCTACTTGACAACTTCCATAAAGAACCAAAGAAAATTGAAGCGGTCTCACCTGAAGTTTTATCTGTTATCTTGAAGCTTGCAAATGCAACTGCTACTTTGAGAACACCTGTCTCAATCAATTTTTATCGATATGAAATCAACAATTCCTTAACGCCGAGCATAGAGTACCCGACTCGACTCAGCAAACAACTGTTGAAGTTAGCTATCTGTCTCGCTTTGGTAAGAGGAAAAACTGTTGTTTCTGAAGAAGAACTCAAAACGGTCCAGCGAGTAGCAAAAGACACAGTGTACCCTCACAGAATCAAAATCTTAGAAGCATTGAAAAAAGATGATCAACAGTACACTACAAGAGAAATTGCTGAAGCCACAGAAATTCCCCTGTCAACCTGTTGGCGAGAACTCAAAGAACTGGAATACTTGAATGTAGTCAAACACGAGAAAATTGAAGTAGACCACTACGGTTACTCTGGCACCGTCATTGGTTCTAAACATGTTCCAGAGAAAGACGGCTGGACTTTGCTGGATCCCACTTTAAGAATTCTGATATTGCCTTTTGGACCGTTGAACGGTCGTAGTGACCATAATATGTTTGTTTCACTAAACACAAGTGGAGAGGGAATAGGGGAAAAGGGGGGTATAAAGGAGAAGGAAGGTGAGGGGGCAGGAGCCCCACTTGTAGTTAGTGAAACAAAGAAAGCTTCAGCCTCACTTGGGTTTAGTGGTACAACACAGGTTCCAAAGGTTCCGTCTTCTGACAGTGAAGACAGAGTGTGTGGTAACTGTCGAGATTTTCATTTGGCAAGTTGCGGTTATATCGGTGACAATTTTATGTCTGTGTCTTCAGACAAATGGGCTGGTTTCCTCACATGCTTCAAGCTTAAGCTTCCAGTTGACATAGAAAAGGACCGAACAGACACTCAGAAACCTACAGTAGACAGGTGTTCTTCATGAGTAACGATTCCAAGCTTGTCTCAATTGATACAAGCATTAAATCGTTACCTGACTTAAGTTGGCTTGACGCATGGGAAGAGGAACAATTCAAGAAAAAAGATACTTGCCTACGCATAGACTACTGTAACGCTGTTAGGTTAGGATCAATTGAACATAGCCTAAAATCGTTTCCAACCTTAGGCGAACGTTACCCGCAACTTAGGATAGTACAAAATTCGGCAAACCCCGAGGATTATGAAAAAAATCTCGAATTTTGGGGTTATGAATCTTTAAACTTTAAGAAAAACTGTTCTGTTTGCGGTAACCTGTTCTATTCTAAAAGTAGAAGGCGACTGTACTGTTCTTACCGTTGCAGTGTTGACGCTGGAATAATTAGACGTAGAGAGCATGTGAAGCAGAGAAGAAACAAGGTTTGCTTATTCTGCAAAACTCGTTTTCAAGCTAAAAGCAACAAGGCAAGGTTCTGTTCTTTGAAGCATAGAGTAGCTTATTTTCGACAAAGAAAACGAAATGTCCCAGTTGACACTCAAATGTGCCAAATTAGCACTCAGAAAGCTTCTGTAGACAGGGGGAAATGAGTCAATGATCGAAAACTCCATTGACCGAGAAGTAAGTGTCCATGCAGATTCCTTCAGTGTTGCAGGAAAACCTGTGAGGTCCAAGGAACAGAAGAGGCAACATCTCCAGTATTTGAAGCGAAAACACAGAGCAGAACTCGAGTTACTCAAAGGAGTTCCAGTAGAGAACAGGGTCCTGTACTTGAAGCGTCTTGAGCTTGAGGAGGACTTGAAGAGGGACCAAGAAATTCTACAGCTACACCAGAGATCTCTTCATAAGATGTTTAAGCCTGAGAAGTTGAGGAAGATTCTTTCCAGAAAATGTTGATTTATCCACGTTTGTGCAATGTTGCACAAAGGTCGATTCATCCACTTGTGCAATGTTGCACAACTGGGTGGAGTGTTGAAGTGTCGGCCTGTTGAAAAACTCAGGTTTGCCCATTACTGAGGACATAGAATTAGTATGTTGCCTATCCATGCGAAATTGAAGACTTTAGAGTTACAGTTTGGTTGCAGTCTAGATACAGAGTGTCAATTTCTTGAGAAAGAGCTTTCTCATGAAGATTTCAAGTCTAAAGGAGACTATTTGCCAGCGACAGTTATGCTACATCAACTCTACAACATGGCTGGTATCATGCATAAAGCGGTACGTGACTCATTAGCGCTTGAAATGTTGTTAGTGAACGGTGAATGTCAACTGAACGAGGCTATTTGGAGTTTGAAGGGACATCCAAACCAAAACGGCATCTTGAAGTCAAGGACTGAAACCGAGAAGAAGAAAGAGTTCTTTGAAGGCGTAGTCTTAGGCGTCACACCTTCCGTAATCAGTGAATCCATTTCTCCTGTGTTAAGCGAGTTCATACATTACCTGAAAGAGTGCGAGAAATCGTTAACTGTGAAACTTGAAGACCTGAAGGCTTGAAGCGTTGCCAACGAAGAAACCTAAGATTCAAAAGAAGAGTGTTCTGGAGTATGCTGGTGTAACTGAAGGCTTCTCTTGGGAAATCATTTTAGGTTACAGACAAAACTGGGGAGCCAACCTAGTCGAGCGAGAAGGCTACATTGAAGCTTCAGCAGGATACGCTGACGTGTGGGTTAACCAGAAAGATTCCATAGAGCACAGTCACCAAAAAACAGTTAACGAGAAGTACCTAGCTGTGGAATTGCCGAAGGCAAAGTTAGCTTACGAGCAAGCAGTGGCAAATGCAAGAACTTTAGGATCCACAGAACACCAAATCAGACTAGGATTTCCACAAAGCTACGAGAGCAGAGTTTTAGAGAATCTGCCCTTCAAAACAGTGTTTGACACCAGAGTCGCCAAAGTCGCCATAGCACCAGAACACTTCTGCAAACTAGCACAATCCGAAGCAGAAAGGCTGAAGCGAGAAAACAAGATCCAGTACGAAAGCATAATTCCCCTGTTGGACCCGACTAAGCTGATAAGAGGCTACCAGCCTGCTTTGAAGATCACTTGGAAGTTGAAGGCTCCAGAAACCGAGTAGAAGAACAGTCACATTCCACCCAGCTAAGGCGAATTCACTGGGCAAATAAAGGAGTTGTCCTCTGCCTTCCATCAGAGAACAGTTCCCTAGGAAACTCGTCTCCTTTCTTCTATTCGGCTGGTTAAGCCTTCACTTCCAAACATCTTCCCAGTTAGATCCAATTGGATGTAGTGGTCTCAACCTTCAATGTTAAACCAAAAATTCTTATGTTCCAGCACAGAAACTTGAAACCTTTGAAAGAGGACTCTGAACTATGGTTTGGGCTAAAGCAGTAATATCCAAGAAAGGAATCAGTTTTCCGACAGCGACTAAGAGAACCATTTTTCACATGATTCCAATGAAGACTGAAGGCTTAAAATGTCGAGTGTGCGGATCAATTCTTCCCCATGGAGTCAAAGGAGAAGTTTACGCTTCAATCAGCAGGTACAAAGCCTACGAGCTTCCTCAACGTGGAAGACATCTGTTAGGCTGGAGTGTTCCACCAGTGATTCCGAGATTGAACGAGGTCCGTTGCAGAGTGGACTTTGAAGACCGCTACTGTGACTCCTGTGACTCAACAGAAAGTTAAGCAAAAAAAGCAGGGTTAAGAGACCAAAGAAAAAAGGGTCTGCCTACAGACCTTCAACACAGTCACTTCGGCAATTTGGACAATGAACCTCAAGAGTTTGAAGAGTCAGCCACTTCCAAAAGGTCACATCGCACTCTTGACAGCGCATGCGGATTCTACAGCGTCTTCCTAAGCCTAAACCAACCCATTTAGCTGACTTAGCCAAAGCTGATCATCCTCTCAAAGTCAAGTTTCCGTTCCAACCTTCTACGCTGTTCCCAACGTCTCTCCCACTCAAGTTCCTCAAGACACTCAACATCTAAAGCTTCAACTTCAGCAACTTCACATTTTCTTTTCACATCAACCACTCCACAGAGACAACCTCAAAGTTTCCACTGAACCTTTCAACCACCAAAAAAAAGAGAGAGGGACTGACTCCTAAGCTTGAGTACAGTCAAACACTAAGGTTCCAGCGTTCAAAGCGGAACCTTCAGGAGCATTTGAAGCAACAGTCAAAGTGACTTCACAATAAAACTTGTCGCCAACAGCCAACACACATCCTTCAGTTCCAAGGTCCCAATTTTGCAGAGCCACACCAAAAGATCCTCCGCCACCTTTCAAAGTCAAAGTTAACCAACTTGGAAGACCAGTTACGTGCCAAGTCACATTAATTGCGCCTTGAGCAGTAGTAGGATTCTTTCCATAGATACTCGGATCTGTTGAACCATAAACTTTGACAGTGTTCGGTGCTACATCTCCGTAGCTAAAACTTGTCAAAGTTGTAGTGCAAGCGGTGTTGCTGAACATTTGGAGGTCTCGACTGTAGACCACGTTGATTGTTGACCCGACTTGACGGGAGAACAGAACTGCGCCCATCGCCCCAGACACTAACATCAAAGAAACTAAGGACAGAGCGATAAGGCTTATTTTCTTTTTAGACTTCAATATTTTCAATTCTAACTCAATCCTCAAGTTATTGGGTTACTAAGTAACTTATAAGCCTTATTTAGCCAGCAATAATAAAAAGAAGCTCAAGATGAGCTTATTTCAACAGATGGAAACCATTGGAGAACATTGATTCTTAAGATTTCTCTGTTACAGCTTTGCCTTTGGAGGCTTCAAATTTCTCAAACAGTTTCTCGAGGTTCAGAAACTTCTGTTCCAAATACACATAATTCTCTTGTGCCTTCGCTAACTCAGCTATTTCAGCTTTCAACTCAAGATTCTCTTCTCTCAACTCTTTGATCTGTTTCTCGTTCTCGCTCGGTGTCTGTGTCTCTAAGCGCAAGAAAGACATAGCTTTCTCTCGGTAAATCTCGCGGTGTTGCTCAACGTCTTGACTGAAGTAGTGAAGGTCCACTCCCAAAGCTGACAGGTGTCCCATCCAGAAGTTGACGTATTCGCCTCCAGCTTGATTCGCATATTTCCTGAAGAACTTCCGCAAATTGTACAGTCGAAACTCGGATCTCGTGAGAAGGTTGCGTGTGTAGGTTCCGCTTTTCCTCAGGACCTCTTGCTTCAACTCTTTCGTTTCTGTTTTGTAGTCAAGGACTCCGCTGTTCCTCAGCTTCTTAGCAGTTTTGTCGAAAACGTGGCTTTCAACACCCGGGTTAAGCTGAGTCTCTAAGCCTTGCATAGAGAATAAGTAAGATTCTGGGTTCAAATTCGACCTAGTCTTCAAGTAATCCTTCAAGTACGCAACAGAGTCTTCTCCGCAAAAACTAAAATACTCAGAGAATTTGCCCTTAGTGTTCTCCATTTTCACCTTGATTAAACAAGGAATCGGCGTGTCCTCATCTAAGATCTTCTCTACGTCTTTGAGTTTCAAGGCGCAAAGCGTGATAGGTCTCAAGCCTGATTGCGCCATCAAAGTGAAGAAAGCCTTCTCTCGTGGACCAGAAGTCTTCAGGACCTCAAGAATATCAGTTCTCTCGATGTCTTTGTTGTGAAACTCAATCATAGAATTACCAGAAGGAATGAAGCCTAAAGGCAGGTCAGAATATTTGAAGAAGGACTTCACAGCGTTAACAGCAGTTGAAACAGAAGAAGCAGAGTACCCTCTTTTGTGGAGGTCCCCGATCATTCCTTTCAAAGCTTGCGCATAATACATTTTGAATTTGTTGTCGCTAACATTTGGGCTTTGATACTCAACATAGATTTCTTGGGCTGTTTTTCCAGCGTAGGCTTCAAACTTCCTGAGACTCTCGCGGTAACATAAGCTTGTTCGTTCGCTGTTGGAGTGAGAAAAAGCTACTGTGCTTATCCAAGTTTCGACTACATCAAACTTTGTCAAGTTATCTCAATCCTCAAAAGTGTATTCTCAACTGGGCTTATAAATAATTTGGAATTTAACATCTAAAAAGTCCAATTGTTAGAACATTTCGTTCTAATATGTACTAATAGGCGTTTTTTGAAGGGACTTGTTTATCTTTGTACTGTGCAGATTCAAAGTTGACATTTCTGAAAGCACATACAATTGCATGACAGCTAAAATCTTTTGAGCAAGGTCAAACCATCCGAAATAGAGTAAACTATGCTCAATTTTTGTCAAGCTAAGATTCTGAATCTAAAAAAAAGAAAGGCAGAGGGCTAAAAAAGAAGTATTTTCTGCTTAAGTTTGTGTTTTATTAGCTGTGCCTGTTGACATTCCTGGTGGAAGGTCAGGGAAATTGGAGTTGACTCTTTGTTCAGCTACAGTTGCTGCTTCTGCTAGGATTCTTTCTGCATCTTCGTTGCATGAGTTGAAGTTCAGTGACATTCCGCTGCTTGTGCCTGCGTCAAACATTAAGCCGCTTAGCATATTTCCGATGTCACCTAGTTCGTTTTCTGCTTCAGGTAAAACTCCGCCAAGTCCACAGCTAACGCTGCGCAGTACACCAATGCATGGTCCTAATGCAGAAACGACATCTCCTAACTCGGAAACTGTTTTTATGCGGAGAGCTACTTGGTCAAGTGCGAGTCTTGCGTTCATAATTAGTTTTGTCATTTTGCGGATTTCTGCTAGTTCGATAGCATAAATGTTTGCGTGTGATGAATCATGGTTTGTATATGCTTGCACTAGTTTAGCGAAAAGGGACTTATCTTTTTGCGTAAAGCGTTCATTAGCTTGGTCAAGCTTGCCAATTTGCAAATCAAGTTTTCTGCAGGCAAGGTCTAAGGCTATTTTTAGTGGTGGTGGCGGCTGAATAGTATCATGTATGGCTTTTCCAAATGATTCTTCTTCTCTTTTAGCTTCCCATTTTTTAGCAAATCGTTCAGACATGTTAACATCCTCTTGAAGGTTGATTCAGCGAAAGGCGCTTTTAATTGTTGCTAACATGCAGATATATATGTAAAAAATAACGAGGCTACTTTGCGGTTTTTCATTTAAAACTGCCAAAAACATATGCTAACAACCCGACCAAAAATAGCAGCAAAACTACATTCTTGATTTTTCTTGCCTTTTCCCGTGAATGATCCAAGAGTAGAATAACTGAACAAGCTATTAGTCCCACATCAGTTACTAAAACAAACGGAATAAACCCTACCCCCACTAAATTCAAGAACCACGTAACAGGTGTCAACGCCACCGCCGAAACATAAAACACCGCAGCCACAATTGCCGCGTTTTTTTCACCGAATCGTACTGCAAGCGTTTTGATGCCTTTGGCGCTATCTCCTTTTGTGTCTACGATACCTTTTGTAATTTCTCTGCCGGTGTTGGATAAGAAAGCCATGGTCGCAAACAGCAGAATGTTTAACTTTACAAAGTTGACGGCGACTAGGCTGCCGTAAATAAAGGGAATGGCTACGCATATACTTACCAGAAAGTTCCCCGGCAACCCGCTGCGCTTACCCACGGTCAAATAAGTTGCGGTAATTGCAAGAGAAGCAGCTGCCACAGCTAAACAGAGAATGCTAACCAAGAAGGCGAAAGCAAAACCTACAGCAGAAAGCAAAATCATGAAAATTAAGGCTTCATTGGTTTTCACTAAACCGCTTGGAATAGGGCGAGAGGGTTCGTTAATGGCATCGATATATCTGTCGTAGTAGTCGTTAATGACCATCGCTGCAGCACAAAAAGTGAAGCCCGTTAAGAAACCGAATAGGATGTTAAGCCAGTTTAAGCCGGCTAATTGGAGGTTGGCTAGAATTGCTCCTACAAGAACAGCGAATCCCATCATTAAGCAGTTGATTGGTCGTATTAACCTGATGAAGCCGCCAAGCTTGTTCATGCTGCTCAACCATTTTCACAGTTAAGTCTAATCAACAAAACGTATAAACCTTATATCAAATTGACTTAGGCTACTTTCCGGGATAGATAAGCGGTTGAAAAGTAAGTATAGCCAAAAATGTTTTCGGAAACATTAAAAGATTAGCAGACAACCTAATCCTTAATCAAAAATAGTGTTTGTGGTGGAATGTTGAGCGAAAATTACGCGCCCTTAGTAGGAGATAATTACTCTCCTGACAAAATAAGAGTAATCATTCCAGTAGGCGGAAAAGCAACACGCCTTCTGCCATTAACGGCTGAAACAAGCAAAGCCTGTTTACGATTGTTGAACAGGCCGTTGGTCGAGTTTGCCCTTCTATCGTTGGCGAGTCAAGGCTTACGAAACTTCATCTTTGGGGTTAAAGGTTATACCAACTATCGTGATCTGTTTGATTATTTTGAGTCAGGCTACGGATTTTCCGCGCGCTACAACATTAAGCCACGAATTCACATAAAATATCAACCCAATGTTGAGGATTTAGGGAGTGCAGATTCTGCTAGAATAAACATGGAGTACTATGAACTCAACAACCCAGTTTTTGCAGTACAGGGGGACAACATCTTTGACATTAAGGTCAAGAGCCTGATTGATTATCACAAGGAAAAATGCGCTGCCTTAACCATCGTGTTGCGGGAAGTTGATAATGTGGAAGGCTTAGGTATCGCAGATATTGACAAGGATGGACGCATAAAACGGTTTGTCGAGAAGCCTCTGCCTAAAGATGCTCCAAGCAACCTTGCAAATACAGGCTTGTATATACTATCGCCCGAAGTAAGAAAGATTTTCAAGGAAAAAGGCATTCAACAAATTATAAAGGAAAAAAACCGATTAGACTTCGGTTATGACTTTATCCCGTACGTCATTCAGACTGGACGCCCAGTTTATGGTTACACACTGAAAGGCAACTGGTTTGATGTAGGTACGCCTAAAAGCTATTTGGAGGCAATGAAAAACCTTCTACGTGGCAACTTCTGCACCCTCAGCGATTTCGGTGAAAGACTCAAAGAAGGAAGTCAAATTTGGGTTCAAGGGGAAAGCGGTGACTCAGAAAAACGTCGTTTAGAAATTATTCAGAAGATAAAGCTAAAGAAAATCATTCTAGAAGGCGCTGTTTTGATTGGTAGACACTGCGAAATAGGTGATGGAGCAAGAATAGTGGATTCATGTATTGACAATTTTACGAGAGTAGGCAAAAACGCTGTGATTGCCAACTCAGCAGTCATGGATAGGGTGATAATTGGAGAAAATGCCGAGGTTTACGACAGCATAATCGGTAGACATGTGGTTATTGGTTCAAGCCAGCGTAATCAGACAAAAATAAGCGCTGTGTCAGTAATAGGTGACGACGTAAAATTGGAGGAAGGCTGTTCTCTTGTGGCGACAAAGATTTATCCGCATCAGTATGTCCGCGGAGAATTCCAAAACCAAACAATCATAGCAAACTAAATTGAAGTCATAAATCAAAAGAAAACTATAATTCAATGAGAAGATGATTTTCCCTATTTATGGGCAATTATCTCGATATTCTCAATTTTTGATTGGCTCATCGGCTAGGGTCGGCTAATGGATACCGGGTCATTGCAGCGAGCATTACTTCACTGAAGCTTTTTTTGCTGAGATGTCGAGCAAAATCTGAAGTAGCTATTATACCGACCAATTCGTCTTCCTTTGTAACGGGTAGTCTTCTGATTTTGTACTTGATCATTGTCCTTGCGGCTGCTCTGAGTGAAGAATCTTCGTCGATTGTTATTAGCGGATCTGACATTACCTCAGAGACCTTGGCATCAAACGGTTTTTTCTGTGCCATCACCCTTCTAACTAAATCTCTTTCCGTAATAATTCCTTTAGCTACATTGCCATCCATTACAACGAGATCACCCACATCTTGCTGATGCATTAGCTTAGCTGCCTCAAGCACAGTTTTCTGAATATCAATAGTAATAACGTTCGTTGTCATAAAATCTTTTACAGATGGCATCACTTCGAAAATCAATAAACAACCGTATAAACATTTTGCAGCATCACATATCAGGTTTTGGCCCAATTCTTTGAATTGATTTTCTGATAAAAACGAGTGGGAAAGCTCATATGAGAATACAATACTTACCTTAAACAATGGGGCTTGAGGAGATTATGCCATTTTGCCGGTGTGTTAATGCATGAATTATATTGATTTGTAAACATTTTCATCGAGGTGTCCTATTGATGAAGTTTGAAGCACTTCCTAAAATAGATTCGAATGGAAACTCTACGAGGCAAAGGGGAAATTTTACTAAGTCACGCTTGTTTCGGCTTCAGATATAGATACATTTAGGGATGTTCTGAAAAACAAAAATTATGAAGATTAAGGCGCGAAAAGTACAGTAACTTCAATTGTGTTGAGCGTTAGCAACGGTTCAAAATGTGCAAATTAGTATTAGGTTTATTTTTTCCAAATAAGATTAACCGGGTCAAATATTTTGGAAAGACTATCCCTTTTCGAATGCTTGCATGTTTTAATGCTAAGCTTTGAACCATTTAAAAATCAAATACTGCACTTTATTCGAAGCCAAATCTGGCACAGCAATAATGAACCGTTTTCTCACGGTGGTCGCTAAACGTCCGGCTTTAACAATTTCTGTGGCTGTGATGTCTGAGCCTGCCTTCTTCACCGACACAGTGTACGGGGCATGTTCTACACCTGGGCCATATTTGTAAACTGCAAAGTCGCACCCAAACTTTATTCCGGGCGTAACAATTAAGTTGCTATCCCTTAGGTCATGGTAGACTGCATATTTTTCTTCAAATTCGTCGTATAACTGTTTAGCTTTTTGTTTAAGCTTTGTAAGGCTGACTTTTTTTTCGTTGGATTGCTCGTAAATTTCAATTTTTTTGTTTTCGAGCAGGTATAAGCCTTCCATTAAATCCAAAATTAACGGTGCATCGAACTCGGGGATTTTTGGTTTGGGGATCCCGAGAGGTTTACCGTAATATCCTGCCTTGTAGAGTTCGGAGCCTTCAGCGAAATCCCACACTACTAAGAAGTTCTCGATGAGTTTCACTTTTGTTTTTGGCATTAAAGTCGGCTCTTAGCTACATTATGAACGAAAGCATTCGCGCGGCGTCAGCGGCGTCCTCAGCTTTGTCTGCGGAGTTTTCCAACAATTGAAGTACATCTCGCAGAAGCAAAAGTGCTGGGACATCAAGTTTTCCGCTAAGAATTTTGATGCTCAAGGCTCTGTACTGATCGTCAACTATGCGTTCAGCGATTTCTACGTCTTTGGCTTTTTCCAATGTTTTTTGTGACCCATAATTTAGAACCATCATTGTTTCTCTCAGTTTAATCACTGAGTCCAAGACCGCTAAAGAAAGCTTAAGCAGGTCCTTTTTGACTTCTGGCGGAATATTCCAGTTGTGATCCATAATCTCAACTAAATAGTAAGCAATACCTTCGGAAAAGTCGGCTATTTCACTTGATAAATTTGTGAATCTAAAGAAGTCTTCGCGGGCAATCAAAATAGCGCCTATTTCAGCTAACTCTTGAGAAACCATGCGTCGTGCCTTGACAACTTCTTCTTCGCCTAATCTGATTTCGCTGAAGAGCTTTCTTGCGTTTTCCTTATCACCGACAGCAAAATACTCAACAAGCTGAGGAATTTTTCTCGATACATCTACGACTTTGCGCAAGTTATCATTGCAAGCATTTAGGGCTCTTCGTTTAACGCGTTCTTCTGTTTCTGACGGAAGTACCACTCTGTCTCTCTCCACAATAATGATGTCTAATTTTCTAATATTTTATGCGTGTGTGTATTAAAAAAGGTAGCTACCTATTTTTCAATTAGTTTTCCTAAACCTGTAAAGTTAAGTTTTTCCTGGAAGTAAGCGTGCATAAGTTTTGGTAGATCTTTGATTGAAGCGCGAACCTGCATCCAGCTGTCTCGGTCACGTATGGTTACAGTATCATCTTTCAAGGTATCATAATCTATGGTTATTCCTAATTGCACACCTGCCTCATCAGCCCTTGCATACCGTCTGCCAATTGAGCCTGTTTCATCAGATTCAGACATGAAACCCTCTTTCGCCAAAATTATTTGCACTGTTTTTGCTTTTTCGTCTAAGCCATCTTTATTCATTAACGGATATACACCAACTTGAATTGGTGCAATGCTTCTTGGAAAACTCATAACAACGCGGTCGTTCTTTATTCCATAAGCGTACTCCAAGGCTACGTAAAAGAGCCTGTCAGAGCCAAAACTGGGTTCCACAACGTGGGGCACGAATCGTGTACCGCGAACAATTTTTTTTTGGCGACTAATATCTACTTGGTCTTGTTTTATCTCGTATTTGTCAACCATAAAGGAACCTTGTTCTTGGATGGCGTCTGCAACTTCTTGCGCAGGAACCTTAGATAGCAGTGCGGCCACTTTTCCCGCTTCACCCTTGTACACTGGTCCAAGTTTAGCCATATTTGGCTTAACAGTAAGTTCTTCTTTTTCTACTGGGTTAGGGTATTCTTTGTAAACGGTCATGTCTACGCCGCTTGCTTTCATATGGCATGATAAGTCATAGTCAGTGCGGTATGCGTGACCTGAAACTTCTACCCAGCCCCAACGGTCAACAAGGACTTCTTGATCAAAGCTTTGGCTTGAATAATGAGCTTTCTCCCATGAGAGCTTTTCAATGAAGCGCTGTTTATTTGCTGGTACACCAAGGTCAACTAGGAGTTTTTTTGCCATAGCCATAAAGAACGCTTGCCATTCTGAACGGATTACTTTTCGGTCAAGCGCTTCTCTCACTGTCATGTCAGTTGTGTCCTCACACTCCTTCAGCCTGGTTTCGCATAGAAGGATGGACAATACTTCGTTTTCAACTTCCCCAAGCAAATTACACCTTGGTTCTTGGGGATCGAAGAAAAATTCTAAATCTGAAATTGTGAATTCTCTTAAACGTATCAAGCCTTGCCTTGGCGAAATCTCATTACGCAATGCATGGCCGATTTGGATGACGCCGAAGGGCAGTCTCTCTCTTGCAGCGGTATAGAGCCTGTTAAATTCTACGAAAATGTTCTGTGCAGCCTCAGGTCTTCCATACCCAACCGCCCCTGAGTATGGGCCAATTGTTGTTTCAAACATTGTCAAATAACGCTGAGGTTCGCCAAATCTTCCGCCGCAGTCAGGGCACACAACCTCATGCCTCTTAATTTCTTCTCTAATTTCATCCAAAGTCATTTTTTCCGCTTCAGCCGAACTCACACCTTTTTCTTCAAGCAAATGATCAGCGCGGAATCGGTTGTGACAGTTTTGACACTCAACCATAGGCTCCTTAAAATGGTCTACATGACCCGAAGCTTCAAAGACTTTGCTTGGCGCAATGACTGATGATTCCATTTCGTAAATGCCGATTTTCTTAACAAAAAGTTCTCTAAGTTTAGCTTCAATATTCTGTTTTAACCGTGTTCCAAGAGGACCATACGTTACAAAGCCCCCGCTGCCTCCATAAATTTCAAATGACGGCCAGAAAAATCCTCTACGTTTTGCTAACTCGTTAATTGCAGTGAATTTGTCGCATTCAGGTTTTGAACATTTGATGTCGTCGTTCAATTTCGTTTACCTTTTTTACGTTAGAGCCGTAATTAGATTAAAAGGTTGCTAACGAATTAAATTTGTTTCAATTGATCGGTCTCAAAAAATTTAGCATATTTAGGATCGTCTTGCTCAGTGTTGGATTTGCGAGTTGATTCGCCAACACCTGCATATTCTTGCTTTTTTGTTATTCTTGTTTCCGCAAACAAGTTGACGTTCTCTAAAGTATATCATGGTTAAAAAAGTTTTAACTTTATCTTAAAGAGGCTTAATCTTTAGCGAGTTTTGGTCGGGGCAAGAATAATTTTTTGCTTATTTGCAAATGTAGAACCGAAACGAGAAAAGCTGGAAAGTCCATATGCGTTTCGTAACGGTGTTGAGTAAGTCAAGAGGCAGAATCCTGAAAGATTCAATGCTCTTCATAGCAAGATTGGTCCTGACCTGAATGAAATAGGAAAGGCAACTAAGCTTGGCATTTTTTTGGGTCTTTGAAATCGTCATCCGTAGTCAATACAAAGCAATTATCTTCTTTCTGAAACAATTATGTTCTGACTTGAATTTAAGATTTAAGAATCAATAAACCAAATGAGGGCTTTTTTAGAAATAGAGATTTAACTGCGAATCTCCAATGGGATAGCAAAAGGTTCGCTTCATCATGGCGCTGAAATCACTGCAGTTAAAAAGAATTATCCTGTTTGCGGTTATTGGGTTAGTTGTTTTCATTTTTTACTTAAACTATTACGTTGGCACAGGCAACTTCGTGGACGTAATCAGGCAGGCGAATATTTACTTCTATACGTCTGCGTTTGTCGCATTTATCGTTGCCACCTTCTTTTCTGCTTTAACATGGCACAGCCTGCTGGGTAATCTCAAGGTTCAAACCAGCATTCGTAGAACCGTGATTTTGACGTGGGCAGGCTACTTTTTCGATGCTACTCTTCCTGAGCCTGGGTGGTCAGGAGACATATCGAAAGCGTATATGCTTAGCAAAAAGTCTGATGGGGATGTGGGCAAGACCGTGGCTTCGGTGGTTAGCCAAAAAATCATTGGCATGGCAGTTACCGTTTTTCTTTTGATATTGGGTTTTGGGCTTTTTGCAGTTAACTATGTTCTACCGCAGCAGGTAGTGGTTTTCTTCGGTATAGTTGTAATATTGTCCGTTGCATCTTTTTTGGTTGTGTATTTTATGAGTTCAAGGGTCAAGTCCACAAAAGCTGTGCTTAACAGGTTTCTGATTCCCTTGTTGTCTTTCTTTTTGCGGTCCCGCTTCAACGAAGCTCAGTTTCGGGAGGAGGCGGAAAAATTCCTAAACATATTCCACAGAGGCATTGATACTTTGAAGTCTGAAAAGAGAGCTTTGATACGTCCTACTGTTTTCTATCTTTTGAGCGTGGCATTCGACGTTTTTGTCGTGTTTTTCGTCTTTGCATCGCTGGGTTATCCCATTCCTGTGGACCGAGTGCTCATAGTGTACGCCTTAACAGGCACTTTGGCGTCGGTCGGTGTATCTTTTGTTGGATTAACAGAAATCATCATGACTACGGCATACCAAGTTCTTCTGATTCCGCTAGCTGTCAGTTTCTCCGTAACGTTGTTAACCCGCGTGATTACTCTTTGGTTCAAACTTGTTGTTGGCTACGTAACTTTTCAGTTTGCAGGCGTCGGAATTTTGTTGGGCAAAAATCAACCTATTGCCGCCACAAGCAACGAAAAAGATATCGGAAAGGCAACGCAGGATCCTCAAATAGATTAAAACAGTTATTTAAGATACCCACATTATTTAAATTTGAATGATAGGGCTGACATTTACCAGTTGAGTAAGCTACTTTATACGAATTATCGAAAAGTCCGACAGGAATTGATTCTCCAGAAGCGCAATTATGCTGTTCCTCAGAACATCCTTTTCTTTTCTTGAAAGCAACTTCGTTCTCCAATTGGGTTCAATTCCAATCGGACCCTCTTTTCTCTGTACACTTTTAGGCCGAAACTGACTTTTCCCCTTCTTTTTTGGAGTACTCATTCCTAAATACAATAAGCGCTAGAAACAAAGAGGGCTATTTCGAGGGTCGTAGAAGCACAAACCCTGCAAATTCTTCGTTAATGGATGCTAATGTTATTGAAAGCGAGTAGTTAAAACCATTCTTGCTAAAGACTTCAAGAAATCGAAAACCAAGAAGGTCCCGCTAAACACACGACCGCCTTTGCAGATTTAACCATGAAATTGAGAACTTGTTCTCAAAGATTAACGAAGGTGAGTAAGCTTTGGTGACAATCGAAAACGATGATGAAGTCTGGGAATTGTATAAGAAATCCTGAGCGTCGAATATTGTAAAAGATAATAAGATGTTGGTACTTATGTTGGAAGATCAAATACTTTGCACAGTTGAAGTATAGGATTAAAGCCGAGAAGTGAAGCAACAGCCGAACACGCTCGTCGGCTAAGACCTTTGATATGCTTTGCAATCTACCAAGAACAAATGAAAAAATATTTGCAAATGTTGAGCATGTAAAAGCAAACTTCTTCCTGCAAAAAGGGGCTTTAGCTAGAAAGAAGTTAACTCTAATCTATTACTGATTTATTTCCAAACTTTTAGGCATTGGGAAGGGAACCATAAGCAACATCGAATTAAGGACTCTTGGCATGTAAAAATGATTCTATATCACAAGCGCATAGGTTCAGCAGAAAAATACGTTCACTTAGAAGAAATGATTTATGAAGAAACTATCGACCGATTCACCGATAGAGTTGCGGACACAATGGAAGAAGCCATTAAGCTTGTGAAAGTTGGCTTTTAGTTTCACGCTATGGTGTAGGGGGATCAACTTTTTAAGAAGCGCAAGTGATGAACAAAAAACAATTGGCTTTAGGCAAATAACAACGGTTAGAACCAAAACCAAGCATATCAGAAGGGGAAATGACCGAAAAAAATAAAATGATAGGGCAACCATAATGATCTTAAAGACGACAAAATGGAAATAAAAATCGAAACCGCTTCCATGCGGATGCTTGATAAGCTTTCTGAAATCGAAGATCAATGCTTTGATCAAGAAGCATTTTCAAAACAGCAAATAGCCTATTTGTTAACTGACTACAACACTATCGCATTAGTTGCAAAGGCAGACAATGAAGTTGCCGGATTCATAATAGCGCAGATAGAAATTGAAAGTGACAAGCTCTTTGGACATATTATAACCCTAAATGTTCCTCCGATGTACCGCCGTAAAGGAATTGGAAGTAAGATGCTCAAAGAAATTGAAGAGATCCTTAAGCATAAAGGCATAGTTGAATGCCAATTGGAAGTTAGGGAAGACAACTCAATTGCTTTGAAACTGTACCAAAACAGGGAATACCAAAAAATGGGAAAACTAGAAAATTACTACGGGAAAAAGCATGGATTGTATCTCAAAAAAAACCTTTAGAAAGTACTGTCTTCCTTAAAAATAAAGCGCTTAAATCGTTGGGGAACAAACGTTTAAAAACCATGCCGACGTGTAGGAAAGGCGGTGGAGAGATGGGCGACTCTCGGGGAAGAAAAGCAAACGAGCAAACACTTGTGAAAACCATCGTTGTTTTGATCCGGCACACCACTTGGAGATGCGGCAAACTCGAAAAATCTATTGTTCGACACCTCTATAAAAGACATGAAAACTTCGGCAAATCTGGGGTTTCAGTTAAAGAAATTATGGTGAACCTTGAAATTACTGGCGAGAAAAAAGATGAATGCCTTGATGCTCTGCGACGACTGGAAAAAAGAAACATAGTGAGATTGACTCAACTAACTCCTCTATAATTATTTTTTTTGTAAAGTTCATTTTGTTTTCGTTGGACATTTGGCTGTTTTCTTGGTGAGATCTTCACATACAGTTTTCCCTACAGTGTTCAACAGTTTGCCAAATTCTTTAAGTAAAAAGTGCACATTTCGTTGTACGATTCTATTTCAGAAGGTCGCTTTCTTTTGGAGGCTGCTTAATTAGACCATGTTTCATCAGTAACTCAGTTGATTGCCTAGCATTTTGAATTATGGCAGACGCGCGTTCATACAGTTCTTGTTTGCTTGGCTTAACTCGTGCTACTCCTTGCTCAATTGATTTCAAAGCGCATGCTACAGCTTCTCTGGGGAAAACTTCCCACTCATCCATCCGCGGCAAAATATCATTCTCATTTATTCCCCTCTCTTCAGCGTAATTTGCCAGCTCTTGCGCCGCTGCGATGCACATGTCATCAGTAACGGTTTTCGCTTTAACATCTAAAACGCCTCTGAAAATACCTGGAAAGCCAAGGCTATTATTTACTTGGTTTGGAAAGTCGCTCCTTCCCGTAGCTACAATTCGGGCGCCTGCTTCCTGTGCATCCCACGGCCAGATTTCAGGAATCGGGTTAGCGCAGGCAAAAATAATAGAGTCTTGAGCCATGGTTTGAATCCATTCTTTCTTAATAGTGTTTGGACCTGGCTTCGAAGCAGCAACCACTGCATCTACCCCTTTGAACGCCTCTTGAATGTCGCCAGTTCTATCCTCGCCATTAGTTTTTTGTGCAACGTCGTATTTCCATGGGTCGTCTTCTTTGGTTATGTCTTTTCTATCTCTGTAAACTACGCCTTTGCTGTCAGCGAGAATTATATTTCCAGGTTTAACGCCCCATTTCATAAGCACGTAAGCAGTTCGAATGTTTGCTGCTCCCGAACCAACCAATGTGATTAAGCTTTCCCGCGGTTTCTTGCCTACAATTTTGAAGGCATTCATCAGCCCAGCCAAAATTACGGTGGCGGTTCCCTGCTGGTCATCATGCCAAACAGGAATATTCAATTGTTCACGAGCGCTTTCAAGAACATGAAAACACTTTGGTTTTTCTATATCCTCAAGGTTTATCCCACCAAACGACGGCTCCAAAGCTTTACAAATTCTAATTATCTCATCTGGATCTTTGGTTCTCAAGCAAATTGGAAACGCGTCCACTCCACCTAAGTATTTGAACAAGAGCGCTTTGCCCTCCATTACAGGCAATGCAGCCTCAGGGCCAATATCGCCTAAACCTAAAACGCGTGTTCCATCGGAAACCACTGCAACATAATTCCAGCGGTTGGTCAACTCAAATGACTTGTCGGGATCAGCTTGAATCATTCTACAGGGCGCAGCAACGCCTGGAGTATACCAAATAGCAAAATCATCAACACTTCGAATAACGCATTTTGGGATAACCTGCATTTTTCCTTCATAGAAACGGTGCATTGGAGGCGATAACTGAGCGGGTTTATTAGCCTTAGCAAGCAAATCCTCTACTGTGGATTTCTTTTTTTCTTCTGAAACCAAAAGACCATTTCTCCTATTCAAGCGCTACAGTATCAACTGACTGTTTTAAGCGTTTCCAAGAAGGCATGCATAACTTTAACTTAAAATTGAAAAAAGCAAAAAAAGAAAATTGATCTTATTTCAAAGCTTGAAGCTTAGTATCTTGGTCTATAACCGCCGCCGCTTCCGCCGCCACCGCGACGATCTCTATCTCGACCGCCACCGTAACCGCCTCCGCCGCCGCCGTATCCTCCGCCGCCACGTCTATCTCTTCCGCCGCCGTATCCTCCGCCGCCTCTTCCGCCTCTGAAAGGTCTTCTTTCTTGTTCGTATGCTTTACTGGATACATTATTTTCTGTATTTACTTCTACCGCGAGTGGTTCTTTTGCTGGTTCAAGCTTGCCATATTTGCCGATGTTTAGTCGTATGTTGCCTTTGAATAGAGTTACGTAGCCGTTTTCTACGCGGACGGTGTCTCCCTCGTTTACTTTTTCGATATTATCGTCCCAAAGTGTCAGGTAAACTACTCCTGTTTCGTCTCCGACGAGCGCATCACTTACTTTGTGTGCAGACCCATCTCGACCCATTGGGATTTCTCGAACTTCTGTTTTGGATACTACTTTGGCCGTAACGTTAACCGCTTTAGATTGTGGGGTTAAGTCTCCGACTTTTGCTTCTACTGGTGTCTTTTTGTTTTCGAAAAAACCTTCAACAGCCAATTGATTCTACATCCTATTCGTAATTTCTAAAACAAAACTACAAGCTCTTTGCACTTAAGTGTTTCGCTTATCCTTTTTTTCGTTTACTCGATTCTTCATTTTAGTTGGAGAAGCTACATTAATTGTTGGAAGGAGAATAAAGTTAAACTCACTTCCAAAGTAGCTTTTTGGCTTGTGTAATTTGGTTCTTGTTTTGCTGTTTTTCTTTGAATGCCTATGTAGCAGTTGCAAAAACTATGGAGCAATCGAGGCTTGGGCAACTTTGATGTCAGAACGGACTTTTGCAACCACAACAAAATAGGCATAACTAATCTCTCTACAGTAGCTTGCAAACTATGGGAAAATCTATCTACTGTTTTTTGTTAATTTTTAGGTTAAGTTAATTACTAATTGTTCCCTACTTCATATTATTGGCTGGCAAAAAAATGGCTGAAACCAAAAAGACCGTTGAAAAAGCTACAGAGCAAAAAACAGTTAAGTTGCCATGTGGGTGCATTTACCAAGATAAAGCCTGGATGCTTACTCGAGTCAGTGAATGTAAGCTGCATGAGCGGAGAAGAACAACGAAGCGTTCGTATAAACCAAAAGCCGAATGCGTAAGACCATAAAGCCATTAAATATGTCACCAAAATATTTTTAGGATTACATGCAAACTTCCGTAAGAGATTTAACCGTCAAAACATATGGTTGAAGCACCTTGACTTCAGCAGATAGTCCAAGCAAACAGAAACAGAAAGCACCTCGTTATAGGCAAATCCTAAAGATTACCCTTGAAGTAATCTTCATGGTGGCGATTTTAGCCGGGCTACTATATTATATTGGAACAACTGTTCCAGTGGACTTTAAACCTGGAGAAGCCACAATTCTAAAAGGAGTAGACTATATCTACACCACAATTCTTACAATTAAAATTGAATATCTGCTCCTTGCCTTTCTGATGTACTTTGGAATAAACGTTCTTTTCGCCGTACGGCTAAGACGTGTGCTTAGTAAAAACGGAGTAAAAACCTCATTTGGTAAAACATTGCTTGCCCAGTATGCTGGCATGCTAACCAGCGACGTGACACCAGGGCGTTCAGGCTACATTCTCACACCAGTTTACTTAAGGGATCAAGATGTGCCAACATCAAAGAGTCTCTCAAGCATCCTTGGCATTCAAACATTTGAATTTCTAATCAAAGTAATCGGCGGAGTAGGCGCAGTAATTTTCTTAGTAAAGTTCGTTCCCACCCAAACATGGAATACTATATTTCCAACTCAAATAGCAGGAGTAAACATTGGATTAATAATTGCGATACTCGGCATAATCTTAATGATGACTGGAGCTATTATTCTTGCAGCTTTCACATGGTCCAAACGAGCTATCTCAATATTTGACCGAATTGCAAACTCACGGTACCTCAAAAGATTCACCGGCGGATTAATGGGAAAACTTGAAGAATACAAACTAAGTGCAAACAGCACGAGTAAAGCGATTCCAGAAATAGTTACCTTAACCCTTGCATGCTGGATCATAAAAGGTTTTGAATGGTACTTTTTAGGCTATGCTTTAGGAATCACACAGATACCTTGGATTGCATACTTCTTAATTCACCCCTTGGTAACTGCCTTAGCCTTCGTCCCGATAACTCCAGCTGGCATAGGCGTTCAAGAATTCGGTATTGTTGGAATCTTTGGGCTTCTTGGAGTTGCTGCTCCGATAGCAGGCGTATTCGCTTTGCTGGCTCGCGGTTTACTAATATTTGAAGACCTTGCAGGCGTGCCCCAAATTGTCAAATCTACAAGCCTAATCTTTTCCAGTAATAAGAAACCTGAAGCACCACCCAGAGTTCCACCGCCCATTCCAATATAGCAATCGTTATTTTGCCTTAGCCGTTTAATAAACAATCTACACATTTTCATTTAACATAGGAGCCGCTTCTTTGAACTCCGACTTAATTACAAGGCAAATGACAATTAATGACGAAAACCAAGTAAATCAAATTATAGACCTGTCTTTTCCAATGTTATACCGTTTCTTCGCAGCTCAAAGCATAAGTGAAGAAGGAATAGTGCTTGTGAGTGAGACAGCAGGAAAGGTTGTTGGCTTCGCTAAACTTGTTGACTTTCATATTGGAGGAAAAAAGTACAGCTGCATATTGTGGATTGCGGTTCATCCTGCATACCGAAGTCGAGGTATCGCTATTAGCTTAACAAATGCAAGCATAAATTGTCTAAAAAACGATGATTCCCATGTGATTTTTGCTTCTACGCACAGAAGAAACAAAGCAGCGTTGGGGACCCTGAGTAAAGCAGGCTTTGAGAGAATAGACTTCTTGGGATTATAGCGGCTTTTCGGTTGGCGCCTGTTTGAGTTTTATAGGGATATTTGGTTTGCTCCTGGAGAAGTCGTGTTAATGCACCTTTAACACATCTTCAAATTGCTCAGCAACTGGAATGATATCATCGAGGTTAAGTTCTCACCTCTTTATAATTGCAATTCAAACTAACCTGCAGCGCATTGGGAACAATTATTTTGTCTCCAAAAGTAGACTAAGGCGAAAATGCAAAGAAAAAACTTTATGATAAGACTTTGGCAACTCTAATTGCAATCGTCTTCATAATATCTTCAGTGATAGTTTTAACACAAAAAACAACGGTCACTTCACACTGTCATCAACACAGTAGACCAGGTGGACCATTCACTTAAGGCTTAACTCCTACTGCGACTGCTTATCCAAGAACTTTTCTCAGTTTCTCACCGACCAACTTTCTTTTCTTTTTTTAGTATATAAATAATTTTACAAACTCCAAAATCCAATGAAATAGAAATTGCATTATATAACATGTACGAGAGAACGCAGCATTGGGTAAATAGAAGTCAAAGGCGGATTTTTTCCGGTTAATGAGCAAGCATTTGCCCAAAACGGATAACTATTTTCCCTGCAATATTTCGAACTTCATTTTTCACTCTTAGAAGAAACTTATTCCTAAAACAACAAACTCAGTAGTAATTCCTTTTTTTTATTTGCTAGATCACCAAACATTGTTTCAGTTTTTTAGATATCAATAACTCATTTCGGAATGCTAAAGTCTAAGGAAGTATATTATTGCGTATTATTAAAAAGAAAAAAGAGGGGAAGTCTATTTTTTACTTCTCATCGTATATGCCGCAAAGCCAATTGCCATTACAATGAGTACGATGACTAATGCAATGATGATCCATGTTTCAGTTGATAATCCGCCCATGCCTGCAGGTGAAGATGAAGGTGACGCCGATGATGATGAACCTGGGCTTCCAACTTGATCGAACACTGGTTGATAGTAGTATGTGTATCCGTATCCGTGGCCAACTGTGTATGGGTTGTCTGTTGGAGTGAAGTCTACTGGGTAGCCTCCATGTGTTGTCGGTGCACCGGAGATTGTCCAGTGTGAGAATTGCCAGCCGCTGTTTGCTGTTGCCGTTATCTTCATATTTGTTGCGTCGGCTAGTGCGTATGTGCCAGGTGCAGGTGTTGATGTTCCTCCTGCTGCTGCTAAGACTACGACGATAGCTGCATTAGTATTGGGGGGTGGAAGATTTCCGCCTGGAGGAGCAAGTGCTATCTGGAAGTCTGGTTGTATTGTGTAGGTCGTTCCGCCAGTTAGCGTTATTGTTAATGGGTTGTCAAAATAGTTGGTTGAGCCTGAATCAGTCGATACTATCCAATCTACGAAAGCATATTGATCAGTTGGTGTGGCGGTTATTGTAAAAGAGGTTCCATCGGCATAGGTGCTAGTTCCTGGATTATCTGTTGTGCCGCCGGTTACGTCTGTAACTATGACTGTGGCGTTTCCTTGTGCTTGGACGCTTGAAAAAACAAGAGCTGACGTTGAAAGTAATAGCATTGCAATAAACAAGCTCGAAACAAAAATAGTTGATTTTTTATGCATTTTCTTATTCTCCTTATAGCTTACTTGCTTGTTATGATTTGTTTTGTTTAAAAACTCTTGTGACTGCTACTACACTACAACACACAGAACAACTCTTACTTTTTTGTGGTACCGTAGCAACATCCTATGTCAAGAGCATCAAAAACATTAGGAATCACTTGATTCTTACTTGATATATGCTTTCTTTAAAATCGCAAAAAAGTTTCTTTATGAAACCAAAAAGAGTATGAACAAATACTGTGTAGTAGTATAGACAAACAATGTGAGAGCGTTAATTGTTGATTCACAGGAGTGCCGCTCAATTGCAAGTAATATGCGAGAAAAAAAATTGTGACAGCAAATTCAATAAATGAAATTAATAATAGTTCTCCGAAAACGAATAAAGATAGTTATCAAACGAATTCTAATTAAAACATTTAATGAACCGCCTATTCCTTAGAACATATAAAAATAATATGATTAATCATGTGCTCATTAGGTATGGTTAGCCTAAGAAATATGTCAAAGTATACGAAAGCTTGAATCTTGCTGATGTTTTTGGGTATGCTTGTCTTAGGTGTCGAGAATTTTTTTTTGGGATGAAAGCATACAATTAACTCTGTCTTCTGATTGGATGTTTCATTTCAAGTTTTAGTTACTTCTCAATTGCTGCAAAAAAACCAAATAATTAGTGACCAAAAGTCAACGCCTGTTTTTTCATGTATTTTTTTGGTAGCAGTCTTTTTTTTATTTCTATATTTTGCGGGAAAACGCATTTCATTGGCTAAGACCAGAATGTTAAAATCCAACCAGACTTAAAAAAGCATATTAAGGTGCACATAGTGGAAAGCGTAAATTTGATTATTTCTTTTATATGGATTTTTGTTATTGTTGTTTCGGTTGGGCTTTTTTGGGCTGGAACAACTTATGTGGCTGGGATTGGGGGTCCTTTTGTTGCTTCGGTTTTCCTATTCATTGTAGCTATTGTCGCAAGTCTGGTTTTGTTACACACCAAAAAGAAGTAACTTCCCTATCATGGTGGCAAAGGTTCATTTCCGAGCAGTCTTAAAGTTGAGTGAGGCTTAAACATGAGTGAAATCCTAAAGATTATTGAAGAACGACAATCCTCACGAGTACCCTTTAACCCCAACAAGCCAATATCAAAAGAGAACTTGTCGAGGATTTTAGAAGCTGCAAGATGGACTCCAACTGCACATAACATGCAAAACTTCGACATAATCGTCGTGGATGACGGAGCAGTTTTAGAAAGGATAGGAAACATCAAATCATGCATATCCGAAGAATTCCTACGAGAGAATTACGAGCAACTTTCCTTCTCAAAAGAGGAACTTTTCAAAAAGAAAACAGGAATTCTGGGTACAACGTTTCCGCCCAATTGGGTTGACCCAAAGAAAATAGCTCAAGCCGCCGAGAAATCCGAACCTATGCCACTAACCCAGTCCATCCGAGGAAGCCCAACACTCCTAATTGTCGTTTATGATTCCAGGAAGAGGGCTCCTGCTTCCCATGGAGATGTTTTAGGCTTCATAAGCTTAGGTTGCCTATTGGAGAACATGTGGCTTTTGGCGCAGTCCTTAGGCATTAGTTTACATGTCCTAAGCGCTTTCTCTGCCCCGCCTGTCGAAACAGAGATAAAGAAGCTTCTTGGCGTTCCAGAATACATGAAAATCGCTTACACTTGCCGCTTAGGATATCCGCATGGTGCCAGCAAATACCTCAGGGTACGACGAGACATTGAAGACTTCACACATAAAAACCAATACGGAAACAAAGGAATCTGATCACTTTTCGTGAAGAGTCACCACTCGACTTGTTTTAGAATTGCCTAAAGAATCAGGGAAGCCTGGAACTAAAGATAGGAAGATATTTTATTTAAGAGAAGCTTTGCACAGCAACTAAAAAGCAATATTCTGAGTCTTATCCCTTTGGCATAGCATTCATAAGATCTAAAAAGCTAAAACCTGTTCAAGATGAGCGTTTTTAAAGTTTAAGATGGTCGGGAGAGCAGGATTTGAACCTGCGACGGCTCGGTATCTGTGGCCTAGACAGGCTAGAATGAAGCCCACCATGGGTAGACCTCTACAGCTTCTCCACCAGCTAAGCATGTTAGCCGATTCGAGAGCTCTGCCAGGCTGAGCTACCTCCCGACAAAGTCCATAAAGATTAGACCAAGCAATTTATGTTTTTTGGCAGTGTTTCCTCTTTGTCTGTTCATACTAAACATTTTAATCTCATGGTAAGACTGTTTAGATAGATTTTTATGCTAAAAATTGCTTCGCTCCTCAGAGATAAGGGGCATATTTGATGACGAAAACTATTGGTATCGTGACTTCAGGCGGAGATGCTCCAGGTATGAACGCTGCCATTCGAGCAGTAACCCGTGTGGGTTACGCAAAGGGTTTTCAAGTCTTTGGGTTCCAAAGAGGGTGGGATGGATTATTAACTAATTCATTTAGAAGGTTAACTCCGCGCAATGTTGGCGGGATAGTCCAGTTAGGCGGCACTATACTTCACACACAGCGATGCCCGAGCTTTGAAGAAGAAGGCAGCGTCGAAAAAGCAACCGAAACATTATCCATAAACAATGTAGATGCATTGGTGGTTATCGGAGGCGATGGCTCATTCAGAGGTGCTATAGACCTAAGCAGGGAAAGTGATACATTAATGGCTGGAGTACCCGCCACAATTGACAATGATGTTTACGGAACAGATGAAACAATCGGGTTCGACACCGCTGTAAACACAGCTGTCGACACCATTGACAAGATTAGAGATACAGCAATTTCTCATGAAAGAATATTCATTGTGGAAGTAATGGGGCGAAAAAGGGGGTTCTTAGCTTTGGAAGTAGGCATATGTGTTGGAGCGGAAGTGATTTTGATTCCTGAGAAGCCCATGGATTTGAAAGACATCGTACGACTAATGGATGAAAACGCAAAAAAAGGTAAAAAAGCGGGAATAATTGTTGCGGCAGAAGGCTGTGGTAGCACGAGCAAACTAGCTCTAGAAATGCAGCAGCAGACAAAATCCGAAGTTAGACTTTCTATTCTTGGATATGCACAGCGGGGCGGAAGCCCCACAGCACGCAGCAGGTTGCTAGCGAGCTTATTCGCTGAGAAAGCGGTCGAATTAATTTGCGATGACAGGGACAACATGGCAGTTGGATTGCAGAGCGGTAAGATTGTGGGTTATGAGCTTGATAAGGCAGCCAATGGAAAGAAAACAATAGATTTGCGTATGCTGAAAGTAGCGGAAATGCTTGCAACGTGATTTCCTCCATTTTCTTTTCTCTCGTAATTCTGTTCTTGAAAAGAATGCAAGCACAATAAGAGAGGGGTGAAGAATGTCTAAGGACTATCTACTTGGTTTTTGGGCTTGATTTAGGGGTGGCTTTCGGTTTTGCCTTTTGCTCTCTTTCTGGTTTCATTGGTTCGCCGAAGAGGACTATTTCGAATTGTTAGCATCCGCACGGTTCCTCAACCAAAGATCACTAACCCATAATCTTTACAAACGTATTTGTCGCTTTTTTTGTTTTCCAAAAATTAGCACTTTTCTTAAAATAGCAACATAATTTGGGTACAATCGTTCTAACAAAAATATCCGAAATTATGTCGGTGCGTTTTGATCTAATATTTGAGTAGAAATTGTTGCTTCTTTCGTCTTTCCGTGTGCCGAGGACAATATGAACTTCCTAAATAATGCAGTGGATATTCTCCACATCGTCGGTTCAACATTCTCGGACCTGAGTTTGTTAGTTTGTAGTTTTTCTTTGTTATAATTATGTCTAGCTCTGAGCCAAATAAACATGGAGTAAGTGAAGAGACCAATATAGAACAAGCTGGGAACTATCAGGATACTTGGAAGAGAATTTTCTTCTCCTCGACCAGCCGAGATCAAGGGCCCAATAACCGCACCTAATGGGATTATTAGAGCCCAATTCTTGTTGTATGGCTTTTGGAAATTTTGCAAATCGCCGAGCTTGTACATAATTGGTATTGTTATTAAGAAAAGCACAAGTTCCGTAATCACGCTAGTTAAGCTTGATACCTGAAGGTTTAGTATTCCAAACTCAGTGTGAGAAAGTGGCCAGAAAAGCTGGACTCCTCCTGTGAAGAAGTCGCCTATTAAAACGTGTGAAAGTAAAGCTGCAAAATATGGAATAGCTTTTTTGCCATATATAATAAAAAACGGAATCATCAAGACCGACATTGTTAGCAATGAATGTGTTGGACCTCGGTGCATCAGGAACAGCAGTAACAAATCAACATCTGGCAGAACTGAAGCCGCAAACAAAAGAGGCAAATTCACTTTAACCTTGGCAAGCTTTGATGATCCTTTCCCGAGTATGTAGCCTAAGGCAAAATGACCGATCGCAAACGTACGAAAACCTCTCAGCCACACGCAAATATCCAAAGAACCTATTAAAGTCAACGCTCAAACGCCAAATTTGCGTTCGAAAAGCTCAGGAAGAGTTCTTAACTGAAAAAAACTCGCGATCAAAAGTTTTGCTTAAAGGGTTCATCGAATATGAAAAATTGATTTGGGGAAGCCCCTATTTCTTGGGGATTAAGTTGAGCCCTTAACGGTAATGTCAAAATCATAGCTGGTTACTTTTCCAATCTCTGCAGCTGCAGCAAGTGTTAGTTTTGCAGGGATAACTGAACCTTCAGGGAGTAAGCTGCCTTCTCGGTACCATGTTAGAGTTAGTATAGTGCTATCTCTGATGGATTCCAATTTGAAGTTTCCATGTTGATGATCTCAGTCAAAATGCCTGTATTTTCACACAGATCGTATTAGTGCATTGGTACCGGCTTTAAGAGACCCCCAATTAATGGACGTGCAAGTACGGTTGCTGGGGTATTATTAAAAATGCTGACATCTGGCGAGCAAAAGACTCCGATGGCAGGAAATAATTTTTATTGCGCAAGTAATCCTACGATTACGAATGTGAGGGGAGATTGTAACAAGCAGTGATAACCCTGCGGTGATTGGAACTTTTATCTCGACCATAAAACAATCGTGAGTAGCAAGTTTTAATAAACGTTGTTATCAGTAATAATACGAACTCACCCCCAATTTATTCTAACATGCCTTTTTCAAGCTTCAAAAACAGAATTGAGAGGAATTTAAAAACGAATTAAGGCAAGTAAAACATAATTAAACTGAATGAAGCCAGCCACGCCCACCTTTCTTAGGCTGTTGACCGACATTTTTGACAGGAATATAACTTTCAGCACGCCTGCTTTTGGTGGGATTGTTGGTGATTTTTGTTTTTATAAATTTGTTCCAGCCGCCTTCATGATTGTCAGGTTGAAGGAAACGGTCGGGGTTGTCAATTATTTGTTGCTTTACAATCTCCTTAAAACTTAAGGCTTTAAAATCTCTAGTCGCGTGTATGACTGTGCCACGATCTACACTTAAGGATGTATAGTCAGCTACCGAGACGCCTTCAGCTTTTTCATGATCATTAAAGCGTTCGCTCCACATAAGTTTCCATTGAACCTTAAGTTCCTCAACCAATTTCTTTTGAGCTTCCAGTTTGGATTCATATTGATTCTTAGTTGAGGCCTTGCTTGAGTCATTAACTTGCAATTGATTTACCCGTACCTACTCTCTTTTTTACCTATCAAACGTGTGATAAGTACATCCGATTTATCTAGAAGAAGACATAAAGGTTTCTATGGCAAACGTAATATATCGAAAACCGTAATAATCGATAAGTGTACTGAACAAGAAGTAACCGAGCTTCTGATCAACCAACTATTGCAAGAGCTGTTTTAAGCTATCATATTCGATTGAAGTATTCCAATGGAGCATACCATGAAACTGTAATTTGCTTGTTGCAGTTTTGGTTATGGCATCTATGTTTTGTTTTCACAATATCGCCATGGTAACTTCTTGGAATGGGGTTTACAAATGAAAATGCGCTATGAAGTTTATCAGGTGGTTCAACTTCGAGGATTTCATTGCAGAAGGGGCATTCAAGTAAAGCCATCCACATTCATCTTCAAGGTATTAATAATCTATTCTAACGTAAAAAATTTGCGATAGCATATTCTAAATATTTGGGAATTATGAATCAACTGCTGACTTCATGGTTGAGTTTTGAGATTCAAATTCTTCTGCGCTTTAGCCCGCTTCTTTCTTAGACCTCTAATTCTGCTATTTTAGGTCTTCAGGTCTACTGCCAGCAAATTTTTTGCCCCGACAATTTGCACGCAGATAAATCCTACGAATAGGGGGAATCAAAAGCTAGCACTTCTAAGCACTACGGCTGTGATACAACTAACTCCAAAAGGGTTATTCCATAAATCAAGAAAATGCTTGCTGAGAGAATTTCAAGTGAGCCAACTGAGAGGCTTGCAGCGGAATCTTGCACCGCAGTGGCTATGAAGAAAACGACAACGTAGAATTCAGTGTTTGAGGAAGGTTTTCCTAATGCATAAAAAATTAGAATGTAAACTGGAAGTCCAATGTCAACAATATCAAATCTCAACTTGCGAATCTTTGCTTAGTATTAGGATTCTTTGTTCATCTCTTGCTTTTTTAAATGGATGGCTGCAACAGTGGCGTTGACGTTCTTTTCCTCAACAACAAGAATTATCTGTGAAGTATGTGGCGCAAAGATGCCTCGCTTAATGTTAATTCCTGAAATTGCACTGATGGCAAGTGAAGCAACACCTGGCGAATCCTTCATTCTGTCCCCAATTAAGGTGACAACGCCTAAACCGTAATCAATTTTCATTTTTTCATCAAAGCCCTTTAATTTTTCTTCATTTTTCTTCAAGAAATCCGAGTCCAAGAATAGAAAATCGCGAATTTGTTCACCAGTTTCCATGATTTCCGCGCCTAAATCCATGAAGTCATTTCTTCTTTCCCAAATTCGCAAAGAATCTTCAAGTGATCGGCTTTTCTCATCGTTCATTGATAGGATTGCACATCCTCGTTTCCCTGTTAAACACTTTACTATTTCTCCGCCACCGCCTGTCTCTGCTCCAATTATCGAATGCATTTCTGGCTCATCAATAGGCACCACCTTTAGCGGTTGTGCGAATCGCCTTGCCATAGCGATTGCTGGGCTTTGAACTATTTTCATGCCCATCGTAGACGCTTTATGGGCTTCATTATACGTCAACGCAAAAACATGCTCAGTTTTCTGCCCCCGCACCACTTTGGGGTCAGCACTTTGAACAGGAACATCTTTGTACAACAAAGTTTCAGTATTGTATAAATCCTTCAAGAGGCAAGAAGCAAAAACCGCCGTTAAATCGGAACCACCTCTACCCAAAATAGTTTCAAGTCTATCAGCTGTTACTCCTAAAAAACCTGCCATGGAAACAATTTTGCCCTCCTCCAATGGCTCAATTAAGGTATGAATTCTTTTCTTGCTTAGCTCGTAGTTCGGTATGGCATCTTCAAAATTGTCATCAGTCACAATTGGCCACTCTTCAAGTGAAACACTGCAGGAGTCATAACCGCTGCTTTTCAAAACGTAATCCATAAGTGTCGACATTGCGAGTTCTCCGCCTAAAGTTAGGATTCTTGCTTTGATGTTCCCGCTGAAACGTTTGTTAACTGAATTCAATGTGGCCTGGGTTAGCGCTTTGTAATTAGCCAAATCCTCAACGGCTTGTTTATGCCATTTGCCTTTAACAAAAGCATTAGCTAAATGTTCGTAAACTTCAAAAACCGGGTCGAGAGGAAGCGAGCACGCTTGCGCGTAGGATTCGCCTATTCTAATTAGCGCGTCGGTACAGCCTGTAGGCGCAGAAAAGACGACAACTGGACCAAAGCCGTCTTTTTCATTAATTTCCTTAATCCGTTTAACTATTTTTGGGATTCCTTTTCCTTCAACGTCTAAAAGGCTGCCTCCGAATTTTGCAACTGAAAGAGACTTTAAAGCACATTCCACCTAACAACAATCAGCAAAGATATCTTTCTTTGATAATTTAAATTTTCTATAGTTCGAACCTGGCTCACCAAAAACCAAATTAGAATTAACTCTATCAAAATAGCAGATCGAACAAACTCCTCGTATGTTTATCGATTTTTGAAGGCAACCTCTTTTAACTTTCCTTGACTTTTGGGGACAATTCGGGACAACCGGGGATAATGGGGCCATTTAGAGCCATTTTGGAAAACTATTTGCAACAGAATTTAAGTTTTAGTTAAGAAAAGCAATCCCAAAAACAAATAATAGAATTCGGACAAAAAGAATTTGGACCCCTGATAGTCTTCACTTTTACTTAATTTCTTTCATTTTCTGTCACTTAACCTGCAAAAGAACCAAACCCTAAACTAAGGAGTATCTCAAAACAGCTATATTGCAACCCTGCCGTTAACAGCAGTAATACCTAATGCCTTCAAGCTAGAAAAATTCTTGATCAGATTATAGAAAAAGAAAATAAGAGCGACGAACCAAGCTATATTAAGGTTCTGAAAAATTATGTATGACGGTTATATTCTTTTTTGCAATAAAACTTCACAGCAACAGTGTCTAAGCAATAAACGCTACACTTGCGCAGACAAGAAAACGGCTGCTTTGGCAGAGATCAAGTCAGGCACAGTCGTTTTTCTGTACAATACAGATGATAAGAGTTTGCTTGGGCCATTCACTACGCTGAGTGAAGGCGACCAACTAGATGCTGGCACATGGGTGGAAGATATTGAAACCCACATTCCCTCCGAAGACATTAAGGTAACTTGGGAAGACCTTCATGTCCTGCAAAATGCACCTGAAAAACTACCGTTCCTCAACGACCCCAAAACATGCAAACTATCCACTGTTCAAACCCAACGGATCTTAGACCTGCTAAAAGAAGGGGCCCTGTATCTGAATGTTAAAGAAAAGTAAAATTATACAAAAATTTAGCCTGAAAACTTTTTAGCTTCTAAGCTAATAATTTTGTGACAATCAATGCATCGCGTAAAATTCAATTCAAAACCGTTCAAAATATCAAAGCATCGCTGATTATACAATCTCTGCTTATGACTACAATTAACCTGACCAGTCTCCACTAGCTCCTTCTCATCCATTCTCCTTTCTCCAAATATTACTCAGCTAGAATCAAGTTATAACTGTTTTGGAACTCAACAAAACAAGCTTTGGGTCACTAAAAAGAACCCCTTCTAAAAAGAAAAAGGCTAATTATCCTCCCTTTCTTCATATAAGCATGTTGCAAATTGCAGAATTCTGTCCAGAGCACTTTCACGTCCAAAATGTCAAAGAAATGTGAAACGTTAAATACCAAAATATGTGTTTTTGATAAGCCAAGATAGAACTCGGAGAAATAATCTTGAAAAGTAAAGGTCCCTTGTTCATTGTTCCCTGGCGATGCACCTATGCTTGCGACAGCAACTGTGTTCACTGTATTTCAGCTGGGCAAGCAGCAGTTTCGGATGAAGTTGATACTGAAGGAGCCAAAAAAATTGTTGATGAAGTTTACGATTTTGGAGCGACCTTCTTCGGAGTTACCGGTGGACAGCCATTTCAGCGAAAGGACCTTTTAGAAGTCATAGCCTACGCCAGAGGGCTAGGTTTGAGCGCAAGCATAATTACTGATGGACGTTTATTGGATCAGAAAACTTTTGAGGCCATCGTTAAGAACAAAGTTCGAATCTCAGTTAGCATTGATGGTGCCGAGAAGACTAACGATGTGATCCGTGGAAAAGGAGCTTACGCAGCCGCACTTTTAGCAATAAGAAAGTTTTCAGAGACCAAACTGCTAGATTGTCTTGTTTACACCTTTGCAAATGCTGACAGCGACGTGACAAATGTAAATGAAGAAGACATGCGGCATGTGATTGATTTAGCTCGCCAATATGGCGCACGCTGGGTGGTTTTCCATGGATTTATTCCATATAGCAACAACAAAAAAAGCCTCAAATCTGACCCTACTCCTAAGCAGTACGAATGGGTCTGCAACAGACTCTACGATTTAACAAAGGAATATGCGGGGAAACCTGAAATTAACATTTATCTTCCTTTCTACGCGCGGGTGGCAAAGCAGAGAGGAATGGAAGACTTCGACAACTGGTTTAACAACTTCTTCTTAGGGAGATGCTGGTTCGGAAAATTCTTCAGTTTAGCAGAAAACGGCGACGCGATACCATGTAGCTACAACGATGTCTATAGGATTGGAAACGTAAAGGATAAGTCGCTTAAGCAAATATGGGATGACATGCAAAACTCGGAGTTCTTCGCAAGGGTCCGAAATAAAGACAACATAAAGGGCAAATGCGGCGTTTGTGAGTTCAAAGAACTTTGCGGAGGCTGCAGAACGGCAGCGTTGTTTTATACAGGAGACATTTTAGGTTCCGACCCCAGATGCAGCTACATTCCCAAAGCTCTTACGAGTAAAAAATAACCCAAAATTCCCAACTTGTTATTTTACACTTAATGAAGGAAAAAATGACAAGCATACAAAATACCCGTACATATTGGTATTTTTAGTTCTTGCTGGATTTCTTCTCGATAACGTAACCTATTGTCAAGGTTTTGTGCCCTACAGCATTAATGTTAACGGAATAATCACTCCAAAAACATCGCTCATTACTTTTTCAGGAAATGTATTTAGTCTCAATAGTAACTTCAGTGGCTCCATCAACGTTTAGGCGAGCAACGTAGTAATTGAGGGAAATAGCTACACAATTCAAGGCCCCGGCGGAATAGGCATTTGGCTAAAGGGAGCAAATAATGTCACAATTAGAAACTTGACGGTAAAAGATTTTTCTATAAGGAGACTCTAACTTACCTCTCTAGTAATGACACTCTTTGTTATAACGACTTGAACTCAAACGATTATTGTGGCATCGACTCAGAGAATGAATCAAACAACAACAATATCTTCGCTAATAACTTAACAAATAATTGTTTTGCCGGCGTTAGATTAAGCAATAATTCGCCTATCCCAAACGCTGGTTCAGGATTTAATTCAAACAACATTTTATGAAAATGACATAATTGCCAATCCACAGTACAGAATTTCGTAAGCAACTCAAACCACAACAAAATTTATCAAAATAGTATAACAAATAACAGTGACTCAGGCATTCGCATCGCCTAATCTTCCAATAATGAATTTTATCTCAATGATATAATCAACAATTCTCCAAATGTTAGAATTGGAGACTCAATAGATTATTTCATCGGAACTGGAATCGGCAAAACATGCGCTAACATTTGGGATAATGGTCAGTCGGCAACTACTGGAACGAGCATAACGGCACAGCTGCAAATCATGATGGCTGGTGATACGCGATACGTGACAGATACTAAAAAATATTGATACTTACCGCTCATAGCTTCCTTCAAAATCACGCCTTCACCGCTACAGGCAGAATCATCACCAACATCTTCATCGTCTATAAACCAATAGGCACAACGACTTTTCCAAATACTGTTGGCAGTCGCTACCATAGGAGTATCAGCTGCTCAATTGGTTGCGTTTTTGCTTCGTAATTACAAGAAAAGACCAAACCAACAAATGCAAGCTAGACTTTACAAAGAGATTCCGAAACTAACACTTTCTTAAAAAACCTTCTTATTTCTAAAAAGCAAAAACTGTCTTCAAGAAAAAAAGAGGCAGATCGTTATAAGTCAGTGGGAGTGGCGTGCACCCAAAAAAATACGGAAGAGAGGGGAGGTAAAAGGAATCTTATCTGGATGCACGTCACACATTTATGAGCTTCTCATTTGCTGCTGGAAGAGAAACCCATAGTTTCTCCGTGATTTACTGAAGTTGAGCTGTGCCTTGGCTTTAGGATATTCAATTTTTTGGGTGTCCTTGCTTGTTATGAAAACTGATCCGCCATTTTTGAGATGTTCTTTTACCCGACAAAAGTTTACTTCAACTGCTTCTTGAACCTCAACGTCGTCAGTAGCATTATTGTCTAGCAGTAGAACTTGAAATACCGGGGGCTTGATTTTTTTGTTTGTAGAAATTATCTTCAAAAAATTTTCCCTTCCTTCAGATTTGAGAGTGCTTTATAGTTAATTTAAAAATTCTTAAAGCTATGTGATTGTCCTTACACTACTACAAGATAATATTAGTTCAAAATAAAAGGAACAATTTGATTGTCACATAACGTTTTAACAATTAAATCGGGTTTTGCCTCTTTCAGCTCTTCTTTGGAATAAACGCCTGTTGTAACAGCAACGCAGCCCATGTTGGCGGACTTTGCGGCTTTAACACCGAAAATCGAATCCTCAATGACAACGCATTTTTCTGGATTTGTTTTGAGTTCAGAGGCGGTTTTGATGAAGATTTCCGGATGTGGTTTGGAATGGGAAATTGACTCGGCTGTGAGAAAAGCTTGGAAGAATTGGGTTAAGCCGTTTGCCTTCACCATATGTATGATGACTGAGCGGTTATTCATTGATGCCAACCCCATTTTTACTTTGCCATGTAACGTTTCAAGTAGCTCTTTTGCGCCTGGGAATAATTTTACTTGGCTTGTTAATTCAATTTCAAACTGGCTTTTGCGGTCTACTAAATGTTCAATCATTTTCTGGTCGACGCGTATGTTTGCAGATTGCAAAATGTCGTAAAACGTATCTGCTGCGCCAATACCTATACGACGCTCAATGTACTCGTCGCTTACAATACAGTTGACTTCGCTAAGAGCTTTCTGGAATGATACAACAATTACTTGCCTTGTATCGGCTAAAGTGCCGTCCCAATCAAAAATAACCGCTTCAAACATCATTGGTCTCAATTTAGGTTTAGTTTTTCCCTTATAGCTTGGCTTTTCTTTGTGGCTTCTTCGATGGCTCTTATCATTGCTGAACGGATTTGGCTTTGTTCAATTTGGTATATTGCTTCGATGGTTGTTCCGCCTGGTGTTGTAGTCATATCCTTTATTTTAGATGGTTCCTCGTTCAAGTCAACTACAAGTTTTCCCGTGCCCATCACTGTTTGCGCAGCACACTTTAAAGCTATGTTTCGCGGTAATCCAACTTTTAATCCTGCATATGTCATGGCTTCAATAATAATTGACAAGTAACCTGGTCCACTTCCGCTTACTGCAGTGATAGCATCCATATATTTCTCTTCAACCTCGTCGCAAATGCCCATCATATTCAGCAATGTCTCCACTTTCTCCTTATCCTCAGCGGTAACGTTCGTTTCACAACAGTAAGCCGTGTAAGCAGCTTGCACAAGAGCTCCAAGGTTAGGCATAATACGCACAACCTTCGCGTCAGAAACATGCTTCAGCAAAAACCTAAGCGGAACAGTCGCTGCCACCGAGATTAGCAACTTACCCTTAATTTCTGCACTGATATCTTTGAGAACTTTTTCTACATCTCCCGGCTTAACTATGAGAAAAACGATGTCCGCGTCGGCAGCAGACTTTTTGCTGTTTGAAGAAGTTTTCACACCTAAGGGGTCGAATTCCTTGAGCCGTTCAAGTTGAATATCAACCGCTGTAATTTTGCCTTGATAACCACCTTTAAGAAGGCTTTTGATTATAGCACCGCCCATCATACCAGCGCCGATCACGGTGATTTTGTCATTCATTGCTGTTCACTAGCTTTAAGGACTGGCGGCTTTGCTCTTTAAACTTTTGTTGCCGAAAATGTTCTCTAGCTGCTGATTGTTTCTTTGAGAAGTTTTCGCAAAGCCATCGCAGAAGCATCTGTTCTTATGCCTCTAGTACTAAAGTGAGTTTTTACTGCTTGGAAACCGCCCGAATGAAGTGCGTTTGCGAATGCTTGTATGGATGGCGATGGTAGACCCAGTTTCCCGCTTAACTTGTCAACTACAAAATAGGTAATGGGGGCTGAAGCTTCTTCTTTAATTAATGCTAGTAGTGTTGTGATTCGAGCGCTGTTTTTGAATGCAACAGACTTGTTTTCTTTTATCATTAAATCAATAAAGCTACCGTCAAAGATGCTTGCCACCCAGAGAGGTCCAGTCCAGTCCATTCTTGAACCGCATTCGGGGCATTGCAGGCTGCCTAAGGGTTGGTGGGTGGTTTCTCTGTGCAAGCAGTTGAAGCAGTGCAGAATGTAGCCCATATTTTTGATGCAGTCATCCGATTTTTTGGCGCCATAGCTGATTTGTGCGTATAAGCGAATATAGTGTTCGCTGCTGTGGCTGAAAAGCACCTTTATGCCAATATCGTGTTTTGCGGCTAAGGTGGCGGTGCATCCAGCTAAAAGTCTGACGGCTAATTCGTGGCAATACTCTGTCCTGAGTGGTTTACCGCCGTATTTTCGCACACAAGCTTTTGCATGAACACCACATAGAGGCGCCAAGTCAGTTGCTGTTGACGCTAGTAAGCCGTTGTTGCGGATTGCTCGGAGCGCTGAGTCAAGGTATGGTGCCGGAGTACCAAACGGATCAACATCCACAATGTCAAATCTTTTTTTGGGCGAGGCATTGCAGCTTAAGACACAGTTCGCATCTTCATGCTTAACCCCAATTTTGCCTTCTAACACGTTTAGGGATACATTATGCTTTGCGAGTTTGTATGCTTGCTCGTTAATGTCGCTGATTAACACTTTTTTGACGCAGTCAATTTCAGCGGCGAAACGTATGCCTCGGATGCCTTGACTGGTTAATGGATCACATATGCTGATTTCATGATTAGCCATACGTTGGTAAGCTTGGAAGGCCAGAACAGTTAGGTCGCGGTTGAACTCCATGATCGGGTTGTAGAAGACTGGCGCTCGGGATGGTGCATAATCAGAGGGAACAACCTGATAAGCTGCGAGTTTTGGCACCAACACTTGGACTTTGCCTTCCCTGATTATTTCGCTAGGAAAGTCAGCTTGGTAATCGCTATCAACCATGTAGGTTGTGCTCCAGTAAGTGCTCTATGAAAAACATTTTATCACCATATTAGACTTCTGGTTAATATAGTGCAATCGTTTGCGGACGCGTGTTTTGCTTTTGACAGGTGCTCGAGGCATTGGAAAACGACCGTTCTCATCAATATTGTGGATGCACTTAAAGCGGGTGGTTTCAGCGTCGGCGGTATGATAAGCCGGAAAAAACCCGAGCTGTACAATCAAGCCTTCGCGGTTCTTTAGCTATCAGCAAGTGACATGAATAATTGCGACAAATCTCTTTTGTTCTTGCTCTATTTTGCTAATCACTTCAGAAGTGGGCAAGATTATAGTATTATACTTTGTCAAGACTTTGAGAGCTTTTAGAGTTATCGGCAAGGAAGCGTAGTGACCGCTTCCAACATATAGAACATCAAAATCTTCTTTTGACAGAAATCTTAGTTCGTGTTCTGAAAGAGGTGTGTGACCGTAAACTGCTTTTAGGTCTTTAGATTTCTTCTTGTTTCTTTTGGTTATTTTGCCGTCTGCGTGAATCACAATGTCATTTGTATATTTGTCACCTTTGATCTCTATCCAACCAAATTCTGCTCTAATTGACATGATTCCAACAATTGCCACATAATTTTATATAAACAATATTTTGAATTGAGTCAAGCTTAATGCTTTCTGATTTTTGCTTTACGCTTTGTCTCTTGAATTTTAGCTGGTTCATCCCAGAACTTGTCAAATTCTTCTGGCGTCATAAGGTCAATGCTTTTTAGTTGCTGACTGAATGCGTCGAGCGCACAGGGGTTATTGAGGTGTGCATGATAAACTTCAATAAGCAGATTTATTGCCATTGATTGAGAAATCGGCTTTTTTGCCATCAAAGACAATTCTTCAGCAGTTTTTAATAAATCTTCACTGATTTTGTCAGGTAAATTGAGGTTTTTCATTTCAAACACTACAGACTCTTTGTTAATAGTTGGGCATCCTTTTTAATTTTAGCCAAATCCTCCATCGTCGGCTTTCCCCTAATATCGCCAAGTCTACCCAGAATGCACATATCTTCTCTTCCATGAAATTCACCAACCGTGTACCATTCGCCAACAATGTTAAAGCCAAAATGCTCAAAATACTGCCGCATTGTTTTCCCCGCCGGCGTTGCCTCATCAATGCCTGTGTGTGGTCCTGAATATGTGCAAAAAACTAAAGCGTTTTTGCCTTGAACTTTAGGGGCGCAAGGCTTGATTTTGCCTTGATTGCGATAAATATTGAGTTTGGCCTTCAATAAGTCAACCATTGGCTTAGCAGGTTGCCATTCAATTGAGGGTGAACCAACACAAATTAAATCATAATCAAAAAAATCCATGCTTTCTGCTTCTTGAGGCTTTCTAAGCTCAACCTTTAACCCAGAATTCTCTATACCTTCTTTAATGGCTTGAGCGACTTTTTCAGTATTTCCTGTACTTGACCAATAAACAATTAGTGCAGACTTCAAATGATTTACTCCCAAAAGCCTATCCGGCTGAGGATAAAAATTGTTTTAGGTCAGTTTTAGTAAATCACGTGCCACTTGTCGCGGTTCTTTCCTCTTTGAATGTATCTTGTAAACGCTCCATTCACTACACAATTTCTCTAATTTTAAAGAAACATCGTTGTATTCATCTTGTTCCTTCATTTTCAATAGCCTCTTCCAGTCACTTTCGTTTTGCGTAAAACATAAATAAGACGCTTATTTCAGCCCAAGTAATATTGGGAAAATTGGAATACGATTCAATTTTAATCATTCAAATAGCTCATTTTCCACCGTTATCCAAAAAAAATTGCCATTAAGTTTGGAAATAGTTATCAATGGTCGATCGAAACGATAGTAAAAGATTTTTATGTTCCTTTAAGCAAACAAAACTGTAACAGATTTCTAGTGATTCTTTTCTAAAAACATCTTAGGAAAGGAGAATAAAGGGAAATAGATAAAAATTTATCAAATGGACTTGATTGTCTTCTAAAAGAAGGAAATTTAGAAAGAGAAACTGAAATACTAGAAATTCTGGAAACCATCTCAGAAAAACTCAACTCTTTAGAAAATAAAGAAGGTACTTCCAGTCCTATTGAAACGATGAGGAAAGAAGAAAAATAGATTGCATCAAAGATGGGACAAAGACCCGTTTGAAGTATAATTTTCGAAAAGAATAGGCAAGAATAGAAATGTAAAAGTTGCGCTAAAGCTATTACGATGCTAACCTAAAACCCAGAAGATGGATAAATCAATAAAAGATTTTGAGATTTTTAACCAGATTTACTTTATTTGAAAGTATAAATAGCATTAAGTAATAACTTTAACAAGTTTCAGGTGAGTTTTTTGAGAATCGGATTTTTCGTTTATGAATATCCACCTCAACTCGTAGGCGGCTTAGGCACATACGCGGAATACATCACTCATGAATTCGTAGATATAGGACATGACGTTTCGGTTTTTACATTGAATAATAATGGTTTAAAAACCAGAGAAATACTTCGAGGAGTAGAAGTTCACCGACCGCTGATTGCTGACGCAAGCAACATCTGGCCTTTTTTTGTAGTTGATGACCTTAAGAAATGGGGTACAAACATCAAACTCTTCAACGATATCTTCATGTATAACATACTTAGCGCTACCAAATTCATCAACGGCTTGATCAAAAAAGAAAAATACAATTTTGATGTCGTCTGCGTTCACGACTGGTTAGGCAGCATCTCAGGATTAGTAATCAAAAACGAAACCAAAATTCCAGTAGTTTTCCACACACATAGCACAGAATGGGGAAGGAGTGGCGGAGGAGGCTCAGAAGTAGTTTCCCATTTAGAGAGAGCCATGGCTCAAAACTCAGACAAAATAATAACTGTAAGTTACTCAATGCAAGATGATCTGGTAAAACATGGGTGGTCGCCCTCAAAAATCAGCGTTGTTTGGAATGGTGTTGACCCAGAAATGTACAACCCAGTTAATGTTCAAAAACACGATGTGGATGAAATAAGAAGAAAATACGATGTTCCAGAAGGATGGAACTTGCTGCTTTTTGTCGGCAGACTCGCATGGGTGAAGGGCGTCAGAAATCTACTGCAGGCGATGCCAACGGTTCTAAAAGAAAACCCGAACACTAAACTATTGATTTTAGGTAAAGGGGAAGAACAAGGTGACATCCAAGAAACAGCAGAACGATTAAACATTAAAGATAAAATCGTTTACCGCTTCGACTTCGTGTCTGAAGAAGAACGAATTCTCCATTATGCCGCTTCCGACGTCTGCGTTTTTCCATCAATTTATGAACCATTTGGCATAGTAAGTTTAGAAGCCATGGCTATGGAGAAACCCATAGTAGTAGGAGCTAGAGGTGTTGTAGGTTTCAAAGAACAGGTCGTAAATGGAGGGGCAGACCAATGTGGAGTGCACATTAACGGCGAAGACCCGTCAGATATCGCTTGGGGAATAAACGAAACACTGCGAAATCCTGAAAAAGCCAAGAATTGGGGAGAAAACGGCAGGCGAAGAGTGTTGGAGTATTTTACCTGGCGAAAAGTCGCGGAAGAAACAAGCAAAATCTACGAATCACTATTTTAATGATGTTGCTTCCGTCAAACTTTCTTAAACAAATTTAAACTTTTTAAACAAACTAAAACATTTTTAAACTCGACCTGCAAACAGTTAAGCTTAATTTTAGAAAAAGCAACCCAAAACAACCATTTGAAACTTAGCAGAAAAACCACCAACAACTGAGATTGTAACAAATTCAGGACAAAGCAAAGCTAAACCAACCCTTTCACAAAATAACTATATTAGACCTTAGGCGCTATTCTGCTTGGGGGATTTGCCCTTGCTTTCTGTCTTCCCCTGAAGCTTTCTCAGATATTTAAAGATCCTAGTATTCGGAAGTTTATCAGCCCGGACACGATATCGGTCATAACATCATAACGTTTCGAGCGATTCCTAAATTCACCGCCCCAAATCAGAAACTTTTTCACCCGCGAATTCGTATGCTCAACCACCACACGTTCGCTGGCAAGTTCTTTATTGAAAGCTTTCTGCTCCACTGAAAGCTCCTGTGCCTTCACGCCAACCTTGCCGCGACCAGGGTTTTTCTTCTTAATGGGCAACACACAATTAAGATTGGGATAATCATCTTTTATTCCAAGGTACCCCAAATCCAAACCCGACCGAACATTGCCTGGCAACTTAGGATGACTATGCTTATAGAGAGCGTAGTCATGCGTGCTGCCCCTAACATGACGGGACTTATGGATTATGAGGCCTTTAGAGTTAACCGTTAGCTGAGTCTTCACGGTGTGCCTCTTCCTTTTCCCGCTGTAGTGCGTCCTGCGCTTTTTCCTGTTCTTGGGCCTGGGAATCTCCTGCTCCGTGGCGTCGGTGAAAGCTTTGAACTCTGGAAACATCGCCTCTATTTCCTTTATGCTTTGCAGTCGCTTGGCTTTGTCATGCAGCTTTTGGGGCAGAGGCAGGATTTCTTTTACGAGGGGTTCAAGTTTATGGATGTCTTTGAGCACGTTGCTCTGGTCCAGGTCGAAGAGGACTCCGGTTAGTGTTGAGGTTATGTAGAGTCGGTAGTAGACCATGAGCATAAGCAGTCTGTCTTGTAGAGACAGCTTGAAGGGGTATCCGGCGCCTACTTTGTGTTTTCTGTTTGGTCTATCTAGCCTTTTTGCTTCGTAATCTCTGTATTTGGCATTTGCTTGGGTGCAGAACGAGTCGAATTCAGGTACTTGCAGTCCCGTTATGGATCGGAATAGAAAAGGCTTCTTTGAAAGCCATTTGTAGTTGAGCAAACTGTTCACCAAAGATCAGTTGCTTTTCTGAAAAAATAAGCGCATCCAACACTGGGCGATATCTCAAGTTAATATGCCGATGAATCCTTACCAGAGTAATCCATCCCAAAATTGCACTTTTCCGTTAAAAAAATAAGTCTATTTTAACGGCTTTTAGTAATTAAAATAGAAATTGCGCCTAAGGTCTATTCATTTTTCATAAAAAAAATTGGTTCCTGTGCAAATCACAGGTTCAATATCTACATTTTTTCGTCCATGCCTGCCATTTTTGGCATTAGAACTTTGTCTATTGCATGGCAAACTCCGTTGTCTACGATTAGGTCTGGTTTGATGATGTTTGCGCCATTAACTTTCATATTTTTATGTAAATGCCAAGTTTTAGCATCTATCTTTAATTCTCCTCCTGAAAGAGCCTGCAGGTATTCGTGCTGAGCTAAATCTGAAGCCATAAGTTTTCCGTCAACAACGTGGAAAGTCAAGACTTCCTTAAGTTTCACTGGGTCTTTGAGTAACATATCCCAGTTAGCTTTGGGTATTTTATTGAAGGCCTCATCTGTGGGCGCAAAAACCGTGAATGGACCTGGGCCTTTCAGTGTATCAACGAGTCCAGCTGCTTTTACTGCTTCTACAAGTTTTGACATACCTGATGCAATTGCAGCATCAACAATATCCGGCAAAAATTTCACCTCCACTTACAATTGAATTCCAAAAAATTCACTACAATAGAATGAACAATATATGCTTTAAACTTTGCTGATCTGTGGATGAGAGTGGTTGTATTGTATTAAGTTGGGGGTCTTTTTTGTGCGTATTGATAACGGCGGGGTTTGCCAATTCGCGTCAGTATGTTGTCTTTAACTAAATCGACCAGTGCATGAGCTACTGCGGTGCGGTCATAGTGGAAGCCTTTGCGCGCTAGCTCGGTGTGGACATCGTCCAAGCTTCTGGGTTGGGTAAACCAATCTTCTTCCCAGAGCTTTTGGATTACTCCTTTGCATGTTTCTGCTCTGGGCGGTGGCGAGGGGCGTTCGGCGACTTGGGCAAGGTTTGTGTTTTTCAGTCGTTCGGTGACGGTGGCGAGGATTCGGTCTACAGCGGTCTGGATTTGGTCAGGTTGGGCTTCGATTTCGAATTCTATGTCGCCGACTTTCATTTTTACGCGTATGGGGGGGTTTTGCTGTTTTTCTGTCAAGTTCTCACTTATTGTATATTGTATTGTACAAGATGTTCATGCACAATACTTAAATATTTCACCAATAAAGATATTGAATATTGGTGAATCATGGTGATTGAACAATATACAATTACTAACAAATATAACTTTCCACAACCAACAATGGACACCGCACTACCCCAGCGCTTTTTAGAACAAAGCCTTAGCACACTTAAACAAGCGCAGCATCAACCTCTCCAGTTCAACACCCAGAACCTCCAAAAATTTAATTTAAACAGCCTATATCCTTCAAATCTTCAGTTTAAACTCCAACCGATCCCCATAAAAGCCGATCGCCAGGAAACCTTAATTGCTGCTGTAGACACATCGACGATAAAAATCGGCGAAACAGACACCGGTATGATAGTCGCCATTCGTGGAGCAATCACATGGCGCCAAAACCACAGCTACAAATACACGCGCCTTGGACCTTTCGTCTTCCACTTAACCGAAGATAACAAAAACGTGGTTTACAACGCGCTTGAGCACGCTTATTTCAGCACAACCTATGGAAGCATGCATCAATCTGCTCCAAACATTATGCAGATGCCCATGCGCATTGCAGGCTTATTGGAGCGGTGGCTTCAAACGATGCTTGCAAAAACTGTAAACCACGGCATTATCCTCTTCGACGGTTCCTTAACCGCTGGAACAATCGACACCCCGACCCAACGGCTCCGAGAAATCCTTAGCTTCGCAAGAAGAAACAACAACATCATTTTTGCGTTCTCTAAGGCTACCATGTTGAGATCTAACGGCATTTTGATAACCGAGAGACTTCCAAACCTTGACCCGCCATACCTGCTGGAAACCACAGGCTTACATTCAAAACCGCCAATAACGCTGCTAGGCGACCTTTATGTTGCACGACTCAACAAGTCAAACCTCGCCTTCCGATTAGACATCGACAAAGAAACCGCCGCTGAACAACGTATAGAGGCCGTTCAGAAACTAGTTGGTAACGACCTCTATACGCAAAGCTACCCCGAAACCCTCCGGCTCTCACACATCCTCTGCACCTTTACTGCCAACGAAGTTATAGCTATAAAACACTTCATTACGCGAAAGCATGGCATACAAATGATCAACCGACCCGACATGCACAGGCTGCTTTTCGGCTCGTTTGGCAAAGGGGAATTGTACTCATGAAACTCTATAAAAAAGAAGGTAACATTCTACAAATCATTAGTTTCCCAACAGAGAGCGCTGAAAAAGGCGACTATTTGTTCGTTGAAGACCAGGATGCCGCAAAAGCCTTGATCGCTCAGGTTATCGATGTGCAATTTGCCGCTGTGCCAGGCGTGCTTGAAGAGCTTTTGCGTACTTTGCCAGATGGCGGCGAATCTCTTCAAGGCGAAGATATTGATCCTATGGAAATTGCTCCCCACATAACCTATATTCAAGATGCGAGTTTGCTGATTTGCAAGATACGGGCTACATTGGAAAACGATATGTTGAGTCCAAGCAGTAGTTGGCTTCCCAGTCGCTCTCAGTCTACTATCAAAAGATTGTCAATCCCCATGCTTATGAAGCTCGCAAAAATCGATGGTAAACTACCTATTATGCTGGGAGGCACCAAAGACTCCTCACTCTTAACCATAGACGCCTCTGCTTTAGATGGTACCTTAAACATTATCACTGGCAAGAAGGGCTGCGGCAAATCCCACCTATCCAAACTCCTCATGGTAAACCTTGTGGGGTACAAAGCAACTGTGGTTATCTTTGACTTGAACGGCGAATACAGCAGCCTAGGCATGACTAATGACGGCAAAAGAAACATCTACTACGATAAAATCCATACCTTAGTGCCCTCACAGAACTTTAGAGTAGCGCTTGAGCAACTGCCACTAAACACAGTAATGGGTATACTTGTAAACGCTCTTCATCTACCTGGGACTTCAGCGCGCGAATTTAGGCGACTATGGAAGATGCTTAAAGAACAAGGGAAGCTGAACATGCAAAATTTAGGCGAAGCGATTCGTGACTTAAACTGCAATCAACATGTCCGTGACGCGTTAGCTTCAAGGTTCCACTCTTTTGCTAATTCGGGTTTCTTCACTGATTGCCCAGGCGAAGCCACATTGCTGGATGAGAGTATTTTGAAAGCAAAGGAAAGCGGAGGTGCCATTATCATAAACCTGAAAAACACCTCAAATATTGACCGTCAAATAGTAGTTGAATATGTGCTTGGCAAATTAGTGGATTCCCTCTCAAACTGGAAACTCAAAGCTGTTTTCCTATTCGCTGAAGAAGCGCACCTGTACCTACGCGAAACTTACTGGGATGACATTGTAACCCGCATGCGCCACTACGGAATATTCACAACGTTTATCACAAACCAACCTGACACAATTCAAGAAACTATCTATCGCCAAGCAGACAACATCTTCCTCTTCAACTTCACCAACGAACACGACCTAGACGTTGTTAGCAGAGCCGCCCGAGTAGACGCAGAAACTGTCCGGTCAATTGCCAGAGACTTGCCACCCCACAATTGCCTCACCCTTGGCAAAGTTGTAAGCGACTTTCCCATAGTTGCCCGCGTCAGAGCGTTAGACATTAAAACACTGGGAGAAACACGTCTATTCTTCAAAGACACTAACTAGTTTTTCATTTTCTTTCCAATGGACTATTATGGAATTGTAATCTGATCTAAGATGTCTCTGCCCAGCTTTACCTCAAAAATAGTCGAATTTGCAATCGACCCAGGTTTGCCTATAACGCTCCGGTCCGAATATAATACTCCTCTAATCGTGTGTGTTTCTCCTGGATAAAGCACTCGATTAAAGAGCACGACCCTGTGTTTCCTGTCCCAAAACCAAAAAACTCCACTCTATGTTGCATCTGGCTGTATCGCCTGAATGAATTCTTGCGCTTAATGCTATCCCGTTAATGTAGTTGTTGCCTAAAGTTACGAATTGTAACATTGAAAAAACAAGTTGCCTCAACCCCGACTATTGGCTCCAAACGCTTACCCATTTAAACCCTTCAATTCTAATATTAGGCGTTTGGTTTTCTTCGATAGATGATCTGGTTTGAGTTTGGGAAGGTGAAGGTATGGTGATTGGCAAAATGATTGGGGTTGGAGTAAGCATCAAGGCCATTGGGTTTACTTTATTTTGTGGGTTGATTAGCAGCCAAGCGGTTCCCGATTAAAGCAATGACGGCGATTAGGATTATTGCTAACTTTGTCTTAACCGTCTACAATCCCTGGCTTCCCAGATTGATTTATCATTAAAAAAACGTTTTGGTCAACGTTGTTTGTTGACAGACAAGTTGTATCTTTTTGATTTCCTCATCAGCAGTAGGAGCTAGCTTTTTCCAGTTTTTCCCTGTTATGTCTAAAAAACAAGCGAAAAGAAGCTGTCAAATCATACCCTTCTACTTCGTCAAAGGGCACCCAACGCATTTCCATAGCGTCGCTTGAAGCTTGGGCAATCCCGCCTGTAACATGAACTAAATAGTCGACGATGACATAATGGTATTTTACTTTGCTCTGCTCATCCAAGTCAACATTGCTGACAACATCAATTAATACTGGGTTTTCAACATGTAAGCCAGTTTCCTCTTTGCCTTCTCGGATTACTGCTTGCTCTGGGCTTTCGGCGAGTTCAACTAAGCCGCCTGGAATGGTCCATTTGCCTTTACTTGGTTCATTTCCGCGTTTAATCAGAACCACCTTGCCTTCGTTAACTATTACGGCGCCGACGCCTACGACTGGTTGGTCAGGGTACAATCGTTTCACTTGGGAACACCTCTGAAGATGACTTATGTTACTCGTATCTTAAAGCATCTACTGGTTTTAGCTTCGACGCGCGCCAAGCTGGGTAAAGCGCAAAGATTACGCTGATTCCAACACCGAAAGCTAGTGCACCCGCAAGAACTTCCGGAGTTAATAGAGGAGTTATTTGAAATCCGCCTCCACCGAAAACACCTGAACCTAACACTCGTGCAGTAACATTTGCGAGTAACCAGCCCAGAATTATCCCGACAATAGCGCCGATTAAGCCTATGATGACTGATTCGCCAAGGAAAATAGTTAAGACGGTTCGACTTTTCATTCCTAATGCTTTTAGTATGCCAATTTCACGTGTGCGTTCAATCAACGAGACAATCATTATGTTCATTATTCCAATGCCTGCCACTAAGAGCGAAATAGCAGCTATGCCGCCAAGGAACAACTGGATTGTGCTAAACACTGTCGAAAGCAAACTTAGAACTGCTGTGGAAGATATGACGGAAACTTGACCGCCAAAGTGATCAGTTATAGCCTTGGAAACGTTTGTGATTGTGGCATTATCGCTGCTTTTGATTTGCACGATTATCATGTCGCATTGATCTGTTCCAAAGAAGCTCTCTGCTTTACTTAAGGGAACGTACACGCCTGTATCTGATGGTCCTCCAATGCCGAAGCCTCCGACTTTTTGAAGGACGCCTGAAACTTGGGCATTGTAAGTTTCGTTTATTACTGGGAGCGTTGTAGCGTTGGTCCATGTGATTCCAATTTCATCGCCAGCATTGAAAAGTATGGTCCCGTTTTGCCGGGGATCGGTTACGCGTGATCCTACAACTGTTTGGTTTTCAGTAGGGCTCAAGGGTATGGTTCCAGATGCTGCTATGAAGGTTTTGCTGTATTGGTGAGCATATTGGTTGAAATCAACACCGTAAATGGTAACCGAACGGTTAACGCTTCCAGTGTCAACATAACCTGTCCTTTGTATAACTGCAAACGAGGATACTATTTCTGGAGACAGCGCATCGATTTGATCCGTGTAATTGACGTATAAGTTGAAGCCGGATCCACTTGAACTGGAGCCGCCTAAGCCAAAGCCACCTCCGCCACGTGTACCTACGCCTCCTCCGCCGCTGGTGGCTTCTCCTAAAGCGCTTGCGCCTGATGTAACAACTAACGTGTTGGTTGATAGTCCTTGTTGAAGCGAATTAGTGATTGTTGCCTGCAAGCCCTGAGTAATCGAGAGCAAAGCTACAATGGCGGCAATTCCTATTATTACCCCTAGAGTTGTTAATGCTGCTCTGAGCTTGCGGAGTTTAATCGCGCTGAAGGAATAACCGAAAATATCTACTGCCTTCATTCTTGATTCACCACTTCTGAAATAATTTGACCATCAAACATCTGTACTGTTCTTCTCGCTTCCCGCGCCAGATGTTGATCATGAGTAACCATAATAATACTAACTTTTTTTTCGACATTCAACTTCTTGATCAACCCGATAACTTCACTTGCTGTTCTAGAGTCAATGTTTCCAGTAGGCTCATCAAGCAACAAAAACTTGGGGCTATTTGCTAACGCTCTTGCAACAGCAACGCGTTGTTGCTGTCCTCCGCTCAGTTCAGTAGGCTTATGGTTAACTCTGTCCTTCAAGCCCACAGTTTCAAGAAGCTCTACCGCTCTTTTTCTTCTTTCTACCTTACCTATATCTGCAATAGACATTGATAATTCAACGTTGTCTCGTGCAGTTAATCTGGGTATCAAATTAAAAAATTGGAAAACAAATCCAATTCGCCTTCGCAAATCGGCTAGTTGGTTGTCGTTGAGTTTCGATATGTCAACGCCGTCGATAAGCATTGTTCCTGAAGTTGGCTTGTCTAATGCGCCGATCATGTTTAGCATTGTGGATTTGCCGCTTCCTGACGGTCCAAGTATGGAAATGAAGTCTCCAGTTTCAACTTTGAGGTTTACCCCTTGAAGTGCCTCAACAGGGACTTTTCCAAGCATGTAAGTTTTTTTCAGGTCTATTGATTCTACGATTGTTGTCATAGCTTTTTCTGCTCCAGCCTTTATTGTAAGTGAGAATGGAAATTGTTCTTTCTTATAAGGACTAGTTACATTAAAAAAGCAAGATTCTATTTTTGTTCCATTTTTTACTACTTGTTTAGGTATCTCCATGATAGAACAACGCATATAACTGTTACAACTATTGCAAAGACACCGACGAACGCGAAATCAAGAGGCAATCGCCCGAATCCATCACTGAATACCATCAGTCTTCTAACTGCGTCAATTGTGTATGATATTGGGTTTACATTTGCTATTGCTTGGAGCCAATTTGGCATCTGGGCTATGGGGTTTTGCATAAAGATGCACGTATGAATATAAACATAGGCACAAAATGAATTTAGCTAATTATAGTTCCAACATTTTCGCCGTTAACCGCAGCCAAAATGTTCTGTGGTTGAAAGCCGTTGACGACAATGAGTTTGACGCGGTAACGTTTTAGGACTTTAATGGCTTCGGGATCTATGATTTGATGAATGCCTGCTTTATGGATGCTTCCCTCGAAAATCTTAGAGAAATCGTCAAAGGTCAATTTGTCCAGTTTCACTGCATCGAGGTTCGTACGGGGATCTTTGCTATAAACGCCTTCTTGGTCAGTACCCTTCACCAACAAATCAGCATTGATGCGTTCAGCTACCAAAGCGGCAACGGCGTCAGTGGTGATTCCCGGCTTTAGTCCACCCATCACTACAATCTTGCCCTCGCCTAAGCATACTTGCGTGTCATCTAGCGTTGTAGCAACTTTGCTGCATCCTTCATCGCCAAGCCTTTTGAGGAAAAGCTGAGCAAACAACCGTGAACAAGAAATGGCAATTTCATCCTGTGCTTGCATTTCTAGGCCCAAATCTTTAGCAAATTTGATAAATTCCCTTGCAAGTGATCCTCCTCCAAGCACTACCGCCACCTCGTGCCCTTGAGCTTTTATTGTTTTTATTAGGTTAGCGTATTTGCTCATCAATTCTGTATTAATTGGTGACGCTACCACTGAGCCGCCTATCCGTATCACTAAACGCATAAGTACCGTCCGTTACTCGCTAACAATAACGGTTTAGAGTTAAAAATCTTTAATATCCTCTTAGATTAAGGTCAATGCTTCAAGGATGAACCAAGATGGCACTTACCGATAGCTTTAAGGTTCATGCGTTGGCACCTTTCGATTTCGATTTGTCCGCTCACATATTTAGCTTCGGCGACAAACAAATCCGAATTTACGCAAACGGCCAACTCACCCAGGTTCTCAAAATCAACGACAAACTTGTCCTATTCAAAATAACTTCCACAGGAACACTTGAGAAGCCAAAAATAGATGTCAAGTTACAATCAAACCAGCCTATAACAGCGCTAGACAAACAGAAAGCTGAAGACGCGATCAAATTCATTTTCAACTTGGGCTTCTCCCTCCGCTCTTTTTATGAACAGATAAAAAGTGACTCTGTTATATGTCAGATAGCCCAACAGTTGTATGGATTAAAGAACCCGACGACACCAACAGTTTTTGAAGCCTTAGTTGATTCTATTGTTGAGCAGAAAATTTCCATCAAAGTAGCGCACACCATTGAAGAGCGGCTGGTAAAGAAATTCGGGGAAAACATAGCTATTGAAGGTGAAACTTTCTATGCTTATCCAACGCCGAAAGAAATAGCTTTGGCAAGCATCAATGAAATCCAGGGATGTGGGCTTAGCCAGCGGAAAGCTGAATACATCTGTGGAGCTGCTAAACTTATAGCTGATGACAACTTGGATCTTGAAGACCTAAAAAACCACCCAAATCCTGAAGAAATCATTTCAGAGCTTGACTCGATAAGGGGCATTGGGGTTTGGACTGCTGAATTAACTATGTTGAGGGGTATGCAAAAGTTGGATGCACTACCAGCCGACGATTTAGGGGTTAGGCGTGTGATTTCAAGATATTATTGCGGAGGAAAACCAATCAAAACCGCTGAAGCAAGAGAAATTGCCCAAGGTTGGGTACCTGGAAAGGCTTGGCTGCTTTCTATCTAATAATTGCTGAAGTTAGAGGAATCAAGATTTAGCCATTTATCCTGTTAATCTTTTCTTCATCAAGTTAATGCTGACAATAAAGAAAAATATTGTCACTGCTATTATCCAAACGAAACTTATGAGAAGAAGCATGGTCGAGTTTAATCCCAAGATTGGCTCTAGATGCCCTGAAACTACTCCTCGAGTAATATTTACAACATGTGTTAAAGGCAAAATGGCCATTGCAGCTCCTTGTGCAGCAGTGGGTAAGGACGTTAAAGGGAAGAATGTGCCGCTTAAAAAGAACATAGGCGTCAAGAAGAGGAATGAGGGAAAATTAAAGAAGTCAATGTTGGGTGCTGCTGCAGTAAAGCACATGGCAATGGAGCCAAACATTAACCCGCCAAAGAATGCAATTGGCACAATTAGTAGGAACAGTGGACTGGAAATTAAGCCGAAAGCTGCAACCACAGCCAATACAATTGTCGCGTTTATTGTGGCGCGGGTGGCTCCCCAGAGGAGTTCTCCTGCCACAACTTCTTCAACGCTTACAGGAGTGGCTACTATGGCGTCAAAGGTTTTTTGGTAATACATTCGTACAAAGGAAGCAAACGTGCATTCAAAAAATGACCCATTCATAACCGCAATCGCTACCAATGCGGGCGCAATAAAATTGATGTAGCGTTCACCTTGAATGGAGGGAATGAAGCCGCCTAAACCAAAACCAAACGCCAACAAATACAATATTGGCTCAAGAAGAGAAGGTAAAAAGTTGGTAGCTATCGTTTTGGTGAAAACATCAAAGTTGCGTTGCCAAACCTTCCATACTCTGTAAGTTATTTTTGGTATGGTGAAGCGTGCAGGAGATTTACGTAGGTTAGGGCTAGTCATTCTTCTCTCAGCCCTCTCCCGGTCAATTTAAGGAAAACATCCTCAAGATTAGCGGTGCGAATAGTAACGTTTTGCATTGGATTATCTTTGAGGAAGCCTTCAAAAACCCCATGCGGTTCATCAGTGAAAATTTGAAGGCGATCACCTAATTTTTCAAATCGTGCCTCAGGAAAAGCTTCTTTTAGAATCGGAAGCACTTTCTCGTCATAGTCAAGTTCCAAAACATCTTCACCGACGTGCTTCCTTACTAGCTCGGCGGGTGTGCCTTCTTCAATAATTTTTCCTTTGTCAACAATCAATATGCGGTCACACAAGACTGCTGCTTCATCCATGTAATGCGTAGTTAAAATGATTGTGACCTGCTTTTTCTTTAGGTTTCGCACTTCATCCCAAGCCAAATGCCGCGCTTGAGGGTCCAAACCTGTGGTTGGCTCATCTAAAAGAAGAATTTGAGGCTGATTTATCAGAGCTCTCGCAAAAATAAGGCGACGTTTTAAGCCTCCTGAAAGAGCCTCTATAGAAGCATCTTTTTTTTCCTCTAGTTGGAAAAAATTCAGCTGTTCATTCGCTCGTTTTAGGGCTTCATCTTTTGGAATGTCGAAGTAGCGGCAGTAAACTGTGAGGTTTCTTATAACTGTAAAGTCTGGGTCTAAATTATCTTCTTGAGGCACCACACCAACCAGATTTTTTATTTCTCTGCACTGTGTGTTTACGCTTAAACCTGCAACTTTTAGTTCGCCTGATGTAGGCGGTAGGAAACAGTACATCATTCGGACAGTGGTTGTTTTACCTGCGCCGTTTGGTCCCAAGAAACCGACGCATTCGCCTTTGTAGACTTTGAAGTCTATATGATCTACAGCTGTGAAATCACCAAATCTCTTTGTTAGTCCCTGCGCTTCAATCAGAACATCTTGCGAAGTCATAAAACAACCAAAATAAAATTTGCACCGTGAAACTTAAAACTAACTACTCCGATATTTTGATCGTTTAAAATTTACATTTTGCGAAATTTTATGGGTAAGGTCATCAGGTAACTCCAAACAAGTAGAAGAAGAGACTTGGAGGGTGCACCCTTCCTTCTTCTTTGAAGAACCAACCCAATAATTAATTCGCTTAGCTTGATGTAGCAAAGCCGCGAAACGCTTTTTACCTACCAATACTTTTTTCGGTAATTTTTAATCTATCAATTTATATTTCTATTATGTTGGCGAACTTGTTGAAATTTGCTTTTTGGCTTCTGGACATTAACCCCAAGATTGATGATGGGGTTGCTGAGTTATGGCTTTGGGGAATTGACCAGAATGGGTGTCGAGTGCTTGTTGTTGACAGAAATATTATTGGCTATTTTTATGCTGTGGTCAAGGAAGGATTTGATCCTTCGAAGATTGCGTCAGAAATCACGGCCTCTCATGAGTCTTCAATTGTGAAGGTGCAAGTTGTTGAGCGCCGCTTTTTCGGCAAGTCCGTGCAGGCAATAAAAGTTTATTGTAAGGTTGTAACGGAAACGATGAAGCTTGCAAAGCAGCTTCGAAGCTTCGAAGGGGTAAAAGAATGCCTCGAAGATGATATTCGCGTTTCCATGCGATTCTTGATTGATAATGATGTTGCCCCTTGTGCTTGGCATGAAGTTGAGGCTGAGGAAGAAGAAAACGTATTGGGAGTTAGAGTTGACAAGGTTTACGTCGCAAAATCTATTCCAAAACAGCTCGATTGTTTCGAAAAACCACAGCTTAAAACACTTAGTTTCTCAATGATTAGTTACAGCCGAGAAGGTTCACCTAAGCCCGACAGAAACCCCATAGCAGTGATCTCTGCTGTTACTAGCACGGGCGAAGAAAAGCAGTTTCTCGCAGATGAAGACAATAACGACAAACAACTCCTTCAAGGATTTATTGATTATGTTTGCCAGTTTGACCCAGACATAATTGTTAGTTTCGGCGGTAACGCGCGGGATTGGAATTACCTAATAAAACGAAGCCACATGCTTAAACGAACTTTTAATGTTGACCGAGGCAACAAAGAACCGCATACCAGCATTTACGGTCATGTTTCCTTTACAGGCATGGCCAATGTTGATTTGGCGGATTTTATGGATGTTTTTCCTGAAGTCAAAGTCAAAACGCTGGCGAACCTAGCTAATCATTTAGACGTTATGAAAAATGAGTCAGCCGCGAAAATTGAAGAGGTAGAATTAGCCGATTCCTGGGAAGACCCTGAAAAAAGGGGCGTCCTTAAACAGTATAGCCTTAACAACGCTCGAAAAGTTCAAGGCTGTGCTGCGTTACTGCTGGATTTCGGAATTCAGCTCTCAAGCTTGGTAAGTTTGCCGTTAGATCATGTTATGACTGTCGCTGTGGGCTTTAGGGTGGAGTGGTTTCTGATTAAACAGACAAGAAAAATCGGCGAACTAATTCCCCAAAGGATTGAGCAGTCATATCGACCTTACGCAGGAGGGCTTGTGCTTACCCCTAAACCTGGCTTGCATGATAATATAGCAGTTTTAGATTTCAAATCCATGTACCCTAACATAATGATTCGCTACAACCTATCGCCGGACACTTATATTGCACCTGGCGAGCCTGAGCCAGCTGGGGGAGTTTATGAAGCGCCCGAAGTGTGTCATCGTTTCCGCAAAACACCTTCCGGGTTCTACAAGGAAGCATTAGTGTTCCTGATTGATGTAAGAAGCAAAATTAGAAAGCAAATGAAGACTCTAAAGCCCAACACTGTTGAATTTAGCATTTTGGATGCACGCCAGAAAGCGGTAAAAATAATAACAAACGCCTCATATGGCTACGCTGGCTGGGTTGGCGCAAGATGGTACATTAAACCGGTCGCCGAGGCAGCTTCAGCATGGGGCAGGCACTCGATTCTAGGCGCTGCCAGATTAGCTGAGGCGAAGGGTCTCGTGATTATCTATGGAGACACTGACAGCCTCTTCTTAACCAACGATGAAAAAAAACTTCTTGAAATCAAAGAGGAGATTAGCGAGGAATTGGGCTTAGAAGTTGAAGTGAGCGAGGTTTACAGACGCGTTTTCTTCACAGAAGCCAAGAAACGTTATGCTGGATTGCGGCTTGACGGCAGCCTAGATATTGTTGGGCTCGAGGTTATTCGGGGTGACTGGGCGCAAGTTGCCAAAGAAGTACAAGAACATGTTCTTGAGATTATCTTGAGGGAACAGTCGCCTCAGAAAGCTGTTGATTATGTGCGCTCTATTGTCTCTGAGCTAAAACAACGTAAGATTCCATTAGACGATCTCATAATATGGAAGACCCTTACGAAGCCGCCTGAACAATACGCGATTAGAGCACCACATGTGGAGGCGGCGAAAATGCTGAAAGAAAAAGGTTGGCATCTAACCAGCGGAGACAAAGTCGGCTTTGTCATCTTGGCTGGCAAAGGGCGGTTTTATAATCGGGTTAAACCCTACGTTTTTGCCAAGCTTGACGAAGTAGATGTTGACTACTACATAACCAACCAAGTCGTTCCTGCGGCAGCAAGAATCCTTGGCTTCTTTAATGTAACCGAACAAGAGCTCATCGAAAAGGAAGCAAAAGAAAGCCAAGAAATTCGAAGTCTAATGGATTACGTGTAGCAAAAGCATATTCGGGTCTAAGGTTGTATGTGACTTGAGCTTAGTCAAGAAAACTTGACTAAAATTAGTCAAGAAATTTTGATGAATACGCTTTTATCATAAACCAAGTCAGATGGCTATTGAGGAAAACAAGATGAAAAAAGACAACACTATTATCGTTTTTGTCATTTTCACTTTACTGCTAACAAATACATTAAACCTCAATATCAACAGTGTACAAGCACAGTCAGGACAATGTAAAATATCAGGGTATGTCTTCGATACAAACGGTAATGGAATTACTGGAGCAGACGTCATTTTCAATGTTCCCTCGATTGTTCCAGGTGTTAAGACAGACAGTTCAGGTTACTACCAAACTTCTGGTCCAGTAGGCACTTATCACCTTAACGTATGGGCCCCATTCGATTCAGGTTTCATTAGACATGACCAGCCAGGTTTCGTAGTTGCCTCGGACGTAACTAATAATATTACCTTGGCTACAGGATTCAAAGTTTCAGGCTATATCACCGATTCTTCAGGAGCGCCAGTTGTAGGGGCATGCGTTTTCTTAAACGGCAGTGGTTCAGGTTGGTTCTCTACTTCTACAGGTTACTATTTTGTTGCTGTCTCCGCTGGAACATACAATATTAATGCTCACCCACGAACGGACAGTTACTCAAGCAGTGCAACCCAATTTCCAGCGTACTATGAATATGACTTTGTCGTTAGCGGCAACACAGTCAAGAATATCGTTGTTGGCAATCTTCAGCCGACAAGCACCCCGACGTCAACACCAGTAGCAGATCAATCAAAATATAGAATTTCAGGCTACATAACTGACTCAAACGGAAAAGGATTAGCTAATGCAGAAGTGATTTTCAACTTGCCATTAACTGTCCCAAGCGTTTACTCCGATGCAACAGGTTATTACGAGATATCTGCTTCTGCCGGAACATATCACGTTAATGTTTGGCCCCCATTCGATTCCAATTACATGTCCTACGACCAACCGCAATTATTAGTAACGTCAAATATTGCCAAAAACATAACCTTACTTACAGGTTACAAGATATACGGCTATATCTCTGATTACTCTGGAACTCCAATTAAAGGAGCCATCGTTGTCCTAAATGGCTATTTGTCAGGCTGGTTCTCCAAGTCTAACGGTTATTATGCCCTAAGCGTCCCTACTGGAACATACAAAATAGATGCCCACCCAGGAATCGATGCTAGCTTAAACCCATTAGCCAGCTTTCCAACCTACACTGAATATAACTTTACAATCAACAGCGATACTTACAAAAATATCACCGTAGGCACTCCACCTATCTATACGGCGATAAATAGTCCAACTCCCACCCCAATACCAAACTCAACACCAACTTCTGCTTTACCGAATACACAAGAACCAACTTCCGAACCTACCACGACGTCAAAGCTTACCCCGGCTCATTTAGCAACACCTACGCCAACGTTTGTCCTTAATCAACCGGCGGCAGTTCAGCCAAACGAAAACTCAATCGAATACTGGGTACTTCTAACTGTCATCGCAGTTGTCTCAATTGCAGCGCTATTATCTATGTTGTGGATTTACCGAGGCAAACAAGCTGTAAACGATGCCGTGAAATGACTCAAAATCTCTATTTTTCTTATTTTCCAGAAACGGTGAAAAAGGTAAAGAAAATAAAATATTATTTAGAAGACTAAGCTTGGGCGATGGCGTCCTGGAAAGTTACCAATTCTACGTTTAAGGCTGGCTTAACTGCTTCTGAGATTCTCGCTCCGACTATTCGCCTAATGTTTTTTTCGCCTGCAATGTCAACGATTCTTTGTGTTATGATACCGTCGAAAACTACAGTATCAACGCCTGTCATCTGCTGAAGTTTCTCTGCGAGTTGGCTCACTGGTAACCGCTCGATTAGCTCAAACTTTTCGCTAAGAAGCACCGCTTCAAGTGTGCCTACTAGTGCTTTTGCGGCTTGGCTGATGGGTTCTGGAACTTCAACTTTAATGTGTTCTGGGATCTTTTTGGCTGGCGCTGGCGGTTTGCCTCCTACGGCTTCTGCTATTGGAAGCTTGTTTTCAATGGCTTCAGCAATCTCTTTGCAGTTGCATTCCTCGATTTCTTTTCCTCTCGGAGCACGGCCTACAAACTTTACATTGGTTACTTGTTGTAGCTCTTTTAGTATGAGGTCGCCGCCTCTGTCGCCATCAAGCAACGCGGTGGCTGATCTTTCTTTGGTGAGCTTCTTTATAGATTCCGGAACTTTGGCGCCTTCAAGGGCAACAGTGTTAAAGATTCCGCATCGCATCAGATTGATTATGTCTGCACGACCTTCGACAACGATTATTTCTTTGGCGCTGTCTAATCCTGGTCCGGCAGGTAAGTCTTCTGGACCGTACTTTTCTACTTTGCCGACTTTCATGGTTTCTGAGATTTCTTTGTAAACTTCATCTACGCTTGGCATTGATTCGATTGTCCATTTATGCAGGATTTCTTTTGCACGGTCAATGATTATTTTTCTTCGTGCCTCGCGAATATCTTCCACTCTATCTAGGCTAACTTTTGCCGAGCATGGACCGACGCGGTTGATGCTTTCTATGCTCGCTGCTATGAGAGCTGTTGAAACTCTATCTAAGCTAGTCGGAATGGTAATTGAGCCAGTTGTTCGATCGTTTTTTGAATGTAAATCGATTTCGATTCTGCCGATGCGTCCAGTTTTCTGGAGTTCTCGTAGATCCAGTTCGGGTCCAAAAAGTCCTTCGGTTTGACCAAAAACTGCACCTATAACATCGGGTTTTTCTACAACGCCTTCAATATCAAATCTAGCGTGTATAACGTACTTTATCGTAAATGTTTGGGATGCTCCCGTAAATATGCACTTCCTAATGCTTTTATTTGATTATTTGTTAATCACATAAAGCAGGCTTTTTCCCGCCACATGTGAGGTTCTAATTTTATTAGTTTGATAGATTTTAGGCACAATCTGTTTAATATAACTATTGGATTTTGGATAAGCGTCCCTCTCCTTCTCTTTTTTTGTTTCGTGGCCTTCTTTCTCAAAGGTGATAAACGCGGCTACACCTCAAAAAAGTAAGACCGACACAGTAGAATCAATATGACCAGGCTAGTTTGGTTATGCGAATAAGGTCGAGAGATAACAGAACAAACAATGAATGTCTAATTCGTGGTCGAAAACGCTTAGTCTGTTCTTTGTAGGTATTCCAAGAAAAAGAGAGATTTTCCGAATGAAAAGCCTTATTTGCTCTTTTGTTACCCCTAATTGTTGGAGATCAACAAAATGTTTTGTCCATCCTGTCGCAAACAAAATCAAGATAATGTCCTATTTTGTAAAAACTGTGGAAAAGCCCTGCCTCAGAAAAGTTCAGTGCCGCTTGATACTCAACTTGTTAGTCAGCCGAATCCGTCTCCCAAAAAAGCAGATGCCCCAAAAAACATATTATCAAATAATGCAATAAAAGCAGTTATTACGGGTGTCTTAATAGTTTTATTCGTTGTTGTTGTGTTTCTGATTTATTATCCCAACGTGCTTCCATGGAATTGGTAGGTCTCCTGCGCACACGTACTGGGCATTAATAAAATCATAATGTGAATAAGTCCAGATTGAAGACCATGTGGACTATGAATTAGTTCAGAGGAAACTGGGGAACGAATGGAAAGAATGGAAGCTGTCGCCCTAGTAAAAGAGTTTCTAGCTATCCATTTGATTCAAAAAACTTGGTTGTCTATATAGTTAAAAAGCCAAAAAGATATGAGCTGCGGTCTGAAGGTGATGCCAACCGCCACTAAATAGGAGCATATCTTGAAAATCATAATTTAGTACTGGAAGAAAATAGCAAAAAAGAAGATTTGCCATTTTTGAGCCATAGTTAGTTCTTGCATCTAGTGCAGATTTTAACAGCTTTGTCCGATTTTGGTTTTTCCATGATAAAATTCACTTTAAACATGTTGATCAGTGTTCAGATTTTTGGTTGTGCCATTGTAAAAAGGCCAAAATATTTGTTGTTCGGACCGATTATGTTCTTGGTATGGTGTCTAGGAGTTAAAAAGGGAGATTTGGCAAACATTTTTTAGTTGACAACATAGCGTAGTATGAACTATGCCTAAAGATAAGAGCAGCTCCTCTTCTAAGACCAAGATTAAGCCAAAGACTTACACAAAGAAAAAGAAGTCTTTGCCTAAAACTGAAAATAAACCAAGAAACATTTCAATGTACAAAAGCTATTGGCTGTTTCTAGGGTTACTTGCAGCGGTTTTTACAATGGTTTTTGGATTCGCCCTTAATATGTCCTTAGGAATAACAGTTATGATGCTGGCTACAGTGATAATAGCGATAGGCTTTGTATCCTACATTAGATTTAAACCCTCAATTCCTGGCGGCAACAGACCTGTATTTCTGTTTGTGAGCGGATGCGTCATTGGCTTCATTGCTTGGGCCGTAATACTGCTTGTTTCCGCTGTAAGTGGGATTTTAGCACAAATCGTAAATTCGATAGGTGGTGGATTCTTTTCTATTACGCTTATAATGTGCTGGTTTGCAGGTGCATTCATAGGTGATGTGCTGGGAAGAAGAAGAAACTATGTTCTTCCAAACATAGGATTTTGACGATTTAATTGGAAGTTTTCAAATGTTGATTTTGAGGTTGGCTTGGACTGGAGCAGAATAATAGCACTTTTGGCAATCTTCAATTCTCTTAATCTCAACAGAATCTGAAATAAGATGGCAATAGAATAGTTGTTCACAGTTATTGGTAGGCAAATTTGATTCTGACTTCAAAATGTACGAAATGTTGGAGTCGAATGTCGATATTACCCAACGAATAGAGATGCAACTTAAGCTTGAAGAATCTCCTGTCCGTCTTGAAGAATACGCAAATCAAATTGAAACCCTTGCAGATCAAAGGGCAGCACAGTTAAAAGATGCTGAGCGTTTGGCTGCTATAGGAGCTACTGTTGGTACGGTTGGACACGGTGTTCGTAATAATTGTAGGCTATAACTGGCGATGTTTATTTGGCAAAAACAGAATTGGCCTCAACAGCAGGTTCCGAGGAGAAAGAACGATCTAGTAAGCTTAGAGGAGATTGAAAAAAACATCTTGTACATCTACAAAATAGTGGCGGATCTGCAAGATTATACTAGACTTCTTAAACCTAACTCAAAGAAACAAACTTACTAAAACTGATAGATGAATTGATCACAAAGAATGGTGTTCCAAAAAAAGTCAAAGTGCAAGTCAAAATACGAAAGGAGGCAGACATTGTGATGGCAGACTCAGATATCCTGAAGCGAGTTCTAGGCAATTTGGTTACCAACGCAGTTCAAGCTATGCTGAAGGCGGAAAACTTTCAATAAACGCCTACAAAGAAGCAGATAATTCTGTCATAACTGTGGCGGATACAGGCGTGGGTATTCCTGCAGAGGCAAAGGATAAGCTGTTTACGCCTTTGGTTACAACAAAGTCTAAAGGACAGGGTTTTGTCTCAGTAGTACTTAAGCGCATGGCAGATTCGCTGGGCGGCACAGTTACATTTGAAAGCCAAGAAGGAAAAGGCGCAAAATTCATAATACGTTTGCCTGTAAGGGACTAAATAGACATGAACCGAAAATTAATTTTGGAAAAGTATGGGTTGGCGAACCAGCCTTTGTTAACCTTGCGGCTTTTTAAGAATTTCAGGAAGAGAGAGGAGAGAGAACGTCGCATTTTGGTTAACGGGGTGATTCGCCAAACGAGCTGGCGAGTTTTTCTATGCATACATATGTGGTTAAAGAAAAAATAAAAGAGTATGTTGTTGTATCATGGAGCCAACAAGTCAGGCGTTTAGCGCTAAGCTGAATGTCTTTCCACTGTTAAGAAGTGATCTCAACAACCAAAAATAGTTCCTATCCATTTTAGGTTTAACCCTTCACCCTTATATAATAAATCAAACAAAAGTAAGCCAACACTTGGGACTACCATGAGCTTACACCTAAACCCACAATACGAAAAACTACTCCCTCAAATGTCCTCAGAAGAATTCGCCGAGCTAAAAGCCTCTATACAAACAGAAGGGCAGCACTACGCCATAATAGTGAACGAGGATCTTGAAGTCTTAGACGGACACCACCGCTATCGCGCATGCCTCGAGCTTGGCATCGACCCAGATTTTGAGGTGCGTAAGTTTGAAGATGAGCTGTTGGAAAAAAAATTCGTGATCGAAGCTAACCTCAGACGCCGCCACCTCAACAATTTTCAACTTGTAGAATTGGCAGTGCCACTGCTTGAGATTGAGAAAGCGCTTGCAAAGAAGCGACAAGGCAGAGTTGGCAAAGACGGACAAAAAATGCAGTTAGGATTGGGGGTAGCGTCAGATGACGCGGAGCCCGAGGTCAAAGGCAAAGCAACCGAGGTAGTCGCCAAAAAAGCCGGGGTTTCAACCCGTACCTTTGAGCGAGGTAAGAAAATAATTGAAGAAGCAACTGAAGATGATAAGCAGAAACTGCGAGAAGGCAAAGCTAGGCATAACTAAAGTCTACAATGAAATCATTTCGACAACAAGCGAGCAAAAGAAAGCTGCTGAGCCGCCGGCGTTAAAGCAGGATATACCCGCTCAATTACAAAATAAAGTAGAATTGTTGAAGCTTTTGGAGCGCCTGCAAAATGGAGAGTTATTCTGTCCTTCATGCGGCAACTCAATGTTGCAGTGCAGCAAATGTCATAAAACTTTGGAAGGTCTATTAGAGTTGAAGGGACCAAGCGCCAAAAGTGTCAAAAAGAACCTTGAGGAAAATCCTGTTTAGCAACTCAGAATACAATGGGTTTGTCGAGCAACTCTTTATAATAAGCATCACTTTGGCAAAAGAAGACTTCAGACTGACCGAGCATATGGTACAATACCAAAAGGGTTGCGCTTTCAACGACAGTAGCCTATACTGGGGCTCCGACGCAAAAGCCGCCTCTTTTGGTCATACTCCTGTCTTCAGGCACACTTTTCGCGGCATTTCTGGGATATAACCCAATAGTCACATTGCTGCATGTAATGGATCCAACCGTAGCAGCAAGCCTTCCTCAAAATACATTAAACATCTTGACTGGCCAAGCCTTCTTCCCAAACGCTATAGCCTCGCCCTTCATGATTGCGCTTAACTAAAGCTTTCATATTTGCAGCAGTATTCTGCTTCTTAACCGCCGTTTTTCTTAGCACTAAGAGGCAAAGAATCCGTTCGCAAGGAAAACCGAATAGTCCAGAATGCAATGAGCGAAACTACTTCAGAGTAGCATAGAATTCCTTGATTTTCTGTGAAGCGTTTGGCATTAGTGGTTTACCATGTCCGCTAAGCATAATATCAAAGTCAAAAGTGCCTATTTTCCCGATGGATTCTTTCGCTCTGGCAGGGTCTAAGGTGAACTGTTCTGGCGGACCAGTAATCTTGCCATCTGTAAACCTTATTGCATCGCCTACAAACATGGCTTTTCTTTCAGCGTCCAATAGCGAGATGCTTCCTTCAGAATGCCCAGGTGTATGTATAACCCGCAGCTTTCCAATTTTGTCACCATCATTGAGCGGTAAATCAACCTCAACTGCTGAAGGCTTAACGACAGAACTAAACGCTCTAAAAATCAGGTTCTTAGGTTTGGGAGGAGCTCTTTTACCAGCGACATAGTCGGCATCAAGCTCATGAACCGCGACTTTTGCGCCTGTGGCCTCCTTCATTTTCTTGGCGCTTCCAACATGGTCAATGTGAAAATGAGTTAACACAATAGTGGAGACATCCGTGGGATTGCGCCCCAGTTTTTCGAGGTATTTTATTATTTTATTGCCGCTTCGAGGCAAACCTGTATCAATTAAGATTAGTTTTTCTCCATCTTCAACCAAGTAAACGTTACCATTGATTCCTTCTATTTGATAGATTCCTTCAGCGATTTTCACGAAAACACCAAGAAAATAGAAAATGCTTTGACTTAAAAACATAGTTCACTTTTGAAAATAGAGGATTGTTTGCTAGTTTTGATTTTGCGTTTTGCTTTTTTGTTTAATCATAAAAGAAAACGTTACCAAAGCGAGAAGGATAAGAACCATTTGAATGCTTGATTCTGGTGCTTCAGGCGTTGGTGAAGGAGCTGGTGACGAGGATTTGCTCGGCGAAGGAGTTGCACTTGGAGATGACGAGGGAGTTGATAGAGGTGGACTGCTGTAGCTTGGTGTGGGAGTCGCCGTTGCTTGTAGGACTGTAAGAGATAATGAACTAGCAAAACTTGCTGTTAAGCCTGCGTTATCTTTTACTTGACAATAAACAGTTTTTACCCCATCGCCGTTTGTAAGCATCCATGCTCTGGGTGTTGAAAAGGTCTCCCAGGATTCAGTATCCCAGATGCCGTCGTTACTAAACCTCATTTGGCAAACGCCAGATAACGAGGTTGCACTTACCGTTAGTGTTACTGTGTTTGTATTTGTAGATGATGCGCCGTTGTTTATCTGCATTAATCCTTGGGGTGATGTTTTTTGTAATTGTATGTCTGTTAAAGTTATGTGAGGAAGTTCCATGTTACCTGTTCCATAAAAGTTCCATGTGCACCAGTACTCAAGCGTGTTATTCGTGCCTTCAGTTGATATGGTTGGTTGTCCGTATGCGCTAACGTTGCAGACTGGTCCATTATTGATCGAATAGTATGTTTCCGTTACGTTATCCTCTGGTGTCAAGTTCACTAGGATGTCCGAAGTATGCCAAGAATAAATATAATCGTTGGCAATAATTGGTGAACGAGTTACATTTACGCAGAAGTTGGAAGCGCCATCATTTATGGTAACTGTATGTTGCCCCAAAGTTGATGATGGGACAGTAACGTTAGCACTGAAGGCTCCCGTTGCATCAATCGCTGCCGTTCCCAAGTTGATTGTGCTATCCCAGAATAACGTTGCTGTGCCTGGTACGAACCATTTACCCGACGTTGTTATTAATTGCCCGTTTTGTACAAAAGCCTTTGTTGCAAGATTTGTTCGGTTACCATATAATCCTGTTGCCGCTTGGCTGTCTATTTGAGTTAAGCCTCTACGCCATTCTGTGTAAGGAATAGTCGTATTGCACAGATTTCCATTGCTGTTATCCTTTGCTCGGAAAATAATATTGTTAAGGTTGGGTTGATTATCGCCGGCTGGATTATCTTGTAATAAATCAGGAGCACTAGAAGAATAAGTAAAATGACCTAATGAATCTGCAGTTACATTATTTGCTATTAGTACCCATGCGGAAGTCAACGGGTTTAGCCAGGAAATGTTTACAGAGCCGCTGGGCGTCAATCCATCTCCGTTAAGCGTTATACCTCCTTGAGCTGGACCGGAATTAGGCGAAACTGTTACGCCAAAAGCAAAATTGTAGGTTAAGGGGCTCCCTAAACCAGTAACAAAGTCATAACCTGCCGTTGCATTGTATGCACCGTTTGAGCCTGAGGTGATGTCCCGGAAATAAGAGGAATAGAACGTTTTTGCTTTTGCATAAAGATAAGCGTTTGTTGCAGAGCGGCCTAATGCATACATGGCTGCCCATTGAGGTGTTCCTGCGCTTGTTCCTCCCATCTTGTACCATTGGGAATTGCAGTATGCCAAAAAACCTGTCGATGTATCAGCATCGTATGAAACGTCAGGAACACACCGTTTAGTTCCCGTTAAACCATAATTCTTTTGTTCGCTAGATATACGTTCATATCTGCTTACTCCGCCTCCGCTTCCACTCCAAGCAATCTCAGAATTAACTGAGCCATCACTGTTTAGGTTAAGCGATGTTCCTCCCACAGCGACCACCAACGGTGAACTAGCCGGCCACATAATCGTTCCATTATCGCCTGAGGCAGCAAAAAATTGCATGCTGTTAGAGTTTAGGAAAGTCAAATCATCAATTACTTCCTGGGGATATTCAGGAGTGCCCCAACTCATAGAAACGGCAACAACGTCTGATCGATACTGAGTATAATTAATAGCTGCCAAAAGGTCAGTGGAATCATCGGATTGTGCCTCAACTAACAGTATTTTAGCATCTGGCGCAATAGCATGAGCCCACTCCACATCCAAACAAGTTTCCTCTGTCCAACTGCTATTTGTATCCATGTTTGCAGACATTGGATGCACTTCGAAATTACTGTTTGAGGGCGCTGGCAAATCAAATCGAGTGGAAAATACCGCTAAATCATTCCTAATGTTTGGGGAATCAAAAGAGTCAATTATTGCAATCGTAGCACCAACCCCGCCTGAAGAAGGCAAGCCATAAGCACCACGTATTTGGCTAGGCGAATATCCGGATAAAGCAAAAGGATCAACCAGAGTGGCGATGTGCATCGGCCGACCAACCCAATTATCTCTAGGCGAAGCGGCCAAACTTGTACTTGCAAGCTCAGGAACGTAGCTTACAATAAACAACGAAATAGCTAATAATACGAGAAATTTGGGCGAGATCTTCCGGTTCACCTTATTCATTACCGTTACGTGATTCGTGAATGAATTGACGTTATCACCTCATGCTTATTATTATATCGTTAAATCACAATTTTAGATGAATAGAATTACAGAAATACATTTTTCATTTAATGAAGCATAAACAATATAGCGTCACACGTTGCAACAATACGTAACGTGAAGTAACAATGCAAAGATCCTACTCCAGATTACTCGGTGTAGTTGGAAAGCCTAATACAGGGAAATCCACATTTTTTAGCGCTGCAACCTTGGCGGCCGCTGAAATAGCGAATTATCCTTTTACAACCATTAAGCCAAACAGGGGAGTCGGTTATGTCCGAACGCCTTGCGTTCACAAAGATTTTAAAGTAAAAGACAACCCAAGAAACTCCCTCTGCCTAGATGGAACAAGGCTGGTTCCTGTAGAATTAATTGATATAGCTGGGATTGTGCCAGGCGCGTGGGAAGGACGCGGCTTAGGCAACCAGTTCCTTGATGAAATACGTAGGGCAGACGCCCTTATCCATGTAGTTGATGCTTCAGGCGGAACAGATTGCGAAGGAAAAGTCTGCAAACCCGGAGAACACGACCCATTGGAAGACGTGCAATTTCTTGAACGCGAAATTACAATGTGGATGATCACAATACTAAAAAAAGATTGGCCGAAAATCGCAAGGACTGCTGAGGCAGACAAAAAAGGTATCGCCATCCCCCTTGAAGAGCGTTTAACCGGTTTAGGCATAAGACGCCAACAAGTCGCTGAAGCTATCAAAAGATCTAACTTAAATGTAGATAAACCAGCCACATGGACAGATGAAGACTTTTACAAGTTTATTGACAATTTAAGGCGCATCTCAAAACCCATGCTTATAGTGGCCAATAAAATTGACTTGCCGTCGGCTCAAGCTAACTTGGAGCGAATGAAAAAGCTTAATTACATTGTTATTCCATGCTCCGCAGAAGCTGAACTAGCTCTCAGACGGGCCGCTGAAAAACAATTAATCGAATACAAGCCGGGTGACACCAATTTCAAAATTGCTCAACCAGAAAAGCTGTCTCCAGGCCAAATTAAAGCGTTAGAAGCTATACACGAAAAAGTACTCGCTAAAAACGGTTCAACTGGTATTCAAGAAGCAATGAACATGGCTTACTTTAAACTTCTCAACATGATAACCGTTTATCCAGTTGAAGACTTGGAGCATCTATCCGACCACAACGGACGAGTGCTGCCAGATACCTATCTTGTACCGCAAGGAACAACAGCTCATCAGTTTGCCTACATAATTCATACGGAACTTGGAGAAAGCTTCATTTACGCTGTTGATGCTCGTGACAAGAGAAAGATTGGTGAAGATGCCATCCTTAAAGACCGCGATGTTATCTCAATAGTCAGCGCAAAAAAACGAGCTTAATCTAGTATCTACTTGCCGAAGCGTCGCTTACGTCTCTGAAAAGTCCTAATCGCTCTTAACAAATCAATCAGACGAAATTCAGGCCAAAAAACGTCCAAGAAAAGAAGTTCACTGTAAGCAGCCTGCCAAAGCAAGAACCCGCTTAAGCGTTCTTCACCAGAAGTGCGTATAACTATATCTGGATCTTGCTTATCCATATGTGAAGTGTAAAGGTACTTTTCAAAGGTACTCTCAGATACATCATCTAAATCAAGCTCGCCACTTTTCACTTTGCTAGCAATAGTTTTGGCGGCATCAACAATTTCCGCTCTTCCACCATACGCGAAAGCAAAGTTCCAGAAGTAGCTATCATAATTTTCTGTTGCCTTCTCAATATCTGTTATGCTTTCTTGCAAACTTTTGGGTAGAAGATTAGCTCTTCCAATAACTTTGACGTGAACTTTGTCACGATGTAAACGCTCATCTTTTAGAAGTTTACGGAATCTTTCTTCTGCAATCTGCATAATCTTTTCCACTTCCTCTGAATTGCGTGTAAAGTTTTCAGTGGAAAAAGTGTAAAGCGTCACGTATTTCACATTAAGCATATGGCACCAATCTAGAAGTAGCTCAACTGTGTCAGCTCCATGCTTATGACCCAACCATGGATTAAGTTCCATTTCGTTAGCCCAGCGCCTATTTCCATCTAAAATTATGGCAATATGTTCAGGTTTTACATCATCCTTCACCTGTTGCCAAAGCCATTTCTGATATAACTTATAAGCGCCAATAAAAGAAAGCATTCTTTTTAGCATTAAACGTGACCTCGCTGGTTAAATCGTTCTTGAATTGGGGCTAACTTGAAATTATGCATTACAATTAAAAATCTTGGTAGTTTCAATTAAATCTTGCTCTAATCACTGCCGAAAATGCTGGGAAAGAATTCATTTTGCCGTTTGATTTCTATCTGGTTTCTGGAAGAAATCTTTAGTTGACCTGTTAATAATGTAAATCAACAATATGGAAGCTATACCAATTAACATACCTACTATTATTGTGAAAACGAAATTTTGGAAAAAAGCGTTATTTATATCGATTGGCTGCGAGGAATTCAACGGATTGTAGATGATGTTTGCAGTTCCGTCAAGTATCCAGCGGGACCAACCAACTGTAACAACTAACGCTACATTCCGCAGTAATCTTGAGTCTCTTTCAATATATAATCGGACGCTGCGGCCGAAAAGAATTATGATTAACCCTACCACCAAAAGATCAATGATTCCTTTGATAAAGAACGTGGCTATTCTTGGACTTGCCGCAAGCCACCCGGCAGCATTAACTGGGAACGGTGCGATATTAGTTATGACGTTTGCTACCCCAAGGTAGACGCTAACAGCTACGCATAAGATTCCAGCGAAAATCGTATAATTCGAGATTTGCATGGGAAGAGGAGGCGGAGAATAATCTTTTACCCATGTATAGAAACCTTTTGCTGATCGGTCAATACCAAATCCTTTGATGAGCAGAAAACCTCCTAAAATAATTACAAATGCAATTCCATAATAGTAAATGGCGCCTGGATATACAAATTGGTTGATAGCCCAAAGAATACCAAAGATAAAAACAAGTAGTCCAGGTAAACCCAGAGCCATACGCGCATATCTAGGGTTATCAAATAGTATCTTGACATATTTAGAAAAGAGAGCAGCAGTTTCTTCAATTGATTCACTGTGTTTTATTACTATCCTCCGAACAGATGAAACAGGCACTCTAAATTCAACTAGCGGCAACACTGCCTCATCAGAGTAACCATCTGAAACCAAGATCACTTCGTTTGCGCTAAATGATTCAAGTAAATTGTTCAATTCAGCAACTACTTTTCTGTCAGCGCTAACACCGCCCAAATCAGAACCAGAAATGGTGGCAACCTCGAAAACTTCTTCAGGCTGCTTCTCAGTTTGCAGCCTGTCATAGAGCCGGATGGCTTCAAACATAGCATTGGCGTCTGGTTCTTCAGGATCATTTAAGGCTAGGGAAGTTGCGCCGTCTAAATTTGCGGTTCTTCCAAGAAGCGGCGTTTTTATTTTAGCCTTTGTTTCAAGATCGCCATCTCTATCCACGCATAAAATTAGGATACGCTTTTGCGTTAGTTCTTGCGTTTCCTTCTTAGCCATCTCTATATCTATTCCCATATTACCTTGAATGAACTTTAGTTTTGTGTCTCTGAGTCCTTATCTTCAGCGTCATCGCCCATAACCAGTTTGAACTCATCCCAGCTTAATTCTTCGCCCTTCTGAAGTTTCTCCTTAGCTTCAGTCTCTAGCTTTTCTCTAATGGCCTGCTCTTTTGCCTTGGTTGCCTGTTGCCTCTCCAAAAATGCTTGTTGCTGGTCCTTTGCAGTTTGCTCATTTGAGGCTTTTCTGGCTTTATATTCCTCTCTTAAAGAATCATAAACTCCTCGCAGCTGCATGCTTAGCTCTGTGATTTTCTCGTATAAGGAGGAAATTTCTTCTTTTGTCTTAAGGAAAGCTTGATGCTCGCCGTCTGCTTGGGCTCTAATCATCTTGGTTGAATTTACTTTCTCAACAATGATTGAATGTAGGGCTTGACTATTATTAGCTAAGTCAGTTAATTCCTTATGAACTACATCGGCTTGATTATCAAAGACTCTTCGCTGAGCAATTAAATCATTGATTTTCTTGTGTTGGGCGTCAATTTTTTTATATCCTGAAAGTTGAATTTCAAGCTGCTTTACATCTTCTATGAGCAACTTTTCCTCTTTTAAATCAAGAGAGGTTGTCTGGATTTTCCATTCAATTGCATCAAACTCCTCTTGCAACTCCCCTTGGCTGACCCGTGGCAATTTCTTTTTAAGTTCATCAATTTTTCCTTTTGCAAGGTTTATTTTCTCAGTAATGGGTGAAGTTTGAGCTCTAATTGCGTTTCTTTCCTGTTTGAGCGCCTTAACTTTCCCATTAATGCTGTCTCGCTCTTTTTTTAGCTCATCAATTTCGCCACGAGCTTTCTTAAATTGATCGTTTAGTTGGTTTCTGTTTTCGATGTGTTTGCTGATTTGAGCGTTAGCTGTGTTAGCTTGCTCTCTTAACTTTTGAAGTTGCTGTTTAATGTCTTCTTTTTGGCTGGTTTGTTCCTTAGTCACCTAATTAGCCCCTCAGGTTAGAGTTACTCTTCATGTCATTTCGAATTACTAATGATTTGCTGTTAGAAATATATGATTCTCCTATGTTAAAATAGCGGTGTAGAATTATAATTTTTAAATATATGGTACATTAATGATTAGATGAGCTGTTTAATATGTCCTTTAATTATGATGACTTACTAAAAAAGGCATGCGCACAGATGCCTGAAGTTTCAGCAAAACGTGAGCGCTTAGAACTGCCAAGATTAATGGTTAACACAGTAGGCATGCGAACTATAATTTCTAATTTTAAAGAAGTATCAGATGCTTTGGATCGAGACCCTCAGCATGTGCTGAAATTTTTAACCCGCGAAATGGCCACGGCGGCGACATTTCAAGATTCAAGAGCCATCTTTCAAGGTAAGTTCCGTTTCGATAGTTTCGAGCGATTGCTACAGCGGTATCTGGAGAGTTATGTTGTTTGTCCTGTGTGCAAACGACCCGATACCAGAATTGTTAAAGAAAAACGCCTATCTTTTCTAGTTTGCAATGCTTGTGGGGCAAAATCATCAATCAAACAGCTATGAGAAGGCTAAAAATTGGCAGTCTACGTGCACCTCAAACAGATAGGCAGAAACGTTCTCTTGGCAGTTTGCGACTGCGAATTGCTTGGCCGTACTCTTAGGGAAGGAAAAATTGTTTTCCACGTTAAAGAAGAGTTTTATAACGGTCGAAAGGCGACTGTTGAGGAAGCTATGGGTATGATTGATAATTCAACCATAGTTAACATGATAGGCAAATGTTGTGTAGAGCAAGCCATAGCCAAGGGTTACGTTCACCCCGACGCTGTCCTCAACATTGAAGGAATCCCTCACGCTCAAATAGTGAAGCTTTGATTAATTATTTAACTGCCTTAGTGAACTATTCTTAGAATCGCTACCACAAAGCAAGATTGTATTGCTTAGGAGCACCTTAACTGAAAGATAAATTTAGGCAATTTTAGGTTTTCGTCGGTTGTTAGACAAAATTTAATTAACGTTGACTCTTTAGATGTACTTTAAAACCCGCTTGAGCCCCAGCAAGATGAAAGTTAACTCACAAGTAACTGTCTCCAAACGTTTCCTTGTTGTCATTCTTGTAGTGTTGTTTGCTCTGTCAGCAATCAATACTTTCTTGATTTTTGAACGAACCAGTGGCCCACCAGATACCAGCGCTGTTAATTATGATTATGTGGTTTCTCAAGATGGTAGCGGCTGCCTGCTAAAGAACATGTTAACTGGTTCAACAACAACCGTGCCGACAAGCTTGTCCTACGCAATTAATATTTTGATGTCTGAAGGAAAATCCGTATACATTAATCCTGGCTCCTACAAGCTAACACAAAACGTTTTGGTAGCAAACAAAATAAACGCTAAAATCGTCAGCGACGGAGCAACAATCATAGGAAACGGCTTCAAAATTATCATTCGCGGCGACAACTATACCGCATCAAAATACGCAATCATCTCAGGCTTAACACTCATAAACGCGACCATAAGAATCGAAGATTCTTTTACAACTACGATATCAAACATGATCTTTGAGAATACATCCACAGGCATAGAATTCGCAAACATCAATACATGGAGTGAATATAATAAAATAGATAATTGTCAATTCATAAACGCATCAGAAGGGATAGCTTTCCGAACTCCAGGAAGTAACGGTACAGGTTCATACGCCAGCTCTGAAATCAACCGCTGTTCCTTCAACATCCGCGACAACAGCATTGGCATCATAGTTGAATCGTTAGCTCAACTTTCAGATAGCCAACTGCAAGATGTCCGCTTCTGGCTAGGACAAGACGGCAAAACAAACCAGATAGGTATCCTAAACAATGGCTCAATGGATCAAACCCTACTGCAAGGAGTTGTGTTCGAATCATTCGCTGACCAGTCCAACAGCATATATGCGCTTGATTTAGGTGAAACATGCAATCCTGCGCCAATCGTGGATGGCGGTGTAAGTTTCCTCGGCAACTGGACCGCCCGGATTTATAACCCTTTTAGCAAGTGGATTTCAGGCATCGGCAGCGCCTTCGAAAAAGCAAACCAGACTGTTCCCATAGGAACAAACAACCAGTACACTGATAGCATAAGCATCCAAACGGCCCCCATGAAAATGTACAGTTTCAAGCCGAAAATTGAAGTCAGCAACCTTGCAAGTGGCGAAGTCATTACAGTTAGGGTTCGCTTTGAATACGTTGACAACGTGATTTCAGGTGGGGTGGAAAAAACATTTAGCGGCAACCAAGCACTTTGGCTAAGTGATGACGACATGATGACGCTGTATCCTTCACAAAATATCATTTGGGCAGTTTTAGTTGACGCAAAATCAAACCAAGACTCAACAAACGCTATGGTTACCGTTGGTGGCTATGGAACTGCAGGTTAAGTCATAACACTCATTTCGGTGAATTTTCTGAAGGTTTTCTACCGCATTTTTCAGACGCTAACCCATTTCTATTCGTTTAAAAGGTTTTTTCGGCTGAATATCTTCATCAATTTCCTCTGGCTTTAGCAATTTCTTCTCAAGCGCGATTTCTTTTACAGAGCGATTTTCTAGTTGAGCTTGTTTGGCGATTTTAGCTGCTTCCATGTAGCCGATGTACGGTGCCAAAAGTGTTGCCAACGACGGGTTCTTGTCGAGGTACTGATTACATTGCTTTTCGTTGACGGTTATGCCTCGGACGCATTTTTGGGTAAAGATCGGAATGTAATTGGCTAAGATTTTGATGGAGAGCAGCATATTGTAGGCTATGGCGGGCGTCATGACGTTTAGTTCCAGTTGTCCAGCTTGAACCGCATAGGAAGTCGCTAAATCGTTGCCAACCACTTGATAAGCCACCATATCTAGGCATTCAGCCATCACCGGGTTCACTTTTCCCGGCATAATTGATGAGCCAGGTTGCACAGACGGCAGCACAATCTCATTAAGACCCGTTGTGGGGCCTGAAGCCAGAAGTCGCAGGTCATTTGCTATGCGTATCAGCTCAAGGGCTAATTCTTTGAGTCCGCTTGAAACCGTCTGTGCTGCTCGATGGCTTTGCAGTGCCTCAAAATTGTTTTCCGCAGGTTTAAGCGGAAACCCTGTAATTTTCGATAGTTCTGCTATTACCAACTTCTTGTATTTGGGATGTGCATTAACTCCTGTTCCAACTGCTGTCCCGCCTAACGCTACCGGGTAAAGATTTTCCTGCCTCCTTCGCAGTTCAGCGCAGGCGTTTGCAACTGCTGAACCGTAAGCCGTAAACTCTTGCCCGATGGTGACAGGGACGGCGTCTTGCAGATGTGTTCTGCCTGATTTCAAAATGTTAGCATATTTTCTTCCCAAATCGTTGAAGGCTTCTGCTAGCCCATCTAATGCACTAAGTAAAGGCTGCAAAGCTATGAGAACAGACACGTGGAGCGCTGTTGGAAAAGTGTCGTTGGTTGACTGTCCCATGTTTACATGATCGTTTGGGCTGACGGTTTTGTAGTCACCCTTCTGCCCCCCAAGTATTTCTAATGCCCTATTTGCTAAAACCTCGTTAACATTCATATTAAAAGAAGTCCCAGCGCCAGCCTGGAAGACGTCAACCACGAATTGGTCGATGAGTTTGCCAGCTAACACCTCATCACAGGCAGCTGTGATGGCTTTTGCTTTTTTGTCATCTAGACAGCCGACTTGGTAATTGGCGATTGCTGCTGCTTTTTTAATAATCACGTAAGCTTTGATGAACTGGCTGGGTTCTTTGATTCCGCTTACGGGAAAATTCTCGGTTGCCCGAAGCGTTTGAATACCAAAATAGACGTTTTTAGGGATGAGTCTTTCGCCTAATGGGTCTACTTCTTTTCTTGTTTCCATGTTGCTGTTGCCTCTCTCAGACAGTTTCGGGGTGAAGTTCACGAATTATTTTCTTCTTAGTCTTAATTATCGCCTCAGTCACTTTAATGTTCTTTGGACACACAATCGTGCACATAAAGTAGCTTTTGCAACCCCAAATCCCATAAGGTTTCTCCAAAACGCGCATGCGCCCAATTACATCCGTTGCCCGAGAATCAAAAATGTACTTCTGCTCCCTCAATAAGGCGGCTGGGCCTATAAACTGTGGTTCCTGTTCCAAAATAACTGGGCAAGCTGCGACGCAGCAACCGCATAAAATACATTTGATGGCATCATCAATTCTGCTTCGCTCATCAACGGTTTGCAGCCGTTCCTTCTCCGGAAGGTCATCAGTTAGTTGCTGAGGTGTGTTTGGTTGTATAGCCTTTATTCTTCTAAAAAAGAGTCTCATGTCAACAATTAGGTCTTTTATTACTGGAAAATACCTCAAAGGCTCAATAACAAGCACCTTTGAATAGTCATAATCTTTGACGAGTTTTTGGCATGCTAAAGCGGGAATGCCGTTTATGCTTACAGCATCAGAGCCGCAGACGCCATGAGCACAAGACATTCGGTAAGATAAGCTGCTATCTTGTTCCCACCGGATTTTGTTTAGGCAATCAAGAATGCGGTCGTTGGCTTGGGCGTCTACCTCAAAAACGTCGTAGTATGGCACCTTGTCTGTTTCGGGGTTGAATCGGTGAATTTTCATTTTAACCTTCATTTTAATACCTCCTTTCTTGGGGAGAAAATCGGGTAATAGATATTGGCTTATAGGTAGCAACCAACCCTTCTGGCACCACACTAACAAGGGTATGTCGCAACCATTCTTCATCATTTCTCCCAGGAAAGTCGCTCCGATAATGCGCACCACGGCTTTCCTTCCGCTGAAGAGCTGAGAAAACTATAGCTTCCGCCGTTTTTAGCATATTGTCAAGCTCAAAAGCTTCCTGCAGATCATAATTGAAAATTTTACTTTTATTAGCTAAACCTACATTTAAATATCGCTTTTGAAGCTGGCAAATTTCATTTAGTGATTCTTGAAGTCCTTCATTATTTCGGAAAACGCTACATTTCTCAGCCATCAAACACTGCATTTCACTACGCAAAGCTGGCACGCGCTCGCTACCCCGAGAGTCTAATAAAGTGTTGATTTTATCAAGCAGGATGTTTTCGGCTTGTTGGGGAAGAAGAGGCAACTCTTTTTCTTTCGCATGTTTAACAACACTTAGCCCTGTTCTGCGTCCAAAAACAACAAGGTCAATGAGCGAGTTGCATCCTAAACGGTTTGCTCCATGAACGCTAACACATGCACATTCTCCAACCGCGAAAAGTCCAGACAGAATGCCATCTGCTTCGGTAGTAAAGACGTGTCCTTCACTATCGGTGGGGATGCCTCCCATTATGTAGTGGCATGTGGGAGCGACTGGAATAAGCTTCTCGCTTGGGTCAGTTCCTAAGTAGGTTTTGATGAAGGATGAGATTTCAGGTAGTTTTTGGCTTAATTGTTCTTTGCCTATGCCTCGAAGATCCAAATGTACGTAGTCTTTTCCGTCGACGCCTCTGCCCTCACCTATCTCCGTAAGTATTGCCCTTGAAATAATATCGCGTGGCGCCAGATCCTTCAAATTTGGCGCATATCGTTCCATAAATCGCTCCCCAACACCGTTGAGCAATACTCCTCCTTCTGCTCGGGCAGCTTCGCTAATAAGGATACCAAGCCCGTAAATCCCTGTAGGGTGAAACTGAACAAACTCCATGTCCTGAAGCGGAACGAGAGAATCTAACGCTAACGCGAAACCGTCGCCTGTGGATGCAAATCCGTTGGATGTGATTTTAAAGATCTTTCCGCAGCCACCTGTGGCTAACACTACGGCTTTTGACATGGAAAATATGTGTCTTGCTGTTAGCAATATCGTAACCAGCCACCCCGCAGCAGTGGTTGCCCGAGAAAAGCAGTTGTAAGACGAAAACTTCATGATACATATCCACACCCTTTGATAGACACTTGTCGAAGAGCGTATCCATAATCGCCCTACCTGTGCGGTCGGAAACATAACAAGCCCGTTTAACAGGCGATTGCCCATTGTTTCTTGTATGACCGCCGAACCTGCGTTGCTCAATCTTGCCTTCTGCATTGCGAGTAAATGGTACGCCCATGTGCTCAAGTGCAATTATCTGGTTTGGCGCTTCTTTTGTTAAAACCTCCACAGCATCTTGGTCAGCAAGGTAATCGCTGCCTTTAATCGTGTCATACATGTGCCATTTCCAATGATCCTCTTCCTCGTTGCCAAGACTTGCAGCAATGCCGCCCTGCGCAGCAACAGAGTGAGATCGTGTAACATGCACTTTGCTGACAACAGCAACTCGACACTGCTCAGCCGCCGTTAAAGCCGTGTATAATCCTGCGATTCCACCGCCAACTATTACTACATCATAATTATGAATCAACCTTGTTGCCTCAAAAATTTAGATTTCGAATTTTTCTATAATTCGGTTTTCCTTTTCGCCCGTGATTTCGGCAATTACATGGAAGAATTGTTCAAGCCCAGAGTTAACGATTCTTGGCTTAAGAAGCTCGTCAATTTGGAAAACGCCTGCTGAATTTGACATTTTAATTTTAATGTTTATGGGTTTTTTCCCAACTTCAACGTCTTCCAACACTTCTATCTCGACTTTTTCAATTGAAAGTGCTGATACTGCATGTATGTCAATTTTTCCTGCTTGAAAGGGTATTCTTGCTCTTCCTGCTTCCATATCTAAGGCGTCTGCGATGCCAACTATGCCTGCTTCCTTGGTTAATATCCTGTGGGTTGCCTCTATGCTTACGGGCTGTTCGTGGGACACTATGGCATGCAAAACTTCTGAAGTTATTATTGCTCGCTCTTCTTCGCTGTAAGTTGGGCTTAAGCATTTTTCAAGAAATTCTAAAGCTAAAAATCCACTGAAAACTTGGTGATTGTATCTTTGAACAATCATGCCTAAATCATGAAAAATTGAGCTTAAAACAACAACTACTTCAGCGTCGTCATTTTGCATAAAGTAATTTTCTACAATGCTTGGAGTAATGAGTTTTTTTTCTGTAAGAATACGAAGAAGCTTCAAAGCAAGGTTAGAAACAATTTTAACGTGTGTTGGGCCATGATCTGTGTAGCCCATGCGCTCTATTGCCATGACATTAGCGCATTTCCAATAGGATTTCAATTTCTTATCTTCTTTTATTCGTTCCATTACCGCTTTGAGTTTAGGGTTGTTTCGGTAAGGTATGTTAAAGTAATAAGACACTTGGACGCTGCACCATTGAAATGATTATTCGATGAAAACATTTAAACTTACATTAAATTTTCTGGGGCTTTTATTCCACTGCCGCTTTCTGGAACTTGCAAATTCTTTTCTGGATGCTTAAAAGAAATCGGTCCAACACGACACAGAATCTTATTAATCGGTTAGCTTTTATGAACGCGCTTTTAAGCAAACTAAGCTCGCGATAATAATGCCTACTCGCAGAGAAACCTCTAAACTGTCCGACCTCAAATAAGATAAATTGTGTATCTCTTCTATCTAAATCCCAAACATCGCTATAGATATCACAAAGTTTGCGCTTTCTATCAGGAATGAAATTGATTAACTAGAAATATAATACACCTATTCCAGCGCATTTTTGATTCTGTCTCTCAACAATCTCAACGTTGCGGTAACCTACTTTCACTTCATTCCAGAACTTATCTACTTCGCAACCATCTTTTAGGTCATGCGCAACAATATCATGGAAAGCCACAATTCCGCCTTTTCTAACCAGAGGAGAGTACATATGAAAATCCTGCTTAACCCCATGATATGTATGGTCTCCGTCTATGAACAGGAAATCAACTTCTCCGCCTTTAAGCTGGGTTTTCAATTTTCCAAGAGCCTCTTCACTGTGAGAATCTGCCCTAATCAGATGGATTACTTGCTTCCTCCCAAAAGACTTGAAAAATGGAACCATCCAAAATGGATAGCCGCCTCCAAAAGGTCCTTCAGGTAAATCGATACTTATGATTTTTTCAGAATTAGTAGTGCGAGCAAAGAGAAACAACGTTCCTCCACCCCTAGTCCCAATTTCAACGATTACTTTAGGGTTTGATTCTTGTACAATTCGCAACAACGCAGTAATTTCAGACATAATTTGGTAAGGCCTTAACCTTCTAACCCAAGACTTATGAAAGACTTGCTTGTATTCGAAACTGAATGTCAGATTAACCAGTCGTCCAATGTCGTTGCCGCAGCTTTCAGCTAAATCTCTCAGCTTGTGAGCCATGATTTTGGATTCGAAAATGTACATATAAGCCCTGTAAAATGGACTAATAATCTTGCGCACTATACTCATGGCTCAAACCTTCATAATCAAACGCTCATACCTTTTTAAAGAATATGAGTTTTAACTGTGAGAACGGATAGAATTAATCAACCATATGTGCTCGTTGGGAACATGTTTAAACAACACAAGAATCATCAAGCATCTGCCGTAGAAGCTACACTTTTAAGCAAGCTAGACATATTTTTTCAAGTTAACCGAGGTTTACTGGTTGGGAAAGAAAAAAGTGTTAAGCGAAGGCGCAATCGGCGAGCTAGTTTATCCTGGACAAGGTGAGGTTTTGGGTGTAGTTGTTAAACTTCTTGGGTTCGATCGTATTATGGTAAAATGCCAGGATGGCGCGGAACGTTTGTGCAGAATCCGCGGCAAAATGAAAAGGCGTGTCTGGATTCGCGAAGGCGATATTGTAATTGTTGCGCCTTGGGATTTCCAAAGTGACAAGCGCGGCGATGTAGTCTGGCGTTACACACATTCACAATCTGATACGTTAAGACGCAAGGGAATTTTAACCCTTTAACCTTCAACTCTTAACTTATTCACACACCGAGGCAGTGTGCTTGCCTGATACGTTTTGTTGAGTTTGCTGATTAATTGTTTTAAATACTTTATAGTTGTTAACATGGTTTGATATTATGTCTAGAAAAGCCCAAGAACGCATCGCGCATACCGAAAGAAGAATTGAACGCAGGGACAAAATGCTAACACATGACATGACAAAAGAGCGAGCCACTGTGGAAGAGGTTTTTGACCAAACTACCCGTATGGTTGTATTTGACTTGCTAAATACGGGTGTACTTTATGAGCTTAATGGGGTTGTGAGTTCGGGCAAGGAAGCGCGGGTTTACTGGGGTACCGACAGAGAAGGCAAGGATTTGGCTGTCAAAATTTACTTAACATCATCTGCCGAGTTCAAGAAGGGCATGGTTAAATACATTGAAGGAGACCCACGTTTCAAAAATATAAAGCGGGACACAAGATCCCTTATTTCCATTTGGGCGCAGAAAGAATTTCGCAATCTAAGAGAAGCTTCAGAAGCAAAAGTTCCTGTTCCTAAACCAATCGCCGTCAAAAGTAATGTTGTCGTCATGGAATTTATCGGGAAAGAGGGTGTCAGTGCTCCATCGCTGAAAGAGCGGTCACCTGCTAATCCTGAGCGGACTTATCGTTTACTTGTTACTTATGTTAAGCGTCTATACCGAAAAGCTAAACTTGTTCACGGAGATTTAAGCGAATATAATATTATGATGTGGAAGGGAAAAATAGTGATTTTTGACGTGTCCCAGTCAGTTTCTGTTGAGCATCCGATGGCTGACTTCATGTTGAATAGAGATTTGACGAATTTGAATAGGTTCTTTAGTCGGCTAAACGTTAAGGTTTATCCAGTTGAAGAATTTCATAAAATGGTTGTTGGTTAAGAATGCCCAATTTAGACATGTTTGTAAAGATTCCAAAAGAGCGCGTTGGCATTGTAATTGGTGAGGAAGGTAAAGTTAAGCAGTATATTGAGGAGAAGCTTCAAGTTAAGCTTGATATAGACACTGAAGGCAGTATCACCATTACACTTTCAGAAAAATCCACGGACCCATCTTTACTTTTAAAAGCTAAAGATGTTGTTACAGCTATAGGCAGAGGATTCATCCCCGAAGTTGCTTTCCGATTAATTCGAGACGAAGACGAAATCTTTGATCTGATCGATTTACGTGTAATTTTTGGCCGTTCAGAATCAGACATTAAACGCATAAAAGGCAGAATAATTGGCGCAGAAGGTAAAACAAGAAAGCTAATAGAAGAGCTATCTGAGGCAGATGTAGTGGTTTATGGTCATACAGTTGGGTTAATCGGCAGTTTTGAGCAAGTTGATACCGCTCATAACGCAGTGCAAATGATTATTGAAGGCTGCCAACACCATACGGTATATAATTATTTGCAGAAGAAGAGAACTGAGCTTAAAAAGGAAAAGTTTGAGTTGTGGGAAAAACCAAGAAGCAAAAAATGAGGCTTATGCGATTTCTCCAGAAGGTTAGTCGCATGTGTGTATCTGACGAATTCAGTGGATGATTCCTCAGCTCTTCTTTTTTTACATTTCAGAAGCAAAGTATAGTTTTTTGTTTGTTTCTATTAGCACTGAGTCAGTTTGAGGTAAAGATAATGTAATTATCCTGGACACAATTTTCTTTACCCTGAAGTAGCGCAGGTTTTGTAAGTATGGTTCACCACGATGCCGCTTTACACGCCAGCTTTGATACCGACAATAATCTGGTTGCTCTGATTGCAATAAACACTAAGTAAATGTATGAAGCGTTAAGCAAAGATACAAGGGTATTTGGGGCTAAAATTAAAGAATTGGTGTTAACGTATAGGTGGGCTCTTAAGCGTGCACTTGAAAATCAATACAAGTTACACTCAATTGTATTGTGTCATTTTTAGGATACAAACTAATTCAACTTTGATTATCATAAGGTTATGTTAACTATTTTTATCTGTACAGTTCACAGGGGCATTGACCCATTCTATTTTTGGCAATGTAACAAGAATCTTGTAGATTGCAGTCTACATCTTTGTTTTCACGTTCTATTTCTTTAATAAAAGCTTCAAGATCCTTTATTATTTCCCTTTCTGGCTCGGAGTCATACAAGTCAGAAGCATTACCGTTTTCATTCGTTGGACCCTTGTTTGGTTTAATGCTTTCTCCCAATATTCTCCTTCTCCTATCATATTACTTAAAAAGAATTTCTATATAAGTACTATTCTAAACCTCGCAATATACGTGATGGGTTACTACTGAATCAATCCAAATAGAAATTGACATTATTGCAACGTTTGCGCTGGCATTTTCCGACTAACATAATGGATTAATGATAGCTTGTTTATTTTCAGAATCACAAAAATGACCGTTGAAAGAAACAATTATTAAAGTCAAATATTTAATGACCTGAATTATGTTACAGATAATCCGAACTTTGTTGGTTGAATTGGCTCTTCAACGGCAAATAAACTATCAAGTGCTAACCTGAAAGTTATTATTTTCACATCTCACACTCAAGTTATCATGAACCAAACATCACGCTCAGCCTGTAATTGGGGAAAGAATTATATTCCAGATTTTTGTGATTCTAGAATGGTGATTTATTTTGGTGAGTTTTGATAAACTTTCTGGGAAGTTTGTTATTTGTGCGGGCGGTTTTGATCTCGGGGAACTTAATGGTGTAGAACTGAACACTGACAGCTGGCAAGTTACCCATTTACATGTGAAGTTGTCAAAGCCAGCATCCGAGGATCTTGGATTCAACAAAAGATTCAGAAACTCAACTGTATGCATGCCAACCTCATTAGTTGCTAAAGTTGGAGACAATGTATTGCTAAACAAGTCTCTTGATGAATTAACCAAACACCCAGAAATCTCAGAATGCCAAGAATAATTGGTACTGATGGGACCTAAATGGTTTCGATTACTTCCATTTTTATTTACATTTTATTTTAACTATTGCAGCTAACACCCAACTAACTTTTGACAAATCTTCCAGATAAAGGAAATATCAATAGGAAATAGGTAAGAAATAGATTAAGAGAAAAATCATAGATTTACTGTTTTACTAAAATGCAATACTTAGAGTCATTTCACTCATTATGATTTGGATCTAGGAGAGATTTTTTTAACAAGTTTTCATGGATGTGCTGTGTTGAATAACTAAAAGCTATCTTTGAGTTAGGTTTTGAACCATTTCTCTTCACTTAGATTAAAAGCCTAATTCAGGTTCATTTTCATAAACAGGTTGTAAATTGAAGCCTTTAGCAGCAGTTCCTTAACGATGTGTTGCCACTTCACCGCACAAATAAACTCTCCAAACGTCCGCTTTAAACAAGAAAACGCTGACTCAACCATCCAACGATACCCATAACCCTTCTCACGCCTCCATCCATCATTGCCAAGCTGCTTCACCACAGCAAACTTACGCGGCATGCAACCCCCACCCTTAAACGAAGCGTTCTTGCGCACCCTAATCAAAGGCTCAATATCCAACTCGCTGGCCAAACGGAAGTTAACTTTAGAATCATAAGCGCCATCACCAATCACTTTCACTACATTAGCAACGCCACTTGAACCCTTAACCAACCTGCCAAACATGCGTCCATCCCCAACGTCTTCTTTAGTTACCTCAATAGCAAGTATCTGTTTGGTCTTAGTATCAACGGCAATGTGCACTTTTATGAAGCCGCGTTGCACTCTCCACTTCTTATGAATCCATTCACCGCGATTAGACATTTTAATTTCGCTAGAGTCCACAGCGATAGTGACATCTTTGTTTACATCAACGGAAGAGGCTAAATCGATCTTCATCTTGGCGATTCGCCACCAGATAGTTGTGTAGTCTGGCGCTTTTAGTCCGTTAACGTATTGACTCAAGCCGCGCATGAAGCCTTCCAACTGCCTGTATGGCAAAACGTATGCATGCACTACAGCTAGTAGTTTGATGAATGATTCTGGGTAGCGGTATCTGCCGCCTTCTTTGCCTTCATTCATGGTTTTGAGTTCTCTAGACCAGCCTGCAACGAAGTCTAAATCAACAAGAATCAAGCCCCGTTTCACTAACGCTTCATTGTAGCCATTCCAATCTCTCAAATAACTCATAATCAAGCGTTCTGTACACAACTAGTATTTATAGTCATTCAACACAGCACATGGATGATAAGTCTTAAATCTGATTAACGTAGAATAGACAAATGAGGCGTGAATGAATTATGCCGATGGATTATGAAGTGTTTAAACCAGAGAATGAGCGGCTTTCACAGGTTATCGTAAGGTTTCTTCAGAAAAGAGGGTATAATGCTGGTTATCAACTTGGTTATCCAAATAATAAAATCTTCATTAAAGTTGACGTTAAAGAAGAAGCAGACAGAGTTTCAAAGATAATTAATAGGTTCATGAAAAGATTCAGACCAACTGGAAGCGAAATAACAACTGACGAATTAAGCGCGTCAATAAGTATGCCCACGCGCAAGTTGACAGAGACAAAAAATGTGGCAAATTTGATAATAATATCTGAGCCAAATCCAGAACCTGAGCCAAATCCAGAACCTGAACCAGAACCCGAAGAACCCGAACCTGAGCCAAATCCAGAACCTGAACCAGAACCCGAAGAACCCGAACCTGAGCCAAATCCAGAACCTGAACCAGAACCCGAAGAACCCGAACCTGAGCCAAATCCAGAACCTGAACCAGAACCCGAAGAACCCGAACCTGAGCCAAATCCAGAACCTGAACCAGAACCCGAAGAACCCGAACCTGAGCCAAATCCAGAACCTGAACCAGAACCCGAAGAACCCGAACCTGAGCCAAATCCAGAACCTGAACCAGAACCCGAAGAACCCGAACCTGAGCCAAATCCAGAACCTGAACCAGAACCCGAAGAACCCGAACCAATGCCAATACCCGAAGAACCCGAACCAACACCTTACGCGCGTTCGCGTACGTCTGGGTTTGGGTTCAGCGCACGCTACGTAGAAAAACTCCAACCATGAGGAACTAGGGGGCTACTTCGTCCAGAATAGTGTTTGATGAAATTAAAGCGAATAGGGTGCTACGGAGAAAACGAAAAGAAGCTGCAATGCCTTCAAGTGAAGCAAAATGAAGATTCCGTTTATTTAGGCAGGAACTTTTTGGCATTTTACTAAATTGGTTTATGACCAATGCTAAAGATGAAAAACACCCATAGTCTCAAAAATCTGTTTCTGTGCATCCAATGTATCTATTTTTCCCAATCGGAAATTGGAAACCAAATTGAATAGTTCAGACGTTTGAGGTAGGCAAATAGAATAAACTTCTTATTCATTAATCGCTTTTTTCATTGAAAAAATGAATCCAAAGCGCGTAAGAAAAATAATTGGCTTTTTTTTGGTTAACGTATTGTTATTTAGTTAACTAAATTTAGCTAATACTAACCGGCTATCTAAGAAACTCTGAAAGGTGAGCTCTTGGAAGGCAAAAACGAACTCGAAAAATTATCATTTTTACCATCTCACACTCAAGATCCTCATCATCCTCACGTCTTCGGGGCCAGAGTCGTCATCGCCCACCCGAAACAGAAAACACCCACGCAGTCATTAAAACGTTCAGGTACACTCGATTCAGTGCAGGCCTATCATTGCTCCGTATTTAGAATAAACTTCTGCAACTAACTCGCCAGCTTTAGGATTATTCCAGTCATGCATCCACTCTGAAACCAATGCCTCAAGTGTAAGCGGCACCACTCCCACCTGCAACATCCTCTTAACTCCATACTTGTGCGCATCTACTGTAGAGTCTCCTGTTGCATCCATTAGTCCGTAGACTTCGTATTCTTCCTTTATTGCGTGAACGGCGGTGAACGCAAAACACATGCTTGTCCAAAGCCCAGAAAGAACTACCTTGTTTTTTCCTGTCCTCTTAAATGCATCCCAAGTGTTTTGGTCTTCAAATGCATCAAAGCTCGATAGTTTTCTTGCATAAACTTCTTGGTTAGGGAAAATTTGAGCGATTTCTGGAACAAATTCCCCATTATTTTTAGGATTTATAGATGATAAAACAACCGGGATTCCCAGTATTTTAGCGGCTTTGGCAGCACCGATGGCTGCAGCCCTAATTATGGTTTTATCGCCAGAACCTATGCTTCGGAACATTGACGGCTGATAATCTACCAAAACTAAAGCACTGTTCCTGTCGGTTAAGAGTTCTAGTTTGACGTTTCTTGATAGCATATGAAAAATTCGCCAGTTTACCTTTAAATTAACTTGGAATATTAGGTTTTCTACTAAACGCTATGCTTTGAGTTTAACACTTATTTCTACGCCGTCGTCGCCGACCGGCACATAATGGCTCCTATAATTGCCGGAATTTCTAACGTAATCCAAATAATCACTCATTTGGTCAGCGAAAATGCCTGCGTTCTCAGCAAAAATAACCGCGAATTTGGGCATTTTATTCTCCGCAAGGCGAAGATATTGGAAATACTCGGTTTTTTCGGCATCAATAAATGCAAAGTCAAAGGGACCTTGCAAGGTGGGAATAACTTCCAATGCGTTGCCCTCGATAATCTTAACTTTTGGGGGAATATTGGCTTTAAGAACATTTTTTCCAGCGGTTTCTGCCTCATCACTATGAGTCTCTATCGTTACGATCTCTGCACTTTCGTTAAGTTCCTTGCCGATTAAGATTGTTGAGTAACCGATCAAAGTACCAACTTCCAAAACATGCTGCGGCTTAACTTTCCGAATCTCTTGAGCAAGGAGTTTCCCTTTATGTGGTCCGATGATTGGCAACCACTTTTTTTCTGCTGCCGCCTCAATCTGTCTTAAAACCTCGTTAGCTCTTGTTACAGTTGTTTTGGTTGTCATGGAGGAACCTTGATTTTATCAAAAAATCGTTGTTGCAACTTTGCAATTTTAGGTGCAATTACTACTTGGCAGTAGGGCTCTTTTGGGTGTTTCTTGTAATAGTCTTTATGATAGGTTTCAGCTTTGTAGAAAACTTTCAGGGGTTCAACTGAGGTGACGATTGGCTTATCCCATATGCCCTCTTGGTTTAATTCATCAATCAGTTGCTCTGCATTAGCTTTCTGCTCTGGGCTATGATAAAAAATGGCGGATCTATATTGTGTTCCCACATCAGCGCCCTGACGATTCAGCGAGGTTGGATCATGCATGGCAAAATAAACCTCTAAGATTTCTTTGTATTTGATGACTTTGGGATCAAAGAAAATCTGCGCTGCCTCCGCATGCCCAGTTGTGCCTGTGGAAACTTGTTCGTAAGATGGGTTTGGCACATTACCGCCTGTGTAGCCAGGTTCAATTGTCTCAACTCCCTTTATGATATTGAACGCCGCTTCGGTGCACCAGAAGCAGCCAGCAGCTAGCGTTGCAGCCTCAAGATTCTTGTCATCTTTTGTTTGTTGACTCAAACTTTTTCTCCTCCAAAAGCTCCTTTACTCTTACTCAATTTAAAGGATAGAAGCTTTGAATTTAACGGTTTGTGGCTGTCATAGTACAACAACCTATGGTTAAGGCAATTTATTTACACAAAACAGCGTAATGCATTTTACATTCTGTTTCATTAGCCCAATAGCACAGGTTTCTCTGCGTGACTACAAGAATTGAAAAAGAACCCAGTAGTTCATTAGGGAAAATTAAGATTACTCCTTTGGCGGCAGAAAGCTTCGGTGTACGCTCGATGTGCACACTTGTTGAGACTCTCGAAGTGAAAGTGCTTTTAGATGCTGGAGTCTCGCTCTGTCCGTATCGCTTCAATTTGCCCCCTCATCCTATTGAGTTCCAAACAATCGCTAATATACGCAAGCTTATTGCGTCAGCAGCAACCAAAGCGGATGTGGTGACGATTAGCCATTACCATTTTGACCACCATACCCCATCATACGAAGACTGGGTAGTAAATTGGACGGAAGCAAACGAAACAGCTCGCCAAATTTACCAAAACAAAATCGTGCTAGTGAAAAATCCGCGGGAAAAAATCAACGCAAGCCAAAGGCAACGTGCCTGGCTTTTCCAAAAAACTGGTGGCAAGCACGGAAAGAGCCTTGAGACTGCTGATGGCAAAACGTTTTCTTATGGAAAGACTGTGTTGCGGTTTTCGGAGGCTGTGGTTCATGGGTCGGAGGATTCGATGCTGGGCTGGGTCATAATGGCTGTTTTTGAGCATGAGGGTGAACGGTTTATGTTTGCCCCTGACGTGCAAGGGCCAATGTCAACTCACACGCTTGACTTGATTCTAAGGGAGCGGCCGACCGCTATTATGTTGGGTGGACCGCCATTTTATCTAGAAGGTTGCCGAGTTGATGGGCGGCAGTTGGAACAAGGATTAAAGAATATGCAAAAGATTGTTGAGTCGGTGCCAATGGTCATCTTTGACCACCATGCGCTGAGAGACGAGTCTTGGCAACAAAGAATAAGTGGGGTTTGCCAGCAAGCTTCCAAATCAGGGCACAGTATTACCACAGCTGCGGAATACTCAGGCAACGAAAACCTTTTCTTAGAATCTAAGCGCGAAAAACTATATCGTGACTATCCGCCATCTTCAGAGTTTAAGGAATGGATGAAAACATTAAAAAACCAAAAAATAGCTAAACCCCCAATCTAAAGATGAAAGATATTGATTGAACTCAGCTTAGCTGCCTTTGCTGCTTCGTTTGTGTTAGTTGTTTTAGCCGAAATGGGGGATAAAACCCAATTTTTAGCCATGTCCTTTGCTGCGCGACACAATATTTACAAGGTTATTATAGGGGTCTTCCTGGCTATTCTGGCTAGCTTTGCAGTCACAATAACACTTGGTCAATTGCTAACTTCACTCATTCCTTTAGATGTTATTTCTCTGGCAGCTTCTATTTCCTTCATCGGTTTTGGATTGTGGACCGTAAGAGGAGACAAATTCAAAATCAAGAATGAAAAGACCTCCCGATTTGGGGTAGTCGGAACTGTAGCCACAGCTTTTTTCATCGCTGAGTTCGGTGACAAGACCCAGCTTGCAACTATCAGTTTGACAGCACAATACAACAATGCGCTCAGCGTTTTTGTTGGAGCAACGATTGCTATGTTGGTTGCTGATGGAGTTGGAATAGTTGTTGGAGTTGTTTTTTGTAAGCGTATTCCTGAGAGGACTTTTAGGTGGCTTTCAGCAGGAATTTTTGTTTTGTTTGGCTTGGTTGGTGTGTACGAGGTGCTTTCAATTAGGATAAGCTTACTTTATACGGCGGTAACTTTACTTATGCTAGTTGTTTTTTCAGTTGTAGTTATGGCGGCTTTAGCAAGGAAACGGAAATCAAGAGAATATTCTGATCAAGAGCAAGTATGCAAACAAAAAACGTGATCACAATAAGAATCATTTCAAAAAATAATAAAAATCAAAGAAAAAGGAAAATTTCTAAAGATTATGTGAAGGTAAGTTTTTTGGTTTCTTCAGGCTCATTCTTCAGCAAATCAATCCAAAGTACTCAATTGATTTCTCTTGCTTTGGCAGAATCTGACTTGATTTTTCTCAGGCAAATCAATCCTTCTGTAAAACGTTTGAACCATTCTCTCCTTGCGAAAATAGTTTTTCTGCTTTTTTTCTTCTGCTTTGTTCTTTTTCGCATGAATCAATAGTGATTCTTCACCGACCTCGATATTCACATCCTCCTTGTTGAATCCTGGCAAGTTTACGGTTACGCAGAAATCTTTCCCTCGATCCTCCACATCAACTGATGACATCATCTGTTTAAAAGACATCATCATTGGAAAACCTGGTTTCCCTCCCATCCACCTCCTCCATCTTGGTAGCATCGCCCAGAAATTATCAAAATCATGTTGGAAACTCCTCCATTATTCTATTAAAGTCTCTTTGGTAGTTAGGAACTAATCCTTCTTCAGTTTCCTTTTTTACCTGTCCAGTTTTCTTCTCTTTGCCTCCATAATAATAGTACATGTTTATCTTCGGACAAGACTTGTTTCACTTCCTTTTACAACAGAGCTCTAGACTTTGGTATTAACCAATGTGGCTGTGTCAAGATAGCCTCATTATCAAGCGAACGTTACGATAGAGTTTCATAAGCTTGTCATTTAATACAATTACTCAAAAATTCTATTTTTTTCTTTGCTTCATCATAGTTAGGGCTTTTTTTAGATCAAGGGGAGCGTTTACATTGAAGAAGGTTCGCAACTCTGGATCCAACTGTTCTATTACTAAAGTGGAAACATAGCGCACTCCCCGCATTTTACCCACCATATCAGCCAATTCAAGCTCATTATTTGCCAACGCTTTTTTAGCCGCGTCCAACCCACACTCTGTCCGATAAACTGCATGCAAAGGTTCAATCTCGCAATTTGTCCACCTTGGAACCACCGCCGTTTTACCAATGCATAAATCAAAAAGCAACGAAATAATCTCTCGGCAAATAAACGGTGCGTCAAAAGGCAAAAGCAACGAATACTTTCCCTGGGCTGCCTCAAAACCTGTCAACGCACCGCCTAAAGGTCCTTTTGACTCATCGTCGTCAACTGCAAACTTGGCATTGGTTGAAACAACTTTTGCGTATATATCTGCGCGCTGTTGTGAATTTGTTACGATGATTATTTCTTCAACAATATCTTTGACAGAGTCAACAACGTAACTAAACAAAGGTTTTTTGTTCAGTTTCAGGAGCCCTTTGTCTTCCCCAAACTTGTTTGGTGTAAAACCAACTAAAATTATTGCAGACCTATCCAAACCCGTAACGTCTCCACCACTAAAATATAGAACAAGTTAAAAAACGTGCGGAGCTCTTGATGTCCTTATTTTGAATAGAAAAGTCGTAGCTCCCCAAATCAATACAGAAAGATTATTCTATGGTGCAGTATGCATGTTAAAAGCTCCGGGCGCAATGTAAGAGCTGATCATTGGCCCCACTAATTCCCAAATTTCTCCAATTCATATTTTTTGAAAATTTTTTTATTCTCATTTTAATAGAAAACTGTCAGCAACGTTGCTTTTCTGTTTTTTTTAATCGGTGTTTATTTATTTCAAATAAATATCTCTGTATAATAAGACTTAATAAAGAAGGATCACTCCTGACTGCATACACGTAAAACAACTCGGGGGGAGCGTTAATCATAAAAGATCAAATATACGCAAAAAAGTCTTCTGCTATTCTTGAGAAAATAGAAGAAAGCCTCGAGAAGCTCAACCAGAAAATGGAAGTTATGATGGAAATTCAGAAAACCAGTGGGTATAATCAAAAATCCAGTTTAGCGTTGCCTGATGCATCTTTGGATGTTATGACGCTTCTTTCGATGCCGGATCACTTGCGTAAGACAGCGATGACGATTTGTCGATGTGAAAGAGCAACAGCTGAGGAAATTGCTGGGCAGACCAAGAGGGCAAGAGCGGTGGAAAGTGCATATCTTAACCAGCTTGTGATTATGGGTTACCTTAAGAAGGAACGAAAAGGAAGAAAAGCATATTTCTTTATTGAAAAGGAAACACAAGGTTGAAAGTATGAGCAAAATAATCGCAGTACATTCCTACAAAGGTGGTACAGGGAAAACTCTTCTATCAGTAAATTTAGCAGCATCTTTCGCTAAAAGCGGCAAAAAAGTGGCTGTTTTTGACCTTGACTTTCGTGCGCCAAGTTTGTTCGCTATTCTTAAAGCTGAAAATAGTGAAGTCTGGTTTAACGATTACTTAAATAACACACGTGAGGCAAACGAATCCCTAATAGATTTAAGTAGTATGCTCACGGGTGGTGGCAAGTTCTATGCTGGCTTAGCTAATCCTGCAACTGAAGCAATAAGGGATATGTCATCCAAAGATAGAAAATGGGAAATGCGAGCTTTAGGTAGACTACTTGCGCTTAGGGAAACTTTGCTTGTAGATGAGGGTTTTGATTACTTGTTCTTTGATACAAGCCCTGGGTTGCAGTACTCTTCTATAAACGCTATTGTTGCAGCTGATTTTGTGGTTGTAGCAACAACTAGTGACCGTTCAGATGTTGATGGAACAAAACGCATGCTAAAAGAGCTTTATAACTTGTTCGAGAAGAAAACTGGTTTAGTTTTAAACAAGGTAATTGATCCATCAGCTACAGCGAAGAAGTCTGAAATAGGTGCTAAAGTTAAATCGGTTTATCAGGTACCTCTGTTGGGCATTGTACCTTGTTTCTGCGAAATTCTAAGGGCGGAAGGCAACTTGATTTTTGTTCAGGACAAACCCGATCATCCGTTCACGAAGATAGTCTCTGAAATGGCTAGAAAGATTGATAGCAACGAAGTAAACTAGTTTCTTTTTCTTTGTTTCTTAAAGTAATGCACTAATCAGGCTTTGTCTTAGAAAAGAGACTACTTAAAGATGGCCTTTTCCAAACCATTTTTCAAGCCATTCTTCAAATGTTGAAAGGCACTCTTTGCGCCAAGCCGCATCCCCTGCATCTTCTTTTAAACAACTTGCAAGCTCCAAGCGATGAGTAATTTCTGCCTTCGCCTCTTCAAGCAAAGCTTCAACATCATCAAGCATATCATTCCCGCCGGCAGAGTAATCTTTTACGGAAGCTTCTAAAAAAGCCCTTTTTTGCTTAATTAATTGGTCAAGTTTTCCTTCAGACGCCATTCTTCAACACCTTACTTTCTGTTAACCGAAAGCTATCTAAAAAAGGTAACAGAACCTGAAAATTAAGGAGGCGTTAGTGGTGCGGTCGCCGAGATTTGAACCTGAACCAGACTGATGATATGGATAGTGTTAAGGGCAGCGCTCACGCCATACTATGAGCGCCGTTGTTTTTGGTTTGGATGTGAATAAGGACAGTACCTCTGCGACTATTTTGAATCCTGAATGAAAATTAATCAATTAAACGAGAATAACCGATGAGAAAGTGCTGTCGTGCCCATCGGTATTCTTCGATGAGCATGTTGATATCATAGACTTTTGCACGCTACTCACTGGTATTTCCCTTAACCACATATGGAGTCTTTTTATTATCTTATTTTGCTAAAACTTCTTTGGAGTTGGCTGGTGTGTTTTTGAGCGAGGAGTATAAACTTTCGTTATTTTGGTGGTCCTCTTCTTTGATTAAGTCGTTTATCTTCTAAATTTGTGAAAACAAATTTTATGCTTCTAAATTTATTTCAGTTGTTTTCGGAGAAAGAGGGAATTAAACAATTAAGACGGCTTAAGGGTGGGTTTGAACTTTGGGATATACAATAATGTCGAGATTCCGCCTATAAAAACAAGAAATGTGCTCAGGAAAGCGATTGAGAATATTATTATCGGGTTATACCAAAACCCCAAGACTATGCTTATGAAAAGTAGTGGGACCCAGCCAATGGTTGGGAAGACAAGTATTATTATGCCCCACTTCGTGTGCTCTATTGGGTTGGCGTTCAGCTTGACTGCTGAAAAAAGCACCACCATTGCGGATATCAAGAACCAGATTCCTATGCCTGAAGTTATTGAAAAAATCCTAAAGATACTTACCGAACCTTCTTGAACTAAATGTGATGTCGCATACCCGATTATTATCAAGGACATAATTATGCCAAATATTCCTCCAGTTAATGAAAGAATACAAGCTGCGGTAGGCTTACTTTGAACTTGCTGAGTCCTCATTCTAAATTCCTCAATCTTAAGATACTTCAGTCTATGGGCTTATGTCTTTGTAAGAACTTGCAAATAATTTTTTTTGTTCGTTTGTTTGCCCCCTTCTAGAGGGGACAACGAATTAAGAAACCGAAATTATTTACAAGATTTTATTTAGACCTATCATTGAATGATGCATCGTGAGATTTTAGAATTTAGATTGGGGATACAACGAGTCCAAAATAAACCTAATGCCGTTTATCTTCTTTCGTTAATCAGGTAATATCTGGGTATTCTTGTTTTTGATTATAATCGGGTTTGCGGCATGGCGTTATGGTCCAGCACTAAACTATTTTGGAAAAGAAAATTGAGCATGACAATTTACTTTTTTGTGGCTTGAATCCTTTTCTGAACCGCCTTCCATGACTTTGTTATTAAGAAGCTTTGGTCCATATTTTGAACCATTTGCTCGAACTTGTGCATAGGTACCGAAAAAGTTAGCGTATTCTCGGGAACAAATGGGCGTGCTGAAACATCAAATAATCCTGTGACCGCTCTTGGTCTGGCCGTATCTTTCTCAAATAAAGGGTACTGCACAATAGATGAGCATCCGGGGGCAAAAGGAGTTATTACACTGTTAGGATCTGTTTCGTCAAAATTAGCTAGCGTGAAAAGACCTGAGAGAACATCAGGTTGGGCAAAGAAAATTATGACTTCTGGTTTATCTGACTCATCCAGTTGATCCCACTTCTTGAAGACTATGAACTTTGCCGGTGCTTTGAATTTTGGCACGTGTTTGAGAAATTCAGTGGCAATTTCTGGAGTTTTTTTGTAGCGTTCACCTTCCAGCTTGTCTGGAATTCCACAGGATAGGAAGTATTCAAAGTTAGGTATGACTTTCTCGCTGAAACCTAAGAATTTTCGTCCGCCAAAACAACCAATTGACTGAGCATCAAAACATATTGGTTTGCCATTTCTGACATTGGAAAGATCAGCAAAGACGCATCTTTGACCAGAACTAGGTTTAACAAGTTCTGCGTGGCCTTCTTCGTTTGTGTAGTAAAAAGTGATTGGAAGTTCAGCTTCGCCAAAAAAACGCTTCCACGCAACTATAAAATCATCTTTCAACTTAATATCCATAACAAAAGCACTCTTGTTATTTCTTGATTAAATTCGCGAAAAATAAATAGTTTACGTTTAAAGAGGATTCGTCCTTTTCAGGAAATATACTAAACTTTCACATATAGAGGTTACTAACTCTGTTAACCAGGGCACCGCTCAAGCTTTACAACGTCGCTTCTGAGCTATGTAACTGGGTGTTCTTGGTGATTGCCACGCAACAACAAACGGTTAATAAGTCAATTGTTTAGTTTGAAACTAGAGGACAAAAACTGTGAGTAATTTGGTCGTACCAAAAATAAAGATAGGCGAGATAATTCATAGCGGAATCGTTGTCAAGATCTGCAGAAAGCAGTGGATGACTATTGGGCTACGTTGGGTATCGGTCCTTGGCAGATTGTCAGAATGGAGCCGCCGATCCTCACGGATGTGAGCCTACGTGGGAAACCTGTTGAGGCTTCAATATTGGCCGCAATTGCCCAGAGCGGTAACATTCAGCTGGAACTGATACAGCCACTTGATGGCCCCAGCATTTGGAAGGAGTTTCTTGAGGAGAGAGGCGAGGGTCTTCATCATGTCCAGTGGAGTGTTAAGGACCCTAAAGTGGCGCTCGCCTCGCTGAAGGAAATGGGTGTCGATGTGCTCATGAATGGCAGGGTCGGTGACAATATTTTCTACTACATGGACACTAAGCAGCTTCTGGGAATCATCCTCGAGTTAATAGATACAAGTTCGCGGCTAACTTTGACGTAAAGAATTTTTGCTCATTGGGAATTTAAGAACTCATCTTTCTTTCAAAAACGATGCAAGCAAAATTACACATAGTTAATTTTAACCCAAAATCACTGGATAATACTTGATAAACACAAATTTTTCGAAAAAAGGAGATATGCTGATAATGCTTCATTGGAGGGAGTATTCAGGTTCCATTCCAGGCACCACTTGTTTTTTGAACTTTACTGTTATTATTTTTTTAGCTTTCGTGGCCAGAAAAAAATGCAAGCTGGAAACCTAAGAGAAATATTTGAACTCAAGCCTTAAGTAGAGTGTGTAAAAACTTGGAATTAGAAACGAAGTGTGCTTGACGTCAACTCTTCGTCTATCACTTAGTCGCCTATCGTTCTTGCTTTTCTTACGCTTTCGCCAGAGCTAATAGCGTTCCAACTCCAAGAATGTTGATGACGTAATGTTCTGAAGTTTCCTGATAGTAGTTGATGACTCGACTTGACGATGAGAAATCAGGGTATTCAAGGCATGATCCAATTGAACAGGGCGAAGTCGCACAGGTCTTTCAAATGAATGCTCGACAAGACCCTTAATCAAGTTCTAATATACCGTATAAATGTTGGTAGGATGCACATTCATTTCTTTGGAAATTTTGGAAATCGACAAAATGTTCTTTTGTAGCAAAAGTAGATAGAGTTTAGATTCATTTTTCAGTTGTACCAAAACTACGCAAACATACATCTAATCTGAGAAATGCATTTCGATCCCTGAACACAGATTCGGGGATACCTTACTTTTAATTTTAAACATCTGCACTTTCTCTCTCAAATTTCAAATATGCTTGCTTTTGTTTGGACAGCGGATCCCAATTCACGTTCTATTCTCCTACCGCTCTGAATTTAGAGGCTATTATTTGCTGCATTTCGGAAATAGTTTTAAAAACTTTTCCATGTGATTGTCCTCAAGCGACGAACCCTGTTTGGGGAGAAAGGAGTTGGGCAAACAGAATTGTTTTAACAGGGTTCGTCGCTTGCCACAGGAATTGGTTTAATTTGCTTATTAGTGCTATGAATTTTACTATGAATTTAGAATTCATGTTTTTAGCAAATCAATGAAACTGAATCCCGAAACCGATTAATTAACTAAGCAGAACTAAGTACGATCACTTTTTTCGACGAGTTTATTTTGGTGACCCTTGCAAGAAATCGAATTGGTCAAATGATACAAAGACCGTAACCTACCAATGCCCTGCAATGCTCTATTGTTGTTTACGAATCTAAGTTTGTTATTAGTTGCTTGTTGATTTGCTTAGCTTTTTCGGATTCACGCCAACCCATATCAAAGTATCCGCTCACTACGCCGAAGAGGTTGGCGTCGGTTGTCCACAAAGCTGAAGTATCTTCAGTCATGTTTTTTCTATTGGTCGAAATCATAGCCTCTCTTCCATAGAAAACTGCGAATCGATTTAGAGGCTGACAGTGAAACCTGGTAATAGCAGACTTGACGCTCAAAGTGCGTTGTACTTGTTTTATTAGGATTCATCAGGTCTGAAATCCTCAATAATCTCCCGAAAATTTTAATCCTTTTGTGAAATGATTCGGCAATTTCAGTTGAAAGAAAAGATATTAAATGTGAGAGTTCTTTCAGGTCAGCAACCCAAAACCATCACTCTTAAGACCGGAAATTAAATTGGATAATTTAGCAATTACTGCCTCACATTCAGGTATCAGAACATAGAAACTTTCTTCGTCACCTACAACCAAAAGTTGAGGGTTTGAACCAGGAATATGGTGCGGTCGCCGAGATTTGAACCCGGGTCGTCAGCGTGGAAGGCTTAAACAGTATGCCGGTTGGAAAATACTTTGATGTCCTAGACCAAAACTAGACTACCGCTTTTCAATAGTTTGCTATTGGACTACGACCTTTGACATATTCTCGCCTTAAGTCGAGTCGACTTTGCGATAGACTCAGCTGTTATTTATCTGCTTTTTGGCCAGGTCATATTTTGGTGTTGCTGAGCTAACTTGCTTCTTGTAGCGATGTCGGTGATTTTTTTCCTTCTCTTACAATGTTGCCAACCAGCGTTTACGGCTTTGAGTTCCTTTTTGTTAGTGTGAAGCCACTTGCTAATGAATTTCGGTGAGCTACTAAAGTAGATCTTAGAGAGTTGAACATATTTCCAGAAGTCTTAAGATGCTTAAAGAGATTTGAATTGAAATAACATTGGGAATTATGACAATGCGGTAACCGAGACCTAGCCTTGCAGTCTAGTTCCATCTTTCTTACACTTTTCTATTTCTGACAGAAATTCAGGCATTTTTAGCAAATAGTCTATGACGTTTTCGGGTAATTTACATCCGTTTTTCTGCATTCGAACCATTAAATCGGTTAGTTCGATGATGAAGAATAGAAGTTTGTTGTCGATTTTTCCCAATTTGCTTCCGATTATTGCATGCAGGTTCTTGACGAGTGTTGCAATCGCCTCTTCTTCTCGCACTAAATCTGGAACTAAGTCTGGTTCAAACCCTAAGCCTCTTATGTGATCCTCAACAGAAATGTCATTTCTCATATAATCGAAGGGATACAAGTTCTTATGTTCCTCATATTGCTGGCGACACTCTAATTGTTTTGCAGCATCCAAAGAATAGCCTTTCTTAGGGCAATACCTACAGATTTTGAGCCAATTACAACCTACCCACTCTGGTTTTTTAAAGAACGCTATGCAATTACATCGGCCATCAATTAGGCATTTCATTGGCTTAATGTTTTTGGGGTCGTGCATCATAGACCACCACGCAAGTTCTTCCAGAAGCGGTTAAAAGGTTTGTTGCGAAATCCGTAGCAGCTAAAACGCAGTTTCGCATTAGTCAAACTTTTGCTTCTTGATAGCAAGACAACAAGAAAAGTCGCTTACTACCAAACGGCAGTTGCGTTGTTTAGAAAAATAAAGAAACTACCGTTTCGCAATGCACATTCGCTATCGCCTAAGCCATAAGAATCGTCTTTTCACCAACAAAGTCGAACCCATAGCTTCGCAATAGTAATAGGTTCTACGCCGACTTTCTTGAGATTACAGGCGCTATTTGCGGTACATAAAAAATTCAATCGCTAACTCTGATTTTCTGACCATTTTCTTTTTCGAGATTAGTTAACCATGATTTAGGGAGCGTTATGCTAAACTGTTACCAGTCGGACTAATCTTTCTGACTATCGACATCTACTTTTCACCTATTATAAGCACAAAAATGGCGAATTATAAACATAGTTTAGATAATAGATAGATAATCTATTAAATGGAAGAATTGAACTGGAAGATTGGTGCGGTAACCGGGATTTGAACCCGGGTCCTAGACTTGGCAAGCCTATGTACTAACCAAGCTGTACTATTACCGCGTATATCGTCTTGGTGACGTTGCTGTTTAGACTCTTTGGCTATTTATGTGTTTTTTGGTTTTGTTAATCGTGTCCTATTGTTGCTGCTGAACTTAATTGTTTTTTGTAGAGGTAACGGTTATTCTTTTTGTCTTCCCTCAATAGTTGTCAGCCTTCGTTTTCAGCATTGATTTCTTTTTCGTCGGAGTTGATCCATTTGCTAATGTATTTTGATAATCCGCCAAAGTATACATTGACTTAATCTGAAGAAATTTGAGATAGAGTGTACTATGTGTGGGGAAAACTGTTTTTTCCAGAGTTAATAATAAAAAAATTGACTTGTTATTCTTGATTATTCTTTTCTGTGTATTTCATTGTAACGATTAAGCGTTGTTTGACTAAAGCCCTACCTCGTATTTCATGGTTAATTCTTATGTTGCGTAATGATGGTGCCTCTTATTGGGGATCATACGCAGAAACCCCATAAAGTATGGCAGACTCATCATCAACGACGTCAGCTCCAACAGAAATACAAGCATCAACCGACTACACCCTGACATCATCGGAACAGGCATAGCAATGATAATCGCAGTTGCAATCGCCACAGTTTTGATACTCAGAAAGAATCCATAAGCAGTGAACTAAAAAATCCAATATTTTTCTTTCTTTTTGAATTTATGTTTTTTCTATTTTTTGCTGTGTTGAATGACTATAAATACTAGTTGTGTACAGAACGCTTGATTATGAGTTATTTGAGAGATTGGAATGGCTACAATGAAGCGTTAGTGAAACGGGGCTTGATTCTTGTTGATTTAGACTTCGTTGCAGGCTGGTCTAGTAGAACTCAAAACCATGAATGAAGGCAAAGAAGGCGGCAGATACCGCTACCCAGAATCATTCATCAAACTGCTAGCTGTAGTGCATGCATACGTTTTGCCATACAGGCAGTTGGAAGGCTTCATGCGCGGCTTGAGTCAATACGTTAACGGACTAAAAGCGCCAGACTACACAACTATCTGGTGGCGAATCGCCAAGATGAAGATCGATTTAGCCTCTTCCGTTGATGTAAACAAAGATGTCACTATCGCTGTGGACTCTAGCGGAATTAAAGTGTCTAATCGCGGTGAATGGATTCATAAGAAGTGGAGAGTGCAACGCGGCTTCATAAAAGTGCACATTGCCGTTGATACTAAGACCAAACAGATACTTGCTATTGAGGTAACTAAAGAAGACGTTGGGGATGGACGCATGTTTGGCAGGTTGGTTAAGGGTTCAAGTGGCGTTGCTAATGTAGTGAAAGTGATTGGTGATGGCGCTTATGATTCTAAAGTTAACTTCCGTTTGGCCAGCGAGTTGGATATTGAGCCTTTGATTAGGGTGCGCAAGAACGCTTCGTTTAAGGGTGGGGGTTGCATGCCGCGTAAGTTTGCTGTGGTGAAGCAGCTTGGCAATGATGGATGGAGGCGTGAGAAGGGTTATGGGTATCGTTGGATGGTTGAGTCAGCGTTTTCTTGTTTAAAGCGGACGTTTGGAGAGTTTATTTGTGCGGTGAAGTGGCAACACATCGTTAAGGAACTGCTGCTAAAGGCTTCAATTTACAACCTGTTTATGAAAATGAACCTGAATTAGGCTTTTAATCTAAGTGAAGAGAAATGGTTCAAAACCTAACTCAAAGATAGCTTTTAGTTATTCAACACAGCACTATTTTTCTGAAAATTGATTAGTTTTTAAACTCAAGTCCAATTAGAGCAATTGTTTCTTTTTTCCATAGATTGCCTTTTCTCTAGATATTGAAGGAAACGATTGGTCGATTACGGCGTACCATTTCTCAATTCATTGTTTCCTTTTTGCAGTGCCGCACATGGGGACCCTTTAAACCCACGGGTATTACTGACAATTATGAAGCTGGCTGGGTAAACACTATATAAGTCACTGTAGATGTAAGCGGTAAAGTCATAGACTCAACGCCTTCAACCATAACTAATCTTTCAAAACAAAACACCACCTACAAAACAACACGAATGCCATTAAGCTTCAAAGCTAATGAGAACGTTTCGCAGGCAGCATGAGTCTAGATAGCAAACTAAACCTTACAGTTGCCCAGACACAGTGATGCGGAACATATCTTATGGAACATACAACCTGACGCTTTACCTGTGGGATTGCATAGGAAACGTCGCTGCTGACTAAACCACTTTCACGGTTTCAAACCCAGCAACGATAAAAGCTAACCCACAAGAAAATCTTCCATCAAACTTACTCATTGCTATTTGTAAGACCTTTGTAATTACCACTTTGGGAGTTACATTTTACGTAAAAAACACAGTTTCAATCGAGAAAGGCATCAAGTTTTTAGCCAAGATGAAGGAAGTTAAGATGCAAGGAAAACTCGTTTATGCATCCCTACTTAAGTTGATTTTGTTTGTTTCATTATTGATAAGGCTTATCCGGTCAGGCCGTAATACTTTACCAATGATAGCTCAACTAATGGCTATCCCGATGCCTCATCAGGAGGAATTATGATTACTTCCTGCTCCATTGTCTGCATAAAGGTTGTCCGATACAAAGATTTCGCGAATAAAGCCTGGACCAAGCAATTTTTCCTTAACAGCTATGCCAGTATTAGCAATTAATAAACGATATTTTCCCTTTAGTTTCTAAATCTTTGAGCAGAGAATAGAATAGCTTCAGAAGTTCATTTTTTCTTATTTTGCTTTTCCAACAGTGGACCTTTAAAAGGAAAAAAAGAAAGGAAATCTATTTTTTACTTCTTAGCGTATAAGCCGCAAAACCAATTACCATTACAATGATTACAATGATTAAAGCGACGATAATCCATGTTTCAGTTGATAATCCGCCCATGCCTGCAGGTGAAGATGAAGGTGACGCCGATGATGACGACTGAGGACTTCCAACTGGAGTGAATACTGGTTGATAATAGTATGTGTATCCGTAGCCATGGCCAACTGTGTAGGGGTTTTCTGATGGAGCATAGTTTAGGGGAGCGCCGCCATGGTTCATGCTTGAACCGCAAATTGTCCAATGCGAGAATTGCCAGCCGCTGTTTGCTGTTGCCGTTAGTTTCATATTTGTTGCGTCGGCTAGTGCGTATGTGCCTGGCGCTGGTGTTGATGTTCCTCCTGCTGCTGCTAAGACTACGACGATAGCTGCATTAGTATTCGGGGCTGGAAGATTACCGCCAGGGGCTGGGAGTAAAATCTGGAAGTCTGGTTCTATTGTATAGGTCGTTCCGCCCGTTAACGTAATTATTAATGGATTGTCAATGTAGTTAGTTGAACTTAAATCAGTCGATACTATCCAACCTACAAAGGCATATCCGTCATTAGATGTGGCGGTTATTGTAAAAGAGGTTCCATCGGCATAAGTGTTGGTGCCTGGATTATCTGTTGTGCCCCCGGTTACATCTGAAACTGTGACCGTGGCGTTGCCTTGTGCTTGAACGCTTGAAAATACAAGTGCTGACGTTGAAAGTAATAGCATTGCAATAAACAAGCTCGAAATAAAAATAGTTGATTTTTTACGCATTTCTATTTATTCTCCTTATAGCTTACTTGCTTGTTATGATTTGTTTTATTTAAAAACACTTGTGACTGATATTATACTACAACATGCAGATTGCCTCTTGCTCTTTTGCAGCAGGGTAATAAGTTTTACCTTATTTTCTCCATTGAATGAAAGACTCGTTTGTTTTTGTCCTTTGGCTGCTTCGCAGATTGTTGGGGTTGTATAGCTTTCGAAGCTAAGCAAGTTTGCAGCAAAAGGGTAAAACAGTGTTGAAAGCACATATGGCTTTGTACCGAATACTTGTTCGAAGCCCAATTATTCCATTGTTTGAAGAAGATATTCGACTATCGTTGTAGAGTTCGTTAATTATTTTTTGTTCAAAGTGGTTGTTTAGCTTAATGCTAGATTTAAGCGTTAGCTTGAATGCAATGCTAGTTTTGAAGAGGAAAAGGGGGGTGATTCAGGTTCTTTGATGACCGAACCTTTCCACGGAGGCAACTCATTTAGAGATTTGGGATTATACAGCTGTGAAGTTGTAATTCTGTATCCTTGCAGTGTGCTATACTACCCAAACATTAGTCTGCTCCAATTGCCACTCGACGGTAAGGACTACTTGGTCACTGTAGATTTGCATGTCTTTAAGCTCGACAAGCATTCCGGTTGCTTTGTCAAAGTGAACGTAAATATATTCATCAACTGCTCGACTAAGTGATGGATCGTTGGTGTCAAGGAATTGGGTTTGATAGGTCATCACGTTGGCTGGTCTGAGACCATTTGCATAAGTTCTTGTTTCTGTCTGGTTCACAATCATTCCATCTTCTCCCGAAGGACGAACAAGATCATAGAGAGTAAGGTTTGATCGATATATAGCCCAGAATTGAGTGTCATCTATACCTTTCAAAAGGTTACCATTGCCCTGTAAATTGATTTCAGTCCCGTTTAGGAAACGCCAAGTCGTGTTAAATTTGATGTCTGGTCCTAACACGGAGCAAATGGCAACTTTGTAGAAGTCAGTTTGGTTTAACTCCTTGAAACTTGCAGGCTCCGAGGCGTTGTCTGCAAGAAAATCGGAGTAGCCTTTTATGCTGTATGTAAAAGTGTCACCTGGAACTAAATTTGTGACAGCTTTTATAGAAGGTATTGGCTGGTTTGGTATTGATAGAACAGCCGCAATGCTAATAACAACAGCGATAACAATTACGGCAATTATAAGATAGATTTTCTTGAACATAAAATAGCAAAAATTGGTTAGAATATTTAGTTCTTTTGCTGGATTTACAACGAATTCATCATAAAAGTATTGAAAAAGTCCGCTTAATCGAATAAATCAATCATTAATCTAAGTAGTAGATCAACTGCTAATGAACAAATCGCTTGTTAAGAATCTAAAAAAAGAAAGGTGATTGATTCTTTTGGTTTTTAATGTTTTCTACTAATGAGCAGTGCAAGTATTACGCCGATTACGATTATTGCTATAATGATTGCAATGATGCCTGGAATTAAGTAGGTGTCACTGACACTGACTGCTAGTGGTGAAGGGCTTGGCGTTGGTGATGCTTGTTGGGCTATACCTAAGGGTGCCTCTGCATATGAACCATAGTATGCTGCTGAACCTGAGAACGTTGCGTAGACTGTGTATTTGCCTGAGAGTGTTGGTGTATATATATAGCTAAATTGACCGCTAATGTCGGTTGTTGTGTCACCAATGTGGATGTAGTTGTTGTTGGGGTCAGTTGCGTCAATGCTTACTGGTACTCCAGTGATGTTGCCAGGTTGTTCAAATTGCTTGTAAACGTATAGCATCCAGTCGCTTTGGCTCTGGTCTGACACTGCTGCCACACCGTTGGGGAAGCGTAGTTTCATTGCATCGCTGCTAGTTCCTGGTGAAACATCCATTACGGTGCCCTTAATTACGACTGCGTTTCCGAATGGTGCAGCGATATCAGGTGCCGAGACTGTCGTTGAGCTTGGACCTTTACCTACTGCGTAGACTTGCTGGTCATATGTGTCTAGGGTTGCGATGATGCTGTCACCGATGATTGCTCTTCCTCCCCATCTTGTTTGGCGGAACATACCGTTTACTCTCCAGAGCAAATCGCCTGTTGTGACGTTAAGACAGAAGAACGGAGCGCCTCTTGGCTTGGGGTCTAAAGCTGAGTGTTCCATGCTGCCAATGTAGATTTTGCCGTCTGTGACGAAAAGTGGTACTGTCCACCAATCGTTGCCGATGTATGATTCGTGGAAAGGATCTGTTGCGTTGTATGTCCAAGATAGTTTGCCATCAGCAATGTTATATGCATATACTGTTCCGCCGACTGTGGCAGAGATTAGCTCGTTGTAGGCAATGACTCTGTCTGGGCCGAAGGTCGCGGTGACTGTGTCACTCCAAGCGTCTTCAAATTTTTGTGGTGCCGTTTGCCATAGGAAGCTACCGTTAGACGTACTGAAACCGTAGTGTACACGGTTCTCTTTTGTGAAGTAGACGCCAACTTGGTTTGTTGGACTCCATGCACACCAACCGGATTGTCCTATGCCACCGATGGTTATGTTGCCTAGAAGCCATTCAGATGGTGCTGCCCATACTGTGTTGTATAGTAATTGTCCGAAGCTTGCATCGGGTGCTATGCTTACTCCCCAGAGGTCAACTTCGGTTTGGTTGACTCGGGTGCCGATTAGTTTATCGCCGACGTATGCTATTGAAGCGCTGCCTGGAAGAACTGAAGTTATTCCTGTACATGAGACGTTTCTGTCATATCCTCTAAGTGTTGCGTTGTATGTAACTCCTAAGACTTGGCTGCCCCAGCTTTCAGACATACCAGTCTTGCCGTTGGTTACTACCCAACTCGAGTTCCATTGATTGAGGTAATATTTGGGGTTCGTTGTGTTGCCAAGGTTTGTTAGTGTGTATTTTAAGAGTTCGCCGTTTGCACCGTAGTACACTGTGCCTGAGGGTACGTTTGTGAAGTTGAATTGCAAGTTTCCTGTGTGTGCGTCAAAAGCAAACAAGTTGGTTCCGCTAGAAGCATATATGTATGAGAAGACTGCGCGGTTGTTCCTTGAATCCCACCAAAGGGTTTGCCCGAAGCTTAAACGTAAGCCTTGGCCCAATAGGTTGGTTTCCCAAAGTTGTTTTCCAGTGTGTAAATCCATTGCGACAACTGTTTGTTGTGGGTTGCCTGAAATGTATCGGTTGTAGTATAGAACTCCATCGATAATTACTGAACCTGAGAATTTGCCTTCATATGCATCGCCTGTTTCATGTCCATGCTCACCAGTGTCGCCGCCTGCGAGTCCACCGTTCATGTCACCTAATGGTTGTGACCAAAGAACATGTGCACTTTCTGGACCTGCATTGTACGGCGCTAAGAGGTTATTTGGTTTAGTTAACCAACTGCCTGCAATTGACCACCAGGATCGAAGCTGTGAATCGATAGGGCGTGACCAATATTCTGCTGGGAGAGGCTGATCTGGATAGGCTGGCACTGGTTGTTCCTGAACGACTAGTTCATATGGATCGCTTGAAACTGCAGCATATTTCACGCCCGCGTATGTTTGTTCAAGGAAGTTTGTCTTCAGGACATATGTTCCTACTTGGTCTGGGACATAAGATTTTCCATACGTGCCGGTTGAGAATGTCTTGAATGATCCTATGGTATCATTGGTTCCATCTGGTTTTGTGATTGAGACCGTCACGTTCCAACCATCGTTTTCAGCGTTTAGGAAGTTGAGAGCGCCGACGTTTAACAGTGTTACTTGTCCTTTACCGACTGGGTTAGGAACTGCTTCGATAAACGGGTAAGCTTTGCCTAAAGATTGAGCGGCTACGTTTAGGTTTCCAAATAGTGTGACCGCAAAAGAAGCGATTAGCAAAATCGAAATCACAATGTTAAGGCTTTTCTTGTTTAAGATTTTCAATTTAGTTTTCCTTCTACGTAATAGAGCTTGCCCGAAAAATATTAAGATTTGCACATATTCATTATCTCTTTGAACATAAGCAATGAATATTACGGAATTTTTGTACCGCGTACTTGCTGGATTGAGAAGTCAAAGAACTCTGTCATGTTCCACATAGTTTACTATTACATGTTGTTTTTTTGCCAAAGCTTTTATGCTGTTTTGAGAAAGTAATCATACGTTTAAGGGTTCAGTTCACTCACTCTTCGAGCAATCTCTTAAAAAATTTAGTTAGTAGCCCTTAATAATGTCCCGTCTCAAAGAGACGAGCCATCACCCTTTTATTCTTGCATTTCGGATTATTGCATAAATTGATTAGCATTAAAAGTAATACTACACACATTCGACAAGCATCCCGCAAATCATTCAAGGACATATAGCGAACTTGAAAATAATCCTTTTCGGACACGCTATTTAAGAAATGTACCTTACAGTTTTGTAGAAAATATGTGTTTGTCGAGCATATAGTTAGCGCTCAGGGTCAGGTTACTCTGAAGACAAAGATGCAAGCATTCACAAACCAATTAGACAAAGGGTTTGTAGGCTAATTTTTTCCTTTTGATATGTCTTCCTACAATAAGAATTATAGACAAACCTGCAAGAATAACTATTGTGGCTATGAAAAAGATTTCTAATGAGGTCGGTGTTGTTTCTAGAGCAAACGCAGCTAATACTTCATGGCTTCCTGGATGTTGCTAAATCTGTAGGTTGATATTGGTCTCAGTGGTACTCCGTCTACAATGACAATTGAAATTTTGTATCCTGAATTTGGCGTTATAGTGAACGTGAAAGAAGAACCTGGGAAATCAAACTGATCTCCAGAAGTACTAATTACTTCCAGGTCCTCCGAGGCCGACACAACGAAGTCAGCAAGACCCGTTGAAGTAGGAATTGGAGAATGAGTGGTTGAAGCATGAATTTCATTAAGGCAGACGAAAAAGATGTATCTGCAAGGAAAATAAGAATAACAACCTCGGCCAACAACCCTGCCTTAATTGCTCTGCTACCTCTTTCGAAAACCGCGTCACTTCCTCACCGTCAATTCAATTACCTTACCTAGAAGAAAACCCCTGCGCTCTTAGCAATATCATTCCAAGCGCGATAAAGATGGTTTTCTAATTCTGTTTCTATTAGGGAAAGGCTATGTTTAGTATTCTAAATTCATAACTGTCTTATTACAACTCATTAACTATTTGTTTGGTGCATGGTGAATAAAAACCCTCAATCAGAATTCAATAGTAGTAGAAGTATCTGAATTAACTGCTTCAAATAGAAAGAGTGTTTTACGAGTTTTGCATGTTGACGACGACCTGTCAATGTTAGAGACCTCAAAGCAGATTCTCACAGATATGGATGGCAGATTTAGCATTGACAACGCTTGTTGTGTTGATGAAGCCTTCAAGAAAATAGCAATTGACCATTATGATATTGTCGTTTCTGACTTTGAGATGCCCCAAAAAAACGGGCTCCAATTTCTTACGGAGCTGCGAATGCAAAACAATAAAATCCCCTTTGTATTGTTCACAGAAGAAGGCAAAGAAGAAGTAGCCATAAAAGCACTAAACCTTGGGGCAGACGGATACTACAATAAGCGAGGTCCCCCCGAAACTGTCTATGGTGAACTAATTTATGGTATCCGCCAATCAGTTGAAAGGAAGAACGCAAAAGCAAAAGTAAAAGCATGCCGAAAAGAGAAGAAGCTAAGAACCATTCTAGATTCATGTCCAGAAGCCATTACAATCTGTGATCTAAACGCCAAAATTGTTGACTGCAATGAAGCAACCCTAAAACAAGGCGGCTACAGCTCAAGAAGACAGATAATCGGCAAAAACGGGTTCGAATCTATCGCAAAGAAAGACCAGCCAAAAGCCATAGAAGCGATGAACAAATTAATCAGTCAAGGAATTATCCCCAAAGTGGAAATTTCTTGCTTAAAACTTAACGGCGAAGAATACCCTGCAGAACTCACGGTTGGACTCTTTAAAGACACTGCTGGTAACCCAGAAGGTCTTGTTGGAATTTTGCGAGACGTATCTGAACGCAAAAAGGCTGAAGATCTTCGAAAGATTCTAGAAACAAAAGTCGATAACTATTCGAAACATTTGAAATGCATGGTTGATTTGAGAACTGCTCAACTAAAAGATGCTAATGCACGACTTGTTAAGTCTGAACGTTTAGCAGCTATAGGCGAATTAGCGGGTATGATTGGACATGATCTACGCAATCCGTTAGCAGGCATTAAGAATGCTGCATACTTCTTGAAAAAGAAAGGTAGCGCAATTTCTGAAGCTCAGGCTAAAGAAATGCTTGAAATCATCGATAAAGCAATCGATCATTCAGATAAAATCATCAACGACCTTTTAGACTACTCAAGAGAGATGCATCTGGAACTCACAAAATACTCTGCACGTACTCTTGTGGAAGAGGCTATAGGGATGGTTCAAGTTCCAGACCGAATACAAATTGTAAACCACGTTAATGAAGAAACTTGGATTTGGGTTAACACTGACAAGATGCTACGAGTTTTCATAAACCTTATCAAGAATGCAATTGACGCAATGCCTGAGAGGGGCAAACTCGAAATCACTAGCCGGCAAACAGGAGATTGTGTGGAGATCGCTTTCGCTGACACAGGTGCAGGTATACCAGAAGAAACTTTGCAAAAGCTTTTCTCGCCTCTGTTCACGACTAAAGCGCAAGGAATGGGTTTCGGCTTAGCCATATGTAAACGCTTCATAGAGGCACACGGAGGCACAATAACAGTAAAAACGGCGGCAAACATGGGAACAACGTTCACAATCAACTTGCCCATTAAACAAAGAAAACCCACAAGTCAAAAACCACAATCTGTATTGGATAAAGATACAATTAGTGTGAAGTGACTGAAGACAAGCTGGATCAACAAACCCCGAAAATGGCTTGAGCATAACTTTCTTCGGTGAATTGTATGGAAAAATCAAAGTCTTCTTCTTTAGCAACCTGTACTGCTGCATTCTGTGGATTACTTATATAATCAAATAAAGGGTATAACCATGCGAGAAAAAACTTAATTTGAATGGATTTTCATGGCGTGTTTACAAATCCTCAGTTTTGAAATATTGATTCTCGCTTCATAAACCTTAGTTATCTATTGAAACACTACCTTTCTAGATGCGAAATGGGGAAAAAAAATAAGTACAAAAGTTGCATTATTACGAGTCCAATTATTGACGATTATGAAGATGACCTTGTTTCACAGGTAGTTAGAGAAGTCTTATCTAGAGATTGAATTACGAAATAAGTAGAATAGTGCTTACCTTAGGTTCACTAAACAACCTAATGTTTTCCGTCAGTCACCCCTGCTCCTCTTATTAAAGCTAAATAGATTGAGCCTTAACCTATAGACGGGAAATGATTATGCGTTTTCGGATCAGAATCCTTCTTAATTTCTACAATCCTCAAGGAGCATACAATCTCGCTTTGCTTTCATAGAAGCCCTCTGTTTGAAAAAGTAACTAAGTTAACATTCAAAAGCTTAGGATTGCTTTTTGTTGATCAACGTGATCTAGAAGTTAAAAAAATAGGCACAAAATTTAGCTTTCAAGGCATAAAACAACAAATCAGCAATATGTTTACTTACAACTCAGCGGTCATGCTTCGTCTTGCAGAATCATTTATTTTCTCAGGTTTTGAAGACATCGCAATCTACACGTTGCTTGGTTGTGCATGGCCTTCAGTAAATGGGCAACCATGAAAAATTTTAGGAAGATATTCGTTTAATGCTCTATTCTCTGCAGACTCAAAATCTATATTTGCATTAATTAGAAGTGCCCGAATTTCATTTGTCTTTTTTTTGAGTTCCAATCTTAATTTAGTACTGCGATTTTTATTTTCATTTTGTTTGAGAGTATTCTTCTGATTAAAAAGAACTACTAATAAGTTATTGTATAAGAACTGAGATTCACTGGGCTTATAAATAATTTGGAATTTAGCTTCTAACAAGTTATTTTTTATGAATCGAGGATTCAGTTTGCTAACTTACTTGGGCAAATAGCAAGGGCAAATATAACTAGCTTCTTTTAGCTCGCTTGTGTGGCTGTAGGGCGACAGTCACATAGGGTTATTTTACCAAACGTGAAACTATATAGTGTAAAACTTATGTCAGACATTATTACGGTAAAGAATCTTGTTGAAATTTATGGCGATGGCACAAAAGCCGTAGACGACATTTCCTTTAGTGTTCAAGAAGGAGAATTCTTCGGTTTTCTAGGACCTAACGGAGCAGGAAAAAGCACAACAATTAAGATTCTTACGACACTTCTCAGAAAAACATCCGGCGTCGTTACTATCGCAGGATACGACGTTGATAAACAAGCAGCTCTTATCCGCAAAATCATCGGAGTGCAAAGCCAAGAAACAACCGTTGACGGTGATCTTACAGGCAGGGAAAACATAACTATTCAAGGCCATTTCCACCAGATGAACGGAAATGAGATCAAAAAACGAGTCAACGAACTTCTAAGTCTCGTGGGTCTTGAAGAAGCGGCAGAAAAACGAGCTAGAAACTACTCCGGTGGCATGAAAAAACGGCTGGATCTAGCTACTGCTCTGATTCATAAGCCAAAAATCCTATTTCTAGATGAACCCACAACTGGTTTGGACCCTCAGTCGCGTTCCGCTATTTGGAGTTATCTGGAAAAACTAAACAAAGAAGAAGGCATAACCATTTTTTTAACTACCCAATATTTGGAAGAAGCCGATAAGTTGTGCAAACGACTTTCAATAATTGATGTTGGAAAAATAGTTGCAAGTGGCTCTCCGCTTGAGCTAAAACGCCAAATTGGGGCAGACTCTATCAGGATTTCTCTTGAAAGCTGCAAGAAAGACAGCGTTAAGGCAAAAGAGCTCATTAGAACCATGACTGACGTCACAGAAATAATAGATTCAGAAGAATGTCTCACTGTCTATGCAAAGAACGCGGGTCTACTAATCGCTGATATTGTACGGGCGTTAGACAGTAGCGACATTAGGCTTTCATCGGTTACGTTCTCCTCCCCTTCGCTAGATGACGTTTTTATGAAGCACACGGGCAGAAGAATAAGAACAGAAGAACTCATTAAGGCTCCCAGTAGAATGTTCGGAGGAAGGCGATAAGAATGACTTTGCTTTCTGACACTCGCTACATATTCATAAGATATATGACAAAACTCGTTCGCACTCCTATCCTTCTTTTCTTTTCCCTCTTCCAACCCCTCTTGTTTCTCTTATTATTTACACAGCTATTGGGCAGATTGGGGAGTTTTCCAGGGATATTGCCGACTGGAGTAAGTTATCTGGAGTTTGCAGCCGCTGGAATTCTAATGCAAAACGCCTTTGGAAGTGCCCTACAGTCCGGAAACTCGATAGTCGCGGATATCGACTCAGGGTTCCTGCAGAAAATGCTAGTAACACCTGTAAGTCGTCCTGCGATTCTTCTGGGCAGATTAAGCAGTGATGCCTTTAGAGTAGTTATCCAAACAGCAATAATTCTTGGCTTAGCATACGCCTTAGGTGCCAACGTCACCACTGGAGTTGTCGGAATTCTGCTCATATTCTTCACGCTTGCGTTTTTTGGACTTGCTTGGTCAGGAATCTCTTTAGCGCTAGGCATGAAAACCAGAAGTTCCGAAACGGTTTTCGCCATAGGAGGAGTCATCACTTTTCCGTTGCTGTTCCTAAGTTCGGCGTTGTTCCCGATTAGTTTCCTACCTACATGGGTGAAGGATGTGTCAATGTTTAACCCAGTAAGTTATGCCGTTGACGCCAGCCGAGCGCTAATGATCACTGGCTATGATTGGGGTACGATACTTCCTGCTTGGGGAGTTATTGGGTTAGTCGCTCTAATAACAATGAGTGCAACTTTGTACCAATTTAGGAAAGTTGTCAGCTAAGGATACACATGTGCATCAACATCGGCTGGCGCTGGCAACTGCCTAATTTTTACTTCGATGGTTTCTGGAGAAATATCCAAACCTTTCAGCGATTTTGAAAATCCAGCCATAATGTTGCCAATTGTTTCCTGCACGAAATTGTTTAGGGGAAGTTTTTTTCCATCAACATACATTTCAGTTTCAAAGCTCTTCTTCATTATTCTATGCTTATCTTCCAAAAAATTCACCGACTAAAATCTAGTTTTTAAAGCTCATAAAGGCTTCTGTTAATTCGGAGGAAGCCCTCAGGTATTTAGTTTATGTTTTTTTATGAAGACTATGTATTTTATCGAAAAATTATGTGTGAAATTTTCAATCTAATGTAATAGCTTTATACCTGAAGAATTAATTAACTTTGTTTTCAATAAGACATTGGCTGAAAGGAGCCGCACAGTGCTTAGCAAACTCTGGAACACACTTAATGGGCTATCCTCAAAAAAACCCTTAAAGTACTCTCTCTATCTCTCGGCAATCATCATTTTCATTGCAATAATCCTAATTCCACCCATCATCGGAGTTTTAATTAAAGCGCCAACAATCCAAAACATCTTAAACCAGACCACTTTATTGAATACAGCCCTTGGCGCCATCTCAAACTCTTTCATTATTGGCTTAGTTGTATCTGCATTGGATTTACTTGCCGGCGTGCCCTTGGCTTGGCTTATTACCCGTGGAAAGTCACGGTGGCTGAGCGTTCTTGACACTTTAGCTGATCTTCCCTTCGTTGTGCCAACTGCCGCGTTGGGCTATTCTCTTTTGCTTTTTTGGAGTTTGGGCGGCGGAATATCGTATTTTTTTGGCGGGTCGCTGGTTTCTCCAGGTTGGCTTCTTGTCATGCTTCTTCATTTTACTTTTTCATTCCCAGTTGTTGTCAGAATTATGGTAGGTGCTATGCTTGATTATAAGATGGAGTATGAGCGTGCATCTAGGACTCTTGGTGCTCCACCACTTACTGCTTCACGAACCGTCACTTTCCCCATTATAAAACCATCATTAATTGCAGCGTTCTCTCTCGCGTTTGCAAGATCTCTTTCTGAAACAGGAGCTACCTTTATTGTTGCAGGAGCTGTTTTCATGAATGGGCCAGTCTTCCTCCAAACTCTCAGTAATGAGTTTAAGGCAGGTACAATATCCATTGCAACTTACCAAGGCGCAACAGTATTTGCAAGCCTCATTTTAATTGCTGTTTCACTAACGATTTTTGGACTCATACGTGTATTAGGACAAAGAATTAAACTTCCTTTTGGTCATGGCTTTCCAGTTTTCGAAAAGAAACTAAGTTACAAAAAAGCTGCTTGGTCTAGAAACAGCATTGCTTTGTTTGTATTCATTGTAATCGTTTTGATTCCTTCGCTTTTCGTAGCCCTGCCCGCTTTCCAAGCAATCGCCAATGGGACCCCGATAATTCAGGCCTTTACGGGTTCAGGGGTATGGGCAAGCTTATGGCAAAGTCTCGTTTTATCCTATGGATTAGCTGGCATAGTCACGGTTTTGGGGATTATACTTGGCATACCAATGGCGATTTTGATTGCTCGAAAACCATTCGGTAAGACAACCTCAGCAATTCTTGACACATTAATCAATGTTCCTATAATTGTTCCATCCATTGCCTTAGGCGTTTCATTAAAGTTTTTCTGGCAAGGTATCCCTGAAATGCCCGAGTTTCTCCTATTGGTCTTTGCACATTTGGCAATTACCTATCCGTACTTCGTAAGGTCCATGTCGGCTGCCATGGATCGAATTAACGTTGATATGGAGGAAGCAGCAAGAACTCTTGGCGCCAAACCATTCACTGTTTTCCGCACAATTGTGCTACCGCTAACCAAATACTCGATCCTATCTGGAGCAATAATTGTTTTTACCCGAAGCGTTAGTGAGACAGGTGCAACTTTAGCCGTAACGTCCAAGCTTCAAACTGCGCCTGTGTTGATTGTTAACTGGGTCAATTCCATTAGAGGCATATCACCGGGTATTCCGGGTGTAGATGCTTTAACTGTCGGTTTAGCTTGCGGTATTCTCATACTCTTGAGCTTCATAATACTTTTTGTTCTAAGACTTTTAACTAGAAAAGGAAAGGTTTAGAATGGCAACTTATAAAAGCAATAAAACTGTTTCCGAAGGAGAGTTAGTTTATGCCTGATATCCGAGTTGTAAACTTAACTAAGAAATACGGAAAAATCTACGCGTTAGATAACGTTAGCTTAAGCATACATGACCAAGAATACTTCTCTCTGTTGGGTCCAAGCGGATGCGGAAAAACCACTTTGCTACGGCTTATAGCTGGACTTATTGAACCTGACAGCGGAGAAATCTACATCGGCGAGAGACGCGTTGACAAAGACCCTCCTGAAGATAGAGACGTTGGCTTTGTTTTTCAAACCTTCGCTCTATTTCCCCATATGACTGCTTGGGGCAACGTTGTGTATGGTCCAAAAGTTAAAAATTACGACCAGAAAAAGGCTGATACAATTGGGCATGAAGTACTGGAGCTTGTGAAACTTAATGAACGCTTAGATGCCTACCCCAGCGAACTCAGCGGTGGTATGATGCAAAGAATCGCTGTTGCTCGAGCGTTGGCTGCAGGCGCCAAGACATTGCTTCTAGATGAGCCCCTTGGACAATTGGACGCTAAAGTTAGAAACGAAATAAGGTATGAAATTCGAAGAATGGCAAAAGACCTCAAACTAACAGCAATACATGTTACACATGACCAAGCCGAAGCAATGTCCATTTCCGACAGAATCGCAGTCATGAAAAAGGGCAAGATCGTTCAAATTGGAACACCACAGGAACTTTACATGCATCCAAACAGCCTTTTTGTTGCCCACTTTATTGGCGAGTCCAACTTGCTAGAGGGTTACATTACAAAAACTAATGGTTATTGCGAAATAGAGTTGAGAGATGGATTAAAAGTCAAAGCCATAAATCCAGGCATAAAAGAAGGCGAGAGAATAGTTTTGGCAATACGACCTGAAACCTGCGAAATGAAAACAGGAGGCAACGCAACTGAAAACGCACTTTTCGGGAAAATCGATAAAATCACTTTTGAGGGAACTTTCGTTCGGTACGAAATTCGTCTTGAAAACGGCGACCGCTTGATAATAAATAGAACTTCGTTAACAGAAGATTGGGTCTCTTTCGGCCAAGAAGTAACAATAACTTACCCGCTTGACAAAGCACATTTATTCACGTATCCTGAGGGAGGGTTAACAGAAGAGATATCCGTATGATTCTTTTTCATAAATCCCCTTTTCCCTTCATTTAAGTTGGTAGGTTTCTTTTCTCGATTTTGTTCAATTAACTTTTTAAGAATCTAACTGTCTTTCATTAACAAGTGGTACCGAGATGGGGCAGAAAACTGATTCACTTATGGCTTACGATGTTTTGAAAAAACGAATTATTGATACTGGATTTTGTACACAATGCGGAGCATGCGAAGCTGCATGTCCGGTAAGTGCCTTACACGTCAGCGGTGAGAAAGTTGAGCACACCTATGACTGCTCCAAAGACATGGATTTGTGCCCTATTTGCTATGAAATTTGTCCCCATTCAGAAGCACTCTTGCTCCGAAGCTTGAGCTTCGTTTGCGATACCCCGCTTAAAAGTGAAGCAATAGGTTACTATCGGAAAATCTTCTTAGTTCAATCAGTTGACCCCAAAATTCGAGAGTTAAGCCACGGTGGAGGCGTTGTTACCTCACTATTGAAGTTTGGTATTGAAAACAATATTTTCGATAGTGCCATTGTTTCACAAGGTGAACCTGAAAACCCCGCTATACCAAAGGCTTCAATTGCTTTGGTGCCTGATGACATACTATCAGCGGTAGGAAGCAAGTTTTTCCCATCTTCAGTTGCAAAAGCTTATGGAAGTGCAGTTTATGGTTATGGAAAAACAAACATTGCGTTCGTTGGAGTGCCCTGTCATGTTCTGGCTCTTCGTAAACTAGAGGCTTGGCAACACAAGATCAGCGGAAACCTAAAAATAACAATAGGCTTGTTCTGCTTTGGCACATTATCTCTCAGCGCCTTGCTTGAATACATAAAAAACAAATACAACGTTAAGCCATCAGAAATTAAACAAATAAGGTTATCATCGAAACTGATATTTCAAACTGAAAAAGCAGAGTTTAGGCTTCCTTTATCTGAAGTTACAGAGCAAATTCTACCTAGCTGCGGCAAATGCACAGATTTTACCGCCGAATTAGCGGACATTTCAATCGGAGGAGCGTTCCCATTAAGCGATTGGTCAACGGTTATCATTAGAACTAAAGCAGGTGAAGACTTCTTTTATAAAGCAGTTGAAAGTGGTGCTATAAGCACTTGGGTTATGGAAGAAGAACCGGCAGTTATTGAACGAGTAATGATTGCAGCTATGCAAAAACGTGCTGCAGGTCTTAAGAAAGCTAAAGAAATGGAGGAGTCCAGCGGATATTTGCCGGCACTTTTGCTGAGAGAAACAGACGCTCTTACAGGCACAAAAATAGCCGATATTATGTCTAAAAATGTAAAGTCTGTTTCACAGAGCACCACTGTACGTCAATTTTTGGATTTGATTGCCAAAGGTCATCACATAGCTTATCCGCTAATAGATAAGAATAATGAGATTGCTGGCTGGGTAACTTTAGAAGAAGCCTCAAAAGTTGACAAAAGCAAAAGAAACGAGACGTTAGTTACTGAAATTGCAAGAAGCAATGTTGTTGTCGCCTATCCTGATGAAACCGCTTTGGAGGCCTTTAAGAGAATGAGCGAAAACGAAATCGGACGTGTGCTAGTCTTAGATAGGGATGATCCTAAGAAGCTTGTGGGCATTGTAACAAAAAATGACTTGATGCATATATTGACGAAGCAGTAAGAGACCGCTAAATCACCTTTATTAAGGTAATCTGCCTTAATTTGTAAATTAAATTAAGGCTGCCTTGATTTTATGGCTGAAAATCCCGTTGAAAGCAACACAGCAGTCAGTTCCTTAACGGTTGCAGTTGTTTTTATCGTTGTTATAGCTGCCGTCATTGGCACTGTTACGACGTTAATGGACCCGAACTTTGTTTTTGCATTATTACCTGGCGATACAACATACAAGCTTGGGGGTTCGATTTATCAAGTAGTTTATGTGGTCCTAACCTTAACAACTGACGTTTTGTACCTTTTCGGTGGCGGTGTGATTGCTTTTGGCGCATCTCTGGTAATTATCAGATTTCTGCAGCGAAAACTTAAGGATCCTTACCAGCCATCCTTATCCACGCGTTATTTAGCTGGATATTTAACATTGGGTTTAGAGATTTTTATTGGTGCAGAAATCATAAGAACTGTAGTTGTCGGAACTTCAGAGATTGAACTGCTCATTCTTGTTATCGCTAGCAGGGGACTTTTCAGTTTGATTCTTTATTTGGAAAGAAGATGGCATGGAACGGCTGAAACAGAATAAAGCGATTTTCCATGTTTACCATACCTCAATTAAAGTCCATGTGGTTTGCATCCTTTTTGTTCTTAATACTTAAATCTTAGTGGATTATTTTATAGAGAACTAGCTCGGGGTAGTATGGGAGAACATAGAGCTGTAGGAAAGAGAGTATCCAGTCTAGATGACATTGATTTAGGGATTGAAGATCCTCATCTATTGAAGCATACTGGCTTTGTATGTTTGCGCAGTATTCATGCAGATAACCTTAAATATGTTCATAATTACGCTGTTGGTTATAACAACTGCAAACCTGACGCTACCTGTGAGGAAGCTTTAATGTCTAAAAATGAAAGCATTAATGGTGAAATATCACATGCTTTTTGAAGCTCTCATCGCCCTTGTATTAATATTCGTATCAACATTCGCAATCTACACTTTGGGTAAGAGATCAGCCCCGAAAACCACCATAAGTGAAAATGAGCAAGCCTCATACGCCTGTGGAGAAAAAGTATCATTCCACGGTTTAAAAGTCAACGTATCATTGTACAAATATCTGATTTACTTTGTAATTTTTGACTCATCAGTTCTTTTACTGGCTTTTGCTTCTTTCACGTTAGCAGGAACAAACCCTATTTACTTAGTTCTTTATCTAGGCATAATTCTTGCCGCAGGTTTAGTTCTTTTGGAAGGAGGTAAAGAATAAAGATGAACACAGTTACTTGGGCACGTGTAAAGTCCCCTTGGGTATTACACTTCAATTCAGGCGCCTGCAACGGATGCGACATTGAAATAGTCTCGTTGCTTACTCCAAAATACGATGTTGAACGCTTTGGCGTAAAACTAGAACCTTCCCCCCGACATGCCGACGTATTGCTGGTAACAGGCGCCGTTACAAAACAATGCACCGAACGCCTAAAAAGAGTGTATGACCAAATGCCACAACCCAAATTTGTGGTAGCCATTGGCGCATGTGCATGTTCAGGCGGAGTTTTTTCCGGGTGCTACGGCGTAGAGGGCGGAGTAGACAAAGTTATTCCGGTAACAGCTTACATACCTGGATGTCCGCCACGTCCTGAAGCATTGATGGATGGCGTAGTTAAACTACTAAATGCTCTCAATCCGACTAAACCAAAGAAACAGCCCAAGAAAGACGAAGCTCTTGAGGATCTCCAGGAAAAGCCAAAAACGTCAGAAGTGCCAAAACAAGAAGCCCCAGTTCCACAAGAAGTTAAAACTATAATTGAGGAGGAAAAACCAGATGCCACAAAGTAATATAGATATTGTAAATGTAATTGAATCAAAACTTAAAGATAAAATCCAAATTCAGTTAGGTCAACTTGGTAAAGCCACAATAGTAACAAGCAATGGCTTACATAGAGATGTAATGAAAGCCATGGTAGAGGCCGATGAATATACTGCCGTTGTAGCCATCACAGGCTTAGACCTTGGAGCAAACCTGGGCGTATTATACCATGTTCGAACTTCAAACTCACTTTTAACAATACGTACGGAAGTTCCCAAAGAAAACCCGAAAATTCAAACAATAACCGATATTGCTCCAAGCGCCACCTTCCATGAACTAGAAGTCACAGACCTTTTCGGCGTAGTCTTCGAGGGAAATCCGCTTCCAGGGCACTTTGTCTTGGCGGAAAATTGGCCTCAAGGTATTTATCCATTGAGAAAAGATGTTAAAGCTAACGAAGTAAAACTCAATCCTCCATCACAGGAAGTTGAGAAGCAACCCGAAGACAAAAGGGTTGTAAAAATCATAATTGGTCCACAGCACCCAGCGCTTTTGGAGCCTGAGAAGTTTGCCGTTACTGTTGACGGAGAAACTGTGACGAAAGTGGAGCCACGTATAGGTTACGTGCATCGAGGCATTGAGAAGGCTTCTGAGTCACGGACTTACTTACAAGATATCTACTTGGTTGAGCGAATTTGCGGTATATGCACTACGATCCATGCGTGCGATTATTGTGAAACCGTTGAAAAAATATTGAAGACTGAAGTTCCACAGAGAGCAAAGTATTTGCGAGTTCTAGCTTTAGAACTCAACAGGCTGCATAGCCACTTCTTAACCTTGGGCCATGCGGGACTAGAAATTGGTTATGAAACATTATTCCAGTATTTCTGGAGAGATCGAGAACCAATCATGGACTTAATTGAGCTTACCAGTGGTAACAGAGTTTATCCATCAATTATTACTATTGGCGGTGTAAGACGCGACTTAAAAGACACCGACATACCCAAAATAAAATCCACAATGGTCGACCTTAGAAAGAAACTACCGTTCTACAGGCAAGTTTACGAAAATGAGCCGTCGCTTAGAGCACGTATGAAAAACGTTGGGGTGCTTAAAAGAGAAGACGCGCTAAAATTAGGCGTTGTTGGTCCAGTAGCTCGTGGATCAGGTGTGGACATTGATGTTCGCAAGGATGAGCCTTATGAAGCGTACGCTGAGATTCCGTTCAAAGAAATAGTCTACACTGATGGGGATACTTGGGCAAGAATGAACGTTCGCTTGGACGAGGTTGAAGAAAGCATCAACATAATTGAATACACAATAGATCATCTGCCAGCAGGGCCATTCAGGGTTAAAGTGCCAAGAGTTGTCCCTGCAGGCGAAGCCGTTAACCGAGTTGAAGCTCCAAGAGGCGAACTATTTTGTTACATAAAAAGTAACGGCACAGCCTTTCCCGAGCGAGTTAAAGTGCGTACTCCAACATACGCTAACATTCCAGCATTCCTAAAAACCGCAATAGGCGAGAACATAGCTGATGTTCCCCCGAATTTCGTTAGTTTAGACCCATGCTTCTCATGTACTGACCGGTGACCTGAACCTGCATGATTGATTTTTTTCTAATCTTGCGCATCTTGATCTTTCCCGGCTTCGCTTTTATCTTACTGTTAACTTTGTTTTGCGATTGGATTGAGCGGAAAATTGAAGCTCGCATACAAAACCGTGTTGGTCCAATGGTTGCAGGACCAGGTGGAATCCTTCAGCCTTTAGCTGACTTCATTAAGCTACTAACGAAAGAGGATATTGAGCCAAGAGACGTTAAGAAATTAGTTTTCAGGTTTGCACCGCTTGTGGCGTTTACAATTATGGTTTTTGCTATGTGTTTCCTGCCCATTGATGGGGCGAGCGTGCTTTCAACTAGTGGATTTAACGGTGACTTGATTGTTATTTTGGCGTTTGTTACAATTGCAAACTTTTTGTTATTCCTCTCAGGATGGGCATCTTGTAACCCGTATGGCTCTATCGGTTCGGCAAGAGTATTAACACAGTTTTTAGGTTATGATATACCGCTTACTTTACTTGCCTTAACACCTGCGTATATCGCTGGAAGTTTAAGCATATTCGCCATAACCTCAAGCCAGGTAACGCCATTTATCCCGTTCATTATTTTGGCTCCATGGGCTTTTGTGCTGTTTGTTATAACTTTGCAGGCAGAGCTGGAAAAAGATCCTTTTGACATTCCGCATGCAGAAAGCGAAGTTGTTGGTGGATTAGAAACTGAATATACAGGAGGTAAATTGGCTTTCCTTCACTTAACACGCGACGTGCAAATTGTTTTCGGCGCAGCATTAGTTGTTGAATTATTCCTTGGCGGACCAAATGGGCCAGTATTCTTTGGGTTGCCAGCGTTTTGGTATACGTTGTGGTTTGTGCTTAAACTGCTAGTAATAGTTGTAATTACCGAGTACATAACATGTGTTTTTGCGAGACTGCGCATTGATCAAGTATTAAATGCTAATTGGAAGATACTATTGCCCGCAGCGATATTGTCGCTTATACTAACAGTCGCAATGGTTACGTGGATTTATCATTAGTGGTGTAGAAAAAATGGCGAAGAAAGCACGTATATCTCCAATGTTCAAAAGAGCGGTATCACATATTTTTTCCAAACCAGCAACAACCAAATACCCGTTTGTCAAGCCTACGCTCCCTGAAGATTACCGTGGACAACAAGTATTTGACATTAAGTTATGCGTCAGTTGCGGTCTATGCAGCAGAGATTGTCCTGCAAAAGCAATTGAAATGGTTGAAGTTGAAGGCAAAAGACGTCCACAATTCAAGTTAGACAGTTGCATTTTCTGTTATCAATGTGCAGAAAGTTGCCCAAGAAACGCAATAAAAAGCTCAGTATTTTATGAGTTAGCTACCACCGATAAATCCTCATTAATTATGAAGCCTCACGCAGAAAGTGCGAAGGAGGTAAAGCAATGATTTTTGAGATCCTATCAATCGGTTTAATTGTTTCCGCCTGTTTTGCTCTTTTTCTAGACGAAGCAGTTTATTCTGTTGCAGCTTTGGCTGGTACCTTTCTATTTACATCATTAATTTATATAGCAAACGGGGCGATTTACGTGGCTATTTTCCAGTTTGCGGTGGGCGTGGGTACATTAGCCATCCTATTCCTTTCCGGCGAAATGCTTAGTGATAAGCCAACTAAGAAGACTTCGGCAAAAAGCACTGCTGCATTGATGAGTGCTGGCGTGATTTTATCATTGCCTGCATTTTTCCTTTCCGTTTCCGGTTCGGCAGGCGCCAGCTCGGATATTACTTTTGGTGATGCTTTGTGGAATCTTAGAGGCGTTGACGTTATTTTACAAGGTTTAGTAATATTAATGGTTGCTTTAGGAATTGGTATCGTTTTGCATCAGAAGAGGAGTGGTGGTAAATAATGGATTTTGTGATACTATCACTTGTAATGCTGTCAATTGGCATATACGGTCTATTAACCAAACGTCACCTATTGAAAGTATTCATTTCTGTGGAGTTAATCGCAACTGGAGCCACGCTCAACTTTGTTACGCTTTCTTCCGTTGCGGGTAAAGGATTGGGAGAAGCTTTCCTAATACTAGCATTTTCTACTGATACTGCAGTTAGTGCAGTAATCTTAGCTTTGCTTGTTATCGTATCTAAAAAATATGGAACAAGCGACATAAGCGAAATAGTGAGAATAAGTGAAGAGACAGGCGAAAGTGAGGAGGAAATCTAATGTCAATTGACACTACCTCTGCATGGCTAGTTTGGACACTACCTCTCATTGCAAGTTTGTTTGTTCCATTAATCGCTAAAAAAGGCGACAAAATCCGAAACTACTTCGTTATAGCAATCTCTGCGGCTACTGCTGGCTTGGCTCTTTCCCTCGTACCAGGCGTATTTTTCGGCTCTGGAGCAGCTACCGGAGCAACGGTTGATTGGATTGGAGGCATTACCGCAGGGGTATTCATTGATCCGCTCAGCGTGTTGTTCACGGTACTTGTAGCTTTCTTTGGATTAATCATTGTCATTTACTCTTTGGGGTACATGAAAGGTGAAGAAGGATTAACACGATACTACTTCCTAATACTACTCTTCATAGGCTCAATGATAGGCCTCGTTATCTCAGACAACATGCTCCAAATGTTCATTTTCTGGGAAATGGTGGGCTTATGTTCATATTCTTTAATTTCATTTTGGTATAAACGCCCAGAATCAGTACGTGCAGGCACCAAAGTGTTCATAATGACACGCATAGGTGATGTGTGCTTACTGGCGGCGATAGGACTGCTATATTTTGCTTTTCAGACTTTTAGCTTCCATGGAATAATAAGCGCTATCCAAACACAGGCAGGCAACGGAACATTAAACACCGGACTAATGGTCACGATTGCTTTCTTAGTTTTAGGCGGTGCTGTTGCTAAATCAGCTCAACTTCCATTATTCACTTGGCTTTATAGCGCGATGGAAGCACCAACATCAGTCAGCGCCCTTTTACATTCTGCAACAATGGTTAAGGCAGGCATTTATCTTCTTGCAAGATTTATTCTAATAGCAGCAGCTGCTCCAGCAATAATTTACGCTTTGCAACCTTATTGGATGCCGACCGTTGCTTGGATAGGTGTTCTAACCGCGTTTGTCGGTGCAACACTTGCTTTTACCACAAATGACATCAAAGGAGTTCTTGCATACTCAACTATTAGCCAACTCGGCTTCATGATGGCTGCATTAGGTACAGCTATGGCACAAACTGTAGTCGTCGCTACATCAGTCGGCTGGTTTGCAAGTCTATTCCATATGATGAGCCACGCATTCTTCGAAGGCCTCGGATTCCTTCTCGCAGGTGGCATCATACATGCACTCGGCACCCGCGACATGCGGTTAATGGGCGGCTTGCGTAAAGCTATGCCAGTCACATTCATTTTAGCAGCTATAATGGTTATAACTACGAGCGGATTACCTCCATTTGCAGCTTTCTTCAGCAAAGGGTTAGTAATTACTAGTGTTACTGACGCGGGAAGTCTAGCGCAGACAGTTTTGATTTACGCAACTACCGCAATCACATTTGCTTATTCCTTGCGATTCGTGACTCTAGTTTTCATGGGAAATGAGTCAGAGCACTTAGTTAAGCAGCACCCACATGAAGCTCCAAAAGTTATGCTGTACCCAGCTATGATACTAGCAGGATTATGCATTGTTTGGGGTTTAGCCGAACCTTTGGTAATGACCTTTATGCATATAGACATCGGCGTCACACTCTTAGGCTCATTCATTAGTTTAGAAACGCCAATTTTTCTGGCGCTCTTAGTCCCAACAGGTTTCGCTGTTTACCTATTTTACTATAAGAACAACCAAACACTCAAAAGCCTTGCATCAAGCAAAAACCCAATTTCGTCTCTGCTAAACCACGCTTATTTCTTTGATGACTTTTACGGGGCAGTTGTAAAAGGAATAGCGGGTTTGTCAGAGGGTTTAGGACGGTTTGAAGATTCTTTCAGTGGCTTCCCACAAGCAGTAGCTTGGGGCGTTACTCGGTTTGCAGGTGGAGTGCATACTTACTTTGATGTTTTAGTTGATCAATTCTTAAATGTAGTCGCTCGTAGATCGGTGGAAGGTGCAGGAGAGATACAGAAATTTGACTCTTTATTGGATAAATTCTTAAGCCTCTTAGGAAATAAATCGTTAAAAGGAGCTTCAAAATTGCAGAAGACACCTTCAACATCTCTGCAACATTATATTGCAGCTGCAGTACTTGGTTTCATCCTAATCGTAATACTAATAATATTAACTATAGGAGTGTAAAAAAATGGGCTTTGCATTACTCTCAGTCTTCATAATACCTACTATCAGCATACCATTCGTATATTTTGTTGGAAAGAAATCAGCTAAATTTGCGGGTATCTTCGTTGCTTTAATAGCTCTAATTAATTTGGCTTTAATTGCTACAACTATTCCCGAGGTTCTTAATAGTTCAACACACCGGTATGTTGAAACTTACCAATGGATCGAAATACTTCAAGCAAAGTTTAATCTATTCGTTGATGGAATTAGCGTTTCAATAGCAATAATCAGCCTCATTCTAATTATTGCAGCAGCTCTATTCTCCATAAACTATATGGAGGGTAAGAAGAACCTTCCAGCTTATTACGCCCTTCTTACCCTATTATCCGTTGGTCTCGTTGGCGTATTCTTGACATCCAATCTGCTTCTGTTTTACTTCTGTTGGGAATTAATGCTTGTTCCAGCCTACTTTATTGTGGGAAGTTGGGGTTATCGCGATTCGTACAAAGCAGCATTCAAACTATTCATATTCACTCATGCAGGCGCTGTCTTTGTGCTGCTCGGCATAGGTGCAATGTATATGGTTACGGGTTACACCGATATGTTCCAAGTACAAGCCGCATTGATGAGTAATAGCACAGATATTGTTCGGTGGATTCTCGTAGCGCTTACTGCTGGGTTCGCCGTTAAAATGGCAATTGTGCCGGTACACATGTGGCTACCTGATGCGCATTCTGAAGCTCCAGCAACAATGTCTGCACTCCTTAGTGGAGTTATTATTAGTGCAGGAGCTTACGCAGTTATACGCTTATCCATAGGCGTTGTCTTTCCAGCAGTCATGGCTAACACTCCAGCTTTTGGATTAGACTTTCTGCATACCTTGGCAATTTTCGGCATAATTTCAGCCTTCTTCGGCTCATTAATTGCACTTGTGGAAACTGATATAAAACGAGTTATCGCTTATTCTAGCATTGCCCATATGGGGTACATACTGTTTGGTATTTCCCTGTTTCCAGCATCGGCACTTGCAGGATCAGTAGTAATACTTGCTTCAGCAACTGCAATAACGGGAACTATTCTTCACATCATAAGCCACGCCGCAAGTAAAGGTCTCTTCTTCCTTTCCGCGGGAGCGGTAATGCATCAAACTGAAAAAAGAGATATTCGTGATATGGGCGGACTTGCTAGTAAGATGCCGTTTACAACACTTTCAACAGTTACCGCAGCATTAAGTATAGCTGGAGCGCCGCCGTTTGCTTGTTTCATAAGTGAGTTTCTTATTTTCGTCGGAGCCTTCGAAATAATAAAGGTTGATGGCTTTTACCTCATACCGACTGCCTTTATGCTTATAGCGACCGTACTTTCGCTTGCATATTCACTTCGGTTTATTTCAAAAGTCTTCATGGGTCAACCTAAGACCGAAATTGGGACTGAAAAGAAAGTCTTTGATATTCCAAACTACATGAAATTGTCACTTGCAATCCTCGTAGTTATGGTAATAATAATAGGGATATACCCAACCTTCTTCCTAAACCTAATACAAACGGTGCAATTTGGACAAACTGGATAAAAACAGCAGGGTGAACTCTAAATGGAAATTATAGATATTATATTACCAATATTCACCTTAATTGTTGCAGCGTTGCTGACAATTCCAATTTTCAAGACTATCAGAAAAACCAATTACAAAACCGCTCTATCTCTCAGCTGGATTATTGCTGTTTTTATAGTTGCTGCCGCAACAGTTGCAAATTTGGTGTCTAAATATAATGCTGTTTCTGCGTCGTCACCGTTTGTTAACGTAACTGTAACCGGTGGGTCACCGTCGATTTCAAGCGGTTTTATGATAGATGCAATCTCAGTTTACATGGCAGTAATCATCGTGGCAGTCTCCGCAATAGTAATGGTTTATTCCCTCTTTTTTGTTGGTTGTGAAGAAAGGCCTTCAGAGCGATACTTTGCAATTATGTTCATGTTAACAGGCGCATTGCTGGGCGCTGTACTTTCGGGAGACCTTCTGACTCTATTCATATTCTGGGAGGCAGCCGCAGCAGGCGCGGGCTTTCTAATGTTGTACAGGAAAAATGCGTTAACTTTGAACTCCACTTTGAAGTATCTGGTTATGATAATTATTGCTTCAGCTTTCATCGTTTTTGGGTTATCTATCGTTTACGGGTTAACTGGCAGCCTGAACTTCTGGGCAGTTCGCGAGGCTTTAGCATCTCTAACAGATAAGCGATTACTAATTATTGCTTTTGTATTCATAGCTGCAGGCTACGCAATTGAAACTGCAGTTGTGCCTTTCCACTTCTGGTTACCTGACGCCTACACTGCGGCTCCAGCACCATCTTCAGCATTCTTATCGGCTCTCGTTGACCAGGGCAGCTACTACATTCTAATCAGAGTATTAGTTTTCATCTTAACACCACCGGGAGCGCTAAATTGGACAATAATGCTCGCTATAATGGCAGCATTAACCATGATAGTAGGCAACTTATTCGCGTTAATACAAACCGATGTCAAACGCTTAATCGCCAACATCTGCGTCGCAGACGTAGGCTACAACCTTGTGGCAATAGCAAGCGGAACCTCCCAACTTGGAGTCGTAGGCAACCTATACTTCTTCCTTATCGGCGGTATAACAACAGCACTCGCTTTTATGGCAGTGGGAATCATGAACAGACATGGATTCAAAAGCTTAGAAGACTTCTCAGGAATAGGCAAAAAAATGCCGCTTGTAAGCTTAGCATTGGTTATGGCCGGGTTATCATTTGCAGGAGTTCCACCATTCGGAGGATTCATGGCAAAATACCTAGTATTCACCTCAGCTATCCAAGCAAATCTAGCATGGCTAGCTGTTATAGGTGTATTGACGAGTGTTATTCAAACTGCGTACTTGTTTAGACTAGTTAATTACATGTACGCCAGGAAACCTAAAGATGAAACAGTAATAAGAGAATCTAAGCGCCTACTTATTCCAATATTCATACTTGTAGGTGCAATCATAGTCCTTGGGCTGTATCCCCAAATTGTGTTCAACTGGCTCCAGCCTGTGGTAAATCAACTGCACTCTTTGCCAGGTTTTGGCTAAAAAGGCAGCTTCTTTAAACCACAAGATCTATCTTCAAAATTTTTTTTGACAACTGCAGAAAATCGTAATTAGCCAATATTCAAATTTTTCTTATGAAGACTCTAGTGAGAATTGAGATTACACAAAAAGAAAAAAAATAACTTGCCGCGATTTGCAAATATTTATTCTTTGTTATACTTCTAATTCTGTTTTTTTGCTCAGAGTAACTCCAGCAGCTACTTCTGGTAATTGTTCTCTAAGCCTTGACTCTACAGCGAATTCTGCTTCTTCCAAGATTTTTTCGGCTTCAGGGTTTGCTGTGATCCCAATATTCACAGGTGTTTCTGAGGATTGATTGGTTGTGGTCACTATGTCTGATAGCAGGCTTCCAATATTTTCGAGTTCTCGGCCTGCTTCCGGCAAAACAGTAGACATTCCTGTGCGTATTCTGTTCAGTTCACTTGCTGCTGGCGTCAAGATTGCAACTAAATCTCCAACTTCTGAAACTGTCTTAAGACGCATTGAGACGCTTTCTAAAGCAAGCGATGCATGAGACAGCATTTTCTCAACTTTGCGTATTTCCCAGAGTTCACCTGCTAGAATGTTCGCTCGTGCCTTATCTCTATCAGTGATAGCTTTCACGACACATTTGAAGAGGTCAGAATCACGGTTCTCAAAACGTTTTACCGCCATGTCCAAACTTTGGGTTTGCATATCAATGCGTTTAGTTACCATCCCGATTTGTTCTTTCACGCTTTCGGAAGGTTTGACTATTTTTTTAATCTTCGATGATATAGATGGCTGCGGTTCTCTTTCTTTCCATTTGTTAAGAAATCGGTTACCCAAGTTAATATTCTCCTAATATCACTCACTATTTTGAACTTGGGAAATAAAATATAAAAGAGTGTTTGAAACGATAAGTTAAAACCCAGTTACATAGAAACCTGATTTTTAATTTTCTTTCTAAACTATTGAGTGGCTGGGAGTCTTTTCTTGCTGAGATTCAAGGAAAACTGTGGAAATTTAGTTATTAGACTTCTACTTTAACTGTATGGCAGCGCCGTCTTATTTTTGAATAATCCATGCGCTTTATCAAAATTATTATTGAGTTAAGTCTTTGAGTTTGATGGGCTACATGATGTAAGTTAAAATTAAGTGCTATGAAAGCGTTTGAATTTCCCTTTATTTTCGGATTTGTCCGCTACCCAAAATAATGTATTTTGTTGTAGTTAAGTGCTGAAGACTCATGGGCCCTCTTGCATGGAGTTTCTGAGTACTGATGCCTATTTCTGCGCCTAAGCCGAACTGGTTTCCGTCTGTGAATCGCGTGGATGCGTTCCAATAGACAGCGGCTGAATCTGTTTCTTTGACGAATTTCATGGCTTTATCGAAGTCTACTGTGAGAATAGCATCTGAGTGATGAGTGCCATACTTATTGATGTGTGCTATGGCTTCGTCTAGGTTCTTCACAACTTTAACGCCCATGATTAGATCTAGATATTCAGTGTACCAGTCTTGTTCTGTAGCAGCTTTAACGTCAGGAACAATCTTTCGTGTTTCTTCGTCGCCTCTAACTTCAACACCCTGCTTTCGAAGCTCACCAATCACCACTGGGAGGTAACGTTTTGCTATTTTACTGTGAACCAAAAGTTTCTCAGCTGCATTACATGTTCCAGGTCTTTGGCATTTAGCGTTTATGACTATAGGCGTAGCTTTTTCTAAATCAGCGTCTTCTTCAACGTAAATATGGCAATTACCTGTACCCGTTTCTATTACTGGAATGCGAGAAGTTTCTATTACCGTTTTGATTAAGTCTGTGCCACCCCGTGGAATGAGTACGTCAATGTATTGGCGCATTCGCATTAGTTCTTCTGCGACTTTGCGGTCAGGAGAATTCACTACTTGGATTGCGTCTACAGGAACAATTGTCTCCGATAGAGCTTTTCGTAACATTTCGCCTATAACTACATTTGAGTTTAAGGCGTCTGAGCCTCCGCGAAGAATTACTGCGTTTCCTGATTTGATACAGATTGCAGCCGAATCAGAGGTTACGTTGGGTCGGGACTCGTAAATTACTCCAACCACGCCTAATGGCACACGGACTTGGCTGATTATCAAGCCGTTAGGGCGCGTCCAACTGCTTATGATTGTGCCTATGGGATCAGCTAGGGCTGAAACCTCCCGTATGTCGTTGGCCATACCTCGAATTTTCTTTTGATCCAACGCCAATCGGTCAAGCAGCGCGGTTTTGAGCCCTTTTGATTTGGCAGCTTCAACGTCTTTTTGGTTTGCCGCTAAAATCGTCTGTATGTTCACTTCAAGGGCATTTGCCATTTTGCAGAGTGCAGTGTTTTTTGCGTCTGCTGTGAGCTTTGCCATTTCAACTGAAGCTGCTTTTGCCTTTCTGCATATTTCTGTTATCATTATTCTTCCTCAATTAGATGTATATTTCTGTGCTCGATAACTTCTTTAGGTTTATCGTTGCCAAGCTTCTTTTGGGCATCAGTTATTTGTAATCCTTTAACTAAGTTTAGCTCGCCACTTGTGTAATTGGGGTTGCCTTTAGCGAACTCAACTTTGTTTTGGTCAACAAGGCTTACCACGTCGCCTGCGTTAAAGTTGCCTACGACATGTGTTACTCCAACAGGTAGCAAGCTTGAGCCGTCGGTAATGGCTTTTTTTGCGCCTTCATTTACGTGAATTTGGCCTTTTACTGCGGCGCCATATGCAATCCAACGTTTCACTGCAGACATTGGATTCTGAGGTTTAAAAAAGGTGCCAACATCTTTTCCTGCAAGAATATCTAATAGCACGTTTTCCCTTCGACTGTTAGCTATTATCACTGGGATGCCGCATGAACTGGCGATTTCGGCAGCTTTTATTTTGCTTCGGATTCCGCCTCTGCCTAATTTGTTTTTTCCATTAAGTGAGTTTTTCAATTCAGGTGTTATTGATTCTACATTTCTTATTAATTGGGCTCCAGGTTCTTGGGGGTCAGCTGTAAACAAACCGTCAACATCTGACAATATTATCTCCAAATCTGCACCTATTGCACTCGCAACTAAAACTGAAAGAATATCGTTATCGCTGAAATTTACTTTGTATCCTTCTTTCTGTCGAAGCTCATCAACGGATGTTACATCGTTTTCGTTGATTATGGGAATAACGCCTGTTTTAAGAAGCATCATTAAGACGTTGCAGGTGTGTACATAAGATGCCCGATTAGAAAGGTCTTCGGCCGTAAGTAGAATTTGAGCAACTTTTAATCCGTGCTTTTTGAATAATTCACGATACTTCGCCATCAACACACTTTGACCGGTCGCAGCGGCAGCTTGTTGGAACACCACATCATTAGGTTTAGGGGGGATACCTAGTTCGGCGATTCCAGCTGCAATTGCCCCTGAAGTTACAAGAACTACTTTGTTTTCCTGTTTGATTGCTGCAGCTATTTGGCTGGTTAACTTTTGCATTTCTTTTTCGTCAAGGTGTCCTTGACCGGTTGTTATGCCGCTGGTCCCAACCTTAACAACAATTAATCTTGAAGGCATCGCTTGATCACTTTTAGCACAGACTTATTGAGTTATATTTGCCTTGCTTAAAAATACAACCAAACTTGGCTAGCGCAAAGTTTAGGTAATTCATATTGGATACATTTTATTTAGAATACTGTTAAAAATTCGGGAAAAATATATAAGCAGTAAGGTATTGGGTTTTGCAACATGCTACTACATTTGCAGGCTTTAATTGCATTTACGTTTGATTCTCCAGTTGTCTTTTGGATTGCACCGATAGCTGGCATCATTGCCATTGCCGCTTCACTTTTTCTTATGCGTAAAATAGGGAGAATGAGCCCAGGTTCCCCCAAGGCGGTGGAAGTTGCCGATGCAATTCGTGTTGGCGCCTACGCTTTTCTAAAAAGGCAGTATAAAACTATCGCAATTATTACAGCGGTAGTCTTCGTTTTGCTTTCGTTAGCACTCGGTTTAGGCACTGGCGTAGCCTTCTTGGTAGGTGCAGTTGCCTCACTGGCTGCAGGCTACATCGCTATGGACAACGCTACAAAAGCAAACGTGCGAACCGTGGCGGCAGCAAAAGAAAGCGCCGAAAAAGCATTGAAAACAGCGTTTTACGGTGGAGCCACAATGGGTATGGCCGTAGTTGGTTTATCCCTTTTAGGTGTGAGTTTCCTGTTTCTCATTTATGGTGGATTTGGTGCTCTGTTTGGAGGGACTCCTGATGCTAATCTCGGAATTAAAGCTGCCAGCGGAATTGTCGGCATGGGTTTTGGTGCCTCTTTGATTGCTTTGTTTGCTCAGCTTGGCGGCGGAATTTTCACTAAAGCAGCAGACATTGGTGCAGACATTGTTGGTAAGGTTGAAGCTGGTATTCCTGAGGATGACCCAAGAAACCCAGCATGTATTGCAGACAACGTGGGAGATAATGTCGGTGATTCTGCTGGAAGAGGCGCAGATTTGTTTGAGTCTGCCACTGGCGAGAACATCGGTGGCATGATTATCGGCGGATTAATAAGTGTTGCAACTGGAAACCTTCTTTTTCTGATTTTCCCGCTTATTGCGCGGGCGTTGGGAATTTTTTCAACACTTGTTGGAATGCCTTTCGTTAAGTTAAATGCGAAGGAAGCTAAGAACCCGATGAAAGCTTTGCGTAAAGGTTTAATGGTTACCACTATTGTTTCAGGTATTTTGTTCTTCATTGTATCATTGGTTTTCTTTGGTAATATTTACCTGTTCTATTGTTTACTTACCGGTTTGGCAGCAAGCGTAAGTATCGATTACATTACTGATTACTATACAGGTAGAGATAGAGGTCCAGTAAAACGAATAGCTGTTGCAAGTCAAACAGGAAGCGCGACCAACATAATTACGGGTTTCGCAGTTGGCTTAGAAACGACCGCTCTCCCCATAATTTCGCTAGGTGTTGCACTAATATTATCTTATTTCTTCGGTACGCAATTTGCGATTTCATGGAACAGCGTGCATCCAATCGCATCGCAACAAATTCCACAGTTCATTGGAGGAATCTACGGCACAACATTAGCCACCATGGGCATGCTAGCTGTCATGGGCATGGTTTTAGCTCTCGACGGCTTCGGCCCAATCGCTGACAACGCTGCAGGAATAGCTGAAATGTCAGGAGAAAAAGGCGCAGAAGAAACCATGGAAGCCTTAGATGCCGTTGGAAACACCACAAAAGCCTTAACCAAAGGGTTCGCGTTGGGCTCAGCATTGTTGGCTGCTCAACTGCTGTTTCAAACGTACTCTCAAGAGGCAACATTGCACTTTAAGTTGCCCACGAGCTTAGCGGTTGACATTTCCAATCCTGCCGTGTTAGTAGCTGCTTTTATCGGTGGCATGTTGCCTTTCCTGTTCTCTGCTCAAGCAATCAGCGCTGTTGGGAAAGCAGCAAGCGAAATGGTTGATGAAGTTCGAAGACAATTCAGAGAGATTCCGGGAATCTTTGAAGGCACAGCCAAACCTGAATACGATAAAGCTGTAGACATTAGCACAAAAGCGGCATTGAAGGGAATGGTGCTTCCGGGAGTGGTTGTTCTCGTTGTACCTTTGGTTGTCGGTGTTCTGCTTGGACCTATAGCTGTAGGAGCATTAGTAATTGGCTGCACTTTGACCGCTGTGCCATTAGCGTTGCTGATGAACACGGGAGGCGGCGCCTGGGATAACGCTAAGAAATACATTGAGGCTGGTAATTTAGGCGGCAAAAACTCTCAAGCACATCAAGCAGCAGTGGTCGGCGATACTGTTGGAGATCCAATGAAGGATACAGCTGGACCAAGCTTGCACGTACTGATAAAACTTCTAAGCACTCTTTCAATTGTGTTTATTCCGCTGTTCCTTAATCTGCTGCATTTGATTTAAGCAGCCTTTCTTCTATTTTCCACATTTTGCGCAAACACAATAAATATTTTTAAAAAGAAAGATTATTGAGCGAGGAAGGTTATTGGGTTCAAAAGCTTGTCGTCTTCGCTAATTATGCTTTCATCCCTTAATTCTTGTGCTGTCTTCTTGCCTACATCTGTTAAACAGTAAATCTTATAGGTAGTTCGTCCATTGCGGGCCATTCGGGTATCTTCACGGAAAAATAGTGCGTCTCGTAGTAGCTCGCAGTTTTTAAGATCAGAATTAGGCTGTTTCATTCCTTCGCTGTATTCAATATACCATAGGCATCCATCTTTGTTGTCTAGGGCTGCTAACAAATATTTTTTGTAGGTGCCTAGGCGGGTTTTGAGATAATCTGTGAGGAGGCTTTCAAACTTGGCTGACATGATTGTTAATAATCGTCTGAATAAATTTAAAGATTGTTAGTATTTCACCAATTTTGGTTAATTCTTGATTGTATTATTTTTGTGTTATAGTATGTTTTTATTTCTTTGTTTACGCAGATAGCTAAGAGAAGTGCAAATTGTGAAGATTGTTGAGAAAAACATAGAGCAAGATTTCGTTAAAGTAGTTCCTGACACGCCGGATGACCTTTGGCACTTATATAACGTCATCTATCAAGGCGATGAGGTTTACGCTTACAGCTCAAGAGCGATAAAAAATGACACTGAAGCCTCCCGTCCCAAAAGCGGCGAGCGCGTTTCTGCCTTCATGGGGGTAAAAGTAATTTCTGTCAGCTGGGACAAGTTCTTGGGTAAACTGAGGGTTCACGGCTTGATTTGTCACGCACCAGATATTATCCCAACTGGGGCGCATCATACACTTAGCATAGCGTTAAATCAGCAGGTAACGATTGTGAAGAAAAAATGGCCCACTCATTTATTGGACAGGCTTACAAAGGCAAGCGAAACCGAAAAACCTATGCTGATAATCTCTATAGATGATGAAGGCTTTGCCGTAGCGGAAACCAAACAGTATGGTGTGGAAATCAAAGTTGAAGAACGAACCAAACTGCCAGGCAAGCACGAAGCCGATAAACGTGTGGAAGGAACAAAAGCGTATTTTCGACGTGCAGTCAACAGCCTTCTACAACTGTGGTCTCAAAACCACAATCCAATCATAGTTATTGGTGCAGGTTTTATCAAGAACGATTTTGCAAGATATCTCTCTGAGGAAGCGCAGGAAATGTCCAAATCCGTTGCGGATGTGAAAAGCGTTAACAACGGAGGAACCGCAGGAATTTATGAAGCGTTGCGTTCAGGTGTTTTGCTCAAAGCTACTCATCAACTTCGCGTTGTTGATGAAACAGAAATCGTTGAGGAAGTTCTGAAGCGGCTTGGAAAAGGAGAAGGTACAGTTACCTATGGTTTAGATGCCGTGGAAAATGCCGCTAACATCGGCGCTATTGAGAAATTGGTAGTAGCAGATACCGCACTTCGAGATGCTGATGAAGAGCAGCGGCTGAAACTCGAGAGACTTATGCATGACGTGGAGAAACGGCGTGCAACCGTAACTGTAATCAGCACCGAGCATGAAGCTGGATCAAAACTGTTAGCTTTAAGCGGGATTGCTGCTTTGCTAAGGTTTCCAATTTATCGGGATATCACTACGAAATAATTTTTTGGGTTATCTTTCCAGAAAACCTGTCCACTTGTTGGGTTAGCGGTTGGGTGTCCTTTATATAGATGCTTTATATACCCCCTGTGCTATTTAAATACTCAAGCGCGTGAATTTACATGAGTAAAAGAAAACCAATCATTAACATACAAAACATTGTAGCTTCTGTCTCACTTAATCAGAAAATTGACCTGCAAAAAATCGTGGAGAAATTCCCGCAAACCGAATACAACCCAAGCGTATTTCCAGGTTTAGTTTTCAGACTCAAAAAACCAAAAACAGCAACCTTAATTTTCGGCACAGGCAAAATGGTTTGCACAGGCGCTAAATCTGAAAAAGAATCACGCAGCGCAGTGGAGAAAGTGGTTAAAGAGCTTCGAAGCGAAGGGATCCAAATAACAGAAAAACCAGTCGTAATGATTCAAAATATTGTTGCTTCTGCGGAACTAGGCGGTGAAATTGACCTTGAAAGCTTAGTGTATAAGCTTAGCAAAGTCATGTATGAACCTGAGCAGTTTCCAGGTGCAGTTTACCGAATGGATGAACCTAAAGTTGTTTTCCTAATCTTTTCAGCAGGAAAACTTGTCTGTGTTGGAGCCAAGAAAGAAGAGCAAGTTTACGAAGCAGTTGACAAAATACAGGCGCTATTGGAAGAGAAAGAACTCATCTACTACCCAGCTCCAGCTACCCCTTAAACCTATTTTTTCATTCGTCTACGAACTGCAGGATTTAATTCAGAGAGCTTTTTAAGCGCCAACTCAAAAGTTTCGTCAGGCATTAACTCTTTCTTGATGAAAACTCCTGTTCTCCCCACCGTATCACGTTTCAAAAGTGTATGGACTCTATCCAAAACAGTTTCAGATGAAATTCCCAAAATCTTAGCTGCAGACTCCTCTTTACCTATAACGCTGCTTTCTATGTGTCCTTTTTCTGTCGGTTCAATAAGCATAAGTCGCTTATCCACCCCCGGCACACGGTTGCCAACTTGAAGTTGGCTTAGTTTTGCTTCTCCACCGAACCCGTAAAATTCCCTCTCTACCCTGCGCATTTGCATCAATGGAAAAGTAACAGAGATTTTTTCAGTGATTTCTATGTGTGCCTTCATTGCGTATGTTGGGGTGGCTTGAACAATCAATCGGGCGCCGATGGGTATGGCTGCCTTTTCCAAGGCAGTTTCTACTAGAAAACTATTTTGCATTTCCGCAATGAAAACGTCGATATCACTATTCTTGTGTACATCACCTCTGGCAACGCTGCCATGCACAACCGACTGCAAATGAAACACTTCCAGAGCAGCCATGACTACTGACGCTTTGCCTCTGAGATCGCTAAGTAGTTGCCAACGTAGGCCATTGTATGTTACTTCATTGTAATCTGAGGATTTTGTTGGTTTAACCGCCATTTTGTTCCTGCCATATTAGTCTGTTAGTGGCATGGTTTATTTAGTTTAACAATCAATCAAATCTTTAATCGTGAATCGCCATGAATGCACCCGTCTGCCAGTGCCTGCAAAACCAAGGAAGCGTTCTTTCATAGACAGTATTCAGGTGAAACGCTCTGCAAAAAATGCTTTAGCCAATCCATCGAAGCTAAAGTAAGAGCCACGATTACCCGCTATCGTATGCTCAGTTTTAATGATCATTTAGCTGTTGCAGTTTCAGGCGGCAAAGACAGCCTAAGCCTGCTGCACATCTTGGCCAAACAGAAACGAAACCGCCCAAAAACCACCTTAACCGCAGTTACTGTAGATGAAGGTATCGCTGGCTACAGGGATGAAGCTTTAGAAATTGCAGCAGCAAACTGTAAACTTCTTGAAATCCCCCACCATGTTGTATCCTTCAAAGAGCTTTACGGCTTCACTCTTGATGAAATTGTGGCTAAAGTTCGAGGAAAAGGCGAAACCCAACTTACAGCCTGCGCGTACTGCGGGGTACTTCGACGCAAAGCCATAAACGCTGGAGCACGGCAAGTCAACGCAACTAAAGTTGCCACCGCTCATACTCTAGATGACGAGGTCCAAACGGTTCTTATGAATATTTTTCATGGCGATGTAATGAGGTTGGCAAAAGAAAAACCGGTAACCAGCGAGGTGCATTCGCTTTTTGTGCAGAAGATTAAGCCTTTCTGTGAAATTCCCGAAAACGAAAGCGCACTTTATGCATATATTAAAAACATAAAGTTTCAAGATACACCTTGCCCCTACGCTTCGGAAGCCTTACGCAACGATGTTCGCGATATGCTTAACCATATGGAAGCCAAGCATGCTGGAACCAAATTCACTGTTTTCAAAGCCATAGAACGTTTGAGGCCAGCGTTAGAAGAAACAGCAAAGCGAGAAAAATATAAAACCTGTATTGAGTGTGGCGAGCCATCTGCAGCTGATCTATGCAAGAGCTGCGAAATGCTGCGTTTCGTGCGTTAAAGCTTTGGGACCAAACCCTTGTTCTCTCTTTAGTTTCCGAAGGAGCTCCGAAGCTTCGAAGGCGTTGCTTGCACACGCTATTTTTTGGGCTTTCAATAGGATTACGAGTGCGCCGCAGTAGGGGCAGATTTTTGTTTTTTGTCCTTTTGTGATCAACATTAAACCGCCGCATTGTGGGCATTTTACTATGAGTGTAGGTTTCATTTCTTGTTTGTTTCCGAAAAGCTTTTCATCTGTTCACCTTTTCGCGTCTCCCGCAAAATATAACTTTTGTCTTTTCTAGACCAAAGTTAACCCAATTTTTTTTTCTGTTTTCTAAAAATTCTCAATTTGGTAAGGGTTCTGGATTTATCTGGAGGATTATTTCTTGAAGCAAAAAGAGATAGAAGCGACAGCCATTATGCTGCGTATGTTCCTCGTTGGTATGTCCTTAAACTTTAATGCCGACTATCACGAGCTTGAGATGATAAGCAAGAGGGCATTACTGCAAATCGAATCGGGGGCAAATTAAAAGTTGCCTTTCTGTGTTGATTGCAGTTTTTTGCGTGGCCGGTGATTCAATTCAAGGACGAAAACAAGAAGATTGATGTCTTCACTTCACAAAACCTGTAAAGCTGAGAAGTATTAGAATAACACCAATAGCAATGAATGCCAAACCAAAAGTCCTAACGCTTTTTACGTGTTGGTATGGCTCTTGATTTGTTTGGCTTGTTTTATCTTTTGACATTTTTTCCCAAAGCGTAATAACTTGGCATGGGAAACAAAATGGCAAACCCCAGATAATGCAGAATACGCCTATCGCAAAAAGAGTGATGTCCATGTTTTATTAGTGATCGTCTCACGTATTAAAAGTTGATTAAAAGTTTTGGGTAGTTTCCGTGAGACCCCTCACAAGGAAACCCCGTGAAGGGGGTCACAAGGAGTTTCCTTGAAGGCGCCAGATTGTTCTTAAACTCAGGCGCGCTCGAAAAGTCAAGGTGACAAAAAAGTGGTAAATATTATTGAGGACTGGGATGTCCTTGCTCAATATGCGGGAGAAAAATTGGGTTTTTACTAGCTTCTCGCAATGGACGAGGCTAACGCAGCTCTACGCTTATCTAGAAAAAGAAGGTTATTCATCTGAAAGCGACTACGTTGAAAGTTAAACATCTTGCTTATCTCGGAGCTAACTTAAGAGATCCTGAAAACGTTAAAACTGTTATTGGGCAAATGAGGCCCAAAAACGGAGAAAAAAATAAAAACGGAACTAAACTCTTCTACTGCTACGCTTGCGATGCCTTAGCTAAAATGCTTAAGCTTCAATGGGAAATGCCCACCTACAGCCAGAAGATTTTGGCCCCGTTGTACCTGATGAAACCGAATTAGACGGCATTAATTAACGCTACAACAAAATCTAAGCGATTATCTACTTTTCTACAATGCCTAAAAGAAACATTCGGAGATCCAGGAGAAGTTCTTAGAATCAAATGGTTAGACGTCGACAACGCAAACAAAGCAATAGCATACGTTATCCTGTAAAAAACCACCTTACAAGAACACTCCAAGTATCAAACAAGCTGTTAGCAATGATTGATGCACTACCCAAGAAAAGACGAAAGAATTTTCGCAAAAAATTACGATGCGATGCTAAAAAGCTTTGTAACTTATCGTAAAAGAGCTGCTGAAAACCAGAAAAACCCCAGGCTATTAGCGATTGACTTCACAGCTTTCAGAACATGGGCAGGAACAATGATTGCCCACCATACTAACGGCAACGTGTTAACTGTTAAGAAGCTATTAGGTCACAAACAAATCAAAAACACAATGAAGTACATCGGCAGAATACAGTTCAAAGACATCGAATTTGACACGACAAGCGCAACAACCGTTGAGGACATACTCAAGCTAGGCATGGAAGGCTGGACAGAATACTCCGTCATAAAAATCAACGACGTTGAACACCACTGTTTCAAGAAGCCTAAGAGGTTCAGCAATTATGTGGTTTAAAAAGTTAGTAGAAAGAATATTTCAACATGGAAAAGTCAATAGAAAGGCTTTTCCACATACAAGTTCATAAGGGTTAGCAGGGAAGACCGAGCGTATGAGTATTGAAGAAGACCAGCCTAAAGCTAGGTCTCGTTTAATGGACTTAGCAGTTGTATACTTCAAGAAGGAAGGCTACAGACTTAACAGTGAAAATGCAGTGCTTGAAGGGCACAGTGGGGTATCTAGGCATTTTGACCTTATCGTCCAGAAAGGCCGTGTTGAGCAGGGTGTTTGGATCCGAGATTGGAACAGAACCGTGGGCGTAAACCTAATTATCCATCTGGATACATCTTCGGAAGACGTGGATTTGGGCAGTCCAATTATGATTGCTGAAAAATTTAGTGACCACGCCAAATCATACGCAAACAGACGCAAAATTACTTTGCTGACAAAGCAGAAAATAAGTAGCTTCATTTAACCTCAAGCTTTGAGGTATTGATCAGTTAAGCCTTCATGTTCCAGCATTCCTAGCCAATCCACAACACCAACAAAACATTTCTTGCCCTGATCCAAAATATCCATAATATTTGCTACTGCTTCATCAACTGTTTTTCCGGTAATGTCTAACTCGCAAACCTTGCCTTCCTGCATCTGCAACGCTTCAATTAAGCATACATCAAGGATTTCTGCAGACAGGTTCTCCCAAAGCTTGGCGCCTTCAAAACCGCATTTCTCCATGAATTTTTTTAGTTCTTTGGGGTTTCGCCGCAATACAAAAACTTTTGTGACAAGCTCGGTTGGTGTTACAGCGCTGGCATAGTGTCCGTCTATTATAATGTTGGCTTTAGTTGAGGAGTTTATGGTTTCCGTGAGTTTTTTAGGCATTTCTTCTTCGTTTATTATGGTGGTTTTTCTTTCTTTGTCTTCTCTAAGTGTTAATTTGTGGGTTTTGGCGTAGTCGGTGAGGTTAATGTATTCTGCGTCAAGTTTTGTTGCTAGTTGTTTTGCTGTGGTTGTTTTGCCTGTGGCGGGAGTGCCTGTAATGAGGATAACGCGTTTTTTCATGATTAGTTACAGATAAGATTAGAAATTCTTATTGCTTCCGATTATGCATAGTGGTGTGGGCTGGCGAGTTGGTGTGTGGCTGTCGGACCCGAAAAATGCTGGGTCTGAGGAAACTCCGCCCACATGTAGAATTGCAGTCCCCTGGACAGGGTGAGAACCTTGGCAACGGAGCAGAAACGAAACGTCCAACTGGACTGGGCGATGACACATTTGTGATGTAGAGTGCGCCAGTTTGGAAGCGGTGAAACGGCCGTCCTGCAAGTGGAAAGGGCAAACAGCCGCCGATGAAGTCTCTACCAGAAGGCGCGGGTAGCCCGATTAGCCGAATGCCACAATAACAGAAGGCGGGTTACTGCCAATACACCAGCCCAAATCTTTGTTGTAGACAGCAGTAGATTCAGGAAACACAAATACCTCTTTTTTCCTCTACAACTAATACCAAAGACAGTAATCAAACTAGACAAGCAACTACGTTCCTTCCCTTCGCACAGAAAAAAAGCATGCTACGGAGAAGTTGCTAGAGAAAAAAGGACATTCAAATATACAGCAATCCACTTTCAAGGAAAAACGTGCAAGAACAAACAAGCGGCATTAATTATCTCCATGTGGATTAGTAATTCATAAAACATAATAGAATACAGCTCCCAATGGCGAATCATGTGCAGCTTACCAAATATGACAAAATCGGGTCTTGCAGAACCTTCGCAATGCAAAAAAAATAATTTTAAGAAAACAAATGTCAGGATTAACGAATGGGCTGCACTTGAGCGGACATATGTCGATAGTCCTACAAGCACGGTAGGTGAATAAAAACGGGGTTAGAAATGGTAGCTTTTAAAGTTGTTATCGCTGGAAACACCATTGAAGTTGTTACACTAGGCGATGCCAAGGCAGCCCTAAGAAAACAACAGTCTGATTTAAAAAGGCAAAAAAAGAAATCAGGAGATCAATTAGTGCTTGCATAGAAAAAGGCTTTCAATGAGTTACAACAATCGAAGGAATACAGATATTCAAAAAACGCAAATAATTAGTTTTCAGAAGGAATTGTTTTAAACCAAATGCGTTTAACTCGCGGAAAACTAATTTACTTAAATTATTTTTATTAGTTATAGCTAATCCTTGCTTTCAGGGTGGATAATAATTCTGCTTGTATTTACTCAAAATTTGAAAATAAATCTTAAATTCCTAGACATATTACATATCTGACTCTATGAGAAAATGGTGTTATCTTTGACTCAGGAACAAATAAAATATAGGCAAATTACAGCAAAGCTTGTTGGAAGTAACGTAGTAAATTTCCGGTTAGAAGATGGTAACCTTCTAAAAGTTCATGTAGACATTGGAAGAATTGGCGTGGCAGTAGATAGAAAAGCCCCTGATGGGACACCTATTTACAACTTCGCGTTGAACCCAAGAGTTGAGATAGAAACAAAGGACAAGACGTATCTTGCTCCTGCGCCGCCTATGCCAACTCAAAGCACAAGCAACAAGAAAAGTGAACAGGCTTACACAACCTAATCGTTAGAATCCCTTTCAGATAGACCAAAATTCAAACGATTCACTTGCCGCTTCGCTTCCGCTTTCGCGGGTCGCTCGCTTTCCTTTCTTTCAAAAAGAAACTTGGAAAGAAATTGTAAATCTGAGTCATCTTCATCTTCTTGTATCCCCACATCTTGCATAGATTCACGCCACTTAAACAAGATCTGGAAGCTTCGAGGGGCGTAGAACACTTTGAGAATCAAAAGATACTGCTAAGAAAATCAAGTCCTTAGTCCAATACCTTGTCTACCTTATTTTTGCATTATTTTGCCAAAAAAATTAATTTGGTGGATGATAACCTAAGAGTCGCCATGCATATCCAAATGTTTCCATTTAGCCACATGCTTTAACTCATGCTCTAACGCATTAACCAAAGGCACAGATTCCCTTACAAAAACAATCAAGTGCCCTTCAAACTCAAAAGTACATGCCTCAATAAACTCGACATTGAAATCCGTTCCATACTCCTTAAATCTAGTATCAATTTCGCCCCCGTTTTTCTGCAATAATTTTATGTTGGAAATGAAAGCCTTATCGGTCAAAGTGTAAGCCAAAACATCGGGTAACGGCTTGTCCGAAATCCTCTTCCAAACATTTCCAAGGATCTTGTTTGAAATAGTTTTTACCGATTTAATTTTAGGGTTCATTACTACCTACATCAACGTTGTCTATCGGGTTGTTACATGTGACAAGTCATTGACTCTTTTATACGTCTTTTTCTTATAGTGCAAACTCCTTAAACTTTAAGGACGTTGGGCATTTTCGCCCTTTGTATTTTCCGCTTTCTGCTTTCGTGGATCTTTAGACTATTTCAGGAGCATCCTACTCAATTATTATCAAGGGGAAAAAGAAATGTCCAAAGAGTATGGAATAATTGTTGGTAGAGTAGGCATTATTTTGCTACTTACTGGAATAGTTATCATATTAGTTGGTAAATTAAGGTCTTCAGCAAAGACCAACCACATAGAAAGTAGCTTGGTAGCCTATATTGGGGTAGGATTAGCGGTTGTTGGAATTATTTTACTCCTCCTATTTGTTCTTGAATTTGTATCAAATAAGAGAAAACACCCATAAGCGAACTTAAACGAATTAGCCTTACGTCGCTCCGTTTTCGCGTGTTGCTCCACATCCGCAGCTCTTTTCGCGTTTTTCAGTTTTGAAAAAAAATTGGCTAATCGAGCAACAACCATAAAATAGATCATACACAGTTAGCTGTTTTAGAATACATAATTTTGCGGCATTTTTCTAAATCAGTGACTAACCTTAAGATTGAAGAGACTGAGACTTCATAGTACGACAAACAACATCGAACCCTTTCACTTAAACAAAAAAGCTATCGAATTTTTTTGATTGCTATCAAGACTCCTATCATGAAGACTAGCACAAGAGTGTAAGCAGCAATGCCAAAAAATGTATTGCCTGTAAAAGCAAAAATCAAAATGGACGCTATAAACGCGAAAATGACTCCTCCAGTTAGAAAGAAAGCTTCAAGGGTGTTGGGCTGTCTATATTCTAAATAAGCGAAGACTACTAACAGCGCGGTCCAGGTTACGAATACTAAATGTATACCGCCATTGAAAATGAATTGCGATATTGTCCTGTTCGCAATTGAAATAGCGATCAAGAAAATTAAGGCTGTCTTGTGACGTTTTATAATCCAAAACAGCGCCATCAGATTAATAGGTATCATAATAACTGCGTTTAGAACTGCAATTTCCCAACTTGCCGCAAGAGTAAAACGTTCCCTAGGGACATTTGCCCATATAATTATTGATAATATTTCGCCAATAATTGTTAGAGATAACAGGATAAGTAAGATTTTACGCTTTACATCTGTCATGTTTTTAATTGCTTATATTACAGTTTTAAAAAGCTTGTCAATTATGAGTTGTAATTAGTTGGTTGGGTCGCGATAACCTCAAAAAGCTTACTATTATTCAGCGACAATTGGAAGCTACGGATTAAGAGTGCTTCACTACCCAGAGTTGATTTACAACTAGTGCTATATGTCTATCTTCCAGCAATGATGGTGGTTTATTTTAGTCCAAAGGATAAGCTTTAGAGTAACCACGTCATTAAACAAACCTGCAAAAGGATTTGCAAAAGTGAAAGAGGAAGTGAAAAATAGATATGTCATTTGGAAACAAAGAGATGCATAAGGCAACCTGCGCAGACTGCGGAAAAGAATGTGATGTTCCTTTCAAGCCAGACGGAAGCAGGCCAGTTTATTGCCGAGAATGCTACGCAAAAAGACGACCACCAAGAAGATATTAAGCTATTAAGCTAACATCTTTATTAGTTTAACAATTTTTCTTATTTTTTTATTTTTAGTTGACGATGATAATTAATTGAAGTTGAACAATTAAAGAAAAATACTGGCATTTCAAGGGCCTCAACCCTAATCGGCTACAATCTTAGATTTGCCATTTCCACTAATCTGCGAAGCAGCCTTGACCGTGTCTCAGCACGAACTCTCTTGTCAGTTATAGGAAGATTTAGGTCGTTAGCCGTAATAGCTAGAATTTTTTGAACAAGAATTTGAGCTGCTCTTGCGATTTCTTCGATTGGCAATATTGAGGTTTCGTCATAGGTTCCCAAGCAGCAACATGCAAAAGGAAAGTTCAGGTCTACCTCAATCCTGTTTTGGTTATAATCAAAGTCGGTAATGGTGAATGGCTCAATCCTGCAAACTTGTGGCCTCAAAGCGTATATTGCACATTTGTTTTCTTTTGTCAGAAACCAGCAACCGCCCTCTTTCTTTCTGCGGAGCCAACGAATTCCATTTTCATCTGGAGACTCTAAGAAATCTTTGAATCCTTTTTCTTCGATGCGCTTTTGCTCTGTTTTACTTACGTCGGGTGGCTGGGTACGGCAGCAAGCTCCGCAATTTTTGCATCGAAAGCCCACAGAATTGGGAAAGACAACGTTCTCAATGTTCAAGGTGAATCTGGATAGGGAAAATGGCTTATTTAGGTTGTGTGATGAAAAAGCAAATATAGCGAGAGGAATCATTATGAGGTTCTATGACTAACTCTTAAAGCAGTGATAACGTTGTTTGAAGGGAGCAGTTTTGACGACCAAAACTTTAGTTTGCGGATGCGTTTACGAAGAAAATGAATGGATGCTTGTACGAATAAAGGAATGTGAAAAGCATCATAAGCAACGAACCAAAAAAATAGAGTATAGACCAAAATCGGAATGTTGCAGAAACGACACGAGAGGCGAATGAATCTACCACAAAAAGGGCACTAAACGGTAACGAACCCTCTGGCAATATTCAGAATATCCTGACAATTTTCTGGCGAGGAACTTCTCTTCTTCAAGAAGTCTCGCGGCAATTACAGCCAACAAGGGCGGAAAAGCGAGCAATCCCCAAAATGAACCCAGAGCAAGAGGGGTGAAGAGCAGCATAAGCAAAGCGCCTGAATACATTGGGTGGCGGACTACTCCGTAAGGGCCTGTCGAAATTACTTTTTGACCCTCGTTCACCTCAATAAGAACCGAGGTATAACTGTTTTCCTTAAAAACGAGAAAAATAGTTAGAAGTCCAAGTGCCACAAAAATGTCTCCTGTTAAGACCAAGTAAATTGGGACATTTGACCATTGAAAGTGATGATCAATGGATGGAACTAAAAGCAGCAAAATGAAAAAAATGCTCACAAACGCCTGTGTAATTTTTTGGCTATTCTCTTTTTCCGAAACAGGCCCTACCTTCAGCCGACTCATAATAAGACCAAGGTCTTTTTTTAAAAAATAGGTGCTGATTGCCAATATACATACCAAGAAAACCAGCCAGTAAATCCATGCTTGCCAATAATTCAGCGTCCAAGCTGGCAAAAACAGCGCAAGCCACAATAAAATTGCAAGGAATGCTAAACCAAAAACCGCTTGCGTCGCTATGCTTAGATAGGGTTTATACATGGAGTTGGTCTTGTTTAATTCTGCTACGAGCTTTAAATAGGCTCTGAATTAATACTCGACTGGGTAGACAATTTACAATGCTCAAAATGAATGCTAAATCTACCCAAGAAAACTTTTGCCGCTTCTAATATTTTGGTCGCTTGGATTCTCTTATCCAAAACTGTGGATCATCAACCAAAACAACCTGAACCTCAACAACATTTCTGGGATTTGTTATAACCACCCGAAATTTCGGAGATAAATTAGGGTCGGCAAGAAATGTCATTCTTGACGTTTCCAACTCATCCGCTATGCGTTCAGCTTTCTTATTTTGGTAACCGCGGTATTTTATGCTTTTTCCTTCAACTATCGCTTTATCAAAAGCTTCTTTGGTACATTGAATAAGTTTTTCGCCGTCTCGAATAAACCAGAATGGAGCAGTCTTAGACATAACAACCTGAGGCAATACGGTCTGGTTGATTCTTAATTAACATTATCATCAGATGAAGGTGATTAGCGCCTCAGAAATACCGAATTGTGTTTTCAGTCACTTTCGGAGACAGATAACCTGAAACTCCAATACTTTCGTGCAATTGTCATCATCGGCGCATTACAGTGCACTTTCAAAAAACTAAATTTCCTAGCAAGATAATAACCCTACGCACAAATGCCAGATGATTCAACTGCCTTTTGCGGCAGCAATAACAATTTTGACTAAAAATAGTAGGGTTTAAAAGAATATTCATTCATCATTAAGCAATGTACAAATTATTTTTTTCGCGCACTGCAATTAGCAAGATGCAAACTATCATCATTTTAATTGTAATAATTATCTCATCTATAGCTTTCATTAGCTATTATTATGGCTCATACGCACCGACCCAACCAAATCCAACGCCTACACCTTCGGTGACTCCTTCACCTTCATCATCAGGAATACCCCCTCCCTTGCCAACTGCGTTAAGTTTATCTCAAATTTTCATAGACCCGTTGGAAGCCTGGTCCGGACAACTAATCAACGTTTCAGTCATTGCGAGGAACACTGGAAGTGAAAACATCAGCTATTCACTGCCAGTCGAAGTAAACAGCGAAGTTATCCAAAGTGTTCTAGTACAGCTTGCAATCGGCGCTTCTGAAAAAGTGACTGCAACAATTACTGAAACTAATATTGGAACTTATTCAGTTTCTGTCGGTGGGTTATCCGAGGATATCAAAATTGTTCAAACAGGTAAACACACGTTACACTACCTTTCTAATGAAGCTGGAATATCGTTCACATTAGATGGGGTCTCTCACCTTTCACCATACTCAGAACTTGTTGATATTGGTACACATAACGTTCAGACTCCCAGCACAATTAATCTTCTCATGCCGGGGCGGGTTCTTGCTCCATTCGACTTTGTTAGCTGGAGCGATGGAAGCACTAACCCTAATAAAGTCGTAGATGTGCAGTCTGAGATTTATCTGGTTGCAACTTACACTCACATGGGCTCATGCCCGTCACTATACAGTTGGAACGGAACAGGCTACGGCTACGTCGCAGATGTGTCAGATGGCTCAGGGTGGCTTGGGTACCTAGAATATTTTAATCCTGACGGTACAGCAGTTTACTCTTACAATTACCCATACGATTACATAAAAATGGACTCAACTCAGCTTCAACCCGTAAACGGCATGTACTCCATAAAAATCGATGAAATCGCAAACGAAATTTTCTACCTTGACTCAGCCAAAATAATCGCTGTAGATCACCCTGCAAATACAGATGTATTTTCAACAACAAGCACATTCCTGTATAACCTCACAGGTCAAGGCACAATTTACACAGTAAGTAAAAATCCATACACACCTATATCAGCGGTAGATGGAAAAGGACAAAACGTTTTGTCACAAATTTCCAAACCTGATGGACTCTTCACAACCGGATCAACTTGGTCATGGAACAACATAACGCTTGATCTTGGCAACCTATCGGGTGCGAAAGAAATCAACTTAGTAGTTGAAGGCAAAATAACCTGGCCAACCACCAAAGCTGGTGGTAACAACTTTTTGAAGTACGCCAGTCAACCTGGAGTTATGCCTTCTCCGCCGCCATACATGGAAGTCAAAGCACAGAATGGCAGCTGGATTCGAGTACCCAATGATCGACAATTTCCTCTGCCTGATGTAACGGATAACACATTTGTGGTCAACTTAACAGGTTTGTTCAAAACCAATGACTACGAAATAAGAATCAACACTTACCAAAACATTCAATTTGATTATATAGGAGTAGACACCACACCGCAGCAAAACGTGATTGTTCAAACAGTACAGCCATCTTCCGCAGACTTACAACAAGCATTCACATCTGACTCAAATTCTAGTGGAGCTTTCACAAAATATGGAGACGTAACAACTCTATTGCAGAATGCGGATGATAAATTCGTTATAGGGCGAGAAGGAGACTTTGTTACATTGAAGTTTCCAGCAGACCAAAAACCTGTTCCAAACGGCTGGGTGCGAGACTACTTCTTAGTGGCAAACTGCGTCTTCAAAGGAAATGGTCTGCCTTACGTGCCTTTAACAGTTAATCCTCTTCCGTTTCAAGCAATGACAAGCTTCCCATATCCCTCAAAGGAAAGCTACCCCTACGACGCCGAACACCAAGCCTACCTGAGAAACTACAACACAAGAACAATCAATATTCCCTAAATTCGTCCAATTCTATTTTTTTAATCCAAAATTTTTTGTTTCAATTTTTTCTCTTAAACTTTTTTAAATTCAATTCTAAATAACAAATATTTTAGTTATTTTTTCTAAGCGCATGTTTCTTAAAACTCATTATTTGTTTAGTGTAAGATAAAAAAGCTGAAAAAACTATAAAGGGTGAAGCAGGAGCAAGATAGGCTCTAAAATTTTAAGAGGTCTGTGTTTTGCTCTGCTTTTGCTTTTTTGCTTTTCTTTTCTCGTCTCTTTCTTTTTTGGTTAATGGTTTTTCTTTTTTCGGCATTATTATTCTCCGAGGTTTAATCTATAGTTATCATAGCTTTAATAACTTTCGAATAAGCAACTGTAAGTTGACTGAAAATATTAATTCCATTTGGGAAGCTTGAAGAAAAAATAGAAAAAGGAAGATTGTTTTTTCGCTTCAGTGGTTTAAGCTCGCTTTCTAAGGAGTAGTAAGCCAACTATTGCGATTGCAATTATGATTGCAACTACGCCTAATGCAATATATGTTGCAACTGGGGCTGTGAAGTCACCCATATTTATGTTCGTTATTGGTGTCGGTGAAGAAGCTGAGGCTGCACTTACGATTAATCCTGTTTCATCCCACGAGCTGCCGTATGAGCCATCGCCGGCAAAGGTAGCTGTTATCTTGTATGTTCCTGATACTGGTGGAGTGAACGATAGTTGGTATTTGCCGCTCATGTCGCTTGTCACGGTACCTAAGTCTTCAACATTCCCGTTTGGATCTAAGGCTAATATCTTCACTGGTACTCCAGTTACGGTTTCATTGTGCCATATTCCGTCAATTGGCTGAGCTTTGTGGAGATATTCCATCCATGTTCGCATTGAACCTGCTGAGACGCATGGTGTTCCTGGCTGTGCTGGAGATTGATCGAGAACTGTACCCTGTATTAGAACGCCGGATCCGGTTGGCACAGAAGTTTCTGGGGCTGTCACTGTTGTCTTGCTTAAGCCTTTCCCGAAAACATATTGAATTCCATCAGTGGCTGACACAGAGATATAGCCGTCTGCAACTGCACTAATTCCGCCTGGGGTTGTTATGTTCCATATGCCCTGTCCTGTTGTGGCGTTAATACAATGTACTGACCATCCTCTTGTGATTGGTGGTGTTGGGGTGTGTTCTGTGTTGTAGATGTAGAGTTTTCCATCGGCTAGAATGCCACCACCGTTCCATGAATACACGCTAGTACCGTTTGCATCTGAATAGGCGCTTTCATATCCTGCTCTTGCTGGAGCAGTGTATTCCCAGACTGTTTTGCCTGTGTTCCAGTCGAATGCGTAGATGCCGCCGTAGCCGAATCGATAGAGCAATCCGTAACCTGAGGCTATAGCATATGCTCCAAATCCAAATGAGTCCCATGGATAGCCCATTGGAGGCGATGTTTTGAATAGCATGTTTCCTGTGGCTTGGTCAAAGATGTCAAAGGTTCCATCTCTCATTAATACAGCTAGTTTTCCATGATCTGCAACATCATCGACTCCACTGTACATAGTAACTGATTTAGGATCATTATTGTCATACAGCGTCTTGTCCCAAGCAATCTTGCCTGTAACCAGATTGATTGCCATTATTCGCGTTCCAAGCCTAATTCCAGAAGCATTATCAGATGTTGCTGGATATGACACAGTGAAATTTGTGTTTGTGTTTGCAACGTCAACGTACGGATAACCCATATTGGCTAAGTCAAAGAAGTTTGCTTCTCTAATAATGAAGGTCATACTTGTTTGAAGGTCATAAGCGGTTCCTTGTCCACCGCCTGTTCCTGATAGATCAGCCCTTGGCCATGTAATGTTGCTCATTATTCTGGATGCAAAGTTTGTGCTGCTTCCGCCGGTTGTCCAATTGATCAAGCAATATTGGCCCGCCATGTATGGATCAGTTTTGTCAACGCCCCCTGTGGTATTAACTTGTTGAATGCTCAAGACATAGCAGTTCATAATGTAAGTGCTTGAAAGGAAGTATGGTATGCTAACGTTAGTTGTGACTGCTCCTGTGAGCGGTGAATATTTGACAAGCGTTCCACCTGCACTAGAAGATCCAGTATTTATAGCAACAAGAGAAACTGTCCATGCTGTATCAGTTTCGCCTGGAACCGATGGAGAACCCTGATAGTATTCAATTTGTGCCGGTGCTGATTCGCCTGTGTAAATTGGTCTTTGCCAGTAAATTGATCCCGTTCGTATATCGTAGCATTGCCAGTAGTTTTGGCTCCCTGTACCGGTTTGACTCACGCCTGAGACACTTTGGTAAGCTCTGCCTTGGTAGACAATGTTAGGTCCGCCTCCAGCGCCAGTTGTAGCCTGAATTCCATAGTCGCTGCCGATTAAGCCAGAGATTGCGCCGACTCGTTCCCAGGCTATGTGTGCAGTATTTGGTCCTTGAACATACGGAGTTAATTGATATGCTGTGTTCCAATATGGATTTGTGTTAGCTGGGAAGTATGGTAATGGTGGGTAATGTTGTGTTCCTGTTGTGAAGCCTGATGCTGGTCCTCGCCATGGAAAATCGCCTGCGATTGTAGCCCATTCTCTATTTTCGTACATTACGGGTCTTGTCCAGTAATCACTTGTTGGCAATGCTGCTGGCGGCCAGGAGAGTATTGGATCACTTTGCACGGTCAGGTTTTGCCAGCCCGTTGTCGCTGGTGCGTAATAGAAAGATTTGGTGAAGACTTCGCTGTATCCAGTTTGGCTTGATCCCGTACCGACTGTATAGTTCCCTGCTGGGAAGTAGGCGCCTGGCAAGTCAAACTTAATTCTCCATACACCAAGTTGATCAACTACATATTCGAGCCATGCAGTGCTGTCTCCCTGATAGGATGCGACGGTTTTCGTGTCTGTGGTGCCGTCCGGTTTTTGGAAGGTGACTAAGTATTTAGTGATAAATCGTGTTACTGATACTGGCGGTTCCATCCACATGTTGACTAGTATAGTTTGTCCTAAACCTACAGGGTTTGGTCTAAAGCTTAAACCCAGTGTCGGTTGAACAGTCATGTCTGGTGTTACACCTGAAGGAAGGTCAATTGAACCACTTTGTTGCGGCGGATAAGTTGCTGCTGCATTCACTAAAGGTCCTTGTAATCCAATGATTACAGAAGAAAACATCAACATAATAAGAGCGGTTGCGAAAATATTTTTTCCCGAAATTTGCATTTTTTCTTTCTCCTTAAGTCATATGAAATGGTTCTAACATGTGTTATTTTTTTATATTAAAGACTTTCCAATAAAAGGGTCTCTCTAAAATTTAGCGCTTATGGGAAAAAAGAGACCTTTAAAACAAACTGCTTAATTCTTGCTAAGAATACTCTCTAAAGGTATGACCGCATTTTGTACATCGCATAAATTGCGTCGAAGCTTCATCGCCACCGCGGGTCTGCACCTGCCAAACATAAACCATGTTGTTTTCGCATTTCTCACATTTCATGCGAATGGTTGGCATCGTCTTGATTTTTTGTTCGTCTTCAGAAATAATTGTCATAAATGGCTGTGACGTAGGCTGAATAAACCTAACTACCTTAGCCTGAGACCTATTGCTTGGAGCCTGCTTAGTATAACTACATTTTGAACAAGCGAGCATAACGGCGTCCTTATTTTTTTTAGGTTCAAGACGACAACCGCACTCTGGACAAAATTCCATAAATTAGAATCCTCGTTTTATTTCTTCAATGAAAGCCGATATAAAGATATAAGTGTTATTTAATAATTTCAACAAATTCCAGTTTTAACGTAAAAAAGTTCATTAACACACTAATTCCAATAAAAGCAAAAGAGGATGAATATTGTATCAAAACGGTGAACCGCTAAGCGAATGGCAAACAATTGACCATGCATTGGCATATTTAGCAAGAGCAGATAAACTTCCACATAGAACCGAAGGCGAGCGAGTTCTATTGGATCAAATTCCAGTACATGCAAAGCGGATTTTGGACTTGGGAACAGGCGATGGGAGACTGTTGTCGCTGGTTAAACTAAACAAGCCGGATGCTGAAGGAGTTGCGCTGGATTTTTCGAAGATTATGCTTGAGCATGCCCGAAAACGATTTGCAAATGACAAATATGTACAGGTGGTAGAACATGATTTTAATTTTCCGTTGCCAGCAAAGCGACTAGGATGTTTTGATGCTGTTGTTTCAAGCTTGGCTATTCATCATCTGACGCATCTGCGAAAGAAACAGTTATACAAAGAAGTTTTCAGCCTGTTGAATCCCAAGGGCGTCTTCTGCAATCTCGAACATGTTTCTTCGCCCACACAGAATGTTCATCTCAAGTTTTTGGCGGTGACGGGTTTTACTCCGCAGACAGAAGATCCTTCGAATAAGCTTTTGGATGTTGAAACGCAGCTAAAGTGGCTAAGACAAATAGGCTTCATCGATGTAGATTGCTATTGGAAATGGCTGGAGATAGCACTTCTTGTCGGTTTTAAACCCTAATTCGCTCTACCATTCTTCCGCTCTATTGCTTGATAGAAAACGATAATAATGCCTCCTGCATCATTTTATTAGAGGTTTTACAGAATGACATCCAATAGTAGTAGCAGTGGACAGCTTGATTTCTCACTTTGGCTAATAAGGCTAATCGCATACATCATTGATGGCGTAATAATCTTTGTAGCAACAGTCATACTAGGCATTATAGTAGCGATAATAGCTGCTGTATCAGTGATTGCTTCAGGCGGCTTGTTTTTCTACGGTGGAATTTGGCTTACTTTTGGACTTTTTGGACTGCTTTCGATACTGTACTTCATTGTATTAGACGTTATTTGGGGTGCAACGATAGGGAAAAGAGTCATGGGCTTACAAGTTCAAACAGTGAAAGGCGCTAGAATAGCATATGGCCAATCATTCATCCGAAATATCAGCAAAATTAACCCACTCTTAGTGTTTCTAGACTGGTTAATAGCAATTTTGACTGCTGGACCTGACAAACGCCAAAAACTGACAGACCGCTGGGCAGGAACTACGGTCGTCCAAGCGGGAAAAGCACCAATCTCATTAAACGAGCCTTTATATTCAACGCCACCGCCGCCACCACCGCCGCCAAGTTAAAAAGTTCCTTTCCCTTTTTCTTTTTTTAAAGTCGAGAATCCTTTTGATATCCATTCTTTATTGTTTTGAACTACTAAACCTTAAAGTTTTGCAGCCAGATGTCAAGTTGTTTTTCGTTTAAGCCTCTGCCAATTTTTCCATCCAACCGTTTGTTAACGTGGCCATTTTCAAAAAATATTACGGTTGGAACCGCTTCAATTGAATAATCATCCCATAAGGAATTGTCATTGTCATCTAGGAGAACGTGTAAAACTTTTCCAAAAGCGAAATTAGCGGTTTTTTGGTCGAATGCTGGAACAAAGTTTATGCAATAGGGGCACCATGAACCATAAAACAAAGCCAGCACTGTTTCATTTTTGGATAGCAATGTATCCAAATCTTCTTTTTTGTCAACTGTAATCATAATATATCAATTAAAATCGGTTTTGCGCCATTCATAAACATGTCGTTTCTAATCTTCTAAGCAAGAAACTAAAAAGTTAAGCAACAACCTAAATACCGTAAACGTCAGATGAATATGGGAATAAAAATGGCTCCGAAAGCTTACAGACGCGGGTACCCAGTTGCAATCCTTGTAGGAATTGAACAGGAACACGTTACTCTATGGCAGATTTTCAGCCAAGTCGTCAAACACCAACAAACCATAGACTTAAACGGTGAAAGAAAAGACTCTAAAGCAACCTACAACTTTCACGAAATAATCGTTAACGCTCTTAGACCGACACTCAAAGAAGGCGTAAGAAGCATAGTTGTTGCTTCACCACCCAGAACTAACTTTGCACAAGAATTTCTCAACCACCTAAAGGGGCATCATGCATGGCTTTTTCAAGGAACAAACAAAACAACTTTCTCTATGATAACTGGCAGTATAAATACGTCACCTCAAGTTGCAGCCCTTACAAAGACATCAACCTTCAAGCAGTTAATCCAAGAAAACGCTACTGAGGAAACTGAGAACCTCCTTGAAATCCTCGAGAAACGTCTCAACAAAACTGATAACTTGGTGCTCTTTTCGCTGCAAGAAGCCGAAAATATGATTCTTAACCAACAATCACCAGGAAAACCGCAGCCAGAATACCTCTTGCTGACCAACGATTATCTTGGGGGTAGCCGTAATAAGAACAGAGTGAATCGGTTGATGCAGATTGCTGCGAAAAACGGGGTTAAAACAAGAGTGATAAATGCTGAATCAAATGCAGGCAAACGTCTTACTCAACTCGGCGGAATTGTTTGTTTGGCAAAAATACAATAGCAAGAACAGGATTAAGTTTAGCAAGATATTTTGTGCAACCCGTTTTTCTTAATGATTGGTTTGTTTGCGACGTTTCATGAACAACTTTGAGCAAAGAGTTCACCTTGCAGCCGTGGCTCTAATCTCATTCATATTGGCGTATGTTATTGCAAAAACCTTTACTACTTTTTATCCAGCCAGATCTTAATAGCCGGAAGGCTTCACATTCATCACTTCTGGTTTGAAATTGTTCTCCTTGCTTTAAGAGGCTGGTTGGGCATAATCTACAATAACAAAGAAATCAACATTGCCGCATCCATTCTTTACGGAGTAGGCGGAGCTGATAGTTGATTAGGTCCGATTGCTTCTGACATTTGGCAATTATAGGAGCGAGTTAACATGGCTGTTCTGATAGTTTTGCTTTTATTCTTTTCAGTGCTGCTTCTCATTTACAGGACCGCCAAAAAATAATAGACGAGCTCAACGAATTTGTTCGAAGCAAACTGGACCTTGTCTCTGCAATTTTCTTGGCAGCATTTCAACTGCTTTCATAGATTGACAAATAATTTTTTAGTTATGGGGTATTTGCTGGTTAGCATTTGTTGCGGTACTGATTGCGGTGGTTTTTCTTGTTATCAAGTTCAAGAAAGCTGTTAAAACTGAAGACGAGCAACTATGACAGTTTTGCTTTGCTTAACGCTTCAAGTGTTATTTTGCCAGAATGCAAAGTGGATGCCACCAAAACGCCTGAAACGCCTAGACTCTCGAGTTCTAATAAATCCGTAATGTCCCGAACCCCACCACCTACATAAACATCCATGCCGCCTATCTCAAGCACTTTTCTTAGGAAATCAATATTTACTCCTTCACCGCTACCAACACGAGTCAAATCCAAAACAATCACACTTGAAAGACTCATCGTCTTAAAGTCATTTAATAGACACAATGGGTTCAGGCAGCCATCAAACGCCAGTTTGGCAAAGATTTCATTACCTTTTAGATCTAGACTAACAATAATCCGGTCGCGCCCAAAACGTTCTATCGCATCAGCGACGAAAGTTTTGGTTGTTAACGTTTCGGTGCCAATTACAAGTTTTGAAATTCCGCTGTCAAGAAGCTTCTGTGCCCTTTCAAGGTCGGTTACTCCTGCATCAACGATCAACTTAAGCCCAGTTTCATCGACAATTCGCTTGATTGCATGGAAATCTGTTGAACAATCAATTATCGCATCTAAATCAGCGATATACAAATCAGTGAAACCACTCTTTTTGAATATCCATGCAATTGCCAAAGGATCAACCGACTGAGTTAGAACGCTTTGAATCGGTTTGTACTCTTGCCTTTTGCCTTTAACCGCATGAACCACTACGCCATTTAAAATATCTATTACGGGTATGACCTTCACGATGTTCACTATCACTGAATTGATTCCTAACAAATAGAAAAAGATAGTCATCATTACAGCAAAACTTTTAAAGCAACTGTGAATTCGCATGAATAGGATGCTAAGTTGAAACTATTGATAAGTCCCATTAACGAGCAAGAAGCCTCTGAAGCCATCGCTGGAGGCGCAGACATAATTGACGTAAAAAACCCGCAGGAAGGAGCGTTAGGCGCCAATTTTCCATGGGTCATCAAAAAAATAAAAGAGATAACTCCGAAAAACATCGAGGTCAGTTGCACGCTGGGTGAGATTCCCAACTTGCCAGGTTCCATATCTTTGGCTGCACTAGGAGCTGCATCTTTAGGTGTCGATTATGTTAAAGTGGGACTATTTGGATTAAAAACTTCTCAACAAGCAATTTATCTGTTACAAAACGTTAGCCAAGCAGTCAAAGAATATTACCCTAAAATCAAAATTGTAGCCGCAGGTTACGCTGACGCAGAACGAATCGATGCCCTAAACCCAATGTTAATTCCTGAAATAGCATTCAATGCTCATGTGGACGTAGCTATGATTGATACAGCAATTAAAGATGACAAAACCCTTTTCAGTTTCTTAACTGAGAAGCAACTTGCAAAATTTGTAGATTCTGCACATGATTTTGGCTTGGAGGCTGCGTTGGCTGGTTCGTTGCGTAAGCAAGATTTGTCAGTAGTTTATGGTTTAGGTGCTGATGTTGCGGGTCTACGTGGAGCCGCATGTACAAATAGTAATCGAGTAACTGGCCAACTGAAAAAGGACTTAGTCCGTGAATTAGTGGATATTCTTAAGCAAGCAGAAAAGAAGAGGACTTAGGCTTTGAATATTGAGGGGGCAAGCAAAAAATCCGTATCGGATAAGCTAAAACAAATCCGAAAGCAAGACCAAATGTATGACAACGGCAGAATACTATGCTCCATGTGCACAAAACCTCATCCTATAGCCCAAAAAGCATACGAAATGTTCCTCAACTCCAACCTTGGCGACCCAGGATTATTTCCGGGAAGCGTAAAGCTTGAAAAAGAAGTCATAAATCAACTGGCAACACTTCTTCATGGCAAAAAATGCAGTGGCTTCATTGTTTCAGGCGGAACAGAAGCAAATTTGATGGCGCTTTTGGCTGCAAGAAACATGGCGCGTGTTGATCAGCCTGAAGTGGTTTTGCCAGAGTCAGCTCATTTTTCCTTCACGAAAATTTGCAAGATGCTAAATACTAAGCCTGTTTACGCTAGTTTAGATGGCTCTTTCAGGGTTGACCCCTCATCAGTTAAAAAATGCATTAGCAAGAACACAGTCGCCATTGTTGGCACAGCTGGAACAGCTGAGTTAGGCGTAGTTGACCCAATGGAGAAGTTGTCCCGCATCGCAAAAGAGCATAACTTGTATTTTCATGTTGATGCTGCCTTCGGCGGCTTAGTAATTCCTTTCTTAGCAAATGTCAAAATAGATTTTGATTTCAATTTGCCCACAGTTCAATCTATAACCGTTGATCCACACAAGATGGGCATGGCAGCAATCCCCGCTGGAGGAATCATTTTCAGAAATAACAAAACTTTAGATTCAATAAAAACTGAAACAACATACCTAACTGACCGATTTCAATACACGATTGCAGGAACAAGATCAGGAGGTTCAGCAGCTTCGGCATGGGCAGTCCTTAATCACCTTGGCGTTGTGGGTTTTAAAAAAATCGTTGGCAAATGCATGATAAACTCCAAGCTCTTAGCTGATGGACTCGTAAATTCTGGTTTTCAACTTGTCACAGAGCCACCTTTGAATATCGTAGCTTTCCGAACTCAAAATACAAAACGTTTAGCTGAAAACCTATGGCAGAAAGGCTGGTTTGTCTCTTACGTGCCACGTTATGATTGCATCCGACTTGTCTTGATGCCTCACGTGAAGAGGCGGCATGTTTTGGCTTTTCTGAAAGAGGTCAACGAAACCCAAAAGCTTTAAACACGTCTTGCTGCTTTTCCTCGATTCTTGAAGGGAAAGTTTGAGGATTATCGTTTACGAGCACGTTTCAGGCGGTGGATATGCAGGGCAACCAATTCCACCAAGCGTTTTAGCTGAAGGCTTTGCAATGCTTCGTACGGTAGCGGCTGATTTCAAAGAAGCAGGTCACGAAGTAACGGTTTTGCTTGATGCCCGACTTTCAAAACTTAATCCACCCATGAATGTTGACTGCACAGTTCCTGTCTTTTATCCCGAAGAGTCAAAAACATTTCTCCGAGACATCGCTCAAATTAATGATGCTGCCTACATCATTGCACCTGAAACAGGGGGAACCCTGCAATCGCTGGTAGCTCTCATCGAGAAGACAGGTAAAATTTCGCTTAACTGTTCATCCAACTCTATTCAGAAGGTTGCAGACAAAGCTGTTCTATATGAAACTTTGAGAAAAGATCGTTTACTCATACCTAAAAGTCTCGTACTTAATGTTACAGATGACATAGCTGTAATTAAGCGAGCCATCAGAAGAAAATTTGTTTATCCAATAGTTTTCAAGCCTATAGATGGAGTATGTTGCGGCGGCTTAAGCATCGTTAGAAATGACACGCAAATCGAGAAAGCCCTCGCAAAGATCATAGATCAATCTACATGTAAAAGTTTTATTGTTCAAGAATTTATTGAGGGCGAAGCGGTAAGCGTCAGCTTACTTGTGGCAGAAGGTAAAATCTTGCCCATTAGCTTGAACAAACAAAGCATCAGACTTGCCCCACCAAATCAGTTTTCAAGTTATGAGGGCGGCGTTGTTCCCTTTGAAAACCCGCAAAAGAAAGAAGCATTCCAGATAGCAGAAAAAGTTGTTGGATGTTTTCCAGGCTTAAGAGGATATGTCGGGGTTGACTTTATTTTGGCAGAGAAACAACCCTTTGTAGTGGATGTAAATCCACGGTTAACAACCTCCTACATAGGAGTAAACAAAACAGTCAATTTCAACATTGCTCAAGCAATAATTGACGCAGTTTTGAAACATGATCTTCCAGTCCAAAATCAGATCAGCGGTTTTGCATTTTTTTCGAAAGTAGAAACAATCAAACCGACAACCAGCGCTTTCCATGAATCGGCAGAAATGAAAGAAGTTGTTTCCCCTCCATTTACTTTAGACAACAGGAAAAAAGCCATCTCTTTGGTTACTGGCGAAGGCAACTCTTTAGAGAAAGCAAGCTTGCGATTAGAAGAAGCCAAAAACCGTTTACTGAATATTGTTAGCAGAGGAAAATAGCTTGGTATGCGTGTTAGGTTACGATGTTGGGGGCGCTAATACCAAAGCTGCCGTAATAACCACAAAAGACGGCAAAATAGAGGACATTAAGGAGGCAATTGAGTACTTTCCAATTTGGAAAGAGCCAGAAAAACTCGTCAATATCCTCTTAGCACTAAAGAAAAGCTTGGGCACCAACAGACTTGATGCCTTGGGCGTAACCATGACAGCTGAATTATCTGACGCGTTCGCTACGAAACGAGAAGGCGTACACAAAATTCTAAACTGTATTAAAGAAGCTTTTCCAAATGAGACGGTATACGTTTTAACCACAAACTCCGAAATTGTGCCTCTTAGATTGGCTGAAGAGCAGCCGCTTACGGTTGCGGCAGCTAATTGGGCTGCAACAGGTTGGTTGGTTTCAGAGGTTGTTAAGGACTGTGTGGTGATGGATGTTGGAAGCACAAGCGCTAGCATAATTCCCATCGTAAATGGGCAAGTTGTGGCGAAGGGCATGACAGATTTGGAGAAGCTTATCTGCGGAGAACTAGTTTACACGGGAAGTTTAAGGACTAATGTTGCGGCCATTGTGCATTCTGTGCCAGTCAAAATGGGCATTGCGGGTGTTGCTTCTGAACTTTTTGCGTTGTCTGCTGACGTTCATTTAGTATTAGGCAACATACTGGAGAAACAGTATTGCTGCGAGACTGCTGATGGAAGAGGAAAAACTTTACCTGAAGCTTTAGCTAGGATAGCAAGGGTAGTTTGCGCGGATAGAGAAATGTTGACTCAACGAGAAATTATCAGCATTGCAAAATACATTCAATCCCAACAAATCATGCAGGTTGCAGAAGGCTTAACCAAAGTTATCGCTTACACCGAAAAGCTGACCTCAACTAAAGTACCTGTGGTTGTTACAGGTCTTGGCAAAGATTTTATCGCAAGGAGAGCTGCCCAGCAAATTAATATTAAAACCATAGTTGATTTGGGAACATTAATTCAAAACGATGCTACCTTAGCGACTCCTGCGTTTGCTGTTGCCTTGATGGTTGCTAGCAAACTCGAAGGAGAAATCATCAAATGGACGCCATTGCAGTAAAAATAGGTGGTAGCTTAGCGTTATACCCTGAAAAGCTAAGAGAATTATGTACAAAGTTAAGTGAATTAAGTAAGACGCATAAGCTGATTGTGGTACCGGGAGGCGGAGAATTCGCTGACTTAGCAAGGGACTATGATAAACGTTTTAACTTATCGTGCAAAGCTTCCCATAGAATGGCAATTTTAGGCATGGATCAATATGGTCTTGTGGTATCAGACTTAATTTCAAATTCTTGTCTTGTAAACAAGCTTGAAAAAGTTCAGAAGCTTTTAGAATTGAGTAAATTGCCCGTCTTTTTACCCTCTGATTTTATGCTTAATTCAGACCCTTTGGCAAACTCGTGGGATGTTACTTCTGACTCTATTACTATTTGCATTGCACGCCAATTGAGCGTGAGAAAAGTTGTTCTAGTAACTGATGTTGATGGAATCTTTACCTGTGACCCTAAAAAATGTTCGGATGCTAAATTGTTTAAAAGAATATTCGCCAAGGAATTGTTAACTATGGAAAAACGAACAAGTGTCGACAAGGTTTTGGCTAGACTGCTTTTGCAGTTTCAAATTGAATGTTTTGTGGTTAACGGTTTGTATCCCGAAAGGGTCGAGGCTATTTTAAACAAGCAAGAAACCGTTTGCACATTAATAACTTAACAAACAATAACGTTTCATTGCCATCCAAAAGACTTTGGTTAATAGGAGAAAAAATAGAAAAAGAAAATCGGAAAGTATGCTTGTTGTGCTTAGATCTTTTTCTTATCTAGGACTTCACGGAAAGTTTTACCGCAGCAATCGTAGAGTGCTATGGTAAGCTGGGTCCGTTTTCCTTTTTTGTCAGGTTTACCTGCCATTTTCCAAGTTTTCTTTGCTGTTTTAACTTCTTTTCCACAAGTGGGGCATTTTGCCATAATTATCCCTTTGAATGAATGTTATCGTATGTATCAACATAAAACGTTTTCTATAGCTTGCTTCTAAAAGGAATAGAAAAGCGCTTTTTTAACGCAACATATGATGAAAACCATTATTTTCAGCCTCTAATGAAGCTCAAAGATGCCAAATTGCGGTGAGCCAACATTGATTAAATGCGTTAGTTTTTAAACATTAATAACAACTTTGTCCAAGCCAAAATGGCAGAGCCAAATAAAAGGATGATATATTAAATAATCTAAACGAAAACTGTTTAATATTCAGCTATTGGACCGCTTTCATTAATTTAAAAGAGGTTTTTGTAGTTTCAATTGTTGGTGTGGATTTGGCCGGTGTCGAAAATAGACCTACAGGTTTCTGTAAATTGACAGACATGAAAGCTGAAGTTTGCTTGGTCTACGAAGACAAGGAAATATTCTCAAAAATTAAAGAAATCAAACCTAGAGTAATTGCTATCGATGCCCCTTTAAGCCTGCCACCTGGAAGAAAATCTCTAGAAGAAAGAACAAGTATCCACCTAAGAGAATGCGATAGGGAGCTTCTCAAGAGAGGCATAAAGTTCTTTCCGATCACCTTGGGTCCAATGAGACAGCTAACCAAAAGAGGAATGCATTTACGGCATATTCTAGAAGAGCTAAACTTGATTGCACTGAAGGTTTATCCTGGAGGCGCACAGGATGTTTTAGGGATTCCGAGAAAACAAAAAGGACTTGAGAATCTTAGGGCAGGCTTAGAAAACCTGGGAATTAAGGGGGTAAACAGCCCGATGAGCGATCATGAACTTGACGCAGTTACATGTGCGTATGTTGGAAGACTGTTTTTGGAGGGCGAAGCAGTTGTTTACGGTGATCCTTGTAATGGAATTGTAATGCCGAAAGGTGAAAAGAAAAAGTGAACGGCTTCCGATTATTGAATTTTATGCGAGTCTTTCGTTGTCTGACTCTATTTTTTGCGGTGATTTTACGTCAGCCATTCTTTGATTTCTGGTTTCTTCCTTTTTCCCGTGCCTTGTTTGGTTTTTGGGTGACCTAAAATGAAAGGTACCATCATTTGATAATTCTCCGGAACGCCAATTTTTTTTGAGAATGTCAGGTTTGGGTTTTAGGAAGTTAACTAAGCCCATTTAGCATGTTCCAAGCCCCAACTCATAAACCTTTAAGAACATGTTTTGTGCAGCAAGAACACTGTCGATGACGTCTAAGTTATCCATTGTTCATCCTTCTCTGTGCAAACTAATATGATCACGGGTGCGTTGTAACAGACAATATCCGCTTCAGTGCAAAAATTTTTAGCTAACCGAGGCATCATTTGCTTGACTAAAATCTTAGTTTCTCAGATATGAGCTTGAGTAGTTTCTTGTCTTCTATGATTATGAACTTCCACGGCTGTCTATTCATCGCTTTGGGCACCCATATGCCTGCTTCCAAGGTAGCGTTAATTTGTTCTTTCGAAACTGGTTCAGCCGTATAAGCTCTAATGCTTCTTCCACCTTTAATGCACTAATTAAGTTCCATTCATATTCCTCTCTATCAGATTTGTGAAATTGAAGAAATAAATGTGAACGTCTCAGAAACAGAAGAAGTTATGGCGCCGAGGGCTAGCTTGAAACCGTCGTTTAAGCCGTCGTTACAACATTATCTAAAAAACAGGGGCAGGTCATACTGGGCTTATCCTCTACACGGTATGAGTCCCTATGCTAAGACTTACCGAATAAGGCTATTTCCTAATTTTAGATCATAGTTTTCTTAATTATTAGGCAAAAAGTGGTCTCTTCCATGAGTTTCAATTTTTTATAGATAACTACAACTGTCGCAATAGCAATCACTGACAAAACTATAGCTAAGACTAATATAGTTAGAAAACTCCATGTCTCCATTTCTTGTTTCTGTGTTATCCTTGAAAGTTCCTATGGAACCTCAGTTGAAGGCATCTCAAGGGCTAAGAAGACTGATTCGGATGGTTGTTTAGGAAACGTTTAAGTGAGTTGTAAACAGTACTGTTTACGGCGACATATTTGGCTCAAGTACAACTACGTCTTCCACAAAAAACCCTCGAGGAAATAGATGGATGGGTAGCAGAAGGCCGCTTCAAAAACCGAAGCGACGCCATAAAATCAATCATCACGTACTACCAAGAACGCGAAAAAACATGCAACTTCTTTAACACACTCATGGAACGAAGCGAAGAAGCAAAACAACACCCAGAATCCCTCATTCCTATAGAGGAACTAGAGTGACTTTCAAAGTACTTCTGCATCCTAAAGCAGCAAAAGAACTCCAAAAAACTGAAGAACACATCCGAACCAGAATAATCGATAGCGCAAAACAACTACGTGAAAACCCCGACAAAATAGGAAAACCCCTAAAACAATCAGATTTCTGGAGTCTACGAGTAGGCGACTACCGCGTCATCTATGAAATAGACCAAAACAAAAACCAAGTAGTCATTCTTTTTGTCGGCCATAGAAGCAAAGTGTACGATGACTTTTCAAAAATGCTCTAACATTTAGAAAAATATTTGGAGGCCCCTTGTCCCCGAAATCAACCTGCTACCTCCAATCGTCAAACAATATTGTTTGCTTCAACCATTATTTTGCTTTTCCGACAAAATCTATGAGCAGAAACGTTCCTTCTTTCATATCTCATTACCCTCCTTGCAGAGCGCACATAATGTTGTAATTTATGCCCAATATTGCAAAATAACCTCAAATTAAGGGTATTTGGTGCCGAGGGCTAGATTGACACCGTCGTTTAAGCCGTCGTTACTACATTATCTAAAAAACATGGGCAGGTCGTACCGGCTTACCCCCTACACGGTATGAGTCCCAGGGGTGAGACTCATTGAATAGGGCTATTTTCCTAAGTTTTGACCAAGGTTTGAAGCTGCCCGTCACCATGCCCGAACTGGTTCAAAACGCAGACCAAAATTAGGTTTGTCCGTACGCCCTTGTGTATAGTTAGCCAATAACTATTCCAGGAGCTAAGGATCCTTGGAATGTTCATTACTGTGTCGATCAGAAGGTAGACATAGGAGTTGCTTGGATTGCCAAAAGTTGAAAGGACTTCGATAAAGACTAAGGCAACAAAGCTACGGATCAAGGTTAAGCTTAACAATTATGACAACTTTTCCTTTGACACGTCCTTCACCAAGATACTGAAGCGCTTCAGGAACCTCATTTAACGAATACCGTTTATCAATAAATGGGATGATTTTGCCGGCTTCACAAAGCTCCGTTATATAAACCAAATCTTTTAGATTTGGTTGAACCGCCAGGATCCGTATTTTCTTGCCTGATGTTCTTCTAATCCATGGTCCCAGGAGCAAAATCTGGAAAAGTCTAGCTGCAGAACCTCCGACAGCAAAATAGCTTCCATTGAGCCTTAGCGCCCGCTTATAGGCGAAGACCGAACGATTAGCTACTACATCAAGTATCAGATCATACTGCTGTCCATTTTTGGTAAAGTCTTCTTTAATGTAATCAATGACATGGTCAGCACCAAGCGAATGCATAAAATCCAGCTTGTCGGTGTTATCCACTCCAGTCACCTCAGCCCCGTATAACTTAGCAAGCTGCACTGCAAACATACCTGCGCCGCCGCCAGCGCCATTAATTAAAACCTTTTGACCTGGCTGGATTTGTCCTTTATCTCGAATCCCCTGTAAAGCGATCACAGCTCCTTGTGGGATTGTCGCTGCCTCCTCGAATGTCATACTGGTTGGTTTCAGCGCTAAGGTTTCTTCAAGAGCGCAGGCATACTCTGCAAAACCACCCATACGAAACGAGGTATCTCCGAAGACCTCATCCCCTGTTTGAAATCGCGAGACGTTTCTGCCAACCATCTCAACTCGCCCGGCTATATCCGATCCGAGTATCTGGTACCGTGGTTTAAGAAGACCCCCAAAGCGGGCATACAAAGGTGAGCCTGTCAATCCCTCCCAGTCAGATCTATTAACGGATACCGCCTGAACCTTAATCAGTACTTCATTATCCTTGGGAGTAGGTCTCTCTACCTCTTTGGTTCGAAGAACATCAGAAGAACCGTATTTTGTGTGGACAATCGCTTTCATTTTGATATGTAGGAATAATTACTTTAAAGGATAATAGTATTTTGCCTCAAAAGTAAATCAGAAATTTTTTCACACGCGTAAGTAAAAGCAGTTACTTGACATTTTCTGGGAAGAGTTTCTTTCCTTTCTTAGTGTATTCAAACACAAGTCTTAAATCCAAATCGACAGATACCCCCCTAACTGTCAATGTGGGGAGAGAGATAAGTCAATGTTAGAAGATGTGAAGATAAATGTGAAGATAAAGCTTTCAACATTATGGGTAGCTTTAATGTTTCTTTATTTATATAACGATGTTTTCGGATCCTATAGGCAAGATATGGTAGAGAAAGTACTATCAGGAGAAAAAGCGCTTAATCAAGTATTTTTGGTTGGAGCTGCAATATTAATGGCTATTCCGATTTTTATGATTTTCTTGTCTCTAGCATTGCCGGCTAAAGTGAATCGCCGGGTAAACATCATTGCGGGTATAGTCTATGCTGGTGTTTTGGTCCCTGCACTGCTTGCACCAGGAGAGACTTGGGCTTATTATGTATTTTATGAGATTTTAGAAGTTGTGTTTATTGCACTAATTGTTTGGTATGCATGGAAGTGGCCTAAACAGGAAGGTTAGCCTTCTCCTTCTTCTTTTAAAGTTAAAAATCAACTTTCAATAAAGGGTAATCGAAATGAAAGCAGCAATATACGAAAAATATGGCTCCCCAGAGGTTCTTCACCTCAAGGAAATAGAAAAACCAGTTCCAAAAGACAATGAAGTACTGGTGAAAATAAATGCCACAACCGTGACTGCAGGAGACATAAGAATGCGAGGCTTCAAAGTGCCAGCCCATTTTTGGCTCCCTGCCCGGTTTGCTTTAGGTTTAACAGGGCCAAAAAATAAAGTCCTTGGGATGGAAGTGTCTGGGGTAGTCGAGACAATTGGCAAAGGTGTAGAAAAATTTAGGGTTGGTGATGAAGTCTTTGCTGCAACCGGTTTTGGTGGGGGATATGCCGAATATATTTGTCTTCCAGATACAGACGTGGTGGGAAGAGTAGTTATCGAGGTCGCAAAGAAACCGGCAAATTTGACTTTTGAGGAAGCTGCTGCTGTTCCCATTGGCGGTATGACTGCGCTGGCTTTTCTTAGGAAAGCAAACGTCAAGAACGGGCAGAAAATTCTTGTTTATGGCGCGTCGGGAAGCGTTGGCACTTACGCCGTTCAGCTTGCTAAAAATTACGGGGCACAAGTTACCGGCGTATGCAGCGCCGCTAATTTGGAGTTAGTCAAATCTTTAGGGGCGGATGTTGTGATTGATTACGCCAAAGAAGATTTCGCCAAAAATGGTCAGAGGTATGACTTGGTTTTTGACGCAGTAGGCAAAATTTCGCGTTCAAAGGCGAAGGGATCGCTGACAGAATACGGCGTTTTTCTCTCCACTTGGGGGAACGGGGGCATGGAGCCAAATGATTTGTCAACACTTAGCGGTCTAATTGAAGCAGGCAAACTAAAAGCAGTCATCGATAGGACGTATCCTTTGGAGCAGATTGTCGAAGCCCACCGCTATGTAGAAACGGGGCACAAAAAAGGAAACGTCGTCATAACTTTGCAGCATAGCTTGCCCGCTTAGTCGAATGATTGGTGAAATGGTCAACTAAGATGCGGTTTAGATACTCTCCCCAAACAGGGAGCGCCTCCAAAAGTTAAATTACATTTTGCGCCAAAGATACCCAGCTAAAGCTATTATGACGAGTTTCCACGCTGACCAGATTAGCCAAGCAACGTTTGGCTCAAAAATAACCCCCAGAGCAAGCGCGCGATTCACTACCGAAACGGCAATAACCAGAGGCGGTGCCCACTTTAATTTACTTAACAACCCAAAGACAGAAACAGCGTAAACCACCGCGTAGCCTAAAAGAATGGCGCTTGTTATCATAACGGCACCATTTTTTCCCGCAAAACTTGCAATCAAACCGCCGTATACTGACAACTCTCCTAAGGAAGGGTCCCACAGAAAAAACGCCGCAGCTAAAACGTCCCCAGCAATGTTGAGTATGACCAGAACTATCAGAATTTTGGTAATTAAGCTAGCATAATTTGGCTTTGAAGTTTTGGCGCCCATGACTTGCCTTTATGTCTTTTTCCTTTATTTAACACTTGTCGCCGAGCGCGTGCGCCCCTCATCATAAAAACAAGATGACTCCTGGTACGCTGGGGTTTCCATGGTTATTCAACTATTCCACTTGAGGAGACTTGGAAGCAATTACAGATGGATTGAATCCTTTAGCTATCAGCCATACCGCAAGAACCATTTCTTGCGGGAGCATTGGAAGAGCCAAAACGGTTTCTTCCGTACTGCCAGGAGCGATGAGGCCGACCGTAGCTAACACGAATGATAATATGGTCAATATGGCAGCAGCAAGACCCCAGACCGATATCCATCGAGGAACTAGTTTTGTTCGATAAAATATGATATAATATAGCAGAGCACCTATGGAAAAAGCCAGTATCGACCCAAAACCGCTTTCAAAACCTGCTACTAGCAATACGCCTAAGGTTTGGAAAAACGATGAATCAGGAGCTCCAGCTTGTACAAATTGCTGGCTTAATATTATTAGTAATAGTAGGGCAGACACAGTAACAAAACGTAATACTCCCTCAGAAATCCTGAAACCAACAGCTCCAAGAGCTAACCCTGCATTGAATTTTTTTAGCACTGGATATAGCGCAATTGCAATACCAGAAGCGCAAAGACCACCGTTGAACAAAAGAAGGGCTCCTGTTCCTACTAGACCTCTATTTGCAGAAACACTAACAAGATAATCCGGAGCCGACACAGGTCCCGTAAATAAGAAGCTTAGGATATCTCCACTTGTATAAATGATAAATAATACTCCCGCAATTATTGCGAGCTTTCTGTAATAATCCATTTTGACTTTTCTCTTTGACTTTTTTTATGTTTTGATTGAGTATTTAATATTTTTCACTTTTGTTGACGAATGTCCATTTTCGGAAGTCAAAAGATACGATGAATGAGCAATTCTCCGTTCTATTGTTTAGAACACCCCGTTCCAAAAATTATGATGTTGTGTTCTAATGCATGGTGCTAAATTCAACATTCTTCCACTTAGATGAATAGGCGGTTAAAAATGGAAAATAAATCACAAATCAAGAAAAATAAATTCTTAACCGTTGCGGTATTAACATTGTTCTTGTTATCTGCAACTGCAATTTCGAGTGCAAGTGCTCAAATCGATCCAACTCGAATTCCCGATTCAACGTCAACCGACAATGGCGGTGGATTAATTAGTGAAAATCCAACCCTGTATACTGCTCAAGACGACAGTACCGCAGCAACAGACGACAATTCAACCTTAGATAGAGCCCAAGACAATAGTACAGCTTCACCCGATGACAACGCCACACTCTACACTACTCAAGATAGCCTAAACGATGAAAACGCGCCACTTATCGCTCCTGCACCCCAACCGGACAATACATTAACTATCTTAGGAATCGCCTTGCTCGCAACTGTAATTGCCGTCAGCGCAGTAGTAGCAGTCAATTACCGTAAGAAAAATTGAGCGTAAACAACTGCGCGCTCAAATCTTTTTTTGGATCTTCGCACGCGTGGATTCCCATCTGCCGTTTGTTTGTTACCCCTCCTTGGAGAACAGCCATAAAGTTATAATTTATCCCCAATATTGCAAAATAACCTCAAATTAAGGTTATTTGGTGCCGAGGGCTAGCTTGACACCGTCGTTTAAACCCTCGTTACAACAAAATCCAAAAAAAGGTTAGGTCGGACCGGACTTAACCCCAACACAGACTGTGTGAAAACTATGTTAGGTTTTCGATAGAATGATAGTTTTATATGTATAATTGAGTGATATTAGCTATATATGCCTAAGAAAATAGTTTTTGAGCCAGCAACAGAAATCAAAGTCACCGGAATAATAGGCTTCCTAAAAAGAAAAGTAACAGCCTACGGAACAGGCGCCAAAGTCACCTGCCCAAAAGAATACCTCGGCAAAACAGTCTACATAGTCATAGTAGATGAACCTGCCGAAGGAGACGAACAGCAATGAGCGAACACGTTGACGGAACACACCGAGACCAAACCATACTCTTCCCAGACACCCTCGACAAATACGTTGATGCAGAAAACCCAGTCAGGTTCATTGACGCCTTCATAGACAGCCTCAATCTAGAGAAGCTCGGCTTCAAACACTCAATTCTTGCTGACACAGGAAGACCATCTTACAATCCTTCAGACCTTCTAAAACTCTACACATATGGCTATCTGAACCAGATCCGGTCCAGCAGAAAATTTGAAAGAGAATGCTACCGCAACGTCGAGGTAATGTGGTTAATGAAGAAGCTCGCTCCAGACCACAAAACCATTGCCGACTTCAGAAAAGACAACGTCGACTGTATAAAGCCTGTATTCAAAGAATTCGTCTACCTATGCCGATCACTCGACCTCTATGGTGCTCAGCTCATTGCCATAGATGGCAGCAAATTCAAGGCTGTAAACTCGAAGAGCAACAATTTCAACGAGAACACAGTTGCGTTGAGACTTAAACGGACCGAGGAGAAGATAGCAGAATACCTCAGGCTGATGGATGAGAATGACAAAGCCGACTCAGGCAAAAATGATAGCCTCAAAGTCAATGACCTTAAAGAAAGGATAGGCCGGCTTGAAGAGAAAAAGCAGCAGTACGAGCATGCTCAGAACCAGATGAAGGCGACAGGGCAGAAGGAGGTTTCGCTTGTGGATCCAGATAGCCGTTTGATGCGAGTCGACAGCCAAAGGCTGGATGTTTGCTATAATGTCCAAACGTCTGTGGATGCCAAGAAGCATCTCATTGTGGATTATGACGTGATAAACAATTCAACTGATCACCATCAATTAGTCAACGATGCTAAAGCAGCAAAGCAGACTCTTGGAGTTGAAAGATTGGAGGTAACGACCGACAAAGGGTTCTATGTTATGAAGGATTTGAAAGATTGTGAGGCTGAAGGCATAACTGTGTTTATGCCCATTCCTGCAGTTGTGAATCCGCATAAGCGTTTTGGGGTGCCGGAGCCTGGATTCTATACTGACAGGTTCGTGTATGACTCGGTTAGGGACGTTTATGTTTGTCCTGCTGGTGAGGATCTGGGGTTTTGGAAGTGCCTTCATAAGGGTAAACCGGAGCGAGGCAGAGTTTACAAGACGCTTTGTTGCGAGGTGTGTGGTTTTAGGAGCAAGTGCACTAGGAATAAGCGTGGCAGGATTATTTTTAGGGGGGAATTCGAGGACGCTGTTGAACGGCTCAGATCACGGTTGGGAACTTCTGAGGGAAAAGAGAAGTTGCACCGTAGAAGGGAGATAGTGGAGCATCCTTTTGGATCCATGAAGCGGGCTTTCAATCAGGGTTATTTGCTCTTGAAGGGGCTTAGGAAGGTTAAAGGAGAGGTTGGGTTTACGATGTTGGCTTACAACATGCGAAGGGCTATCAACATTCTTGGGGTTGGCGTGTTAATGGCTTTAGTAAAAGCATGAAAAAAGGCAAGACGAAAGCAACTATCAATTACAGACGAGTTTGAAGGTCAAGTATAATTCTTTCTAATCCTAAGTTTTTACACAGTCTGAACACGGTGTGAGTCCCTAACTCAACCTCATTGAATAGGACTAATCTTTGCAAATTTTGGCCAAGTTTGAAGGTACAAGTCCCCATACCCAAAAGTTTTCAAAATTTTTCTTAACACTTGATTTCTGATTTTTTTTCTCTAGGGCGCTGGGTATCCTAACCCCAAATTTACCAATAAAAATTATCAGAGGACGGACCTTTTAAAAATTTGAACCTGAAAGGAAGCGAAACCAAATAAATGAAAGATCCGGACTACAATGTATACACACCAAAAACTATTTAGTGCTTTGCTCGCCTATATCATAATTACACGTTAAATGACAAACTCTTTTAGGAAAGGAAAAATGGTATTAGCAAGTTGAGAAACTATGACATATAAAGCATACATTGACAACATCAAGGCTAAGACTGGCAAGGATCCTGAATATTTCCAAGCATTGGCAAAAGAGAAGGGGCTAACAAAATATGGTGAGTTACTTGCTTGGCTCAAGACTGACTTTGGCTTGGGACGCGGTCACGCAAACGCGATAATTTTATACATACAAAAACCTGAGCTTGCCAAGATGAAGATATTGGCAGATGCAAAAAAAGAAAAGTCAAAAACTAATTGAGCCCGCATTGCTAACAATCGTATTAGTATCTATTCATCTTTTAGGAAGAACGGAAAGCGTTTAGCGGATGCCTTTTTTAAGCTTCCACGGCAAACTAAAAACATTTTTATAGGCTATTGGATTGGTTTAATTTGGTGATTTTTTGAGAAAAATAATCTTGTCAATGCAAATGACACTTGACGGCTTTTCAACTGGACCAAACGATGAAATGGATTATCTTCCGCCCTTCAATGACGAAACCATGTGGAAAGACCTCCATGAGGAAATGTGGAAAAACCTCAAACTTGCGGACACTGCTATCCTTGGACGAAGAACTTATCAAATATGGGAGAAATACTGGCCCGCAGCGGCAAAAAATCCTCAGAGCACCGAAAACGACAAAAAGTTTTCACGATATGCGGATGAAACCAAAAAAATTGTAATCTCAAGTACTCTAAACAACGTGGAATGGAAAAATTCCATGCTGATTAATAGTAACATAGCTGAAGAAATAAAAAGACTAAAGCAGCAACCAGGGAAAAACATGATCGTTGTGGGTGGTGCAACGATAGCACAGACGTTTGCGAAACTGGGATTGATTGACGAGTACCAGATTGTTGTTCATCCTGTGATTTTAGGCAAAGGAAAACTTTTGCTAAAAGATCTTGATTTTAGGCAGAGACTAAACCTAATCGAGACAAAGACGTTCAATTCGGGTGCTGTTGAATTGAGCTATGCTAGAATAAACTAAATCAACCAGCGCAGGCCTCAACGATCCGCTGCTTGATAGAACTAAAAAGTGCCGAGTGACCTTATTTTGTGATTGATACGGACATTTCCATAAATCTGCTGTAATGTTTTGCTGCTAAAGCAATTGAACTTCTTTGTGTTGGGGTCAGTGTCTTAAACGGGCTGAGCATAATGACTATGTTGCTTTTCTTGAACGTACGCTTCCATGTTCCCACTACTTTTCCATTAATGCTAATTGTGGGGTAGAAGATGCCGTTGTTGGATACTGCCTTCTTAAAATAAGGTTGTTCAAGTGTAGCGGTTCGGTCGCTGTAACCAAGGATATACTCATCGAAAGCTGGCAAAAGAAACGCTGTTGCCAACTCTTTTGCATTTTCGGGCGTACTGTGGGGCATCCAATATCTTTTGCCTTCGATTGTTTCTGACCTGAGCCGAGAAGATGCTGTTTCCAAAGCTATCTTCGCATCAGATAGCTTCAACCCTGACCACCAAGCGAAATCCTCAAGCAACGCTGGACCTCGGCTTGAAAAGTAACGATGCGCGAGTTCACTCAACGCTTCGGCCTGTTTCACACTCTTGCCTTTTGGTACATATTGTTTGAGTAAAGCAAAAGTCTGCTCTTTGCCCTTTTGTGGACCAAAACAAATCAACCCTTTCAGAGCTGCTCGCCAAAGAATATGGTAGCCCCGTTGACCTTCATGAGAAATACCTCCTTTTTCCAATACCTTAAACATTTCATCTCGAGTCAACTGACCATTTTGGAGGGCTTCAACAAATAGTTCCTCAGCCCGCATAAAAGTTGCCTCATCTAATTTCAGCTGACGGTGGCGTCCAGCACTGGCTGCAATAATTTGCGGTCCTAACAGCTTTAGCATCCAATGAACATCAGGGGCTGTTACGAAATGCAAAGTGCCTCTTAACAGCCAAATCCGGACAATTGCCCTGTTACTTATCGCTGATTCCACCTCTGGTAGAGTTACTTGTTTGGCGCGAAGACCAATAGCCCAGAGTGCCGATTGATAATCTTGAGCCTGCATGGCGCCAAGCGAAGCGACAACTTCGCCGGGTTCTTTGGTAGCTGAATAAGCAATCTGATGATTAATCAACCGAAGCTTGGCGACATCTTCCAGGTTCATGTCAATCAATAAACTATATGTCTGCTCGTTTAAAGAAAATAGCGGCTCGTCGAATTGGGAATTGGCAAAACAAGTTACTTCAAGAAATTTTTGGCCTGTAATCATTAACTGAAATAATGCAATTAAACTATTAAGCGAATCCTGCTCGAGGAAATTAGCTTAATCTTTCTGTTTCCTTTGCCTTTTCCAGCCATACCTCAAAGCCGATGTCTTCATCTGTAATCTGACATTGCGTAAATCGTGATTTGTTGACGATGTCTTGGATTTCGGTTCGAGTGTAAGCCGATTTCGCTAACCCTTTGAAAGTTTGCTTGGTAAAATAAGAGTCAAACAAGTTCAATTTCATGCGATCAACAAAGTCGTTGAGTTTGTTTTTGGGAACATCCTTATTCATATCGATAATCAGCGCCTTACCGTTTGCCTTTAAAATCCTAAATATTTCGTCTAAGACCTTAATCGGGTCTGGAAAGTTTTTGAAAGCAGAAGTACAGACCACAAAATCAAATGTTCCATCCAGAAAAGGCATTTCAGCAGCATCACCCTGACGAAAATCAACCTTTACTCCTGCTTCCGTAGCCTTGTTTTGTGCGATTTCCACAAAGGTTTTGCTTATGTCTAATCCAGTTATGTTATGGTTGCCAAGCTTTGCGAGTTCAACTGACAAGTATCCTGGACCGGGAGCAACTTCAAGCACGTTTCCGCCAATAGATGTTTTGTCGCTTACAAGTTTAGCCCATAATTTGTATTCTTCAATCATGTGCTTTTGAATCCTGTTATACTGCTTGGCTATAACACCCTCCATTGCTACGCCCTTGTAGGCTTTCCTTTTCCCTTGTTCGTCAGTTGGCATATTTACTCCAAGTGGCATGTTCCAATTAAATAGTTAGTTCATTTGCCGTAATCACAATAAGTTATGGTGATTTTAGCTCGGCGCGCTAAATGCCTGCTTTTAGTTCTAGCCATGATTCATAGCTTTTGAGTGAGACAAGAGCTCCAAGAACTATGTAGAGGGCAGTTACACCAACTGGAAGTCCGCCGCCTACCTCAATATCGGGTTGAGTACTAATAATTACTCGAAGGAGAACACCAATCGCTCCAAGGATAGTAGCTCCAGCAAAACTCCAAGCTTTCCCTTTCCTGCAATAGAAAATAAAAACTAAGCTAAGAACGACAAGTGGCGTGATGAAGCCAACTGCAAGAATCTGAACATTTGCTGGAACGCTAATTATGGTTGTTATGAACGCTGCGATAATTGCGGCAGTAAATACGTAGAGTAAAGCAATAGCTGCGTTCATGTTTGTGCTTAGATTTTTAGAATTTGTTGACATGAGGGTCTCTTCATTCATTTGATTGAGTGCTTATAGAGGAGCTGGCTGAATTTCTATAAATCGTTTGGCATGGTGTGCCTTCAAAATAATTCACGTGACCGCTTATGGCAGAAGAAATAATCTTAACGTCAACCCACCGAACTTCGGCTCAAGTCAAAGCGCTTGGCTTATGGTTGAACTGCAAAGTGGCTGATTTGCACGTTTACATAGACGGCGTCGACATAACCAAAAACGTGGTTTTGGGAGAGGTGAAAGTCAACTTCGAGAAGAAGGCTTAGCATGAGCAACTCATGAGTATCTGAAACCGCTTGTTTCTTTCAGGTTTTCTTTTACTCTGAACTTTACTATTTCCTTTATCAAATCTAATGGCATTGGCTTATCCAAAGGAAATTTGACAGTGCCCTGGACTTTGCTTACTTCATAGCTGGACAGTTTTTCCTTGAATTCCTCGATGGCCGACTCACGTGGATAGAAACCTACGTGATTCTTGAATGCTCCAAACCAGACCAAATTGCCGTTCAGTTTGAACGCTGGCATGTTATAACTAATTGCTTCTTCGGCTTTGGGAGCCGCGTCCTTGACGGCTTTCCTTATTTGCTCTAAAATAGTTTGAACTTTCTTGGGAAAAGAAGCGATGTATTCATCAATTGACTCAAAATTCTTTTTCATGGACCAAAAACACCAAAAGAATATTTGCAGAATTCTCCTAATAACTTTTCTCGTCTCATCCCTTTCCAGAATTACAACGCTTAAACCTCAAATAAGCGAAGTTGTTTTGGCTCAAAATTAATTGGATTCTAACCAAAAATGGTATAGGTCTCTATGGACTTAGCCGCAGATAAGTATGGGACCTTATAACTTGTGGTAGCTTAAGTCCTTCTTCTTAAATTTCATGCCCAATGTGTATCCACTGGGCCTCAGACTTGTATAGGTTCAGAGCCGTATCGTTTACGGCAACATTTTTTCCCTTCTAATTAGCCTGCCCGATAGCAAGAGCAACCCGGCTGACAGGCCGCCTGCCAAGATACAAAGGGAAAGGACAACTATGAGCTCTGGAATAAATCCAATAAAAGAAAGATAAAAGGTTGGAATGATAAACACAACGCCAAGCCCAAAGCCAAGCGGAGTGTTAGCACCTACCCGTTGCTTCTGTAACGAACTAAAAGCCATCATACCCACAGTAACCAAAGAAACCACAGATAAACCCAAAAACGCAGTAAGAAACAGCATCAACAAATCCAAGAGAAAAACACTAATTGACCCCGAAATAGCTCCTGCGATCAAAATTGCGGCACCTTCCCCTGTTAAGAGGATCAGTGCAAGGAAGAGAGCGGCTTTCAGGTATTGCTTGAAGATATCGCTTTGGTTCCAACCAAGCGAAAGCAAATACTCCAAGACACCGTTGTTTTTGTCATATACATAGAGTAATGTGACTGGAATAGTAAAAATTAGAAGCCCAAGAGACATAAACGACACGGGTAGGAAAAAGACAGCCGCACGTGAACTTCCTGCAAGAAGAGATAGGGCGTATATCACAAAAATTCCAAAGGATGCAAGAACCAGCCCCATTCCCGCATATATTTTACTTAGGTTGAGGCTACGCTTAGCAAAAACCAAAAACTTACTTTTCATTTTTTGACCCTTCGGTAGCTTTTTCGGCGCCGGATGTCTCAAAGAGCTCTTGTAAAGGATTGTCTAGTTGGCGCATTTCAGTAACTAAGATGCCTGTTTCAACGATTTTTTTGAGAGCAAGGCCAGCCTCCTCGGGGGTGGACACACTCAAGACGTAGTAATCGCCCTCACGTTTGGCATCGACAATTTTTGTTATGTCCGTTTGTGTTTTGATGCCGACGCGGTAATTCTTGGGCTTGATGTTTGAGATTCTATCAAACGTTGAAACTGAACCATTCTTGATTAGGATCAAATAAGTGCCGATGTCGGTTGCTTCATAAAGATTATGGGAAGAGTACAGAATCATTTTGTCCTTGCTCAGCTTTAATATAATATCGCGAATTTCTTTTGAAACTACTGGGTCCAAATTTGCTGTAGGTTCATCTAATAGGTAGAGGTCTCTTTCACACAGAAACACTTTTGCGAGGGCCGCTCTTTTTTTCTGCCCTTGAGAAAGATCGGAGTACTTTTTGTCTTTTAGTTGACTAAGATCGAGCAGTTCAATTGCCTTGTCTGGATCTCCGCCCTCCATATTGGAATAGAACTTGAGTGCCTGATATACTGTCATTTCTTCAGGCATGGCATTCTGCGAGAAGAAACTCAGTTTCTTTCTAGCTTCACGTGAGTAAGTTATGTTTTGGCCATCAAGAAGAATATTGCCGCTAAATGGCTCCAGAATGACGGCGATTGTTCTAAACAAAGTTGTCTTGCCCGCGCCGTTTGGCCCCAAAACAACGTAAATTGAGGGTTCTTGTAGTTTGAAGTTAATATCATGTAAGATCGTTTGCTTATTATAACCCGAACTAACGTTGTTTAGGTCTAAAATAGGCAGTTCATGTTCACCTTGATGATCGGCGGTTGCTTCAAGTTAGACTACGTCCCTTTCGTCTTTAAGCTTTTCTTCAGTGAAATAACAGTTTTTCTCTCAGACAGTGTCTTTTTAATAATTTTATGACTTTTTCGAATCTTGCTGTAAGATTTAAACGCTCTTCGGGAATGCCTAGGCTCGAAAAATTGTTTATAGACAAAATTAATTAAATTTAGCCCGCTTTACGCTAATGTACTTCATATCAAGTTGATTGTTTTATGTTAATGGTGGTGCCGAGGGCAGGGTTTGAACATGCGACGACTCGGTCTTCAGCCGAGCGCTCTCCCAGGCTGAGCTACCTCGGCACTTATTTGGATGTTTTCGGCCATTTTTTAAGGAGAGGCTATACAGTCAATGTTGCAGATGTTTATTTACGTTTTCGTAGGAATATTAAGTTGTAATCTACATCGGAACCATGTATCCAAATGCTTTCGTTATAGTATCGCCTTTCCCTTTGCCTTCTTGAAATAGAATGTGCGCCCCAATCTTTGGCAATTTCTACCGTCCAGTTGTGACTGTGACCATCAACTAAAAAACTTTGTTAGGACTAATTTCCCGCGAAATCTCCGTCAACGTAGGGCTGACACTTTCTCCTCGTTTAACGCGGCAATTATAACGTCTGGGGAGCATTTTACGTAATTCATTTTAATCAAAGGTTCTCCCTTCTAAATAAACTTCTAAGTTAGCAAGCTGCTTTACTTATCATAATTTTCTAGTTTGGATTTCGTTTAACAAAAAAAAGGTGTTGATTATTTCCAAAGTTTCTTGCCGATCGACAGCCAAACTACCATTAAGACTACGGCAATAACTAATAAGATGTGTATTAGTGAGCCTACGCCTGGCAAAGCAAAGAACCAATCGCCCAAAGTACCACAACAATAATAGCAATCGTCAACTACGTATTCATAGCAAACGCCTAACTAAGTCTTAACCACTGGCCTTAGGTACATGTGAAGCTGATCTTTTGAAACTTTTAAGTGCAATCCATTGTCTGTCCAGCGTGCAACCCCTTTCTCCAGGGATGAAACGGCCAACATATTTCGTACCCCATTTTTCTTAACGCCAAGCACTGATTCAGCTATCTCCTTTTTCAATTCGATTTCAAGATGAGTTATTTTCCATTCGTCCGGATCTACTTCTATACTTTTTACTACGCCGATTTTCTCGTCCAACGCAAAAACACTTCTATTTATAAATTCTCTAGTTCTCATACTATTCTATCCCTCCTATGTACTCTTATGACTTGAGCTATCCTATTGATTGGCATTCTAGCAATTAAACACATGTGGATGTGAACCCACACCCACAACTATAACAACGAATTAGGTTTCTTTAAAAAAACTATTAGAGACAAAATCTTTGTTGCCTTCAGATTTTTTCCCAGTCGAATTCAAAATCTGCTCTAAGTACACCAATAAGGTTGCTCTTGTTTGTGCACAAAGAAGAGTTTTCACCTAATCCGCTTTTTTTGGAAGAAATAATCAAGTTCAAAAACTCAAATTCTGAACAAAAATCTTCAATTAAAATTCCAGAGCTTTAGCCATAATTTAGTGCAGGAACCCCGTCAAATGAGTTAATATGTATCCGATTAAGCCGCTACCTGCGAAGCATAATAGCAGTAGGAATCCTTCTTGATCAGGTGATAGTTCAACATTTAGTTTTTTTCGCAGCCCCATGTCATTCACTACTGTGATAGTTGTCATAGAAGGGGAAAGGCTTTATGAAAGGAAAATACGTAGTTTCAATCCACAGAACCATTGGGCCGTTAGTCTAGCTGGCTAGGACGTCGCCCTCACGCGGCGAAGATCACCGGTTCAAATCCGGTACGGCCCATTTTTATATTATTTTGCCACAATTTTGAGGAAAATTCCCATTTGTGCGTTTAATAATTGTGAACTAATTGACTAATTACTCTATTTGTGTTTATCAAACAGCTTTAGTTAATACGGGTCCTAAGCCGCGAGTTATTCATCCCTTCACCGTCCATACCAATGCAATGATGATTTATTGGAACATTACTAAACAAGAAAATATAGTTCTGAAATGACAAAAAAGGGGGGTGATGTCTCCTCAGGTATGCAGGTTCAAATCGAACGGTTTCCATAGTATAACTTGAAGAGTTCTGGTTAGAATGGAAAAAAGAATCGTTAAATTTTGGTTAGGTGTTTAGTATGTCTTTGGAATTAAGAACAATTTTGAATAAAGTAGCTGAAGAAAACTATAAACGAGAAGAAAACGCAGTTGAGCAAGCATTTCAGCGCTACAAATCTCTCCTCTTAAAAATTGCCGGTTTTAAGGGAATCGACGTTTTAATTTCCTTTGAAGGAACTAAACAAGCCGATTCAAAGAAAGAGCAAGCAGATTTATGCATGCTCGAAAAAGCCAGCTTAATCAAAGGCAACACCAAAAACACTAATCACAACACCTACCGACAATACGAACTCACAGAGAAGGGAGCTGAATTAGCAGAGAAACTCGCAAAAGAGGATTGAAGTTGGCTTATGGATAACGATTTCAAAGTAGGCGATGATGTTGAGTGGAATTCAGAAGCAGGCAGAGTTCAGGGAACTATAAAGAAAAAAATTACCTCCGAAATCGAATTCAAAGGGTACACGGTTCACGCCTCGAAGGAGGAACCGCAATATTTGATTAAGAGCAACAAAACCGAACATTTAGCCATGCACAAAGGCTCAGCCCTCAAAAAGATAAGCAAAAAATAGAAAGGCAAGTGAGAGCCTACGTCAAGACTTCTAGTTATCTTTGTATTTGGCTCAAAAGAAGAAAAATTAAACACGCTAATGCCTAAAAAGAATACATTGAGACCAAACTAAAAAAAATAATTCGAAGAGAATAAAAATGTCAATCAAGAAATCAGAAAAAATCGACTGGAAAGAAGCAGAAGTTAGTTTGACAAAAAAAGAAATAACAGAGGCAATCAAAATACTTCGAGGCTGGCAGTTGGAAGGCACAACTATAGAAAAAACTTTCAAATTCAACAACTTTGAACAAGCTATCAATTTCATTATCAAAGTTGCCTACATTGCCTCAGCTGAAAATCACCATCCTGACATTGTGTTATGGAACATCAATAACGTGAAACTAACGATAACAACGTTTTGCACTGGAGCATTATCCAAACTTGACTTCATTCTCGCATCAAAAATCGACCAAATATAGAATACAAAACTGAAATATTTTTCTTGAGAAAAAGTTCGCACCGTAATCATTGGAAGGATTAGAAGGGATTTTGCAGAGGCATCTCTTAGCGCTCCACGATCTTGTTTAACTCAACATGTCATGATGATATTTCAATGAAAATTTATTTTTTAATTGCAGTTTCAAATACTTACCAACTAAAATGGCTGCTGGATAGAGCACCTCTTCTTCGGTTTGCGCATGCAATGATAATTTTTCTGCAAATTGGACATAATCAAACTTGTTTTCTTTCAGAGACGCTTCTGTCAATATTTTGAGGCGAGCAACTATTTCTCTGTGTTCTTTGAGCATCTGGTTAAGTTCTGCCCGTAGTCTCTCTGACATAGCTATTGCATCTTTCATTTCTAGTGTTATTTGGCCGTTCGAAAGTTTAGATATCAATCCAAGTGGCGTCAATGCGAATTCTTCCTCCTTTAAAAAATGTGGCTGCAGAACCTCTTGCACAGCTTTTGCTGCGTCTCCAACTGAACCAGGTTCCATTGTTGCTTCTTCAAGGTCTTCATGGAGTTCATCATGCTCCAACTTTATTGATTTAGGAATTTCAAAATCCATACTAAACCACAAAATAGAACTTCAGTTGCCATTGTTAATAACTCTTGTCGAGCCATAAAGTCCTCGCGACGAACTCCCATAAAGTAGGCTTTAAGAATTGGAGTTGACACTATCAACTGTGGTGTTTTTTGAAATGGAAACTACTCGAAAATTTACGCTTGACGAACTTGGTAAATTTGATGGCAAAGAAGGTCGACCAGCATATGTTGCTCACAAAGGTAAAGTCTATGATGTAACCGATTCTTCCCAATGGTTGGAAGGTGATCACTTGGGTCATGCAGCAGGCGAGGATCTAACAGAACAGATGGAAATTGCCCCTCACGGCGAAGATGTCATGGATAGAATGAAACTCGTCGGAGTTCTATCTAAGTAGACCTTTCTTCTTCTGTTTTTTTCTTGGAGAGATTGCAAAACAAAAAGACGACTGATAATTCGAAAATTGAAGCCTATTTCAATATAATGGACGATTGATGAATTCAATGGAGAATTTGTCTTTCAAGTTGAATCCGATTGTGCCTTTTCGGCTAGATTTGACAGCTTGGGCGTTGCGACGGCGCTTGAATAATATCGTTGATCGATGGGTTGACGAAAGTTGGAGAAGGGTGTTAGTTATCAGAGGGATACCTGTAGAGACTACGGTCACCCAGACGTTTGATAAAGGCAATATTTTCCTAAAAGTAGACTTAGCTGGATTGCGCTTAGATTCCCAAATCGAAAATGATGCTGCAGAGGCTGTTGAGAAGTGCCTTAGCATTAAGGCTGACCTCTCCAAGTTTTATCAATTTGCTTCCAAAGATGAAAAGTTAAATTCTCTGGCAGACCGTTTCTGTGGGCTTAAACCTCCCCGCTTCCCAACCGTTTTTGAAGCATTCGTGAATGGTGTAGCATGCCAAGAAATCTCTTTGAATCTTGGCATAATTCTGCTTAACCGTTTAGTTTCAACATATGGAAAATCCATACTATGGAAGGACACCGTTAGTTACGCTTTCCCTAGACCCGAAGATCTGTCAAAGTTGAAAGCTGAGGATTTTAGAAAGTTAGGCTTTAGCCACCAAAAAGGGCGAGCCATAATTGAGCTAGCTCAGGCAATTGTTGCTGGACAAGTCAACCTTGAGCAAATAAAAGTGTTGAATGACGATGAAGCATTGGAACAGTTGTTTCGACTGAGGGGAATTGGACCTTGGACAGCTGATTACATTCTTCTGCGAGGGCTAGGGCGGCTAAACGTTTTCCCCGCTGACGATGTCGGCGGACATCGAAACCTTCAACGTTGGCTTAAGCCACCCAGAAAATTGAGCTACGAAGAAACCCTAAAGATAGTAGCACAGTGGAAACCTTACGGGGGCCTCATATATTTTCATTTGTTACTGAATCGTCTAACCGAAGAGGATTACCTGCATGAAAAAAGTAGCACATGAATCCAAACCGTTATTGACTGTATTTACAATAGGGCACTCTACACATACACTTGAAGAATTCATCAAAATTATCGAGAAATTTAAAATAGAAAAAATTGTGGACGTGCGAACAATCCCGCGGTCGAGACATAATCCTCAATTTAACAAAGAAACTCTTCCCACAAGTCTACTCTCAGCTGGAATTGGCTATATGCATATTGATGGACTGGGTGGTTTGAGGCATACAAAAGTTGATTCTCCCAACAAAGGCTGGCGCAACGCATCATTCAGGGGTTACGCTGACTATATGCAAACACCAGAGTTTAAGGAGAGCCTAAATACGCTTATTGAAGCGGCGAAGAAAGAGCAGGTTGCTGTTATGTGTGCTGAAAGTTTGCCTTGGCGATGCCATCGTTCTCTTATAGCTGATGCTCTTTTGGTCAGAGGTCTCAAGGTTGAACATATAATGAACAATGAGAAAAGTCTAAAGCACACACTCACACCGTGGATTAAAGTTGAAGGAACAAAAATCACTTATCCTTCAGAAAACAACAAAACAGAATAGGATTATAAAAAAATCAAGCAGGCAGTTTAAGAACCCATGTTATGGCAGACTTATCTCAGGTCTTTTTCCATGGTCTTTTAACGCCGACATTATCCCAGTATGCGCAGCACATGCGGACAGTAACGTTCATTTTTACTTGTTCGTTGTAACATAGTTTTTTACTTGTTGCGTCTGCTTTAGATCCGCCTGGTAGCGTTATCAAGTCGGCTTTTTTGGCTCTTTCCATTTCTTCCTTGTTGCTTGGGTCAATTCCGCCTTCCTCGTTTAACTCTTTTGGATCTACCGCGATTTCTTTTTCGGCTATGAATTTGCAGTTATAACAATTTGTCCCAATGACCTTGCTTTTGTCAAGTTTATTTTTACTCATAAAAATCACTATTTAATTAATGAGATTTTGATGTATAAAGTTTTTTACATTGCCTGAATTCAAGAAAATTAATTGAGAAAATATCGATTTATATGGACTCTCTGAAAGTGTATTCGCAGGTTGTGCAGTCTTCAGAATTTTGCCCGCTTGTAGAAAATTCCTTTTACTACCTCGCCCGCGATTATGTAGAATGTAACAATTATTGTCATCAAAACAAGAACTAACAGCTGCGGCTGGGTGAAACCAAATAGTTTGCCAAGTGGAGTGAATGGGAAGATAAGCGTGGCACCAACAATCACTAAGGTGGCTATAAGCAAATACTTCCCTGGAAAACTTTTAAAGAACGGTCTTCTGCTCCGAATAACCAGCACGATTAAACTTGCAGAAAGAACTGATTCTATGAACCATCCAGTCCTAAAAAGGTCCTGAGGGCTGTGCAGAACAAAAATCAGTACGCCAAATGCAATATAATCAAAAACTGAGCTTAAGATTCCGAAAACTATCATGAAATTGCGGATGAAAGCTACATTCCAACGTCTTGGTTGTTCAACCATTTCGTTATCCACGTTATCTGTCCCAATGGTTGTCTCTGGGAAATCAGTCATCAGATTTGTAAGCAAAATCTGCCCTGGCAAAAGAGGCAGAAAAGACAAAAACAGAGATGCGCCTGCCATGCTGAACATGTTTCCGAAATTTGCGCTTGTAGCCATAAATACGTATTTTAGTGTGTTGGCAAAGGTTTTTCTGCCCTCTTTCACTCCGTTGGCTAGTACACCTAAGTCTTTTTCAAGCAAAACAATGTCGGCTGATTCTTTAGCAACATCTACTGCGCTTTCGACCGAAAGACCAACATCGGCAGCGTGAAGGGCGGAGGCATCGTTGATTCCATCGCCCATGTAGCCAACTACGTTTCCAGCTTTTTTGAGTGCGAGAATGATGCGTTCCTTCTGGTTTGGTTCAACCTCCGCGAAAACATTTACTTCATTTACCTGTCTGAGCAATGCTTCGTCGCTTAAGATACTAAGATCGGAACCTGCAAGGATTTTTGGATTTGGAAATCCAACTTGTTGACTGATGCTTGCGGCAACCAATCGGTTATCTCCTGTCACGATCTTTAAGGAAATTCCAAGACGCTTCAAATCGCTGATGGTTTCTGCGATTTTAGGCTTTGCAGGATCAAAGAGAACGAGGAATCCTATGAAGGTCATACCTATTTCGCTGTCTTTGGTGACGAGTTTGTCAGATCCCGTGTCTTTGTAAGCTATCCCTAGTACGCGAAATCCTTTGGTGCTTAGTTCTTCAAAACGTTTTTGGATTTGGTTTTGAACCCCATTTATAGGTACGGTTGTTGTTTCGGAAGTTTCAACCAAGGTGCATACGTCAAGCACGTTTTGCAGGGCGCCTTTGGTAACCATCAAATTCTTGTTATCTTTTGACACTAAGATACTTAGTCGCTTTCGAATAAAATCGTAAGGCACCTCGTCTAGCTTCGTGTAGCCTGACGTATCTACTTGAGCGCCACAGATGGCATCATCAATCGGATTCGTAAAACCGGACTGGTAAGAAGCGTTGAGGTAAACGTAAAGCTGTGCTTTTTGACTCGGATTACCATTAAAGTCGAGGACTGACTGTATTTTTATTATGCCTTCGGTTAGGGTTCCTGTTTTGTCAGAACAGAGTACGTTCATACTGCCGAAGTTCTCGATGGATGCGAGCCGTTTAACAATCACCTTCTGGGTTGCCATGATCTTGGCTCCATGAGCTAAGTTAATGCTAATAATGGCGGGCAGCAGTTGGGGGGTTAATCCAACGGCGAGCGCTAAGGAAAAGAGAAGTGAATCCAGCACTGAACGAGCAAAATACACGTTTATGGCTAAGGTGGCGACCACAAGCACCAACGTAATTTCCATTAGAAAATACCCGAAATGTTTGACCCCGTGCTCAAACTCTGTTTCAGGCGGTCTAAGTTTCAGGCGTTCGGAGACTTTGCCGAACTCTGTTTGTAACCCTGTTCCAACGACGACGGCGTTTGCGTTACCGCTGACAACGTTTGTTCCCATAAAAAGACTATTTGTCCGCTTGCTAAGTGTTGTAGCTGGCGGTAGAATCCCCACTGTTTTCTCAGCTGGAAAAGTTTCACCCGTCAAGGGAGCTTCGTTTACGAAGAGATCCTTAGATTCAATAATTATGGCATCTCCAGGTATTAAGTCTCCAGCGTTGAGAACGATGACATCGCCTGGCACAATTTTTTCAACTGGAATCTCCTGTGATTTGCCATCGCGAACCACTGTTGCTTTAGTCTGAACTATAGCCAACAACTTTTCTACTGCGTTTGCTGCTCCTCTTTCCTGCCAGAACCCTAGAAGGCTGCTTATGAGAATTATCGTTATGATAATTATTGCATTTGTAGGCAAAGTTCTCGCAGATAAGTCAAGATATAATGACAAGGCTCCTGCAAAGATAAGAATGAGGATTAGTGGGCTCTTGAATTGAGTTATCAGGAGCGTTAGCGAGTCGGATTTTTTCTTTGGCTTAAGAAGATTTGAGCCATATTTTGTGAGTCTTTTTTCTGCCTCATCTTCAGTCAAACCCTTCGGTGTCGTCTGAAGTTGTTGAAGAACTTCAGAAGGTTGAACGCTCCAAAACGAAGGTTGATTTTCGCTATCTTGAGTATTCAGAAAAAATCGCCTGATAATTGCTATCTAACTTGCCTAAAATGATTAATTGGAAGCTGGTCTATAAACCGTTTTATTGAGGGTTCAGCGCTGGGCATCTAGACAGGATTTTAATCTTAGATTTTTAAACGTAATTTATCCACCGCGATACTAACATGAAAGAACTCTTAATGAAAGCAAAAATTCCTCATCAGCATCTTTCCGAAACAAATATATTATTAAAAATTCGAGTTAAAGTAGGAGTTTTTCGATGTTTTATAAGATTATTTTGAAATTACTATAAACGATGAAATGATCGTTTGAATAAAATTGTTTTAGATCTCGTGGATTCAATAATATAAAGAATAATACGGTTGACAAAGCGTAGAATGCGAGAAATTAACTTCGACGTGTTTGCTAAACCCCCTGAGACTAACCAAGGACAAACTCGGCTGGCATGCCAACAACCAAACATTAATGCTTATTACTTTGAAAAACAATATCTTTTTGATATTTATGCACAGAAAAGCCGTTTTTGCTTTAGCAGGTGTATTTTTGGCTATTGCCTTAGTTGTTCCTCCCATTGTTTTCATTCTCCAAGCTGACCACGACTTAGATAATCTAATAATTGTTCAAGATAACCAGGGACTTCAAACTGGAAACAACGTCACAATCACCGACCAAACAAACGAAAGCCACACGAACAACATCATCCTCGCAGCCATAATTGAAGCAGTTTTCTTGCCGCTATTCGCAGTAGCACTGTATTACGGCATTAACCATCCTCATGCACACCCCGAAGACTACCCAGCCCCAAATTAGTTCCAAACAAAACAAATTTCATAAGATCCAACCTGAAAATTTCTTTTCCACTTAACCTGTAAGGCGAGAAATACTCTTGCTGTTGTCGCTACGCAGTCACAAATTCTTAAAAGCAATTAACAGTCACAAACTCGTATTTCGCTTAGCAATTTAGGAGGTGTAATTCATGCCTGAACCATCCATCAATATAACTGAGAAACTCCAGAAAATCGGCCAAACAGCTCAAGAATACAAAGATGCAATGGCTAGTCAATTCAAAGACATGGAAGTTGAAGTTAAGGATTGGAACTTCTCCGTTGGAAAAGCTGACAAAGAATATAACGTTGAAGTAAACATTAAGCTGGGGATACGGCCAAAAAAAGCCTAGAAAATCTTTGGCACACAGACTTCCACCCTTCTTGTTTGAATCAGCAACATTTTTTTCTTAATTCTGAATTTCTAATACTTCAAACCATTTGTCACCAAAACAAATAAAAACTTGACTTTGTATCCATGAAGGCTAATTGTTAGAGGAAATATAGTATGCCATCTGAAATTACTGATGTAGAAAAATTCGTAGCAATGAGCGCAAAAGCAAAGCATTGCTCAGTCAAAAGATCTAAAGATATTGTTAAATTGAAACTTCGTACACCCAGTAGACTCTACACGCTCAAAATTGAGCCATTGCGAGCTGATGAAATAATAAAGAAGCTTCAATGCGAAATCCAAGAAAGCGAAAAGAAATAACTATTTTCTTAAACTTAATTTTCAGTTTTTTATTCAAACAAAATACTTTCTTAGCCTTATTGCGATAGGACTGCTTGGTATACGAAAGCATCAACAGAACACATTCAGAATTACGATTCAAGCTGCCCCTGAACCGTGGATTCCCTCGAAGCCCCTCGAAGGTTAAATATACATTAAACTAAAACCAAAAAGAGAACTTAACTAACCTGCATAATGCTTAGCATTTTTCCGGCAGATATGAAGTCACAAAAAATCTTGTAAACTAACCTAAATAGCGCCTGTAATCACCCTCTTTAAGGTTAAGCAAAAGCGTGCATATAGTGATTAGCTATTTTCATATTTTTCCTAGCTTACATCTCAAATTTTTTAGCCTGGGCTCACATTTTCCTCACAATTAGACACATTTCTTAAAATTTTGATTAGCGAAAAACAATCGAACGTAGTTATTTTACATTTAAAAGCTAAAAAAGCTTCATATCCCTGTCTATAAATGTAGTTTATATGTCAAATTACCCTGAATCTCTTGTCTCCAAGGAGCTACGAGATGCGAAGAACGGCTGGTTTTGTATGGTGCGGAAAGCAGAAGGGTATTTCTCTAAGATAACCATAAACTTTAGCAATAGGACGAAGAGGGGCTTATTGAAAAGAATCGTAGAAATTATTCGAGGATAATATGTCTTAAACTATTTTAAAGTATGTTTGGTTGATGCTTTTGTATACGATTCAGCGATATGCAGGGTTATGTTCTATTATTTTAGCAGTTTTTTTGCTCCTTAAGTATTAATTTGGTTGAGGTTTTGAAGTGAGTGTTGAACGTAATCTGATAATTTCGCTTCTCAAATTAACCAAAAAAGGAGCTGTTTTAACTGAAAATGTCAACAAGGATGCGCGCATATTATCAGCTACATCAACGAAGTTGCTTGATAAACTGCAAAATGAAGGATTAGTTAATTTGGAATCAGGCAAGGTAACAGCTGAAAGCAACGCACGGTTGAAATTAGCTGTTAAAGCGGTTTCTTTAGGAGCTGATTCAGAGCAGACGAGCCATTTGCTTTGTTGGCAAGAGTTTGAGGAAATAGCTGGTTTTGCACTAAAAACCTTCGGATACACGGTAACAAACAACGTTCGGTTTAAAAATGCCACACGCAAGTACGAAATAGACGTCATCGGCTGCAAAAAACCCACAGTTATTTGTGTGGATTGTAAACATTGGCAGCACTCAATAGCACCTTCAGCATTGAGAAGAATTGTTGATTCACAGGTAGAGCGAACAAACGCTCTGGTAGATATTTTACCCAATATCAAATTAACACTTGAATGCACAAAATGGAGTAGCGCCAAATTCATCCCAGTTGTATTATCGCTTCTTCCAAGTTCATTCAAGTTTTATGATAACGTTCCCATCGTACCTATATTGCAGCTGCAAGATTTCATAAACCAAATGCCACTGCACATTGAATCGCTAAAGTATTTTACTAAATCTTTCAGTAGTTTAAGTCATAATTTTTAAGATGGAAGTTTTGGCTAGCTTCAACGCAGGGTAAAGGCTAAACAGAAACATTCCAATCAAAGCTGCAAGAAGCCACCCGCTTATTTGAAAAACGGTAAAGATTGTGACGAGCGGTTGATGCATCAGAATAATATAGGTTATTACTGTGCCGAGAGGTATTCCAGCTGCAAAACTGGAAATAAGCACAAATACGCTTTGAATCGCCAAAATAGTGACTATTACTTTTGGTTTAGCTCCCACAGCCCGTAAAACAGCGAATTCTTGGTGCTGTTCATCTACAGCAAGCATCAAGTAACCCACCAAGCACAGCATTGCAGAAACTAAAGTAAAAATCGGTAGAAGCATGATCGTTTGCCAGGATGAAGCTAAGAAATCCGTATTTTTTGCAACAACATCATTCAAAATAAACACGTTCAAATCAGGATCTACAGGTTGTATTAATGATTTGATTTGGGCGAGAACTTCGGAGCGGTCGGTTGAATTGCTTAGCTTAACTAACAGCAAGTTGGGGCTAGAGTTACCAGTAATGTTCATCAATACTTCAATGGGCACATAAATTACCAAACCATTATTTAGCGGGTCAACAGCTACCCCAATGATGTCAAAAGTACTATTTTGCAGTTCTAAGCCTTCAACCAGAGGATCAGATAAAACAATTCCTTTGCCAGGGTTAGATGAGTACATTTGATGAGCTATGGAATCACCTACAACAGCTTCAAGACTATCTTTAGCAGTCAGAAATTGCCCTTGAGTATACCATGACCCTGACAGTTTTTGTGGATTAACACCTACAACTATGCTGTCTCCTTGTCTATCATCTCCGACATTAACGGTTTGCTCAGTATCAGGAAAAATGGTAAAGTTTGAAACTTCTTTAATATGCTTCTTCAAAATTAATCGTGCATCAACCAAACTCACACTATGTAAAGAATTTAGTTGTTCAATAATATTGTCTGGAATAGCCAGCTGCGAGTCTGAATAGTCGAAATTACCCGTATTCCTGACACCAGAAAATTCAAACAAAAGCTGTCTATATTGGTTGCCCATCGCGTTATGCGCTATTGCAATTGTGTCTTTATCAACTGTTTTTTGAACCCAGGAAACGGTAGTATCACGCGCAATTATGCCTCCTGCAACAGAAACCGTAAGCAAAAGAAACACTGTAGACAACAAAACAATAATTCGGATACTTGCCGACTGCCTACGAAACAGGCTCCTTGTGGCAATACGCCAAGTTAACGCAGAATGTGACAAGGGCCTATGCTTGCCTGTGGTTGCAGTTAACCCATAATAGTTAACCGGTGAAAGCGCCTGCATAGGAGACATTCTAGCTGCTTTAAGAATTGGTTGAAGACCAAAAGAAAATGATAAAACAAAAAAGGCCACAAAAACCAGAGGTAAAAACCAAAAATTAGGGAACTGATACCCAGAAAAAACCGTGTAGGAAATGCTGTAATCCATTAAAAAACCAAGACCAACGCCCAAAATGCAGCCGATCAATGTAGTTGTCAGCAGCTCAGCCATTAAGTATCCCCCAACCAAACTGTTTGGGCATCCAGCTGCCTTGATTAAACCAAAATCTCGAGTTCTTTGAGTCATCATTAAGAAAGCAACAAAAGAAGCTAACACTGCTCCGATCACAAAAATCAATACGCCAATAAATAGCGTAAATTGGGAAAAGATAGCTGTTAATCCTTGAGTTAAACTACCAACTGTTACGGTTGCTCCAAAACCTAAGCGATTAGTAAATAGCAAAAGAAACAATGTGGAAGCTACACTTAACGTTAAAGTGGTAATGGTTATACTCGTTTGAAGCTTCCTGCGGAGCAAGTCGTTTATGGGAAAATTGGTTTTAATCATCCACGCTCGCCAATTTGCCATCCTCTAGGCATACAACTTGGTCAGCCAACTGTCTAATTTCAGTATCATGAGTGGAAACAATGATTGTTTTGCCATTTTGCTTCAACAGCTGAAGGACTTGAATGATTTTTTGAGCATTTTTCGCATCTAAATTACCTGTTGGTTCATCTGCAAGAACTAGGGGAGGATCATTAGCTAGTGCTCTAGCAAAGGCAACCCGCTGCTGTTCACCACCGCTTAGTTGAGCTGGAAAATGATTCATTCGCTGCTTTAAGCCCACCATTTCAAGAAGTTCATTTACTCTTTTTTCTATTTCATCCTCAGGCTTCCGCGCCCATTCCATTGGAAACGCAACATTCTCAGCGACCGTTAAAGTTGAAACTAAATTGTACGCTTGAAAAACAAAACCCACATTATTGCATCGAAAATCGGACAAGAAATCTTCATCCTGAATAGTCAAATCTTGACCTGACACAAAAATTTTGCCGCTCGTGGGCCTATCGATTCCACTTATTAGATTGAGAAGAGTGGTTTTACCCGAGCCTGAGGGACCGCATAACGCGACAAATGTTCCAGTTGGAATTGACAAAGTTATGTCTTTTAGCACTTCAACTTTAGCATTCCCTAATTGATAAGTTCGACCTAAAACTTGCGTACAAACCATCGCGTCTTCTTCTGACATTTCAGCGCCCTTGCACATTTAATGAAGTATTATCTTAGCAATTATATAACTTGAGGTAAATTGCTTTACAAGGTCAACTGTATGTTGTGTCCATGTTTAGGTTTCCCCTGTCCCGCTTAAGGATTCTTACTTTGCCTGGAAGCTTATTTTTCTCCCAATCCGTCCAGCTGATTTCTTTGAAAAGCCACCGCTTGCCCAGGTGCGCTGCAACCACGGCATGTTTGTGAGCATGATCGGAGGGAATAAACTGGTCTAGAAACCGGAAGAGTTTGTCGATTTGTTCTTTGGGAAAATAAGCGTAGTAGCTAGCATTTTTTACTTCAAAAGCATAATTGTGGAGCCCTTTTCGCGCCATTATATCTGGCAGTGGATTGAGGCTGGGGTTGCTAACGGGGACCCGTACCGCGTAGTAACCTTTTTTCTGCAGGAGCTTGACCAACACGGTTTCGCTGTAGAATCCTCGTTTACGCCAACGACGAAGTCTGATTCGGTCAATCTCTTTGCTCAACAGTTTACCCCTCAAGTATTCGCTATATAACGGGTTTTAGGAATAAAAAATATTGCTATGATGATCCGAAAAAGTGGGTTTAGGTTATGCTTTTATATACGCTGAATTAACTTGGTGTGCACTGGAGGTAACTGGTGATGGACAAAAAATAAGTAATACTTCAGCAACTGAAGCAACCGATAAGATAAAAGCCAACATTCAAGCACCCAAATTATTGACAGTTTAGACTACCTTAAACACCTACAAAGCTAACGCTGAACCAAAAAAGAACCCGAAACAAAACCACTAAGGGCTAAGATTTATCCAAAGTTAGCTCGGTGAAAATACAAAAATAATCGAATGGTATACAGAAGCATCAACCAAACACACCCCTATCCGGCAACCACTGCTTTACGCAAAGCCGGCTTGGATACAAATCACAAAACTAACGTCTCATAATGACGCACGCGTTTTTGGCGTTAGATTCATTACCTGCCAATTAGCCCAGTGGAATTCAAAAGAAGATTACCAACCTCCCGAATAGCCCTGACTGAGAGCCTTACTTCTTGCATAATAATTTTGATGCAAATGACGTCGTTCCAAAGCCATGATGAACGGCCAAAGCTACCGGACACCAAAATCATTGCTAGTTCCTTAACCGCACCGAAATTTTGTTAGTAAGATTTTTTCGTAGAAATCGGCGGAGTTTCTCAAATCCAACAAAAACTTCCCAAAAAGTTCGAAGTAAAGCCGAAAAAACTGGTTTCCGCTTCGCATGGAGATTTTCGAGGGTACTTATATGAGGCCCCGATATTCCCCATGCGACTCTCCTAAGCCACCTAGCTAAAAGGCTAAAATGAGGATATTTAATGATTTTAGCCTTAATCTGAGGTTTTAAATTATCGTTTCCATAGAAAATAATGACGTTCTTTTTTGGTTTTCATATTTCGCTAAAAAACAAGCTTTTACTACTATGTTTATGGCAAAATAAGCTTTATTTAATACTTTTTTATTAAAATGGGGTTAACGATGGACCGTTAATCTTAAGCAAGGAAATAACACAAAAAATCTTGAAGATTAGACGAACAACGATTTGTGGTAGCGTTGGGTGTTGTTCTTCTCTGAAAGATGATGAACAATCGGCGGCAGCACCGTGTCCTCCTTTTTCCAAAAGCTTGTAAAGAAGAAGAAATTTGCCGCACACTTTTCTCCTTGTTTGGAATTGCCTGAAGAGTCGGAATTGCGTGCTAACACTCCTTTCTTTAACAGAACTGCATGAGTGTTGATAGAACAAAAAACAACGAACTTTGTTACTCGGCAAAAAACTCAGATGACTATAAACTCGGATAGGTAACTAGTCAAAATTATATTAGCCAAAGTGCAAAATCCTTTTTTAAAAAGAAAATAAGCATTCCTGACGACAAGGACGGGCTACCTTTGAAATTTTATAAAATCTCCAAATATCTCGAAAGTTAGTCACTCTAATTTCTTAAAACATATCTCACCATTCATAAAACACTCTATTCCAATATCAGAGCGCAGGAAAAATGAAATAATCAAATACTATAGTAAGGAGAACTCAAAAGCTTGAGAGTTTATTAATGCTGGTGAAGCGGCAGGTAAATACAGTTTAATGACAATTTCTTTTTGATTAACTGAGCCCTTATTAATGCAACAAAGCGAACAATTCGTTGTTCTTTGGGAAACTTTTTTGCCTTTATTTTTATCCAAGCACACTATTGCAAGTCTCAATCCAACCTAAACTTTGCTAAACTTAAGGGCATTGCTTGATCTAAAAAATGTGTTGTGTGACCTTAGTGCTATGAGTAATACTAATTATTGACCATCACAGCTGCAACCGACAAGAAGAACGCGCCACATCAATAGGACAATTAAGGAAAAACCTTGACGCAAAATTTTTCAAACCCTTAGAAGCAGTTGTCAAAATAAGATTTTAGGCGTGTATGATTTCTAAATAAAGAAAAAAGCATGCCCAGTTTATTCACCATTATTTGAAGCTTAAGGTGCCTTCATAGATAATCGGCAAATCATTTCTGTATACAAAAGCATCGCCCAAACTCATTCAGCTTGGGTTAAGTTGACGGTTTTCTTACGGGCTAATATCTCTTATGATTACCAATATTGCTATGAAAGCAACAACTGTTAGATATTCTGGAACGAACAGCGATGGAGGGATTAATGGGTTAGGTGTTGATGTTGCGGTGTTTTAGGCTGGCAGTTTGAGAGTTCGGAGTTGTCAAACCGGGCAAAGCTTTACCTTGCCTAAATCAAAATCATTCTTGCACTCATGGAGGGTAAGGATGATTTCCTACTGGGAGGTTGTTCCACCCCCCCAAATATCGGCCTACATTTACGTCACAGAGAACCTCTAACCCATGCGAAAAGAAGGCTTGAAAGGGCTCCAGGATTAGTTATCAATTTGTTTGAAAGAACCGTAGAGTCGAAAACGCCAAAGGTAACCAGCCATCAAATCGCTATTTGCAGCTATGCTAAAGCTATGTCTCCATACTCCACTTTTAACTGCCTTTTTGTTTTTCTTTACAAAGTACTGAGCATGAGCTGAAGTTTGATTCATAATTGCATTTTCAATTACGCGCCTTAGCCTATCCGTTTATTCAAGACATTAATTACAGCGGTGAAACGATTGAGTCATCCTGATGTTTATCGGGTCAGCTTCTGTGCCTCTGTCAAAATTAGGTACCTTTACTTGTGAGTAGCAAGTGTTAAGGTTAACACTCGTTCCGGGCTCCAATTGTTAGTGTAACACCTTGGTTTACAGGCAAAAGTGACTTGTAAGCTGTAGAAGACTGTTTGCTTTGATCTTGTGTGGCATATGAATTTATGTGCTAATTTCATTTGGGCCGCTTTGAGCAGTAACAAAAATATACCTACCTCAGAAACTAGCCCACCAACTATAATACCAATAATTTTAATGCAAGAGCAGGTTCATAGAGTGTTACTAATTCCTAAATCGTTAATTAAGGATTCATTATTTATTTTGGTTTAGTACACGAAAGCATCAATAGAAAACGGCTAAAACTCTTTTACCTGACTTAACTTCTACTCCGAAGGCACTGAAAACTTCGAACATCGTCGAAGATTAAATATACATTACGCCAGGAAAGGGAAAATTCAAAAATATAGTATTAAACGGCATGTAAATGCTTTTTTTAGATTAAACTGGGTTGAAAAAAACTTAAAGAAAGGCAAAATTATCTAAACTATGCTTATTTTGGCGTTAATAAATGCATTTTTTGGTCTAAAAAATGAATATTCCATTTTTTGACATTTGACTTGGAAAAAATAATTAGTATAAGATCTTTTTGTGAAGCGAAAACGTTTCACAATGTTTACATTATACATTTATAATTAAAATAGCAGGAAAGTGTTTATTAGAAACTACATATTACTTTAAAATTATTTATATCCTTGCCTGTTTTTTAGTCTTCGGTTGCCGAAGCAAATCACAAGAGACATGAAATTAGTAGACGACTTGACTGGTGGTGCACTCGAAAGCTCAAGACCTTAGAAAAGTTTTTCAACCATTTTTACCTGTACACCAGTTGGAGAAAAGCTTGCAATGTCGAACTTTAAGGTTGTAAACAGAAGTCACAGCTTTAACACTAAAGGCGAAATTGACTTCGTAGACCTATCTAACAAAATCCAGGAAGAGGTCTTGCGCTCGGGCATCCGAAATGGTTTAGTCCACGTTTTTGCTCCTCACGCAACAGGCATCATAATTTTAACAGAAAACGATGATGCCCTTATTGATGATATTAAGGCGTTGCTTGAAGAGCTTGCGCCTAAACATAAAGCGTACCAGCATCCTTCTAACGCTCATTCTCATCTACGATCCATACTGCTTCCGCCAGACAAAACCTTGCCAATAGTTGACGGTAACGTGACGTTTGGAACCTGGCAATCTTTAATGTTTGTAGAAACTGATGTCTACCCTAGAAAAAGAACCGTAATAATCCAAATCATGGGCGAGCAATAAGAAACCAAAGAATCGAACGATAGCATCTTTTTCATAAAGTTATCAATTTTTCGTTTCTCGAATGGTAGAAAACAACCCAATTAACGTGTTTTTTAATTGTTTAGTAGTAATTCCCTACGCCAAAACGCGGTGTTTTAACTATTTATTGTAAAAAGTGCCCATTCGAATAAATTTCGCTCTAAAAAAAATTTAGTAAACAGAAAACTCATAAACTCAGATTGGGGGAGCCACAAAATCATCTCGCCACAAACATAAATCTATGGACAGGATAGAAACCAAAATTCGTAACGATTTATTAAACAGAGATAAAGGCAAATTAGTTCGGTTAACCACACGTAATAGCCTTGGAGCGATTTGGATTGAACCTGTTTCTTAGCGTTTTTAGAATCTTTACGTTGAAGTTAGGTGGTACTTTTGTTCATTTTGAAATGAAAATGCAAGCGGGTGGTCTGCAATGGCAATCCTTTAAGGTTCAGCGAGCAATAGTCCCCTTGTTGCTCGCGGTTTTTAGGTGAGAAAGCCTATGATTATATAAGCTTCGCAGTATTTCGAAGAAGATTAGCTTTTTCTCTCTGTGCGAACCCTCTTTGAAGTACCTTTAGGGCGCATTCGAGCTTTTTTCTTTACTGCTGCCCTTTCGGAAGGCTTCTCCTCCATTACGTCTTCTTCAGCTTCATCCATTGGCAAGGCATCAATTTCGTCTGGAAAATCAGCCATTGTTATTTGTTTAGCTCCAGCGTTCTGCATCGCCTCAACTGCCTTTTTAGCATCGTCTGGCTCCACGTTAATACCTAAGGTTGCGTCCATAAGCACTATTGTTTCGTAGCCAAGCTTACGAGCATCAAGAACCGTGTTTACTACACAATAATCTGTGGCTAAACCTCCAATGAAAAGTCGCTTTACCTCGCACATTTCCAGTTCATGAGCGAAGCTGGTTCCATCAAAAACCGAGTAGCTTTCATGTTCAGGGTTAGTGGCCTTAGAAATTACAACAATGCCTTCAGGAAGTTTAAGGTCAGGACTAAACTTTGCACCTAAAGTATCTTGTATACAGTGAGGCGGCCAAGGACCTCCTTGCGTTTTAAATGACATATGATTGGGAGGATGCCAATCTCTAGAAGCAAAAACATGTGCTTTTGCGTCTTCAAAACGCCTCGCATACTCGTTAAGAACAGGTATTATTTCGTCACCGTCAGCAACGGGCAATGCGCCTCCGGGCAAGAAATCTCTTTGGATATCAGTTATCAACAGGGCATCTGAATTTGTTATTAAATATTTCTTTTCCAAACAACACACCTACTTAAAATCAATCATTTATTTCTCTAAGAAACATATGAACCTAAAATAAATAGGTAAAGCTATTGGATAAACTTTTTTGATTTGCAACTTATCTGTATGGAAATTATGTTAAGGTTTTAAGAGATTAGCAAATAGTGAAGTCATGAAAGTTTTAAGCTTCTGTTCTTTTCAAAGTTGCATATAGAACAGAAAGAGAAGTGGCTCAAAAAATCATTAAATTTGGCGAGGTAATGTCGACAGACATAGTCTTCTGCGAATATCATGTGATAGCAAGTATGGTGACGAAGGATTTGGACAAGCTGTAGAGTTTCGTTTCAGATAAAGCAAGAACCATGCCTATTGCACTTGTTACTTCAACCATGATAATTTCGAAAAAATACAAATGGAAAAATTCTAAAATGAAAAACAAATAAAACCTCACTTGGAAATAAATTTCTTCGCCTAAATTCCACTTTAGAGCCAGTTAAAAGTGTGTTTTGGTGATGCTTTCGTATACAATAAAGATAGGCTTATCTTTTAACCTGCAGCATAAATTAGCAAGGGCATTAAATATGCAAGCAAAAGTAAGAAACCCGATTATCAAATGCAGAGAAATGCGGGCCTTGGAAGCCAACGCTGAATACTATGGTATAAGTCTGCTTGTGTTAATGGAGAATGCAGGACGCGACATAGCTCAAGAAATTATTTCGAGATTTCCAAAGGAAAAGAAAATAGTCATTTTCTGCGGGTTAGGCGGAAATGGCGGGGACGGATTTGTGGCGGCTAGACATCTCTTAGCAGCAGGCTACACGGTCACGGTTGTTCTGGCTGGCAAAGCTCGAGATATAAGTCATGATATGGCAATGAAAAATTGGGCTATTCTCGAATCGCTGCAAGATAAAATTACTCTGTTTGAAGTAACCGACAGTTCAATCCTACCTAAAATCGAAGCAGACGTAGTAATTGATGCTTTATTAGGCATTGGAACCAAAGGAAAACTTAAACCGCCAATCTTTCAAATGGCCAATTATATCAATGCCTTAACGGCTTATAAAATTGCGATTGATGTGCCAACGGGAGTAGATTCAGAAACTGGTGAAGTCTATGGCACGGCGGCAAAAGTTAATTTAACAATTACTTTTCATAAAGAAAAAACGGGACTTACCAAGGCGAAAAAGTATGTTGGCGAGCTAATTGTAAAAGGCATAGGGGTGCCCCAGGAAATAGAACAGTTCGCTGGTCCAGGCGACGTTTACCTCGTAGAAGTGCTGCGCAATCCGACAGCTCATAAGGGTGACTTTGGGCGATTGCTTGTGATTGGCGGAAGTGAGGTTTATTCAGGCGCTCCTACACTAGTTTCGTTGGGCGCCCTGCGAACAGGGGTGGATCTTGTTTATCTGGCAGCTCCAACCAAGGTGGCTTATGCTATTTCTTCGATGTCTCCTGACTTAATTACCATAAAGCTTGAAAGTGACAATCTAAAACCGAGAAATATGGAAACGCTGAAACCTTATTTGAACATGGTTGATGCCGTGGCGATAGGTCCAGGCTTGGGATTAAACCCTGAAACTGCAGATTTCGTAAGGATCTGCGTTGACGAAGTTGAGAAGGCTGGGAAACCTTTGCTTTTGGATGCTGATGGACTTAAAGCCTTCGCCAAATTCAAAAGACCCCTAAAAACGCCACTTGTTTTGACACCTCACGCAGGTGAATATACCATACTCACGGACGAAACATTACCCGAAAAACTAAACGAACGCATAAGCGCAGTGCAGAAAACCGCAAACAAACTTAACGCAGTCATCCTTGTAAAAAGCAAAGTTGACATCGTCTGCGATTCAGAAAGGGTTAAGCTAAATTTCACGGGCAACCCAGGCATGACTGTTGGCGGAACAGGTGATGTTCTAAGCGGGATCGTGAGCGGTTTAATGGCGCAGAAGGTTGATCCATTTGAGGCTGCAGTGGCAGGAGCGTTTGTTAATGGTGCTGCAGGCGACTTTGTTGCAAACGAAATTGGTTTTCATATGGTAGCAACTGACATTATTGATTGGATTCCAAGAGTATTAGATGACCCCATGAGCCACTTGAAGGTGCGTAAACCAAGTGGAAAATAACCGAGCAGCATTACTTACCATACCTGTACACGTTTCTATCTATCACGCTGCCCAAGATGATCCCAAGAAAAACACAGCACTAAGGCTAAAACGTCGAGGACTAGCCAGGATAGTTAATAGCACAAAATTTCTACCGAAACGGGCCATAGTGCTAAATCCTTTTGGTGAAATAGCTTTTTCACCTGCAGACAGAGAACGAATTGAACAATTTGGTTTAGCTGCGCTAGATTGCAGCTGGGAGCATGCACAAAAGGTTATGAGTGGACTTGTTAGGGGGACCAGCCGGTGTTTGCCCATCCTTATCGCGGGAAACCCCGTTAATTACGGTAAACTGACAAAACTAACTACCGCTGAAGCCATAGCTGCCGCCTTGTACATTGCGGGCTTCAAGAAAGAATCCGAACTGCTTTTGTCAATTTTTACGTGGGGACATACTTTTTTTGAGTTGAACGCCATGTTGCTTGAAAATTATATTCAGGCAAAGAACAGCGCTGAAATAGTTGACATGCAGACTAAGCTGCTAAAAATCAAAAAATGCGATTAAACTTGTTTGGTTGATGTTTTTGTCAACTGGCGCATGAAAGGCTTATAGCATTCCATGACAAAACTGATTGAAACAACGAACGCGAGAGGATAGGATCTTGGCGTACATAACTGATTTTTATCTTTTCTTAGCTTCAGTTATGCTTATTTCACTGTCAGGTGTCCTAATGCCTGGACCATTATTTGCAATAACAATTAAGAAAGCTGGGAAAAGCAAAAGTTCAGGGGCATTAATTGCTGTTGGTCATGGAATTGTCGAGTTTCCTCTCATGATTCTTATTTTCTTTCTTTTAAACCAATTTATTATCCCAAATTCCGTTCAGATTGCGGTCGGATTGGTGGGTGGTTTCCTGATGATTCTTATGGGAATCCAGACGTTTAGAAAACGCCATAAAATAGAGGAAACTCGTGTTAGTTTGAAAAGGGATTCAGTGGTAGCGGGCATTTACACCACAGCTGCAAACGCAGGATTTATCCTTTGGTGGTTAACTATTGGCACTACGTTGATACTTAATGCTCAGCTCTTCGGGCTCCTTGGCTTTTCCCTTTTTGCGGGAGTCCATTGGCTTTGCGATTTCTTATGGTACACGATGGCAGCATTGGTGATTTTTAAATCTCAACACTTCTTCACCGAGCGTGGGAGAATGGGAATTACACTTTTTTGTGTCGCGGTTTTCATCGGTTTCGGGGCATTTTTTATGGGTTCAGCCACATGGTCATTGATTAGTACGGTTATATAGTGAAGTTAAGTGAGATATATCCATGGAGTTTAAAGTTGGAACAGCAACCCTTCAACTAATTGAAGGCGACATTACAGACATTGAGACAGACGCAATTGTGAATGCGGCAAATTCATCGCTTCTGGGCGGCGGAGGCGTAGATGGAGCAATCCATCGAAAGGGTGGACCTAAAATTCTTGAAGAAACCAAACGCATAAGAGCAACAGAATGGCCTGATGGACTTCCAACTGGAAAAGCAGTTATTACTTCAGGCGGCAACTTAAAAGCTAGATATATCATTCACACAGTTGGCCCCGTTTGGCTTGGCGGATTCCACGTTGAAGGTGAACTTTTAAAACAAGCGTACAGAAACTCATTGAAACTTGCCGTAGCTAAAGGGCTTAAAACAATTGCATTTCCATCTATTAGCACTGGAACCTATGGTTACCCAATGGAAGAAGCCAGCAGAATAGCTATTGGAGCAGTCAAAGATTTTTTGAAAAAAGAAGATAAAATTGATAAGGTTGTTTTCGTTTTGTTCTCGGAAGCTAACTTTCGAATCTACAAAGAAACTGCAAATTCAATATTGCGTCAAGAGCCAGTATAGATTTTGGTTTTCACCCGTTTGTGGTTTCTATTTGGATAAGGGAGTAAACATCATACTTATCGCCGATTGCTTTTCTGCCTTCCAAATAGCCTAGCTCAATTAAGAAACCTAAACCCACTATGTTGCCACCCAACTGCTCAATCAATTCAATGTTAGCCTTAACAGTTCCGCCCGTTGCCAGTAAATCGTCAATCAAAAGTATGTTCTGACCTTTCTCGATTGCGTCTTCGTGAATCTCGATTGAGTCGCATTCATACTCTTTTTTATAGGTCAAGTTTACGCATTTGTAAGGTAATTTTCCTTTCTTGCGTATGGGAACAAAACCGACTCCTAATTCATAAGCCAAGGCTGCACCAATAATGAAGCCTCGAGCTTCGTTTGAAACCACAGCGTCGATTGGTTTGCTCCTGTAGTGATCTGCCAACTGATTGATGCATTCATGAAAACAATGCTTATCTTTCAAAAGAGGGGTAATGTCCCAGAAAACTACGCCTTTAAACTCAGGTATTCTTCGAATTCTCGATTTAAGATTTAATTTTCTATCAGTCTTTTTCATCGCTTCTTTCTCCTTCAGACAAATGCTCCTTTTAGAGCTTGATTGCATAGGCATTTGCACTCGCTGGGCAATTCAGCGATTGTTTCTGCAATTATATTCTTGACGTTTTGAAGATTGGTCTTCATAATCGCTATGATATCATCTACACAGACCACATGGTCCTTCCACACATCGTAATCCGTCACGGTTGAAATGGAAGTGTAGCAAATTTCAGCTTCTCTCGCAAGGACACATTCAGGAACCAAAGTCATGCCAACCACATCTGCACCCCATTGACGATACATTTTGGATTCAGCTTTGCTAGAAAACCTAGGTCCTTCTATGCAAACATAAGTTCCTGTTTCATGCATTTTGATTCCCAACCTCTTAGCAACTCCAATTATGTTCTGCCTTAACTCAGGGCACATCGGTTCAGCAACCGAAATGTGGCAGACTTTGCCTTCAGAAATAGTGTAAAATGATTGTTCACGCCGTGTGGTTCGATCAATAAACTGGTCGCAAAACACAATTTCTCCTGGATGATATTCTTCACGAAGAGAACCAACGGTTGAAGGCGCCAAAATACGCTTAACACCAAGCTTCTTGAGTGCAAAAATGTTAGCTCTAACATTAATGTCCGTTGGCCTAATCGTATGTTTTTTCCCATGCCTCGGCAGGAAAGCCACGCATTTGCCTCCCAACTCACCAACTGTTATTGAATCAGAAGGCTTGCCATAAGGCGTTTCAACTGTAATTTCTTGAACGTTCTTGAGCAGTTTAGAATCATATAGACCCGTTCCACCGATAACTCCAATTTCTGCTTGCATGCCATCTAATTTGAGCGATTAACTTATAAAAATAGCGACAATTATCGCGCTTAAGTTGTTTGAGTAAACCTGGTTTGTCATCGCTTTCTTGTGAAATAATAGACAGTTTGTTTGTGTAATTTGTCAGTTTTCCAAAAAAAGGGTTTACCTAGGACAGTCTTCCAATGGTGACAGAGATTGTTTGTGTTTGTCCGCCTCGCACAACTGTGAACTCCGCGGTTTGCCCAGGTGCCGTGTGCTGTTCCAAGTAGGACAATAAGTCGTCTGTGTTGGTTATTCTTACGTCGTTGATGGCTATTATTATGTCTCCGCCGAGGGTTACGCTTGAGCCTAAGATTGAGGCTTGTGTTGATCCGCCTTTGAGCCCGTTTTGTGATGAAACGCTTTCTACCAAATAGCCGTAGGTGGTGCTGGTTCCCATTGCCTGAGCGATTTGATAGTTCATATCCGTTCCTGTGGTTCCTATGGATGGATGATTAGTGTATGAGCCGCCTGAAATGATTGAGTTGAGTTCCCGCGTTATAGTATCTGAAGGAATGGCAAAACCTAGACTTTGGGAACTGCTAACCGCAGCAGTAGTAATACCGACCACGTGACCCGAATAGTCAAGAAGTGGTCCGCCAGAATTACCTGGGTTTATAGCTGTGCTGGTTTGAATTATGTCAGGAATTGTTGGACCACTTGAGCTTGAGTCTGATGATTCGATGATTGTTCTTCCTAAAGCGCTGATTACCCCAGTAGTTAACGTTCCTGACAAACCGTAAGGTGAACCCACTGCAACTACGGGTTGACCAACCTGCAAAACATCGGAGCTTACAAGAGTCAAGGATGTTAAACCGCTTGGCATCGGATTTATCGATAGAACGGCAAGGTCAGCTTGAGAATCGGAGCCTAAAACTTTTGCAGGGTAACTGTCGCCACTTGCGAGAGTTACAGTTTCGTTAACCGCATTTTGAACAACATGATTGTTTGTAACAATAACTAATTGATTATTTATTGAAACTATGAAGCCTGAACCTTGCTGCAAACTGTATCCTGCAAGTCGCCCAAAAAAATTGTACGCCGGCACTAAGTCTTGAATGACAACTACTGACGGCTTAACCTGCTGATAAAGGGCGGAAAGCGAAACGTTATCTCCGACAAAGTATGTAGCGTTTGGATATGAGACGTATGTACCGTTCTGAGTACCCCCATTAAGTTGATTTTGAAGAGTATTGATTTTTCCATCCAAGACCATGTAGCTTAAGGCGAAACCAATTGATGCTCCCGCAATTAATCCAATGAGAAGGATAACTAAGATCGTTCTTGTAAAATTCTTTGTTTTTTGAGATTGTTGGGATGGAACGGGAATTTGTGGAATAGACGGGATTTCCATTGATGTTCAGCCTTATTATGAGAATGCTTCTTCGATGGCATAAATGGATTTTTTGCAGTTTGGGCAATTGTCCTCGATTGCATTGATGGAGCTACCGCAATGGGGGCATAAATGCTGTTTTTTCATTAGATGCATGCCTTGCTTTTCTTTAACGATTTTACCATCCTTTAGAAAAATCATTCGCTCCGTATGATGAGCAGCTTCGCCGTCATGTGTTACCATAATTATGGTAGTGCCTTGAGTAATGTTCAGCTTCGCAAGCAACTTGATTATCTCCTGCTTATTCTGACTATCCAGATTTCCAGTTGGTTCATCTGCTAAAATTATGGCAGGATTATTTGCTAATGCCCGCGCTATTGCTACGCGTTGTTGTTCTCCAGCGCTGAGGCGTTGTGGTCTGTGGTTTTCTCTACCAGCTAAGCCAACAGTTGCTAAGAGTTCACTTGCCCGCTTCTTTCGTTCACTTTTGGATTTAACTCGGCCTTCCATAGGCAACTCAACGTTTTCTCTAGCGTTAAGATATGGCAACAGATTGAAGGTTTGAAATACGAAACCCATCTTGTCCCTTCGAATCTTATAGAGCTGATTTTCTGGGAGCTCTGTAGCGTCGATGCCATCTAGCAGTACTTTTCCCTTGGTTGGCTTATCAATGCAGCCAATAACATTTAGCAGTGTAGTTTTGCCAGAGCCTGAAGGACCCATAATTGCCACAAACTCGCCAGCATTAATTGTAAGATTCAGATTTACTAAAGCTGGAACTTCGCGTTTGCCAAGTGTATACGTTTTGCTTAGGTTTTCTAATTGTAGGACTGTTTTACTCATATCTCATCGCCTCCGCGGGTCTAATTTTTGCTGCTCTCCAAGCAGGATATAGACTACCCAAAGTTCCAAGAAGAACGGCCGCACCAAATAATATCAGAATAAGTTCGGGATTCAACGTTGCTACTGATAAGCCGCTAATTCTTGTAGTGCCCGAAAGGAACCCAGATGCTGTTCCACTTCCTATTCCAACGCTCGGAAGTAATATTGATGAAAGGGTGGGTGCTGCTACGCTGCCTATTACGATACCAACTACACCGGCAATTATACTTAACAAAATGCCTTCAAGCATAAATTGACCCATTACAGCGGAGTTGCTAAAACCAATCGCTTTAAGCGTGCCGATTTCTTTAGTTCGTTCTTTGACAGTATAAAGCATGACAAATAAAACTATCAAGCTCGTTGCTACAACCACTACGACTATTTCTTCAATTGCAGTTGAGTATGTTTGACTATTAGCTGATTGTGCACTTGCCAATTCAGCATTGTAGGTTGTTTGCAAGGTTTGAAGTTGAGTTAAGCGAGTTTGATCAGTAGTAACTGTAAGCTCTGGATGCAATGAACTTATGGATGTAGCTACCCCTGAGACAGAATCTGTGTTTTGAGCGAAAACTGTTAGAGAAGTTATGTATCCAGTATTGTTAGTTATCGTTTGAGCGTCGGACAGGTTAATGAACAATGTTTGCGTTTGAGCAACTGAAGATGGACTATAGATACCTACAACAGTAAAGGTTTGACCTAAAATGGTAATTGCGTCGCCTACTCCTGCATTGAAGTATGCTGAGTTGTTTTCGCTAAGGAGAACCTCACCGCTCGCACCAGCGTGTAGGTTGCTTCCAGCGGTGATATTTGTTGGCAGCACTGGATAGTTGTCTACCAGATCAGAAGTTAGCGGGATTCCTTCAATTGTGTATTCTACCTCAAGACGCGTGATGTCTCGTGTGTACCCGTTAAATGAGAGGGTTTGCGTTACGTTTTGTCCTTCGGAGGCTTGTAGGACTGGTTCAACAGCTGCAACTCCAGAGATATTACTGTTGATATCTGCGTATAGACTCTCGTTCATTGGATTTGATCGTCCGCCATTAAATGCGCCGCCGCCAAACTGGCCACCTACAGTGCCGCCGCCAAATTGACCTGGAGTAAAGCCGCTTCCACCCGATGTACCTCCACCAAATTGACCCGGCGTAAAACCACTGCCGCCAGACGTGCTACCACCGAAATCACGGAATCCGAAACCAGAAAAACTAGGTGCAAGACTACAATCTATTTGAGTTGATGTTTGGTTAATTGATGCGCCAGTTTGGGTAATAACGTTGCTTAAGTTTGATGCCACTGTGCTCGCTGTCTGCTGATTAGCTAAAACACCTGCAGGAATTGAAACCATAATTGCCATGGAAAAGCCTAAAGCAATAATTACTAACAGCGCTCGAATTTTCCTTCTTGAAATATTTCTTATAGCTCGATTAATGATTCCCATGATCTTACCTTACATTGAGTTATTTGAAAAAGGGCAACCAAAAGAGATTCGAAGGGGTTTTTATTTGGGCAGTTTTTGGGCTTATGGCCTTTTTTTTTGATTCTATCTCTTCTTGATTGCCCTTTTCTTTGCATACTGTTGAAGAGTTATTAAACAATTTTTCATAATCTCACCCAAATCTGACCCTAATTCTAAAATCAATCAAAACATTCAACGATAGAAAAAACATTTAATAAAAAAGAAAAATAAAAAAAAGAAAAAATTGGGGATTTTACTTATCAATTTCTGTTCTAGTTATCGTTACAATCTTTGTTACCTTTGCTTGAGTGAGGTCAATAGTAACAAATGATCTGCCACTTGTGCCCTGCAAAGTTAAGTTTGCGGTTGTAGCTTTGGTTGTTAGGTTACCGTTTCCGTCAATAGTCGTTGTGATGATTGGTCTAATTGACGTAATGTTGTAACCTTGATTAAGCAGATTTTGCACGTCTGAGTCAGCTTTTACGATAGCAGTTACGTTCGCCGTAAAGTCAGAGCTTATTTGTATGGAACCAAATCCACCCGGGCCCCTGCATCCTGCAGGTCCTCCGAAACCTCGGCCCATTCCTCTAGGACCACCGAAGCTTATGTCACCAGTGAAAACATATCCGTTGTTGTCTGTTGCGTTTACGGATGAAACGGCTGGGGATTGAACATCTGATGCAATCGTGCTATTTGTATTGGCCTTTACAGTTGATTGCATAGCAAGCAATGAACCCGCAACTGTAGCAACAATTACAATGGAAAGTAACGATAAGACTTTGATTTTTCTATCCATTATTAATTTTTTCACCTCTTAGCTGAAAAAATGATTCTGAGTTAATTATTAAACGATTTTTCAATATTACACCCAAATTTACTCCTAATTATGCCAATAACTTTGCATGTTGTTGCGAGAGAAGAACACATTTATTACTTAAGTCAGATTTAGTGTGACAAAGAATTGCCTCATGCTCGGTGCAGAATAAATGTCTTCAAACGCTCGTTCATTAAAATATTTGCTCGGATGGTTAATCGCCGGAACCAGAGGCGGACCTACACGGGCAAAAATGATTGAGGCGTTAAAAGAAAGCCCGCAGAATGCAAATCAACTTGCAACTTTGCTTAAAATGGATTATAAGACGATGCGTCACCACCTTGAAGTTCTGGAAAAAAACAAAATAATCACTTCAGTCGGAGACAGATATGGCGCAACCTACTTTCTTTCGCAAACAATGGAGGACAATTATGCCATGTTTGAGGAGATTGTGAAGAAAATCGGGAAAAAGTAGAAAAAGGAGAAACACAAGATGGAGAAACAAATGAACAAAAGCAAAAGCAGAGTAGTACTTACCATATTATTAGTGGCAATGTTAGCCCTTGTCGCTGTTTTTGCGGCTTTTTGGTTTATTGTGATAAGTCAACAACAGTTTTCTGGTTTTCAAGTAAGACGATTGCCGCCGCCAGGTTTCATTCCGGGCGACTTAGAGTATTTTTATGCTGCATATACAATAGTCTCTACACTCAACATAGCGCTTTTAGTGCTCTTAATTTCAATCTACACGGATATCTACCGAAAAACTCGGTCTCAATTTACAATTGGACTTCTAATTTTCGGCTCAGCCTTTCTCGTCAAAGACCTGACATCAAATCCTCTTCTAATTTCGTTATTAGGATACAGAGCCTATGGACTCGGACCATTCGAGTTTGTACCAGGCTTATTTGAATTCGTTGCATTAACTGTATTGCTATATTTAAGCATCAAATACTAGCGAACTCCGCTACAAATCATTTCAACACATTTGACACGGTATGGTAAAATAAATCGTTAAAAAAACAAAATTTTTTTAGGACACAAAATAGACCTTTTCCTACGTTAGCTTGTCCTACTGGTTTTGTATTTATGCTTTTGTTGAACATTTTCATTAGTGAGCAAATTTGCCGCATTAAGTAACAAGATTTAGCACGTCGACTAGTTGCAGCCTTTGCCAGAACCTCAAGGCATCCTCTTCTCTGAAGGATTTAATGTTTCACTAGCCGCTAAAGACTTTGTGGATTTAGAATTTTAGCCAGGATTTCTTTGCGTCGCTCTTTGCGGTTTTTCTTTTGGTTCTTCATGGCAATAAAAGATATTTTAGCCTGAACATAAAAATCTTATTGATTCTGATTACTGAAAAATGTTCATGGAGCAAGTGTTAAAAAGTCTCATGTCCTCATCTATTTTCCATTGGGTTTTTTCAAATGGTTTTTATGTGAGACTGTACTTGTTACGAGTGGTGTTTTGTAATGGTTGAAGATTTTGAACAAGACGATTTCGACATGATTGACCCGTCAGCCAAAAGAGTTCTTGTAGCTCTTTCCCAATTTGAGAAAGGGTTCTTGGTGACGGTAGACCTCTTACATAAAAAAACAGGTTTGATGCCTGAAGCCCTAAACGACGCAGTGCGGCACCTGTCCAAATCCAAGCTCATCGACATACCTGACGCGGCAAAAAGACATGGTCCCTACGATTTTAACACCGTCGAAATAACCGACTTCGGAAGGCAAGTGCTAGCGAAATTCGGATAACACTTTACAACTAAGCCCTCATCTTAACCAGCAACGATACTAACAAGAATTTGGAGCAATAATGAACCAGACAAGTTGAAAGAAGGAAAACGCAAAGACCACTCCCTAAAATACTTCGAAAGCGCCCAAATAAAAGACAAAACCCTAACCGCACAGTTCTAAACCGGAAAAGTCAAAATCCAACTCCCAACCTACACCCCCAGGCAATTCAACTGGCAAATTAACTTATCAAAGGTAGTTGTTGATAGCGTGTTTTTTTCACTCCCATCAACAACTTCTAAGCCTAAGTCGAGATGCTTTTCATTTGTACAGAGGTAAGGCTTTTGCCCAGAACCTTTGCAATAGAATGCATAGACTTTTTTCTGTTAACAGTTGCCGAAGTTGCCTTTTCATCTTCAACTACTCCAAGGTTTGCCCTTCGCCATTAAGCTTGGTTCCACCTGGTAAGAATCAATGTTTTTTCCCCACAAATAGCCCGATTATGAATTCCGACTAGGCCTGAGATGGTTGCGAAAACTTCACTATTCCAACTGCCCATAGTAGCCATGTGGGCAACCTCCAGGAGCGATAGGCAAATGGCCACATAAAACGTCGCCATGGACCTTAGCTACAAAACTCATATTCTTCACCGCAAACATAAACAGGATATCAGGTGTAACGCACGGGTCAAACTTGAAACGGTAACCCCCCGCAAATACGCATCGCTTGATTAAGACGCGACTGGTTCCGGCCATTACCCATCCGCTCAGTATCTTGCCCTCAACAGCAGTTAGCGGTAAATACCAAACGATCATGTTTTCATCTAAGAAACCAAGAATTAAGCCTTGGCCGTTATGTCGACGCACAAACCCACAAGCAAATCAACATTTAAGCCAAGCAGCTTCTGGAAAGAACCAGGCGCAAAACCTACACATCCAACTCCACAAGCCACAAATGACTAAAATCTCCAGAGAGAAATTTTTCTACAACAAGATTTTGGCATTCCACAAGGCCAGCCCAAGGAAGTTTACTTGTAGGCAGAGTAACAAAAACCTCATGGTCTACACCGTCTAGCGCAGCATCAACGTATGCCAGAGTTGACGGTAAATAGCCATGGTAACGGTCTTTATGATTAAGGCCTGCGATGCCTACTAAGACTTTAATTTTTTGGAGGCTCTCTTATATCACTATAAGAGGCGCCGAGGATGGGATTCGAACCCATGCGGAACGGATGTTCCACGGGCTCTCAAGGCCCGCGCGTTAACCACTCTGCCACCTCGGCACTTACAAATTAACACTTCTATTTCGCTCGCTCTTAAAATGTTTACCGAATAGTTCCTGAAATTAAGGTTTTTTTGACTTATGATTTAATGCCAACAAGAGTATGTTTAGTAAGAGTAATTAACCAATACTGACACTTTTTTTTCATGGTAGCAAAAACAACAGTTGTTCAGGTGCCAAAAGACATTCTAGACACGATTTACACGGGTGCTAAACAACTTTACCCTCGAGAAAGCTTTCTGCTTTTAAGGGGCAAAAAAAGCAAAGACACGATCAAAATAACAGACCTTGTTTTGGCTCCTTTCTCTGTTCATGGACGCGGCTTTGCACATTTTAATCCTTATATGTTTTCGGGGGATTTCTCGCTAGTAGGTACGGTGCACTCGCATCCCTCAGGTAACATTTCACCTAGTCACGTGGACATGAACTATTTCTTTGGAAGAATCCTTATGATTGTTGGCTACCCTTTTGAAGGAGAAAGCTGCGTAGTCGCTTACGATTCTAACGCTGAAAAATTACCAATTGAGATTACTGGTCCGATTGGTTACGATTCTGAGAAAGATTTTGAGTAATTATAAACCTCTGATATTCTTGTAAGAAATCAAGAGCGAATTTGTCAGCATTGCCCTCTGTCCCCTTGTGCATTCGATCAGCACCCTTACTGCGTAGGTGATGGTAAAACTCGTGAATGATAACGAAGGGGTTTACGAGAATGTCGCTGTTTTGGACTGCGATTGTTTGGTTTTTGTTTGTGTAGCAGCCGTATGCTTTAATTTTGTGTTTTTTCGGCAAGCCGACTTTAAGGTCGGGAACATTAACCCTATAGTTTTTTGCGAGCAATTCGAGGGCTTCTTCAGGTTTTCCGTTGATTATAAGCCATACGACATAAGATTTGAAATTGTTTTGCTCCATTGATCCATCTTCGCAATAGAGAGTAATGCAGGTTAATTAACCAAGCTTTTTACATTGTGATTTCAGAGGTTTACTCGCCGTAGGTGCCTCTTCTAATTTTTTCAGCCAACAAATGGATGAATTCAATCGGCCATACGTCATCGCAGACATCATCGGTTAATATTTTGCGTTGATGATACATGGGGATTAAATCATTTTTAAGCAGAAGAATCAGTAAGAACTCATGACCATAAGTCCTTTTGAATAAGGCATATTTCTGAGCTTGCCTTTTGGTCATTTCAAAGTGAGGTTCAAGAATTATTTTTCTTCCATGAAGTTTCTTTTCTAAAATAAAATCAGGAGTATAAACTTCATTGTTGGGCAATGGAAAACTTATGGTTTCGTACCCAAAAGAAATATGCATTTTTAGAAGAGTAAGAGCTGTTTTTTTCTCCCATCCGCTTTTGTATCGACTCATTTTTTGGTAGTAAGCTTGGGATTGCCCAGTTATTGTTTGCATGCGTTCAAGGAAGTCAAGTGCAGTTTTCAAGGTGTAACGGTTTAAGGTTTTTTGTTTTAGCCATCTGCCTAGGAGGGAAAAGGGGTAATCAACTTTTGCAGGGTCTTGAGGAAAAAGACGTTTTGCAAAGTTAGTTATTTTCTGCCGTGCTTCTGCGGCTGAGCGTTCATCTCGCCACAACGAGGGTGAAGCTGAACATATTAAACCTAAGCTTGCAGCTACGTTAGCATTTTCTATGGTTAATGGAACGTAGAGGTCTTCTGGCAAAAAATGATCATAAATCTGCAAGTCCGGTAAGGGCCGCACCATCCACCTCATGTAAATCCATGCCTTATCCATATGTGGCCCACTGAGTGCTTTGAGGTTTTGAGAAATGTCATCGATAAAAGCCTTAGGTTTATTGAATCTTTGAGCATATTTCAGTAGGTTCCTTTCTGCTTTTTCCTTTACAAATAGGTTAACGGCCGCAATAATTTCGGATGCTGCTTTTTTGTTTGGCCCTAAATCGTTGTAAAAATCGCATTTTACTATTTCTTCTTCAAAAATATGCCCTTTTTTTATTTCGAAAAAACTGTTTCCGAAGGCTTCATGCAGATATGACAACAACATTCGGGCATTTTCAGGGTAACCGATGACAGTATCATCAAGTATAGAGGCAGCCAACAGAAAGTAATGAGCAATAATCTTGCGTTCCTCATACTTCTCTGAGTACGGGTTAAACAGCAACCGTGGACTCATGCGTCGATCCCATTGGACGTCAGCAGCGTTTGAGTTTTTGTTTATGAAATCAAGAAGCAAAGTTAGCACTTCATCGGTTGCCATAGCCCTTACCCCAGTTTGTTGTTATATATGATTAAGTAGCTTAAAACTGCTGTCATTTTATCATAGGAAATGCTCCGAGTGCATCGAGAAATTGGGAAATAGATTAATAGAAGCGGGGAATTTTCAATATGCATCGCGTCAAAAAAAGACGAAGAGTCTATATAGAAAAAACAGAATAAAAAATATCATTGTGGGCCGGTCGTCTAGCCTGGTTAGGACATCTGCTTGACGTGCAGAAGGTCGCCGGTCCGAATCCGGTCCGGCCCACCACAAAGCTTCATTTTTAGATGGTAAACCATTATGTGTAGATTGGGTGTTCGAAAACTGTGAGATTAGCTGTTTCAATTGATTTTCGAATGTTATTGCTGAGGTTGAAGCCCAACTCTGGATTTATCGACTTATTCTTTGTCTCAGTACAAACAACATTGCTTTTGTTCCCCATTTGCACCCGTGCGGGTCCAGAGGGAACTTTCTGTTATAAATCTGGTCTTGTGATGAGACACTCATTTCAATAATTTATTTTCGATTTTTGAAGAATACATGAATTTTCTAAATTTCTAATTTCTAAACTAATGTCCGTATTACATAATCACAGAGCGATCGCTCAGATTCGAAAAAGCTATGAACTTCCATTACAAATTAAACTTAGAGGAACTACCGTTTGATAACAAAAATTCTTGTGGGTGTAGACGGCTCTAAAGACTCTGAAAAGGCTTTGGATTATGCTCTTGAAATCGCTGATAAGTTTTCTGCATCAATTCTAATTCTCAACGTTTTTCAGCCACCTCCAGAATCGGGATACCGGGCAAACATGTCTTCGCAGTTTCCAGCGTCCGGATATCCTCAAGATACAATCGGTGACCAGTCGAATATGTCTGCCTTTATCAAAGACCTTCAAAAAGTGCATGAAGCAGTTTTGTCAAATGCCGCTGAAAGGGCGATTAAACTTAAACCCATGCTTAAAATCACCACTGAACTCAAAGAAGGAAACACGCCGTCCCAGATAATTAGAACTGCTGCAAATGGCGGGTTTGATTTAATAGTAGTAGGTCATATGGGGGAAAGCGAAATCAAAGAATTCCTTCTTGGTAGTACAAGCGAAAGAATCGTCCACCAAGCAAAATGCACCGTGCTAATTGTCAAATAATTCGAGCACTAAACTTCCTTGATTTTTCTTTTGCAGGACTTCGGAATATTAAATATGTGTAGCAAGGTTTGACTATAAAAATTTCCTCACTATCTCAGTGTTTTACCTAAGACTTCAGCTTATTAATTTTGGAAGTGCATCGTATTTCATTATAAACTAGTTGAAAATTAAATGCTTCACGTGTTCCACCCACTTTAAAAATTTCCATTAACAAATTTCGCAAAGAATCTGCTTCAAAAAAAGACATAACAGCTGTAATCAAATCTCCAGAGTAGTAGAGGTCCTTAAGTAAAGCATGTTTTTTTGCAAGCTCGAGAATCTTCTTAGGCGCGTCTTCTTTTCGCTTGTAAAAATCTTCACCGTTACCTATACGAAGCCCAGCTTCATAAAAATTAACTTCTTTTTTCCCGCTTCTTAACTTTATAGCTTCCCGCATCGCCTCAATGCCTTCATAATCACCCCTTTCAGCGATATCAACAGCCTGCTGTAGACCGCAAGTTAAATCGGCGCTAATATCTGAAACTAGCTTAGCTACTAATGAGTCATTAATTATGGGCTTAACAGGAGATGTTTTGCCATCGCTAGAGGTTACTTTGTTCTTGCTCCAAAAAGGCATTTGAGACACCGCTTATTTTTTACCTGTTAACAGATAAAACTCTTTCTCCGAAATCTCTCTGAAGACTACCCTGGAATCTTTTCTGGGTTCTCGTTGGGTTTTGTGGGTTCGGTTGATTCAAGAGTGCTTTTTTAATTACTTTTCACTTTTGGCGCCGGTTTTGAAAAGACAGTGCTAATTTGTTCTATGTCTTTGCCCCAGATTCCTAGGACGAATCCGCACTTCATCTTTGACTACTTCGTTTCCATTGTCTTTCCCAATTATGGGGTATCCTACAATAGCCGGATCTATTCTTTCAACCGGTGGGTTTACCTCATAGACTTTGAACTAAATGTGTTCACAACAGGATATGCAGAGAATGAAAACAAAAAAAATCAAAGAAACTCAGAACAAGCTAAAGACTGGGCTTTACTTATGGACTTGCAGATCAGAATCTCTGAGCGTTATGTAAAGGAAGATAGGCAGGTTTGAGGCGTATATTTTTCAACGAACTTATTACATTTCCCAGACTCTGGACAGTGATCACAATCGTAGTCTCCGATGTGAAAGTTAGCACAGGATTTAAAGCTCTTACAGGTCATTCCAACCACTGCTCCTCAACACTTGGTGTTGAGTGCGTTATTTAAGAGATGTTTCAAGCTTGGAATATATCAGGGAAGAAAGAAGGGTGATGAATTTTGGAGAAATATTGAACCTAATACTTAGTTTGAGGATTTAGCCGTCGACTAGATGAGCTGTGCCATCGGGGCAAAAGACTTTTTCGCCTACAGTCACTTTTTCAAAACGTTGTTTACACTCAAACAACGTAGAACAACCATCACAATCACGTGATAACATTTCATTTTTCGCCTCTCTCTAAACAATAAACCTTCACTTGAAGGATCAATCAAAGAATTAAGGATTGTTGTTTTTTAACAACTTTAAGTTTAAATAGTATCTCAGCAAGGCTGTTTTTTCGTTGAACAGGCTACTTATTACTGAATTGAAAATGAATTGGCTGCACACCAATCTACGACCATGTTATGAGGCAGCTTACAAAATTCATTAATGGATTGACAATCAAGATAGCAGAACCCAGATTTTGGAGCTTGTTTAAAAAACGAAATCAAAAGAGGCAGCAACCAAGAACAGACTTCTTGTCTAAGACCAAGTCTGTTTGACATTTATCATTTCTTGTTCAGACTCTTTACGCCAGCAAAAGTACACTGTCCGCTGAAAGAGCCGACATGTAATTCGTACATTACCCATATTTTTCAGCTTTATTCCAACCCAGTCATTGTCTGTCCAAAGGAAAGACGAATGATCAATAACTGATGATAAACCAAAGACGCCTTCAGGTTGAAAATGTGAGGCGGGATCCGATCTATCTATTTTATCATTCAAACGAAATTGATATCGGGTATCAGGTTTTATTCCTTCAATTTCTAAGAGACAATACCCGTTATCAACTTTGCCTATTCTCTGGGTCTCACTTTTTTGGAAGAACAACTGAGAGTTTACTTTTGTAAGGTGCCCAGACTGAAAATTCGGTTTTTCTTTGAGAAAAATTTGCTCAAATTCTCATTTAGCACGTTATCCAAACTTTTCTCTCCAATTTCAGCTTTTGGCTAGCTTAGCGAGCTCGCTTACTATCATGTGCGTAGTTGCTTACAAATGAGTAATGTAAATTGGTTCGCTGGCTGCTTTTTTTCTTACTTCAAGTGAGACATCGTTTAGCGATACAACTATCTTAATGGTACTATTATCCAGCTTTTCCTTACAACACCGAGATTGATTATTCATTTTATCGTTCATCCTGTGGTATGGCAACACAATTGAACATTGCTTTTTACACTTATATAATCAATAGTAAGATATAAGATTTACGTTATGACAATAAATTAACGTTAAACTATGTCTGCTAAAGAATTGGGGATCGAATCCGTTCCACGGCACCAAGAGAGCTTGCGGCTTGAACACCCACCCGTTTTGGACTACGGACGGCCAGCTTCAAACCTTGGTCGAAATTTACAAAAACAGCCTTAACCAGTTGGTTGAGCAAACGTACCTAGATCTTTAGAGACCGTATGAAAACTAATTTTGATTTCAGAAAATTGCTGGTTTCAGGCAAATAATGTTGGCCTAAATAACGATTCATTATGCACTTAATGTAAGTTTTTGAACCCGATTTGAGTTCTCACAGTCTGTTTAGGGGGTAAGCCCGATCCGGCCTACCTCAACCAATTTAAATTGTCGAATTAGGCAATCAGATGTTATTCTGTTCACGATAATATCTCCTTCTTGAGCTTCGGAACAACAATCGTACCGCAAACAATACTAGGAAGATAATTAATAAAATTATGAGAAATTCTCCTGGGAAGTATCCTCCCTCGAAGCCGACAAAGTAAAACAATACCAGTGTTATGATAATGCCGAAGGGTAACATAAGGACAATTCCAACAATTCGATACCACGTCGGCGGGGACGAACTATTCAAGCCACCACTTCGCCCTCGTCCAGACTGCATATTGGCTCGTTGGTCTTCCATTTGTTTAAGACGTTCTTCATTAAGATAGTATCTGCCGTTTAATTCGACAAAAATGCCTAATTGGCCAAGTCTTCGATTCATGGCTTGTTCAAAACGCGGAGGCAGATCCAACTCACGAAGGCTCATGGCTTTTTCCGGGGTTGTTGCACCTTTTTGGCGAAACTTCTCAACTATTTCCTGTACCCTACGCCGCATTTCTTCTCTATCTCTGAACATTTTATTTCCACCATTTTTTTTGGTCATTTCATTTTCTGGTAACGAACTATGCATGATTTTTTCCAATAAGCGTCCTCGCTAGCCTATCTTGCAGTTTTGTGGAATTGTGAATCGAGATTTCTTCAGATATGTTGACATATTTTTTTCTGTATTTCACAATAATATTGAAAAGTATTTAGGCGATTTCCCAAATTAAAACAAACAAAAACAAAAATGCTCAAATCAAGAATGACTCCGCTCTATCAGAAAATCAGTTCTAAATTATTTGTTTTTGGTTGAAGGTAATAGACGCTAATTTATGTTGTTAAAGTTTGTATCGTTCAAGATTGGTTTGAGAACCGCATTCTGGGGTAACAAAATAGAACGTTTCTCCGCATTCGATACAACGGTACTCTTGATTTTTATTTTTCTGTACATTTTGCGAGCCACATTTGGGACAGTTTTTTTTAACAATTGACAAATTGCTTACCTCTCTGATTTTAGCTTAGACTTCTATGTATTAAAATTTAGCTGGCGACTGTTTAAAGCAGAAGGTTTTTGAGTTCGGTTGTTTTCTAATGCCTGCCAAGGTTGATATATTTGTCTAAAAAAGTAAAGAAAGCTGAAGGCCTGGAAAAGCACAAGCAATTACAGCGAGAAAAAGACCAGAAACGAAAACAGAAAAAGCAGGTTTCACTTCCAGCAAAACACTCCGGCAAAGGCAAAAAGTAATTCTTCACAAAAACAAATTTCGTTTGAAGAACCCACTTTTTCAATTGCTAATTAATTCTATTTCTTGAGTCCAACTAACCTTGATAAGCAGAGAATCCGCGCATACAATGTCGAGGCGGTATTTATGTTATTGATGTCATGCGTAACTTTCACGGATAACAACAACAATGAATTGCCCATGTAACGTCTTAACCTTATTGGAGTATAGTTTCACATGCATTGAAGAATTATTTTTCCGCAAATGAATCATTTCTAGGCTCGTTTCACCTTTTTCAACAACATGTCTAAGAAATGAATCCACTGAGAGTGCATCGGCCCGAGGCAAAAGCGAGCGAATATTCATATTCAGGAGTTCATCGAGACTGTAGCCATATGCTTTTGACGCTGCTTCGTTGGCATATTCAAAAGCTCCTTTGTCGTTTAGCAGAAATATGGCTTCCCCAACGTTATCTAGGATCGTTGCTCTTAGTTTAAGCCCCTGTAAAGTCCTTTGGTGTTCTTGCTGCGAACGCGTTAGGTTTTCTTTTGCTTTCGCGCATTCAGCTGTGCGCTCTGCCACTACATGCTCAAGGCGATAACGATATTTGTTTAGCTCAGCTTCTACTGCTTTGTTCTTGGTAATGTCAATGGACAAAATCAGTATTCCTTCTGGTACGGGGTCTATGTGAAGTTCAAACCAACCTTTGGATCCATCTGGAAATGTAAATTCATTATCCAATTGATGCTGTATACGATTTACCATGCAGTTTCGTAGATGATTGAACATTTCTGTTTTTTCTATGCCTGGATAAGCTTGCATCATTGTGTACCCTAATAATTCTTGTTTAGTTTTGCGTCCTTGTTTAGCTGCAGCCTCATTTACATATACATAACGCCAGTCATAATCGATAATTTGGCAGGCTTCAATCATGTAATCTAATGAGACCTGGAGGCGGTTTTCAACCTCCTTTAATGATTTTTCTTTTATTCTTCTCTCTGTAACGTCATCCCCTGAGCTTATCACGCCAATAACATTGCCTTTTTCGTCATCAACAAGTAAATTATGGAAGTTAAAAGTCCGTTCTTCCCCTTGTTTAGTAATGAGTGGATATTCAAAATGCAGGTGACTAAGACTTCCTTTCAAGGCGTCGTGAAATAAACGTTTAGCTTCTATTCTTTTGGCGGTTGGTACAAAGGTATCAAACCAATTTTTGCCCTTAATTTTATCACTTGAATAACCAAGAATTTCGCATGCTTTTTTGTTTATGTCAATAACGGTCTCATCGCTACTAATTGTAATCATAAAAGCTTCTGCTCGGTCGAAATACAATTGTGCAAAACTATTGTCTGTTTCCAATTTCTTTTCCCTCGATTGAATTACTTTTTGTTTCTGCCTGTCCGACGGCAGATAAGTACATTTGGAGTGTGTATTCTTTCATCATTCGACAAGCGTTAAAGGCTGGAGTAATAGTTTTTATTGCCTCTTTGACGACTTTTATCCATTGATGTGGTACTCCTTTTCGGTCGCGGTCGTAGTAAAGAGGTGCAATTTCGTTTTCAAGAAGATTATAAAGCGATTCGGAATCTGTTTTGTCCTCGTCCATAAGACTCATGTCAAAATCGTTTATTGCCCACCCATTTTTGCCGTTGTATGCTTCGTCCCACCATCCGTCGCGAATACTAAGGTTTATCACTCCATTCATTGAAGCTTTCATTCCGCTTGTTCCACATGCTTCTTGTAGACGTTTGGGAGTATTAAGCCATACATCTACCCCCCGGACAAGATCTCGTGACAAATTGAGGTCGTAGTCTTCGACAAAGGCAATGCGTCCTTGAAATCCTCTATCCAGAGCTGCTTGGTATACCCGTTTAAGAAGTTGCTTTGATTGGTAATCAGCTGGATGGGATTTGCCTGCAAAGATTATTTGCATTGGCTTAACTGGATCCGTGATTATACGTTTTAATCGATCAATGTCCGATAAAAGGAGGTAGGGTCGTTTGTACTCGGTGAATCGACGAGCAAAAGCAATTGTTAATGCATATGGATCCAACAATGAACCCATGGCAATCACTTGTTGAGTGGTGGCGCCGCTTTGTGTCCAGCGTTGTTGTGCTCGGTCTTGAATAGTGTTTATTAATCGTGTTTTTAATGTTTGACGCATTTGCCACAATTCTTCATCAGATATTCCATCGAAGCATTTCCAGAATACTTCTTCATCTTGCCTTTGCAGCCGCTCTGAACCAAGATTTTTTTCGCAGAGCGCACTAATCTCCGGTGCTTGCCAACTGGGCAGGTGAACGCCATTTGTAATAGATAAAATCGGTATTTGTTCTTCCGGCTTATCTGGCCAAAGGACTTGCCACATTTTTCTAGTTATTTTGCCGTGGAGTTTAGATACTGCGTTGTATTGACCCCCTAAACGAAAGGCGAAAGCTGTGAGGTTGAATTTTTCGGGACTGGAGCCTTGATATTGCCCTAGTTTCAAGAAGGTTTCGCGGTCTATTCCTAGAGGTTCCCAAAGGTTGCGAGAGTAGTGGTCCATTAATTGAAAACTGAAAACATGATGACCAGCTGCGACCGGGGTATGGGTAGTGAAAACGGTGCATCGGCGCACATTTTCAATTGCATCTTCAAATGATGCTCCCTTAGCTCGTTCCAATCGGAGACGTTCAAGTATCATAAAAGCTGTGTGGTCTTCGTTTGCATGCCATACAACTGGTTCAATGTGAAGCTCGCGTAACGCTCGTACTCCACCGACGCCAAGAACTATTAATTGTCGCAGTCGTTCTTCTTGATCAGCTGTATATAGGCGTGCTGACAATGTTCTATCTTCAGGACGATTTTCATCGACATTAGTATCCATTAGATACAGGTTAACGCGACCAACATGTACCTGCCATACTTTGACGTAGATTTGGCGGTCTGCAAGTTGAATCGGAATTAGAGGCCCACATCCGTAAGGCCAAGCGCAAGGTGAAATAGGTGCGTCGTCGAAGTTTAGTTGTATGTAATCTTCTTGTTGGTCGCCTTCGGGAGAAATGCGCTGGCGGAAATAGCCTTGAGGATACATAAATCCGACTGCAACAAATGGTAGCCCACGATCCGAACATTCTTTGCATATGTCTCCTGCCAATACGCCTAAGCCCCCTGCATATATTGGTAATGAATTGTGGATTGCATATTCTGCTGAGAAATAGGCTATTTGCCCATTTGGTTTGCCGGGGCTTGTTTGGCCACACCAATCGGTGCCTCTTGACATTTCTGCATCAAATTTTGACATTACAATGTCATAAAATTCTAGGAAAACGGGGTCTCTTGCTGCTGCCTCTAGCTTTTCTGTACTAATGCTACGTAGCTGCTTGACTGGGTTATGTCCGCTGATTCGCCATAGACCATAATCTAAAGAACGGAAAACCTGTCGTCCTTCTTCATGCCAGCTCCACCACAAGTTGTTGGCAAGTTCTAATAATCTGCCAATTCTTGGCGGAAGTTTCGGAGATCCATTTTCCTGATTATTTGCTGATTCCATGTGCGTAATTATCCTTTGGTTTGTTTAGCTGCTTTTAGGTGAATTCAATTGAAAATATTTAGTAAATTATAATATAATTCCTTTAACTTATTATTTTGAGTGGCATCTTATTTAACTGCTGTGTTTATTTAGGTTGGAATTTTTCCTTATTGAAGAAATATTTTTCTTAAGTTTATTCTGAACTGAAAACTAAGAAACCGTAGGCAACAGAGGTACCCTATCAGGGTCTCAAGGTAAGCTTTATCAGCCTACAATTAGAGCGCAGGTGGCTTTCCATTTCAACCGTGTTAGTCCAGATAAGTTTGTTAAAGAAGCAAATGACGAAGCACTAACCTCGGAACTATCTGCCTTGATAATGTTTTTTGTGAAAGAAATTTAAAAAATCTAATTTTCAATCAAGGAGGAGTTGTAATAATTGCAAAATACACAGGCTACTTCTCTAATTTAGCAACTTTGAACTTCTCGAATTTCCGCTTTCTCTGAATCAAAAATGGTAAGAATACCACTGCCAAAACGATGCCTACTGCTGCAAATGGCAGCAATGGAATCTGATTTTTGGCCATTAGTATTAGCACATTGCTTGGATCGGCAGAAACATATTCAGTCCCTTTCCAACTTGCTTGAATTAGCCAAGTGCCTTCAGTATCAGCTATTAACTTATCGCTAAAATTACCTTCGGCGGTTGTTGCCGTCGATCTTGCAAACGTGTTTCCATTGGGTTTAGTATAGGTAATATTAATCAAAGCTCCGGGTTCTGCAGGAAAAAGATAACCATCAATGGTTATGGGATCTCCCACCAAAAGACTCTCAGACCTTGATGATATAGTTAAATTGCTCTTTTCTTTCAATGAAATCTCAACAGTCGGAAAAGCTTGCATTATAGCCGAAGAGCGGTTATCTGAAGGCTGTAAGGAATTATAAATCACAATTGTTGTATTCATCAAAAGCTTTCCAGTTGCATTGACCTGTTGCTTGGTCAACGACCAATGAGAAATCACATTCATACTTTCATGTAATTTGAGGCTTGAATTTAAAACAGAATATCCAAGAAGCTGGTATCCATCACTTCCATTGTTGATGAGCCATTGAATCGTTCCAAACTCAGCACTGTCGCCCCAATCCATCCATTCCATGCTTAGAGTTAGCTTAACCTGATATGTTTGGTCTTGCTCTAGCACTTTCGGGCAATTAATGCTAAGGTGTCCACCCGCCCCGGGATTTTTTGATTGCCAATCAACGTAATAGTTCGCCAAATTGTCTGTCGCCAAAGCTGTATAGAAGAAGGAAAAAAATAAATTAATTTCGAGTGGTAGCCAATATTTAGGCATTCGGTTTTCTTTATTGAGCGACGACTCCTTAGGTTTTGTTTTATAAGTAGTTAAGCTCCAAGAAATGGCTCGAAAACCTAAGTATATAACAGCCCCAGTGGAGCTGAGGGTAGCGAGGTTAGGTTCAGAGGTTAATGAGGGAATAAGTCCAGGAAAGAATTGAGAGAATATGACAAAAGAAGCGGTAAGGCCTGCAATGGAGGTATCTAACATGTTCGGAAGTACTGTCATTTCCATATCATAACTTGCGAATGGTGTTGCCCACTCGCCAATAAAGAATTGGAAGCTAGCGGTGTCTTTATATCCTGGAAAACCTGCTCGGTTTGCAACTAGAATAAATTCTGCATGATTAGTACCTTGAACAATTCCAACTATCTTTTCATCAAATTCCTCTTTTGTTGAATTCAAAAGTTTGAAATCTGGGGCAGCATTACATCGGATTTTGACTGGGATTCTATCAGATTGAGGAAGTTTTGAAAGAAGACGGACGGTGAGAGAGACATTAATATGTGAACCCTTATGAGGCAAAAATGATCTTTCGCCTTCAATTTGAATATCCGGAGGGCTCAAAGCCAAATAGGATGTCTCTTCTGATATGAAGACTTTGTTTATGTGATCAACCAAACGAAAGATCACCGGATAAGATTTGGTTTCCTTCTTAACCATTTCTGAAATTTTTGGAAGAAGCTTAACTGAAAGAGGTACGGATTGATCATACGAAAAAAGCTCGTCAGTCTTTTGTACCTCTGCAGTGAAGTAATCTGAACTCACTTCAATATCGAAATCCCTGTTTAGTTTCAAAGTGGCATCTAAATTCAAGTTCGTTACTTTTAATTCTACTTGAATTTCGTCCCCAATTCTAATTTCCCGTTTTCCCATATTAATTCGAGGAGAAAGTTTCATCTGCCATTTTCTTGAGATAAATTGTATAATCGGGCTGACACCCATTCCCTCAAAAGCACTAATCAATTCTGGGTAGATACTTTTTTCAGAAATAACCTCAGACAGGTCCACAGCAAATAAGCGGGAATCATCCAGAGTTAGACCTTTTTTTCCTGCATTTTTTCCAGTTTCTTGTACATTCGTGGATTCGTAAACTTCTTCAGCATTAAAGGCGCAGATAATTGTAAATTCTACAAGGTCATAGAAAGTATTCGCTTTGTTGCTTGGATCTTTCATCCATTCAAGCAACGGAATGAATTTAGTGATTGCCACTTTTCTATTATTTGATGTCTCTTTTAAGTAGGGATCAATTTCGTCCCTACACATTGAGTAGGGCTTGAGATTGATTATAACCTGACAATTTGCGCCTCTATTCTTTTTTTCAGGAATTTCAAATATTTTCTTTGTGAATTTTTTTTGAGGAAAAGTTTGTTGAAGACTAAGGTTTTTAACAACTTTAGATATTGGTTCTCTCATCGTAAGATGATAACCCTTTTGCCCTAATCTGTCAGCAACCTCGGCCCAGTTTATTTTGGAGGCAATGAAGATACCTCTAACAAGACTGGCTACGTGATTGCGTCTCGCCCACTCCTTCTTAGCTTGATCTGTCATGTTAACAATAGGTGAACTTTGGGATATAGCGAGGATGTCTTCGACTTCTTTTGCATTGCTTGTAATGAGAGCATTTTCTGACGATAAATTAGGAACGCTGCTTTTGTTAGTTTCCTGCATTGCAGCCAGATAATTCCAAAGTACGCCGCTATCAACTTGATCAAGCGCATTTTTTGATGTAGTTGTAATATTATCTGTTCTAATGGAATCATCCGATTGAATTTCTTGCAGAATATTGGTAATTGCCAATCGCAAATTGTTGTCTTGGTTGGCTCTTAAAGCACCAGATAAGATGACTATTATCCCTTGAGCCTTATTCTTGTCAATTCTCGATTTGGCAATTTCGCCAAGAGCCTGAACTGCTTTTATTCTTTTTTTAAAATCATTATCATTATTTAGAATATTAGCTAAGCCAACTATATTTTGTGTATTTTTTAACGAGTCTATGTCAGGTTTTGTTCCGCGAAAAATCGACATTGTAAAACCCGATATTCTCTATTATCTGTGACTTAGTATAATAGCTTTTAGGAAGAGTTGCTAAATCAGGAAAGAACGAATTTTTTGTAATAATAAGAAAAAGAATCAATTCGTGTAGTATCTGTTAGCAAGAAGTGAATAAATTCCTTATACGTCTCGAAATGGAATTTTGTATCTTTTGAAATGCCTGACTGATGGTTTCCATCTATGTTGTTCGCAGAGATTTTGTTTAATGAGCCCCCGAAAAATCTAATCCCATCTTTGATGCTTGCCGAAATATTGTTTTCAGTTATGAATGTTGAAGATTGGATTGAACAGAAGATGCCTATGTAAGTGTTATTCTGAACATTGTTGCCGGCTATAGTGCACTGATCTCCTTCAATAATAAAGCCGGTGGCATAATAATTAGAAGCTGAGTAGTTGAGGCTTTCAATTGTAAAACCTGATACTTTCAAGTTATTGGATGCCAACGTGATAACAGCTTTTGCGCCTCGGTCAACCCCGCCTCTTCCAATTATAATCGTGTTTTTGGGGTCTTCACCTTGAATTGTTAATGATTTGTTAACTTGGATGTTTTCATGCTAAATGCCGTTTTTTACTAGTATTGTGTCGCCTTGAGAGGCAGCGTAGACGGTTGTACCTTTGGTCGGTAAATCGTTTGGGGCAATTAATTTTTGGAGGCTTTGCTGATCTGGATGTTAGCTGTCGTTAAGATTGTGAGGGATATCATGATTAGCATTAAAGGCCTTACCATGATCTGTCTTTTTTTCATAACAGTCACTTTTTCTTCTATGAATACAATCTAAGAAGTCTCACATTATTCACCCAGCGGAACAGTCTGTTCTCCGAAAAGAACACTTGATTACTGCAAAAAACATTTCCTGTGCGACTTTCGTAATCGATAATTGCGAATGTTGGGATGTTTGGGCAAGGTTGAAGTTGGTTTTTAGTTATGTGGTTGAATATTATGCTGGTTGCGTTTAGTTTTGGTCCCTAAATCTACCAAGAAGTCGAGGTTTTAGGGCTTTAGATTTTTAGAATTGAAAAGGGTTGTTTTAAAGAAAAAAGGATAGAAAAAGATTTCAGATTTGTTTAGATAGGCGCTTGCATGATAAGGGTGTAGTTAGTGTCGGCTGTCTGCAGTTTAGCGCCGATTTTTAAAGCAACATGCCCATTTAGCCACGAGTATCCATATTGCCCCGCAAGCTTAAATGTAACGGCCTGACCTGCTGGGTCTGTGCCCTGAGCTTGTAAAAGCACCGCATGCCTACCAGTGAAGACGCCTCCGTTGCCGCTTGTAAAGATGTATGTGACGCCGTTTGCCACCAATGTCCCGCCTGTTACATCAAATTTCTTGACTGCCCCGCTGGTTGAGGTCGGCTGAAGCGTTAGGGTTAGGTCTGCTTTGTAATACTTTATGGTGTTGCTATCGATTGTTTGGTAAATGTTGCCGTGGGCGCTTAGAGTTCTTATGTTTGAAGCAGCGTTGTTTGCAACGGTTTGAGCGCTCACATACGGCACACTAATAGCCAACACGATTGCCAAGGCGGCTAGTGCAGCAATGGCAATTTTGTTTTTTCTACTTAAGTTGATCATTCTTTTCCACCTCCAAATTACTTCTATATATGCTTCTTGGTGGGGTGTTTAAAAAGAAAGCCTCACCCGTGATGTGCACCACAAATGAACACTAAACTTTTGAGTCTTCAAGTTTTTCTTGAAGCAACTCGTCTTCCGTATGGCGAAGCAAGCCAATTCTGCGCTCCCATCTACTTAGAAAGCGATATTGTGAGTACATGGCGTAAATGCTGTAAGCTAAAAGTACACCCGCAATTAACAGTAAAATAAAATCAAACAGGCCCAACTCAAAATGCCTTGTTCTAAGCAGCAAAACAACAACAAGTATGAATAGGATTCCTGAAGATGCAAGTCCAATCAGGGTGCCATTGCGGAATTTTGTGTATTCCTTATCTAACTCAGATAGGAAGTCATGTAAGGATTTGACTGGATACTGCTTGTCTTCGCTGGTTTCTTTAGCCATTTCTGTTTCCTGCTTTATTTAGGCGTTTTTTGTTTTTATACCTGATGCACCACAAGTGAACTCTACGGTTTACAGTATCGATGGAAGCGACTTACGCAATTCAATGTAGAGGTTTCTGCCTTCAGGCGTTAGCATGCAGGTGCCTTCAGCTGTTTCTCTGATGAGGTTTTTGCTTTCAAGAAACTGCAAGTGTTTGAGAAAATCATCGTAGGAAAGATTGGTTGATTTCCGCCAGATAATTGTGCGCAGTTGAGGCTTTGAGTTAAAAAACATATACTCTAGGATTTCGAATCGAATCTGAACCGTGCTTTTTCGACTCTTCCCCATGCCAGTGATGCACCAATAACTAATCCTACTACTTATCGACGCTATATAAAATGGCACTTGACTCGGGTTACATCAATTCACAGCTAAAGAGTACAATCGTTTGGGGTCTGTCATAACTTTTATTCTTCATCTTTCCCTATCAGACTGGGACGGCGACATCATCCCCCAACGAAAAAACACCGTCCCAGCACTATAAAGCTTTAGGGGTAAAGGAGAGATGAAAAGATGAAAAAACATGCATTAGAACAAAAAACAAACAGCCCAAGAGCCCCAAGATATAGGAAAACTAAACATTCCAAACCTAATGATTTGGATGCTAAAAGAATGCCTATGAACAAACAACCATTAAGAGAGTAAGAAAGGAACTGAGGCACTTAGAAAAATACTGCAACATAAGCAATCCAGAAGAGGTTAAGCTTTTTGTAGCAAGAAAGAATTGCTCAAATGCCCGAAAAGAGAACTTGATAGAATCCTATAACATTTTTGTAAAATCATTAGGTCAAACGTGGAACAAGCCTTTCTATCAACGCTATGATAAGAAACGTAAAGCCCCAAAAGAAGAACTACTAAACTTCATAATTGAATCACGTTAGGTTTGAAATGAAACTTAAACTGTCAATAGCCAAAGATTTGGGAAACGCCCTATAGAAAAAACATGGTTAAAAGTTCAAGATGTAGATTTAACCTCGGGAATAGTAAGTATAACAGGCGCAAAACATACAATCGGAAGAGAAGGAAAACTCAAACCGTCAACGGTAAGCCTTCTAAAAGAATTCATTAAAAGAAAGAATCTAAACCCGACCAGCATAATATTTCAACACTACATCAGATTATCTTTCAACTGGATACCGCCAATGCTAGAAACAGATTAGCCAAAAAATACAACATGCCAGAGCTTAAGCAAGTATGCCTTTATGACTTCAGACGATTTAAGGCAAGTAAAGAATACAAATTGTCAAGTCACAACTTTTTACATGTTAAACAACTTTTAGGTCATCGAGATAGTCGCAGTACAGAGAAATACATCAGCAACTTTGATCAAAACATAACTTGGATACCTATAGTTTGCCTTAATCAAGCCGAGATAGAGCAAGCGATCAAAGACGATTGCATCTTAGTATGCCAATCAGAGGGAATAACATATTTCAAAAAGCCAGCGTAAGGAACACTAAACCCAATAATGGCAAATCTTAAGTGATAAAGCGATCAATTAAGACCTATGTCCGCAATCCCAGAGTCATCATTAACGCTTACCTTTATTGTTAGCTCAATAATAGTTGCCGTACTTTCTTCTTTAGGAACAATCCTGGTACAGACCTATGTTAATAACAAAACAAAAGAGAAAGAGAGAACAATTGAACAAATTGAATACACAAAAGCCAATGTTTATTCACCGTTATTATTTCATCTGTTCAAGGTCATGGACTACTTAGCGGTGATAGCGGGAAACCTAAGAGGATTTGCTGAAGTTGATTTTTCAAATAAAGAACAGCAAGAAAATCTCATTTCTATCCTCAAAGAAGAGACCAACCGTTTTGGATGTAATAGCGTTAGAGAATTGCTTTCAGACAAAATAGCTTTTATCAAACCGCCAGAGTTTAGAAGAGAACTTTTCTTTTACTTTCAAACACTAAACTTATATGAAAAGAAGATTCGTGAATTTGTGAAAACTGGTTTTTTTGAGAATACTATTGAGAAAGACATAATTTACATAAAAAATTTAGAAACTGCAAGCATTGAACTTATTAATAAAACTGAGGTCTTCGAATTCTATTTCGATAACTCAATAGACAATGGAGGAAAAACGGTAAAAGGCTTAAAAGTTTTTTCAAAAGAAGATTTGAAAACCCTAACTGCTCAATTTTTAGGTAACAGGTCCAAACCTAGTTTTGTCATCAATTTTTGAACCTTTGATGGAACCTCACTCAACCTCTCTTTACCACTCCGATACTTAACCAAATACACCGTTGAAAGCTTAAACAACAATTCTTCCACAGAAATCTCACCAATCATATCCGCCGCCCTTATCCTCTCGAGCACCCGAAAATACAAGTAAAGCGAAAGAAAAGAAACAAAAAAATACCCCCTCACCGCATCATCATTGCCCAAATACGCCTTATCATTCTCCAACTCATTCTTCATAGCATCAAACGCCGTTTCAACATCTTCCCTCTCTTTATACATAAAATAGACCTTCGCCCCACCCCAATCAAGATTCGACAAAATCGCAATCTTCCCCAAACACCGCTCATCAATCGTAATTTGATTACCATGCGCCAACTTCAACTTGATAAGATTCGAATGTTCCTCGCCCCGCAGCAAAACATCCTCGTACAGAAAAAGCGTCGCCTTCTTCCCGCCTATCAAAAGCTCCTTTGAAGCGCACTTTATGCCTCTGTCTCTGTACGCAAAAAGCGTTTGAGGCTCAAGAGAATAATCAATTAGTTTTGAGTTACGCCTAAGAGGCTGAATAAATGAAGCACCCATGGAAACCAGATCATCCTCTGTTACCGCAGATTGGAAGCCTCTATCTAGGACAAGTATGCATTCTTTCAGAGGAAACTCGATCATAAACGCTTGAAGAGACTTAATGTCTCTTATTGAGCCGGGCATGGATTTGAGCATAACAGGCGTTTTGCGTTCTTGTGAGAAGAGCAGGGCAAAATTGATTTGGTCAAGAAACTGGTGTTCTTTGTTGTAGCCTTTTTCGGCGAGGTTTAGGTTGACGGATCGGCTGAAAATGGATGAGAGATCGTAGAAGAATACGTTTTGACCTTGCATTAGTGAGAGAAAGAAGGAGTGCTGTGCGTCCCAGTCAGCGCCTATGTTTCTGAGTTTTTCGGATAAGGTATTTCGTGAGAGTGATGTATCTATTTCCCGGGAGAGGTAGAGTTTTTCCCATGCTTCTTTGACGTATTTTATAGGTACGTTTCTGATTGTTCGAACAATTGAGAAAGCTGCTATTTCGCGCCATTCATCTGGGAAGTGGATGCGGAGGTTTTCTATAACGTCGTCTAGGAGCGTTTTTAGGAGTTTGGCGTTTGCGTACTCGTGGATGGTTCTTTCATGGGTTTTGGCTTGGATGATGCCTTGTGGAGTTACTCTGCCGATGTATTGGCCTGAGATTTTTCGCGTTTCTTTCTTTTGAGGGTCGTATTTGCTGGTTACTTTGTAGAGGTAGAAGCGGCCTTTGATGTTTTTGAGTTCTATCTGGCCGTATTGCGTTTTTGCTTTTTCGACAATTTCTTTTAATGCAGCATCCATGAGTTCCCTATTAGGGAACAGGTGATATAATAAATTAGCGGTAGATTCTAAGCCCATTTGCCATTTTGAACAAAATAAACTGCTTTCTAGAGACCCTGTTACCTAATTACGTTGCAGTTAGGGTTTTGAAAAAGAAGCAAAAGGAATTACTCTATGTCTGCACAAGAGTAATCAGAAAGCCATTTTTTGAATACTCCAAGAATCTAAAATCTGACGACAACAACACAACTGCTAAGCAAAAACACCTCGCTTAGTGAGGAACACCACCCTAAAGGGCACCCCCCTCACAAGCAAGGACTCTGTTTTTGCACTGCAATCAATATTTTAAGAATCTATGAGAATTTGACTAACCTAAAAGAAGGCAAAACTTAAAACACGTTTAACCCAAGATATCGTTAACACGATACACGACAAATAACAAATGGAGTTATCGTTTAATGAAGACCCAGACTAATAACCAAAAAGTAGTTGAAGACTTACTTTTTATAAGTTCTAACAAATCCACTGGGAAAGAGGTTAGAATTTGGTTTAAAGAAAACATGCCAGCGATTAGTCTAGATGAGATTCTTGATAAGCGGTTTAACGATGCGATTAGAGAAACATTGAAAACAAATGATATACGAAGGAATTACACAATAAAAGAAATTGAAAGCAAGTATCAAGATATTGTTTCTCGGGCAAGTGCTTATCCGTTAGCATTAAAGGAGCCATATATTAAAGCATCCTTAAAGAAATTTATTATATCAATAAGAAGTGAGATAAAACCCTATAAATTTGTCATTCCAGTCAAAAATCTTCAGCTAGAAAAGGATTTTTCCGTAGGCGGCATCCGATTTTTTAAATACAAGCATAGTCATGAAAAAAAAGCCATAGCGACATTCTATCGGATATTACGAAATAATACCTATTATACAACCGCTCAGAAAAGGGATTTCGTAAAAACACTTAAGGAAGACCATTTGAAAGGTCTTATAGGTAATACATGCGCAGAAACAACATGTGTTGGTAAAGAGAACCGTGCAGAAGAAATTGCGTTAACCAAAGTAAACGCAGCATTGGATATTTTAAAACTCTACTGCTTGGAAGCAACAACGGAGAATAGTAATTTTGGTATAGAAGGGGAAGTTCTTGGAGTCACTAAAAGGGGTATTTTGCAAGAATCAATTTATGGCAACATATCATTAACACCAAGAATTGAGTTGGTGGGAAACTACAGACCGATTACCTTAACAAAAGTACAGCTGCACGAAATGGAGAAATTTGGTTTCAAGAAAATGTCTAGTTTGTTGACCAAAAAAAGGAGCGGTATAGAACGCAAGATCTTGCTTGCGACTTACTGGTATGCAAGGATATTTGATACATCCATTAGAAGAATTGATAATGAAAAAATAATTATAGAAAGGGCGATTACTAAAAAAGAAGAGATTAATGAATACGGTTCAACAAATGAACAACTCGTCAAGATATTTGTAGCGTTCGAAGCTCTTTATACGCATGGAAACAGAGAAGCAATTCAAAATAATATTGCTGAGCGATGTGCCCTTTTTTTAACAAAAGATTATGATAACAGAAAACGTATCAAGAAATTCATAAAAGATATGTATACTTACAGGTCTGATATTGTCCATCGAGGATTTACTTATGTCTCTTTGTCCGAATTGCGACAATTAAGTACGTTAGTAAGGAATTCAATAATTCGTTTGAATTTGAAGAAGGAAAGATTGAATTTGCATTCTGAAGATGATTTATACAATTATTTTGAACGACAAAAATTAACCTAGCTGAACTTCCTTTTCGAAAAGCTTATAACTAGACAACTACAAATAGAAATCAGGGAAAACCCCAGCTAAAAATTACTTTGCCCTAAGGCTGGGACGGCGACATCATCCCCGCTGATAATGCATCGTCCCAGTCTTTTAATGGGTTTTGGTGAAAAAGGTGATGAAAAAATGAACAAACAAGAAATAGAACAAGGCATCACTCTGGAAGATAACTGCACCCGAGTACCCCGCAATGGCAAGAACGCAGGCGGAAATAGAAGAATCTATCAAGGACGATAGTATCTTAGCATGCCAAGTCGAAGGAATAATTTGCTTTGAGGAGCCTGCTTCGCGATAAAATTAAGCTATTCAAGACGCCGGACCAATGTCAGGTTATAACAAACTGACAGGCTCGGTAGTAAGTTGCGATTGATGTGCACCTTAAGGAGCAAGTGTTTTCGGTCGCATTCCAAACGCCTATAACATCTGATATCCAAACGATAACAGCTGTAAGGCTACAGTTTTCAAGTTCAACAGATGGCATAATTCAAAGCCTGTTACATTCTCATCTATTTTAAAAAGCACAGGTTTCGTTTGCTCTATTAGGAATTTTGTTTTTGATAATTGTTGGGTATCTTAATCGTGGTACTGTTAGTTTGAGTATAACCTAAAATTGACCAATATAAAATCTCTTAAACGAAATAGAAGAGTTGAGAAAATCAGGATCTATCATTTAAAATGAAAATGAAAAATAGAAAAAGAGTTTTGTTTATTTAGACTGGTGTAGGCATTGATGGTGGAAGGATAGGTGCTGCTGTCTGTTGAGGTGGTTCCGGTTGGGGTTTTAGTTGGAAGAATGCAATTGCAATCAACAGGAAAGCAAACCACATTATTACTAAGCCTATTCCGGGGATTATTGAGCCTATGAGCATTATGATAGCTGCGGTGGAGAATAACCCAACATTTGACTTTGATGATAAACGTTTTAGTGAACGCCACAAGAAGAAAGATGCGATTATGAGAAATATCCACGTGATAGCCAGAACAGAAAGGATCGTACCAACAAAAGGTACTAGGTCATTTGGGTTAAGGTTTGTGTTGGCTGTTAAGTTTGGAATCGTTGACCAGTCACCGTGAAAGTCAGGGTAGATAACAGTTGTGATGCCGGTAAAAACTGTAGTGTATAAGAACAGGTAAACGAAGCCCGCAACTGTTAGAACTGCTCCAACAATTGTAGCGATGAAACTGTAGAGTGCGTTGCTGAATATGCCGCTTTCGTTGTAGTAGCCGGCTAAACCATGGAGAGCAAACAAGATAAGTATAATTCCTACAACGCCGATAAATGCCAGAAATGGTTGAGCAAAGAATGCTATAGCTGAAACGATAAGAAGTATTGCGCCGATTCCACCTATGGCTTTGCTTGTCTCAAGAGTCATCATTTTATCCTCTGGTCTTTGTCATTCAATTTAGAATAAAAGCTTTGTTATGCCAATTCATTCTTGACAGAGAACAAAACAAAGTCTTGAAGAATCTTAGAAAACTCACGTTCAACTAGCTTTTAGGTTCCCATTGCCAAGTTGGGCCCTTAGTATGCTGTAGTACACCTGCAAATATGCTTTGCCGTTTTCTGTAATTGCGTAAACCTTCCGTACTCGTCTCCCTTTTTGTTGTGTTGTGCTTTCAAGGAAGCCTTTTCGTTCAAGAGCATTTAACGCTGGGTATAATGCGCCATGCCGCAGTTTTATGCTGAAATCGGCTTCTACCTGCTTTTTTATGTGGTATCCCCATGTTGGTTGGGATTGGATGATGCGTAGCAATTGTATGTCTAATAAGTTTCTGATTATGTGTTGTACAATTTCTTTTTTGTAGGTTTCAGACAAGGAGTTGTTCCTGCAGGCGTTCTCTATTAATTGGATAATGCTTCAATTTATTTACCTTATGTTAATTTTACACGTTATTTGTTATGCATTATGTTTTCGTATGCTTTCATTATGTGTCAACTTTATGTCAGTGTTTATTGTATTTCAATACTCAATATATGTCCGGAAGAGGACCGTTAAAGTTCACCAACCAGAAGATTAGCACTACAAACACATTTAGAGAACTGCTATCTCAAGCGCGAAAGGCTCCATTTATTCAGATTCCAGTAAGTTCTCTGAAAATCGCTTTTTCTGCCTCATCGAACTTGTTTTTAAATACCCCTAAATGCTAATTCTATGATGTCTAAACTACTGGTGACTAATTGAAACAAGCTATCAACGCTGCAAACAATGCATTGAACATTCAAATCCTTGATTTCTGCAGACACATTGCCGGCTCCGCTAAAGTCGCAGCGATAGCACATGTCGACAATTACTCAATGACTCCAGTTAACGAAAAAACAATAATTGAAATAATGGTGATAATGCAAAATTTTCAGCCAAGACTCATGAGTTATATAAAGGCAGTAAACGAAAAAACCATTTATGTTACTGCAGTTGATCAGTGGATTTTCGAGCGAGACATTGAAAATGGCCTTCTGGGAGAAGCAATTGCAAGTAAACTAATTTTTCCTTATTTACCTCTTTTTGGTGAAGACTACTTATATAAGAAAGAAGTAGCCTTGAAGAAGCGATTAATTATAGAGCTAATTGAGAATTTAGCTTCAAGTTTTCCTGAGTTAACTAATCGGTTACAAATCAGACCCCCATATTTCCTTTATGAAGTACTTTTGAGTCGAATCCGATTATCACCTCTTCTCGCCTATGGAGCATCAAACCTAATCAATGGACTAAAATTAAATGAAACTGAATTCCTTCGCGGCTATATAGAGGCGTTGAGTCAACTTGAAGCAGAAGGGCAAATTATTTTTTCAGAAGGCGACGTTAAAATCTCAAAAGAATTCTTAGCTCAATGTCAAAACCCTATAATCAAATTAGTCAACCTTTCAAAAACCGTTCCAAGAACCATTTTCTCCTCATTGTTTGGCACTTTTCCTCAGCTAATAAACGTTGTTTCACATAACACCGAAGCTTTTCTAAAAACTCAAAAGATTAATTGGAGAAGACAACCAGACCCATATTTGTTTGTGGACCCACAACAATACGTGTTCTTTCAAACTTCAACAGGTTTAGCATCGCTATCCGATAAAACAGACATTAAAGGGTTTGCGAAAAAAATGCTTTTGAATGAAAGCGGAGATATTGAAGTTGAGCCTCTCGGCGGAATGCTAAACGATGTATACTTGATTAAAGTAAGAGAAGGCGGTAAAGAGAACCGAGTGTTGGTTAAGCGGTTTAAGGATTGGTCTGGGTTCAAATGGTTTCCTTTGACAGTGTGGTCTCTTGGGGCAAGACCCTTTGCCATTAGCGCTCAATCAAGGCTTGCTAAGGAATGTGCAATAAACGAGTTATTACGTAGTGAGGGATTTCATGTTCCTAAAATTTTGCACGTTAGCAATACTGAACGTTTGGTTTTCATGGAGTTTGTAGAGGGAGAGAATCTCAGTCAAATAATAAAGCGAGTTTCCGCCGCGCCACCCGGGGAGAAATTTGAAGTTGAATTAGCAAAAATTGCTCAGGCTGGAGAAATAATGGCTAAAGTTCATTCCAATAACATACTTTTAGGGGATTCAAAGCCAGATAACATGCTGGTCAAACAAGATGGTTCTATGTACATGATTGATTTTGAACAAGCATCGCAAGATGAAAAGGGCGATAGAGCTTGGGACGTTGCCGTCTTCATGTACTATGCGGGACATTATATTCAACCATTAGGAAACGGTAACATCAAAGCAGAAGCAGTTGCCAAAGCATTCATAGAGGGCTATCTGAGGGCTGGCGGAGAAGTTGAGGCCGTCAAAAAAGCAGGTACCCGTAAGTACACTAGAGTGTTTAGCATCTTCACAATGTGGTCAATCATTTCGGTTATTTCAAAAGTCTGCAGAAATGTCGAAACTCCGAATTGACAGCGAGTGATGAAAACAAGACAACTATTATCATAATTTAGAGAAAAATGTTAGAAGAAATCGATTTTGAGAATTTCAATCGAGCGACGCTAGAGATTGATGATGTATTTTCTGGTATGTCATTAGACTATCGGTTCTGGACGTACTCACGATTTTCTGATTCAAACTCCAATTGCAACCACCGTTTCCAGGGTAACTTTAGAAATCATGACGCTGAACCAAGAAGCCACATGAATTTGTGGATAATTTTGAACCAGTTGCTAATGATGCTTAAAACCAACATAACTGGGCAACAATTTCAAGAAGCAGAAGTTGAGGCGAAAATAGATAGAGTATCTTACAATGTGACGGCCTATCCTGCATAGTTTAGGAACTCAGATATCTAACCGTCTCAACACGTTCTGAAAAACAGCCAAGAAAAAAAGTCACAGACTATTGTTTCATTAAACATGACGATTTGCTTGATGCACTACACATCGACGGGCACTTGAAGGTTACAGCTCTTGAAGGTAATGATAAGGAATTGATTTTTCGAAAGTCGAAGAAGCTTTCGCCAAATCGGAAACTATAGTGATTGAATAATTAGATGGTGTTGGAAAGATTTTGAACATGTTCGAGGTTTCGAAGCGGCATTACAAAGCACCGGTTTTTGCTCTTCAACAATAGCCTTTATTTAGTTTTACGATAATTATTACTTAGTGATTTTCATGAGCGAATTTCAGTATTACAAAGGACTTTACAAGGTTAAGGTTGTAACGCAAAGTGAAGGTTACTGGATTGTGGAAGCTCAAGAAGATTTTGAGGATTGCACTGAAGGCGAAGCAACTAACGTTAAAAAAGGCGAACAACGCATCGTTCCCCCAGACACGTTGTTTAAGCAGAAAACTTTACCTCCCATGGTTAAAGAACACGAATATGAACTGAACATGGAGAAGAAGCTTAAGCGAATGGTAGGAGAGTACGAAAAAGAAAAGTAAAGAGCATAGCAAAAGCTAGAGCTTGATCAGTGGCCTTGTTAAACATTTATTTTGCTGGTAGTTGGAGAGTTTAACATAGCTTTCTGTTTGTAGACAATGATAAAGTTGAAGATTCTTTCAGTTAATGCCTATTGGGTGAGCGTTTGAGGTTTTGATGGCTCAACGACTGCTGTTGGCGCAATCGAGAGAGAAGGGGTTGTTGTTTGGGCACCTGGAGAGCTGCATTTCCGTGTATTTCAAGTTTTTGAGTTGGCTCCACAGCTTCTGCAGAAATTAGAAGTCGGATTTACCAGCAGTCCACAGTTTTCACTGTAAGGCATGTTAACCAAGCAACCATCAAGTGGCTATTTATTTAGAATTTTTCTTTATACGAGACGTATTCTCTTTAACACTTAAATTTCAAAGCTTAAATGATACAAGCTGCATTTTCACTTCCAAGAGGCAAAGCAGTTGGCTTACCAAAAAATAAGCGAAGGCGACTTCGTACTAATTTACTTAGATCGCACGAAGAACCTACATGATAAAAATGCAGGCAGGACAAACCTTCCACACTCACAAAGGCTACTTGAAGCTTGATGAGTTAATCGGCAAAGAATACGGTGAACCCATCAAAAGCAGCCTAGGCATCTATTTCACCACCCTCAAGCCAGCTTTAACCGATTATATTATGAAATCTTCCAGGAATACGCAAATTATCTACCCTAAAGATGCCGCCTTAATCGTTATGTTCAGCGGCATCGGACCAGGCAGCCGCGTTGTAGAATCTGGCACAGGAACGGGCTCATTAACTACAGCATTAGCCCATTATGTGGGTTCAACGGGCAAAGTTTACACCTATGAATTGCGATGTGAGTTTCAGAAAAACGCCGCCAAAAACCTTGAACGCTCAAAACTTATCGGCAATGTGGAAATGAAAAGTGGCGACGTGACTTTGGGCATTGAAGAGAGAGAGGTTGACGCCGTGATTTTGGATTTGGCGGTTCCATGGCTTGTTGTTCCACATGCTTACGAAGCCTTGAGACCTTCAGGCATAATAGTTTCATTTAGCCCAACCATAGACCAGGTTGTGAAAACGACCGAAGCACTCAAAGAAAACAACTTCGTATTCATAGAAACAATCGAATGCATGATGCGCGCAATGCAAGTGGAACGCGGAAAAACCCGTCCCCAAACATTGATGACTGGACACACAGGATATATCACTCATGCAAGAAAAATCCTAAAAATTCCCCAGCCATCAACGCCGCATCCAGATGAAAAAGAACAGACTAATTTAGCTCAAGAAGAAGAGCAACCGCTAGAAATTGAGAAACAAGACGAAAATAAAGAAATGACGGAAGAAACTGTCTAAACCTTATTTTTCATTTTACGCTGATTTGATTCAGATATAGGCATGCTTAGCGTCCAGACAGCCTTTTTTAGCTGTTCACTCTTTTCTCCGCGTGTTAAGCCATAATATGCACCTAGAATTTTGCCGAAGTATGGAATTATAACTTGGTCGAAAGTTTTGTAGATAAACGGGTTGGTTAACCGATTTTCGAGGAAAGTTGGCTTCCAAATCTTAATGTTGTATTCCCAGCATTTAATGAAAAAGTCCCAACGGGCTTTAGATAGGGAGTCCATTTCAGCGCCTTTCTTATTCATTAAAACGCAGTTTTCAAGAGGGACGAAAAAAAGAGGCACATAAAATGCATTGTAATCTTTGAGTCTGTCCATTAACTCAAGGGTTTGTAACATGTCTTCCTCTTTTTCATCTGGCAGCCCAATAATCAATGTGGCAAGTGGATACCAGTTGTTATCGTTGAGGATTCCAAAGGCGTTAGTAACTACATCTTGCCATTGCTCAGGCTTAAAAGGCAACATTTTGCCACCCATGTACTTCTTCATCAAGCGAGGACTGCCTGTTTCTACACCTGTTTCAGCAGTAATTATTGCTTCCTTCCCCAACGAGTACCAACTGCGTTCTATTAGGACCTCAGCAAGTTCCTTTACCATCTGGGGATTATTACAAACAGGAGCTAAAGACATGTGTGAAGCCTGAATGCTCTTAACGCCCGGATAATCAGCCACACTCTTAACAAGTTTTACGACGGCTTCTCTGTTTGGCCTAAAACTTTTGTCTTGCGTGCCATAAAGGAACAGATCCTCCGTTATGAGGCTTATGTGATCGCTGCCTTCCGCTATAGTTAAAGCGACTTCTTGCATTATTTTATCTAGGGGCACATCCACCTTGTGCTGCATTGTCGGGGTACAGAACTGGCAATTCCTTCCGCAACCCTTTGAAATTTCTACAGCCCCATGAATGCCTGCATGTCTTGTTAGAGGCATTTTAGAATTGTAATCCCAGTTGCTGATTGACTCATCTGCGTGGACGATACGGGGCAAAACTTCACCATTTAGTGCTTTTCTGAAAACTTCAACAATTGGCTCTGGCCTTCCGCCGAGAAGCACGCAATCCACGCCATAAATGTCTGAAGAATGATTCCGTTCCAGTTGCCATGAGCCGAAGCCGCCAACAATAATTTTTGGTTTGAATTTCTTTATGCTTGGATGCGTGATGAGTTTTTTGAATTCCACGGCGTTCATGGGTTCTCCGCCTCCAACGATTGAGGAGTAGGTTTTGCTCACATATCCCATGCCCGTTGGATCCATTGAAGATATTCCTACGACTTTAGTCTCTGGACCTATGAAATCCTGTAAATCGTCAGGGTGTACAACTGCTATGTCTTTTTCTGAAAAGCCACTTTGAAGCAGTATTGCCTCAACTTTTCTTAGCCCGTAGGGTGCGAATTTTGCTTGCCCGTCGGCTTTGCGTCCACAATGTGGATACAGTGCTTTTCTGACATACGAAAGTGGAATTGGGCCTTTTCCGAAGCCTCCCGCGAAAGCAATGAAAGGATTATTCCAGAAATCGCTCATTTCCGTAGCTGATGCTGTTAGAACTATTTTTGTACCCAAACCCGATTCCAAATTTTTCTCTTCCTTGCGAATGGAGTAAAACAATGTTTCAATGTCTTTTTAAGAATTACTATCGGTTGAATGCTGTTGCATACGCAATCAAGCCATAAAGAAGGAAAAAGGATTAAGGCGTCGGAACTGCGGCTACTTTCAAATGAAAAATTGACTGTTCACCAATTGCTCTTTCAGTGGGTCGCTTAGCAATGTTAGGCAATATCTATTGTGAAGCGAGCTGCTGCAACTAAAGTACCATTTCCATTGAGAATCCGCTGGTATTTTCGGGTATACATGAATTAACGATTTCCGATAAAAATCAAAACTTTTTAGGTTAACAGCTCTTCGATTATAGAGTATTCTGCTTCAGCTTCCTCAGGATTCTTTATATTTGTTTTGTGTTCTGTGGCATATGTTTCAAAATACAGCCTACCATTTCATTTAGATCTGAAATAACAAGTATTTCTGCCCCGCATTCGCAAAAAACAATTGGCAATTTATTTTCATGCCTTTGTTTCTTTTCATGTGACATTACTAAGTGTCTGTCCCTGGTTTCAATAGTTTCAGTCATAAAAAATAGAATTAATAAATGCTTCTACAAGATTTTTGAGAAAAAAGCCTCGAACGAGTCAGGATGATAGCTAAATTATCCGGTAGTTGAACTTTTTGTCCGTTCAAAATTTTTCTACGGATGATTTTGTCTTACAATCTTCGGGTAGAGGAGTCTAAGGGTAAATATGACCCAATAGACTTAAAAAAGATTTAAAGGGGTAAAGAGAAGAAAAACTATTTTTGGTCAGCACTTCGTTGCCGTCCGAGTAACTCTGAGCTATCATCCAGATTAGTCTAGCTAATGCCTTTTCATCATCCGGCAAAAGGTACTAAAGTTCAAGCAAGATAAAAGCGTATACATCGACCTGAATAGTTTACTGGGAACACTTTTATTTTGCGTTTCTAAGTTTATTACTTAGGAGCAAAGAAAATGAATTTTGTAGGTAGCCAATCAGAAAAGAACCTCCTAGCAGCATTCGCGGGAGAATCACAAGCAAGAAATAAATATACATTTTTTGCCAGCGTTGCACGAAAAGAAGGATATGAACAAATCGGCGCCATTTTCGAGGAAACAGCAGGCAATGAGAAAGAACATGCACAGCTTTTCTTTAACCACCTTAAAGGTGGAATAGTTGAAATCCGAGCTTCTTATCCGGCAGGCGTAATCGGTTCAACAGTTGACAACTTAAAAGCGGCAGCTGCAGGTGAAAAGCTTGAGTGGGGCACACTTTATCCTAACTTTGCAGAGGTTGCTGAACAGGAAGGTTTTGCAGATGTTGCTGCAACATTTCGAATGGTTGGAAAAGTCGAAGCTTATCATGAACGCAGATACAATAAACTGGTTGAAAGCGTAACGCAAGACAAAGTATTCAAGAAAGACCAGCCGATTAAGTGGAAATGCAGAAACTGCGGTTACGTCTTCGAAGGAACGCAAGTACCAGACAAATGTCCAGTATGTGCTCATCCGAAAGCGTTCTTTGAAGTTTGGGTTGAAAACTACTAGGCAACTCAACTTTTCCTTAATTTATTACACCATTATTTTTTTGCGCCATCTATATGTTAAAACTATAACAAAGATTGCTACTCCTGAAATGACTATTAGAGGCCCAGGAAGAATATTCAGTTCTGTTGATAGGATTATTCCGGACACTGCGGAGACTGCTCCAAAGATTGCGCTAAGAGTAAAGTACTTTGACAGATTACCACTTATGATGCGGGAGGCTGCAGCAGGCGTTACCACAAGAAAACCGACTAGCAATGTGCCGGTCACCTGTATGCCTATTGCTACTGTAACAGATACAAGCAGCAGGTACAGTAGGTTTGTGAGGGCTGTGTTTATCCCCTTTGATTTGGCTAATTCGTCAGAAATTAAACTTAACACTATTTTCTTGTAAATTAAATGCGTCAGAAAAACAATAACCGCAGCTACTATCACCGAAAAAACGGCGTAAATCAAACCTACCTTAGTTATATCACCAAAAAGGGCTGATTCAAGAGCATCCAACCTGTCGCCGTAAAGCAGAATGCCTATTGCCAACGCCAATGTGAAAGCGGCGCCAACTAAGGTTTCAAAAGATAGCTTTGTAACTCTACTTAAATACCAAACTAGTACAGCGGATACAAATAGAAACACGAAACCTCCGAGGATCGGATTAAAACCCAGCAAAACCCCTAATGCGAGACCGGGCAAAGCAACATGTGACATGGCGTCACCGACTAGGGCCATTTTTTCAAGAACCATAACTGACCCTAAATAACCTGCAGAAAACCCGACCGCTATACCCACTATTAGACTGTAGATTACAGTATCAATCATCGCTTCGACCTTGCTCCTTTTAAGGTGCTAAGCACACTCTTTCACCATAAATTTTTTCCTGTAATGAGGGTTCAGCTATCTGCTGTGAGTCACCAAAAAAAGTTGTACATTTGTTTAATCCAAGCAGTTGGTCAGTGTACTCTCTAACTAGGTGGACATCGTGGGTAATGAGCAGTATAGTCATATTCTTTTTTTCCTTCAAATCCTTCAACGTTGAAAAAATGGATTCTTCCCCGCCTATGTCGACACCAACTGTGGGTTCATCAAACAGCAATACGTTCGGGTCATCCATTAATGCCCAAGCCACCAAAACTCGGCGAAGTTGCCCGCCAGACAAAATGCTTAATGTCTTGTTCATTATTTCTGGTTCAAGCCTTACAGCGGTTAACACGTTTTCAACGTCCAATCCTTTTTTGTAGGCAAGAAATTCTCTTACTGAAATTGGAATATCTTTAACGCTCACGTTTTGTGGCACGTAGCCGATTTTGGCTTTTTCGCTCCATTCAATCTTTCCTGTATAGGGCATCAAATTTAGCAAGGTCCTAAACAACATGGTTTTTCCTGCACCGTTGGGTCCTACTATAGCCAAAATGGTTCCTTTTTTGATTTCAAAATGGACATTTTCAAGGATTATTTCATTTTGAATCTGGACTTTCAGGTTTGAAACTTTCAGGAAATAACCGTTTGAATCTGCCATAATTGTTAGCACTCAGGAGGAATTTACTAAATTGTTTATTCCTCATTTCAGATTATCTAGCAAGGCTTATTAAATTTTGTCTCTTTTTTAATAATCAATCAACTAATAGACAACATTAGATTAAGATTGGGTGAACTTTAGTGAGCATAATTAGCCTTTCATTATCTAACGAATTACTCGAAGAACTTGACACAGTGATTGGCCAAGAACATAACGCAACACGATCAGAAGTAGTCAGGCAAGCTGTGCGCATGTATCTTACTCAATACAATGTGCTGGAAAAAATTAAAGGAAACGTAATTGCAACCATCACGGTACTCTACGAAAAGACTGAGGAGAACAGAGAATTGTTCAGACTGCAACATGAATTTGAAGATATGATAACTGCTTACTTACACGCGCACCTATCGGAAACAAGCTGCCTAGAAGTTATGGTTGTTAAAGGTTCAGCTGAGCGATTGCGAAGCTTAATTGACGCACTTAAAGCCAACAAGCCCGTTAAACAAATCAAATTTTCAATAATGGCAATAAACAAAAAAGACAAACGATAAAAACAGGGCAGCTTGCCATTAACTACAAGCAAAACAAAGCTCAAACCAAAAACAGCAACAGAAAACACAAAGAACAAAATAACAATAAATATAAATCCAAGCGCACAAAGCCACAGAATCATGATAAAACAAAAGATCCTAAAAACAATCAAACATTTTTAAGCAAATTCAAACATTTTCAAACTTCAACCTGCAAAGAATTCGGGCATCAATTTGAAAAAACCAACTTAAAACACCAGTTCAAGCCTATGCCAAAAACACGTCAACAACTGAGATTTCACAAAATAATAATCAGAACCAAAAGCAAAATAATTTACTTCAAGCCTCAGACAATGTATTTTCCGGGTTTTTCAAAATCTTTCACAATTTTCATCACACGCTTTTTCATGTTGAAGGATCCAAGCGGGAGGTCTTTTATCAACACCCAAGGACTTTTGCATGCAAGCTCGGTTGAAATATGCTGTTCGCCAAAACTTTTCTTTGCGACCTCGACAACCTGTCGTCTTACGCCAACTTCGGATAATTCGCCCAATGCATGCAAGTACTCATGTAGAAGGAGATTGTACACCAATGCGCAAACAGTTGGCTTAGAGCTTATGGATGCTTCAACAATCTCTACCAGCGCCCTGTTTAAAACAATATTGTTGGTTCCCACTGGGTAATAAGCGCCCAACTGCAGAGGCAAATCATCCAGAAACAACATCATGCTTTCCCTTTTTTTGCCCAAAGCAAACTGCACCGTGTCTTTCACTATTTGCCAGACTTCGGCGTAGTCTTTAGCTTTATCTAATCTGGCGTCAAACCGCTCCATATCTTTAGAATCACTGTTCAAGAAACAAGTCGCCTCTAAAATGAATTAAAGAAAGACAAGGCTTTAAGTCTTGCATACCTTAAAATAGAATTGTTATTTTAGGAAATAGGGTTTTTTGGTTTTCCAAGTTTCCTATTAACGCAAGCCCGGATAAAACCAAAGTATTCAGGTTCGGGTCTTCCTGGTCGGCTTTTAAATTCACCGTGGAATTGGGAAGCAAAGAAGAAGTATTTGTTTGGCAACTCTAAAGTTTCCATTCTTCTTCCGTCTGCACTTTTGCCAGTAAAGCACAAACCATTATTTTTCAGCGCTTCCAGATAATCTAAGTTAACTTCGAATCGGTGTCGATGCCGCTCGTGAATCTCTTCCTGCCCATATAAGGAATAAGCCAATGTTCCCTTCTGCAAAACTATTTTGTGAGATCCTAAACGCATGGTTGCACCCTTAAGTTCTACTCCACGTTGCTCAGGCATAAGATCAATAACGGGATAGGGGCTTTCAGGATTAATTTCGGTGCTGTTCGCCTCACTTAAGCCACAGACATTCCTAGCAAATTCAATAACTGCTAACTGGAAACCATAGCAAATTCCTAGAAAAGGAATATCGTTCTCTCGTGCAAACTTAGTAGCTGCAATTTTGCCTTCAGTACCACGTGGACCAAAACCGTAAGGAACAAAAACGCCGTCAAAATTAGCGAGGTCTTTTATGCAGTCTGGTTCATGTTCCAGCTTCTCTGCTTCCAAATAAGATATGCAAACTTTAGCTTTGTTCGCAGCCCCACCGTGCCGCAATGCCTCGGTCATGCTTACGTAACTGTCAGTTAGTCCAGCATATTTGCCTACTAACGCTATTTTAACCTCATGCTCAGGATTAACCGCTGCATCAACGTATTGCTGCCAGGGTCCGAAGTCTTTACCTTCACATTTGAAAACTAGTCTTTGGCAGATGAAGTCACCCATGCCCTGCTTATCCAGAATAAGTGGCACTTGATAGACGGAATCGGCGTTGTAAGAGCAAAAGACAGCGCTTTCAGGAATAGTTCCGAACAAAGCTATCTTTCTGAGAGCTTCCTCATCAATCATTTTGGGGCTTCTAGCGACAATAGTGTCTGGTTGGATACCGATGCGCCGCAATTCATTAACACTATGCTGCAAAGGTTTAGTTTTCATTTCCATGGTAACATCCAAAATCGGAACCAAAGCCACATGCACATAAAGCGTATTTTCATAACCCTCTTCCAAACGCATCTGCCGTATAGCTTCAAGAAAAGGCAAGCCTTCAATGTCCCCTACGGTTCCCCCAACTTCAGTTAAAACAACATCAGCACATGAAGCTTTGCCGACTATCTTAATGCGATTCTTAATTTCGTTAGTTATATGCGGGACAATTTGAACACATCGACCTAAAAAGTCGCCTCGTCTCTCCTTTTCAATTACTGCCTTGTAAACCATGCCAGTTGTCAAGTTATTTTCTTGTTTGAGACTTAAATCCAAAAATCGCTCGTACCAGCCTAAGTCAAGGTCAGTTTCGCCGCCATCATCTGTCACAAAAACTTCCCCATGCATATAGGGATTCATAGTTCCTGCATCAACGTTAACGTAAGGGTCAATTTTTACAACAGTAGGTTTTATTCCTCGTGCTTGAAGCATTTTGCCGATGGAAGATGTTAAAATGCCCTTTCCAACTGAACTTAGGACGCCGCCTGTCACGAAAATATACTTAACCATCACTTTCCCCGCAATATCTTACACCTTTCAAGCTGATTAATATAACTCTTTTGTGTACCTCACTGAAAAAATGTGCAACCAAGAATGGAGAAATCTAAACAGGTAGTTAGCTAACCTAAGTATGCGTCGATTGCCTGTACTTGCGGTTGCGCATCAAGAACGTAAGAATAAGCCACACACCAATTATTACAAGCACAAACGGCCAAAAGTATTGCCAAACTACACCGTAAATCAAGCCGAGGGCGATTAGAATAATGAATAAACCACCAATTAAAAGTCCAAAACCGCTGCCGCCTCGATAATGACTGTAACGTTCCTCGTAATACCTATGACGTTGCTCACGCCAATCATAATGTCTACTTTCTGCATTAGCACCGTAGAGAGGAGTACCGCAATTAGAACAAGTGATTGCAGTATCAGGATTTAAGGTTCCACATTTTGTACAATAAACCATTTTTTATCTCACCTAATTATCCGTCTAGACGTAACTACTCATAAAATTTTTGGTAAACCAACTAATTTTTCTTTTTTCAGAAAAATCTTAATTAAGAGTCTGCCAAATAATAAAGTGGAGAATCAAATGCCTAAAGCCTTTGTATTAATAAACGTTGAAACAGGATCCGAAGAAGAGGTAGTTGCGGAACTGAGAAAAATTCAAGGCATTGAAGAAGCCTACTTTTCATATGGTGTTTATGACATAATTACAAAGATAAAAGCTGACTCAATGGAAAGGCTCAAAGAAATGGTAACACATAAGGTAAGAACCATAAGCAAGGTCCGCTCAACCTTAACATTGATAATGACGGAAGAATAGCTTTAGTCTAAAAGAGCGTTAACTTTCGCTCTCCTCATTTTGTTTCATTAACTTGCGTTTTCCATACCTAATCAAACTTACACTTCTTTGACTATTAAGAAATTAATAGTTAAATTCCACAGATAAATGAAAAACCATAATTAAATCACGCATGCGAAATCGTAAAACACAACTATAAGAAAATCATAAAATAGCTGCCTCGATTTTTGTATAGCCTTAATAGTTTAGCAACTAAGACTGTTAAGCAAGACTTGAACCGCTAAATGGCAACAATAAAACAGACACAGGTAAGTCGTAATATTATTCTTCTGATTTTAATCGCAGGACTAGTAGCCTTCGCCTTTTACTTCTATTTCTTTATCAACCCAACAAAACTAGAAGACACACTATTAAAGACAAACATAACTGTATATGCAGGCGCCTTCGTATCCTACTTTCTCTTTACTATCTTTTCTGCTTTAGTTTGGCGCCAACTTCTACTCAACTTATCAGTTAAACTTAGATTTAGAAAGGCTTTCTTGTTCACTTTAGTTGGACTATTCTTTGAGGCCGTTGTGCCCCAATTAGGCTGGTCAGCAGAAATATCAAAAACGTACCTACTATCTAAAGACTCAAACCAAGACACTGGCATAATCGGAGCTTCCGTTGTTGGGCAAAAAATATTTACGCTAACATTAACTGTTGCCGCTTTAAGTGTTGGTTTAGGATTGTTATTGAGCAGTTACTCGTTGCCTTTCATAGATACTTTCTTCATCTCCTTAATCCTAGCACTTTCAACTTTGTCCTTATTCGTCATTTATTTTGTAAGCAATAAGCCATCAGCAACCAAAACTCTACTAAACTGGGCGATTCGGTTGGCTTCATTTTTCAGAAAGAAATGGAACCCTCAAAATTTCAAGATCAAAGCAGAAGGATTCTTGTGCAGGTTTCATTTAGGTATTAAGGAGCTGGGAACTAATCCCAAAGCACTCGCCAAGCCTATAGTTTACGCATTCTTAGGCTTTATTTTTGAAATCGGAGTCATGTTTCTATCTTTTATCGCTTTAGGCCAATCTGTTCCAGTTAGTACAGTCCTTATAGTTTTCACCTTAACTGGCACTCTTCAAACAGTGGGCGTGATTACGTTTGGATTTACAGAAATAGTGATGACCTCAATATTCAGTTTTCTAGGTGTTCCAGTTTTTATTAGTTTTTCAGTAACCTTACTGACCAGGATAGTGACTTTGTGGTTCCGCCTTATAGTATCCTATATAGCTCTGCAATGGGCAGGTATTCAGATTATTACTAAAAAACCAAGTCAATCACTCGCGTAAACATAAAACCCTGTGCCCCGAAGGAAAAAGTAAGCGCTTACTCGGGTGGTTTCTAGGAAACTTTTTAATGCACACTAAACTAATCTGTTACTTAGAGGATTGGATTGAATTGCCAACAGCTTTTGTTTTAATAAACACAGAGATAGGTTCAGAATCGGACGTCCTAAAGGAACTTAAAAAAGTCGAGGGCGTAGAAGAAGCTTCAGCTGTTTACGGAGTCTACGACATAGTGGCAAGAGTAAAAGCAGACACAATGGATAAGCTCAAAGAAATAGTCACTTGGCGAATTCGTCGACTGGACAAAGTGCGGTCAACACTGACAATGATCGTTGTTGAAGAACGATAAATACAAACAACTCTTTTTCTTTCATAATCTGTGAAGAAAAATAAAGCAGTATTTTTCTTATTACCTTAACTCTTAAAATACTTTTTGGAAATTAATGCGAAGTTGTGATTGAGCATATACAGTCACATAGTCTTAAATTTTTTTTCGAGCAATAATCACCACTGTGTATCTGATAGTGAGAGAGCGAAAGCAAACATGCAAATCCACGATAATTACCCAGAAAGTAGCCGTCTAACCATAGAAAATGCAGTCACTGTCAAAGAATACACAAACTTTTTGGGTTGGATGAAGAGGTTTGGTTACAAATTGAACCTTTTTTGTTCCCCTTGAAAAAAAAAGAGCGCCCAAACCTCTCACGCCAACCGCCATCAAAATCAAAAGGGATTGCAAGAAAAATGCCAGTAGCATATGTACTCTTGAATACTGAAATTGGAGCTGAATACGAAATATTGAAGGCGCTGCGAAGAATTGAAGGCGTCGAAGAAGCACATAACCTTTGGGGCGTCTACGATATAATAGCAAACGTAAAGGCCGACAGTTTAGAAAAACTCAAATCTATAATAACCACGAGAATTGAAAAAATCGGCAGAATAAACTCGAAGTTAACGATAATAATAACAGATAAACCGCAGCCAACAGTTCAAGAACAAGTGATTTTTGAACAGCCTCCGCTCACAATATAAGTTAACCTTAGTTTTTCTTAAGGCCAACCAATATTTTTTAACTTGTCAGCCAATTCTCTAAATAAGAATTGGAGAAAAGATGCTTTGACAGAACAACAGACAATGCACATAGGGTTAGATGATACAGACTCAACTAAAGGCGGCTGCACAACCTACCTCGCGGCATTACTTATCGAAGAACTCGAAAAATTTCACGTTAAATTTACTGATTATCCAGGCTTGATTAGACTTAATCCCAATGTACCTTGGAAAACAAGAGGCAACGGCGCGCTGTGTTTAAGATTCATCTTTAATCCAGATTTTGAGGAAGCCATCAAAGACAAAATCACTTCCCTGTGGGAAGAGACCTCCGCTTTCAATGAGAAGGGCACTGACCCCGGAATAGTCTTTCTAAACAGACAAGAAATTCCAAAAGAACTTGGAGATTTTGCGAAAAAAACAGAAACAAATATTTCTACAATCAAGGAAGCTATAGGTCTTATCAAACGGTTTGGGGCTGAAGCAGTAGGCTTTAACTCTTGCAGAGGTATCATCGGCGCCTTGGCAGCCATCGGCGAAACCCTCAACATCGACCATACCTTCGAGCTGATTGCTTACCGGACACCACAGAATTGGGGTACAAAAAGAAAAGTCGATGAAGCCTCTATTTTTGAAATGGATAAACAACTACAACCCTACACCTATAACAATGTGGATTCAGAAAAACGCAGAGTAATTATTACTCCTAGGGGTCCAGATCCAATTCTCTTTGGCATAAGGGGCGAGTCACCGGAAGTAGTGAAAAAAGCTTTTGGGCTTATTAACTATCTTGAGCCTGTTGGGCGCTGGGTCATTTTCCGTTCAAACCAAGGCACAGACGGACACTTAAAACAAGTGACAGCCTTAAGCAAGATTGAACCTTACAATTCAGTCATCGTACGGGGAGTTGTTTCTCAAAGCCCGAGGATTGTGCCTCTGCGCCATGTTATTTTTTCGATTAAGGATGATTCAGCGGAAGTGGATTGCGCCGCTTACGAGCCAACGGGGAATCTTCGAAAAATCGCAAGGGAACTCATAGTTGGCGACAGTGTTGAAGTCTATGGAGCTGCCCATAAAACAACAAAGCGCAAGCCGCTTACGATTAATTTAGAAAAAATCAACATCCTAAACACCCAACCGAAAATACAAATAGAGAACCCTGTTTGCCCCAACTGCGGAAAACATTTGAAGTCCATGGGCAAAAATCAAGGGTTTCGCTGTGAAAAATGCGGCGGCAAATTTACTGAATTAAAAAAGAACGAGATGATTGTGCCAAGAAATGTTAAGGTCGGCTTGTATGTGACTTCGACACGTTCACAGAGGCACCTCACTAAACCGCTTCGGCGCTACGGTTTAGAGAAAAGCAGTTTTGAGCCAAAGCCGATGATTAAGGGCTGGCATTCTTTTTTTGTTAAAGACATGAGCGAAACTATTTAAATGCATGATTCTCGTACCCATTAAAAGCTAACAGCAAAGTCAATGACTATATGGAGCGCCAAAAATTGACTACACAATTCGCAGAGAAAGATTATGCTCTTCCATTCTTCAAACAGGAAGGCTTCGTTAGAAAACATTGCCCAAAATGCGGCGAGTGGTTCTGGACCCAAAATACGAACCAGGAAACCTGCGGCGAATCCAGCTCTGACGAATGCGGATTCTATACCTTCATAAACAACCCCGCCACAAAGAAAAGTTTCAGCCTTTCGGAGATGAGAGAGGCATTCCTCAGCTTTTTCGAAAAAAACGGACACACACGAATAAAACCCTATCCAGTGGTTGCCCGTTGGCGCAAAGACATCTACCTAACACATGCAAGCATCATTGACTTCCAACCCTACGTAACCGAAGGCATTTCGCCGCCACCTGCGAATCCACTGGTGATTTCTCAGCCATCCATTAGGCTAACAGACATATCCAATACCGGCCCAACCTTCGGCAGGCACTTAACCATTTTTGAGATGGGAGGAGCTCACGCATTCAATTACCCAGACAAAGAAATTTACTGGAAAGACGCCACTGTACGCTTCCACCATCGTTTTGCAACTGAAGCGCTGGGCATAAAATCTGAAGAAGTCATCTATAAGGAAGGCGTGTGGGTTGGCGGCGGCAACGCTGGACCAGACGTAGAATGCATCGTGCGGGGCTTAGAGGTTGGCACATTGGTTTTTATGCAATACAAGGTTGTCGGCGACGAATTCATCGAGTTACCCATCCGAACCGTAGACACGGGATACGGCATAGACCGCTTTGCCTGGATAAGCCAGGGAGTACCAAGTGCGTTTCAAGCAATCTACGGCGATTTAGTAGATAAAGTTCTCGGCATGGCAGGAATAACTAACGTTGATAACTATTTCTTGGCTCAAGTCGCCAAGTATTCAGGTTTGGTAAGCGTTGACAAAAACGCAAACCGTATGGTTACCCGTAGGCGTGTAGCTGAGCTTTCAGGCATAGACATTCAAACACTTGAAAAAGTGTTGGTTCCTATTGAGAACGCTTGGGCAGTAACCGACCACACCAAAACGTTAAGCTTCATTCTTAGCGAAGGTGTAGTGCCTTCCAACATTCAAGAAGGCTACTTGGCAAGGTTGTTGTTCCGCAGAGTTTACCGTCTAATGCGAACCCTAAACATTGAGCCAGCAAAACTCTATGATATCGTAGACATGCAAGTCGGTTATTGGGGTAAAGATTTTCCGCGCCTCAAAGAAATGCAAAATGAAATCGTGGAAATGCTCAAAGTAGAAGAGGAAAAATTTGAAGATACCCTCAAACGGGGTGAGGGCATGGTTAAACGAATCGCCAATGATCTAAAAACTAAAGGCACAGGCAAGCTGCCGATGGATACGTTGACAGAACTCTACGATTCGCATGGGCTTCCGCCAGAAATCGTTAAGCAAGCGGCGGAGAAAGAAGGCGTTGAAGTTGTGTTGCCTGAGAACTTCTATGCATTAATCGCCCAACGGCATATGCAATCAAGTAAACCTGCGGAAGAGGAAGAAACGCAAGCAGAAAAAACACTTGAGAAAGTGGCTGAGCAGTTGCCTGCAACAGAGCAACTTTACTATGCCGATACTTATATGAAGGAGTTTGATGCAAAAGTCCTCAAAGTTGTAAACGACAAATATGTTGTTTTGGATCGGACATGCTTTTATCCTGAAGGTGGCGGGCAACCTGCAGACCACGGGTGGCTAACGGCAGACAACCAAAAGTTCGAATTGGTCGACACTCAGAAGATCGGCAAAGTCATAATTCACAAGCTCAGCGAAACCACAAGATTCAAGGAAGGCAGCACAATTCATGGAATTTTGGATTGGAACAGACGCTACTCCCTCATGAAAGCTCATACAGTTACTCATCTAATCAATGGTGCTGCAAGACGAGTTTTAGGTGAACATGTTTGGCAATCAGGCACCCAAAAAGGCTTAGAAATGTCTCGACTTGACATTACACATTACAAAAGATTAAGCCAAGAGGAAGTCCATAAAATTGAGCAGTTAGCAAATGGAGCGATTGCAGCTAACATGAAAATTGACATCAATTGGTATCCACGCAACGAGGCAGAAGCACGCTACGGTTTCAGGCTCTATCAAGGCGGTGCAGTTCCAGGCAAAGATATCCGCGTTGTGAAAACGGGCGATTGGGATGTGGAAGCATGCGCTGGAACACACCTTGCAAGCACATTGGAAGTTTGCTTCGTAAAAATCGTTTATACTGAACGTGTGCAGGACGGAGTGGAACGTTTAGGCTACGCAGTTGGGTTGGAGGCGCTGAAGGCAGTGCAGAAACAGGAAAACATACTCTCGAAGGTGTCTGAAGTTCTCAATGCCCCAAGTGACAAACTCGATAAGACCGCTGAGAAAGTTGTCAAAGAACTCAAAGAAGCACAAATAGAGAAACGACGCCTAATCAAAGAGTTAGCTCAAAAAGAGAGCGTAGTTATAACAAAGCAAAATGGACATGCCAGACCTGACCTTGTGATAAAGGAGACAGAAGGCGTTAAGATAATACGTGAAATAAAAGTCGTAAGAAGAGATTTTTCTGAAGGAAATATGGCTCGATTGATTCAAACCGGAAGCCTAATGATAAAAAAAGATGATTCGACAATATCTGTTTTCACTGACAAAACCGATAAAACCGCTAACTTATTAATCATGTCTGGATCGATGGCTGTAAACCGAGGGTTCAACGCCGCTGAAATAATGCGGGAAGTTGCTCCACTTTTTGGCGGCGGAGGCGGTGGAAGACCTAATTTTGCGCAAGGCGGTGGAACAAAACCTGAGAAGCTTCAAGAAGCGGCTGATATAGCGGAGCAAGCGATAGAAAAACAGCTAAAACGAAATACTAAATGATTAAGCCGATTTCCACTTTCTGGTCCGCCCAAATCTTTATAGACAAGGGGATCAAGAGTGCCGAATCAATATACAAAAAGAACATCCGATTTCGCCGTCCAAAAAACTTATAACCGAAAATGCATTTCCTTATTAACGAGGATTTTTTTGAGCAAAACAGAACCAAACAAAAGCAAGGTTATTGGGACTAATTGTTATAACTGCCTATTTGTTGCTAACAACGAGGAACCTGTAAATCTAAAAGAGCTAAACGAGGAAGGCGGCATTGACCCAAGAAACGAAGAAGAGATGGACCGAGCAAAAAAAGCGGATTTAATTACGCTTCCAGGCGGTTCTAAAGCTGATGCATCAAACAAAAAGTTTTGTTACAATGACAAAATAAAAATGGATGTTACTGTTCGAATGTGTTGTGCCTACTGGGATAATGAAGCCGTTAAACGACCATGGAAGAAAACTGGAAAGAAAAAACCAGAAAAATAGAGTATTTAGCAATAAAAGATATTTTCTAAGCTTTAACCTTAAAGTCTAAAACTGGAAAAAGGCATCCAAATGGCAGATTCAGGGGCTAATTTTTCTGAGAACTGAAAAGGTTTCTTCAAAATGATTTGAGACTCAGCTACTACAAGCAATATTTGCCTTATTTCAGAGTTCTTTGTGCGGAAAACTTATAAGAGCGAAAGCACAAGTGTGCGATAGGTGAAGCGGTGCAAAATCGCTTGAGTATTGGTGAAGTGTATGCGCAGAAGTTTAACTGTAACCCCCGAAAACGATAAAAAAATATTATTAACGAAAGGAAGATTCTTGACTGGAGACGCACCCTTTGACATGGACTACACAACACTAGTAAACATCTTAATAGAACTCGGCCACAAACTAATGACTTCAGCATGGAACGACAGCGCAAATTCCAATGTGGTCGTTGACAAAAATGAGATTGTGGATTCTTTCAAAAAACACTTCTTTAATGCTGAACTTAAAGAAGAGGCAGTAGGAGACCAAGTCGCAGAAATCATATTCAGAAAACTCGTTGAACAATCTAATTTAGCATCAGGCAACCAAATCCAGAAATGTCAAACTCATGCATTATCTTCTGAGCAAACAAGGTCTAGAGAATCAAAAAAGGAAAAATACATCGCATAGAATAGAACAATGAGGAATCAGTCAAAATGGTTGAAGAGCAAGAAGAACAGTCTGTAGACCACTTGGAGCAGCTTTTGGAAGGCGAGCGAAAGCGTTCAGAAGATTATTTGACTAGACTCAAGTACATGCAAGCTGACCTTGAAAACTTCAAAAAACGCTCCGACAGGGAAGCAGAACAGATAAAGAATTACTGTACGGAACGGTTGGTAACTGGGCTATTGGAAGTTGTTGATGAGTTAGAGTTAGCCGTTAAGAATGGTGAAATCTCAACCTCAACTGAATCCATGTTAGAAGGAGTCGAGATGACCCTAAAGAAACTCAGAAAAGTTCTTGAGCAAGAAGGTGTCACTGCAATAGATAACTCTGAAGGAAGAGTTTTTGACCCCTCACGGCATAACGCTATTGCCGCTGTAGAACAAGACGATGTTGCGGATGGCACCGTGATTGAAGAAATAAGAAAAGGGTACATGATGAGGGGCAAAGTAATCCGACCCAGCATCGTCAAAGTATCAATAAAACCAAAAAAGAATGAAAGTAACCAAATGGAGGAAAAAAATAAATGAGTAATCAAAATCAAAAAACAAACGAGAAAGTATTAGGAATAGACTTAGGAACAACCAATTCAGCGGCCGCCATTTATGAAGGCGGACACGCAACGGTTATTCCAAGTGCTGAAGGCCCAACGATGGCGGGAAAAATGTTTCCCTCGGTCGTTGCCTTCACCAAAGACGGACAACTCTTAGTAGGTGAACCAGCAAAGCGCCAAGCAGCCACAAACCCAGAAGGAACAGTTTTTGAGATAAAACGTAAAATGGGAAGCGATTACAAAGCAAACATTTACGGAAAAGAGTACACTCCTCAGCAAATCTCAGCCTTTATTTTGCAGAAAATAAAGAAAGACGCCGAAACGTATCTTGGCGGAACCATGCGTAAGGCAGTCATCACCGTTCCAGCCCACTTCAACGACAACCAACGCCAAGCAACCAAAGACGCCGGAGAAATCGCAGGATTCCAAGTTATGAGAATAGTCAACGAACCCACAGCTGCGTGCCTTGCATATGGCATAGACAAGGTGCAACAAGAAATGAAAATCCTCGTTTTCAGCTTCGGCGGCGGCACTCACGATGTTACAGTTATGGATTTTGGCAAAGGAGTTTTCCAAGTGCTCAGCACTAGCGGTGACACTCAACTTGGCGGAACGGACGTTGATAAAGCAGTCATGGACTACATTCTTGGCGAATTTAAACGTCAAACAGGAATAGATATTTCAAGTGACAGAATGGCAATGCCAAGGCTTAAAGATGCTGCGGAAAAAGCCAAAATTGAACTCTCGACTCTGATGAGCACCGACATTGATCTACCATTCTTAACAGCCGATGCTTCAGGACCCAAACACCTACACCTTGCATTGACACGTACAAAACTAGAGTCGTTAGCACAGCCAATAGTTCAGCGGACACAACCAACACTTCTGAAAGCTCTTGAAGACGCAAAACTAACACCACAAGGAATCGACAAAATCATCCTCATCGGAGGAATGACCCGAATGCCACTCGTTCAAAGATTCGTTGAACAAATCCTAGGCAAATCACCTGAACGCGGACTCGACCCCATGGAATGCGTCGCCATAGGCGCAGCTATTCAAGCAGCAGTTATCACTGGCGAAGTCACAGACCTACTCTTATTGGACGTTACACCATTATCACTCGGTGTTGAAACCATGGGCAGCGTATTCACCAAAGTAATGGATAAGAATACGACTATTCCAACGAAGCGCAGCCAAATCTTCACCACAGCAGCAGACTTCCAAACAGCCGTCACCATCCATGTACTTCAAGGCGAACGTGCAATGGCAGGCGACAACGTTTCCCTCGGCATGTTTAATCTAGTAGATTTGCCTCCAGCACCCCGAGGCGTTCCACAAATAGAGGTAACTTTTGATATAGACTCAAACGGAATAATGAATGTAACCGCCAAAGATCTGGGCACAGGAAAAGAATCAAAAATTCGCATCACCGCATCCACAAAGCTTTCAAAAGAGGAAAAGGACCGATTAATCAAAGACGCCGAGCAGTTCGCGGAACAAGACAAAAAGAAAAGAGAGGAAGCTGAAATACGAAACACTGCTGACAGCTTAGTTTACACGGCTGAAAGAACAAAGACAGACCTTACAGGAAAAATCACACCTGAAGAAACTGGCAAAATCGATGCAGCCGTAACAGAACTCAAAAACGCTTTAGCTAGCAATGATATGGCACAGGTTAAGGCAAAATCAGACGTACTTCAAAAAGTGTTGCAGGACGTTGGAACTAAGGTTTACCAGCAAGCAGCCTCAGAATATGCCAAACAGCAGGGGCAACAACAACCAGGCCAAGGACCACAAGCTGGTCCAGAGATGCCTCCAAGCGGCGCGCCAGGCCCCGAGACTTCTGGCGAAGAAAAAGTGGTTGATTCAGAAGACTATAAAGTAAAATAGTCACATCTCCTTTTCTTTCATTTTTTAAACTTCTTTGAACCAGAAAACTGTGCGAAAAACAGGAAATGGTATAAATCCCAGTCTATACAGCATACTTTAAGTCAATAAAAAAATGTTAATTTAGGTAAATAACTGATGGCTGAAAAAAGAGACTACTACGAAATTCTCGGCGTTCAGCGTAACGCATCAAAAGACGAAATCAAAGACACTTACCGAAAACTCGCAATGCAATTTCATCCAGACCGCAACAAAGAGACCGGAGCAGAAGAAAAATTCAAAGAAATCAGCGAAGCCTACGCAGTTCTCTCTGATGACCAAAAAAGACAACAATACGATACCTTAGGCCATTCAGGATTTGACCAAAGATATAGGCAAGAAGACATTTTCAGAGGTGCCGACTTCGATAGTGTTTTTAGAGATATGGGTTTTGGCGACATTTTCCGAACATTTTTTGGCGGTGGAGGATTTGGGGGCGCTGAGAGAAACAACGTAGGCCAAGATTTGGCTTATGACCTGGAAATAACTTTGGAAGAATCCGCTAAAGGAGCAGAAAAAGAAATAGAAATTCCTCGCACAGAAAGATGTGATGTGTGCGGTGGTTCCGGAGCAGCTCCAGGAACGTCAGCCAAGGTTTGTCCGAGATGCGGAGGTTCAGGTCAAGTCCAGGTACAACACAGAAGCAGCTTTGCCATGTATGTGCAGGTTGTAGCTTGTCCGACATGCAGAGGTAAAGGCAGATTGATTGAGACACCATGCAATAACTGTCGTGGCTCAGGATTGGTTAGGAAACGAAGAAAAATCAGCGTACACATCCCAGCGGGCATAGATGAAGGCAACCAGCTTAGGCTAAGAGGTGAAGGGGAAATGGCCCCTAACGGTGGGGAAGCAGGTGACCTTTATGTGGTCGTTCATGTTAAGCCTAATCAGCAGTTCATGCGGGAAGGAGATGACCTTTGGCATGTTTCTATTATTACTTATCCACAAGCAGCCTTAGGCGCAGAAATTTCTGTTCCGACGCTTGAAGGACAAACAACTGTTAGAATTCATCCAGGAACTCAAATTGGCGAAGTTATAACTCTAAGGGGGAAAGGCATGCCACGGTTCAGGTCTTATGGGAGAGGCGACTTAATGGTACGTATAGGAATTTCGGTCCCAGAAAAACTAACGGACCAGCAGCGAGGGCTTCTGGAACAGTTAGCCAAAGAATTTGGTTCTGACGTACAATCAAAAAACCGAAAATTCCACTTGTAGAAAGCTCTTTTTCCATTATTTTTGCTGTCTATTATTTTTGCTGTCTAGATGGTTTGATGAAGCACGTAGTTTGCTTTAGTTGGCTAAAGACACTTAAAGCAAAAAAACTTGTTGATTTTCTCCATCAAAATTGAGGAAATCAAAAAAATAGAAACAAAAAAGGGAACTATTTGGTTAGCTGCTTTCGCAGGTCGTTGTAGGTTGCTTTTATGTCTTCAATTGAACCTTCGTCTTCAATTGTTGATGTGTCGCCCAGTGGCGCTCCTGATAGCACGGCTTTGAGGAGCCTGCGCATGATTTTGCCGCTTCGTGTTTTTGGCATTTTGTTAACAAATACAACAGCTTCCGGAGTTGCTATAGGTCCAATTGTGTTTCTTACGTGCTTTATGAGTTCAGTTCTCAGTTCATCCGATGGTGTGAAGCCGCTTCGCAATACTACGAATGCAACTGGAACTTCGCCTTTGATGGGGTCTTCTTTGCCCATTACTGCCGCTTCAGAGACGGATGGGTGTGCCACTAATGCGCTTTCAAGTTCCACTGTGCCTATGCGATGTCCTGCAACTTTCAGAACTTCATCTGATCTGCCGAGTAACCAGAAGTAGCCTTCAGTGTCTTTAACTGCGTAATCGCCAGAGTAATAGATTCCTGGCCATCTGCCAAAGTAAGTTTGCTTGAACCGTTCTGGGTCTTTCCAAAGAGTTTGCAGCATTCCTGGCCAAGGTGATTTTATAACTAGAACACCTTTGGTGCCGGCTGGGACGGGCTGTCCTTTTTCATCGTAGATGACAGCGTCGATGGAAGGTAATGGGAATGTTGCTGAACCTGGTTTGAGTGGAGTGAGTTCTATACCTGAAGCTGGTGAAATCATGAATCCGCCCGTTTCTGTCTGCCACCAAGTGTCAATTATTGCAAGTTTCTCTTTACCTACTACGCGATAATACCATTTCCACGCTTCAGGGTTTATCGGTTCACCGACAGTGCCTAAGATGCGTAAGCTGCTAAGGTCATGTTTTAGTACTAATGACTCGCCGAATTTCATGAACATCCGGACTGCAGTTGGTGTCCCATAAAGGATGGTTATGCCGTGTCTTTCAATAATATCCCACCATCGGTCTTGTGCTGGGTAATCAGGCGTGCCTTCAAAGAGAAACGCTGTTATGCCCATACTCAATGGAGCGTAGACATTGTATGTGTGTCCTGTAATCCAGCCTATGTCCGCAACGCACCAATAGATATCCTCGTCAGTTGGGTTAAAAGCCCATTTTAGTGTCCAGTAAGCCCAAACAAGGTAGCCGCCAGTTCCATGTTGAACACCTTTTGGTTTTCCTGTTGTTCCAGAAGTATAAAGTATAAATAAGGGGTCTGTGGATTTCAAACTTTCTGGTTTAACATATGCATTTGGACCCGCATTGGCAAGGGCGTCCTGGTACCATATGTCTCTGCCTTCCTTCATCTGAACAGCTTGACCAGTTCGCTTGACGACAATAACTTTTTCAACTGTGGGTAAGTTTGGTAATGCTCGGTCAGCAGTATCTTTGATGGCAACTGGTTTTCCCCTTCGGAAAGACCCGTCTGAGGTGACTAGGATTTTTGCTCCACAGTCGTTTACTCTGTCAGCCAATGCTTCAGCACTAAATCCTGAGAACACTACTGCGTGAACTCCGCCTATTCTTGCCGTAGCTAGCAGAGTTATTGGCAGCTCAGGGATAACGGGCAGGAAAACTGCGACGCGGTCGCCTTTTTGGATGCCTAAGTCCTTCAGGGCTTTCGCAAGTTTGTTTACTTCACGATAAAGTTGATAGTAAGTGTAAGTTTTTACTTCGCCCATTTCGCCTTCCCAAATATAGGCAAGTTTGTTTTTGCGGCCACCATTTACGTGTCTATCTAGGGCATTATACGAAATATTTAGTTCGCCATCAGGGAACCACTTGTAAAAAGGCGCGTCTGAGTCATCAAGCACTGTATTGAATGGTTTATACCAGTCAATGGCTTTGGCTTTTTCTGCCCAGTACTCCTCTGGGTTTTTTATTGAATTTTCCCAATCTTTTTTGCGCTTATCTCCAGAAGAAATTTTTGCGCCACTTGGGCTAAATTTTTCGTTAAATGGTAAACTAGATTCCGACATTGTCTCAACCTTAAATTTGCTTGAAGAGCTATCATACATTAGAATATAAGTTTTTGCGGAAAAATTGCAAGAAATAGAAAAAGAATTTAGCTATTTTACTTTACTGGGCAAATGGGAAGCACCGTTTTTTGGTTCGTTTCGTTTATGACTTCAGCTATTCCAAGATATACTGCGCTTAAGCCGCAAATGACGCCTTCAATGCCGGTAATTGTGTTGAATGTTATTGTTCCAGTAAGGACTGGGTTGCCAGTTAGCTCTCTTATAGTTAGCATGAAGAATAGTATTGTTAAACTTATGAAGACAAACTGGAGTGCCCGATTAGCTTTTAATGTACCGAAGAACATGCCGAAAGTAAAGATTCCCCACATCGTAAAGTAGGCCGCCATTGCAGCATTAGTTGGAGCGCTGAATCCGCTGAAGAAGGAAAGCTGCGGTAAAACCAAAAGTAGCACTAGACTCCACCAGAACAAACCATAAGACATGAAAGCTACTAACCCAAACGTATTGCCTTTTCTAAACTCCATGATTCCAACGATAACCTGTGCTAATCCACCGTAAGCCAAACCCATGGCAAGAATCATAGTGTCTGCCGGAAAAGCGCCAGCGTTAACCAAGTTCAACAGAACAGTTGTTATGCCAAAGCCGAGTAATCCTAGCGGTGCAGGGTTTGCTAGTTTTGTTATAAGTTCATTGCTCATTTAGTGTTTCTCCGAAGGTTTTTTTAACACTTCAATGCGATGTTTTCTATTTTAAAGCTTGCGGAACGCTGATGATGCGTTGCGTTTTGGAAGCTAAATATTTTCCGATTTCCAGAACGGCAAATACAGCAGATGCAAATAATATAGCGATGATCCAGTCATTCAACTCAGGCATGTGAACGTTGAAAAGAGTTTGTATTCCTGGCGTGTAGAGCACGAATAATTGCAGAGCAAATGAAGAAATTACGGCAATCCAGAGGAACTTGTTCTTGAATAGTCCTACCTTTAATACGGGGTACTTTAATGAACGAGAGGATAATGCTACTGCTAATTCCATCATGACCATGGCGGTAAACAGTTGTGTTCGAGCCTCTGCCAGCTGGAATGAGTTTACCCAAGGTGTGTTTGAAAAAAATGCGAGCAGTAATAGAACAGCCATGAAGATGGGCATTGCTGTAAGGTAAATTTTCACGTCTCTGCTAAACAGGCTTTCCTTAGGTTTGCGTGGTTTTCGTTGCATCAAATCTGGGTCACCGGGGTCAACGCCTAAAGCAATAGCGGGTAAGCCATCGGTAACCAAGTTTACCCAAAGAAGCTGCACAGCTGTCAATGCAATTCCAGCGCTGCTCACTAAGCTAGCGTCAGGATTTGACGTAAATAATCGAGCCAAATAGGGAACACTAACTACGGCGAAGAATATTACAAGAATTTCCATTATGTTACATTGCAGAAGGTAAGTAAGGTATTTTTTGATGTTTTCGTAGATTTCTCTGCCTTCTTTAACAGCCTTTACAATGCTTGCAAAGTTGTCATCTGCCAATATCATGTCTGCGGCTTCCTTTGTAACTTCGGTGCCTGTTATGCCCATGGCTATACCTATGTCGCTCATCTTCAAGGCTGGAGCATCGTTTACGCCGTCACCTGTCATCGCTACTACTTCATCTTTTTTCTTCCAAGCTTTGATAATTCGCATTTTATGTTCAGGCGACACCCTCGCGTAAACAACCACTTTCTCAACAACCGAGGCCAATTGGTCATCGGTCATTTCTTCAAGTTCTTTGCCTGTTAGTACACGGTTATCTTCTTTTTCGCCGAGCAAGCGCAATTCCTTCGCTACGGCTATCGCGGTAAGTTTGTGGTCGCCTGTAATCATTACAACGCGAATTCCAGCGTTCCTACATATACCGATGGCATCTCTGACTTCAGGGCGAGGCGGATCAATCATGCCCATGATGCCAACGAAAACAAAGTCATGTTCAAGCGTCTCATCGAATTTGCTCGTTTCGTTTGGAAATTCTTTGTAGGCAAAACCCAAGTTTCTTAACGCTTGAAGAGCCATTGCTTCTGTAACTTTATGATGCTTAGCGACAATTTCATTGTTTAGCGGCTGCACTTTTCCGTCTAAGAAGATTTTGTTGCAACGTTCTAAGATTATTTCGGGGGCGCCTTTCATGTAGGCGATTTTTTTGCCGTTTGAATCGTGGATGGTGGTCATGCGTTTTCTTTCAGAAGAGAAGGGGATTTCAGCTATTCTTGGCTCTTGCGCTTCAAGCTCTTCTTTGCTGATGCCTGCTTTTCTTGCGACAACTATTAATGCGCCCTCGGTAGGGTCACCTTTAACGGCCCAGGCGCCTGTTTTCACGTCGCTTTCAATGTTTGAGTCGTTGCATAAAACAGCGGCTTTTAGGAGAATTTTAACGCGGTCCTCAGGCGAGACTGGTTTATTTTCAAGTTGGAACTCGCCTGTTGGAGCGTATCCTATTCCTGTTACTTTTATCGATTGATTGTTAACGTAGATTTGTTGAACTGTCATTTCGCCTTTAGTCATAGTTCCTGTTTTGTCGCTGCAAATGACGCTGGTGCTTCCAAGCGTTTCCACAGCAGGCAACCGTTTAACTATAGTGTTAACTTTAGCCATGCGATACATGCCTATAGCCAGGGCTCCGGTCACAATGGCGGGCAATGCTTCCGGAACGGCAGCAACAGCGAGACTGACAGCCCATAGTATCATATCGACAATGGGACGATGCTCAACCACTGTTCCAACAACTCCTACGCTGAGCGCAATGACTATGACTAAGATGCCTATCCACTTACCAACACCTGCCAACCGCTTTTCCAATGGGGTGTGCTCCTGAGGCGTAGCTTGAACCATCTCAGCGATTTTACCAAATTCAGTATTCATGCCGCTCTCAGTGACGACGGCTTTACCTCTTCCGTAAGCGATGATTGTACCCATAAAAACCATGTTACGTCTATCATTCAGTTGGGTTTGTTCAGCCACTTCTGCTGTAAACTTGTTAACCGGAGCTGATTCTCCAGTTAACGATGCTTCATCCGCCTTTAAAGTGAAGACTTCAATTAGTCTTGCATCAGCGGGAACTTTGTCGCCAGTATAAAGCAGGATTATATCTCCAGGAATCAGCTGGGAGGCGGGAACCTTCATTTCTTTTCCATCACGGAGAACATTAGCAGTGGGGGCAGTCATCTTTTTGAGCGCTTCAACGGCTTTTTCACTACGATATTCTTGAGTGAACCCCAAAGCTGCGCTTGCAATCACGATAGCTAAGATGATTGCGGCGTCGGTTGCTTCACCCACAGCAAACGAAAGCCCGATGGCTATTAACAAGATAACCATAAGCACATCGGTAAATTGTTCAAACAGAAGTTTGAAGGACGATCTTCCTTTCTGCTTCTTCAGCTCGTTGGGTCCATAAACTTCGAGACGCCTCTCAGCTTCTTGAAGGGTTAATCCATTAGGGCCAGAATCAAGTTTAGTCAAGACTTCTTGCGTACTAAGTGAATGCCATTTTTTTGGTGTCAGCATTCTTTTCTACCCTTTCTTCCTAAAGTTATGGCTTACAAACTTGCTTAAATTTATGAACTTACATATAAAGAATATAGAAAGACTTAGCCGCAAAGTTTATTGTAACGGTAAACATACTAAAATTCTGCAGTTTCTAAAAAGGTAACTGATTTCCATGAAGTTCGAAACACAAATTAAACAAGTAATCCCCAGAACAGCAGACATAAGCAGCTACAGATTTCCAAAACCGTTGGATCTATCTTACATGCCAGGGCAATTCTTCGTTGTAACCATAAGACAGGACGACAAAGAGTTAACTCACCATTTTAGTTTCAGCAGCAGCCCAACAGAAAAAGAATACTTTGAATTTACAAAAAAATTTACCGACCACGAATATTCAATAGCTCTAAGAGCCGCCAAAGAGGGCGATTGGGCAAGAATAGATGCTCCATATGGGCAGTTCACTTTTAAAGGGGAATACCCAAAAATAGCATTGCTTGCTGGAGGCATAGGCATAACTCCTTTCGTTAGCATCTGCAAATATGCTACAGATATGAGCTTGAATTCAACGATTACATTGTTTTATGGCTGCCGCACAGAAAATGACATTGTGTTCCGACAAGAACTTGAAAATATGCAGAAAGTGAACAAGAATTTAAAATTGGTTTTCATACTTGATCAAGCTAGCAGTCAATGGAAAGGTGCAACCGGCGTTGTTACTGCTGACTTGATTAAACAGGAGTTGCCTGATTACAAAGAAAACGTATTTTATACATGTGGACCGCCGCCGATGGTTAAAGCCATGGAAATGTTAATCGAAGGCATTGGATTACCGAAAACACAGATGAAACAGGAATACTTTACAGGATATCCATGAGTTGTCAATTAGCTATTAAGCAATTCTTAATGGCAGATCGACGTAGGAGAGACGAAAAATCCATTTCTTAGAGCAAAAGCGGCTAACAAATATAAATTGAGCCTTTGCTTAACCCAAAAAGAAGGTGGGTTAAGGGTAGAATCTACGAGTTGTTCTTGGAAAAGGAATAGAGTCCATTATGTTGTCTAAGTCAAGCATCCACGTAATCAGCCGTTCAAGTCCCATGCCAAAACCAACGTGCGGCACCGTACCATAACGCCTCAGGTCAAGATACCATTCGTACTCTTCAGGCTTGAGGTCTTGCTCTTTCATTCGAGCAATAAGTGTGTCTTTATTTTCTTCTCTCGCCCCACCTGTGCTGATTTCGCCGATGCGAGGCACCATCATATCAACTGACATGGCAACCTCAGGGTGATCTTTGTAGGTTTTGCAGTAAAACGCTTTAATCGCAGTCGGATAATCGTAAACGAAGAATGGCATGCCAAATTCTTCAGCCAAGACTTTCTCATCCTCATAACCTAAGTCAACACCCCAACTCAACGCGGGATTTTTGACTTTCAACCTGTTAATTGCCTCGGCGTAAGTTATGCGTGGAAACGGAGTTTTAACTTCTCTTAGCTTGTTTATATCAGCACCCAATTCTTTGAATTCTTTTTCGCATTTATCGCCGACGGTTTTGCAAATATGCAACATTAATCCTTCTTCAAATTTCATCAAATCATTCATATCGGCAAAAGGCCATTCGCCTTCAATGTGCCAATACTCAGTTAAATGTCGGATTGTTCTACTTTTTTCAGCTCTGAACGAGGGTGCAATACAATAGACGTTTTCTAAAGAGTAGATTAGAATTTCAAGGTAGAGCTGGCTGCTCTGTGTTAGGTATAGGTCTTGATCAAAATATTTCAAGCCGAACAATGTTGAGCCGCCTTCAACAGCTGCGGAAATAAACATTGGCGGTGAAACTTCAGTATAATTTTGGCTTTTGAAGTATTGGCGTGCTGCTTCTAACACATCTCCGCGAACTCTCATGACCAAATTCATTTTTCGGCTGCGGAGCCAAAGGTGACGCATGTCGCGAATGAATTCCTCGCTTTTGTCCTTTGCTATTGGAAAAGTTTCCGCTAAACCAATAATTGTTATGCTTTCTGCGCTTATTTCGTATCCGCCAGGTGCTCGCTTATCTTCTTTTGCTGTGCCTTCTAGTGTTAAAGATGATTCAATTGTTAAACGCTGTGCTTCGCTCCAGCCAGAGCTGGTTTTTTTTACTGTACATTGGATAAAGCCTGTTGAATCGCGAACTACCAGAAAAATTAGCTCTTTCCCTTCACGTTTACGGTAAACCCAACCTCGCACTGTCACGTTTTGCTCTGTGCAGCGTCCTTCCAATACATCGGTAATTTTCTTCAAAGCCATGTGAATCAACTGTTTTCATCTAATACTTATTCTCAAGCCTAAATGCCTATCGATTACGCTTTGAATTTCAGATATGCTGGTCAGCTAAAAAAAGCATTTGCAAAACATAAAAAAAGAAAAGGGGTGCTGATTTTTTGGTTGCTGTTTTATTATCTTTTCCTAAGGATTAAGAGACCGACTATTGCAACTGCAATAATTACTGCGATCCCCATGCCAACAATTGTTATGGTGTAGTCTGTTATCGCTGTTGCTATTTGTGTTGGTGTTGCTGTTGGAGTTAATGCCGCTGCGCCTACCACGACGCTGGTTGCTGCAGAAGAGCTACCGTATGAGTCTGTTGCTGCAAATGAAGCTGTAATAGTGTAAGTATCTTGTTTTGTTGGTTGCCATGCGTAACTGTATGTGCCGTAGTAGCCGTTTGTTGTGACTGTGCCAATTGGGATAACTGAACCATCTGTGCCAATAGCTGTTAGCGTTAATGGGACACCTGTTATTGTTTCAGTGCCAGTGATGCCGTTGATTGGAAATTGTTGATGGATGTGATTCATAGCTGTCGCCATCGAAGCATCAGATACGCAGGGTGTTCCTATTTGAGCAGGTGATTGATCTAGTACAGTGCCTTCGATGAGGACTTGTGAGCCATCTGCAACGACTTTTGGCGAAGCGGTTACAGTAGTAGCGCTTAAGCCTCTTCCGAACCAGTATTGGTAACCGTCAGCACCACCAAGAGATAAGTAACCTTCAGCTGCTACTAAGTCTGTACTGCTAAAATATGAAGATCCAGGAATTGAAACAGCCCAGATTTGTTGGCCATTGGTGGCGTTGATTGCGTAAGTTCTCCAGCCTCTTGTAAATGGAACGTTAGGGGTATGTTCGCCGTTATACACGTACATTTTGCCGTCGACGATTATTGCAGTGTCGTCAAATGGATAGGTTGTTGTTCCGTTAGGCAGGGTGTATGAACCTTCATATGGGAATGCTGCTTGATCTTCGAACTTCCACACTATTTTGCCAGTGTTCCAGTCAAAAGCGTAAATGCCAGAATAAGCTTCTCTGTACAGCATACCATAGGCTGATTGCACACCGTAAGTGCCAAAGCCTGAACTATCCCATGGATAATCCATCTTTTGACCTGTCCATGCTAGGTGGCCAGTAGCTAGGTCATACGCTACGTAGTATCCGTTTGCGGATAATACGGCGACTTTGCCATGGTCAGCAAGGTTAGCAGAACCGCTGTATTGTGGTTCGTTGATTGTTGTATTAAATGTTATTTCGCCAGTCCAGAGGTTGTAGCCAATTATCCTCATTCTAGTGTAAGAGCCTGTACCAGCATCTGAGACATCAGAGACCGCTGCGCCATAGCCTGAGCCATAATCAACAATGCTTGGAAGTGCACTCAAAGCGTAGGTTGTGTTGCTTGCAACTCTAGAATTAATTGTTGCACTTGTTCCTTGTGTTGTCCAGTTGATCAAACGATAGCTAGGGACTTGAGTTGTACCAATGTTTTGTACACTTAAGCAGTATCCGTTCATGTAGTATGTGCCTGTTGTCAATGGAGCAATCGAATAGTTTCCCGTCATAGCACCTGTCAAAGGATTGTACGTTCGTAAAGCAGAACTGCCTATGGACAATAGAACTGGTGTGTTTGGTGTGATGTCAGCGCCGATTACTCCTGAACCTGAATATGAAACGGTTGTGTATTCAAGGATTGTTGGAGCTGTTTCTCCTGGGTACATTGGGCGTTCCCAGTAAAGTTGTCCCGTGCGTATATCATAGCATTGCCAATAAGTTAGACTATTGGATCCAGTTGTATTCACTTTGCTAATAGTTTGATAGGCTCTGCCATCGTATATTATGCTTGGTTTTCCGCCGTACCCGTTGAGTTCGAAGCCTAATGCTGCGATTGTCTGGTCTCCGCCGACTATTCCATCAATGTTTCGCATCTGTTTCCAAACTACATGGCAGCTGTTTGGTCCTTGAACCCACGGAGTGAACTGTGATCTTGGATTGTAAACTGAGCTGGTATTAGGATAGTATTGTTGCCATAACTGGTCTGTTACCCCGCTTGGTCCATACCATGGAAAAGCGCCTAGGATTGGCCACCATTCTCTCATGTTAAAGCTTACTGGTCTTGTCCAATAGTCTGTTGGTAACGGAGCTACCGGCCAAGAACCAACCATGTCTTGTTGCACTGTTAAGTTTTGTACTGGGGTGGTATCGGGCATGTAGTAAGCTGCTTGGGCATATGATGATGGCCCTACTGCGCCTAATCCTAAGCTACCTAGGTTAGTACTACTGTTTAGCCACGTGCCAGAAAGGTATGTTCCTGCGGGGAAGTATGTGCCTGGAAATGCGAATTGAATAGTCCATGCTCCAGCTACGTCTGGTGTGAACTCGAACCATTGTGTTCCGTCCGCTACGTATGAGGGCTTGTCTATTACGTCTTTTGTTCCGTCAGGATGAGTGATTGTTACTAAGTAGTGTGGGTGGTTTCGATTTGTGCCTGGTGCGGGGCTGGTCCAAATGTTCACTAGTACTGGTTGTCCAACGCCGACTGGGTTAGGTCTGAAGCTTAAGTGTGCAGAAACTACGGTTTGGTTAACGCTAACATCGCTAGCTAGTGGTCCTGAAGTCGGTACTGTCGGTGCAGCCGCTTTCACGAATCCATTAGTCATTAGCATCATAGATGCAATCATAAGCATTATTGTGGTTATCGCAATTATTTTTTGGTTTTTCATTTTTTCTCTTCCTATAGTTTATTGAGGAAAACAATTTTCTTAGTAAAATTATGCCTTCCTCATGGAAATACATTGAAGGATAATTGCTTATAACTTTGTGTGGAAAGTGACCACTGACGACACAAGTACAGAGACACACGTGTTTGGTTATCAAAACTTCAATTTTTGAGCCGAATAGTGAGTCTGTTTGAAATTTTTCAGATTTTAAGCAGAAAAAACCTATTGGAAACTGTAAAATGCCCCCGTCAGAGAGCCTTAAAAACTCTTACTGTAATAAAAACTAAAAAAAGAAAAGGGTTTGATTTTTTTTGTTTATTTCTTTCTGAGCATTAAGACTGTTGCGATAGCTATTGCGATGATTATGGCTACTGCAGCGATTGCGACATATGTCATTACGTCAGATTGAGTTGCGACTGCTGGTTGAGCTGGTGCTTGTGTTGGAGTTGTTGTTGGTGATGTTGCTGATGCTACTGTTGCGTATGTTTCTGACCATGAAGCTCCGTATGAATTGCTGCCTGGGAAAGTTGCGGATATATGGTAGTCGCCTGCGATTGCTGGTGTCCATGTGGCTCCAAAGTGTCCTGTTGCGTCACTTGTTACGGTTGCAATATGGACAAAGTTGCCATTTGGATCTACAGTATCAATAGATACTGGAACTCCAGTAACATTTGCCATACTCCAGCCTGGCCATGTAGTCTGTAGGTGTATGTAGCTCATGTAGTCGCCCATAGATGCTTCTGAAACGCATGGCGTATCTGGCGATGCTACTGATTGATCAAGAACTGATCCCGTTATGACTGCGCTTGTTCCTGCGGTGACTGCGAGCTGTGGTGCTGAAACGGTTGTTGTGCTTGGACCTTTGCCCACAACGTACATGAATCCGTCATATCCATCCTGATACATTGTGTATCCGTCAGACATTGCTCCCGCCACCATTGGTTCATCAAGTTTGTAAACGAGTGAACCGTCAGTCATGTTGATTGCATATGTACTCCATCCACGGGTGTAAGGTGCGCTTGGCGTATGTTCGTTGCTGTCAATATAGCAGATTCCATTAGCAATTTCGGGTGAGCCTGTGCCAGGATTAAGACCTGTGCCATTCTGAACATATGGAGTTTCGAATGGGACAGATGCTCCCTTGAAGATCCATTCTATAGCGCCGTTTGTCTCGTTAAATGCGTATACTCCACCATAACCTATTGCAATGAACGTTTGACCGTCTGAAGCCTGTGTATAGCCCCAGAAGTCTCCCCACGGATACTCTGTTTGTGTCTTCCACACAACGGCTCCAGTGAAAACATCGAATGCCCAAACTTGCATATTTTCCATAACGCAATAGTAATGTCCACTGTCAGCTACTGCTGTGCCTGCATTGAATGGTGAAACGTCTCCGGTTGATACATTGAATTGCATTTTTCCTGTTTCCAGGTTGTAGCCGACGATTCCTCCGCCGTTAAGATTGCCTTCGGTGAATCGGACTTGGGTAATTGAAATGCCTGTGCTCCAGTCTATTTGACTTGCGCTGCCGAATGTGGATGTTATGTTGCTTACTATCCTTGCACTGCTGTTGGTTGATGTTGGCGGGTATGTTGTCCAGTTGATGATTCGGTAGTTTCCGCTACCTAAGTTCTGGAAGTTCAGTACGTATCCGTTATGTTGTGTGCCACCTGATAGATATGTTCCTGCAGTAGTGCTCGTTGGTACTGTTACGTTGGATGCTATGGCGCCAGTTGCAGGATTAATCGTGTACAGGAAGTTTCCTGAGAGCAAGCAAAGATATGAGTTGTAAGTATTTGTATCGCCTGAGTCAAGGACTTCACCGCTGGTTGCCTGTGAGTAGTCTATGAATGTAGGTGTCATACCATAGTAAGGCGCCGCTGTAGGAATCTTGTAGTAGAATTGGCCAGTTTGTAAATCATAGCTGACAGCGCAGCTAAGGAATGACCCGTTATACCATTGGACTGTTTGAGTTGCATATGCTCTTCCTTCAAAGATTACACTCGGCATAGCAGGAGTTGCTTTGTTTCCATAGTTCCCGGTTTCGCCGCCGATGAGGCCTGCTGGGAATGTTGTGACTTGCTGTTGAGACCATAGTATGTGTGCAGTGTTAGAACCGGTGATGAATGGACCCATGTATCGTGGACCGGCACTCATCATTCCGCCTGCATTCCATTGTGTCCATGGATAGTTTCCGCTGATTGTTTGCCATTCTCTGTTGTTCATAGATATTGGGCGCGTCCAGTATTGACTTGTAGGTAGTGTTGAGTACCATCCGGAAACTGGGTTTTGTTGTACTGTGAACGTAGTTACTTCAGATATTGCATCGCCATAGTATTCTGAAGGATAGGTTGTTGGTCCGCCGCCAAATCCACTAACTCCTGGAACTGCTGAGCCGTTTAGGTTTCCGTTCAGATACGATCCTGCTGGGTAATATTGTGCTGGTGTTTCAAAGATTGCAGTCCAATTGCCTACTTGATCTGGATAATAATCAAACCAAGAGGTTCCGTCTGCAACATAAGAATTCAACGGGCCAACTACATCAGTAGTGCCATCGGGCTTTGTGAATGTCACTTTGTATCCGACTCGGCAACGGTTTGCGCCTGACGGAGGTGTAGTCCACATGTTAACTAGCAATTGTTGACCTTGTCCTATGGTGCCTGGTGAAACGCTGAGGTAAGCTATGGGTGTCCATGACCATGCGGGTGTTGTTCCCGCGGGTGGAGCGGTCATTACGCCTGTAATGTTGAAGTATGATCCACCGAATTCGCCTGGAAGCGGTGTATAAGCGCGTGCTGGTGCAATGAGTGGTTCATGCATTACTACCAAAGCTGAAGAAGCCATTAATAGAACTAATATGATCGCGGTTGTGATTTTTGTTTTACTTATTGTGTTTTTCAATTTTTTTTCTCTCCCGTTTAATTTCTTCGAGGAATAACAAGTCTTCTATTAAGAGAATTGCCTCCCCCGATGGTCCACACAGTGCGTTTGGTGTGCTTATAAAGCTTAGTGGAAAGTGGGCACTGACAACACAACTGTGGAAAGGCACTGACAACACAACTGTGGAAAGGGAGCACTGACAACACAACTGTGGAAAGGGAGCACTGACAACACAACTGCAGAAAGTTAAATTTTATTATAATTTGAGACGTGACCCCAAAAAGAGAAAAGAACCAATGAAAAAAGCTTCCCAGTAAGAGCCCATATAGTTCTAATTGTTCTAAAAAAAGAAAGGGTTTGATGTTTTGGTTTTGCGGCTTATTTCTTTCGGAGTATAAGCACTGTTGCGATGGCTACTGCAATGATTATCGCTATGGCTGCTGCGAAGATGTATATGTCATATGGTGGTAGAACTGTTGCTTGCTGTGTTGGCACTGGTGTTGATGTTGCTGGTGCTTCTGTTACGCCGACTGCGGTTTCTGCGAATGAGCTGCCGTAAGATGGGCTTCCCACGAATGCGGCAGTAATATCATATTTGCCTACCGCGTCAGGTTTCCACATGTAGCTGTAAGATCCGCTTACGTCACTTGTAACGTCTGCGATGTGCATGTAGTTGCCGTTTGGATCAATAGCATCAATCGATACTGGAACCCCAGTAACTGTGTCAGGATGTAGCAGGTTTTGCATTTGGGACTGCATATGTAGATAGCTCATGTATGCGCCCATCGACTTTTCCGAAACGCATGCTGCGCCCGGCGAAGCTGGAGACAAGTCAGTAACTGTGCCTTTTATTATCATGCTTTGTCCTTGGCTTATGGCGGTCAGCGGTGCTTCGACTGTTGTCATGCTTTTGCTTTTGCCTAAGACGTACATGTAACCGCTGTATTGATCGCCTACCATAGAGTAGCCGTCAGCTGCAGCTCCTAGGACACAGGGCTCGTCTAACTTCCACATGAGTTCTCCTGTAGTAGCGTTGATGCAGTAAGTTCCGTAGCCTCTGGCGTATGGTGCCGTCTGTGTGTGCTCGCTAGATTGTATGTATACCACCCCGTCAGCAATGATTGGAGTGCCGGTGCCTGGATAGGTGCTTGTGCCCGCTGTACCGTTGATGCTGTAGCCAGTTTCGAATGGGGGTGCCAAGTGAGAACTGCGCCAGACTATTGCGCCTGTCGACCAGTTAAAAGCGTAGGTGCCAGCGTAGCTGTCTGCGACGAATATGCCCGCTTTAGGATAACGAGGATCTACAGGACCTGAGGCAACATAGTATGTCCAGAATTCACCCCAAGGATAGTCCGTATGAGTCTCCCATAGTGTTTTTCCAGTAAACGCGTCGAAGCCTCTAACAACCCCGTTTTCAAAGACACAGAAGTATTTTCCGTCGTCAGCACAGTTTGTTCCTGGGTTGAATGGGCTGTCTGAATACGAATTGTTCCAAAGCAATTTGCCTGTTACCAAACTGTAGCCTACTAGGCGTCCTCCGCCTACGCTTCCAATTGTGAATCTAGTCTGAACAATGTTTGTTCCTGCTTCTGGGTCGACTCCTCCAGTCGCTAGGGATCTGAATTCAGCGTTGGTTACGTTGCTGGTTATTCTAGTCAGGGGGTTGTTGCTGGTTCCGCGTGTGGTCCAGTTGATTATGGCGCTGCCTGTGGTGTTGAGGGGAGCGGTTGCGGAGAATAGCGCTGTGTTGTTTGTCTGGAACATTAATGCCCAGTCGCCGTGGCGGATTGTTGCTGTCAAGCCACCGAGCGTTATGTTGCTTGTTATGGCTCCAGTGGATGGGTTGATAACGTACATAAAGTTGCCTGAAATCAATTTGAGACTTGCCGTGACAGTGTTGACATCGCCACCGCCCTCTACTTCAGCGCTGGTTCCTTTGGTGTATTCGATCCATGTAGGCGTCAAACCATTGAACGGTGCAGCTGTGGGATTCATGTAATACATTTCTCCGGTGCGTAAGTCGTAGCAAACAGCGCAGCTAAGCATCGTCCCGTTGTACCATCTTACCGTCCTAGTGTCGTAGCATCTTCCCTCAAAGATTACATTTGGAGTGTCGCCAGAGCCTTTGTTGCCGTAATTTCCTGCTTCACCGCCGATAATGCCTGTTGGAAAAGCGTCCAGTCTCTTCCACACTACGTGCGCCGTCTTTGACGCAGTAATGTATGGACCCAAATAGGATTGCTTCCCGTTCATTGAGGAAGACAGCTCCATTTTATCCCATGGGAAGTTTCCGGCAATCGCATTCCATTCTCTGTTGTTCATCGATATTGGTCGAGTCCAATAGTCGGTTGGCAACGGAGAATACCAAGACATCACAGGTTCACTCTGCACAGTAAGATTTGTAACTGGGCTAGTAGCGGGTTCATAGTACATATCATAAGCATAGTTCTGCGTACCTGTGCTGTTTGGCACACCGTTAGCGTATCGTCCTGCTGGGAAAAATTGCCCAGGGAAACTAAATACAGCTTGCCATGTGCCAACTTGGTCAACTACGTATTGGAACCAGGATGTTCCGTCTGCTTCATAAGACTTCAGATTCTCAATTTTGTCTATTGTTCCGTCTGGTCTCGTAAATGTGACAGTGTAATGCTGAAGTTGTCGTTCCGCCGCAGGAGCCACCGTCATCCAAATGTTAACTAGAATGGTTTGGCCAACTCCTACAGGGTTAGGTGAAATGGCGAGGTAAGCTTTGAGGTCGGGATCACCAAAGGTTATACTAGTGCCGTTGGATGGTTTTGCAGTAGAATATTCATAAGTTGATGGTGTTCCACCTACGTCCCCCGTTACGCCTTGAGCGTTGACTGGCTTTAGTGCAATAAAAGCAGCAGAAGCCATCAGTAGTATCAAAACGATTGCAGTTATTGCCTTTGTTCTATTAAATGAGGTGTTCATTAAATTTTTGTTTAGGTTTGTCATTTTTCTTTTCTTTTCCTGAAATTTTGTTTGTGGGAGGGCAAAAGCTTCTTAAGAAACATTAAGCCCTCCTACCAAGCGCACATTATATCTTATTGGCGCTTATAATTGTGAGTGGAAAGTAGCCACTTGTGACAAGGTGCCATAAATGTTCATTTTGACCTTGAAATCAAGTGGACTATCGAAAGTATTATTACCAAAAGCGCAATTCTTGTAGCAGGGTTAAAGCATTTCAACATGAGAGGAAAGATCAGACGCTGGTAGGGCATATGCAGGAAGACTTGGTTTCCAAATTAGCAGAGTTTGGCTTTACAATTAATCAGGCAAAAGTATATCTGAGCGTAGTCCAGAATGGGTCAATTACAGTCGGCGAAATTTCTAAAATCAGTCAACTACATCGCCAAGACATCTACAAAATAATTCCAACGCTCGAAAAAAAAGGCTTAATCACAAGAACAATAGACAAACCAGCTTTGGTCGGAGCGATCCCTATACAAAAAGCATTAGGCCGTTTGGTTGCAACTGAAAAAGAAAAGACATGTAAAAAAATTTCTCATTTGGAAAACAACTTGAGAGAGCTAACGGAAGAAATCGAGAACCATCAGCCAAAAGAGAAAACGCGTTGTGAAGATTTATTCATTCCTCTGATAACCGATGAACAAGTAAAGAACAGAGCGGCTATGACTTTTGAAGGCGCTAATCTTTCATATGATTTAATTGTCAATCTTGAATTAATTACAGCCATCACAAAGAATTTACGTAGTCATTTAGAGCAACTAACGAAAAAAGTAAAAACTCGCATGATCGTAGAAAACTCTAGTAAAAATGAAGTTATGAAAGTTATTACACCCATCATCCCAAAAAACCGCAATTTCGAAGTAAAAATAGCCAACACAAATGAACTTTTATCTTACTATGTTATTGACCAAAATGAACTTTGGATAACCTTGCAAAAGAAAACTGAGACAGAACTTCCATGCATTTTATGGACAAACGACAAAAAAATGGTAATGTTCTTCCAAAAGAGCTTTGACAGATCCTGGAATAACTCCAAAGCAGCCACCATATATCCACCTAAAAGGGCAAGGACTTTATCGGTAATCCTTGAAGAACCGATTGATTAAATACTATATTTCTCAACGCTCGGTTCATGCACTTTTAGAAAAACAAATATGGAAAACGGTAGCGGAGCAACCGCTAATAATATAAATGGAAGTTAAGGAGCCAAAAATGTTTAAGGAAACCGACTAAAATTTGAAAACACGCAGCAAGTAACCGTACCCCTAAATTTTATAGCTATTTCAATTGAAAGCCAGGAACCATGCTTTCTTATAAAAGTATGACAAAGAATTAAGTTTAACCCACAATTCTTAAATCGCCCTTAAAACGAGCATATTTAGATTAAATCCAATGCAATCCGCTTCAGAAGGAAAATACAAACTAAAGGCATTACAGATCTCAGCGGTGGCGATCTTCAGTGTTGTAATAGTTGAGGTTTCTGTAGGTTTATTTGTTAACAGTTTAGCCATACTCAGCGATGGCTTGCACGCTTTGCTTGATGCAGTCTCAACGGTCATGTTGTTTCTTGCGGTTCGTGCTTCAATTAAGCCTCCTGACGAAGAACACACATATGGACACGAAAAGTTTGAAACAATAGGTGGACTTATCGGTGGAATAGTTTTAATCGCTGTGGCATTCTTGATTTTCTATGAAGCAGCTTCAAGATTGATGCAGCATTCGCAGATTGCTCAAGGGATAGAAGTTGCAGGTTTCATTGCAATCGGTTATGCGCTGTTCGTTGCTTCATTACGAGTTACTGTTTTTAGAAAAACCCAGCATATCCAAAGTGCCTCAATGAAAGCTGGCCTCTACGACGCTATCGCAGATTTGAGTTCAACTTTGATTGCATTATTGGGCTTTGGCTTGGCAACCTTGGGCTTTTTCTATGGCGACGCTCTTGCATCAATTTTCCTTGGAATCATGCTTAGTTATTTGAGTTCCAAACTTGTTAGAACCAGCATATTGGAACTTAGTGACACCGCGTCAAGAGAACTAGTGCAAAAAACCAAAAAAGTCATCCTTTCACACGAAGGAGTTGTTAAAACAGAAAATCTCAAAGTTCGCAAAGTAAGCTCCAAAATCTTCATAGAAACAACTATTCAAGTTTCAAGTCACATGAGCTTGGAAGAAGCACATTCCTTGGCATCCAAAATTGAAGCAGACCTCAAACAGTCTCTGGGTAACGTTGACGCCACAACACATATTGAGCCTTCTGAAAAAGACGCAAAAATGGATCAGATGATAGAGAAACTTGCGACAGTAGATGGCGTTAAAGAGGTCCATGAAATCTCTACTGTTTATACAGGTGGTAAATTCTACATTACTTTGCACGCCTACGTTGACCCTGAATTATCAGTTGAAGAAGCACATAAAATTGCAGAAACTATTGAAGGAAGAATGAATGTGGAGATTAAGCCGCTAGCGAACATCACTGTTCATGTTGAGCCTTCAAGTGTAGGGGGGGTTCCATCTTCTGAGGTTGATGAGGCTCAACTTCGAAAAGTTGTTAATGAAGTTAGCAAAGGTATAGGTGAGCATCTGCGGATTAAGCGAATAGTTACTTATGCTGCCGATGGGAAACGCTATATCAATATTGACTGCTGTTTTACTAAGCACATTCAAATCAAAAAAGCTCACAGTATTGCTTCACAGGTTGAGAAAGAAACTAAGGAGCGCTTTGCAAATGCAGTTGTTACCGTCCATATAGAGCCAGAATGCTCATAATGGAAAATTATTGCTACGATTATCTTGTTCTAACCAAAAGAAAAAATTCTGCTTTGCTGAAAAAATCGCTCTAAAAAAAATTAGTTCGCATAAATTATATAGTAGTCTATGCAGTTAACTGTTGAGGAGAGCATAAATTAGGATGTTGTCGCGTTCAGCGATGGTTAAACTGAAGGCAATTCTCTTAATCGATGTTATCATTGTCGGTGCTGCTGCAGGAGCTTTTATTTTTCTTACGAGCCAAGGTATGATAGTGGGTGCTTCAAGGCCAGCTAAATTTGCTCTAAAAGACCTAATCATTGATCCTCTTGAGGTGTATCCAGGCGAGGCAGTGCTAATATCGGTTAATGTCACTAATACCGGCGATTTAGAAGGCAATAAAACGGTAAACTTTAGAATTAATGACATAATCAGAGATGCAGAAAACATAACACTTGCCGGCAACTCATCACAGACTGTTCAGTTCACTGACATCGAAACTGCGGAAGGCAACTATAACGTTTCAGTTGACAATTTGGTTGGAAACTTTACAATTAAACCAGCCCCTCCTGAATCAAGCAAAATTATATTGTCAAATTTAGTATCTGAACCATTTGAGGTTTGGGTCGACCAACCTGTTAACATAACTGCCACTGCAAAAAATTCCTCGCCGGAAAGCGATAAGATTACGATTAAATTAACCGTTGATAACACGATAGTGCAAACGCAATTTATCCAGCTAGATGCTCAAGCAAGTGAGGAAATTGTATTTACTGTTAATGCAACGTCAGAAGGTTACCATAACGTCAAAATAAACACTCTTACAGGATCATTTGAAGTTGTAAAAACTGGGTATCATACGTTATTTATTACTAGGAATGGTGGTGTCGGCAAACCCTTACCGTTTACCCTAAATGGACATTCATATGGGACTCCGTATAGAGAGTTGGTACCTGTTGGAGAGTATACAGTAACCGTGCCCAGTCCTTATGATGTTGGAACTGGAGTGGTTCAGTTTACACATTGGAATGATGGTACAGAGAGCCCTTCAAAGACGTTTACCCTAGACAATTACAGAATACTTGTTGCATCCTATGTAACAATCAGTGGTTATGCCTCTTGCCCATCACTTTACGTATGGAATGGAACAGGGAACTCGTATGTCACTGATGTTTCAAACTCTGGCTGGCTAGGATATACGGGCTATATAAATTCAAATGGCGAAGTCGTGTTCAATGGAGGAAACCCGTGGGATTACGTTAAGCTTGATAGCAATGTAATAGCAACTAAGACAATTAATGGCGATAGCTACTATGACATGACTCTTTCTCAAAAATGGGATGAACTCTTCTACTTAGATGCAGCGTACATGATTGTAGTAGACCACCCAGCAGGCACCGATGCCTATACAACCATGACCAATTATCTTTACAAGGGCCTAAATGAACAAATTTATACAGTAAACAAAACCAATACGTTATCGCCAGTTTCAGCGACCAACGAAAAAGGCCAAAATGTTCTCTCCAAAATCTTACAGTCAGACGGCGTTTATACTCCTGGAAATAACGTGAATCTCAGTCCATCTTATAACAACCCAACAATAAATCAATTGACGCTTGATTTAGGAGATCTATCTTCTGCACAGCAAATTAAGCTAGTAATGACTGGAATAGTTGATTGGGGATCATATGAGGCGTATTACAACTGGATAGACACGCTCCGAACAGCAGTTGCCCAAGGACTTTTACCAAATGGCACTCAGGTTACTCCGCCAACTTATATGGAAATCAAAACTTTAGACGGTAGTTGGGTACGAGCCCCCGCGGATAGACAAATACCAGTACCTTCAGACTCTAACCCTAGAACTTTTGTTGTTGACTTAACAGGACTATTTCCCAAGGGCATTACAGACTTTCAAATAAGAATCACCAACTCCTGGAACGTAACATACGACTATATCGGAATTGACACAACGACTCAACAAACCATAAAAGTTCAAAAAATTAGCCCCACTGCAACCCTTAGCCCATGGTGGGATTTCGCAACTAACTCTACAGGCAACTTCACAAGATACGGTGACGTAACACCGCTCATTCAAAATGCAGATGACATGTTTGCGATTGGACGCCAAGGCGACCAGGTAGAACTTCTATTCCCAACAACTAATCTCTCAGCACCAGCACCTGGCATGGTGAGAGACTACTTCCTTATTGTCGCATGCTGGTTTAAGGATCCACCAGGACAATGGGGCTACGGATTTACTTTCACAGTGAATCCCTTGCCTTTCATGGATATGAGCGGCTTCCCATATCCTGCGACAGAAACTTACCCGTACGATGCGGCACACTTAGCATACCTTAGAGACTACAACACGAGAATAATTCAGTAATTCAAAAGTTGAACATTGGCGAAAAGAATGGACTGGGAACTAATCGGCAACATACTTAAAACTATAGTGCTTGTGGGCCTAGGGGTAGCAGGGATAGCTGCCATTCTAATATGGAAGAAGAACTTGACTGCAAGAGTTACTTACGTAAGGCTAGTAATTCAGGCGGTATCATTTGCAGCACTATTTTATTTTTTTACCTTTACAGTCCCACTTCTCTATGTATTGATAATTATTCTTGCAGTAACTCTTGTTTTAGGTCGAATGTATTGCGGTTGGGTTTGTCCATTCGCTTTTCTCTTGGATGTGGTTACGCTTCTAAGGAAAGCATTCAAAATACGTCATAGAAGCCTACCTGAAAAGCTCAACAAGAGTCTCCACAAATCAAGGTATGCAATTGCTCTTTTTTTCTTGCTTATTCCAATCTATTTATGGTTAATTCAGCCACCCACAGATTTCAACACCGCCATAATTTTGGCAAAAGTTTTGGGTGGTCCTTTCCGACCATACAGCGTTCTAATTGACCCATTGATTCCAAATATTGTACCATGGACGGGGGGTGCTATAGCATTGTTCCAAATTAATTTCACCTACCAATACGTCCAAGATATAATCGCTTACTTTGGTCAAAACCTTGGTCAAATAATAGCTCTTATGTTTATCGGTTTGACATTGGCAGGCTCATTCTTTACAAGGCGATTTTGGTGCCGCTTCTGCCCCACTGGCATCTCATTAGCGATCGTGAACAGATTTAATGGTTTTAAGTGGGCACCGCTGTTTTATATTGAAAAAGATGAAGAAAAATGCACTAAATGCGGCGTGTGCAGTAGAGTTTGCCCATTACAAGTTACAGAGGTCTACGAGCAAAAAGGAGGAAAAATAAACACTTCAATGTGCGTGGTTTGCGCCCGTTGTGCTGAAATGTGCCCTTATGAAGACACTTTGAAGGTTAAGTTTGCAAATAAAACTTTGTTCAAATCAAGAAACTGGTTAGAACCGTCATCAAGTGAGTGAAGGTAAGAATGAAGAACGAAAAAGTAGAAAAAAAGTATACAAGCGAAATGCCCAAGAAAGAAATGGAAGAGCTTAGGAACACTATCAAAACCGCCTCTCAGAAAGTAATTGCTGAGAACATCGAACGCATGAAGAAAGCTGACCCCAACAGGCCCAAAGCAATGGAGTATTTCGATAAGATGGCAAACTTGTTTGGTAGTCGCCAACAAGAAATTCAGGCTGAGAAGGAAAAAGGAAAGAAAGTTATTGGTTACATGTGCTTGTTCGCACCTACAGAGTTAATTTTAGCAGCTGATGCTATACCGGTAAGAGTAAGTTCTGGCTGGTATGATACTTCAAAACTGGGAGACAGAGTGGTCCCAGTGGAGGTTTGTCCAGTTATTCGTTCGACCATTGGTGCAAAAATGATTGAACTCTCACCTTTTCTTGAACAAAGCGATGCTTTGATTAGCGTTCTAACATGCGATGGGATGACCAAACTAAGCGAAATATTGAGTGATTACAAGACTGTTTGGAACATGAATACGCCAAGAGTTAAAGATTCCACGCATTCACTTCGCTTCTGGAACGATGAAATAAAGAACATGAAAGTACAGATTGAACAGTTTACTGGCCACAAGATTACTCGTAATAATCTGAAAGCTGCTATTGAGCAAACTCAAAGGGCAACAAAAGCATTCCGCCGCCTGCAAGATTTGCGTAAGGGGCCACCGGTGATTATGGGTAGAGATGCTATGCTTGTCAATCAAGCATATTTGTGGGATGATAAGAAGAGGTGGACTGAGAAAACGGAAGCTTTATGCAGTGAGCTCGATAAGCGAGTAGAACGCAAAGAATGGGTTTGTCCACCAGATACGCCTCGTGTATTAATCACAGGAACACCAATGTTTTGGCCTGATAACTGGAAGCTACCCAATCTAGTTGAAGAAGCTAACCCAAAGGGCATTATTGTTGCAGATGAATTGTGTTCAGGCGAAAGAATACTAAATGATCCCGTCGGAGTTGATGAATGGTCAATGGATGATATGCTTAGGGCTATTGGAGACCGGTATTTGATGGCTTCCACCTGCCCTTGCTTTACTTCCAAGGATGGCAATGAAGACAGGATTAACTGGCTATTAAACAAGGTTAAAGAATGGAATGTTCAAGGCGTCATTTACTATGTTGTCCGTGGCTGCATGCTCTACGCAATGGAATACACCAGCATCAAGAAAGCCCTTGACAAAATCAATGTCCCTGTCTACTATCTTGATACCGAGTACACTAGAGAAGATGTTGGTCAAATGAAAACTCGCGTTGAAGCGTTCCTTGAAATGCTAACTTCAAGAATCGAAATTTAAAAGGGTGAGTCCATGATTACTGTTGGAATGGATTTGGGGACTCAAAGAATAAAAGCTGTAATTCTAAAAGACAACGATGTTTTATCAAGAGCTCAGGTTTTCTCAGGGTTTGACCCGACTGAAGCAGCTAAACAAGCAGTGGACGCAGTCCTACAAGGAGCAAACATAAAGCTAAGTGATGTCGACTATTTTGTCGCAACGGGTACGGCTATGGAAATGGCACCGTACGCCAACAGCACAGTAAGCATGATGGGGGCGGATGCTAAGGCAGCAATTTACTTTTTTAGAAGCGCCAGAACCATAATTGATGTGGGCGCTGAAGAAGCACGCGCGGTTAAATGTGACGAAAAAGGAATTATGGTTGACTTTGTTGTCAACGAACGATGTGCTGCTGGAGCAGGAACATTTATCGAAGCTATGGCAAGGGCCTTAGAGGTTAACTTGGAAGAGATGGGGCCTCTGTCTCTTGAGGCGGAAAGGGCAAGTCCCATAAACGCTTCATGCGTGATTTTCGGTGAATCCGACGTTGTTTCATTAATTCACAGGCAGGAGTCTAAAGCTGAAATTGCACGAGCAGTTTTCGATGCTATGGCTGACCGAATTTCTTCAATGGTACATAGGTTAGGAGTTAACCCTGATGTAGTGCTAATGGGCGGTGTTGCTAAAGATGTGGGTTTTGTTGCATCATTGAACAGAAAGTTGAATGTCACCGTATTGATACCTGAGTACCCCGAGTTTGCGGGTGCTTTAGGTGCAGCAATCATTGGATCTAACAGAGCAAAAGGGGTTCAAAAATGAAGGAACCAAGCACCCTTTGCATTGAATATTGGCGGTGGCAGGAATACCATAGAATTGTTCCAGGGATGAAATGGACTAACAAGGATATAATTACGGCAGGCGTTGATGTTGGATCTGTTGGATCTAAGGCTGCCATAATGATCAATGGAGAAGTCTATTCTTGGGTAGTAACAAGAACAGGGTCCAACAGTCCTGAGAGCGCTACAAAAGCTTTAGATTGGGCTCTTGAAGGAACTGGACTTAAAGTAAATGACTTGAAATACACTGTTGGCACAGGTTATGGACGTGTTAACGTTCCAATGGCAAATAAAGCCATAACAGAAATAGCCTGCCATGCAAAAGGCGCCAATTACATTTGGGGACCAAGCGTCCGCACGGTGCTTGACGTCGGCGGACAAGACATAAAAGCAATCAGCATCGATGAAACAGGACGAGTTGTCTCTTTTCTAATGAATGACAAATGCGCAGCAGGAACCGGCAGAGGCATGGAAGTTTTTGCCGATTTGCTAAAAATTCCTATTGAAGATATCGGTGTAATATCGTTAAAGGTTGATGAGGAGCCTGAGCCAGTAAGCTGCACATGTGTGGCGTTTGCGAAGACTGAAGCGATGGGGCTTTTGCGTAAGGGTTGGTCAAAAGAGAAGGTTTTGGCTGCATATACGCGAGCAATGGCAGTTCGAATGGCCAATTTGATTAACAGGGTTGGATTGCAAAAAGAACTCGTTATTACTGGAGGACAATCAAAAAACATAGGCATTGCCAGCAGGATAGAAGTTATTCTAGGCGTTAAGTGTTTACCAATGCCAAAGTGGAAGGAAAGAGGCTTAGACCCAATGGCGGCTGGCGCATTTGGAGCAGCGTTGTTTGCGAAAGCTCTATATGAAAAAGAGCACAAAACTTAGCGAAGGAGTGCTCGAAGTCTATTATAACTTATTATGGCTACAGTGATGGTTCAGGCGAGTATTACATAACGATTGACACTGAGAAATGTGACGGATGTGGCAAATGCGTTAAACAGTGTCCAGAATCAGCGCTTCAGATAGAAACCGTATTTGTTGACCTTAACGACAAAATTGTTGCTTCGGTTAGAGAGGAGCACAGGAAAAAGATAAAGTACACTTGCTCTTCTTGCAAGCCTGAGACCAATAATACTCCATGCCAGGTAACTTGCGATTATAAAGCGATAAAGTGCATATGGGTTCCTAATTAGTCTATTAAATTGATACTTAAAATCATGTCTATAGATAGATAAATGATCTTTAAAAGTTCTTTTGTTGATTGTTGTCAGTAAAGAATGTCAAGTGTCATATCATTGAGCAATTTCATGAAAAATGCGGCTTGCCTTTTGCAATAAATGGTCTGATAATTGTCTGTATATGCAATAGCATTTGATGTAAGGCCACATTGACGACATCGGGTTAATATTCTATGCCTTCGCTAACACAAAAACTCAAATTGCCCCTTAGACGCGAAGAGCGAAGAAAAACGGCGCAAAATGATGCCTAAAGCGTCATAGTTTTAACTTGTAAACTCATAATAAGTATTATTATGCTATTACAAAGATACTATCTAGAGATTCGTTAACTTTATTTATTGCATGTATTGATGTGTCAGATATTGAGGGGGCATAAATATGGCGAAGAATCTGCAAACAAGAGATGATGCCTTAGAGGCACTAGATTTTATTGTAAATGTGCTTAAAGAGCATGAAAGAGACTTAGACAAATTAATTAACGATTTAGCAACAGTTACCGAACAGTTTAGTGATACCGGAGCATTAAACGATAAAATGGAAAAAATTGAAGGAAAAATAAACAATCTGCAAAAAGAAGTAACAAACCTAATTAGTGTCTTATCAAATGCACAAAAAGAAGTAGTACCAACTTTGATATGGGACCAAGCACCTCAAGATCAATCAGCACCTTCAAAAATAACAGTTGGTCAAGGTGGTCCTTCTGTGATTTTGAATTGTAATCAGTGGGAGGATTTTCAAACTTTAGCTTTTCATGCGCAAACTATTTCGTTCAGCTATAAAGAAGACGGGAAAGTCTTCCATGTTGACGCACTGAAGGGTAACCAAATCATAACTTATAATGGTGCTCTTCCGAAGTTTTCAGCATTTCTTAAGGCTTCGCTATCTAAGCAGCTTGATGTTTCTGAACAGAATATTTTGGAAGGCACTTTAGCTTTTAGCTGATTTAGTATTTCTAAGTCTTATATTTAATTCATAAGGCTTTTAAATGCTTCATAATATCTTAAGTCTTGTTAGTGATTGGAGGACTGGTTTAAGTTGAAGGCGAGATCACTCAAGCCAATACAGTTTTTCCGTTTTCGAAGCCTTCTCCTTTCTCCTCGTTGACGGATAGCTATGAGTAGCCAACAAACAAAACCAGTCCTCCAACACAACAAAATTAATCTTCAGCCGAAATATTCTGACGCAAAAGATCAAATTTAGAAAACATATGCAATCGAACAAACCGCAGTTAAAATCTGTGATAAACCTTATATCGAATTAACAACTATTGCAATATGGGTAGATTGGATTGGCAGTTGATGCAGAAAGAACGAAAAAGCCAAAACTTCCGAAAAAGAGACTGCTCAAAAAAATAAACAGAAGATAAAGCACAAATGATTTTTTGGCAGCCAGTTTTTTAGTTTCTTAGCTAAGAAGATGCTTATTAAACAGATTTCAGTCAAAAGGTGGTTAGTCCTTCTCAAATGGCTTCTTGTCTGGAATTTTCATCAATAAATATCAGTTCTCTATGTCGTAGCAAACGCTTATAACAAATTTAGCAATAAAGAAAGAAGAGCTCATCTTCCTTGGAGATTAAGCCTATCCAGTCGATATGGAGTCTATTCTGGTGATGCTAGATATTTTAGGTGGAATGGTTTGATTATTATTCCGGCTTTCAAGTCAGAATGGAATGTTTGGCTTTCAAGGACCCATTCAGATAGTTCTGAATCATGCGCCCTTATGAAATCGGCGAAATTAGCAAAGTTTTCGTGTAGTGAAATACAGACGGCATCCCAACCCATTCCTCGTCCGTCTAAAACTAGAATAACGTTGGGCTGCTTCATATACCAGTTGCGCATCTTCTTTAAAGCGTCTGTTTTTTCCTCGCCTGTTTTAAATTTAAGTTTACTTTTTAGGAAAGTTAAAGCGGCCATTTCAAAACCGATTTGACCAAATTTTGGAATAACAGTGTATCCTTCGATGAAGTTTTCTTCAAGCATGGCTCTTCTTCGGGTTACTGTAGGTTGGGAGACACCAAGAGATTTTGCTAGTTGCCTATCGCTCCTGTGAGAATCCTTCATTAATTCAAACAGTATTTTGTAGTCTATGGGTTTGAGTTCTTTCATTATGATCAACTTTTACCAACCACTATCGTTTTTTTTATCATATATAAATCTTAACAATATTTTTACACAAACTTGAAGGTAAAGCACATGAGCAGATTGATTAATTGAATCAAATCTAATATGGTGCTATAAATCGCTCTTTTTGATTCCATCTTTCTATATCATCTTTTAGATTTTTAAAATCAGTCATATTATTAACCGTTACATTCCAACATTTCGCTTTGATGCTCCATGTGGTTCCAGCGAATTGATGTTTGCAGTTTGGGTTCTCCTTATTTACACTGGAACTCATAAAGGCGAATTTATGGGGTTAAATCCAACTGGAAAAAAGATAACATCAAAAGCTGTAGATATCTATCGCATCGTGAACGGCAAACTAGCGGAGTACTGGAACGTCACTGACAACCTAAATATTTTCAGACAAGTGGGTGCTGTCGAAGTTTACGGAAAAGGGAAAACAACCATTCCAAGGTCGTAACGGATGACTCACTTTATATTCTAAAGGCAGAGATACTAAGGATTGTGATTTGGATGGATGAATTTGCTTTATTAGAATGCAATATATGCTTGGAGATACTCACAACAATCGATGGAACCAGAAAATCATATTATGGAAGCAGTGAACCCATAGAGCAAGCAACGTTGCAGCAAATGCTAATAGTGAAAGGTATCGCTGTACCTATCCAAATTGACCATCTGAATCACCTTGATGGAAGCTTGTGGACGACCTTTGAGAAAAAAGGGCTGTTCAAAAAAACCACTTATTTCAAATTAACAAGTAAAGGCAAGAATGTTCTAATTGCAAGCAAACAAAACATATACGGCTTTGATACCACTGTCGATCACACTTATCTGGATACCGTTAGGACTGCAAAATGGGTTCCTCCGCTGGATGAGACTTTCAACGAAAGCGAGTCTTTCATAGAGGTTTTTTCTTCTTCAGATCTAAAAGAAGGCGATGTAATTCGAACATGGTTTGACATGAGACCTATTTCTCATGAAAAGGGGTGGAGTGAAGGGTGGTGGTGGAAAGTTGTGGGTTTCAAGGATAAATATTTTAATTCAAGAGAGTTAGAGGGTCCTGTAAAAATCCTTAGACAAATAGTGGTTTTAGAGGATTTAAGAAGCGGGAAAGATGAAGAGATGAACTTCTGGTCTTATGACCAAAGAAAAGTATATGGCATTCATTATTTTAAGCACCCTAATCCAGCCTATTTTGAAAATCTTGATAAATCCTTAATAATACCCGACTTGCCCCAACCCGTAGGAGGAATGTCTGAGCAAATTATAGTCGCACGTTCCCCTGAAACCGTTTGGCGATTCTTTATACAAATTGAACGCTGGAAAGACTGGATAGGCTTCAGCTTTAAATCTGTAGATTGGAAAGTTGGCGGCAGAATGAATTTAGAAGATGGTGGTTTCTCGACAATTGTGCAACCTTTTGATCCGCCAAAGAAAGTTCATTACTACTCTTCTGGAGCCTTCACAACTGACACAACATTTGATTTTGAACCCTTTGAAGAAGGGCGCAAAACGCGAATAGTATTTACTCAAATCTATTCAAGAGTAACATTCAGGGATGGAGGCGCATCGAAACGGGAATCGATGCAGGAAACCCTAACTAAACTAAAGGGGCTTGTTGAGAAAGAGCCAGAACGGTACTAACAGTTTTGGAGCACAAGAATGCATTGTCGTTACATTGCTTAGAGGACTAAAACTCTTCCTCATTTCTAAAACTTTTGTATTCCACTGTTACAATTGAAAAAAGCAAAGAAGAATATTTCTACAAACAGATAAAAGAAGAATTTTCTGAATGGATTATTGATTTAATTCAGAGTAGCACCGAAACAAAATACTCTGCAAAACTTGAGGCTTTCTCTATACCAAATTGGGTTTCAATAACTTATATTTGAGAAGGCAACAAATCTTAAATTTGCTATCGTAAAATAGAAGAAGTGAGGGTCTTTAATGATTAAAAATTCAAGCACCGAGATTATTGAACAAAATGGGAAACAACTCAAAGAGAAATATGGTGTCGAAGTCTATAACTTGTTTCATGGTCTATCATGTACCAAGTTAGATAAAGAACAAGGATATTTCTTACTTACGCTGATGGATGAACTTCTAAAAACTAAATGACTTGGTAAGTCTGCAATTTTTAGAGCACACAAAACGTTTAACAATAGTTTTCTACGGCTTAAAAATAATTAAGTAATTATTGATTTCTTCTGAACAGAACCTATTTTTTAGAAACGTTACTACGTCTTTGAAGCTGTAATTACCTCTAATTTTCAGTTGATAATTACCTATGTTTCCTTGTTCAAGAATAACAAAGTCAGGACTAACAAGTTGAAATGTACCTAATTCAGCTAAAAGAGCTATCGCCTCTTTTCTCTCCAACAAGTTACCCCTCAATCAACTTGTGAACGTACAAGGCTATGATGTCAATAACAATCTCAACTCTTTGAAAAACAAAATTTTCTCGAAAAAGCTCGAAGCCCATTTTAGATAAAGGGAGTCCAACACTAACAATGTGATCGATACTCTTAAGAGAAAAAACGCCTAGACTCACGATTAAGGAGTTGAAGAATTAATGTCACCTGCAATTCTAAAAGATATAGAGCGAGAAATTACAAATTTGCTTAGCGATTTAATTCGTTTTAACACAACTAATCCCCCAGGCAACGAAACACAAGCAGCAACATACATAGCAAAAATGCTATCCAAAGAAGGCTTCAAAACTGAAATTATTGAGTCAGCGCCTGGAAGAGGCAGCGTAATCACCAGGTTGAAGGGTACAGGAGAAAAACCCAGTTTGTTACTGTTGTCTCATCTTGATGTGGTTGCAGCAAACCCAAATGAGTGGTCCGTGCCTCCATTTGAAGGAAAGGTTTCAGATGGCTACGTTTACGGCAGAGGAGCTTACGATATGAAATGCATGACAGCCATCGAAATCATGATACTCAAACTGTTAAAGAAAAACAACATCAAGCTTAAAGGCGACATAGTTTTGGCAGCAACTGCAGATGAGGAAAAAGGCGGCGAAGAAGGCGCAGGCTACCTCTTGCGGAACTACCGAGAAAAAGTTTGGTGCCCATACTTGCTAAATGAAGGCGGAGGATTAGCCACCCCAACCAAAAAAGGCAACGTCTTCACAGTGCAGACAGCTGAAAAAGGAATTCTGTGGCTTAAAATAACAGCAAAAGGCACCCCAGGCCACGGCTCAACCCCTAACACGGCGGATAACGCAATTATTCGCATAAGCAAAGTCATTGATAAACTCCGCGATTTCAAGCCAGCCACCATCTATGTTCCGACACTTAAGCAGTACCTTGCTGAAATTGCCAACCATAACCCTGACTTAAACGAATTAATAACGCGTTTACTTAGCTGCCCAACGGAAAGCGAGGAAATATTAGATGAGTTAGCACTGAAGGATCATGCTTTAGCTGAGGAAATTAGACCGAGAACCAAAATGACAATTACACCAACAATCATCAAAGGCGGAGTCAAAGAAAACATTATTCCTTCTGAGTGTGAAGCGGTTTTTGATTGCCGAATTCTTCCAGGGCAAAGCGTTACCGCAACCATTGATTTGATTAAGGGTATGCTTGAGGATGTGGGTTTGGATAAGTTAAGTTTTGAGTTTATTCAAGCCCATGACGGCTCCGAATCAACTACTGAAACACAGCTTTATCACACTATCACAGAGGTTCTTCGTGAGTTTGAGCCTGATTGCGGAATAGCCCCTTCATTGACTACAGGTGGAACGGATTCGCGCTTCTTCAGGGAAGAGGGCAGCATATGTTATGGTTTTCAACCGATGATTCCAGATGAACCAAAAGACCAACTAGAGAAACGGATGCATGGAATTGATGAGCGGATAACTATCGAGAACCTTGTCTTTGGCACAAGCGTATTGTACGAGACCGTGAAAAGGTTCTTGACTTAAACTAACTTCTCATTTCTTCCATTGCTTTTTTGTGCTCGAGCTCATGTTTACATTTTAACATTTTGATATAAAATTATTTATACCAAACCTATCCATGTAACTAGCAGGATGCCTATTACTTGGTGTCACCCTAAAAATGTCTAGTGAGCAAACAATAATTAATAAATCAAACCAAAATTTCGAAGCCTCAAAAAGCATCGGTTTAATCTCAGACACCCATATCCCTAAAAGAGCTATTTGTATACCTCAAAGGGTTTTTGAGATTTTCAAGAACGTTGACTTCATCATCCACGCTGGTGACTTAGTGGAGTTAACTGTTATTGATGAATTGGAGCAAATTGCTCCAGTTTTGGCGGTACACGGCAATATGGACGGGCCTGAAGTTGGCATTGGGTTGCCAAAGCTTGATTCGCTTAAGATTTTTGAGTGGAAAATTGGAGTTATGCATGACCCTGATATTGTGCATGGGACAAATGAAATGGAACTTATAGCTAAGCAATATGGATTTAATGTTTTTGTCTACGGGCACACACATAGCTCCAGAATTAAATGGGAGGGAAAAATTCTTTACATTAACCCAGGTAGCCCGACGGATCCAGCATCTTTGGTAAATAAGCCTTCAGTCGGGTTGCTAAAAATAACAAAGGAAAATATTTCTCCACAAATAATAGAACTTTAGACCTTATCAAAAAGGCAAATAGAAAATAGTGTAAAGTGCAATTCCTAGAACGGTTGAAACCAGCCAACATATCATTGTTAACAGCATTTTTCTTTTTCTGTTGAAGCAGCCTTTCAAGCCTTGAAGCCTCCAAGAAACTACAAACCAGATGCCAAACAAAGCTGCTAATGTGCCAAACGGTACATGAATCAAAGTAACGACTGATACGAGTCCAGAAGCATGTCGAAGGATGTACTCTGGAATTATTGCTAGAACAAAAGAAGGAATCATGACTGCAAATATAACAATCAAATGTAAGAAAACCGCTACAGCCATTACTCGGCCATGCCTCTGAAAAACCAGTCGCCTGTAGAGAAAATACCCGTAAATCAACAATGCCAAAACAATAATTTGGATAAATAAGCCGATTGTGGGAATGAACACATAAGGACTAGCAAGATTAAACATGATCCTCCATTAACCACTTTGAAAGTAAAGGTATAAAGCTTCACTTTCACTCACCCCTCCACCACCTCAAACAGTCGCCTCTGCAAGCGCTTTAAAAGCAATCAACGCCAAACCGTGAGTTAGAGGTAAATAAAATGGAACATTGCAAAAACCCCTGGAACGACGTTTGCAAAAGCGAAAATATCAAATTATACATCCAATTAAAAGGCGAAAAACTGCCTATCTGCCAGCAATGCTGGGTTAAGATAGCTGACCAAGAAAAAGAGTGGTGAAAAGGCTTTGGAGAATTTCAGCGTTAACTGTGCCAAATCATACATCGGAAGAAACGTCAACCTGCATCTTAAAGACGGAGCCGTCATAATAAATGTGCAATTGACGGCAATCTTAAAAGGCGCAGGAAAAAGCTTCCTACTTGAGTACGCTCTTAACAAAAGACACGGAACTACTTGTATACCATTAAGAAACATCGCTTATGCTGAATTACTAAACTCAAACATACTGCAATCAGCAGGCTAAGAATACTTTGAAGAAACAAAACCAAAAATACAAGCAAACACTTTTTCAAGTTTATGCGTTGTTCACACTGTGGGGTTTGTTGTAAAGAAACCGAAATGCTTCTATCAAAAGAAGACATCGTTCGTTTAAAAAAGCGGGGCTTTGGCAGAGGTTACTTTGTAAAATTTGATCGTCAAGGATATGCTCAACTTAGGAATCGGGAAGGTTATTGCGTTTTCTATAATCGAGTCAAACAGCGATGCAGTGTTTACTGTGATAGACCTTCGGGTTGTCGTGTATATCCTGTTATCTTAGATGAATCGGTAGGAACTATTTTGGATGACATTTGTCCTAATGTAGGTACGATAACTCATAAAGAAAAAAAATCAAAAGGTAAAAGAGTCATTAAACTGTTGGAAAGAATAGATTACGAAGCAGCAAGAAAGCGTTCTTAGAAGTTCTATTGTATTGAACTTTGTTTTTTCCTAAAACACATCTAAACTAGCAGCAGCTTATTCTTTGGTATTTTTAGATTAGACTTTTCTGGATATTAGACCGCTACCTTCTATTTTACAATATCAGTCACAAATTAGTTGTGCTTCAAGAACGTGGTTGTTGTATTGAATCACCTTAATAGGTAAATATCAGTTTCCTTCTTTTTCGGCTGCTTTATCTTTAGCCTTTAAGTCTTCAATATATTGTCTTATTGAGTAGTTGTTTTCTTTGGCTTTTTGCCTTATTTCTTCGTGTATTTTATCGGTGACCGTTACGCATTCGTATCCTTTTCGTGGCAAAATGTCCAATTTCAATACCGTACTTTACGGTACTATTCAATATATAATTAACGGCGTATCCAGTTTATTGTAAAATCTTACATAAAATTATCAACGTTTAATCGTTTCAACAATAATATATCAATCGACTGACCGCTCTTACCGTAGAAGTAGAGTACTTTGTAATGTACGTTTGTTAACTATGCTTATGAAGGGAAACGATAACGCATAAGAAAAGGCTAATAGAGCATCACTGTCAGGGCGGAAGTCTACGGTTACTTCTTTAAAGAATGGCTCAAAGTAAAAGAAGAATATTTAATAAAATAAGGAATACACAGCTTCTCAGACTGTGTAACCTGTCTCTTAGCCCAACTAATTAACGAATGTAAGAAACAAAGTCGCGAATAAAAATCAGATTGAAACCACTACAACTTTAAATAATTCTTGAGATGACTTGTCAAGCGGTGAAACAATAGATGCCTTGTACTGTAATTGTCGGCGCCTTCTGGGGAGACGAGGGCAAAGGAAAAATAATCTCGTATTTGGCCTTAAAAGATAATCTTGATTTCTGCGTGAGAACCGGCTCGGTAAACGCAGCCCATACTGTCTGGTTTGAAGGCAAAAAATACGCTCTGCATATGGTTCCCGCTGCCTTCATTAATCCAAAAACGCGTCTTCTTATCGCAGCAGGGGCAAACGTTGATGTTAAAACGTTTTTTGATGAAGTTGAATTAACTAAGGTGAAAGGCAGAATTGGTATAGACCAAAGTGCTTCAATAATTGAAGAGAAGCATGGGGCCGCCGATAAGGCAAGCGCGGTCAACAAAGGCATTGGAACCACAGGTCGAGGTGTTGGTCCTGCCATTGAAGAACGTGTTAGACGTACTGCGAAACTTGCGAAAGACATCCCTGAATTGAAACCTTATGTTACGGACCAGGTGCAGGAAGTCAACGATGGTTTAGATAGCGGAAAAAAGGTTCTTCTCGAAGGCACACAAGGATTCATGTTATCACTGTTTTTAGGCGGCGGTTACCCGTACGTAACTGCAAGAGATACGGGCGCCTCAGCAATCGCATCAGAAGCAGGAGTAGGACCTACGAGAGTTGACGACGTCCTTATAGTTTTCAAATCATTTATAACAAGAGTCGGCGCAGGACCACTTCCGGGAGAAATAACAAAAGAAGAAGCACAACAAAGAGGTTGGTTTGAAGTAGCCGCAGGAACAGGAAGAGACCGGCGTTCAGCACCATTTGACTTCGACTTGGCAAAAAAAACTGCTAAGATAAACGGTGCTACACAGGCGGCAATGACAAAATTGGACGTTATTTTCCCAAGTTGCAGAGGAGCCAAGAAATACAATGATTTGCCTAAAGATGCAAAAAACTTCGTCAAGGAAGTTGAAGACAAAACAGGCGTACCCATCACATTAATTGGCACGGGACCTGAAGCGCTGGAGATAGTGGACCGCCGAAAATAGCAACTTTTATTTCTTATACAAGTGAATTCTCTCTAAAGGTAATTGAAAGATGACAACCAACGGATCTACCAAAACAACTGCCAGCATTCTAATATTCCTGTTTGCCGCGGGCTTACTTCTCGGGGCATTAGGAGTTTATGTTTTCACCATGAGGGAAGTAGACAGCTTAAACAACCAAGTAACAGATCTGCAAAATCAAGTCTCAGGCCTCAAAGGCTTCCAAAATGCTACCTACCAAAACATCACCATCCTTCAAAACGGCACGTCCCTAGCCGACATTTATCAAGGAGTGCGCGACTCGGTCGTTCTAATACAAGGTACGACTAGCGGCGGTGGTGTTCAAGGCTCAGGGTTTGTCTACAAGTTTTCAGATAGAACCGTTGTATTAACTAATTATCATGTAGTCCAAGGAACAAGCGGTTTGAGCGTCACTTTTCCAGATGGAAATGGCTACGCAGCAACAGTACTTGGAACAGACCCATACTCTGATTTAGCTGTAGTTTCAGTTAATAATGCGCCCGCGTCAGAGCTGAAACCAGTCACTATAGTAAGCTCCTCCCCATTAAGCGTCGGTGAACCAGTTATAGCTATTGGAAATCCCTATGGACTCATAGGTTCGTTGACCACTGGCACTGTAAGTGCACTGGGAAGAACGATAACTGAAGATACGGCAGGAGGATTTTCGATTGCAAACATTATTCAAACAAGCACGCCGATAAATCCTGGAAACTCAGGTGGTCCACTTCTTAACTCGGTTGGAAATGTCGTGGGCATTACAACAGCAATAGTCACCGATTCACAAGGATTAGGCTTTGCGATTCCATCAAATACTATTCTACGTGAAATAGACTCTTTGATCTCAACAGGCACCTACCATGGACACTCGTATCTAGGCGTCATGGGGCAAGACATGAGCTTTGATTTAGCTCAACAAAATAGTGATAGTGTAACTTACGGCTGGAAGATTTCTTCAATAACGAGTGGAGGACCATCAGATGGCAAATTACAAGTCGGCGACATCATTATCGCTATGAACAACCAAACAATAAAAAACCAAGATGACTTAGCAAGCTACTTAGAAGAAAACACTATGCCAGGCGCTAGCTTACTAATAACTGCATTTAGAGGAACTGCCCAAGTTCAAGTAACTGTTATCCTCGGGCAAAGACCAGCAGCATAAAAAAGTATCTGTTTAATTTTTCAGAAAACTCTTTTTTGCTAAATACGCTTTCTAAGCTAGTGTTTTCAGTGAAGAGTTATTTACCACATTTTACATAATTATTCTGCGGATTCTTAACGGATTTGCTTTTTTGGTGATTTTCATGGAGTACAAATGGTTAGCTTTGACAGTCACAACAATCGGAATATTAATGGTTGGCATAGATACTCGAATTGTAATAATTGGTCTGCCCCAAGTCTCCCAACAATTACGCGCCAATATTGAGCAGGCAATTTGGATAACGCAAGCATATGTTTTGACCAACACTCTAACACTTTCGATAATTGGACGGTTGGGCGATATCTTTGGAAGAGTAAAAATCTACACTTATGGTTTCGCTTTATTTACTGTCGGTTCAGCCTTAACCAGTTTAGGAACAAACCCTACTGAAGTCATCATTTTCAGAGGAATTCAAGGAATTGGAGCTGCATTAGTATTCACTAATAGCATCGCAATAGCAACGGACGCGGCGCCAAGGGGACAACTGGGATTGTTTTTAGGAGTAAACCAGATTGCTTTCCGCGCAGGGGCGCTTTTGGGTTTGACACTTAGCGGGTTAATTCTGTCATTTCTTGATTGGCGCGCTTTATTTTATATTAACATTCCAATAGGAATATTCGGAACTCTATGGGCTCGAAGACGCCTCAAAGATACTGCCCCTCTAGACAAAGATAGACATATTGATTGGGGAGGCTTCGCAATCTTCACTGCTTTTCTGTCCTGCTTAATGGTTGGGTTAACATATGGCGCTTACGGCACTAACGGATTTACAACATCCTACATTCTTTTGGGAGCCTCAGCCGCATTAATTATCATTTTCATACTTTACGAAAGGAAAGTTGAATGTCAACTAATTTATCTGAAAGTATTCAGAATCCGTGAAGTTTCGGGCGGTTTGTTCGCCTTATTGTTTAACATTATTACCTGGACAGGAGTTCTCTTGCTGTTAAGCTTGCAATTCCAACTGGTTGAAAACCTTAGTCCCTTAGACGCAGGTTTAAGGATCATTCCCTTTGAAATTGCCTTTTTGGCAATTGGACCTTTAAGTGGCCGATTAGCAGACAAATATGGTCAATCACAATTTACAATAACAGGTTTAGTTCTTAGCAGCATCGCGCTGTTTCTTTTCTCAACCACAAATGCAACAACATCCTACTTTGTTCTCAGTGCTTATATGATACTATTAGGCCTTGGCACCGGACTTTTTGTTGCTCCAAACTTAAGGGCAGTTATGAGTTCAGTTCCCCCAGAAAGACACGGAATCGGCTCAGCACTCTTCACGCTTTTCTTAAACATCGGTTTAACTATAAGCTTAAACTTCGCAGTCTTAATAATGTCCTTCACAGCACCATACGATCTTATAACTCAAATACTAACGGCCGTTAATACCCAGTCGATATCTATTGCATCAAAAGCACTCTTTTTAGCTAGCCTCAAAAACACTTACTTGGCATTCGCAATAGTTAACACGTTCGCACTGATACCCGCAGTGATAGGAGGCAGAATCAAAAAAACTCAAACAGCAATGCCCGTGGGTGCGGAATAACGCAGTAAAGGAAATCTATGAAGGATTATATTGATGTTTTTTGAATTGCAATTTTTTGTTGTTTTACGTCAAAATGATCTCTTTCTATGTCCTCTTTGATAATCATGTTAGAATAGCAATCTACGCAGTATTGTTTTCCTTCAATCTCATATAGCGTAGTGGATACTATGCCGATTGGCTGATTACAAGCTGAGCAATGCACAGTTTTATTTTCGCTTTTTACTTCCTCATTTGCCTCTTGTTTTTGAAAGAGGTTGTTCTTAGAGATAAAAAAGCCACAATCCCATGACATAATTTTCTCCTCTTTACTCACGACAAATATATTAAAAACCTCCGATATGCTAAAAAGGCTTTGCCAATTACACCCTCTGATTAGAATTTTAGAAAAGCAACACGGAATAGTTTACCGTACAAAATCTATGATTACTTCATGCCAGTGTGATATGCCAAACTGCTCCGTTACCATTTTGTTTTATTCGGATTGATTTTGGAAAACTCTTATTTACTTTCAAAATTCCACTATATACAAATGAAAATCAAGGTATTGACAATTCTGCTTACTGCGTTTCTAGTTTTACCTTTCTTCTTAAACTCTAATTATCAAGCTAGAGCAGCTAACGCACAGACTACGCCTGGCTTATACGTAGGTGTTGATGTTGCTTACGAAAGCGTTTCCGAAACTGAGCAATTAATCGATAAGGTTAGCTCTTATACTAATATTTTCGTTATCGGATGCACCGGATACTACAATCTTGATAGACTGACCACCCTAAGCCAATACTCTTTCGATAAAGGCATGTCATTCATAGTCTATAGTGATAGCCGCCGGTATCCATCTCAACAGTGGCTTGCAGACGCGGGCAAAAGATGGGGTGACAAGTTCCTAGGAATCTATTACCTTGATGAAGAAGGAGGAAAACAACTTGACCAGCAAAATTATCCAATTGTCAAAGCTGCAAACAATTATAGTGATGCTTCCACTAAATATGTTAAAGGGATAAATGGGTGGATTCGCGGAAACCACTCAATCACCCAAAGCTTCGCTTACCCCACCCAATACAAGTTATTCACCTCTGACTACGCATTTTACTGGTACGATTATCAGGCAGGATATGATACCGTGTTTGCTCAGTTCGGCTGGAACTACAGCAGGCAAGTGAATGTAGCCCAATGTAGAGGCGCCGCCACTGCGTTCAACAAGGATTGGGGAGCCATAATAGCTTGGACCTACAGGCAACCACCATACATTGAATCAGGTCCAGAACTCTATAAAGACATGGTTCTTGCTTATCAAAACGGCGCAAAATACATCCTAATTTTTGATAGCAACAAAGACTACTCTCAAAGCATCTTACAACAGGAACATCTTGATGCCATGAAGCAGTTTTGGCAGTATGTTCAAAGCAATCCCACGAACTATTAGCCCCACCAGTGATAGAACTGCTTACGTTCTTCCACAAGACTACGCCTACGGCTTTCGCGGGCCAAACGATAGTATATGGGGATTATGGGGACCAGACGCACTAACAAACAACATCTGCATGAACGTATCTAGCCTTCTGCAAAGTTATGGCTCTAATCTAGACATAATTTACCCCGCTACGCCCCAACCAATCGAATCAATAGGGTACCAAAACGTGTTCTACTCCAACGAGTCACTATCTCCAATTTCAAGCTCTAACAAAAGCATTGGTCAACTACCTGAAGTTTACCTGCTCGGAACAATAACGGGCGTTGCCGTTGTTGCAGTTGCAATTGTGACGTTGAAGTTTAGAAAAACGCTAAATGGAAAAACTAAAGAAAATTTTTACTAATAAAAGAGTTTGTCTTATTCAGGCTTTGGTTTTCAAAGAGGCTTGACAACGTAAGGAAGATAGTCGTGACGCGATTAAGATTGTTGCTCGTAAGCTGGTGAATGTTGTTTGGGCTGTTTGGACGTCTGGGAAGGAATTCACGGTAAAGTAGGACAAACAGCTCAGGGATCTCCTCAGGTTTACTGCAGCTTTGTCTGCTTAGTCAAGAATGGAGTTTTCCTTGGCTGTTGGCTGAAGCCGTAGTGCGACTTGGTTCGCTGATGGGAGAATGTTGTCTGAAATACATTTGGAATAAAAGAATCTGAATGCTAATGAGGTGAAGTATGGTTTAGAGGCCTATCTGGTTAGGTCTTCAGGCTCGTTTCCTTACATAGAGAAAACCTTAATCAAATCAGTAAAGAACCCTATACGAGTACTCTTTTATCTCCAAATCAACCCTAATCTCAAGCATGGGCAGCATCAGCAAAGAGGTCTCGTTACTTTTTGTTGTTATCTTAATTGGCTCAATCCTGAAAGAGACTGTGTGAAAAGTCTCTTCTTTGATGGCTATTTACCGTTAAGCTTAAATCTAGACTAGTTTTAGAGCAACAGAAAGAGCAGTTGAAAAGCCATGAGCGAACACGTAAACGGAACAGAACAGAGACCAGACCGTTCTCTTCCCAGACACAATTGAGAAGTATGTTGACAGAGAAAACCCAGTACAGATTCATCGACGCTTTCGTAGACAGCCTCAACATGGAAAAGCTTGGTTTCAAGCACTCAGTACTAGCTGACACAGGAAGACCTTCCTACAACCCTTCAGACCTGCTCAAACTCTACGTTTACGGCTACCTCAACCAGATTAGATCCAGCAGGAAACTGGAGAAAGAATGCCACCGCAACGTTGAAGTCATGTGGCTTATGAAGAAACTTGCTCCAGATCACAAAACCATCGCTGACTTCAGAAAAGACAATGTTGACTGCATCAAACCGCGTCTTCAAAGAATTCGTTTACCTCTGTAGAAACCTCGATCTTGTATGGAGCTCAACTCGTTGCCATTGATGGCACCAAATTCAAAGCAGTGAACTCAAGAAGTAATAACCTCAACGAGAAAGCAGTTGCTTTGAGGCTCAAAAAAACAGAAGACAAAATAGCAGAGTACCTCAAAGAAATGGACCAAAACGACACAGCTAACTCAGATGAAGATGAAAGCATCAAGATTAATGAGCTCAATGAGAAAATAGGCAAGCTTGAAGAAGAAAAGCAACGATACGAGCAAATTCAGAACCAGATGAAGGCAACAGGCCAGAAGGAGATTTCACTTGTGGATCCAGATAGCCGTTTAATGCGAGTTGACTGCCAAAGGCTTGAAGTAGGCTACAATATTCAAACATCAGTTGATGCAAAACAACATCTCATTGTCGATTATGATGTAATCAATATCTCGACTGATCATCATCAACTCACCAGGGATGCTTTAGTCGGCGAAGGAGACTTTGGGTGTTGATGAGCTTGATGTTTTGAGCGATAAGGGATTTTACGTTGAGAAAGACGTTTCTGATTGTGAGAATAATGGGATTAGAGTTTTCATGCCTATTCCCGCGGCTTTTAATCCATACAAGAGTGTTGGGGTTCCTGCACCTGAGTTTTATTCTGACAAGTTCGTTTACAACGCAGATAAAGATGTATATGTTTGTCCTGCTGGGAATGGAGATGCCTTTTTGGAAGCATGGTGGTCGTAGACGGCGGTCTTAAAGGTAGGTTGTATCGAACAGCGTTTTGTTCTTGCTTGTTCTGTGAGGAGTAAATGCACTCTGAATAGGCATGGAAGGTATATGTTTAGAGGAGAGTTTGATGGCGCGGTTGATCGTCTCAGGACGAGATTGGAGACTTCCGAAGGCAAAGAGAAGTGCCGTTTAAGAAGGACGATTGTTGAGCATCCGTTTGGAACCATCAAGCGGGCTTTCAATCAGGGTTATTTGCTGTTGAAGGGATTTAGGAAGGTTAAGGGAGAAGTGGGTTTTACGATGCTTGCTTACAACATGAGACGAGTCATCAACATTTTTGGAGTTGGAACGATAATAAATTTGATGAAGACGTAAAGAAAGAGAAGACAAGTAAAAGAGTCTTGCAAATAATAGTTCGGATGCTAAATGCCCTTAGGAATTAGCTATCAGTTTTAACACAGTCTGGATAGTTGCTGAATCTGCATTGGCTCAGTCAATACCTAAACCGTCTACCCCAGAATTTACTGTAACGCTTATCTCTCCTCCTCCTGACAGCGATTTTGTAAACAAAACAATAGAAGTGTCAATCAAGAATCAACCCTCCTTTCCTAACTACGGGTTTTTCTATAATGTCCGCACAAGAATTAATGACGGGAATTGGAGGCTGCAGTACCCTACTAATGATGTACCAAGTCAATCAAATGGTGAATATACAAACTTGTCTTACCCTTCTGGCCAACCCGTTGTTGAATACCAATATTATGTAGGTGGCTTACATGACTTATTTGCAGGCGATAAAGTAGATTTTCAAGTACAAGCAATGATTGGGTCTATCCATCGAATTTTTAACCCTAATGCAACAAACCAATTAGAAATGTATCCATATGTTTTTACTGGTGAATCAAGCGGTTGGAGCAACACCCAAACAATAACTATTCCTCCAAATTCATCGGATGTTTCTCCTCCTCCAGCACAATATCCAACCATTAATACCAGTCCAGAACCCCCACAAATAGAGCCTTTCCCAACAACATTAGTTATAGTATCCATTTTGTCAGTGGCTGCTTTAGCTGTAGTTCTAATGGTCTACTTCAAGAAACGTCAGAGGAGCAAGAGTCTATGAAGAAAACAGTTTTAGCAATCATAATGGTTTTTTCATTAATTTCGTTAGCTCATCCGTTTACTGTGAATGCGCAAATTGTTCATGCGACTCCTTCATTTGTTTACTCTCCGCTTACGCCAAGGGTTGGAGATGTTGTCAGTTTCGATGCTTTTTGGTGGGAACAATACTGGAACGAAAATCATGACCCCCGTACTTTTTCTTACAGTTGGAATTTTGGAGATGGCACCTTCGCAACTGGCGCTACTGTAAACCATACTTATACTAAACCAGGTACTTATAGCGTTGGCGTTACTGTTGACGATGCTCTTGGGACTGGAGGCAGTAGCGAAATGGAAATAGAGGTAAGGGAGCAAACACCTGTCACCGTTCATATTTCTTTGAGCAGTGACTCAATCTACACTGGACAAGAAGTCACAATCAGCGGAAATCTAACCTATAATGGCGTGGGCGTGCCAAATGCTTGGATTGTTCTTTCGAGCAAGACTTACATTGAGAACGCCGTGTGGAATGAAATAGTATCAGTTAAAACTGATGATCACGGCAAGTATTCAACTGTCTGGAAGCCCTCGCGCGGAGCTTATCAGGTTAAAGCAACATGGATTGGAAACTCCACTTATCCCGAGACAAGTGTAAGCGTTAATCTTGGTGTTAAATCGTTTGGGGATTTCATTACCGAGTTTTCTTCAAACTCAACAATAACTGAGCTGAATTTTAATGCGAGTACCCGTATTCTTAGTTTTTCTGCTGAGGGTCCAAGTGGAACAAACGGTTACGTCAAGATCACTCTCGAAAAAGACCCTGAATTTAACCCTGAAGCCGTCAGTGTGTTCTTAGATTACAAACCAATCGAATACGCAATAGCATCAACAAGTCAATCATGGATTTTAGATATTGGATATTCACACAGCGTACACAACGTGGTTGTATACTTCAATGGGGAGACAGAACCAGAGCTTTTCTCAACAACACTACTCATCGGATCCGTGACTACAGTGGCTGTTGTCGGTTTGGGTTTGCTTGTCTACCTTAAGAAACGCAAAACTAAGGTAGTATAAGCGTACGGCAATTAGAAACTACAGAGTACTCGTAAATGGCAGCGGTGGAACTATAACAATTAGAGAAGTCGGCATAGCAATTTCCCAAATAGATAGTGCTGGTACACAACGTTATTTCTTGGTTGCCCATGACGCAGTTAACCAAGCAATCGCCAACGGAGAAATAGCAATAGTCAGCTATGATATACGTACAACCGTCTAAGCCACTTTTTTGGGGTGCCACAAACCAATTTTTCTTTTCTTTGTCTTTGGAGTTATGCAATAAGCGTTTTAAACAAAATTAGCCGCCTCTATGCAGAGACTAAAAGCAATGGATAGTTTGATGTACGCATTGATTTTCTACATTTTAGGTGCAATAATACTGACTGTTCACGGCTTTATGGCTAAGATAGTTACTTCTGATAATGGTTCTTTGCAGTTATATGCGAAGTATTGGCGACTGTGGTTATGAGCATAATAATTTATTTTGTGGAATTTTGTACTGGAAAAGCTAGCGCTTATTAGCGTATCCAGCAAAATAGGTCTCATCTTCCAAAGGAGCGGAATAGCCAAGGCAAAACCATTAGGTATACAATTTGCTTTAGACAGCATAGAATCTGTGAATTAACTTAGAGAAAACTTTGCTCACATAATCTCTCTAGCTCATCTTATTTTAGCGCTCTGCCAAAACTGGAGTCTGTAGGAACAGCCATGAATTTAATTCTTGTAATAACTTCTGTCTTTCGATTCATTGAAGCATCTACTACAAATACTTTAAGTCCCAAACCTTTTTTTCCTTGTTTAATAACAGCAAGGTCAAATTCAATCGCTCCTGCAACAATGTAATTGTGTTCTTTAAGTCCAGATTCAATCTTGCTGACTGCTGAGGAAACAAAGTCTTGCAAATCTTTGCTATCAACCTTTTCCAAATTTCAACCTTCTTGAATATGCTTTAGATATTGTTAGAGTAAATTCTTTTAGAGACTATTAAACAGATAAAACTTTGGAAACTTTGGGACTTGACCATTCTAATCAGTGAAAAAAGTGTCATAAACAGACATTGAGATGTATGACCTAATTATCTTAGTATTGACACCCTACTAGGTAAAGAATCAAGTTCGTCTGCAGGATCTTTAATTTCCTTCCGTAACTTACTAGCCTTTCTGAGTGAAAAGAAGAAAAGAAAATTGGCACCAGCAAAAAAGTCAAGCAGTGCTAACGTTGTACTTCTTATTTGCAGGTATGGCAACAAATAAAAGGTATCAGGAAAGTGACCTAACACTTGAATTATTCCTATTATTCCAGCACAAGCCAGCCCCAATATTGAAACTATTAATATAAAATAACCCAATTGAAAATAAAAGGGTAAAATAGACTGCAACTTAATCCTAAGTTTAGCCTTGACTTCCCAATAAAAAAGACCAAAAACCACGCTAAAGATGATTAACATTATAGGTAGAATTGCTGAAACTGTATCACTGACCAAAGGAAGTTTTGTCCCAAAATAATAAAGTGCTCCAAAAAGCATGATTATTGCCATTGTGGTTGTTACAAAGGAAGTCAATGAAAATAAAGGGGCATAAACAGTTCCATTTAAAATTTTAAAAATAATTGAGGAAGAAAATGAGATTAAAAACAAAATTGCAGCTGTGATTGCAAAAGGTTGAGCGTCAGGAAAACTCTGGTTTGTGAAAGCTGATACAGCAATACAAAGAGAACTGAGAACAGCTAAAGGTGATGTTTCCTTAATTGCTTTGATAAACTTTGGATGCAGTTCATTCAATTTGTCAATTGAATACTTGCTATCCTTAGCCATAGTTAATCGCTTCTATTTCTTTAAACTGGTTGTCCGTCAGCACTTAAAAGCTTAAGCTTTCAGGACTAAATGAACTTCTCTTCTATTAACTAATTTTTTATTTCCTATTTTGTAACAATTTATTCTTCCATTCCAAATAAGTACTGCTAATACTTCTTCGTTAATATCAAAGTTCCTGAGTGCTTCCTGAATTGGAATTAATTCACTTTTAATTATTCTAATATCTTTCTCAAGGATATGGAAATTATACCAGCCAATATGAGGATTAATGATTCTTTTAGCTGCTTCTTTATACCTATCATAAACAGCAAAAAGGTGTCTTTTTTGGAGGTAATTATTGTACTTGGAGTTTAACTGAAACTCTTTCACCTTAACTTTTAAACTCAGAAATCCATTTTTTAGCTTTGGAACAAAACCTGATTTAGCTGTCTTCTTTCTTTTGAGATTTTCAACCTGATTAACTATGTCAATTATTTCTGTTGAACTTGATGATTCAGACTCATGCAGTAGATTCTCATAGTACTTTAATAATTGTTTAAGAGCAAAATCTAGTTCAGTGCTACTTCTTGGGCTAAGAACAGACTTGGCAACTAAGTAACTAGCCCTAAAACCCAAATTATAATCTATTATTGGTTTAGCATAACTAGTAAGCTGTTTATGCCCACTCAGAGTAGCGATGTATAATGTATTATCTCTACCTTGAACTTCAATTGTTAAAGAACTAGCTATTCCCAAACATCTGTCTCTCTCAAAACTGTTGTTTCTTAGCCAATAGCGTATAGTCTTCTGCAAGTCAGATTCATAGGTAGAATTCTCAATACTCTCTTCCCAACTGTGGTGTTTCGGATAAAAAGAAGCCATTGACACGTAAGAGTCTTGGATATAGTGAAGTGCAATTCCAAGGTAATAGTAAGCACCCAATAAATCATACCTAAGAAAATATTTCCTAGAAAGCAGCAGATAATCACAAATCTTTTTTTCCTTACCATAATGGTGAGGAGTGTCTGCTAATCCCCACTTATCTGGCGCTATAACACCTTCTTTGACCCTCTCTTTCTCATCGTCTGAAAGATATATCCCTAATTCCCTAAAAACTGAAAAGGTAATCTTTATGTGAGTTTTCCAAAGCATACAATCTCTAATGTTCATGAAGAGCTTTTATGATTTATGAAAATGCTAAAGGAAACACTGCAAGAAAAGTGAAACCAACAATCAAAATCCAATTTTTCCAAAGTCAAAAAATAATGACTAAAGGCTAATATTTTGACGGCACAAGGGACATGTCAAAACAAATTTTGCAAAACGCTGTTTCGAACTACTATCAAGAACGTAATGAAAATTAAAGCGAGAGTCACATTCTGAGCATTTAATTGCTTGTCCTTTGGGAATTTCTACGATGGGAACACCTACCTTATTAAAATAAGTCCTTTCACCATAACCTTCAATTATTCTTCTAATGTAATCAAAAGCATCGGTCTTTTCAAGGCTATTGTAAAGCATATAATCAGTAACATATGGAATTGGAAAATTTACGTTTGAACTTGTTTGTTCGAATACCCAAACTTTTTTATCCATTGCACATGCTAATCCAACTTCAAAAGCAACCCAATTTTGTGTATAAATTGAGCGATTAACATTTTGACCAAGTAAAACAAAAGTGGCTGTTGAAAAAGATACTGCATCTCGAATAGCTTTCCATTCGGGCGAATTCATTTTTTCAAATTCCATGCAAACAGACTTAACGCCAGTTCTTGCAAAAACCCTGTCAAAAGAAGCAACCATTTCCTCATCATATTTACTATGAGAGACGAAAATCTGTTTTGACATTTTCAATCATTAGATAATGCTTATTATTTCCAGTTTAAGTTTTTGCCTCGCTTTCTTTCTAATTCGTTGCTGCGCTTCTGGTCCCCAACTACCTGACTTGTAAGGCAAATCGGTCAACGCTTATTTCTTTAACCAAGCTACATTTAAAATTTATTAATCAATCGTTCAGTTAATAGGCTTTTTTTTGTTGGTGTATTAGTGCTAGTATCGTTAATGCAATATTAAGACATAAAAGTAGTTAGCATACTACAGGAGTGGTGTACTTGGTTGGCTGTTTTTGAGTAAAAAGGAAGACTTTAGGCTCTTGGATTATGTTAAGCCAGGGGATCTCATTGCAGTTGATTGGTGTGATGCATCCACTGGAAGAAGTAGTATGAACGGTGGTGCCGTTGATGTTCCGATGAAAAGCTGGGGTATTTTTCTTGGAGTAATAGCAGGCTGTGTTCAACACATCATTTTAGCCAAGAACAGTTTCTCCTTCACAGAAACAATCTTTGACCTAGATTACACCTCTATCCCAGTAGGCTGGACAGTCGGAGTTAAAGTTCTAGTTCCCGCAAACGTAAACAGGGAAATTGCAGATTGCATGATTCACAGCTTCGCCAAAAGCAATTCAGGACAGCCTCGCTCGAGCATTATTTCATCCAATCTTCTAAACCCGCATGCTCCCAGGATATTTATGTCATCGAATGCAAAGGGTGAGAATGAGGACGAGGCTTCCTTGGCAGAAAATCTAATTAAACGTACTGTGACGCGACGCCGCCAAGTCCGTGGCCGCACAACACCTGAAGTTGAATTACCGGACGAACGCTTAGTTCTGGGCGTGGAATTTGCGATTGCAATGGCCATTTGCCTATCATTTCTCGAGGTTGCTCATATGGCTTTCTGGGTAGTTGGATAAGTGAAGTTTTCGCAGCCATCACAGGCCTAACTGGAATTATTATTGGGCTATTTGTGGGGAAAAAACATTGATTCTTAACAGGTAGAACCAAGCTTAATGGCCAGGGGCAAACCTTGGACCGTTGAGGATGAACGGCAACTTCGGCAACTGTTAACAGAAAAGAAGTCTATGCGTTCTATTGCAAAGGTCCTGGGCAAAAGCCTTACCTCTGTACAAATGAAAGCACTCGCGCTTAGGCTTAGTAGTTGTTGATGGGAGTGAAAAAAACACGCCATCAACATCTACCCTTGATAAGTTAGTTTTGCCAATTGAATCCTGCAGACGAAGCTTAGGCTTAGAAGATGATGATGAGGTGAAAAAAACACGCCATCAACAACTACCCTTGATAAGTTAGTTTTGCCAATTGAATCCTGCAGACGAAGCTTAGGCTTAGAAGATGATGATGAGGTGAAAAAAACACGCCATCAACAACTACCCTTGATAAGTTAGTTTTGCCAATTGAATCCTGCAGACGAAGCTTAGGCTTAGAAGATGATGATGAGGTGAAAAAAACACGCCATCAACAACTACCCTTGATAAGTTAGTTTTGCCAATTGAATCCTGCAGACGAAGCTTAGGCTTAGAAGATGATGATGAGGTGAAAAAAACACGCCATCAACAACTACCCTTGATAAGTTAGTTTTGCCAATTGAAACGGCTTGAAAGTCTAAACAAAAAGCAAATTTGCAAGCTTAAAGAAACATTCATCAGCAATAAACATCCTCGATTCAAGAGGAGTTTGCCGTTAGCCGACATCAACCTTTCGGAAAAACATCTGACTATATTATTTCGGGAAAGACCGCCGATTCAGCCAAGTTAGCTAAGCTCATTAAGCTTGTTGGGATGCTTCTGCAAAAAAAGTCCATCTTTCCTGGTCCTATAGTTGAGAAATTTGAAAAAAGAAATGCTTTTTTCTTAGTGATCAATTATCATAAGTGTCAGTGAACTGATTACGCCGGCTGTCTGTCTTATGTGCAGTTTTATTATTTCCTTTAGTTTATCGAGAGTTAGGGCTTTGATTTTGATTATAAGGTCATATACTCCGTATAAGGCATGTGCTTCTTCAACGCCCTCAATATTTCTTAGACTTTCTATTAATCTATCTTGAGATGACCCTAATTCGGTATTTACTAAAACAACTGCAGAAACCATATTTAATTCCTCTTTGTTTGCATCAACTCTCTTGAGGTACTTAAGGCTGTGTTGTTGTACAACAACTATCACATTTTTTCTTATTTGTCTATGATCTTTATTCATGAATCAACGAATATAACACAGCAAAGGAGGAGTTGGTTGAATGGATTTTTGTAAAGAATGCGGTTCCCGCCTTGAACCAAAAAAGATCAGGTCAGGAAAACAAACAATGCTAGTACTTGCATGCAACAAGTGCGGAGAAAAAACAAACCAGCCAAATGAAACCAAAATCAACAGCAAAATCATAACACATAATCCCAAACAAATGGTCTCAGTAATAGACAAAGAAAAACAGCTAAGCACTCTCCCAACCATAAAAATCACATGCTTAAGATGTGGAAACAACATCGCTTACGCGTGGCAGGTGCAAACAAGAGGTGCAGATGAATCATCCACCCAATTCCTAAGATGCACAAACTGTAGCTACACTTTTAGAGAATACACCTAAAACAATACCAATCAAACTAGGAAAATATAGTTACGGAGGTGCTATAATTTAATGGTTAAGTATAAAGTTGAAGTTGACCTCAAAACATGTGTTTCAACAGGAGCCTGTTATGCCAGTGACAAGCTGCATTTTCAATCCGGTAAAAAACAGCAATCAAACATTATTGGCGGACAAACAGACGAATCAAAATCCTCAAACATATTTGACGATAACCAAATAGCTGATGCACAAGAAGCAGCCAAAAATTGCCCAGTATCAGCCATAACTGTAACACAGCAATAACTCAATTTCATAAGAAGGATATTTAAAGACTAAAGTACGAAAAGACAGCAAACAATTCAAAAGCGGTAAATAGCTAGAGTTGGCGGTGATAAGGTTTGGGTTTTGGAAGGTTCATTGGCGGCATAATACTCGAAATTTTAGCAGTTCTATTAGCAATTTTAGGTTTTGCAGTCCTGTTAGGATTCTTTAATTTCATTTTAACAAGCTATAATGTCCTATTAGGGATAGGAATATTGATTGTAGCGCTCTTCGTGTTCGTGTATGGCTGGTATTCATACAAATCGGGTCAGCCAAAAGGAACGGTAAGAGTGGAAAAATGAAAACATAAAAGCAACAAATCAAAAAATCGTTATTTAATTTCTCTCAAGGTTCCTTTAATTGAAACAAAATTGTCACTTGGTGTCGTCATGTTGGCGTATACAACGCCTTTTTCATAATCCTCTAAGTCGGTAACTGTCAGTTTGTTTTCTTCTTGCCAATTAACCATGAAAAGATTAGATCTCAACTCAACAATATTTACCGTCAACTTTTGGATTCTTCCAACTTCTGGGCCTTTAACTTCAGTTAAGATTAATTTATTGGCATTTTCATAGAACAAAGTGAATGCTTTCTCCCCAAAATCAGCCTCAAATAATCTACCGATTATTGATAAATTATTATTTGTACTGTTCAAAAGTTGCACTTCCAAATTGTTTAGAAAGTTTCAAGGTTCAATTTTTAAAGAAATCAGCTTCCTTTATGCTTAAAGTATTCCACTTGCCGAAGCCTCTTTTCAGCTTCTTCCCGAGTTTTGTATGGACCGCCTAAATTCTTTTCTGTTTTTTCAGATATAACATAATATCCATCTTCACGCTTAACAATCATGAAGCCAACTCCCTAAGATTTAGATTTCATTGTCGCCAAGAGCTCTTCAAGTCGGTCATAAGAATCATTGACTCCTTCTTCCATACCGCTTTGAATCATTCCATCCCGGTCGGCAACTGACATAAAAACGTCTTGACTAGTCAACTTGGTCCTTCCTCCCGGTAACTCTTCAAATTTCGTAATTTCTAAACTTACGTGCCCTTTTTCTGGCAAACCTTCAAATTCAAAAGTGCCAATAATTCGTTCTGGCGCGAGAACTTCATGGTAGACTCCATGGAATGCGAATTTATTGCCCTTTTCATCTTCATTAATAAATCGGTAACTTCCACCATTTTTTGCTTCGAGCTTTTCAAATTTTGTTGTTAGTCTTCTTGGCCCCAGCCACTGCGAATAGAGCGCTGGGTCAATAAATGCCTTGAACACGAGTTCTCTGGGAGCATCAAGTTCTCTAACGATAAAGATTTCCTGTTTTCCAGGCTCAGCAATAATTTTAGTTTTGTTCACCATAAAACATCACTAACTTACTTTATTTAACAAAAATATCGCTAATGACAATAGTATTTTCTACTCATAAAAAGAATTTGGTCTTAACGTTTTGCAGATAGGAGCTTTATGGTTGCTTTGCAAAAATCTGGCAAGTCATCCGGAGAACGCGAAGTCACAATATTTCCGTCCACCACAGAAGCTTCATCTACAACATTTGCGCCGGCATTTTTAAGATCCGTTCTAACTGAAGGCCAGCTTGTGACTGTCTTTCCGCGAACAATATCCGCCTCTATGAGCATTTGAGGGCCATGGCAAACTGCAGCAATAACTTTGCCTTTACTATTTGCTTCCTTTACCAGTTGCACTAGATCTGGATGAATCCGCATACGGTCAGGTGCTTGACCACCAGGAATAATTACTGCATCGTAATCATTAACATCTACGTCGCTGGGTGAAAACTCTGATGTGAAAGGGACACCTCGCTTGCCGACATACTCTTTTTTTGCTTGCGGCGCAACAATATCCATCTTGAAGCCTTCTTCTTGAAATCGGTAGTATGGATAGATAAATTCTGAATCCTCAACGCCCTTTTCTAATAGAATTAATATTTTCTTCAACTTCAACTTTTTCACCAGAAATTGGTAAAACTAAAAACTTTGTTTGGATGCTTTAAATTTAGCCTTTGTTTTTTCGCCAAGTTGAATAGCAAATAGCGCTCATCTGCTCATTTGAACGTTTTTCGCCTTCAGGTTTATTTTCGTTTTCTTCATGCATGAATTTTTCGCATCGAGAGATATATTCTTGTTCTGATTCGCCAGCTTTAGGATTGGGTACAGGCATCAAAAATCAACTCAATCTAATTATTTGGGGGAAATCCGGTTTACTAATAGTTCGGTTAACCGTTTAATGTGTGCTTCCTTGTCTTTTTCTAATTCCGCCCAAAACTCTTCTGCTTCAGAATCTCCTTTGGCATCATTCTTGTAGCTGTTTTTTATTCGCCAAAGACTCTGATTTTCCTCCAGAAGTTGGGACATCAAATCATAGGTGTTGTTGCTCAAATTTCCTTTTTGCTTAGGCTCATTTTCCATAAAGAACTCACCTCTAATAGGATTAGAAAGCTAGGCTTTTAGTGTATGTTACTGTGTCTTTGCTACAACAATTGATGCCTTTTCATTGGATTGAAAGGCTAATTTTCCTTTGGTGGAACTTTAGCTCCTTTCTTTCGAGCTTCAGAAAGCCCAATTGCAACTGCCTGTTCTTTACTTTTTACGGTTTTTCCGCTTCTGCCACTTTTTAGTTCACCACGCTTCCCAAAGGAAGTTGTCATCTAACTAGGAATTGCCATTCTTAATAGTTATAAGCCATTTTCTTGGTCAATTAATCTTCGTCATATTCGGATAGTCTTTGCATTTTCCCTTTTTGCGAGAACACTTTGAATGGTAACGATTATTGGTTTTCGGTCAGGACTAGTTTTAGTTCATTTTGTGGCATTAAACTGTTGCTTTTCTGCCTTTCCGGGTACTAAGTTGCCACACGAGAAGCGCTTCAAAAAATAAAACCACACTTGAACCTAGAATAAAAGTGGGATTTAACGGAAACATGTAAGTCAAAACTCCATTAATTGACAGTGCAGCCGATAACACAATGAAAAAAACGCCGACAATAAAGAATGTAAGATAGAGTTTTCTGTTTCTCTTGTTCTTTTTAACCCAGCCTCCTAGAAAAAACAACACTAATCCAGTCAGAAGACTCATAGGTGGAATAATTTGGGTGGAAAAAAGAAGATTCTTGCCAGCTAAAGCAAAATCAGGGTTGACCAAAGCGTAAACCCCAAACAATGAAAAAGATGCAAACGCTAACCATTTATCAAGAAGTTGCCCATTCGATGCAGGTCCATAGGTCCTACGCCAAGGAACAGCCTTATACTCTTTTAAATCAGGATCGGAAAGCTTGGTAGCTTCAGGAGAATCTTCATTTATAAAAACCACTCGATCAGGCGGCTTCATGTCCACTAATTCCAGATTGCATGCGCCTTCCTTCGACTTTGCTGCTAAAGCGAAGCGACCTCGCTTAACTAATCTTGAAAATGGAAAGAGCCACTCTACGCCCCTGTCTTTTTCTGTTGTGAAAGAATCTAGAAAACTGTGTAAGAATGCGCCAAATGCAAGCCAGACATTGACTAAAAACAGTCCCGACAGAAAGAGAAGATTATGGAAAAGCGCGCGATGAAACTGTTCTTCTCGAAAAGTCACAGAGCTTACAAAAATGTATTCTCTGTCAAGGTCGGGAATGAAGCTACCTATGCCAGCTAAGAGAGCGAAATAAGGATTCCCTGTCAAGACTGCGGTGACGACACCAGCAAAGAAAATGTGGCTGCCGAGATTCAAAAGCAAGACCAAATAAAGAATTGTTGATGCTAAAATAAAAAGCTTAACAGATTTTAGAGCTTTAGTAAAGCATTGGGTTGACTTTCTTCTCTTGTTTTTTCTTGCAAAGTTCCTTTCGCAGAGACGAAATTATTATTTGGCGTAGTCATGTTGTCATAAACAATTCCGTTTTCATTATCCTCTATGTCCGTGACTGTTAGCTTGTTTTCTTCCTGCCAGTTAACCATGAAATACTTGGGTATCAACTCAAAGATTTTTACAATCAAGCTCTAAATTCTTCCAGGACCTCTGGGCCTCTAATGGCGGTTAAGATCGGTTTTTGTCGTTCTCATATAACAATGTGAAGGCTTATCTCGCCAAAGTCGGCTATAAAAGTTCTGCCAATGATGGAAAAATCGTTTTTTTCATTATTAATACCTCAATCAAATGATATCTTTGAATTTACACTAATTAATTTTTTCTTCATCGAACATTTTGCCGTTATTCTTTTTATTAAAATAGGTTATTAATGAAAACTGAAGTACACTACCGGATGCATCTGCTACTAACCAAGTCCAAAATCCTAATGAACTAAAAAGAACAGAGTAAAAGTCAGTAGCCACAAGAATAACTATGCCTGATTGACTTGAATTGTTTATCGTCCTCGTCTTTCAAAAAACGTTAATGTAATTATTACGATTCGCATTAATGTTCGTTTCGAATAGACACCCGTTTTTGGATTTCATGGATAATCATCACTTTGACAGTAATAAGAACTTGTAAAGTCAAAATAATTCTTTATTTTCAAAAAGGTTATAGACAAGAAAATTTTAAAGATTCCAGGTTTAGGAAGTATTAATAATTGTAATAGTGCTGAAGCAATCACAGAAGTTAATATCTTATGTTGATTTACGTAGATCATTAAGTGTCGCTTTAGGTGAGGGGTTTGCGGAGAAAGCTAGAATTTCAATGTCCCTGTGGATACCATTTTGAATTGTTTGGCATTATGGATTACGCAATTTCAAAGGTAAAGTTACATGTTGAAAGTTTTCACAAATATGAACTTCCTTTCGGAATCACAAATGATGAAGCAAAAATGCTCTTACGAGAAGGACAGAAAGAAACAAAACCAAAAATCTCCAATAAAACTGCCGATTTAACTCAAACAAAGCCCTATTCCAGTTTTGAAAATACAACATTTACTTTGAGGTCGTTGCTGGATAAACTTTTAGGCGAGGACATCGAGGGGCAGGATAGTTAATCGCATAAAGAAAAAACCACCGAATTTCTAATGTGAAGAACGAATTTAACACATTGCTAAATCTAATAATTACTTAGCATATTTCTAAACTTTCTGAAGCAATGGATTATTTTTATATTGCTGTTATGGCAGATAAAGGACAGGATTTAGCTACTTCTTTAGCATTTCATCTCAAGAATTAAATCTTATTAATAATATTTCTTCGTCGCTTCAAGTAAAACAACCTCAACTCCAAGTTTTAATCCAACATATGACCCGAAATGCCATCTTTAAGTTTATCAAAAATCTATTCCATAAAAAATATGGTTAATTCAAAATATAAGCGTCTTCTTTTTTTTATTGCTTAGCTTTTCAGCTGTTAAGTTAGCTTTTCTTGAAGTGAAGTTGCATAATCTAAGATTTTTGAATAGCTAACTTTAGTTCTTGTGACCGCTTTTCTTGTTATTGTCTGGTCACAGTCACACATATTTAAGTCAGTAATAGCGACTTACCGATAAGGAGGAAGTGAGTGATTTCTGTGTGTTTGAAAAATTGGAGGTGATTTTATGGGTAGTTTATGGCTTGGAGCTTTCGTTGGTTTCTTGATAACATTGGTTCTGGGTTTTCTCTTTCCGGGCATTGGGCACTTAATAGGGGGACTTATAGGTGGGTTTGTGGCAGGCATAATAGCTCGCGGGGGAATGTTGAGAGGAGCATTAGCAGGTTTTCTTGCAGGCATATTTGGCGGCATAATCATTGCAATCCTAGCAATTCTCGGTCTTGCTGTCGTCGGTGGAATCGCGGGTGGAATCCTGGGTGGACTTTTCGGAGGCTTGGCTGGTTTGGCAATAGGAGTAATAGCGATTATTCTTGCTATCTTTGGAGCAATTGCCTCAACGATTGGCGGATTCATAGGAGGATTGATCGCGAGGTAGAAATGTCACCATAAGCCTCGTTTTTCTTTTTTCTTAATGGTGTTCTTGAACCAGTTGATTTTGACCACACTATTTTCTGCGGTAACCCAATGCGTGCTGGGACCCAAGTAAGATACCAGAATCATCAACTTTCTCTTCTGGCAGACCAGCTTAAGCAGGTGATCATATCGGAGGTCTCAGTTTAGTGAACG
>CAWEPZ010000008.1:0-118935 GCA_963811105.1 Candidatus Bathyarchaeota archaeon | reverse complement strand
CATATCCCTAAAGAAAGCAGTGTGTGACGGAAAATGGGTATTTTTAGAGCTTACGACATAAGAGGAATTTATGGTAAAGACTTGACGGAAGAGATTATGACTCGAATAGGTGAAGCAGCCGGAACCTTGTGCCCTGGCACCTTCACCATTGGACGAGACTTCAGAGAACATGGAGCTCAACTTGAGGAAGCATTCGTTTCAGGACTGAAAAAAACTGGGTCAAACGCGAATCTGGTCGGAACCTGTCCTGCGAGTCTCTGTGTCTTTGCCAACTGGAAAATGAAAAATGATGCAACCGCTTACATAACAGCGTCTCATCTGCCGGCGGAGTGGAACGGAGTCAAATTCTTCCATCAAGACGGCGTCGGTTTCTTCGAAGACGAAAACAAAAAACTGGGAGAGATAAGCACCTCAAAAAACTTTAAAACAGGCACAGGAACATCGAGGAAAATAGAGGGAATGGACACAGAATACGCTAATTTCGTGGCTGAGAAAATAAAACCAGAGAAAATAAGTGTGGTCGCTGACTTCGGAAACGGGGCCGCCTGTCTCTTGGTTCCGAAGATACTCAAGAAAATCGGTGTCAAAGCTACTTTCCTTTTTGATTGGCCCGACCCAACGTTCTCGAACAGAGACCCTGAACCGAAACCAGAAGCGTTGACCGCTCTGTGTAAGAAGGTTGTTTCTGAGAAGGCAGATCTCGGAATAGCGTTTGATGGCGATGGCGACAGAGCTATTTTCGTTGATGACACAGGCAAAGTCATTATGACTGAGCAAAGTGCGATCCTCTTCATCAGGGACATAATGAAAACTCAAAGGGGTCCTGTCGTCGCCAACATTGAATGTTCAGACATCATAGAGGACGAGGTTAAGAAATATGGGGAAAAAGTGTTTCGAGTACCAGTTGGGCACACGTTTTTGGTGCAGGAAACCAAGAAACACAAAGCTGTTATTGGTGTTGAAGAATCTGGACACATATGTGTTCCAAAGTTCTTCTGGTTCGATGATGCGATAATAAACAGTATGTACATGGCGGAAATAGTCTCAAAAATGGGGCAGAAACTGTCAGAAGCCGTGAAAGAGTTGCCGTCGAGGCTTTTCGAAAGAATCGAGATAAAGTGCTCTGACGAAACGAAGTTTCAAGTTGTAGACAAGATAAAAACAAAGGCAGTGGAGATATACAAAAACACAGATACAATTGACGGCGTCAAAATTGTTTTTCCAGATTCGTGGGCTCTGATCAGAGCATCAAACACATCGCCTATACTCCGCTTATCGATAGAGGCAAGAGACCAAAAAAGACTTGATGAACTTAAGAAGGAAATGACAAAACTGATTAAGAGTGTCAATGCATGAGTCAAGACTCCTTAACTACAGAAGAGGCAAAGAAAGCCAATATTGATGAACTATTAAGCAAACTTTCGGCTGGCAAGGGGGGGCTTTCTTCCTCTGAAGCGGAAAAACGACTTGTGCAATACGGTCCTAATGAAATTCAGGAGAAAAAAGTTAACCCTCTACTAAAGTTTCTTCATTATTTTTGGGGTCCAATTCCATGGATGATTGAGGCAGCAGTCGTAATGTCTGCGGTCATCCAACGATGGCCTGATTTTGCAATAATTTTAACTCTACTAATGGTAAATGCAGTAGTAGGATCCTGGCAGGAACGCAAAGCTGACAACGCCATAGAACTGCTAAAAAAAAGATTAGCCCTAAAAGCACGAGTTCAACGAGATGGCAAATGGCAAGATATGCCGGCTGAGAAACTGGTGCCAGGCGACATTGTCACGACTGCGCTTAGGAGACATCATCCCAGCCGACGTAAAACTGATTGAAGGAGACTATCTTTTAACCGACGAATCTGCACTAACGGGCGAATCTCTCCCTGTAGAAAAACATCTCTCCGATATCGGATACGCATCCTCTATCGTCAAACAAGGCGAAATGAACGCTCTCGTAGTCAACACCGCCTCAAAAACCTTTTTCGGCAAAACCGCCAAACTCGTAGAGATAGCCAAAACCCCAAGCCACTTCCAAAAAGCAATCGGCAAAATAGGTGATTACCTGATTTTCCTAGCGATAGGACTCGTAATCGTAATCGTTTTAGTCTCGGTTTTTCGAGGCCAAAACATCTTAGACATCATTCAGTTTGCATTGATCTTAACTGTTGCTGGAATACCTGCAGCACTTCCCGCAGTTCTCTCAGTAACCATGGCCGTAGGCGCTATAGCTCTCGCCAAAAAGGAAGCCATAGTTAGCAAATTGGTTGCGATTGAGGAAATGGCAAGCATGGATGTGCTGTGCTCAGACAAAACAGGCACTATCACCAAAAACGCGCTCACGATGGGAGGAACTAAACCTTATGGCGGATTCTCAGAAAATGACGTATTGCTATACAGTGCGCTCGCTTCACGAGAAGAAGATAAAGATCCTATCGACGAAGCAATCTTGACTAAAACCAAGAGCATACCCGTTATTGCAGCTAAAATTGAACACATCAAAGTAACCGGTTTTAAGCCTTTCGATCCAGTCATAAAGAGAACAGAGGCAACAGTGCAAGGAGAAGATGGAAGCCAGCTTAAGGTAACTAAAGGAGCGCCTCAAGCGATTTTGGCTTTGATCGAAGATAAGAAATCAATCAACGACAAATTGACGCAAGATGTTAATGAATTCGCTAAGAAAGGGTACCGGGCTCTTGGCGTAGCTCGAACTAAAACTGAGAACACGTGGCAATTTGTGGGTCTAATCGCTTTGTTTGACCCGCCAAGGGAAGATTCAGCCCAAACAATAAAGACCGCACAATCGATGGGTGTTAGCGTGAAAATGGTCACCGGTGACCACATAGCTATTGCCAAAGAGATTTCAACCCAAGTAAACCTTGGAAACGATATTGTGTTGCCGGCTGCTTTTTTGGATAAACCTGACAGTGAAGCTCAGCGCGTGGTTGAAGAGGCTGAAGGTTTTGCGGAGGTCTTTCCTGAGCATAAGTACAGAATTGTTGAGTTGCTCCAAGAAAAAGACCATATTGTGGGGATGACTGGTGACGGTGTTAATGATGCGCCTGCTTTGAAGAAAGCTAACGCTGGTATTGCTGTTGAAGGTGCGACCGACGCTGCAAAGTCCGCAGCGGCCATAGTTCTGACTAAGCCGGGGCTTTCTGTTATTATTGATGCGATTAAAGAGAGTCGCAAGATTTTCCAGCGAATGACGAATTATTGCACGTACCGCATCGCCGAAACCATACGGGTACTGCTTTTTATGACTGCCTCAATCGTCATTTTCCAGTTTTACCCTGTTACTGCCTTGATGCTTGTTTTGTTGGCGCTTCTAAATGACCTGCCAATCATGACGATAGCTTATGACAACGTGAAATACTCGGATAAACCTGAGAAATGGGACATGCGTACTTTGTTGGGGATAGCGACGTTTCTTGGGATAATCGGGGTTTTCTCGTCCTTTGGAATTCTCTATATAGGACTGAATGTGCTGAAGTTAAACCCGTTAGTGCTTCAATCGTTTATTTACCTGAAGCTCTCAGTGGCAGGACATTTAACCGTATTTGTCGCGAGGACTAAGGGTCACTTTTGGTCAGTGAAACCGGCAAACCCACTTCTATTCGCAGTTATAGCTACTCAAATTACCGCTACAATAATTACTGTGTACGGTATTCTGCTTCCCGCCATGGGCTGGGGGCTAGCCGCACTCGTGTGGGGTTATGCGTTGCTCCTCTTTGTCATGACAGACTTTGCCAAAGTACGACTGTACAAGCTACTGAATCGCGAGGGCGAAAAAGTTGAAGGAGGCGAGGCCGCCAACGCCCTTAGAACGGTAACACCCGATAAGGACTTTACTTTCTACAGGGATTACGGGCAATCTCTCGGCGTTACCTCAAAAAGCTTGGATGAACTTGCCGCCAGCGTGAAGAATATCGAGTCATCTTCAGTGAAGTTCCATGTTGAAGAGGGCGACTTTGAAAACTGGTTCACGATGCTTGGAGACAAATCGCTGGCAGACCAGGTCGCTGCATTGCGCAGCAAAAATATCTCTTCCGATAAGCTAAAGGAAAAGGTGAGTTCGATGGTCAATAAGCGCGTCGACCGGTTACACAAGATCGCCAGTTCGAAGGGGGGCGGCGCGCAAGCGCCCCCTGCAAGGCAGGTCAAGTCTTGAACTGGATGGACAGTTTCATTTCCTCGTCACCGCTTGAGGCAGCGACTTTTAGGATCTCTCAAAGAGGATTGCACCTAAGTCGCTCGCGCCTATGACGCTATTGAAACTAACATACACAAGTTTATAGCACCCTGTAGATTGGCGATTGTAATGTTGAGGCAATCGCATCTCATAGTCCCGAGTGTAGTACAGGTATATCAGATTTTATCTCTACTAGCAGAGACTCGGTGTATTCGGGTGACTGCTTGGTGGCCTCGCGGGTAAGATTGACAAAGACCTTCCCAAAGCAGATTTCTTGTTTTCCAAAAATGATTAGGAGAGCTTTCGCCATCGTGATATGCCAGACCATAATAAGTATAAAATCTTCGCAATTAATCTACGAGTGTCAAATTCAGGCAAAGACTTTCTAAATTGTTCAAGAGGTAAAGACGCAAATTGGAATAACCAAAATTTTATTTTGTTCGAAATACCAGTTTCCTTACTTATTTCTGCAGAAATTCTTTCTGCGAGCAACTGAGATGAGCCACATTGACCCTCTGAAGCCTCAACCTGAACAAAAACATCAGCTTTTTTCTGTCTATGAAGGATCACATCCGTCGAAATTTTATCAGCTGCTCCAACAATATTATTTACGATTTTTTCTGTCGTCTCTCTTATTTTCTTTTGCAAGCTGCAGTGGTTTTAGCCCAACTCCTCGGAGATACAAAGCTAACATAGCTATGAAGTCCAGACAAATCACGTTGATTACGAGTAAACCAAGAGCTTGGAAAGATATTTCTGGTTGACTAAGAGCGAACCCTGTTCCTACAACTACGGCTGGAGTAATTAAGGAGACTGCTATTTCAGCTCCAATCGTCCCATCAAGCAATTGTTGGATTGGCAAAGAAATCAGTTTGGGTTTAGCAACAAGCGCAAGAGAAGAAACAACACTGAGCGCTATTGCTTCCGCTAAAAAATATCAAGCATGACAAATCAAAAATAATAGTTGTAACATTAATCATATTGTGGAGGTTTTTGAATGGATGAATATGTTAAGGGACCTGCACCTGACCGATGGCATTGGATCAAAAGCTGCAAGCAATATCCTCGTGAAGTCATCCAAAGGCATTCGACAAGACCGAGCTCTGACCTCTGTGATGAATGCTTGGACATAGAGAAGCGAGGGCAGTACCATCGTGACCTATCGCGTTACAAAGAAGTAAAGGAAATCATGAGCCGAGACATCGTCACAATCGTCCCTGAAGCATCAATGGCTGAGGCCGCGGGAATAATGGGCGAGAAGCACATCGGAAGCCTGATTGTAACTAAGTATGATACTCCTGTGGGCATAGTCACTGAGAGGGACATGCTCAGCAAAGTTTTTGCTTTTGGAAAAACCCTTAAAGAGGAAAAAGTTGAGGCTACAATGTCGTATCCGCTAATTACGATAGGACTAACGGTCAAGATAAAGGAAGCCGCTCAGATAATGGTCCAAAAGAAGGGCAGGCTCGCAGTGTTCGATTGCGGTGGAAAACTTGTTGGAGTTGTAACGGCGGCAGACCTCATCAGGAGTCTACCAGATGTTCCTGAAACCGAGGTCAAAGTTGATGATTTCATGACCAAACAAGTTGTGACCGCTGACGAGAAAACCCCTGTAGCAAGCTTAGCCAAGATGATGGGTGAGAAGCATATCGGCAGCGTCATAGTCACAAGTAAAGGAGACCCGTTTGGGATTTTCACGGAGCGAGACTTGCTCAGCACCTTCTTGGCTAAAGGCAAGCCGTTAACTGCAGAAGTGGGCAGAGAAATCTCGTCGCCGCTAATCACCACCACTTCTGGAACAAGCGTTCACCACGCCGCGGTCACAATGGCAATGAAACATATTAGAAGGCTGCCCATCATCAGAAATGGGAAGATAGTAGGCATCGTAACGGCACGCGACCTTGTCGAGGCATACGCAAAATAACATCTTTTTTCCCATCACAAACAAATAGCCCAAATGAGCGCGCCACGCTTGGAGAGCTCAATAATGTTTGAGGCGTAGGTAGACTTTACTTCAATGGGCAAACCAGAGTAAACATACGTGAAGCGTATGCTCTTGGAAGAGGCGACAAACTGCTTTTTGGACGCATTCAATTTCGGCCTAAACGCGGACGAGTTTTCAGAGGGTGCACTTCAATAATTAAAATGCTATGGATAGGAAAGCGTGCGCGATTAAACTTGCTACGGGTGCTCTACACCAAGGGCTTCCCAGACATTCTCGGCTAAAGTTTTGGTGGACAGTTGGCGCAGTACGTCAGATGCAACTAGAATTCCTTTCACTCCTCCGCTCTCCGTGACTGGAAGTCGTCTTATCCTATGTTCGGCCATAATTCTGGCAGCTTTCTTCAGGGTAACCTTAGCGTTGATTGTTATTAGTGGCGATGACATGACCTCTGAAACTGGAGTAGTGTGAGGCAGGTTTCTTGCGATGAATCTTATAACTAGATCTCTCTCGGTTATGATGCCAACAGTAATTTTACCATCAACAATCAGCAAACTGCCTCTATTAGACTCCTTCATGAGGTTAGCAGCTTCTAAGACTGTCTGGTTTGGACCTATATTGACGACAGGTTTCATTATTTCTTTAACTGTGCGCATAGTGTTCAGAATACGCTGGTGAACGAAAATAAGGTTTTCTATGGTACTCAACAGCCTGCGCTACCAGCACCTATTTCGCAGTGGAACGATAGTGCTAAAATTCTTTCTCCACGTCTCAAAGCAGCAGCAGAAACAGCGTTTTCTTAAGCGCCTCGAAGACCCTGACAAAAATTGGAAATTTTCGCTCACGGACCTTTCAGAGCGCTCAAAATGGACAGATTATATGGAAGCATACGAAGACGTCCTTAATCAGACGAGCACTCAATGGGCACCATGGTATATTATCCCTGCAGACAAGAAATGGGTCACCCATGCATCAATCTCCGAGATTATAGTGTCGCAAATCGAGAAGCTGAATTTAAAATATCCTGTTTTAAACGAAGAGCAATCTGAAGCTTTGGAAAAAGCAAAAGGTGAACTGAAAAAAGAATAAACCTGTATCGGAGAAAACGTACAGCTAAGATGAGGGTGAACCGTGCGCGCTTTTCGTAATCGATGATACAAAGTAACTGTTGTGCTTAGCCAGTGAACAATGATAACTTACAATTCAAAGAAAGTTTATACCAGACCCGTTTCAGCGATATGGACCATACGAAAATGCCTATCCAAGTCGGCTTTCGTATCAAATGTCTGCCCATCTAATTGGCATAGGAATTTGCCATTCTTAGTCTTCTCTGTTTTAGAAATAGATCGTCTAGACAAAACGAGACAACTCCTATTGAAGATAAGTATTTTCCGCCTTAAAAACTATTTACATTTTTCTAGAATGATGAAAGAAATCAGGCTTCATCGGTTTAATTTTTTCTACACTTTCTACTTCTTCCTTGTTTTAGTAGGCGCTGTGATTAATCATATTACGGTTAAAATGGCTGATCCTTGAGGAAGATTTTGGAAAAACCAGAGAAGCCATGCGTATTTATTTTTGGTGGCGCGAAGGCAGATGATTCGCTTGAAATTTCAAGTTATGTATTGAACAAGCAGGCGCGTGATCTATAACTATTAATTGTTGTTGCAGTATGCGATCACAAAGTTATTAACAGAAGGAAATAGTTACAAACACCTTGATTTTCAAAGTTCACAAAAAAGTATTATACCCGAAAGGGCCAAGTTGATAATTGGAGAGTGAGAAAACGCCAGAAGATATGGCTGATTGGAATTCGGGAAAAAAAGTATATGCATTAAAGGAAAAAATTTTGTCTTTTTTGAACAAGAGTCCGGATAAAGCTTTCGATATTAAGGAAATAATAGAAGGCACAGGATATTCTATTCAGGTGGTTATGGAAGGTTATGGTGACGCTCCAGAGTCCCTTTTCCGCCGTACTTTAGAAAACTTAACTGAAGAAGGATCCGTTGAAACCAGAACAACCAAAAAAACAATTGGAGAAGAACTGTATTACAGAGCTGTTAGCGTGGACACAAGCACCCAATAAAAACCCGGCAAAAAGACCCTGAAGTGGCTGACTTTCGACTGCCTTTACCTTTTGCTGATTTTTGTTGGGACCGAGGAGATTGCAGATAGTTTTATGCCTTTGGTTCCAATGTAAATCCTGAGACCAACCAGATGAATGCGCAGGTAATCGCATCTCACAGTCCCGAGTGCAGTACAGGTATATCAGATTTTACCTCTACTAGTACGGACTCGGTGTATTCGGGTGACTGCCGTATGGCCTCGCGAGTGAGATTGACGAACACTTTCAACTCGCTCCAACTAACGCGCTCGATTAATTTTGGCGAAACCAGTACCTCTTTTCCCGGCCACCAGTTCCGCGTATTGATGATTAGATAACGAATCGCCCACGCCTCGTCATCTACAATAAAATCTTCAACGTTACCAATCTCGCCGTCGCAGGCTTGAACGTGATAACCACTCACAGCGTTAGAACTGCGCAAATGAGGATCCCACTTTTCCTCAGCTGGGGTAGATTCTATCCATTTTTCACGATCACGCTCAATATAGGGATAACGTCCCCACATGTTTGGGCCAACCCAATACATCGGCCAGCCATAATACATATGGTAGGCTTTCTCGTATTGTCGGGAGACAGGCTTATCACTTTCCAATGGTGGGCTGTCATCGATCTGTTTTTTGGTTAAATTAATGATTATGTTTTGCTCTTCTTTATTCACTGCGAGCAACGCATGCGGGGAAATCAGCACCTGTCTGTCCGAGAGCCAATTCCCTGAATCGGCAACCAAATAGCGAATTGTCCAGTACGTGTCATCGAAGTAGAATTCTTTGACCTTCCCTATTTCCCCATCAAGGCTGTCCAATTTGTAACCTTTTAGCGTTTTGATTTTGTGTAACATAATGCGCGCACCTTTTTGAAGTCTCTACTCTAAAAGTTGGTTCCAGTTTTCTTAAAGATATGTGGCTGTAGCTAGACAGCAACAAGTCACCCTAGCTCCAAGACTCATGTGGTTAGAGAACTTTGTTTGCTCAATTTAGGGATTGAATTCCCCTTTGATGTTCTCTCCGGCGATGTCCTCGTTGTAGTTTTCGTCTTCATGAGCTTCTTCTTCGGACTCTTCTTCTGCCTCTTCTCTGCGTGCTCTTTCTCTGGCGCCTGCCGCTTGTGCTTGGTCTTCAGCTTCGCCTTTTGGAGGAAAAGCATCGTCTAACCAGAGTTTAAACTGTTTTTTGCCTTCAGGATTAGAAAAAGCCCACTCACACAATTCACTGAAAACACTATTCAGGTCAACTTGGTGATCGTTAGCTAACTGTTTTAGGAACTGTTCCCACTTAGCAGGAATAGATATCGCTGATCTGCTCATTTTCTTACTCGTGTCCTTTTGTTTCGTGGTGCGTTGTATCTCTGTGTCTTTCCATCTCCGAGTTGGTCTTGAAAGTTTTGCCGCATTCTGGACAAGGAATCTGGTTCGGCTCTACTCCGCTCACAGGTATCTCTTGAGATGAAGGCGCGCCCAACGTGTGGGGCTGATGAAGCTTTTTGTCGCTCATAACTTAACACCTAAACAAGCCATAATCAGGTCAAGCTTTCTTAAGCATATGTGAGTGTAGCGAGACAGCAACAAGTCACTTTTGTTTCAAAACTAGAAGGTATTAAACGAAGACTAATTGTTTAAATAGATTTTCTCCTCGATAACTCAAGGTGCATTTCTTCAAAGAAGTAATTATGTCACCGGAGACATTGAATTGGCACCATATATCCTCTTTAAACGAAAAGCTTTCTTTAGAGAGCTTGGGAAAAGAAATCTTTGGAAATGTGCAAAAACGAATTAAAGAATTGACGAAAATTCAATGATAAAAATCTGGCTCTCCATAACGCGCGCCCAACAAGAAATAAGAATTCAGAAACTTGTCCTGCCGAGAGTTTTCGCGATCAAAAGAAAAGTCATGAGACAAACAATAATTATTTCAATGTTTGAGCCTCATCAAGAGTTCCTTGAGCCGCTTTGATTCCCCCAATGTCCCCACCCCGTCCCCGTAGAATGTAGGCTAATCCAACCGCAATGAATCCGCCAATAATCGGCCCCGCGACATACAACCAGAAATGAGCGAAATTTAACAATATTAGTTGTGGGCCAAAGGAGCGTGCAGGATTCATAGACGCTCCGCTAATAGGACTCGCCCAGAGTCCTGCGAGTATTATATAACCTCCAACAGCAAGCGCTGAGAGCGGCCCCACATTCTGAGCTTTTGACGCAGTGCCCAAGATCGTACTTATTAAACCAACCGTAAGTATAATCTCCATTAAAAATGCCTGAAAATCATTTATTCCAGCCCCTGGCAGAGTTGCTCCAAATGTGCCTATTTTACCGAACATTAAAAATAAAAATAAACACGCAACAACCGATCCAGTCAATTGCGCTAATATGTACCCTGGGACTCTACGCCACGGGAAGTCACCCCTAGCAGCAAAAGCGAGGCTTACAACTGGATTTAGGTGCGCTCCAGAAACATTTCCCATGAACAGAATAATCGCCATTACCATCAGACCAGGTGCCACAACATCTGCGATAGGGCTAACTGCACCAACATTCATGAGATAAACTACATTTCCTCCCACAGCAACCAATACAAGAAAAAATGTTCCCATAGTCTCTGAGAATAGTCGCCTGAACTCAAGCTTTGGATCGTCAAAATCCTTTTTCCAGGGGACCTCAAATTCCGAGATCATCTTTAATGATTCCAAGAAACGTTTCTTTTGTTTTTTCTCGGATTCAGAAGTGAACATTTTCTAATCACTTTTATCCTCGCTACAGTAAATTATTCAAATTTGAATGATCAAGGCCTCTATATTTATTCTAACGGAAGTCCATGAGAATAATGGCATTCAAAGAACAATTAAACAATTCGATTTAATCATAATGTGAGCTTTGTGATAAAGTCAATACATTCGAAGCTCGGGAACTTCTAGCCCAGTCTCGGTTTTTCTAAAAACCTTCCAGATATTACTTTGAATTTGCTTTAACTCGTTTAATTCATTTGAAAGCGCTTTTATTATGAGCCCCTGGTTGTTAGCCATTTGTGTGGCTCCACCATATGTATTTTGAAAATCAATCTTTTTCTTGGCGTTAACAGCATTGTCTGAATACCAGTATGCTTTCAGGTAAAATTTGTTATTTCCAAAAATAATGTCGAGAGAATCTTTGTCGTTCTTTGTGAATGTTGTACTTTCATTAAGTACGAGTTTTTTGTTTTTTTCAATGATTACTTTTGAGGAGTAAATTTCAAAGTCCCAAAATTCTCCCCGTTCAATTCGACCTGGACAAAATATATCGCAATACAAAAATTTTGAGCCTTCGCTGACATGGAACGTAACTCTTTGATACCAACGGGAATCTACAAAAGCCATAGTTTCCCTTGGCAGAAACTCCAATCGACTGTTCTTTCCAAGATAAACATCCACCACTTTGCTGGCATAGTTCAAATCCATTTTGTATACTTTTGTGGCCATTGTATCGGTTATGAACGCTTCTGCGCCGTCTTTTAATTGTATCTTGTAGAAATAACGGTCTCCTTGCACTATTCCACCCGTTGGGTTCATAAAAAGAATGTATGGCAAACCAGGCAGATAGGGATCATAGTATAGTTCTCTTAGAATTTTCGCTGGAACTTCATTGTAAATGTCAGTAAGATATGTTTTATCACCGAATTTCATGAACGTCAATTCAGCAACAGCGTTTTTGCCAGCAGACCCAACTGCAAGTCTTGTTTGTTCTGCTTCATATTCCGAGAAAGCTGATGGCAAACCCGTTAAATCTTGAATCACGTCTTGAACGACTTCCTGAGTCATTTAAAGAGTGCCTTTTCTCTAATTATTTTCAATAATTCATCCAATCCGGTACCATCTTTTAAAGACAGCAAAAGAGTAGGTTTGTCGCCTCTTAGTTTCTTTGCATCTTGCATCATAAGGTCAAGGTTGGCTGTTTTTACACCTGACTCTAGAATCGTAGATTCAACGTAAGGAGCCAAGTCTATTTTATTTATCAACAGCAAGTCAGATTTCTTAATTCCTAAGCCCCCTTTACGTATCGTTTTGTCTCCGCCAGCTACATCTACCATATAAATGAAGAAGTCCGCCAATTTTGGACTAAACGTTAATGTTATGTTGTCTCCCCCGGACTCTATCAAGATAACATCTAAGCCAGGATTGTCTTTCTCCAGTTTCTCAGCAGCATCTATGTTCATCGACGGGTCATCTCTTACGGCTGTGTGTGGGCATCCTCCTGTTTCTATTCCTAAGATCAAATTTGGGTCGATATCTTTGCCAAGCCTTGCTGCAAGTCTTCGGGCATCTTCTTTGGAGTAAACATCGTTTGATATTGCTCCAACCTTAAAACCCTGCTCGACAAGTTTTGGGACTAGTTTCTCAATTAATTCGGTTTTTCCGCAGCCTATTGCGCCGCCTATTCCAATTCTAACAGTTCTACTACTCATTTTTCTATATCAAACTCCTTTTTTAACTCATGAACATTCTACTTGGGCTTAATTCGTGCCTCATTGAGGCGATATCAGCCAATGGAAAAGTTTGGTGTAAATCAGTTAACTTTAGAGGTTTTACCTGAATTGATTTTACTGAATTAATCAGAATCTTTTGAGCTTCTATATAATCTATTACGCCCATTCTGACTAACGAAGCGGTGACTTCCATCAAGTTAACGTACAAAAGGGATAAAGCGCCTAAATCTTTGAAGTTGAACTGAACTGAAACAAGCGCTAAAACAACTGGGTACGTTCCATTGGCAGCATCAGATTTGATAAGACTCTTGTAAGCTTTCCCTAGCGAGTCGTCTGTGAATTCAGTTGCATTCATCATGCTACGCCCCATCTTGACGATTGCTGACCTATTTTCTTCAGTAACTTTAGAAGAATAACAGATATCATCAATTTTCTTTAATAATTCTATATTATTCTTTTCTATTGCTTCCAACGCTTGGTAGAAGATGCCAAGGTCGAATGTTCTCCAGATTTTTTCTAAATAAATGTTTATTATTCTTGCAACTTTTTCTTTAGGCAACAAATTTTCATTTATTACCTGTTCCATGCCTTGAGACATGGCGAATGATCCCATTGGAAAAAATGAATCGGAAGTTCTCAGCAAATTTAGAAGTTTTTCGTCTTCAGTCAAAATCATTCCTCTTCTTCCCCTGCATGATATCCTGCTGAAGACATGGATATTACTTTTTGTACTGATTCGAACGTAATCGGCAACTTCATGGATTCCAGTATTTTCCTGACCTTTTCTTCACCTATTGTAACTGGAACAAATACAGCATCACCTTCCATCAAAACCTCGAGATGTCGATTACCCAGATTGTAGCCTAATTTTACTGCTTTCTCTATAACATCGTCGTTCTGTGATTTGTCTAAAGTTACCCTTATTACAAGTTCAGGTTCGATCAATATTTTATAATAGTCTCCTTTTTCTGAAGGCCCAAAAATGTCACCTTGCCCTATTGGTTGACCTCGAGGTAAGTTGATTATTAGGTCTTCTGCATCGCTCAACTTAGTTCTTACTCTACCTCTCATTGCATCTTGCCTGTTAGCTGTGACTTCTTTAATCTTTTTGATGTTGACTTGGCTTGCTAATTTCTCAAAGACAATCATTCAAAAACCCCTTTCTTTTTCTTTATTTTCTTTCAAAATGGCTTCTCTAAGCTGCTCAGTCCTTTCGGCTTCATCAACAAAGCCAAAATGTTTGTATGCTAGAGGATTCACAAAAGCTGTCATAAATCTTTCATCCTCAAGCATTACCCTGCCGCCTACGTCCAAGTTCTCTGCTATAAATACTTCTCGCATGAGATGATTGGGAAAATCTAAATTTAAATGAGTTTTTGGATCAATCCAACCGGAAAGATTTGAAATTTTAAGAGCAGCAATTTCTCCATGCTTAACTTTTTGGGGATTAATTACTTCTCCGTTTTTCACGTTGGAAATTAATGTAAAATGTCTAATCAAATTAATGTTACTCCAAAAAAAGGATGGAAGACTCAGCATCTATACTAGATGATAGAGCTGAGTTAACGGTAATGTTTTTGCAGGTTCACAAGTTGCCGGCTTACCATTGAATGTTACTTTGTATGTTTCTGGATCGATTTTTATTTCGCCGAGGGTGCTGTTCCGTATCATATGTTGCTTGCCCAAGTTTCTTACGTTGTATACTGGTAGAACTTGGCGTTTTATGCCGTATTTTTCTTTGATGCCGTTTTCAATTGCTAGTTTTGATGTGAATAATGCCGATGTTGTTGATCTTGCTGCACCGAATCCTCCAAACATTGGTCTGAAGAAGACTGGTTCAACTGGTGGAACTGATGCATTGGGGTCGCCCATCATGGCATAGGCCATAAAGCCTCCCTTGAAAACTATGTTTGGTTTTGCTCCGAAGAATCTTGGGTCCCATAGAACTATGTCAGCCATTTTTCCTTTTTCAAGACTGCCTACGTAATCGGAAACGCCGTTGGTTATTGCTGGATTTATGTTCAGTTTAGCTAAGTATCTCAAAACTCTAAAGTTGTCATTCCCTGGAGCGTCTTCAGGGAGCTTGCCAAATTGGTCCTTCATTTTGTGTGCAGTCTGCCAGCATCTGGTTGAGACTTCTCCTGTTCTACCCATTGCTTGGCTGTCAGCTGAATACATGCTGAGAATGCCCCAATCATGGAATACGTCTTCCGCGGCTATTGTTTCGGCTCTGATTCTTGATTCGGCAAATGCTACATCTTCGGGGACTTTGGGATTGAGGTGGTGAGTTACCATAACCATGTCAAGATGTTCGTCTAAAGTGTTGACGGTATATGGTCTAGTGGGATTTGTTGAGGATGGTAATGCGTTGGGTTCTCCAGATATTTTCATAATGTCTGGTGCATGTCCTCCTCCGGCTCCTTCAGTGTGGTAAGTATGTACTGTCCTTCCATCTATTGCATCGATGGAGTCGTCAACGTAGCCTCCTTCGTTTAGTGAATCAGTGTGTATCGCTATTTGAACGTCATATTCGTCTGCAACGCTTAAGCCGGTGTCCAAAGATGCCCTCGTTGCTCCCCAGTCTTCATGCATTTTAAGTCCTCCGGCTCCTGCAGCAAGTTGTTCGACTATCGTGTCTGGTTTACTATCATTTGCTTTGCCTAGGAAAAGCCAGTTGATTGGTAAGCCTTCAATTGCTTCTATCATTTTTCTTATGTTCCAGGGTCCAGGTGTGCAGGTAGTTGCATTTGTTCCATCGGCTGGTCCTGTGCCTCCCCCGACATATGTTGTGATGCCGTTTCCTATTGCATGGTATACTTGCTGTGGAGATATCATGTGTACGTGTGTGTCGAAGAAGCCGGCAGTGGCTATCAGTCCTTCTCCAGCAGTTACTTCGGTTGAGTTGCTTACAACCATGTTTTCAGTGACGTTATCCATTGTACTTGGATTTCCAGCTTTTCCGATTGCGGCGATCATGCCGTTTCTAATGCCTATGTCAGCTTTAACAACACCTAGTATCGCATCCAACACTACAACGTTGGTGATAACATGATCAAGAGCTCCATCTGCTTGCGTGGTGCCAGCCGCCAAGCCCATTCCTTGTCTAGCAGTCTTTCCGCCACCGAAGACTAACTCATCGCCAAATGACGTACAATCCTTTTCTACTTCAATGATCAAGTTTGTGTCTGCTAACTGAATTTTATCGCCTGCTGTGGGTCCATACAAGTCTAAGTATTGTTTTCTTGGAATTTTCATTTTTTTCATGCTCCTTTGAACTTAAGTTCCTTAGCTTTTCTAAGTGCAATATCTTTTCGGTATATGGTCCGTACGCTCCCATCGACGAGGTTGTTGAATCCATGGATGTATTTTTTGCCTCCGAATTCGACAAGCGTGACTTCTTTTTCTTGGCCTGGTTCAAATCTTACGCTTGTGCCTGCTGGAATTGCAAGTTTCATGCCATATGCATTTTCTCTGTCAAAGTCTAATGCCCTGTTCGCCTCAAAGAAGTGGAAGTGTGAACCCACTTGGATACCTCTGTCACCAGTGTTCTTCACTTTCATTTTAATTGATTTTCTAGTTTGGAATGCCTCTATGTCTCCTTTTCCAAGAGTTATTTGGCCTACCGTGTTTGGGGTCATTTCTTCTTTACCTCCTTTGGTTGAATTGGATTATGCACACTTACTAGTTTGGTACCATCTGGAAAAGTTGCCTCCACCTGCACCAGAGTTATCATATCCGCTACATTGGGCATTACGTCTTCCATCGTCAAAACATGCCTAGCATCTTTGGCTATTTTAGCCACCATTACGCCTCTTCGAGCGCCTTCTTGAACAAAATCAGCTATAATTGCTACAGCTTCAGGATAATTCAGTTTTAGCCCGTCTTTCATTCTTCGCTCAGCCATTCGTGCCGCAGTAAAAATCATCATTTTTTCTGTTTCGCGTGGAACTAGTTTCATTTTATTCACCTTTTTAGTTTTAAAAGAAACAATACTATGAGTTTCCCTAGCTGGTTTAAAACTATGTTGTTACAGATTGTAACAACATAACTTTAAACCGCTTGCTAAACCTCTTCTAAAAAGAGTGATTTTTATGGATCCAATTTCGGGAACTATAAACTTTATTCTTAACGGAGTTGCTCAAGTTTTCTTCATGGGGTCACCTTTAGTTGGAATTATCTTTGTAATTGCTCTTGCTATTAATTCAAAAAGAGCGGCTGCCTTTGCTGTCATTGGATCAATAGCAGGCAGCCTGGTTGGTTTAGCTTTAGGCATAGAGCTTGTACCAGCTTCTTTGTTTTCACCTGATAACGCGTTAACTTATGGAATCTTTGGGTTTAACTCTGTTTTAACGGCTATCGCATTGGGCGATACGTTCCTTGAGAAAGGAAGATCAGCAACAACTGCAGCGGTTATAGGCGCTCTAATAACTGGTTTTATTACAGCTTCGTTAATTTGGTTCACTAAGATTTTTGGCCTTCCTGTTGAAACTTCAGCGTTTGTATTAACAACTTGGATCTTCCTGTTTGCAGCCAAAAAGTTTTCCGCCGTGAAATTGGCTGGTCCTCCACCTGCACCAAAACAAAGAAGCACATTACTCAAAAATCCTCAAGACACAGAGAAAAAAGAACCCCTACGATTAAATGAATTCACCGCTGGCGGATTCGTAAAATTGATCTTTACAGGCATAGCTCAAGTATTCTTCCAGGAAAACTGGAAGACAGGAGTCTTACTTTTCATCGGATTAACCGTCGCTACCATTCCATTAAATCCCTATGGGTTTCCAGTACAATATCCAATATACTTCGCTGGAATTACAGCATTCATAGGAACTCTTTCTGCAACATTAGCCGCGATTGCATTCAAAGCTGACAGATCCGCCATCCTAATTGGGCTGTACGGTTTTAACGGAACCTTAACAGCCTTGGCCGTCATGGGTGTTTTCCTTGGATTTCTATGGCCAATAAGTCCCTTTAATGGCGCACCAATTAACTTCATAGTCATGCTTTTCGCCACAGCTTTCTCAACTGTAGTAACGGCTTTCATCGGCACAATAACCAGTCGTTTTAATCTACCGACTTTAACAGGTCCATTTGTATTTACAGCATGGCTAATAATCTTAGGCGCGAAAATTTTTCCATCAATAGCACAAGCAACTTTGTCTTTATTGCCGATAAGCAGTTCAGGGGTATTGATATTAACGAGCCATTTGGGACTGATTGCGACAATAATTTTGCACTAATAGAGAGAGCACCGAGATGTCTTCTCTTCCAACAGAAAATCTCTTCAATAACCTATGGGTCTTGATATGCGGCGTCCTTGTTTTCCTCATGACTATTTCAGTTGGAATACTAGAGCGAGGTGAACTTGGCAAAGGCGTCAACAGAGCTTTAATGAAGAATATTATGATATCGTGCTCTGGATTCTTTTTCATGGCATTTCTCGGCTTTAGCGTTGCATTTGCACCCACAATAGGCGGGGGCTTAATGGGCAATCCTCTATATAATTTTCCGTTTATGGGGGGTTTCCAAAGCAATTCTGCAGATATATTTACTCAAGTTTGGTGGTCAATGGGTCCACAGTATTTTGACAATCTAGTTACTCTTCCTTCCTATTTCTTCTTTGAAACCGCTTTCGCTACAGTAACCCTTGCGTTGGTCGGTGTAATTGTTCTAAGAAAAATGAAGTTGGAAGCATTCTTTCTTTATTCAATTCCCTACTTTATTCTCATTTGGGCATTGCCTGCTGCTTGGATTTGGAATCCGCAAGGTTGGCTCTTTGTTATGGGTGTAAGAGATTTTGCAGGTGGATTGGTTGTTCATGGAGCTGCTGGGGCAGCAGGTTTAGCTATTGTTTTAAGAGTTTGGCAAGAGGAAAAAAAGAAAGGATTCCGAGAAAGCCCACAAGTACAGCCTAAGCCAAACACTCCATGGTTGTCTTTGTCAATTCTTCTTCTTTGGCTTGGCTGGTTTGGTTTCAATCCAGGAAGTACATTAGCACTAAATATCCAGTCCTATATTGTGGTTATGATCACTTTTTTGGCTGCTGCAACTGGCTTTTTGTTTACTATGTTTATCAAGTACCTTGAAACAAGAAGAATGCCGAGTATATTGTATGCTGCAAACGGAATACTCATAGGTTTAATCGTTATAACCCCCGTTGCCGGTTATATTAGTCCAGGTAGCGCCGTAATCCTAGGAATACTAGGATCGATTGTATTCATTTTAGGCGAGAAAATATTTCAAAGAGCCAAATGGTTCACTGACCCAGTTGGTCTGTTTCCAGGTCACTTTCTGGGCGGCATATTTGGCTTTATTATGGTGGCATTTTTTGCACAGTATTCATTCGCTTCTTTTGGAGGCGGCTCTGGCTTACCAAATGGTCTATTATTTGGTGGCGGCATGCAAGCATTGCATCAACTTGGGCTGCAGTTGCTTGCTATACCAGCAGTTCTAGGTACGGTTTTTGTATTATCCTATGTTTTTATGTGGATAATAAGCAAGGGTATCCATGGCATAATTAGAGACTACACTGCTGAAGAATTTAGAGCACAAAAGACAAAGCCCATTGCTTAAAACTATTTTTAGGCAATTGAAAAGCAATGCCGATAGCGATTCCGAGATTTTTGCACGTAAGCATGACTACAGCATTTTACCTCATAGTGGTAGTCCACATACTAGTAACATTTATTCATTTATAGGAACAAATCAAAACTGAGGCGTCTCAATTCAACGATTATTCATTAAATAATGTTTCAGCGTGAATTGACTTTGGTCAGAAAAGACTGAATGTAAACTATTTTTTAGGATTTTAAAGATACTTTTATTCTCTTCGCCATATATCTCAGCTTCCGTTTTCTTTATACACAAGTAAAGTTTTTTTAATTTTGTTTGATCTTTGAAAATTATTCTCGACGGGTGAATCAATGCTCTTGTATCTTTCCATCTTCTCAGTGTTTCGTCCCACGCTGAGAAAATATTTTCTACATCTTTCAGAGAAAATAGAAAACTTGCAGGGTCTTTCGAATCAGTATTTATTCCTTTGAGCATGATTTTGTCTCTTTCTATCTAGAGCTGTCCTTTATACTTATGTGGAGGCAGCCCCCCACTGACTGGGGGTTTCGTATTTGCCTATTTCTTACATTCTAACTTGGCTATTGCGCTTTTTGCCTACACAATCTCAGAAACTGTATAGGGAAACGGGAGTTATTACTTCAATGAATGACGATAAAGTTGCGAATTGAGAAGTCGCAAATTATTTATCCGATTAGGCACAACTATATTTTGATAACAATGCCCAAAGTTAAAGATTTTATGACCGAAGGTGTGCTAACAATTGACAAAGACAAAACTATTGTTGAAGCTGCAGAACTAATGGTCCAAAAAGGGGTTGGGGACATAGTTGTACTAGACGGCGAAACACCTCGAGGAATAGTAACCGAAAGGGACTTTGTAAGGCGCGTGGTAGCCAAAAGAAAACCAATAGACACCAAGATTTCAGATATAATGACAAAACCCCTCATAACCATTGGTCCGGAAGCTCAACTAAGCGTGGCTGCAAGAAGAATGGTAAACAACAAAATAAGAAGACTCCCCGTCATGAAGCACCACAAACTCATAGGAATAATAGTCGCTAATGACTTTGCAAAACATGCGAGCAAAAAAACCTTTACTGAAAGCGTACTCGAAGCTATTTGGCGCTACCCCACCCCACAATAACTTGTTGTTAAGTTTACTGAATGCTTTGGATTTGAAGGAAATCGAGAGTGGACCTTCGTAATTTTTGGAAACAAGGGTTCTAAGAGAAAGACCTCTCGCGCTGAAATACAGCAGGATCGAAAACTGAAGATGGGTAAAGCAAAGTGACATAAGCTTACTCTTAATATAGAAGATTTTGTTAATCGACTAGAAAAATTAAAAAGCGACTTTGTGTTGACTTTTGTCTATTTTGCGATTAGAATTCCTTTACAGTTACCGAACTAGAAGGCTTTGTGAGTGAAATCAAGTCAGTCAAAAAACGCAATTGAACAAGAAACTCCCTTTTCAATCTACGCCAAAAATGGGTTGTCAGCCGAAGAAGTAGCTAGAAAACTGCAGAAGTATGGCACAAACGAGATCCCAGAAAAGAAAGCAAATCCTTTTCGAAAGTTTATGAGCTATTTCTGGGGACCTATCCCCTGGATGATTGAAGCGGCGGCAATCCTGTCTATAATCATACAACACTACGAGGATTTTGCAATCATTTTCACGTTGCTACTTGTAAATGCCGTGGTTGGATTCTGGCAAGAAGGGAAAGCAGACAATGCAATAGAGCTGTTGAAAAAGCGACTTGCCCCCGAAGCTCGCGTATTGAGAGATGGGATGTGGCGGAAGATACCCTCAAGAGAACTCGTTCCCGGAGACGTCGTACGTGTCCGCTTGGGCGACATAGTTCCTGCCGATGTTAAGCTCATGAAAGGCGACTACTTGCTCGCGGATGAATCTGCGTTGACTGGTGAATCTCTGCCAGTAGAGAAACATATTTCTGATGTTGCTTATGCAGGAGCTATAGTTAGGCAAGGTGAAATGGATGCTTATGTAGTCGCAACTGGAATAAGCAGTTTTTTTGGCAAAACCACCAAGTTGGTTGCAGAAGCAAAAACTGGAAGCCACTTTCAAAAAGCAGTCATAAGAATAGGCAACTATTTGATTATTCTTGCGGCGATAATGGTTTCCGCAGTGGTTATTGCGGCTCTTGTTCGACAAGCCAACCCTTTGGAGATTCTGCAATTTGCGCTAGTTCTGACCGTGGCCGCAATACCTGTTGCATTACCTGCAGTTTTAACAGTCACTTTGGCTGTTGGAGCAATCGCTCTCGCCAAAAAAGAAGCCATAGTAAGCAAACTGGTTTCAATCGAAGAGATGGCTGGAGTTGACGTTTTATGTTCTGACAAAACGGGAACGATAACGAAGAATGAGCTCACTATTGCTGAAGCTCAAGCCTTTGGCAAATTCGAAATTGACGACGCGCTCTTATATGGAGCATTAGCTTCTAGGGCAGAAAATCATGATCCTATTGACGATGCAGTCATTGCCAAAGCTAAGTCAATCCACGTAGTTGTCGATGTTCTTGGTCGATATAGTGTAGTTGATTTTAAGCCGTTTGACCCTGTTTCGAAGAAGACTGAAGCTACAGTAGAGAGTCGTGATGGGGGAATCTTCAGAGTGGCTAAAGGTGCACCGCAGGTTGTTTTAGATCTTGTTTCAAACAAAATTGAAATCGAGGATAGAGTCAACGAAATTGTAAACTCTTTTGCTAGCAAGGGTCATCGTTCGCTAGGCGTAATTAAGGGAGACGAACAGGGTAACTGGCAATTAGTTGGTCTTCTTGCAATTTACGATCCCCCCCGTGAAGACTCCGCTGAAACAATAAAAACAGCACAAAACATGGGCATAAACGTCAAAATGGTTACTGGCGATCACATTGCCATAGCTAAGCAGATTGCTCAAGAAGTCAATTTGGGCACAAACATAGTTCCTGCTTCTTCGTTTGTAGATAAGCCTGACAGCGAAACAAAAGGCATTATTGAAAATGCAGACGGTTTCGCACAAGTTTTTCCCGAGCATAAGTATCGAATTGTTCAGTTGCTTCAAGAAACAGGGCACATTGTCGGCATGACTGGTGACGGAGTTAACGATGCACCTGCGCTAAAGAAAGCAGATGCTGGAGTAGCCGTTGACGGAGCCACTGACGCCGCTAAATCTGCTGCCGACGTGGTGTTAACGAAACCTGGGCTTTCGGTTATCATTGATGCGATAAAAGAAAGCCGCAAAATTTTTGAACGAATGACTAACTATGCCGTCTACCGAATTGCCGAGACCACTCGGGTTCTAATTTTCTTATCGCTTTCAATTCTAGTCTTCAATTTTTATCCTTTGACGGCAGTTATGATAGTTATTCTTGCATTACTTAATGACATGCCCATCATGACAATTGCTTACGATAATGTGAGGGTTCAGGAAAAACCCGTTCGCTGGAATATGCGTGGCGTTTTAATTGTGGCTTCTCTGCTTGGCGCAACAGGTGTCGTTTCAAGTTTCATCCTTTTCATAATTGGCTTAAACGTGTTTCATTTGAACCTCAGCACGATTCAGACGCTGATTTTTCTAAAAATGACAGTGGCCGGGCACCTCACGATTTATCTAGCACGCACAGGAGTGCATCATTTCTGGAAACGTCCGCTTCCTTCCAGTATTCTCTTTATCACTACTGAGGTTACTCAAGTTGTTGGCACATTGTTCGCTGTCTACGGCGTTTTCATGAATCCGATTGGGTGGGGATTCGCCGCCTTTGTCTGGGGTTATGCATTACTCAGCTTCCTGATAACCGACCAGTTAAAGATTCACTTCTTCAGATTAATGGGGCATGAAGAAGCAATATCTAACAGACAACAACCTTCTTTTGCTTCATCTACATTTTCTCATATCCAATTATCTTATTTCAAAAATTCAAAAAAAAACGTCCGGCGCTAATAATGAAGACAGCTGAATGGCTCTTTCTCTAATCGAATGTGAACAAGGATCATATTGCAAAGTTGTGCACCTTCTTGCATTCTGAGAAACGACGGTTTCTTCCAGCCAATTTCCTTTCTTTATCTTGAAATGTCTTTTTCTGAAAGCTTTTTATGCAAAGTACGTTTATTTGAGGATAAAGTGTTGGCTAATGGCAAAAAATGATGCACTGCGCAGATTTGGCGTCAGTCATGTGGGGAAAATTCCTTGGGGGACTCACCTTTGCCAGTTTTATGAAAGCAAAGAAGACCTAATTGATATCCTTGTTCCTTATTTTGCCGAAGGTTTGAGGAATAACGAGTTTTGCATGTGGATTACTTCTCCGCCTTTAGAAGTGAAGGAAGCAAAAGAGGCACTTAGTCGAGTTCTCCCAAATATTGACGAATATTTTAGGAAAGGGCAGATTGAGATAATCTCATATGATAATTGGTACTTGTTGGGCGGCAAGTTTGATTGCAATAGAGTCTTGCAGGGTTGGGTCCAAAAAGAAAAATATGCATTTCAACATGGGTTTGACGGTTTGCGTCTTTCTGGAAACACGTTCTGGATCGAACGCGATCTCTGGACCAGTTTTGTCGATTACGAAGAAGCAATCAACTCAGTTATCATAGAGCACCGGATGATTGCATTATGCACTTACTGCCTCTTAAGCTGCAGCGGCACGGATGTTGTTGATGTTATACGTAATCATGTAGGGACGTTAATCAAGCAGGGTAAAAAGTGGAGTTTAGTTGAAAATGCTGTAAGGCGGAAACTGGCGAACGGTGCGCTTGAACTTAGCGAGCATAAATACAGCGTGCTTTTCGAGAAAATGCAGGACGCCTATGCCTATCACAAAGTCTTGCTTGATGAGAAAGGAAAACCTGTGGATTACGTTTTTCTCGAGGTCAATAAAACCTTTGAGAAGTTAACAGGGCTAAAAAAGGAAAAAATAATTGGGAAAAAGGTAACTATTGTTTTTCCTGGCATAGAGAAAGATCCAGCTAATCTAATTGGAACTTACGGAAAAGTGGCAATCACCGGCCAGGCCGTGAAGTTTGAGACTTATTTTGAACCGCTCAAAAAATGGTATTCAATATCAGCTTACAGCCCAAAGAAAGAATATTTCGTTGCAATGTTCGAAGACATTACTGGGCGAAAGAAATCTGATGTAGAGATTTCCAGGTTAGCTTCGTTCCCGGCGCTTAATCCTAACCCTATTATTGAAGTTGATTTTGATGGCACTGTTCGGTACGCTAATCAGGCGACTGAAAATCTGTTTCCTGATTTCAAATCCAAGGGTCTGAGCCATCGTTTGCTTGGCGACTGGGAACAAGTGGTCAAAGCCTTTCGAGATGAAAAGAAAAGAACTTTTAATAGAGATGAAAAAATCGAAAGTCACTGGTATAATCAACGATTCTATTTGACGCAAGATCAGCGAATGCGCATATATTCAGTTAACGTTGATGAAAGGAAGCAGGCTGAGGAGGCTCTGCGGGCTAGTGAACAGCGTTGGGCGACCACACTATCGAGTGTCGGCGACGCGGTCATTGCCACAGATGCTAAAGGAAAAGTTGATTTCATGAATAGCGTGGCGGAGAAATTAACTGGTTGGACTCTAGCCGAGGCTTCAAAGAAATCAGTGCAAGAAGTGTTCAACATAATTAACGAGCAAACCCGTTTGAAAGTTGAAAATCCAATAGATAGAGTTCTCAAAGAGGGCGTAATCGTCGGTTTGGCTAACCACTCAGTCTTGATCCGAAAAGACAGCACCGAAGTCCCAATCGACGACAGCGGCGCACCCATAAAAGACAAGGACGGCAAGACCACTGGTGTCGTTCTCATCTTCCGAGATATCTCTGAACGTAAGGAAGCTGAAGAGAAGCTTGAAGAATACCGGAAGGACTTGGAGAAGCTTGTTGAAGCCCGCACCAAACAGCTTAAAGATTCTGAACGCATGGTAGCTATTGGTCAGACTGCTGGCATGGTTGGTCATGATATTCGAAACCCGTTGCAGGCTATAACTGGCGATCTGTACCTGGCTAAAACAGAGTTAGCTTCTATTCCAGAGAGTGATGAGAAAAAGAATGCGTTAGAAAGTCTGCAGGAAATTGAAAAGAACGTTGATTACATTAACAAGATTGTAGCGGACCTGCAAGACTTCGCGAGACCTTTGGCGCCAAAACTCGAAGAAACCGATCTCAAACAGATAGTTCACTCGGTCTTAGCTCAACTTGAAATTCCTGGGAACGTTACTGTAAGATATTCCATCAGAAAAGACTTTCCCAAACTTAGAACCGACGAAGCTTACATGCGAAGAATATTGACAAACTTGGTTAACAACGCCGTTCAAGCAATGCCAAACGGGGGAAAACTCGCCATAAACGCGGTTACGAAAAATGGCAAAGCCATCATTACTGTTGAGGACGAAGGTGAAGGCATACCTGAAAGCGTTAGAAACAATCTGTTTACGCCGCTTGTGACGACCAAGTCTAAAGGTCAGGGCTTCGGTTTAGCCGTGGTTAAAAGGTTAACTGAAGGAATGGGCGGAACGGTCACCTTTGAGAGTGAGATTGGGAAAGGAACCAAATTCATAATGGAACTGCCCATTTGATTTAGAAATAGCTATCGAAAAAGAGCATTAACAAATTCATCTTGTTCTTATCGTTTTTTCATTTCCCTGTTCGGATTGCTTAAAAAAATATTACTTCTTGCAATAGTTGGAGGCTGTTTTTTTCTTACTCAGATTTCGATTCAGTGTATAAAGGTGCATCCTTTAATGTTGATAGTAGTTCCTGAGTCTGTAGATCAGAAAGGCTGCAATCTTTGGTTTCTTTCAGAAAGGATATTTTTTCGGTTGCGTGTTTTAGTTCATGTAGTCTTTCCCATTCGACTTTGAGGTTTTCGGAAGCGCTATGCTCATCTATGCTACTGTACCATGTTCCCTTTTCCAAATCTTCAGGTCCTTGAACAACAGTGAATGGCCCAAGAAGTGTATCTGTTTCATTATTGAGCAAAAAAATGATTGTGTTTATTTCTAATTCTTGAGCTACTTTAATTTGTTTATCGGAACAACTAAAGCGTTTATTTCTCATGCACTTAATCATCGAAGCATTACTGCACAGAAAAACATAGCCAATCTGCATGTAACAAATACTGTTTTCTTCTCTTAAAAATGCAGCGGATCTCAAACAAGTTAACTAAAAACAATAATGGTTACCTCGCACCAAAAACGATTGGTACTGGTGATTTTACTATAGCGCACGCTAGCTTGTTTTGTTGTTAGAACCAGTAAAGAACTGGCGAATTTAACGGAATTTTCTTATAGTCCCCAGCTTTGCGCAGCGGTTTGGTGTGGTGGTTCTTTCTCAGGTTTCTCTTTTTTCTCGGTTACCTTAAGCTTGTTAATTTTTACGGTTGACCCTTCAGCGGAGACCCAGTGAGTGTTGTTTAGGTCTCGGTGGTATACAAACTTGTTCACTACATGCTGCAGTTCCTGTAGTGACACCGTTTCTGAATCTACCTTCAACTTGTCCTCAACTTGGGAAACTGAAACTTTGAGGTGTAATTGCAGAAAGCTAGTTAGGTTTTCTTTTTCGTTTTGTAAATCGCCTAAGTCTACTTGGAGTTCACTTTGAGATTTATTTTTGTGTCCAAAAAGCAAAAGTACTAGCCCATAAGGGTAAGCTATTCTGACATTAAAAAAGTTTGAGTAGCGGTATTGAAAAAACAGTATTTGGCAAAACCAAGAGTACACCCATTAATGAAGACAGAATCAATTGCCTAAAAGTCGCCGATTTTAGACTCTTCGTTCCGCGTCCGAGCGCTTGCGATACCGTTTTCTTTCAGCTCTGCTCCTCACTTTACTTACTTGGATTTTCTCCTTTTCAGCTCTGCGCCTCGCTTTAATTTCTTGGATTTTCTTTGTTTCAGCTCTTGAAAGCAATTGATTCAGTTTTTCCACGAGTTTCTCAGCATCTTCTTTGCGTTCAAACTGAACTGTAATATCTCGGTGATGAGAGAGTCTTATATTGATTTTTCCAGTCTCGTCCATATGCACCGAATCTATGTCGCTTATGCGTATGTGCAACGGAACAAATATGCCAAGTATCCTACCGAGTGTTTCTTTGAGAACGGGTTTATTTTCTAGTGCTTCTTCGATTTCATTCTTGAAGCTTCCTTTCAAGTCAATTTTGAGGAGATCCTCATAGAGCCTAATTGTAAAATGGGGATCCTCAACTTCCAAAACTGTGTTCGCTGCAGGCATTTTTTGTTCTATCTATTGAGATCGACATTGAACTTTTATATCTAGCGTGCAATGCTCTTGTTTTGTTCTCGTTAACATCATAAGCTTCTGTCCTGCATATTTTTGATATATGTTTTTGATGAGTAAGAAGAGGAAGATGAAGCATGTTGACACTGACGATGTTGACAAGCAAGAAGAAGAAGCAGATACTGAAGATATTTATGATGATGAACAGAGAGAAGAAATGCTTGATGAAGACGAAATAACTGCTTCTGAAAACGCCTTCATGCAGGGAAGAGAACAAACGGCCGAAAAGAAAAAAAGAGTCCAAATAGAAGTTAATGGGAATGCCCTTGGAGACTTGGGTCTTCGTCGCTATCTTGGTATTGGTTGGCTTCCTGGTAATAACCTGCGGCTTGAGTAAGCAGAACTTTGTCTTGCATTTATAGCAGTTGGAATAACTACTGCAAGTCTTAGCTCGTTAGTGCTCATGCGAGGATTTAGGAAATTTTTGTCGCGCATCTAAAAAATAACACAAGTTGTCTTTTCTGTTTTTTTTTGACTTTCTATTTCTTTTTTCAAAAAAGAGATGATAAAATGCTCAATTATCTTTTGGAAAACAACGCAGTCTATTTCTTCGGCATCATCCTTCCATGTTGCGGTTGATAACTTCCATTGTTTTTTGCAGCTTGTCGTTGGGGCTAAATTCCCAAACCTCTGTTCCTGGTTCTGCCATGGCCGTATGATTTGGCGGGAAATAGTAGGCGTCTCCTGCTTTGGCAATTTCTTCTTTTCCATCGTATATTATCTTCATTTGTCCTTTTACAACGATGCCCCAGTGTGGACATGGGTCACGGTCGTTTGGCAGTCCTTTCAAGTAAGGGGTAACATCCATTGCTGTTTTGAACACGTCATATTCAACGTGCATTTCACCCCATACTCCTTCATACATAGCCATCTCTTCGGTATCCATAACTTTGGTTAATTCATTTATTGAAGCCCGCATTTTATAAAACACCTCATTTTCTTAGTTATTGATTCAATTCAAAAGGAAAGTTAAGGCTTTGTTGTTGGCATTCTGATACCACAAACCCTATAGAAAGAGAACCCAGCGCGAAAGAATTAGAACAGATACCGTTTGGTTTGTTGCTGTAAACTGGCTTCATAAATCGCGAGCGGTTCTAAATTGCTTATATAGTTCGGTGTTTAGATTCCTTTTAGCGCAATTTGCCTTGTTCAGAAAAAAAAGAATTTTGCTATATGATTTATTTTTTTGCCAATGCCGCAGCTGCTACAATTGCAATTATTACGCAAAGTGCGACTATTATCCAATATTCAGGGGTAAAGCTCCAAATTAGAGGTAAGGCTCCAATTAGGGATGATATAGCATCACAGCAACGAGACGAGAACTACCAAGAGTCACAATATAAGTAAACTTACTTTAATTGTGGACAAAAATTTTCCTTTCAAAAAACACTGAAATTTCTGGCGTGCTTCTTTGTGGAAAAAAGCTAATTGATCTTGTTTCACGACTACCACAATTTCTTATAAGTCTGTTTCTGGTTTTAGCAGATAGCTCTTAATTCAAGCAAAGTAATTAGGAGGTGAAAAAAACGAAAAGAAATTTTTTGGCGCTTTTTAGTATTGTGGTAATAGTCATAGCAGCGGTTTTAGCTGCAAGCTTTGTAACTGCAGTTCCTGGACCTGCGGGAGCCATTTACACTATTGATAATGCTGCATCTAACAATGTTTTGTATTACGGTAGAGCTGCAGATGGGTCAATCATGTTTGTTAGTTCTTATGCCACACAAGGAGCAGGAACAGGAGCAGCATTGGCAAGCCAAGGCGCAGTAATGCTCACACAAGATGGGCGTTTCCTACTTGTGGTTAATGCTGGAAGCAACGAAATCTCTGTTTTCAAGGTACAAAACAACGGCTTAAATTTTGTAAGCAAAGTCAGTTCACACGGTACCATGCCGATTAGCCTAACTATCAACGATAAGAACTGGGTATATGTGCTAGATGCTGGCGGATCTGGAAACATTGCTGGATTTATGCTTAGCACTACTGGGACGTTAACTTACTTAGTTGGATCTAATCAACCTCTAAGCGGAATGCCTTCTCCATCAGCCGAACAGATAGGATTCAACCCGAAAGGAAACGTATTAGTCGTAACAGAAAAAGGTACAAACATCATTGACACGTACACAGTTGGCCCAGACGGAATAGCTGAGGACGTAGCAACTCAACCCTCCAATGGTGGAGGACCTTATGGCTTTGCTTTCACAGACAAAGACAAATTGGTTCTAAGTGAAGCCGCAACAAACTCTTTATCCTCATACGTAGTTTCTGACCAAGGTAACTTAAGAACGATCAGTGGTGCTATGCCTACTTTCGGAAATGCCCCTTGTTGGGTAGTAATAAATGAAAAGGGCACCTTTGCCTATACCTCTAACGCACATGGCGGAACGATTTCAACATTTTCTATCTCAGATACGGGTGCATTGAACTTAGTGAGTTCAATAGAGGCAAAAACCAATGTACCTACCCTTGATTTAGCTTTCAGCAAACACAGTCAATTCTTATATACACTTAATGGGGGTAGCATAACCGGGTTCAAAGTCTACAGCGACGGAAGCTTTTGGCAAGTAACTTCAGTTAGCTCAGTTCCAGCAGCAGCTTCAGGATTAGCAGCAACTTAAAAACAGTAAAAAATAGAAAACATCTATCTTCCTCTATTTTTGATTCTTGAAAAATTCGACAGCTATTCTGTGGATAAAACACTCTCAGGTCATGGTTACCAATAGATATTGTTTAACAAAGACATTTTGAAAGTGAAGCTCTATTTACTCACTTTTTGATATTTTCTATTTCAGGCTTCGAGATTAAAAAATGGGACACAGGAAAAGAAAGAAAATACACTCTATCAGCTGAATTTTATTTCTCCATGTTTATTAATCTTAAATAGTGAATTTCAGGTGATTCAATCATCTTTTCTCCATGAATTTGTCTAACGCGATATTACGGAAAGAATTATATTTCTGATTTTGGTGGTATTAATTAGTGATTTGTTATGGTGAGTTTTGATGAACTTTCTGGAAAATATGTTATTTGTGCAGGCGGATTTGACCTCGGAGAGATTAATGGAGGAGAAATAAACACTAGCACTTGGCAAGTTACCCATCTCCATGTGAAGTTGTCAAAAGCAGCATCTGAGGACCTTGGGTTCAAAAAAAGATTTAGAAGTCCAAAAACTGTATGCTTACCTATCTCATTAGTTTCGCAAGTTGGAGACAATGTATTGCTAAACAAGTCTTTAGATGAATTAACCAGAAACCCAGAAATTTCTGAATGTTTAGAATGATAGCTAAATATTGACTAATGCTTTCAATTAATAATATTTTTTTAAACATTAACTGCACTATCTATCTCGGCCTAATCAGTCATAATCTTGTTTGTTAAAGTGGTCTACTACATTATGCCGGAGTTAAGTTCACTGTTTTGCAGCTATTATCCTGAATTGTTGTAAATTTAAGCAAATAGGTTAAACGTTTAGTTTCGAGACGGTTTTAATTCCAAGTTCTCGAAGAAAAGGGTTTCAAAATGTAGTTCTACAATTTCGCTTCTTGATCTTTTCTGTTTTGAAGCGTCTTTACGTATTTTCTCTAATACGCGATTTGATAGAGCTATGCTTATTGGATGTTTCGCTTAGAAGGTTAAGAAGAAGATTCAACATGCAATAAGTTAACAAATTTAAGTCATTGTTATACCTATTTGTTGTGCGTATTGTAGGTCTGTTTGGGCTTGTTTGAGTTTTTTGTGGGCGTTTCTTCTTGATCTTGTTATGGAGGGTGGGTCGGTGTTGATTTTGCGGGCTATCTTGTAGTCGCTTAAGCCCTTGGTTTCTAATTGCAGAATTATGCGCTCTCTTTGCGTTAGACTCATTGTGTTAGTTTTGGGGTTTAGATGAATAAATGAGTTATTATCGTAAATACGATAATAATCTATTTTTGTTCAATCGGTGAAGTATTGTTCTGGTTAGATTAGAGCTGATTAGGAGTATCTATATTGGTTAAAGGTAGGCCTTGGGATCTTGAGGATGAAAAGAAACTAACCAGTTGGTTTAGAGCTGGAACTGTTGATCTTAGGGTGCTTGCTTCTAGTTTTGATGGCAAATACTCGGAAGAGGGTATTCGTCAAAAACTAATAAAGTTTGGTTTGTTGAGAGAACAACAACAGCAAAAAAATCAGTGTTGTTGTTCTTCAAAGCTCGAATTGCCTGAGGAGTTGCCAAGTGTTGAGGAAACTTTGAAGACTTTGGTTGCTGCTTTGAAGGCTTTGGAGAAGCCAGGCTTGGATAAGTATGAGGTTTTGCGTTTGCGAGGGATCATCGCCGGCTCCAAAGTTTACAAAGAGCTCCTGGTCGATTACATGGATTATCGTGGGCTTGAAGCTGAAATGTTAGAGTGGAGTGCGAAATACGCAGAGCTTTCCAAAAAGTCCTCGCCTATACAGCCCAAATAATTTTTTAGACTTAAGCAAAGCAACGTAAATTACAAGTGTTAATATGCGTATGTTATGCGCACAATTTTACACAATATCGTGTATTTTTTTAATCTATTTCTGCCGGTCAACTATGAAAAGTGCATCATCAAACAGTACGCAGATGTTAGAAATAATAGGCAACAAAACGGTTTAACAAATTAACGATAATATTTGTTGAGAAAATTGAAAGAATAAGAAATTGTTTTCCCTTTAGTGGTCAACTATCATAAGTGTAAGTGAGCTCGTTACTCCTGCTGGCTGACATTGAAGCCACGGAATTCGTTTTTCCTAAAAAATTCAGCAAGGTGCTCAAACCCATTTTCACCCAAGACTTCGACTGGGACGCCAAAGAAGAGAACGGAACCATAACAGTCACCTTTACACCAAAACCTCCCGCATCAAACAATCAAGGAACTTGATTGCGGGATTGCATACATTATAACCTATGAGTTTGAGTGTTTGCCATCTAAGAGCCCACTTATAAGGCTGGCAGAAATTTCCTCTAGAAAATCTTATTAACAAAAATGACAAAAAGGGTATAACATTGGAGATTAGTTACATTAAAATTTCATTAGAGATAACAAAGATCAAAACTTATTCTTCTATGATGTGCTTTTTATTAATTAAAAAAACATGAACGGCGAAAGCTCAGACGTTAGCCAAGATTTTAGATCTCTGGGAGGTTCCAGCCTTCTTTTCTTTTTCTTGTTATTATTTCTTGTATGGCGGGTACTGTTAATGCGAAGTCTATATGTTCACAAGTGTTGCTTTTGTCGATATCACAAAATATTCCCTGGGGTTTGATGTAAATTTCCGCTATCATGCCGATTTTACGATCAGTTATTCTTACACCAGTATCGTTAATGTTGAAGTGCTCGTACCGTGGGAGTATTTTTATCTTGTTTATTTCTTCCATTCTAATTCTGGCTGCTTCGTGAATGAAGTCTGAAATGCTCTTGTATTGTGGGTTGTTGTCGATGAATACTTCTATTTGTTTGATTAATTCTTTTTTTAAGCTGACTCCTTTGTAGTCTGAGTCTTTTTTTGGTAAGTTAATCCCCTTTGTTTGCTTTAATGGTTTGATGTGGCATAGATGCCATATAATATATGTGGCTTTGTGTTAATAAAGAAGCTTTATTTTTTTTAGTCAATGGGGTTTTTATCCCTTAAATGTGCCACAAATATTATTAATTAAGTCTTAGCATAGTGGGTTTATGTAGCATAGGTACCACCAAAAGAAGGAAGATTAATTGCCAGGTAAGAATCAAAACTTCAAAGGCGTAAGTCTAAACAAAAATCTATACATCAAAGTTACACATTTCGTACAGGACAATCGAGAATACAGAAGCGTCGCCGATTTCCTAAGTGAAGCCGCCAGAATGCGAATGGAGCAACTAGAAGCCCAAAAAGCTGCAAAATGCCGGGTGAAATAATCCTTGCCAAACTCTGCATGGTACCCTATTTGCCGAACTAAACTTTCAGAAACTAAAAATGGCAAAACAGTGCTTACGTTTCCCGTCTATGGTGAATTAAATTGCATCGTTCAGTATGATCCTCTGGGTCTTGCTAAGCACTGTGACGACCTAGGCATTGATGATTTAGAAGCCGGCGCCAAAATTACCCAAGTAATCGCTGAAGGTTCCTTCCAGGAGGCGCCGTAGTTTGATGTTTAATCCTTGTGGCTGCTACAGAATACCCGGAGTTTGCCTAGTATCTAAACGCTACTGGGAATCTTGCATGCAAAATAAGCTCTACCTGGCAGATGCTGCCCTATCGGAGGCTGCCAAAGCAGAGGTTAAGACACCATGAGTACAACAAAAATGTCTTTGGTTTATCCTGCCGAGGTTGACTTAATCGGCCTAGATAACAAACGTAAGAAAATGCTGATCTACTTCGAAACCGAAGCTGATCGAGAAGAATATGTTACCCTTATGAATAGGGCAATTAAAGTTTTTGATGAAGTAACAACTAAGCTTGCATTAATGGGGGCTAAGGGTTGATGGTTTTTCTTGACTTCCTTAAGGCTCAGGGTTATCTTCAGCTCCAGGATCCTGTATGGGGTCCTTGCCTAGTTATTCCCAGAGAAGAATTTACAGGTAAAATGGCGGTGTGTCTTAGAATTGAAGGCATAAGGTACCCTTTCACCTTGCTGGATAATTATGGCGCCGTCTTCGTTGAACTAGAATCACCTTCCGTACCTGAACATACAGTACATTTAGCGGTCCTGGAGGTTAATTATTAGTGGTTGAAGGGGAGCGAACAGGCGGCTTTGCCAATATTCCGTCTCCTATAAGCATATTTGGCAATCAGCTGGGAAATAATATCACTGGCAAGTCGGTTTCAGTTCTAACTGCCGGCGCCGCCTCGCAAATCCCCAACTGCCCCAGCTGCGGATCCGCTAAGACCTGGCGAGATGGCCTTCGCTACCTCAAAGATGAGGTAATTCAGCGTTGGATTTGCCGGAAATGTGGATTTCGTTTCTCTGAGAAGCCATTACAAAAAAAATTGGAATTATCATTAAATACTGGCGTCTCCTTCCTTTCTAAACGTCAAATATGCGTTAAGGAGACGAAAAATTTGACCTCTGCAACGGAAATAAAAACTGTTGCCGGAGACATCGAGAAACTACCTCAAGACGCTAAAGGTTTACTGACAAAGTTCATGGCTTACCTGGAGCGAGAAAACTACTATTTTGACGCAGCCGGAGAAAGTCTCTATCTCAAGCAATTGATTAGGCTTGTCAAAGATGGCGCAAATCTGCTTGATCCAGAGGACGTAAAAACAAGGATTGCACGACATACCTTTGAAGACAAAACAGGCAAAATCCAGAAGTGGAAAGATAGTTCTAAGAATCTTGCTGCTTTCGCTTACCAAGCTTTCTGCGATATGGAAGGCATCCGTTGGAAAAGACCTGAGTATAATATTGAAGCGCCCATAATCAGAACGCCTAACGAAGATGACATTGACGCCTTAATTGCTTCAACGACAAGTAAACGAATGGCTGCCTTCCTACAAAGCATAAAAGAAACATACGCGGACCCAGGAGAAATTCTTGCTGCTGAGTGGATTGACCTTAAAGGTAACATGTTCACAATCGCGCATCCAGTCAAAGGACATAACACCGACGAATACGAAATCTCTGGAGAACTTCTCACGATGCTTAACAGGCTGCCGAAAAAGGACAAACGCATTTTCCCAACGACTTATGCTTCACTTGAAACCAGTTTCCTATACATCCGCAGAAGGCTTGCAGCTAAACTTGGACGACCTCAAATCTTGGACATTAACTTCAAAAGCATCCGACACTGGGGAGGAACAACAATTGCTGAAAACACCAATGGCAACGTTCTAATAGTTAAGCAGTTGCTGCGTCACAAGTGCATTGAAAGCTCAATGAAGTACATTCACGCGAAGAAGTTTGAACCTAAAGAATACGAAGAAACGACAGCTACAACAATTGAAGAAATACGAAATCTTGGAAAAGGCGGCTGGACAAAATACGACGAGATCACCTTCAACCAAGTTCAAGTACATTTCTATCGACGACCCAAACGATTCAGCGGCGAAACAAAAAACATTTATGGTAACTCTGAAAACCTTAAGCGTTATTCTTATAAACCAACATAATATTAAACTTCAGTGCTCTTTCAGGTGGGCCGGTAGCTCAGCACGGCTGGAGCGTTCGACTGATAATCGAAAGGTCGGCAGTTCAAATCCGCCTCGGCCCACCATCTCAAGCTCAGTTTTTCTTAGGTTTGTTGTAGAGTTGGCTTTCCCTTTGTTCAACAGTTTCTTTATTCGGTCGGTCTTCTTTCTTTTTTCAATTTCTTTTCTTGTTTTTGCTCTGAGGCTTTATATTCAAGTTGCTTACCCGTTGGGTGCTGTAACATTTCGGCGTCAGATTCCTTTGTTGCCAACTCTATTATTACTCCTGCCTCCTCTATTGGTTTCACTATCTTCTCTAAGACTCAGGTAACATCCTGCTTTGGATATGGCAGTTATTATTTGCATTAATTGTTGGGTTGCTTGAGTTTGGCCATTGAACTGCGCAAAAAAATGACTATAATGAGCAAAAGCGTCGGTGACGGGCAAGATTATAAAAAAGTTAAGAACGCGGCTCGCAAAGGGGCATTATCTGTCCTCCAATCGTTGAAAGAAACCCCAAGTAACTGAACAAATTCTTACTCTTCATAATTTAACCTTAATCTTTCGGAAAAAAGCGCTCCAATTTTTCATTATTGGTGGTTCGTATATCTATATGTGAGAGTAAGGAGTTAATCACAAGTGCTATGAACTTAAGACTAATTCTCCTAAATCACGTTCATATTGGATACATTTGGCAGTCTACGCTAAACTATTAAGGAACGCAAAGATTTCATTAAGCCGAAAAACATGACCCAGCTATCTCCCGAAAAAGTTTGGAACTCAACCGAAAAAGGGCTTTTAAACTTACTAGAAAAAGAATTTAATCCATTCAAGCCCAAAGAAATTCGCTTCTACGCCCCCAGCTTCACATACTACAAAACAAGATATTATTGCTCTTCACCAACAAGTTTCCCAACAATCTCAGTTACAGGTACATCTTGCTCGTCGAATTGCAAGCATTGCGGTAAAAAAGTGCTTGAAACCATGCTTCCAGCACTCTCGCCCACGGAACTGTTTGAGCTATGCGTGAAGCTAAAGGCAGCTGGTGCTCAAGGCTGCCTTATCAGCGGCGGATGTTTGCCTGATGGGTCAGTGCCTCTTGGTGAATTTGTACCTTCGCTTAAGAAGATCAAGAAAGAGCTAGGCTTAACCGTTTTTGTCCACACTGGCATAATAAATTCTGAGACTGCGAAATTGCTCAAAGCTGCCGGGGTAGATGCAGCCTTAATTGATATAATAGGGTCGGCTGAAACGATAAAGAAAACTTTCGATCTGAAAGTTACAACAAACGATTACGTGAACTCGCTGATTGCTTTAGAAAAATCAGCCTTAAAATTTATACCCCATGTTATTGTAGGTTTAAACGAAGGCAAACTAGACGGCGAATTAGAAGCGCTTAAAATGATAAGTCAAGTTAAGCCTTCTGCGCTAGTCATAATTGCATTTATGCCTATACATGGAACAGCCATGGCGAAAACGCAGCCACCAACACCAGTTGAAATCGCCAAAGTGACCGCGGCGGCGCGACTGATGTTCCCAAAAATCCCCTTGGTATTGGGGTGTATGCGACAGAAAGGTGCAGCCCGCGGCGAAACAGATGTCTTAGCGTTGAAAGCCGGGGTGGATGCAGTTGCTTTTCCCAGTGAAGAAGCAGTCAAATATGCAAAAAGCCAAGGCAGCAAGATTTCTTTTTCCTCATATTGTTGCGCTCAAATGTACTTTGACGCAACGCAGAAAATTAAAAGCTAATCACTTCTTAGTTTGCATAATCATTTTGATACTGACTGCAATAGTCCATATTGACAAAGCAAGCCCTGATAAAAACTCTGGGATTGCCACATTTGGAACGTAGTTAAAGGCAAATTGTAAGATCCATGGCGATGCAGCAGCAATCCCAATCAAAACAGTAAAGATTGACATTCTTGGTTGATGCAACAACAAAAAAGCGCAGGCTATGATGAACATTGAAATGGGTGCTAACACAAAAAACGCTACGGAAACCGCAAAATGTGTTCCAGAGTAACTTTCGTTGAAAACTCCGATACCGATAAGCGCAATAGATGTACCTGCAAAAAATATTGCTCCAATTTTGCCAACCCAGCTTTTTCCAAGATATGAAAATAAACCTAATAATGCAAAGTTTAATCCTAAGAACCCGCTGGCGTATAATCCAAAATTGAAAAGTGGTCCAGTCAATCCAGTGATTATGCCTAAATCGCTTAAGGCGTTGCTCTTCCAGCTGAATTGTGGGTAAGATGCGATAGATGTCAAGATGCAGGCAAAGGCAAGTATGGGTGCTAATATGCCCGCGGAAGCTCCGATTCTCTTTTTTCTAAGTCCTTGCATCATTAAGGTACCTCTAGACTCTATGGCTGAAGATTGTCTAAAGAATTTTGCCGTCTTCAGTGCCTCCACGAATCAGAAAAACAATGTCTTAGCCGCTAATAAATAAACAGGCTTCCAAAACTTCGTGGTTCTCCAATAGTAATTCATGCAAAAAGCGAAAGGTTAATGAAGGAAAGTTGAGGTGTAATGCTGGGATTGCCGGTCAAAGGGCACGGGTTCCACCTGATCCCATTCCGAACTCAGAAGTTAAACCGTGTTCCGTTTCCAGTTGTAGTGTGGTCTTAGGCCATGCGAACCTGGGAAAGCTGGCAGCCCACTTATAAACCCAATTAATAGAGCGCGATTTGGCATAGCTTTATAACTTACTGTCTATAGTTTTTTGAGAAGTGGTGTAGAAATTGAGTCTTATTACGGGAAGCAATGCTATTACACGGGAACTATCAATGGCGATAGCTTTACCAGTACATACAAACCAGTTAGGAGGTTCAAGTGACTGGACTACATATTTGAGCCTGATTTCGTACCTATTTTTCATCGTTCTAATTTTCTACGGCCAAAGAATCCAAATGTACGTTATGATTCGAGAGGTAGAGAACTCGCTTCATAAATTAAAGTTCATAAAAGAGGAAGGGCGAAAAAATGCCATAGACGCCATAAAAGAGGTTGGCAAACCAACAGTTGACCCTTCAACTCGTGTTGATCGCTATCTAGAATACTTTACAATCGGTCCCCAAAGCATGGATCCAGCAGGCATAGTGTACAAGCTTGATCACATTCTAGATGTGAGAGATGAGCGACTAAAAGATGAAGTCAAACTAATGGCGCCAGGAATTGACGAAGTCCAAGTGAACAACTTAGAAAACACTTTAGAAGCGGCAATGGCTTTAAACTTCATTTACAAAGTTATACGGCACTACTACATTCAAGGCAAAAAAACCCTAAGCCTCTACGTAATAATGCAAATACAAATGATATTGCCAATGGTCATGAAAGAAGCCGAAGCATATGGAAGCGCTCTTAAAGCCTTTGCTTACGGTCAGCCTATAGGCGATGGCGCTGGACCATTAGTCGCTGCAAAACTCATGCACGGCTACGAAGTTCGCAAGTTACCAAAAGACTGCGTGATGGCAACGGTGCCGTTTGAAGGACGAACAGCACTGGTCATAAAAGCTGAAGGACCAGGCGGTAACGTTGGCAAACCAGGCGATGCAGTTGAAGCTGTTATTGAAGAAAATGAAGGCAAGATTGGCATGGTTATCATGATTGATGCAGGCTTGAAACTTGAAGGCGAAATGGTCGGCGAAGTAGCAGAAGGTATTGGGGCTGCAATTGGTGGACCAGGCGTAGACCAGTTTAAGATTGAAGCGAAGCTGACAAAGTATCATATTCCAATCAACGCTGTAATAGTCAAAGAAGACATTGGCGATGCAGTTTCACCTATGCGAAAAGAAATCAATGATGCAGTTGACCCAGTCATTGAACGAGTTAAGAACGTAATCTTGGAGCGAACCAAAGAAGGCGACAGAGTTATTATCGTAGGTGTCGGCAACTCCATTGGAGTAGGGCAATAGGAGGACTATAAAATGGAACATGATCACAATCAAACATCAGCGTCAACCAAAAAGATCTCAAACTACGTAAACCTAATAGTCGTAATTGTTGTAGTTATTTCGCTTGCATCTATAGTAGTAGCAGCCTACCTCTACGCCATTAATCCAAACGATTTGGCACCCGTGGCAGCTTACTCGGTTATCGGTCTTGTCGCTTTAGCTATGTCACTTTTCACGTTTTACCAATCAAGGAGGCAAACGGCAGATATGAAAATTGAAATACCCAAAGTAATGACAACAATACAATGCACAGTCAAGACCTGCGATGTCAAAACAGTGCGAGAATTCCAACGCGGCGACTACGTCTACAAAGAACTCGACGTTCCATGCCAAAAATGCTCAGGCAAACAAATGATTACCGCAATCTACAAGGAAGTCAAAGAGAAAGAAAAAACATACAATGTCTAAGTTAAAACTTCACAGCCCTCATCTTTTATCAGCACCGTGTGTTCGGCTTGGGCAACGGGTTTTTTGCTTACTTCAACAAAAACTGGGTAACTCATAACCGCTTTTGAAACAAGCAATTCTTTGAACGCGGCTTTATGGTGTTCCTTGGGAACTACACCGATTAGCCATCTTTCAGCAAAAGGTAAAGTTCTGAAATTTGATTCAATATATTTTTGCATCTTTTTGGCGGATTCAGTTTTTACAGGTTTAGCTTTAACCAAACGATATATTGTTGATTGTGGGCTGTCATCGACTCTGCCAATTGCGTCTGGTAATGTAACGAATGGTTCTATTGCGTAAACTTCGCCTGTTCTTACTTTTCCGAAGGATATTTGTGCGACGTTTGGGATAGATGTGCCTGCATGAATAAGATATCTTCCAACTGAGTGCCCCGTTAAGTTGCTGATAGGTTTGAAACCGCGGTTTTTTATTGTGGTTTCTATGAGGCTGCCGATTTTGCTCAGCATCATGTCGCCATGAATATTATCAATGGCCGTTTTTAGTGCTTGTTCAGCAGTGTTGGCCATGCTTCTGCCTTCAGGATTAAAAGAGACTGTGAATGCTGTATCAGTTACGTAGCCATCTGCTTGGACGCCTAAATCGACTTTCACCGTGGAGTCTTCTGGAATGGTTAAGATATCACCGGGCGGCGAAGTATAATGTGCAGCTACCTCGTTTATGCTGACGTTGCAGGGGAAGGCTGGTTTGCCTCCTTTAGCCCGAATTAATCCTTCTACCTTCTCGCATACTTCGATAATTGGCATGTTCTCATGAACTTGAGTTCTCATTTCTTCTCTTGTTTCACGCAGAATTTTTCCCGATATACGGAATTTTTCAAGTTCTTCCTTATCGTAGGGCATAACTATTTCACTTTTGTTGGGTTGGATTATTGCATCGCGTGCTTAAATGCGTAACCTAACGCACTATTACTACTCTACGGTTAAATTCAAGTTAAAGCCCAGCCAAAACTAATTTCTTGATGCCGGTTAAATGCGTATTTCAGCTCAGGACTTATAGATTTTAGGATCTAGGACCAAAAAGTTGTTGCCGCCTGCATGATAGAGCATCCGCACCTTTTTGAGGTCGTAACCGCTTTCTGTGAAAACTCCCATGTCTGCATATGCTTCTAAGATTTTGCCCACAAATATTGTGTGATCTCCTGTCGTTAGTTGGCCGTCGACTTCACATTCAAGATGAGCGATGCATTCGCGTATGGCTGGCGCTTTGACTTTTTTAGCTGGCATTGGCGTTAGATTTGCTTTTTTGAATTTATCAAAGCTTCTGCCTGTTAATGAACCGCAGGAGTAAACAGCTTGCAAGAGCTCCAATGTTGGAACGTTAACAATGAATTCTCCTGATTCCTCAATCAACGTGTGTGAGTGGCGTGCTGGTGATAGACTTATGGCTAAGAGCGGTGGGTTAATTGAAGTTGGCATTGCCCATGCAAGGGTTGTGACGTTTGGTTTACCTGCTTTTCCGACACATGAAACAAGTACGGTGTGCATTGGATGAAGCAGCCTGTAGACTGAAGAGATATTTACTTGAGTTTTTGCTGACACATAATCACCTGAGTAAAACGGATTAGTTGTGGGCGTTCGCTTATTTCTTTTTTCCTTTGCGTTTTCTACTTAAAGGGACTTGAATAGTTTCGGTGGGCTTCTTTTTACCCAGGTTCCGTTCATCAGCTTCTTTGAAGAACTCTGTAGAGTCACCTAAAGGCGGAACTTTGAGTTTCACTGCGACTAGTTTGTCATCTTTTCGGTATACACAGAGTTTGGTATTTGGCAATATGGCTAATTCTTTTCTTAATTTTTGTGGGATAACAATCTGCCCTTTGCTACCTACAATCGCAATTTCAGCTTCTTCATCCATTTTTAATCAACAACTTAGTTTTTGATTAATTAAGTATAACTTTCATACTTCAGTGGGATAAGCTTTTCTTTGACATTTGATATCTGCAAGTGCGATCAGATTTTGGAGCATTTATTCTGCAAAGACGAGTCAGATATGTAGAGTATTTGAAGAAAGGGTTTAGGATTTTAAGAATTTGTGTCTATTGGAGGGAGGTCTTTTTTTGAGGGCGGCAGACTGCTTCGATTGTTGAAAGCATTGATGGTACTGAAAACATGATGTCGGTGTCTGTGATGATGCCGACTAGTTTGCCGTTGTTTAATACCGGTAGATGCTTGATTTTTGCACGTTTCATAAGTCCAGCTGCTTCTTCAACTGATGCTTCTTCATTAATTGTTGTCAGGGGAGACGAGGCTACCATTCCAGCTTTGATGGCTGTTACTGGTAGGCCGTGTTCAAAGCCTCTGACTAATGCGTCTTTTGTAGTTACGATTCCCACAGGTCTTTCCCCTTGGACGACGATTAGCGAGTTAATTTCGAAGCTACTCAAGGTCGCTATAACTTCATGTAGGTTCGTGTCTTCTCTTACCACCTTAACGTTTTTTGACATAACATCTCTAACTAAAACATTGCTTGCCATAAAAATCACCTTTAGAATCAATTAAAAAGTGCATTTCCCTGTTTAAGAACATTTTTATTTTTGAGAAGAATTTTTTGTGGGTTAGATGTTTCCAAGGATATTTTTTTGCTGCTTAAATTACTGAGGTGTCGTCAGTGGTCACTTTCCACACAACCATATAAGAAGCAAATGTTATACAGGACTCTCACAAAGCTAATTCTATCGGCTTTGCAAAAAAAAACAAACTAAGGAGAAAAACACAAATGAAAAATAATATGCTAAAAACAACAATCATTACTATGATTCTTTTGATTTCATGTTTTACCTCAATCGCAACTATATCAGTGAAAGCACAGACTATTACACAACCAGCAGCAGGACCTCTACCAAGTGGTGTTACACCCAGCGTCACAATTAAGCCGGAAGGATACTTAGCAGTAAACCCAAGCCCAATCGGTGTTGGACAAGCACTACTCGTGAACGTATGGAATCAACCTCCGATTAACGTCCAAAGAATATTTCTAAAAACCAACCAAATAACCGTAACGAAGCCTGACGGTACAAAAGACATTATCGGTCCGCTTGATTCTTATGCAGGTGACTCAACATCATGGGCAAATTACGTACCAGATACTACTGGAACATATAGTTTCAAATATGACTTCCTAGGCATGTACTTCCCCGCAGGCTACTACAATCAAGGCACTTACTATGCAAACAGCACCAACAGACCTTCAGCAGCATCATACATGGACTCAGCATACTATGCGCCATGTTCATCGCCAATAGTAAACGTCACAGTACAGGCTGACCAGGTAGCGTCATGGCCTCCAGCACCAATTCCAACCGATTACTGGACTAGACCCGTCTCACCAGACAACAGAGAATGGTGGTCTATTCTAGGCGCTTGGCCTACAACAGGCCTTCGTGGAGGTGGTTCTATTTGGCCAGCGAAGACAAACACTTACATGTCTAACTACAGATTCGTTCCCTACACACTAGCACCAGGCAGTGCCCACATACTTTGGAAGGTATCAGGAGGCATAGGCGGTTTAATTGGCAGCACAGCAGGACAACTTTCAAACACTGCAGCAGGACCAATCCCAAGCATAATTTACGCAGGAAGATGCTATGTAAGCGTAAGCGTACCTCCAGAACCTGCACTCATTAATGGTACCTGGCAATACCCATCATCAATAAGTGCAGTCACTAAATGGCGTTGCTATGACCTACGGACTGGAGAAATTTACTGGGAGCGCCCAGTAGCCTCTGGCGAAACCTTGCCTAGTATTATAACCTATGAGCCTGGTGGTCCGGAAGTTCCCGGCGCAGAAGCCCAGCATACATACACCGCATACTTAGTAACTTTGACAGCCGCTTCGGGAAATAATTCAGGCAGAGTAATAAAATATAGCCCCTACACAGGTGTAGTTACAGCCAACTTCACTGGAGTACCCTCAGGCGTAAACACAGGTACATACTACTCTGACCCCTGGGTCTTAAGCATACAAACGATCGGAAGTGGTTTAAACACTCAATACCGATTGATTAACTGGACAATCGCAAATAACGCTGGCACCGAAACTGTTGGCATTGGAGGAGGTCAACCGACAATCGACAATTTCAGTCAAAGGATATGGGGAAACATAAGCTGGCCTTTCAGTTCTCTAGGCACAGTCGACTTTGACTCTGGCATCGCGGTAACTACAGGATCAATTAGTTCCACTGGAACAGGTGTAGCCATAGGTCAGTTCATACAAGCAGCTAGTTTAACAACTGGAAAACTGCTATGGAACGTTACAACCGATACTAGCGATGGTTGGGGTACATTCTTCAGCTCCATCGACGGTGTTGCAGATCATGGAAAATTCGCTTGCAGAATGCTTTCCGGACAATGGTACTGTTGGGACTTGAACACTGGCGCAATAGCTTGGAAGAGTGACATTCCGCTTCTGCCTTGGGGTTCATTCGGAGCATACGATGTACAATCAGCATATGGCTTAATCTTTGACAACGGCTATGACGGTGTCCACGCTATCAACTGGACCACAGGCAAATTCGAATGGTTCTTCCAAACAACTTCAGAACCATTTGAGACTCCCTACAACGGAGGTCAAGCATGGCACGCAACAGGCTTAGTTGCTGACGGTAAACTCTACACATTTAATGCAGAACACACACCATCTCAGCCAATTACAAGAGGACTTCGAATATTCTGCCTCAACGCGACCACAGGCGAAAACATATGGAACTTGCTTGGATACTCAGGAGTAAGTGGCTCTCGAACATTCCCAGGCGGTATCTCAGACGGTTACCTCTCATACGCAAGCTCATATGATGGCTATACGTATGTAATCGGCAAAGGTCCAAGCACAGCAACAGTTTCAGCTCCACAAACAGCCATAACAACAGGACAAAGCGCAGTCATATCTGGCACAGTCTTAGACCAATCTCCAGGGCAACCCGGCAAGGCATGTGTATCCCAAGATTCAATGAGTACATACATGGAATACTTGCATATGCAACAGCCAATCGACGGCATACACCACAACATTACGGTTACTGGAGTTCCAGTATCAATTGACACAATTGATCCGAACGGCAACTACGTACACATTGGTAATACAAACAGCGACGAAACAGGCACCTTCGGCTACTCATGGACTCCAACAATTCCAGGTCAATATAAAATCACGGCTAGCTTCGCAGGCGACGCCTCTTACGGTAGTTCCTGGGCAAACACCTACGTAACAGTAACAGCAGCTCCAACAACAAGTTCAACCCCTGCAGCAGCACAGGCAGCAGCAGACTATACAATGACGATCGTGTCCACGGGAATTGGAATAGCAATTGTCGTCGTTATCGCAGCAATAGCAATTATACTGGTACTCAGAAAGCGGTAATGATTAGCAAGAAAACCGTTCCTCCTTTTCTTTTATTTTTTTTGTTAAAGTAATTTATCGGTTTTTAATGACCAAAGTTGGAGTTGTCGTAATTAGTCAAGTGGTTTTTGGCAACCTGCAATCACTATCAGACTTTTTTGAATGTGAATTTGTAATACTGCTATCAAATCTCATGTCTTAAGAAACACAAGATATATATCTAAACCACACGAATAGAGATAGCATATGTCCCGCTCAAACAGAAAAACGCAAGAAATCGAAATACTCCAAGAGATGCCAGTGATTTCCACATCATTACAAGAGTTAGACGTTCCAGTTCCAAAAATTGTAAAGATCTGCTGGAACACAGGAGAAGAAAAAAACTGTCTCGCCTGCTACCTCAGCAAAGGATGCAAAGCCAAAGCATGATTTCTCACTAAAATTAAGACTCACAATTACAGAATTTATTACTGCTTTCAAAAAATGTAACGATCAATGGATAATTTTCTAATTCTTGTGTGCAGAATTAAAAACTTCATGACAACAAAGAACGCGATCCGCCTAGCATTTCAACAAAATGGAAAGTTTTCACATAAGATAAATTAAATTTTGGTCTTTTGCTTAGTAAATACTATTATAATATTAGCTTTTTTGTGGCAAATCGTGAGTTTGCGAAAATGTAACTGGAGAGCTTATTGGGATTTGCGCAATTCTAGTTATTACTATCAGTGAGCATTCTTCGCACAAGCCGAATGTGACATCAGTTCTTTTTCCTGTTTCGTCAGGTTTACATGCCATTGTCCAGCCTTTTTTGGGCACTTCTTTTCCACATTTTGGGCATTTTGTCATTAATTGGTCTCCATTTATCGATAACAGATTTGATTGCTGCAACCATAGGTTATACAGAATATAAGATTTATGAAGCTATTTTTCACTTTTCTAGAACATTTAACTGTCTGACAGCAGTTTCTCAAAAAACATTTTCTAGAGTTTTTGGAGTAGTTTTTATTGGATCTATGAACCACATGTGCTTTTATTGAGGGAATTCTATGGTTTTTATAAGTCTTTTGTGACAAGTTTAGGGCCGTACTGGTTGGAGGTTAAAAAGTGAAGGCTTCAAATGTGAGTTGGAAAGAAGTTCTCATTAATGGATTGATGGTCGCATTTTTCTTCGGAACCGTCGGAGTCGCATTGAAGTTCACAACATTCTTTGATCATTGGGTTTATTTTCCTTCTTTCCCCAACTTCTTAGATAGCGCATTCCTGATCTTTGGATCGGCATACTTCTTCGGCTATATATTGTATAAAAAGAGACAGTGGGATAGGGCAAACATGAAAGCGACAGCTTACTAGTCATATAAGGCTGATTTTAACTGCACAAAAAAGATAGAGATTATTATTTAAGGGGAACCGAAGATTTGTGGTTTGAAAGCCTCTTTTTCTTGTATGCGATCATCAGTATTGGAATAGCTAGCAGCAGAATCACGAGAATTGTTGTGACTGGAAACTCTGGAATAACCCAAGAGCTTATTAACATTGTTTCTCGGGTTGTTGTGACAGCTGATCCGGACGTCTCTTGGCTAACAGATGTATATTCGACTCCTACATCGTTTGTTCGGCTGTAATAAATTTCTGTCTTTTCGGAGTTAGCGCCGGCTGTATCAGGCGAAACATATCGAATGGTATCGACTTGACCAATCTCATAGGTCCGTTTTGCTGTGTCGTTTAGGATTGCGTGTCCTCCGGCTGGATAAATCTTTTCTCCTGGGTTTGCATCCGCCCGTATTATTAATACACTGTATGGGATTTCAAGAATCTGTGTATTGACATCTATGTTTCCATTTTGTGTTTGTTCACTGCCGTTGTTGAAGTGTCGTGTAAAGTCTACATTAATCAACGAACCTGTAACGGTGATTACAGTAATTCGTATGAATTGAGTATTGTTTAAGTCTTCATATTGGGCTGGAACAGTAGCGGTTGGATCGGTTGAGTCCCAATTGATTCTGTAGCTATAGTTGAAGGTATCTCCGGGTTTGACTCCAACTGTGGTAGTTTGACCTAAAACTAATGGAGTTAAGACAATAGATAGTAGGCTTAGAAGAACTATTGTTGATGTTACTTTTGTTTTCATGTTTTATCTGTCCTGATAGTTTTATTTTTTTCGTATATTTTTTAAGACTTTAAATGTTTGAAACAAAGGGAGAGTTGGGAATTTTTTCCCTTGTTGCAGACTAAGACAGTAGTGATTATTACATTGTCGATCCATGTGCTCTCAGCAAGCACCACTGTGTGTTTGGAGGGTACTCTCGAATCTGAAATAGAAGTGTGTTCTGAATGCTGTTGGATTTGCTGTGCTCGTAAAGGTGACGCTTCCTACGGTCCAAGTGTTACTTGGAGTGGTTTGGCCTATACCTGCAATTGTAGTGAAGTCAGTGCTTCCAGGGTTGAGGTTAGGGAGTGTGCCGGAGTTGGTTGCGCAGTATTCTATCTTGAGGTCATTTGCAGAGTTTGTGTTTTGTACTTTATACATGAAGGTTATTCGGATAGTTGTTCCTCCTTGAGTATTCAAAGAGTTGGAAGTAAATGGCCCGGAGTCTCCAACTATGGAATCAGATTTTGCGGCAGTGCTTCCTAAGACGCCTTCACCTGTGGCTGCACGCCATGGTGGGTTTCCGCCTGCCATCCAGTTGTTGTCCCATGGATTTCCATCGTAGCCAGTGTTAATCAGTGTTGATCCGGTCGTGAAGCTAGTGGTTATAGTGTGGTCTGCCACTACGTTTGTGAATGTGTATGATTGTCCGTAGCCTGCAGAAGCGCCGTCAACCATTAAACTGGCGATTATGTATCCGTTGCTAGGTGTGATTGTGAATGTTTGGCTGGCACCATCTAAAACTTGTACTGAACCTGAAGGACTTATCTGCCCATTTGGGCCTGCAGAAGTTGTAATAGTATGATAGGCACCGCTTGCAAAGCTCGCAGTTATAGTGTGATCTACTTGGACATTGTTGAAGGTCCAAGAGGTAACAGCGCCTTTCGATGAACTGTCCACGGTTACGTCGAGAACATGATAGCCGTTGTTGGGGGTTATGATGAAAGTCTGACTTGCACCTTCGTTTACAGCAGTTGTTCCAGGAGCAATAACACCATTAGAACCTTGAGTGACAGTGATGATATGTTGACTTGCAGCAAAGTTGGCTGTTATCGTGCCGTCGCTACCTATATGAGCATTTGTTGACGCTAAGGTTGCACCATCGAAAGAGATGCTGCCTGAGCTCGTCCAGCTAGAAAACTTGTAGCCAGAAGCGGAAGTCGCGCTGATAGCTACTGTTGAGCCTGCGGCATAAATCTGGGTTCCGGATGGATTCATAGATGCCCCTCCCGTGCCTAGGGCGAATGTAACTTGGTAGTTTTGACCTGTTGCGATAGGAGCGAAATTAGCAGTAATGGAACCTGCACTGTTGACGTGGGCGATTGTTGAGCTTGATGTTGTGGAGTCAAATGATATCGAGCCTGTGCTTATCCAAGAGGAGAATTGATATCCTGATGCTGCAACCGCAGATACTGGGACAGCGGAGCCGCCTGCGTAAGTCTGAGTGCCAGTGGGGTTCATGGATGTTCCACCTGTGCCTAATGTGAAGGTAACCTGGTAGTTCTGGCTTGTTTGTGGGGTTATGAAGTTGGCAATGATTGATCCTTCTCCGTTAATTAGAGCATTTGTTGAAGTTGAAGTTGAAGCGTCAAAGGAAATTGACCCTGTACTGCTCCAAGATGAGAATTGGTAGCCTGAACCGGCAGTGGCGCTTACTGGAACTATTGTTCCAGCTGCGTATGTTTGAGTTCCAGTTGGGTTTGTAGTTGAGGTGCTTCCGCCGCCATCTGTGCTGAATGTTACTTGATAGTTTTGGTCGGTTTGAATTTGAATAAAGTTAGCTGTAATAGAACCGGTGCCGCTAATTTGTGCTGTTGTGATAGCTGAGGTTACTGAGCCAAATGAAATAAACCCAGTAGTTGAACTGGCCCAATATGAGAACTGGTATCCTGAAGTAGGAATCGCGGAAATTGTCACGATTGAACCACCCGCATAGATTTGGGTTCCAGTGGGGTTCATTGAAGATCCACCGGTGCCTAAGATCCAGCTCACTTGGTAGTTCTGTGTGGGTTGAGTGGCTATGAAGTTGGCGGTGATTGAACCTGCGCTGTTTACGTGTGCTACTGTCGAGACAGAAGTTGCCGAGTCAAACGAAATTGTGCCTGTACATGTCCAGGATGAAAACTGATAACCCGACAAAGTTATTGCTGAAAGAGGCACTGATGAACCGCCAGAGTATGTTTTAGTACCCGTTGGGGTCATGGACGATCCGCCTTGGCCCAAGTTGAATGTTACTTGATAGTTTTGAGATGGCTGCACAGCAACAAAATTAGCTGTTACAGTTCCTACTCCGTCAATATGGGCAGTTGTGGAAGCCGAAGTTGTAGAATCAAAAGAGATGCTTCCTGTGCTGGTCCAGGATGAAAATTGATAACTCGACAAAGCTAATGTGTGTACTGCTACCAGGGTTCCTGCTGTATACGAATGTGTTCCTGAGGGAACCATGGAAGCGCCGCCTGTACCTAAATTAAAGACTACTGGATAAGTGGTTGCATGCCCGTTTTCAAAATCAGGAGATCCTGTAAACTGAGTGAAAGTACCATCAGTGGCCACTATTTTTATCGTTAATGAGTTATCCGATGTCACAAGGTAAGTTGTGGAGACGGCTACTGTGGCCTCTTTGGCTAATGAAATGCTTAACGATTGAGCTGCTAAGTCACCGTTTACGTAGCCAGAATCCAGAATTACGTCGCCTTGACCAACATTTTGAACATAGGCAACTAATTTATTATCCTGATCTGTTGTGAGACTTTGGATTAGTATCGCATTTCCAGCTTTGTTTGTAGTATTGCCCATGTAGCCTGTTACCCAAGCATAAACTACCAGTGCTGCAATAACTGCAATGGCAATCATTAGTAAAGTTGCAACTACTGGAGATATTGCACGAATTGACCGTTTAAATTTAGTTATTTTTCTCATTTCTTCTCTTCTTCCTTTACCATTTGTCCAATTGTTAAATTAGCGTTAAATTATATGCTATTCTTGCTGGAAGGGATATTTAAGACCCATGAAGCAATACTCTATATTGAGAATTCTTAAATAGGCAAGTAAAAGGTAATCTTGTAAGCCAGAATCGCTAACAGGCACTCTTTGTCTTTCTTCGTCTGTTTTTTCTAAAAGATTTTTTGGTGAGAGGTGGAATTGACTAATATGGGGTTATTATTGCCCATCTTATGTGAAGGGTACCACAAAATTCCAAACTCTGCTGGAACTCCTCTGTTTCTCCTTGGCTAAGAGTTTCCTTGCAACTTCACTTTTTTTACACTTCGTTATCTTGAAAGTTTTGTTCATAAGACTTCTTATTATATGCAAATACCTTTGTGATATTAGTGAATTAATCTTACGTCTGTTCAACATTAAATAAATGAAGAATTTAGGAAAAATAATTTAAATGAAGCCTTAACCACTATTAATAAGCAGCAAATATTGCTCTATTCTCAACAATTCAGTTTCCTGTGAGTTCTTACTAATATTTCATCTAAAAATATCTCCGAGGAATCCGTTGCAAGCTTATGTTTAAGGAAGGCTTTAATTGTTATCAAGTTTGAATCAGGTAAGAAAGCCAGAGTTCTTCTCGGTGAAGATAGTTGTTTTTTATTAATGGGCAATGTTACTTTTTTGAATTCCAAAAAAAAGAAAGGAATGTAGGGAGACTTAAAATATAAAAACTAACAAAAACCAGGTAGCTAATTTGAACCCATGGACCTAAGTCACCAGTAAATCTCAAGGCGGGTTTCCTAAAGTGGGTTCATTCGAGTCGTTTTAAGATTTATTTTACCTATAATAATTTGAAAATCTTTCACAGAACGTATCATACAAAAACGATTGAAATGTTATAAAGATAAATTACAAAAAAAAAGAACGGAAAATAGATTTTCTATGTGATAACGGAAATCGTTGTCGAAGCCGTCGTTAAAGAAGATGAAGTCGCAGTGATCGTTCGTGTCTGAGGAGGACTGCTGGTTGTGTCTTGATAATAGAAATTGTACGCATTAGATCCAGCAGCAATTGTTATAGTGGAGGTTATCTCATTGTGACCCGCAGAATCAGAGTAAAAGTGACCTCGGGATCCGCCGTCGCTCGCTAAGGTTACAGTTGCAGTTCCTGTTGTAGTTGGATTTCCATACTGATCTTGGCGTTGTACAGTAAACACTGTCGAAACTACATTGTGTTGGACCGTTCCTGGATGCACCGTGAAAACCAACTTGGAAGCAGCCGCAGCGTTAATCGTGAACTGTGAGGTAGCGGAAGTCAAACCAGAAGAAGCACCAGTTAATGTTGGAGCAGCAGCAACAGTATCCTTGTAATAGAAACCAGCAGAACTACTCGAGCCTGCAGCGATAGTAATCGAAGTAATCGCAGTTGTACCACCGGCAGTTGAATAGAACACGCCGCCTGAAGAACCTGTACTCAACGTGACGGTAATTTGAGCAGTGCCAGTCGAAACAGGATTATTGGATGCATCTTGACGTTGGACTATTATCGCAGTTGGCGAAATAACGCCGGCAGTTAAAGTCTGAGAAGAACCTGCAGCAAACACTAACTTTGTAGCAACAACTGTGTTTGCCGCAAATGTTGCGGTTAAAGTTCCATCAGCAGCTAGAGCTGGAAACACATAAGCCTGACCGGAAGGTGTAGTAACAGTTTGAGACCCAGCATTAGTCACTATAGTCGCAATGTGATAATTAGCAGCAGGAGTAATCGTGAAGCTCGGAGTAGCACCAGCAGCATAAGAAGTAGTACCAGAAGGATCAATTGCACCATTGGTAGTTTGAGTCACAACAATATTATAGCTAACAATGTTTGCCGCAAATGTTGCGGTTAAAGTTCCATCAGCAGCTAGAGCTGGAAAAACATAAGGCGAAGTAAGAGCCTGCGCACCAGCATTAGTCGTTACGCTTGCAATGTGATAACCAGAATCTGCTGTAATCGTGAAGCTCGGAGTAGCACCAGCTGCATAAGAAGTAGTACCAGATGGAGCAATCGTGCCATGAGAACCAGCAGGATTAGTGACAACAATATTATAATTAACAGTGTTTGCTGCAAAGTTTGCAGTTATCGAGCCCGCACCATTAACCGTGGCCGTAGTAGATGCAGCGTTAGCATCGGCGAAGGTAATTGAGCCTGTGCCAGTCCAAGATGCAAAGTGGAAATCTGTATTTGCCGTTGCTGTTATCGCAATAGCTCCACCAACATTATGAGAACCAGCAGTTGGATTCATTGAAAAACCATCAGTACCTAACACGTGTGTTTGCTGCAAAGTTTGCTGTTATTGTACCTGCACCGTTGATTGTGGCACTTGTTGAAGCCAAGCTATCATCACCAAAAGTGATAGACCCCGTTTTGCTCCAAGAGGTAAAGTGATTCCCAGAAGAGGCAGTAGCTGTAATTGGAACTGATGAACCAGCATCATAAGAGTACGTTCCAGCCAGTGGACTAATTACTGCACTAGCATCACCTAACTTAGCAAAAGTAACAGAGTACTGAACTGTATCGGCTGCAAAGTTTGCTGTTATTGTACCTGCACCGTTGATTGTGGCACTTGTTGAAGCTAAGCTATCATCGCCAAAAGTGATAGAGCCTGTACTGCTACTCCAAGAGGTAAAGTGATTCCCAGAAGAGGCAGTAGCTGTAATTGGAACTGATGAACCAGCATCATAAGAGTACGTTCCAGCTAGTGGACTAATTACTGCACTAGCATCACCTAACTTAGCAAAAGTAACAGAGTACTGAACTGTATCGGCTGCAAAGTTTGCTGTTATTGTACCTGCACCGTTGATTGTGGCACTTGTTGAAGCTAAGTTATCATCGCCAAAAGTGATAGAGCCTGTACTGCTACTCCAAAAAGTAAAGTGATGCCCGGTAGTTTCTGTTGCCGTTATCGCAATAGTTCCACCAACAGTTTGAGAACCGACTGGATTCATCGATTAACCACCAGCACCCAACACAAAACTAACAGGATACGTAGTTGCTGGGGTTGTTGGATTGCTTGAGCCACCTGTGCCTGTTGCTGTCATGAAAGTGCCGTCGGTTGTGGTTACTTTGATGTTGACCTTGGTGCCTGCAGTGTATAGCAAAGTCAGTCAGCAATTCTACAGTTTGACCTGCTACTATTGGAATTTTTGCCTGCAGTGGTTGATCTGAGAGGTATCAAGTTGCTGTTTACGTAGACGCTTTGGTCTCTATTGAGTTCTACGTCTCCTTGGCCTACGTTTTGCACGTAGATAACCAAGTTGCCACCTTGGGAAGCGAAGCTTTGGATTTGTATGGCTTTTCCAGCTTTGGATGTTGTGTTGCCCATGTAGCCTGTTACCCAAGCGTAGACGACTAGCGAGGCAACGACTGCGATAGCAATCATTAGTAGAGTTGCGATGACTGGAGATATTGCTTTGATTGAGCGTTCGAATTTAGTAGTGTTTTTTACATTTTTTGTTCTTGTCAATTGTTTTTTCCTTCATAATTAATAGTTTGTAGACTATTTTTTCGTCTAAGCGCTAGCTATGATGAAGTGATATTTAACAAACATGAATTATTGCTCTGTATTATTGCTGTATGGATAAATTAGCCAAGTTGAATCGCAACAGATTATCCAGGGAAATGTCCTGAATTTGTACACTGAATTTGTACTCCGATAAATTAAAATCCTCAACACATCAAATAGAGAATACCAATTTAGAGGTTAGATTAATGGATCTTTCAAACGTTCGCATAAGGGAACATTTTGGATTAGTATCCAATGATACCCATACGGGGCAATTCTGTTTTCTGGTCAGTCCCCCAAAGAACAAGGGCAGTTTGGAAAAATATGATTATGTCCTTATTGACCATCCGCTTTTTGGTGAAGCATGCCAGGTCTTGGCAGTTATTACTGATATATACTAGCTATGAGGAAGTTGCGGGTTCAACCATAGGCGACAAAATTGGTAAAATGCTAGCAACTGCAAAAATCGAGGGATACATTGATCTTAGAAATGAAGTTAAACCAATGGGCAAAGTTTTGGTTCCCCCAAATCCGGGGTGCCGAGTCTATATTCCATTAAAAAAGTTTCTTGAAGACATCCTGAATAGAAATGCAAAAGGAGAAGTCTTCAAGATGCCTATTCAAATAGGAACCTTTGAAGGTTCATCGGCTCATGAGCAAGATAGTAGCGGAAGCATTAAGTGCTTTATAGATGCACAAGAGTTAACTTCAAAACACGCAATCATCACTGCTGTAGCTGGCGCAGGAAAAACTCACCTTGCCAAATTATTGATTCAAGAAATATACGGCAAAACTCCAGGTCAAATAATTGTATTTGACCCGTATAATGAATACTCAAACGCTCTAGAAACACACGCTAAAGCCATTGTGGTTAATTCAAAAATGGATAAAGATGCTCTGGCTAAAGAAATAAAGAGAGGACAAACATCAATTCTAAATGGCTACGGATTAGCACCCAAAGAAAAAAGGGCTTTCTACATCGAAGCTCTACAAATGCTACTAAAACTAAGATTGGAAGATAAAATCAAGCCACTATTCCTAATTATCGAGGAATCAGAAAATCTTATCGGAGAAACACTAGATCAAGTTGTCTCTGAAGGAAGAAAAACAGGCATATTTGCATGTCTCTTAACTACCCATCCAGCCCAACTTGGAGGAAGTGTTCTATCTCAAATTGGCACGCAAATAATTGGAAAAACAACAAACAAAGAAGATATTGAAAACCTCTCAAACATGGTAGGCACCTCAAGCTCTCTTCCATATTTAGCACTTGGCGAATGGATATTCAATGGGATAATCTCTAACAGACCCCTAATAGTGCATGTAAACTAGACCCCAAAAAACTAAAGGCAGACATATTCATAAACGAACAATCAAACGAAAAAAAATTATGCTCTATCGACAGACAAGCTAAGAAAAGGCAATTCCTTATGACCAAACAACAAAAACAAGTAAATAGAAAAGTGGCACCGACCAGAAGATCATCTTCTTGGGTAAAATCTTGGGAAATAAGAAGAAAAATAAGCTACAAATTTTCAACCTTGGGGGTATCGACAAGCAGCAGTATTTCCAACGCTTGTAACCATTTTAAGCTGCAATATATCACCAGATTGGGGATTATAACTTTCATCCAAACTATTCAAAGTGCCGACAGAATTCCAAGAAACTGGGATGCTTGACCCTGGAAGGACAACAATATTTAATTGTGTAAGATTGAAGTAACCATGAAACCGATCGGGGCTACCGGAACTGGCCGATGTCACATCCACCCACAAAATTGAAAGTCTAGCATCTACGCCACCTTTATTGGTTACATTCAACTCGTAAGGACTCGACATTATTGAAATCGTAATTGGCGAGTTTATCTTCTGAACATAGAGATCGTTCATTTCTTTTGTTGCAGTGTCATGCCACAAGTACACGTTTGTAAAGAAGAACAGTAATATAACAATGAACATTACTGATCCGATTACTTCAGCTGTTCCCTTCTTGTTTTTTAATAGTCGCTTTATCAACATTCTTCATCTCCCAGTTTATGGCGCTGTATATTTAATGTCGAAGTTAGATCCGCTCAATGTTGAAACTCTAAATGTATATTCTTGACCATGAACCCAACGGTTCGGGCTCCAGTCAAGAGTTATGGTTAGATGTTGGCCAACGGCTATGGGTTTGTTTAAGTTGAGGGTGCCATTTTCAGTTAATTTTAAGCCGTTTGCATACATCGATGTTATTGTGGAATCTACTTTTCCAACATTGTAGACAGATATTTGAACTTCAGAATTATAAGTGGTAGTATGCGGGCTTAACCATATGTCTTCGACGGTTAAAGACTCCATAACAGAACTTCCAACACCTGCTTTGTACGCATCAGAATATGAAATCACAAACCCAAAAAGAATCGACATACCAGCCATTGTTACTAATATCATCAATACGGTGGCGATCACTGGTGAAACTGCCTTTCGGTTTCTAAATAGTTTCTTCATTTTTTTTACATCCAGTTGGGCGGTATACCTGCAAAGAATATGGCGTATCCAATTACGACTAGTAGGATTGAGTGTTTCATACCTCCAGCTACTCTGCGTTCCCCGATTTTTCCTGCCATCAATCCGCCTGTTAAACCTGAAACCAACATGTCTTGATAGAAGAAATCCTTTAATCCGCCAACTCCAGCAATGGCGGTATTGCTTGATATTTGCTGAGAACCACTCATGGGAGCAAAAAACGATTGCACCAGCAGAATTGCTGTAACTATAAACACTGCAAAGGCCGCATAAATCACTATTATGTAAGGTTTCATTTGGGCGTCGGTTTCCCTGTCGATATCCTTCATTTCCTCCATGAAACCTGCAGTTGCAGTGAATACTTTCTTGATTGTTCCCCCTGATCGGCTTGCTTCCAAAACAAGAACACAGAAGCGGTTCACTATGGGTGAGTTTATGCGATTTTTGAAATTGGTTAGTGCATCTTCAAAAGATGTACCCCAGGACATTTCAATAACTAACTGCTTGACTTCCTTTGAAAGGGGACCACTGACCATTTTGTTGTCGACAACTTTTTCCAAAGCTCTAATTAAGGTCATCCCGGTTTCCTGAGATTCTGCAACTCCTCTGACGAGCAGAGGCATCTGGTTTTCTATTGAGGATATCCATCGTTGGTGTTTCAAATCAAGAATAGCCGAAGGGACTAATATCACTAATATGCTAACAAAAAAGATTTCATTGATATAAGTTGTTAATGCCGAGAATGATACGATAGCGATAATTGCTACAGCTACTATTACGGCAAGTATCGAAAGCCCCAAAGTTAATTGTCTTTTTTTAATTGCAACTTTGCCCAATATTATTTACCTCGGAGGTGTCATTGAATCGACCATTAGCAACATTATTCCTACACCTGCAGGTGTTACTATGAAGGTCATAAGTAACAAAACTGTTTGAGGATCCATACCGGCAAGCATTGATCCGCCGCCTAAGAATGACATTACAGAGAGCATAACTACAAGGACCAAGGGCAGTGCAATCATGAAACTGACGTAGACTTCGGCCATGCCTGCAAGACTATCTAGAAAACTTTTCATTGAAGTAACCCGCAGCTTTTTGGCTTTTTCTGACTCATCTCTAAGAAAAGACGCCAAATCGCCACCCATGTGGGAAGTAGTGACAATGCCATCTAACATTGCGCCAAACTTTCTTGAAGCCGACCTTACAGATGCGCGTCTCAAAGCATCATTTAAATCCAAACCCATCAATTCGGTATCAGCAATGGCACGACGTATTTCTTCTCCAACCCCGAATTCATCGCCGACATTTGCTAAGGATCGAAAAATACGTTCGGGAGGCATGCCTGAACTTGCTAGCACCGCCATGAAATTAGCTGTTAATGGCAAATTTGACTCTATCTTTCTCACCTTAGACGAAATCGTGAGAACAGGGTAAACATAACAAAACCCAAATACGACAATGCCAGTGACCATCGCAGCTATTATTGAAAATACCAATGCAGGTACAATTGGAAGTCTAATTGAGAATATCAGTAATGAAACTCCAAAGCCTAACACTGCAGCTATTATTGTTGAGAAGGCCATTAAGCCCAAGTAAGCTTCGAAGGTGATTTTAACCGCGGCTTTAGATAGATTATCCTGCATGCTCTTTAATTCTGTAATAAGAGATTGAGGAACAAACTTTGCCGTTCTAAGAAAGAGAGATAGCAACCGCTTATTCGTCTTTTAATGCCTCCGCAAGTATGCGAGTAGGATTCTCCATATACGATCGAATTATGTTGGATACGTCTTTGTAATTTCGAATGCCCTTTTTAGCCATCCAGGTTATTATTTTTCTTCTATTTTTGAGTTCTTCTTCAGCCTGCTCAATGCTTATTCCTGTTTTTTCAGCTATTTTCTCAAGAATATAACTTCGACCAGTATAATCGAATGTTTCATCAGTCGCGTTCCATCTATACACTTCGTTTGTTAATATTTCTCCTGAACGAGGATCTAAACCAACGATTTCTGAGGCGGCAACCGTTTTTCTCACAGGTTTGCCTTTTATTTCGACTCGTTTTTGAACCAATATGATGTCTATTCCAGCGATGAGAGTTCGAGGAATGTTCATTGGTGCTGATTCTAAACGGTAAACCGCTGATTCAACTGATTCAGCGTGAACGGTTGACATCCCAAGGTGCCCTGTACTTACAGCTTGGAAAAGAGTGTATGCTTCTGCTCCTCTGATTTCACCAACTATGATGTAGTCTGGTCTTTGTCTCAATGAAGCTTTCAGAAGATCAAATAATGTAACGTCTGCAGAGTCTGTGGCTATTCCAAAATGTGATCTAGTGGTAGCCGGAATCCAGTTTTCATGTGGAAGGTTAATCTCAGGTGTATCTTCGATGGATACGACTTTTAAGTCGGCTTTTATGAACATGCTTAGACAGTTTAAAAGTGTAGTTTTGCCAGCAGCAATACCGCCAGCCACCAGGATTGAAACTCGATTTTCTACTGCATACCACAAGAAAGCAGCCATCTCCGCTGAGATAGTGCCAAAAATAATTAGATCGGTTACTGTGAATGGGTCAAGTTTGAATTTTCTTATGGTAAAAGTTGAGCCTCTACGCGTAACCTCTTTGCCGTAAGTAAGGTTGATTCTGCTGCCATCCGGAAGACTTGCATCTAATAGTGGTTGAGCTATGGAAACGTGACTTCCACACATATATGCAAGTCGCAGAGCGAATGAGTCAAGTTCCTCTTCAGTCTCAAAACGAATGTTTGTTGGTATGGACTCGGACTTGCGATGCCAAACGAAGATTGGGATATTAACTCCATCGCATGAAAGGTCCTCAATTAATTGGTCGTGCATTAGGGAATCTATTTTTCCAAAACCGAGATTATCCCTAACAATGCAGTAAAGAAGTTTACCTTGTGTTGCTGCATCTATCTTAAAATCGTAGTTGTCAAAAATTTCTTTACTCTTCTCAACTAAGTATTTTCCAGCAGTCTCTTTTGATTGTAAATCTGATGGCTTTAGGGTTATTACTTGATTAAGAATTTCTTTTAACCGCTTAAGGTGAGTTTCATCTTCGATTGTGAGTTTTGGTTCATCAACCACGTATCTTATGTTTCCCCTGTCCAAATCCTTCACAATATTCACGTGACAATAAGGCTCAATGAGAGAGTAAGTTTCGAGGATTTTCTCGTTAACTGGCTCGGAAACTGGTATCTCTCTGTCAGGAATGGGAGCAACAGGATTTGGCAACCTTGTTTTTTTGGTGAATGATGGTACTTTTAGGGACAAACCTTTTTTCTTACCTATTTTTTCAGATAAATCTAAGACAGGTTCCAGAAGTTTTACTGGTTTCTTGCGCGAAAATAGTTTCCTTTGAGATGTCAACTTAGCGATTTCCCCTCATTCATGTTAACGCTTCCTTCATCGACTCTGTTAATAAAAAAAATAAAAGAAAAAATGCTCAAAACAATCCACACTTATACGATAGTGAATTGCTGAGTTATTTGGCTGAATGTTCCGTCTGTTGTTGTCACTTTGATAGTTATCGATTGAACGCCTGCTAGTAGACTTGCGCGCTGTTGCCAGTTATAGATGGCTGTATTAGCCCTTATCTCAGAGTAGTGGTAGCTCCAGAGGTGCCAGTTATCCCGAGGCCGTAGATACTGCACCGTTTATGAATGACACTGTTAGCAGTTGCTAAGCTGAAGATCTGAGTCGCCAACGTTTTGTACATATATTGTAAATACGTCAATTGGTCCTCCGTACCTGTAGGAAACACTCTGTATCTGTATTGCTTTGCCGGTCTTCTCTGTTGTGAAGTTCATGTATCCCATAACCCAAGCGTAAGTAACTAAGGAAGCGACGACTGCGATGGCTATCATTAGTAGAGTGGCAATTACTGGTGAGATTGCGCGTACATCTTTACGGAAATTCCTTATTGTTTTTCCAAATTTCATTTCTATTTCGCCTTTATTCTTGATTTACTGGTTCTCCATTTAGAAGTGCATGCTTAAAAGTATGATGAATTAATACTCTATATTCAATTTCTAAAATATATCAAGAATAACAACAAAAAAAGTTAGAATCATTCAATTCTTTGACCTTAAAAAAAGGTAATGAAAAGCAATTGGACATGTAATTAATATCTTAACTCTACAAAAGTTAATACTAAGCAATTCATATTCATATCAGAAAAGGTTAACTGTCAATGAAAACTGTGAAAACTGGAATTGCCGGCCTCGACGAATTCTTAATGGGCGGACTGCCCCCAAAAATCATACTTCTCACAGGTGCGCCAGGTTCAGGAAACGAAGTCTTTGCAAAACAAGTCCTATTCAACAGGGTGCAGACGTGTCCAGTCACTTATTTTACAGTTAACGTTTCGGCAGAGAGCGTTCGAGAGGATATGGCGGCTTACGGATGGGACACAGTGTCGTGTGAGGATGCGGGGGCTTGGAGATTCAAGAGCCTCAAAAACACAACCTCAAATGAACTGCTGAAAAATGTTTTAGAGGAAATGCAGCAGTGTAGAACCATTGTGATTGACTCTCTTTCAGAGCTGTTGCTTATCCACAAAATCGGAGAAATCGCTAACTTAGTAACTGCCATGACGCATCAGAACAGAAAAAGCCAAAATTTCCATCTGATCCTTATCACTGAAGGCATGCAAGACCCGCAAGCGGAAGCAACCTTGAACCATTTCGCGGAAGGCTCAATAAACTTCGCATTAACTTGGTCAGCCGACTCAACCATGAGACATCTGATAATAAGGAAAATGTCAGGAACAATAATCCCGACGCGAAGGCTAACTTATACTCTGGGAAAAAAAGGTGTCATCATAGAAACAGCCACCAGAATAACATAACAAACCTCTACATTGGCACTGGGAAATTTGCATCTTATTATTAACAGCCTCCTCTTCTCAAATATAAAAAATTTAGCTCTCATTTTAACTACAGCATTATACCTTGCTTGGAAACCACACAGACATAAACTGCACACGAAGCAGACTCAATAAAACGTCTAAAAAATCAGTGAATACTTCACAAGAAAATTTTTAAAACATTAACCTTGAATTATTTCGTGGGAAAAGAATAACGCCCGATAAAGGACGCTTAGAACAACATCTCGAGTCTTTATCATTTAACAGATTAATTATTTGTTGTTGCAGAACCATAAACTCCAAACCCTTATTTGTCGACCTATAGAGGCGCTTACCCTCACGCTCAACCTTTTCAAGGAGACCCATTTTAAAAGAGAAGCCAAATACTGTTTCAGTTGGGTAAAACTAAGGTTCGCTTTAAACATGATTTGAGTCGACGAACACCCATTCTTGCAGATACCCATAATTTCGGTTAGTGTGCCAAAATTTCCACGACGTCTAAAGGCAGTTTCCATTAATTCTACAGTCAACGCAGTCACTTTCTTCAGATATATTCCACAGTCAAGTCATGCGTTATAAGCGATATTTCTTTCATCGAGTTGTACCGAATTTAGCAATACAGTTGCGCAAGTCTTAATACTATAATAATTGGTTAGAAACCATATATCAACTTCATATACCAGAATACTTCAAATTTATTTTCGCGAAGACACTTTTTTACAATGTTTTTGAAGCTCGTGCAACTTGGCGGCCTATTTTGTAGTGTGACGTTAAGCCTGATTTCGTACCTTAATAAAAAAGGAAAAGGGTTTTGTGGGTTTCTTGTTTATTCTATTTTTTCCTAAGTAACAGTAAACCAACGATAGCGATTGCTATGATTATGGCGACGGCGGCGGCAACTGTGTATGCCATTACGTCTGTTGCGGTTGCTGCTGAAGTTTGAGTTGTTTGCGTGGGAGTAGATGTTGTCGCTGGTGCATTGACAACATGGGCTGCTGTTTCTGCATATGAGCTTCCGTAAGAACCGCTACCTGCAAATGTTGCATATATCTTGTAGTCACCTGCGAGTGTTGGAGTCCAAGTGTATGAGAATAATCCACTGACATCGCTCGTGGTATCTGCAATGTGTATATAGTTTTGGTTAGGGTCAACTGCATCAATAGATACTGGGACACCCGTAACGATTGTGTTATGGAATAGTCCGTCGATTGGCTGTTGCATATGCAAGTACTCCATGTATGTTCCCATTGATGCGTCTGAAACGGCTGGCGTGCCTGACTGTGCTGGTGATTGGTCCATGACTGTACCTGAAATGATTGCTGGCGTTCCTGAAGTGATTGCTGTTTGTGGAGCTGAGACTGAGGTTACGCATTGTCCTTTGCCGAAAACATAAAGGTAGCCGTCATATTCGTTGATGTATGCGAGGTAGCCTCCGGCAATAGCACCTTGGAAGCCTCTAGCGCCAGGTCCATTCTGTCCTAAACTCATGAACGTTATGTTCCATATGCCCGCACCTGTAGTAGCGTTGATGCAGTAGAGTTTCCATCCTCTGGTTAAGGGCTCGCTGGGGGTGTGTTCGCAATTGAATGTGTAGATTTTTCCGTCAGCAACATATCCCGGTGCACTGAAAGAGTAAACGTCTGAACCGGTTGAGTTAGTGTATGGAGTTTCGAATGGAACAGCGTCTGATTGGTATGTCCATTCTATGTTTCCGTTGGTCCAGTTAAGTGCGCGAACGCCATCATATGCATTTGAATAAAGAAGGCCATATGCCGAATATACATCGTAAACTCCAAATTCTCCCCAGGGAGTAGGCATCAAAGTTTTCCAAGCTACTGCGCCAGTTTTCAGATCCCATGCTTCAATGTAACCATCATCCATGCGTGCGGCGAATTTTCCATGGTCAGCGACAAAAGTAAGCGATGCGAAGAAAATTTCCGAAGCGGTAACGCTGGTTGAAACGTTCCATAGCAGTTTTCCTGTTACTAAGCTGGAGCCCATAAGGATTTGGCCTTGAGCTGTTCCGGTAGCTGAAGGCGTTATCGAGGCTGTGTTGACAGCTATCATTGATTCGAAGTCAGCAGTGCCTATTGTGCTGAACGGATAAGAAACGTTGCTATTCACTCTTGTTGCAAAGTTTGTGCTAGTTCCCGTAACGGTCCAGTTAATTAAATAGTACTGCGTTGCTGCGCCTGTTCCAATTGTTTGTATGCTTAGAACCCAGGGGTCCGCATAGACTGTGCCTGATGTCACTGGAATTGAAACGTTCACGACTACGGCTCCTGTGTATGGGTCATATTCTACGAGTCTGCTACTGCCTATGTATACCAAGTAAATTGCAGATGTCTCACCTGAAGTCGCACCGGGTACGCTTGGACTACTACTGCCGTAGGTAATGAATGTCGGGGGTTGGGTTATGCCTGTCTGATCCCAATATACTTGTCCTGTTTGCAGGTCAAAGCATTCCCAAACAGATGCCGGCTGATTGACGATTGAACCATTGATTATTTGAGGCATGACTTTAGTTAGAGTCTCATAACATCTTCCGTCATAAATTAAATGTGGAACGCCTTGAGAAACTATTCCCATAGATACCGATGTTTGTCCTTGGGTACCTCCGATAAGACCCCCTATTGCGAATTGTTGTCTCCATAATACGTGTGCACTGGTTGGCGCTTGTACATAGGGAACAAACTTGTAGTTGCTCTCGTATATGTTCGTGTAAGCAGGCCAATTTGCTCCCCCTCCTATTCCGCTAAACGGAAAGTTTCCTGCAATTACCCACCATTCTCTATTATTTGGCGATATAGGGCGAGACCAGTAGTCCGTAGGAAGAGTAGATGGAGGCCAACTTGCCACAGGGTCTGCCTGCACCGTAAGTTTTACGACTGCACTGTTGCTAGGTAGATAGTAGGCTGATTGGAGAAGTGCACTTCCGCCTGTTTGAGATGTGCTGTAAACTATTCCCTGATTGTAGTATCCTGCTGGATAATATGTGCCTGCATAGAAGAGTTGGAAGGTGTAATTGCCAGCTTGTTGGGGAAGGTAAGTGAACCAATTTGTTGCGTCTCCTTGATAGGAGTTCAAAGGTCCTATGGTATCTTTGGTTCCGTCCGGTTTTGTTATTACGACGTTGTATCCAACGACTACTCGGTTAACAATTACGGGTGGTTGAAGCCACATGTTTACGAGTAATAGTTGGCCGACTCCGATGGGGTTGGGGCTAACGCTGAGATAGGCTATGGTTTCAATTGTATCGTTTGGAGTGACACCTGTTGGCAAAGGTCCTCCTGTGTAATTGGAGCTTTGAGGTGCTCCGCCAGTTATCTGAGCTTGTGCTTGAACAGGCATTGTAGATATTAGAATAGAGAAAATTAGTATCATTATAGCGATTGCTGTGGTTGTTTTTAGATTTGCTGAGAATTTAATGTTCATTTTTCTTTTTTCTCCTATTTTTGACTCTTTCTTTATCGGCTGTTTTATTTTAAATCTTTCCTAAATATCAGATGTAGCAAATTGTATCGAATCTTCTTGATTATATCCAACCTAAAGGATGCGCCAAACAAGTCACCCAAAAATATTCTCGTTGTATTCAGTATGCACTTTCAACATGCGGTTAAAACTGAGTTTCTAGCATATGTTCTCCTAGAAAAAGTGTTATGTCGCGAGTGCAAGAGGCTGAATAGACGCTTTTAGCCAGCAATTAAGAAATGTTTAACAATTTTTTTTCTCCTTAGTGACTTTCAGAGCCTCAGCAATCCCAACAGTAATGTAAAATCTTTAGACTTCCCGAGTTTTGTTTGCTGAATGATAAAATATGGTAAGTGTTGTCTTGTTTTGTGGTTACCTTATCAGCAACTACTTTCCAGCATACTTATAAGATACCTGACTGCAAGCCTAATTTAGGGAAAGGGCAAAACTTCGAAAGATAGCTCTTTCTCAAACAAAAACAGAAGAAAAAAGAAAATGAAGACTTTTGTAATAGAAAAGAAAACTTTTGCATTGATATTCATAGCTCTAATGCTTGCTTCTGCGACACTAATGGCATTGCCATCGAAACCAATCCAATTAGTTGAAGCTCAAGCCGTCTTACCTGCCGGAGTCACACCAACTAATAATCAAACTGGATACTCTCAGGCACTACCCGCAGGTATCACTCCTGACCAGAGTTTTGATACTCTATCTCGAATAGCATTTAGTCCTAACCCAATAGGCCTCGGTCAATATCTCCTAGTAAACGTATGGACGGAGCCCCCAGTTCACCAAAGCCGATGCTACACAGGTTACACAGTCACAATGACAAAACCTGACGAAACCAAAGTCACCGTAGGTCCATTCAATTCCTTTTTTGCAGACACAACAGGATACTTTACGTATGCACCCGATCAGCTAGGCAACTGGACAATACAATTTAACTTCCCCGGCGGCTATTTCCCTCCGGGAAATTATACATCGCAGGCATCAGCGTCGGTAAATACAATCTACAGTTTCACCCAATCAGCCTACTATAAGCCATCAGTCAGTCCGGTGGAAACATTTATAGTACAAAGTCAACCAGTCGCTTCTTGGCCTTCATCTACACTTCCAACGGACTACTGGACAAGACCCGCCCAGCCCGACAATAGAGAATGGTGGCCTATACTAGGAAACTACCCTGCGACGGGAGTATGCGGGGCCCCTGGCAGCATAGGTGGAGTCGCAACGGGAGGAAGTGCTTACTGGCCAGTTGAAACAAATACTTACATGAGCAATTACAATTTCATACCATATGTTCAAGCACCAAAAACTGCACACATAGTTTGGCTAACCCAAGGCGTAATATCAGGACTTGTCGGAGGCTCAACTGGACAAAACAGTCTCGCTGGCGGACAACTGGGGGCTGGCACTATAGGCACTGGCGCTCCTGGATCAGCACTTACGGGCGGGGGTAATCCGACCATAGTCTATGATGGGCGATGTTATCAGACTTACTCAAAACCTGGTGTTGGAACAACCACGCAAACCTATTGGAAATGCTTCGACTTACGCACAGGACAATTATTTTGGGAAAGACCCCTAGCATCAGGTGAAACCGCGCCAACAGTGATTTCATATGTTTATTCTCCCCCCATTGTGGCAGCGGGCGGCATAGGCGTACCTGGCTCTGAAGCTCGTGAACCACTGCAACTGACGCCTTGTCTCATGTCTATAGGTACACGTCTTGTAAAGTATGATCCATGGACTGGAGCAGTTCTCATAAACGGAATCACACGTCTCGCCAATAATTTCACAGGGATGACAGGCACCTTTTACAAAGACCCGTACGTTTTGAGCGTTCAAAGTCTTGGTAGCGGCAACTATCGTTTGTTAAACTGGACCACTGCCCCGGTTACCGACAATTTCACTACTAGGATAATAAGCAATATAACTTGGCCTTTCAGCTCCTTAGGCACTTGTGATTTCCAAGCAGGCATAGCTGTTAGCACGGTTGGAATAACCCCTACCACCTCAGGAGTAGCCTATGGTCTCAACATAATGGCTGCAAGCCTGACAACAGGAAATCTACTGTGGAATGTTTCAACGAACCCTAACGACTCTACTTTGGGTCTGTACAGTGGAAGCACAGCGGTTGCCGATCACGGAAAATTTGCTGCACGTTTAAACGATGGACATTGGCATTGCTGGGACTTGTTAACAGGAAAGGAATTATGGACCAGCGAGCTGTCAAGTTACCCATGGGGAATCTTTGGAGACTACAGTGTATCCTCAGCGTACGGTATGATTATCTATGGACAATATGATGGTGTTACTGCCTATAACTGGACTAAATCCCACCAGTAATGTAAGATCTTTAGACTTCCCGAGTTTTGTTTGCTGTATTGTTACATTATGGTAAGGTTGTCTTGTTCCGTGGTATCTTGGGCAACTTACTCTCTAAAATGCTGCTGTCGGGTTCTCTTGAAATTCAAAATAGCAGGGTCGGTTTTGGAGGATAAAGCTGAGGGTGGTGTTTGTGCCTTGAAGTCTTGGCCGTTGAACCGGAAAGTAGGTCACTTAGCTTTGCAGTTGGATGATTCAGCTAAGTCGGAGACCAGAATCGATATTTATTGTTTAACTGAGAGTGAGAATACGCTCCTTGATAGGGGTTCAGGAGACTATCGATAAGTATGCTAGTGCTATTCCGCTTCAAGATGTGATATCAAAGAACGCTGATTTGTGCTGTAAGGGCTTATCTTCGGTCGTCGGGCTACCGAGCTTTTTGTTGAGCTTGTTCCTGAGTCCTTTGCTGTGATGAGCTTGAATCATGGCATTTCAAAGCTTATTTCTTAGCCGCTCAGTCGTTATACCAGACTATCAAGGAATAAGTGTAGGCAAACGATTACTAAATTTCATAGCATAACTTTATTCTTCTCAAATAAAAATGCCCTTCTACAAACTAATGAGAAATCCGCTAATTGTCAGAGGACATATGAAGAATTGGAAAGTCACCCGCTTTGGTCACGCAAGCAAAAGAAGAGTTGATACCAAGACTAATGACGGCATAAGAGACAGCCTAAACAGAAACAGAATAACGGTCTAACTTCAATATACCAAAAATCTGGGACTATAAACGTGCGTGCCAATGATAACCATGCTTGACTTTACACTTTTTTTCCGCAGTTTTTGCAGAACTCTTCCTTGTGAGAGACCATCGACCCACAATTTATACAATATTTTGCCACTGGCTCCTGCGGTATATTTATGATGGATTCTGTTTGAATACTCTTTTTTTTAACGTTTCTTCCTCTTCTTGAAATGATTATGCTTATGGAAATTACAGACACAGCAATTATTGCGATTACCCCGCCTGCAATTAAGAAGTTAAGATAGACGCTCGACTTGGACGGAAGAGTTATTTCAGCAGATGATGGCTTAGAAATATCATTAGGGTTTATGGTTGGAATTGATGTTTTGTCGGTAGAATTTGGATCAATAGTGACTGTATAATTAACCAGCTGGTTTGATTCAATCTGTTTTGTTTGTCCTGCGATTATAGATACAGGAATTAACCAGTCCTTGTACCCCTCTTTTGTTAGCCTTAGGCTATAGTCACCCGCGATCAAACCATTGACCTGGCAAGCTCCAAAATCAATACTTCCGCCATACTCATTATCAATGTAAACAGCCGTTCCATCAACGCCTTTTATTTTTAAGGTGCCAAATTGAGAATCAAAACTTAAAGTTTCATTTCTTGTATCCGCAATTCCTGTACCTTGTTCAAGGGAAGCATACAGTTGCGTCGTTTGACCAGCCGTAATTATAACTTGCTTGTCATACTCTTTGAATCCACTTTGGGTAAGTTTGATTGTATAAGTGCCATTAAGCAATCCATTGACTGCAATGCTACCCCAAACATCTATTTTACCGCCGTATTCATTGCTAACAAAAACTTTAACGTCGCTTGCTGAGTTTACCTGCAAGCTACCATAAGACGAATTGTAAAAAAGTACTTCATCTCTTGTTGTACTATCGCCAGCTCCGGGTTCAGGAACGGCGTATACAGTTGTTGTTAAACCAGGTTCTATATTAATGGTTTTAACCCAGTTTTTGTATCCTAAACAAGTTATTCTTAGAGAATATGTGCCTTGAAGCAAGCCATTTACTTGACTATTTCCCCATGTGTCGGTGATACCGCCAAATTCGTCATTAACATAAATGTTAACACCTTCAATAGAAACCACCTTTAAGCTGCCTGATACAGAACCGGAGAGTATTATCTCCTGTCTGACTGTTTCAGCTCCTGTCCCACTTTCAAGATAGGGAAAAATCATGGTTGTTTTCCCTGGGTCGATCGCTATTTGTTTGATCCAGTCTTTGTATCCCACTTTTGCTATTTTAATCGTGTACTGCCCTGCCGAAATATCGCCGATATTGCAATTTCCCCAAGAATCCGTAGTTCCATTTGGATTGTTTCCCATGAATACATTTGCACCGTCAATGTTAGACTTTATTTGTAAGGTACCCGCAGTATTTGCGGCTACTATTGTGTTAGACAATTCAGTAGTAAAACTAAAAATTAGTAATAAAACAATGAACCCAACTTTTTTCTGATAGACCTTCAAATTTATCCTGTCTCCTACGAAAGTTTTTGGTCCGACTAATTGTTTAGTTTAGGTCTTTTTGCAGTAATGAACACTGCTGAAGACAAGAAAGCTGACACTGCAAAGATAACTAATCCAGGTACTAGCGCCGCATCAAAGAAAACTATCGATAGAGATACAATAGACCCTGATACTATCATTACTATTCCGCTTAGAACTGATAGACTGCTTTTGCCAGTTTGTTGCCTACTCGAGAGATGAGCGATACCCCACACAATTTGCGTAACGCCAAAAATTGTGAAGGTCAAATAAAAGTAAGTTTTCAAGCCATTAATGGCATTTATTGCATCAAGCGAGGATACGACTGTTGGGTCAATTACAAGCCATAACAATAACACCAAAAATAGGAAAACTGCAGATAAATAGCCAAGTATTCGCGCCGGTATGCCTAAGTTATTCCTATATGCTGTCCTTAATGCTTTATACCCAAGGGCAGCTGAAAATATTGAGATCGCTGTTGCTATTATCCATATCCAAATTATGGCTGTTACTCCAGTGGCTTGTATGTTGTAAAAGTCCGTAATAGTAATAAAAACAACTATGAAAAGAGAAACTATTCCTAGTGCGATTAGTCCATTTGCTCCAGATCTAAATTCTCTTTCCAATTCAGCCTCTGGGCCGAATAATAAATTTAGTTGAGCATCCTTATCGCTTTGAACTGTTAGTTTATTATTTAAACAATCTTTGCAGTAACTAATTCTTTGAACATCAATATTGCAATCTTTGCATAAGCCCTTCCCACAAGATTTGCATATTGCTAAAGCTTCCCTGTCAGGGTGTTCATAACACTTCATAGTGATACGAGCTCTTTACAGCAATTATTTTGGTCAAGTTATATGTCTTTCTATAATCAACCTAAAAGAAGCAAGAATCACGTTTTAGTGGCAGTCATTTTTGTAAGCAATTCTACTAAGTGACCGACATTTCCATAGTTATTCTTGTCACCCATTATCGCTATCTCCTTTATTTCTGAGCCGAGTTTATGGTGAATAAGCACTCCCTTAAAACGGGAATAACTGCATGCCTCTAAAGAAAGAATTGATTCTATAGGTAATTCCAAGTATAGCTTCGTCCGAATAAATTTGTTTAGACCATAGATTCGCTTGTTTGTCAAGAAAACTTTGATATTGACTCTTGCTTTCGCAAAGGCGCTAGGTCTTGCCAAGCAAATCATTACTCCTGACGGTCCAAATGAAAAAATATCGATTTCCGAACTCTGGATATTTGTATCGGCAGAATTTCGTTCTAAAGTTAATGTCTTTCCGCAGAAAGAACAAAAAACCGTGTTTGCAGATGTCTTTTTGCCACAATTTGGGCAAAATTCTGGTATTGTCTCTGTCAATTAACCGCTTCGTTATATATTTAATCAAATAAACTTATAAATTTTTCAAGAACTTTGTATCCCCCAAGGGCTGCTTGGTCCTTGAACGTATGGTGTGAAGCTTTCTTGAGCGTTCCAGTTGGGATTTGTGTTAGGGTAAAGTTGGTCCCATGTAGGACCACCGCCCCCACGCAAACGTCGTAAACCCGCAAATTTCACCAACCACAACATCAGCCGCTCAACCTCTGAATGCCGCAACTGCAACAGATCTAATGATTTACATTGTTGGTGGAGTAATCGCCATTATTATCGCGATCGTCATCGTCGGTTTAATGTTGCTTAGGAAAAAATAGACGTAAACAAAAAACCACAAAAACCTTTTCTTTTTTTGTTGCTGTAATAGCCACACACAACCGTTTATTTTTTTAAAAAATATATGTACAGTTCAGCGGACTTTAACATATCCTCAATCGCCAAGAAAAATCCTTCCCATAAGAGAAGCAGGTTTTCGCCAGGATAGAAGAGGAATCCTCCTTTTTCTTTTTGTTTTTACTCTGGAAAAGCCAGTTCTCCACCGCGAATAGGGCACTCCAAAGTCAATTTTCCCTTTACCGACATTAATTGATATGAGCATAGGAAGCAGAAGTAAATTTGAGAGTTTGGGCAGAACTTAGCAGCTCCGCCGGTCATCCTTCCGCAAACATCACAAGGCCTAGTTAAATTAACAATAAATTAAGAAGCCCTTAATCATGGCTCGCCAGTAATTGGAGGAGCCATCACTCTTCTATCGATTCATTTTCTGGATTGTTGGATAGGTTCGTTAGGTGCTGCTAGCATTAGGACATACGTGCATACCACAAACAACAAACAGACAATCCATCTTAGCCAAACATTGTTTCAAATTGCTGGTTAGTAATGACTCTGTTTCTGAATGTAAAAGTTTAAAAAAGAATGTTATTGGTGATTATTAAAAAGAAAAAAAAGAGGAAACCTATTTTCTACTTCTCATCGTATATGCTGCAAAGCCAATTGCCATTACAATGAGTACGATGACTAATGCGATGATGATCCATGTTTCAGTTGATAATCCGCCAATCATGCCTGCAGGTGAAGATGAAGGTGACGCCGATGAACCTGGGCTTCCAACTGGAGTGAATACTGGTTGATAGTAGTATGTGTATCCGTAGCCGTGGCCAACTGTGTAGGGGTTGTCTGTTGGAGTGTAGTCAGTGGGGTAGCCTCCATGTGTTGTCGGTGCACCGGAGATTGTCCATTGTGAGAATTGCCAGCCGCTGTTTGCTGTTGCCGTTAACTTCATATTTGTTGCGTCAGCTATTGCGTATGCACCTGGCGCTGGGGTGGTTGTTCCTCCTGCTGATGCTAAAACAACTACGATAGCGGCATTGTTATTCTGAGCTGGAAGATTGCCGCCTGGAGGGGCAATTATTATCTGAAATTCTGGTTGCATTGTGTAGGTCGTTCCGCCAGTTAACGTTATTGTTAATGGGTTGTCAAAATAGTTGGTTGAGCCTGAATCAGTCGATACTATCCAATCTACAAAGGCATATTGGCCATTTGGTGTGGCGGTTATTGTAAAAGAGGTTCCATCGGCATAGGTGCTAGTTCCTGGATTATCGGTTGTGCCCCCGGTTACGTCTGTAACTGTGACTGTAGCGTTGCCTTGTGCTTGAACGCTTGAAAATAGCAAGAGCTGACGTTGAAAGTAATAGCATTGCAATAAACAAGCTCGAAATAAAAATACTTGATTTTTTACGCATTTTCTTATTCTCCTTATAGCTTACTTGCTTGTTATGATTTGTTTTGTTTAAAAACTCTTGTGACTGATACTATACTATAACACGCAGGTCACAAGAGCGTTTTGAATACGCAATTGCACGCCAATCTTGAGGCTGCGATCCTTGAATTTAATGATCAATATGAAGTCAAGTTGGCTGCAACGGTCGATCAAGCTGTAAAGTTGGTAGAAGTAGGCTTTGAATATGTTACCGAGATGGATGGAAGAAAACTATTTCGGAAAAGAAAATAGAGCTGAGACTTTAACGTTTTATTGAATTCTTTAACGTTTTATATGGTATTGTTCGATTACATCTTTGGCTTTTTCGCGACGTTCCTGATGCCCTTGCAGAAATTTGTTGAGTTTTTCTGCTAGATCTTTTTTGCATTCGCCGCATAGAATTTCGCCTCCTCGGCACCTGCGTTCGCGTTCAGCTAATTTGCTGCTTTCTTCTTCAACGAGGAAGAAATAGTATTGGAAGATGCTGCAGACTGTTGGGTCTGCGCCTGTTTTTCGTTGCTCAGCTGCTGTGCCTTTGCCGCCTGTGAATGCGTTCCAAATCTTCTTTTTAACCACATCTGGAGGGTCAACAGTGAATATGCTGGTTTCAGGCATTGATGCACTCATTTTTCCGCCTGCTCCTAAACCAGGTAGGAAGCGGCAGTGGATTTGTGCTGGTTTATAGTAGCCGAGTTTTTGAGCTATGTCGCGGGTTACTCGCCAATAGGGGTCTTGGTCGATGGCTGCTGGGATGAGCGCTGGGACGTTTTCGCCTGTGAGTTTTTTGTGAATGAAGCATGGTGCGGCTTGGATTGCTGGCCAGAAGACCCAACCTATGTTGGTGCTGTCTTGGAAACCAAAGCTGCTTCGTGCTGTGCTGTAAGTTATGCGCTTAGCTACTTCCAACGTGATTTCGTATAGTAAGTCGATGTCTTTGGTGTCGTAGATGATGAATGTGTTCTCTGGCTTGAATCCGAGCGCTATTAGGTCTAAAGCGTTTTCGTAGGAGTATTTGCTTGTTTTTTTGAGGTCTGCGTCATCGCTTATGAGGTATTTTTCATCATCGGTTATTTGAAAATAGAGTCTTGTGTTGAATTTTTGTTGGATGTGAAGTGTGAATATCCATGGGACGAGGTGTCCGATGTGAACTGGCCCTGATGGTCCTCTGCCTGTGTAGAGGACGAATTTTATGCCTTTGTCGTAGAGGTCTAGGACGGTGTCGAGGTCTCGGTGGCTGAAGAAAATGCGTCTTTCAAGTTGTAGGTGGAGTTTGTCAGTATGTTTTTCTACTCTTTCAAGCAGTTGGGGAGTTAAGGGTTGGGTGCCGAATTCACGGATTAAGCGTTCGTAGTCTACTTTGCCTTTTACTTCCCAAGGTGTAACAACCATTTCGTTGTTGTTTTCTTCAGCGTTAGATGAGACCGTATTGTTTCACCAGAGTCTTTTTAACAAGAGAAACAGTGCTTTGTCCTATATTCTTTTTTCGCAAGGCAATGGTGGGCTTGCCTTGTCTTTCAGATGCATTTATGTTAAGAAGATTGGTTATTTTGCGATTGGCAGAGTTATAGTGAATTTGGTTCCATTGTTTTCTTCGCTTTCAAAAGTTATTGTGCTATTCTGTGCTTCTATTAATAGTTTATATACGGCAAAGCCGAAACCTTATCCTTTTGCCTTTGTTGTGAAGAGTGGTTGATACCTCGGGTTTGTCACGCGGAACAATTTCAAAAAACATATTTTCTCTGTGTAAGGCAAACAACTGATGAAAAATAAATTAGCTTCTAAGGGGGAGTAATTTTTTTTATGTTGTTTGCACAGGATTTGTTGTGCTTCTATCAACTGGTTTATTATGTGTTAAAGTGTATTCTTGTTGTACTGTTGTATTGTTAGATTGTTGTTTTGTTTTATACAGCTCCTACCCTGGTCTCTTTACTCCTATGCTTATATATTACGAGACACGATATTATTTCTAATGACGCAGAGGATTGAAAACAAAACCTATCAAAACCGTCATCAAAATAGAGGTGAAATTAATGAACCAGAAAAAAGCTATAACAAGAGCCACACCAGCGAATTGGGGCGGCTGGTAAATGTCGACAAAAACGATACACAAATTTCAATTTACTTTTTTGAAAAATCAATTATTAATTAGAAATGCAAACCCGACACGGTAAAGATATGAAACCCTACTCGCTAACAGAAAAAGCTCTGGAAATTATTAACCACAGAGGCAAATCTGTGTTAGATGCAGCTTCCAAAAAGATTCGTGAGGGTCAAGAAGCCAAGGGAACAATCTCCAATGCACTAAATTATTATGCTACAGAAATTTTGCCAAATGTATTGCCGATTTTCCCAGCCCTTTTGTATCTCTCCTGCAAAGCCGGAGGAGGAAACCCTGAAAAAACAAAACCTTTGGCCACTGCCATGATGCTGATGACCGCAGCAGGAGACATCCACGATGACATCATTGACAATTCGATTGAGAAATTCGAAACAAAAACCATTTTCGGTAAATATGGTAGAGATGTTGCTCTTCTCGCAGGCGACACCTTACTACTTCGAAGGCACTGTAGCACTACAAAACTGCGAATCCTTAACAAATGATCAGAAAAAGGTAGTCACAGCTTTTGTTCTAAAATCAATGACTGAAATAATCAAGGCAGAATCTGTGGAAGTAGAATTATGGAAGAAAGCAGATGTAACACCCGAGGAATATTTTAAGGTAATTAGGCTAAAAGGGGTTATAGCTGGGCTTCACTGCAGAATTGGCGGGGTTTTTGCTGGTGCAGACGAGAAGATGATTGAGGATTTGACTAATTATGGTCGATTAATTGGGATATTGTCAACGTTGAAGGAAGAATTTGTTGACCTTGTGACCCCCTCTGAACTTGCACACAGAATCAAAAATGAACTACCCCCATACCCCATGCTTTATGCACTACAAAACCCGAAAATAAAAGAACAATTTCTCCCATTTGTCAAAGAAAACAGGATTTCATCTAAAAATCTAAAATTCATCGCTAAAACTACATTAAACTCCATTGAAGTTCAAAAACTAAAAGCTGAATTACGGAAACTTGGTGAAAATGAATTGGCAAGCAATTTGCTGCTCAAAGACAGTAAGAGAGCGAAAGAGTTGACGATTTTGCTTGAGGCTTTAAGTGCTGAAATGTGACCTTGAAATGTGTTTATATTTTTTGGTTAGTGAAATGTTTTGTTGTGGATTATAAATGTGGATTCAAAGGACTGTTTATAGTTTATTAAGCCTTAATGGTTAACTAAGAATAGGTAGCTCAATACGATAGAGATGCTAAACCACGGGATCATTAAGAAGCTTCAATCAACATCAAAGAACACGTTAGTCAGTACTTTTTTAGTAGCGAACGTCTTTGTGTGGTATCTTACCACATATACTTTTCTAAAAGATGCCGCCCGTCCAGAAGATCTACTGTCCGTAGTTGCCGTTAATTTCTTCGCTTTGGTTTTATCAGCAGTAATCTCAACATCATTTGGCAGATTCAAGCAACGCCTAGTTTTCCTTAAGTATTGGGTGCTTGCAGGTGTTTTGCTTTCATTATTATTTGCATTTATCAATTTGGCAGGCTTCACAATACTCTTGATACTTGCAAGTGTTTTAGGTGTCTATTTCGGGCTTGGAATGCCCGTGTGCATAGGATACTATACCGCAAACACCGAGCCACAAAATCGCGCTAAGTTTAGCGGTATAATAATTCTTTTAATGGCCTTAGGCTTCTTCATTCTGTCCATCAGTAGGAACCGCTCAAACTCTAATTACAGCCAGCACTTTATCAATTTGGCTGATTATAGGATTAATTTTACTCACACGTTTGAAGCTTCCTGAAAAAGAATTGGCCCCAAAAGACCGCGTATCTTACCGTTCAATTATTTCAAATAAGACTTTTCTGCTGTACATTGTGCCATGGTTCATGTTCTCTCTTATCAACGACTTAACACAAAAAATGAACTCTAATTACTTTGGTAGTAACCAATTCCCTGTATTTTTTGGTCAAAATTTTATACTTATCGAAAATATTTTGGCAGGAGTATCTGCTATAGTTTGTGGAGTTCTAGCTGACAAGAGTGGTCGAAAACGCTTAGCTTTGATAGCATTTGCCCTATTAGGATTAGGCTATGCAAGCTTGACTTTCGGCGGCTACCTTACCGCTTGGTTTTACGTATGCGTGGATGGTATTGCCTGGGGCGTATTTTCCATGCTATTCATATTTACAATTTGGGGAGACATAGCACAGGAAAAAAGCAGCGAAAAATATTATGTCCTAGGCATATTGCCATACCTTCTCTCAAACATTACGCGTATTATTGTTGGCACAGACATAGCTGCAGTCATGGGAGGCGAAAAATCGGTTTTTTCCTTTGCAGCTATCTTCTTGTTTATAGCAATTCTGCCGTTAGCTTACGCACCCGAAACCCTATCCGATAAAATAATAAAAAATATTGAATTAAACAAATATATTGCCAATGCACTTAAGAAAACAAAGAAAGAGAACGCGAAAAACAAAATAAACACCTCCAAAGAAAATCTAGAAGAACAGCAAAAGACCCCAGACACATTGGACGACAATTCACCAGAAGCTATTGAAGCAAAGAAAATGGCAAAAAAATATTATTAAGCTCTATCTCAAGATTCGTTTAATGCAATAACTTTTTTAATCTTCACTTTTAATCTTATTCCGCGGGGCATGAATATAACTGAAGATATCTGGGTTCCAATGGATGGAGACACCTTCGTAACCAAAGATGGCTTTATACTCAACACTTTTGGGTACGAGCATCCAGACGACCGCGTTTTCGCATTCCTCAAATATATCCCAGCCAAATACAAGGAGCTTTTTGACGTTGAAATGTTGGAGAGAACCTGGACGTTTGGCGATAACCAGCTTTTCAGAGCAGAAAAACTCTACACTGCAAAAAACTACCAGACTTTTATTGAAGCTTTCCGCAAAAACTTTCCCGATTACCTTTACTTCTGCCCCTACCGAAACAAAGAATTAATCACTGCACCCCTCGAATTAATCCAGCAGGTTTTTGTTCCCAAAGACCGCTTGGTCTGGCTGCAAAACCTGCCAAAAAAAGACAAACTCCAACAAATGGCTCTGAGCCTAATTCATTTAATATCAAAGGAATCAGGACATACTATTTAAGAGATTTTGGAGTCCACGGTTCCATCGCCTTGAACATGCATGCACCAGAATCAGACATAGATTTCGTTATTTACGGCACAGAAAACTTCCGTTTAGTGGAAGAGGCTATAGCCAGGCTTGTTAACTACTGCAAAATTAAGTTACATTATCGGCAACCGGTTGGAAGCTGCAAGAAAATTCCAGGGAAAATACCTGGGCAAAATCTTCATGTATAACGCTACCAAAAAAACTGAACAAGTCAAGGAGAAATATGGAGCCTACCGCTATATTCCGCTTGACCCGGTGCGATTCCAAGCAACTGTTTGCGATGATACTGAAACTATGTATCGTCCAGCTATATACAAGATTTCAGGCTACAAACCGCAAGATGAGCAGTCAGAGCTTGATTTAGACAAAATTCCAGTTCAGGTTGTTTCAAATATAGGCTGCTACAGAAACATAGCCCGCAAAGGAAGCGAGATTAAAGTCGCGGGCAAACTGGAACGAGTGGAATCAACAACTTCAGATGAAGTTTATTATCAAGTGGTTGTTGGAACAGCAACATCAGAGGAAGAATACATATGGCCAATAGCATAAAACTGCGTGACCGAGACGGTATAGAGACGAGTGAAGGCTTGATTTTCCGCGTCTTTGGATACTCTCACCCGCCACAAGCATACATTTGTGATGCTGAATATGCCTCTTCAAACATTTTCACCTCAAATGACGCTCGAGCGCAAAGAACAGGCAGAAACAAAATCTTCTACAAATTCTATAACGATGAAGGATGGAAACTAATTGCCAACTCTTTCCAAAAATACACCGTTTATCACGACATGCTGCGCCGAAAAGTTATTGGCATAAATGAAGCTGAAATCGCGCAAACAAGAAAACCAGAAGAAAGATTGCAAGAAATAATTAGAACTGAATCAAAAGATGAACTCATCTTAGCAATGCAAAAAGTGCTTGATAAAGTAACCAAAAAATCAGGGTTAAAAACTTCAAACTTCGGAGTTTTCGGCTCCATGTTGCATGGTTTTCATCACCCAAAATTCTCAGATATCGATCTTGTGGTTTATGGCAAAAATGAAAATTGCAAAATGCGAAAAGCGCTTGAAGCCTTGTATGCTGATAAGCGTTCGTGTTTGACTAACGAGTTTGAATCAGATAAAGCCATGGCGGGTAAGGATTGGCGGTTTAAAAACTTCACTACTGAAGACTTTGTTTGGCATCAGCGAAGAAAACAAATCTACGGGTTATATGATGATAAAGCCAGCGGCAGAACTATCAAAGCTGAGTTTGAACCGGTGAAGGCTTGGGGCGAAATTAAATCTGAATACGACCCAAAAACGAAAATTACATCTAAAGGCTGGATAAAACTAAAAGCCAAAGTCACGTCGGACGGTGAAGCACCCTTTATTCCATCAATTTACGGCATCAAAGCCTTGGAAGTTTTAAGCGGTGACCCAGTTGGACTTCAGGCACGGCGGGTTATCTCTTTCATGGAAGAGTTCCGCCAGCAAGCCCAAAAAGACGAAGTCATAATTGTTGAAGGCAACCTTGAAGAAGTCACAACACCAAGAGAAACATGCTACCAGATTACCTTAACCTACTGTCCACGCTACTACGAACAAGTCCTCAAAGTGCAGCATTAACCATGTGAAAGAACCAAATAATCCGACGGCTTATTGCCCAATATCAAACGGAAATATTCGCAGCCCATTTTCCTGTTGGTTACTAATTCAACTTTTCCCTGAGCCTCAACCGCTTCGCCGTTTGCTGCTTGCTCACAGAACCTGCCGCGGAAAGAAACAATTTCAGTTATTGGGGCCAATTTGGGTCCTTCAACAACTCGGACATCTTGAAGCTTGTAGGTGCACGGAGTGAAAAGCGAGTCGGTGGCATCGGCTATTTTGGCGGTTACTTTTGCATAGCCACTGTTCTTGAACCACACATCCCCATAATGTTCGTTTATTTCGTTCCATTCCTTCACGAAACGAATAAAATAGTCAGTTCCCATGAATTTGCCTTGAAACGCCTTGCGACTTTCGACTAAAACGAAGTCTTCTAAGCTCATTTGTGTGTCTTTCGAACGAAAATCGAAAAGTTCCACAAGTTCTTCTCGGCTGTAAGGTTTGAACCCAGAATCCGACTTCCCCAGCAACTCCTGCAGTGCAGCGTAGGCTTTTCGACAGTTCTCCACCCCATAAATTAATGGATCAATGTCTGATTTATCAGTAGTTAAACCCGCCATGATCGACCCAGAAATCCCAATGCTGCTCCAGGGAATGGCGGCCTCTACCTTCAGGAGTTCAGCCAGCTGCAAAGCCTTGTTCTCCAAAACCGTAAGATCTTTGGATGAACGCAGCGACCAAAGTTTTTCTTCAGGTTTATACTGCTCAGCTATATCTGTAACTGGGACTTCGCACATTGTTTCGCCGAAGACAGGGTCAAAAACGATGAGATCAGGCTGGTTTTCTTGCAGATACTTGAACCTGTCACCGAGGTTGTAGACTTTGCCATAGGCACCGTTATCACCCCTTCTGGTACCCATCGGTGAAGGAATAAAGCGGGGAAAAGCAATAATTTTGTCTGCGGGGTGAACTAAACCTTTAACGTCAAAAACCACATTACTCTTTGTTTTGATTAAGTCGCCTTCACGAGCCTTCAAACTTATCCCTCAAGTCTAATCTATGTGTTTTTCGAATGCTTGTACTTTTTTGCAAAGTTTAATAAACCTTCTTTAAACCACTTTACACGTAGAACTATGAGTAACCAAGAAAAAGCACAACACATCTCAAAATGCCTCCAATTGGCTATACTCTTAGAGGTCAGTGCAGAAAAGCCCGGTAACGTCAATCTAACATCGAGTTTTGAGAAGACAACGTGCCAACATTTTTTGGCTTCAGCCATTGCTGCAGGGACAACTATCCAAGAAGCGGCAATTCGAGGAGCTTTAGTGGCCAAAAACAAGCTTGGTATCGGTGAAGTAGGTCTGGGTCAACTTGTCAAAACCTGCGCGAGCGACGTTAACGATTGGCAGAGGGGTGGAAACACGATTCTCGGCACCATAATGCTGTTTATGCCAATTGCTGTCGCCGCAGGAATGACACTAACCAAAAAAAATGAAAGCTTCGACTTCTCTCAATTGCGCAAAAATATTGATCTTGTCATTAGAGCAACAACCGCTTGGGATTCCGTACACCTCTATGAGGCAGTAGATATAGCTAGTCCGAGTGGTCTTAACAAATCGATTGAACTTGATGTAACCGACCCCGCTTCCAAAGAACTCTTGATGCGAGATAACGTCACTTTGTTTGAGGTTTTCAAAATCGGCGAAAACTACGATGACATCTGCTATGAATGGATAAACAATTATCCCATAACCTTCGATTTAGCCTACCCATACCTTACTGAACAGCTAAAAACTAAGCCTTTTAACACTGCCGTCGTTCACTCTTTCCTAAAAATTCTGTCAAATCGCCCTGACACCTTCATAGCAAGAAAAGTCGGCATCAAAAAAGCGCAAGAAGTGTCACAGGAGGCAAAGGCTGTTTTAGAGCTTGGTGGTTTAGAAACCGAAGAAGGTACAAAAACTCTCAAAGAGCTCGATAAGAAACTGCGTTTATCCCAAAACAAGTGTAATCCTGGGACTACCGCGGATTTGACGGCAGCAGCTTTGGCGCTTTGCACTCTTAACGGATACAGACCGTAGCACTTGAGCATTTTCAGCGTTAAGTTAATATGAAAAAACAAATCAACAATACGCTAGATGAAGTGAAAAGTCATGGCTACGTTAAGCGTAAACCAAATGGCTTGGAAAATAGCCCAAAAACTTATCGATAACCCAGAATTTTACGGTGTAACAGTCTCAAAATCAACTGCTGGAGCCACCGTAATCGACGCGGGAGTCAAGGCTCCCGGAGGCTTTCAAGCAGGCAAAAAACTAACCGAACTCTGCATGGGAGGCGTTGGAAAAGCTCAACTTGGATTCAAATCCTACGGCGACTTAACCTTCCCATCAATCACTGTCAGCACAGATCACCCGGCGATTGCAGCGTTAGGCTCTCAGTTTGCTGGCTGGCGCATAAAAGACGGTGACCAAATAGCTATCGGGTCAGGCCCAGTTCGCGCCTTGGCCCTGAAGCCTAAAGACATTTTTGAGGAAATTGGCTACAGAGATCAAAGCGACAAAGCGGTGCTTACTTTGGAAAGCAACACTTTGCCCTCAGATGTGCTAATTGAAAAAGTGACAATTGCAAGCAATATCAAAACAGAAAACCTAATTATCGTTGTTGCTCCAACCGCAAGTATTGCTGGATTAACTCAGGTTGCTGGAAGAGTAGTTGAAGTAGGTATTCATAAGCTTCGTACTCTTGGCTTAAGCCCCAAGGTTATCCGTCACGCGTTTGGATATGCACCTATCCCGCCGCTGGGGACAGATTTTGAAGTTGCAATGGCACGAACAAACGACGCCATCCTCTACGGAGGAACAGTGTACTGCACAGTTGACCATGATGATGAAGCAGCTCTGCAAAATATTATGCAGCAGGCGCCATCAATGGCTTCAAAAGATTACGGTAAACCATTCCTGCAGATTTTCCGAGAAGCAGACAAAGACTTCTACAAAATAGACCACGGCTTATTCGCCCCAGCAATACTAATAATTAACAATGCTAAAACTGGAAGAACCTTCAAAGCAGGACAAATCAACCCTAAGGTGCTAGCGCAATCCTTAGGATTCTAAATTTCTTTTCGTTAAAAAAAACGTTTTATGGGGCAGTCACATTTGTTAGTGTTTTTTGTGGCTTACCGAAAAATGAATGGATGAAACTATTGAAGCCTTTGTTTCCGAGCAATGCCGCTATTACGAAGCCCATTATGAGCACTTCACCGACCGCTTTTATCAAGATAGTGATTATGACTGCGTTTCCAAGTAGCTGGGTAGGTATGAATAGCGGAAGTAAAAACGCAAAGTAGGCATAAGTGAATATTGCTTCTGGAATATATGCCGCTAAAGTCAGCGGAATTCCGAGAAGGGAAAAGCGCGGTTTTTGCAAGTTTATGCTTTTTCCGACTAACCCAGCTGTTAAGCCTGTTAGGGCTTTTCCGAGCGGTAAGCCAATGAGTCCTAACCATCCGCCTGTTCCTGCTGGCCCAAACATTATCCCAGGCAATATTCCTGCGATAACTCCTGTGACTATGCCTTCGGTGGGTCCCACGAAAAAACCGGCTATGAATACAGCCATTAATGAGAAATCCAGAGCTATTCCAGGAGCTATTGGTCCTGCAAAGTAACTGACTGCAAATAGGACATTACCAAGTGCTCCCATCATCACTATAAATGCCAATTTTTTTGCGTTCAATAATAGTTCCCTTCTCGGTTGTTTCATTCAGCCGTTAGCTATTTAAGAGTAGCTACTCAAAAATGAGTTTGTTGAAAGGCGGTGAAATTTAGGCTAAAATTGATAAATAAGCCCTCATAAACACTATTGTACAGGGAATAATGTTGACGGAAGCAATTCAGTTCTCCAATACAAGCGAGGTTAAACGCTGGCTTGAAAACCAAACAAGCTCCATCCTCTCGCCTGTACACGCCCAAGCCAAAAAACTAAGAGATGACATGAACATGGCGCTTCAAGGCGTTGGCGACATCAGCAAGATCCTTTTAGATAACAGCACACGAGAAATCGAAAAAAGAAATATGAAAGTTTATAATCGGGCCAGAGCCCTCAACAAGCTTTCACATTTGTTTCTTGACCGTCTCAAAAAGATTGCGACGCCTGATGAAATCAGTTATGACACACTAAGCAGGTATGTTCAAGAAATTCAAAAGGTAATGTTAGTCATGGATATCGACATCAAGAATTGGTTTCCTCGAATTTCACCCTTCTTCATCATGGACAGAAGAAAGTTCTTAGCAATATATGAAAGGGCTAAGGTAGCAAATCAATCGTTAAACGAATTCTTAACTAAAGAGTACGTCAAAACTAAAACTTTGGAAGAAGCTTTACAGCAACTGAACGAGCTACAAAATGTGCAAAAGCAACTTGAGGTCATCGGTCAGGAAAAAGAACAAATAAAGAATGAGCGCTTGCCTGTAGAGAGAGATATCGCTGAATTGGAATTAAGAATTTATGAATTAAAAAACAAAGGACCAATTGATAAGCTAAACATGGTTAATGCTGAAATAGACACATTAAGCAACGAATTGAAATATTCGCTTAGGCATCTGCAAAAACCCTTCATTAAAATGCAAGCATTAGCTATATCGGGAGGCGGAGCAGGAGTAACTCCAGATGAGCTCAGCAAAGTCAACCATTATTTAGAGACACCTTTCGAAGCGCTAACAAGCGAACTAGACGATTACCCATTGCTAAAAGAGATTTTGCAGAAGCTTGAAGGTTTAATTGCAGAAGACAAATTGAAACTAAAACAGGATAAAGCACGCAAAGCTGAGCAGTCAATAAAGGAAATTCTAAAACAAAACTCGCTTGCGAAGCTCCAAATCAGAAGCAAGGAAATGGCAAACACAAAGGAATTGCTGATTGCTTCTGCGAAAATGGACGAGATAAAGCAAAGTCTCAACACTTTTCAAGAACAGGTTGACTTGCTTAAAGCCAGGAAAACAAGTATCGAAACGCATGAAACTGTTAAGGAAAACTCCTATGATGACGCAGTTGACAAAATCACTAGTCTAAAGCGATCCATTGAAAGAAACATACTTAATTCAATTAACATTAAAGTTCAAATATCGTAGTGGCGCGTCCTTTGGATTTGTCTTCACTTATTGGAGAAGCATTAGGGGCTCCAAGCGATGTATTCATCAAATCAGTTGAAACAGTCACATCCCTGTTGCGGGACGAAACTGGGCAAGTGGGCAATCTAACAATTGTGAATCGTTTAGTTACACTTGAACCGTTAGGCGAAGCATTAGTCGTTGGCGATTTACATGGAGATTTAGAAAGTTTAGTAATTATCCTTCAAGAAAGCCATTTTTTAGAGGTAATGGAGAAAAATGAGGATGCCACACTGATATTCTTAGGCGACTATGGAGACCGAGGCATAAAATCTGCTGAAGTCTACTATGCAGTTTTGAAGCTTAAGCTTGTTTTTCCAAAACAAGTAATTCTGTTGCGGGGGAACCATGAAGCCCCAAAAAATCTGATAGGTGAACCACATGATTTGCCTTTTCAATTCCAAAACAGGTTTGGCGAAGACTGGGAGATAGCCTACGAGAAGATCCAATCTTTGTGGGCTTATTTCTATAACGCCTTGTTCGTTAAGGATCGCTACTTGATGGTTCACGGTGGCGTGTCGCCAGAAATCAATAATCTCCAAGATATTGCCCAAGCTCAAGAAAAACAAAACGAAGCTTTGCTTGAAGATTTGCTTTGGAGCGACCCAAAGGAGCGTTTGCAGGGCGTCTCAGCTTCGCCGAGGGGTGCCGGAAAGCTTTTTGGAAGAAAAGTAACCGAGGAGGTTCTTGGGAATTTGAACGCTAAAATCCTTATCCGGGGTCATGAATCAAGCGAGGAGGGCTTCAAAATTAACCATCACGGCAGAGTTTTAACTCTGTTTTCAAGGAAAGGCGCACCATACTTCAATAGGCACGGCGCTTACTTGCAATTGCCTCTTACAGAAAAACCAGAGAATGCACAGCAACTTCTTCCATGGATTCACAAATTCTAAGATTTAAACAATTTATGCAACATTATTAGATTGATAATTATGGTAAATCAGGCAAGACTCGAGGTTTAATGATTGCAAAACGAAAACGCCATCCAAACGATTAACCTGACAAAAACATTCAAATCAAAAAATAGTTCCGAAACTGGTTTTTTTAGGCGCAAAACTGTTTCAGTAAACGCCATCGACAACCTCAACATCGAAATTAAGAAAGGAGAGCTTTTCGGGTTACTTGGTCCAAACGGTGCAGGAAAAACAACGCTGGTCAAGATGCTATGCACTCTTCTTCCTCCCGATGGAGGAACGGCACTAATCAACGGTTATGATATAGTAAAAGAGCCAATGAAAGTTAAGAAGTCTTTGGGTACATTGTTTAGTGTTGGAGAGAGAGGTTTCTTTTGGAGACTTAACGGTTACAGAAATTTGGAGTTTTTCGCTTCAATATACAATGTGCCAAGACAGAAGCGGCATGAGCGAATTTTGGAAGTGATGAAGTTGGTTGGTTTGGAGAATAGCGCTTTTGACCTCTACCAAAGGTATTCTGGCGGGATGAAGAGAAAACTAAGTCTTGCACGAACGCTGCTTCCCGACCCGCCTGTTATTCTTTTAGATGAACCCACAACTGGTTTAGATGTTATATCTTCAAGGAATATTCGGGAATTTGTTAAAAAGACTGTTGAGGAGTCAGGCAAAACAGTGCTTTATACCACACATTATATTGAGGAGGCAGCCCAAATCTGCAGCAGGATAGGGATCCTAAAGCAGGGAAAAATAGTTGCCTGTGACACACCGGGTGCATTGAGGGCGAAAATAAAGAAAGAGGAACTGATTTACCTATTACTCGAAGATATCACCGAAAGTCAAGTTGAACAGTTGCGTTCTTTAATAGGAGTAATCACCTTAACAGAAAAAAGTGAACGTGACTTGGCGCCTAATCAAAGGGCATTATGCGTGGAACTAAAAAATGTTGATCAGTTGCCTTCAATCTTTGATTTCTTATTCAAACAAAAAATAAAGCTTGTAAATTTCAAGCGGGAAGAGCCCACTTTAGAAGATGCCTTTATCGAATTAACGAAGAGAGCATAAATATGTTTGAGGAACTCGAAAAAATCTATTATTTCATGAAGAGAGACATAATCAGCTTCTCAACTTACAAGACAAACATGGCCATACTTATTTTTACGGCAGTTTTTGGTGCCCTATCGTTTGCTTATCTTGGATCAAATGCATCCATGCAAAGCGTACTTCAAAATTATAATATGAATTTAACCACGTACTTACTTATCGGCTTAGCCTTTAGCAGTTATTTAACTCAAAGCTTAACCTTAGTGCAGAAAACGATTAATCCTTGGGCACTGGAAGAAGTATTGGTTTCGCCAACAAGCTTAACAACCTTCATAGTTGGCAGCTCTATTTGGGGCTTCATTTGGAGTACAGGAACAGTGGCGGTTTACCTTGCCATTGGCGTGTTTATTTTTGGTGTATCTTTAAGCATTAACATTTTAGGAACAATTATTGTGGTAGCCTTAGGAATTAGCGCATTCATCGGTTTTAGCATGATTGGCTCTGGCATCCTGATATTAACTAAGCAAGGAGACCCTGTAACTGCACTCATAACAATTTTGACTAGCTTGTTTGGAAACGTTCTTTTTCCCCCACAAGTTCTGCCGTCTGTGCTGCAAGCTATTTCTTACGTCTTACCCCAATACTACTTCTTCAAGTGCATTAGACTCATGCTTACAGGTTGGACAATCCAAATGATACTTCCTGACCTGCTTGTGCTGACACTAATGTGCGCAATAATTGTGCCATTAGGATACGGCATTTACACATGGTGCCTAAAAAACGCGAGAAAAAATGGAACTCTATCATGGTTTTAACACTTACACAGAGCGCAAGTTAGAATTTAGCCCTAGCAGATAACCTGGTCCTACTTGCTAAACATTATTGTTATTTGTCTAGTTTGCTCTCCAAAATTCTTTGCAGGTTAATTTCAAAAGCCGCCACTGGATTTTCAAGATTCCACGCCTCAAGTACAAACGGGTTAATTTCACCGACAAATCCAACTTCATCGTTGCCAACGATTACTGCGCCAACTCTGCCTTCAATAAAGCTTGGATGCGCAGTCTCTTTTATACGCCAATCAACCCCATAATTCACAAAAAACGAATCAAGTGCAGATTTGATTTCACTAAAGTTTGAGTTTGGATGTGCTGTTGCGGCGCAGAGCCATTCTTCGTCCCTTGTTTTAGTTTCTTTTGCTTCGTCGGGCTGGGTGACTTTGCCCAGTTCGAAGATTTTTTGTGGAAACTCTACGGATTGGTTGTTGCTTAGAAACTCCATTATGCTTGGAAGGAGCCAGTTTCGAAGGCAGGTCATGGTTGCTAATTTGGGGTTTGAGAGTTGCACTATCTTGATTTTTTCTTTGTTCATCTTGTCAAAGAGGCTTTCATTGTTTGTTAGTGTGTAGGTTAAGATTTCTTGGTAGCCCAAACCAACAATTAACTCTCGGGCGACGTTAATTAGGCGTTGGTCAGGTTTTTCACATCCAGTTGTCGCCAGTTCACGCCAAAATGGCTCAATATTATTGTAGCCAAAAGCTATCGCGACGTCCTCAATTATGTCAACTTGATGCATTACGTCAACTCGGTAGAATGGAACAACCACATCTACATTGTCACCTTGAGCCTTGGATGTGCCTAAGCCTGCCGTCAGCAACAACTCTACAATTTCTTTTGCTGAAAGCTTGAGGCCCAAAAGCTTATTCGTATATTCTACACTCAACCGCATGCATCCGCTACTAAAATCTGGCGTTATCACTGTTTGCTGTTGGTACATTGTGCTTTCTGGATAATTGATTGTTGCTGAGTAAGCTTCTCCGCCTCGGTCAATTAGCGCCGCGGTAACTAAATCAAGTGTATTTAGAACGGTTTTGTGCAGGGTTCCTGTAACTTCTACCAGCAAATTTCTAGAGTCCTCTGTGATTTTGCCCAAATCGTTAGAGTTTATGATTGGCGGGAAAGACAGAACTTTGCCTACCGAGTCGAATAACATTGGATAAAGCGCATTTTTCTTGACAATGTTACCATACTCTATGCCTTTTGGGTGTTTTTCAAGAATCTCATCTAAACCCATTTTTTCAGTGAATCCCAAAGGAACAAAGCTGGTATCTGCAGGCTTAACTGCATTGTACTCTATCGGTGGCTCGATTAAGTCAAAGTTGTATATCCCGATTGAGGTTTTCTGGCGGTTTCGGCCAAAGGTTTGGTCCAGTTTGTCTTGCAGGTGCATGATTCCTTTAATTGTATTGTCGGTTAGATGGATGTCTTTTATGATTGAACAACAAATGTAGGGTCGAATATTGTAAAGCGCTGCTTCAACATTTACTTCAATTAATGGTTTGCCTACTGTATATTGTTTTAACCCTTTTTCCTCGTTGAGGTAGGAGCGTAAGCCTCGCGCTAAACCTTCAATGCTCCAGAGGTCTGGGCGATTTGTGTCTTTCATCTCTATGCTAACTATGCTTTCTTTTTGGTTGTAGAGCTTGACTTCTCCTTTAATATTGGCAAGAATGTCATCTAATTTTTCCATGTTGCCGTCTAATTTTATGTTTAGTAAACGTTCAAGTTCGTTGTAGTCTACGTCGATTGTTGGCATTTAGGCCACCTGTTTTTTTCTTAACCAATCAAGGTTTTGGCTGAAAATTTCTCGAATATCTTCTAAGCCGGCGCGCATCATGAAAAGGCGATCTACACCGAGCCCCCATGCTATAACGGGTTGTCTTACGCCAAGAGGCAGGGTGACCTCTGGTCGGAAGATTCCTGAGCCGCCGAATTCAACCCAACCATACCCTTCTTTGTAAGCGCTGAGTTCAACACTGGGTTCAGTGAATGGGAAATAGTCTGGTTTGAAGCGTACTTTATCCGCTCCTGCGATTTCCATGGCAAACTTGCCAAGCACTCCGAGCAGGTCTTTTAAGGTTAGATTTTCATCTATGATTATGCCTTCGACCTGGTTGAATTCGGAGAGGTGAGTTTTGTCGGTAATTTCTGGGCGATAAACCCTTACAATGGAAAAGTGTCTACTTGGAACTTGAAAGTTTTTTCCCTCCAATGTTCTTGCGCTCAAACAAGTACCGTGGCCTCGAAGAATCAGACGCTGCGCGGTTAGAAGTGAATATTTATATCCCCATCCTGTTGATCCGGTTGTCCAGCCATTCTCATGCGTTTCTCTGACATGTTCAACCGCTTGAGCGTGACTGCTAATATCTCCGAACGTTGGGTCATTAGTATAGTAGATGTCACTATCTTCCCTTGCAGGGTGATCCTGAGGAACATAGAGTGCATCAAAGTTGAAGAAGCTGGTTTCAACAGCGGTGCCTGTCATTTCCTGAAAACCTAACTGGACAAGTTTTGAGCGAACTTCGTCTAGGAATTGCAGGTACGGATGTTTTTTTCCAGGCCATGTTTTGGCCACTGATGCTTCAATGTTGTATTTTTGAAGTTTTGTATTATGCCATTTGCCAGTGATTATAAGTTCAGGGGTTAGCTGCGTGACTTCTTTTGGGGCTATTTTGGATTCAGCGGCTTCTAATTTGCCTTCTGCAGTAATTTGGATTGTGCGGCTGGTTTTGGGTTCAATGGTCAATAGCTTACGTTTCTTTAGCTGCTCAGCTGCATCCTGCAGTTCCGGGCTTAAATCTTCCAAAGCAGTTTGATGCTTATCGTTCAGGTATTTGAGGAGGGTTTCGTCACAACCTTCCTCAATGAAAGCTAGATGCACCAACGTCTCACTAATTCGCAATTTGTTGTTGCTCGAAGTGTAGAATGCCCATTTCTTTCTTATTGCCCAACCAAGCGAAATCTGGATAAACTGCTGCTCAATTCCCGCTTTCTCTGCTGCTTTTTTGAGGTCTGCGGCTCCGCCAAGCTGTGCCACGGCTTGTATTAGTTGACGTTCGGGCAAGCCTCTTTTGGCATATGCCTCTCCTTCAGCTGTAAGTTTGATGATGTTTCGGTGTTCTGCGTGAATGTTCACGCATTTTTTTTCCTGAAGTGTTAAAGCTGTGCGCATGACTGCTGTATCGGGGAGCTCGCAAGCGCCAATTAACTGCTCCACTGTAGCTTTTCCGCCGATTTGCTCCAAAGCAGATAGTAATCGTTGTTCTTGTGTTCGGAGTTCCATTTTGGCTTTGCCTTTATCAGGTGGTTTCTTGTTTGCTAGGCTAAAGTTCTTTCGTCACAAATAAAAGCATGCTGATATTTAGGACGGCAGCGTTTTTGAGAGGCGCGATACTTTCTAGGTAATAATGATACTCCTGTGTCGAAATATTGTATCTGAATATTAATGATGATTTTAAAAGGCTAGTATTTTGGTTCTAACAGATTTTCTTCGTATTTCTTCATTTCAAGCTTTCTTGTTGGAGTTATTTACTATTTGGAGATGTGCGAGCGTATTAACAACTATTATACTGTCGTATTATACAGTAAAAAAACATTGTGAAGATAAAAATGTCAAAGCCATTGGAAGTTTTTGAAAATGAGGAAGGATAAAAGCTGCTGACTATTTTGTCGCTTATAAAAAACTAAATGAAATCGAAATCTTTTCAGGTGTGCGCGGGAATTTATAGCGAGCTAAGTTTGCATGAAATCAGCGTCCAACCTAAAGAAAAGTGCAATCATAATGGTTGAACAAATAATCCCCAATTGAGAAATGTTAGCATGAAGAAGCTTTTACTAGAAAAGACGCTCTCATGTAATTCCTGAGGAAGATTAGGGATTGCCTGGAACATTCAGGAATATTACGAGAAGGGGGATTTCCAGGTAATCAATAACCAAATTATTGTCCAAGCAAGTTAGAACATAAGCTTTATGTATAGAATAGATAGACATAGAGCAACAGCTACAATGTAAACAGCAAATTCACTTATGGGCTGGCCGTCCTATGCTGGAATGTTTTGCAGGGTTTCTTTCTCTATATCGAGACACATATCGCAGAGGTCAGAAGTCGGTCTCTTTAAGCGCCTCTGGATAACCACACGAGGGTACTGTTTGCAATCTTTCATCCAGTGCCACCGGTCAGGCTCAGCTCCTTTCACATACTCATACTCGTCCAAATCTAAGCCTACCATAATTAATACTATGACACATCAAATATTTCTAATTTGCGTAACAACTGCCAAAAATGGTTCTCAAATTGTCAAGTTAACGAAAAAAACTTTATCAAGTTACCCCTTGTCCCCGTTTATATGCTGGCTTACTTTGATTTTCCAGCTTTCTTAGCGCAAGCATCACTACAATACTTCGACTTAGCATTAAACGTAGTATACGGCTTTTTGCAAACTGGGCATTTCTTTTCCATTCAAATCTCCTCACAATACCAATTATATGTTTCATTAAGAACTAAAAAGTTTTTCGTCATTATGGTTTTTTCGCTATAATAATATTTCGAAGTTTTGACTGTTTTAGGTTTACATGATAAATTTAACAAATCTGAAACTTAAAAAGAAATACGCCCATATTTACTTCATAGCATTTCTTTGTTCCATGAATTAGGGTTTTGATATTTAACAAAAGGACCCTCCTTTCGAAGAACATCATGAACTTTGAGAAATTCTTCGCTTGAAAGACGTTTCTCTCTCTCTATTTTAGTTATAGCGTGAATTATCTTTTTGTCGTCTCCAATTTTTGATTTTAAAGCGTCAAGCAGTTTATTTTTATACATTAATTTCACCAATAGGTCATTTTTTGTTTTCAATTTTTACGATACTTTTAGGGAGTGGAATTTTGAAGCCATAACTTTTCTCAATTGCATTTTTGCATCTTTCAGAAAAATTTTGCATGTCTTGCATCTCCTGGTCCTCGACTTCTTTATCTTTCATTAGTTAATTCCTTTTCAGATAGTCGAGTGGATAGAAAGAAGATTTAAGGGATATTTCAAACAATACTATATTGCGCAAAAAAAGCAATTTTAAAACAGCAATATATCGGGAAGAAGAATCTGTCCGTTTTTTGGAAATAGACCTTAGGCCTGCTCGAACGTTATTATAGCATAGTTGAGTAGCCAAATAATGTAACTAGATACGATAGCGCAATAATTTACTGAAGTAGTGCTCTCATGCATTTTTAGTCTACGTGAGAAATCTTGTCTGAACTTAAGTAAATTTGCTTCGTTTTGTTTATATATTGGATCTTTGACTATGCATGTGCAAAAAGAAGGAATATCTAAAGTATGGGTTCCAAGTCACCAAGAGGCGAATTTGCCGCAAGGCAACTGGCAAAGAAACGGAAGAATTTCCGTTGGCATGATCGTTACTTTAACAGACGTATGCTTAGGCTAGACGAAAAAGTAGACCCAATGCAGGGTGCACCCCAAAGCAGGGGAATCGTTCTAGAAAAAGTAGGCGTTGAATCCAAACAGCCAAACAGCGCCATCCGCAAATGTGTCCGCACTCAGCTCATCAAAAACGGAAGAGTAATAACTGCTTTCCTACCTGGAGACGGCGCACTCAACGTAGTTGATGAACACGACGAAGTTGTTGTCGAAGGCATCGGCGGGACAAGAGGCGGAGCCATGGGAGACATCCCTGGGGTAAGATGGAAAGTGGTTATGATTAACGGCGTATCTTTAAACGAACTTGTTTATGGACGCAAACAAAAACCAGCAAGGTAAATGTTATGTCACAAACAACTGCTCAACCTCAAGATATCAAACTTTTCCAAAAATGGACCTTCAAAGACATATCAGTTGTAGACATCGGTTTACAACGCTACCTTAACTTGACACCAATGGTGGCCCCACATAGCATGGGACGCCACGAGCACCAACGTTTCCGCAAAGCCAAAGTCAACGTTGTCGAACGACTGATCAACGGTCTTATGCGCTCAGGCAAAAACAGCGGCAAAAAAGCCAAAGCAACCAACATAGTTAAAGAAGCATTCGAAATAATCAACTTAAAAACAGGCAAAAACCCAATAGAAGTCCTTGTTAAAGCTGTTGAAAACGCATCGCCGTGCGAAGACACAACACGGGTCAGCTACGGAGGGGTCGTCTACCACCTATCCGTTGACGTAGCGCCACAACGCAGAATCGACCTTGCTGTACGCCACATTACAGAAGGCGCAAGGGCCGCAAGCATAAACAACCCGCGCAGTATCCAAGAAACATTAGCGGACGAGCTTGTACTCGCAGCAAACAAAGACATAAAAAGTGTTGCCATTGCAAAACGTAACGAAATCGAACGCGTCGCACAATCCAGTAGATAAAAAGATTTCTTTCTAAACTTTCTTTTTCATAATTGACCTGTCCGATTTTATCATAAAGTTAGGGCACACTATTCCCTACCTAGCACGAAAAGCTTCACCGATAAGGATGAAAATTGTTTTTTCCATAAAAACCTTTAAACCAATGGTGACTCAATTATTCCAAGTTAATAAAAAAGCTATTTTACTAATAGCCTTCACATTAACAGGATAAAAAGAATTAATGTCTCAACAAACTAGAACAGAAATAAAATGTACAGATTGCGGCAAAACTGCTACTGTCCCTTTCAAGCCGACAGCTGGTAAACCAGTTTATTGCCGTGAATGTCTCCCCAAACACTTCGTTAAAAAAACAACAGAAACTTATGGCCAAAATGCAACTGGTGAGAAGCAGGCTTGGTCTAGAAGAAGACAAGACTGGAAATAGTATCCAGACACTAATTCTAAATAACAACTTTTCTATTTCTGGTCTTTAACTATTGAGTTATCTGCAAATTCTATAGACTAATTTTGACAGCCCAAAACTCGACTTTGCCTAAGTTTAGACAGGAAAATATTTTCTTGAACTGTTTTTCCTAATTTAAGTAGATTCTGGGCGAATTTGGAATAACTTTTATAAAATACATTTAACATCAAAAGCCAACATTCACTCCGTGAATTTAACAAATAAAGTGAGATCAAATTGAAAAAGAAAACAATAACCTTGCTTCTTATCGCAGCTTTAACTCTAACGATGTTAAGTTTATTTTCGATTTCAAATGTTAAGGCAGATGCTTCACAAGTTAAGATTCTAAGTTATAGTTGGTATGTTGCGCCTTCGAACAACGTCATAGCCAGCTTCCCTGGTGATTTAGTGGTAGTGGGCGAAATACAAAATACAGGTTCAACTAATCTAGGTTACGTATATGTTGGAGCATCTGTTTACGATTCAACTGGGAATTTTTTGGCTTCAGCAGGAAATTCAGCGTTTGTAGCTGATATGCTTCCAGGCCAAAAAGCCCCTTTCTACATAGATTTAACGGCCAATAGTGGCGCAACCGGAGATCTAAGCTGGGTTCCTTCTGTTAGCAACGTGACAGTTTCAGCAGTTAGCGCTTCTGATACTACTGACAGTCAGTATTCAGGTTTATCAATAGTAACAAGCACATCCAACCAAAACAACGGAATATTCACGGTTTCGGGAACAATTCAAAACGCTGGAACACAGACAGCTGGTGCCGTTTGGGTAGTCGCAACATTTTACAATGTTTCGGGAACGGTTGTAAGTGTGGATTATACGAATTCTTTATCCCAATCTTTCGGACCAGGCGCCTCAGCAACATTCACTGCAACGCCAACAGATAACTATGATCAAACATCAAATCCAATAACAAACTATTCTCTACTGATTCAATCTATACCTCTAACCTCAACCCCTATTCCTACCCCTTCAGTGTCATCTTCGCCAACGCCGACTCCAATTATCACAACAAACCCGACACAATCGCCAATGATACCTTCAAACAATGGTTACCTAATTTATGGCATAGGGATAATAATCGCGTTAGCAGTTGTCGTAATTATTGTCGTAACCTTGCTGTTACTAAGAAAACGCCGCAAAACAGTGCCGAGGGAAGCGCCTGTTCAGCCTTCTACAACATGATTTTTTTAGAAAAAATGCAAAGCCAACAAAATTAACATAACTTTGTACAATTTTGGAATAATTTACAGGCAATTATATTCTTGTATGAATTTCCACAATATCGCCATCTTCCAAAGCAAAACCTAAACCAACCTTTTTGGGACTAAAAGGCAGACGTTTAGCCCACACCATTGCAAACTGGAAATTAGCGATAAAATCCTTATGAATATTCTTAGCTAAATCATTAATTGTGACTCCACGCTTAAGCGCAAAGGGATGATCGCTGTGAGCTCTCATGCCAGGCTCCTTAGTATAAATCCTAATAATCCCAAGTGAATCAAAAAGTGCCTTCCCCAACTCCGGTATGCCAGTTCTTTGTTCACATGACATGGCGATAACAGGCAACTTTTTATTCACATACTGCTTTAAACGCCGTAGATTCATCGCCGCATGAGGCAAATCCAATTTATTGGCCACAACAACCGCAGGCTTATATGTCGTGGTTTCAAAAATGGCATCCTCTACATCATCGAGCTTTATTTCACCGCTGATTCTAACAATGCCAGCTATCCTGTAGCTCCGCAGCAAATCCTCAACATCTTGCATTGAACAATCCAAAAGCTTCCCCACAAGAATAACGCGCAACGCGGCACCTGCATGGCGGCGGTCAATGTCCACCCGTCCGCTGGGCTTACTTACAAGAACGCGACTCTTCTCAAGCTCAGCTAAAACCAGCTTTAATTGTCCCACTGGGTCACGGGACAAATCAACCATCAAAATCACACCATCAGCGTTCCGAGCTAATCCCAGCGTAATGTGACCTCCTGCGCGTCCATCTGCGCTGCCTTCCAATACCGCTGGCGCTTCAACTATCTGGAACTGCACATCCTGATAACTCATTATTCCAGGCACTGGCTCATGAGTACTAAAAGGCGTCGGCGTAACGACCACTTTTGAATTCGTTGTGCCGGTCATCAGGCAACTTTTACCCACATTGGTCATTCCGATTAATGCTATTTGAGCCGAACCTTCTTTTTCAATAAAAAGCTTCGGTCCCCCACTACTCTTGCCTGTGCCCTTGCGCTTCTTATCCTCAAGATCAGCGCGGATAATCGCCATCTTCTTTTTAATTGTTCCGCGCAACTTCATGGTGCCTTTATGCTGAGGAACACAACTAAGGAACTCCTGCATCTTCTGCATCTTCTCTCAGGAGTGTGGGCAGCTTCAACCTCCTCCCATTTATCCATTGCTTCAGGCGGCAAATTAGTCGGCATGTAGACTTCGCAACAACTATTCTTGCAGTTCAACTTTAAGACTATTTCTGAATCAAAAAGCATAAAAAGCCAGATTCTTGAAATTTACTAAAAACAGGCTTGAATTTGATCATCTTTGGATGTTTGGAAACGCTGCCTTCTCTGTCTCTCCCACATCCCCTCCGGGCCTACTAGATGATCTTAATGGCACACCTAGATGAGCCTTATAGACAAACAATCAAGTGGAACGGTAAAAATAACTATGTGAAAATCTGACTTGCAAATCAGAATACATTTGCATTCTATTTTAAATATTCTTGCATGATTAACTCTTAATTGAACAGCGTTTTAGCCCAAGCTTTAGGAAAACTCTATGGCTAAGTTGAACCTTAACCGGGAAGCTCTAATCGTTCTTGCAAGTATTCTAGTTCAGGTACCCTTAGCAGTCTTTCTTGGGCACTACTATGACGAAAGATCGTTTATGGCATCAGGGTATCTGGTAAGTGCAGGATTAAATCCCTACCAACCTCACCTAATCACTGTTTTTTCTCCTTACATTGTTGGCGTTAATCCAGTTACTGGGGATCCCCCGTTATGGCCTTTGCTTTTAGGCTTGATTTACAGATTAACATACAATATTACACCCAACATTTTTCTCTACAACTTCGCGATTAAACTCCCTGTAATCGCCAGCAACATAGGCTTAGCCTACCTCACTAGAAAAATACTTCATAAGCAAGGCGCCTCAGAAAGAAAAATCCGATTCGCGTGGCTTTTCCTACTTTTCAACCCCTTTGTTCTGTTAACATCAACCGCTTGGGGACAATTCGACATGCTCATATCCCTTTTATGCATTGCCTCCCTTTATCTATTAAGCAAAGGCATGATTACAAAAAGCGCAGCACTGCTTTCCTTAAGTGTCGTTTTAAAACCTGTTTCGTTTCCCCTAATTGGTCTGCCGCTCCTGTTTTCGCCTGAAAGGAATAAATCCAAAGCACTAAAATATATTTTAGTTTCAGCTGCAGTAATTGTGGCCTTTTGGATTTTGCCTTTCTACATTCTCAGCTGGATAATTCCTGCATCAAATAATCAAGTAACATCGTTTTTCACTAGGGGCGGAGGTATATCACTCTTCGCGATCCTCGAACTTTTAAAAGATCAGGTTACAATTCCTACGTCCATCCAGTTATTAGGGTACATTTGGGTGCCAGCTCTATTGATAGGCTATTACTTGGTTTATCGGGATCAGCCTAAAACGTTCAACGAATTAACTGAGAAAGCAGCGGGTATCATGTTAGTCTTTTTCCTAACGTTTTCGTGGGTATCTGAACCATACATAAATCTTGCAATTGCATTAGTTCTCATAATATTACCCTTAAACAAGACGAATTTTAGAAACTTTCATTTTCTGTGGGTTATTCCACTAATTTTTATGATTATTACAACCAATTTTTCTCAGCTTTTTTTCCTGGTTTCCCCACAAGTAATAACTTCGCTGGTGCAGCTTGATCAATACATTCGAACTTGGCGGCTCATCGCCCGATTTCTGGTCGTGGTAGCTTTCCAGATTTTCGCTTGGATACTTGTCATTCAAATGTTAAGACGCAACAAAAACCTGCAGAGTAAGTTGTCTGTAACATAGACTATTTTCTGATGGCTTCAAAACGTTTTCAATTTATGAATAATATGAATGGCGAGATTAAGATACTTCAAGAAACCATCGCAGTTGACTATATTAAAGGCAAAAAGCTTTGTGAAACCTGCTTCTCCTAATCTTCTTGGTTTTTTTATTGTTGATTAAGCGAGAAGTTTCCTGCTATCATCTTATAGTCGCTGGAATCCCAGTAATCAGTAAATCTGTGAACAATTGCACAGATTGAAAAGCTAAGAATAGAATAATCTGTGTTGCTGGGAAAATTCAAATAACCATAGTCTGTTCCGTCAATGCAAAATGAGACTTTTGTCCCTAACATTATTAAGGTATAATGATGCATTATTCCATCGTTAATCGTGAGTTCCTGCATCTGAAAATAAACGTCTTCAGAGTTGCAATTTGGTTCTTGGACATAGCTGCAGATAAATCCACTCTTTAAGTCCATTCTTATGCCAAATTCTGTTCCCTTATACGTTTTCGTATTTGATGTCGCGAAAATTGCCATTTCATCAAATCCAAGAGCTTCAATTTTGGGTGCGATGAACGCTGAGTCAAAGTCTATCTTTTGGATTGCGTAAGCATTCAAGGTAACAGCATCTGATCCAGCTATTTGACTCTGATTGGTGTTATCGGGAAATGAAAAATAGAATTGGGTCATATCTGGCTGCTGGACAGAATAACCATCGTAGGTATATGTGGTGAATTTTGATGTGTCTAACGAAATGGGTTCAGCAGTGGATAACGCGGAAGAGTTGTTATTGTAAGAATTAGTCTCATCCAAACTATTTGTTTCATTGGTGCCTGTTGCGTTTATTGGAAGGGTAGCGTCTATTCCGGTTGCTTGATCCTGATTGGTGTTATCGGGAAATGAAAAATAGAATTGGGTCATATCTGGCGGCTGGACAGAATAACCATCGTGGGTATATGTGGAGAATTTTGATATGTCTAACGAAATAGGATCGGTATTGAGTTGTGCAGAAGAGGAGTTATAGCTCAGATTAGTCACATTCAAACTATTTGTTTCATTAATGCCTATCACGGTTATTGAAATGGAAGATTGTTTTGGCACTTGATTAATAATTGTACCAATGTTTGACCTGAAACTTGATTGTAAGAAACAGCTCGTCAGAATGGAAGTTGTTGTTATCAATGAAATTAGTGTAATTGCGAACGCTAACGAAATGTTCTTTTTTTTGCTTGCTTGTCTATTCATAACTAAGTCTTTATTGAATATCGCGTATTAAAAATGCATGCTATTGACTAATGTCCAAACGATATGTACAACATAACTACAGTCTGCAATACTTGGAGAACCAAGTTGATAAAAACTGCGTAACAAACCTGTCGATAGTTTTAATTTACCAGGATCTTTATACACTCATTATTTCGTTTCCTGTCTATTTCTTAACAACATAAAACTTTGTTGCTCTCTTAAAGAAATACAAAAACATCGGAATTGCTTCTAGGAACCAAAGTATGGGAGACATCACAAAAATTTTGATGTGATCATAAAACTTTTGCTTCTTGCTCACTTTACTGAAGTTCATTTCTAATCCTATTTGGTAAACTGCAAAAAGGATGACTGTGTCTAAAACAAAGAAAGGAGTGAGGAACAGAGGATATGATTGTTTTATGAGTAATGAAGGTATCAATGTGAAAAAACTCAACGAACCAAAAAACCAACTTGTCATTCTATATGTTGTTTTTACTTTTTCCCATATTCTCATTCTACCCAAATTTTCAAATGTCCCCTTTATCCATCTCTGTCTTTGCTTAATGAAGTCGGAAAATGTAAAAGGTGATTGCTCTTCGAGAACCCCTCCGTGCCAGCCAAAGATCCCGCCATATTTCTTATATGCCACATATCCAAACAAGCTGTCTTCTGCACACGTGTCGGGGAAATCCCAACCAATATCTTTTTCTATGTCTGCCCTTAAAAGCAGATTTGAGCCATGTAACCAGTCAGGTTTTCCTTGTGATTTTAACATTGCACAGCAAGAATAACAAAATGTTGGTCTTACAGCATCCAAATATTTGACAAGTTTACTGCCGACATTTATTTTATTTGGGTATGTAATTAATCCTTCTGCAATTGGCTCTCGATTATTATCTGCATGATCAAGAATTGACAAGAGCCCTTGCTCAGTAATCATTGATTCATCGTCAAGATGGTATATCCATATGTCATTTGTGTTTTCTGCTTTTTTCTCTCTTTGTTCTACTGCATATTGTAATGCTCTAGTTTTGTATTTGGCATGATTGAATGTTGAATAATTTTGAGGAACTGTGATCGTAATAGCACCATCAAATCTTTCATTCACTTCCGAAACTACATCTATATTGTAATTGTTATATCCAACGTCTTTACATATTCGATTAATGTTGTCAATTGACTCTTGCACAATTTCCATATTGCCTATCGTAGTTATCTGAAATATGATTCTTTTTGGATTAATAGGAACAAATGTTTTCTTGACGATTACTTTTCTGTATCTTATTATCTCATATGCCAATGTGTAATATATTGGGATACCGAAGAGCCATATGAGCCATATGAAATCGAAAAATATCAATTCACTATTTTTCTCCTAATGTAAATATATGATTTTCATTTCTTATCAACTTTTTCTGGAAATGCTTTCTGGAATAGTTCCTCGGGCGAGATAGTCGCATATGGCCCTTTTTTTGGGCATACTCAATTTCGACCGGTTTACTAAAAACTAAAAGTAAATCTGAGGAACAAAAGAGAAGGCATCACCCAAATCACGCGAAGATTATTAAACCAAAGCAAAGTCTTTAACTCCGTCAGTTACTAATAGTTTAAAACTAAATTTAGTAACAACTAAACTATCACAGGTTTTATCAAATTAATTAAGGTAATCATATATATTAAACCTTAGGCGAAATAACTGAAGCAATCTTAAACCAAGTTTTTGAACTTGAAAAATAAAGTGAAAGGTGTGAACTTGAACTCTCTTGTAACTTCATTAAGTTGCATTCGGTTAATCTTTCAAAACTAATTACCGTGAAGCTTACTCCACGGCTATCGGTGAGGCTATACGCAGATTGTCGTCCTCATTGCATGGAAACATCAGCCCTTCAAAAAGGGCTTGTATTAATGCTGGACGGCCATGAGTTGATCGAAGAAGGGCTTGGTTTTGGTGTGCCAGTCGCAAAATACTCGGACAAAACTTACTTTTCAAGCACCGCAGAAATATTAATTAAAAAAAATAAATCAAATTTTTTGATAAAGAAAGTTTATCTTTTAGATGTCATCTCAAAAAAAGTTTGGCAGGGTGAATATATAGATGATGAACTTTACTCGTCTTTGCGAAAAAGATTCGCAAAGTTTTATCTGAGTCGCAAAGAGCTTTCACCCCTTCTTAATAGAGTCATGGAATTGAGAGAGTTGGCGAAAATTAGAACTGAATTCATGAAAGTGAATCCTCGAGGGTTGATAGCAGTAAATTATGAAATCCAACCAGATGTCATAAACATCAGCGTTGACTTCACGAATGTAATGATGAACGGTTGTGAGGAGCTCTTGGTCTTAAACGAACAAGGCTCAACCTCTTTCGACAAATATTCTGACACGAGTGGTTTAAAATTGGTTGGAAACAAAATTGGTGGTTGGGGTGCCGTAACCGCGCGGCAAGCATTCATGCTGAGCGGAAAGGGGCAAGTGGCATTTAGCCTCCAAAAAATGATTGGGGCAACATTGTTTAGAGGTTGGGAGAAGACAAGAAACCGTTTTTCGTGGGCGGGATTGAGCTATTCTTTAGCTCCTAATAGTCAGACTTTTTATTATACAATTAGGATTGACTATTAAGCAAAGAAATAAAGTTTATTTCATCCAAATAAGTTAAAAGCCCAAAATAACTAAAATACACTTCCTGCTCTCCGCTTCTGATAGTTTTTTAGAGGTGTTTTGGGAAAAAGCATAAAAACCCTGATGAAAGTGAAGTTAAGCAAAGTGATAAATCTATGAAGAAAGGATTAATTGTCTTAACTTTGCTTCTGTGCTTTGCAGCATTTACAGTCACCCTTGCAGAAACAGTAACAGCTCAAACCCCTGTCATTCCTGGCGTTAAAATTGGTGATATATTCTGGTATACTACGTATAGTAATTGGCAATCGAGCAATCCTTATGATTCAATTCCAACAGACTTGCAAACTGTTAATCAAACAATATCAATGGAAGTCATAATGTCCGATGTCAATGATACATACGTTAGAACTTTCAGCGCAACCTACTATCTTAATGAAAACCCCAACGCCGGAAGAGGAACAGTAAATATCCAAACAGGAGAAGTAACTGATGCTGGTTTCCCCGCGATTATAGGCGGCAACTTAGTTGCGGGCCAAATTATTCATCCATTTGGATCAGACGGTATCTACATCAACAACACAATAGCCTTACCCAGCAACAACAACAGACCGACAAATCAAATTAGCATAAGCGTAACTAACGCAACAAGTGGTCTTACCTCAAGTTCCGATCGCTACTTTGATCAAGCAACTGGCATATTAGTACAAGAAACTGAATCAACTATAGATAGCGGCACAGTCAGCGGATATACAGGCACAACCCAAGTAACGATGATTCTAAAATCTTCACCATGGGATCCACAAACAGTACCCACTCCCGAGTTCCCACCAATTATTGCGCTGCCTATATTCATCGGAGCAACAACGCTTATCTTGATTGCACTCAAAAAGAAGCATATGATTGCAGGAAATCCTGCAGTTAAAGCTTAATTTTTTTTATTTTTTTTAAAAAACTGCCTGAATCTATTCATAGCCACATAAAATTCCTCTAAATAATGGCAAAGCTGACTATTCAATCGTGATATGCCGAAAATTTTTTATGCTCTTCAACATAATAGTGAGCAGGGGAGTAAATACGATAGAAGAGTCTATCGATTTTGCTCAATCGAAGACAGATAAACAGATATCTCCCTTGATAAGTTCTTCAGAAAACTCTTCTCATCACCAAAATGGCGATGAAAACAGGCTGCAAAACGACAATTTGCTTGAAGATTTCGTAATAGACAATAAGCATTTCCAAAATATTTTCTCTAATCTACTACATGGAGGTATTGCCCTTAGCAAAATACTCTATGATGAAAAAGGTAATCCAATTGATTTTATTGTTCTTGAGGCAAACCAATCATTTGAAGACATATTTGGAGTTAAGAGAGAACAGATACTTCTCAAGCAAGCTACCAAATTCGCTCCTAAAATAAGAAAGATTTTTGTAAACTATCTGGGCATTTTTAGTAGAGTAGCAACGTCGGGCAAAACTGAGCAATCTGAGATTTACTTTCAGGTTCAGGATAAGTGGTATCAAGTTCATGTTTACAGTCCCAAGAAAGGCTATGTTATTTCAGCATTTATGGATTTAACAGAACGCAAAAAGGCAGAAAGGCAACATGCCTTATCGGAAAAACGTTACCGCGGGTTGTACGAGACAACTCAGGATGGAATCATGGCGCGAAACATAACGGGTCGAATGATTGATTGCAACCGAGCTTATGCAAAAATGCTTGGTTACACAAAAAAAGAACTAAGAAAAATGAGTGTACAGCAGCTACTACCTGAAAAATGGCATGATCAACGGGAGGAGGTAGTCAACAAAGTACTGCAAACTGGGCACTCATTTGTTTTTGAGAGAGAATACAAAAGAAAAGACGGCTCAATTTTTCCAGCCTCAGTTAGAACATGGCGGTTGACTGATGAAAGAGGGAAAGCAGTAGGAATATGGTCAATAGTCCGAGATATCTCAGATCAAAAGGTGCTTCAAAAGAAACTGGAACAATATGCGGGAGTTCTAGAGAAACTTATCACTGAACGAACAAAGCGGCTTAAAGATTCAGAACGTTTGGCAGCTATTGGTCAAACTGCAGGCATGGTGGGACATGACCTTCGCAATCCACTGCAAACAATGCTGGGCGAATTATATTTAGCCAATTTTGACATTAATTCGCTTCCTGAAAATGAAGCTAAAATCAATTTACAAGAAAGCATCCATGTAATAGAGGAGCAGGCAATCTATATGGACAAGATTGTTTCCGACTTGCAAGCGTTTGTGCAACCTATCAAACTAAATAAAAAACTAACTAACCTAAAAGAACTGGTTGGCTCTGTTTTATCGTCGGCAACTATTCCAATTAACGTTGCAATACAAACGTATATTGAAGATAATTTTCCGGAAATAAATACTGACTCACTGCTCATGAAGCGAGTTCTAATCAACCTCGTAACTAACGCAGTTCAAGCTATGCCTGATGGTGGAAAACTGACCTTAACTTCCAAGGTCCATCCTCAAGGGCAAATATCTGTTACAGTGGAGGATAACGGAGTGGGAATTCCCGAAAAAATTAAACCACAAATATTCACCCCCCTGTTCACCACAAAACCACGGGGGCAAGGCTTCGGCTTAGCTGTTTGCAAACGAGTAATAGAGGCACACGGCGGGGCCATAAGTTTTGAAAGTCAAGAGGGTAAAGGAGCTAAGTTCACAATCCAGTTTCCAGCCATTTAAGGCTCAACCATTACCTTCTCTTTTTCCGAACCTTTCAATCTTTGCCTTAAGCTATAGAGAAAAGCTATGAACCAAAAAGCAACTGTTGCCCATCCAAGTGCAAAACCAACAATATTGCCAAGCAAATAGTATGCTACTTCAAAACCAACTATAGACACGAATGTTAAGAAGGAGCCTATAATGCTGTAGCCTCGAAGGACTTTTCTGTTTTTGATAACTGCCCTGAGCATCAGGAGTAAGGCTGTGAAATTAATTATGCTGGCTAAATCTAAAGCTAAATTAGCTATTGCAATAGAGTCCATTTCTTTTCTTATTCCTCAAGCCTCAACGGTTTTGAACAACTTAAGACTTATGCCAAAGTCAAGCACTCTATTACTGTCAACCAATCAAAAAAGCAATAATAGAAGGGTGATGGCTCATCTAATATAGACGAGCCATGGTTAAGGGTTTCTTAATTTGTTTTTCAAGAGCTTGAGGAATGAATGGAGTGAACCCCTAACCGTTCGATATTCAACTTATGATGCATAAAAGCTTTGTTAGAAAACAAGGATTAATGAATCTATGAAACTTAGATTTACGGAACAGTTTTGCGACTTCTAAACCACAAATAAATTCAAAACTTGCTCAATAAACACCGGAGTTTTTATCAGCGATGAGTCAGTTTCATAAATATGATTATAACGTCCCCAATCAGCCATCATATTGAATATCGTTATTCATCTGTTTATGGTTCCATCTTGTTGTTTGACGAAAGAAATATCTTTATTCGTTGACAAGGCATAGCGGCAAAATGTGTTTTAAATCGCAAAAGCGGTACAGCTTAAGCTTTGTTTCTTGCAATCTTCAGCTAGGCGGTTGCGGATAATATCAAAAATGTGGAAGTTCGATTTTGGTGGACGAGCCGGGATTTGAACCCGGGACCTCCACGATGCCAACGTGGCGATCATGCCAGACTGATCTACTCGCCCAAATCATACGGCTTCTAAAGTTTAATCCGCGTCATTTAATAAGCGTTTCTTATTGGACTTTTGCGTTTATTATTGCAAATCCCAAATCGTTTAGGACGCTGCCAAAGTTTCATTCCGCTCCTTTCAGTCACAAAAGTGAAACCGCTACTCATCAGCTCACGGTCTTCATCGATGGTAGTAGAAACAGCAGTTTCAAAGCTCTCCGGGTGAAACATTTTCTAAGGCTTTGAGAACTTATTTTGCTTGCTTGGACACAAATAACATCTCACATGTAGTAAGAGACCAGTAGCAAAGCTTAGCCATAAAAAAGATTCTACCGACTAACAACACCCAAAAAACAACACCAAGGTCTAAGGTTCATAGAGAGAAAACACCGATTTCCCCGATATTTAATAAAAATCATAAATGCATTGTTACCCATTTTTCGCTAATTTTGTATTTTGAACCATTTCTCTTCACTTAGATTAAAAGCCTAATTCAGGTTCATTTTCATAAACAGGTTATAAATTAAAAACTTTATCAGCAGTTCCTTAACTATGTGTTGCCACTTCACCGCACATATAAACTCTCCAAACTTCCGCTTTAAAGAAGAAAACACTGACTCAACCATCCAACGATACCCATAACCCTTCTCACGGCTCCATCCATCATTGCAAAACTGCTTTACACAGCAAACTTACGCGGCATGCAACCCCCACGCTTAAACGAAGCGTTCTTGTGCACCCTAATCAAAAGTCAATATCCAACTCGCTTACCAAACTAAAGTTAACTTAGAATTCATAAGCGCCATCACCAATCACTTTCACTACATTAGCAACGCCACTTGAACTCTTAACCAACCTGCCAAACATGCGTCCATCAACAACGTCTTCTTTAGATACTCAATATCAAGTATCTGTTTGGTCTTAGTATCAAGACAATATCCAATTTTGCAAAGTCTTATATGAGAAGACATTGCATAGAAGGTACCGTTCCTAAAAAAATTAAGGAATTAAAATTTTGGTGAAAAAATGAAATTTTCGTTGAACAAATCAAAAATATCTGCAATAGTCGTTATGATTCTAATGATAACTTCTGTTACGCTTATGGCATTGCCAGTCAAAGCTCAAATCGAGGATTTGACTCCACATGGTGGAGTACCTGGCGGTTATAAAGGACCAACAACAGTACCAGCTGGAACTACAGCTGACTTCACGTTTAACCCAGTACCCTATCTTAGTTTCACACCTAACCCCATAGGCATCAGCCAGTCCCTCCTAGTTAACGTTTGGACTACCCCCCCACCAGCAGCTGACCGATTTCTAGCAGGCTACAAAGTGACAATCACAAAGCCAGATGGCACAACCGTCATCGTCCCGTTGGATTCTTATGTCGCAGATGGAACATCTTGGTTTCAATACACAGTCGACCAAATTGGCACATGGAAGCTCAAGTTTGAATTCCCAGGTGAGTATTTTCCTGCAGGCCATTACCTCGGCGGATACTTAATCACGAATACGTCAGGCACAAACTACCTAACCTCACAGTACTACGCACCATCCTCAACTAAAGAGCTAACACTCACGGTACAGCAGGACCCAGTGCTTTCATGGTTTTCTCCGCTTCCAACCGACTTCTGGACCAGACCAATTTCTCCTGAAAATAGAGAATGGTCTATCATTGGAGGAAACTTCCCTTGGGCGTACTATGACCCCGGAGCAGTCGGAGCTGGCCGAGGACGCGCGCCACGATATTATGGTCCCTTCATTACAGCACCAAACACTGCCCACATCATCTGGAGACGACTAGGAGCCTTATCAGGTATCATAGGAGGCGAAGGAGGACAATACAGCACGACTAACAGTCCCGTAACTCCCAGTGTAATCTACGCTGGAAGATGCTACCAAACAGAGACAAAGCCAGGCGTTGGAAGCGTAGCCCAGTGTTACGATCTACGGACCGGAGAAATCTACTACGAAATACCTATCGCGCAAGGAGGCGTCACGCCCCAAAGAATTTCATATATCAAAGGAGTCGACACCGCAGTACCAGGTGCTGGAGAAGCCGCAACCGTCCTAACCTATCTTATGTCAATAGGCGACAGGTTGATAACCATTAATCCATTTACTGGAGCCGTAATAAGCAACGTAACAGGCATATCAGGCGCTGACTACAGGTACTTCCATAACAATGCATTCGTGTTGACCTTGCAGGATCTTGGTGCAGCAGCAAGTGCTCAGCGCTACCGTTTGATTAACTGGACTACAAGCGGAACCAGCGACAACTTCACTTCAAGAATAGTCAGCAACATAACATGGCAGTTAAATACCATAGACTTAGCTTTCGATTTCAACGCAGGCATAGCTGTTCAGCAGAACCGCTTCATATTTGGACAAGTAGAAGGGGGTAACTTTGTTGCCTTCAGTTTGAAAACAGGACAAGTGTTATGGAACATAACAACCCAAGACACACCATTCAACGCAGGCACTGCAGTTGCCGACTACGGAAAATACGCCTATGCCATAGAGAATAAAGGATGGAGATGCTATGATCTGAATAGCGGCAAAGAGCTATGGGAAACTCCACAGACAAGTTATCCATGGGGCAGCTTCTATGGATACTATGCAGCCTCAGCTTACGGCTTGCTGTACGCATTTCACTATGACGGAGTCCACGCCTATGACTGGAATACAGGCAAAGAGGTCTGGAGCTACGTTACCCCAGCTATTCCATATGAAACTCCATACACACTTAACGGTTCAGAAATCTATTCTTTTCGTGGTCCCGGCATAGTTGCTGATGGAAAGCTCTATATCCATAACACCGAGCATACACCCACAAGACCAGAGACAAGAGGATGGAAATTCTACTGCATTAATGCCACTACTGGGGAAGGACTGTGGAACATAACATACCCTATGATCGCGGGTGCAGCGGCTGACGGCTATCTAACAACTGCCAGTTCATATGACGGCTACATGTACGTATTTGGCAAAGGACAAAGTGCAACTACAGTTTCAGCGCCTCAAACAGCTGTAACTCAGGGGCAAAGCGTAATCATCGCTGGCACAGTTTTAGATCAGTCACCGGCACAGCAAGGCAAAGCATGCGTTTCCAAAGCGTCAATGTCAACATGGATGGAGTACTTGCACATGCAAAAACCGATACCCAATAACGTTACTGTTACAGGTGTTCCCGTGTCAATCGATGCTGTTGACCCTAACAGCAACTACGTGCACATAGCAGATGTCACAAGCGACGTGAGCGGCACGTTTAGCTACATGTGGGCTCCAAGCATTGCAGGCAAATACACTGTTACAGCAACATTCATGGGCGACGACTCATACGGCAGCTCATGGGCAGAAACAGCAGTAGGCGTAGTTCAAGCACCACAAACAACATCAACACCAACAGTTGCACCTTTAAACCTAGCAACCACAACAGACCTAATGACCTACATAGTTGCTGTCGGAATCGCCATAATAATTGCAATCGCAATAGTCGGCGTATTAATCCTGCGAAAACACCCATAAAACAGCACACTTCAAAAAATCATTCCTCTTTTTCTTTTTGGGAGCCTTATCAAAAGAAGATCAACACTGTCAACCTCTGCATAAAGGCAACTAATTTTGTTTAAAACACTTATTACATGAATACACAGACTAAGAAAAGAAAAAACAAACAACTACCGAAATAACGAAATCAGCATCTTGTCGAGAGCGTTTTGCCAAGAGCGTTAACGTCGGCGTAACTTTTTATAATCCAATAGCAAATAAAGAAGCCAAACAAGGTGCCACAAATGCCTAAAGTAAAAGTTGCATTAATCGGCGTTGGAAACTGCGCCTCAGCCTTCATCCAAGGCATCCAATATTACGCTAAATTCAACAAAGCGGAAGATTGTGTTGGTCTGCGCAACCCCATTTTGGCAGGTTTAAGCCCAAAAGACATAGCAGTGGTTGCTGCTTTTGACGTTGACGAACGAAAAGTTGGAAAAGACCTCTCCGAAGCTATTTTTGCTCTGCCAAATAATGCACCAAAAGTATCCAACGTGCCTTCGATGGACGTTAGAGTTAGTAAGGGACCATTGCTTGACGGTTTAGGTAGATCAAGTAAAGCCATTGTTCAGGTCTGCAATGCACCTGATGCGAATGTTGCGGAAGTTCTCAGGGAAGCTGGCGCTGAAGTAATGATTAGTTTATTGCCCAGTGGAGCTTTGAAAGCTTCTCAATGGTATGCTGAACAAGCTTTGGCAGCAGGATGTGCTTTTGTAAATGCTACGCCAAACTTTATTGCAAGCGATGTAGCGTGGGCTAAACGGTTCACTGATGCGAACCTTCCGCTTATCGGTGACGACTTGGTGGATCAGGTTGGATCAACTGCGTTGCACAAAACTCTGCTAAAGCTTCTTTCAGATAACGGGGTAAAAATTGATGAGACTTATCAGCTGGATGTTGGCGGAGGAACAGAATCCATGGATACCATGGACCGCAGTCGTGATGCAAAAAGAAGCATAAAAACGGAATCGGTTGCTGCATCGTTACCGTACAAGGCTGAAATTGTGGCAGGGTCGACGGATTATGTTGATTTTCTGCAGAACAAACGTGATAGTTATTTCTGGATAAGCGGCGTGTACTTTTGTAACGCGCCAATGAAGATTGACCTCAAATTTCAAACCGTTGATGCACCAAACGCTGGCAGCGTTCTCTTTGATGTGGTTCGCGCTGTAAAACTGGCTTTGAACAGGAAACTTAAAGGTGCGGTAGAACAAGTTTGCGCTTACGGATTTAAACGTCCACCACAAATAATGTCACTGGAAACTGCCGAAAAAGAATTCGCAAAGTTCATAGCTGAAAACGCTTAAAGATTAGCCAATTCGCTCAATATTTTTTCTTTCACGCCGTTTTGTTTGAGTGTATCTTTCAGATAGTTTATAGTTCTAACAGGAGTTGGGTCAACCCCACGCAGAACTGCCAAGTAGACGCTTGTGAAGTCGCCGACGCAAACGGTTGACAGCATCTTTGCCAAAGGACACTTACCTTGAACCTGGATTTCAAATTGACTTAAGCCTGCTTTTTCGATAAGTTCTTTTGTGATTTGGATTCTGCATCGAATCTCAACCGGCTCTTCTAGCCTATCCCTTATAAAAATAGTAGAGAAGCATTTGCCCAATTTCCCGACTTTTTCCCACCCAATAATCTCATTATGGTTAAGTTCAGAGAAAACCTCCCATTTTGCCGGAATCTTGCTGTTCTCATTAAACTGCTGCTTAATTCGCATGGCTACACTGCGATAAACTCCAAACCCATAAACCACAGGAGCAGTTTGACCAACGTTGAGGGCTAAGGTTTTGGCCGGGTTCTCTACCGCTAGTTTTTGGGGCGAATTATCCATACTGATTTTATCTAAAAGTGCCACAGATTCGCTGAGCTCCTCTGAGGCACTCGTTGCCAACCCCATTTTCTGAACGCAAATCAATAGGGGAACAAACATGTATGGGAGCGCTGCGCGAGGAGGCATGCCACCTGGAACACGCAGATAAGGCACATTTAGCCTTTCAGCATTCTCTAAAAGAGCACCGCCGCTACTTACACAGAAAATCATACATTTACGCTTTAGCGCATCGAGGAAAGCACTAAGCGATTCTTCTGTATCGCCGGAATAGCTTGTTAAAAATACAAGAGTTTTCTCATTTGCATAAGCTGGAAGATTGTATTCACGATTAACTTCAATGGATACATCAGTTTTGCTTCTTGTCCAGTCTTTTAATACATCTCCACCAATTCCTGAACCTCCCATGCCTGCCACAACGATGTTGTCAGGTTTAGGAAACCTTACTTTGATTTTATCGGAGAGCTGGACCGCTTTGCCATAAAGTTTAGCAGCGTCAACACAGAATTTAATCATGCCACTCTTGTCCACAGAGTTAATTCTTTCAGTTTCATCTAGAATGGATTTGGTCATTTTGATATCCCCCGGCAACCCGCAGTTTTATATCTCATCGCCTACTTTTAAGCTCAACGCGTCATACAATTAACAAGCCATAGGAAACAAAATTACCATGGATAAAAAGAAAATTGCAATTGCCATTCCAGCATCCACAATAGCTGATACCCCGCATTTGCGAGAGAAAACTTCCAAAATCGGCTTGATTGGAAGAACAGCAGCTATTTTCAGGGTTGACGAAATTATTCTTTACCCTGACAACCCTGATGTTAACCAGGTCGAGGACCTGGATTTTACCGCTCTTTTGCTTAACTATTTGGAGACGCCGCAATACCTCCGTAAGGGACTTTTCAGAATAGAGACTCGTCTACAATTTGCGGGAATCCTGCCCCCTCTACGTACGCCTCATCATCCCACGAGCGGCAAAACACTGGACTTGACAGTAGGCGATTATCGTGAAGGCTTGATTCTTTCCCAAGCTAAGGAAGGCTTGCTTGTGAACATAGGCATTGAAGAACCGGCCATCCTAAGAGAGAAACAGTATGCTGTCGGCGACCGCTTAACTTTGCAAATCGTTAACGTTGGTAAGCGCGTTGAAGTGCAACCGGTAAATCGCGATGATGTTCCGGTTTATTGGGGCTTTAAAGTCCATGTCGAGAAACAACCATTCGTGAGTTTAGTTACTGAAGGCGGCTTTGACTTGACAATTGCAACTGCAAGGCTTGGCGAAAAGTTCACAGCAGTCAAAGATGAAATAGAGAAAAAATGGTGCAGTAGCCAGAATATTTTAGTGGCCTTTGGCGCCCCATCACGTGGATTGCATGAAATCGCCAAAGCCGAAGGAGCAAAACTTGATAGAATCGTTGATTTTGTGGTGAATACGATTCCTGAGCAAGGAACAGCAACGGTGCGAACGGAAGAGGCTCTTTTGGCTTCGTTAGCCATTTTGAACGTGCATTTTAATTGCTGATTGGGCTTGATCTTTTGTAATTGAACTGCCTTGGCTAAATATTATGCTCGTTCCATGCAGACATAATTTAGTGGCGAATAACAGGGTGAAATTTAAGAATCCTGTCCAGTCACTCAAACTCTCGAATTTTTTCTTGGTTTTTTGCTAAACAAATAAATTGGTCGCTGATTATTTTGCTCTCTATGCCTTCACTTGACATTGCAATGCCAATTGCGCTTTTAATTGTGGTTTCTGTTGCTATGCTTTTGAACAAACGAGTTCAAGGAAAACTGATGACAACGGTAGAGCAGAAGGAGTTCAAGGTGAGAGACGTAATCCTTCTTGTTGCTGCTATGGCGATAATAGTTTCTGCAATAGCATATACGTCTATAATTAATCCTGGCGCGATTTTCCCAAATATCCTTCTCTTATTCTTTCTCTTCTCTTACACCACGTTGCTTTTTACGTTTTCATATGTCTTCTCCAATCTCTCAAAAAATAGAGCACAGTTGCTTTCTCTCGGTTTCGGTATAGGTGGCTTTATCGCTGGGTTTGTTAGCATTTTAGGTCCATTTCAAGATGGGTTTATTATTTACAGACCTGTTGCGTTTTTCGGTTTAGCAGTATTTTGTTTTGCAGCCATGATTATTGAAGAAAACAGTACTTCAACAAAAGAGAAATGGTATCTGGCAGTTCAGCCCCCAGCGATGTTCGTCCTTTTATTCATATTCTTTAACTTTATCTACGGCGGCAGTTTCCAGGTGTGGTTTCCTTTTCTTATGGATGTTTTCGGGTTAACATTTGCTATTTTGATAATTTTGTACCTTAGCTCAATATTTACTTGGAAAACAGTGACCATTTTTGCGGTGCTGATAACCATTTGGGATATTATTTCGATCATATTTACCCCAGTAATGGTTGGCGCAGCAAAACAATTCACTGGACTTGGGCTTCCAACACTAGTTTACTTTCCAAATATTCCAATAATCATTTCGCAAGGTGGCATAGCATTCAGGGGGCTGGGTTTAGGTGACTTCTTCTTCGCAGGTGTCCTCGCAGTACAAACGTTCAATAAATTTGGTAAAAGAACAGCCTTTATAGCCACAGTGGCGATGGCTTTAGCTTTCGGCATATGGGAAGCCTTCTTGGGTGACATAATAAAATGGCTTTTACCAATTGTTGGACGAAATATCGGCGGATTCCCAGGAACGGTTATGATCATCAGCGGTTGGGCACCAATAATCGCTTGGAAATTGCTATCCAGAGGTAAAAAAACTACCGAGCAGCCAATTATAACCCCACCCTCATCTTTGCCTGAAAACAAACCAACCGACAAACCTCTATAAGAATGAGCGATTTTCATTGTTTTCTTCTGTTAGTTTTACTTAAAGTTTCTCACTAAAAAATAACAATAAAATAAGAAATTCCCAAGTAAATAGCTAAATAAATAAAATTTTGGGGAAAAATTGGTTAAAAATAAAGTGACGCTTATCTTACCCGAATAAACAGTCCACTAACGGGCGATTAACTATAAATATGCCTTAGACCATAAATATTTTCAGGGATTAAAATGCGAAGATTCGCTGTTGAGTACATAGAAAAATACCCAAGCGTTAAGAAAATTTATGATTCCATAACTGGCTCAAGAAGGATGGGTAGTGACAAGACAGTTTCTAATTACATTAACGGAATAATACCATTCATAAAATACTCAGGCTTTCAAGACCCAGAAACAGCGCTTACAGCAATGCTTGAGGGCAAAGTCGATGCAGGCGCTAAAGTTGATTCCTTCATTGACTACGCTTTAGATGAGTTGGGAAGAAGCCACAAGTCAGTTAGACTTTACGTTTATGGAGTCAAAAAGTGGCTGGATCTTAACGGTGTAAAAGTTGACTGGAAAAAAATTGAACTCCCAACAGCAACCCAGATAACCGAGGAAGACAGAGCCCCGACAAAAGATGAGTTGAAAAAACTTCTTGCTCATGCATCAAGTGCCAGAGATCGGTTTGTAATCTTTGGGTGTACCAGTAGCGGTTTGAGAATTGGCACGTTTCTAAGCTTGAGAGTCGGAGATGTTGATTTTAACTACCCAGACGTAGCAAGGCTAACCGTTGAAAGAAGACTTGGCCGTAAATTCTCAAATAAGGGCAGAGCAGCCGGACGCTTTTTCTGCACTTTCATAACACCTGAAGCAAAAACAGCTTTGCAAGAATACCTTGCCGAGAGAAAAAATGCACGTGAGACCATAACCCCCGAGAGCCCGTTAATAACCGACTTTGCCTATAAAGGTACATTCCTTGGGGGAAACGGCTACCGTAAAGCTTGGACCAGATTGCTTGAGAAAACTGGATTAGCCCAGAAAACCAACTACTTCCATATCCTACACATTCATACCTTAAGAAAATATTTCCGTTCAAACTGCATAGGCGTTGATGCTTCTTACCGCGAACGATGGATGGGTCATCAAGGGCTTTACTTGGATATGAGTTATTTTAAGGCTGAAGAACATTTGCAATTGGGCGAATATCGAAAGGCTATTCCACATTTAACGGTTAATGCTGTTCCAACAGAGGAGAAGAAGCTTAGAAGTCAAATGCTATTAGATTTCGCCAAACTGCAGGGCTATGAACCTGAACAATTAAGAAAGCTTGAAGATGCTCTCGCAAGAGCAAAGGATGTCAGCGAAGCTATAGAAGAGTTCCACAAATTCAAGGACAACTCAAACACCGCTCAGAGTCAGACACCAAAGGCAGGAAAACACATTATCGCCAAGGGCGAAAGCGATCTCATGCGGAAACTTGATGACGGCTGGAGTCTCGTTCAAACGCTAAACGAGGATAAGTTCTTACTTCAGAGAGACTAAAACTTATCCCTCCAAACTTTATGACGAATTCTAAGGGCGAGCAAGTTATGGCAAATTTTTTATGTTATAGGAGTAATCTGGTTGGTGATTGCCTTGCCAACTCGAATCATAATTGGCGGTCCACCTAATTCAGGAAAAAGCACCTTGGCTGAGAGTTTAGCTAGAGCTCTACGCTCCCTTGGCGTCGATGCTTATGCAGAGGATTTGGACCTTGCCAGCCCAACACTTGAATTCATTAAAGGATCCAAGGGTTGGGAACAACGTCAAAGAGCCGAAAAGAAATGGACGCCAGAGCTTGCAGAGCAGGCAGCAACTTTGTTCGAAGAAGCTTCCTCCAAACATGTCGTTGTTATTGGCGATGCACCAGGCAAGATAACACCTGAATCTACAACTATTGCTCAGAAGGCACATTACGCCATCATACTTTGCCGTGAAGACTGTGCAAACGAGATTAATCAATGGAAGCAATTTTTTGGGAAATTAAATTTACCGGTTATTTGTACAGCAATCTCAAAGATGACCGGTGTGGGAAAGATTGAGGAAATTGATAATGCCATTACCGCTACATTTGTTGGCTTAGATAGAAAAGTTAAAGCCGATCCAATCATAACAACTTTGGCTCAGCTCATCAAAGAAACGCTTAGCCTTTAGGCTTCCAAATCGTGATAGTGCCCTTCTTATTTGGTCTTCATTGTCCTTTTTACTATTGAATCTGGCTACAACTGAAAACTCAATTTTCTTTCCTGTACCTATCAGAGCCTCAACTGCTTCATTTTCATCTTTAAGTTTGTATCTTTGAGGGTTCTTGTAGATATTGACAGCTTCCAAATCTCCCTCCGGCTCAATATAAGCATCAAAACTCTTCTTTGCCAAACTCTTTACATAATCAGTCATCTTTGCGTACTCTTTGAGAGATTGTATCTCAAACCTCTTAGAAACAGTCAGATATGTCGGCTCCAAATCCCTTGTTGACTTAGTGCAGCTTACACTCAAGTCTCCTTGAGTAGCGTTAAAAATTCTATTGCCAGCTATCGTTTTGTCGTATTCTACTGAGAAATTGCTTCCAATAATGTCCTTAATTTTATCGCATGTGAAATTGAAGAGTCTCTTTGTTAAAACCATTTTGAGGTTTCCGTCAGAATCTATTTCTAATCGAGAGTTTACCTTTTCACCTGGTGAGAAGTATTCTTTGGGCAGATAGAGTACTGACGAATTACCACCTTTGGAAACGAGGCGCTCTTGTTCTTTCTTAACAGTTAAAGTCATTTCTTCACGACCTTATTTCACTACCAATTAAGTAGTGTATTCCCTTAAGAATTTTACTCTTTCCTTTTAGATTTATTGGTCGACAGAAATGGCATGAAATCAAGACTAACAGAGTCTATGCGCAAAATGAGCGTATCCTTGAGCAGTTGCGTGGGATCCGACGTCGGCTGGAGCGGATTGGAGAGGCTGAGTATTCTGTGGGTGATGTGGAGGGGTTTGCGGTTTTTGATGAGGTTGATCGGGAGATTGTGCAGCGGATTCGGGAAGCTTGAGTGCCCGGTGTTTTGCCAAAGGTTGTGGCTGCGGACGTCAACTTGCGAGGCAACTTTGCGTTAAGGTATTATGATGTGAGTCGGCGGATTTTGCGAATGAATAAGCGCTTGCACTTTGAAACTGGCAAATGCCTCTTTGAGAAGCGGGGGCATGCATGGGCTCTAACTCGGTTTGCTTTTGATTCCTACGATGAGCCAATTGAGCCAGAGAATGAAGTTTCAACTACCGGAGTTGAAGAGGGTTTGGAGCATGAAAAAGAAGAATTCTAAAGCTCATTGGGTATAGAGGTTGAAGCTTTGATTCAGAGTAAGGAGGACTCTTAGTTTTGGTGAATTGTGCTTGTGGTTTGACTGCTCGTGAACGGGAGATTTTGCGGCTGAAGGCGTTGGGTTTGACTGATTATAGGATTGGTCGTAAACTAAGAGTTGAGGCGCCCAATGTTACTCGTTCCCGGTTGAATGCAATTAAGAAGATTGAGAAGGCCAAGGCGGACTTGGCGTTTTTTCGACGGTTTGAGCTAGGAGGCATCGACGGTTAATCTGATCAGTAAAAGCAAAGAAACCTTGACTAATCACTTCGAGCTTAGTTGAAGATGTTTGACGAAAAACTCTTAAGGTAAAATCAAACTAACAGCTTGGCTATTATTAAAAGAATTAAGATGTTGGCAATGTTTTATCAGTATTTCTTCTTGCAGATAGCTCACTAATATTTGCGGATGCTAACTTCACTTCTCCAACTTATCTGCCAGTTTCGTTTTCAAGACCCATGGTTTCAGGGCACAAACACTAAATTCAGCCCCAATTCACCAGTAAAAAAACGCTGGGTAACATCCAGCAGTAACCTGAGAGCAGCCTCAACGTCATCCAAAGTTTCCACATACATAGCTGTCGCTACGACCGCATAGCCACTTTTATTCAATCGCTGAACGAGTTCTCGCCCAATTCCAGAGGAACACCCCTAACCAGCCACTTGACACGATTTTTCCTTCTCCTTTTGTTTAATTCTCATTTCTTGTTCTAACATGATTTACTCCCCCGCAGTTTTGAAGATCTTCGTTTTTTCTCCCTGCCAAACGCGTAGCTCTTTTGAAAATGATTGCTCAACAACACGCCTGAAACTATCAGCACTACCCAGTTTATTAGGTCAGGACTCACTTCAAATGCGATAATGTCATATCCTGACATCGAAAAAACGGCAAGAATCCAATCGCCAAGACAAAACTTTAACGAAAAGCCATTGTATTGCCCGTTCCACTCTGCCTTTGGCAAAAACGGCGGCTGCGAGAGAACGCTGCGCTTCATCATTTGGATATTCCTAGGCTTTCTACAGGCAAAGAAGGGAAATGCCATGAGGATTATATCATCGTACAACAAAAATAGACCCGAGGTTTCTCCGCTGAGAATGCTGGGTTGAACAACGGCAAGCTCCTTCAATGAAGTAATCAGTGGTGATCGAGACCGCATGAAGACGAGCGCGAAGGACAGGACCAAATTGACTCGATATTTCTTGTCTTTGGAAGCTTGGCGGTGAATGCAGAGTGATCAATATCGACGGATTTAGTGCCAGGGATAATTCCTGGATACAAGCCAATGTAATCGGGGGTCTGAAGGAGGCGGCATTTGTGTACGGATATGGGATAATGCTCCCAGGTTGGGCGAGGGGTCCCGCCCTTGCAGGGGTTTTTCAAAACCGATCACTAAAGATGTGCGGCGGCGATTATTGAGGTCAGGAGAGCGGCCAAAATCCAACCTTACTTAAGTTCTTACGGGTAGAGCTTGCAGCTTCCGCTTATTAAAGTGGTTGTTTGACCTCAATGCTTGTTGGTGATTGGGATTCA
>CAWEPZ010000007.1:0-13436 GCA_963811105.1 Candidatus Bathyarchaeota archaeon | reverse complement strand
GATCGAAATCCTTTCCGAAGGCCCACTCAACGAATAGCCTCCTGCAAGGGTTTATGCTGCCGAACGGTGAGAGCTGTCTCTAACAGTTGAGTTACCTCAGAAACAGTCGGAGCTTCAACTGTTATCCCGCCATTAAAATCGATATTAATTTTGCAATGAGCCTTCTCATTTGGAGTTGTACTCATTGCGCTTCAACCTCTGTTTCGGCAGCTTTACCTCGTCAATATTCGATTTATACTCAAACATAGCTCTCTGGGTGATCTCTTCAAGGTCATGCCAATTAAAATTAAAATTAAGGGCTAAGCCACCCAAGAATATCTGCATCATTATTGCTGCAGCCTGAAGGTCCTTCTGATGTCTAGTCGCCTTAACAGGGTTTTTTCTTTTCATCCCAATCCCGCACTCTTTTCTAAACCTGCTAAAACGCCTTTACGCCAGGCAACTCAAGCCAGGTCGGGCCTATAGGTCGCGAATTATTAGGGTACATTTTTCTTGTCCAAAATTTCCTATAGCGCTATTTCTACTAGCCCACTCAAAGTTGTTATACCTTTAAAACTACCACCTTCAACGGCGTTAGTTGCGCGCCTTTTCACATCAACGCTTAACTTAATATTTGTTCTACATCTCTCCATTTTGCTTCCCCTTCTCTCCATTTTTCTTCCCCTTCGTCTCGCATGAATTGCTATTACATACGGATTTACGATTTAAGTCATGCGCACATTTTGAATTAACACTTTTCATAGTTGAACGACCCTAAATATGTTTAAAAATACACAATATTGTGTAAATCGTGCGCACAACAGGCACATTTTTAACACCTTTAATTCACGTTGCTTAACTTAAGCAATTTGCAAGTTAAGCAATTTTTCTTCCAAAATAAGTAAACTTTCGTCTGCAGCAGCATGCTGGCGATCTTTATCAGCTTCGCCATTTTTGTGAGGTCCGCATCCTGCAGATGCTGAAGGTAGGCGGATCCTTTCCCATACGGCTCGCCTTTCCCGGAGAAGACTTTTTTGAATCTCGGATGGCCATTCTTGCCAAATGCCTCCTTGAGGCAACTTATTTCTTGGCTACTTAGGGTTTGAAGCTTTGACTCGACGTAGTGGGTGCTGCCTAGGAGCTGCAAGGTGAAGCCTAAATTCTGCAGGGCCTTAGAAACTTTGGATACGCTCTCAACGTAGGTTTGTTGAGTGATTTTTTGCATGCCTGCCTTTTCTGCGAACGGATTATATTTAGCCATCACTGCGATTAACTCCACGTACGGCGTGCCGGCAAGCGGCAGACTCTCCCTGAATTAATTTAGCTCCTAGACCTATGGTTCGGTATTTTGGGTGAATGACCACTCGGTTGATTGTGCTCAGCTGCTGGTTTATTTCCTGCATGGACATTATGGGCAGAACCATCCTTCTTCCGTAGCATGCCGGAGGCGGATAGGAGTAAATAATGACGCCGCAGAGCTCACCGTTTCTGCTTACGCGGAAGAACTTTCTTGCAACAGAGAATCCGTGCCCTCGATAGTGGAAACGGCAAAGTTTTACCCAGTCCTCCCTGGTGCCCTCTTCAACTTTCATCTCTTTGATGAGGGTGCATACGGCTTTTGCGATGTTTGGGTAATAGTCGATTTGAATTTCTTCGCCAAAGCGCTTGTGAATATTTACGGATGGCGCCAGATCCTCAAACAGGTCCCCGTGAGTGGTTGCAACGATGACGGCTTTTCCCTGCTGCCTCGCCAATTTCTGAACATTAAACGCAATGATCTTGGCCGTGTCCCGGTCCAGAAGGGCGCAAAACTCATCCATGAGCCACCATTGCGCTCCGGATTCAATGAGTTTAGCCACTCGATACCGGTATTTTTGGCCGTCACTCAGCTGCTTATACGGCCTCAGAAATAGGAAAGCGTCATTCAACCCAACCTTGCTGAGAAGCTCAAAGGCCTCTTCAATCGTGGCGCCGATAGTATCAATCAACGGCTTGTTCTCGTCAACGTGGACGTCAGCCATATCTACAGCTTCAGAGCCAAGATCTTCCCGGATAGCTCGCAGCAAAACACTCTTACCGCTGCCACTATCACCCGTAACTAACACAATATCTCTAGGGCTAATCTGCAAAATAGTGTTTAGGACAAGAAATTTTTGAGCCTCATCGATGCCTAGACCAAAGGCTTCAGCAACATCCAAGGTCCTTGGTGTAATCTCCGTTATAGTTTCGTACTCAACATGAAAAGTAAATCTGTCCTTACCGCGATCGTAGATCCTTCGGAGCTTACGGATCTTAAGCACATCATCTCGATTGTTCACGCCTAGTACCCTCCTGACTTGTAATCGGCTAGCAGCTGCTTACTTTCAGTGACAACAGCCACGGGATCGGGAACAGTTGGCTTATCAAACGGCAAGAGAACACGCTTTAGATAACATTGACAGTTTGGGTGAATGTTGCATTTAATCTCGTTATCATTGACGATCTTTAGCCAGGGAAACATGCCCTGCAGCCACTCACCGGTTAGAATGCCGACTTGAGCGTAATATTGGCATTTTCCGCAAGGACCTCTCTCATTATTCACGAGGTGCACTTCCCAATAGTCATAGCTTGTGAAGAAACTAACCATAGGGCTAACCATAACGCTAGCCAAAATGTAGGGCCTCCATGTCAAACACCGTCATTTTTACAGTAGCGTAAACGGCTAGGGCTGAAGCCCAAAAGACATCATCATGAGTGCCCTGAGGATGGCTAAAGGCTAATCCGCCGTCCTTTCTCAGATGCAAATCGTTCCAGATTGAATTCATTACAGATGTCCCCATGGTACGGGCGATCCCAGCTTAGCAGCGGATAAAAGAAACGTTTATCCTGCATGCGCTTCTTGAGCAGGGCTGCCATCTCACTTTTCCTAGGCGAGCTAAAAATTACTCCTTCAGCATTGTTGATCCCGGCATTCTCCATGTCTGCTATGAAGCTGGGTCCTTCTCGAGTGACATCTACTCTGATTTGTCGGAATCCACCCCAGCGGTCCTGCAGTGTTTTCAGGTAGCCAAGGACATAGGCGTCATAGGTTGGATGTGGAAAAATCTTCAAGTGCCTAAGCAGCAGCTGCTCATCCTTTCTCTCAATTACGCTTAGGACGTGGTAGTCTCTTGTTTGGGCAGGATCCAGGCCAGCGTAGAATTCCCCTTCCGCTGTACCGTTAATGTCAAATTCCTGCAGGTCTTCCTTACAGTTTTTTACTGTGCCGACACAGGCGGCGATGAGGTTTTGGGATAGCCAGACGTCTTCATCCTCTGCCCACTCGGCCTCCATTTCTCGGCGCCACCGGGCAGGATCATCGCGCAGCTGCTTGCGAATCTTCTCCAAAATCCCCAGCTTCAAGGGTCCGTTAGGCTCTTGCGCTCGCTCCCATGTTACGTGATGCCTGGCGAAATCGTCAAAGTCAGATTTGTTGCAGATCCGCCAAAAGAGGCTATCCGTGTTCCATGGAGTGCTGGTGCAGATGAACTTCCCGTTAGTAGTTCCCAAAGTGAAAAGAGCTGCATCATAGAGGTCTTCGGCGTTTGGTATGAAGTTGAATTCGTCAGCATAGACCACGTGCAACGTAGGCCCTCGGATCGTATCCGGGTTGTTTGGGAAAGCCTCAATGATGCTTCCATTAGGACAAGATATCTTGGTTTTCTGCACAGTAATTTTGGAGCCAGGCGGCAGCCGCCTAGCAAAATCCCCAATGCGTCGAATGACAAGTTTTGTTTGGCGCCAACTAGGACCCACTACCCCAATGTAGGAATTAGGGTTCACTAGGGCGTAATTAAGAAGAATTCCAGAGGTTGTGAAGCTCTTGCCTGATTGTCGGCTCCACCGGGCTGCCACAAACTGGTTCTTTTGGAAAAGCTCGATAAGCTCCTTCTCGTAGTCTGTCGGCTCTACGCCTAAGATTTGACGGAAAAACTCAAGCGGATCCGTCTTTAGCGTCTCAACCCTGCTGAGTCTATCCGCCTGTAAAGAACCAATATGCCCGCGTGTCTTACCTCGGGAATCAATGAATTTATTTGGCCGGAAGGTTCGTGGTGTTTTTTCGCAAGGTCCGCATACTTGTCCCTCCATTCCAGCATTTCAGTCTCAATGCCCCGGTAATCGACGTATTCTGCTATGAGTTCCTGGTACACTTTCACGCCCTAATGATTGTGCGTAGACGCAAAACACCAAGTTTATCCAATTTGCCCGTTTCAAGTTGCATCCAAGGCGCCAACCAAAGTCTTGAGTTTTTCTTCAATTGAAGGCAACTCATCGGGCAAAACTAACTTCGAAGGGTAGATGATGATGGCGTGTTTTTTTCACCTCTCATCATCTTCTTCTAAGCCTAAGCGAGCTGCTTTCAACCGTACAGCCATAAGGGTTTTACCCATAATCTTTGCAATAGAACGCATGGACTTTTTTTCTGTTACGAGCTCTCGAAGTTGCCTTTCCTCTTCAACGGTCCAAGGCTTGCCCTTCGCCATTAAGATCTTCCTGTCCTGCTGCAGACTTCTCGAGCTATTGTTCCGCTTATAATTCTGTTCCAGCTGTTCCAGGTGTTCCAGGTTTTCTGAGAAACTATTTTAGGGTTCAATGTTTTTTCCCCACAAATAACCCGATTATGATTCCGACTAGGCCTGAGATGGTTGCGAAAATTTCGCTGTTCCAGCTGCCCAATATAGCCATGTGGGCAACCTCGAGGATTGAGAGGCAAATGGCCATTGCAATCGCAAATTCTACACCTAGAACTAGGCGTTCGTCGGGTAATTCAACTTCAGGGTTGGGCGGCCGCGGACTTGTCGATGTCGAGTGAGGGCACGTTTAATTAGATTTTCTGCCAAGGCATCCTCATCCTCATTCTCACCCTTTGCATGCGATGGTACATGAATATCCTGTGGAGCACGTGGGTTTAGAAGATTAGATGAGATAATGCTTGAGCGAGACTGTCCTGAACTGCTTTTGGCGAAGCTGTGAATCATGCAGTCAGCAATTTCCCTGTTTACGTTTGCGCGAACTAGAATTTTTACTCCGACTGTCCACCCCACCGGGATAGAAGTATAATCTAGGTCAAAGACTGTTTCCGTGAAGGAGAAACTGTTCTGGGCTAAAATGATGTGTTGAACGCGGCCTGCTATTACGCCTAGAAAGATGCCCCAGCTTTGCACCGGAACATCTACGGCGCCACCGTTCATGCTGCTTTTTCCAGTAGATGCATCGCACCAATCAACAGAAATAAGGTCCCCTGGCTTAACATCCTCCAAGAGCTTAAAGTCTTGCTTACTCACGACAGTCAACCTAGTAATAGAATGAGTACACCACCAATATGTGGTCCTAATTGCCTTTAACTCTTGAGATTGCATTAATGATACTAGCGCTAATACACCAACAAAAAATAGTCAAAAAAAGCCTTAACTAGTTAACCGAACGGGTTCTGTGAAGTCTCCGTTTGAGGTTGGGTACATATTTTTTGCCAAAGTACATCGTTTAGTTTGTACTCGAGTTCCCGCAATTTCTTCTGTTGAGCCAACAGAATAGACATCACCATAGGCTCGAAAACTATTGGGTTACACGCGTTTCCACTTGCCATCCCATTATCCCTACACATATCCATCAGCTCATCAAAGGCAACTCGTGCTTCCTCGTTTGGCAGAGCATTTCTAAATCTTTTCCACCTATGAATCTCAAACTCCAAAGCCATCCGATAAGAAGGAACAGTCTTACCCATAACCTCCTAAGCCTCCACACAATCTGAATCTTTTTCTAAATTACAAAATCAATTATTATCTAATGCAAATATTTGAACCCAGTAAAGTCAACATCAAAAATATTTTTCACAAACTTTAAGAGCTAACTGAAGCTAATGAGTTAATTGAGTAGAGAGGCTTTGAGCAGAAAAAATAGTCTCGGAGTTGCGTTAGCCTTTTTATTGTTGATCTCTTATATTTCGATTTTTGAAGTTACATCGACAAATATCGCAACCGCGACCCAAAAACCCTCTTCCATAAGTGACACCAACAATCTTAACCCCCTTCTATGGTATTCTCCTGATGGTTCATTGGCTAAGAACTATGACACCAGAGTAGATTCAACCGGCAATGCAAGCGCAGCAAATTCCCAAATTTCCGAGTCTTCTTCCTCCTGCAGAATCTAAAAATCAAATATGGTTAATAGTAAACCAAAATATTTACCCAACCATAAAAACTACTTTAACTCAGTTTTCCAATGACATACAATCGAGTGGTTATAACGTTTCTATTATCACCCTATCTTCAGGATCTTCTGCTTTAACTGTTAGAACCCTTCTTCAACAAGGTTACTACAACGGTAGCTTACAAGGTGCTATTTTAATCGGAAATTTGCCAACAGCTTGGTATGAAATGACTAATCCTTCACCTTGGGGATATGAGAAATTTCCAATAGACTATTATCTACATGGACTTAGATTGTAACTGGACAGACACAAACGGCAATGGAGTATTTGATAATTATACCTTTCCAATGCAACCGGAGATTTGGGTAGCTAGAATAGATGCTTCCAGTATAACGGGCAATGAAACTCAATACATTAACAACTATCTCATAAAAGACCATAACTATAGAATAGGTAACCTAGTTGCTTCTCGCCAAGCGTTAGTATATGTAGATGATGATTGGACTGGCAGTGCTGATGAAACCAATCTTGCAGTTCAACAAGCATATAAAAACACCATTTTGGTAAAAGAATACGCAACTACAAACGCAACTGATTATAAAAACAGATTATATACAACTCTTATGAATGGGTGCAATTAATGTGCCATGGAAGCTCAACAAGTCATACTTTTAAAATTAATGGAGCATGGCAGTCCGAATCTGTTTCTTCATCTTATTATTCCACAGCTAATCCTAAAGCCCTATTTTACAATTTATTTGTTTGTTCAGGAACAAGATTTACAGAAACAAATAATTTAGCAGGTTCCATCCTTTTCGGATAATAACTGGGGGCTTTTAGCTGTCGGTTCAACTAAAACAGGTAGCATGTATAATTTCTGGGACTTTTATCAACCTTTAGGCCAAGGAAAGTCAATCGGAGATGCTTTCAAATCATGGTCCATAATGTGGGCTGACTCAGACCCTAAATGGTTTTATGGAATGAACATATTTGGTGACCCTTTGTTAAAAATAAGTCAATATATGCTTGCTCAAAATGCGTCTGTTCCTGCACCAACTTTGAGTCCTTCGGGCTCTACTAATGTCGGTACTTCTTTGTCGTTATCTGTTACTGTTTCCGGTGGGGGCGCTACTCCTTCTGGTACTGCAAGTTTTCAGGTGAATATTAATGGCAGCGGTTGGAACACTATTGGCTCATTGGTATTTTTGAATAATAGTGGTTTTGCTTCTACGACATATATCCCTTTGTCTGCTGGTAGTTTTCAGTTCCGAGTGGTTTACAGTGGAGATAGCAAATATAATAGTGGTACCGGATCTGTTACTTTTTTGACGGTGAATTCTGGTAAACCTGTGAATGCATTTGTCTTCAGTGTTATTAGTAGTCCCCAGAATGCTGGCTCTGCTTTCAGCATAACGATAACGGCTAAAGACTCAAATGGTAATACGGTAACCAACTATAATGGAAACAACAACTTAACTGTATCTTTGGGAGCCATAAGTCCAACAAGTACTACCACATTTGTCTCCGGTGTTTGGACGGGTTTGGTGACTCTCTCTCAAGCAGGAACAGGCATTTCAATCTCAACAAGTGGCGGCGGTAAATCTGGAACAAGCAATATGTTCTCTGTTAATCCAGGCGACCTAGTTTTGTTTAGCGACGATTTTGCCGATTTAAGCAAATGGACTGTGGTTAAGGGTGTTTGGTCAGTTTCAGGAGGTGTGCTTCAATGTAATTCAGCGAACAATCAAGAGAATATGATTTGGGCTGACCATACAAATTGGATGTCTTATCAAGCAACAGCGAACATGCGTGAGGTTAGCTCTAATGACACAAGTCTTGTTGTTAGATACACTGACTCTGGCAACTTTTACTGGCTGGGTTTAGGTTGTTGGGGGCATAAGTACAGTATTTCCAAAGTTGTGAATGGAGTATATCAAGAGCTTACTTATTCCGGGTCTGCAAGTGAGGTGGTGGCGGGGAGGTGGTATTTGGTTTCAGCGGTGGCTATTGGCAATAGTTTGCAATTATTTGTGGATGGAGTTAAGGTTTTGGAGGTACAAGACAGCTCTCACCCTATTGGTGCAGTAGGTTTTAGAGGTTGGAACGGGACAATGCAAGCAAGTCACCTGATTATTCAATCTAAAGAGTTCAACATTAAACTCCAAACGAATGATGGAGGCTACGCTTTAGCAGGCTACACTAATTCCTTTGGTGCTGGAGGCAAAGATTTTTGGCTAGTTAAAACTGACTCAGTGGGCAATCAACTGTGGAACAAAACATATGGGGGACCAGGCGATGAAGTTGCCTATTCCGTAATCCAAACGAATGATGGAGGCTACGCTTTAGCAGGCTACACTAATTCCTTTGGTGCTGGAGGCAAAGATTTTTGGCTAGTTAAAACTGACTCAGTGGGCAATCAACTGTGGAACAAAACATATGGGGGACCAGGCGATGAAGTTGCCTATTCCGTAATCCAAACAAATGATGGAGGCTATATCTTGTCGGGTTCTGGTTTAACTGTGAATGTGCCACCTGATGGGCCTCCAGACACAATTCACAATTACGACGGCTTATGGCACACATCAGACTTTACAATCAAACTCTCAGCCACAGACGACGAGTTTACATTTGTTAAAGATACTTACTATATAATCAATGATGGTTCAACTAAAATCTGTTAACAAAAACGGTCAACCGTTCATAGATACTGAGGGCGCCAACAACACATTGGAGTATTGGAGCATGGACAACCTTGGACACGAAGAGTTACCACACAATATCCTCAATGGGATAAAACTGGATAAGACCGCGCCGACTGGTTTCATCCTAATTAATGATGGTGATGCTTACACCTCTTCAATCTCTGTGACCTTAACCTCGGGTGCGAATGAAGCAACGTCAGGTGTCTATCAAGTCCGCTATAGCAATGATGGTATCTGGGATAGTGAAGCGTGGGAGTTTCCTTCGGTGTCTAAGTCATGGAATTTAACATCGGGAGAAGGAACAAAAACGGTTTACTATCAAATCAAAGACAACGCCGGATTAGTTTCCCCAACTTACTCGGACACTATCATATTGGGCACAGTTGCACCCACAGGTTCAATTGCTGTAAATGGTGGTGATGCTTTTACGATTTCAACTTCAGTAACGCTTTCCCTGACTTATACTGATGCCTTTTCTAGTGTGTCTCAGGTAAGATACAGCAATGACGGCTTTTGGGACACGGAGGATTGGGATGTCCCTGCTTGCGACTAAATTGTGGTCTTTAGTGCCAGGGGATGGAGTAAAAACGGTCTATTACCAGGTCAAGAATAATATCGGGTTATTTAGTCAAACTTACTCCGACACTATCACATTAACAACAACTCCTCCAACAGGTTCTATAATTATCAATAGTGGTGACGCTTCTACGACTTCAGTGTCGGTGATTTTGACTTTGACCTATACATGATGCTATTTCAGGTGTATCTCAAGTCCGCTTATAGTAATGATGGTGTTTGGGACAATGAAAATTGGGAGACGCCTGCAACAACCCGCTGCATGGTCTCTTACGTCTGGAGAAGGAGTGAAATCCGTTTATTATCAAATTAAAAACAACGCAGGATTAACTAGCATAACCTATTCAGATACTATCACTATTAGAAACAACTCCTACGCCTACTCCTACCGCAACTCCCACAGCCAAGTCCATCGCCATCACCTTCAGTAACTCCGACAGTTAAGCCCACAGTAACCTCTATGCCTATAGCTTCACCAATTCCAACTTCAACCCCAACTCCAAGTCCCACTGTAATCCCAGCAACTCCATCCCCAAGTCCAAACCAACCAACATCGCCTTCAACTTCACCTCTTTCACAACTCACAACAACACCCCTATACCTTTACGCATTGGCAGTCGCCGTTATTTCAGCAATAAGTGCAACATTTGCATTAATAATCAAGAAAAAACGATGATAGCTAAGACCGATTTTTTGTTGAATTCTTTAAGTATATCCATTTGATGAGTGGAGATTTGAACCCGTTCCAGAGTGGAGATATCACCCGCAAACGCCGATTCGGAGCAAAAAAATACAAGTCACCACAACCTGACGCTTAACACCCCTTTTTTACCTCCTGACAAGCTAACAGAATCTTGAATTTGTAATCTGTATTGGAGGAAACTCAGTTTATAAGCAGACGCCTAATGTCTTAAGATTACGATGACGATACTAGCACTAATCCACCAACAAAAAAATCTGTTAACTGAAGGATTGATTAATAAATTTTAAATGCAGCTTGGTTAAAGAAATACAAGCGTTGACCGATTTGCCTTACAATTCAGGTAGTTGGGGACCAGAAGAGCAACAACGAAGCAAGAGACGCCTAGACTACTTCAGTAAATATTCTAAGAAAAAATACGATTTGTACTCTGAAGAACAAAAAGCAGAACTTACAGCGCAATCATTAGAGTATTATCGACTTAATCGAGAAGATATGTTAGCTAAATTAGCAGAAAAATATCCACAAAAAAAAGCGAAAATGGCAAAATACTATGAACAAAATCGAGAGGCTATTAGAGCTAAACAAGCAATATATTATCAAAAAAAGAAACTGCAAAAATAACCTCTATTGAAAAGTGTAGTTTAGCTTTTAACATATTTGGCAGTTAAGAATTGCTAAATAGGCTGATTTTTCATAGGATAATATTTCGACAGAACTGAATTTGTAATCTGTATTGGTGAGAAACTCAGTTTATAAGCAAACTCCCAGAATGGAGTGTCACACACCAAATTTCAGAAGGAGGTGTTTAGATAAAAAATGAATTTCAAGAAATTTATCAAGAATAGTAAAGCCATTTCACCAATATTCGCAACTCTTATTCTCATTGCAATTGCAGTTATCGCCGGTGTAGTTGTTTACATGTTTACAAGCGGAACATTAGCAACCATGACTGGAGGCGGAACAGCAGCACAAGAAAAAATTTCAGTACAAGCAGCAAGTATTAATTGAAGTCCACAGGCATATAACAGTTATGCTCAATCATACAGGCAGGACACTGTAACAATAAACGGTTGATAATTAAAGACTCATCAGGAAACACAGTGGCGCTGTACTTAACTCACAGTACCAGTATGGAAACTCCACTTGCTCTAACGAAGGGAAACCTCGATATCAGTAACTGGACATATTCAACAGCTCTCACTTCAGGAGCCTACACAGTAACAGTATACACAGGCGGGCGGTCAGTTTCATTTCGTCATCATTCGTAGTCTTAATAAGCGGTTGTTTTCCGCTAAAGTTTTTCTTTTTTGTTTGATTTTTTCAAATATGTTCGCAGCTGCTAATAGTAATCTTTATAGTTGAAACATGCTAATTTTGAATTATGCCAATTGGAAAGTCAAGTGAAACCAAAAAAAGAGGAACCTTAACATTAAACAGAGCCAACGCGAAAAACACTCATTATGTAATGTTGAAAGCCGTAAAGGAGCATAACCTAGCTAACGAACCTATTAATTTCAAAAAGTTATGTGAGCTCACTGATTTTCATATAGTTAATCAATTTATCAGGGAAGCGAGAGAGCTGGGGAATACTAGAAAGCAGTTTTGGGCATATTAGCAGAAGTGGAGGATGCCGAGTGCTAACAGTGACCCCGGTTGGCGATGCCTTTATAAAATATTGCGAACAAAAACATGAGTGACGGCCTGACTCGTTTTGGGCGCTAAAGATTCCTTGGGAATTCCCGGAAGGCATATTTAACCTTCAAAAAAAACTAACTAAAGCTTACTTAGAACACTAACCGCGTTAGAACGTATAACACAGTTAGTACATACGTAAAAACGCCGCTTAATATTACGCGAATTCAGCCTAATTAACCTACCCAAAAGCAGTTTAACATCCGCAACATTAAGCGCTTCACACGCTTCACGCGTTTCTCCACTTTCAGCCAAATCCACACATCTAAAATTTAAATACACATTACTTATAACGCGTAAATCCTCATCCGTTAGATCTTCAGTTTTCATTTGAATTCCTCAGAAATAGTGTTGTGGATGCTTTATTTATGAGCCATCAAGACTTTTTTTGTAATGGTTTTTCACTCATGGGTTGCATCATCGTGCCTAATCATTTCTATCACAGTATCAAATTCCGCAGGGCAAAAAGGACACTTGACTTTATCTTTCTTCTTTTTCTACTCTATACACTCATACTCATACACACACTCACTCATTTTTTCACCTTAGTCTTGCCAACATTTGAAGAAGGGTGTTCTGTTGTCATGGTTTTTTCTGATAAGAATAAGTAACTGTTAGAGTATCACCCGTTTTTCCTACCTCTTCCAAATGTTGTAGATGCAAGAAGTTTTCCACACTGGTATATAGTAGCCCCGGCCAAGAATCAAATTGCCATTCTACACCATCTTTGTCAGTATAAGGTTCATAGTTTTCTTTCAAGGTTTCACCTTATTCTTGGCATCCTTGGAAGAGATTCCTATTTTCAGCTGATAGTTCTTTATTGCCTCATTGACGGCTGTAGCTTCATTCCACTCCTCGGCTGTAAGTTCTTGGCCTTTTGGTGCTCTGTCGCCGGTGTAGCCGCGTCTTGTTAATTCTTCATCTAGGGCGAGAGCTTGATCCCATTCTTCGCGTGTAAGTCCCCATCCGCCATTTGGCAATGGCTTATTATCGTTCATGATCGCCCAACGCTTCTCTTTGAGCTGCTCGATTGTCAGATCTTTAACACTCATTGAATTTTTCCCTCCGAAAATTCTAGGTAGATTTCAGGAGAAACAGCAATTTCTTCATAGACTTTTCCACTTTTTTGGTCTCCCTCAAGGCAAATATTGATGTCGGCGAGAATGTACAACGGATTAATTTTGTATTTTGCAGCTAACTCCATTTCCAGAGAAACCACTTTCTCTGTGGCATCATCTAAAATAGAGTAACGATTGAGTTCATCATCGCCAATAACAAAGTTTCTTTGGAGTAGTATTTTTTTCCAGCCTTCTAGGTCAATTTTTTCTTTGGCCTCCAAGGGGCTCATGATTTCGTAATCTCTGCGGAACTTGGGCACAAACACAGCTACTTTAATTGTGCGCTCCAACATTTCTAACATCACTTTCTTATTATTTTTATAGTCTTGGTACCATTTGACAAAGGCTAAAGACTTAGCAAATTTCGCCTTTAACCGTCTCTGGCCAAGGTAATTTTTCATATAGTTTGGTGAACTGTGAGCCATAATTCGCACCTATCCTATGCATTAGTGGATAGGATGACGCATTAGAACTTTGCGCAAATAGTCTTTTTCACT
>CAWEPZ010000006.1:0-56386 GCA_963811105.1 Candidatus Bathyarchaeota archaeon | reverse complement strand
TGTGCCACTGTTAACCATGTTATAAGTAAAATTGTTGACGCCTTGACCTGTAACTGTTATGTTCGAGTATTGAGTGATGCCTCCTACTTGGTTGCAAAGGTATAGCAAAGCTACGCCCGTCCAAAAGCCATTGTTACTTTGGCTCTGGATGGTTTGATAAAAACCGCCCCATCCGCTCGTTGCAGGCATCGCCTTTAGTTGTGTGAGTGTATAGTTTATTGATGTTCCGTCAGCACCTGTTACTAAGAGTGTAGGTGTTGATTGTGCGTTAACTTGAGGTGTGTCACTTAATGCAATTATGATTGTGAAGATTATTAATGTGTACAGGATAAGTATGGCATGAAAGCGTTTTGTTGTGTGTTGGGGTATCAATTTTTTTCCTCTGGTTTGGAAGTTAGCGTCATGCACATAAAAATATTTCGGCAAACAAGGATCGCCTCCAATATCAGAATGGTAAATGCTTATCGTGATTTTGAGTAAGAATTAAGCAAACGGTTTAAAAGAAAACGCCGATTCCTAACTCAGCCAACTGAAGATGTGAAGCGCTTTGATAGTGGACTTGGAAATAATCTGCGTCGGCAACGAGTTACTAATAGGCAAGACCCTTAATTCAAACGCGCATTGGCTAGCTAAACAGGCAACGCAGGTAGCAGTGAACATTAAGCGAATAACAGTAGTCCAAGACACAATTGAGGAAATAGCTAACATTATTTGTGAATCCTTACTGCGAAAACCAAAGTACATTATTATTACTGGTGGGTTAGGGCCAACTTTTGACGATAAAACCTTAGAGGGCGTGGCAAAAGCGCTTAACCGTAGATTGGAAGTCAATCAGAAAGCGTTAGAAATGGTGAAAGAAAAATACGCTCAGTACGCAAGAGCAAGAAATCTGCCCGTTGGTGATATGAGTCCTGCAAGAGTTAAAATGGCAATCTTACCTGAAAAGACAGCGCCAATTCGTAATCCAATTGGAACTGCCCCTGGTGTGCGGGTGGATTTGAATGAATCGGTTTTGTTTGCTTTGCCAGGTGTGCCTTCAGAAATGGAAGCGATTTTCACTGAATCTATAGCGCCTTTGCTCAAGCATGCTGTAGGTGACAGGGTTTTTTGTGAAAACAGTCTGTTCGTTGATAACATGATGGAATCGCAGTTGGCTCCATTAATCGACAAAGTAATGTGTAAAAACTTGGGTGTATACATTAAGTCCCATCCATTAGGTGAAGAAAATAGTCCTCATATCGAAATCCACTTAACCGTTAGAGCAAGAAATAAAGAAAAACCAGTGGAAAAGATCATGAAAGCTATTGGGCAACTTTCAAGTTTGATAAAGGCAAATGGAGGAAAAGTCGTTCTTGAAAAGTAAGGTGCTGTTCCATTTGCTGTTTGTATAACTTCGGTCATCTTTCTAAAAATAAGCTTCGCACCCAATAGGTGGTTTTATCATTGCTGACTGACTTCCGCGGAACTTTCTGCAGTTTGATTTGGATTGCTTTCTCAATTTAGAGCTTGAATTGATAGCAGGTTGGGTTAATGAAAGTCAATGGAAGTCAACTGAAGTTGGAAAATTGGGGTAAACACGGTTAAGAAGAAACTTCGTAAAAAGGAAATGAAACAGACAAATTTGATTAAAGAGAGTTTCAGCCAAAGAAATTTGAAAATAAAGATTCAAAGACTAAAAGGAAGGAAAAGTTACGCCTTTTTGGCTTTTTCGAAATCCTTGCGCAGTTCGTCTGCTTTGTCAGTTTTCTCCCAGGTGAATTCTGGCTCTTCTCTCCCAAAGTGGCCGAATACAGCGGATTTCTTGTATATTGGTCTTAGCAGGTTTAGTTGGTCAATGATTGCTTTAGGCCTCATGTCGAAGTGCTTCTTTATTATTTCTAGGATTTTGGTGTCTGGAAGTTTTCCAGTCTCGTAAGTATTGACTAGAACTGAGATGGGTTCTGCTACACCGATAGCGTAAGAGATTTGGATTTCGCATTGGTCTGCTAAGCCCGCGGCGACGACATTTTTGGCGATGTATCGTGCCATGTAGCATCCTGAGCGGTCAACTTTTGATGGGTCTTTGCCGCTGAAGCATCCGCCTCCGTGGCTTCCAACTCCGCCGTAAGTGTCAACGATAATTTTTCTGCCAGTTAATCCTGAGTCTGCGAGTGTTCCGCCGATTACGAATCTGCCTGTTCCGTTGATTACGTATTTCACGTCTGGGCTAAGCATGTTTGCCGGAATAACGTTTTTGATGACTTTTTCGATTACGTCTTGATTTAAGGTTGCGGCGTTGCATGTTCCGTTGTTTTGTGCAGCAATAACCACTGCTGTAACGCATTTTGGTTTGCCAGCTTCATATTGAATGGTAACCTGAGATTTACAGTCAGGACGTAAATACGGCATAATTTTTGTTTTTCTGCATTCAGCCAAGCGTTTTACAAGTTTATGTGCCAGCATGATAGGCAAGGGCATGAGCTCTTTTGTTTCGTTGGTTGCATAGCCGAATACCATTCCTTGGTCGCCGGCGCCTTGCTCGTGGCATTCAGATTCGTTTACACCCATGGCGATGTCTGGAGACTGCGCGGTGAGTGAAACTAGGATACCGCATGTTTCCCAGTCTAGGCCATCCTTGGCATTGTCGAATCCTATTTCCTTTAGGGTTTGGCGGACAACTTTTGGGATATCAATGTAGGTGCCGGTGGTTATTTGGCCTGTAATCATTACAGTTCCCTGCATTACGAGTGTTTCGCAGTCGACTCTTGCTTTGGGGTCATTGGTGAATATTGCGTCTAAAACACTGTCAGATATTTGGTCTGCCACTTTGTCTGGGTGGCCTTCTCCAACTGACTCAGAAGTAAACAAGTATTTTCCATTTATTCGCATGCAAATCATTTCTCCATTAAGGTTATGATAGGAGCATAAATTACTTGACGTTTTTCTTAAAAGTCTTTCTACGATACAATCAAGTAATCATCAATGATGCCTGCTTGCAAAAACCATTTTAATGTTTATTCCAAAGACAAGAGGAGGAAAAAATGAAAAGCACAGTATTTGGTGAAAAAGCCTCTAAACCAATTGGCTCGTACAATCAAGCTGTCAGAGCCGGCAAGTTTCTTTTGTCTCCGTACAACTGCCGATTGGGGAGAGTTTCCTGCTAGAGCCACTGTCGGTGCAGAATTGAAAGCTGAAGCGCTTGTTGAGGTTTCAGTTGTGGCTTACAAAGACTAAAAGTTTTCCCAGCGGTTTCTCCAAAAAACTACCCGCCTGAGCGAATCTCAGGGCCTTTTAGGTTGTGTATTTTTCTCCTTCATTAAGTATCCGTTCAAGCATCGTGTTAATGTTAACCATGCCCTCATTTGTTTTTGAAGAAACTGGCATTAGCAAGAATTTTAAACCAAGTTTGTTGATAGCTTGCATCATGCTGCGGCTAAATTGACGTTTGGTGCCTTCAAGTTTTTCTTCTATTGCATCTTCCAAGGCGCTAGTATTAGCCGACCAAGTTGCAATTGACTGCACATCTTTTTTAGGTAACAAATCAGTCTTCGAGAGCACGTGCAATTGAGGCACGAAAAAGCGGTTGTAAACTGCCGCTGAAAGAAACATGTTTGAAACGTAGTTCATCGGATTAGCTGAGAAGACGGCGTCAAAGAGGTAAATTAACGCTTTTGGCTCCTTTGTTAACTCATCAACTATGTACGGTCCGCTTGCTCTGAAAGCAAAAAGCTCCATCTGTCCAGGAGTATCCACCAAAACTATGTCAGCGTGCGCTTCTTCAATGTCGCGAGTTAAATTTTCGATTTCATCAGCAATCAAGTCAGCAGCCATAATCAAGGCGCCGTTTGGTCCTAAACCATATTTCTCCATTAAATTGCCAACATCCACATAGTTGCGGACATCCACGTCTGGCTGATAAGGCAATTTCAACGCACCTGGATCCAAATTGACTACAGCAACATCTTGCTTTGACATTTTCAGCCATTCGCTAAAAGCTGCAGTGAAAAGGGACTTGCCAGAACCAGCCGTTCCAATAATAAATACCAAGGGCACCTTTTTCTCTCCGCTTACGATTGAATCGTTCTAAAAGTAATAACCTTTCTGTTGCCATAAATTGAGAACTTAATGTCAAAGGATGTTAAACAGCTTTAGAAAACGCATTTTCTATATAGCACCAAGAGTCTACTGAGACATTTCTTAATCGGCCCAACAATTAAGATTGACAGGGAGAACGAGAAACAAATGGAAAAAATCTTAAACTCAATTATTTTCTTACGCCCAGTTTCAAAGATAACTTCGAATTTGACTTCATTGGAGAATACCAATTAGTACTTTTCCAATCTGCGGAGTCTACTTCATCACCATCCGAAAAGCCCAAAAAACTAATTTTAGAGTCGTATGAATTCATCTTGAAGACATCTAACCAAACTGAAAACACTCCTCTATCTTTAGGCAAAATTGAGTAAAAAATGGTTTGAAAGTTAAATGTGTAGGCTACGAAAGAAAATTTGAAGTTTCCCCAGAAATCTTTGCCAACTACGAAAAAGTATTCTGTCCGTTCCGTGGATTAGATCACCAAGTTATTGAGAGGACAAGCCTTGTCATAGTTAAAATATTTTCAATGCGCATAAAAAAGAACCAAAATCCTGCCAAAAATAACTTACAGCAAATATTAATATCAAATTTGACATACTTTTACATTTATGAGAGAAATTGAAGTAAAAATTCTAGAGATTAACAGAAAGAAAGTTGAAGAAACGTTAACAGATTTGGGCGCCAAAAAAATTCTCGATAGCGACCTCCAAACTATCTTCTTTGACTTCAAAGACGGTAGGATTACTAAGGCAAAAGACGTGTTACGCTTGAGAAAAGATGAAAACAAAATCGAATTGACTTACAAGAAAGTCCGGTCAACTCAAAAAGCTAAAAAAGCAGAAGAATATTCAGTCGAAGTGTCAAGCATTAAAGAAACGCAGAAGATTCTTGAAAGCCTTGGACTCTGCGAAACTGAAAACATGTTAAAACACCGAATTAGCTACAAACTAGACAATGTACGCTTTGACATCGACCGCTATTTAGGCTCTTATAACTTCATCCCGGAGTTTATGGAAATAGAAGCAGAAAACCCCGATTTAATCAACAAATATTCTGAACTTTTAGGCTTTAAACCGAAAGACAGCTTGCCGTGGTCCACTTATGATCTTGTTAAATATTATTCTTCAAAGAAAAAGTAAAAATGTTAAGAAATCATTTGTGTAAAAAATTTTTTTATACAGTTTTTTGAGTTGAATCTGAGGCAGTTCGAGTAGAACTTGTGCTAGGTTGATTCTGAGAGGTAGATTCTGGGGATTTTGGAGGAATAGTTGACTTTGCAACAGTGGGTTTCACTTGGGATGCGACTTTCACAGGTACAGGTTTTTCAACCGCTTTAGATCTTGCAATCTTGGCCACAGTAGTTGCAGCAGACTTGGTTTTAGTTTTAACTTTGGCGACTTTTTGAATTTTCATTGGTTTTTTCTTTGATGTATTCCACAAAGGAACATTGCCATGTTCATTTACGAACTTATCCAGTAGTTCACTCTGGATTGCTCTTGGCTTGTCACATGACACCCAGCTGATAGCTGTTTTTTCGATGTAGCCGCTATTGAACAAGTTCGAACTAATTTTTTTAGTGTTTTTTCCTCCGTAGCCAGCTAAATATCCGCCCAGGATCCTTCGAGTTGGCCTTTTTGATCGACCTATATACAAAATGTCTGAAGCAGCTTTCCCTGTAAGAGATGTATCTATTATGGCGAAAACACTGCTGCGATCAAAGGGTAGACTTGAGAACGAAACTAATTTTAATGCGAATGGTTGTGAAAAACCTCGATCTTTTAGAGTTGAAGAATTCATTTTAAATCACTTTCCTTTTAAATTTGAAGAATTCATGTGTATCCTAGTTCCATTGTGTAAAATATAACCCTTGCTGCAAGCACTTTTGTTGAATTTTATATATAGAAATATATATGCCTATATAATCTATTTGAGAGAACTTAATCATGCTCCGTTTTCTCTAATGCATTTGGAGAACACGGGAGAATGGCTAGCAAAAAAATTCCGCTGTTTGAATTCGAAAATTACGCTGTTAGCAAACCAAAATCGGTTGAAACGCACGAATTATTTGTAAAGTGCCACCGCTGAGCGCAAAATCTATTTCTTTAGGATACTTAGTAAAGGTAGAAGATGATCGGTTGTTTTTTTCACCCTGATCAACAACTTCTATTACAGCCGCTGAGCGCAAAATCTATTTCTTTAGGATAATGACCTCCGTAGATTAATTGATAAGGTACTAAACTCAAATATTTCTATTGAATGATTATTCAAACATAAACTTGAGAAAAAAAATCGGGCGAAGGACTTATGTTAGCAGAAAAAATTGGTGCTGATGGAAACGTAGCTTCAAACCAGAAAAAAATTCTAGATAATCCAAATTTCTTTTTAAATAGAGAACTTAGTTGGATTAGATTTAATGCACGTGTCCTCGAGGAAGCACGCGATCGGTGGCATCCCTTGCTAGAAAGGGTCAAATTCATAGCCATCTGCGGCAGCAACCTAGACGAGTTTTTTATGACGCGAGTTCCTCGCCTTATTAAAAAAATCAAAACAGGCTCTGTTGAAAAATCCGTGGATGGAATGACCGCTATAGAACAGATTGAAGCAACAAGGCAAGAAATCATTCCACTTATTAAAAAGCACGCAGATTGTTGGCGAGAAGAACTTCTCCCAGCTCTTGCCAAAGAGAGAATTTATATTTGGAAATTCAGCGAATTAGGAGAAAAAGACAAGGAAAACTTGCGTCAATTCTTCAAACAAAATATTCTCCCCTTAATCAAAACGCCTCGACAGGGTTTTGACGGGACAGTATTAGAAAATCTACATATTACACTGTATATTTCAGGCTTTGAAAAACAAGGTTCCTTCTATTTAGTCGATGTTCCAACTGAAACATTTGGAAGACTGATTAGAATCCCAAAAAGCAGCAGCCAGCTAACTTTAGAAGGAAAAGAAAGCATACAATACAACTTTGTTTTCCTAGAAGATTTAATGGAGAGTAATCTCCAACTAATTTTCCCCACTGAAAAAAATCTCTCATGCAGCAAATTTAGACTCACTCGCAATGGGGAAATTAATATTTTGATGGATGAGTCTGCCGATTTTCTTAGTTCAGTTAAGAAAAGCATCTCAGCTAGAAAGGCTGGGTTTCCAAGCAGGTTAGAGTTTGAACGAAAATTACCTGAAGTAATAAGGGAAGAAATCGCCTCAGCGTTAGGATTACCTGACTATTTAACTTACGAGTTTGACGGACCGCTTGGATTAGTAGACCTTTGGCAGCTTCTCAAAATAAACCGTCCAGAACTCAAAGACAAGAGCTTCCTTCCTTGCATAAATCCGCTTCTATCTCCCGAGAAGGACATGTTCAAAACTATTGCAAAACAGGACTTTGTCTTATATCATCCCTATGACAGCTTTGAAGTAATCATCGATCTGCTCAAAGAAGCAGCAAATGATAATAACGTTTTGGAAATCTGCATAACAATGTACCGAATGGATCACAATTCACCTGTTGTCGATGCACTAATAGAAGCAGCTGAAAAAGGCAAAAAAGTAACGGCAATAGTTGAATTAAAAGCTAAATTCGATGAAGAAAACAATGTTATGCTCGTTTCAAAATTAAGACAAGGTGGCGTTAATTCAGTTTATAACTTTCCCAAATTTAAGATCCATGCAAAATTATGTTTAATTGTTAAGAAAGAAAAAGATCAAATCATAAGATATTCACACATTGGATCAGGAAACTACAATGCAGTCACAGCAAAAATATATGGGGACATAGGTTACTTAACAGCAAACCCTGAAGTTGGAGCAGAACTTGAACAACTATTTTCAATAATTATTAATGGACTTCAAGAAGTCGAGTTCAAGCACCTTCTTGTTGCTCCAAAGTCACTGAAAGCTCAAATTCTGAAGCGAATCGATGAAGAAATAGACTACCAAAAAAATACAGGCAAAGGCTACTTAGCTTTTAAACTAAACAATCTAGAAGAAACTCAAATCATTCAAGCCCTATATAGAGCATCCATGGCTGGAATAAAAATTGACCTTAATGTCCGAGGTCTATGCTGTTTAAGACCAGGAATAAAAGGAATAAGTGAAAATATTTCAGTGATATCCATAGTTGGACGATTCCTTGAACATGCCCGAATCTACTACTTCCACGATGACAAAGAAGAAGAAGTACTTATTGGAAGCTCAGACATGATGTTCAGAAACCTCAATGAAAGAATTGAAGTCCTTATGTCAGTACCTGATCCATACCTCAAAAAAACGATCTTGGAGAATATGCTCAAAATTCACCTTCGGGATAACGTCAAAGCACGGAGGCTGCTGACGGATGGAACATACCAGAGAGTTATCCCTAAAGAAGGGGAAAAAGTCATCAATTCCCAAGCTTGGCTCATCCAGAACAGAGGTATATGGAATGAACGCCCCATTTAATCTTCAGACGTTCGAAATCGACCCAAGCTACTGCAAATTCGGATCGGAAATAATCCTGAAACTTCTCGTCGGATTCCAAAATCAGGTGGATGGAGTTATAGAAAACGACGACATTGAACGTGTCCACAAGACACGTGTCACCTCTCGCAGACTTAGAGCTGCATTGCCAATCTTCACGTTGTGTTTTTCGAGAAAAGAATTCAAGAAACAATCACGTGAAATAAAAAAAGTTACTCGTTTACTAGCCGAGGCAAGAGACCTTGATGTACAAATAATCTTCATACAACAATACATGGAAAAAATTCAGTCGATAACTGAAAAAGCAAGCCTCGATTTTCTTTTACAGAGTCATAAAGATCACAGAAACAGTATCCAACCAAACGTTGTAAATGGAATACAAAAACTGAAGGCCTCTCGCGTTTTGGAAAACCTATCCAAATCCTGCCAACAAATCATTACTTCACAATCAACGTCAACTTTTAACCCGACAGAAGTGCTGGAAAAAGCCCATTGGAACATTTCATTTAGACTAGATAACTTAGTGGGTATGCAGGAATATGTTCATAAAGAAAATGAAAAACTAAAACATCATCAAATTAGAATTCTCGCAAAGAAACTCCGCTATACAATGGAAATCTTTGCAACATTATACAAAAATGAACTTGCAGCAGAAATAGAATCAATAAAAAAATATCAAGATGTGCTGGGTGAAATGCATGATTGTGATGTCTGGATAGACTACATACCAAAATTTATTGAGGAAACCAAAACTAAACTTGGGATAAACAACACATTAAGCATTACAGACTTAGAACAGGCACTTTTAAACTTTCAGACTTACATTAAAGAACGAAGATCACTGCACTATGCTCAGTTCGTGCAACAGTGGGACGAGAATACAAAAGACGGCTTTTTCGTTCAATTAAAGAAAACAACAAAAGGAGAATTAGTTCTATCTGAGGAGAAAACAATGAAAATAATTGCAGATTCCGATGTAAAGATTGCCATTTTATCCGACATTCATGCTAATATTAATGCATTAGAAAGAGTTATTCAAGACGCTGAAGAACGCAAAGTTGATCTTATACTAAATGCTGGCGACTCAATTGGTTTCGGTCCCCGTCCTAACGAAGTTATTGAATTGATGCGTGAGAAAAATGTACTCAGCATTATGGGCAATTATGACATCGAAGTTATCGAAGGCAAAGCTAAGGCTAAAGGTGAAAAGAATCTTGCTTTGAAATTTGCCCGAAAAGAATTATCAAAATCATCTCAAGGCTATCTTCACTTTCTACCACAAGAACGTAGACTCGAAGCTGCCGGCAAAAAAATATTAGTAACACATGGAAGCCCTGAATCAAATGAAGAGCACGTTTACCATGATACTCCGGTTGAGAGATTAAGAATCCTTGCAGATAATGCTAATGCAGACATAATAATAGTGGGGCATTCTCATGATCAATTTTGGAGACAGGTAGACGGAATTTCGTTCATTAATCCTGGAAGCGTAGGAAGACCTGGAGATGGAAACCCTCAAACAGCTTACGCAATCTTAAGCTTTAATCCCCTTAAAGTTGAGTTGCTTAGGTTGGACTACGATGTAGCGGCTGCTGCAGATGCACTAAGAAAAAAGCGATTGCCCCAAAGTTTCGCACAAATGCTGCTAAGAGGAGTCTCATTGGATGCTGTAAACGAAGAAGATGCGCAAAAAAATATCGCCGCGCATAACTGTAAGGGAAAAGTTGAAAATTGCAGGAAATTTGCGCTCAAATATTGGAAAGATATTGAACACAGCTCACAGGTTACTCAACTTTCTTTGCGGTTCTTTGATGATTTAACTAGCATTCACAAATTAAGTGATCATGAAAGATGCTGGCTGGAATGCGCATCGGTCCTTCATGATATAGGTTTATCAAAAGGCAGAGGAGGACATAACAGAGAAACAACCAAACTAATCCTCAACGATACGCAATTACCATTTACATCACAGGAAAGACAAATTGTTGCAAGTATCGCTAGATACCACCGAAAAGGGCTGCCCAAGCAAAAACAATATACCCTTGCAGCATTAGACCGAGCAACTGTCCGAAAAGTAGAGGTTTTGGCTAGCCTTCTTCGGGTGGCAGATGGCTTAGACTACACACACCAATCAACCGTAAAAATGTTAAACATCAAAGTGGACATTAATCACATTATTGTAGAATACGAATCTGAGAGCAAAGCAATTCTCGAAGAACAGGCTTTTTATAAGAAGAAGGATTTATTTGAAAAAACTTTTGCAAAACAATTGGTGCTGGTATGGAAACCACAATTAAAACAGCTGAACGTGTAGTTGGATTTGTAGACATAGGAACAAACGCAGTGCGCCTTTTAGTTGTAAGAATGAACCCCAATTTCTCTTTCACCATAATCAGCCAAGAAAAAGAAGTAGTAAGGCTGGGCGAAGGAGAATTCAAAGACAACACACTTAAAGAAGAAGCAATGGAACGCACCATTTTTGTGTGCAGAAAATTCGCTGAACTTGCGAAAACCTACGGTGCCAAAGAAATAATATCTGTTGGAACCTCAGCCATTCGGGAAGCACGAAACCAAACTGATTTTCTCCAAAAACTTCTCAGGGAGACGGGGCTTAATGTTCATGTGATTACTGGACAAGAAGAAGCCCGTCTAATCTGGCTTGGCGTCTCCAGCGGAATAGACATCGGCGAAGAAAAAGCCATATTCATTGATTTGGGAGGTGGCAGCACTGAAATCGCAATTGGAAATCAGCATGAATGCTTTTACGTGAATAGTCTAAGGTTAGGAGCTATCAGGCTAACAAGTAAATTCATCGGCGAAGGCTGGACAGGTCACATAGGATACGGCCTTTATAAGAAGATAAAAAATTACGCTTGCAAAAAAGTGCACGTAGTTAAGACGAGAGTTTTAGAGCACGGCGTTAGACTGGCATGGGGATCATCAGGAACTGTCATAAACTTGGCAGAAATTTCATGCAAATTATTTAAGAAAAACAGTAACGGAGACGTTCTAACTTTATCAAGAAAGAACTTGAAAAAGTTAGCTTCAATCCTTTGCGCCTTGTCTCTTGAAGAAAGAAAAAAACTGCCCGCTATCAACCCAGACCGAGCCGACATTATTGTTGCGGGAGCAGCTATAATAGAAGCAATAATGGAAGAGTTCGGCTTAGAGAAAATCATAATTAGCCATAGAGAACTTCGAAATGGATTGCTAATTGAATACTTATCGAATTTTGAGGGTTTCCGGGAACTGCAGAAGGCACCAATAAGGAACAGAAGTGTTTTGCATTTAGGCAGGTCTTGTAACTTTGACGAGAAACACTCTGAAGCTGTGACTTCGCTAGCGTTACAACTTTTTGACAGCGCAAAACAAATAGGTCTCCACAACTTAGCTTCACAAGAGAAAGATCTCTTGAAGCACGCAGCGGCTTTACATGACGTTGGCGATTTTCTCTCATTCAATGACCATCATTTACACTCTCACTACATAATCAATAATGCCGAACTCATGGGTTTTGACCAAAGAGAAGTTCAAATAATGTCTAGCATTGCACGTTTTCACCGAAAGAAACTACCTACAAAAAAGGCTATGAAAGATACAGGATTAGATGAAAAAACAAAAGAATCAATTATTATGCTTTCAACTTTTCTAAGATTTGCAGAAAAGCTTGACCGAAGCCATTGTGGACTTGTGAAAAAAGCAGCATTTGTAAACGTTAACAAGGATCATGTGCTACTATCATTTTATTCAGATTCTGATTGTAGTTTTGAAGAATGGAGTATTGTTCAAAATCGCCAAGCCTTCTACGAAGCTTTCGGGAAGCAACTGGACGTTCGTTGCATAGTCACGCCTGGCATATAATTATTGACCCTTAACAAGTTGTTTATTCTTTTTGGAGTTCAAACTTTGCCTTCTCCAAGGCATCACACTGCTCTTTGTTCAAAACAGGATATTTCAAGTTCAGTTGCTTGATTTGCGACACTATAATCTCAGAGATTGATGCATGAGTAACCCATTTTTTATCTGCAGGAATTACATACCAGGGTGCCCATTCAGTGCTTGTTTCGTTAAGCATTTCCTCATAAGCTTCCATGTAGTCCTTCCATTTTGAGCGTTCAGAAAGGTCTGTGATTGAAAATTTCCATTGCTTATTCGGGTCTTCAAGTCGCTTAAGTAGACGCTGCGTCTGTTCTTTCTCTGAGATGTTAAGGAAGAATTTCAGCACTATCGTACCATTGCGGACCAGGTGTCGTTCAAACATGTTTATGTCTTCATACCGCTGGTTCCAAAACGTTTTGCTTTCTACTTCCGGGGGCAATTTCTGCTTTTCTAAAATTTCGGGTCGAACCTTAACTATTAGCACATCTTCATAGTATGACCGATTAAAAATCCCAATCCGCCCCTTTTCGGGAAGGGCTTTCGTGTGGCGCCAAAGGAAATCATGGTTTAGTTCCTCTTCAGAAGGAGTTTTGAATCCTGTGACTTGACACCCTTGTGGATTGACTCCTGACATTACATGCTCTATTGTGCCGTCTTTGCCTGCTGCATCCATGCCTTGAAGAACAATCAACATTGAATAGGTTGCGTTAGCCCAAAACAGTTCTTGCATATCAACAAGTTTCTGTCTGCTTTCTTCAAGAATAGCCAATGCATCATCTTTTACTGCCTTTTTGCCCTCTTTTTCTTCCTGTTTCTTAGCCCATTTTGGAACCCAGCCTGAGTCATAATCCTTCAAGCTAATGTTTTTGCCAGGCAGCACTTTGAAATCTTCAGTGCTTATCTCCATACCACAACTACCTAGTTAAAAGTAAGTCTGTTTCTTATTAATAGCTACCGAGCGGTCGTAATAAACTACGCTTTGAAATCGACGGATTTTCCTTTAATACAGTAATACATCTGGTCTAAAGTGTATTTTTTGTATACTTCGCATATAGGGCATAGACAGTTGGCAGCCTTAGCTGTTTCTTTAGCTTTTCCTCTTGCGCAAAAAACATTATTTGTCAAGCTAGATTTCTTGTATGTTGGACAAGTAGGGCATATACATAATTTCGTGTTTTCCTCATTATCTGGAACTGGATTACCCAAAAAATCACCACAAAAAACATTCTGGCCAGAATTAATAATGGTTTTGGTCGGTTTCGATCAATAAAGGGAAAAGTCGTGTTTTTAGCCACGAGGATGTTGTTGATTATTCCCAAATTCTTGCTTTTTTCCACATTCAGGGCAAAATTTGGCTCTAGCAGAAATTCTGCTCTTGCACTGTGGGCAGATTTTCAGTAAAATAGGTTGGCGTACTGGTGTGCCGCAGATGTTGCAATAGTTAGGGAATAAAGCTAATTGGGATCTGCAATTTGGGCAGGTCAAGTATTGAGAAGAAGCTGGAAGGGGAACCATGATGAAAGCTGATAAGATGATAAATCACCAATCAATTAATTGTTGAAGTACCTATTTTCTCTTTTTGTTTTAGCTCGCGCTGAAGGGATAAAGAAAACTATCGTTTTCAAGTTGCAATAGTACGATGATTGTAACCCTAAATCCACAATACTGCCTTTGACAAGGACATTAACGAAATAACTAACTTAAATAGCCACGAAAGCTAGTTAACTCTTACAGGCTTCTTTTAGAAAAAATAAGGAGAGAAAAAAAGCATGAATTCAATTGCAACCAAGTCAAGAATAGCATCTGCAATTTTTATCATTCTAATGATTCTGCCAATTGTATTGATTGCAACGCCAGTTCAAGCTCAAGATGAAGTAGACATAACCGCCAGCATACCACACGGTGGAAACCCAATAGCCCCAACAGGCGGACCTCTGCCTTCAGGAGCCACCCCAGCTTATTCAGTCCCAACAACTGCACGCATGAGCATTGGTCCCAGCCCAGTCGGAGTAGGTCAACCTATCACAATTAACTTATGGACATCACCAGCGCCCGGTGCACAGAGAGCACAATCAGGTTACACAATTACCATTACATCACCAAACGGAACCGTATTCAAGGTCGGTCCACTACCATCTTTCATCGCAGACGGAACAAACTGGTTTAGCTTTACACCCGACAGCGTTGGCGCATGGAAACTGCAATTCACTTTCGCAGGAAACTATTTCCCAGCAGGAATATACCTTGTCGGACAAACATTAAACAATGCATCCTTATACACTCCAGCGTTGTTAGCAATTTTGTATCCAGCAACCGCTTTTGGACCAGCACCAACTACAATCCCCATAGTTGGCACACAATCATTAGGATACACTGGCCCCATCAACTACACTAGTTCCGTCTATTATCAGCCAAGTCAAACTCCAGTGCAAACACTTACAGTACAGCAAGATATGGTTGCTTCTTGGCCACTAGCACCGTTACCGACAGATTACTGGACAAGACCAGTCATAGCAAACTTTAGAGAATGGTCAACAATTTTAGGTGACTACCCATGGTACGGTCCCGGAGGCGGCACAAGCTGGCCAGCCAACACAAACGTCTACTACAGTCCACGCCAATCCTACATACCATACACTCAAGGACCCACAAGCGCACACATAGTTTGGCGTCGACAAGGAGTCTTCTCAGGAATAATCGGAGGAATAGCTGGAACCCAATCCCTCGGAGGCACCGCGGGCGGCATCCAAACCCTTCCATCAGCAGGGTTGCCAACCATAGTTTACAACGGCAGAGCGTACCAAACCATCAGCAAACCTATGCCCATGTTAATTAACGGTTCAGAAGTAATTGAAACTACAAGCGTTTGGGAATGCTACGATATTCGTACGGGACAAATATACTGGGACCAAACAGGAATAACACAGCCTCCAACAGCCATTGAATACGCCTATGGCGGAGCAGCAATTATCGGCGGCGGAGCTCAAGCAACAACAACAGTCAGTCTTGTATCTGTCGCAAGCGGACGACTGATAAAATACAATCCTTTCACTGGCGGAGTAACAGCAAACGTTTCGATTGCCCCACTAACTACAGGCACATTCTACATGAACCAATGGTGTTTATCTGTACAAACACTTGGTAGTGGACCAAGCACCCAATACAAATTAATTAACTGGACTATAGCAGGCAGCTCTACGGATATAACAACTAGAGTAGCAAGCAACATTTCCTGGCCCATCAGCACTTTGCCAACTACTTGGGATTTAAGCACAGGTGTAGTCGCTAACGTCGTGAATGTTCAGGGCGGCGGAACCTACCTTGGAATAAATGTAATGGGCATCAGCCTAACAACAGGAAGCATACTTTGGAACACAACCGCTATGAATGAATATCTCTACAGTGGGTCATGCGCGGTCGCTGATCAAGGAATCATAGCAGTATTATCGTCAAACGGATACTGGCTAGCTTGGAACCTCAATAACGGTCAACAAGCGTGGAAAGGGCAAATAATGGACTATCCATGGGGAGCATCTGCTTTCGGAGCGTACGCTGTACAATCTGCTTACGGCTTATTCTACTGGGAATCATACGACGGTGTCTACGCTTACTACTGGAATAACGGCTCAATAGCTTGGCACTTCCTATCTCCAGGAGCTTACCCGTACGACAGCAACTACTATGACAATGGCACAGCACAGAATCCCTTTGATGAAGGCGCAACTGTTGCCGGAGGAATACTGTATACCTACAACAATGAACACTCAGCCATTAACCCAGTCGCTAGAGGATGGAGATTCTTCGCGATAAACGCAACAACAGGCCAAGAACTATGGAACGCCACAACACCGGGACAACCTGGCGCTGTGCAAGATGGATACTTGTTTGCTGACAGCTTCTATGATGGCTACTTGTATATATTCGGTAAAGGCAGAAGCGAAACAACAGTCACTGCCACAACAATGGGTAACAGTGTAGTGATTCAAGGTAACGTAGTCGATAAGTCACCAGGCGACATGGGCACGTACACAAACCCAACGGCAAGAACTGACTTTCCAGCAGTAATACCTTGTGTTTCTGACCAATCTATGCAGACATATATGGATTACTTATACATGCAAATACCAATTCCAAACGGATATACCGTAACAGGAGTCCCAGTGCAACTCTACGCTACAGATCAAAGCGGAACCACAGTAACCGTAGGCACAACTACAAGTGACTTAGGAGGTTTCAGATACGCATGGACGCCTCCAAGAGATGGTTTATGGTCTATACAAGCCGTTTTTCCAGGAACTGATTCCTACAGCAGCTCATTTGCAGGAGCTAGTGCAGTATACACTGCACCTTCCGCATCACCAACTCCGACAGCAACCGCCGTAGCTTCAAACGCAGCAACCTCAACAGAATTGGCAATGTACATAATTGGCGGAGTAATTGCAATAATCATCGCAATTGCAATCGTTGGAGCACTAATTCTAAGAAAACATTAGCCGACCAAAACAACAGTCTCTTTTTTTTTATTTTTTGATTTCAAGTCACTTAATTTTGTTATTTGATTCTGCTTCCTAAAAGAATATCCCTTTTCTTCCATTGGCAGTCCTTCTTCTTCCAATTCTACCATTTTGCAGACTTTTGCGAAGTCTTTTTCAACCCTTTGAATAAAAATTGAATTATTCGTGTTTGTATTAGTATTTGTGTCACTATTCGTATTTGTATTGAAAACTTACTGAATATTGGCATGTGAGTTTCCGGAGTTTGGCGATTTAAAATAGATTTGTAATCTTGGGCAAGTTCGAATTTCTTCTTCATTAAGACAGAAACCTTCCAAGAAATCTTCATCAGGTCTTTCCTGAGTTTCTTCCCTTGACGAAGCAGTGCAAACATATCTTTTGTTCAAATAGGGGCATTTCAACTTGAGTTAAAGCCGTCCTTGAAAATAGGATAAGCTCGACTATAAAACTCTTATCATATTCTCTCTCTGTTTATTGCTTGCAACTCATTTACTAATTATTTGAAAATGGGATGTCTTAAGCTCAATACTGCGCAAATCATAGTTGGCATAGGAGACGAGTTCCGCCTAAGACGAAAACTGGCAAGCTTGAAACCCATTGAGCTAAGTTTCATTGATTATTCAGTGCGGTCACCGGGATTTGAACCCGGGTTGTCAGGTTGGGAACCTGATGTCCTAACCAAGCTAGACTATGGCCGCTTTTCCATGATTTTGGTTGGACTAGCACCTGTGGCGATGTTGAATTCGCCTTCAGATTGCTTAAGCCAACTTTGCTGTGGCGATAGTTTGTGGCGATACTTTTCTGCTTTTCGGTCATGTTAATCGTGTCCAATCAGTTGAGCTCCGCAATGAAGCGTTTTTCGGTAGAGGCTTGCTCCGTCTTTTGGATCTGTTCTTATGAATGTGTAGCCTTCGTCGCTGAGTTTGGTTTCTTGTTCGCGATCAGTAACCCAGATGCTACTGTATTTTGGGGTTCCGCTGAAGTAAATGTGTGAAAGTTGAACGTAGAGCCAGAGGTAATGGGTGCTTTTGTGGCCTAGAAGGATCATTGTTGGTACTTCTTTTTGGGTTTCTTGGAATTCAACGGTCGCTCGCCAATATCTGAATGTGTAGAAGCTGATTTTTCGAAGTTCTTTTATGCCCGTTTTTATGATCGCGTGTTGTCGCATGACTCGAAAGGCTTTCCCGGCAGCTCTCTCGTTTTTGTAGATGAAGACTTTTTCTGTGATGTGTGGCAGATTTTTTAGCATGTTAATGAGTTTTTCAGACATCCTTAGTACTCGAGCGTTACAGCCTTTTGCAGGATGGTTGATGGGGATGTGTGCTTGTATAAAGTCGATTTCTTTCCAGAGTATTCTCATTGCTTCAACTGGGCGTGCTGCTGTTTCTTTGAGTGTTTGGAGAAAAGCGGCCATCTCGTAACTGCAGGCAGCTATTAGTTGATCCATGTGTGGTTCAGGCGGAAGATAGGGAATTTTTCTATTTGGTTTATATTTGGGAATTTTAGCTGGTGTAATGTCGATTTCGTAGGCAGTTGCAAATGCTCTGTAGGCTTTAAGAAGAGTGTATTTTCTTACGTTTGTTTTGTCTTTCTGAGTTATCTCGTCTTTGAGCTTGTTAACTAAGACATCTTTAACGCTTAGGGGATCAAAGAGATTTGCTCCGTGGGTAACTAAGAAGTCTAGGTTCCAACCGTACTGTTCTCGTGTTGTTTCTGCTCTTTCTTGTTGCTGCAGGTAAAATAGGAAGTTAACGACTGCACCTCTGAGGGTTTTGATATCTACGGCGTTGATATCTGCGGGTTTTTGTAGCTTAGTTCCAATCGTAAAGTCGACAAATTTCGGATCTACTGTTTTAGAGTCCGAAGTCAAATTTTTCGTCTCCTGGACGCATATTTGGCAATTAAATTGTATAGGCTCTGCGCTTTTTAAGCCCATCGATTCCATTTTTTCAGCTTCTTTTTGGGCTTTTTTGCTCTCCGCCAGGTCCACTGGATCGCTGAATCTAAAAAAGCAGGAACTGCAAAGCCATCGTTGAATAGTTGGACCAAATAAGTTTGTTCGATGGCTATCACGCCAAACTTTTTTCTCGCCGCATTTGGGGCAGATAGGTCTTTGGCGGCAGTTGGGGATTTGCGAGGCGGTGCCGGCGGGTAGAACTGCAACCGACTTGCCAGTGATATTGTTTCCCGGCTTATTGCCAAACATGCTAAGAGACGTAATGTTGGCAAGGTCGCCTGTTCGCTCCCCTTCAACCACTAATAATTAACCTCCAAGACCGCTAATTGTATTGTATGTTCAGGTACGGAAGGCGATTCTTAGTTCAACGAAGACGGCGCCATAATTATCTAGCAAGGTGAAATGGTATCTTATGCCTTCGATTCTTAGGCACATCGCCATTTTGTCTGTAAATTCTTCTCTGGGAATGAACTAGGCATCGACCCCAGACTGGATCTTGCAGCTGAAGGTACCCTTGAGCCTTCAGATAGTCAAGAAAAACCATCAACCTTAGGCCCCAGAAAGGTGAGCTTATTGTTTAGCTTCTCAAAAGCTTCAATTGCATTATTTATAAGGGTAATATATTCGGCTCGGTCAGCTGGGCTGTCAAAGTAGATCATCATTTTCTTACGCTTGCCATCTAGGCCGATTAAGTCAACTTCGGCAGGATAAATCAAAGATATTTTTGGTGTACTCATGGCGTCTTAACCTCCGGTTCGGTAGCCTCGGTACCAAGCAGCGTTTGGCAAGGATTATTTCACCCGGCATTTTGCAGCTTTTTGGGCTTCTAGTTGCTCCATTCGCATTCTGGCGGCTTCACTTAGGAAATCGGCGACGCTTCTGTATTCTTGATTGTCTTGCACGAAATGTGTAACTTTGATGTATAGATTTTTGTTTAGACTTACGCCTTTGAAGTTTTGATTCTTACCTGGCAATTAATCTTCCTTCTTTCGATGGTACCTATGCTACATAAACCCAACTATGCTGAGACTTAATTAATAATATTTGTGGCACCTTTAAGGGATAAAAACCCCATTGAGTAAAAAAAATAAAGCTTCTTTATTAACACAAAGCCATATATATTATATGGCATCTATGCCACATCAAAACATTGAAGCAAACAAAGGGGATTAACTTACCAAAAAAAGACTCAGACTACAAAGGAGTCAGCTTAAAAAAAGAATTAATCAAACAAATAGAAGTATTTATCGACAACAACCCGCAATACAAGAGCATTTCAGACTTCATTCACGAAGCAGCCAGAATCAGAATGGAAGAAATAAACAAGATAAAAATACTCCCGCAGTATGAGCACTTCAACATTAACGATACTGGTGTAAGAATAACCGATCGAAAAATCGGCATGATAGCAGAAATTTACATCAAACCCCAAGGAATATTCTGTGATATCGACAAAAGCAACACTTGTGAACACATAAACTTCGCATTAACAGTACCCGCCATACAAGAAATAATAACAAGAAAAAGAAAAGAAGGCTGGAACCTCCCAGAGATCTAAAATCTTGGCTAACCACTGAGCTTTCGAGGATTCATGTTTTTTTAATTAATAAAAGCACTCATCATAGAAAGATAAGTTTTGATCTTTGTTATCTCTAAGAAATTTTAAAGTATTAATCTCCGATGTTATACCCTTTTTGTCATTTTTGTTAGTAGGTTTTCTAGAGGAAATTTCTGCCAGCCTTGTAAGTGGGTTCTTAGATGGCAAACACTCAAACTCCTAGGTTGTAATGTATGCAATCCCCCAAAGGTTTGAAGCAAAAGAACCACTTAGCCCAATCTTGCTTTGTGACTTAACTATTGCACTGTTCTTTGGTGATGCATTGATTTATCCTTCACCAGCTACGGCTTCCACGAGTTTCACAACATAGTTTTATAACTAAAACCATGACATATGAGCCATTGTTGAGCGATAAGTTTTACACTTTAGTTCAAACAAAAATAAAATTAGAGAGAAGAAAAATGAAAAAAACAATAAAGACATCAGCGATTCTATTGCTTCTGATACTAACTATTGGATTACCTTTCTTTCCTTTCATTAATACAACAAAAGCTGCTAATACATATTATACCTACATCTACGTTGACCCAAACCCTATAGGCATCGGTCAGAGGGTGAACGTTGGATGGGGATTTACAATGCCTACGAGTGATCCAAATTACTATATGGGCTGGATGTTGACAATTACAAGCCCCAGCGGTGTAAACAAAACCTTGGGACCGTTCTCGTCTGACTCAACTGGAGGTACAGGGATAAGCTTTACCCCTGACGCTGTAGGAACATGGCTTTTCCAAGTATACTACCCTGGAGGGAACGTAACTTATCCTGCCAAGCCGCCTTATGGGGTGACGACTTACAATGTTCCACCAGCCTACTCGACGTACGCTAACCTTACTGTTGACACAACAACATACTTATCCTTCCCTCCGACAAACGCGCTTCCAACCACGTACTGGCAGTATCCAGTATACGGTGATAATGCACAATGGTACAATATTTCAAGCAACTGGTTAATGGCCGGCTACGACACACAACGAAAGTACTCATCCGCAGTTAGCGGCGTTTTTGACCCATATACCACAGTTCCAACAAGTGCTCACATACTGTGGACAGAACCTTGGACGTTCGGTGGAGTCGCTTCATACAATACATTTACTGATACGGGACTTACAAAATCGTCAAGCGGTATCGAAACCTACTATACAGGATCCAGTTACAGAGAAGAAGTAACTCCGCCTATAATCATTAACGGAAGACTCTACTACAACCAAGTTGACCCGCCGGCATACGGCTTTTACTGCGTAGACTTATACAATGGGCAGGAAATATGGTTCCGGAATCAGACTTTCAATAGCGGAACCGGCACGATCGTACAGGGCACCGCAGCACAGTTAACCTTAGGTCAAATACTCATACAGAACGATGAGAACCAAAACGGAGCCCAAGCCTACTTGTGGGCCGCTAGCGGTACTACTTGGGCAAGGTTTGATGCATACTCAGGAAACCTGCTAAATACAATTGTAAACGCAACTGCCATCTCAACAGGCAATGCTAACAATGGAGTAACTTATGGTCCATCAGGAGAAATTTTAGCCTACTACTTCACGGCGCGAAATTCCACTGCAGGGTATTTAGCCTTATGGAACTCTACCAAGTGCGGCTTAACCGCAACATACACTCAAACGCAACAGTTAAACATTCCTTGGAAAAACGGAATACAATGGAACGTGACAGTACTCGCATGCCCTAACGAGGGCAGTACTAATGGGGATTGCACTTGGGATCCCAAAAGTCTAACCGCGATTATCATCAGCAACCAGACTAACGGGAATCCGCTTGTTTCTGGCACGTTCGAAGACATAGCCTACAGTATGGTTGACGGACATGTACTTTGGGATAAGGTTAGAAATACTGATGGAAGCACTTGGGAAGGTTTTCTTTACAACAGTAGGTCAGTGGGCAATAACCTCTACACGATTTACAGAAAAGAAACAAGGCAACTATACGCTTTTGACGTCACAACAGGGAACCAAATGTGGGTGAGTGAACCGCGACCGAATCCGTTGGGCGCTTTCGGCTTTGGTATTGTGGTTGCCTACGGCAACGTTTACCAAGAAGCCGACGATGGAATGGTATATGCTTACGACCAACAAACTGGAAAAACGGTGTGGAGTTTCTACGATGCTTCGGTGAACCCTAGTGGCTTAGAAGTGCCTGCTGGTCAATACCCATTATACGGCGCCATGGTTGTTGCTGACGGAATGCTCTTGGTTGAGAATCATGAGCACAGTGAGCAATCACCCTTATTCCGAGGAGAAGCTATGTATGCTATCAACGCAAGCAACGGTCAGCTAATTTGGCAGGTAAAAGGACAATACAAGCAAGTGAGTATTGCAGGAGGCATTCTCGTAGCACCAAACCTGGTGGATGGGCAAATATACGCTTTTGGCATGGGACCGAGCAAAACTACCGTTAATGCACCAAGTGTTGGCGTCACAACCTCTACACCAATAACGATAAGCGGAACAGTCACGGACATCTCTGCAGGTTCACAGCAACAAGCAGTAGCAGCAAATTTCCCCAACGGCTTACCATGCGTTTCTGACGATAGCATGAGCCAGTGGATGCAGCACGTTTACCAGCAGCAGCCAATTCCAAACAACGCAACCGGGGTTCCAGTTACCATAACCGTCCTTGACTCTAACGGCAACTACAGGCAAATCGGCAATACTTCAATGATGCGCGGCATGTTTAGCTTCCAATGGACTCCCGACAACCCAGGCAAATACACTGTCATTGCTTCGTTTGCAGGTTCACAATCATACTATGGATCTTATGCTGAGGCAGCCTTTACTGCTACGTTGCACCAACAGTAACACCGACCTCTGCACCCTCAAGCCTTACAACCACATCAGACCTAATGACCTACTTAGCCGTTGCAACAATCGTCATAATCATTGCCATAGCCATAGTCGGTTTGCTTCTGTTTAGGAAAAAATAAAACGGCAAAACCACAATCAACCCTATTTTTTTATTTTTTTGATGAATTGGAGGGCTGCATTTCGTCTCCTTTTTTCCAGTAATCCGCGAGGTTTTTTTGGTCATGTCCCGTGACTGTTTCGCAGATTGATTTAATTGTGTAGCCTGCAAAGCTGAGCAAGTTAGCGGCTGAAGAATAGAGCAAAAAAAGGTATTTCTTGCAGTCGGGGTTTATTTCTTCGTCGATGAGTTGAGCTGCTTTAACTCGCCGTTCATGCCGTTTGTCTTTGGAATGTGTGAATAGGAACTTTATGCTGGTTCCGGCGTGGACTTCTGCACCCTCCTTAATCAACTGTTCTGCTGCAATAACCTGGCTGACGTGTTGACGGTACCGCTCTGGCTTTCTTGACATACGCTTAGATATGATCAAGTCTCCGATTGGAACTTCGCCATCCAATAATTTCTGACGATACTTCTTCACAACACCATCTCTGCTTAAAGTGAATTTGTCAATTACGTTGTTTATAGTTGCTCGCTCTGTCAGGTAGGGAAAAAGGTGCGAGTCTCCTCCCGATGTCACCAGGAAGTCTGGATCAAGTTCTTTGACTGTTTTTACGAGTTGAAGTAGATTTTCAGCCTCGTCTGCTGAGCCTATTTGTATTTCTTCTTCATCTTGACTTAACTCAATTATGCCAATGGGATCGCTAAAGTCTGCAATTTTACTTTTCTTAGCAATTTTAACATCCAACTTCATAACTCGCAATGGAGGAATCGAATAATCAGTGCTCGAAACTGAGTCACGCAGAGTATATTGGAGGCCTGTCTTTGCAACTTTTACTTCTAATAGGGCGAGGGGAAAGATGTCGTGACTGAAAAAATAGGCACGATCTCCTTTCAAATCGCAGTTGGAAACTTGATAGCGAATGTAATCGCCCAGCCTTAGTATATTGTTTGTTAGGGTCTGGGTTCTTCTGCAGTCTCTGAGCGCAAGCTCTAAGACTTTGGATTTCTGTGAATCTGTGGGTCGCGCAAACTTGTAGGCGAAATCCCATTTTATGACATCTGGGTTGTTATAGAGTTTGCCAATTAGGGGTTCGATGTTGTCTTGTTTTGATGAAACGTAGATTTTGGGGTGGAAGTTGTCGGTTATGCGTATTCTTTGTCCGGATTCGCTGATGATCCAGATTGTGATTTCGCCTTCGTTTGAAGGGTAGGCATCAAGTATCCAGCCTCTAATTTTGCATGGACTGCTAACTGACATCATTCAAATCCTTCCGAGGTTCAATCTTTACCTGACAACTTTCTCCCAAAGTTGAGGAATAGCAAAAGGCATTTTTGAGTTTTTAAATGGTAACCCTAAACGGCTTTATCGAACAGTGGAGACTGCTGTGAAAGTGAAGCAAGATTCAGACTTGCGCAAGGCCTTAGCGAAGCTGCTCCACCGATTAATCTCTCCCTCCAAAGCAATCCTGAAAGATTCAACAGTTTTACTCATAACCCGCTAAGCCTCCAAGCAAACCGAATTACCTTTAGTAGTTGGTCTCTTGGGACACAAGTATCAGCCCAAATTTCATATAAATCAAACGAACAACTGCCCCGCCAAAAAGTGGAGAGGTAAGTAAAAATGATTTTAAGAATTGAAACTATTTAAAAAAATACAAAAAGAGCAAGATCTTTGCGGATAGGTGCATTTCTTTACTAATTTGAAGCTTTTCACAACTTCTGAAAAGAGTTGAAGTTCCCCTTTAACCTGGACAGTGCCCATTTTAGTTTTTACTAAAAAAAGGAAAAGAAACGTTAGGTTTATGTTAACGCAGTGGTTTGATCAATGATCTTTGCCATTGGAGCATTCTTCTTTATCGACGCTATACCTTTTTCGGCTGACTCTCTTGACAGATAGGACTGGCTTGCAGCAATTATCTCCCCATTAGCAGCTTTCAGATGGAAACGGAACTTACCAGCAGAATCACATTGAATTTCGAAATCTGGATCTTGTACAATTCCTCGGTGCGCAGAATCCGGTATAGTCTCTTTAGTTGTGGAATCAGCGATCGTAGCTATTGGAGCATTCTTTTGTATTGAAGCAATGCCTTTTAGAGCGGCCTCTTTTGTCCCGTACGATTGGCTTACAGCAATTATCTGTCCATTTGTAGCTTTCAGATGGAAACGGAACCTATAAACAGCGTCACAGAAAACCTCAAAAACTCCTGTCACTTTCGCTGCTACTGGCATCTGTTCCGTTATAACTTCAGTAGGTGGCAACGGTTCAGGCGCCGCCTCAACTACCGGCATGACCTCAGTGCTTGGCATTGGCTCTGGTGCTTTTTCAACTACTGGCAGTGCATCAGTGACTGGCATTGGTTCCGATGTCTTCTCTACTACTGGTTCTTCTACGATTGGCGTTGGTTCTGGAGCCCTCTCAACCACCGGCACAACTTCAGCAGGCATCGGTGCTTCGGGGGTTTTCTCAACTACGTGGGCGTTCTTAGTGTGATCATCCATAGCTTGTTTGGTCATGAAGCCCATGCCATCCATCGGACATGTAAGATCCATATTTGGCATAAGCACTCTGTCCACAACATGGACTATACCATTGTCTATTACAACGTCTGTATTTACTATGTGTGCGTCATTATTAATTACCGGGTTTATATGAAAATGCCATTTGCTTCCATCAATCTGAATTTCCTGCCCTTGGACAGTTTTAGCTGTCTTCATTTGGCCTATTTCGTCAACAGTAAACTTTCCAGGAACAACATGGTACATCAGAATCGCCTTAAGCTTTGGAACATCCTTCAATAGTTCATCCACTGAACCTGCAGGAAGCAATGAAAAAGCACGATCATCTGGCGCAAAAATTGTGAATGGACCTGGACCTTTTAGTGTTTCAACTAATCCTGCAGCTTTTACCGCCGCCATAAATGTTTTGAAGCCTCCAGCTGCAACAGCAATATCATCAATATCTTCCATTATTTTTCACCTCCTCATAAAAATTTTCAAGTTGCTCTACATTATTAGCATATGCTAAGCAAGCTAACTGTGAATAGCTTCGAATAAAAAGTGATGTGATTGTGATAGAACAGGCACAAGATTGCTTTATTTCTTCAATAACCCTATTATATGTTAAAAGTTAGCGCGCGACTATACTTGACGAGTTAATTGTGCAGGTTGCTAAGAATCTGAAAGAGGAAAAATCAAAATAGCACCAGCCACAAAGGAACTCTGGAAGTTTTCTTCTACCCTTGAGAACCAATATTTCTTACCTTCCAGCTTGCCAATGGCTCCGGATGATTAACCAGCCACCGCCTAATAATAGTCGAACATCCCCCGGCAAACTTAAAGAAAAACGCCTAGACTACTCCCTAAAAAACTTCGAAAACGCCCAAATAAAAAACGCACTCCTAACCTCGCAGTTCCAAAACCAAAAAGTCAAAATCCAGCCTCCCAACCTACGCCCCCAACATACTGCAAGAAATCAAAAACTACATAGAAAAAACAGCAAAAACTTCAACAAACCCACCGATTATCTCAGTCTTGCCCTGAATATTCAGGTCATCTTTTATAAAGCATTTCGATTCCATTCAGATGGTTTCTTTCTTCAAGCTCGCAGCTCTTGAAGCCCTGAGGTTGGAAAGGGTGATAGGGTTTTCATAGAAGCCGTTGATGTCTTTTTTACCAAAGCCTATGGCTATCCAAGTACCACATGCTCCATTCTCACCCGGTCCAGGTTTCGGGCTTCAGTAATAGTATCAGCAGGCCTTTTCTCCATAACATACGCATACTAACACTTTTAATTCACGTTGCTTTACTCAAGCGATATTTCAGGTTAGGCAATTTTTCTTCCAAAATAAGTAGACCTTCGTCTGCAGGAGCATACTAGCGATCTTTATCAGCTTCGCCATTTTTGTGAGGTCCGCATCCTGCAGATGCTGAAGATAGGCAGATCCTTTCCCATACGGCTGACCTTTCCCGGAGAAGACTTTTTTGAATCTCGGATGGCTATTCTTGCCAAATGCTTCTTTGAGGCAACTTATTTCTTGGCTATTTAGCGTTTTAAGCTTTGATTCGACGTAGTGGCTGCTGCCTAGGAGCTGCAAGGTGAAGCCTAAATTCTGCAGGGCCTTAGAAACTCTGGAAACGCTCTCAACGTAGGTTTGTTGAGTGATTTTTTGCATGCCTGCCTTTTCTGCGAACGGATTATATTTTGCCATCACTGCGATTAGCTCCACATACGGCGTGCCGGCAAGCGGCAGACTCTCCCGAATTAACTTGGCTCCTAAGCCTATGGTTCGATATTTTGGGTGAATGACCACGCGGTTGATTGTGCTTAGTTGCTGGTTTATTTCCTGCATTGACATTTTTGGGCAGAACCATCCTTCTTCCGTAGCATGCCGGTGGCGGGTAAGAGTAAATAATGACGCCGCAGAGCTCACCGTTTCGGGTTACGCGGAAGAATTTTCTTGCAACTGAGAAATCCGTGGCCTCGGTAATGGAAACGGCAAAGTTTTATCCAATCCTCCCTAGTGCCCTCCTCAACTTTCATCTCTCTAATCAGGGTGCATACTGCTTTGGCGATATTTGGGTAATAGTCGATTTGAATTTCTTCCCCAAACCGCTTGTGAATGCTTACGGATGGCGCCAGATCCTCAAAGAGGTCTGCGTGGGTAGTTGCAACGATGACAGCTTTTCCCTGCTGCCGCGCCAATTTCTGGACGTTAAACGCAATAATCTTCGCCGTGTCCCGATCCAGAAGAGCGCAGAACTCGTCCATGAGCCACCATTGAGCTCCGGTTTCAATGAGTTTGGCAACTCGATATCGGTATTTTTGGCCGTCGCTCAGCTGCTTATACGGCCGCAGGAATAGGAAAGCATCATTCAATCCGACTTTGCTCAGGAGCTCCAAGGCCTCTTCAACTGTGGCGCCGATAGTATCAATTAACGGCTTGTTTTCGTCCACTTGGACGTCGGCCATGTCTACAGCTTCAGAGCCAAGATCCTCTCGGAGTGCTCGCAGCAAAACACTCTTGCCGCTGCCACTATCACCCGTAACTAACACAATATCTCTAGGGCTAATCTGCAAAATAGTGTTTAGGACAAGAAACTTTTGAGCCTCATCAATCCCTAGACCAAAGGCTTCAGCAACAACCAGGGTCCTTGGCGTAATCTCCGTGATAGTTTCGTACTCGACGTGAAAAGTAAATCTGTCCTTACTGCGATCGTAGATCCGTCTGAGCTTACGGATCTTCAGCACATCTTCCCGGTTGTTCATGCCTAGTACCCTCCTAAATTGTAATCTGCAAGCAGCTGCTTACTTTCAGTTACAACAGCCTCGGGATCGGCAACAGTTGGCTTATCATATGGCAAGAGAACTCGCTTCAGATAACACTGACAGTTTGGGTGAATGTTGCATTTGATCTCGTTATCATTAATGATCTTTAGCCAAGGGAACATGCCCTGCAACCACTCACCATTTAAAACGCCCACTTGAGCGTAGTATTGGCACTTTCCACAAGGACCTCTCTCGTTATTGACCAGGTGCACTTCCCAATAATCGTAGCTTGTGAAGAAACTAACCATAGGGCTAACCATAGGGCTAACCAAAGTGCAATGCCTCCATGTCAAACACCGTCATTTTTACTGTAGCGTAAACGGCTAGGGCTGTAGCCCAAAAGACGTCATCATGGGTTCCCTGCGGATGGCTAAAGGCTAATCCGCCGTCCTTTCTCAGGGCAAAGCGTTCCAGATTAAATTCATTGCAGATGTCCCCATGGTACGGCCGATCCCAGCTTAGCAGCGGATAAAAGAAACGTTTGTCCTGCATTCGCTTCTTGAGCAGGGCTGCCATCTCACTTTTCCTGGGCGAGCTGAAGATTACGCCTTCAGCATTGTTTATGCCGGCGTTCTCCATGTCTGCTATGAAGCTGGGTCCTTCTCGAGTAACATCAACTCTGATTTGTCGGAATCCACCCCAGCGGTCCTGCAGCGTTTTGAGGTAGCCAAGGACATAGGCGTCATAGGTTGGATGTGGAAAAATCTTCAGATGCCTAAGCAGCAGCTGCTCATCCCTTCGTTCAATTACACTCAGGACGTGGTAGTCTCTTGTTTGGGCAGGATCCAGGCCAGCGTAGAATTCCCCCTCCGCTATACCGTTAATGTCAAACTCCTGCAGGTCTTCCTTGCAGTTTTTTACTGTGCCGACACAGGCGGCGATGAGGTTTTGGGATAGCCAGACGTCTTCATCCTCTGCCCACTCCGCCTCCATTTCGCGGCGCCACCGGGCAGGATCATCGCGCAGCTGCTTGCGAATCTTCTCCAAAATCCCCAGCTTCAACGGTCCGTTCGGTTCTTGGGCTCGCTCCCAAGTTACATGATGCCTGGCGAAATCATCAAAGTCAGATTTATTGCAGATCCGCCAAAAAAGGCTATCCGTGTTCCATGGAGTGCTTGTGCAGATAAATTTCCCGTTAGTAGTTCCCAAAGTGAAAGAGAGCAGCATCATAGAGGTCTTCGGCGTTAGGTATGAAATTGAATTCGTCAGCATAGACCACGTGCAAGGTAGGCCCTCGGATGGTATCGGGATTGTTGGGGAAAGCCTCAATGATACTGCCATTAGGGCAAGATATCTTTGTTTTCTGCACAGTAATTTTGGAGCCAGGCGGCAGCCGCCTCGCAAAATCCCCAATGCGTCGAATGACAAGTTTTGTTTGGCGCCAACTAGGACCAACTACACCAATGTAGGAATTGGGATTCACTAGGGCGTAATTGAGTAGAATTCCAGAGGTTGTGAAGCTTTTGCCTGATTGTCGGCTCCACCGGGCGGCTACAAACTGGTTCTTTTGGAAAAGCTCGATAAGCTCCTTCTCGTAATCTGTCGGCTCCACTCCTAGGATTTGACGGAAAAACTCAAGCGGATCCGTCTTTAGCGTCTCAACCTTGCTGAGTCTATTCGCCTGTAAAGAACCAATATTCCCGCGTGTCTTAGCTCGGTTATCACTGAATTTATTTGGCCGGAGGGTTCGTGGTGTTTTTTGCAAGGTCCGCATACTTGTCCCTCCATTCCAGCATTTCAGTCTCAAGGCCTCGATAATCGACGTATTCTGCTATGAGCTCCTGGTACACTTTTACGCCCATAATGATTGTGCGTAAACGTAAAACACCAAGTTTATCCAATTTGCCCTTTTCAAGTTGCTCCAAGGCGCCAACTAAGGTCTTGAGTTTTTCTTCAATTGAAGGCAACTCATCGGGCAAAACTAACTTCTCAAGGGTAGAAGATAATGGCGTGGTTTTTTTTTGCCTCTCATTATCTTCTTCTAAGCCTAAGCGAGCTGCTTTCAACCGTACAGCCATAAGGGTTTTACTCATAAGCTTTGCAATGGACCGCATGGACTTTTTTTCTGTTACGAGCTCTCGAAGCTGCCTTTCCTCTTCAACGGTCCAAGGCTTGCCCTTCGCCATTAAGGTCTTCCTGTCCTGCTGCAGACTCGATCTATTGCTCCGCTTATAATTCTGTTCCAGCTGTTCCAGGTGTTCCAGGTTTTCTGAGAAACTATTTTAGCATTCAATGTTTTTTCCCCACAAATAAGCCGATTATGATTCCGACTAGGCCTGAGATGGTTGCGAAGATTTCGCTGTTCCAGCTGCCCAATATAGCCATGTGGGCAACCTCGAGGATTGATAGGCAAATGGCCATTGCAATCGCAAATTCTACACCTAGAACTAGGCGTTCGTCTGGTAATTCAACTTCCGGTGTTGGGCGGCCGCGGACTTGTCGATGTCGAGTGAGGGCACGTTTGATTAGATTTTCTGCCAAGGCATCCTCATCCTCATCCTCACTCTTTGCATGCGATGGTACATGAATATCCTGGGAGCCCGTGGGTTTAGAAGATTAGATGAGACAATGCTTGAGCGAGACTGTCCTGAACTGCTCTTGGCGAAGCTGTGAATCATGCAGTCAGCAATTTCCCTGTTTACGCTTGCGCGAACTAGAACTTTAACTCCGACTGTCCACCCCACCGGAATAGAAGTATAATCTAGGTCAAACACGGTTTCCGTAAATGAGAAACTATTCTGCGCTAAAATGATGTGTTGAACACGGCCTGCTATTACTCCAAGAAAGATGCCCCAGCTTTGCACCGGAACATCTACAGCTCCGCCGTTCATACTGCTTTTTCCAGTAGATGCATCACACCAATCAACAGAAATAAGGTCCCCTGGCTTAACGTCCTCCAAGAGCTTAAAGTCTTGCTTACTCACGACAGTCAACCTAGTAATAGAATGAGTACACCACCAATATGTGGTCCTAATTGCCTTTAACTCTTGAGATTGCATTAGCGATACTAGCACTAATACACCAATAAAACTGAATTATGATTTAGAGGTCTTAGCGCCTGGTTGGTCTATTCTTGTTCTTTTTTCTTTCTAAGCATAACTACTAATATTACAGAAGAAATAACCAGCGTTATGTTGTTCGCAAAAATAATTGTATCATTGATTTTAGGTTTAGAGAAAATGTTAGTTAAAAGGTAGACTTGCAACAAGACTGCTTGACGAATTTCCAAATGGGACATACTGGCTTATCGGAGGTCCATCCAGAAAATCACTTTACATCCTGTCTTGACTAACGAAAAGATTCGATAGTCAATGACAAGAAACGATTTGATAAAGCCACTTATTTCTTCTTACGAAACGAAATAATTACCAAGATAGCGGCAGACACCAAAATAATGATGATTGTCATTACAGAATAGAACACCGTTGGGTTAAGTCCAATTATCTGAGGCTCCCACATGTTTGTTGCGATTGTGTTTGCCGTGACGGTGTAATCTGGATAGTTATCTATGGTTTGAACAAATATGCCCGTTGCTTTGTCCCATTCTTTATTCCTCTGAGGCGTATGGACATAAGTAACTGTTCTAGACGTGCCATCTATCGTTTCAGTTTTTTCTCCCTGAATAGTTATTGTGGAATTTGATAAATTGTCGTAAAACGAGTCACCTGGACTAAGGTTAGCAGGTATGATTATCCATGCCTGCGTATCGCCAGTATTGAAATCGATGGTTCTAATTGAGCTTGTATATGTACCGTTATTGGATTCTGCAACAATATTAACCAAAATTTGGGTGCCAGTAGTATTGATTATTTCCATTCTAAACCACATCACATCATGCCCTACCGGAAGATTCCCAGTTGTAGCAGAATTGAACTCTATCCAATCACCCGCTTTTAATCCTACAGAAGGCTTAGTTTGTGCTTGGATAGCACTCATAGGAAAAAGAAAGCATGTCAACACAAGAATGGCCAATATTTTTTTGTTCATACAACATTCAAATATAGATTTGTTTTCTCGCTTTAAATAATTTTTTGGTTAATGTTTATTATCCGTTGTTTGCTCACTATCGCTTGACGGCGTTCTAATGCGGAACAGTAACCACGCATTTGCCGCGTGGAAAAAGATTTACTGGCTTACTTCAGAGCTCTTCGATTCCTTCTACAAATTTTCAGACCAACGCTTCCGCCAACAATTAATGATGTTATAGAAGCAACTGCTAAAATAGTCACAATCAAATGTTGATGGCGCTTGTGGGTTTGTGCGTCGACATAACGGCTAAGGATTAATTCTTGGTTTTTTAGATGAAAACATGACTGTTTGGTATTTACCGCTAAACGCTGTTGAGGGCAAGATCCTGGGCGGCTGGGTTATGGCGGGAACAAGCTGCGTATTAATCAAAAGATGTGTCTTTGAGAGCGGTTACCGTCTTAAATTTAATCCATGTGTTACACCGGATATCCTGTTTATGTTTGCGGTGCAGTGGATGGGTTTCGTCGCTAAGATCCACGGCGATGTCTTATGGGCCATCTGCCAGAATTCCCGCTTCCTTAATTGAAACTCAATGGTGTAGGCGACTTTGTTCGCTGATAAGAGAATGTTGTCTGAAACACATTTGTGGAGGAAATTTAAGTGTGGATGAGGTGAAGTATGGTTAGAGGCCTGTCTGGTTAGGTCTTTAGGCTCGTTTCCTTATATAGGAGAAACATTGACCAAACCGAACCAGTTGTAAAATCAAGAAATCTTGACGAATAGGCTTTTATTCCTTTAACAACCTAACCGTAAATCGGAGAAAGCATGAGAAAAAGAGTTGAAGCATTGGTTTGCATAATTTTTCTTTCTGGCTTACTTTTAATTCCGTTGGCAAAGGCTAACTGTGGTATATTTTGGCTGACCTGTTGTGCGTAGGGGTTTGACTGGTAAGGTGAAACAATGAAGCGAAGGACAAAAAAGACTTTAAGTGTGAGCAGTGTCTTTCTCGCCCTCTTCTTTTTGTTCTTAGCCTTCGAATCATTGCCTCAGCTAGTACAAGCGCAGACGTTGACGTCAACGATAACTGGTTTAAGCGAGCCTTTTGAGGTGGCTGTAACACCCAACGGTGCTTTTGCATATGTTTCAAACGGGGGAACCAGTTCTATTTGGGTAATAGAAACAACAACCAACCAAGTTACAACGAAAATAACAGGTGGAAACGACCCATTTGCTATGGCTTTTACGCCTAGCGGTGATTACATTTATATTACAAATGGCGGAAGCGGTTCGGTCTGGAAAATAAACGTAACCACGAATAAAGTGGTCAAGACAATTACCGTAGATAATGGTCCTCACGGTATAGCCATAACGCCCAGCGGTGACTATGCATACGTTACAAATTTTGGCAGCAGCACAGTTTCGGTGATAAAAACAGAATCAGATAAAGTCATAAAGACGATAACTGTCGGAAGCAACCCTCAAGGCATAGCCTTTACGCCTAACGGCGAATACGCGTATGTTGCGAATTTTGGCATCGGAACAGTTTCAGTGATAAACACTATCGCAAATACGCTGAATGCGACAATAACTGTTGAAAGCGGTCCCGTTGATGTTGCTGTAACGCCTAACGGGGAATATGCGTATGTTTCAAATTCTGGCAGCGGTTCAGTGTCAGTGATTAGAACTGCTACGAACACTGTAATTTCGAAGATAACTGGTTTAATCCAGCCTTTTGACATAGCCATAACATCCAACGGCGCAGAAGCTTACGTCACAAACGGCGGCAGCAATTCGGTGGCAGTGATAAATACAATCTTGAATAAAGTGACAGGAACAATAACAGTTGGAAATGGCCCTTACGGAGTAGCTTTAACTCCAAATAATGCATATGCCTACGTTGTAAACTTTAACGGCAACACAGTTTCGGCAGTAAATCTAGGCAAAGACAATGAGAACCCAACGTCAACGCCAACTTTAACAACTTCCAACCAAACCCTTAGCCCCACTTATAGGGATGACCAAACTTTCTTGAATGATGAGTCAAATTCAAATTTGTCTTTCATTCAAGAGCACATAGTTGTTATTGCAATAGGTTCAGCGTTGGCTATAGTGATAACTATTGCGGTCGTAATTGAAGCGAAAACTATTGAATTGGAAGAAACGAAAAGATGACGTGGGAACTCCCCAGTAACATCGTATTGCCCATATTCGTCGCCATTATAGTGATTGGAATCTGCCTTATACTTAAGGTGACCAAAGACAAAACCCGCAAAGTTAGCTCATTGAGACTTTTCGTTCAAATAGCTGCTGTCTTTGCAATTTTTATGGGGCTTGTATTGGGTCCTTTCGATACACCGTTATGGCGTCCCATGGGAATTTCACCTCGAAGCCTGCTAGTTGGAGCGAACTTTTTGGGAAACCAGTTTCCAGACGGTTTTTCTGTTCCTTTTTTAGCATGCTATTACTCTAATGGACGGACAGTTACTTGCGGTCTGTGGCAACTTCAAGCTTATATTTTTCCATACTGGAATTATTCGAATGGGTACGCCGCCATATATTCAACTTCTGGTTTGGAAAAAATAGGCATAGTTATCGCTTTGCTAGTGATTGCCTCCATGATTTTTGGAAAGGCGTTTTGCGGTTGGATATGCCCCCTTGGTCTTTACATGGACTTGTTAACCCGGCTACGCAAAGTTTCACGGTTGCGGCACTTACAATTTTCCAAAAAAACAAATACTGCGATTTCTCAGTCACGGTATCTTATCCTTGCGGTTGCTTTACTTCTTAGTGCCATTTTTTCTTCATACGCTATTTTTGGAACACAACTTATTCAAGACACCACACCAGCTGGACCCACGGGGCAATCAGGCATCAGCGGTGCACTCAATGAGCCTTTCTGTTTAGTTTGTCCAATGAGGCCTCTTTGCATATTAGGTGAAAGCGCTTTAGGGCTGATGAGGTTTTCATATGTTTCTGAAATAGCCTCTGAATCGCCCTTTTGGATAGTTGGCTTCTATATTACTTCGATAAATTTAGCCATCTTAGCGGTTGTCACGGTTTTAGCTTTTGCATATAGACGTGTATGGTGCAGAATTTGCCCACTTGGCGGATTAATTTCCTTATTTAGCACCTTTATGCCCTTCAAAAAAATGGCATTGACAAAATTAAAGAAAAACGAGCTAAAATGCACTAAGTGTGGTATTTGTAAACGTGTTTGTCCAACTCAAGCTACAGATGTGTATGAGAAGAAAGGCGGCGATGTAACTGAATCTAGATGTATCCTTTGTGCACGGTGCGTTGAAGAGTGTCCCTATGAAGGGGCACTAACATTAAAGTTTGCAGGAAAAACAGTGATGAATTCCAGAAACTGGTTGGAACAACAATAAATTCGTAGAATTAGCAGCGTTTTGCTTTATTGATTTTCAAACAATTCCTCTCGTTATTTTAAGCCAAACAGCTTCTGGAAAGAACCAGGCGGGACCTGGACATCTACCTCTACAAGCCACAAATGGCTTTAGTCTCCGGAGAGAAACTTTTCTACAATAAGATTTTGACACTCCACAAGGCCTGCCCAAGAAAGTTTTGTTGAAGGCGGAGATACAAAAACCTCGTAGTTTACACCTTGGAAAGCAGCCTCCATATACGCTAGAGTCGACAGCAAATAGTCGTGGTAGCGGTCTTTATGATTAAGGCTTGGGATGCCTACTAAGACTCTGATTTTTTGGACGCTCTCTTTTTCAATTCTTTCGATGCCTCTAAAGGGACACCTAAGGGATCTGCAGGCGCCTCAACTGTAACGAGCTCAAAACTTCCAGGAACAGCGTCCACAATGGCTGATCCTTCGGCATCAATCCGAAAATGGCTTTAATGGTAGCTCACAAAGTTGGATTTTATTTGCTCTTCCAAAGCTATGAGATCTTGACCACAAGAAATCTGAATACGCTTGTTCCAGTGTTATGCAGTAAATGTGGTATATCCTTGGCACTTTCTATGAGCGTGTCTTTTTCTACTTTTGTTGTTTCTTCCCCAATTTCAACCTCGCCTTTACCTTCAAGAATGTAGAAAAAAACGTCGACTGGAGTGGTATGCTTCTTTAACGATTGACCTGGTTTGAGATTCATAAAAATTACTTCAGCGTTTTTTGTAGTGTAGAGTTTCTTGGCTTCAACGCCGTGAGCATTCTGAAATGCGGAAATGCTTTCAACCTTTGTTACTTTCATAAAGATCGCAGTCCAGAATTAATCGACCAAAGTAATTAGCGTTGCTGTTTTGCCGAGTCGAAGCAGTGTCTCGAACAATGGTGTGTCTGCTATTGGCATACAGGTTAATTATAAAGTGGCAGTTACTTTTATGTGGAGATAATTATGTCGCGTGCTTTTATTCTAGTTAATGTGGAGCCAGGTGGAGAAGAACAAGCACTAAAACAGCTAAAGAGCATTAACGGTGTGGAGGAATCCTATGTTACCTACGGTGTTTATGATCTTTTGGTGCGAGTCAAAGCAGACACCATGGACGAGTTAAAGGACCTTGTAACACACAAAATACGAACATCCAAGCAGGTGCAATCAACACTGACATTGATAATGATTGAAGAATAAGGCGTAAGTATCGCCATTTCAAATAGAATATTGCAAAAAAATACCAAGAACCACATGGCAGAAAAGATCAAGAAGCGAATACGTTGAATTGCATTTTGAGGCTTTATTAATCGATAATAATCAGAATTGATAATTCACACACCTTAGCCAAGCGGATGCTGACATAAACTGAAGAGACTAAATAGAACACGTATTTTCCAAAAAACACTAATATTGCCTACAGGTAAAACGGTAGACATACTAGAATAGTAGCGTAAGAGAGCTAATTGGGAATTTAATATGAATAAAAAGGTTGCAGGTTCATTCATTACTATTGCGGTTTTAGTAATTATTGTTGCTACCGCTGCTTCTTATTTAATTGCACCAGCCCAGGCGTCTCAGAAACCCACGGGACAACTAAATTTCACAGTAAGCGGAACAAGTGACTGCCTTAGATTTCTCAACAGTTCCGTGCCAACAGTTTATATACCATTTACAATTGGGGCTAATGAATATTCGCAACTACTAATTAACGCAACTAAGATGCCTGGCGGAGCCAATGGCTATACTGACGTTTACATTTATGATGGATACTGGGATGGTGGAACCAACCATATCTGCAAAGCAGAGGATCTGTATCCAATCATAAGTGACATTCGAAGCGCAGATTTTCAAATACGTGTCAAGATTCCTTACATTGAAACCTTTGGCAAATCTACTCAGCAAAGCTATACAGTGTTCTTTGTTATTCCACCCGGCGGAGAAGCAAACTTTCATGTAACACTAAAACCAACCTCTACTTCTCAAAGCGTAAATCCAGGAGTTGTTCAGACAATAGTTATCCATCCTGACGGCACTATCTCCCCTCCAACAGCATCAATACTTCGCAACGGCGAAATCTACACTTTTTCTGAAAGCACTTATGCAACCATAAAAATCCAAAAAAGCAACATTATCCTTGACGGAGCCGGTTTCACTCTTCATGGACCTTATAATGGGACACAAGCCGATGTATGGGTGATCGGGGAAGGATCAGACCAGCTACCCCAAGGTGCTTTAGCGCAATACACTATTGGAATAGATTTGGCTCAAGAAAACGTTGAAGGAGTCACCATCAAAAACTTAAACATCCAAAACTTTAGCGTCGGCATGTACATGTGGACCAACAATAACACTATTACTAAAAATGCTATCTCAGAGAATATCGTAGGCATCGTGCTTTCTGGTGCAAACACCACCGTCACCGACAATTATATTGCAAATAACAAGCAAGGACTCTTTTTCGGCTTCAACAACCCCTCAGACATACCAACCGATATCATAATTAGCGGCAACGGCTTTGATCATAATAATAAACAAATAAACGGCTGCCTATGTAAGGATTATCCATTAAACGAACCGCCACATGCCTGGGACAACGGCCAAAGAGGAAACTACTGGAGTAACTACAACGGCACAGACGCAAATAATGATGGGGTTGGTGACACACCATACATTGTAGACATACAAAATCAAGACCGCTTTCCATTAATAGCAAATCCTGCTAACTCTCCCAGCCCAGTAACAAGACTGCCCATAGAAATTATGATCTTAGCGGTTTTAATCCCTATCGTGTTAGCTATCGCATTATTCGTTGTCAGGCAACGGAGGCAAAAAGTATAGGTTATGAAATATTCGTGATAAGCAACAAGTAAAAAATTAATTGTAAAAGCTGTTAGTTTAAGCTGTTACTGCAACAGTTTTAGCTGAAGCGAACGGAATTATCATCACGCATACAATCGCAAAAACCAATGGCAATACAAACAAATGTTTATTTCTCATTTCTAATTCTTCTCCAAAAAAACCTGTTAACTAATAGCTTTGAGGTGCATTTTAATCTTTGTTGGCACATTTAGAAAACACATCAGAAGTAATGAGTCTTTTTTTAGTTACACAAGATATAATTTGAACCTATAGGAGAGACAGATTGACTGACAGTGACTGACTGACTGACATATCAATTTGTTGTATTGTTGTGTCGTGTTGTGTTGAGGGTGTGGTTAAGGGGATATAGTATAGAAGTGTATAGCAGTATAGTAAGAGTAAAGAGAGTTAAGAGAGAGAAGAAGATTAAATTTTAATCCCAAACCCAGCCGAAAAGAGGTTAGGTTGTCCCAGCTGCATCAGTGATTTCAACTTCTGTTTTCTTTTTAACTCTGAAATGCGGACAAGCTGACCCTTTAGGGTCCACATTAGTAAAATGAAAAAACCTGCAAGTTCCATTATCAAAGTTAGCACAATCTTCATGCTTATTTTTATAAAAATCCATTTTTTGAACCCCACGCCGTATCCGTTGTAGGGCATTCTTCAGCAAACTCATTCTCGACACCTTCAATGCATTTGAAATCTTTCAATTTATACCATATACTCGTTTTAGACTATACCCTATATTGATTATTGATTATATTACCTGTCTTATCTGAATCCATGCATACATAGTATGGTCTGAATCCTGTATATGTCTTTAAGTCCGTATAGAAGTCAATTAGGATTCATTTCCTTTTAGCGTTTAATGAATTTACATAGTGAATTTTAACATTCATTTTCTTCTAAAGAATAAGTCTAAGTCCATAGTATCCCCCCATAAAATAGACAAAACTGTCTAGTGTTGGATGACTGTTCTGCTGAACATTATTTTTGCTGCTTTCTATCAGTTTGCATATGTTTTGGCTGTCCACAGTCACTGAAACGCTGTGTTTGCGTTCTGCCAAAGCTGCTTTAATTTCCTGTTGAATTTTTTGAAAGTCATCTATTACTTAATCGTGTTTTTGGTTGATAGACACACCAGGGGTCTTCTGTTAAATAATCTCTTCTTATCTCTATTGGTTCATGAAGGTCACCGCAGTAAGTCGATGAAGTCGCTTGAAAGTCCATAAGCGCGTGCTCTGCAACCCCCACATAAAGTGCGGTATTCGCATGCGCCACATTTGCCCTTCAAAGAGTTCGGGTCCCGTAGAGCTTTGAATATTGGTGAGTTTAACCAGATTTCTTTAAAGCTTTTTTCTCTAATGTTCCCAAGTTTTATTGGCAGATAGGGGCATGGTGTTACGTCTCCGTTTGGGTAAATGCTGCAATAGTATAATCCTGCCATGCAGCCACGAATCCACTGTCTCATGTCTAAGCCCATGCCTTTAGCGATTCGCATGAACTGTGGCGCGCAAGATAGTCTTACGTTCAACTTTGTTTTGCAACTTTTGCGAATGTGTTAGTAATCATGTCTTCGTATTTTTGTGGTGAAATATCAGTTAGTTTAGTTCCGCTACCTGTTGGAACAAGGAAGAAAAGATGAAAGTTTTCTACACCTATGCCCTCAGCCAGTGACATGATATCGTCTATTTGGTTGTAGTTTTGCTGAGTTAAGGTAGTGTTTACTTGTACGAGCACATTGCTATTTCTCAGAGCTATGCATGCGTTGACTGCTTTTTCCCATGCACCAACTACGCCCCTGAACTCGTCGTGCTGCGCTGCAATATTTGAGTCTAAACTGATTGAAACCGTTGATATACCCGCCGTCTTTAAGTTTTTACCGCGACATCATCGTCGATGAGGCTGCCGTTACTTCCTAGACCCATCTTCAAACCTTTAGACGAGCCATACTCAATCAGCTCAAAAATATCTGGTCGCAGCAGAGGTTCACCACCGCTAAGGATAAGCAATGGCTTGCTAACCTGGCATATTTGATCCATGAGCTTTTTTGCTTCTTCAGTGGTCAATTCATTATCAAGCTTTTTTTCTGTTGCGTTAATGTAGCAATAGCTGCATTTCATGTTGCATTCGCGAGTAACGTTCCAATACATTACTAGTGGAACAAACCGTTCAGATGTTTGGGCTTCTGGTGAATATGCTAGTTTGAGATAGAATTCGCAGTTGCCATCAGAGGCCATTAGTTTAGGATGCCACAACGTAAACGAAAGGGCAGAACCGTATCTAGCATGGCTTTGGCGTGAGCAAAACAGAAATGCCTACAAAACAGAGCTGAAACCTTATCATCCACACCGTATTTTTCAGCTGCGTACTTGTGGCCTCCAAAGATCGGGCAGTTCAAAAACTCCATATGCCCATCCAGCTTTTCTATGTCCATGGTGTAGTTGATGAAGTGATCGCTTAGCATGATTGATTGTAGTTTTTCTCTTCGCATGCCTACCTTCAAGTGTCACTTCTAGTGCAATGTTAACTGTATCTCTGACCGAACTTATCCTGCACTCGAGCCATTGCATTCTCAAGCGTTGGTATACCAACAGTCTTTGCGAGTGCCGCTGTTACGAGTAAGCCTTTGATTGTTTCGTACTCTTGTATTGAGCCGTATCCGTATAACCTGTTCTGCCCATTCACCGAACAATTCTGCGAATGCTTGGTCTGCTTGGGGATTAAGGTTGTTTAGTAGGGTTTCGACTTTCTTGTTTTCCTGCTTTAACTTGGTAAAGAGGGCTATTTTTGCTTCTGTTCCCAACCGTGGACTTTGAGGGATATCTTTGAAAGCCAGCTGCAGCGGACCTATTTCTTTGGCTAATTCTTTAGCGTCAGATTCGAAATCGCCATAAATCTCGTTTAAATGTGCTGATATGTCGGGCATCTCTGCGTTTAGTTCGTCGAGAATTACGCGGGTTTCAGACTCCATCTTTGTTACCATTGCCATGTGGTACAAGAGTGAGCCAGCCATGCCTGGGTCAGCTTGTTTGCCGACCGTTGTTCCTGTGAAGATTTGATTGAACAGCCGTTTTGCGGAATCAAAGTCTTGTTTTTCTATGGCGTCTTGGGATTGCTTTAGCTTTTGGTGTCTGGTAAGTAGCAGTTGCGCCCATTTATGGCATTGTCTAACGTCAAAGTTTGTTAACGCATCCACATCCATGAAGCTTAAAGAAAACCGCTCTATAGTAAAAAAGGTTAATGGTGCTTGAACAGTTTCAACTTTAATCGTTTCTGATTTGTATGCTTTTCGATTATTTACTTAAAGAGCAGGGACAAAAAATATCGGATTATTCAGTAGAAATTGATGGTCAAAGAAAAGAGGAACCGCCCAGAACTTTCACAGGCATACACGTCAGTACATAATTAAGGACAAAAATGTAAGCGAAGCTGTTGTGAAAAATGCAATTGCTGATGCCGAGAATAACTACTGTCTGTAGAACAATGCTGAAAAAAGCAGTGCCAATAAGCACTTCATTTAAAATAATAGAAAGTTAAGGCTTCGTTGCCTCAATCTTTATGCTCTCAATAGGCAATTCGTTGTATTGCGTCTTGCTTATTTCCTTGTCTTCTGAAATAACGTCAACGCTAAAGCCTGCTTGCTTGAGCTTGGCTAAGTACTCATCTTTGTGTAAGGCGCCTGCAACGCAACCTGTAAGCAGATCTTCGTTTTTCAGCTGCTCTTCAGTTAGTTTCCCGAGGAGAACAATGTCGGAAACGTACATTTTGCCTCCACTTTTGAGGACACGGTAGGATTCTTTGAAGACTTTTGCTTTATCCACTTGTCTGGTGCAAGGTTTATCACGCAATTGCTAATTACAACGTTGACTGAGTTGTCATCTACTGGAATTTTCTCAATATCGCCAAGTCTAAATTCAACGTTTGAGTAACCATTATCTTTAGCAATGATTCTGGCCTTAGCTATCATCTCTTCCGTCATGTCAATTCCAATGATTTTTCCGGTTTTACCTGCTTTTTTTGAAGCTAAGAAGCAGTCAAATCCAGCACCACTTCCAAAGTCAAGGACAACGTCGCCTTCTTTGATGTTACCAAAGGCTGTTGGGTTTCCACAACCTAATCCGAGATTTGCTTCTGGAACAGCGTTTATTTCCTCTTCTGAATAGCCTACTTTTTTAGATATTTTCTTGATTGTTTGTTGATCGGCGCTTCCGCAACCGCAGGAGCAGCAGCTAGAATTGCTATTGGTCGCTACTTTTGAATATGCTTTTCTAACAGACTTTTTCACATCTTTATTCTTCATACAAATACCTTCACAAGTTACTTATCCCTTAATCTTTGCTAGTGGCTTTGGCTTACTCAGCAACAGTAATGCAGAATTGATTACCACTGAAATACATCCTGCTTCAGCAAGAACAACAGCTAAGACAGGATTTAAGATGCCGAAAGCGGCTAAGCTCAAAGCGACAATGTTCCAGATAAACGCGTAAACGATGTTTCCCTTCATTCTGTTAAATGCCTTTCGACTTAGGCTAATGGCGTATTCAACCTTTGTCAAGTCGTCTCCAAGCAGAGCTACGTCAGCAGTTTCAATAGCTACGTCACTGCCAGCTGCACCCATCGCAAACCCAACATCCGAATTAGCCAATGCAGGAGCATCATTCACACCGTCGCCAACCATCGCGACAACGTTTCCCTTTTTCAGTTCTCCAACATAAGCAACTTTCTGTTCAGGTAAAAGCTCTGCATGATACTCATCAACTCCGATCTGTTCAGCGATAGATTTGGCAGTCAGCATATTGTCTCCAGTTAACATAGCAGTTTTGATTCCTAAACGCTTAAGCCTCTGAATAGCTTCCAAAGAATTCGTCCTGACTGTGTCAGCCGCAACGACTATACCGATAACATTTTTGTCTACTGCCACAGGAATAGCTGTTTTTCCCTCGCTTTCAACCCGACTCATCAATTGATTGGCTTCTTCTGAAAACATCGTTTCTACCAACTTTCTTCCAATCAGGATATGTTTATTTCCAAAGTGGGCGTCCACGCCTTGCCCTGGAATAGTTTTAAAGTCTGTAGGGTCAGGAATCTTCAAGTTCATCTCAATTGCCTTCGCGATGATGGCTTTAGATAGAGGGTGTTCGGAGAATTTCTCAGCAATCGCTGCATACTTGATTGTGTCCGCTTCAGAATAATTACCGAAGGTTTTGATTTCGACAACCCTGGGTTCGCCGATGGTTAGTGTGCCAGTTTTGTCAAATGCGACAAGAGTAACGTCCTTTAGCTTTTCAATGTGGGTGCCGCCCTTGATTATTATGGCGTTCATGCTAGCATTACCAATTGTAGCGGCTACAGCGACTGGAACAGCTATTGAAAGTGCACAAGGGCACGCGACTAAGAGAACAGTTACGGTTCTAGCGAGTGCAACTTCAAAACCAAGCGTGAAATAACTAGCTACAAAGACAGAAGAGGACACGATCGTCATGATTGGCAAGAAGTATGTGGTAAATCGGTCTGCAATATTCTGTATGGGTGCTTTTTTCTCTTGAGCTTCTTCGACTAGTTGAATGAGGTGCGCAAGTGTAGTGTCCTCGGCGACTTTTTCTACTTTAATTTCTAAAGCCCCGTTTTCGTTGAGTGTGCCAGCAAATGTGCGGTCTCCTACAGTCTTTTCTATTGGAATTGATTCTCCCGTTATAGTTGCTTGGTTAACGGTGCTGTGACCAGAAAGTACGGTTCCGTCAACCGGTATGTTATCGCCTGGTTTGACCAAGACGATTTCGCCTTTCTTAACCTCGTCTATGGGCACTTGAACCTCTTCTCCGTTGCGACGTACGCGAGCTGTTTTGGGGCTCATCTTTATGAGGGCTTCGAGGGCACCTCTTGTTCTATGAATGATGTAGTCTTCAAGTGTCATTCCGGCAAGTATAATGAAAGCTACTATGGCTGCTGCCGTGAGGTAACCAACTGCTTCTGCTGTGCCAGTGGCTGATGCTGAAGGAATGAGTAAACCTGCTATTACTGAAATAAAGATGGCAATGGTTGCGAATAATTGGGCTGTAATGTTCTTGTGAAGCAGGGATCGAATGCCATGCCTATAGATACGGTAGCCTAAGGCAACAGCGATTAAAGTTAGGGCAATGCCAATTTCATGAGCATAAGCGATTTTAGTTCCTGGTATTAGGGCACCTGCTAAAGCGAAGAGCCCAAGTAAAATTACTAAAACAACGCCCTTGAATTGTTCTCTCATTGAATTTCCTCTCTTGATACTATTTCTACTTTGTAGCCGAGTTTTTCAAAACGTTCAGTGATTTTGGAGAGAATGATTTTTTGTGTATCGTATTCTATTGTAGTCTTACCGGTTATCTCGTCAACTTTAACTTTTGTTACTCCGTTTAACCTAGCTATTGCGTGTGTGAGGTTGTCTGCTTTAAAATCAGCACATGTGCTGCATCCCGTGCAGTCTGTTTTTAAGGCGTTCAGGATAACTTTCTCATTACTCATTGGATTCGCCAAAAGCAGATGTCATATTTAAGAATTTAAATCTATTGTTATAATCAGTCAGTTCCAGCAATTATTCTTCTAAAAAAAATCAGTAGATTTCAAGTTTACGCATGCCTTCAAAAAAGTCAGGCTTAGCTATACTATAGAAAACCCACTTTCCTTCTTTTCTATCTTTCACTAAAGCGACGTTTTCAAGAATCCTCAAATGATGAGAAGCAGTAGGCTGAGTCAAATCAAGAGCAACCATGACCTCACAAACACACATCTCACGGGATGAAAGCAAACCTAAAATTCTCAACCTAATTGGGTCAGAAAGAGCCTTGAAGACTTTGCTTTTAGCTTCACTGTTTTCCAAACTTAAGTTTTTGTCGGCCAACTCTCTTAGTTCATCAGTATATTCTGATGCAGACTCGCAAGAGCAAGTTCCGGATTCCGCCAACCGTTGCAATCTCTTATCGATTTTTGACATAACTAAATCTTTTCAAAGTAACTCTAAGAATAACATATTTAAATATGTTTTTTACCCGTTAGCTTCAAAGATTAAAAGAAGAATACACTACAGCAGCTATGCATGAAGTCAAATATTTTTCCCAAAGTCCTTTCTTCACATATCTTTTGCTGGTTTCAATCGCTTATCCATCTATCGGCTAGCTACGTTTTCGATAGCCTCTTCTGTCAGAGTGGTTACTAATTGTGGGGTTAAGGCGTCGATAACATTGTATATTTGGCAGTCAACAATTGAGTACATGCGTTTAGTGCTGTCTTTGCGGCACTTAATAATTCCAGCGTTTTTAAGAATTTTTAGGTGACGTGAAATGAGCGGTTGTATAAGGTCTAAGTGAGGAACTATTTCGCAGACACATTTTTCCCCGTCCCTCAGATAAGATACTATTTCCAGTCTAATCGGGTCTGAGAGCGCATGGAAAACTGTGGATTTGAACCGATTATCGTTTTCCAACTTTGGAGACATGTCTTTGTTCTGTGTAAATAACAATATTTAAAAGTTGCTAAGTCAAAAATCTAAAAAACGAAAAGGAATGCTTCAGGAACGCCTCCATTCTTGGCGTTAGATTTTGTTTTTCAAAACTAAACAACTTCTTTTCTACCATTGTTAAATTAATTTTAATTATAACAATATTTAAATAAAGCTATTAATAATGAATTTCCATTATAAAATACACGGAGGCACAAGAATGGCTGAAGAAACTTATGAAGGAATCCCTCGAGACAAAATACCATGGGCGCCAAAAATAGACTATGAAAAATGCATTACTTGTGGAAAGTGCGTGGACTATTGCCACGTGGGCGCATTTGACTTTGAAGAAAAAGAAGGAAAAAAGAAAACTGTGGTAAAAAATCCTAACTCATGCATTGTATTTTGTAGAGGTTGCGAAGACATCTGCCCAGTCGACGCCATCACACATCCTTCAGAAGAGGAAACCCAAAAAGTTATCGACAAACCGCAAAAATCAACATCATAACAACCCTGCAAACATAGTTGATGCAGGACCTTAAAACTTCATTTAGTTTCTTTTATTCTCTAATTATTTGAAAAAAGAACGTTAACAAGTGGGATACAAATGGCAAGTAATGTAAAAAAAGATTTGAAGGAAACAAACATTGAAACTGGGTTAGAAACACAAGAAGTAAAAAAACGTCTCGTGGAGTATGGGTACAATGAAGTCCCTGAGAAGAAAGTAAGTTTTTGGGCAAGACTTGGAAAGCGCTTCTGGGGTATTGTTCCTTGGATGCTTGAAGCAACCGCCATCGTTACATTGGTGCTAGGCAAGTATCCACAGGCGCTCGTTATCGTCTTCCTCCTTCTATTCAACGCAGGAATGTCGCTGTGGCGTGAAGGCAGAGCAAAAGCAGCAATGGCAAAACTAAAGCAGCGGCTGAGAATTCAAAGCCGAGTGAAAAGAGACGGGAAATGGTCAACGGTACCAGCCAGAGAGCTTGTCCCAGGAGACTTAGTGAGACTAAGAATTGGCGACCTACTGCCAGCCGACATAAAGATAGTTGATGGTTCTCTTGGTTTGGATCAATCGGTTCTCACTGGCGAATCTGGCATCGTGGATAAGTTACCCGCGGAAATAGCCTTTTCAGGATCAGCCGTGAAACGTGGCGAAGCCACAGGCACGGTTGATGCCACAGGCGCAAAAACCTATTTTGGAAAAACCGTTTCCCTGCTTGACATGGCTAAACCGAAACTCCACATGGAAGAAGTCACAGTTAAAGTTGCACGTCAACTGGCCATACTAGTTTTAGCCTCTCTCCTAATCGTTTTTGTATACGCGGTACTGACAGGTTTTGACCTTGCCGTCTTGCTACCCCTTGCCGGCGTATTGCTCATCGCCTCAGTGCCGGTTGCGATGCCCACAATGTTTACCGTAAACATGGCGCTTGGTTCAGCGGCGCTGGCAAAACAAGGTGTCCTCGTTACAAGGCTCAGCGCAACCGAAGACGCAGCCACTATGGACGTTCTATGTGCAGACAAGACAGGCACAATCACCATGAACAAGCTCTTCGTGGAAGAGGAAGTGCCGCTCAACGGATTCGGTGAAGGCGACGTTTTGCTATATGGAGCACTTGCATCGAAAGAAGCTAACCAAGACCCAATCGACGTAGCATTTCTAACAGCTGCAACACAAGCAAGCCTACCATTAGATGCTTACTCGCAGACGGAATTCGTTCCCTTCGACCCTAAAACTAGAATGACTGAAGCAACAATCAGCAAAGCTGGTGAAATATTTTTCGTTGGAAAAGGCTCCTTTGACACAATATGCTCTGCCTGCAACGTTCCAGAAGAAGAAGCAAAGACCATGCAAAAACTTGCTGAGGAGCTTTCTGCTAAAGGACTAAGAGTGATCGCTGTTGCCAAGGGTGCACATAGAAGCAGGCTACAGTTTGTCGGTCTTGCCGGCATCGCCGACAGGATAAGAGAGGACTCGCGTAAGATACTTGACCAGATTCGGGGGTTAGGCGTAGAGGTGAAGATGCTTACGGGCGATTCGCTTCCGATTGCCAAAAACATTGCTCAGCAGATAGGATTAGGAAAAAACGTCACAACAATGTCGAAGATACAGGAAGACGAAACCAAAGCAACACCCATTGACTCAACGATTGAAGACAGCCATGGCATCGCCCAGATTTACCCCGAAGACAAATTCAGCATAGTCAAGACTCTTCAACGTATCGGGCACGTGGTGGGAATGACTGGCGATGGCGTAAATGACGCGCCAGCTTTGGCGCAAGCGGAAGTTGGCATCGCAGTGAAGAACGCAACAGACATCGCCAAAGATTCTGCAAGTGCAGTGCTCACCGTCGATGGTCTTGGCGGCATAATTGCTATGATTAAGACTTCGAGGACGATTTATCAGAGAATCTACAGTTGGGCATTAATGATGGTCGCGCGAAAACTACACATAGCCGGTTTTATCGTTGTGATGCTTTTTCTTACGCATTCTTTAATGTTATCGATAACGGGCACGGTGTTGCTGCTTTTCTTAGGCGACTTTGTTTCGATGTCTATATCAACCGATAACGTACGCTCTTCTCTAAAGCCTGACACATTTGATATGCGCCGACTATTCGGAGCCAGCGGATCACTAGGCGTACTCATGACGATTGAGAGTGCAATCTTTGCTGTGCCCGCCTTATCATACTTTGGGCTAATTGGCAATGTAGAGAAAATTTACACTTTTGGGTTTGCCTACTTGAACCTTTCAGGCGTATTTACTCTTATGATTGTTCGCGAGCGAAATCACTTCTGGAACACACGTCCCAGCAGATTCCTGAGCATCACAGTTTTAGCTGAAGTCTTATTTGTGATTGTTATTTCTGTCTTAGGCGTCTTAGAGCTTGCGCCGCTTGGCTACTTACCTGTACTTGCAATCCTCGCCTATGCGCTACTAACTACCTTCATAATCAACGACCCGATCAAGGTATACCTAATACGCAGGTTTAAGACGCATGAGAAGAAATTTTAAACTCAATGGAGAAATGCAAATAGGTGAGTCAAATGAAAAAGATTCTTTTTGTTTGCATAGAGAATGCTGGAAGGAGTCAAATGGCGGAGGCTTTCGCCAACAAGTACGGAAAAGATAAGTTCGTTATACTTAGCGCTGGTAACAAACCTGCGAAAACAGTCAACCCTGTTGTTGTTAAAGTCATGAAGGAAAAAGGCATTGATATTTCTGTAAATAAACCGAAATTGCTTAGTTTCAATATGGCTCAGGATTCAGACCTAATAGTCACAATGGGCTGCAACGATCAAGGAATATGTCCTGGACCCTTTTTTAAACCAACAATTGAGTGGAAACTGGAAGATCCGAAAGGAAAACCAATAGAAAAAGTGCGAGAAATCAGAGATGAAATAGACCGTAAAGTCCAAAGGTTAATTGAAGAAAATGAGTGAGGGTCCTGTTAGAATTAGAGATTGGGGAGAATTCAAGCGTTTAGTTAGCGAAAAGAAGCCAAAGTCGATTGTTTTTATACTTGAACAAAATGCTCTTTCGCCGAACAAAGAGCTTACAACTTTAAGAATAATACTGATGCACGAGGCGCGTTACTATATCTTCCTTGACTTTCCTAAAGGTAAATTCCTGAGAGAAACGGGCATCCCTTTGCGCAAAGGCAAAGACGATCTGTGGAACCTAGACGAGGATGAAGTCAAAGCTATCTTAAAAAAGCAATTTGAAAAGGACAACTTGGAAGTGTTTTCTTTTTGGACAACCTGACCAATATCTAGCCAAGCGTTCCTTTTATCGCGTCAGCTCTTAGCCTAAGAATATCCATTGCATCTTCAAAATCAAGGCAAGCATTGCCATCCTTTTCTGGGTTAGTAAGAGAACAGTGCCCCTCTCTTCCAATTTGTGCAATTTTTCTTGTTACAAGAAATTTGGCTCAAAGATGTTCCCATAAAAAGGTTAGGAAATATTTGGGTGTTTTTGGGCGCCCATTCCGTACCAGAAGAAAACTTTGGCTATTATAGCAATAATAACGCCGGCTGCTACTCGCGTTAATACTGTAATAGCAATACTCGTTAATTCGAAGGGGACAACATTTGAGGGAGATAGTTGAAACATTCCTAATAGGAAGAATCCGCCCACAGTTGTCGAGATGACTGCAGCGATGAGCATTCGGCGGAAGTTTTCAGAACCCTTGTTCAACGCTCCAGCCATGTAACCTATCAGCATAGCACTGAGAACCCAGCCTAGCAATGTAGGTCCTAAATGAATACCGCCTGTTGCTCTAAAAGTAGATCCACTATACAATCCATACTTAATAGCATACCACATAGACCAAAGAGTTCCCATAAGAAAGCCTGAGGAACCACCCGCCCATCTGTTCCAAGCTAGCCCGAGCAGCAATGGAATTGCGACAGTAATAACAATCTCTTCTATTTCGCTTATAACACCGATAATCAGACCGGATGAACCACTCATGCCCCCGCTGCTCATCAAATAAGAAGTGAGAACTGAAAGACCTGCAATTACTAAAACAACAATCAGGGGAAAAATGATTCCATAGAGTACGTCGCTTCTACTCCATTCCTTCCAATTCAGACCCATAAACAAGCACCTGCTTAACCGCTAATTAAATATATTAATATTTAAATTTTGTTATAAATTAAGGCGCCAGCCTTATTTTTTCAGGCAACATGTGAGCTGTCTGTTTCACCCATTGCTTCAAAGTAAAACTCGTTAGAGCCCAATGCCAACCTCGTTTTTCAGCAACATGTTCGCCGAATTCCTTTTCCAATAGCTTATTCATTCTCAGAATTCTTCGACTAATTTAATGTCTTGTAACTTTAAACCGCTCTAACTTAAGAGTTAAGTTTTCGGCAACAAGCCAGTCGACCCCACCTCAAAGAGCAACTGTACTATTTCCCGGTCAACCTCATCTTCACAAGCCACACGCTCGATGAGGGATTGCTCAAAATTGAAAGACCCTTTTAATACTGCAAATATGGTGCGTAACATAAGCTTAACCTCTTCAACCTCTACCAAGGTTTGCTTGAGGAGCTTCTGATTATACTTCAAACGTCCAATCTTGTCGCTTTGACTACGCGCCCTTTTCTGGTTTTGAACAGGTTTCTCAACACTTGCTCAACTGTGAAGGCCTTGCTGAACATGTCATAGGGCACGTCAAAAACCGCTTAGAAACTGGTTCGCGTTTATTACTGAAAAGCAAATCTTGCTCGTTTAGCGGCTGCCCAAAGCGAGCCTGCCAGGTAGCGCCAGAACCACGTATACCATATCTATCCGTTAAATTCCCGCTAACCATAACGAACCGTAGAAATAGAATCTCTTAACTTTGCATTAATGGCTTGAGATTGCATTAGCGATACTAGCACTAATACACCTATATGCGAGCCTAGGGTTTTGGATCGTCAAACAACGCTATATCTCCTCTTTTCCTCTCAATCTTCCCTTAAGCATCCGTCCGAGAACGAGTAATGTTTGGCGGCTCAGTTTTTAGCTTGCGGGCAATTTTATAACCAGTTAAGACATCTTTGATCGCCAGCTGGAAGTTTTAGGGCAAGAATTAAAGAGGCTGATTAAATCGGAGGCTACAGATGCGCTTGTACAAGTTTGAATACCGTCGGGCCCGCCACCCCCCCGTGGGAATATGTACTCTTTTGAATGGGGTTAGACTTAGTCAAGAAACTTTAACTAAAGCCGCTCACTTCCCTTGAGTGTTTAGTCAAGGTTCGAGACCGTGTGAAAAGTCTTCCCTAACTCGCCGAGAATGCCGTTAACCTTAAATCTAGACACATAGCAATGGCTGACAGAGACTCAAAGGTGAGACAAATGGACAACGAAACCAACAGCTATGTAGAAGGCTTATCCAGAAGCCAGACGTTCCTGCTGCCTAAAACCATAGAAGAATACGTAGAAGCAGACAACCCCGTCAGATTCATAGACGCCTACGTAAACACGCTCAACATGGAAAAGTTAGGCTTCACACACTCAACACCCCAGGAGCTTGGAAGACCCTCATACAATCCAAAGGACCTGTGCAAACTCTATCTATACGGAGGCCTAAACCACATCCGATCAAGCAGAAAGCTTGAGCGAGAGTGCAAAACAAACCTGGAAGCCATGTGGCTTCTCAAAGGCTTAGCTCCTGATTTTAAGACGATAGCGGATTTTAGAAAGGACAACCCATCAGCCATAGGTGCGTTGTTTAAGGATTTTGTAGCTTTCTTAAAAGATCTCAGCCTCTATGGAGCAAAACAAGTAACCGTAGATGGCACCAAACTGCGAGCCGTCAACTCCAACGATAAAGCCTTCACTCAGAGAGCACTGGCAAAGAGAATAAAGGTCATGGAAAAATCGGTAACACATTACCTTGAAGAGTTGGATGCTGCAGATAAGCAGGAAGCATCTGACGAGCAACAAGCCAATAGCGAATCGGGTGATGGAGCTAAGGCTTTTAAGGTAGACAAGCTTGCTGCTTTGCTTGATAAAAAGCAGAAATCTAAAGAAATTCTTGACAAGATGGAAAAGAGCGGCCAAACAGAGGTTGCTCTTACTGATTCGGATTGTCGGCAGATGATGAATCATGGCAGAGTAGAGTCTTGCTATAACATGCAGGCAGCTGTGGATTCTAAAAACCATCTTATCGTTAATTATTTGGTGTCTAACGAGGCTTCTGATCTAAATCAGCTCAGCGGTGTAGCGATAAGCGCTAAAGAAACACTGGGTGTTGAGCAGATTGATTGTATTTCTGATAAGGGGTATTTTGATTTTATGCAAATCAAGCAGTGTGTCGATAATGGGGTTACGCCTTATGTTGCAGTGAAAAGGTCTGGAAGCGGAGGAGGTCTTGTATCGCCAGAGTTTACTGCTGACAAATTTCGCTATGACAAGGATGCGGACGTATATGTTTGCCCAGCTGGTCAACATCTTTTCTTTCAGTTTTGTACGTTTCAGGATGGGATGGATAGGCGAATTTACAAGTGCCAGAAGGGTGTTTGTTCTTCTTGCCAGTTTTTTATGACTAAATGTACAAGCAATAAGCGCGGGCGATTGATTTGGCGGTGGGTGCATGAGGAGGTCGTGGATGATTTGAGAGAGCGGATGAAGTCTCATCCTGAGGTTATGGATGAGCGTAAAAAGGTAGTTGAGCATACGTTTGGGACTTTGAAGAGATCGTTTGGTGCTCCCTATTTGTTGCTAAGAGGTCTTAGGAAGGTTAGCGGAGAGGTTGGGTTGCTTTTGATGTCTTATAATTTGAGGCGAGCTCTGAACATTCTTGGAGTCGAAGCGCTAATTGGTGCGCTTGTTAAGAAATAAAGAGTAAGAGAAGAATAAAATCAAGAAGAGAAAATGGTAATTCCTCAAGCTTTCACCCGGTCATTATGTTGATTTTTTACACGGTCTCGTTTCTTGACTAAGCATCATCCACTTCTTTCTTGCTTTTTCACCACTCTCGAAAGCAAAACCCGTCAACGCCCAATGCTAACTACGCTTCTCAGCTACAGCTTCACATCCTTGTGCATCTTCTCTGCCATATGTTCCTTCTCATGGATACTTTTTTATCCTACTTTTTGTTTTTGAGCGTAATCTCTTTATGTATTATTTTTTGATAAGTTGGAGATAAGGCTCCTTATCAAAAACATTAAAGTGCACTGAGGAGACAAAGAGAAATCATGCAAGAAGTTGATTGGGCATCTCTGCACAAGATTCTCAGTGATACAACGAGGAGAAGTATACTGGAATTGCTAGTCGGAGAAGGACGAGCTCAGCTACACGGAAATAATGGCTTTACTTCAAATAACGAACACTGGAAGACTTAACTATCATTTGAAGGCCTTAGGCGCTTTAGTGTCAAAGGATGAACAAGGAAAGTACCGCCTCACCGAAAGAGGAAAACTTGCCGCTAACATGCTCAAAACTTTTCCCGAGAGAGTCCCACCGGAGAAGAAAAAACGATCAGCAATAAAAATCGTAGCCTCTACACTTTTGATACTTATGGGCGTTCTTCTAATCTTCTCCACTATTCTTTTTGTTTCCTCAGTGCCCACCTCAGCATCAGACAGTTATTCCACCTCAACTGTCTACCACCGCGCAATCTCCCAAAATACCACGGTTTACCTCAATTCATTGATTGTTTCAGAGAAAGATTCACAGCTGAAGATCGATTGGAGCGCTTCAAATCCAGTTTACATTTATATCTTGAATACTACCCAATATGATAGTTTACTGCTCCAAGATAGTACAAACGCTCCGGCGTATTCGATGAATTTCACAGGGATGCCCTCAGCTTATTTAAGCCAATACGATTCACAAAATGGCAGCGTTTCAATGTCAGTCTCTCAAGGAAAATATTATTTTTATGCAGGATGCACCAGCAATGCGACAGTGAATTCGTTCTCTTTCGCTCTTCATCAGCCGCCGGTACCTCGGACGACAGAGTACTTACTAGCTGCGATCCCTAGTGTATTTGGGATCCTTATGGTTGCTCTTGCAGTTTTAATCCTTAGACAGCGAGAGTAGCGGATTGGGTAAGAACAATCAAAGGATCTCGCTGCTGATTTTGATTCTTAATTTTCTGAGTAAAAATTAAAGAATTAAGGTTGGAAGAAAAGTTGCGACTATGCTTAAACACAAAAACGTGGGATGAGCACAATTTTTAAAGAGTTAATAAAGAAACGCAGGGAGATAGTTAAGCCAGTTTTGATTGTGGGTACAGTCCTTGTTGCTTTAGCCGTAATGGGTGCAACAGGACTGGTGAGAATTGAAAACTTGTGGCTTATTTTTCCTCTTTCAGGCATTAGGGTATCTACTGTGGCTACTGCACTTGTTTGTTTTGTCATCGTTTTATTCATGCAGAGAAGGAACACTCTGAAATCATTGTACTATGCTCTGTTAGCTGTCATTGTGCCAATGGCTTTATTCGAAATAATTTGGTGGTATTCTGCAGTTGCTTTCAATGGGTATGATTTAAGAATCCTGCAGTTTGCAGCATTATTTGGTTGGATTCTTCTTGGAATTAGCGCAGTCTTTCATAAACTCCTACCAAGAATTTCCATCGTTCTTTACGGAATTTTTGCTATTTCCTTTCCCCTCTGGATTGGAACAGGATTTAAATTTAATTACCTAGGTAGTCCTTCATTCTCTTTTTTCGGTGAAGTTTTTAATCTCGTTAGTAAAACCGCGCTTTTTTTGGCTTACGCTTTCCATATTGGAAATTTAGGGTTTGGTCGATTATAATGGCATTTCTTTTTTGTTTGTTTGCTTATTTTGCAAAAGCAGCGCCTTTAGTGGCGAAGTGGATGCTCTTTAGGAATTTGGACTCGGAATTCTGTAAGAAGTATCAAAAGTTGGTTCTAAAATTTTTTAAGCATATTCAAAACATATTGGAAAACGGTGGAACAATTGCTAAAGCAAGTTAAGTATATGATTTTAGTCAACTTATTTGGAAGTTTTTTCTATATTATAGGAAACTATACTTTATGGAACAGGGTAAACTTCTGGGTTCTTTCAGATGTTGCATCTAAATGGTCTCCATTTTTTATAACCACAGAGAACTTAAGCGGATTAACTCTGCCTTCATCAATTTTTCACCCGATATTCAATTATCCTTTTTGGACATTTTGGTTCCTACTTGCAATAAACATGTACTTCCTCATAGTAATCGGAAGAAGCAAAGAAACAAAACAGAACCCTTCTTAGAATACTACTCTATTCTGTTTTAGAATTTACCATAGAAATATTACTTAAAAAATATTCTTTTGTTAAGTCTTAACCCTAACTAAATCTTAATCTTAACGCCTACCTGGAGTGCAAAATCTAAATCAGCTTGAGCCTGCTCAATATTGAGTAAAGCCACTTTCCTTGAACGAGCAACTTTCCCAGCATCAAGTCTGATCTTTCGAACAATCTCATAATCCAA
>CAWEPZ010000005.1:0-23256 GCA_963811105.1 Candidatus Bathyarchaeota archaeon | reverse complement strand
CAATACTGATCTGGGTTGCAATCATCTTCGGAATACCAATAGCAATAGGCGTTATATGGTGGATACGACACGAAATGAAAAAAACAATACCGAATCAAACCTCCCCGGCCTAATGTGTAGACATAAACTCGAATGGTGAGAAAATCTATGATTTTCCCTTATTTTTTTTTAAAAAAAAGTTTTTCTAAAAACAGAAATCTTATTGTTAAAAGATTAAGAAAAAAGAAATTAGAATTTCTTTTTGCTTTCCATTTGTTTTTTGAGTTGCTGCAGATTCTTTATGTTCGGTGACTTCCTTCGCTTTGTAAACAGCAAGACAGCAACTACTCCTATAGCGGCAGCAACCACTATTACCGCCACTGTGACAAACAAGTTGTTGTTCGAGTTTGATCCGCTGTTAGTGTTGGCCGATAGAGGTATGTTAAGCGTTAATGGTTGACCATTGTAATCTAGTGTTTTGTTGGTCTGTGGGTATCCTTCTTTAATAATTTTGAAGGTGTATGTTCCCGCTAAGGCGTTTTGGAAGGTTACGTAACCTGTTGCGTTTGTGATTTCAGTTAGGGTTTGACTCCCCGACGGTTGATTGGTTGAGATGACAAGCGTGTCGTTTAATGCTCTTCCTTGGGCATCTGTTATTTTGAAGGTTAAAGTTGAAGTGTTGACTGTAGGTGTTGGGGTTGGCGTTGCCGTTACGTTTGGTGTTGGGGTTGCGGTTGGGGCTGGTGCTGGAGTGACAGTTATCTGAGTGGTTCCTTGTGCGTTTAAATAACCAATTTTTGAACCGCTTGCAGTAATAGTGCAACTCGTTGTTGTAGAGAAACTTGGGGCTGTAAAGCCTGCATTGTAGTAACCGTTTCCCTGCTCAATAGTCGATCCAAATGTTCCACCATTATCTGACGTAAAAGTGACTGTAGCTCCGGTCACTGGGCCACCATTAGCTGTGACGTAGGCTGTTATCACTGCTGTGGCTCCATTGGCTACGCTATTTGGACTCGTTGTAACGGTTATTTGGAGGGGTGTGTAATCGATGAGAGTGGTTGAAATCGGTGCTTGTCCAGTTGTGTAGCCTGAGGCTTGGGCAGCTATCGTTGTTGTGCCCGGCGCATTTGATACAGTCAATGACCCTGTGGCTTGTGTTTGTCCAAATGGAATCGTAAGTGTCGAGCTGACTACTCCAACGGTTGGTTGAGAGGAGAAAAGGTTTACGTTGACGTTGGCTTGGGGGTCTTTTGCGGGTCGACCTTGTGCATCTTGAAGTTGGACTTGGATTGCTTGATAGGTTTTGTTATCGGCAGGTAAGTTTACTGGAACACAGAATATGCCTATCTTGGAGGGAGTAAATCCGAAGGTGTTTACTGTTTGATGGTCCCATAGAAGGTCTGTGGCTACAGCAGATATTGTTGCAAAACCTGCTTTGTAGGTGGTGTTGAGCGTTGCTAAGGCATAAGTTTGGGTTTGTGGAATCGTTATTGAATCTATTTTGCATATGCTTTGATCGTTTGAAGCAATAGTTGCTAATATGTCTGTTTGATTTACTGCCACAAAACCCCCTGAGTTTTGCAGTTCAACCGCGATTATTGCATATGAGTTTTGATCAGCTGGAACTTTTGGCGGACCTGTGAAGATTTTTAGTTGAGTGGGGTTGGTTGCGATGGGCGTTGTGGTGATTGTGAGTTGGTTGGGGGTATATCCTTGAGCGAGTGCTGTGATTATTGCTGATTCTGCTCTTCCGTCTGTTTGGGCTTTTGTTGTTGTTGTAAAATTGGCAATAGCGAAGGTTTGTCCTTCATTTATTGTTGCGACTGAAGAAACTGTGCCGATGCTGTTGTCTGAGCATGATAAGGCAACTTGTACTCCTCCTTGAGGGGCTCTTGCAGGATTTCCACTTGAATCCTGTAATTGTAGCATTATTGCTTGATGTAAATTCCCATCTGCAGGTAAAGTTGATGGAAAACCATAGACTGCTATGGCTGACGGAATTGGACCAACTGTCGTCATAGTTGCTTGTACTGTTGCAAAACCTGTCGCTGAAGCCGATATTGTCGTTGTTCCTGGGCTGAATGCGGTTTTGAAGTTCGCTAATGCATATGTTGCTCCTTTGGGAATTGTAATGAATGGATCTACTGTTCCTATGTTGGTCAGAGAGGATGAAAGACTTATGGTTGTATCTTGTAAGGCTCTGGATGGTAGACCTGAGGAATCTTGAAGCTGCACAAAAATACAGCTGTATGTATTGTTGTCTGCGAGCACGCTAGTTGGTCCGGTGTAAATGTTGAGTTTTGAAGGGTTGTTTAATGCAGAGGATGTGTTGTTTTGGTTAAATACAAAAAATGCGGAAGTTAAAATTAAAACTGTTATTGCGAGGGTTATTGTTTTCTTATACATTTCTATTTCCTCATTTGATTCTCTTTTTTGCTATTTTTTTGGGATTTATTTTTTTTCTTTATATTTTTTGGCTTAATTTGAGCCTCATACTTTGGTGTAGTTGGTCGATTGGATTTTTCGCACATGGCGCATGTGATGTGGGATAATTCAATGTGAAAATGGAGTGATGATTCTTCACATTGCTTAATGTGGCAGGTAGAAACAATCGGAATCTTGCCTTGCGCTTCACTTGATAGAATATAAAAGCTACATTGGCCCTCTTTTGCGTATTTGCAACCGGCTTGTTTTATTTTCCCGAAAAATGAAGCATTTGATAATATTTCTATTAATGTGAAAACTTCATCGTTCTTCTGCTTTTCAATTTTATCAATGCGTTTTCTTAACGCTTCGATTTCTGCAATCATGGAGAATTTGACACCCAAGGGTTAATTGCCCAAGTTCTCTTATATACTGAGTTAGCGTGTCGGAACCATTACTTTATAGTCCTGCAGTTCTTTTCGCAAAAAATAATCGGTAAAGGAATTTTCTGCATTTAATAGTTCGTAAAGTTTTTTACTTGCAGATTATTAATGGGGCAGCTTTTATTTTCTCTTTAGTAGCTAATAGTTTTCTTATTCTTACCTCATTAGAATAGACTGTTCTCGCCGAAATGCCGAATGTTTCTCCGATTTTTTCTTTAGAAATGTTTGTTTTCTTTTTGCAGACGTAGTAAAAAGTGCCCGCTGCCACTCCTATTGGGTTCCCACCGGATCCCCTTATTTCTTGCAAAATGCTTTCAGCGTTGTGAAATAATTCTTTATTGACTGCTATCTTAGATGCGTTTTCGTGTAAGTAGTCTATTGCTGTTTTCCGCTGGATTTTCAAATGTTCTTTTTCTGTTTTCAAAGTTTTATTGAGTATCCAAGCTTGTTTCATAACTAAAGATGTGTCCAGACTGAGATCTCGGGATATGTCCTTGATAGATCTCATCTTGTCGTATTCCTTAAGTATTAAATGCATTAACGCCGCGACTGTAGCCCTTTTGCTTTTTGAGAGTTTTTGTGATTTGAAGAGCAGACGATTTTGTATTCGAATGGTGCGAGCCGCTTCTTCCCGGTACGGAAAATTTGGAATGCTTAATTGGCATGAAACAGCCCTAAGGGTAGTTAACCATTCTTTGAGTGTTTCAGAATCTTGTTCACTCCAATTCGAATGCCATTCAGGTGACCACCTTGTAAAACTCTTGAGAATTGGAGTTTCATCTATTACTAATCCGCATTTAGTGCAGATTTTTTCTCCATTTAATCCTTCAGGATAGACGATTGCTCCATCACATTTTGGGCAATTCACATTTTTTGCTCCTATTCCCTTTTTCAGTTTGAGTTGCTAAGTGTACCTTTTGCGTTTTCTTACTAAGCCTTCGGCTGATTAATAAGACTTGAGAACCACTAATTCATATTTTGAAAAAATAAATTCTAATTTTTTAATAAAAATGCAAAATAAATCAAATGTATTTATTGGATTAAATAATTTTTCAAAATTTTCAGTTACTCATTTTTTAAAATAGCTAAAACTCTTGATTTTACAGTTTTGTCTTTACATAATTTTGAAACACTGTTATTCGCTTTTAAATATAAAAGCAACATTTTGCCTTTGCTTCAACGGTCTTGTTTTAGGTTCCTCTAATCGTATCTTGGGAATTACAAATTGGAAAATACGTCCTTTATAAGGAAACTACCTGAATAAAATATTAAATCGATTAAGCAAGGAGGTGCAAAGGAAAAAATGAATTATAAACGTTTGATGAAGAACCGTAAAGGAATTTCACCAATTTTCGCAACTCTAATTCTCATTGCAATCGCAGTTATCGCAGGTGTAGTCGTATACATGTTTACAAGCGGAACATTATCAACTATGACAGGTGGCGGAACAGCAGCACAAGAAAAAGTTTCAATCCAAGCTGCAGCCGGAAATTCTACTTCTACAAAAGGCTTTGATGTATGGGCACAAAACACAGGCAGTAGCGTAGTAACTATTACAAGCGCTATAATCAAAGATGGCAACGGGAATGTACTCACAACTGTAACAATTGGAGGTACAACTGGAACAGCATTAAATCCAAGCGTCTTGACAGACATTAGCGGAGCATACGGTGGTTTCAATACAGGAAGTAGCTACACAATCACTTTAGTAAGTGCAAAAGGCGGTAACTTCGTTAGCTCAAGTTTCACAGCAACATAAGCGGTTTTTCCGCTAATTTATTTTTCTTTTTATTTTTTAGTGAATAAACGATTTTTAATAAAGGCAAGAAGAGAGTTAGCGGGGAGGAATTTAATTTATAGAACCATTTTGTTCTTGTTTTTCCAGCTTTTTAAATTCATTTTCAATAAGTCCCGCCCTTTAGACGATTTGTCCTACTATGTGGTTCACTATTGTTTGTTTTTATCTTTGCTCTGTTTTGTCTGCGGACATATTTCTTAATTGGAAATATAGTTTATAATCAAATAATTGGGAATAAAGTTTTACGAAAGAACTTTGGTGAGGAGCGGCATAGGAAATTTGAAGAATTTTAGACATAATCTAAAAGGTATATCACCAATATTTGCAGCTCTCATTCTAATTGCAATTGTAGTTATTGCTAGCGTAGTTATTTACATGTTTACTAGTGGAACTTTTTCAACTCTTACTGGCAGTGGAACAGGAGGAACAGAAAGAGTTTCCGTATTAGTCGCTTCAATAACTGTTAAGGGAGCCGGAACAAGCGCTGTGAATGTGTATGCTGAGAGCAAAAGCGGTGTTAATGTCTTGGTCTCTAGTGTTATTATTAAAGATGCAAATGGAAAAGTGGTTACAACAATTAATCCATCACCAACTTCGCCGTATTCTAAGTCCCTCCCCTCATCAGGAGCCCTAGTGCAAATCGGTTCAGGACAACTTACTTTAACTGGCGTAACTAAAGGAAATGCTTACTCTTTAACTGTTATAAGTACAAAAGGTAGCAGTTTCACTTCATCCATAATCGTAGCGAATTAACGCGTTTTTATTTGCTTTATGTTGTTCGACAAATTTCTTAGCGCAGGTTAATAGTTTGTTTGATAACTTTCTTGATAATCTAGAAGTCTCGTCTTAAAATCTAAATCGTAATCTTCCTTTTTCTGAAAGCCCAAAAGTAGACATACAAATCAACCTTTCTAAGGCAACAGGCATACTTCAAAGAAACTTGGAATATATTATTGAGGACCTGCAACTTACGAAATCGGAATTTTTGCTTAACTGAATTGTTCTTCGTTAGAAAAAACGGTGTTTATTAGTTAACTCTTTTAATGAACTGCTGGAAAACGTAGAAAAATGAAGTTTCAGCTAGAATTGTTGCAAAAAGAGAGGAATAGTATTAGGTTTGATGTTGGGTGTTGTATTTGAGAAAAACTAATGTTTGGTCACAAGATAAACGTGCGCTGAGTCCAATATTTGCAACAGTTTTGTTAGCGGCGATTATCCTTCTTTTTGGTTCAGTCGCTTATTATTATTCAAGCAATGCAACTACTACTGCTACCAACAATTATGCTAGTACCTTATCCAACAGTCAGCAATCGATTGCAGAGCGGATCGGTTTCGAAAACGTCGTCTATTCGCCATCTCCAGCAAATTTGACAGTTTACATTATTAATTCTGGAGGTTCCAATAGCGTAAAAATAGACTCCATGTTCATCTACGACACAAATCATGCTATCGTGGGCGTTTATTCAGGTAGTCAAATTTCAGCTTTGTACCCCATTACTTCTGTTAAACCTTCTCCTACATCGATTACTGGAAATGCTCTTAACATTGGAAAAGAAGCACTCTTTTTTGTTAACCCAAGCGTAATTGTTCCTTCTCTTAAAATTGGTTCAATTTACACTATTCATCTAATAACCCAAAGTGGAAGTGCTTTTGACTATGAATTTACACCATAAACTACGAATAAACAATAAAGGAATCGGCACAGTATTCGGCATGGTATTTTTCTTACTCATAGTTATGGTTGTTTTTGCTAGTTTCATAGTTATTCTCAATCAAAACACTGGTCTCGAACAGACTACAGTCCAAGCCAAACAGTTGGATTTGGATCGTTACACTGAACTTGCAACTGTATCAGTTTCTAACCCAGAAATAGCTGTATTAAATCAAAATGTCTACATTAGTTGTAGCATTACCAACAATGGAACGCTTCCCGCTCAATTGGTGCGATTATGGATTAGAGACATAACGCAGGACACAGTTGGCAATATGATAATAACTCCGTCAATTATTATCCAACCCGGTACTTATATTCAATATTTCAATTCTTCTTATGTTGTAAACGCATCGTCTTCTGATCAGTTTGCTTTTTGGTTCATATCAACTAGGGGGAACACAATTTCAGCTTTTCCAGAAACTAATCAATTTAATGGTTTAGTACAAGACGGGAACTTCCCAGGAGTAAATGCTGTCAACTCTACTTACGCAACTACTAGTACTCCTTTGCAGCTATCTCTTACAACAACAAAACCTAATCAACTAATCTATGTTGTAGTTTCATACGATGATGAGAATTACCTAACCCCCCTGAATTCAAATCCTGTTCTAACTTGGATTAATCGAATTAATTCATCAGATACAGATTCTGAGTGGGGTATGAACGGTGATAGTACTCTGGGAACTTATTATGCTATCAAACCCTCACCTGGTCCGATAACTATCTACATTAAATCAACTACTGATGAAATAAGCGATTACTATTGTTCGGCTTTAGCCTTTGCAATTAGTGATGTTAACACAACTTCTCCATTTGATAAAGGAGCACCACAAACCGACATAGGCAAATCTGCTATGCCGCAAGATAAAATCACTACTTACAACTCGAACGAATTTATAATTGGTGCCTTATGTATCGACTCTCTAAACCCCGACATAACTCCTGGAACAGATTTCGCAGAAATTATGCCTGTACAAAGTTCGTACGGGGCAACAGGAGAACCTGATGCTCTTCCCAGATCTGTATGGAGTGAATGGGCTATTATGCAGAATCCACGAACCAACTTATCGGTAAATTGCACTTTTACCTCCACCAAGAATTGGGCCATAATCGTAGATGCTGTGAAATTGGTGGTCGTAACTCCATCCACTCCTGTAAGTCTTTCCCCTTCCAGTGGTCCTGTTGGTCAACCAGTTACAGTTTCTGGTCAAGGTTTAGCCGCCAACTCTCCACTTTTGGCTGTTTTTGACGGCTCACAAGTGCCTTTTAGTGCTACTACTGACTCGAACGGCACAATCCCACCCAATGCCATATTCACTGTGCCTATGGGCGTGACCCCAAGCAACAAAACTGTCACCATCATCGACAAGAATTTCAATTACGTAAATACTACTTTCCTCGTTACCACTCCCAACATAACAATAAGTCCGACGAATGGCCAAGTTGGAACTACTGTAACCGTAACTGGTTCGAACTTTATTGATAATTCAACAATTAACATCAACTTCGCTGGAAACCCTACAGCAACAAATCCTTCTCCGATAGTAGCGGATTCGACTGGCTCGTTCTCAGCAACTTTTATTTTTAATTTTAATGATTCGGCGGGCATTAACCCGGTTATGGCGAGTGATGGAATCAATTCTGCCTTTGCCAATTTCAATGTAATACCTTCAATAACATTGAACCCGACAAGTGGTCCAATTGGCTCACTTGTTACTGTTTATGGTACCGGCTTTGCCGCTTCTCAATCCCTGATCATCACTTTTGCTGGTGCAACAGTTGTCACAAATCCCATCACGATCAACACAGATGGCTTTGGCTTCTTCAGTGCTATTTTCACTATTCCCACGGGTCAAATAGCTGGAGCAAAAAACGTCGTGGTCACCGACGCTAATTCAAATTCTGCTACTTCTCAATTTGCTGTGACCCCCTCGATCGCCCTAAACCCCACCAGCGGTAATGTAGGTTCAACTGTTACACTATCAGGTTCAGGATTTGCTGCCAACTCAGCTATTGCATTAAAGTTTGCGGGATCTACAGTCACTCTTGGCGGCACAACAAGTACAAATTCTTCTGGCGCGTTTACTGGGGCGACCTTCACTGTGCCAACTTGGGTGTCAACTTGGGCAATAGGAAGTGTTCAAACGGTTACCATCTCCGATGCTGCCTCAAACCTTGGTAGCAACACCTACACAGTAAATACAGTTACACAGAGTGTCACCGTTGCCATGAGCAATTCAGCTCCAAGTGCAACTGTCACAGTGAATGGAGGCAATCCTAATCCAAATACCTTCGGAGCTGATGGGGTCTCACATTCTATAATCATGTTTGCAGGGTCCCCGTTCAATCTGTCTTTCTCTAACAGTGGCAATGTTCGAAACGGTTTTATTGTGGCAAGCGCTTTCTCTGCGAGTTCAATTTCTTACACAGCCTCAGTTACCCCTGTTACAGTCGCTGGATTCGAGCAAGTGCAGAATACTTTCAGTGTCACGTACAATGGTGGTAATGCTGGAAGTGGCGATTCTCTTACTTTGAAAGGGACATATCTGGGTACAGCCGCGTACACTATTGGGACCCTTAATTCCGTTAATGGTTGGAGCCTGTCTCTTTGGAGTGATTATAACACGGCCGTTACTTTCCCGGCAAACACAGCTTTGAGTAGTTCGAGTCAAAGATGGGCAATAAACGGAGCTTACTCAACCGCTGCTTTGACTGCTGGCAACAACCCCTACACACAGATATATTATAATCAGTACTCTTTCCAGCTTGACTATGCAGTGTCAGGAAGCGGTTCGCCGACTGCGCCTACATTGACCACAACTCAATTTAATTCAGTATACACCCCGACGCTTGGCAATAGCTTGGTTACTTTCTGGTTCGATAATGCACATTCGTGGAGTGCTACGAATCCTCTTGGAGGTTCTGGATCCAGTGAACGGTGGGCTTCGAGACAGACCGTTTCAGGTACAATCTCCGTTTCTTCGCCTACTACAGCCGGAACTGGGCTTCTAACATTTACCTATTATCATCAGTATTTGTTGACGGTTAATGGTGGTAACGGTGTTACTTTTGGGACTGCTAGTCCTACTGGTGATAACTGGTATGATAACGGTGTGTCTACTACAGTTTCATCTAACGGCATTTACAACAGGGTTTCTGGCACTGGTCAGAGAGTGTCGTCTTGGCAGATAGATTCTGGTACAGTTAGTAATATTGCAGCTACAGGTTCTGTAAGTACCTCTAGTGTATCTATGTCTACTGCTCACTCAGTAACTTTCTCCTCAATAACTCAGTATTTGTTGACGGTTAATGGTGGTAACGGTGTTACTTTTGGGACTGCTAGTCCTACTGGTGATAACTGGTATGATAACGGTATGTCTACTACAGTTTCATCCAATTGGGCCTGGGGTACTTCTGGTTCAACACGTACATCATTATCTAATTGGCAGCTCGATGGCACAAATCAAAATCCGCCAAGACAGAATACAGGTACTTTGACAACATCTTCGATTCCTATGTCTGCCACTCACACAGTAAATTTTGTTTCCACCACACAGTACTATCTAACAGTTACTGGAGGAAGCTCGTTAACATTTGGAACTGCTTCGCCCACCAGTGACCAGTGGTATGACTCAGGAACTAGTACAACTATCTCTTCAAACTGGGTTTGGAATACAGTTTCTGGCCAGTCAAGAACAGCAATAGTAAATTATGCAATCGATGGTACTAACAGAAATCCTGCACGCTTAAACACGGGGACTTTAACTACTTCATCTGTTTCAATGACAACTTCTCACACTGTTAGCTTTTCCTCAGTTACCCAATACTACTTAACAGTGTCTGGCGGAAACGGTATTACTTATGGCACGGTATCGCCCACATCAGATTCCTGGTATGATTCTGGTGGTTCAACGACAGTCAGTAGTAATGGCGTCTGGAGCCGTTCAGCTGGTTCTGGGCAGCGAGTAGCTTCATGGAACGTTGATGGTGGAAGCAATACCGTTTTATCAAGCACGAGCATTGTCACGACATCCTCAATCTCTATGACAACTTACCATGCTATCAACTTCAACACTGTCACTCAGTATCAGGTAATTTTGGATTCTGGAGGTACATCAGCTTTGAGTAGCATTACTTCACCGAAAATCTCTGGAGACAACTATTGGTATGACTCGGGTACACCAATTACTTTGATTCTTAATGGCGTTTATGGCCGATCAGGTGGTTCAGGAACAAGAATCACTGGATACTCAGTTAACGGGGGTTCCAATAATCCAGTGAGCACAACAGGAACCTTCACTATTCTAAACGCAATCGCTATCTCAGCACCCCAAACTATCACAACCACAACGGCAACCCAATATCAAGTTACTCTGGATGCAACTTCAACATCTGCATTGAATTCAATAACCAACCCTACAATTAGCTTTGACAATTACTGGTATGATAGTAACACCCCTGTGACCGTGGTTCTGAATGGCGTCTGGGGACAAGGTAGCGGAACAGGAACTCGACTAACAGGATATGTTCTGAATGGTGGCATTAACAACCCGGTTTCAACAACTGGCTCGGTAACAGTTTTCTCTGGGTCAATAGCAAACCATGAATTTGTAACGGCAACCTCTGTAACTCAGTACCAAGTAACTTTCACTCAAACTGGAGTAAGTAGCGATGCAGGCAGCAACATGGTACTAACATTAAACAGTTTACCTTATGTCTACAACGCCTTACCGAATAATGTTTGGGTTGATACCGGAACCTCGTTTAGCTGGGCGTCTCCAGTTGCAGGCATTAATGGTGAACAGTTCGTTAAGACTGGTGGTTCAGGCAACTCACCAATAGCTGCTGCTGCAACATTCTCCGCAACTTATACAACTCAGTATCGAGTTACGTTTGCAGTTAGCCCCTCTGGGAGCGGAACAACGAGTCCCTCTGGAACCAATGTCTGGGAAAATGCTGGATCGCTTCCAATATCTGTGACTGCAAATGGCGGTTACTATTTCTCATCATGGAGCGCCACATCTGGAATAACCATTGCCAGTCCCACGTCAGCTTCGACAACAGCCAATATCAATGCTGCGGGAACAATAACCGTCGCTTTCACTCAACTTGACCACTTCATTGTTACTGCCTCAGGCGGGGGAAACATTGGCACTCAAACAGCAGGTTCAGCATTCAGCATATCTATTACTGCTAAAGATGCAAGTGGTAACACAATCATCGGTTACGCAGGTACAGCAACGCTTAGCGACCTTTCAGGAGCGATCAGTCCGACCTCTACTGGCGCTTTTACAACTGGTGTATGGACTGGCTCAGTAACCCTAACGAAGACTTGGACAAACGACGCGATCACTGCAACTGGCCTAGGAAAGTCTGGGACAAGCAACGCGTTCAATATTGTTGCTGGTGGTCTGAGTAAGTTTGCCGTGAATGCTCCTGCTTCTATAACTGCGGGTACAGCCTTTACTCTTACGGTGACGGCTCAGGATGCTTACGGCAATACGGTCACGAGCTACTCGAGTTCTGTAGGTTTGTCAGTTTCTGGAACAGGGTCGACCATTAACCCAACGAGTGCGAGCACTACAGGTTGGACTGCTGGTGTTTGGACGTCCAGTACTGTTACAGTGTCTGCCGCAACTGGTTCAGGTTACACCATTACGGCGAATGATGGCAGTAGCCACACAGGTGCAAGCAACACATTTAATGTCATTCCGTTGTTTATCCAGCCAACAATAACCACCAAATATGCAGTCGCCAGTTCGACCACTCTTCAATATTCGGTAGCGCAGTCTAACTCGTACGTAGTAATTGTCGTAATGGGTGGCTATTATGATCTAACAAGTGTTACCCCTCCGGCAGGTTTTACCCTTCAGGAGTCGCAAACTGTCAGTAACCAGTATTCAGCCTACATCTCAGTAAATCCAGCTCAGGCTTCCGGCACATACACAATAACTTGCCAAGGACACCCCAATACCGGGATTTCGATTACAGTCTACGTCTTCACTCCTGGTACGTATACAGTCACTCACAATCATAATAGTGGAACGACATCATCGGCGTCGTTAACGCTGCCTGCAGGTGCCAACTACAACATATTCGGCGGTTCCGTCGGGAACGGTCACATAACCCTCTCCACAGCTACTATAGATGTTCAAGACAGCAGCAACTTTAGTGCAATAGGACACCAAACGACCCAAACAGCCACTGTTACTTCCAGCGTCTCAAACGATTACGTAGGGATAGTTGGAATCGGTATAACGAGAACGGGTTAACCGCCAAAATTTTATTTAGAATTGATGGTCGTGAATATTGCGGGCGCTCCGACTTCGATGTAACTCATCCAATAAGAATTCCTTTACGGCCAATTTTTTTCCTTCTATTAGAATAAGGAGGCTAAAAATCGAATAAACACAAAAGTCATTACTCAATTGTCTCATGGACAGCATTTTTTTTCGCTATCTTTCCAGAGGGCTTCAAGACAAGTGCAACATTTTCCTAATAATAAAAAAAATAATTACATGGTTTATATGGACTCTTAAGGAATGAAGTTCAGTGGTCGCTAACTTGAAGATTTGGAAACGGGAAAAGAAACCAGTGCAATCACAGTCACCTTTAGAAAATTCCTCAGTCATAGATGCGGATACACCAGGTCCTGCTGTGGAAAGTCACACAGACGCGGCTGTAGGTTCCGAAGTACCTGAAACATTCAAAGAACATTATCCTCTTTTGCTTCCCTTTTCCTATGCAGCAATCGTTGAAGACGAAAAGAACGAGGTTAAATATTCTCTTTTAGAACCCACGTTAACTGAAATAGACAAACAATTGCTATCTGAACTCAAAAGTATCCTCTGGGATGAACTTACTATCAATACGAAGAATTTTAAGTCTGGAGAGGAAGCAGATGAGTTCTTAAAATTCAAGATTTTGGATACGGCCATAAAGTATCGCATTAATGTTGATGCAAACACTTTGGGTAAATATCAGTATTTTATTGCGAGAGATTTTTTGGGTTTTGGAAAAATTGATGGCATCATGCGAGACGAAAACATTGAAGACGTCTCCTGCGATGGAACAAACTCGCCAATTTTCGTTTGGCATAGAAAATACGAATCCATTCCATCTAACATAAAATTCGAAACTAATCAGGAACTTGAAAACTTTGTCTTTAAACTTGCTTACCTTTGCGGTAGACACATCTCAATCGCCCAACCTATTTTAGATGGAACATTAACAGATGGCAGCCGGGCTCAAGTAACGTATGGGACGGAAGTTACACCTAAAGGCAGTACTTTTACGATCAGAAAATTCAAGAAGAGCCCCCTTACCATAGCCGATTTAATCATATACAAAGCACTGTCACCAGAAATCGCAGCTTATTACTGGTTCTTAATTGAGAACCGTCATTCAGTAATGATCGGCGGCGACATCGGTGGCGGAAAAACTTCCATGCTAAATGCCATCAGCCTATTCATTAGGCCAACCCTGAAAATAGTAAGCATTGAAGACACTCAAGAAATTCGATTGCCTCATCAAAACTGGGAAATGATGGTGACGAGGCAGGGCTTAGGTACCGGCGCAGGAGCCGTAGGTGAAGCTGGAATCGGTAGCATTAGCATGTTCGATTTGCTGAGAGCGGCTCTAAGACAAAGACCCGACTTCATTATAGTAGGCGAAATTAGAGGCGAGGAAGCCTATGCACTATTCCAGGCCATGGCAACAGGACACTTAGGCCTAACAACAATACACGCAGAACACGTACAGGGTGTTCTTCACAGACTTACAACTAAACCTATGAACATCCCTCAAACGCAAGTCGAAAACTTGAACGCTATCTCCATCGTCCGACGACTAGTGGTAAACAACGTCTCTCTGAGAAGAACAATTAGCGTTTCAGAAATGGTCGGTTGGGACAAAGAGAAAAATGACTTCAAGATTCAAGACATATTCACTTGGAACACCGAAAAAGATACCTATGAAAAAGTTGCAAGAAGTCCCCTGCTAGATAGAATCGCTTCTCAATGGGGATACTCCACAGAAGAAATTGACCAAGAATTAGAAATGAGACAGACAATTTTAGAGTACATGGTAAGAAAACACTTGCGTTCATACGAACAAGTCTCAAAACTTGTCTTAGACTACTTCTCTGACCCGCAACAAATCTACCGAAAAGCAAAAGTGAGCTAAAACAAAATGAAATTTCAACCCTGGGCCATTGCGTATGAATTACTTAACAGAAGATTACAGAGATTCTACCCTCATTTTTCGGAGATTCATGTTCAACTAAAGAAGGGTGGTGTCCTAATTGCTTTCAAGGCATATGTTGCCTTTATGGTTTTGACTTCAATCATCGCTTTCGGGGTTGCAATTCCAGTTTCTTTTATTGTCTTTCCACTCTTAAGTGGAATTCCAATGCTTTCTATAATGAATCTCCTATTCACATTAGTAATTGCTGTTTCAGTCGCGTTGATAACTCTGATGGTTATGTACATTTACCCGGGAATGAAAGCAAGTAACAGAAAAGGTCCAATTGACAAGAACTTGCCATACATCGCCAACTTTTTAACTCTTCTCTCAAGCTCAAATGTTCCTCCAAGCGTAATTTTTGAATCGATGGCAAAGATTGAAACTTTAAAAGAGGTTAAATTAGAATTTAGTAACGTAATAAGAGACATAGAGGTTTTTGGCAGCGATCTTATGAGCTCGATCCTTGCTAACGCCAAATTAACACCAAACGATCAACTCGGAGAAATCCTCCAAGGTTACGTGGCGACCGTAAGAACTGGAGGAAACCCAACAGAATACCTCAAAATTACTACAGAAAAGGTAACGAAAGACCGAATAGGCAAACTAGATTTGATGCTAGAGTCACTTGCAGCCACAGCTGAAATCTATATAATGATGCTCGTTGCAGCTCCACTCCTTTTCGTAGTCCTCTTTGTTACATTAGGTATGATAGGAAGCGGTACAATTGCGGGCATGAGTATGGCGACAATCCTATACCTGCTAACTTATCTCGGAATTCCAATAATGGGCGCAATAATGATTGTGATTATGTCAACCTTCGAGAAGTGAGATCTAAATGAGAGTAACAAAAAAAATAACAAAACGCATTACGGTTCTTTCAGGTATTGCAGGTCTAATCTTCTTCATTGTTGCCGCATTCTACTATCTTTTTTCACCAACCTTAGACTACATGATAATTATAGCTCTAACAATAGGGATTGCACCGCCAAGTGTAGCAAGCATCATACACAATAGATGGAAACTCAAAATTGAAAAAGCAACTCCCGAATTCCTACGAGACTTAGCCACAGCCTCAAAGACAGGTATCCCCCTTCAAGTTGCCTTAGAACATGCTTCACACCGAATGTACGGTCCGCTAACGATTGAGCTAAAAATGTTAGTGGCACACATGAGCTGGGGCATGAACTTTAATGAAGCTCTTGAGGAATTTAGCGATAGAATAGATCTACCTTTAATCAGAAAAGCAACTGTTTTGATAAATGAAGCAGGAAAACACGGTGGCGACTTATCCAACATCTTTGACTCAACCGCCAAATACCTTGAAAACATAAACGAATGGACTACAAAGAGAAGACAGCAAACCCTTCCTTACGTTGCAATTTTCTACTTCTCCGTATTCATGTTTCTATTCATAATCATTGTAATTTCAAACATGATGTTCGCTCCCTTAAGCCAAACCACAGCTAGCAGCGTATCTTTCATTAAACCAATCCTTTCCCAGGCACAATCAAGTCGTCTATTTCTACACGCGTCATTAATAGAATCCATATTCGGAGGACTCATAGCAGGAAAAATCAACGAGGAAAGCTTTGCGGCGGGATTAAAACACGTTACTCTCTTAAGTGTAATTTCAGGTTTAGCATTCTATCTATTCCTCCATTAAATGAAAAATTAGGATAAAGATAATAACGGAAAAAAAGAAGGCCATTCAAATGAAAAAAAACTCGCAAGTTACAAGTACTCCACAGTCAACGGAAGAACAAAAACAACTGTTAAATAAGATTTTTCCAAACAAGAAACAGGAGTCAACAAAAACATTTGATGTGGAGGATCAAATAGAGCTAGAAAGGCGAGAAGCCTACATTGAACCTAACTCACGCGACCTTCTTAGGACAATTCTTGAATGTAGCGACAAAGAAGAAATAATTCCAAAGTTTGTCCAAGGTGCAGGCTTCGTATATCAAAGCCCCGATAATGTTTTTGAAGGCGCTAAAGAAAAGGTCATTAACAAAGATCTATTGGAAAACCTCGCACATTTAGATATTCTTAAAAAAGCCTTTTATGACTCAGTCTCGGTATGTCCAAATTGTGGTTCAACAACACTCACTCTCCACGATCGTTGTCCCAAATGCAAAAGTCATAATGTACAAAAAACAAGTTTAACTGAACATGTTCCCTGTGGACACATTGATCAAAGAGACAAATACATAAACGATCGATGCCCGAAATGCGGTGAACTCTTAGTTGAAAGTCAATACCGAAATATGGGCCGTTGGTATGTTTGCCAATCCTGCGGAGAAAGATTCGAAAACACAGAATCAGACATAGTCTGTCGGAGTTGTTCAAAGATCTTTACCATAAAAGAAGCGAAAGTCATCGATGTTCCAAAGTATTCATTGAACTTGACGAGGAAAAAAGAAATTAGGCAAAACGTCGCAAGCTTAGAAAACATCCAAGAGCTCCTCGTAAACTTGGGATTTTCCGTTGAAATTCCAGGCTTGGTGATGGGGCAAAAAAGTGAAATGCAACATCACTTTAGTTTAATCGCCAGAAAAATAGTTGATGGCCAAGAAAAGGTTATAGCCCTTGACCATGCTGTAAGCGAATCTGAAGTTACTACCTCACCCCTCATTCTTTATATATACAAAACTTCGGAAGTGAAGGTGGACGTGCCTATTTTCATGGCTATTCCTCAACTTAACGAAACTGCCCGAAAAATTGCTCAAGGACACAACATTCTCCTCATCGAGGGTTCAGCGGATGAAAAAGAAGTAATGGCAAAAATAAAGAATGAAATCGAAAAAAGCCTTGAAACCAAATCACAAGATAATTTATTAAGCAATCAACCTGGAGAATCTAAGCTGCAAAAGAAATCATTTATGGACAAGTTTATGGGAAAGAAAAAATAACCTCAAAAATCCTAAAAGGCACTGAGTAAAATGAAGACCTCAACTAAAAAAATCGTCGTCATTGGTGTTATTTTGCTTTTTGTAATTTCTACAATAGCAGGGATCTTGGGGTAGGTACTACAATTTTTTGTAATGCTAAAGACTCTTTATGTTCAATTCAAGAATTGATCTAGAAGCTGTGAAGTTTTGAAGTCTTAACATTTTCTAAAATGAATTAAAAGAAATTTATTCATAGAAGAGGTCGCAAGTTAAAAGAACGTGGCGGATGAAGTTGCTACATGATATTTATTAGAAACTCTTTTTGTTTGTCTTTTATGGTTTTTAAAAAGGACATTTCTTTTTCGATCCAAGTCGAAACTGACCAATCCACATTAAAACATTTGGAACCAACCGGAATTTTCGAATCAAGGTTTCTTAAAAATTTTACTTCAAGCCGACTTGCGCCCAAACCAAAAACTTTGTGTAGAATATGTGAGAAATCTTCCAGCCTTTGTGGGATGTCGGTTTTTTCTATGTTGAATTTAACATTTAGCTGTTGGTAAAACTCATTTTTAACTGGTTCCCCTAACAAGGTGAGCGTTTCGTCGATTGACTCAATCAAAAGGTTGTCGAATTTTTCTGAGGGCGTTTCCTTCAAATGTTTAACCGTCACTTCGTCGTTCTTTAATTCAATTAAGGAATCTTCTTGAGTCGTTAAACTCATACATTTTCCTTCGTGTAAGTCTTCTCGGTGATTATTTTTCCCTAACAGCCGTTAATGAACAAACAGTTAAATTGATATTTAAATCTGAAATACTTGAAATATTTATTATCAATTTATGTTTACCAGAAAAACTTCTGCATTTGATGAATTCGTTGATCAATTAGTTATTTTGTGGTTCTTAAAAAATTGAAAAAATGTTAAAAGATTTGGAGGTTTTTTAAATTTGGTTTACAGAGATTTCTTTAACTCGACTTTCGATGAAATCAGCGACTTTCTGTTCACTGAATTTTTTGTCTTCTTCTTGCTTTTGTAGCTGTTCTTTGACTGTAGCGAGCAATTTATCGACGTCAACTGGCTTTATCAAGTATGCATCTGCACTTTTATTGACTGCTTCAACTGCGTTCTGCAGAGATGGGAATCCTGTCACCATTATTTTCCTCATGCGAGGAATGCTGTCCTTCATTAGTCCGAGTAGTTCTACGCCTTCCATGTCGGGTAATCGTATGTCAAGTAACGCTAAGTTGTAGGTTTGTTCTTGGGTCTTCTTAATTGCTTCTTTTCCGTTGGGTGCACTGTCAACGCTGTATCCTTCATCTTCGAGTATTGCTATCATCGTAGTTCTGATGGTTTCATCGTCGTCAACGAGTAATATTTTGTATTTTTGGTCCAAACTATTCACCTCCGCATTGAAGTTTTGGTTCAATTGGAAGAGTAACGGTGAAGGTTGTTCCTTTTTCTAGCGCGGTCTTAACCGTTATCGTTCCTCCATGGGCTTCAACGATGCGTTTGCAAATTGCCAACCCAAAACCCATACCTTGGGCTTTTGTAGTAAATAATGGGGCAAACAACTTGGGTAGCACATCGTCTGAAATTCCCATGCCCGTATCGGCGAAGTTAATTCTTAACTTTCCTTCTTCTTGTTTGTTTGTAATGCTTAAGGTTCCTCCGTTGGGCATTGCATCAACTGCGTTTTTGACTAAATTAACAAAAATACGCGTTAATTTGTTGACATCAGCCAAGAAGATGACGGAGATGTTTTGATCTTTTACAACCTTAATTGCGCTTGGGATGTTGACCATCGCCAAGCTTTCGGTTATCATATTTTGTAAGGAGGTTTCCTTGAGGTCTAAGTGAATTTCTCTTGAGAAATCAAGTAGGTCATTAATTATCTTGTTGGAATATTCGACGCATCGTTCAATTATTTCGATCATTTCTTTTTCTTGTGGAGACGTGCAAACGTTCTTTCTTTTTAGGAAATATGCTGCGTTTTTTATACCGGTTAAGGGGTTGCGTAAGTCATGACCAATCATGCCGGACAGTTCGCCTATCGCTGCTAGCCTCTCAGACTTGATTAATTGAACCTGGGCCATCTCTAATTCTTTGGTTTTATGGTCCACGATCTCTTCGAGACTTTTGGAGTACTTCTCCAACTTAGTTTCCATATCTTTGCGTAAAGTTATATCGGCTACAAGAGCAAGTGTACCTAAATAATCTCCTTTATCGTCAGTAATTTGGGATGCCGCAATACTGGTGTAGATGTGGGCGCCATCTTTTCTTGTAAATTCATACTCTAAATTTCCGCTAACTCCACAAGTATATTTTCCCAAGAACTCCTTCGCCAATGGAACTTCCCTGTTATCCATGAAGTCAAAAAGGGTTTTTCCAACCATTTCGCTTCTGCTGTAACCCAACATTTCGGTCATCCTAGGGTTGACAAAGACAGTTTCGTAGTCTTTTGAGAGGACCCAGACGCCTTCTTGAGCAAGCTCAACTAGTTGTCGATATTTTGCTTCGCTCTCGCCTAGACATTTTTGGACGCGCCTGATTTCTGTAATGTCGCGGAAGATGCATTGGAGATACTTTGTGTCCTTGAGCTTGAGGGTCTTTGTGGTTACTAGGACATTTTTTGTTTCGCCGGTCTTGGTTTGATGTTCTGTTTCGAACTCTCCATCTCCAGCTTTTAACAACTCGGCAACGTTTTTCTTAATCTTTCCCGGTTTATTGACTTCTATTTCTACCAGAGAAAGTTTTTCGAATTCTTCCCTAGTGTAACCAAGTTGGCTGTGCGCGAGATCGTTAAATTCGACAAACCCGGTGGTCTTGGGGTCAACAACTAAAACACCCACGGGTGCTTGATTGAACAATGCATGGTAACGTTGTTCTGCCTCTCGTAATTTGTCTTCAGCTTTTCTTCTGCGTGTAATGTCTTTGATTACTCCAATGGCGCTCCATTTGCCTGCTATTTTTATAGGCGAAAGGGTTAGCTCAACGGAAATTTCAGAGCCATCCTTTCGGCAACCCACCAACTCTACATTTCCAACAGTGAAGTAGCCCATACCTGTGTCGGCAAAGATTTCCATGCTAGTTCTTATTTGGTTTTTAGCTTCAGGACCAGTTGTTTTAGGGATGACAAGTTGATGTATGTTTTTGCCAAGGGCTTCACTGCTTGAGTATCCAAAAAGTTTCTCTGAAGCTGAATTCCAACAGCTGATTTTGCCTTTTTCGTCAACTATGACTACTGCGTCTCTAATCGAGTTAGCTATGACTTGGAAATTCTCTTCTTCTTTTGCAGTTTCTGAGATGCTTAGGCTAATGAGTGAGCTATCCTTTTGCTTGATATTCATCAACTCTCGAATGTTAAGTGGTAGCCGCGAAATGAAACATAAGCGTTATGAATTCTAAATATATATTCGAATTCTGTAAACAAAAGAATCAATCGTTAACTTTTTAATCAAAAAATAAGTTAAAACTTAAGCCTTCTTTTCAACTGTCTTTGCGTAACTGATTCGCAAGTTTGCGACATACTCAGTAAACGAAACGTCGTTAATTATCCACTTTGAGAGGGGCCATTCATACTCAGTTAAATTGACGTCAACTTGAAGTTTGGAACTTAAGTTTTTTACAATTTTAAGTTCCAGTCTATCCGCACCTAAACCGAAGACTTTGTGAACTATCTTTGAGAAATCACATATCTTTTGTGGAATATCATTTTTGTTTATTTGAAATTCGTTTTTTAAATGTTCTATGACGGCGTTTTTTACGACTTCGCCCAATGATGATAAGGTTTCATCTATGGCTTCTAATAGGTATTGATTAAATTTCTTATCTGAATCATTAGCTTTTGGGAATGTGCTAATGTTGGAAACGGTGCTGTTGATTTTTGGGGTTTTTGTTTTTTCGAAGCTTTCGTTTTGTTTGCTGGTTATGACTACTGCTTGTTGAAAGTATTCTTCTGTTTCTTCGATGTCTTCTTCAGTGAGGTATGATGTTTTCATTTTTCCTACCGTTATTTTTTTTTAACAATTTCGTTACTTGCCACTTAGGTGGAGTTATTTTGATGGTTGAGCTCTTTTGTGTTCAGGATTTCACATTGTATATCGTGATATATAAGCAGTATTAACACTTAATATAGATGTCAACTGTCGAACACTAATACTGCGAAACTCGACATGTAACGAAAATCTCAATTATGGTTATAAGCCGTCTCAGTGGAAGTTGATTTATAACAAAATTTCGAATAGGAAGAAACGTGACATGATATTGAATAAGAAAAGATCAATACTACTGATCATCCTAACAGCTGTATTGTTATTCTCAATGGCGACCCCTGCTCAATCTTGCGTTTCAGCACCAACAAGTTTCACATGCGCTGCAACCCTAGCCACTGACAATGCAAGTGTAAGCCAAACAGCCCGTTACACAGTAACAATAACCAACACCGGCTCATCACAGATGAGCTCTATTAATGTAACAATTCCTAAGGGATATTCCAGTATAGTTTCTACTTCACTAAAAGTTACGAATTCCCCATTAGGACAAACATGGACGCCTACCCTGATCTCTCAACCCACCCTAACAAGCAACGGCACGATAACTTTACATGGAACTGCAGGCGGGCTGAGCACAAATCAAATGGTCTCAATTACCTTTACAGCCACTAACCCCACCACCGCAGGCCAATACCAATGGATTACATCTGCTTACCAAAACACTTTCCATGGATGCCAAAAATACTCTATTCTCTTTAACCAACTCATAACTTCAGCTCCAACAACAACTCCTTCCCCAACTCCTACTCCAATCCAAACTCCAGACCCAACACCAACTCCTTCACCAATGCCTACTCCGATTCAAACTCCAGATCCAACTCCAACACCTACCCCATCCACAACTTCCCAACCTACAACAAACCCCACCCAAGCACCAACACCCACCTCAACGCCAACACCGTCACCAACATCAACATCAACACCAAACGATCCTTCAACCCCAACAACTACGCCAACACCAAGCCCAACCCCAACAACCTCAACAACCGATTCTCCAATTCCCACCCCAACTCCATCACCAACCGAAACCCAAATCCCCTCACCAACAGCGACCCCAACCCCAAGTCCAACCCAAACTTCAACGACGATAACCTACACATCTAACCCGACGACAACCTACATCGTCACCTTCAAAGAACAAGGCTTACCACCAGGAAAAACATGGAGTATAACTTTCAACGGACAAACCAAAACCTCGACAACTTCAACGATTACCTTTAGCGGTATTAAAGCTGGAGATTTCTCCTGGACGACAATTAGTACAATAAGCCGAGACTCAACAACCAGGTACGCAATAAAGGGCGTCGACTCAATGACGGTCCATGTTCCAACTGTTACTTCCCAAAATATCGTGTACTTAACTCAGTACCGTTTGACAATCAACTCGCCCTATGGCAATCCTACGGGCGATGGCTGGTATGTTGCGGGTTCAACCGTAAGCTTTAGCGTAGGTTCACAAGGCACGGATAACACTGGCACGCAATATGTATTTACGAATTGGGTCGGAATTGGCAGTGGTTCATACAGCGGGACCGAAAACAGTCAAACTGTAACCATGAACAACCCACTTACTGAGACCGCAAACTGGAACAAGTCACAACCCTGTTTACTGTCGCAGAATCAGCAATAGTCATCTTGATAGTGCTCCTCGCAGCATTCCTGCTGTTGGCTATACGCAGAAGAAAAAACAAAAAAGACAACCAAAAAGTTACC
>CAWEPZ010000004.1:0-19322 GCA_963811105.1 Candidatus Bathyarchaeota archaeon | reverse complement strand
AGCGGGTTAAACGGCGCTATTTAGCCCTGCAACTTGAATGCGAAGTGCTGCCTACTGAACGCGAGTTTATTGATGGAGTTTGGGCGGCAGTAACTAAATTGTATGGAGAAGTTGGGGCGAGTAACTCTGGTTTGTCTTTGATTGACTTTGATATTGAACGCAAAATTGCAGTTGTCCGCGTTTCGCTGATTGCCCTGTGCTTTGTGAGGGCATCATTGACTACGATTACCAGTTTGGTTGGGAGAAGTGCTTCTGTGCATGTTTTATCTGTTTCTGGCACGCTTAAAGCCCTCTACGCGTCTGCTAAATAGCGTTAGATTGTTTATGTGTAAAGATTTGGCTATTTTTTGACAAGATATTTTGTATTAAAGTCTCATTATTTATTGGACAATCTTACAAAAGTGTTGGAGAAATGTTTATCAACCACATATAGGCGTTAGTTAGCATTACAAATGCTTGGGAAAAGCATTAGAAAAACGACAGAGTAGTGCAAAAAATGGACTTACAAGATTTCTTCTTCAAACTACCCAAACTAAAAACCGAACCTATAATAGATGATACTACACTTCGTGACGGTATCCAAATGCCCGGCTTAGCCGCTGGACCAAGAGACGCAGCAAGAATAGCCCAATTCCTCGCTGAAGTGGGCGTTGAACGTATCGAACTATTCCATTATCAAGAACCAGATAAAAAAGCAGCAAAACTCATCGGAGACTTAAACCTTGACCTCCGCGTCGCCGGTTGGTGCAGAGCCGTAAAAGAAGACATCGACAGCGCTGTCGCATGCGGATTCAAAGAAATCGGCATATCACACCCCGTTTCCGACATACATTTTAAGGCTAAATGGCCAGAAAAAACCAAAGAACAAATCTTAGCCAACATGATTGAAGTCGTTGAATACGCGACTAAAACCTGCGGACTAAAAACGTTTGTTCATGGCGAAGACAGCACACGTGCAGATTGGAACTTCGAGAAAAAATTCATTAACGCCGCCGCAGACGCAGGAGCAGAATGTTACCGTGTATGTGACACAGTCGGGATAGGGTTATCTGATCCAGCAGCGCCTTTGCCAAACGGTATTCCCGCAAAAGTAGTGGCCATTAAGAAGGAAACAAGAATTAACGCTATAGAAATTCATGCACACGACGACTTTGGAAACGCAGTCGAAAATACCATGGCGGCAATAAAGGCAGCTTCAGGGGTATGGAGCAAAATTTACGCCAGCACAACATATCTCGGCATCGGCGAACGAGCAGGCAACGCTGAAACCGAAAAAGTGCTATTAAACTTGTATTTGCATTATGGCGTCCAAAAGTTTGCAGGCAAAACAGAGAAGCTCAAGGCAACCGCAGATTATATCGGCAAAGCAACAGGCTACATAGTGCCACCGAACAAAGCAATTGTCGGAGATTACGGTTTCGCGCACGAGTCAGGAATTCACACCCACGGCGTCTTAAATGATCCATGGACTTATGAGCCCTACCCGCCTGAACTTGTCGGAAACGAACGTCGATTAACGGTTGGGAAGCAATCAGGAAAAGGCATAATTAAACACAAAATCACCGAGCTTGCAGGAAACGTCCCAGATGACCAAACCGTATCCTTAGTAGTTGAAAGAGTAAAAGACATTTATACCAACGGCAGACGTGCTTCACTAAAAGAGGAAGAATTCAAGAAAATCCTTCGCATACTAAAAATCCTCCCAGATAACAACCATTAAACAATTATTTTTATTTCTTGCGAAAGGGAAAATAACCTAGTTATTAGTACGGATAGGAAAGCGGGAAAATCAATGGTTGATATTTCAATTAATCGTCATAGTATGCAATACCCTTGTTGTTTTAGATACTTTCATAGTACCCTTTATCAAATTAAAATTGAGCGACCAAATACGGACCTTTAAATGCAACATTAATGCGTGCCAATGTTTGGTGTCTTTTCGTAAATATGTGAAAGCGGAGCACTCTGTGTTGGCAGACATGGATTAGGCGGAACTCGAAAAATTCCTAGATTACCTACAAAGCTAAGGCCAAAAAAACTATTAATTCAGTCAAAAACAAATTAGAAAATGAGAAAAGTTTAGGCCTGCTCGCATTTTAGCAGAAGCCGAGCCCAATGTTCATCAGTATAACGTTGCATCTCATCGAGCACATGCTGGTTTTGCGGAGTAAACAAGTGTCTGAACCTGCCTTGACCTGCAATGTAATCTTTTACTGGTTTCTTCTTTTGCGGTGCCAATGCAATTAGTTTGCTTGGTGTTGAAAGTTGTCGTTTGCCGTTTACTGCTTCCCAAATTGGAAACACGCATGATTCCACTGACAATTTTGAGTATTCCATTGTTTTAGCTGGTTCGGTGCGCCAGCCTCTTGGGCATGGGGCAAATATATGTAGGAATGCTGGTCCGTTGACTTCTATGCCTTTGCGCACTTTTGTGAGCATGTCTTTCCAGTAATAGGGTGTAGCAGTAGCGACATATTCCATGTCGTGCGCTAACATGATTTCTGTGATTGGTTTTTTCTTTTCAAGTTTTCCTGGGTTAACTTTGCCGGCTGGGGTGGTTGTTGTTGCTGCACCGGTTGGGGTTGAGCCGCTTCTTTGGATTCCAGTGTTCATGTAACCTTCATTATCATAAAGTATAAAGAGGAAGTCGTGTCCACGTTCAACCGCGCCTGATAATGCTTGCAAGCCTATATCGTAGGTTCCCCCGTCGCCAGCTATTGCGATTATGTCAATATGCTCTTTCACTTTACCTTTCTTTGTCAACACTTTTAAGGCGGCATCGATGCCTGAAGCGTTTGCAGCAGCGTTTTCAAAAGCTGTGTGTAGCCATGGAATCGCCCATGAAGTATATGGGTAAATTGATCCGACTATTTCCATGCAGCCGGTTGCTTGGGTTACAATTGTTGGTCCGCGAGTTGCCTTCATGATCAGTCGTAGTACTGCTGCTGGTCCGCATCCTGCGCATGCTCTGTGGCCTGAAAGGAACAGGTCTGGTTTGTTAGCTATATCTTTGGCTGTAAATTTCCATTCTTGAGTTGTCATTTTCTTATTCCCCTTTATTCCCTTAATCCTAAATAGTGAACTAAAGTTTCGACATTTCCAGTTTTGTTAATTCGCAGTAGGTCTTCAAAGATCTTTCGAAGGTTACGTGGACTTGTGTCTCGTCCACCTAAACCGAAAATGTAGTTTACAATGGTTGGGTGCTGCTTTGTGTCGTATAAGGAGTTTCTTACTTCATTGAAGACAGGGCCGCCGAAGCCTCCGAAACTCATGCTTTTATCCATAACAGCTACGGTTTTGATGTTCTTTAATGCATTTTGAAGTTCTTCAACTGGCAAGGGTCTAAACGTACGAAGCCTCAGGACTCCTGCTTTTATGCCTTCTTTTCTTAGCTCGTCAACGATGACTTTTAGGGTTCCAGCTGTAGAGCCAACGCAGACGATTGCTATTTCAGCATCTTCAAGTTGGTAAGCATCTATGAGTCCATTCCCATAGCTTCTGCCGCTTATTTTGCCGTATTCAGCGTTAACCTCTTGTATTTTCTGTAATGCTTTTCTCATGCCTTCTTCTTGTTGCCTCTTGAATTCAAAATAGTAGTTCTGCAATGCGTTAGGTCCCATTGTCATTGGGTTTGCTGGATCCAGTTTGAAAGGTACTGTTTTTCCCTCATGAGTTGACACCATTGGGAACTGGCGTTCTCCAACGAACTGCGCTACTGTATCGTCTGCAAGGACGTTTACATTTTCAAGCGTATGGCTAATTGTAAATCCATCTAAGCCTATAATTACAGGTAATGAAACGTTGATATCTTCAGCGATTTTGAAGGCTTGGATAATTGCGTCATAAGCCTCTTGAGCGTTTTCAACGTAAATCTGAATCCAACCGCTATCGCGCTCTGCCATGCTGTCTGATTGGTCGCCATGAATATTTAGAGGTGCAGACAAAGCTCGGTTAGCTACAGCCATTACAACTGGCGCTCTGAAACCTGAGGTGACAAAAAGCATCTCATGCATCAACGCCAAACCTGCTGAAGCACTAGCGGTGAAGGTCCTTGCTCCTGTGACTGATGCTGCGAGACAAGCAGTGATAGCGCTATGTTCTGATTCAGTGCAGATATATTCAGTTTGCACTTCACCGTTTGCTACATATTCGCTGTATTTTTCAACTATTATTGTTTGAGGTGTGATTGGGTACGCTGCGAGAACGTCAACGTCGCATTGTTTAGCGGCTAAAGCTACTGCTTCATCTCCATTCAGGGGCATCGTATCCTGATTAGCTGTTTTCATCATTTTATTCATCCTCATCGGGCATTTTCATTGTTATTGCTTTAGTTGGGCACTCATTAGCGCATATTCCACAACCTTTGCAGAAGCTAAAGTCAAACTCGATTTTGCCCATATCTGGTCGCCACTTAATTGCTCCTTCAGGGCAATCCATCACGCATGTCAGGCATGTTGTGCATTTTTCTAGGTCTCTAACTGGCATGTATGTTTTCCAGTCACCAGTCATAAAGCCGATGCTTGATTTTTGGCATACTCCAGCTATTGGAGCTTCCTTCCAGCTTTTTTCTTTGCTCACTCCGATTTTGCCTCCTTATATGCTTCTTCGATAACGTCAAAGTTTTTCTTTGCTAAATCTGGTCTGAAACGTCCCTTCAAAGTCTTCTCGATTCCTGCAAGGGTGACAATGTTGGTAGCCTTAGCGACGCAGCCAAGCAACGCTGTGTTGGTTATTGGAGCACCCAAAATTCTTAAGGCAATTTCTGTTGCTGGGACGGTCCAAACTTTACCTTTTGTGACTCTTAGGTTTTCTTTTAATTTGCCTGGTTCTTCGGTTGAGTTAATAATTAATATATCTTCATCGCGGTTTAGTCCAGCCATAACTGGGACAGATTTCAATAAGGTGTTATCTAAAACGATGACAACATCTGGGTTATAAATTGCGCAGTGTAATCTTATTGGTTCAGTGCTTATTCTGGTGAAAGCTGTGACAGGCGCACCCATTCTTTCGGGCCCAAATTCAGGGAATGATTGAATGTATTTGCCTTCGTCAAGGGCTGTTCTTGCCAATAGTTCGCTAGCAGTCCATGCTCCTTGGCCGCCTCTACCATGCCATCTAAACTCTATCATGTTTTTCAAATAAACTCCTCTTCCCCGTGAGTGTTTTCATTTTAATAGTCAAATACCTTGATATACATTTTCCTAAATAAGTCTTAAACTCTCTGTTGAATGTAAATAATTATCTTTTCAAAGGTTGACAAAAGTTATCTCTTGAATATTATTATAAGCATTGTTTTCAAAAATTGCAATAAGGCAAGCAGGTGGGGAATATAGTTATATCTGCCACGTAGACTCTATGAATAAGCCTTTAAAATAATCAAAGAAACGAAGGTGAAGGGCATTGGCAGAAGTCATCTTGACAGCTGATAATACTTTAATGAGCAATTATCACAATAATGAATTCCTTGGGTTTGGTACTTGTGCCCCTCCAAATTTTATTCCAGAATGGCTCTACAGCTATCTTTTCTTTCCCCCAGTAAAAACAAACAACGGCCACCCTTCTCAAGCGCCATACGGGTTGAGAAAAACTGAAGCTCAACTGCTAAAAGAAGGCTTTCAAGTTGAAACCGTAAGCCCAAAATATCTAGGCAATTACCTTAAGAATGCAAAAGTCCTTGGTGTTCACACTATGGACCCATTTGGATTAGGTCCAGCTTCTACAACCTTAGCGTCAATTTTTAAAAAGGAACCCTATCTTGCAAAACACTTTCAGGTTTTGCTTAAAAGCCCTGCAGTTAGAAAAGCGAAAGAAAATGGATTGAAAATTATTGTCGGTGGTCCAGGTGCGTGGCAGTTTCAATATCGAGAGAAGGCGGCTAAAGATTTAGGTATTGACTGCATAGTTGAAGGCGAAGCAGAAAACATTATAGGAAAAATCTTCAGGGCGGCAGCTGAAGGACAAGAAATTCCCAGGCATTATGAAGTTGGCATTGATGAAACACCAGTCTTAGGTGAAATTCCTGATATTGTTCATCCTTCGGTAAATGGTTTAGTTGAGATTGGCAGAGGTTGCTGTAGAGGTTGTCAGTTTTGTAATGTTACCTTGAGGCCGCTACGTTGGTATCCTATTGAAAAAATTGATCGTGAAATAAGTGTTAACATTGACTCCGGCAACAACAGCGTCTGTCTTCATTCGGAAGATGTAATGCTTTATGGCTCAAAAAACGCTATGCCAAATAACGATAAAATTGTTGAGTTGCATGAGTTGGTGACGAAAAGGTGCACAGGCGTAAGTTGGAGTCACTGTTCAATTGCAGCGGTAGCCTCACAACCTAAACTTCTCTCAAAGTTGTCGGAGCTTATCTTACAGAACCAGGTTTGGTGGGGTGCAGAAGTGGGCATTGAAACCGGTTCTCCAGAAATAGCTAAGAAGATTATGCCTGCTAAGGCGCTACCATTTAGTGCTGAAAATTGGCATGACGTGGTAGTTGATGGTATGGGCGTAATGCATGATAACATGCTTGTTCCTGCTTGCACTTTGATTGTTGGGTTACCTGAGGAAACGGAAGCAGACATCCTTAAAACCATGGATTTAGTTGACGACCTCAAAGAAATGCGCAGCCTAATCGTCCCTTTATTTTTTGTTCCATTGGGCAAACTAACAAGTGAAGATTGGTTCACCAAAACCAAACTAAACGAATTGCACAAGAAACTTCTGATTCAGTGTGTTGAGCACGATTTCCGATGGATTGATGATTTGATTGATATGTCTTGGTCAGACAAATGGTACCAGCGAATTACGAAAGAGTTTTACAAAGGCTTCTCAGCTATAGCGAAGCGCAAAGTTCGGCAGATAGAATAAGTTGTTGCTGTATTCCTACAATCACAAATGTAAATATAGGGAAACATATTTTTCATTAAAGTAGCAAGCAAGCGATAATTTTTGAGAGTGAAAGAATTTGTCAAGGTTTTTAAAATACTTTAAAGTTTTTGCTTTGATTCTGTTGATATCAGCGCTTTTTCTACCGGCTATCTCAAGCGTGAAAGCACAAGCCCAGGATACAGTCAACATCTTACCCTCAGTAGGAGGAACAACCGATCCAACCGATGGAACTTACAATTATAACGACGGCATAGATATAACATTGACCGCAACCCCAGCAGTAGGATACGAATTCGTGAGTTGGACAGTTTCTAGCACTTCCGCAACCAACACGGCTACTGATAACCCGTTCACATTCACCGTTAGCGACAGCAGCTACTCAATTCAGGCAATATTTAATCCAATAAGTTTTATTGCCCCAGCCTCAGTAAGTTCACCTAATAACGCTATAGTGGTTATCTTGGCAGCTGGCACCGGAGGAACCACAAACCCTAATCCAGGAACATATGCCATAGCTGATGCTTCCCAACTTAAACTGACTGCAACTGCAAACAGCGGCTACGAATTCGTGTACTGGGTTATTTCAGGCAATGACGTAAATGCAGGCCACGGCGATTTTCCCTACACACTAACCCCAACTGACAATCCATACACAGTAGGTCACGGATACGGAGCAACTTATTATTACCAGCCAGTATTCGTCCCAGTAAACAGCAACGTGACGACTCCAACACCAACACCTGCATCTGGAGGCACAATAATGGGGATTTCAACTGACACGGCAATAATCATAGCACTAGCTGTTGTATTGGTTATAGTACTAGTTGCGTTCGGAGCATTCGCATACATGAAAAGAAGCAAAAAATAAAAAACTCTACTTTTCTTTTTTTGTTTTTTTGAAAGCTTCTTCCATAAAATAGGATAAGCTATCGCGATTTCATGATGTAAACGGTCTTCTCTTAAATGATATTAACTACTGAAACAAATGTTGCCATTTCTCTTTTTTATCAAAGACTAAACTTAAATACTATACTGAAACTGAAAAGTGACAGAAGCATTATGATGTGCCGTCGTGGCTCAGCCCGGTAGAGCGGCTGGCTGTTAACCAGTCGGTCAAAGGTCCGAATCCTTTCGACGGCGCCACTTCAAAGGAGAAGAAACTACCAGTTTTTTTTTCTGGTAACTTCTTCCTTAATACCTTTTTAGACCTAAAGGAGGTTCATTTCTAATTGGCCAGAGATGACTCTAAACTTTTAGCCACAGCCCAGATTATGGAGGATCCAGTTTTTGAGAATGTTGAGACTTTTTGCTGCCAAAGGCGTGACGAGGTTACGCTTGATTTATGTGTAGCCAGGAAGCCTCTTGGCAGTGTTGTTTCTGGGGCTCCGGTTTCCTGCAATTTTGAGGGGAGTTGCAGCAAGGGCATTTTTTGTTTGTTGAAGGTTATCCGGATCACTACTGGCAGGAGAAAGAGACGATGAAGCAAATTTCTCTCTATGTCCCGGAGGTTTACCTTAAGCTTCTTGATGAGCTAATCGATTTAGGTTTCTACCCTAATCGAGCGGAAGAGATCAGGCTTTCCATTCGCACTTTGCTTTCTAAACACGGTAGGTTTGTTGTGAACACTGACTATAAACCGCCTGAAAAAAGTGAGTTGTTAGCCGTTGAAAAGCACCTGGAGGCCTCTAGGTGAATCGTCGCAAAAGAAAACTGTATTCGGAGTGGGAGATTCAACTCAGCTCGAACTGTACAGTGACGCCGATTTTATCGCTTAGAGTTAAGGCTGAGAGGCGTAGAGAAAGACAGATCCAGGAAGATGAAAACAAAAAAATACTGGAGGCTTCGTGATAGTGAAAATTGAAGAAGCTTCGATTTTGGCTGACGAGGTCCGCTGCGCCCTTGAGCCGTTTTGTTCCCGCGTTGAAGTTGCGGGATGCATTAGGCGAAAAAAAGCTGACGTCGGCGACATAGATATTGTGGCCATGCCTAAGCCGTTAACAGTTCCCTGCTCCTTTAGGCGTCGGCACCGTGACCTTTAATGAATCTCGGGTTTGGAAGGATCTTATTCCTGCAAGACTCAAGAAGTGCGGTTTGAAGGTGGAGGCGTCTGGCCAAGAATTGCTGCGCTGCACTTTTCTTGGCGACGGATTCCAAGTTGACATTTACCGGGCACGTCCAGAGACCTGGGGAGTGATTCTGCTTGTACGAACTGGAAGCAAAGAACATAACGTGAAACTTTGCACTTTGGCGCGTTCGAAAGGCTTGAAACTTAGCGCCTCTGAGGGCCTAGTTACCCAAGGCGGATTCGGCCAAATTATCGCCTCTAGAACTGAAGAGGAGATCTTCACCGCTTTAGGACTGGAGTATGTTGAGCCGAGTAACAGGGAGGCTAACTTTTGAAACTAGATGAATGGGAGAAAATAATTCAGGCTCTAAAAAACTCTGTTGACAATATCGCTACGGACGTTCTGAAAGATTCTGATGAAGTGAAAGCTTTTGGCGAATTAGCGCTGCTGCAAAGGTTCATTGAAAAAACTCTTAGAGAGAAATGGGAGATTCTTTGAAATGTGGGCATGTCTTGAACGATGAAGGAAAAAAGGTTTGGGGCGACATATTCCCAGACAGCAAAATTCCCGTGACCTCAATGTCTTTCCAAGAAACCAAATTAGGACCTGCAGGTAAGCGTGAGCGGGTTGTTTTGGTTGCTTGGGGTGTGCTTTCGAAGGAACAAAAAGACGCTATCTTAACCAAAATTAGTCAGAAATCGGGGGCGCCCAAGGACCAAATTCTTAACGACATTTTGAGAATTGGGCTGCCGCTACGGGAATCACTAACAACTGGAACAATTGCTGCAGAGTTAAGGTGGTTCATCTAATGATTTGATTTAGGCTTGTTGCGGGTCTTCCAAACTCCCATAAACGTTTACGAAATATCAAAGTGTAGCAAGTGGCGCTGTTATTCCGGAGCGTCACAAAGCCGTCAAGAAACTTTAACTCAAGAACTAATTTGATTAATCTCGCATGAAATCTCTGAGAAAAACGGAACAAGAAAATCTACACATTAACCGAGAAGGGGCGGCAATTGCTCAAGTTATTCCCTGAAAGGTAAGGAGGCTTCTGTTGAGTGCTGAGCTTGACGAGAGTTTACTCTTCCTAAATACGGCAGCCTGGAATCGTCGAGGCTGAAAGCAAGAAGGCCTATGACCTAGTCAATTCAATCTCATCGAGTTTGGCTCATCATTAACTGGAACAATCCGAGCAGATTCAACATCAATTAACCGACTCCCCAAACCTGCAGTATTCTTTAAGTTTCATGGCAACAAGTTCATGCCGTACCTGGAGTTTCAAGCGATGATTTACAGGTCCTCAGAAAATTAAGCAAAGTTTTCCTGTAATTTTACTTCGACGTGCAGGTTAAGGAGGGCCTTGTTTGCCTAAGTGGGTGCCTCTTTGGAATGTATACTATAAAGAGATTGACGTCGGAAAGTCGGCTAGCTGCAGTATTTGCCCTGAGGAATCTTTGCCTATGAATGCTTGTGAGTTTGCAGGTGCACTGCTCGAGTATTCTTTGGGTGCTCGCAGCTGTTCCGGTGCCGATGGAACCTTCTGTCCCAAATCCAGTTTCAGCGACCCTTCCATTTACTGCTTCATGCCCCACCCGGCTTGAAAAACTAAAAAACAGAAACGACCCGCCCTAACGGAGTTTATATTTTTTGGCTGCCTTATCTGAATCTGATAACTGCACAAACAAGGACAGTAACACCAGTTATAACAGTTACTTGTCGAAAAGTTGGAGCGTAGAAGCAAGAGTTTTCCACATTATCGATGATTCAGAAATTGAGTTGCGGCCAGCGGAAATTGCCCGTAAACTCCATGTTCCCAAGCAGCCAACACGCGGCCAGTACACGTCTGTGCGCATATTTTGCAGAAAACTCTTAGAAAAAGGAATGATCCTGCAGCCTTACCTCGGAGCATACTGTAACAAAATCACATACGGGGTGCGGTTTATTCCGCTTTGCGTGCACAACATTTCGCTGCGATCGTTTGTTTGTCAGGATGTGGCGTCTTGGGAGAAAGACGAATTTATCGGTGGGGTGAAGATTCATGTTTGTTTTGGTGCTGAGCGGAGAAAGATTTCTGGCTACATTGCTTGTGATGTCGGCGGGATGAGTCATGATGCTTGTCTGTTGGCGTTGAATCGTTGGTTTGATATTACCCAGGATCACTTGGGCTGGCAGCTTAATGACCTGCAGATTTTGACTTTTGAGTGTAACAAAGATTACCATGGAGTACGCGTTGATGGCCTGCAGTGTGTCACTAGGACAGATCTTTTTGGGATGATTGAGCGGATCTATCAGAAAGAGGAAAACCTAGTTCGCAAAGAACAGAAAACCGTAGTCCCGATGAGTATTAACAAGTTTGAGGAAGCCATCTCCAAGGGCTTTAATGATTCAGCGAATTCTCAGGCAAATTTCGAGATAAGACGGGAAGTCAAGGGAAACTCTGATGCTTTAAAGTTTACCAATTCTCGGCTGCTGGGAATGGAGCGTTTACTCGAGGCTCTCTACAAGCATAAGGTTGCCGATGGTGATAAGGTGAAGGGTTTGGAGAGTGAGGTTGCCTTGCTGAGATCAGACGTAAACCTCATGACCTCGACTCTGAGAGAAATTTTCGGGTTAGACAGTAACGGCCAAAAGGCGCCTAAGATTGGAGGCAATGAATATGTCACATAAACGGCACCTGCTTCGAGGCCGCATAAATTTTCATGAACGCGGCACCGGAGAGCAGGTCTTTGATATTTTGAGTGCGTTGCGGAAGGGTCCTTTGTTCTCCACTCATATTATGTACCAGGCTAACCTGAACAGTATACTTCTGAAAGATCTTTTGGTCTACCTTAGAAACGAGGGTCACGTTGAATATTTAACGGACTACCAGATCCTCTTAGCGGCCAAAGGTTACAAAACTCTCAGAATTGTCACTCCTTTCTTTTCTGTCATCCCTCGCATCCGTGAGATAAGACGAGAGATAAGACGCAGACAACGGGAGGCTTACAATTAAATTGATAATCTACTACCAACAGAAAAACAATGTTAGGACCTGCCAAGCAACATGGAGATACGTTACTTTTGTTCCAGCTGTTCCAGGTGTTCCGACCTCTGATACAACTATTTCAGGAACGAAAAAAAACGAGGTACAAAAAAAGCTAAATTATGAAAAGTTAAGTGAAAAGGTCGGAACAGATGGAACACTTGGAACAGATAGTAAACGTGAATGTGGTTCACAGAATAACGATCTGTTTGATAGTCATAATTGGAGATTTGTAGACGTCAGCAGCTGGAAAGATTTTGAGGGTTTGGATAATAAAGGCTGTTTAAAGTCCTTTTATGGCTTGGTGGGTACCTATGGGAAAAGTCCATGCTTTTTGGCTTTGAGTTTTCTTATGCTGCTTAGGGTAGATTGCCAGACACTAATTTTAATGGACGTTAATGGAGTGGAATTCCTTGACTGAACAAAATAAGCAGGATCTAAGTCAAGAGGTTGTTCAAACACTCAAAAACAAGGCTGAAAAGCCCAAAAAGAAGCGCAGCCAATCCGACAAGGTCGGCACTAACAAATATAATCAACAACTCATCAAACGTTGCCTAGTAGGCATTGAAGACATCAAGACTGAGCTGCGTTGGGCACGGGTTGAAAGGGAAAGAACTAGCGAGTCAAAATATTCTCCAGAAAAAATTGAGTACCATTCTAAGATGGATGATGTAGACAAAGAGATCGTTCAGAGGCTTTTTGAGGTTGGGGTAAACGGAGCGTTGCCCAAGGATGTGGCTGCCGAGGTTAACAAGCGTAATGGCTACAACTTGAAGTATTACGAAGTTAGCCGTAGGCTCGTCCGGTTGAATAAGAAGATGCATTTTGAGACTGGTAAAACTCTGTTTGAGAAACGTGGGCATCATTGGGCTTTGACTCGGTTTGGTTTTGAGTCTTATACTGAGCCCTTAAGTGAGGTTTCTGTTGGTGAGGTTGAGGGGGCTTTGGAGCATGAAAAAGAAGAATTCTAAGGTTCTGGGTATTGATCCTGAGGTTTTGGCTGAGCTTCGTAAGTGACTGGATTGTAAGTCGGTGCCTGTGGTTTTTTGACTCTGCGATTTAATTCAAGGACGAAAACAAGAAGATTGATGTCTTCACTTCACAAAACCTGCGAAGCTGAGAAGTATTAGAATAACACCAATAGAAATGAAAGCCAAACCAAAAGTCCTCACGCTTTTTACGTGTTGGTATGGCTCTTGATTTGTTTGGCTTGTTTTATCTTTTGACATTTTTTCCCAAAGCGCAATAACTTGGCATGGGAAACAAAATGGCAAACCCCAGATAATGCAGAATACGCCTATCGCAAAAAGAGCGATGTCCATGTTTTATTAGTGATCGTCTCACGTATTAAAAGTTGATTAAAAGTTTTGGGTCCAAGGCTTAATCTATTGTTATTCCTATTTGCTTGGCGTATTGTAGGTCTGTTTGGGCTTGTTTGAGTTTTTTGTGGGCATTTTGCCTTGACCGCGTTATTGAGGGTGGGTCGGTGTTGATTTTGCGGGCTATTTTGTAGTCGCTGAAGCCCTTGGTTTCTAATTGCAGAATTAAGCGCTCTCTTTCTGTTAAGCTCATTACAAGGCTATTTTTGCCAACGGATGCTTAAATTCGTTATTATCGCGTTTGGGCTAACAAACTATTAGTGGTTAGTTAATTGATCTTATTTTTGCGGTTGATTATGGTTAGCGGGAATTCAGCAGACAGATATGGAATACGTGGTTCTGGCGCTACCTGGCAGGCTCGCTTTGGGCAGCCGCTTAAATGAGCAAGATTTGCTTTTCAGTGTTAAACGTGAACCGGTTTCTAAACGGTTAGTTTTTGACGTTCCTTATGATATGTTTAGCAAGGGCTTCACTGTTGAGGAAGTCGCTGAGAAGCCTGATCCAGAGTGGAGTCGCGAAGTTGCCAAGGTCCTAGATGACTTAAACGCGACGGCAGCCATAAGGCAGCTCTTTATTTTTGAGCGTTTATTCGGCTGGGCAGTCCTCGCCATAACCTATGTTGATTATGGAGCCGATCCAAGCCAACCTGTCGAGTCTCCTAGGGAGATCCGTGAGCTCGTCCCTTACACCTCGTTTACCTGCAGTGTTGGTTATTCCGACGAGGATAAAGACGAGAATAGCCCACGGTTTGGGCTGCCTGTTCTGTATACCTTTAAGCGGTCAACAACAATGGGGCTGGAAAAGAAGTTCCATTATTCTAGGGCGATTCATTGCGCTACTCGGCTGCTGGATCATCCCTGGAAAGGCTTATCCTGCCTAGAAGTGATCTACGACGATTCAACAGTTTATCGCAATGAACGTTGGGCTCTAGGCGAAACTCTTGTTAGGTACGGGTCTGGGTTCCCTGACATTACCCTAAACGGTGCCAAGAAAAAACAGCTAGATGATTTTGAGAATAGTCAGCAATTCAGAGCCCTAAATGCTCGCACTCATTTTGTGCATGACGACAAATCAACCTTAGATTTCAAGGGCATTAACGGCAAAGCTGTCAATCCTGAGCCCTACATTACGTCCACACTGGAGAGCATGAGTTGCGGAGCCAGGATTCCCGTTTCTCATTTACGTGGCGCCAACGCTGGAGCACTCTGCCGGGAGCGAAGTTAATGACCGTGAATATTGGGGTGGAATAGCTGCCCTGCAGGAAACAGGACCTACACCTATTCTGTGGAACCTGATTGACCGCCTCATGGAGACAGGCCAGATCCGCAAAGTGAACGACTACCAGATTGTTTGGCCATCCGGCTTCGAACTTGACGAAGTCGCGAAAGCAACCATTGAGTATCAGCTAGCCCAGGCTCACAACCTACAGACTGCCTGGTGCACTATTGATGAGATACGAGCTGAAGAAGGCAAGTTACCTCTACCCGAGGGTGCAGGCAAAGTTGTCTTAGGCTTGAAAGCGCCTCCACAGCCTCCGCCTAGTACACAGACGGGCACTGATGCAAAGGCATCCAATGGTTCTGGGTCTGAATCATCGGATTCTGCTTATTTATGGCTAGCAAAACGCTTCAGGAGGAAAAAGAAGCAATGATTAACCTTCGTTTGGCTCAAACTGAATTTGACTCTTCCAAGAAGATTCAAGAAACAGAAAACGCTGTTATTGTTCCGACAATTCTTGCGCGGGAATGCGTCTCCAGCTATTGCAATGGCCGCGGATTCAAACCAGCTGATGAGTTGAAGGCTGCTGCATTCACTCTAGACGGCGCTTGGGTTGTGGTTTACAACCATGTTCCAACGATTGAAGTCCGGAAGCGTGCGGTAATTCGGGGCAAAGTCAAAGACATTGCCTTTGATGAAAAAACTAACAGCGTCTTTGGGAACGTCTACTTCATGAAGACTCTCTGCGATGAGGCCTTGCTCGAGAGGGCTCGCAAAGGCGAACTCTCCAAGGATGTGAGCTGCGCATACTACAGCGATGACGTCTGTGTTCCTGGCACTTTTGCCGGTGAGCCCTACGATTTTAAGCAGACGAACCTAATGTTTGGTCATGTAGCTGTCGGGGTGCCTGAGGGTCGATGTCCTGCACCTTTTTGCGGTCTGCAGATGGACAGTTTCGACGGTTTCCTGCGAGTAAATGTTTTGGATCCGTCTCTGTTTGCTTGCCGCCTAAGCACCTTGGCAGTAAATGCGAAGGAAGGCGTCTATGCCCTAGTGGGCAAACTCAAGAAAAACTCTCTTGCCATCCGGTTTCGCATCCGGAGACGCTGCGACAAGAGAATACCTCTTTGAAGTGTCTAAGGGCTGGACTCCTGAGAAGGCTCAAGCTTGGGTCCAAGAAAACAGCGACACAGGTGACCTAGATAAAACTGCCAAAACTAAGGAGATTCTTCAACCTAGTGATGTGCTTGAGCACTCGCGTAGGCTTCTAAGTAACATGCCGAAAGGCCGACAAAATGTTATGACTAGTGCGGGATGGGGCACTCGCCACCACGACGGGGCGTTATAAATCGCGGAAATAAATGGCAGGAAAAAAACATGACAAATGAAGCAAATGTGGACGACAAAAAACCAAAAAACTCAGTTATGCAAATGAATCTGGACGAAGCATTAGGTACTATCGAGAGTCAAAAACAAGAATTAGACCGCGTTAACGGCTTAAATCGCGATTTAACTGCACAACTTGAAGAGGTTAACAAGGTTTTGGAAAGCCAAGAGAAGTCTAAGCTAATCGGTGATATTTTGCCCAAGAGCCAATTCAAAGTGGCTGATCTTGCAGGCAAAAGCATCGCCGACTTGAAAAATATCAAGGCTACGTTGGATCAGGCAATGCCTCCCAAAATTAACAGTGTCCGCTATGGCGTGCATGGTGCTGACATGTCTGACCGAGAAAAAGGTCTGACAATAGGCGACCAAAGTGTAGTAACTGCCCGAAGACGCAAGGGAGCTGCTTAACCATGCCGCAAGGTATCGTTAAACCAAGCAACCAAATCGTCGCCGCAGGCGATCCATTGACGATTGAGATGGAAGTTGGCGCCGCTGCTACTCCAGCAGATATGCTGCCTGGACGCGTTGTTATCTTCGATGCTGTTGACCAAACTGTGAAGGAATCTGGTGCTAAAGCAAGTGTCGAATGTGGTGTTCTAGACGTAGTTGCTGACAAACAAGTAACTGAAGCTTATGCAGTTGGCGATCAAGTACCCGTGATTTTTGGCGAATGCATATGCGTTCTAACTCTCTTAGCTTCCGAGAACGTTACTCGAGGCGACCCACTGGTCACTGCTGCAAATGGCAAAGTTGCCAAACTAGCAGTTGGCGCTATGGGTGCTCAGGGTAGAGTAATCGGCTACGCTTGGGAGTCAAGCAACGTAACAACAGACGCCAAAATTCTAGTGCACTGGATGCCTGCTGCAGACGCGGCTGCTGCCTCATAGGAGAACTAAACATGCAATCTCTAAGAAGAGTTGGAAATATGGATACTGCTCAGCTAACTGACGAAGAAATAATGTACATTGAGGATCGGATAACTGAAGCTGTTCAACCTGCATTGATCGGTCGTAAGCTGTTCCCAGTTGAGACCTTACCTCACGCAGGCTTCTTAACTATGCGCGGATACAAGCGCACAAGTAAGGGGCAAGCAAGAATCAGCCTATACGGTCAAAGCGGGTCCAAGGACCGCTCAGTGAAAACACCCTTTGACATTACTGTGCCGGTGCTAGATCAGAATTTCAAAATCAACTGGAGAGATCTAGAGGCAAGCCGAGCCAGTGGACAGCCGCTTGATGTACAGGAAGCAATTGATGCAGCAAGACAAGTAGCCGAGGAAGAGGACAAACTACTCATCACAGGCGAATACGTTGGATGGAAAGCTTTAGGCATTGAGGGTCTAGCCACCGCTACAGGTAGAAATACTCAAAGTAGTGGCGCAGCTTGGCCTGCAGGGTCCTTAGCTGACCTAAGCAATGCAGTTGGGAAACTTGAGGAAGACGGCTTTACCAACAAGCAGAACTATGCTTGTGTTTTGCGGTCTGCTTGGAATGCGAAGCTACAGAGGCCTCGTTTCGGGTTCAGCTACCAAATGGATTGATGTCATACAGGGTGCAAACCCGCTGTTCCCTGCAGGCATCTACACCAGTGATAGTCTGTTCACAAGCGCCGGCTTAACCACAAGTGCACTAGTTCTTGAACTGGGCAAAGACAATTTCGAAATGGTCATCGGCCGCGACATGAACGTCCGCTCCATAGAAGACGACGACATGAATCTGAAATGCAAAGTCTTCGAAGTTGTTGCACCACGCATAAAACGTGCAGAAAGCATCTGCGAACTCACAGGGCTAACTTAAGAAATCTGCAGTATCTGCAATCTGTAATCTATTTTCCCCCTGTTTTTTTCGGGGTTAAACAAAAGTATCAAAATCCAGTAATATTTGAAGGGTGGTGAGAGAAGAGTGAAGTTTCGTTTGAAAACTGGAAAGGGAAGTGTCCAAGAATTTGCAGACGCAAATGGCACAGTTTACAAGCCCGGTGACGTCGTAGATTTGCCTGAAAATTACGAGGGTGAAGCATGGCTTGAGCGTGTGGATCCTGTTCCGGTTGTGGCTGCCGTTCCTGGAAGCTTTGAGCCTATTCCAATTGAAATAGTTAAGGCGCCTGCAGATCCCTTAGAAGCCCCTTTAGAGACCTCGAAAGGGTTGAAAAAGAGAGCGTCCAAAAAATCAGAGTCTTAGTGGGCATCCCAAGCCTTAATCAAAAAGACCGCTATCACGGCTATTTGCCGTCGACTCTATCGTATGTGGAGGCTGCTTTGCAAGGTGTGGACCATGAGGTTTTTGTTACTCCGCCTTCAGCAAAACTTCCGTGGGCAGGTCTTGTGGAGTGCCAAAATCTCATTGTGGAAAAGTTTCTCTCCGGAGATTATAGTCATTTGTGGCTTGTGGAGTTAGATGTGCAGGTTCCGCCTGAGTTCTTTTCAGAAGCTGCTCGGCTTAAATGTTGATGTTGCTTGTGGGTTTGTGCGTCGACATAACGGCCAAGGCTTAATTCTCGGGTTTCCTAGATGAAAACATGACTGTTTGGTATTTACCGTTAAACGCTGTTGAGGGCAAGATCCTTAGCGGCTGGGTTATGGCGGGAACAAGCTGTCTATTAATCAAAAGATGTGTCTTTGAGAGCGGTTACCGTTTCAAATTTAATCCATGTGTTACACCGGATATCCTGTTTATGTTTGCGGTGCAGCGGATGGGTTTTGCCGCTAAGGTCCACGGCGACGTCTTATGTGGCCATCTGCCAGAATTCCCGCTTCCCTAATTGACAATCAATGGTGTAGGCGACTTTGTTCGCTGATAAGAGAATGTTGTCTGAAATACAAGAATGAAAGGAATTTAAGAAGGAATGAGGTGAAGTAAAAAGGTAGTCGGAAGTCTATTTGGACTGACCTTGGATCGTTTTCTTGCATAAGAGAAACTTTGACTAGCCTAAGTCAAGATTCTTTTGCAAATTGGCTAAGTTTTTTCCTGTAGTGCTTTTTTATAAAATTTGAAGCCGATTAGCCCGACGGTAATCATAGTACCACCAATAACATTGAACGAAATAAGCAACACTGGATTGTTGCTCAAAGTGAGGTAATAGAAATTAGTAAAAAGACTGGTAATTAGAAAAAACACTCCGAAACAAAGAAGAATAATACCTGACATAGTCAAAGTAAGGTAAAGCTGGTCTTTTTCCACGTACTTTAATGAAAGAGTTTTGCTTTTAACTTTATGGACTGACCGACTCCCTTCTGTTCCTGAGTTATCTTGGTTAACAATCCTACCCATACTACTCGCAATCCCAATTGCTGTTGCTATAGTTAGAAAGAGACTACAAAGAAATGTTTGAACTAAAGATCTGAGTCAAGAAAATTTGACTAAAATCAGTC
>CAWEPZ010000003.1:0-127956 GCA_963811105.1 Candidatus Bathyarchaeota archaeon | reverse complement strand
TAAGTGCTCGGGGTTTAGGCTTTGCTGCAGTCTTGGGTTCTTCTTTGACCTGTTTCATTGGGGCGCTGCAGCAGACTATGTCGCATTCTTCACAGCCACAATCATCTTCCACCAAGACAACAAGCCCACATTCATCACACTTGTATTTTTCGCCTTTCTTTTTTACCAAAAATTTCACCTTCTAAAAACGCCTATACTTAGTGCCTCAATTGAATATAGAACTGAATAATTCTCTTAAACATGTGTTGTAGCTAATGCGCAATCACAAACAATTAAACACTTTGCAAACATGTGTAAGGAGGAAGCGGGGTTTAACTTTAAGTGAGTTTTATGGGTAAACCCGACCCGAAGAAGGCAAATTCTTCAAAAATCTTGGTCGTTGTGGGTCAAGATCGTGGTTTTCACTTTTGCTTCGCAGACCAAAATTACTCAATGGTGACAGCCATTAGCCTTTCAGATTTTGTTGAGAAACTGCACGGGATAGATGATAGAGTCATTCTGTATTATTATCTACGCGGCGATTTTCAAGCATGGATACGAGAAGTGATAGGAGACAACGAGCTTGCAAGTAGAATGTGCTTCATAACGCCAAACCTTCCAGGAGAAAAACTCAGAGAGGAACTGCTGAGAATCGTGCTACAACGCATCAAGGAACTTACAGCCATACCTTTGTAATGAGGCTCAAAAGATCGGATGAACAGACAAAGCAATTTCGACTACATACTAATGTTAATTAAACAAGTTTTCAGGGGAATAATGCACACCCCTAAAGTTTTATTAATCAATTGATTCTTTTCTCAATTATGAAATGCGATAATAGAAAAATTGCGGGTTTGCTGCTATTTGTCGGCTTGGTCCAATTTATTCTCACCCAAATCGTTTGTGAAACAATCTATCCAGATTACCTTGTCGGGCAACAGGTTATAAGTGACTTGGGTAACTGGGGTTTAGCAGGTAATTTCGCTGCAGTTTTCGCTGCCTCATCTATTTTGTTGGGTGTGTTCATTATAGCTGGTGCTTATTTCAATATGCAAGGTTCCAAGAACAGAGGCTTCACCGCCCTATTAGCAATAGCAGGTGTCGGTAACGTTATGGTAGGAGTGGTTGCAGAAAACGTTATTCCGTCTGTGCATAGCCTTTTTGCCCTGATTATGTTTGTGTCTTGGGCGGTTGCTGCTCTATTGTCCTATAAATTGGTTAAGTCACCTTTTTCTTACGTATCGGTTACTTTAGGTTCTGTATCGCTTTTAATGTTGTTTCTTTCTCTTTTAGCACAACGTGTTAATCCCAGTTTCGCTTTAAGCTTAGGCATAGGTGGATTAGAACGTTTAATAGTCTATCCATTATGGCTCTGGACGCTTGGTTTAGGAACCTACTTAATGGGTGAATCCAACTATACTGCAGAAATGGGTACCAGTGGTTAGTTTATTTACTAAAATTTGTGATTGATGCCGGAGGTGGGACTTGAACCCTCATCACTTGGGAGCTGGCGAAATAATTTCGGGAAATGATAATCCTTGAAGCAAAGAATGATTCAAAAATAGAACAGTGCAGTTGGCTCGGACAATAACCTGGCGACATTTCTCATGCAGAGTATAACCTTAGCCGTAAATGAATAACTATAATTGCAATATGGTGAGAAGGGTTTGCTGAGGCTCTCTCAAACTTAGGAGAAAAATTTCAATACACACACTTTTTCAGGAAGAGAAATATAATCGTTTTTTGATGGCTTGAGAGCCTTTTCAGCCCTTTACTCACCTCAGTTGTCATAACACTGTTATTTCGCAACAATAGTTTTGTCCCTTGTAGTTATGGGTAGTTGAAAGCCTTAGGCATGATGACTCGTTTTTGCCCTGCATACCCAATTTTAAGTGTATGTTTGAGATTTTAACTATTGTGGTAACTATCGCACAATCATAATAATTCTCGCCTGTGTCTGCTTAGAAGAAATAGTTCCAGAAGCTACTCATGAAGCGATAACGGCGAATACTAAAATGGGCTATGATGGATACAGGATTCATAAATTATATAGTCATAATAGGATAATTTAAAAAGAATTCAATACTATTAAGAGAATACAAAAAAATTTTTGCTTTTAGCAGTATCAAATTCCAGCAAAACTTATAAGCTCAACTATAACTTGACTAGTTGAGAAGAAAAAACGGATTTTATAAAATTTTGTCTTCTTCTCAACAAGAAATATGGAGAAAAAAATAAATGCTAATATCTAAGAAACAAAAAATATCCGCAATATTTCTTTTGATTGTACTGATTGCTTCAGTAACATTGATGACTAACCCTATTGTTAAGGCTCAAGTTTCAGCAACTCAACCAACAACAACTGTGCCATCTGGTGTAACCCCTGACATAACAATTACAACGCAAGCTCGCATTAGCTTTCGGCCTAATCCTGTAGGACTCGGACAAACTTTTCTAGTTAACATCTGGACAGACCCTGCACCAGCTTTTAATCGTCGCCAATTAGGTTACAGTGTAACGATCACAAAACCAGATGGAAGTAAAGCCGTGCTTAACATGACATCTAATGCTGATGATGGAACAAATTGGTTTGAATATGTTGCCGATCAAATAGGTACTTGGCAGCTTCAGTTTAGCTTTGCCGGAAACTATGACCCAGCAGGAAACTATTGCAAGGCGTTAAAGTGGATAACACGTCAGCTACGACCTATGGTGGTGTCTCTACTTATGGCTCTATCTACTTTACTCCAAGCTCAACCGCACAGACACCCCTTTACGTGCAAGAAAACCCAGTATCTTCATGGCCCGCAGCTCAACTTCCAACCGACTACTGGACTAGACCTGTAGTTGCAAACCTCAGAGAATGGGCATCAATCATGGGAGACTATCCTTTCATTGGCCCCGGAGAGAGCGATATCTGGCCAGCTAACACTAACCCGTATGAGAGCAACTACAACTTCATACCCTACGTTCAAGCCCCAAGCACTGCACACGTATTGTGGCGTAGATTAGGAACGATTGACGGAATCGTCGGCGCAGGCAACTACCAAGAATCCTATGGCGGAGCACCGGGCGGTATTCAAACTCTACCTGTTGCAAATAACCCAACTCTAATCTACGATGGAAGATGCTACACTACTTTAAGCAAAGTTATGGATGGGATATCTCAGAGCGTTTGGGAATGCTATGACTTGCGAACAGGACAAATATACTGGGATCAAGTAAACGTCACTCACCCGCCAACATCAATTTCCTATGAAACCGGAGCACCCATAGTTGCCGGAGGAAGCGCTAAACAATCAATGTTAACGGTAAGTTTATTGTATATAGGCAGCGGAATGATGACGAAGTATAACCCCTTCACAGGAGCTATAACCTACAACATTTCGCTTTCACCACTAACATCAGGCACCGTATTTGCCAACAATTATGTGCTGTCAGTGCAGACGATTGGATCTGGAGCAAGCGCTAAATACTACTTGGTTAACTGGACCGATATTACTGAAATCCAAAGAGGCGTTAACCCAACATGGGCACAACGAATTCAAAGCAACATAAGCTGGCCAATTAACACGGTACCGTCTACATCTGATTATCAAGTGGGCGTTACTGCAACTGTGAGTTCCATTACTATCTCAGGAGCTTATGCTGGCATCAACGTAACCGGTATCAGCCTCATAACTGGACAAGTATTGTGGAGCACAAACACAACTGAACCAATATACAGTGGATCATGCGCTGTCGCTGACCAAGGCAAAATTGCCGTCTTAACTGAGGCTGGGCACTGGCTAGCTTGGGACCTACTCACTGGACGACTAGCATGGACAGGCCAAGAAATGGACTTGCCCTGGGGTGCATCTGCCTTCGGTGGCTACGCTTGCCAATCAGCTTACGGTCTCTTCTACTGGGAAGCATACGATGGCGTATACGCTTACAACTGGACCAATGGACAAATAGCTTGGCACTTTTTGAGCCCTGCGCCTTACCCATATGAAACCTACTACCAAGACGGAAATACCACAGTATATCCGTTCGATCAGGGTGCAATAGTAGCTGACGGAAAAATCTACACATACAACATAGAACACTCAGCCATTTCCCCGCTCACAAGAGGCTGGAAAATTTTCTGCATCAACGCAACCACAGGCCACGGAATATGGAACATGACTAATCCTTCAGCAGTAGGCGGCATCTCTGACGGTTATATGTCAGCCACCAGTGTCTACGACGGATACCAATACATCTTCGGCAAAGGTCAAAGTACAACAACAGTCTCAGCGCCACAAACACAGATAACTACCGGACAAAACGCCATAATATCTGGCACAGTGCTAGATAAGTCTCCAGGCGACCTTGGCAGCTACTCGAACCCAACAGCACGAACTGACTTCCCAACATACGTGCCGTGCGTGTCAGATGAATCTATGCAAACATACATGGACTACCTCTACATGCAATTACCCATACCCTCAGGCGTAACGGTAACTGGTGTTCCAGTATCAATAGATGCAGTTGATCCAAACGGCAACTTTATGCATATTGCAACTGTTACAAGCGATGTAAGCGGAACATACTCTTACACATGGACACCGACAATTTCAGGTGACTACAAAATAACCGCCACATTCGTAGGTACCGATGCTTACGGAAGCTCATTTGCAGAAGCACACGCAAACGTCGTGAACGCACCAACAACATCACCAACACCGACACCAACAATTTCAGGATTAGCAACGACATCAGACCTGATGACCTACATAGTTGTCGGAGTAATCGCCATTATAATTGCAATCGCCATAGCCACAATACTAATTCTCAAAAAACACCCATAAACAGCATTTCCAAAAATTCTCCCTTTTTCTTTTTTGTCATTTAATAATACAAACTAAGGGTTCAGCATGGTTATTCGTGAAGTTAGAAATCATTTTCCCCAGAAAATCATACCGTGTTAGTAGTTGTGTCAGTTATTTGAAGACTAAATGTGTTGGATGTGGGGTCATATGTTACACTTGCAGAGATTACGTCAAAAGGCCTTTGCACAGATTTTTTTCCACAGCGCATCGTTAAGTTTGTACTCAAGGTTTTGAAGCTTTTTTTGCTGAGCCAAAAGAATAGACGTTACCATGGGCTCAAAAATTATTGGCTAGTTGCATTGCTGCTTTCTGAAACGTAACTCCTGCAAGTAGAGCTTTAGTCGTTTTTACAAGCCGATGCTTGGCAAATCTGTTTCTAAACCTTTTTCGGGCAAGGATTGGATTTTTGAGATTAAGTAGGTGGTTTTAGTGCGATAGCTTCCGCATTCGTAAATAATGAAAGGGCACGTAATGATTACTTTAGTTTCGACAGTGGAAAATGGGATCTGGATCGTTTAGACTGCCGTAGAGAACGTGTGCAGATTCTCTACAGCCGCCTTTGCATTTGACAAGTTTGTCGCAGTTTTTGCACATCTCGGGAGTATAACGTAGTTCAGTAAATCCTTTGATATAGTGCGAGTTTTCATAGATTTCTTTTGGGTCCAATTCCAAGCAATTGCCCAGAACTTGCGGAGAGTGGTTGCAAACTCTTAAACCCCCAGAAGGATCAATTGCACAGTGAATACCCTTACCTGCCATGCAGCCTTCTTTTAGTAGAAACTTGTAGCTTCGCAGCCCTTCAAGACACAAAGGTGTCGGAGTACCAACAAGTGCGGGAATACCATATGCCTCACTTGACTCCTCGACCAAATTGAGCATTTGCACCAATTCACCCTCGTTAAAAGCTAAGTCTGTATTCTCTAATCCTTTTCCCCCAGGCAAAAAGCGATTCACCAAAACAGAATTCATATCCATTCCAGCAGCAAGGGCAATGGTATCTTTGAGTTCAGAAAGATTTAGTCGATTAACCACGATAACTGCTGAAACTGACACTTTGTAATCCATCAAAGCAGTCCTTCCTAACAATGCCTTTTGAAAGTTGCCTTCCCCGCCGGTGAGTTTGTCGTGTGTTGCCTGGAGGCCTTGAAGAGAAATCTGGACTACTTCAAAGTTCTCCGCTATTTGGCTGGAAAACTCCGTTGCAAGAATCCCGTTTGTAAGAAGAGAATTCTTAAAGCCATTAGCTTTTGCGTAGGCGGCTATTTCAAAAAGATCTGGATTTAGAAGTGGCTCTCCGCCGGAAAAGCCAATGGTGTCTACTCCCCATTTTTTCAATTTGTCGATAATAGAAAAAAAAGAGGCTTTTGCTAGAACTTGAGCCTCAGGGTATTTTTGTTGCTTGGAGGTCCGCCAGGCGTTGTAGCAGAATTTACAGGCGGCGTTGCATGAGTAGCCGACTTCTAAGATGACAAATTTCATTTAATGCTGCGCCTGAACGGCATCTATTTCTTTTAGGTGAGCTTCAAAGTGGCTGATAGCAATCTTGGCTAATCCTGCATCAAGTTTTTTGCTGTCGGACAACTGCTTTATGATGGCTATGCGTTCCTTGAGATGATTTGCTACAGCCCAAGGGTGTGGATCCGGTTCAGCGGCGACTGTTTTTGCGGCTTGAGCGGGGTCTACTGCTTTGTTGAGGACGAGCTCCCATATTGGCGGAAAATAGCAGATTGGTGCTCTAAATCGTATTCTGTCAAAATTTTCGCTCATAAAAACCACACTAAACAAAATACCAAACCCAAATATTAAACCTTCAGGTTCACGATTTACCCGATTCAATCCAAGAAAAACAAGCGCGCCCAAAACGGGCGGGATTGTCCGTGGCGGGCGGGTATAAATCTAAACCCACGTTTAAATTTCACGCGACACAGCCATGAAAGGAACCAAATAAAAGGGTAAGTAAACATTAGCAATGGAACCCTAAAGCCTGCGCGCTCATTCTACATACGCACAGGCTGAAAAGCGGAGTTTACCTTGTGTAGCCGCATCTTCCGCTGCGGTGTGATGCTTCTCCATCCAATGGGTCAGTATAGTCTCTGAAGCCTGTGTGAAGCCTTGCTCTTATTTCAACGCGCATTCGAGCCACGTTTTTAGCGTAGTTTTTCAGCGCCAGCAGCATTCTTTGAAAGCTTACTTGCCTCATGACTGATAGAAATATCAACATGGTAATTGAAACCCACAAAACTGTTAGGGGACTTATGGTGGCTACAAGCAACCCTACGGCTGCGAGCGTGGTAACAATAATTACGCTTCTTACTTTTCGCATATATGTCACCAAAGGTTTAGTTGGATAGGTTGCTTAAAGGCTTTTTCATGGTGTACTAGTGTACTAGTTTTGCACAATTGTTCGCTCATGCTGTGAATAAACTCGCTGCCTGCTTTGGCTTTATGTCGATTAGTTCGCCGAACTGGAAAAAGTCCAGATCTATTATTATTTTGCCCTGATTGTTGCGAAGATACTTACAATCCACCATCTTATCCATGAATTTGCGTTCCTAAGTGGTGGACGTTCACCCGATTGAGGAGGGTCTGGATGCGAAGCCATAGTGCTCTTTGGTGGGCGGATAGGCGCGTGCCCTTTGTCAATCAGCGAGGAAGGAATGAAAGAATAGAGGAGAAGAATGGAAAACGAAAGACTAAATAGTTGACTTCACATAGGCGCATTCCCAATTTTTCCTTACTTGTAGTTACAGAATTTCAAATGCGCCGAAAAAATCTACAATTATTAAGACTTTTTCCAGTGTGGTTGTGCCCAACTCATCATTTCCTTTTATGATTGACAAGTTCCTCTTTCCTCCACGGAACAGACGCCTCCTTAAAAAAATGAATTACAGGTTCATAATCTTTAGTTATCTTGCTCACATAATTTGTTTCTGAATCGAAATGAAGAGCAAAAAAAGGTTTGATGACGGCACTTTAGAATTTTCGAATACTCTTGTCTGTGTAGATTTAAATAATATTGGGCAAAGTGTTGAAGTTTCCACAGAAGAAATAAAAAGGAAACAGAGAACAATAGCGCACACGATTGGTTACACGGAGTTTTTCGGCAAAATGAACGCTATAATAGTCAAAGACAAAAACGTTGAACTCCAAGAAATTTCCGAAAGATGAAAGCAAAAACCTGCGCGCGCTTCTTAACCAATCTTCAAATGGTGCAAGGAGTGGAATTTGAACCCTCCATCCTGTGGAGAGTGTCACTCGATGGTATGAGAAGTAATAAACGTGAGAGGCGCTCAAGCCTTTTTTTACCTAAACCTGCTCAGTGCGCTAATATTTTTTCAAATTAAAGTTATCAAATAGCATACAGCGTTTCCATTACAATGATTTTGCATTATGTTAATTGATTAAACCTTGAAAAACATCTAAAGAGATGAGATAATTAAACTCTAAGATTTCATTTTAGGTTCGTACGGTAATTTTGCGCGTAGCAGTCGTCTCTCAGTCAATAGACCAACTGCGCTCTCGCCTTTGAGAACTACCAATCTTCTTACGTGATTGTGTTGCATAATTTCAAGCGCATCCTCAACAGTCCTGTCATACGAGATTGTTATCAGCGGCGCCGTCATTATTTCCTGAGCAACAATTTCTCGTGCGTCTTTCTCTGCGTATATTACTCTTCGAATTAGGTCTTTCTCTGTCACTATGCCCAAGGGTTCAGTATCTCTCATAACGATAACAGCACCTATGTTACAATTTACCATAAGTGAAGCGATTTTAGAGGCAGTTTCTGAACGATTAACGGTTGGAATAGGTATTCTGGCTATTGAACCAACAGTTACTTTTGATAAAGCAGGCGGCTTTTTTGTTTTCTTTTCGCTGATTTTCACTGTCTTAGCCTCAAATATACTCTCTGTTTAACTTAATTATAGTTTAAGTCAATGTTAATTAGATTGTGCTTTCTTTTGTTTTGTGGAGGGGTGAACTATTTTTGTTGGTTAAGCATCTTTCTGAGGTCGAGTTGGAGAGCTTGATTAAGCATGAGAAGAGCAAGAGGTTTGTGGAAAGGCTGATTTTCATCCGAAGCCTCTACGCTGGCGAAGAAGTGGAGACGGCGACTAAGAAAATTGGAAGGTGCAGGGCAACAGGGTACCTGTGGCTGAAGCGGTGGAACAACGGCGGCTTAAGCGCTTTGAAACCTACGCGCAGAGAAGGCAAAGCTCCAAAATTGCCTCGCGAGAAACAGCATGAACTGAAACGAATGCTTGAAAGCCAAGACTACTGGACGACGAGAGAGGCAAAAGCTCAGATTGAGGAAAAGTTCGGCGTTGAATACTCGCTTAGAAGCGTGAGCAGGCTTCTCAGGCGGCTTGGCATGAGGTATGCTAAGCTTACCCGAGGGACTATCGAAGGCCCAGCGACGCCGAGACTAAACTGAAGGAGCGCCGTAGCAACCAGCTTGGAAGGCTTAGAAGATTTGGAAGATGAAAAGAACGTTCTGCTGGGCTTCATGGACGAGTGCAGGCCTCAACGTGCGCTAACACTCAGAGGGTGTGGTCGTTAGGCAAGGCATTGATCGTGAATGATACGACAAAGTATAAGGCTAACACTTTTGGTTTCTACGCTCCCGCAGGCGTAAGCGTCGTCGGCTTTAAGGAAGATTCTAAGAAGGAGAGCGTGTGCCGCTTCCTGGAGGAAGTCAGGGCAAACAACCCAGATGAGAGCATCGTGTTGGTCCTGGATAATTTTCGTTCCCACAGGGCGCAAACAACTCAGCAGATGGCCCAAGAATTAGGCATACGCTTGACCTATCTTCCGCCTTATTCGCCCGACCTAAACCCCATTGAGCAGCTCTGGAGATGTCTCAAACACGAAATATCCACTGCAGTCTTCAGGACAGAAACTGAGTTCCGAACGGTAATAGAGAACGCATACAGACAACTATCCACTAGACTAAGCTTCGCAAAAGGCTGGGTTCAAAAGTTCCTGCCACAACAATCTAATTAGCTACGTCTTTAACTATAATTAGGCTTCTTCTGTTTTGGAGTGGTTTATTTGTCTGATAAAAGAAGAACAGGTGTTTTTGCACTTTGCAGTGGGGTTTGTTTTGGGTTGCTTTTGTCGCACAGGCTTTGGAGGGCTTTTTGGTTGCGTCTGCAAATGTCACGTTTCGTCTGCTGAAGGCAAGAATGCAGGGATGTTCTATTTGCCCTTAAATGAGATAAGCGTAGTCAGGGTTAGGTGCTCGCCAACCCCATGCCAGGAGAACGATGACGGCATAACCACTTTCTAATTCTTTATTATTTTTTGTCTGATAGAAGTAGCAGGGTTTTTGTGCTTGCATTAAAGGTTTGTTTTGGGTTACTTTTGTTGAAAGGCTTTGCAGGGTATTGTGGATTACTTCTGTATATATCGCGTTTCGTCTAGCTGAGGTTATACTGGGAGTGATGTTCTAGTAACAAAAATCAAATTGCAAATACATCAAACAGTTACCAGCCTAAATTTCCCAACTCGTACGCTATTTGGTAACTTTTTGAAATCAATTAATTCGTTAGCACTCTTAGGTTTAGGTCTTGGGATTGAGCATTTAAACTATCCTTATTTTTACGTCATCTATGCTACCGAATTTTTGGTCACGCGTCAACAGAAGTTCGTCGTTGGCGAATGAAATTCCTGCTATAAGCAAATCATTTTCGTTGATCATCTTTCCAGTTTTGCTAAGCTTCTCAAAAAGTAAAGCCGCCTTTCTGGCAGAGGTTCTGTCGAAAGGACAAACTATTATTGCTGACAAAAACTTTTCTGCAACCTGCCTTTTTAGTTCGGTCTTATGCTTGAGTAATTCATACTCTGTTATAGTCGTTGTTTTGATTTCTTCTTTCTCAGCTAGTTCCTTGATTAAGGAAACAATCTTTTCATCCCCCGCTAAGAAATCTATTATGACACTGGTATCGATGAAAGTCATATGCTCACGTCAATGCTTTTCCGTAATTAGCTTCTCTTTCGGCTGCTATTTTAGATTTCAATAGCTCAAGCTTCTGCTTGTCGCCTTTCATGATTCCTGCAAAGCTCATGATGTCCACTTTTTTTTCCTCCGAGCACAGATTCTCCTTTATAACCTGCGAAAAGCTCTTTTTGCCTTTCCTTTTTGATAGAAGTTCATAAACTTCATTTGAGACTGAAATCTGCCTTGACATCCTAAGCCTCCTACATACATAATGTATACACATCATTTATTTAACTTACCGGCGGCACAACCTTTTTTTATTTATTTTACATTTCTTGACAAAATTTGAGATGAAGGCGAGTTGATTGTTGTCTGGTGTACGACTTGCAAGGTATAGTGGGGGGTCTTCTTGTTCACTAAGGCTTTCTCTATTAATCAGCAACCTTGGCTTCTGTTGTAATCACGTTTCAAGTAAGAGACTCTTGTTCGAAATTAAAGATTTGTCTGAAAAGAATTAAAAACCGCTTAAACTGTCTATTACTCAGGTGCATTCAGTTGGAGGCAAAGTCAAAATCAAAGACGAAGGAATCGTTATTCCAAAGAAGCTTTTCAAGGAAATGGTCGGCACTTACATCAAGATGGAGCAGATACTTGCAACGTTAGAGACACTTGCAGATAAAGAAACAGTTTTGTTGTTTTAGTAGGGAAAGTCGGAGACACTGTAGACTTCGATGGGTAACTTTTTCTGTTTAAGTCTGTCTACAAAGTCTTCTTTGTCAAGTGAAACCATGATAGCTTTGTTCGTTAGAGCTACCTGTAGGTAGAGTGCGTCGATAGTGTAAATTTTATATTCTGAGCACAAGCAAAATGCTGAGGTACATAGGGTTTTGTCACAGTTCGTTAGCAGTTTTGGATTAATCATAAGGTCCATTTGCTTTTTTGCCATGTTGGCTATGTCAAGGTTTGTTTTTCTGGCAAGAGTCCCACACACTTCTTGGTAGATGATACTTGGCTCAGCTAATTGGAAGTTGTTTGGTACCTTGCTAAGTATTTGTGCGCATTTTTCACTGTGAGGTTCATCTGCTTTTAATGCGGCGATAAGGACGTTGGAGTCTAGAGTAAGGCGTCTACTTGGCTGTTTCATGTCGTCTAGACCTGCGTGTTTCTTGCAGTACGGTTGGGTTGTTATTCCATTCGGTTGAGACTGCGGTTTTTAGGTTTAGGAAGTTTTTGACGCCGGTTTCGGTTTCGCTATTTTTTTCTTCGTTGAGTAGGGTTTCTTCGCTGGTGACTAGTTCTGATAGGAGGTCTGCCCAGGTTTTACAGCCGAGTTCTATTTTTAGCCGTTTTAGTTCTTTTAGTAGTTCTTCAGGCAGGTTTTTTACTAGGATTGTTGCCATTGTAGATCATCTAAGTTATCTGGATAATCCAGAATATAATTGTTTCTGGACGTTTTAAAAAGAAGTTTTTGTTGGGTTGATTGTAGCAACTATTGTGCAGGGAGCGAGTGGCAGAAGCAGCAACTTCTCACAACCACTTTCTAATTGCTCGCATTTGCGATAAGGTTTCACATCGCACTTGCAGTTATCTACATAGTTCTTTTGATTTGGGTAGCATCAAAGTCTTTATCGTTTGAGATTATTTCTTGTGCACCAGTTCTTATCGCTACGGCGAGATGAAGTGAGTCTTCGTAGTCAAGTTTGCATTCATTCATCAAGTCCGCGGCTTTCCTGAAGTCTTCTGATCTAAGGGATTCAATAACTAATCCTTTGATTCTCGTTATCGGATTGACAACCTGTTGCACAAAGTTCTTGTCTTTCAAATTCTTGCCAGTTAACCCACATATTATCACTAGTGTTTCATAAAGTGTTAAAGCTGACGTAACATATTCTCCTCGTGGAGAGGCTTCCATTTTCTTAATCCAGTCCAACGCTACATGCCCGTATTTTGGGTGATTCCCAAGCCAGTAAACAAATACATTTACATCTACATAGAAGCGTGATTTGTCCACCATTTTCTAGTTGCCTCCACTATAAATTCATCCAAGTCTTCAGGCCATTTAGCTATCTGGAAGAGACCGCTATATTTTTCAGCTATAGATTCAGACTGTTCTATTATTATGGTTGTGTCTGTCGCCTTGATGTTAACGTATGTTCCTGCCTCAATTTTGGCTGCCTTTCTGATGCTTTTGGGAATCATTACTCTGCCTTTCTCATCTATTTTCGCGGTTGTTTCACTCATTGAATTTCCCACAATAAATTATGATTCCACTAATTTAAGTTTTCCCACTATTGATATCTGGGCAGGAACACATGTTTTCCATGATAATTCATCATCTGATTTAGGGACTCGCTAACCCCAGATTAGTGGAGAACGATGACGGCACAACTGCTTTCTAATTCTTTATCATTTTTTTGAAAAAATTGGGAAATAAGAAAATTGATTGATTTGCACTTATGTTCATATCCACTTGGTTTTGGTTTCTTTGATTTGTTTAATGTGCTTGTCGTCGGTAAGGATAAAGTTGGCCGATGAGTTGATGGAGGTGGCAGCTATGATGGCGTCTGCTGTAGGCAAGTCGGCGTATTTGCATCTTAGTCGTGCTGCTTCAATAGCAATGGACGAATCCAGGTTAGTTATGGTTAATTTTGATTTCATGATGATGTTGATTCTGATGTTGGCGACGTCTATTCCGAGGGTTTGCATTTCAAACTTGTAAAATTCATGAATTACTATAGTGGGTATTATTCCCTGGTTGGGTTCTTTTTGAAGAGCTTCAAGTGTTGTTTTGGTCCAGTTCTTTGTTTCTTCATCAGGGGCTAGAAAATGTGTAACTAAAAACCTTGTGTCTATTACGGCTTGCATATTAGATTCGGTCTTGGGCGCGCATTTTATCTATGATTTCAAATGCTTTTTCTATGGTGATTTTTTGGGCATCTACGCCTGCTAGGTCTTCGATTTTTGGAATAACTTTGAAAATTATGCCTGAAGGGGAATCTTCAACCGTCAATTTCATGCCCTCCACTATCTTGTATTGACGTCTTAATTCAACAGGGATGGTAACTTGACCCTTGCGGGTAACGAGAGCTTCCATAATCCAACCTCAGTTTTTAGGTACAACTTGATCTGAAAGTACTACTTAAATATTTTGTGGTCAAGCAAGTTTTTGAAGACGTGCAATTTCTTCCCAAGAAAATGATTTCTTAACTTCGTTAGGCGCCGGGTACCGCCATTTGGATGGAGAATGATGGCGGCACATTTCTTTGCAGTTACAGCTTTTTTTGAGAAGTCTCGTTTCTCATTTTTGATATTTTTGTTTTCCTGTTTTTTTCCTCTTTTAAAATGGCTTTATCCACCTTAGACTGATCCTCAAGTAGAAAACTATGAATTGCTCTAAGGCTGCCTATTGGATACTCTGCTAGAATTTTTTGATAAAGTGCATTGTCTTCCAAAAAAACGCTGTTAATGTAGTAATTAAATACATAGTCAAGTTCTGTTGGATTGGCCCATTGAGCGCCTCTTACATAAGAACCCAAATACTTGGCATAACTCTCCATTGCGTTTTCGAAAACTATTTCCATTTGTGTTTGGAGGTAATCGGTTTTTTCCTTATCGTTTAGTGTTGATGCTTTTTCCTTAATTTTTTTATAGTATTGATCTAAGGTATAGGCTTCTTTTAGGATGCTTTCCGCTTGTTGCATGTTTTTTTCGGGGTTACCCCAGATTGCGTCGAGTTTTGTTGCGATTTTGTACCAGACTTCTGCTCCTTCTGTTCCTAGCCGGGCTTCTTTGGTTATACTTCCTTCCGTTATCATTTCATCGAGGGTTTGTTTGAGGGTGGTTGGTCCGAGGCGGAGTTCTTCTAGATGTGTTTTTAGGGTTTTCCATCTGGCTTCGGTTCCTTCGCGTACGATTAATTGATAGATTTCGGCTTTTCTTGTTTTTGGATTGTTGAATTTGCTTCTTCCTTTCACAGTTATACCTGCTTAATTTATTCGTATCCAGATACCAATTCCGTATCCTAATATTAAAGTTTTACCAATATACCTCAGTGATACCACAAAACATGAAGCTAAAAAGAAAAATAAATAAAATTAACACAGGTCAAGCCGTTTTTCTTTTCAAACAATGTGTATACAAAATAGAGCAAAACCATAGACAAGCACGATGTAGCCAAGCAAATTGGCGATATAATAAGGTAAAATCGATCATAGCGGGCGAGTTCAATGAATGTGTTTGAAGAAGAATTTTTGCTCAAACTTTCCCATATAGGTAAACTGCTTATTGATGCGTCTGAAGTTTACAGACAGTCGTTGGCAACTCTTGGACTAAAAAATGAATTGGCTAAAGGGAACGAAGCCAATTTTACGACTCTAAAATATGAAGCCCAGAAGGGCGCAAAGCTAGGAGAGTTTGAAATAGCCTACAAGAAAGCCAACTTGGACGATAAATGGCAAATAGCATTCACGATCTTACGCAATAGCAACTCAACAATTGAAGACCGCTACCATGGCATCGACTACCAGTACAGCTATTGGCTATATGGACCTGACAAAATCTACCGAAAAAAACTACAGCCAAAGTAAGGTGCAAAGTGCTTTGAGTGCCTGTCGAGCCTGGGCTGGGTTGACCTGGGAAGCAAAAGAGGTGTGGAGAGAGGTTTTTCCAGATGGAAAAGTCCCGATAAAATCTATTGCCTCTCAGGGCGTCAGGTTTGATGGTTTCAAGGATCCAGAGTCTGTTTTTTGCGTTGATTGGAATGTTATGGCTAATTGGCAGAAAGAAGCGTTTGTGAAGTTGAGCGAGTGCGAGATTGTGAAAGTAATAGTGGAGAGAGGTCATGGTGAGATTTTTTTGTTTGGTCGTAGCCAGGTTCGCTTGTTAGGTGTTGGCGAAGTTACTTTTTTGGTTAGATCGGAGGGGTTGACTTGACGATTGCTTTTGATTTGAATGAGCTCTATTTGCTAAAAAAAGTTCATCCTGAATGGGTTCTGTTGATAGGGGATAAGTCGAAGAATCCGTCGCGTCTTGTGGGTTCCTGGAAGGATATTGTTAGTCAGTCGATGCAGGATTTAGAAGCTCTGGTCGATAGAGCGCAGAGAAGTGAGGTTGAGGCTTGGAATTTTGGTCCTCGCAGCGGGCTTGGGGGTTTGGCTTGTTTGGATTGGGATTGGGAGTTTCTTGCTTACCGTTGGAGCAAACACTTTGGTGATCGAGCCAAGACTCTGACGTTTAGAACACCCAATATGGGTTACCGTATGCTCTATTTGACTTCTGAGAACGAAAACAGTAGCCCGTTTAAGCGGCATTTGCATATGGAATTTGAGAACGGCGGCTATGTTGCTGTCGGCGGTTTTGCAGAGGATTGCGAAGGTACTAAGCAGCCTTATGCTCGGTTTTTAGATGCCCCAATAAAGGTTGATAACGCCATAATTGCGGACACTAAGACGTTTCTTTGTGAAGAGTTGGAGCGGTACGATTTTTTGCGTTTCAACTGTATAAGCGCTGTCGTTGATAGGAAGCATATTCGGCTGGATCATTTTCAGAGGTTGGCTTTGGCGGCGTTTATGGTTTCGAAAGGTTTTTTGGATGATGAAATCCAGGACTTCTTCAAAACAGTCTACAGCTCAGAAGGCAGAAGAGACTATGATTATAGTATAACCCAGTCCCAAGTTGCATGTGCACATGTTTTTCATCAGAGAGGCGGCAAACCACATCCCTGCACCGCTAAAATGAATCCTGAAACAGGGCATGTTAGCACTCCGTTATTCCAGGTTTTTGGCGCTTCCTTAGACAAATGTGGCGGGTGCATCCGGAAACTTCAATCTACAAATGGTGCCAAAGAGGTTAAAGATCAAAGACTCGAAGAAGTCTTAGAGCGTCTGCGTAGTGAATACACGTTTAAGACGCCTATGGACCTGCGTGATCTCTACTATTATTGCGATGGAATCTACAAGCCTGCTGAGTGCTTGGTTGAGGGGTTGCTTGAGCGTGAGTTGGGGTCGTCGGCTAGTAGCCACTTTGTTGATGAGGTTTTAGAGCATCTCAAGCGTGGCAGCTACGTTGAGCGTTCATTGTTTAATCGCTATGAAGGATCTGTTCCAGTACTCAACGGATTACTCTCTTTAACTACATCAGAGTTAAAACCTTTTGATCCGGACTTTGTTTTCACTTACAGGCTCAACATCCACTTCAATCCAGCTAACAAGTATCCTGTTTGGCAGACTTTTTTGGATCAAATATTACCCAAGGATGATCAGGCGTTGCTGCAGGAGTATATGGGATATTGCATCTTGCCAGCTATGCCCAAGCACAAGATGATGTGGTTTTATGGGCGGGGCAGAAACGGCAAAGGCAGAGTTATCGCAACGGTGGAAGCTATAGTTGGTGTGGAGAACTGTAGTTATCTTGAGCTTGGAGAGTTTGACGGTGAACATCGTTTTGCGTTAGCTCAGCTTTATGGTAAGCTGGTTAATGTTAGTAGCGAACCCTATACGACTGGTTCGTTGCAGACGCCTTTGTTGAAGAAGATAACAGGTGAGGATACCTTGGATGCTGAGGTTAAGGGTAAACAGAAGCGTTTGACGTTTCGTAATATTGCTAAAGCGTTTGTGTTGGGCAACGAGTTTCCTAAAGTCGATGATACGAGCGTTGCTTTTGAAGACCGGACTTTAATCTTAAAGTTTCCTAACGAGTTTAAGGGTAAAAGCCAAATAGACAATGTTGAGCGCACATGGCTTAGTGATCCAGTTGAGGTTTCGGGGATTTTTAATTGGATGCTTGAAGGTCTTAGGCGTCTTGTTAAGAATGGTGATTTTACGATAAGTAAGACGACTGCTGAGGTGATGTTGGAGTTTAAGCGTCTTTCTGATCCTTTTGCTGCTTGGGTAGAGGATAATTGTGTTATGGGTTCTGGAGAGTTTTTTTGTAGAAAAGTAAGTTTTGAGGATTACAAGAATTATGTGGATCAAGAGTTGGGTCGGGTGCCTGATACGGAACGCAGGTTTTTTCAGCGTTTAAGGGATATGCCTAAAGTTAAGGAGTATAAGACGAGAACTGAGAGGGGTTTTATGGGTATTGGTCTTAAGAGTAAAGAACAAAGTCAGGAGGTCCAGACTAAGATCGATGCTGTGGCTGAAGTGGCAGATGTGGCAGGTAGTTTGGAGCCGAATAAAATTAAATCAAAAGCCGATGACGATTTTGTTGAGCGTAAAATAAGTGCCAAAGCTGCCACTGCTTTGTTGGAGCAAAAAAATAGCGCTGGGTGTTTGGGTAAGTTGGTGCTTAGGGTTTTGCCAAGTCAGGGTGAACCATGTGAGGGCGCTAATTCAGCTGGATGCGACTGTGGCTTTGGGAGCGAGCACTACCTAATTAGCCCTGAAGGCAATAAGTCCGTCTGGTGCAAGGCGCATCTAGACAAGATTCTCTTAGCCTACGACTCTACAAGTTATGAAATTCATTACGGGTTAGAGGATGATGTGTGATTTGTTGTCTATTGGAAGTAGAACATGTGTTTTTGCATTTGCAATGGAGTTTGGTTTAGCTTGGTTTTGTTGAATAGGCTTAAGCGCGCTTTTTGGTTGCGTCTGCAAACGTCTGGTTTAGGCTGCCGAAGGTTGACGACGGAGAAGTTTTGTAGTTGCCGTTAACTGAACGCGTCTCCTTTAAAACAAGGTTGCAGCAAGGCAATCGAGTGCAAGTTCCAAAATACGTCAGATGGCACTACAAGACTAGAACCAACACAAATCTTACAAGTAACCGTAAAAATCCTTGGAGCATGGCAGCTTCCCCAGAGTTTTCTATCCAGAATAAGCAAAGACGGAAGAATAGTAATCCCCAAGCTGGCAATTGCATTATTCAAAGATGGTAAATTCAATCTTGATAATCATGTAACTGAGGTTAGGCTTGATCCACTGTAGTTGGTGTGTGCTATCTGAGTTCGGTATTCGTTCTTTATTCTTTTTATAGAATACATCTAATTGACTTAGAGTAGACAGGGATAAAGAGTGTTCAGTTATTTCCGGATAGGTTTTTTGGAAGGACTGTCTTGAATGTTCATTTTTTGGATCTTGTACTTTACCCTATGTCTGGATTTTCGCTTTTTTGGTTAAGGTGATTTGTTTCATAAACTTTTTAGGGTGGTGTGCAATAATATTTTCTGGTGAAAGTTTTGGAAAGTGGTGTAGAAGTGAAAAAAGTGGATTCTCAGGGTCGCCTCATTCTGCCAGTAGATTGGCGAGAAGCCGAAATAGGAGAAAGTAGAGAACTCTATGTTATAAAAAGGAAAGGCTACTTGAAGTTAGTTCCCAAGCGCCACGTGGATTTAACCAAATACTTTGACAAAGTCGACTTAGGCGTTAAATCAATTGGCAGTTGGAGTGAATTTGAAAAGAAAATCTCTGAGGAACAAATATGAGATTCTTGGATGCAAACATTTTCATCTACGCCTATTACAGACCAAAAAAACAGCTAACACAAAAAGAAGAAGCCATGAAAGACCAAGCAAAAAAAATAGTCAGCAACATATCACAAGGCAAAGAGATGGTAACAACAACAGTTGTGCACATCTCTGAAATAGTTAACATCCTAAAAAACGGTATGCCCCAAGATCAATTAACACAAATAATTCTCGGACTCTTCATGCTAAACAACTTGAAAATAGTGGACGTAACAAAGGATGCTTATTTTGCCGCTGCCGAATTGGGTCAGGACCTTCAACTCGAACCCAACGATGCATTAGCAGTAGACATAATGCGCCAAAATGAAATAACAGAAATATACACCTTTGATGAACACTTCAACAACATAGATGGCATAGCCAAACTACCTAGCGTATAAAATAATCGTGGTAGTCGACAAAATACTGGCAAAATACTCAGCTTTTCATTCATTGGACTATTACAATATCTGTGTTATTTCTTGTTGATGACTGCGTTTTCATTTGTTAGAATAAGAAAGTGGGGATTCGCATTTTAGTCTCGGGTTTGTTTTGGGTTGGTTTTGTTGAAAGGGCTTTGGAGATATTTTTGGATGCATCTGCATATGTCATTATTCGTCCGCTGAAGGCAAGAAGACAAGGATTATAGTTGCTGTTAAATAAGATAAGCGTAGTCAGGTTTAGGTGCTCGCCAACCCCACATAATTGGAGAACGATAACGGCGCAACTACTTTCTAATTCTTTATTTTTTTGTCTGATAGAAGTAGCAGGGTTTTTGTGCGTGCATTGAAGGTTTGGGTTGCGTTTGTTGTTAGGCTTTGGAGGGCTTTTGGTTGCCTCTGCATACGTCAGGTTTTGTGTGCTCAAAGGCGGTTGTAGCTGTGTCTTGCCGCCAACAAACCAATATTATATCAATATCCATAAGAAAACCGAGGTAATTTAATGAAAAGCAAAGCCATAGTCATCTCAATTGTAATAATATTAAGCCTCACTGCAACGCTATCCATAGTAAACGCCAAACCAACAAACAAGAGTTGCGAAAAATCTTTTGCTGTTGGAGCAGGAGTATTTCTCCATGACGAATCAGGAGTAACCCACAAGCATTACTTTGATTTCAGCGTCTTCGAGCAGAAAAATGGCGCAGAAGGCTTCTTCAACCTGGTTTGCGTGCAAGAAAAACAAATCCTTATGACCATTAAAAGCGACGAAATAACGAGTTTTAGTGTTGAATCAGTCAAAAAAGGTTTACAAGCCACCTTCACTGGATCTGCCACCGTAAAAATGGACAATAACCCATGGCAAGAAAGCTGGACATTCACAATCACCGCGTTTGACTCAAACACAAAAGCCAAAGACACAATCAGCATCACACTCTATGAGCCAAACGGTCAATTACACTGCTCCATGGACCCAACACCGATCACATCCGGCAACATCGCCATAAACAAATAAACCACAAAGAAACTTCCCTCAATTTTTTTTTCAATTATCAAGCAGGTTATTGGCGAGTTTGAAAAATGGCTTGTTGCGATTCAATTATTATTTTCTATTGCATGACACATGCTGCACAGTCAACTTTTGAGTAAATGTCTATTGAAAAAAGTAGATTGTTTTGGGGTTACAGTTTCTTTAAGCTAAACGATGTCATCTTCCCTTTTCTCTAACGTTATTCTATTAATCCAGCGTTCTCTGCTTTAGTTAGTTTTTTTGCTAACCCGGATTGGGACCAACATGAATTTAAAAAGGGTAAAGCCATATTATAAAAGGATAAAATGTGAAGAGTATCAAGTATATTAAAAAGAGACTGGAAGAGCTAAAGCCGATCCTTGAAGAGAAATTTCAAGTGGAAACCATAGGAATCTTCGGTTCTTATGTTCGCGGAGAGCAAAACAAGAAGAGCGATGTAGACGTTCTAGTAGAGTTCGCAAATGATGCCCATATAGGTCTCTTGAAGTATGTGGAGATGGAGATTTTTTTGAGCGAACAGTTAGGTGTGAAAGTAGATTTAGTGGCTAAAGGTGGTTTGAAACCAACCCTCAAAGACCGTGTGTTGAGCGAAGTTGTTTATGTATGACTAAGCAACTTAGGGTTTACTTTGTTGATATCCTTGAGTCGATTGAAGAAATTGAAGAATTCACCAAAAACCTCACTTTTGAAGAATTTACTAAAAATAAGATGGCAATTCGAGCTGTAACGATGGATTTTGCAATTATAGGTGAAGCCTCTAAAAATATTCCTGCAGAAACTAAAAGCAAGTATCCTCAAATTCCATGGAAGCAAATGGCGGCAATAAGAGACAAAATAATTCATGGATACTCTTACATTAAGCTAGAAATATTATGGGACGCAGTGTTTTTAGATTTACCAGTTTTGAAACCGCTAATTAAAAAATTACTCAACAGTGACTATAAAGAAGAATAATTCACTCAATTATTTTATCTCCAATAAGATCTTAACTTTTTTCTGGGCATTGTCCTGATTTAGATTTGTTAATAGATCTATTCATTTAATAGAGTGTCATGAGGCGCCCAAGAAGCACCATTCCCGTAACCTGTCAAAACATCCAATGCAGATACTGCCTGATTTTGTTATTTCTCTTTAGTTTAAGGACTATGCGCTTATTTGACGGCTTACGCTTTCTTGATATTCGCATAGGTTTATTTTAATTAAGGATTTGGCGAGGCTTAGCATTTAAGTTTATATTTTGGAGGGTTTGTTGTCTGATAGATGATGAACGGTGTTTTTTTGTGTGTGCAGCGTCGAGTCTGGTTTTGGTTGGTTTTGTTGAACAGGCTCCACAGATCTCTCTGGTTGCGTCTGCAAATGTCACGTTCCGTCTGCTGAAGGCAAGAATGCAGGGATGTTCTATTTGCCCTTAAATGAGATAAGCGTAGTCAGGTTTAGGTGCTCGCCAACCCCAGATATTGGAGAACGATGACGGCACAAACTTCTTTAAATTATTAAACAAATTTTGAAAGATAAATCAGGAGTCGCGTAGTTGCAGAAAGCTTTAATATTAAAATGAATATTTTTAATACATGAGGTAAAGTTAATTGCCTGTAACGTTTACAACCAGAATTGAAGAAGACTTAGCCAAAGTCATAGACGAAGTTTCCAAAGAAGAAGGCATGGACAGGTCCACAGTTATCAGAAGGTTTCTAATGAAAGCCGTGAAAGAATGGTTAATCGAAAAAAACTTAGATGATTATGAGCAAGGCAAAATCACACTCTGGCAAGCCGCAAAAACATGCAATTTATCGCTTTGGGAAATGACCCTGGAAACCAAAAAAAGAGGAACCCACGTTCCATACACCCTAGAAGAATTCAAAGAAGACCTCAAAGGCCTACAAAGGACTTCACCTAAATGAGCGGCGTAGTCTCCAACTCAACCCCCCTAATCTACTTAGCAAAAGCTGGCAAAATTGACCTGCTAAGAAAAGTATTCAAAACAGTTTTCATCCCCCAAGAAGTCAAAAACGAAGTTGTAGATAAAGGCAAACTTATAGGCGAACAAGACGCATACATTATTGAGAAAGCAATCAGCGAAGGCTGGCTTAAAGTCCTGCCAGCAAAGAAAATAGAAGCTCCAATAAAGCTTCATGAAGGGGAAATTGCAGCACTATCTCTTGCAAAAGAACTAAACTTAACCACAGTACTTTTAGATGAGGTTTCAGCCCGCTCAGCTGCAAGATTGCTAGATTTAACGCCCAGAGGAACAATTTTTGTTTTATTAAAAGCCCAAGAGAAAAAAGAAATAGACTTGGATGAATGCATTGAAATCCTCAATTTACTCATAAGCAAAGGCTTTAGACTAAAAGAAGAAGTCTACATACAAACAATCAAAGAAGCAAGAAAAATAGCAGCCCAAACATAATCACATCTCATAGCAAGTTAATTAATTTACAAACTTTGCCCTTGATCAAAAAAACAATCGTAACCAAGGCTGGCCTTGGCTATAATGCCCTCTCCATCTGATCCTTAACCAAACAACCCCAAAAAAAACATATAAAAGATAATGAGATAAGCATAGTCAGGTTTAGGTGCTCGCCAACCCCAGATTAGTGGAGAATGATGACGGAACAACTACTTTCTATTGTTTAGATAAAATTCTTGAAACAGTTAACGGGACTTATTTCTGGCTCTTTCTTATTTAGCGAGTTCTCTTTCCAGTATCTTAACTATTTTTTTACCAGTTGTACCGTCGCCAAATGGGTTAGTCCAACTTTTCTTACTATTAAGGGTCTTTTTTGATGCCTCAAGAATTCTTTCAGGATCAGTACCGGCAAGAACGTTCGCGCCAACATCCACCGCTTCAGGCCTTTCAGTATTATCCCTCAACGTAACACATGGAACACCCAGAATACAGGTTTCTTCTTGCACCCCGCCCGAGTCAGTTAAAACAAGTCTTGCTTTGCTCTCAAGCTGCAGGAAAGCCAAATAATCTAAAGGCTCAACAAACGTAATGCCCCCAGAATCTATTCCGAATGCGTCCAGTTGCTTTCTTGCCCTAGGATGAATTAGGATAAATCAACGGAAGCTTAAATTCACTCTGAACTTTCTGCATAATAACGATAATTATTACCAGCATACAAAACGAGAATGAAAGTAAACAAGTCAACGATACCATGTTACTTGAATCATCATACAGCTCAAATTAAGAAATAAGAAGAAAAAATCGAGCCTCCTTTTCCAGAACACAAACCGAATCAGAAAGTTCCGTTCAAAATAAGGATTCAAAATGAGAAACTTGAATGGCTAAAAACCATTCACAAAACACACCAATTTCAACACCCAAAAAATCTAACTCACGATACATAGTCAACTTTAGGCGCACGCCAACCCCACATGAGTGGAGAATGATGACGGCACAACTTACTCGTAATACTTTAAGCGTTGAGAGTTCCTTTTTGAAAAGCAGGATGGTCAAATTATAACTGTTTTTTCCAGTGGGAATCTTTTATGGTCTCAAGCAGATAGGGATGTAAATCTTTTGGCATCTTCTTGAAAAGCTTGTATTCTGAATGCTCACTGTCAAGCGTTATTTTGCTTCTTTTACATTTGCATAAATAAGCGATGGTTATGTCATGTCGCTTGGGAAAAACCCTTGAATATGCTTTAATAAAACGACAAGACTCAATTTCAAGCCCAGTTTCTTCCTTAACTTCCCGGCGCAACGTCTCCTCAAACGACTCGCCCCTATGAATCCTTCCACCCGCAAACCACCACTGCCCCACAGCAGGATCATTTTTCCTTCTCAAAAAAAGCAAACAACCATCAATCACAATAACAGCTTCAACCGAAGTAATAGGCATCAACCGCACTATCCGATCATAAAGAGCCAAAGAAATAAAACCAGACTCACCCCTCTTTGACGCCATCACCAAATCAACCCAAACTAAGCCATCCAATATATTAAAACAGACCTGCCAAAAAACCAGGACCGCGAATTCTTAACATTTTCCAGCGAAATAAATAAGCATAGTCCTCTTTAGGTGCTCGCCAACCTCAGATTAATGGAGAACGATGACGGCACACCTACTTTCTATTGTTTAGATAAAATTTTTGAAACAGTTAACGGGATTTATTTGGGGCTCTTTTTTATTTAGCGAGTTTTCTTTCCAGTATTTTAACTAGACCTTAGTCTCTATTATTTTTCTGAGTCGCCTGTTTGTTTTTCGATCGGTGCTAGACGAATATTGTTCCCATTATCCTGAAGTTAAGCAACCCACACACAAGATCTGTCATCATATCGTAATGTTTGAAACGGTTTCGAAACTCATCAGCCTAAATATGGAACTTTTTCAGCCTCGAAAAGTCATGCTCCACGACGATTCTGTCACTTGAAAGCGTCTTGTTGAAGGCTTTCTGCTCAGGCGTGAGCTCTTGCGCCTCCACTCTGCGTTTGCCTCTTCCCAGGCTTCGCCTCTTGAAGGGCACCTTACAGTTGAAGTTAGGATAATCGTTCTTCACTCCCTTGTAGCCCAAGTCCAGGTTCGCGCAGACACCTTCAGGTTGGAACAGCGAGATTTTCGCAACTATCTCAGGCCTAGTCGGAATCATAATCGGACTATTTGTAGGGAAAAAACATTGAACCCTAAAATAGTTTCTCAGAAAACCTGGAACACCTGGAACAGCTGGAACAGAATTATCAGCGGAAAACCAATAGCCTGAGTCTGCAGCAGGACAGGAAGACCTTAATGGCGAAGGGTAAACCTTGGACTGTTGAAGATGAACGGTAGCTTCGAGAGCTCTTAGAAGAAAAAAAGTCCATGCGGTCTATTACAAAGATTCTGGGTAAAACCCTTGTTGCTGTACGGTTGAAAGCATCTCGCTTAGGCTTGGTTGATGATGATGGGAGTGAAAAAACAACGCCATCATCATCTACCCTTGAGAAGTTAGTTTTGCCCGATGAGTTGCCTTCAATTGAGGAAGAACTCAAGACCTTAGTTGGCGCCTTGGAGCAGCTTGAAACGGGTAAATTGGATAAACTTGGTGTTTTTCGTTTACGCACCATCATTATGGGCGTGAAAGTGTACCAGGAGCTCGTGGCAGAGTACGTTGATTATCGGGGTCTTGAGGCTGAATTGTTAGAATGGAGGGAAAAGTATTCGGATCTTACAAAAAAATCCACGAACCCTCCGGCCAAATAAGTTCATTGATACTCGAGTTAAGACCCGGGAGGATCTTGGTTCTGAAGCTGTTGATATGGCTGATGTCCAAGTGGACGAAAATAAGCAGTTGATTGATACTATTGGCGCTACGGTTGAAGAGGCCTTGGAGCTCCTTTGCAAGGTTGGATTAAATGACGTTTTCTTGTTCCTTAGGCCGTATAATCAGTTTAGCGAGGGCCAAAAATATCGATATCGAGTTGCCAAACTGATTGAATCCGGGGCTCAATAGTGGCTTATGGATGAATTCTGCGCCCTTCTCGATTGAGTCACTGCAGGGCTTTTTTCACTTGTTTTTCTATCGAGTAGCATGTCTTGTTGTTTAGCTAAGCTTAAATGTGACTTTGTGATTTATATCATAACATTACATAAAATACAATATTGTGATATGAATGATAAAGTCAACTTTGCTGCTCAAAAAGCTCCGACTAGACAACAAGGAATTCACCACTTCAGAGGAGCTTAAACGCTACTGCAAATTGATGAGCCTAAATTACGAGAAAACCATCAGATATTTTGTTTACCGAGGCTATTTAATCCGGATTTTTAAGGGAATATTCTACGTAAAATCCTTAGATGAAGCAAATCTTGGCAAGTTCAAATATAGCAATCTAGAGCTTGTTGCCAAAGGTCTTGAACTCAAAGACGTCAAGAAGTGGTACTTCGGATTATACACAGCCCTAAAATTTAACAACATGACGCACGAGTCCTTTGCTATCGACTACGTCGTCAACGACAGACTGTTCAGGTCTAAACCCATTAACATAGCAGGGTGCAAGTACAGATTCATCAAGCTGGCACCCAAGCTACTGAAATTCGGGGTTATCGAAGACAACCTCAGGTACTCGGATCCTGAAAAAACCATTCTAGATTTTATTTATACATGGCGGTATAATGGGGTTCCTAAGGAAAAGATAGCCCTTGATGTTTCAGAGTGGGCTAAGGGCATATCAGGCGAAAAAACCAAAAAATACGCAGTCAACTATCCAAAAACGGTTCAGGAAATCGTTGAAATGGTGATTAGATGAGAAAAGACTTCGTAAATGAAGTAGCCAAAACTCAGAATGTCAAGAGAGCAGACCTGATAGAGAAAGACCTCATCCTGCACCAAGTGCTCTTTGACCTCTCGAAAAACAATTTCTTCTATGACAATTTTGCTTTCAAAGGCGGAACCTGTCTTGCCAAATGCTATCTCGATTACTTCAGATTCTCTGAAGATATTGATTTCACATGGAAAGATCAGACTGTTTTTGAGGGAAAATCTCAGAAAGAAGTTAGACGGTATCTTTCGCAGGTCATTGATAATATTGGGCAAATTTTTGAAGATATGGCTAAAGTGCGTGGTTTGGATTTCAGATGTCTAAAAGAGAACAGAGATTATGTTGAGTTAACTGGTGGAGATAAAATCTGCACGTTTAAGGTTTGGTACCTATCTGAAGTTCTTGGTCGCAAGATCTTTCTTAAAGTTCAAATGAACTTTGTAGAAAAAATATGCTATCCCTTCAAAAGCGGCGAGCTGAAAAGCCTAATTTCAGAGGACACCAAAGAGCTTGTTTTGTTATACCCAGAATACCAAGAATACACCATGAAAATAGCTTTTGACGTTTACGATTACTATGAGATTTTAGCGGAGAAAATTCGAGCGATACTTACTCGTCAAGGCACAAAAAGCGAGAGACTTCCTTGATGTTTACCTGATTGAAAAGCAATTCGAAATTTCATTAGATGACATTTATGTTTGAGTATTAGAAAAGACTCAATTTACGCTTGATCTCTATGAAAGGTACCGCCAGAACTTAGAGGCGAAAAAACAAACTGTTCTTTCAGCGCCATTCAACTGGGGTGAAGAGAAAGGACTTCTGTTAAAGGAAATCGATGAGAATGACTTTTACAAGTTCATTGAAAAACTGATGGCTTTTCTAAAAAAGGTAATAGAGGGTTTGCCTGAAAGTGAAAGGAACAGTTAGCTGAGTTACTGTCATGCCGCCCTAAAAAGAGCAAGTCGCAGGATCATATAACGACTCAGGTGGTATGTACTTAGTTACATATTATTATGTAGTGGCTCGTCCGCCCATAAGGAAAAGGGTAAGGGGCTGTTTTTGTTGTATAAGTTTGGCAACAAATCGTGTATATTGACAAATGCATATTGGGTTACTATGTGCCCTTTTTTTAGTCAATAACCACTAAGGTGAAGCTTTACTGAGATAGACAGATGGTTTATCCAATTAGATGAATAATCAACTTTCCCAGAATTCTGCAGACATGGAATAATTATTTCCCCTTGGAGACTGCGGAGCAAAAAGATTCAACTTAATCAATAAGAGGCCATCGCATGTCCCAGTAACACGGACAATGCATCGTCAGAACATAATACCAATTGATAGAGCAAGAACAAACGATAATTTGAAATAAACAGTCAAATTTAATAAAATGTTTTAAGGGATCACATCGATACCTTTAATCTAACTCGGCGAATATTTACCCTATGTCGGCATCATCCTCAAAGTATTTCAATCTAAAGCTTTGGCAACGTGAATCTGGAGCGCTGTGGCTGCCTTTTGAAACGGAAAGAATCAATGAATACTCAAACATAAAAGCAAACGAGAAAGCTTCAGTAAGCGGACATGTAAAATGGATTGGAAATAATATTTTTGCGTTAGTACCAACACTCTTTTCTAATCAGACATATGTTGTTTGCATAAACTGCACTGATACGAACCCGGTTGAGAATACATATGTTACTGTTTCAGGGCTTGCTAAATTTGAAAGACTCCGAAAAATATCTGAGACGTCCAGGCGTTTTAGGGGCGATTTGGCTATCGAAGTATATGACTGGATAAATGCTAAACCTGCTTTTGAGACTCCGAAACTAAATCTCAGTTACCGAGATTTCAAATTGGGTTTAACTTCTAGAGTTGAAGCTTTGGAACCGCAAATAAGGGATTTTTTGGCGTTCTCTGTGATTAGCTCACCGGCATTTCTTGAAAATTCGGGAGGGATAAATCTCACGTTGTATGATTCAACCAAATTGGGGCTACCGATTAAAGTTGTTCGTGAACTAAAAAAGATAATACCTCCAGACATGGCTATAATCCATAAAGTAGAAACCGGGTTTGGACAATTTGCTATGAGATACAAATATGGTTTTGTCTCTGAAGACGCCGATAAACCGCTGACAAAAATTACAGAAAATTTGCTCGAACATAAAAGTTCGAGGTCAACCGGACAAGACTTGGAAATTTCGATGTCAATGTATAGCAAAAACAATAGGCCTGTCTCGATTGAAGACCCCCCGTGCAGTCTAAGCGATGTACCAACAGTAATTCCTGAGGACACTTCAATTAACCGTTCAAGATCAGGTATCGATCAGTTTGATGCACTCAAATTTATGCTAGTTAGTCACATGAAAGCACCCGTTATGGAAGATCTACAAATATCCCAAGGAAAGATTGTCACTGAATTAGAAAAGCTGGTTGATAGTTATGGATTGGACTCGACACAATTGACTAATCATGGTTTCTTAAACGCTAGTTACAACTCAAGGCCCTCTTCAGTTTTTCGAGAATGCTTAGCATATGCAAGAGCGAATGACATCAGCGTTGTTGATCCCGATGTAGTGTCCAAGGTCTTTAATGAGTTTTTCAAGTGGAACTTTGAATATCTCTACGATATTTGGGCAGATTTGCTTGCCAGTCCCATTTCAGGTAAAGAAGAATTAGCTTCACTAAATGTGAAATATCGCGATATTATAAGAATAATCAGAAAATATCATTCAACCGGAGAATACGGTGCGAAAAAGTCAGATATTATTAAAGAAGCGAAAACTAAACCCTCTGACACTGAACAGTTAATCACTGATTGTTTAAATAAAGGCATAATCTACCAGCCAATGTTCGAAGTTTACAGAATAACCCGTGAGCTAGCATAATTTTAGTTTCTGTTATAGTATTACCGAATAAAGAACATTTGACGCGTAACATTTTTTAGCCCTGCTTTTTAGAGACTTTTTATAAGCAAGATGTGTCAACCGATCAGCGTCTTCATTTTCTTCTCTGGAATCCATTCTATTTGGTACTGCATTCCTCTGAATAGCACTTAGCCGATTTGTGCAAAGGCAAGAGCAAAGGCGCCTTCTCTAAAGCCTCCTGTTGCTATGCCTGCGATGACAAAGCTTCCTCGAATAGCGGCTCTATATAGCATTACGGATAGTTCACCTGGTTTGGGCGCTCTGTCTTTGTGAGATATATTTCGACTCAAGGATTCATTTACAACACCGACACGATGGAGTTTAATAAAAAAAAGAACCCGTCCAGCAATTGAGTTCGAGGTCCGCATGTGCAACAATACAATGTGGAAAAGTTTTCGGCAATATCATTATTTGAACGGGAAACTCGGTGCCGGCGTGCGATGTTATGCCGCCTTCTACAGCCAGGAACCCGTTGCCTTCATTGTGGTGGTTCACACAAGAATGAAGTCGAATTACTTCAGGGTCAGTCGTCTTGTTGTTTTGCCAGATTACCAAAGCGTAGGCTTAGGCAAACGGCTACTTAACTTCGTCGCTGAGCTCTATGCTTCCCAAATCAACTTGCCGTTCTATCTGGTTACTTCGAATCCTCTGCTTGTCCGAGGCAACTTGGGTAACTGGCGTGTGAAGCGTGTTGGGCATGGCACAGCTGGAAGCGAAGACACTAGAATTAACTAAGAACTAACCAAGAGCAACAGCAAACGACGCCTAAGCGTAACCCTACAGTACATAGTAAGCCGAAGTCTGGAGGGTTTTAGTGCCAAAAGTCTGCAAGGGTAGTTGCGGTCGAAAACTTTCACATCAAAACAATACATGTTATTGCAAGGAATGCTTTGGGCGGTACATTCTCACAAAAGCAGAAGCCACGGCTAACAAGAAACAGAAAGATAACACAAAATATGCGGCTAAGTAACGAAATTGAACTGCAAATTCCAAACTAAAAGGCAACCTTCTCGCAAGCAAGGGCTCTGTTCTGCAATCGCAATATTTCTTATGATTAATTCATCATTTATGAAAAGTTTGAGACCACCATAATAGTTTGATTTAATTTCAAACCTTTTCAGCCCTCCAATTCATCAAAAAAATAAGAAAATAGGGTTTATTGTGGTTTTGCCGTTTTATTTTTTCCTAAACAGAAGCAAACCGACTATTGCTACGGCAATGACTATGATGAGTGTTGCAACGGCTAAGTAGGTCATTAGGTCTGATGTGGTTGTAAGGCTTGAAGGTGCAGAGGTCGGTGTTATTGTTGGTGCAACGCTAGCAGTAAAGGCTGCCTCAGCAGAAGATCCATAGTATGATTGTGAACCTGCAAACGAAGCAATGACGGTGGCCTTGCCTGGGATGTCAGGAGTCCATTGGAAGCTAAACATGCCGCTAGCATCACTTGTAGTATTGCCGATTTGCCTGTTGTTGCCGTTAGAGTCAAGGATGCTTATGGTAACTGGAACTCCGGTTGCGTTGTTTGGAATTGGCTGCTGCTGGTAAACGTACTGCATCCACTGGCTCATGCTATCGTCAGAAACGCATGGTAAGCCGTTGGGGAAATTCGCTGCTACTGCTTGTTGCTGTGAACCTGCAGAGATATCCGTGACTGATCCGCTTATCGTTATCGGTGTAGAGGTTGTAACGCCAACACTAGGTGCATTAACGGTAGTTTTGCTCGGTCCCATGCCAAAAGCGTATATTTGTCCATCCACAAGGTTTGGTGCTACGAGAATGCCTCCTGCAATACTCACTTGCTTGTATTGTCCTTTTACCTGCCAAATTAGCTGACCGGTGCTTGCGTTGATAGCATACATAGCTTCTCCTCGGAATAATGGTGATTGCTCACTGTGCTCATGATTCTCAACAAGGAGCATTCCGTCAGCAACAACCATGGCGCCGTATAATGGATATTGGCCAGCAGGCACTTCTAAGCCACTAGGGTTCACCGAAGCATCGTAGAAACTCCACACCGTTTTTCCAGTTTGTTGGTCGTAAGCATATACCATTCCATCGTCGGCTTCTTGGTAAACGTTGCCGTAGGCAACCACAATACCAAAGCCGAAAGCGCCCAACGGATTCGGTCGCGGTTCACTCACCCACATTTGGTTCCCTGTTGTGACGTCAAAAGCGTATAGTTGCCTTGTTTCTTTTCTGTAAATCGTGTAGATGTTATTGCCCACTGACCTGCTGTTGTAAAGAAAACCTTCCCAAGTGCTTCCATCAGTATTTCTAACCTTGTCCCATAGTACATGTCCGTCAACCATGCTGTAGGCTATGTCTTCGAACGTGCCAGAAACAAGCGGATTTCCGTTAGTCTGGTTGCTGATGATGATCGCCGTTAGACTTTTGGGATCCCAAGTGCAATCCCCATTAGTGCTGCCCTCGTTAGGGCATGCGAGTACTGTCACGTTCCATTGTATTCCGTTTTTCCAAGGAATGTTTAACTGTTGCGTTTGAGTGTATGTTGCGGTTAAGCCGCACTTGGTGGAGTTCCACAAGGCTAAATACCCTGCAGTGGCATTTCGCGCCGTGAAGTAGTAGGCTAAAATTTCTCCTGATGGACCATAAGTTACTCCGTTGTTGGCATTGCCTGTTGAGATGGCAGTTGCGTTTACAATTGTATTTAGCAGGTTTCCTGAGTATGCATCAAATCTTGCCCAAGTAGTACCGCTGGCGGCCCACAAGTAGGCTTGGGCTCCGTTTTGGTTCTCGTCGTTTTGTATGAGTATTTGACCTAAGGTTAGCTGTGCTGCGGTGCCCTGTACGATGGTGCCGGTTCCGCTATTGAAAGTCTGATTCCGGAACCATATTTCTTGCCCATTGTATAAGTCTACGCAGTAGAAGCCGTATGCCGGCGGGTCAACTTGGTTGTAGTAGAGTCTTCCGTTAATGATTATAGGCGGGGTTACTTCTTCTCTGTAACTGGATCCTGTGTAGTAGGTTTCGATACCGCTTGAGGATTTTGTAAGTCCCGTATCAGTAAATGTATTGTATGAAGCGACGCCACCGAACGTCCAAGGTTCTGTCCACAGTATGTGAGCACTTGTTGGAACTGTGGTATATGGGTCAAAAACGCCGCTAACTGCGGATGAGTACTTTCGTTGTGTGTCGTAGCCGGCCATTAACCAGTTGCTTGAAATATTGTACCATTGTGCATTATCACCGTATACTGGATACTGCCAGTACGTGGTTGGAAGCGCGTTTGTCGGAGGGAAAGATAAGTATGTTGTTGTGTCAACAGTAAGGTTAGCGTACGTCGAGTAGGCTGGCGGAACATTGTAAGTCGTCACCCCATAAGGCGGCTTGGCAGGATAAGTTACGTTCCCTCCAGGGTAGTACACCTGGAAAAGCCATGTTCCTACAGCGTCAGGGGTAAAGCTTATCCCTGTACCTCCAGTTGAGTCAGACGAGAACGGTCCTAAGGTTTTGTTCACACCGCTGGGGCTTGTGATTGTCAACATCCAGCCCATATAGTAATTTGGATCACTCGTAGGCATTGTAAATCCCCATCCAACGTTCACCCTCTGACCGATGCCTATCGGGTTTGGGTCAACGTAGATATAGGTATAATATGTATTAGCAGCTTTTGTTGTATTAATGAAAGGAAAGAAAGGTAATCCAATAGTTAGAATCAGAAGCAATAGAATCGCTGATGTTTTTATTGTTTTTTTCATTTTTCTTCTCTCTAATTTTGTTTGAACTAAAGTGTAAAACTTATCGCTCAACAATGGCTCATATGTCATGGTTTTAGTTATAAAACTATGTTGTGAAACTCGTGAAAGTCGTCGATGGTGAAGGATAAATCAATGCATCACCAAAGAACAGTGCAATAGTTAAGTCACTACGCCAAGTGGAGTGATTATTGCCAATTACAAGCGAGCTGGAAAAGTCAAAACAGGTACTGTTGGAGCTTAAGGCTTCTAACCTGTTAATAATTCCCCAGATAAGCTGTGAATATCTAAGATGAGTTCGTGCAGACGCTATAGTTGGACATAAAAAATTTTGAAGAATTTTTTTTTCGCAATCTTGTATGTTAATTATGGACACATGGTTTTTTTTTAGAATTTTTTGTGGTAAATCCTAACGAAAGTTATTTATCTTGAAAGCAAAAATTTCTTAACTCGCAATATTGCTTGAGTAAACAAAGATTTTTTCTCTTCAAAGAAAAAGAGGTTTTTGTGAGGTTTTCCTCGTCCTATGATGAATGTTTGCTGTTTCTGAGAGGTGTTTATTGTCGAGTGTACAAACCTGTTGCGTAGATACTCATTGCGCCTGCATCATGAATGTCCCATACTGGGCCGAACGGGTCTGAGAACCAGCTTCAAATCCCGTTATGAACGCGTACACCTGATCCAGCGACTATGTTTAGGTTTAAGGCGTTGTTGCTTGAGATTGCAAGCCAATAGACTGTTCCTGAAGTTACGCTGACTGGTGATGGCAAGTGGAAGTCAACCCAAGAATAAGCCGTGCCAATAGATGCCTTGTTCGTTGATGCAATTAAGGCTCCCGGTGAACCTGCGTTATCAGCGTAGATTGCAGCCGCACCATCTCCTGCAGCACCTACCCGAGCAACGTAAGCGAAAATGTCAGTTACCGTTCCAGTATAGCTGCACTTGAAGTAGGAGGCAGATTTAGCGTTAGCGTCATTCCCATCCTGATAAGTTCCGATGTTTGTGTTACCAAAAGTGTTTGAAGTCCCACTTGCATAGATGCTCATTGCCCCTGTATCATGAATGCCCCATACTGGGCCAAATGGGTCTGAGAACCAGCTTGAAACCGATGCTGGCGGTGTATAAGTGTCGACAAAATGCAAGTGTACATGCCCTGTTGCTTCGACATAGCCGATAGAGGGTCTGCACTTAACCAGTCGGGAATATTGATACGAACCGCTGCAAACTGAGATGATCCTGAACGTACAAAAGTATAGTTAGATGCGCCAGGATAGCCCTTGAACTCAACAGTAAATGGATCGTTAAATTCGCTGCTGATTACTTTGAACATTAGACTCAATGGCGGCAATGTGAAGGTCTGATTGCTGTTTACTCCAGTTGCGTTGTAGTATGGAAGTGTAATTGTTACTGCCTTTGTTAGGTTAGCGTTGAGTGTGTCGATGGCAGAGCTTGCGCCTTTATGTCCGTTTGATTCTGTCCAAACCTGCAGGTCTTGAGGTTCAACTTGAATGACGTTTGGGAATAAATTAGTGAATATAGGGAATACTGGTGGACCAGTGGGATACCAAACGTAAGTCTGGTTATACACAGTCTTTAAGAGCGCAGCATGATTTGCACTATCCGTGATCAAAGCAACGGGATCGAACTCATGTTTTACTGGTCTCCACATATGAACCGATAATCCATCAAATGCGCCTTCAGTAGATCCTTTGTCAAAATGCAAAGCAATAATCCATAGTATGGTGGGGTGGTTTGGAGTGCCTCCTGGTGGTGCTGGCGGCGAAGAGTTTGAGGGCAACTGGAATATCACATCACCAGCAGCGCCGGTAAGTGTTACGTTATTGCTATCGCTAATGTTATTGTCTTGGCTAAGGGCGAACATTGAAGTGTTTGCCGCGACTATTGTTAGGAATAATAATGTGACTGTTAGAATGACTCCAAGAATTACTTTTCTTTTCATTTTTTCACCTCCCTTCTCATCTTTCATTCTTCACTGTTAGTTTTGGAAGTGAAGGTGAGCCGCTTTTGGCGACTATGTCTCGATTAAGATGTCCATTTTTTTGAGAGAGAAATAGCGTAGTTTGCTTCTCGCAACCACTCTGTGTTGAAAGGTTATTGTTTACGTGTAATTCACGTCAGTGTGATAGCCTATCCCAGCACGTTCTGTGCCAGCGGCTTCTCTCACTTCACTTGTCTTATATCTTGTTACTTGGCTTAAAACTTGCGATAACAGCTTTCATATGATTCACTACAGCACATTTATTTGCATAAATCCTTCAGCTGCAGTAGTTCATGCCTTTTTTTGACCAATTTTTTGTTGGTGTATTAGTGCTAGTATCGTTAATGCAATCTTAAGACATAAAAGCAGTTAGCATACTACAGAAGTGGTGTACTAGGTTGAATGCTTGTGAGTAAGCAAAACTTTAAGCTTTTGGAGGATGTTAAGCCAGGGAACCTCATTTCAGTTGATTGGTGCAACCATTACAGGCCTAACCGGAATCATAATCGGGTTATTTGTAGGAAAAAAACATTGAATCTTAAAACAATAACTCAGAAAGCCTGGAACACTTGGAACATGTGGAACAGAATCATCAGCGGAAAACCAATAGCCCGAGAAGTCTGCAGCAGGACAGGAAGATCCTAATGGCGAAGGGTAAACCTTGGAGTGTTGAAGATGAAAGGCAACTTCGACAGCTCGTAACAGAAAAAAAGTCTATGCGTTCAATTGCAAAGTTTCTGGGCAAAAGCCTTACCTCTGTACAAATGAAAACATCTCGATTAGACTTAGAAGTTGTTGATGCGAGTGAAAAAAACACGCCATCAACAACTACCCTTGATAAGTTAATTTTGCCAGATGAGTTGCCTTCAATTGAGGAAAAACTCAAGACCTTAGTTGGAGCCTTGAAAGGTCTTGAGACGCCAAAGTTGGATAAGACGGATGTTTTGCGTTTACGCAGCATCATCCAGGGCGTGAAAGTGTACCAGGAGCTCATAGCAGAGTACGTCGATTATCGTGGGCTAGAACTGAAATGTTAGAATGGAGGGAGAAGTATGCGGAGCTTACAAAAAAATCCACTAACCCTCAGGCCAAATAACTGCGGCTGCCGTCTGGTTCCAAAATTACTGTGCAGAAAACGAAGATATCTTGTTCTAATGGAAGTGTCATTGAGGCTTTCCCAAACAACCCGGATACCATCCGAGGGCCCACCTTGCACGTGGTCTATGCCGACGAATTCAACTTCATACCAAACGCCGAAGACCTCTACGACGCAGCTCTCTTCACGCTAGGAACGACAAACGGCAAATTCATCTGCACAAGCACACCATGGAACACGGACAGCCTCTTTTGGCGAATCTGCATCAAAGCGAACTTTGATGATTTCGCCAGGCATCACCTAACCTGGGAGCGAGCCCAAGAACCCAACGGACCATTAAAACTGGGGATTTTGGAGAAAATTCGCAAGCAGCTGCGCGATGATCCTGCAAGACGACGCCTCTTCTTCACTATTATGTCGGCGTATTTTGTCTTTGAAGTCATCAAACATGAAAGGGGCACTCATTGCGAAGGCTCCTCTGGCTCTGGGTAATCCCCGGATTCGGCGCGTGGCAGCTGCTCTATACCTTCATAGTCTTGGCAATTTTCTGCGTAATCACAATGTTTTCCGTTATTTGTTATTCCATGTGGAAAACTACAAGCTGGATAGAATGACCTTCCAAATTTGGCGCATTTACCACATTCACGTTTACTATCTGTTCCAGGTGTTCCACCTGTTCCGACCTTTTCACTAAACTTTTCATAATTTAGCTTTTTTTGCACCTCGTTTTTTTTCGTTCCTGAAATAGTTGTATCAGAGGTTGGAACACCTGGAACAGCTGGAACAAAAGTAACGTATCTCCATGCTGATAAAGGGCTGGCGTCTGGAACAGACCTGATCTTTGCTTTCTCTGCTCCAGGCAAATGTTGTTTTATTGTGCCTATGAAGGCGCCCTGTGTTTTTGGCTTTATTTTTTTGTTATGGCAATAAGTGACGTAGTCTCTAAACCATACATCAGTAAAGTTGGATAGGTACATTTGATAGGTCCTAGAGTGCTGGGTCTTCGTTGCCTAATTGCTTAACGATCTGATTCCAGCTGTAGAGGTTGAAACACTCTGCGAAAGTTGAGCGGTCCATTCCTGTCTGTAGTTGGATTAGAAACATGGCCTGTTCTCTTGGCTTAGCATTTGTCAATAGCTGGCGCATTTCATCGAGGGTAATTGGTTGTTGTGAAACAATCGGTTTCAGGGCTGTTTTATCTTTGAAGTTTATGGGGTAGCTTGGCAGTTTAGCTTTGCAATGTTTGTAGAAACTTCGTATAGCCGTGTATGTGCTTTTCTCTTATCCAGCATTCAATTTTGATTCTGCGAAGTAATCTTCAACGAGGTTAATGTGATTAGAGATGTAAACAACTGCATTTAAATCAGCATGAATCAAAGTTATTCGCTCAATTGTTTTCGAAAAATGTTCTCTAAACGAACTAAAATCTCTTTGCTTCCAGCTACATCTGCCTCAACGCATTCAAAAGCTAAACTCTTTGTTTTGCAAGCTGACGTAACGGCTTTTTTAACCGTGTTTTTCCAAAGTCTAGGCTCATTAAGCAAAACAACACTAACGTAACCTGTGCGCTTTATGTATGCTTCAGTTTCGTTTGCTACGTAATTCATCGTTTCCAAGTCAAGTGGCATTGCAGCCTCATGCTGACTAAGCGGATAAACCTCGTCAAGCTCCAATGGAACAACACCGAAGGGCGCAGCGTAAACGCAAACGTGAATTTTCGAAGCCGACTCTTCACCCAATTTACGGAAAAGCTGCCGAATTTTCTTAAACTCTGGAGCCTTATGAAAAGGCTTATTTCTGGTTTGTGGAACAAGAAAAAGAACCTTGCTTTCCCTCGGCGGCTCATAATTTGCGTTTAGTTGCTTGTGGTAATGTGTGATTTCTGGACGTACAAGCCCAGCAGAATCAAAATAGAAGAACCCCTTCGATTTCACTCTGGGGCTATAAGTTTCAAGGAAATCGCTGTGGCTACGCAGTTTTTTAAGGGCGGAAAGCAAAGCTGGATGATTATGGACGCGCATCTCTGTATGTTCCCATAATCTGCCATCTCTTATCGCTTGTTTTATTCGTCGTAACTCTGCAATACTAACATACAAGTTGTGCTCAGCTAAGAAAACCTCTCGTTCTTTCTTCGTTTTCCGCTCAAGCCCTTGCGGTGTTTCACTTGAGCACTTTGGGCATGAGCATGGAAAACAATCTAGCTCTTCAAGATGCCATGTTCCATTCTCAGTCATGTAGCGGTTTTCACGAGCATACAAGACGTAAGCTGCTGAATCGAAAAGGTCACAGCCCAGAGCTACTGCCAACGAGAACATCGATGGGTGACCAGCCCCAAACAAATGCAAAGGACGCTCTATGGGTAAACCTTTCTTCGCGGTCAATATCATATCAGCTAGTACATCATAGCGATAATTTTCCATAACTTCCGTTGGGCTTCCTAAGGCATGGATTTGAAATGGTAACTTCCCCATTTCAACTGCTGAGCTTGCCACAAGATCAAGGTGTCTTCCGCCTTGCACCGGTCCAACCCATAAAATATCATCTCGCGTCTTGGTTTCAAAGAAAGACTTTGCCCGTCGAAGGGTTTCAGCGACAGTTGTTTGAGCTTGTTCTTTGGTTATTTTCCACCCAGTTGGTATGTCAAGCATAGTTGCAATGTCGCTACCGATGTCCTCTTGATACTCAACGATTTCTTTTTGGCTGACCTCCACTTCGCCGTAAACAAGTATTTGATAAGCGCCAGAATCAGTCATGACTGCTCCATCGAAATCTAGAAACTTGTGCAATCCCTCGTTGACGACTTTTTCACCATAGCGTTTTTTGAGTATGTAAGCGTTAGTTATTACTGCTTCAAACCCAAAAGTTTCCTTAAGCCTTCTAGGTGTTACAAGCTGAATGCTTGGGTTGATTACTGGATATAAGAGCGGCGTTTCCACTATTCCACTTTTCGTTTTTAATTTGCCTATTCTGCCCAGCAAGTCTTTTTCTTTTATTTCGAAACTCAACGTTGAAACCTAAACAAGAATCGCTTCCCGATTATAAAAAACGTTAGCCCAAAAAGCTATGAAACTTGATTTCTTTTGAAAAGCGTATTTATTGTAGAGTTATAATGATTCTCTGTTGTGGTTCAATGGGTCAGTTAAAGAAAACACGCAGAATTCGCTTAATTTGGGCAACGCTTCTATCTGTCGGTTTCCCAGTTGGCATTGTTCTTCCATTTATCGATGTATACTTGATAAAACATGTGCCCGTAAGCATGCCTGTTCCATTTGAGTTTACGAATGGTTTACTTTTTATAGCAAGCATACTTTTCGGTTTCTCCTCGCTTATAATAGTTAGCAAGGAATGGGTTGACAAAAGATTATGGGCGGTTCTTATACCTCCCCTGGTCTTAATAGTATTATCAGGAGTTACAATTACCAACTTGGCGTTGGGATTTGCTAAACCAGTTCAGGCGTTAGTGTTCAGTTCTGCTTCTTTTAACGCAAATGTGGTCAGCACAGGATTCATTCTCGGCTACGTTACTAGAAGGCCACAGAAGAAAGAGACCTAACAAACGCCAAATCCTGATAAAACAATACTGTTTCTAACAAGATTAATGTTGCAACTCTAATAGATTAGGCATGCTTATATCGCATTGTTTCTCTATAAAAAGCGAGATGCGAAAATCATGGTTTGCTCGATAGATATTAGCGAAAAACCCAAACTAAACGACCCAATACTGATAGAAGGCTTACCAGGCATAGGGTTCGTAGCTAACATTGCAGCGCTACACATGATAAAAGAGCTGAAAGCTAAACGGTTTGTTCAAATTTTTTCCTCATCATTCCAAGATTTTGCAGTAACAACTGGCGATGGCGGAGCACTCTCGCCGATAAACGAACTCTATTACGCCAAGCGAGAAGAAGGCGCACGCGACTTGATCATTTGGTATGGGAACACGCAGGCCCTAACAACTGTCGGGCAATACGAGCTATGCAGTAAAGTGCTTGACTTGGTACAGGAGTTCGGCTGCCGTTTAGTAATTTCAATTGGCGGATTCAAAAAAGATGAAGCTCAACCAATTCCCGGGATTTATAGTACAGCCACAGATGAGGAAACTATGCAGGCGGCGTTGGATTTGGGAACAAAAGTGATGGTTGGACATGTTTTTGGCATCGCTGGCTTATCCATTGGTTTAGCAAAGATTAGAGACATGAAGGGTTTCTCTTTGCTGATTGATACGCCCGGGATGAACCCTGATATTAACGCAGCACGCTACGCACTAATTACGCTGGAAAAATACTTGAACCTAAACGTTGACCTCTCGAAGCTTGAAGACAGTGCATCCGAAATAAAGAAAGTGCTAGAATCCTTTGGCATCATCAGAAGCATAACAGAAGAAAAGAAGAAAGAAGAGCAGCAACTGCGCTGGTTTATTTAGGGTTTGACTTCACTCATGAACTGTTCGTAGACTTTCTGCACTCGATCAGCAGCTGGACCTGAACCTTCAACAACGCCTCTATCGGTTAGTTTTACTTTGTCCATTACCCAAATGAATCCTTTGTCATCATAAAGCTTAACCATTGTCGGGAAAACTTTTTCAAGCCTTGCAGCTAAAGCTTTGAGATCGAAGGGTTTTTCTGCGCTATTTATTTGTGCAACAACATTTCCATTTAAGAATACTCTGTGAAGCAAGTTTCCGGTTTCGTCTTTTGCATCAGCAATGCAAAGACTCATGTTGTCGGGGTTAATACCGATGAGTGTGCCGTTGAATGTTTTTCCAGTAGTTGTCACTACAGACACCGTTTTATCTGCTAACGCTGCGATTTCGGTGAAATATTTTCTTTGCGCTACAGACAACTTTTATTTCTCCAATAGTGTAACGAAATTGCACTACCACTATTTATCTTTGATTTAAATACCAAACTAAAAGACGTCTGCAAGCTTAATTTTACCATACATCAATTCTGCAAAGCAAGGAACAGTTGAATTTGAAAAGTAATCTCAAGTCTTCTTTTCCCGTATTTCACAACTTTGCTTAAGAAAAGCTATTGTGTTAGCTGGCAAATCGCGTTCCACCATAAGGTTTGGCCCTACCCAACTGTTCGCACCAACTTTTACCCCGGGCATAAACAACGATTTGATCCCTGTCTTCACGTTATCACCCATCACAGTCCCCAGCTTCCTTCTGCCTGTGTTAACGAGTTGGTCTTTAACCATCATTTTGATCAATCCAGAATCCAGCCGATAATTAGCTGTAACCGTGCCTGCGCCCAAGTTGCACTTTTCACCAAGAACGCTGTCGCCAACATAAGAAAGATGCCCTACATGCGTGCCATCCATTATGATGCAATTTTTAATTTCGCAAGCGTTGCCTACGCGAACTTTTTTGCCAAGGCTAGTTCCTGGACGAATGTAACAGTTTGGTCCAACATCGCATTCTTCATCAATAAAGCTTGGTCCTTCAATGTAAGCCCCTGAGCGGATACGAGCTGATTTTGCAACTGAAACTGAACCGACAATGTGAGCACCTTGCTCTACAGTACCTAGAACTTGGGGATTCATACGTTTTAGCGCCCAAACATTAGCATCCAGCAAATCCCAAGGTCTACCCACATCAAACCAGTCATCCTTCGAAAGCTGAGCAGCTAAAACCGTTTTTCCCTCATCTGCAAGCATGGTTACAGCGTCCGTCAGTTCCCATTCCCCGCGAATTGAAGCTTTTGTTTGCTTTATTGTCTCAAAAATTTGTTTTGAGAAAACGTAGATTCCAGCATTAGCTAAGTTTGAAGGCGCTTTGCCAGCCTCTGGTTTCTCCACTACGCGTCTAACCCTTTTGTTTTCGTCAAATTCGATTATGCCATAGCTCTCTGGTTTGTCAACTGGAACTACGCCCATAACTGCAGCTGTTTTTCCACTTTTATATAATTGTAGCACACTTTTTACTACATCTTGACCGAACAATAAATCGCCGTAGATAAGAACAAAATCGTCTTCTATGTATGGTTCAGCGACGCCTGCAGCATTTCCTGTTCCAAGCACGGCTTTTTGCTCAACATAATAAATGCATAAGCCAAGTTTTTGTCCGTCACCGAAATAATCCCGAATATCTTTGCCCATATAATGAGTAACTATTATAACTTCATCAATTCCAGCGTTTTTGATGGCTTCCAAGCAAAACTGCAAGATGGGTTTTCCGCCCACCTTAATCAAATGTTTGGGGCGTGTGGCCGTTATAGGCATGAGTCTTACTCCTGCGCCAGCAGCTAAAAGTACAGCTTTCATTTTATTTCAGCCTCAACTTGCTTCTGTATTATTGCTGTCGCTTTTTTGGTTATATCGTTTGCCACTGCATTTGATTCTCCTTCAACAGTTAATCGGATAAGCGGCTCCGTTCCAGAAGCCCTAACTAGCAACCAACCATCCTTTAATGCCAGTCGAACTCCATCAACCGTCGAAAAATCAGTGAAAGATGGAAATGCTGCTTGCAGGGCAACGCCGATTTTTTCAACCGCTCTATACTTTATCTCATTTTTGCAAGAAATATTTTCTCGTCGAGTAATATATTCTGGGACCTCGGATATGAATTGGCTTAAAGTTTTGTTTTCCTCTTCCAACGCTTCAAGCATAAGTGCTCCTGAAAGCGGACCATCAGGGCAAAAATGGAACTGCGGATGCACCCACGCTCCACACGGCTCGCCGCCGAAAACTGCACCCGACTGCTTAATGGCTTCAGAAATGTAAATGTCGCCGACTCTGGTTCGAATAATTTTGCCGCCTTGCTTTTGCGCCATTGTTTCCACACACATTGAAGCTTCAACATTTGTTACGATTGTGCCGCCGCCCGTCTTCTTAAGCGCATAAGCAGAATATGCAGCCAATGAACGATCAAAGTTTACAAAAGCGCCTTTCTCATCAACGAAAGCTACTCGATCGCCATCCCCGTCAAAAGCTATGCCTATGTCAGCGCCAAGAACTCTAACAACGCTTGCCAAATCTTCGAGCGATTCAGCAGTCGGCTCAGATTTTCGGGCTGGAAAATATCCGTCTGGCTGAGCGTTAAGGGTAGTGACTTTACAACCCAAAGCCTTAAGCAATTCAGGGGCAACTTTGAAGGTGGCTCCGCATCCTGGGTCAACGACAACCCACCATTTTTTACGAAGTGTGACAGCTTTAAGAGCCATTTGCAAATAAGCTTGGCTTGCGTCAAAAGCAATAGTTTTGCCGAGTTTACCCCAATTCGCAAAAGCAAAAGCTCCTTCTGTTACGTTTTTTTCTACGCCATCTTGGTCTTCATTTGTGAATGATAAGCTGTCTGCACTGAATATTTTAATGCCGTTATATTGAGGCGGATTGTGCGAAGCAGTAAGCATGAAACCAGCTTCGGCTCCCAATGCTCGGGTGGCGTAAGCCAACATGGGCGTTGGAATCACATCAGCCAAAAAGACGTCGGTTCCGCTCGAAAGTAAGCCTGCAACCAAGGCGTTTTCGAGCATTGAGCCTGAAACTCGGGTATCACGCGCTACAACTGTTCTTCTTCGCCTTCACATAAGCAGCCACAGCTAAGCCTACCTTGCATGCAAGTTGCGGCGTAAGGTCTACGTTTACTAAGCCTCTAACGCCGGAGCTTCCAAACAGTTTTGCCATCTATCTCTCATCGCCTAACTGGTAACTACTACATGCATTGGTAGTTACTTAAAATATTTAGCTAACAGCCTCAAGCATTATTCTTAAGAAAACTTGAGAGCTGACTCCTGGTGGGATGTTTACCTTCACGATCGGAGAGGTAACAGGCAGAAACAGCGTTTGCCAACATAAGTCGGCACTCGTCGGAGAGCCCATTCCAGTCACCTAGAACGTTTCCAGCAGTCCAAGCATCACCAGCGCCAGTTGCCCTTAAAACTTTAACCTTGAAGGTGGGCACAACAAACTCATTTTTCCCTTTTAGAGTTGCGGAAAAAACTGTGGTGTGCAGGTCAATCCTTGCAGACAGATGTTTAGCCAAAATTCTTGCCGCCACCATTGCCAACTCAGATAACTCTAAATGTCCTTTTTCATCATTCAAAGAATTGTCAAGAAAAGCTGCGTACATGATTGCTTCATTTTCGTTGACACCTAAAACGTCCAATTGATTGGATTTTAGAACCGTTTCCATCAACCCAGTTATTCCAGAAATGTTTGGAGTGGGATCTGCCGTGTCATAGTAAGTCTTACCTACACCTTTTTTTGCTCTCCCAAAAACTGATTGAGCCAATGTTGTGCCAAATTTTAGTGTTCCAGCCCAGTTAAAGAGACATGTGTAATCTGCGTTCTCAATCGCGTCGTAATCGTTTTCATTTAAGTCGTTTGGGCCAAATTCCGCTAAGGCGCCCAAGTCACGAATCATAACGTTCGTTTTTTCGCTCTTGTTTTTGAACTCCAGAGCTGTTGTTATCGAAGCCTTATCGTAGACTTTAATGTGCGAAGTGTCAATTTGAGTATCTCGGAGGTGGTATTTTATTTGTTGAAGCCCATATTGGTTCGTGCATACAATCGGCGTGACCGTGGCACCTAAGTTGGAAAGGGCTGAGGCGACGTTGATGGCGTTTCCCCCTGGCAGGTCAGTTTGAGCTATACCGTCAATGCTGCCGCCTTTCCGTTGAGCCACATCTAAAACTAACTCTGAGAACTCTTGGACATTCCAACTTAGGTTCACAAGCCGGTCAAGAAAAAAATCAGGCAAAACAGTAACTTTGCATTCTTTGGTTTTTTCTAGTGCTAAAAAATCTGTAAGTTCTTGTTTGCATCGTCTCATGGTGTATTGGAGACTCCTTAAGGGTATATTTCCCAAAAGCTAAAATAACCTTTTGATTAATGGGGTTTAGCTTACGGAGAAGGGAGTATTAACGAATGGAGTTTAAACTTGAAGTTTGCCTATTGGCGTTGTCTATAACGTTATTTGCAGCAAGCACATTTCTTTACATTTACCAAACAGGCAACAGCAGTTTCATTTTAAGTTGGGCTTCTTACCCATACAGAGGATACGCGCTACCAATCGTCGGATTTGGCTCAGCCCTAATGACCGCAGCATCAATCTCTTATTCTAAACGTAGCAAAAACATGCTTCATTAAAACTTTCAATTAACCAAGCACAAATCGGACAAGCAACCAGACTATATCCACACCAAATAAAGCAACAATCAAACCTGCAGTTATAAAAATCAACATTGGCAATCCAGGCGTCGCCCAAACGTAAGAATCAATTTTTCCAGCATCTATTGCATTTGATAAGCGTTCAACAATTTTGTCTCGCCCCTCGTCATGAGGAATAATTACCAGTTTTTGTTTCAGAGGATTTTCGATTTCAACATCTTCCATGGGGAAAACATGCCATTTCGCCTTAACCTTTTCAATGTTCACTTTGTAGCCTGTTATTAGTACCAATATTTTTTTGACGATTGATTCTTTGGCGAGTGTTCCTGTAAACATTTTTTTGCCTTTTCTCTTATGCCAAATGACATTGCGTAGTATCATGTATATGCCGCTTGCCGCTGCAAATAAGACACCGTTAGTAAAGACGGTGAATGGAAAAATGAACTGTGAAATCGGTGAAGACGCCGTTTTTAAAATGGGCGTTATTAGGATTGTAGGGGCAAAAGGTATGGCTATGGCGAGGCACATGAGAGCTTTTGAGTCTGCACCGCCGAACCCACCTGAATAGAAGAGTAGGAAAGCTAGCCCGACGGTTAAGCCTACGCTGACGCCAAAAAGTACAAGCTGAGAGGGGCTATAGAGGATTAATTCTGCAAGGGAAATTATAAGTGCAATAGGCGCATAGATTGCCCATAAACGGTTGCTTACCTCGCGTGTTTTGTAGTCGCTCCATGAAGCATAGAATAGAATACCTATTGAAAACGTGATATTTGCAGCGATTAATATTGCTTGTGTGGTTTGGATTCATATGCACCTTGGAAATCTTATGCGGTAGCTTGTTTATGGATACGCTAATAAGGTTTTTTTGGTTAAGTTTTTGCAGTTACGGTTAATGTGGGTGGATATTCAGCCAGTATCCAAAGGCCAGTCGGGGTCGTTCCTTCATAAAAGCTGCAAATAGGCGTTGAATTGTCAAACGTTACAACTGCACCTTGCCAAGTAATATCATATGGATATTTGAATGAGGCTTGCGCTCCACTGACAGGCAGCAATTCGATTAAGGCACTGCTAGCTTTCAAAGCGCCGGTTGAGCTTCCTGCGATAGAATCAAACGCATAGAGTTTCTGGTTAGCTGCGTCTGAGAACATTATTCCAGCGCCTTTTCCAATGTCAGAGATGAATTGGCTAAAGTGATGCGCCGTCCAGCTGCCGCTTGTAGCGTTAAGGAATGTTCCCGTGCCATTCTGGACTATTGGAAAACCAGCGAGGGTGCCATTTTCTGTTTGTAATTGTTGTGTACTTACCGAAGTTGTTAACTGGATTGGGGATAAGTCTGTGATGGAACGTGCTTGGGTTGAATTGATGAACATTATTCTTAGCTGGTAAGTGTAGTATGTCGCGTTCGCAGGTAACGTTAAAACAATGTTCGCATAGAGGTTGGGGCAACCTGTAGGTCCATTGTTCCATTCTGCTTCTTGCTGTACAACATCTCTTACTACCCCATGATGAATTACATATGCTAATCCGGCGCCGTAGGTGCTTGTCTGCTGGTTTATTCGCATGAAAGTCGCGGTGCTAAATGTCCCAGTTCCAGCCACAGTTGATTTAACGTTAAAGCTACCGAACAGAAGAGTAACGTAGCCATTCGTAAGAGTTTGGGTGTTGGTGTTATCATTGGTGAAATACTTGTTGATGAATGCCAAAGGCGTCTGGGTTGCTACATCGCTTCCATTCCACCAAACCGTGAAGTCACTAACTTTGCTGCTTAACAGGAAAACAATCATTTGACGGTTTCCAAAAACCGTGGAGTTACTCGTTAAGCCTAAGGGTATTTGGTAGTTGGATGCCCAGTCTTCAATTTGGAAAGGAACTTCCTGGTTTACGCCGTTTATGGTTTGGTTAAGGTGGATATCTTTTACTGGGATGGGCGGAATTGGCAATGTTTGAGTGGTTAACTGCATGTTTTGGCCGAGCCAACGCATAGTGCCGTTCTGTAGGAGTTCAAGGGTGAATGTGGATTGTTGGATATTAAGCAGGAAACTGATATCTGGCTCATCTTGTAAATAAATAGAGTCAATGTTCCAGGTGTCTGGAATAGGGTCGGCTCCGTCATTACTTCCTACGAAGCGGATGGTTAGGTTTGTTGAATCAATGTATGGAATTAAGGAAGCGTTGTTAAAGTAATTGGGTACAAGCGTCATGAGCGTCATCCAGTTGCCACTGTGCAAGACCTGCACCAACAATGGCTCCGCTCCCATGGTGCCTGTTTTGATGCATAAATCCTGGCGAACGTTGGTGGCGTTTACGTTTAACCATTGCTCTTGAAGATTTAGTGCATAATTAGTTACATCTGGACTGTACTGTACTAAATCCAAGTTTAGGTCAAATGGGCTTGAAGTTGACTTAACAGCAGTAATATTGATTTTCCAGTATCCGCTGCTGTTTAGATAGCTAGCTGGGCTTGTTATTATTGTCTGGGGTTTTATTAAATCGCCAGGTCCTATGGTATTAGTCATGTATCCGTCTCCGCTGGTGGAGTATTGCCCTGTCGCATAGTTGAAAAGTTGGAAAGTTGAGGCTACGCTGCTCTGTGATGCAGAACTATCTATTGTCCAAACAAGGTCGTTCCAAGGGAAAGCTATAGTTGAATTTCCATTTAGTTCAATCTGCGCAGTGAATTGGTTGGTTGGAGTGTAAGTGCAATAAATACTGTACATATTATTGTCATGATTAAAACCTCCGGAAACAGGCCAACCAGCATAAGCTTGATTTGACCGATGACCCTGATTACTTGAACCAGCATCATAACGTATGGAAACGGTTCCAGACGAAGAATCAGCCCAAGCTACCAGAACATAATTTGTATTCGCATTCAATATGGGCTTAGGATCAGCAAAACTAAAATTGTACCAGCCAGTTGACGAAATAGTTTTTTCTTCGGATCCAGCTATAAAATCGTGAGCTTCCGAGTAAATAGCAGTTTTAATTTTTCGGTTTGAGGCACCTGACAATTCTAAATATACAGATAGTGTTTGAACTTGACCAAAATCTGGAATAGTGAAGAATGAACCTCTTATGTTATTTTCAATACTTTGGGTATTTACTCCAATGCTTGCATATCCGAATGTAGTGTTTGATCCTGAAAAAGAGGAGGGATAAGAGTGGAAACTCATGTAGATTCCGTTGTTAACCTGCAATTCGCTTAATGTTCCATTCGCTAATGTGGTTGATCCTGAAGTCGCGTAATATGTTGGGTAACTTGGCACAAGTATGGTTCCTGAGGCTGCTTCAGTCAAAGTGTCATAGCCGCTGTCGGGCCCGTTTTGTTGGGCAGTGAAATTACTGTGAGTCCCCAAAACGTCCAAATTAGCTCTGTCGACGTAATCTAAGTCGGTTCTGAAAGCAGTTGAGTTCCAAGCGATTGCCGAAGTAAATTCGCTAAATGAAGATGCCAGAACAGAGAGCCCACGTGTATCTTCCACTTGAACCACGTAGGAGTTGCAAGATACTCCCGAGGGGAGATCAACTGTATAGGTTCCGTCTCCATGGGAAATTATGTTGGTTGGAACCGAAAAATCCCAAGTTAAATTATCATAAGCATAACGATAAAACTTTATATTATTAGTTCCAAGGTTGATTAGCGGTTCATTGTTATCAGTTAATATTCTAAACTGTGCTTGTGTTGGTGAGCTAGCGTTTGATACCTGTACTTCTAATCGTGTTGAAGCATTGTAGCTTATGCCCGTAATGCCTAAGCCGTTCAAATCATAAGTAACTTGCATCGTGCCCTGACTGTAACTATCATTGGAAAACCAGTTGGCCTTAAGTTTCAAATCAGTAGCATTCAACGATAAGCCCCATTCTGGTTTAATAGAGCCCGCATTCGTTAACCCACTGTTTAGATAAGTTGAAGCTAATTGTTGAGCGTAAGTCACGTTTCCAGTAACTCTTAAAACTGACGCATAATAGCCAACAGAGAAACCTAAAAGCTGCTTCAGAGCCTGGTTGGTTTCATCTACTGCACTTAGAATTTGAGGTTGCCCCTGAGCTGGACTGTAACGAATTGCAGAATAAGTCGTCATGACAGAAGCTATCAAAACCACTGCCACAAGCAAAGCAGCTATGATTGAAAACTGACCTTTATTATTCATTTATCCACTCCCCACCAAACCTAATTGTAAAATTACTATTCTCGAGGTTCCTTTTGTAGTGTATTCGGAAGCGTAGAGTCTAGGCTGAAAATACGACAGAAGACTCAAGCCTGTTACACGAACGTCGGGAGTTCGAGTTAATCCTAAAGCCAAAAGAGAACCAGTAATGTTGGTTGAACCCGTTGCTTTATGATTGTAAATTGTGCCAGGATTATAGTTTCCGACGGAATTGAAAACATTTAATCCAATCGTAAGGTTGTAGCTTTGTGGGATTGTATTTCCAAGGGCTCTTGTAGCAGTTTGGTAAGCAGAAGGATAAATACCATAATAGTTGCACGCAGCCAGAGCTATTGGGCTAAGAGAAGTTTGTTTATCGTTACTATCAGTAACGTTGGTGGCATCTGTATGGTATGTTTGCCTATCTAAACCTTGAAGAAACGCTCTTGCGCCACCTGGACCCGTCTTTTGCATTCCATAGATGCCCCAAGTATTTTGCCCGTTTGAAAAGGACACTGTATTGCTTACGTAATAGAACGGGTAACCTACGATGCTTGCCCAAGTCCAATTGTACACGTTCACGCGTTGCCCCAAGAAGAAGCTGTATTGTGCGTAAGCATCGTTTGAATATGGCGCCTGGCAATAGGAAGTAGGTATCGGTACGGCTTCGCCGTAGGTATTGATGACGACTGCGTTTTGAACGCTCTCTCCTTGCAAAGGCGTCCCATTCAGAATCTGCGCAAGCTGAGCGGTATTCTGCACCATTACTGTTTTAACAAAATATGGTGATAATAGATTGTACAGGTCTTGGGCTAAGCTTTGCGCTGTGTAGCCGGTAATCCACCAGCCGTTTGAGTCACTGCAATTTAAAATATATAGTGTTCCACCGTTGCCGCTTTCCCCAATTTTTTGGGGTGTAACGTTAAAAGTCACGTTTGAAGATGCCACCGCATACGTTGATGCGTCGCTAGTTGTGCCCAAGCTTAGAGTGTTGGAAATTGAATTTACGTAATTGTAGAGTTGCCCTTCTGCGTCGTTCACGTCATAAACCGTTAGATTGTATACAACTTCTGGAGGCAGAGAAGCTGAAAGTGCAACTTGTAGTCCACTCCAAGCCGTTGAGTTATCTGTGTCAAAGGCAGCTCGGCTTAGGTCATAGCTTGAATCAAGTGTCTGCAAGGTCGTGAAGGAGAGGCGCCTGAGGTTTATGGGTGAAACTTCTCTTGGCGGCGGCAACACAGTAAAGTATGAGACTGCAACGAAGGCGCCGGAGAGAATTATTATTACGAACAGGACTTCGATTGTGCGAATCATTTAACGACCTCCTTGATATCCTTGCAGATTCCACAGTTCGAGCTTTGCTTGGTAAGATAAGCCGCCGACGGTTACTTGGCGTATGTCGGTTGTTACCCAGTCTTGCCCTGTTGGGTTGCCACCGAAAGTTAACGGGATCCCCAGTGAACTCAGGCCCCAAGGCACCAAAACAAGTCCATACTGACCTGAAGACGCGCCCTTGTAGGTTACAATTAATATTCCGTCATTGTTGGGCAGGTTTATCGAAGAGTAGTTTTGTCCGCTGCTTGAATCATAGAATACTTTTCCAACTGCACCGGTCTGATCTAAAGCGACTTGGCGAAAGGTATATTCTTCGGTTAGAAGAACAAAAGATGCATTATAGCTTAATAGTGAATATGAAGGAGCTTGTGGAGGTTGACCAACAGAATCGCCATGAGCGATCGTTATGGTTCTGTTCTGGAAGCTGTCGATTAACGGAACCACAGTTTTAGTAAAAGAAGGCAGTTCATGGACGTAGTAACCCATGCCCTTTAGACCGCTTAGGTAGGAGTAAACTATTAACCCATAAGTTTGGCTTTCACCGTCAATTCCTGGGAAGTTCAGTTGCGCAAAGCCTGCTGGGTCAGTGGCAGCGGCTCCGTTAATCGTTGAATAGGAAGGATAGTTGTTTGCGTCTTGTTTCACTAATATGAGGCTGTAACTTAGGGGTGCGTTTGCAAGTGGGTAACCAGTTCCTGCAGCGTTAACCGAAAGTTTCAACGGTGCTCCTGTTGATGTTTTCTCGATTGAAACCGTTATTGTGGGCGATAGGATAAATTGGAATCCATAGGTGCCGTTTATTCCCAGTAGCTTAGATACAGTAGAATAATTAATGCTCTTAGCCGATTGAGCAAGTAAGCAGCTTCCAAGCCCTGCACTATTGTTGCTATAATATGCACCTGTCCGAGGATAATAAACAGGCGATTGAGTGGAAGAAGTTAACCGCATTGGGGAAAGTGAACTCAACTTATATTGGCTGAAATCTGGATTCTGCAATCCGAAACCCATAATTGCATAATCACTTTGTGACCAATTGACCGGTAACCCTGGATTTAGCAAAATTGTGTCTAGGAGATCGCTTGTTTTCGTTGACAGTGCCGTGTGGAGCTCATAAGTAATGCCTGTCTGCATTGTTTGGCTAAAGAGCCCGATAAAAATCAAGATAGCAGCCATAAATATTGTTAGGGAAATCATGTGATCTACTGCCGCGCTTGCCGTGTTAATTTCCTCCATAGGATATAAAAATGGAATTCGCGGTCTTGGTGGCGATTAAGCTAAGATTATGGGAAGTACTATTGAAAGCCAAGTTTTCGTGCCAATCCACGTTTTGCCCTAGTGTTACTAAGGTTGAAGTTTGGACTTTGGTTCCTATTATTTTGAGCGTGACGTTCATAATCTGGTAGGACGTATCCAGATGCGTTACATGACTCAGAGTAGTTGTGTAGGCGCGTCCGTTTATTATCGGTGGAACATCTAGGGCGATTTTCATGGAACCGTCTGAGATTGCCCCATGATTCATGGTGTAGTATAGTTGCTGAATGTAACTTCCCATGTGCCCCGATGTTGTTTGCAGTTGTATAGTCATATTAGAATCTACCCAAGTGTTCATGATTACTGAGGCAGCTAACGGAAAAAGAAAAATCTGCATGATTAAGACAGGTATCATAATCATATATTCAATGGTTATATGCACCAATTTTCATCCTCCACGAGCTACACCTGTCCGATTACAACTACCACTTTTCCAACATAGAATTCAACAACCGAATTAGAAGGCAACCTAGGAGTCGAAGAGGCATTGAGAGTTATACTCGTACTGTTGAAATTGAAAAATGATGAGTCAAATCCAAGTGACGCTGCTTTTGGAAAACTAACATCAATGATTACTTGGTCAACACCACTTCGGGTTACTTTTGTTATACCGTTTCCTGTTAGAGTAATGGATTGGGATCTGTAGAGATTCTTGCCGTTTTCAAGATCAGCTAAATAGAATTTGAAGTAATTCGTTGATGTTACTGTTGAGGTTAGCACTCTCATGTTAGGCACTAGAGCGATTCGACTGTAAGTACCATCGATCATAGGTACTTTTTGTTCGCATAGAACTTGGGTTATGGGCGCTGTTGAACCAGACAGCAGAAATGAACTAGTTACATTGGAGGGGAGGCGTTCAAAGTAATTGTTGCCAAGGGAATATGAGCCTACGGGCATGTTGTAGAGGACAATTCCTGTTTTTCCAGATAAAGTTAAGTTTTCCCATCCTGAAATTGTGTGAATTCGGAAAGTATAGTTGAGAGCCACAGCTTGGAACTGCACATTTCCATACCTGTTTGAAAAACTGACTGTTTGTGTACGGCCAACTGTCCAAGCAATATCATCAATCTGCTGCGCAGTTGTCTGCATGAATTGTTTGTTTGTGCTGTATTCGTTTTGAGCCATCTTTAAGCTCAGGATGTTGTTTGCGTAGGTCATCGCTATCAGAATCATCACTATTCCGGCGGCGGTCAAAACGACAGTGGAGATTGCTGGGCTAACCGCACGCTTATCTCTGCGTAAACTTGTGTGATTATTTCGCGTCTTCATCGTCTCCTATCCGAGTTTCACGAATTGCGGAATTATTTTGGCGGCTATTATTGAGATTAGCACAAGGATGGCTGCATGCTTGAAACCTGCTCCAATTGACTCTTCGCTAATTTTTCCTGCAACTATTCCGATTAGGAAGCTGTTGAATATGACTGAGGACATGAAAACTGTTTGCATCAGGCTGTTGTCTTTTGCCACTGCATCTACTCCAGGCACAGTTATCCCTGTAGTCAAACCCATCATCATAATAGTGGTCGCAACGAGCAGGATCGAAGCTAAATAGGGCATAAACACATAGGGACGAACGGACATTTTCTTTTCTTTCTCAACTTCCTGAGTTAGATTGTTGAAACGTGCCAAAGATTCTATCATGGCAATTGTTCCGCCTCCTACATCGATGGTTTCAACCAGAAGGAACATGACGATTTGAACCATCCAACTGCGAGTACGATGCAGAAAATCCCCCATGACCTTTTTAATCGGGATACCCCATGAAATTTCAGAGCTAATTTTTCGCAGTTGCCTACTGAATGTGCCATAGTCACGCTTGGATAAGCTTTCGATACATTTTTCAGGTGACAACCCAGTCTTTCGTACTTCAGTAAGGTCCCGAAGGAAATTTGAAACGCCCTGTTCCATGCTTTCCCTGGCTTTTGACAATCTCATGTGTACAATGGCTGCTGGCGCGGCGGAAATGAACAGTGCCACAGCCAAGGCCATTGGCAAGTCAACGCCTATAGATTGCAAGGTGGAAAATAGAGGCAGTTGGGTTGTTCCCATGAAGTTGGTTAGCAGTAGGAATACAATTATGCCTATAGTGCTAGAGAGGCCGAAGACTTTGTAAGGACGCATGTCCACCAGAGGTGTTTTAGGCTGCATACTATGGGCTAAGTAGATGAAGAGCATCGATAGCATTGGCGTGAAAATATAGGTGTACAAAAGTATACCAGAGTACTGGGATATGTCTGCGCTCGCATTGGCTCCGCTTTGAATGCCGTTTACCGCGAACAGGATATAAAAGCAAAGGGACATCATGACCATGACTATGATGAAAGTTTCCAGCAACATACCTAAGCGTTCAGCAGCAGCTTTAACGCGTAGTGCTCGAATTCTAAATATGTCTTCTGCTTTACGTTCAAGGTAGTGCCCAATGTCGCCGCCTATGATGACAGTAGAAGCGTACCCGCCCAAGAAATCTTTGAATATGTCAAGAGGAGTCTTTCTTGAAGCCAAATCAAGGGCGGAGAGCGGGTCAACTCCGAAGATTTCTACGTCTTTTATTATATCTCTTGCTTCTTTGCTCATTGCGGGCATGAGATCTACTTGAGTTAGACGTTTGAAGCTGGAGTAGGGTGCGATGCCTCCCGACGACATGACGCTGATGTATGCAGCCGCGAAAGGCATTTCTCGTTCCAAATTTGAGGATCTGTCACTTGCATTGTTCATCGGCACAACTAGAAAACCGCCGATAACAAAGAGTGGAATTGGAATTAAGATTAAAAGAGGCAAAAACCCAGTCACTAAAGCAAGGACTGCCCCGATTACTGAAATTGGAAGGGTCAACATGGCAGAAAGAAGCATTAAAGAAATGTAGGTTTCAGAGTAAATCCTCACCCGACCCTTTTCAAGAGTCCCCTTGATCTGTGGAAAAATATTTTTTAGGACGTAAGGAGCGAAACGACCGAAGAGCCGAAACGACAAAGCTTCAAATCTATCTAGAAGCGGCAACTGGCTTTTTCTCCTCACTGTCCATCATTTTCTGATAGAATTCTTTTGGTCTAGCGTAGTATTCTGCAATTATTGAAGCAACTTCTTTGTAGCTTCGTATGTTGCCTTTACGCATCCAACGTAGCACGTCTGTTCGCCGATTCATCTCTGCGATTAATTGTTCACGTGTTATCCCAAGGCGCTCTGAAAAGTTGCTGAGCAGGAAGCTGCTTTCTAAATCTATGGCTTGCTCGTCTCTAATAGGGTCCCATTTGAAAGGGTTCACATATTTTTCGAAGTCAATAATTTCGTTTACTGAAAGAACTCGGCGATAAGCTTTCTTTTCGCCGTTCTTCACTAGGTGAACACGTTGCACTGATATTACTATATTCATAAGAGGAATGTACGATGGCGAAATGTCCATAGGTTTCTGAGTTAAACGTCTAACGGCTGATTGAACGTTTTCAGCATGCATGGTGCACATTCCACCGTGACCTGTCGCTAGCGCCTGGAACAGAACGTATGCTTCTTGACCTCGTACTTCGCCTACAATCATCAAGTCGGGGCGATGTCTCATGCAGGTCTTCACTAAGTCAAAGAGTGCGACCTCTCCCACACTGCTGCCGCCCAAACCATAGCTTTGCCTCGAGATTAGTGAAACCCAGTTTTCATGGGATAAATTCAATTCTGCGGTTTCTTCAATGGTCATAATTTTGCTGCCTGGTTTAATCAAGCAACCAAGAGCGTTCAGTGCAGTTGTTTTGCCTGCTGCTGTCCCGCCGAGAACCATTACTGAAGCGCGGTTTTCAAGGCAAATCCAGAGATAGGCAGCCATTTCTTCAGTGAAGGTGCCGATATTTATGAGATCAATGATAGAGTATGGGTCATCTCGAAACTTGCGTATCGTGAATGCTGTTCCGAAGGGTGTGATTTCGCGCCTGTAACAAACGGCCAAGCGGTGTTTGCCTGGTAAGGAAGCGTCAACTATTGGGAAGGCCGAGCTGACATGCTTTCCAGCCATATGAACAAGTTTAACAACCATATTATCAAGGACTTCATCGCTTTCAAATTGCACGTTAGTCTCGATGCTTTCGAATGTTCGGTGCCAAATGTAAACTGATTTTTTCACACCGTCGCAAGAAATGTCTTCAATGTTTGGATCACGCATTAAAGAGTCAATTTTGCCAAAGCCTACCAAGTCACGTTCAGCATGGTAGAGGATTTTGTACCATGAAACGTCCGGTAACCATCCTAGGCTGATGCGATATTTGTCCACTATTTTTTTGGCCGCTTCGGCGAAGAATTTTCTCGGGTCGTTTATTTCTTCTTTTGGTGACTCAATTTCTGCAAGTAATATTTCCAGGATGCGTTTATATATGCCTCGTTCCATGGGGTCAAGCTGCAACTCGTCTAAAATGTATTTGTATTCGCCGGTTTTAGGGTCTTGAATGATTACAACTTGAGCAAAAGGCTCGTAGAGTGGGTATTTGTCAACTATCTTGACATCTTTTGGGAGAGACTTGACAACTTCAGAGAGTTCTGGCTCAGATATTTTCTTTTTTGGTCTAAAATTTATTTTTGGAAACTTGAATTTTATTTTTGAACTGTTTCTTTTGTTTCTTGTTCTTTTGAATCTTGCTTTGAATGCACTGGTTTTGAGCTGGAAGTTCGTGGTGGAGTTTTTGATTTTTTGTGTGAATCTTGCTTTGAATGCACTGGTTTTGAGCTGGAAGTTCGTGGTGGAGTTTTTGATTTTTTGTCTGAGGTGTAGCTTTGGCATTTATGGTCAGTATTTAGGTTTCATCTCACAAAGGTTATTAAATATTATGTCTTACTATACAATAATGACTAAGTGTTCATCGCATAGACAGCAGCCAGAACATAGGCAAAAGAGCATTAACTTATCAAAACGATTTTAAACCCTTAAAACATGTTCATACTCCAACCGGGCTAATGGAGTTAACTATCTTGAACCAAACCGCAAAAATCAAAAACCAAGCAAGAAAGGAAGGCAGAAAAGCCCTTCTGGAACCAGAAGCCAAAACCATTTGTTCAGAATACGGCATACCGGTTACAAAATTCAAAACAGCGTTAACTGAGAAAGAAGCAGTAAAATACGCAGATGAAATCGGTTACCCAGTAGTCCTAAAGATTATTTCTCCAGACATAATTCACAAATCTGACGCTGGAGGCGTCATTGTTAACATAGAAAACTCGGATGAAGTCGCACGCGGCTTTAAAAAGATCATAGAAAATGTGTCAAAATATAACAGTAAGGCAAAAATTGTGGGTGTTTTGGTTCAGGAAATGGCGCAACAGTCAACTGAAGTAATCGTTGGGGCTATCAAGGATCCGCAGTTTGGGCAAACCATAATGTTTGGATTAGGCGGCATCTTTGTTGAAATCCTCAAAGATGTAAACTTTAGGATCGCACCTTTAACCGCTGAGGATGCAAGAGAGATGATTACACAGCTTAAAGCATATCCGCTTCTGAATGGTTATAGGAACACGCCGTCCTCAGATATCGATGCGTTAGTCGGCATATTATGCAGTACTTCGCGGTTGGTCATGGAGAACCCGGAAATCAAAGAGCTAGACTTGAATCCGGTGATGGCGTACCATAAGGGCGCAAAAACAGTTGATGCAAGAATAATACTTGAATAGCTATTCATCCATCCTTAAAATAAATATTTAGATGCTGTTTTCCTATATTTTTGAAGATAAATAAGTATAAGAGCGCGGAGCCATTTCTCGAAAAGATACAAAATAAGCATATCCATTAAACCTGACGACAATATTCTTGCGTTTAAAGAATTCTGTTTGCACTTGCCTCTCCTCGGTTTTACTAAATGCGCTTATTAGATTTTAAGATGATTCTACAATCTTCAAAATGCAAAAAGAACAACTATTTCCTTGTTAATTCTTCAAGAATTTCTTTAGCCCTGTCTACTCTGACTTTGCGTTCCTTGACCATGCGTTCAGCTACTAAGTCAACCATGCCGTCTTTGGCGCCTGCAGTAACCGCGATGTTTCTTGCATGCAAAGACATGTGACCACGCTGAATACCCTCATTCACCAAAGCTCGAAGGGCACCGAGGTTTTGGGCTAAGCCAACTGCAGCTAAAACTTCACCGAATTCATTGGCCGATTTAACATTTAGGATTTTCATAGCTATCCTTGCTATGGGGTGGGTTTTGACAGCGCCTCCGATTAAACCAACCGCCATAGGCAGCTCAATTACGCCTTCTAAATCGCCGTTTGTGTTTTTTGCCCATTTTGATATGGAGGTGTATCTTCCGTTTAAAGCTGCGTATGCGTGGGCTCCTGCTTCGATTGCGCGGTGGTCGTTGCCTGTTGCTAAAACAACGGCGATGATGCCGTTCATGGCGCCTTTGTTATGAGTGGCTGCACGGTAAGGGTCTGCTTCCGCGAAAGCTGAGGCATAAACGATGCCGTCAACGACCGCTTCTCCGCCTAGGGATTCTTTGTTTACCACGCACCACGCTTTTACAAGTCGTTTTGTAGCCAAGTTCGAGATGATGCGCAAGTAAACGTGTCCGCCGGTAAGCTGCTCAAGTACTGGTGCGACTGCTTCAGCCATCGTATTAACGGCGTTTGCGCCCATGGCGTCTCGGCAATCAACATACAACTCAACGATTAGCATTTGCCCCATGCGAGTGTCGATGATTCTTGCATCCAAGTCTTTGGCTCCCCCGCCGAAAGAGTTGAGAACAGGATCTTGGTCATTTGCTTTTTTGAGAAGGTCAACCTTGGCTTCTAAAACCTGTTTCTTGGCAAATTTCGCGTCTTTTAAGGCGACAACCTGGATTTGCCCAATCATCACAGGTGTAGTGCTACTTGTATAGAACCCTCCGCCGTCTCGCACCATTTTAGCGGCGTAACTTGCTGCTGCAATAACGCTTGGCTCTTCTGTAGCCATAGGAATCAAGTAGTCTTTGCCGTTAACTTGGAAGTTAACTGCGATGCCTAACGGCTCAGGAAAAACGCCGACATAGTTTTCAACCATGTGGTTGGCCACATCCATAGGCAAGGAGTCGGTGTTCTGAAGCAATTGGATTTCTTCGTCGGTCAAACTTGCAAAATCTTTGATGATTGTTAACCGTTCTTTGGGTGAGAGCTTGTAGAAGCCTGAAATAACAGATGACTTGCTCAATTGAATTCATTTCCTTTGTTTGTTGGTTGAAATTAGTTTGGTTTTTCGCTTTTAAGCTTTAACTAAGCTTACTCCAAAACACTGGATGCTACAGTGTGGTTTGGCCGCGCGTTCTGGGCATTACGACTGCCGAAATTCCCAGCCGACGGCGGATTTCCTTAGCTAAAACTGCGCCGTGGCTTGCTCGGTAATTGTCTGTGATGACCTGTTTTGCTTTTGAAAGTTTCACATATTCGATCAAACCGTCAAAGTCCGAGTGGTCACTTAGGGCAACTATGTATTCGCGGTCACCGATTTGTCTGCAGGGTGTGTTGAATTCCCAGCCGCTCACGGTAATGCGGGCGTTTTTTATGCCTACAAGCTCTCGGGCGTTCATGTGGTAGAAAGCCACGCATGGAAGATTGCCATCTAAAAGTTCATGTCCATCAGCTTCAGTAGAGAGTGTTGTGCAGCCCAGCTTCATGCCATGTTTCTCACAAACTTTCGTTACATTATACATGCGCTCCGGCATGACGAAAGGCACCTCCACATCTGCTTCCCGAAGAAGCTGCATTACTTCTTGGAGTTTGCCGTAGTAACCGAAAACGTAGACAGCGCCTCCTCGCAGGCGTTTTTCAATCATGGAAACCAAGAGTTCCGGCACATCTACCTCAAAGTTGCGTCTACATGATGGGCTGCCATAGGTGGCTTCAACAACCAACACGTCACTTTCAACGACAGGTGTTTTGTCAATGCGGAAATCGCCGGTATAAGAAATCCGTATTCCGCCTGCATCTACAACTAGCACCTGCGCTGCTCCTAAGATGTGGTCAGCTTTCGTAAACGTGATTTTTTCGTCGCCGAACCTAAAGGTTTTGCCGTACTCTAAAGTATGTATTGCCGCATCCCTAAGTTTAAGAGATTCATTAAGTGTCTGGGCAAGGTCTCGAGTGGCTTTAGTCATCAAAACTTTCTCACAGCAACTGAGGCTTTTTCGTAACCCGCCAAGGTGGTCAGCGTGCGCATGAGTTACAATCCGCAAAGGGCGCTGGGCATCAAAGGCGTCGCAGGCTACGCTATCGCCTAGCAGAACTGCGCCGTTTTTAGTCACTTGAGCCCTAGCAGACAACCCTTAGCCTTCTTCTCTGCGGGATTTCTCTGCCAGCCACTCAATAAGCTGGCTCGGATTATCGCTTGTAATTGTGACTCGTATAGTACCCAGAGGAGATTCCCCGGTTTCTTCAGAAAAGCTAACGTGCCCTGCAAATGCAACTTGTCGATTCAAACAAAAAACGATGTTTTCTCCTTTTGTACTGCGAAAAAGCGCTTTTCTCGCGGCATCCCTAATTCGGTCGCTACGCAGCATGTTGCGTAGCTTTATGAGTGAATCTTGGCCTTTAGCTTCCCCGGTTAAGAGGCTGGATTTTTCTCCGGGCTCAATTGTAATCATTGCATTGCCTAAAATGTTGTTAATAGCTGCCTTGATCTTTTCTTCGCTTTCAGTCGGGTTGACTTCAGCTTCAACATGAATAGTTACTTCAGCCATTTCTCCTCAATCCTCTTTAGATTTTCCTTAGTTTTTGCTTTAACCATTTCAAAACTATTATCGTTTACTATCATCTGCTCAGATAGGGCAATAACGTTACCTAAACCAACGCTGAGCTCCCGCATATCTCGCTCATGAAAAAGCGCCCAACCAGATGAGTCATCACTTCGACGTCTGTTAGAGAGACGGGTGAACCTTGCTTCAGGGGAAGCGTGCACAGCCATAAGGCTGAACTTGGCAAAATAAGCCTTAAAAGTATCCACTTCATAAAGGCTGCGCAATCCGTCAACGAGAACTTTGCTGCCTGCTTTTGCTTCTATTTTGGGAATGCATTTCTGGGCAACCACGGAGTTTCCACCTTCAAATCGTAGTTCCAACATAACTTTTCCCACATTATTCGGCGTCAATTCTAAGCCGCGTTTGCCTGTTTCTTCTCTAATTACATCACCCATAGCCACGACGGCGTACCCTAATTCACGCGCGGTGTCAACAACCAAGGATTTGCCTGACCCAGGCATCCCAGCCAATCCAACCAGCAGTTTATCAGCGTTCATAGCATACCCTTTTTTGCTTCTATATCTGCAACTTGAATTAAAAAGTATCCGTAGGCAACTCTGGTTCTAGCAGCAAAAAGTTTCTTGACGACAATTTCTTTTAAAAGCATTTATGCGTGTTGTATGTTAAAAATAGTTTGAAGAGGCAAAAGCTTTGTCTGAAAGAATTAGAAGCTTCATCGCGTTTGACTTGGAAAGTGAGCAGGTTCTAAACAAGCTGGCGTTTGTACAGAAGCTTCTAGTTGAAACAGGCGCCGACCTAAGACCCGTAGCAACCCAAAACATTCACGTAACCATCCGTTTCCTTGGCAATATAAGTCCAGCCATGGTAGACAAACTGCATGAAGCCATGAAGAAAGTAAAGTTTATCCCTTTCACTATACTAATCAAGGGCTTAGGAGTTTTTCCCAGCCTAAATTATCCTAGGGTTGTTTGGGCAGCAATAACAGAGGGCGCTGAACAGCTTAAAAGCATTTTTAGCCAGCTGGAACCTCAGATACGTTCGATAGGCTTTGCACCTGATCAATACGGGTTTAGTCCACATTTAACCATTGCACGAGTAAAATCTGGCGCAAACAAGCAGAATCTTGCAGAATTTGTCACTAAAAAAACGGATTACGAGTTTGGTACAATCAAAGCAGATTGTCTGCGACTTAAAAGAAGCCAGCTTTCACCGAAAGGTCCTACCTACTCAACGCTACGAGAAGTTTGCCCTGTGCAGGAACAAAAATGATACGCTATGGTGCAAGCTGAAGACTTAACTGAACGGGTTCTAAAGAAAATTACACCTAGCCAAGAGGACCGAGCAAAAGTCGAAGCGATAACCCGTTCGCTTGAACAGAAAGTAGCTTCTGCCTGCAAGAAAGAGGGCGTTTCAGCGGTTGTGCGTGTTGAAGGCTCAGTTGCCAAAGACACGTGGCTAAGCGAAAACCCAGACATCGACGTTTTCATGCGGTTACCAACATCAATTCCACGAAAAAACTTAGGCGAAGTAGCCTTAAAAATTGCAAAAAAAGCCGCTGAAGGCTATTTGCAGCTTGAACGGTTCGCTGAGCACCCATATCTTGAAATTGTCGCTGAGGGCTACCATGCTGACATTGTGCCTTGTTATGATACTAAGCCTGGAGAGTGGCAAAGCGCAACCGACCGAACTCCATACCACACTGACTATATCAACAGAAACCTCAGCTCAGGTTTGCGTGGAGAAGTTCGGCTTCTAAAAGCGTTCATGCAGGGTATAGGCGTTTACGGCGCAGAAATCAAAGTGGGAGGTTTCAGCGGCTACCTCTGCGAATTGCTAATCATAAATTACAGCTCGTTCAATAACACAATACAAGCCTTTGCAAATTATAATAAACGCATTATAATCGACATTGAAAAATATTATGCCCAAAGGCAAAACGAGCTCACACTACTTTTCTCTGAGCCACTGATAATTGTTGACCCTGTAGATAAAGGCAGGAATGTGGCTTCAGCGGTGCAATCCCAGAAACTTTACGAATTTGTGAGCGCTGCCAGAGCATTTCGTAAACAGTCAACGGAAACGTTCTTTTATCCGCCAAAAACTCAGGCTCTTCCAGCTGAAAAGTTGAAAACTCAAGTGGAAAGTCGAGGCTCATCCATTATATTTCTTGTTATTGACCAGATTGAGGCAGTTCCAGACGTTTTATGGGGGCAACTCTATAAAACCAAACGCTCACTCCACAAACTATTGGAGCTTAGCGATTTCAAAATCCTAAAAGAAGCAGTTTGGAGTAACGAAAAAAATCGAAGCATCTACGTACTTGAGCTGGAATCTCAGCTTTTGCCAAAAATCAAAAAACACCTTGGCCCACCTCTCGAACGCGAGGCCGAATGTGAAAACTTCCTTGCAAAATACGACGCCAACCCCGGAGTTATTTGTGGACCTTTCATTGAGGACGGGCGATGGACAGTTGAGGTGCCACGCAAAACAACAAATGCTGCTTCGCTACTCACAGATATGCTTATGAATGGAGGAAAAAACGCAGGCGTCGCCGAACTAATTGCAAAATCAATTCAAAAGAACCTCAAGGTGTTGGTAAACGGTCAAATTACAAAAGTGTACGCGGAAAACGACGATTTTGCCAAATTTTTAACTGATTTTCTATCAGGGAAACCGTTCTGGCTAAACCCAGAGTAGCTCTACATTGGTGCCCAAATTCAGCAAGAAACTTTAGCCTACAGTATTGGCTTAAAGAATAGTTTAAACAAAAGTAGGGTATGAAATGGTCTACTTTCGCAATGCAGGTTATTTATTGTGTAACGGAGTGGTACCAGCTAATGATGTATTCAGGAAGGTTCAAACCTCTTTGCCCAAGCCTCTCCGCCAACTTAACCGGCAATGGGCTTAACACATAGGCTGCTCTGGTGTAGAACCGTCTTGGTGTGAGCGGTTTTGCTTCTTCCGGCAAGATAATTTTTAGGTCGGCTTTCTTTGCAAGGGTGGACTCTGCGTTGCTTGTAATGGCAAATACCGTGCCAGCGAATTTTTTGATGACGTCAGCCCAAATTATGACAGGCCTTGTCTCTCCTGAATATGAAAGCAAGATTTCTAGGTCGCCAGCTCTTGGATGCGGGGTATTCACGCCACGGGTTATGTATACGTTGTCGCCGAGGAAACTTTTAATGTGGAAGAGTCTTACGCCTGTCATTTTGGCAATTTCGTTAGCGGTGCCTTTTCCACCAAGAAAAACGTTTGTTCGCTTTTCCAGCAAATCCACTAGAGCCGTGTAAGTTTCAGAATTAACGTTACTATCGATTACTTCGCCGATTTTCTCAAATTCTTCCACGCATAAACGGAAGACATCGTCAACTTCAAGATTCCGAAACACCGCTTCAACCATGCTGTTCATTAATTCTAAAGTTCCAAGCTCAAAAATATCGCCCATCATACCTGTTTCGCTATATTCAGTAACTGGCTTTAGTTTGCCGCGTCCCTTAAGCTCAACAATATGGCCATATTTCTTAACAACCTCTGCAAGCGGGGACTCAAATGTGGATGTGAAAAGCCCCATAGAAAACCTGTTAGATTTCTTCTCCTCAATATACTTGGCTAAATCTTGGGACATAACCAACGGGTCATCTGAATATCCGCTGCCTGAATTAATTAGAAGCAAAGTCTTTTTGTAACGTCTAGCAAGGTCAGCGGCTGCATCATACATGCTTTTTCCCGGAAACCCAGGGTCATCAGGAGTCAAAACAACCTTGTTTCGCCAACCCTCTTGGCTGAGCGCAATTTGGCTCAAAGCGGCGTTCATTGAGTAAAGTGAACGGCCTGATCCTCCGCAGATTACGCAGTCTGCTGCTTTTAAATCGTCAAATAGTGGTGAGAGCTCTCGGCGTTTAATAGCTAAAATGTTTTCTTGGATTTTGTTAACGTACCCAATGCTGCTGATTTTGCTTTTCACGGCAACGGCACCAGTGCAAACAAGATCTAATGAATATCTATATTATCCTTGTGCTTGCTAGATTGTAAAAACGCCAACCAGCCCATCAACGGTTAACCGCTAACTCTTCATTAAGAAAAATGAGATAGTAATTTTACAATTTTTCAACAATATTAGTGCGTTTGCAAGCTTCCCTAAGATAACAGTCATCATTAAAGGACAAAATCTAATTAATTTGGACAGCAAAATAAACATCGATATAGTATGAAAATCTTACTTGATGAAATGTATGCAGGCCTAAAAGAGTATTTTGAAACCCTAGGTTACCAAGTACTAACTGCGCAAGAAGCAGGGCTAAAAAGCGCCAAAGACCGAGACATCGTAGAATACGCCGGTAAGCATTGTTTGATTCTTGTAACTCAAGATCAGAAGCCAGCTGAACTGGCTGAGTTGCTGGGTGTTAAATGCGTGTTTATTTCTAATTTAATGATTGCTAAGCTTGTTGACGAAAAAATTAAGCAGCTGTCACTCTAGATATGGAAATGCCTTAGGTACTTATTCCACAAGTACGACGCAGCATAACCAGAAACTATGCCAGTTGCTGGACCCATGAACAATACAAGGGCATCAAGCATCGTACTTCTTTGAATAAACAAGCCAACACCTGAAAATTGGGCAAGAGAAACAAACTGGGGAAAAACAGCAAAAGCTGAGTAACTAATTATTCCGATCAACATCGTGCTAAACGCCATAGCAGCCATTAGCCTGTTGCGACTTACGCCTTCCGAAGTAGCGTTGATTCTGAAAATAAACAAGAAGCAATCAACTAAAAGGCCGAAGAGGAAAGCGAACATAAACGTGAATGGACCTAAAGCGGGGCTACCCAGAGCGGTTAACAGCCCCCCAACGGCTCCGACATAGGTTGCGCCGAATTTTTTAACGAACAACCCGCTGAGGGATAACAGAACTGCTTGAACTACGATTAGTATATAGTTTATTGGGGGTGGAAGAAAAGCATTGACAACAAAGATGATTGAGCCGAAAAGCGCAGTTATGAATAATCTGTTAAGTCTCTGCGTTACATAACCCCCTTTTCATATAGCACTTCACTCACTATTTAAAAAGTTTAATGTTCAAAAGACAAGAAGAGCATTTTCTGGTTCTGTATACACGTTAGATACGCTGGGGTTATTTTAAACAGAAAGTTATAAATTGGCAAGCTACAACAATTGTTAAATATTCAATATTTAACTTATAAATGTAAATAAAAGGAGAAAAGAATTTGAGCACTCACGCAGAAGATTTGAAACTTCGCTTAATGACCATAGAATTGCTACGTACAGCCAAATACAAACGAAACATCACTTACCGTGAATTGGCATCAAAAACAGGCTTACCAGTCACCGTTTTAAGCCGTTATGCAAAAGGTCACGTTTTACCAAATACTGCAAGAGCCAAACAACTCTGGCGAGTTCTCACGAAGATGGTTGGTTTAGAAGCAGAATTACGCAGCAGAATAAAGTTTGATGACACTGGCTATTTCGACAATACCGAAATCGTTGGAGACTACAATATTCTTCAGCAAGCAGCCAACTATGCCCTAGCAAATTTTGCTGGAAAACGAGTAACAAAAGTCTTAACAGCAGCCGTTGACGGCGTTCCATTAGCCACCATGGTTGCCAACGCATTAGGCGTGAACCTTATCGTGGCAAAACGCAACAAAGAAGTCGGAGTTAAAGCATTCATTGATGAAACATACATTCTAGGCAGAGACTCAGGCGTAACTGTAACACTCTATATTCCCAAAGAAGCCATCAAAAAACGCGATAGCGTACTAATTGTAGATGACATGATTAAAAGCGGAGAAACACAAGAAGCACTTGTAACTCTTGTGAAGAAGTCAAAAGCTGAAGTTTCAGGAATCTTTTCACTTATCGCCGTTGGAGAAGAATGGAAGAAACGGCTAAAGTCGGGTGAAGACTCACCAGTTGAAGTTGTGACTTCCCTGAAATCACCCTTCGACACTTCAGCCTAAGAAACGGATTTCCCATTATTTTTATTATCTATTTTTGGAGTAATCTGAGATGAAGATAAGGCACATAACACTGTTGGTCAAGGATTTTGATGAAGCGATAAAATTTTACGTTGAAAAACTTAGTTTCCAAAAGAGACAAGACAAAATCGTTTGGGAAGATATGCGGTGGGTTACTGTTTCGCCCAAAGACCAACCTGAGTTAGAGTTAACTTTTGTCTTAGCAGATACGGAAGATAAACAAAAAGCGTTGGGTGAGCAAGCGGGAGACCATGTGTTTCTAACCTTGCAAACGGATGACTGCCGCAGAGACTACCAAGAAATGAAGGCGAAAGGCGTAAAATTCTATGGCGAGCCAAAAGAGCAAGTATGGGGCATTGAAGTTGTTTTTGAGGACCTTTACGGCAACCTCTTTGATTTAGTCCAGCGATTTTAGGTAAGGTTATCGAAAGTTTTAACACAGCCATCGTTAACTAAACATTAACAACTCGTTTGAGGGCACCTAACTATGCGAATGATCTTGTGGAAAAACGGGGTAGTTGTAACACCAGACCAAACCAAACTGCCCCTGCAAGAAGTTACCTTAGAAATTAAAACAGTGGAGCAGATGGCTGAAGCCATAAAAACCCTCCGCGTAAGAGGCGCTCCACTACTGGGCGCAGCCGCAGGATTCGGCGTTGCACTGGCAGCGTATCATTCAAAAGCAAAAACCAAAGAGAAAATGTTATCTGAGCTGGAGGATGCAGGTGCCACAATCAAGCATCAGCGACCAACAGCTGTGAATCTTTTCTGGGGCGTTGATCGCGTTCTAAATAAGGCTCGAAATGTTCAAGGTAACATTGAACAAGTCAAAGCGGCAGTTATTCGTGAAGCTCAGAAAATTGCGAATGAAGACGCAAAGCAGAATCGCGCAATCGGCGAGAACGGTTCGATGCTCATCAAAGACGGCGATACAATTTTGACGCATTGTAACGCGGGTGAACTGGCCACTGTAGAATACGGTACGGCTTTAGGCGTTATCCGTGCGGCTTGGAAGCAAGGCAAAGAAATAAAAGTTATCGCCGACGAAACCCGACCGCTCCTGCAGGGAGCTAGGCTTACAGCTTATGAGCTTATGCGGGACGGAATTCCTGTAACGTTGATAACGGATAATATGGCAGGTTGGATAATGCATCGAGGCCTCGTCAACAAAGTTATCGTGGGCGCCGACCGCATTGTCCAAGACGCCATAGTTAACAAAATTGGCACATTCTCCGTGGCTGTGCTGGCGCATGAGCATGGCATACCGTTCTATGTTGCAGCACCAAAATCCACCTTCGACCTCCAACATAAAGCGTCGGATGTTATTATTGAGGAACGCAACCCTGAAGAAGTTACGCATATCGCTTCTGTTCAAATCGCCCCGGATGGCGTCAGAGTTATGAATCCAGCTTTCGACATTACGCCTCTAAAATATGTGTCAGCAATTATTAGCGAAACACAGATTTACTACAGCAAGGATTTCAGTTCTTTCAAAAAATAGAGTGAAGCAAATTCTCTTAAGATAGTGTTATCCTGGCTCAAGCGTTTCCTCAACGTTCAAAGTCTTCAAGGCTTGCCTCATTGTCTTTCAATTGTGATAAAGCAGATCTCGGAATTGCGATATGTATATCCTTTCGGATCGTTGTAAGAAAACCTTAATTTTCGCGATGATTTGCAATGAAACGCGATAATCTGCGATAATTCTATACGCAACCTACAAATAAAACAGAAACCGAACCAAAAAACCAATCCAAAACACAAAAAAAATTTCGCAAAAATATTCTGCCAAATAGAAACTATCCATATCATCAAACTAAAAACGATAAAACGTCTAAACCAGATCGACTGCTTTTAAGTCTAGTCATCCTGCCAAAAAGAAACCAAAGATTTCTGGGGAAATGTTAAAGAGGCAAAAGCTGAAATGGATTTAAGCTAGACTAATTATGAGCGACGCCAAAAAAGCTTCTGCAGAATTCAGAACCAGCGGAACCCTCACAGATAAAGGAATCATGATAAGTGAGCAAAGCAGTGTAGACGCACTTTCTTCGCGCGGTTACGGCATTTTGGAGAAAGAGGTTTTTACTCTTACTTTTTTCGAGGCGCTTTATCTTGTGGATAAAGGCATGCTTGAAGTCAAGGATAAAAAAGGCAAAACCGCAGATTTTCAAAGGCTTTTGCACTGTTACGGAGACCAAAACGAGAATGCATGGGTTAACTACCTTGTTTACCGTGACCTTAGAAGCCGCGGCTACGTTGCACGAGAAGGCTTTGGAGCAGGAATTGATTTTCGCATGTACGAGCGAGGCAGCTATGGAAAAGATACTGCACCTTACTTGGTTTTAAGCACACAAGAAGGCAAACCACTAGGCATAGACAAATTAGCTGATGCTTTGCTGCAGTGTCAGAGCCAAAAGAAAGAGCTAACACTGGCAGTTATGAACCGCAGGGGCGAAATCGTCTATTACTCCGTCTCGAAATTAACATTCAAATAAGCGGTGTGGTGGAATGGAAAACTCTGGTTATAATTGGAACGCGCAGGACTACGCCAAAAATAGCCAAAACCAGTTCCAATGGGCCAGAGAGCTAATTCCAAAACTAAAACTCCAAGGTACAGAGGTACTGCTAGATATAGGCTGCGGAGACGGAAAAATCACAGCAGAACTCGCAAAATGCCTACCAAAAGGCAAAGCAGTAGGCATTGACAGCTCAGAAAAAATGATAAATCTAGCGAAAACTACTTTTCAGCAAAGAGATTACCCGAACCTCTCCTTTCAAATCATGGATGCCCGAAAGCTAACTTTCCAAATGGAGTTCGATATAGCATTTTCTAATGCTGCATTACACTGGATTGTTGACCAAAAAGCCGTACTTACGGGCTTGCAAAGAAGCTTAAAACCCGGCGGCAGGTTGCTGTTTCAGATGGCTGGAAAAGGAAACGCCAAAGACATATTGAGCATTATTGATGAACTGGTGGCTGTTGATCCTTGGAAGCAGTTTTTCATTAACATGACGTTCCCTTACGGCTTCTACGACACAAAAGAATATCGGACGTTATTACGTGAATCGGGTTTGCTGGCTGAGCGGGTTGAGCTATTTCCTAAAGACATGCAATTCAGTGGAGCCGAAGGCTTGGCAGGATGGGTAAGGACCACATGGTTGCCCTTCATAGACAAATTGCCTATTGAACTTAGGGCAAAATTTATTCAAGAAATCGTTAACCGCTACCTAAAGGAGCACCCAACTGACAGCGCAGGCACAGTTCATGTTGGCATGATGCGTATAGAAATAGAAGCATACAAGTCTTGAGCGAGAGTTTAAAAGAACAACTAACCCTTTTAATTGAAACATAAAAGCCGGAGAAAAAGATATGCCCGCTTTCCAAACAGTTCGTGGAATGAGAGACCTATTTGGTGAAGAAGCAAAAACTTTCACACACATCATAGCTAAAGCCCGAGAAACCGCCACAGTTTACGGCTACAAGGAAGTCATCACGCCAGTGGTAGAACCACTTGAGCTACTTAGCGCCAAGTCAGGCGAAGAAATTCGCCAACGCATGTTCATCTTCAAAGACCTCGGTGAGCGCCAAGTGGCGCTACGCCCAGAATTCACCGCCTCAATCGCACGCTTAACAACCACCACGCTAAAAAACGAACCAAAACCACTCAGACTTTTCTCAGTTGGCAGCGTCTACCGATACGATGAGCCACAACGCGGCAGATACCGTGAGTTTTGGCAATCAAACTTTGAACTCATGGGTTCAACCAGACCGGAGGCAGATGCCGAAATCGTTCTCTTAACAAACAGCTTAATGAAAACGTTAGGTTTGCAAGGTTACGCCTTCAAAATAGGGCATATAGGCGTGGTTCGAGGGATTCTTAGCCAAGAGAACGTTGATGAAAAAACCCAGAACGCAATTTTGCAACGCATGGATAAGAAGGAATATGAGGAAGCGTTTGAGCTAGCCCCGACGCAGCCATGTCGCAGTATGCTTAAAGGCTTACTGGCGTTGAAAGCCAATGATTGTTTTGAAACCGTAGAAAAAATAAAAGGTTATGTTTCAAGCTACGAGAAGGCTAAGGCTGCAGCAGAAAACCTCGGCGAAATCCTCAAACTCATAGTTGAAAGCGGGTGCCCTGTTCAGACTGTAGAGCCAGCCTTCGCCCGAGGCTTAGAATACTATACAGGGATGATTTTTGAAATCTACATTCCACAATTAGAAATCGCTCTCGGTGGCGGAGGCAGATACGATAGACTTATCGAATTATTTGGGGGTGAACCTACACCGGCAGTGGGCTGTGCACATGGGATTGACCGTGTTGCTATTGCTTTGCAAACGCAAAAAGCAGCACTTGCAACTAAGGACGAAAAAAGGATTATTGTTCTTTCAGTGAATGACAGATTGAAAGTTGAAGCCCTAAAAATAGCTCAGACGTTAAGGCAATCTGGAATTATTGTGGAGTTCGAAATTATGGGGCGCAAGATGGCAAAGGCACTGGAAGATGCTGATAAACGCAAAGTTGACTATGCGGTGATTGTTGGCGAGCGTGAACTCAAAGAAGGCGCAGTCATGCTTAGAAATCTGGCTAGACGAGAACAAACAATTGTTCAAATTAAAGAGATAGCTGAAGAAATCAAGAAATAAAGAATAAATAAAATAGAAACAAAAAAAGAAAAAGCCTTTTGGGCTTAGAGTCGCTTAATGTATCGGTTGACTTCCCACTCAGTTACTTGGGTTCGGTAAAGATCCCATTCTTTCCGTTTCTCAACAAGAAAATTCTCAAAAGCAGTTTCGCCAAGTGTTTCACGCATTAAATCGCTAGTTTCCAACTCGTCTAAAGCTTCTTTTAGTGATTCTGGCAACGAAACTATATTGCGTTCTTTGCGTTCTTCATAAGACATGTGGTAAACGTTGAGTTCAACTGGGTCGCCTGGGTCAATCTTGTTCCTGATACCGTCCAGACCAGTTGCCAAAAGCACAGCAAACTGCAAATAAGGGTTTCCAGCGCCGTCTGGGCAGCGGATTTCACATCGAGCAGCATGTTTTCTTCCACCAAAGTTCGGTACTCGGATGAGCGGCGAACGGTTTTTGTGTGCCCAAGCAAGATAGACTGGTGCTTCGTAGCCTGGGACTAATCGTTTGAAGCTGTTTGGCCATGAGTCAAGGACTGCACACATTTTGCGTCCATGAGCTAGTTGTCCACCAATGTAGTTTCGGGCTAAATCAGAGAGGTAACCATTCTTTTCATCGTTTGCGTAGAAGAGGTTTTGTGATATGTCCTTATTCCAGAGGCTTTGGTGACAGTGCATGCCGCTACCGTTGATGCCTTGGAAAGGCTTAGGCATATATGTGGTTACATATCCGTTCCGAGCAGCAACTACTTTTCCACACATCTTCATAGTTATTGCGCGGTCAGCTGTCTCCAGGGCTTCTCCATATTTGAAATCAATTTCGTTTTGCCCGAGCGCAACCTCGTGATGAGAAATCTCTATTTCGATTCCGAAAGCTTCAGCGGTATCAGCTATTTCACGACGCAAATCATCAGTTAAATCTCCAGGGTGAAAATCAAAGTAGCCTGCTAAATCAATAGGCGTAGGCAAGCCACCAGTTTCACTTTCTTTAACTATAAAAAATTCAAGTTCAGGAGCACAAATGAATGTGTATCCCGCTTTGAAAGCTTTTTCAACAGCCCGCTCAAGAATGTACCGTGGGTCTCCATCAAACCGCTTGTTCTGAGGAGTATAAATGTCACAAATAAGTCGTGCAGAAGATTTTTCTTTAGGTCGCCAGGGCAAAACTGCAAAGGTAGTAGGGTCGGGGTAGAGCACCATGTCTGATTCTTCAATGGGTCTGTAGCCAGTTATGGATGAACCGTCGAAAGATTGGCCGTTCTCAAAAATTGATTCAATGTTTTTTCCTGATACAGCTAAATTCTTCAGTATACCATTTATGTCTGTAAATTGGAGACGGATAAATTTGATTTCTTGTTCCCGTATTTGTTGGGTTACCTTAGTTACGTTTTCTTTCCAAGTAGCGTCTTTGTAATTCTTCATTTTGTCTTTTTCACCTGTTGTTTAGAATTGATTAACTATTTATTTATTATTGGTTTAAGCATAAATATCTTTAACGCTTAATAAACACAATTGGGAAAAATACATAACTGTTCATAACACCACATCAACACAGATATTTTGAACCCAAGATAGCCACAAAATCATGCATTCTTGAAAATTAATCTAATTTTTCAAAAAGAATGCATGAAAAAAAGAATTGTAGCAAGGTTGAGGTTTACTCAAACTCTTGCTTGCTTTAGTTTAGTAGTCTAGGTACTTCATTATTTCCCATGGAGAAACGTATAGGCAGTATTGGTTCCAATCGTTTGTTTTGAGCTCAATAAATGCGTCGAACACGTGGCTACCGAGGGTTTCTTTTACAACTGCGTCGCATTCCATTTCGTCTAATGCGTCTTTGAGTGTAGTTGGAAGTTCTCTTATGCCAAGTTCTTTGCGTTTTGCTTTGCTAAGTTTGTAAACGTCTTCGTCTACTGGGTCGCCTGGATCAAGTTTCTTTTTGATTCCATCAAGCCCGGCCATCATTATGCATGAGAATGCTAAGTAAGGGTTGCATGATGGGTCTACCCCTCGGTATTCAACTCTTTTTTGCGCTGCGAAACCGGCACCTTTGTAATAGAGGGGAATTCTTGCGAGAGATGATCTGTTGCGGCGACTCCACATAACGTAGATTGGGGCTTCAAAGCCTGGAACGAGTCGTTTGTAGCTGCTTACCGTTGGACAACACACAGCGGTTAGGGCTTTTGCGTGGGCTAAGATTCCTCCTACATAGTACCTGCCAATTTGGCTTAGTTCTGCGTACTCGTCTTTTCCATCGTACATGATGTTCTTTCCCTCTTTCCAGAGACTGGAGTGAACGTGCATTCCGCTTGCGTTGTCAAGGTAGATTGGTTTCGGCATGAAAGTTGCGATTAGACCGTGTTTTTTAGCGATATTTTTGGCTACGAATTTGAAATACAGTGCACGGTCAGCAGTTTCGAGGAGTTCTCCATATTTATAGTCGATTTCTACTTGGCCGACTGTAGCGACTTCGTGATGATGTTTCTCTATGGTTAAGCCGAAGTAATCTTCAAGAATTTGAGAGACTTCGTTTCTGTAGGCGACAGTGGTGTCTTCTGGCGGAGTTCGATAGTAGGCTTCTTTGGGCCTTAGGATAAATCCACCAGGTTTTATTTCTGGTGATTCTGGCACAACTCTTGGCGCACCCCACGCGTCTCCTTCGCCGCTTTTGGGAGCAGCCCAAAGATCCCAGGTTAGTTTGGTTGGATCAATTGAGGTGAATACGAAGTGTTCAAGTTCAGGAGCGAAAATTCCAGTGTAACCCATGTCTTTAGCTGCTTTTATAGCTCTCTTTGCAACGTAGCCTCTTGGACATGTAACAGAAGGCTCTTTGCCGCCGAATGCTTCCAAGGCATCACCAAGAATTATGGCGCTTTTCTGTTTTTCATCGGTTTCCCACGGCATTATGGCGAGTGTTTTTGCGTCTGGCATGAAAATCATATCGGATTCTTCAATTGACTTAAAGCCACGTACTGAAGAGCCATCAAAGCCTACACCTTCCGTGAATGCTGCTCCGCTTAAGTAGTCTCTGGCTGGAAGGACCATGTCTTGCAATATACCTCTAACATCAACGAATGCTGAGTGCACCCATCGAATGTTATTGGCTTTTAAGGTTTCAATTGCTTTCTTGACCTGTTCATCCATAACTTTCACCATATCAATTCATATGTTTTGGATTTGTGTTAAAACGTAAACATATATAAGCTTATCCCCAAAATGTTTGAATGAACGTTCACTAAACAAAATCAATTTCTAGATAAATAAACCTAACTTAGAAGACAGAAGCGCGGAAAAATTACAAAACTAATCAAGATTTAGAAGACTAGAACTTATCTCTCGTTTCCCTTCGCAAGAAATCCCCAATATCAAGCACATTCTTAATCGCAACTTTCCCCTCAGCCATATTTACGTCATCCAGCATAGTACCAAAGCCAAGACATTCACCAAACTCATTAATAACCAAAGTAGCATCTCCCTTATGCTTTGAGCCCATCATCTTCACAATCGCAGCACGAAAAACGTCTCTGCCACAAGTGAAAAGCCAAGCCGCCCTCGCATCTACCACAACTTTATTCGACGCTACAGCCACGAGCATATTCAATAGGTTGAGGCTTGGAAAGAAACCACCATTCTTGCCCACTTTACCAATATACAAGCCAGCGTAATAAAAATCGGTGGGCAACATTTTTTTGAGGTAAGGGTTCAAAAGATAATATCGCTGCCCCTTTTCTACAATCATTTCTGAGTTGAAAGCGATTTTTCTGCCGAATCGTGAAGCAAAAACTTCGTACGGCTTCACTGCACCTGCACCTTCCGCAGCTTAGATAAGAAGAAACCTTGAGTTTCTCCTGGCCAGATTCGCTTGCAGTTTGCTACTTGTGGGTCAAGTCTTCTTCCGAAAACCTCAGTCAACCCATTTGTGCCTATGCAATCAATATATGTGATTTGCAATCCTAAGTTTTTGACTGCCCAATCCATGTTTAACTCATTCTCCTCAGGTTCCAAGGAGCACGTGGAATAAACGATTTCACCGTCCGCGGCTAAGCATTTTACCGCGGTTGAAAGGATTTCTTTTTGGATTTTTGCGTTGCGCTCTATGTCAGCGAGGCTTCTTCGGTTTAACCAACCACTGTCTGAAGCAAAGTTGCCGGAGCAAGGAACATCAAGCAGTATGCGGTCAAACGTGCGGTTCAAGTTTGTCGCCTGGCGAGCATCTAATTTATAGACGATTGTATTGCTGATGTGGCAGCGCTCCAACTGGTTTGCCATGACCATGAGCCGTTGCTTGTTTATGTCTAAAGCTGTAATGGTGCCTGTATTGTCCATGATGTCTGCAAGTTGAACGGTTTTCCCTCCCGGCGCTGCCGAGGCATCAAGCACCATTTTGCCTTTCAAAGTGGCGAAAAGGCTTACTGGAATTTGAGCGGCAGCTTCCTGAATCGAATAAAAGCCTAACAGGTATTCTACGCTGGCTCCAACCGAAACTTTCGTGCTCTTAACCCAATAGCCTTGTTCAAGAAAAGGAATCTTCGCAAGCTTAAACCCTAAACTATCAAGCCGTTGGACAATATTCTTTCCTTTAGCATTTATGGTGTTTATTCTGATTGCTTGCTCAATATCAGGCTCTTGGAAATGCCAGCCTAACGATTTGTATCGGTTTAGGAAAAAGTTTCTGTTAGACATTAACCAAGATAACTAAGCCACGCATAATAAACTTTTCAAAACAGGTTTTTAGAATGCTTTAAACGTGGTCATGCACTTTGAGCTGTTCATTGCTTGTTTTGGTGAATCTTCGGCTGAAGAATTTGCGGATTTCCTCAGCGAAAACAACTATTAAAGCAAGAGAGAGCAAAAATAGCCACTCACTCAAACCCAAAGAAACTGTTCCAAAAATTCTCTGCATTATTGGAACATAAATTAGCAAGGACAATATTGTAAGTTGAGCTATAATGCCAATAAGTATCCACCTGTTCGTTCTGAAGCTTGTTTTAAAGATTGACTGTTTGCTAGTTCGACAAGCCAAAACGTTGCCTACCTGAGCTACGACAATACCGGCGAACATCATTGTTACACCTTTTAAGTAAATAGGACTGCTAATTATTCCAGATGCACCAAATTGCCAGTCAGATGGAACAGGCATTCCAATATGCCATCCACCTGCCGCCCAAGCATTAAGGCAGCCAATCATAGCCCCAGCTGCAATGATGACTCCGATGAAAACTGAACGTAAAAGAACCTTGCGGGTGAACAACCTTTCTTTTATGCTTCTCGGCGGCTCTTCCATGATTCCAGATTCAGGGGGTTCGCGACTCAAAGCTAACGATGGAATGACGTCTATCACAAGGTCGATCGCTAAAACTTGAACTACAAGAAGCGGCAAAGGAATACCCAGAACAGCATAGAGAACGAACGGGATTAGCTCAGCCCAATTGTGCGAAAACACGTAAACAATAAACTTGCGAATGTTCTCGTAAATTGCTCTTCCTGACTCGACGGCTTTTACGATGGAGGCAAAGCTGTCATCAAGCAGAACAATGTCTGCTGCTTCACGCGCCACATCAGTGCCTGAAGCCCCCATGGCAACGCCGATGTCTGCTTCTTTAAGTGAAGGTGCATCGTTCGCTCCGTCACCAGTGACCGCAACAATTTCGCCACTCTTCTTCAGTGTTTTGACTATGCGGAGTTTTTGCTCAGGTGAAACTCGAGCAAAAATCACGTTGCCTTTGAGAACTTCATCAGTAATAGCTTTGTCGCTTAAATCATCCAAGTCCACCCCTCGAATAATTTGACAGCACCCTCTATCTACTATTCCAACTTCTTGGGCAATGGCCTGGGCAGTTGGACCATAGTCTCCAGTAATTATAACGGTTTTTACTCCTGCTTGTTTCGCCTTCAAAACGGCTTCTTTCACTTCTATTCTTGGTGGATCACGCATTGCAGCTAAACCCACAAAGATTAGATTAGTTTCAATTTCGCCGTCTTTGCTGTAATCACTTTTTGGAGTCTTCTTGTAAGCGACTGCGATGACCCGCAAACCCTCGTTTGCAAATTCATGAATTCGTGATTCTATCCAAGCCATTTTTTCCGCGTTTAACTCTTCAACTTTGTCATCAACAAGCACTTTGTTACATAAATCCAATATGTTCCTTGGCGCACCTTTAGAGTAAACGAAAACATCGCCATTCAAGCTGTGCACGGTAGTCATGCATTTCCGTTCAAAACTGAAAGGTAACACATGAACAATTGGTTTCTCGGCTAAAGCATCCTGAATATTCACACTTGATTTTAATGCTGCAACAAGTAAAGCGCCGTCAGTTGGGTCACCTATAACACTCCAATTTTTGTTCCTTTCGGAAGGAGGATCAAGCCTTGCTCCGTTGCAGAGAGCAGCAATCTCTATGAGCTTTTCCAGAGGTCCGGTTTGTTTTGCATTCAGCGGCTGGCCGTTAATAGTGAAGTCGCCTTCAGGTTTATAGCCTAAGCCAGAAACGTCTACGACGTAGTCATAAACCCAGAGTTTGTTTACTGTCATTTCGCCTTTGGTTATTGTGCCAGTTTTATCCGTGCAGATTACCGTGACGCTCCCCAGAGTCTGCACAGCAGATAACCGTTTTACCAAGACGTTTTGCTTTACCATTTTCAGAACATTGATGGCTAAGGCACTGGAAACAGTAACCTGCAGACCTTCAGGAACGCAACACACCATTACACCAACCATAAATAAAATGCTTGGTGCAAGTGACACGTGCAAGAAAAGAAAACTGGCGGCAAAGAAAGCAAAGCCTACAGCAACAGCGATTGTGAAGTCATACTTTGCGGTTAACGCAATTTCTTTTTGAAGTGGGCTTTCTTCTTCGTGGATTGTTTGAGTTAAATTAGCGATTCTTCCAAACTGAGTATTCATCCCAGTCGCGTAAACTATGGCTTTGCCTTGACCTTTAGCTACGCTAGTGCTCATGAAAATTAGGTTGGGTGCATATAGATAGGCTTTCTCAACTATTTTTACTGTTTGGGCGACGCGTGGCTGGGGTTCAGATTCTCCAGTTAAAGGAACATTATTGGTCCATAAATCAAAAGCTTCCATCAACCGCGAATCGGCCGGAACCCTGTCACCTTCCTCTAGGAAGACGATGTCGCCTGGAACAATTTCGCTTACTGAGATCTTCTTGAGTTCTCCATCACGAAGTACTTTTGCAAACTCAGGCATCCAGCTTTTGAGGGTTGCCATAGCTTTTTCAGCGCGTGATTCTTGGAAAATTCCGACAAAAATGTTGACGAAAACTACTGCGAGAATAATTAAACCAAGTGAAGGGTTAGTCGGAAAAGATAATACTGCTGCAACTATCAAGAGTATGCCAAATAAGTCACGAAGATGCTTAATGAATTTGTGGACAAAGGGAATCTGCCTCTTTTCAGAGAGTTTGTTGTATCCGTATTTTCTTCAGGCGAAGCTTAGCCTCTTCACTAGTTAGACCGTTAGACGACGTCTTTAAGTCGCCGAAAACTTCTTCAATAGGCATAGAAGCAGCTTTTTCCAACTAAATTCGCCAAAACCTTAGTAAACTAACTAGTTTATGACAACCCCAAAAAGAAAGTCGATTAATGCAAATTGACCGTTTAATACTAATCCATATTCTTGAACTGAAACCAATTGAGAGCACATTCATATTCACACGTTTTGACCTAGTTTAATTGGCATCTTAAGACTATTTTCGGTTTTATACCCATTTCTCGAATTTAAACTAATCGGATATAAAGCAAAATTTAAGCGTAAAGTGGCAAATTTAAACCAGTCAAGATTTTTCTTATCCATTTAATTCTTTTCACCTGTGAAATTTACTGTTTTTCTATAGGCAAATAAGTTCTTTTATCCTTTTTTGTAAAATAAACTTAATTGACTTGCAAAATATGATCTATCGTTCTCCTGTCGGTTAGATGAGCAAAACTAGCAAAAAATGTAAAATTTCAACACGAATTACATGGATATCGTATTCATTATTCAATTGTTGATTGCCCAAGTGTTTCAAAAAAGCATGCCATAAAGTTAATAGGCTACAATTTCACTTTCCATGTAGCTTACCAATTTCGAGAGATTCCTAGAATGCTATGTATATTCAATCAAAAATCAGAAGGTTAAAAATAACAAAAATAATGGAGAATAAATAATTATGGCTCGTTATAGGCAAACAGATGAAATAGTTAAACTGATGGAAACCCCCACATTTATCAGAAACACAAGCATTATCGCTCACGTCGATCATGGAAAAACCACCCTTTCTGACAGTTTACTCGCAGCAGCAGGAATTATCAGCACTCAAACTGCTGGACAAAAACTGTTTCTAGACTCTTGGGACCTTGAACAAAAGCGTCAAATGACAGTTTTCGCCTCAAACGTTAGCTTAGTCCACACTTACCAACAAAAAGATTATCTAATCAACCTTATCGACACACCTGGACACATTGACTTTTCAGGTGCAGTAACGAGAAGTCTTCGAGCCGTTGACGGAGCATTAGTGGTTGTCGACGCTGTTGAGGGGCCAATGACTCAAACAGAAACTGTTTTAATGCAAGCCCTTCGTGAACGCGTTAAACCTATTCTCTTCATAAATAAAGTTGACAGATTGATTAAAGAAATCAAACTTACCCCAGCAGAAATTCAAAAGAAATTTGCCAAGATTCTTCTAAGAGTTAACAATTTAATTGAGAAATATGCACCTGCAGAACACAAAAAAGATTGGCAAGTGAACGTTGAAGACGGTCGGGTGGCTTTTGGTTCAGCACTTCACAAATGGGGCTTAAACATTGACCACATGAAACTAAAGAAAGTCACTTTCCAAGACATAATCGACGCCTACACAGGTGACCCCGTAGACGTAGGTAGAAAAGTTGATGAACTCAGCAAAAGAGCACCACTACCTGAACCAATTCTAGACATGTTTGTCAAACACTTACCTAACCCATTCGAGGCACAACCTTACAGGCAACCACAGATATGGCCAGGAGACGTAGACAGCGCAACAGGTATAGGAATGGCAAAAGTAGATCCAAATGCCCCCTTACTCATGTGCATATCCACCATTGAAGTTGATCCACACAGCGGCACGGTTGCTATTGGCAGAATTTTCAGCGGCTCAGTCGAAAGAGGAAAAACAGTGCAGCTTGTAAGCAGTAGCCAGAAAGGCACTATTCAGCAGGTTTTCATGAGTATGGCAACTGACAGAGTTCTTATCGATCGTGTTCCAGCGGGCAACATCGGAGCAATCTCAGGTTTACCATCCATACATGTCGGCGAAACCGTCGCTGAAGATGGCGTGGAAGTACATTCATTTGAGGGCTTAAGATACGTTTCAGATCCAGTCGTAACCGTAGCTGTTGAACCCGAAGATGTCAAAGACCTACCATTATTCGACAAAGTCATGCACAAGTTAACAACAGAAGACCCTAATCTACACTTCATTATGAACAAGGAAAGCGGTGAATTCCTCCTTTCAGGTATGGGTGAACTTCACCTTGAGATTACCGCTTACCGAATGCAAGAAGCAGGTTTGAAAGTCAAACTTAGCAAGCCAATCGTCATCTACCGAGAAACAATAAGTCACGATTACAAAGGTCCTGCAATCATGGGTAAAAGCCCCAACAAACACAACAAACTCTGGATAACCATCGAGAGACTATCAGATGAAGTTATTGAAGCCATAAAGTCGGATAAAATTAATGACATGCAAAGCAAAGATGAGCGGACAAAAACTCTACGTGCTTTAGGTTGGCCAGCGGACGAAGCAAAAGGAGCAGTAGCTGTTGAAGAAAACTGCATTCTTGTCAACCGTATTCGTGGAAGACAATATGTTGAGGAAATTCTAGATCACATAAAAAGTGGATTCCGTGAAGCAGTTCATACGTCGCCATTAGCTAAAGAACCAGCTTACGGCTTGAAAATCAACCTTGAAGACATAACTCTCCATGAAGACCCAGTCCACAGAGGACCAGCACAAGCTATCCCAATGACATGGAGACCAATATACTGCTGTATACTATTGACTGATCCAAAACTGCTTGAACCACTTATGAGCTTCGAATGTAAAGTTCCAGCCGAATTCGTCAGCGCAGTAATCACAATGCTTAACAAGAGACGAGGAAAAATCCTTGACATGCCCTCTGAAGAAGACATGATTACTGTGAAGGCTGAAATGCCAGTTTCCGAAAGCTTCGGCATCGCTGATGAATTGCGTGGCTCAACTTCGGGCAGAGCATTCTGGGCGACTCAATTTAGCCGTTGGGCACCAGTTCCGGAACAGATGCAAGCTGACACAATAAAGAAGATTCGCGAGCGCAGAGGTTTACCACCGATCCCGCCAAAACCAGAAGAATACTTCGAAAAAGAATAATCAACATCTCAATCTTTTCTTTTTGTTATTTTTAGTTAATGAGTGGGAAACACCTTTAGGTTTTCTGCAGATTTAAATTGTTTCCGAACTTTGAGAAAGGCCAAAACATGATTGACGCCAAAGTGCAATAAACTGTTTCTTTGTAAGACAGAGTGGAGTAAGACTTTAATGTAAATTTACAATTAACGTATAGTGAAGATTATGATAGTGGGAATTTGCGGCAGTCCAAGACAGCAAACCTCTGACTATGTTTTGAAAGAAGCGCTACGTATGCTTGAGGAGAAAGGGTTTGAAACACGTTTTTGGGCCGTTCATGGAAAATGGATTGAGTTATGTTCCCATTGCGATTATTGCCTAAAAAACAAGGAATGCATTGTTCAAGATGATATGCAGGATCTTTATGTGCTTCTTACGGAGGCCAAAGGAATTATTTTTTCGTCACCCGTCTATAACGGTGGAGTTAGCGCCCAAACAAAAGCAGTGATGGATAGAACAAGAGCAGTGGTTGCTGGAGACAAAAATTTTTTCAAGGGCAAAATCGGAATGGGCATTGTAGTGGGAGGAGATAGAAACGGCGGGCAAGAATTCGCGCTTATGCAGATTCATAACTTCTACATCATAAACGGCATGATTCCTGTCGGCGGCGGGTTTTTTGGCGCTAATTTAGGCGCAACCTTTTGGAGCAAAGACACGATGGAAGGGGTCATGGCAGATACGGAAGGGTTTAGAAGTTTGAAGAAAACCGTGAAGAGATTTGCCACTACTATGGAGCAGTATGCCGAAAAATAAGTGGGTTGACCTTTTATGAGCGAAGCAGTTAAAATAAAGAAACTTAAGGTTGCTTGGGGGATAACGGGCGCCGGCGATAAAATCGCTGAAATCGTGGAAGTTATGAATGATCTGAGAAGGCAGTCAGGGGATGTTGTGGAGATAGATGTTTTCCTCTCTAAAGCCGCCGAGACCATGCTCAAATTCTATCGACTTGAAGAGGAGATTAAACAAACTTTTGCCAAGGTAACTGTTGAAGTTAACTCAAATTCGCCTTTTCTAGCTGCTTGGCTGCAAAGTGGCAAATACGAGTTCCTACTGATAGCCCCTGCCAGTTCCAACACAGTGGCTAAAATCGCAAATAGCATAAGCGACACTATGCTCACCAACGGAGCACTTATGAGCCTCAAGGCATTTCGCCCTGTTTACATCTTGCCATCAGACTACAGAGAAAGCGTAGTTTATACGAAGCTACCAAATGGCAAAGAACTTAAGCTTCGGGTACGCAAAGAAGAAGCTGACCAGGTGCGAAAACTTGAAACTATGGATGGCATGCATGTGATCGAGAGCCCGCAGAGGATGCGGGAAGTATTTTTGGAATGGCTCAGAACCGTAAAGTCCTGAAGCACTATTTCGCCTAAACGTATCCGTTTATTTTTGGCCGAGAAGCGCGTTCCAAGCTGATTTAGCCTTAGTGAATACTTGGACATTCACAAAACCAACCGACTGCATAACATTTTGGATATCTTCTAGCGGGAAGACTTTTACACGCGTTTGCTCAATGAGCTTTGCAGACGTAACTCCATAAAGCAATTCATTCACTAAAAGCAATTTCCCTCCTGGCCTTAACACCCTTCTTATTTCCCTCAAGGTATTACATAAATTTGCCCAGAAATAGTAAGTTTCAAAGGCTGTCACCAAATCAAAGAAGTTATCGTTAAAACTCATTCTTTCAACGGATCCTTCAATTATTTCGACCTGGTTTTGAGCGATGAGCATTTTATTGATTTTTCTGGAAAATTTTACCATGTCAGCTGAATAGTCAATGCCGAAGACTTTTCCTTGTGGCGCCAACTGAGCTAACCTACCAATAGTAATGCCTCCTCCACAACCCACATCCAAAACCACAAAGTCTGAGTCAATGGTTATCTTTGTTAACCCCCACAGTGTAAGCTTCTTATGATTCCGATTCATTTTTGCAGCAACTAGCCTGCCCCGAGGACCTGTTGGGCATCGATATTGATCTCCTAAACTTACCATCTTAGACCTGTTAGAATGCTAAATCAGTCCTTCTAATAAAGAAGCATGGATAACATCTAAAAGTTAATATTTGCTGCACAGTCTATTGGAATCATGACTTTTCATGTTAGGCGTAAAGACCGAGAAATAACTAATGCCCCCGAGCTATTGCAAGTTCTCAAAGCTACTAAATATGTTACTGTCGCTTTGTGCATGGATAATAAGCCCTATCTTGTTTCGCTTAATCATGGCTATGACGAAGCCAAAAACTGCCTCTATTTTCATTGCGCTCCAGAAGGCAAAAAACTCGTCTATCAAAAAGCCAACAACATCGTTTGGGGACAGGCAGTGCATGATTTCGGCGTCAAAGAAGAGTGCGACTACGTTTACACATCGGTTCATTTTTCGGGCAAGATGCAGATAATTGAGGATTTAAATGAGAAGCAACATGCGATGGAAGTTTTAGTTAGGCAGGTTTCTCTAAACCCCGAAGCGAAGCTTGTGAAGATAAGGCCTGAAAAACTTTCTTCAACAACGATGGGCAGAATCGATATTGATTATATGTCGGGTAAGAAACATTGACCCCAAAAAGCCAAGCCCAAAAAAGAAAAATAGGAAATTTATGCCTAGACGATTAGGGCTTTTATTTTTTTGTAATCAAGGTACGCTAGTACTAAGAGTATAATTGTCCAGACTGCCCAGAAAGCAAATGCAGGGCTTATGAAGTACAGAAATAGTGCGAGTGCCCTGTTAGCTACGGAGATAGCGACAATCAAAAGCGGCGCCGACTTCTTTTTTCGAAGCAAGCCAAACAATGAGACAATGTATACAAGTGCAACGACTAAGAGAACTACGGTTCCAGCGATAAGAGCATTATCGACTCCCGCAGCAACCCCAATGATTCCGGTGTTCAGCGACGCCTCTCTGGCAGAAGAGTTTGCCCACCAGAACGCAACGTTTCCAATGTCCCCTATGATGTTTATGATTACAAACAGAATGAGGATTTTGTGAATTATCCCTAAGCTGGCTGGTTTAGTTGTCATGATTTGATAACTATCTGTTTTTATATTTAAAATTTGTCAACGCTCTGTATGTCGGTGTTGAGTTTCAGCGGGAAAGATTAATTAGTTGAAATATCGTGTATTGATGCGGCGCTTAAGCCCAGGTAGTATAGTTCGGTCTAGTTCTCGGCTGGCGATATCTCCAACCACTGATTTATCTGCACAATCCTTTCTTTTTTCTTTTTCTTTTTCGGTTCAATTCTTAATTTTAGTCTTTAGTAACCTGGAGGCTGGGTTCTGTTGATGGAGGATCCAGATTATGAGTGTGAGTGTGAGTGTGTGGAGACGTTTTGCTGCCAAAGGCGCCGCGACGTCACGCTTGATTTATCTGTGGGCGAGAGGCCTTTGGGCAATGTTGTTTCTGGTGTTCCGGTGTCTTGCAGTTGTGAGGTAGGCTGCAGCAAGGGCATCTTTTGTTTGTTGAAGGCTAACCGGATAACCACGGGTAGGAGAACGAGACGGTGAAGCAGATCTGTCTCTATGTCCCACGGATCTACATCAAACTCTTAGATGAGGCAGTTGATCGGGGTTTCTATCCTAATAGAGCTGAGGCGATTCGGCTGGCCATCCGAGGTTTACTCTCTTCGCATGGCAAGTTTAGTGTGCACACAGATTATGTGCCGCCTGAAAAAACTGTGTTGTTAGCGGTTGAGAAGCGCCTGGATGATATTGATGAGCGGAGAGCTGCTCTATGGTGAATCATCCTAAAAGAAGGCTGCGTCCGGAGTGGGAGTTTCACCTAAGCGACAACTGCACAGTTACGCCGATGTTAATGGGGAGGATTAGAAGTGAGAAGTGCAGGCAAAAGCGGCTTGAGGAAGCTGAAAACAAAAAGATACGGGAGGCTTCTTGAAGTGAAACTTGAGGAGGCTTCGTTTTTAGCTGACGGGGTCCGCTGCGCTCTTACACCGTTTTGTTTTCGCCTTGAAGTTGCGGGATCTATTAGGCGTGGAAAAGCTGAGGTCGGCGACATAGATATTGTGGCCATGGCCAAGCCGGTAACGGTTCCCTCTCCTTTAGGCGTCGGCAGTGTGACCTTTAATGAGTCTAAGATTTGGAAAGATCTTATTCCCGCAAAACTCAAAAAGTGCGGTTTGAAGGTGGAGGCCTCTGGCCAGGAATTGCTGCGGTGCACTTTTCTTGACGGATTCCAAGTTGACATTTACCGGGCACGTCCAGAGACCTGGGGTGTGATTTTGCTTGTTAGGACTGGTAGCAAGGAGCATAACGTGAAACTTTGCACTTTGGCGCGTTCGAAGGGCCTAAAGCTTAGCGCCTCTGAGGGCGTAGTTACCCAGGGCGGGTTTGGTCAAATTCTTGCTTCTAGATCTGAAGAAGAGATCTTTACCGCTTTAGGGCTTGAGTATGTTGAGCCGAGCAATAGGGAGATTTTTTGAATGTGGGCATGTTTGAACGATGAAGGAAAAAAGGTTTGGGGCGACATATTCCCAGACAGCAAAATTCCTGTGACTTCAATGGTTTTCCAAGAAACCAAGTTAGGACCTGCAGGTAAGCGTGAACGGGTTGTTTTGGTTGCTTGGGGCGTGCTTTCGAAGGAACAAAAAGACGCTATCCTAACAAAAATTAGCGAGAAATCGGGGGCGCCCAAGGACCAAATTCTAAATGACATTTTGAGGATTGGGCTGCCGCTGCGAGAGTCATTGACAACCGGAACAATTGCTGCAGAGCTCAGGTGGTTCATCTAATGAATATTGATTTAGACTTGCTGCGGGTCTTCCAAACTCCCAGAACCGTTTACCAAATAACAAAATGTAGCAAGTGGCGCTATTATTCTGGAGCACACAAAGCAGTCAAAAAACTTCTAGCCCAAGAACTAATTTATTTAATCTCGCTTGAAATCTCTGAAAAAAACGGAAACAAGAAACCCTACACATTAACCGAGAAGGGGCGGCAATTGCTCAAGTTATTCCCTGACGCTAAGGAGGCCTCTATTTGACCGCTGAACTTCAGGATCGAGGATTTACGCTTCCCAAATACGGCAGCCTGGAATCCTCAAGATTGAGAAGCAAGAAGGCCTACGACCTAGTAAATTCAATCTCAATCGAGTTTGGTTCATCAATTACGTGGAACAATCAGAGCAGGTTCAACACAATTAACCGACTCCCCAAACCTGCAGTATTCTTCAAGTTCCATGGAAACAAGTTCATGCCCTACCTGGAGTTTCTAAGCGATGATATAGAGGTCCTAAGGCAAATTAAGCAAAGTTTTCCCGTTAATTTTACTTCTGACGTCGCGATCGAGGGAGGCTTGCTATAGTGCCTAAGTGGACGCCTCCTTTTTTGACTAAACCCGAAGAGAAACTCGAGGAGCTTTACGTTGGAAAGTCTGCTAGCTGCAGTATTTGCCCTGAGGACTCTTTGCCTTTGAACGCTTGTGAGTTTGCAGGTGCACTGCTCGAGTATTCTCTGGGCGCTCGCAGCTGTTCCGGTGCCGATGGAACCTTCTGTCCCAAATCCAGTTTCAGCGACCCTTCCTTTTACTCTTCATGCCCCACCCGGCTTGAAAAACTAAAAAACAGAAACGACCCGCCCTAACGGAGTTTATATTTTTTGGCTGCCTCATCTGAATCTGATAACTGCACAAGCAAGGGTAGTAACACCAGTTATAACAGTTACTTGTCGAGGAAGAGTTGGAGCGTAGAAGCAAGAGTCTTCCACATTATCGATGATTCAGAAATTGAGTTGCGGCCAGCGGAAATTGCCCGTAAACTCCATGTTCCCAAGAAGCCAACACGCGGCCAATACACGTCTGTGCGCATATTTTGCAGAAAACTCCTCGAAAAAGGAATGATCCTGCAGCCTTACCTCGGAGCATACTGTAACAAAATCACATACGGGGTGCGGTTTATTCCGCTTTGCGTGCACAACATTTCGCTGAGATCGTTTGTTTGTCAGGATGTGGCGTCTTGGGAGAAAGACGAATTTATCGGTGGAGTGAAGATTCATGTTTGTTTTGGTGCTGAGCGGAGAAAGATTTCTGGGTATATTGCTTGTGATGTCGGCGGGATGAGTCATGATGCTTGTCTGTTGGCGTTGAATCGTTGGTTTGATATTACCCAGGATCACTTGGGTTGGCAGCTCAATGACCTGCAGATCCTAACTTTTGAGTGTAACAAAGATTACCATGGAGTACGCGTAGATGGATTGCAATGTGTCACTCGGACAGATCTTTTTGGGATGATTGAGCGGGTCTATCAGAAAGAGGAGAACCTGGTCCGCAAAGAACAGAAAACTGTAGTCCCGATGAGTATTAACAAGTTTGAGGAAGCCATCTCCAAGGGCTTTAATGATTCAGCGAATTCTCAGGCAAATTTTGAGATAAGACGTGAAGTCAAGGGAAACTCTGATGTTTTAAAGTTTACCAATTCTCGGCTGCTGGGAATGGAGCGTTTACTCGAGGCTCTTTACAAGCATAAGGTTGCTGATGGTGATAAGGTGAAGGGTTTGGAGAGTGAGGTTGCATTGCTGAGATCAGACCTTAACCTCATGACCTCGACTTTGAAGGAAATCTTCGGTCTAGACAGTAACGGCCAAAAGGCGCCTAAGATCGGAGGCAACGAATATGTCACATAAACGGCACCTGCTTCGAGGCCGCATAAATTTTCATGAACGCGGCACCGGAGAGCAAGTCTTCGATATTTTAAGTGCGCTGCGCAAGGGTCCTTTGCTCTCCACTCACATCATGTACCACGCAAACCTGAACAGCACTCTCATGAAAGATCTTTTGGTCTACATGAAAAATGAGGGCTACGTTGAGTACTTAACGGACTACCGGATTCGCTTAACGGCGAAGGGCTACAAAACCCTCAGAGTTGTCACTCCCTTCTTTCTGGTCATCACTCGCATCCGTGACATAAGGCGTGAGATAAGACGCAGACAACGGGAGGCTTCCGAGTGAGCAATTTTGCGTTTTTGGATAAAAAAGGTTGTTTAAAGGGCTTTTTGGGGGTAGTACGTACCTATGGGAAAAGTCCATGCTTTTCGGCATCAAGTTTTCTTATGGTGCCTAGGCTAGATTGGCAGACCCCAATTTTCATGGACATTAATGGAGTGGAATTCCTTGATTGAAGAAAATACGCAGGATCTGAGGGAAAATGATGTTCAAAATGCAAAAAAAGAGGCTAAAAACCCCAAAAAGAAGCGTAGCCAATCGGACAAGTTTGGCACAAACAAGTACACTCAGGTACTTACGAAACGTGCCCTAGTCGAAGCTGGATAAACTTGACACTAAGTTGACTTGGATCCTCAATGCATGGAGTAGGTCCTATGAGTCAAAGTATACCCAGACAGAAGTTGAACAATTTACGGACCAGGATGATGTGGACAAAGAAATTATTCAGAGGCTTCTGGAGGTTGGCGTGAACGGAGCGTTGCCCAAGGATGTGGCAGCCGAAGTCAACAAGCGCAGCGGCTACGACCTGCAATATTACGAAGTCAGCCGCAGACTAGTTCGGCTCAATAAGAGAATGTATGTTGAGACTGGAAAAATAATCTTTGAGAAACGCGGCCACCGGTGGGCACTCAATAAGCTTGGTTTGGAGAGCTACGTGGATGGCAGCGACGTAGTTGAAGAGCAGAATTTTGAAAAATTCGCCGAGGAGGAAGGGTGAAGAAAATGAAAAAAACGAGGATTCTGACGGTTAATCTTGATTGGCTAGAGTTATTTAAGAAGCCAACTTCAGCTTATGAATTGTTGAAACATAGTTCTTACAGTTCCTACGCAGGGGCTCATAAACAAATTCGCAGCCTTGAGGGTTTGGGGCTTATAGTTTTGGCGTATTCTGGGCTCAACTGCAAGGGTTCTGTTAAGAAGCTTTTTGTTTTAACTAAGAAGGGTCGTTCGTTACTTAGGCTTTTTCCATCGGAAGCTTTGATTCAGGCAGAGGAGGACTCTTAGTTTTGGTGAATTGTGCTTGCGGTTTGACTGCTCGTGAACGGGAGATTTTGCGGCTAGCGGCTTTGGGTTTGACTGATTATAAGATTGCTCGTAAACTAAGAGTTGAGGCGCCCAACGTTACTCGTTCCCGGTTGAATGCAATTAAGAAGATTGAGAAGGCCAAGGCAGACTTGGTGTTTTTCGACGGTTTGGGCTAGGAGGTATCGACGGTTAATCTGGTTAGTAAAGCAAAGAAACTTTGATTAATCACTTCGAGCTTAGTTGAAAATGTTCGACAAAGAAACTTTTAGACTAAAATCAAACTAACAGTTGTTTGACTATTATTAAAAGAATTAAGGTGGTGGCAACTGTCTTATCAGTATTTCTTCTTGCAGGTAGCTCACTAATTAGGCCAGTGCCGTCCTCTCCCAAAAGAGCCAGATCTATACGGTCAATCTTGCGCTTGATCTCGGGGCAACTGGGCCGTAGACTATAATCAGGCCGCAACTCTTCAGGCATCAGAATCAAAACTCCTTAATGGTCCAATAAGAACAAAGCCATGCTCAAAGTTAGAAACAGCTTCAAATTCAGGCTGATCAAAAAGCTTTGCCAACTCATCGGTAATCGAATTAATATCAGTTCGACAAACGGTCTCGCCGATCAAGCGATCACGAAACTCAGTCTCCCTAATGTATTGCCAAGCCGCCTTACGCTGAACCTTAATAGCAGCGTAGTCTTGCTCTCGCTGCCGCTGAATGAATTTTCCCTGCAAACTTCTTTTATGAGGCATAAACAACACCTAACGAAATTATAAAAAATGACAGAAGCCTCTGCAAATCGTTCACGCTCCAGTTAAGGAGGCGAGGAAAACTAAAGGCTTGCTTGCAAGAGGTTAACCCCAATAAATTACTCTAATAAGCGCTTGCTTTTAAGCAATTGCACGGAAGAATGTTGAGCAAATAATTTCAAAGAAATTTGCAAGGTCATTAAGAATTATGTTGGCAATTCCCATGATAATTATGCCATTAGTGCTAGGTTAATATGTCGTCTCAAAAGTGGCTATCTCAAGTGATTATTTAAAATAATAGCGACAAAATAGGGGATAATTATGGGTTTTTATAAAAACACATTGGAATAATTGTCAGGCGATTTTCGCCTCTAATTAAGAGTTAATGTGCACTTTTATCTTGCCGGTTTAGAGTTAGGTGGCGGACCATTAGCACTTAACTGTGTCGTTTTGACGTCTTTTTTTGTTAAGACATATGGAAAAGTGCCTATTCTTTTCCATTATTAATTCACGTTCTTAGCTGAAAGGCAAAGCTGATAAAGGTAATGAGCTAATTTCGAAATTGTAGCTCACATTTTGGAGCAAGCAAAGGGATTTGTCTAAAGAAAGGAAAAGAAGAATTCATATTGCTCTACTCTTGAGAATAGTTTGTTGGAAGCCATTTTTCACTAGATGTTTATAAGTGATTAGTTATCACTAAGTTATCAGGAAAGCGCTCATTTTAGAAAGTTAATTGGCTTTCCAATAAGCGTTTTTTCTATAGGAGTAAGAAAAAAAATGAAAAAATCAATAATTATGTCATTGCTAATTACTGCAATTCTTCTGATTTCGTGTTTCGCAATCATTCCTATTCAGGTTAAAGCGCAAGTTGAGATTACTCATGGTGGATCACCTACTGGAGTACCAAATGGATCAACAGCATTACCTAGCGGTGTTACTCCTGACCTAACAATCGGTGATAGGCTCGTCGTCTCCCTCAGACCAACCACCGTTGGCTTAGGACAACCCATTATGGTTAACATGTGGATGGAACCACCAGTCGCATACAGCCGATATATAACAGGATTCAAAGTGACCCTCACAAAGCCCGACGGAACCACTGCAGTCACAACGATGGATTCCTACCAAGGCGACAGCACAGCATGGTTCGAATATATCCCCGACCAGATGGGTACCTGGAAAGTTGACTTTAGCATGCCAGGAGCCTACTTCCCAGCAGGAAATTATACGGTACCACTTGGCATCAGCGCTATCGCTGGAGCTAATGGTGCTGCTTACACCGAGACATTCACTAAATCTTGCTATTATATGCCCGCTACTGCGCCACAGCAGACATTTACCGTTCAAAATGAACAAGTTGCTTCTTGGCCTCCATCACCGCTTCCAAATGACTATTGGACTCGCCCAGTGGAATTTGAAAACAGAGAATGGTCTACTATATTAGGAGACTACCCATGGTGGGGTCCTGGACAGGCAAGTATTAACGGCTATAATTGGCCATCTGGCTCAAGTTACACTTGGGGGTACGGCTACAATTTTGTCCCGTACGTGACAGGACCAACCAGCTGCCACATAGTATGGAAACAACAAAGCCCCAATGGAGACATGTCAGGTATCATGGGAGGCGCAAATGGAATCCAAGGCATCACGACCGGCGGCGGAGGTCCAAGTCTAATCGTGGAAGGAAGAGCATATCAGACTTATTCAGCAGTAACTCCAGGAACTTCTACTTCAAGCACATATTGGGAATGCTATGACCTACGCACAGGAAAAATCTATTGGAATAGACCATTACTCAGCGGCGAAACGGCACCTACATACATTGAATACAGCAAAGGGCAAGAATCGACACCAGGCGCAGAAGCGTCCGTAAGTGTAAGCACCAGCTTAATTTCCATCCGGGGGCCTTCAGGTATTTCGACATATCCGGGATCGGCAACAGGAGGAACTGCCTCGATATACACCAGTCTAACGACGACAACTCCAGGGTACATGCTCAAATATAACGCGCTGACAGGAGCTGTAACTTCAAACATATCGTTACCATTGCCACCACTATGTGACCTAGGCGCCTACTATCAAAACGGCTATTGCTTAAGCGTACAAGTAATAAACACTACCGGTGGACCTGGCGTACCTGGAACACCAACGTCACAAATTTACCGCTTAATTAACTGGACTACATTCGGAACAGGCAATTTCGCATCAAGAGTAGTAAGCAACATTACATGGCCAAGAGCCGATTTATACAGCGGTATGAGGAATAACGCAAACGTTGCAGACTTTACAACTGGCATGGTTTTCAATGCTAGGGAAGCAAACGCTTTTGATAGTGTTAACATGGGCTCACCATATGTTTCTTTACAAAACAACCAAAACCCGCAAGCATACCTACCCTCGACAGCCGACAACGCATCAGGGATTAGGTTAGGGCTAACAATCCAAGGTATAAGCTTGCAAACGGGAGCTATTGTATGGCAAAAAACAATCAACGATTACAGTGACCCTTCCTCTATTACACCATATAGTACAGCCGAGGAGGTAGCAGACCATGGAAAAATCGCTATAGTCATGAGAGATGGGACTGTCGACTTCTACGACCAGTTCACAGGAGCGTTGTCATTTAAATCTGAAAAGATGGATGCCCCGTGGGATAGTACTGGCTTCGGAGCTTATGCTATTGCAAGTGCATATGGTATGGTCTACAAGATGGGTTACGCTGGATATTACGCCTTCAATTGGACCAACGGCAATATTGTCTGGAAATTCTCGGCCCCAGCAGGAAGCCCATATGAAACCCCTTACACTGACAATGGAACCGGAGTGAACCCTTGGTACGGAAGTACCCTCATCGCTGACGGAAAGATTTACACGTACAATACTGAGCACACACCTACGGAACCCATCACTCGAGGATGGGAATTATGGTGCTTAAACGCTACAACTGGTCAGCCAATATGGAACGTAACTACATCAGGTAGTCCAAGTGCAGTAGCAGACGGTTATCTCTCAGTTTCTGCTACTGATGGCTATCAATATGTCTTCGGAAAAGGACTAAGCCAGACAACGATCTCTGCTCCAGATATTGCAGCAGGAAAAGGCACCCCAATAGTAATCAAAGGCACAGTAATGGACCAATCGCCTGCACAACCAAACACCCCATGTGTCTCAAAAGATTCAATGAAAACAGAAATGGAATATCTACATCGACAACTCCCAATCGACGGAATATGGCACAATGCAACCATAACAGGCGTTCCAGTGCAACTAACAGCGGTAGATTCTAACGGAAACTACGAAGATCTAGGAACAGTAACAACCGACGGATATTACGGCATATTCACAAAGACATGGACGCCACCAATCGAAGGAGATTATAAGATCATCGCATCCTTTGCAGGCGACGACTCATACGGCAGCTCTTCAGCGGCAACCACAATGTCAGTCAACACAGCAGCCCAAGCAAACACAACCCCAGCACAAGCACAAGCGACTCCAGACTATACAATTACTATTGTAGGATCAGCTTTAGCAGTAATAATAGTAGTAGCGATAGTCGGCGTCATAATGATACTGATATTTAGAAGAAGACACTAACGTTTAGACAACAAGCATACAACCTCTCTTTTTTTGTATTTAAGAATTATATTGGAATTTCTGCCGTAACTGTATCCTATAGGGATAGCGCATTTTGTTTTGAGGATTAATATAACCACAATTCGCCAATATGAGTAAACACGCTAAATTAATTTTGTTTTGAAGCATCTCGCCGACTTGCATTAGCACCCTTAGGGCTAAGAATGAAGCGGCCAAAGCATTCTTTGCAATAGCCGGTTTTGTTTTGGTGCGAAAGTTTGCGACCGCATTGCCCTTGCAGGTTTTTGGCACTACAAACCTCCAGATTTCAGCTTAGGTTTGTACTGTAGGGTTACGCTTAGGCGTCGTTTGCTGTTGCTTTTGGTTAGTTCTGAGTTGATTCTTGTGTCTTCGCTTCCAGCTGTGCCATGTCCGACACGCTTCACACGCCAGTTACCCAAGTTGCCTCGGACAAGCTGAGGATTCGAAGTAACCAGATAGAACGGTAGGTTGATTTGGGAAGAGTAGAGCTCAGCGATGAAGTTGAGCAGACGTTTGGCTAAGCCTATGCCCTTGGTAATCTGGCAAAGCAACAAGACGACTAACCCTAAAGTAATTCGACTTCATTCTTGTGTGAACTACCGCAATGAAGGCAACGGGTTTCTGGTTGTAGAAGGCTGCATAGCATCGCAGTCCGGCACCGAGCTTTCCATTCAGATAATGATATTGCCGAAAACTCTTCCACATAGCGTTGTTGCACCGCTGAACCTGGAGCTTAATTGATTGGTGAGTTCTTTTTTTTTAACGAACTCCATGGTGTCGCAGCTGAAGACCCAATCGGGCTATAGTCAGTCGATTAAGTCGAAGTGGCAGGTTACAGCTATGAATTGCTTGCCTCTCTGGCGCCGAAGAGCTTTGCTAACAGCATATGAACAGACTTTCGCAACTTCGCGTGTGACAACTGTGTTGCCTCCATTTAACAGGGCAACCGTCAAGAGTTAGGCGTGGCCTCCTGAAAGGGTTTCTTCGGGCTTCAGGGCTGTCTGGATGGCTTCAGTTTGTGGGTGGATGTTTTTCAAATTATGTTGTTGCATTAATGCTAGTATCGTTAATGCGCTCTCAAGCTATTAATGCTCAGCTAATTGATCTTAATTTCACGGTTGATTATGGCGAGGGCTAATTCAACGGATACATACGGTGTACGTGGTTCTGGCGCTACCTGGCAGGCTCGTTTTGGGCAGCCGCTAAATGAGCAAGATTTGCTTTTCAGTGTTAAACGTGAACCTGTTTCAAAGCGACTAGTTTTTGACGTTCCCTATGATATGTTTAGCAAGGGCTTTACGGTTGAGGAAGTCGCTGAGAAACCTGATCCAGAGTGGAGCCGCGAAGTTGCAAAGGTCCTAGATGACTTAAACGCGACGGCAGCCATAAGGCAGCTTCTTATTTTTGAACGATTATTCGGCTGGGCAGTCCTCGCCATCACTTACGTTGATTATGGAGCGGATCCAAGCCAACCTGTCGAGTCTCCCAGGGAGATCCGTGAGCTCGTCCCTTACACCTCGTTTACCTGCAGTGTAGCCTATACCGATGAGGATAAAGACGAAAATAGCCCACGGTTTGGGCTGCCTGTTCTCTATACTTTTAGGCGCTCAACAACTACCGGAGTGGAAAAGAAGTTCCATTATTCTAGGGCGATTCATTGCGCTACTCGGCTGCTGGATCATCCCTGGAAAGGCTTATCCTGCCTAGAAGTTATTTACGACGACTCAACAGTTTATCGCAATGAACGTTGGGCACTAGGCGAAACCCTTGTCAGGTACGGGTCTGGGTTCCCTGACATTACCCTCAACGGTGCCAAGAAAAAACAGCTAGATGATTTTGAGAACAGCCAACAATTCAGAGCCCTAAATGCTCGCACCCATTTTGTGCATGACGACAAATCAACCTTAGACTTCAAGGGCATTAACGGCAAAGCTGTCAATCCTGAACCCTACATTACGTCCACACTGGAAAGTCATGAGTTGCGGAGCTAGGATTCCCGTTTCTCATTTACGTGGCGCCAACGCTGGAGCACTTGCTGGGAGTGAAGTTAATGATCGTGAATATTGGGGTGGAATAGCTGCCCTGCAGGAGACAGGACCTACACCTATTCTCTGGAACCTGATCGACCGCCTCATGGAAACAGGCCAGATCCGCCGCGTGAACGACTACCAGATTGTTTGGCCATCCGGTTTTGAACTTGATGAAGTCGCGAAAGCAACCATCGAGTATCAGCTAGCCCAGGCTCACAACCTACAAACTGCCTGGTGCACTATCGATGAGATACGAGCTGAAGAGGGCAAGTTACCTCTACCCGAGGGGGCAGGCAAAGTTGTTTTAGGCTTGAAAGCGCCTCCACCGCCTCCTCAGCCTACACAGACGGGCACTGATGCAAAGGCTTCCAATGGTTCTGGGGCTGAATCATCGGATTCTGCTTATTTATGGCTTGCAAAACGGTTGAGGAGGAAAAAGAAACCTGATTAACCTTCGTTTGGCTCAAACTGAATTTGACTCTTCAAAGAAGATTCAAGAAACAGAAACTGCTGTTATTGTTCCGACAATTCTTGCTCGAGAATGCGTTTCCAACTATTGCAATGGCCGCGGCTTCAAACCAGCCGATGAGTTGAAGGCTGCTGCATTCACCCTAGACGGCGCCTGGGTTGTGGTTTACAACCATGTCCCAACGATTGAAGTCCGCAAGCGTGCGGTAATTCGTGGCAAAGTCAAAGACATTGCCTTTGACGAAAAAACTAACAGCGTCTTTGGGAACGTCTACTTCATGAAGGCTCTTTGCGATGAGGCCTTGCTCGAGAGGGCTCGCAAAGGCGAACTCTCCAAGGACGTGAGCTGCGCATACTACAGCGATGACGTCTGTGTTCCTGGCACTTTTGCAGGTGAGCCCTACGATTTTAAGCAGACAAACCTAATGTTTGGTCATGTAGCTGTCGGGGTGCCTGAGGGTCGATGTCCTGCACCTTTTTGTGGGTTGCAGATGGATAGTTTCGACGGCTTCCTGCGAGTTAATGTTTTGGATCCGTCTCTGTTTGCTTGCCGCCTAAGCACCTTAGCCGTAAACGCGAAGGAAGGCGTCTATGCCCTAGTTGGCAAACTCAAGAAAAACCTCTTGCCTTCCGGTTTCGCTTCCGGAGACGCTGCGACAAGAGAATACCTGTTTGAAGTGTCTAAAGGCTGGACTCCTGAGAAGGCTCAAGCTTGGGTCCAAGAAAACAACGACACAGTGACCTAGATAAAACTGCCAAAACTAAGGAGATTCTTCAACCTAGTGATGTGCTTGAGCACTCACGTAGGCTTCTAAGTAACATGCCGAAAGGCCGACAAAATGTTATGACTAGTGCGGGATGGGGCACTCGCCACCACGACGGGGCGTTATAAATAGCGGAAATAAATGGCAGGAAAAAAATTTGACAAATGAAGCAAATGTGGACGACAAAAAACCAAAAAACTCAGTTATGCAAATGAATCTGGACGAAGCATTGGGTACTATTGAGAGTCAAAAGCAAGAATTAGACCGCGTTAACGCATTGAATCGCGATTTGACTGCACAACTTGAAGAGGTTAACAAGGTTTTGGAAAGCCAAGAGAAGTCTAAGTTAATCGGTGATATTTTGCCCAAGAGCCAATTCAAAGTGGCTGATCTTGCAGGCAAAAGCATTGCCGACTTGAAAAGTATCAAGGCTACTTTGGATCAGGCGATGCCTCCCAAAGTTAACAGTGTCCGCTATGGCGTGCATGGTGCTGATATGTCTGACCGAGAAAAAGGTCTGACGATCGGCGACCAAAGTGTAGTAACTGCCCGAAGACGCAAGGGAGCTGCTTAGCTATGCCGCAAGGTATAGTTAAACCAAGCAACCAAATCGTCGCCGCAGGCGATCCATTGACGATTGAGATGGAAGTTGGCGCCGCTGCTACTCCAGCAGATATGCTGCCTGGACGCGTTGTTATCTTCGATGCTGTTGACCAAACTGTGAAGGAATCTGGTGCTAAAGCAAGTGTCGAATGTGGTGTTCTTGACGTAGTTGCTGACAAACAAGTAACTGAAGCTTATGCAGTTGGCGATCAAGTACCTGTGATTTTTGGCGAATGCATATGCGTTCTAACTCTCCTAGCTGCCGAGAACGTTACTCGAGGCGACCCACTGGTCACTGCTGCAGATGGCAAAGTTGCCAAACTAGCAGTTGGCGCTATGGGTGCTCAGGGTAGAGTAATCGGCTACGCTTGGGAGTCAAGCAACGTAACAACAGACGCCAAAATTCTAGTGCACTGGAAGCCTGCTGCAGACGCGGCTGCTGCCTCATAGGAGAACTAAACATGCAATCTTTAAGAAGAGTTGGAAATATGGATACTGCTCAGCTAACTGACGAAGAAATAACTGTACATTGAGGATCGGATAACTGAAGCTGTTCAACCTGCATTGATCGGTCGTAAGCTGTTCCCAGTTGAGACCTTACCTCACGCAGGCTTCTTAACGATGCGCGGATACAAGCGCACAAGTAAGGGGCAAGCAAGAATCAGCCTATACGGTCAAACAGGGTCCAAGGACCGCTCAGTGAAAACACCCTTTGACATTACTGTGCCGGTGCTAGATCAGAACTTCAAAATCAACTGGAGAGATCTGGAGGCTAGCCGAGCAGTGGACAGCCGCTTGATGTACAGGAAGCAATTGATGCAGCAAGACAAGTAGCCGAGGAAGAGGACAAACTACTCATCACAGGCGAATACGCTGGATGGAAAGCTTTAGGCATTGAAGGCTTAGCCACCGCTACAGGTAGAAATACTCAAAGTAGTGGCGCAGCTTGGCCTGCAGGTTCCTTAGCTGACCTAAGCAATGCAGTTGGGAAACTTGAGGAAGACGGCTTTACCAACAAGCAGAACTATGCTTGTGTTTTGCGGTCTGCTTGGAATGCGAAGCTAAGAGGCCTCGTTTCGGGTTCAGCTACCAAATGGATTGATGTCATTCAGGGTGCAAACCCGCTGTTCCCTGCAGGCATCTACACCAGTGATAGTCTGTTCACAAGCGCCGGCTTAACCACAAGTGCACTGGTTCTTGAACTGGGCAAAGACAACTTCGAAATGGTCATCGGCCGCGACATGAACGTCCGCTCCATAGAAGACGACGACATGAATCTGAAATGCAAAGTCTTCGAAGTTGTTGCCCCACGAATAAAACGTGCAGAAAGCATCTGCGAACTCACAGGACTAACTTAAGAAATCTGCAGTATCTGCAATCTGTAATCTATTTTCCCCCTGTTTTTTTCGGGGTTAAACAAAAGTATCAAAATCCAGTAATATTTGAAGGGTGGTGAGAAAGAGTGAAGTTTCGTTTGAAAACTGGCAAGGGATCAGTGTCAAGAATTTGCAGACGCAAATGGCACAGTTTACAAGCCCGGTGACATCGTGGATTTGCCTGAAAATTACGAGGGTGAAGCATGGCTTGAGCGTGTGGATCCTGTTCCGGTTGTGGCTGCCGTTCCTGGAAGCTTTGAGCCCGTTCCAGTTGAAATATTAAGGCGCCTGCAGGTCCCTTAGAAGTCCCTTTAGAGGCCTCGAAAGAATTGAAAAAGAGAGCCTCCAAAAAATCAAAGTCTTAGTAGGCATCGCCAGCCTTAATGATAAAGATCGTTACCACGGCTATTTAGCTTCGACTCTGACTTTTGTGGAGGCTGCTTTGCAAGGTGTGGATCATGAGGTTTTTGTTTCTCCGCCCTCAAGTAAAACTTCCGTGGGCAGGCCTTGTGGAGTGCCAAAATCTTATTGTAGAAAAGTTTCTCTCCGGAGACTATAGCCATTTGTGGCTTGTGGAGTTAGATGTGCAGGTTCCGCCTAGTTCTTTTCAGAAGCTGCTCGGCTTAAATGTTGATATTGCTTGTGGGTTTGTGCGTCGACATAACGGCCAAGGCTTAATTCTTGGGTTTCCTAGATGAAAACATGACTGTTTGGTATTTACCGCTAAACGCTGTTGAAGGCAAGATCCTTAGCGGCTGGGTTATGGCGGGAACAAGCTGCCTATTAATCAAAAGATGCGTCTTTGCGGGCGGTTACCGTTTCAAGTTTGACCCATGCGTTACACCGGATATCCTGTTTATGTTTGCAGGTGCAGCGGATGGGTTTTGTCGCTAAGGTCCATGGCGATGTTTTATGTGGGCATCTGCCAGAATTCCCACTTCCTGAGCCAGGGGACTTAGGAGAACCACAAAAAAGAGAAATCCCAAATTATAAATAGAAAGTTATCTCTAATTCTCTTAAAGGATACTAGTGGTTGCTGCGAAATGCGGCCTGCTTAAAAGACTTTTGAACCTTGTAAAGTTACTAAAAAGAAAGCGGAAGACAGGTCTATGACTTCTTAGTTTCTATTGAGACCTCAATGTCTTTCATTGAGTTAAAGGGCATTTTGCTTGACGAAACTTTTTGTTTCTTGTTTTTCTCTTCCTTCGTTTTCTCTTGCTTTCTTTAACAGAGTCAATGCCTCTGCGTTAGTAATTCCAAAAGGAAGAAAATCCATATGAAAACGTTCAACATGCAATCTTAACTTTACTATGGCAGCTTTCTCGTCATTGAAAGTGCCAAGACCATAGCCGCAGGGGCATTGCACTCTGAAACGCTTGTGAGGCCCAGTTTTTCTAGAAACATTGAATTCAACGGATGGTTCAAGATGTCTGTCAGCTTTTTTAATATTTAACCCATTTTTATCCAAATGAACTCTCTCTGGTCGAGTTTCGTTTATCTTATTGAGAAAAGTCCGACCACTTTCCGTTAGCTCTACTTCCACATCATTTCTAAATACCCCGACATCTTGCAATACCCCAAAGACATCCTGTATTGAAGTTATTTTCTTGGTTATGCGAGACAAAGTCTGACTAATGTCTGGTTCAGAAACACCTTTCATTTCTGCAATTTGTTTGTTCTTGAGACCTTTACGTTTGAATTGCAGAATTTCGATTTCTTTATCGCTTAGTTTGACTACCATTCTTGCCTCTTCGCCTTCTTACAGAAGTTAACTAAGTATAGTTAAGTTATTTAATCTTTATTCTTGACTGCGACTCTTAAGCTTTATATCCCCAATATCGATCTCGAGAACTTGAAATATTTCATCTATAATTCGTTCTGAAACTATGTTCGGTCCACCGTAGTGTCCCCAGTTTTCCATTCCAAAGTCATGCAAAATATAGACGTTAATAATCCTATTTTCATATTTGATTACGTCCCATATCAAATTTCCAATTATATCCAACTTAAGAGGCGCGTTGGGAAAAAGTTGCTCAAAGGCATCCACCAGAGCTGCAAAAACCTTTCTAAGGTCTTCCTTCTTTGAATCTATAAAGTCGAAAACTTTCTCGTTTTGTAGAATTGTTGACAAGGCATCTCCAGAGCGTTTGCGTCCTGTCAAACCTTCACGTCCTAGTTCCAGTTTGTTATTATGATTGCACTAATTGCTATCGCTGGTACCAAAGAAATAGCCGAACAGAAAACGGCAAATACCCCAAAAGAAGTTGTCGCTTCACTAATAATTAACAACAGAGAATAAGCAATAATGAAGTAACAGGGAATCGTTAGAGACAGGACCAAGTATTTATAAGGGCTTCGTTGCTCTTTCGGAATTCCCTTGTTTCTGTCGGAAATGTAAAAACCGAGAAGAAAGATAGCTGCCCCAATAAGAATTGAAGACAATGCAAAAGAAATCGTGACTACGTCAATAGCAGACATCTCAGCAGGCATCTTCTTCATTATTTACTTTATGCCCTAAACATATAAGTCTATTCTGAACCAAGGAGTGAGTTTTGGTTCATATTTTCTTGAAAATTACTTATCACTTAGAGAAGAATATTCCAAGAAAACTAAAACCTGAGAGAAAAAAAGGAATTTCAGATCAAGTATGACGCTTGCGTTACACCGGATATCCTGTTCATGTATCAGGTGCAGCGGATGGGGTTTGTCGCTAAGGTCCATGGCGACTTATGTGGCCATCTGCCTGAGTTCCCGCTTGCTGAGGCAAGCGTTGATACGGATATCTGAATTGGACAAGACTGTTTTGGGTGGCAGAAGACCCACTCAGAAGCTACCGCTATTTTGCTGATCTAATTCAAGAAATCCAAACATAAGGCGGGTTACGTCCAACACACCAGCTCTCTACACTAACAGTAAGATTGAAAGACGTTTAAAGAGAATAAAGTATTTACCTTGCTATTCGGAAGATACCCTATTTCTAAAGTATTATTAATCTACTTAGGGCTATTTGATTTGGAAGAAGGAAAGTTGCATATGAATCAAAAAAAAACCTTAGAGATTTTCGTATGAAAAAACCTCTCTGGGAAGTACTTATCTTCATCACATGTGCCCTTTTATTTGCATCTCTTTGGGTTGTTTTACCTACGCAGGCCGCTGACCCAGCTGACCCCATATTGCTGACCTCAAGCAGTTCCTACATTAATTCGATTGGCACTTATCACATTGTTGGTGAAGTTCATAATGTTGGAAGCCAAGCATTAATGTATGTTAAGATAACAGCCTATTTTTACAGTGTGAATGGAACTTTTGTTGGCTCTGGCTATACGTATACAGAGTTGAGCAAACTTAATTCGGGAGATTATTCACCATTCGATTTGCTTTTCAGTGATGCGGTTTTTGTTAGTCAGGTCGACCATTATTCTCTATATTATTCTTTTAGTACTACGTCTGCTTTGCCTGCAGGCCTTAAAGTTGGCTTTAACTACTCTTACCTTGACAGTAATGGCTATCTGCATGTTGACGGTCTGATTGAAAATGTTGCATCGGCGAACGCTACTTACGTTCAGGTTGTCGGCACGTTTTACGACCAAGCGGGAATTGTGGTAGCTGAGGGATACACCTTCACTAGTCCCACTACCCTTCAACCAAACCAGATCGCCCCTTTTCTCCTTAGGCTTTATGATACTTCAAGATCAGCCCTTGTGAGAAGTTATACGTTAACTGTTCAGTCTCTTGAGTATTCGATTCAAAGTGACTCTCCAAATCCATCACCTACTCCAACTCCAACGGTGACGCCTTCGCCGACACCAACTGTAACCCTAACGCCCTCACCAACTCCTACCACTACCCCAACGCCCTCTCCTTCGCCAACTCCGACGCCATCCCCAACGGCATCGCCAACACCTTCTCCAACGCCAACTCCGACACCAAGCCCTACTGATACTCCTTCTCCAACTATAGCTCCAACCCAAACATCAAGTCCCACAACGCAACCAACTTCAGCACCCACAACAGCTCCGACACAGCCACCGAGCACCCCAAAACCAGCAGCAACAACCCAACCAACAAGCCCACCCTCACCGAGCCCAACAGTTCCAGAATTAACGCCCATAGCGTTAGTCGTTGGATTAATCGTTCTTTCAAGCATTGTTTTAATCGCCAAGAAAAAACGATGAAGCATTCAGCACTTTTGGCTACTTATCCATTTTCTTTCTTGTGTTCTTGAGATGTAGAAGCAGCCATTCATTGAAACTCTGAACCTTTTCGCCATTTTGCGAAGAAGTTAGAACTTTAAAGATAACTACATGTTTTGGTTCCTTCGCTTATAACGTGGGTATATCAGCTCGCTTTGGTACCAGCTGATAAATAGTCGAGATGCTTACAGCCTACCGACAGATGAAGAACTTAAAGAAGCTTATTTGAAAGCGTACAAATTCATAAGAGTTAAACGTGAAGCAGAAATGAACTGCTGCAACGAAATAGTAGAGGATAATACAACCGTTACTACCAATCCCACAAAGGGCAACTTTACCACACATAATTGAAGTTAAAGCAAACGACATTCAAGCAATCAAACAGGCACTCCTTAGAGGCTATAAACACGCTGACACCCTAGGAGACATAAGACTGTACCTAAGAATCTGAGGCGTTCACGCCACCGCGAAGAGCGCCCTAAGCGGTCGCCTTCCGCACCCTCTATTATTGGAAAGAAAATGTCAGTTGCCCCTTTCATCTTGAGCTAAAATAACAAAAGCATATTAGAGATTTTATAACAATTGCTTGCGTATGAGTGTACAAAGCCAATTAACGTTCATGGAAGCTAAGAATTTTTGTATCAATAGATTGTATTATTTTACCGATTTCGCCAACCAAATGTTTGCTATTTCGCCCAACCTGTTACTAATGGAATACATAATTCAACTGGAAACACTCATCGAGAGAATCAAACATGCGAGTAAACCAAGTCTTTTTAAAATAGAGATAAACCAACTTGCACGTTTTGGACAAGCTATTGTTTACTTCAAGCCAGATATTACACGACAGCTTAGTCTTTTTTGGGATTTACACTTTGAACTTCTAAAGGAGCTTCAAAATAGTTCAACATCATTTTCAATCCGAGATAAAATCAGTGATGCTTGGGCAAAAATTCAAGAAGTCGATAGCATTTCCGAGAAAATAGTGAATCTATTAAACAAAGGTAAATCAAATCACCTTTCGTCCAATGCACTTAGCGCAACTGGTTTATTACTCGTTCACATAATCCGTGTTGAAAGTATAGAAAAAGCACTGTTAGACCAATTGAAATCAGCAATAGACAGAAGTCCAGTTCGCGACAAATTTGACCCTTATGAAATTTGCTCAATCGAATGCAAAGTAAGTAAATATAACGATTGGAGAACTGATGTTAGGGCAATTAGAGACTCAACTGCACATGCCCAATTTACAATCAACATACTTGAAAAAGGTTGGAAAATTTCTTTTAGTAATCATAAAGGTGGCTACAGTTTTGAAAAGGAATTCAATGACAAGGAATTCATTAAATTCTTTGATAATTTTACGCTTTTGTATAAATCACAACTAATTTTGCTGATGTTATTTGAGATGTTACCGATATTATCGATTCATTTTTTGAAATATGAAAACCCTTATTGAACAAGTCTCGGACTTAGTTTTCAAATACTCGGCTTCGCTCCCGCTTTCGCAGGTCGCTCCACTCCTCTGCTTTCTTTTGGCAATAAATCCAGAATTCGTTCCCTAATGGACAACCGATGGTACGGAGGCAATTTTGGGGCTCCAGAAGCCGCGTATTATGATCCAGTTTTATTGGTGTATTAGTGCTAGTATCGCTAATGCAATCTCAAGACATTAATGCTCAGCCAGTTGATGTGTTTGAGTAGTAAGTATTGAGGTTTGGTGAATTTAGGCGGCAACTCTATCAAATAATGAGGAAGGGTTGATTCTTGGAATTGCGGAAGCAGCTGGAGTAGGCGCAGCGTTTCTTCTAACTCAACCTATCGACCCAGCGGTCAAAGCTACTGTCTGCAGTATTCTTGGCTTGATAAGCGTCGCATTGAACGCTTTCTGGCTAAAATACGTGAACGTTACGCAACCTCAGAAGCCTTCATCTAGTTAGGCTCGACCCCAGCTCACTTGTGGAGCTAGCGAGAACCCTCAAAGGATGAAAAAACATTGACTGACTACTGCGATATTGGCGATTTAGAAGAAGTCCTACGAACAGATATAACCACTGAGTTAGATGCTCTTGCGGACCGATGCATAACATCAGCCAGTGCAATGATCGATGCGCTTTTGAAAGTTAATAATTTGACTGTTCCCGGTACTGTGCCTCAGCTGATCATGGAGGCTACTGCTTGGCTTGCCGCCTGGATGTTTAGGCGAACCAGTGATCCTGTCGGAGCTGAGGTATTCTGGAACGAATCCCAACGCTTCCTAAACCTTTATGCTCAAAATCAAGACGAAGGCGAAATCGCCTTCAAGGTGGGATCAGACTAGCGTGATTGAGATAAAAATCTCAACCAGCGGTCTAGACTTCAATGACATGGCCAATAAGATTAGTGGGCCGCTTAAGCAGAAACTTGTCGAGCGGCTGGCAGACGTTGCCTGGGCTAGCGCTTTTTGGGGTGCACCTCATAGAACTGGATATCTAGCCAGCACAGTTACCAAAGAGGTCGGAGTTGGCGAGGCCTCCGTTTCCGCTAACGCTTCTTACGCCCGTTTTGTCGAGGAAGGCACTAGGCCTCATGAGATCCGCCCCATAAACGGCAGAGTCTTAGTTTTTCAGGTTAGAGGCAAAACAGTTTTCACTCCTCTAGTTCATCATCCTGGAACGAAGCCTAATCCGTTCATGCACCGCGCAGCGGACGAGACCAGAGGCAGAGTTGAAGGCTCTTTAATGACGTGTGGCGGGAGCTGATGGGCGCATGACCTTCTATACAGCGTATAAGGCAGTTTTTGACGCCGTTTATCACGCACTCAATTATGTTGCTCCAGTGGCTGGTATTCCAAAAGTTCCTGCTCATGACGATGTACCCGAGGTCCCAGCGGTCCCTGCAGTACTTGAATCCGGTGTCAAAACAATCAAGACCGTAATCTTGGGCGGACAATTCTCAGTTGGAAATCTGCCCAAGGCCGTAATTAACCCTGAGCCCTGCCCGATTGTAAGTGGCTCAATGGATGGTCTCCTGAGGGTCTTTGTGAACTTCACGGTTGTTCTCGTCATTCGTGAATATGAGCCAAACGACTGGTTCGTAGACATCATCACAGTTATGTGTGATGCCTTTGATGCAATCATGGCTGATCGCACGTTAGGCGGAACTGTGAAGGATTGTTTGCCGGTGGCGTTTGCTCCTGGAGAAATCAAGTTCCAAGACAAGGTCCTGTACGGCGGCGATATACTGTTCAAGGCGGAGTTATGGTATTGAACCGTGAGTTCAAGCTCTGGTTTCTAAAGTTAATGGTGAACTTGCCAGTTCGCTTCCTAGACCGTTTTCTTAAAGTTTCCCGAACCGCATTTTCCCCAGACAGTTATGATCATGGACCTGCAGGCCATCCTGCACAAAGTCTACCTCATTGAGGTTCATCAGGGCGTTTTCGGGGTCCCGGACGGCAACTTTGAAAGACTCATTTCAGTTGCAGCAAAACTTGGCGCTAACTTTTGCGAGGCTGATCGGTATTACCGCGCTTGGTTTGGGCTCTTGTTTTCTTGGCGAATCAGCTGCTCGAGCTTATGGACGCGGACCCAGCAACCCTGAAGCATCTGATCAAGGTGCAATGGGAAGAGGATATCGACTTTCTACCCGATGCCCTGGTCCAAAAGTACATGGCTGATTTCAGAGAGAAGGCTCTCTGCAATTATCTTGGTAACTGCGCACAAACTCCGATGGAGGCCTGCGTAAGTGCAAAATAAAATATGGAGGTAAAAAACAAAATGGTAACAAGCGCATATGTGGGCAGAGATGCCCGGTTGCTGAAAGCTGGCGTAGCAATTGGCTTGGGCAGAAACATGTCAGTTTCAGCGGACGCTGAGAGCATAAAAATCTACAGCAATGACAAATTGACACCTGAGATTGTAGCTGCTGGAAAACAAACTTTCAAATGGAGTATGGAGCGGCTCTACACCGACAAAACATGGATAGTATTACTGCAGGACAGGTACAGCCTTTGACTTGATTTTTGCTCCTGCAGGTTCACCTTTGGGCACAACCAAGTGGGAGACATGGACTGATTGCAAAGTTCTCCACGTGGAGCGGAAAGGCGGCGAAACTGACGGCATACTCGAAGTCCGTAAGCGGCGAAGCAACTGGCGTTACATTCCCAAACCAGCCTAGGTGACGTAAGTGGCTAACAACCCTGAAGAGGTAGAGGTTAAGCCCTCACCTATCGAGTCAGCTTGACACTCCTGAGAACCTAAAGCGTATGGAACAATTCGAGAAACAAGCCGAGAAACATGAAGCCTCAATCGATGCGGCAGTTAAGCTCTTCAACCCAACAGCATTGCTTGCGAGGTCAACAGAGATCCATGAGTACAACCATCCGGTTCTGGGCTTCATCAAGTTTGGCGAATTAACCCTAGCGGACTCCGAACTAACAGCACAGTGCAAAAGTAAAAGCGACAAAACAGCCATGGCCATCTACATCGCACTGAAAAAAGCTTATCCCGACATGCCAGAGTTCACTCCTGAAACCATTGGCGGATTCTTCAAGCAGTTTCCAATCGTTGAGGGAACCGCACTGCTCGAGTTCTTGCTGGGAACACCCGATTTTTTACCGAACGCCTCCCCGAGTGGATCCGCTACAACAGAGACGGCCAAGAAATAGGATTAGTGCTGCACAACTTCCAACAGTACACGTTTGAAACACTCAGGGACCTAACAGTGCTTCAGTACCGATATCTGGTGGAGTGGGCGCTACAGAATAATAAGAAAAATCGATGAATAAGGCGAAATGAGATGTCCTCAGAAATTAAAATCTCAATAATTGCGGATGATCAGGCAAGCTCGGCCGTAGCTGCCGCAAGCGAAAAAATGAGCAGCAGCCTGGACAATGTGGCAGCGGTTCAAGGAGAAGTCAACAATGCAGTGACAGCCTCGTCAGGTCCGTTAACCGAAGCCGAAGCCTTGGAACTGCAGAACACTGAGGCCTCTTTGCAACTGCAGCAAGCCCAAACAACACTCAAGGGCGCCCAAGATAGCTTAAACTCGGCTATCAAAGAATACGGGGCTAGCAGCACTGAAGCTGCAGCAGCTCTAAGGAATCTTAACGCTGCCCAAGACGGCGTTACTGTTGCGCAGGGTAACATGGGGCAAACAGTCCAAGAAAGCACGGCTTCAACAAAGCAGTTTGCCCTAGGCATGTCCGGTGTGGCTACGGCATCATTCGGTCTCTACAATGCTTATGATCGAGTGAACCATGAGTGAGATTTCGCTGGATCGAGCGAACCTGATGGTGAAGACAAGCAACAAAGCAGTTGAGGATGCAGAACTCAGCCTCACCAAAGCCGTGCAGGATCATGGCCCTGCAAGTGACGAAGCGAAAAAAGCTGAAGAAGCCCTAAGCATCGCTCGAGACAGACTTCAGCTTATCACTGAGCGGCAGGATGAAGCGGAAAACAACGTCAACAAGACTATGATGTCAACTGCGTTAATGGTTATCCCCACGGCCATAACTATGGTTGACAGTTTGAGCAGAGCTTGGAACAACATCCCCGACATAACAGGTCTGCTTACTCAATGTCGACCAAGATTGCTGCAACTGGAATATCCGCTTCAACTGCAGCGATCGGAGTAGGAGCCTTCGTAGGCGGCTTCGCACTAGGATATCTTATTATCAGCCAATTCGGCGACGCCCTAGGTCCCGTGGGCCGAGCGATCATGGCGGTTGTTCCAGCAATTATTGCGGCTGCCGCGGCTGTCTGGATGCTCCAGGAAGGCATCACTCTTGGAGTCGCAACAGTCGCCTTGGTTGCTGCAGGCTTAGCGGTTGGCGCCATGGTTGCAAATCTTTCAGGCTACGGGAACGCTCTCGGATTAGCCGAAGGTGGGGTCCTTACAAAGAAAACGCTGGTTTACGCTGGCGAGGCTGGACCTGAAATCTACATGCCTCTTACCCAGTATGAAGCGCAGCGGAGCAAGGATCAGGCTGCTGCAGGCAATAATTCGCCAGCTCAAGTCGTCAACATTGACCTAGGCGGCATGCACTTTTACGGCGACATAGCTGATGCAAGTTTCTTGGACAAGGCGGCTGACGAAACCAGTAACCGCCTAAGCGATGCACTCTACAGGAGAATTGGGCAATGAGTGTAACGGAACAGGAGACAAACGAACAATTACTGAAAAGATGCAACGAACTCGAAAGCAAAAATGAGCATTATTCTGCATCCACAATTACGAAACAGCCGCTTTGATTTCAACGCCCGGTATATCCGCTTTGACGATGCCCAACAAGAACCAGAGTTCCAAGCCATAACTGAGGCCCTGAAAGACGCTAAAAACTTTGAGCCTTACGCAGTTAACGATTGGGTGGCATATCGCAGAGGCACAGGTGGGCTATGGCTCTACTTTGTTCCTAAATACGATTTCAGAGTTCCGAGAGAACGTAAACAGCATAAAGCAGCTGTACCAATTACGCGAAAAGAACCAGGAGAAACTAAACCATGACCTGGGTAATTGGAACGGTCACTCTGCCGTTTGCTCCTTCTTCTGTTCGCATGCCCAAATCAGCCGATAAGGAACAGGTTAAGCCTGACGCAGGAGAACCCGTCAACATCGTAACAGGCACCAAATCAACAGTGACGCTGAAAGGCACCATAGCCAATGAAGCCTTAACCGCTGCCCAGATTGTCAGCACCTACATCACTCCTCTCTACGGCTCTAGTTGGTACACAGGTTGCAATAACCACAACAGACGGCATGATCGACGGCAACTGGCTTCTAGATTCGTTTGAAGCTTCACGAGATAACCCGTACCCGAATTGGGACTACAACATGTCATCTGGTGAAGGGGAGCGAAAACATAGTTTATGGCTAAGTGGGAAATCAAGTGGTACAATACTGACACTCATTTTTGGGTTCCCCTAGTCGCTGAAATCGACCAAATTCGCCAAGAGCTAACAGGCGATAGCGTTGCAACGTTTTGGCTAGCAAACACAGCTGCTCACCTTACTCGTGATTCAGGCGGATCTGCAGATCCAAATTTGGTTTGACAGTAAGCTCCAGTTCTCCGGGATCCTCTGTGGCGGTGACCTAGGCCCAAAACGCATAAAGGCCGTATGCTATGAAAGAGTGCCCTTAATGCTTGATCAATTTAATACTTACACTCATGTTTGGGATCTGACTCCTGCAAACACGATTATTGCAGACGTCTTAAGCGGCACCGGGTTAACCTCGGATGGCGACACCGAACCGACCACAGCCATAACTGCGGTCTTCTACAATGCGAATCGTTTGGACGCCATCAAGTTTATTGCGGAATCCACCGGGAACGATTTCTGGAGTGATGACGGAACAGAGATCAAGTGGGGTGTACGTGGCTCAGGAAATCTCTGGGTACCCACAACTCTGCTTTACAGCACTAGGGGAATTGACCGCAGCAAAAAAGTCGATATTGTCCGGGTCCGCGGCATTGACGTTTATGGAGGTTACCACATTGTAGGAGTTGCTGGAACTGGAACAAAAACCAAGGTCCTAAACGAAACACGGCCAACAGACGAGGCGGGATTAAACGCCATAGCCGCAAGAAGACTTGCGGAGCTGAGCACGGATTCCTGCAGGAGCCCCAATAAGCTGTCTTATGACGTCCAGTGTAACGTCTGATGATGAAGGCGCCGACATAAACGTTGGCGACTCAGTCACCCTAGTCAATGCCAAGTATCTGCTAAACGGAAATTATCGGATTCTGCAGTTGACCAAAAAGAAGGTCCGCTGCGACTTCCAAGTTGAAAAAGTCAGAAAGACCCTGGATAAGGAAATTGCTGACCTAAAAAGTTGGGAGAACAAAGGCATTTACCTTCCGGGAAGTACATCCTGGAGCGTTAGCCTCCAAGGCCTAATCGGGCTATACCACTTGAACGAGGGCACAGGAACAGTTGCCAAGGACAAAGCGCCTCATGACACTACACTAGACGGAGTCATTAATGATGGGTCCTGGAGCACAAGCAGCATAACTCACCTAACGCACCTGGAGTTTAACGGAGGCAGCAGCTACGTTGACCTAGGCACTCCAAGCGTAGCAGGAATTGATTTTCACGCTACTGCAGGAGTTGGATATTTCAGTGTCGGGGGTTGGTTTAGCCCATCCGCAACTGACGCAACCAAACGGTTTGTCCTGCATAAAGATGGCCAATTCGCCCTATGTACAAGGTCAGCACCGGAGTTTTGACCTTTGAGTTCACCGATGCTTCAAACGTAGTGCATGCTTACGATTCAGATGCCGGATTGATCAAGGTCGGCGGGCGAATAGACGCCATGATTACGTATGACGGCGCCTACGTGAGAATGTATTACAACGGCTATCTGCACAAGAGTTTCGCCCAAACTGACAACATCCACAGCTCAACCAACAAGGTCTACATAGGCGTGTTTCTGAAGGGAATCGAGGCAGAGGTGATGTTTTGGAGTCGCACTCTGCTCGATCAGGAGGTGCTTGAGCTCCACTTTTTTCCCCTGTTTAGAGTTGTAGGCGGAGGAGGCGCCGCTGCAAGCGGATGGGATTGCAGTATCGACGTTTCCAGCCCTCAACACGGAACCACTTCGCCAAGTGGTACCTCACATCAAAACACCGGTGAATCATTAGAGGTTTTAGCAAGCAAAATTAATGTTGCAATTTTTAAGCAGTGGCGCTTTGACGGCGCGATCTATTCAACGGATAACCCGGTAACTATTCCAGCTCAAGACGACGGTTCATTTCACGCATTAATTGCGGAGTTTACAGGAGCAATCGGCATTGGAACACCCGTTATTGCTCAAATCATGGGCATACGCGACATTCATGTTTTAACGCCACTTCTTGCTCCAATATCAACCTATGTAGCAACACCCATTCTATCAGCCCTAGTACTTTCAGCGCTTGCAACAGTAGTTTCAGCAGTGGCTTCTTCAGTTAAATGGCTTCTTGATGTATCTTATTCGCCGACATTTACTATGAGTCCAGTAGGATGGCAAGTATTAGCTCCAGGAGCAACTTGTGCTGTAACTGCAACACCAAACGCTCAACAAGCCGCATTAGGTTACGTTACTCATGTTTCGCCCTTCAAACTTGACGGCGGAGCGTCTGTTGGAACAACTGATTCTTCAGGCGTTGCATCTTACACTGTTCCAGCACAAACCAACAACACCCTGCATCAACTTATCGTTCAGTCTGTTTTCGGCTGGGGCTGCTCAGGCGCCGGCACAACTACAGACGCCTATTATGCTGTTTCATCGGGCAGCTTCAAGGTTTACAGTCGAAGTTCAAATCCAGACGGCTCACATCATAGCGTTTGGACACTAGACGGGTCAATTGTAGGCGGCAACATCTCATCATACACCGTCGCTGCACAAACCAACGGAACCTATCACTTGATTGTTCATCAGATAGTCGCGAATTAACGGGGGTGACAAGAATAAAAATGAAAACTTTACCAAACATTGGCAACATTATGCCTTCAATCCGCGGCCTCAACGTCTGGACGTTAGGGCAAAAAATCAAAGATAAAACAACCCAGAGAACCTCAACCATTCAATTGTTGCAGAAAATTGACATCTACCAGTTAAGCGCAATTAACCTAGAGAAACTCGTATCGATTGCTGATGGCAAAGAGCAAATTGCATTCCTAAAATCTCATGGAAAACTTGACCGCACAACAGGCGAAATGAAAAGCCACAGTTTTGTTCTGCAGTTCTCTCAATGCGTAATTGACTTTGCAATGTCACGAACATGGCTTAACGGAAGCTCAAACCCAGTTGCCAATTCATCGTGCGTTAGAGACACAGGGAACACTCTGCGACAGCTAGGCTATGCGACTGCAAGTTTCACGTGGGGTAATGAGTCGGCGACTAATGCGCCTGCAGCAACTACGACCTATGGCATATTAGTGGGGACCGGAACAACGGCGCCTGCATCGCTTGATTATGTGATGCAGACTTTAACTGCTCAAGGTTCAGCCGCAAATCAACTGCAATATCAAGCCACAGCAGTGGGTTCCTCTGGAGTTGTCGGCTCAAACGTTGACACAGTAATCGCCCGAGTGCTTGTGAATGGCAGCGGCGGAACCATAACAATTAGAGAAGTCGGCATAGGAATTACACAAATTGACAGCGCCGGCACACAACGTTACTTCTTGGTTGCCCATGACGCAGTTAACCAAGCGATCAACAATGGAGAAATAGCAATAGTCAGCTATGACGTACGCACAACGGTCTAGGCGCGTTTTTAGGCGCCTTTCTCAATTTTTCAGAGAAAACCATTACAAAAAAGTCAGTATCTGTAAGTCCATCTGTGAATTTTGTTTCTTCCCCATATTAGCCACATTAAGCCTAACACAAGTGCAGTTATGCATAAAGTAGCTATGAAGACAACGATGTCTTGAAATAGATTATAGTTGTTTGACCAAAACAAAGCAAAGAACAGGATGAATATGAGCCAAGCAAGAATACCTACTATGGAAATAACAATTGGAACGAAAGGACCTGACTTTCGCTGTGTTACATTCCAGTTTTGTTGGTTTTCAGATTGTTCTGAGTAGTGGTTCAACATAGTTATAGCGTACTTACGATGTTTTGAATATTTATGATTGACGGTTATGCGTTATAATCACTTTCAGTGCTCTCTCTACTATCGTATTATGTAGCTTCATCATTTGCTTTAAGAAGTGATTGAAGACTATTCGGTTTCTATGGTTGATTTATCGAGACCTTGTGATGCTTGTGGCAAAATGATTGGTGGTGGCTTCAAGTATTGTCCTAAATGCCAAATCTACCTCTGCTTTCTATGCTCATATCAACTAATGTGTAGCCAAAATAAGTATCCAGTTGAATGTCCTATGTGCGGTGGAAAACTTCTGTATCCTTAAAGGAAATGTCTCCAGAATCAATGTGTCTTAGCTCATGCTTAAACAATCAATTATAGGGAAAGATGAAATCTAAAAACGCAAGATTCAATAAATTGTTATCAAAATTAAATCCATACTCCTTAACTTTTGTGCCTTTCACATCAGGATTCTTCTGCTACAAACTCAAGATCAACAAGAAATCTTCATCATTGAAGTGAATGCGCTTACTTCAGGAAATGGCTTATCCGAAATTTTCTTCCAAACAGTTCTAAGAAGAAGTGAGGAAACTGCTTTAGTGGATGGAAGTTCAGGAATCTGCATTGTTTATCGCTTAGCATAGAATAAACTTTGGATTAAAAGTATGTCGTTCTGTAACTTTACCAACTGTTTTCTAATTCTAACTTTATGATAATGCTGTTTTGAGGAAATCAGCCAAGTCAACAGTCTCAATTTCTGAACCACAATGCTCACAGGTTTTTAATGATTTCAAAGATGTCTTATTGTTAATCTTTAATGTTCCATTGCAGTTTGGACAGCGGTAAACTGCAACTATTCCACCATCCTTAATCTGTTTGAGCAACTCATTAAGGTTAAAGGAAACCTCCGTTCGCTTTACTATCATCTGTCTATCTTTTTCTCTAAGCGATTTGGCTTTTTCATACATTTTCAGTTGTTCCTCGTAGATTTTAGCAGCATCCAGAGGTCTACCACATTTTTCAAGATTAAAAGCAAGAGCAGAATACCCACGCTTAACGAAATCACTAATATCGTAGCCACATTCGGAACCAAGCAAACCATTGTCACCCAAATCAACGAGCATGGCACGATAGTCCTTTGTATCGTTTGCAATAGCCCAATTAACCAATTTTATTGCCTTTTGACTAATGTCACTATTTAATGCATTTAGAACTGCAGAATAAAACAGGCTTCGAAGATTCTCACCAAACTCATGGATGTCAGTTCCAATGTCTGCCAATGGAAAATCCATGACGATTTGCCAAAAACTTTCGCTGCAAAACTCAGAACAGAAACTCACTAATTGATATTCAGCCTCTTTTTCTTCAGTTTCCATCGTGCTTTTGACGGAAAGCCTACTAAACAACTCAGGCATACACTTTTTGCATGCAACTTTTCCACACCAATCACATTTTTCAGATGGAGCAGAGAGCAAGTATGATGCACCACAATTTGGACATTTACCCATTAAAGCACCAGCAGGTAATCAGAAATAACATTGCAGCTGACAATTTATAAAACCTTTTAGCATTAAATTCTCTAAAATACTAATTCAGACATTCGGTATAGCGGAGAAGTATTATACAGCTCAAGCAAATGTTCTTCATGATCTGAAGGGGTACTTATAGGTCTCCCTCACCAGTTTCAAGATATAAGTGGCAATACTTGAAACCCAATAGTTCCAATAACTCTTTTAGCCTATTACACTTTCGCTCTTTGTTAATCGCCAGTCTGGCAAATTCAAACGCATCGATAGGGATTAAGACTGATTTATTATAAATACTTGCCGTGAGCAGGACGGGAGAACTATAAGGGTGTGTGATGTAAATTCTGCGATGATCATTTAACAGAAGAATCCGACAGCATATTTGACGAACTAATGTAGGGACAATAAAAGGACAAGACTTGGATGCAAAATACTAATTACGTATATCCAAACGTTAGTAGAAAAAGAGCAAAAACTGAACCTCCCAGAGGAGGATTAAGAGAACGCTGGGACGCGGCAAAAGAATTTTCGTGCAAGTACATAGAAGTGCCCGGCAATTTTCTTAAGAAAAATGAATCAGTTTCCTCGCTAAAAGACGGAGCCATACTTACAGAAGAGGCAATTGAGAAGTTATATCAGAAAGACACTATTTTCCCATCTGAATTGAGATACATCCTTCACACTGACCCCGAACTTGAACCTAATCACAAATTAGATTGGGACAAAGCAACCTGGAGAAAACAATTTGCGGAAATGATAATCAATATTTCCAATTATTTTGAAGTGGAACCGAGCATAATTGAAATTCACCCGAGTGCAGGACTGAAAAACCCTTTCGGATGCATTGTTGCAGGAATAATCACCATTTTGGATGCTTTTCAACAGACTTCAAAAATTAAGCCTCTAATTCTATTAGAAAATAGAACCTACAAACAGATTTCAAACGGACGAGAAATTAGGGATTTTTGGGGATTCTTGGTTGATTATAATAAAGAATTAATTGGCAACATAGGCATTGTGCTTGACTTCAAAACCTTGTTCACCCAAAACAAAGCCGACTTAAGAAAGAAGCACAGAGAGGTTTCATCGGAAGCTATTGTTGATAGTTTTAAACAGGATCTTATGAAAATTCCGTCTGAAGCTTTAAAGGCATATCACATACATGGCTTTGGAGATTTGCCGCATCAGATTCCCAAAGAAAACGATGAAATTCCTTGGAAAAATGTTTTTGAAAAAATTAAAGAAAATAAATCAAGCATAGTTATAAATCCTGAAGTCCTCAACCATAGCTTTGTTGGACCTACTATTAGTTTCTGTGACAAAATGCTTGAAAACAAAATAAGTCTTTGAAACTAAATTAATTGATTTTGCAAGCCAGCGTACTTTCGAAAAATGTATTAAACTACTCAATCAAATAACTGCTGTAATGGTGGTCCTTTTGTGGTCTTGCAAATCATGTGGACATGATAATCCTGATGATGCAATAGTCTGCGAGAACTGTGCTTTTTAGCAAGCAAGTGAATGCCATTGCTTAAACTCAGCAATATTGCTTGATTGTAGCAACGCTTATTAGCGCAAAACGCTGAGAAGAATAGGTGTCTATTACGATGAGACACTGCTAAAATTACATCTTTGGAAGAGGCCTATTAAACGAAATCCGATAAATATGAAGATCTAAAAATGGCAAAGATTCTAACAGACAAAAAGTATTCGGCTCTAAAATCTATGTTGGAGAAAGACCACGCCATCGACTGCTTGCTTTTGCTCCATACCGGCAGAGGAAAATGGAAAAATGCTAAAGATTTTATGAACGAAAATGAGCTAACGCTAAGCGACGGCACGTTTAGGGCACGAATGATCGAAATTGAATCCTTGGGGTTAGCCAAGAGTGAACGGATTGATCCGCTAAAAAAGTATTATATAATAACGGAATTCGGTGAAAAAGTAGCAAAGCTACTGATTGAGTTTTTCGATAAATTGTAGCCAATGGCTAACATAGAGACGTCAATATTCTCAACAATTACTGCTTAGGATCAGCACAATGACCATGAATGTGCTGCCAGACAGCATTTTATTTTAATTTTCTTCTCTTGTATTCGTCGTATTTGTAGAGTACTTCGCTTATTTGGCTTCGTATGAATTGTTCTGGTGTGCGGTATGTGGTGCCCATTTCTTTTAGGGCTTCTTCCAGCTCATCGTATTGTTCGCGTGAGACTTCAACAAATTCGTTGTCGTTTTTGAGTCTCTCAAGTATAGATCTTATGGCGTCGCGTACGAATTCTTCTTTGGTGTGCGTAGCTCATTTGTTTGTTTTCTTCGATTAAATTTTGAGTTTAAGCCAGCAGTTCAGGGGGAAGCATTTTTTACTTTCATCCACGTCTCCACTGCTCAAATGAGTAGTTTGTTCGCTTTCTTTTTAAGCAGTCTGAACCATAAGCGGGAGCCCTACGTGATTGGTTATGATGAAGACAACGAATTGTGTGGAGGCTTAGCTGAGTTGGGTAAGACTGTTCCTTCGTATCGGATGGCTTTGGAGTTTGAGATTCATAGGTGGAAAAGCTTTAGAAATGCTTTGCCAAACGAGGAAGCACGAGTTGCCTTTGATGAGTTGATGGATATGTGTAGGGATAATGGGATGGCAAGTGGGGCAGCGTGTAACCCGATAATTTTTGAGCCTATGGTGATGTCTATTTTGTTGGCTCAACAGAAGAATTGCGGGAACTCGAGTACAAGCTAAACGATGTAATTTGGCAGAAAATATGTACCCAACCTCAACTAATTCAGAATGCAAGTCAGCAACCGAAAGTTTACATGGAGAAGAAATAACCGACAACTTGACAGAACCCTCAGTTCATAACCACAGGCCTTCTAGCCAAAGGCTACTGGAACCCGGATAACACAATCAACGTCGCCAATCTGCGTGATCTTATTAATCAGTCGCTTAGGGTTTTCCGTAAGAAACCTGTCGATGACTACTTTGTAAGCGGGCGGATCCAGTTGCCTTCCGGGAGTTCACAGGAAATCTTTATTGCCCAAAACGAGTCAAGCCGCTACACTGTTATGCTTCCCGAGGACTATTGATGCCTTGGGGCTCAGTAATTTCTTAACGCTTTTCACTCATTTTTTGTTCGCAATATTTTATGAAAGCATCATCTGAACAAATCCACTAAACGTCGTAGAACCGATATTTTTTACTTTATAGAAAAATTTGGCGGTTTCTCCTTCTGTGGTTACTTTAGTTGCTTGAACACTGACTCTAAGCTTACCGAGGTATTGCGGATGCCATTCCAAATCCCTATTTTTGTTGTAGTTATTCAAAATATTTATAACTTGAGGCTCCCCGGGCTTTCAACGGTTTGGTCAGAGTTTTTGCTTACATTGTATACCGGAGTTAGAAAAAGATAATCAGAGGCGCCGACGTTCATTAGTTAATTGCCCTTATTATGGTTTAAAAAAATCCTAATATGGCATAATCTAAATAGTCTTAGTGGCACTGGCTTTTTCTTCAAGATAACCCACAATCCTAATTATTTCAGCTAAAAGTTCATTCTCCTTTGAGTAAGACCGCATTTTCACTTCAAAAGTATCTAAGTATTCCATTAGCATAGAAGAAACTTGAATTGAGTCTTTTTTGAAAAACCAAATTTTTTTCCCCTTTCCAGAAAACAGCGTGTGCATCAGTTCAACATATTCTCCCCCGCGAGTTAGTTCCTCTTCCCTTATGAGAAAAATCCCCTTTGAGAGTCCCATCAGCCAATCAAATTTTTGAAAAATAGTTTGTTTTTTTATTTTCGAAATATCGAATTTTTTGCTCATAAAATTATAAACGATTTGTGTTTGTTCTTGGCCTTCGGAAAAAGGTATATCGTAAACATCACAAAGAGAATTGTCTTGAAATAAATATACCGTTATCCTTTTGTTTTCCTCAGTCTCAGTTAAAACTTGAAATCTCTCAGTCATGTATATTTCTAAATTCGCTAGAAGGAAGGCATAAGGTCTCCCCGAAAATTGTTTTGCAATCTCTTCTTTGATATTATTTAGCGTTTTTTTTGTTTTACTACTGTAGCTACCAAGCAATAGCACTATCGAGATTGCGTCTTCAGCCAAGCGTCTACAATCCTTTATCCTCTATTATTTTCAGGCTTGTAATCTCAAATCCTTTTTCTGTTTTCACAAATGCTGCAAATACATTTCCAGTTCTTGTAACAAAAAATGGGGTAACTTTAAAGGTGGCTGAAACGGTATAGGCCTGTCCTATTCTTGAAAATTCTTTAATTTCTATTGAAACTCTTTCTTGTTGTTCGTTCAGTCCAGAAGCAACCGCACTCTTCAAGACAAATGCCAAATCGGCTACTTCATTTTGAGAAGTCATTATAATACCTTCTTTTTAATTTCTTCGACGATTATTGGGTCTAGGTAAATGGCGATTTCTGAAATTTTTGCTTTTGACACTTTGTATGCAGGTTGTTCTTTAGTCCCAGCTTTTTCGAGATACCCCATTTCAACGAGTTTAGCTAAATGGAAACTTAGTGTATTTGGATTAACGCCTATACTGATTATTTTCTCCAAGTATTCTTTCAGTTGACTCCAGCTTATTTCCTCTTTCGCAAGTACCACTGAAATTATTAGGACTCGTATTGGGTTGCTAAATGTGTCGTTTTTCCTACTTATCTTTTCTGCTCGCTGTTTAATTTCTTGAAAGTTTTGTTCAGTGCTCATTTTTTTCACCTCTAATATGTTGGGAAACATATTCAATTAATAATGAAATATTTAAGTTAATTGGACTTAACTTAGATATAATTAAGTTAACTCTAATTAACTTAAGCATAATTAACAATAATACATTCGCTTTATAAAACTTGTGAAGTAACAAAGTGAAATCACAATTAATTTCTTGTGCAATCAAAACTACTCTAATGATTGCGCTGTAAGTTCTGCTTTTTGTTCTTCAGAGTATAAATCGTATTTTTTCTTAGAATATTTACTGAAGTATTCTAGCCGTCTCTTGCTTCGTTGCTGCTCTTCTGGTCCCCAACTACCTGACTTGTAAGGCAAATCGGTCAACGCTTGTATTTCTTTAACCAAGCTGCATTTAAAATTTAGGGGTGTTAAGCGTCAGGTTGTGGTGACTTGTATTTTCTTGCTCCGAATCGGCGTTTGCGGGTGAGGTCGCGTCTTGATTTTGCGTGTTCGCGGTTAAGCATTTTTCGTGTTTCTTCTTTGTACTCCTTGTCTTTTTGTAGCATAGCTGCTTGAATTTCGGGGGTAAAGATTTCTCTTATTTTCGCTAGACATTCTTCAGCTGGGAGTTCTAGGACTGCTTTTTTACAGGCGAAGTAAACTTCGTCCATTTGAGTGTTCATTTTGTTTTTCCGCATCTATTGCTTATAGTTTTACTATAACTTAAAGGTTATTTCAGTAAAACTACCGCGCCTTACATTCAATTTTTCAGAGAAAAACTGTTACCTGGGTAAAGTTCTAATTTATCCTAAAAAATGAAGACTTGCGGTATTCGATTAATTGCTATGAAAACCTTCTCAATAAGGAGGTATTCAATTCGAGATGCCTGAGCCTTGGCACTTGCGATATCTGATTTTGGTTTCACATGTTCTTGGGCGTGAGCAGCAATTGCATTGCCCATTTGATTTGCATCGCATGAAAGGTCAATCTTGAATCCACACGCGCATTCGATGCATTTCGCGGATTTTTCTTCATCAGATGTGATGTTGACAGTTTCCAAAGTTATTTCAATCCTGAAATTGATTACTTAATAACTGAACTATTTGCTTATAAATTTTATGAATTAAAAGCAAAATTGCTTTTTATTAACAATTTAGATCAATTCAGCCATACCTAAAGACTAATTTAAATTAGTATAGGAAGATGATGAAATTGTTAAATATAAAACATGCACATTTAACCAATACTTGTATATAAGTCCAAAAATTGCTAATAAAAACTTGTGACTGTAATGGCACATCTACAGCTCCTGCAAACCAATCTTAAGAAAAGCAGAGCGAAGTAAGCAACAAAAAGATCTGCACTTGCCGAGCGAATAATTCTCTATCACACAAAAAGAAATGAGATTTTCAAGTTAGTCTTCAGACTCTTTCCAGTCGGATTCAAAACTTTTTCTTATCACGCCAATGAGGTTGCTGTTGTTTGTCCAAAGAGAAGGGTTTTCATCTAATCCGCCTTCTTTGGAGTTGGTAATCAAAGCTTCTTTGTCATCGGACATTATGAAGTGATTCAAAGGTTCACGATGAAATTTTATGTGAACAGACGTACCATCGATGAGTCTATTCACTTTTTCTTTGAGCAATCCGTCCGGGAGGTCTCCTTCAAAAATCAGGTAAATCTGACTCCCCTTCTTTATTGCCTGCCTGTATTCTTCCGAAAACTGAGACAAAGTCGGAATAATCCTTGCCTTACCTGCAACCAAAGACACTTCTTTTCTTGAGTTTCTAATCAATTCTGAAGTTTTTGCCAAAACCGCCCTTTTTTCTGCTACCAATATGTAGATGCTTTCTTCCCCAGGAATCGGCTGCTTCCAATCCTTAAGAGACAACTTTTGGACTCTACTTCTCATCCCCGTTAAACGGTCATCAGATCTGTTTTTTTCTTCAGCCACCAGTAAGCTTAAAGCATCTGAAATAGGCGTAGCTCGGATCTCAGCTGGTTTTCCCAGCAATCTTTCGACTAGGCCCATTTTTTCAAGGCTTGGCAGGATTTTGTAGACATCTTCTCTGTACACTTTTGAAAACTTCGCTAGTTGTAACACAGTAGCTTTTTCCAGTTTAAGTACAGCTAAATACACCCTTGCCTGATCAAGACTCAAACCTAAACCGAGTAGTAGGTCAGTGTTTTCGTCATTAGACACCCAGAACCCCGATTGGTATTTCGTACCAATTTGTATTTAAGAATTTCCTTGCTTTCGGAAACTTGGTAGCCGTCTTGAGTTTGTAACAGAAAGGTTGACTGATAAAGAGAGATTGACAGACGTTAGGCGCGCGTGCGTGTGTGAGTGAGAGTGAGTAGTCGCAAGTGTATGCGTTCGATGGAGAAAAAAAGATTAAATTTGAATTTAGCCTGCAAATTTACGGTTTTTTCAAATTAGTTTAACCCCTTATCAGTTAAGGGTTAATTGTTCTGCCATAAATTGACCTTCGGCAAATTTAGTGTGATTTATGTTTCCTTCAAACCAATCTTAGCCTTAACCAGCAAAGATTTCGTCTTTTTGGTTGGATTACACTTTAGGTTTGATAGGTAAAGTTATTGTGAACGTTGTTCCCTTGTTGACTACAGTTTCCACCGTTATGATGCCTTCATGCGCCTTCATGATACGTTTGCATATGGCTAAGCCGAAACCCATGCCATGGGCTTTCGTAGTGAACAGTGGTGTGAAAAGATTGGGTAAAGTTTCTTTGGGTGATTTTTCGACATTGTGTGCTTACATTTAATCGCTTTGTCGATTGCATGTGAAACTAGTAACTGTTTTGCGTATGTTGATATTGCGGCTGTGCTTTATGTTGCTGTGTTCCTTATTGCATTTCCATCTGGCTTCGCTCTAAATGACGCAGCAAACCGTAGTCTTAACCTGGTTCAGGGACTCACTGCTAAAAGCGCCACAGACGAAACCACAATGCAACTGAGGCAAATAAGCCTAAAGAGACGTCACCATGACTATCAATGTGGACCAGTACGTAAGTGGCATAAACACCTTCACTAACAGTGCAAGCAAAAAGAAGCTTTAAAGAAGATACTCCCTGTTAGAGTGACAATATGCTAAGAAGGATTTCAAAGAAGAAACTATGAGCAACTAAGATACATTGACGAAAATTAGAGTTTTAATTCTCTTGTTGTTAAGCCTTTTCTTTAGCAACTTTGTCTTTAGCAAGTAAGTATTCGACATATTCTCTCAATGTTCGGTTGGTTTCTTTGGCTCTTTTTTGGATGTCGGCGTGAACTTTGTCCGTGACTGTTAAGCATTTATACCCTTTTCGTGGCAAAATGTCCAATCTCCAAAGTACTTTACCGTACAATTAGATATATAATTAACGGTGAGGCGCCAATGGGGAAAAACAGATACTTCGTTAAACCTTAAATAAACATACGTACGCTAACTAACTTGAGAGGGAAATAAAATGCCTAAGAAAGGCTATAAAAGTGTCACATTAAAAGCTGAAGTTTACGATTACTTCTTTAAAGAATGGCTCAAAGTCAAAGAGGAATACACAATTAAAAAAGGCATTCACAGCTTCTCAGCTTATGTTACCTATTGGTTAGCTCAACTGATGAACGAAGAAGAGAAATGCAACAGCGAAAAAAACTTAGAAAGAACTCGTGGGAAGTAATAAGGTTAGTTCGGGTTGTTTGTTGTATCAAGTTGCGCCAACACATCTTCAAGTAATTAGCGCTCTTATCATGCGGTATAGTACCGTACTGAGCGTTTGACATGACGAAATGTCCTAACTGTGGTAAAGATGTTGCGGAACCTGTCAAATTATTAGAAAACCGTTGGTTTCACATCGAAGCTTACACCTGTAAGGACTGTAATTGCTGTTTCAAAGTGACGAGGTAGATTGATTACCGTTTTCTCTATGGCTTGAAAATAATTAAGTAATTATTGATCTCTTCCAAACAGAACCTATTTTTCAGAAATAATCCAACATCTTTAAAGTTATAATTACCTCTAATTTTCAATTGGTATCTATCGAGTTTTCTTTGTTCAAGAACAACAACATCAGGACTAACAAGCTCATAAGATCCTAATTCCACTAAGAGAGCAATCGCTTCTTTCCTATCCAACAAGTTACCCCTCAAACCCTTTGAGAACGTACAAGATTAATAACACTTTGCTATATACTCTAAAGTAACTTAGATAAGTTTTCATTGATGATAAGTTTTAAATCCGAATAGCGTAGAAGTAGATTTACAAACTAGTTTGCCTAAATAGAAATTATTGATTGGTTACTATCTCTGTTAGTAGGTATAACAGCATCAATATAGTTGAATTCCATTGCACCTTTATTTCCATCCATTCTATTATTTCTCGCTGTTACCATAAGTCTGTTAATAGCTGTCTTTTATTCAATATGTAGGAATGGTGGGTATTACAACTAAGGTTAATGTCTATTGGAGCAACCACTTGTCCTCCGAGCGAGAGATATTGGAGGGCAAACCCGTTTGGATGCAGCCTGAAAAACTGTGACACGCCATCAAGCTAGCGGGTGAAGTTTAATTTCAAGACCACAGAAGAAGTTTGTATATAAAATTAGGGTTGTTAGTGTGCGCACAATGTCGGGATAAAGCAGCGCGCTTACCCAATGTGTGGTTAGCGGCGATTTTCGGTTTTCTGATTGAACACCAAACTTACGAAGAACGAAGCATCTTCTTGGACATGCATCACGTCTTTATAAGCGACCACGGATATTGTATTGTTTCGGTAGAGTCCTGATAAAGGATATCGCTCTTGAATCGTTTGTCTTTTATTTCCATTCTGCTCAGATATGAGGCTAAATAAATGAAAAATGCAAATAAAGCAGCAAGATCTAAAATGGAAATGCTGGAAAAGGAAATACTCAGCTTGGTTGGTGAAAGGCAAGATGAAGCCATGAAGGCTTATCAAAAACTTTTTTCTGCCTCAGCAGATGAACCGATGTACCTAGCGAGATTTTAGTAGAATAATGAAAGGATATGCAGTTGGAAAAACATCTCAGAATTAAAACGGTCGAGAGGTTTGGCGGGAAAAAAGGCGACCTATCCCGCGCTGTCGAAGAAGCAGTAAGAACCTGGATCGCCAAGGAAAAATAGATTTTACAGAGGTTCCTTGTCAGCGCCGGAATAAACATCGGCAATAACATAGAAGGTTTCGTCGACCCAAAATAGCTCAGGTAATAGTTGATTCCATATTCACATGAATCTAATTACAAATTTGTCGAGTTGAAAAAAAAGTGAAAGTTGCAGCAAAACCTGTAAAATATGTTTATGCTAAACAGGTTCCAATACCCATGAAACCCAGCAAACTTGAGGGATGCTTATTCATATTGCAGGTTGTAACCCAGAAAGGCCCAATGTCACTCACCACGATAATGTCCGAATTTGAATTTAACCGAAGCTTACTAAAAGATTGTTTAGAACTACTTGTTAAACAGAATTTAATTATTGAAGAAACTGGATATGGCAATATTGTGATTTGCGACATCACCGAAATCGGCAATAATGTTCTGGAATTCTTTAAAGTAGACGTTCCCACCGAAATTTAGGGCGCGTTTCAATTTTAGCCAGACAAACGAGTGCAAAGAGGCTTCTTTTGAGTTACGAATAAGCTGATACCAAAAACCAAAAGAAGCCACCAAACGAATTTTCACAACAAAAATTATCAAGCGGAGACTTTACAGAACCCGTTCGATTAAATAGGGTCATGCCTTTTTTTTGAATATTTTTTGTTGGTGTATTAGTGCTAGTATCGCTAATGCAATCTCAAGACATTAAAGCTGTTTAGACCTTATAGGGTGGTGTACTAAGGTTGACTGCTTTTGAGTAAACAGGACTTTAAGCTCTTGGAAGATGTTAAGCCAGGGGACCTTATTTCAGTTGATTGGTGCGATGCCTCCACTGGAAAAAGCAGCATGAACGGCGGCGCCGTAGACGTTCCGGTGCAAAGCTGGGGCATCTTTCTAGGGTAATAGCAGGCCGCGTTCAACACATCATTTTAGCCCAGAACAGCTTCTCCTTCACAGAAACAGTCTTCGACCTAGATTATACCTCTATCCCGGTGGGGTGGACAGTCGGAGTAAAAATTCTAGTTCGCGCAAACGTAAACAGGGAGATTGCTGACTGCATGATTCATAGCTTCGCCAAAAGCAGTTCAGGACAATCACGCTCAAGCATTATCTCATCTAATCTTCTAAACCCACGTTCCCCACGGATATTCATGTACCATCGCATGCAAAGGGTAAGAATGAGGATGAGGATGCCTTGGCAGAAAATCTAATTAAACGTGCCCTCACTCGACGATCGACCAGCTATCCGTGGCCGCCCAACACCGGAAATTGAATTACCCGACGAACGCTAGTCCTAGGTGTAGAATTTGCGATTGCCATGGCAATCTGCCTATCAATCCTCGAGGTTGCCCACATGGCTATATTGGGCAGCTGGAACAGCGAAATTTTCGCAACCATCTCCGGCCTAGTCGGAATCATAATCGGCTTATTTGTGGGGAAAAAACATTGAACCCTAAAATAGTTTCTCAGAAAACCTGGAACAGCTGGAACAGTTGGAACAGAATTATAAGCGGAAAACTCATAGCCCGAGAAGTCTGCAGCAGGATAGGTAGATCTTAATGGCGAAGGGCAAGCCTTGGACCGTTGAAGAGGAAAGGCAACTTAGAGAGCTCGTAACAGAAAAGAAGTCCATGCGGTCTATTGCAAAGCTTATGTGTAAAACCCTTATGGCTGTACGGTTGAAAGCAGCTCGCTTAGGCTTAGAAGAAGATAATGAGAGGCAAAAAAAAACCACGCCATTATCTTCTACCCTTGAGAAGTTAGTTTTGCCCGATGAGTTGCCTTCAATTGAGGAAAAACTCAAGACCTTAGTTGGCGCCTTGGAGCAGCTTGAAACGGGCAAATTGGATAAACTTGGTGTTTTACGTTTACGCACAATCATTATGGGCGTGAAGGTGTACCAGGAGCTCATAGCAGAATACGTCGATTATCGAGGCCTTGAGACTGAAATGCTGGAATGGAGGGACAAGTATGCGGACCTTGCAAAAAACACCACGAACCCTCCGGCCAAATAAATTCAGTGATAACC
>CAWEPZ010000002.1:0-666983 GCA_963811105.1 Candidatus Bathyarchaeota archaeon | reverse complement strand
ATACCAATATGCGAAAGACATAAGCTTCACATCAAAAGCAAGTGCGCTATTCTTTATTGATGTTGGAACTGGAAATCAATCACCTATTTCATCCCCAACTCCAACTCCTTCTGTTCCTGAGTTTTCTTGGTTAACAATTCTACCGTTATTACTCTCTATCCCAATTGCTCTAGCTATAGTTAGGAAGAGACTACAAGGAAATGTTTGACACTAAAAAAACCAGTCAAGAATCTTTCACTGGAATCTCAGTCATTTCCAAACGCTTGGCTATTTACAAATTCCCTCTAAGCCAGGTTTTTGCTGTTTCATAAACAAAGAAGAAAACGAAAACAGCTGTTGCGATAACAGAGAAGATGTATTCACGGTAGAGAGAGGCGGGCATCATCATTGTCAACTCAAGTATGAGAACAGCGAGGGCAAAGATAGAGTAAAAGAAGTATCTTGGAACTAGGAAACGGCTGATTTTGATACTGTTTTCTAAAAGAAACTTGTTGACACTAAATCCGCCCTCTTGTCTTTTTAGGAGACCTGCATCTTCCAGTTTAGAAAGATGATAGGTGGCTACTGACGAGCTGCTCAGGTCGAGCGCTCTTTGAAGCTCTCGTATGCCGACTGGCTTGGTGCTTTTCAGCAGAAAACGGTAGACTTCAAGAGTGGTTCCTTTTAGCACTTCTTTGGATTCGTCCCCAGCCAAAGCTCTTCACAGCCTCAAACTAAGTATGCCAACAATTTAAGAGCTATCCCCAAATGTTGCCATTTGTGCCTGTTCGAAAATTAGAACAATAAAGAGGAAAAATAGCATTAAATAACAGACTACACGTTTCATCATCAACTATTAAATGAAAAAGTTTGAGGTTATGGGCTTGCTAAACAAGAAAATGCTTCTTGCACCTATTCTTGCAATCACATTAGCTCTCTTGCTGGCAGGCGCGGTAAGCTTTTTGCCCCAAACCATTTTGCAAAACCAGTCTACACCTCAGCCTTCTTCTACCTCTACAACGCAAGCTATGGCGGCTTCAACAAACGGCAGTATTGCTGTCTTACTCTTTGGGGTTGCTGCCTTAGTTGTAGGTGTAGTCGCTGCTTTTCTGTTCTTTTCAGAAAAAAAGCTCAACAAAGAAATCCACGGATAAACGCTGACTTTTTTCCTGTGCTAAAATAAGAACAGTTCGTTCTAAAGCATCGCATTAAGTATCACTCTTCGCTTTCTTAATCAGTATAAACTGGAGGCAGCCGATTGAACTTCAAGAAATTTGCAATTCAGTCAGTGACCTTTTGTGTATTTATTATAACATTATCCGCTGCTATGTATCCTATCAAAGCACACGCAGCTATTCCATTTACATCTGTCTCAACCCCTTCGGGATTTAATTCAGAGATTCAATATGCCACACCAGATAATTCTTCTTCTTTTCCACATCCTTCACTTGTAACATTTGATATACCTGCGTTAAATAGCCAAATTGGATTATATTCAAATGTAAACTACAAAACAGTAAAATTTGAAAATAACACATGGTTTTTCACGGGGCTAAAAAGTAACAGCCAAGGCTACACATCTATTCAGGGCAATCTGTACATTTCGGCAAAAAATTGTTCAGTAATAATAGGGAAACTTCAAGAAGCGCCTACCCTTGTTTACAGCGAAGTAGCGTATCAATGGTTAGGCTATTCTGTGAAGGGATCAGGAACTCAAACTCTTTTTGTAAATGCCCTCTTTTCAGATTCGGCACGATGGGTTGAGTGGACTGTAAGAATTAACGGGGAAACTAAGCAAATAGGTGACTGTTGGAATTACTCCTACGCCTCTAAAGAGTTAACAATAAACACTTCAGAAGAAAATTCAAATGTTGAAATCGGGGTTGACGACGTACCAGACTATTCGTCTTTAGCTCCTCTTCCAACCGCAGAACCGGCTCTGAAAATTTTCACTTCTGCTGACCGTTTTCAAATACCTTCGACCAACGGGACAATCAACTTTGCAACAGATGGTTCTTATGACCAATCCAATATTGATGGCGATACTTACAATTTCATTAACTTAACTCTGAATAATTATGTCATCAATGCTGGGAAGTTCGCTTCAAACGTGACGGGCAGAGATGTTCTGCCTTACATACTACAAGCTCATTATCCAGCGAATTTTGGAGTTTCTGTTGAAAACTGTAGCATTACAATCACAGGCATTAGTCCTCTCACTTGGCATTCAATGCCAGAACTAAATTACACTGTTCAAGGAACTGGTAGCCAAGTCTTCAAATTTCCATTCCATCTCAGTGCATTCAATTGGACCGTTTACATAGACGGTGTAAACAAAGCAAATAATGATGGATGGTCTTTAGAAAGCAATAATCAACTAAAGATCACCAGTGCAACATCCAATGTTGCTATCATCGGTGAAGAGTTACCAGTACTTGACAACGGCACATCGTATAGTCAATTAATGGGTCAACTCACCTTGGCAATTGCGGTAATAGCAGTGCCCCTAACGATAGTGATTGTGCTTATTGTAAAAAGAAGGCATCGAAGAACCGCCAAGATAATAGTCAAGGGAGACTGACATATGACGTTTGGTAACTCGTTGCCCTTACCTCTTGCGTTTGCTGCACCTTCATCAGTGTCAATTTCATATTTCATCGGGATAATAGTCGTTGCAATTGTTTTTGTTGTCTTACTGTTAGCTTTCCCTTCATTGAGAAGGTATCGCAAAAAGAGAAACCTTTTGGTTTATTGCATATTCGCGCTTTTTGTTGTTTTGCTATTTTCCCAAATAAATGATGTTTACACACAAGCAATTGTGAATTTTGGATTAGACAATAATGGCTCCGCAAGAGCCTATCTTAGCGAGAATAATACAATTTCTCTTTATAGTCAAAATATGGGTAATAAGGCTGTTGACTTCTATGTTATTCTGAAAGCACAAAACGCTTCTTTTCCGACTTCAAGTGGTCAAGATTATGTTCAATTGAATAATAAGACCGTGAAAGTTCTATTCTCTCTTTCAGAATCGGGCTTGCCACGGGATAGTAATAAAAAGCCTGTTGTTTTTAGAATCGATGACAATGTAACTGGCTTCCTATTCTCAACTTCTTTGGAATCCAACAGATATGAAGAGCCTCTTTACATTAGTACAGCAAATAGCGAAATATTTGTTTGGAATAACAACGAGAACTGCTTTATGCTAAATTCCACTTCAGGATTTACATAGTCTGTTTGCGGATTTCTTATCTTGCCTGTTGATTTAGCTAAAAGCGTTAATCCATCTGCAACTTTGACGTTGGTACTGCTTGTCCAGAATGCATTTTGAAAAACCATAAAACAACCAGTCAGATTAGGTCAAGAAACTTTGACTTTGAGTGTTCTTTTAGCGGAACAGTCTGTTCCTTGGGGAGAGTAATATGCCTGTTGCGTAATCTATACAGTCAGATGTGGTAGCAATGAGAATTAAGAAAGTTAACAATAGCATGGTAAAGATTTTAATAATATGCCTATTAGCTGACAACTATAAGCCTAATTTTACTGACGGGTGTTGAGGCGCAAAACAGCGGAACCGTTGTTGGCAACTGGCCGCTAAATGAAGTCCAAGCAAGCGGTTACAACACTATAACTCCCGACAAGACAGGCGTAAACTCAGGCATCGTAGCTGGTACACCCCAACCCACACTCGTGGACGGCAAATTTGGCAAGGCAATGCAGTTTGACGGGCAAAACTTCATCTACATACCCATAAAATTCATAGTTGGCTTTCCTCCAACACCTCAACCAATCTACATTCCAATTTCACCGAATCTTGACATACAAAAATACGTTGACATCACCGCATGGATTAAAGTTCCAGGATACAAAAACGAAACCTACAACAACATCTTGGTCAAAGCTAACCATCCAGATCAAGCTGCCGCTTGGCAGAACACTACCAGAGTCCTCGGGTTAGCCATAAGAGCAGGTGATCCTGCAAGCGGCGAAAACTACGTTCAAGGAGCACTTAGCGGTTTCGTGTTAACCGACAGTGGAGGATTCAACGAGATAGTAACTACTCAGCCAGTTCCGCTAAACCAATGGGTACAAATCGAGTTTACCCGCACTTCCACAGGCATACACCTTTACATTAATGGGTACGTACAAAGTGTTGACGTGCTCCACGGCGTTGAAAATCCTCAGGGAAACATAGTCAATGGGACAGAATACTACGTTGGGCATGATGGATTCGCATCGATTCAAGATATTACTTTAACTGACTTGTCTCCGCCAAAAGTTAGCGAAGCAGCATTTGACATTGGATCAAACATGATGGTTGTGATAATCGTAGTTTCAGTCGTCTTTGCATTTGCATGGTTGTTGCGTAGATTGATTCAGTTATGGCTTATTCGACCCAGAGTCTAAACAATCAAACTTTAGACATGAAAACGGTGAGGTAAAGTGGGAACTGGACTTAAAATGCTCGAATTGATGCTTCGGCAGAAACTTTTAGGCAAGGGTTTAGAAGGAACCATCAACACGCCCCTTATCGTATCTTTCGCTGTAACCAAAGCCTGTAACCTCAGTTGTCTTCACTGCCATGTTTCAGCGCGGGAAGCCATGTCAGATGAGCTTAACGTTAAAGAAGCAATGCACGCCATTGACGAGATGAAGACCCTTGGAACTGAGGCTTTGATTTTCAGCGGCGGCGAACCTCTTCTAAGAAAAGAATTCGTTTTAACACTTGCCCAATACTGCGACGACAGAGGAATCATAACAGCAATGCTGTCTAATGGAATGTTAATGAACCACAGAGTAGCTTTGGAACTCCGTGATTCAGGAATCAAAGCAATCGGCATACCTATTGATTCAGTTTACCCTGAAACTCATGACAAACTCAGAAACGTAAAGGGCAGCTTTGAAAAAGGGGTAGCGGCAATCAAAGCCTGCATCGACATGGATCTAGAAGTTATCGTTACCACTATGGCGCTTAAAGACACCTGTGAAGAGATGCCGAAGCGCATCGAGTTTTTAGAAAATTTGGGCGTAGACGAAGTTGCAGTTTACGATTTGGTTCCAGTCGGCAGAGGAAAAGCCATGATGGATCAAGCGATGACTGATGAGCAGCGGGTCAGCCTGATACGGTACTTGCAGGCAAAGCAGGAAGAATCAGAAATGGTTTTCACCATGTCAGGCGGTCAACCGCTTTACCCAGAAATCGCCTTGGAAATGCACAAAGCACACGACAGCAAACCTAAAGATTTGCTGCTTAAGGCGTTCTGGATACACAATGCGGTCGGGTGTCATGCTGGAATATTCTACTTTAGCCTACGTCCAAACGGAGACGTTTACCCATGCACTTTTCTGCCGATAAAAGTCGGAAACATCCGAGAGCAGAGCCTAATCGATATTTGGCGCAACTCAAAAACGCTCAATACACTCAGACAAAGAAGCGTCTTGAAAGGGAAATGCGGAACCTGCGAGTATCGTGAAACATGCGGAGGATGCCGAGGCAGAGCCTATGCCTGCACGGGAGACTTCTTGGAAACTGACCCCGTATGCTTGCGTGACCTGATGATAGATGAGAAAGTCTCGCCAGTTGACGTGAAACGGTTCGGTTGGTGCGTCGGTTAACCTACTCTAGCTGGTTATCGTTAACTCCTTTAGGCGGGCTTCGAACAACGTTTAACCGCAACTGATACTGGATGTCAGCATTAGTTGTACCGGCTGTTAGCTGTTAATTGACTTCAAGAAACGCAATTCTACGGTGGATGATTTAGTCAAGAAAGTTTGACTAACGGGTTGACCCAATCAGTCAAGAAATCTTGACGATTACCCTTTTAAACCAGTCTAAAGGAGTAAAAACCTAATGACTATACATAAGAAAATCAAGCTGCTCGACTTATCAATCATCATTCTCTTTGTAATCCTAGCTGTGGCTGCAATTCAACCTCTCCAAGAGGCGAATGCTAACTTCTTTCCAAACCCTGGGCCTGATCTCCAACGAATTTACATAAGAAACGACGGGACCATAGAACCAGCAACGGCGCCCATCGAGAAAACAGGCAACCTCTACAAACTCACCAACAGTATTGCTCTTCGCACGATTGAAATTCAACGCGACAATATTATCCTCGATGGTTCCGACTATTTGATTCGGGGAAATGAAAGCTGGGTGGGAAGCGCACCCCGCTCGCAAGACGCCGGAAACAATGGCATAATAGTAGTGGGACGAAACAACGTTACCCTCACACACTTAACTATTGAAAAGTGTACCACGGGAGTTAGGATCGCCAATTCTTTACATATCAGCATCATCGGCAATATGTTCACCAACGAAACCGCGTACATGGACGCCTCCCTAGGAGTAGCAATCAAAGACTCTTCACAGGTCATAATTGAAAACAACAACTTCTCCAGCATCCAAGGTTCAGCCATCATCTGCAACGGCACAAACAACATAATCCGAGGAAATACTATAATCGACGTAACCGGCGGCATAGACGGCAGCATACACATCGAAGGCTCATCAAACGTAATCTCAGACAACAAAATCGAAGGATCGCTCCCGATAACACTTGATAAAGCGGACTCGAACATAATTGCCAGAAACAACATTACTGGACCTGCATACAAAGGCAGCGAAGGCATAGCTCTCTTTAGAGATTGTTCTAATAACCTAATCTTTGGAAACAAAATAACAGGGTTCGTTAACCAAGCTATTCGCACTGTTTTTAGTTGCTCAAACAACACCATCTATGGCAACTACATGGCAAATAACGGGTTTGCTATAGCTCTTCAAGAAGGAGCCGTAAACAACACGTTTTATGGCAACACCCTCACAGCAAACTCCTGCAAGATCCACATTGATAATGGCGTAGAGGGCAACAAATGGGATAACGGGACCATAGGTAACTACTGGGCCGATTATAATGGGACAGACGGCAATAGAGACGGCATAGGCGATGCTCCATACATAGTAAATGGGTATAAATGGGACACCAAGGTCGATGGATTTGTGAGTTTTGTTTCTGGCAAAGACAATTACCCGCTAATGGCTCCTTACGACATTGAAGATGGCATCGTTGTATTGCCGAAGACTGAGCCCGTTCTTGTTGCATTTGCTGCCGTTGTTGTCACAGTTGTTGTGGGCGCTGGGGTGTTTGTTTACTTCAAGAAACGCAAGCGCGGCTTAGTGGCTACTTAACTTGCTGCCCGTTTCGATTAAACCTATTACCTACAAGACCAAGAGCATGTTGCACGAAAAAATTAATGTTAAGCTAATTTATTATGAGAAACTGAAAGATGGAATTAGGGTAGAATACGATTTCTAATCTGAGCGAAGCCAATCCCTCAACAATTTGCCTTTTTGAAGCAGAGCGCCTTTTCCAAATTGAAATGTGGGCATCTCTTTGTATTCAACGTCAACCTCATTCTCTTTCTCTTTGATTTTGCTTAATTCGTCAAACGTTATTTCAGTTTCTTGACTGGTCATAACAGGAAATCCATAAACCTTACTAGCATAACCTAATCTGCCCTTTGTTTTAATTCTTTCTCGGACAAAACTTAGATGTGCTAGCATTCTATTTTCTAAAATCCCATTTGAAAAATCAATAGCATTTCTGAATCTCAAGAAAAGATGTTTCTTGAAATTAGGGTCTATTTCAACTCCAATACTATTTCTCCCCGTAGCCATTGCAGCGATTGTAGTTGTTCCAGTCCCCAGAAAAGGGTCTAACACAGTGTCTTCTCTTAGAGAAAACATATTGATTAATCGATAAGCTAACTCAAATGGATAAGCGCCACTTCGTTCCCTTATCTTTTTGTCTATGCTGTTTTGTTTTGTTCCTTTCAAATCTTCCCAAATGTCTGAGAACCAAATGTTTCGTTCTTCCCAGAAAAATGCGCTTTTTTGTCGTCTTAACTTATCCTCTTTTGTTTTGAACTCTCGTTTATTTCCCTTCCGTAAAACCAAAATGTGTTCGTGTTCCAAAGTCACATAGGCTCCAGCAGGTAACATCCCTGACCCCATGAACTTGTTGGGAGCATTTGTCTGCTTTCGCCATAAAATCTCGGGTAAGGAACTGAAACCTAACTTAATACAGTATTCGAGTATCCGTGAATGATTGGAATATAATTTGAACTCTTCGCCTATTTTTCTTGTAGCGTTCCCAATATTTATGCAGGCAAATCCACCATCTATGAGAACTCTATATACCTCTTTCCAGCCTTTATCAAGTTCTTTATTCATTAACTCAAAAGCTCTGTTTCCGTCTTCTTTTGTTAGAGCTTCACCTATGGCTGGATTCTGTTTTGAAAAAATCTCATCCCACATCTCAATCATTGGGTAAGGGGGAGATGTAACCATTAGGTCAATAGAACCATCTTTAACATCTTTCATGTTTTTAGCATTTCCGAAGATGACTTTATGAATAGTTTTCATCGCATCACTTTTGAGTCTCAATTAATAAAACCCTTTTGTTATTGGACGCGCATTTAGTTTTTGAAAAAACATCTCGCATAGCTCTTATCCTATATTGACTCTGATTTTACTACTACCCCCCTCTTTTCATATTCATGCATAAACTATGGTCTGAATCGTGTATATGCTTTGAAGAGTCCTTGCAGAAGCCAATTCAAGATGGATTTCCGCTGGTTGGTTGGATTAAAATCTAATCTTTTTCTCTCTCTCTCTCGGATGTGAACGCGAACGAACACAACGACGCTCTCCCTCACGAACGCGCCGCGCTATACTAACCCCCAAAAAGCGTCCCATTCAAAGAAACAAACCAAAAACGAGTTATTCAGCGCTTATGCGCACAAAGCTTAAATTAGCTTTACTCAATTATTCTGTGTGAGCCAGCATGCGAGCTCGATACTCCATAGCTATCATCTGTTTCAGTATCGGCCTTATTTTTGCGATTTTTCTGGGTTCCATAATGCAGGCTGACAGCGGAAACACCTACCAATACTCCAATAATGGAGGAGCTACATGGAGTGAACCAACAACATTCTACTGGAACCCGACAGTTTTTTCTGGATCCTTGTTTTCATCAGCGGTTTTGCCCTGATATATGGATACGCTAAGGGGACAGCTATGGAAAAAGGTTTAGACCAAGCGCCCATCCTACGCGCACGTTGGGACATTGCCATTGTCATCCTCGCGGCGCTGTTTTCCAGCACCTTAATCACGCAATACTCCTTATTGGGTGGCCTAGTCATTCCGTTCCAGATCATGTTGGCAGCTGTAGCAGTAGCTTTTGGTTCCGGTACAGGTCTCCTCGCCGGTGGCGCAGGGCTAACCTTAGGTATTGCCATAAGCGGGGGTGGCAGTTGGGATCTACTCATTTTCGCGGCCTGCGGGGGGTTAGAAGGATTGCTCATTGGTCGATTGACCAGCCAATCCCAACCCATCAAATTGATGGCAGCCATACCTTTGGCAGCCTTCCTAGGACTGCTTCCGACGATTCTTATCAGTTCAATTTACGCCTTATGGGGGTTTACCGCACCATTACTTGGGTCAATTGGGTTATCGCTACTAATCTCTACCGGATTGGGCATCTTTATCGGCTTAATGGTGCGCCGTGTCCTGGCAAAGAAAAAATCTGTCAAGATAATGGTGGGCCGTGGCGCGATCCGAAGTGATCCTCAAACCCACCAATGCGTTGCTAAATTACCTTTATCGTGTTTATCTTGCTCATTTCGCGAGTAAAGTAATTAACCGAGCCTTCTCTGCAATCTTCAACCTAACGGCGGCCACAGCATTAAGAAGCATAGCAATCAAGCAAATTAACGAATGAATCGTGACCCGCATTAGACTGCGGACCTTATAGCGCGCATGCGTGATCCTAAAATGGTTAAAAATGGTTAAAAGTACGCTTTTCGCGTTTAAGCCATATATCAAAGCATGTACTCTGAACGGTGAATGCAAGCAGGCTGCTGAAACCTAAAGGCGAATTATGACCACTTTTAACCAATATCGGAACAACCAGGCGCGCCACCTTGTTGCTAAATTTCAGAAATTGACCCAAACAACAGTTTGCTTGAAGAAAATAGGCAGCTTCCAATGAACAAGCATAGTGGACAATTTTGAAGATGCAATAAACGCGGGGCTTCAAACTCAGGTGTCCTCCAACCGCTCTTTTCAACGCATGTTGGATTGACTCTGAACAGGGAAAGTCTGATAATAAGCAAATTTCCGGCAGACAATTTAACGGCTCAACCAGGGATTTGCCCATTACATAAGTCTTAATAAGATAATCCTAACAATGTCTTAATACATAAGTTTCGGGTGAGAGATTACAGTGCCAACATATCATTTCTTTGTATGTACAAATTGTGGTGCACGAATATCTAGCTGGAGCCCAAGATTTGGTCCAGAAACCGTAAAATGCGGCTATTGTGAAAACGTTTTGCGCACTGGTCTTGATCAATGGGCAAATTACTCTTCAGGCCAGAAAATACTGGCTGCCATCAAGGAGTACTTATTTCCTTCGTGGACGGGTTTGAGAGGTTTGGATGGCGTGATTGGTTTAATGTTTAACGTTTTCCTCACTTTTGCTGTCGCCTCACCAATAATGGCTTTGGCACTTGTCAGTTCCGAAACTAACTTGCCCGTACAGATTGCTCGACTTCTTGTTTATTTTCGCGTTGTTGTTTATCCTTGCTTTTCCTTTGTTTTCACTATACAGAATGATAAGACAATCCAACAGTTTTACACGGACAGGTGCTCCGCCAACTTGGAAATGGCTTTTCTGGGGAAAAAGGATAGCGAAGCGGGCTGCTAAAGATAGCTAATGTTAGGTTAGCGCGCGTGGTTGTTCCTAAATTAGTTTAGGACTGTTTTGTTGCTCATTTATTGGGTGAAAGGACGCTTCAATGATGAGAAGCTAATAGAGAATAACGCCCAAAATCAAACCCAAAAATAGATTCAGTTTATTAAAAGAATTTAGGAACACGCATGCGCGCTAGTTGCCTATAGCATTGAAAGTAAATAGCGAGTTTGCCCGCGCTGTGAGGCTGGTTGGATTAAAATCTAATCCCCAAACCCAAACTACAACTAACACGCCTACGACTAAGTTAAATACTCTCTCTAGTTTCCTACACCCCCGCCTCTTACCAGACAGACAAACAGACAAAGACAAATAAGCAAACAGACAAAACACATTAAAAGAAAAGGAAAAATATGTGCCCTCTCATATGCTCTGAATAACACTGTAGCAATTTCTAATCGTGACCTTCTGGAAGGCTTTCTCCAAGCTGGATCAGATTTCAGACCATACTGCAATGAATGTATCCAGAATAAATGGTAAAAATAAAATCAAGTCAATATGGGGTATAGTCGGAAACGATGATACCCTCATATTGCCTATATTCAGATATTGTTGCATGTTTTATAGCGCACTGTTTTTCATGATGAATACGGCGACGCTACAAAGCTTTCAAACGGCATGGTTCAGTCCTAAAAAAATAGACTTCTATTGTTCATCCTTTAAAACAAACCTGTAACATTCACACTTAGATCTAGTACATACTTTATCTAAAAAATATGAATGTTCACTTTTGAGATGCTCACACATGCACGTCGCATCTATAATCTTAGCTTTATCTATCAAGATTTAGGCCCCTTTTTTCTTTATATTTGACGAATCAGCAAACTGTCAACATCGGATTTTCTCTTTGAATCGTTGACCTCGTGTAGATTTGTGGAGCTACTTGTACTCCGACTTTGTTGGCGCCTGCCATATTTTTGACCATGAGTCTGAGCGAGTTTTCGGCAAAGTTCAAGACATTTTTTCCCTCATTGGTAAGCTTGTACATTTTTCGCGGTCTAACGGTACACATATTCCAATCGCTCGTTACGTAGCCTTTCTTTTCAAGTAAGCCTAGCAGGGGGTAGACGGTGCTGGGTCCTAAATAGACGCCAAAGCCTTTGCGGATTTTGCTAATCATTTGATATCCGTGCATGGATTGTTCATTTAGGTATTCAAGGACAATCATGTCTAAGAGGCCTTTGGTTAATTTTGTTTGGGTTTCTTTTTGATAGTTATTGTTCATTTTCTATATTTCTCTCCATTTGTTGTGTGGTGCAGACGTGAAAAGCGCCTTCTAAGACACATATCTTATATCGTAATAGTACGTATAACTGTCACTTAAACCCTTGTACATAACACAAACATATCAAAACACGACAAGAGACCCATCTGTCGAACATAAAAACACTACAATACGTGAAATATGTCTAAAAAATCAATAATTATAGCTTGAAGAGAACTGTACAACGGATCAACAGAAAATTGCAAAGCAAGACCCTTTGGTCAAGCTGACTTTAGATAAAGGGCTCTACAGAATAACCTTCTTGAGCCAAGCACCAAAGTCCAATAAACTTTGTATTTGGAATCGAACAAGAAGTCAGCGTCAAAAACTTCATAAATGAAGACATAATACAAAAGGCAAAGTCTAGGAAATCCCCAACCCAACAATACGCAGACCAACCTCAATCTGTGAAATTACCGACATAACCGTGTAAGCAGTTCAATTTTCCCTTTTCAAAACAATCCTTTTTTGTTTTAATTTTTTTTCTACTACTCTAAATGCGCTCAAAATATTAAGCAAATCCATTATCAAGAAGGAACAAATCTTCTTGGCAAAAGTGAGTCGGACCGAGCTTATCCCCCAAACGAGGACAAGCCCTATGCCTTAATTCATTTGCTAAAGCTTTAGGGCAAAAATTAAGAAGGTGTATATTGATCTTTCGACTGTCTTCTATTTTTTCTTGAAAAGAATAACCGCAGCAAAAGTACTTATCAAAACGACGACAACGACAACTCCGACTGCTGTGAAGGGTAACTCTGGAACGGAAGGCGAAGGATTTGTTGAACCGAAAATGTTCGTTTCAATTAAGCTGTAAGAAATTGTTGTTGTTACAGGTTGAGGTTCGGCTTGAGTTAGGGTTTGAGTGGTTGACTCTAGGCAGCATTCCGGAGGCTTTGTCATAAACGTAAGTAAGAGTGGTATTATAATCGGGCGTTGAGAGTGAAGCGTCAAGAATGTTCACTGTTCGGCTAACTCCTAAGTACGTTCGGCTTTCAGTTCTGTTGACGGCATATGTGTTAGGTGGCGGTATTGGATCTCCTTGATTCAAGTTTGATGCTATTATTGGACCTTGGGTACTTGGAACACCGTCTTCAGTTCCTGTTTCAACGTTCCAAACGGATGTGGTGCCATTCCCTGCGATAGCTGTTCCGTTTTTGAATTGGCTGGTTGAAAACAAAGTTACTGCTTTTCCAGAAACGTCTGTAACCTGTAACTTTAGCCAGTCATAATCATTAAAGGACTCAACTCCTTGACCGATCCCAACAAAATTGCCATACTTTACATATTGCCCTGTTGCAACGCCTGGACTGTATGTTAGGGCTAAAACAGGAAGTACGAACGCTGCCAAAAGGGCAGTTGTCAGAATAGCTGTTAAGAGTTTTAATTTGGACAAAATGAAAATCTCCTATTGTATGCTATATTCTTTTAGTTGTTAAACAGTTCTCTTTGCTCCGCAGTGGGGGCAAAATGTTGCTGTTTGTTGGAAGAGGGCTCCGCAGTACTTGCAGGGAATCATTACGATTTCTCGGATTACCTCGCGGGTGACTTCCTTTTTGTCGTCACTGGATCCGCATCCGCAACCGCATCCAAAACCAAACGGACACATTTTTTGTTTCCTCCTATGGTGAGAAAGTTTCTGCTATTTCTTGTTTTTGCTTAAGTTGATCCAAGAGAACTTCCCTTACCATGTCGCATGCCTGGCTGATTTTTGGACTTGCAACTCGATAGTATACGGTTGAGCCTTCTTTTCTGGTTTTAACGATTTGTCTTTGCCTCATTATTGCTAAATGCTGAGATATGTTAGATTGGCTGGCGCCCAGTGTTTGGGTGAGAGCGTTTACTGTTTTTTCGCCGTCTTTTAGGTAATGGATAATTGCAATCCTTAGAGGATGAGCTAGTGTTTTTGAAATCTCTGCTTGTAGCTCGTATATTGACATGTCAAAGGTTGGTTTGGACATTTTTGTTGCCTGCTTATTCGAATATTCTAACATTCTGCTCATCTCTTTAGGTTTTCTATTATTCTAAATATCGAATTACAAAAAAGGAATGGATTGGTTTTTTTAGCTTATTTGCTGTTCTTGGACGAACAATCCATGCCACGTGTGGACCCAGATTTGTCCGCTGTATCCGTTGACACTTAGCATGCCATAAGTTGTTCCGCCGTTAAGGACTTCGATGGTGTAGTAGCCGTAGAATGTTGTAACGTCGCCTGTCGTTGCCCCTGGTATGTACGTGTTTAGGTATTGCTGAGCGTTAGCTTTTGCCTGAGTTGCAGTTACTGTCAAGGTTGTGGTTGGTGTTCCAAAGATTCCGCCTAGGATTCCACCTCTCATCATGCCATACTTGGTGTTCCACATCATGTTGGGCCCCATTTCTGGATAGATGCTGCCTGTGTACTTGTTGATTAATAGCTCGAATGCTCCGTTGCCTGTGCTTTTCTCGTTAACTTGGACGTAGAAGTTTGCCGAGTATTCTTCAACTTGTTTAACAACTAAGTCAGGATTTCCTATCGATGACACATAGTTTTGGGCTATTGTTACTGCATTGTTAAGAGTTAGTGGTGTTCCAGTGTAAGTGTATGGTGCTTTGTATCCGTAGCCGCTCATCATTCCGCTAAAGCCTTGGCCGTTGCCTAATCGACTCATCATGCCTCCTCCGAACATCATTGGGTAAACTGGCTGATAGTACTGGGATGTTGGTGTTGTGGGAATAGTTGCTCCTGTTGTGTAGGGTGGATTGTTGTATCCATAGCCGGAGCCGTAGCCGCCTCCCATCATTCCGCCATATCCTCCATATGGTCCTCCCATCATGCCCAACGCGAAGGCAGATGTAGTTAACAGAGCAGCTACTACAACTGAGATACTAACCAATGTTATTATTTTCAAAGTTTTCATTTTATTTACCTCACTTTTGTTTTTATTATGATATACTAATGTCTTGGAGCGATATGATAGTTCGCTGAAACAGTTGTGAAACAGTTTCGAAACATTCGAGTCAGGTCAATGTGGGCTTGAGTAATGCTTTATCCAAAAAACCAGCTCCAAGATATTGTAATATTATAATATATGCATATGTCAGCTTATAGGTGTTCTGGTTCAAAAATCAAGAAAAGCCAACCAATCGGATTCGAACTTTGGTTAACAGACTCTATTGTCTAACAAAATTAATAAGCTCAAACAACGTGAGGAAAACAGAGGACAAGTTAATGGAAAGCAAGAAACCTCAAAGAGAACTCGCCATAGGCGAAATATTAACTCAAACGTTCAATTTATATTCGCGAAATTTTGCGCAGTACTTAATTCCCTTCCTAGCTGCAGGAATCCTAACAGGATTAGTAACTATAGCTGTGAGATCAGCAATAGTTATGCCTGTAGCCCCAGTGAATCCCACGTCGCAGCAACTATTAGCATATTTTCCAGCCTTCCTAACAGCAACCGTAACGGTTCTATTTCTAACCGGAATCGTAAGTTGGATCGTCAACAGCTTTACTACAGGAATTACAGTAAAATTCACTTCAGATATGCTAGAAAGAGGACAGGCAAACTTGCAAGCAGCCTTCAATTTCACCTTGACAAAAGTACTTTTCTTGTTAGCAGCAAGCATCGTTACAGGAATTATCATTGTTCTTGGATTAATTGCGTTAATTATTCCCGGAATAATCCTCGCTATAATGTTTTCGCTTGTGTACCCAGCCATAATGCTTGAAGGCACAGGCATTTCTGAGAGCCTCTCTAGAAGCCGGGTTCTCGTCAGCAACAGATGGCTAAAGACCTTTGGTTTATTGCTTGTACTTGGCATCATTGTCGGCATAGTAAGTAGCATAATCGGATTAATCACTACACCATTTGGCGTAGTCAGCCCCCTCATATCAGGCATTCTTACAGCTTTGATAACGCCGATCTTTCCAATAGCCATAACGCTTTACTATTACTCGATGAAAGCAAGAACAACGCCCCCACAGCAACCGCAAACCTTCTGAAAAACAACTTTTTGGGAAAGGTTCTGGATCAGCAAATGCTGCCAGACGAATTCTCTTTTAAAGATCTCGAGCAAATAATGTTGAGTTTGAACCTTAATCTAGTCATTGTTGTTGGCGCTCTACAGTCACACAATTTTAAAAGGTTAAAAAATATCCTGATAATAGCGGTCTAAAAAGTGGACTATTGAGTCTTTAGATGACATAACAAATAGGTTCTTGCAGATTCGTGGATTTTTATGATTTCTGCGTAAATTACTGGCTAAAAAAAATCAAATTAAGATGTAAGGAGGTGAGAAAGATAAAATTTGGAGATGTCATTACAGCTGTAGCTTCTACAATCGTTTTAGTGGTTATTGTCAGTTTTCTGGTAGGGTTACCACTTAGCCTATCTATTTCGGTTGCTTCAGATTGGGCAGATAACGTTCAAACAGTTGTAGCCTTTCTTGTTTCAGCCCTTATTGTTGGCTATGCTTTTTCAAGAAGAATATGGTCAGAAAATGGACTAGAAGCAATCACAAAGATGACACTTTTGAGCGCAGTTTTCTTAATACTCTACGTTGCCAATTTTGTCGGACTATCATCTTGGAATACAATGGTTACACAAGCAATAACAAGCGCTAACCCCACCTTCACATTCTCTGCAACACAATTATTCAACCTCGAGTCTAGGATGCTTGGCGATCTAGTATTCGTTAATGTAAGTGTTGCACTAGCAATTGGGTTTGTTGGTTTCTACGTCGGTTCCAAACTTAGGAAGACTTGAAACCTTCCAAAGTCAACAACGCTGGAAAACAAATCAAAAAAAGGAGGTACGTAGTTCCTCTCTTCTACTTAGTTTTCATAAATGAAATCGAAGCAAAACTATTCTTTGGATGCATTTTCTAAAGTGTTTTGATTTACCAAGAATCAGTTATTGGGTTATATACCTCGTTTGCCGCTGAATCATGATAGGTTAAGTTAGTTTCTGGTCCATAGCTTGCCTCATACGACACTACATTTGTGGTGTAACTACCTATGCAAAGATTCTGGGCAAAACCCTTATTGCTGTACGGTTGAAAGCATCTCGCTTAGGCTTAGAAGATGATGATGGGAGTGAAAAAAACACGCCATCATCATCTACCTTTGATAAGTTAGTTTTGCCAGTTGAGTTGCCTTCAATTGAGCAAGAACTGAAGACTTTGGTTGCAGCTTAAAAAGGATTGGAAAAAGAGGGCCTGGATAAATCTGATGTTTGCTTTTGCAGCGGATGATATTGCGTGTTCATTTCCGATTCTTGGGGTCCAAGGACTAATTCAGGTGCTTGTCAAAAAATAAAAAATTGCAAAACCAAAAGAGTTATGGGTAATTTTTTAAGCGCCCAATCAGTCGTTGTGTGATTTTTCATACGGTCTCGTTTCTTGACTAACAATTTATTTGCTCTTTCTGAACCTGGATCCTTTTTCACTTTTACTCTACCCTCTACTGCTTGACAACGCAGTTTGTCCATTTGCTTTATATGCATTTTTTGCCGATTCTTACGCTCCGAGTGATTTCCTATGAAAAAGGATTCAGATTGTCTGGAGGCTTAACAAGCATGGGCAAAACTGTTCCTTCTTACCGTATAGCTTTGGAATTTGAGATTCACAGATGGAAGGGCTTTAGAAATGCACTGCAAAACGATGAGGAGCAGCAGGCTTTTGATGAGATAATGGATATGTGCAGAGGTTTAGCTTCAGCAGGCAGCTGCGCCACCAACCCAATACTCTTTGAGCCTATGGTCATCTCTATTCTGTTGGCTCAACAGAAGAAGTTGAACGAACTCGAGCATAAGCTAAACGCACTTGCGTTGGCAAAAAATATGTACCCAACCTCAATCGGAGATTAAAAGCAAACTATAAAGTCCACGTTACAACAAAAGAAAGGTGAAAACAATGAAGAAACAATCCACGCTTTTTCCAGAAAACGAAGTACCACTATTAATGGAACTCGACCTAGAAGATGCCGAAAAAACAGCAAACCAAATAAAAACTATTGTATGTACTCACTGTGTCAAGATAGAAATTGCTGGAAGCATCAGGCGGCAGAAACCTAAGGTGCATGACATTGATTTTGTCGTGGTCACAAAGAGCGATTTTGAATGGCAAAAGATAAGTGAAGAACTAAGACGCTTGAAGGCTAAACCTAACTGCCAGGGCAGCAGTGTTATAAAAGCATTCTTGCCTTGTCACGGTGGTCTTTTCCAAGTGGATTTCTACCGCGCGATATCATCGACTTTTGGCATTCACCTGCTTGTCCGAACTGGTTCAGCGGAGCATAACATGTGGCTTGCTGGCTACGCCATTTCCAAAGGAATGCGAATCAAGTACAGCCAAGGCCTAATCAAAGACAACAAAGCAATCGCCGGAGAAACCGAGAAAGGCGTGTTTGAAGCGTTAGACTTGCCCTGCCCGTCGCCTTCCCAGCGGGAGACAGTTGACAGCAAACCCGTATGGATGCCGCCTGAAAAATCGCCTACATAGCAAATGTCTGAAAAACTTTGGCTGGTCCTAAGGTTCAAAATTTTTTCTTGGAGATTGCCGAAGAAATGGTAAATTTCAAGTCCGCTGGATATGCAAGTAGAAAAGCGTAGATTATCAGTTTAATTCCCCCTCTCCACTGCGTTCGGTAGTCGTTTCACAGATAGCTTAAAAGCAGTTTTTAGTCAACTCTAAGGTTTCCAACTAGAGTGAGATGATTGATGTGGGTAAAACTGTTGAGTCTTACAGGATGGCTTTAGAATCGGAAATAGACACCGGTGGATTGGTTTGCTATGGCTTTGCGTAAGCCTGATAGGGAAACTTTTGATGAGATTATGGACATGTGCTGGATTTATGCATCGGATTACTGCTCCTGCGCTGACCCTTGGTTCTTCTGTAGGCGGTTACGACAGCGGCTATTACGAAGACTATTGCCAGAACAACAAAAACCAGAACTAAGGGTTCAAAAGGAAGGTCCGCAAAGTCGAATAAAGCATTGGGTTTTGTTTGTATCCACCACTGATTTACTGAACCAGAGTTAAAGGCAGATAAATCAGACTGAAGGTCTTGTTTACTAAATCCGCTTTGTTCTCCCGATGGAAGCGTTAGCATCTTATTCTTTTCTACATTTACTGTGTTATTTGTGGCGATATCAACGAATACAACCGAGCCATCAAGGACCTGAACAGTCGTCGTTGTGTCCGAGACCTCTACAATATACTCCGCGTTTTCTCCCAAGAATAATCCTTGAGGTACTTGAACTAAATGCGATCTACTTTCTTGAACATATGCGACCCCAAAATGTACCAAAAATACCCCTCCCTCGACAACTATACCAACTGCTACACCTGATGGGACTGTTTCCCCAAATAAACCTACAGCAATTGTCGCTTCTAACGAGATCGATATTAACATATCTTTGGCATCTTGTCCCCAGGTTGGAGGCAGAACAACGGTTGATGGATATACTGAGTAAGCGATTTGGCCATCTGGTGCAGGTTTCGAGGTGAGAGCTACCCATCCTGCTTCAGTGTTCTCGTTCAAATACACGGTCCCATCCTGCATAGGGTATGTGAAACCGACAATCGAGTCGTTGCCAGTTAAAACTGTGGTTCCAGAGTACATTTGACCTGAAGAAAGAGGCATATTCTCGCCAGTATTTGTGAACCAAGCAGAGCCTTTGTTTACTGCAACATTACCCGAATAACGGCTGAACGTTGGCTGCGTTGTCGTTGACGGAGTTGACGTGGAAGCCTGAGTTGGCGCTGATGTTGGTGAACTAGTTCTTGTTACAACTATGCCATTTTGAGCTGTAGTTTCGGAAGATCCACTAAGTGTCGCGGTTATAATATCGGTGGTAAACGTACCGACTAAGCGTTCCTGAGTCAATTGACTCCCTTGCTCATCAGCTGTAAAACTTGAACTTGAAACAGTTCCAATAAACTCAATTGAGCCGCCCCCTACTGGAGGAACGCCGGACAGCTGGTATTCTTGCCAGTACGCGTCGTCTGTTACCCAACTTATCGGGTTCAAATGCAATATTATGGTTATTTGACTGTCCTGTTGAGTAATGTCCATAGCAAACGTGGCGGTTATATCGTTCATACGAGTGTTTGGATCTGACGGATCCATATCATAATACATGCCGGAAGAGGAGCTTTGCCAAGTTCCAGTTAGATTTCTAGCAGGGCTAAGTTGAGCGTACACCGGTGTTATTTGTGCCACAAAAAGCAACAGAAATAATAAAAGTGGAGTGACAATTTTGAGCGGAGTAGAGAATCTATTCATGAACCTAAAGAACAAAACATTGACTCTTCTTTTTTGCATGTAAACTTGCTCATCCACTGGCATCTAATATTTAGATTGGTGTTTTTGCTTATCAGTTGAAATCTTATTTAACCTTTAAGAATTCATAATTCTGAAATTGCAGTTAATTTCTTTTCGCGGGTGATTCTCTGCGAAATCGAATCATCAAAAATGCATTCTAATTCATCCAGAAATAGACCTAAATTAACCTGCTTCACCCATAATTTATCCTTAACATTTTTCTGAGTCTTTGACAACAAACCAAGCCTGAAGCATAACCGTGATAGTAATTGTTAAAAGAAGAAAACCTTCTGATATTTCACAAGTTAAAGAACTTATGATAATATTTGATAATTAAATTGGCGCAAACTCAAATTTTGGCTTGGGAGACATTTCAGCCGCTTCTTTAAATTAGCTATTTGCCGCTTCACATCATCTGTCCCTGATTGGAATGTTTGTAGCGAAATCACTTTCCAAGTGTTTTGACCCAAAATAGGCAAATTAGCCTTATATTTATCATATTCCGATCAGCCATTCATACCGTCGGACCCCGCCATATTTAGAGTACATTTATACTGAATTCTCCAAATTCTATTTCCTTTTCAACTAAAACTGAACTCAAGTTAAGGATATTAAGGTCTAACATTAATAGTTCTTCACGGGTGTTTTGGATGAGCAAAAAAAGAAAAATGCCTCATTTGGATACAGATGATGTTAAAAAAAATAATGACGAAACAGAAACTGAAGATATTTATGATGATGCGCAAAGAGAAAACATGCTCGATGAAGACGAAATAACTGCTTCGGAAAATGGGTTCATGGAAGGAAGAGAGAAAAAACCCGAAAAGAAAACTGGTCACGATGATTCAGTCTCCGTAGAACTTGTTAAAAACGAATATCAAGAAGACTAAGGTTTGAATACCGTTTAGTTGTGGGATTAAAATTTAATTTAACCAACGGAAATCACTGAATGGCTTCTATAAAGACTTTAGTCCTGTATATTTGATTCAGGTCATTCAAGCTATTTGCACGCATGGAAAGACAGAAATCCACCTCTTCATATATCATCTATGGAGAAGGTTTTGTGATTAAAAGCAGATTTTTTGATCCACCAAATTGTGAAAGCTGGATCTATAAAAGCAGCGTTACTTTTGGGGTCAGTTTTCCCTTGACATTTGAAAAAGAGACAGGGATTACTAAAAGACTTCTACTGGAATGCTTGTGATATGGAAAGCTTTGAAAGATTAAGTTATGAAGTTCTAATTAGAACCTGCTACTGCGGTGTGGTATTTGAAACGTATGACTTAAAAAAAGTGTACCATTCGAACAGTTGTAGAGCGAGTTACGTTAAGGCAAAGATATGGAGCCATGATAGCCCAAAGAAGGAAACAAAAGCAAAAGAAGCTTGAAGAGAAAATCAAAGATCAACCTAAATATGGAAAAAGGCAGAGAAAGCGACGTTGTCTTGGTTCTCCAACAGCGTTTTTAATAAGACATCAGAAGACCAAAACTCGGCGTGCTTTTATGTTTACTTAGCGGTGTTTCGCGGAAGTATTCCTACTCTTTTGTTAGCATTATTTCAATTGTTGAAACCATTCGTGATCTGGTTTCGCCTTCTCTTGGCGGCATCTGCTCTGTTCCTATTACGATTTTGTGTACTTTCAGGTCTTTTAGGAAGCGATTTCTCGTTATTTCAGCTGCGTCAACCGCTGTAGCTATTGCTTGTCCTCTTGCTTTCAAGGTTATTTCTTTACCATCGCCCGCCGACAGACCAGTAATAATCGCCATAACATAGTCCATTGGCATTTTATTTCCAACGAAAACAATCTTTGATTTTTCCGACATTTTCCATCACCATTTAATCATAACGTTACTGCTCTATACTACATAAACTTCCCTATAAAGCGATTAAACAAAATGCAGCACATTCGGTAACAAACATTTCCAAAACTCTGGCTTAACTATTGTATTCTCAGCTCAAAAGTTTGTTGAGTCAGGTTTTGAGTACGCTAGGCAAATACTTTTGTGATTATTATGTTTTCAACTTTGGAATTGAGAATACTTTAAAAGCTTTAGAGCGGAAAATAATCAACCGATCGTTGCTTGACCTCAAATACCCATACTAGACTATTTGCATTCTCGATGGTTTTATTGATAGCTTTTCTTGTTGCATCCAATTGTCTACCAAACAGCCAACGCCCAGCTGAGTGCACAAGAAAATCAAACAAGCTATCCGTGGCCAATGTTCCACCACGACGCTGGCTTCACAGGTTACACCGAAAGCCTAGCACCTAACACACCAAATTTATTGTGGAATTATACACTTTCGGGAGGTGTTATGTGTGCTTCTCCCGCGGTTGCAGATGATAGGATGTTTATACAGTCAGAGGATGATTACGTCGTTTGTTTGAACGCCAGTACAGGCTCATTTATTTGGAAATATAGAAGCGATTTATCCATGCGATGCACGCAAGGACAATATCACCCGAACAGGGCATCTCCGGCCGTTCTTGATGGAAAAGTCTACATAGGATCTATAGATGATTACATGTATTGCTTGAATGCAACAAACGGATTGGTTATATGGAAATACAAAACTGGGGACGATTTGTTTTCCTTTATCGCTGTTTCAGAGGGCAAGGTGTTTACAGGATCGGCTGATTTTAACCTTTATTGCCTCGACTCGGACACAGGAGCGTTGGTGTGGAAATATAATACTGGGGATTGGCCCTTTAACCCCGCAGTAGCTGACGGCAAGGTATTTGCAGGAAGCCAAGACAGCTTTTTTGCTTTAGATGAGAATACAGGAGCTATGCTATGGACTTATACAGCTTCAAGTAAAATTAGCGATTCTCCTTGTGTTGCTGATGGAAAAGTCTTTTTTGCAGATGGCGGGTCACCACAAGGGTGGGTGGGGTCGCAAATTCATTGTTTGGACGCCAATACTGGAACAATAATATGGAGTTGCGATGCGCCGCCAGCTGTATTCTCATCTCCCGCTTTCGCTTACGGCAAAGTCTTCGTGGGTTCATGGGATGGAAATGTTTACTGTTTAAGTCCGAGCGATGGAGCAATAATCTGGAATTTTGAAACTGGAGATTCTGTGGCTTCTTCCCCGGCTATTGCTGACGACAAACTGTACATAGGCTCAAACGACGGACGCGCATATTGTTTAAACTCGACTACAGGAATGCAAATATGGAATTATGACGTTGGAAGCGAAGTAAAATCTTCCCCCGCTATTGCCGACGGCAAACTTTACGTAGTCTCAAGGGAAGGGACAGTTTATTGCTTTGGCGGTCCAATATCGCAGCTGACTTCTCCGTCTCCTTCATCACCTAACTATGACCTTTATACCTTGGCAGCTGTAGTCTTTATTGCAATTAGCTTCACTTTTATGTACCTGTACGTTAGAATGAGAAAAAGTAAAGGTTAAACGTCTCATTCGTAGAGCCAATGGTCAAAGAAGCCTTACGTTTGCGACGCATATTTAAAAAAAGCAATTGTTTTTGGTATTGTCTATGAGCGGAATTCAGGCTTCACTCTGCTTTCGCAAGCTAGTGAAAGGCAAAAACATGGAAACATTTCGTTTATACTCAAGAAATTGTTCACCAAACTTGCCTTCTATGTTCTTTTCTTCTTTCCTTGCCAATTGGTAATAAATGAGCACTAAAGCTGGCCATAACATTACTGAAATTGGAGAGAACCTGTAGATAGTTAGGCTAAGGGTAGCTAGTAAAATCCCTAAGTATTGGGGATGCCTAAGATGCCTGTAGACGCCATCAGTGACTATGTGGTCTTTCGCATTGAATATTTTTGACCAGCCGAGGATAACAAGAAGACCGCCTATGAAAAACAACACTATCCCAGTTACTTCAAGCGGAATATAGTCAAGTGGAATCCATCCTTTGGGATCGGCGCCAAATACCCATAATATTGCATAAATGCTTACTGGGATTCCTTGCATTGATATGTAAAATGCGGTTATAAATGTTAAAACACTCAATAAGCGCTGTGAGAACCCGAAGGTTTCAGCAACTATAATAGAGACAGAAGCTCCCCATAGGCGACGTTCTCTTTTCTTTCTGAATTCTAAAGATCCTATTAAGGCAAAGAGAAAAAACAGAATAATATTTAAAACAATTAAACTTAGATCTATCAACAGGCTGGTAGCTCCACCTTGCTATTGTAAGCTACACAAGATAAGATTTTTCTAATGAAAAGGTCAGTTTTGGGTTTGACCGCTAAGAAATGGCTATTTCTTGTTATCATCTTAATTGCATAAGTTGATTTTTTCGAAAGTCTTAAATAAACTTTGTTACACATAGGACTTCAGGCCTTTTTTTGGCAAATAAGTAAAAAAAGTAAAAAAAAGGAGAAAAAATTCATTTGCAAACAAACAAAATAAAGACACTTGCTTTAATCTTCATGGCAATTCTGATTGCTTCTATTGTACCAATGTTAATGCCAATTCAGTCAGCCAAGGGTCAACTTGCTGCACAACAACCCGTTAGTGGACCAATACCAGCCGGCATTACTGTTGCCAGACAAGCTGAAACTAGAGCCTTCCTTAGCTTTGAACCTTGGGTTGTAGGCGTTGGTCAAGAAGTTTTGGTGAACTTCTGGATTAATCCTGCACTCCCTTCAAACAATATAATTATTCCCATGGGATTTGTAATTACAATCACGAAACCAGACGGAACCAAAGACGTCAGAACTGTAGACTCGGAACCTGCTACCGCTGCAAGCTGGTTTACACTAACTCCAGATCAAACTGGAACATGGGGAATCAAGTTTGACTTTATTGGAACGTATTTCCCTGCAGGACGATATTTCAATGGAAAAATCGTAACGAACTCATCGGGAGCTAATCTTGAGTTTGGCGGAAGAGATAACATATATAACGAATGCTACTACAAGCCCAGTTCCACTCAGACACAAAACCTTACCGTTCAGCAAGCTGCTGTGGCGTCTTGGCCGTTAACCATGCCGACCGACTACTGGACTCGCCCTGCTTCAATAAACAACAGAGGTTGGTGGCCAATTCTAGGAAACTATCCTGGCACTGGCTATGTTGGCTTTGGCTATCCTAACTGGGACACACTCTATCCTGGCACGACCAAACAATACAATTCAGCTGCTGGTTTCACTCCATGGGTTCAAGCGCCAAACACTGCTCACGTACTGTGGAAACGACTTGGTGCTGTGGCAGGCCTTATCGGAGGCCCGGCAGGCCAGTTCGGAACAACAGGTAATCCAGGTACCCCCAGTGTGATCTATGCAGGAAGATGCTACCAGACCATGACGGTATCAATACAGGGTGTGCCAACGAGCTGTGCAGTGTGCTATGATCTACAAACCGGAGTACAGTATTACGCAATACCGATAGCATCGAATGGTATTACGCCTTCTTGGATTGCATATAATTCACCAGTCTCATCGAGCGAGACAATCTCTGGCGAGGAATTAGGATCTCAAACTTGGTCAATCGATCTTTTGTCGATAAGCGGTTCGTATTTGAGGAAGATTGATCCATTTACTGGAGCCGTAACCGGGAACTACTCAATTGCGCCCTTGACGGGAGGTACTTTTGTCAACCAGATCGGTGGCTATGTTTCGAACATACAGGATCTCGGAGCAACCGCAGGCGATCAACGTTACCGTTTGATTAACTGGACAACAAGAGGAACAAGCACTAACTTCACTACTAGAATAATAAGCAATACAACCTACCAGAGAAGCAGTCTACCGACATACCAGGATTACGAGAACGATATGGGAGCAGTCGTGACAGATACATATGGACAGTCTAATCCACAATATGGTCAGCCCTTCGATAGTTTAAGGTGGCAAATCGTATGCCAATTCTATAAGCTATCAACAGGCGCACTGACATACAACTTAACAACAACTGAATATCCGGACATTCTGTATCATTCAGGCCCTGTGATGATGGATCACGGAAAAGTCGCTGCTTGGGCTCAAGGCGGATACTTCGTAATATTCGATGGCTTTACGGGAAAATGGTTCAGAAGTGAGAAGACGGATTATCCTTGGTCGGTCTCTGGTTTCGGAGCTTACGCAATCTCGTCAGGTTATGGTATGGTCATTAGGTATGCTTATGACGGCGTTTGGGCCTTCAACTGGACTGATGGCAGAATAGTGTGGCACTACGTTGCACCCACATATGCACCGTTCGAAAGTCCCTACACTGATGTAAATGGCACTGATAATTATGCCTTCAATGCAGGCGGAAACATTGCTGACGGAAAGCTGTTCACATACAATACTGAGCACACACCCACTTGGCCGCTAACACGAGGGTGGGGCATACACTGCATCAATATGACTGATGGTACACTTGTATGGAAACTAGATAATCCAATGACTTTTGGAGCAGTTTCTGATGGCTATCTGGTAGCTGCTAACCCGTGGGATGGGTATATGTATGTGATCGGCAAGGGGCAGAGCACTACTACAGTAACGGCGCCGGAAACAGCAGTATCTGCAGGGAATGGAATTTTGATTAAAGGTACAGTACTTGACATGTCACCGGCAGAGTCTAGTTCGCCATGTGTTTCAAAGGATTCAATGTCAACACAAATGGAATACTTGCATCTGTCGCAGCCACACGGTGGACTCTTTAACAATGAAACGATAATTGGGGTTCCAGTATCCATAGATGCTGTAGATTCAAACGGTAACCCAATTCATATCGCAGACGTAACCACTGAAGGATACAGCGGCACTTTCGGCTACACATGGTACCCTGCAATTGAAGGACAATACACTATTACGGCAACATTCATGGGCGACGACTCCTACGGCAGTTCATATGCAACTACTTATGCAACGGCAGCCAAAGGTCCAGTTACAACTCCAACACCCACACCGCTAACATTGGCTGCACAAACACCTTTTGAGCTATACTTCGCAATTTCAACCATTGCAATTATTCTGGCGGTCGCTATAGTAGGATTTTTGCTACTCAGGAAAAAAGCATAATCAATAAGCGCAAAAAATTATTTCCCCTTTTCTTTTGTTTATCTACATCACTTCTATAATAATTTGCCCTTTGCCATTTACAAAAAACTTGTCACTACAGGTAATTTATTCCGCCTAACCCCCATAAAAATACTTAACTTGAACCTCAAAGACGCGCAAGGCAACGCTATTTGGGGTTCTAAGATGAAATCGATTTTTAACGGAACCAGCTGCATCATCATTCACAGAGAAGTTTTCGAGGAAGGTTTGCCTTTAGGTTTGAATCGAATGTAGCAGATTTTGATTTGCTGTTCTGGAGTGACGCACAGAATTTAGGATTCAACACTGCAGCTGACAGCTTTGCCTAATCTATGAAAAAATATTGTCTATCGTAGAAGCTGCGTCTGGCTATTTAGTCGGCGGAACTGCAGATGCATTCACGGCAATAATTTCAGCTTTCAACGGAGTCATTTGCGGATTCATAGCTTGGCTAATATTTTCACCTGCAATGATGGGCAGAAAAAAAGACAAACCACAAAACGTGCAGCAAGTTGTAAACGTTAATGTTAGCGACAAAAAAGGCACAACATAATCAGCTAAATAACTTAACTCCGGCAAACAAATCTACTCTAATTTTTTCTACTTAGACAATCCGCTTTTGGCTCTTTGACAAAACAGAAAAAGTTATAGCTTTAAAAGAGAATAACTAGTTTGTGATTTTATGCAGTTTCTCACAGTGACAGATCAATCAAATATAAAACATAAAATTCTTGTTCTACCTTTAAACGAGACAGAAATGAATGAGGTTTCAGGCCAATGCGCAAAATGTATGCCCTCGATCTCTATTTCGTCCTTGGTTCAAATGGGACATCCATACGTAATTATTGATTTCGGAGGGGGCGACGCATGGAAAACAGCCATAGCCCTCGACGAAGTTTCAGAAGATGGACATAAACTCGGCGACGAGCTAGCAATGGGAGATACTTTAACGGTGATTTTGACCTCTAAAGCCAAAGCAATGAACATTTCTGAAGATAAGGTTTACATGAATGTGCCTCTTGAAGATGTGTTAGCGTTTAGCTTTCTATACACGGCGGACATTGCAGAAAACTATGCACTCTATAATATGTACAAGAATCCGAAAGGCGAATAAGTATTTCTCCTCAATGCTTACTGCTTAAGTAGGTAACGCAGGAACCAATCTGTTGATATCTTCGCGACCTCTTCAAGCTTCCCTCGGCTCCTCAAACAGATGCGTTGCGCCCGGGATAATCACTATTTTTTTTTCAGATGACATTTGCCCCATTGCAAGTCTGTTTAACTCGATCACCTCAGTGTCCAATCCGCCTACCAGCAAAAGAGTTGGTGCCGTTACTTGAGGAAGATAATCCGCTGCTAAATCTGGGCGTCCTCCACGAGAAACCACAGCCATAATGTCATTTGGAAGCTTTGCGGCCGCTATTAAAGCCGCTGCTGCGCCTGTGCTTGCTCCAAAGTAACCGAAAATGCAATTTTTTGTTTTTGGATCTACTTTGAGCCATTCAGTTGCAGCAATTAGGCGCTTAGCAAGAAGAGAGATGTTAAAGCGGTATTCGCCTGTTTCTAAGTCTTGTTGGTCTTCTTCATTAGTAAGCAAATCGAATAGTAATGTTCCAATTTTTGCCTTGTTAAACTGCCTTGCAACATATCGGTTTCGGGGGCTGAATCTGCTGCTTCCGCTTCCATGTGCAAACAATACTACCCCTTTAGTCTCAGAGGGTAGGTTTAGGTTGCCCTCCACAATTGCTCCGCCGACAGGAATTCTAACGATTATTTCTTGATGACTCATGCTCTCACCTCCCAGCTATTTTTTCGGGATGTTTTCGTCTACTTTGCCTAAGTATGTCGATTACCTCTTCATCCGATGTTTGGCCAAAATCAGCGAAGAATTCTCCAATGGCTTGGAAATACTCCGGAGTATATATGCAAACTACTTGGTCTGCTTGCTTTTTTAGTTCTTCTAAAGTTGAAGGTGGACCAACTGGAACTGCGACGGTAACAGTTCTGGCGCCCCTGTTTCTGACAGAGGCTAAGGCTGCCTTCATGGTTGAACCTGTAGCTATTCCATCATCCACAAGTATAACATCCCGACCTTTCAATTTTGGATAAGGCTCGTTTTGCCTGTATAATTTTAGTCGGCGTTCAATTTCGACTTTTTGTCGTTTGCTTTCTTCTTGAACATACCAGTCGGGTACACCAATAAACGCGACTAATTTGTTATCCAGGATTATAGTTCCGTCTTCAGTCATAGCGCCAATAGCCAACTCAGGATTGTCTGGTGCACCAATCTTGTGCGGAATAATAACGTCAAGTGGAAGATTAAGAGCTTTGGCAATCTCATAGCCTACAATGACGCCGCCTCGTGGAATCGCTAAAACAACCCCGTTTTTACTTTCAAAATCCGTCAGCGCTGAAGCTAAACGCTTTCCAGCGTCAACTCGGTCAGCAAAATAAGTCATGTTTTTCGCCTCAAAAACTACTATTTGATTAGAAGCGATTTGAGATATAAAAAGAAAGTGTTGATACGTTAAATCAAGTTGGTCAACTTTTCTTTGTTAACCAAACGTTTTGTTTGTCAAAGTCGAATTCGCTGTACTTTTCCAAGTAGTAGAGTCGCAAGTATTCAGCTGAGTATTTTGTTTCAAAGGGCAGATCAGCTGTTGTCAGGCGCGTTTTTTGTTTTAGCTGATCTTCTATTGCAATTCTCGCCATTGGATAGTTGAGCAGGAGCTCTCTGCGTTCATTGTATAATGTTAGTGTTTGTATGCATTCATTGATGTAGCCTTCGAATTTTGGCAGGTTTTCCATAATTTCGTTCACTTTACTTCTTGGGCTAGATAGTACAGTTAGTGCTTCTGTCATTCTTTCGTTTAAAGTAGCGTTTTTCTCCCAAAGGTAATTGCTTGTAGGCAGCATTTCCACGATGTCTTTTTCTTGGTTATTCAGCGCTTCGTTAAGGATAGAGAAAACGTCTTTGGAAATATCAAGAACGCCGTCAAGAAGATATTCGATGGTCAACAGATTCAAAACATTTAGCTGTTTTTTCTCACTGGTATCTTTGATTAATGATGCTTTCTTTGCATCCCCCAGTATCATGGGCATTTTGTCACCTAAGACTGGCCCTAAACTGCCACTTTGAAGGGGTAAATCAATAATTGGCTTCAAGGAGTTTTTGAGGTATTCTGTGGATTTTGCAATCTCATCGCCGTACTGCTTGCGCCAATTATTAAGCGCTACGTACAATGCTTCAACCGCTTGCCAAGGTGCTTTTTCATCAAGCTTCATTTTGGAATAGGCAACTGCCTCGCTGTCTTTAGGAAGATTTGGATCATACAAAACTGTTATAATTTCGTAGATTGGATTAACAACTTGGATGACATCAACTGCTAGAACTCTGCCAGCGTCTAGCACTTCTTGGATACTTTGTATTCGCTCTTCCAAAGGTAAGTTTGCTTCATAATGTGGTTTCATGCTGGCCTTAAATTCTAATCCGATGTCATCTTTGAGTCTGCCAAGCCATGAAGCGTATTCTGTGTTGACGAAAATTTGGTATTCACTAAGAATAGCGTTAAGTTCAGATATCAGACCATCAATTTCCGCGCTGATGCTTTTGTCTAGTTCATTGAAGATTTTGTCCATTTCTGATGGTTCGTAGAATCCTTTGGAGATTTTGTTTTGAATATCGTTTAGTTTGTCTTTGAGAAGCATCATTTTTACGTCTGTGGCGCTGACGTTTATTGGAATGCTTGTTTTGACAATGTTAAGTTGGGTTTCAAAGGCTTGGAGCGTCACCATCAACTCATTTGCTTTTTCAGTAATCATATCTGCTGTTGCATTTTTTTTAGGTTGATAATTAATCATGGAAATAGGTAATGTGAAGGCAAGAGTGGCTAAAGTAGCTAAAGCGGTGGCTGTAACATCAACTGTTGCAGTGTAAGCTAATGGAGCTTGAAGAGAACCTAAAAGCACAAAGAACAATGCAGTAGCTACAGTGGCAACTAAAGATGTTAACACGCGGTCACCATATGCAATGTTTGTCTTCTTTACGAAACCGACGCCGAAAACCATGAGTGCCAAAACTACTCCGACAATAATAACCACGAACAAGAGTATTCCTGGGAAAGAGTCACGGTATTGAATAATCGCTGAGCGCATTGTTTTTCCTACGATATCTGGATTGGTCGTGGGCAGAAATTGATACGTTATTGCGTCTGTAAGCTGGTTTGCATTAAAGAGCCTAAAAGAGCCCATGGTTGTTGATTGAAGTAGGTTAAACGTTTTTGTCAGAGGCTCAAAAAGCGGCGGAGCTGACCCCGGCGCTTTCCACCATTCTACGGCGGTAGTTTGTGCTATATAGAACTTAAAATATTCTACAATCATCAAAGGTATAGTTATTAAACCATAATACACGGCAGCTACGACAGCGTCTTTTTTGTAGAACACCACTGCAGTTAAGATTAATGGAATAGCTAAAAAGTATGTTTGGTTGCTGGCAAGCGACATCGCCGCCAATATGCCAAAGTCTATGGCAATAGCATGCCTGTAGCGGTAGAAGATTATGGGCAACGCAACAAATAAACCCATTAAAACACCAGCGAAGGCGAATCGGTAGACGGGTTCGCCTATCAGGGCAATGAAATTAATTGAATTTACAGGGTCATCAGCATTAAATACTGATAAATGATAAAGCAAGCCTATGCCGATAATGATGCTTCCAACAGGCATTCCAATTCGTGGTTTTTGCCAAGTAACAAAAGCTACAAGTAGAGCTAGAAGTATTGGCAAAGGCTGTGATAATAGGGGTATTAACGAAAAAGCCAATCCCATTGCGATAAAAGTCATAATTAATGTTATGATTTTGATTCTAGTTGTTTCAAGCGCACGTTCCCTCTTTTCTGTCTCTTTCATCTTTTTTCTAATATTGGTGATGCTGAAGCGTTCGTTGAATCCCGAGAGCTTTTTTGGTGCCTGACTTGTGGTTGGTGTCTCTTCGGTTGTTTGGTTTTCCTCGTTTTCTTTCTGTTTTGGCGCTCTCTTACTTCTGTTAAACAAGCGTTTGAAACGTGAAGTATTCTCTTTCTCTCCCGCTTTCAAGGGTAAATACCTAAAACCTTATTTTGCTATAGTCTTCTTAAGCTTATCGAGAAAAAAGCCCCGAAAGTGATAACTTTGCCTAGAAGAAAACTGAAATTATGGTATTCAAAAAGTGACTATGAAAAAGAACGTGCAAATGGAACCAACAAACCGTCTGCACCAATCAATAACGACAACTTCACACAACCAACCGTTGATGAAACAGCAAAACAGCCAGTTGGGATTAACGACAACATTCAACCAATTGACAGCGATAGCAACTTACTGTCAGCTGAAAATGTAAAACAGCCATCACAGGCTGAAGTCGAATCTAATACAGCCCCAACAAACAACCAAGACAGTGGTCAACAAAGTGAAACATTGCTAACTTCAACCGACAATCCGGTTCAAACCGCTGACAAAGCTAATAATATTCAACCAGCCTCATCAGAGGCCGCAACTCAAGAAAACATCGTGGAAATAGACAACAAATCAGCTGAAAACGAAAAAGAAACGCTGGAAAAACCTCAAATCGATACCAATGTTCAATTGATTGATGGAAAACAGAATCAAACACTCATCGAATTGAAATGGGTGAAGGATCAAGATAAACTCGCTGATCCATTGACTCGCCCCGACCTTGAGCAAATTGCGTTGCCAGTAGAAAGTGTAGTCGCGAGCATGTCAATCGAGGTTGAGAATAAAGTACCATTAACAGACAGTGTCGAAAACATAGGAGAATTTACTGATAATTTAAAGTCTCTTTTACCGACAAAAGCGGTCATATGCATTGGTGAATACCCAATAAGCATTCTCTTAAAAGGCTCTTTTGCAGGCAAAAAAGTCAGAGGGGTTCTACCTATCTTTGTTGAAAAATCAACTAAAGATGTGGTTAAATGGGGTCGGGGAAAACTTGAAGATAACAATATTGTCTGTTTAGATGAGGATATTGATACTCATTTCTGGTACGACATTTTGCCCTATATGACAGGCAATGAAAACTTTTTTGGAAAAATTAAGAGCAAACCTATCGAGAAACTTCAAGGCGCCATCATAGTTTCATCCACTTGGGACGGCATAAGTAGCGCTCTATTACCAACCTTAAATTCTCAATTCAAAGAATGGAATATAAACTCCATAGCTCTACCACTTTTGCCCTCGAAGGCGCAGCCCATAGATGGGCAATTCAACAGTTTTGCGTCCATAGGCATTTTGGCTTCGAAACAAGATACAGCGCTTGTGCTTTTTGATAGAGACAATCTCGAAAGTTACGTAGGTGTTGACCGAAGCGGTTACGCCATTAACGGAAACGAAGTATTGAATTACCTTCTTGATTTAATGTTAGCTAAAGAAACTCTTGTCCCAGAACTTTGTGAGATGTCGAAATCGTTTGGCTCCAAAATGTTCACTGTTTTATTATCACCTGGGGTAAGCTTGAAAATTTACGGTTCATTAGAAAATATGCTTAACTCTACTCTGCTCCGACCACTTTTTACTTTTGACCTATCAACCGCCACCATAGTTTATGTTCTTATGCGAATGCCATTTCAGTTGAAAGAAAAGCTTACAAGGGGAAAAATTGAATTAGCAGTAGCTGACTGGTTCAAGAATAAAGCAGACCTCGAATCAATCTTCATAACTGACCCAGTGTATGTAGAAGACAGCAGTGACCGCATAGATATAGCCTTGTTTGTAGGCGGCTTTGACACCATTACAAGATTTACTGCACTAGAGAAAAGAATTGAAAAAATGAAGAACAAAGCAGTGAAAAAAGGTTCGATAACTGAAGAAGATTGGCAGTTAATCACAAAAAGTTTATTGGAATAAAAAAGGAGTTAAAGCTCCCTTCTATTTTTTGTTGTTTTTGCCGTTTCCGTTGGTTGCGGTTTCGCCGCCGTTTCCGCTGAGTTCTTTGACTATTTGTGTTGCTGCAACGCCGTGTTCAAGCAGATAAGATCTTGAGAGGTGTCTTTCGAAATCGGTTGATTTGCTGTAGAGTAGTTGCATTTCATCGTAGGCTTCCATATCTGAAGATTTCGCTCTTCCGCCTACCACTAATATACGTGTTGTCCAGGCGTCTCTCGACTCGGTTACTCGAACAGTAATTGTTCTTGATACTTCGCTGGTTACGTATCCTGCGAGAGCTGTGTAGACTTCTTGGGACATGTCTTCGGTCCACATGTTTGGTGGGCATTGTACAGTTACCCAGATGTAATCTGTTTTGTAGACTGGTTTGAATCCCATAACGCTTGGTGTCTTGAATGCTCTAATTACACTTTTCATGTAGTCTTTGAAGTGATCCATGTCCATTATGTCTCTGAATATAATGTCTTTGGACAGCATTTCTTCTTGTTCAGTCAGTATCTTGAATAGGATTTTTCTTTGCTCAAGTTCGGTTAGTTCAGCTGATTTCTCAAAGTACTTCTTTGGCGCTGTAATTGTTGCAAGTCTTTCTTCGTATTCGCGCTGCATCTCCACAATTTTGCCGAGACGCTTACGGTAATCAGATACTAATTCCACCCTCTTAGCTAAATTCTCGTATAGTTGAATTGAGTTATCAGCTTTAGTCAAATTCTCAAGAGCAAGCGCTTCTTCAGTTTCAATCCTCTTCAAATCCCTATCTAACTGGAGTAGTTGTTCTCTTGCATACCTCTTTGAACTGAAAGTCTTTCTTAGTTGAGCTTCCATTTTTGATTTGTCAAATTCTTTGCGTTTCTTTGATTCTTGAATTCTTACTACTTCATTGTCTACAGTACTTCGGCTGTCTTGACGTTTCAGGATGATTCCGTTAACGTAGGCGAGGTGCTCCTCAATCATTTTTGCTTCGTCTTGAGGTGACCTAAGCATCAATTGAACTAAGAGGTAAATTGTTGCCAGTTCAGATTGTATGTCTTTCAATTCGTTCTGTTCGCATGTGCACTCTGGCATAACATTATAATATCGAACTAATGCGTCTGTTAAGTATCGAGTTTCATCGTAGAACTTCAAGGTGTTTAAGGATTTTTCAGCAATCTCAGAAATATTAACAAAGTCATCTAAAATTCTCTTTTGCCTTACAGTGAAGACTTGCGAGCTTGGAATTAACTGCCTCAACCGTTCGATAATGGCAGCTTTTCGATCTGAAAACTCAAGATGAGTTTTTGTTAGGTTACCCAGCAAAGCTTCGAGGCTATCAATTTTCCTTGTGCCCGCTTTCTTGAGAGTAAGGTCGATTATGGCTTCTTCAATTGGACCAGGTTTGCCCATGAATCTGATTGTTGAGAGGAATCTTGTTAATTCACGCATCCAGTTTCTAACTTGTATCTCGATGCCTTTGATGTGCAGTTCTAAGTCATCTTCCATTCGCGGGTTACTTGTAATTAATGCTTTGACTTTTTCTTCAAATTGCTCTTCGTTGTAAGTGCCCGTTTTAATTAGATAGTTTTTGTAGTATTCTTTTGCTACATCATAGTTATTTTTAACCAAGCAGTACATTGCATCTAACAACTGAATTTTTTCTTTTCGGTGCTCTTGAAGCAGTTGAAGGCTTTCAAAATTGACTTTATATGCTGCAATGTAGTCATCCACTGGATAAATAACTTTCATCATGCCCAGAGTATGGGCTGAATTAGTGGTAAGCCCAACTTCTGTGCCTATGCCACCCATCAAGTCTGCTAAGTCAAAATCCATAAGAACATAAAGCATGTCTACAACCATGTCATCCATTTCTTTGCGTGCCGTAACTATGTTACCTACTTTTGAAAATGCAGGAAGCAAAGGCAAGTAAACAAGGGCGTTCAAAGGATTCCGGTACAGGTCACCAAATTCTTTGATGACATATTGATTATAGTCTTTGTTGAGCAAAAGCGAAAGCTCGCTCATCGCGGTGAATGCTGAGCAGCCCTTTGCTGGAGGGTCATCTCCGCCACAAGGAGTGATGACGAAGGCTATGATTGGTACACCTGAGCCTAATGTTTTCCGCAGATGCCTTGCGAAGTCAAAGAAGATCCCGCTTCCTGTTCCTCCGCCTAAACCATAGACTAGAACTACAGTTGGAGTGATAATTGATGAGAGGGCTTGTTCTTTGAAGACGTTTATGCAATTGCGAATAATACCAAGTTGGTAATAGTTTAAAGCGTAAATTGCTTTTGCTAATGCTCTTCTTCTGCCTGCGCCGCCCGCCATTGGTGGAATTGCCATCGTTGATTCAAGCCACGGTTTGAAATCTTCTAGTTTAGCTCCTTCGCCTATTAGGTATTCGTTGTATTTTTGGTTAATGAAGTCGAACATTGCTTCGGCTGTTGGGAACTTTACTGATTGAGCGACTACACGGAGTCTTTCTCGCGGAATGCCTGCTTTTAGCATCGATTTGGTTATTTTTTCGTCAGTTTCTAATAGGCTTCTGATTTCTGGGTCAGCTATGTCAATTGCTAAAAGGGAAAGACGAGTAATGTCGTTCCCTAGCAGTTCCATGGTTTTTGCGTTTTTGAGGAAAGCTTCGACGATGTTTGTTCCGGCTGAACCGAGGCCGATTACTTGAACACTGTTTTGGTATATTTTCGTCGCTTATCACATCCCAACTAACCGTTTCAATCTGTCTTTCACGCCATCAAGGTTTGAAGCCATTGTTCTGTCGATCTTTGAAGCTCTGAGGGTCAAGCCTTCGAGGTCTTTGATTTGGTCTTCAACCACAAGTTTGTAGTAGCTTACTTTGCTTCTATTTCTCATGAACATGAATCCAAATAGTCCTGCCAAGACTGCGAATATTGCTATCAAGGGTATAAAGAGTATTTGGAGTGCTCCTGACGCTGGTGCACTTGCATTGTTTAAGCTGTCAAGCATCGCGATTGCATTATCAGTTAAACCTTGGTCAGCAACAGTCTGAGATGCACTTATTACATTTTGGGCTAAGCTAGTCCAAGATGGGTCAGCGCCGCCAAGACTTGATAATTTATTCTGTGCATCTTTCAGTTTAGTGTTATATTCGTTGATAGATGCGTCTGTGATGTTTGGCTTTATTTCGTCCAATATTGTTCCGCTGGGATCCTTGAGTGCAACTAAGCTGACGGGTACTGACTTATGTAATGTTATTCCGCCCGCTGAAATTGCAACTACGCCTGATGCCACTCCAAAGCAGGTTATTGTAAAGGTTCCAGCCGTCTGGGTGAATGAGAAACTTGCGGAATTAGGATTGTAAGCCCCCAAGTTGTATCCATCACTCGAATCATGTGCCCAGTAGTGGTCACCGCTCGGATGAGCCATGCCTGTGCTAAGCGTTAAGCTGGATGATGGATTGCTAGTGGAGATTTTTATTGTAACTGTAACTTGCAATTCTTGCCCGTTACTTATTTGTAAATTACCACTGGCTGAGCCGGTGGTGAGATCATTGGAATAAATAAAGTCTCCAGTGGTCCCATCTTTTATGGTATATTTTTGGATGTATGTGGCAGTGTCTGCTGCTTTTGCAGGTGCCATAGACGCTGCGCTTACATATATTGTGGTTAAAGTTAGTAGAAAGATTATACTTAGAGTTAAGATTTTGTTGTTATTTCTCATAGTTAGCTCTCCCTTCCAGTTTTTTAGGTCAATGAAGCATATAACATTTGTGCTATTTGCTCTAACCTTAAGAAATTTGATCCATCTTCCATTGAGATTCCGCTCAAAGGAATGTTTCATGGAAATTTCCTTAACAATTTTAAGTAGTAAATAATAAGGTAGGTGTACAACTCAAGTAACCAGAGGTGCAGGTTTTGGAAATAATAAACGTACGTTTACCAGATAAAGTGATTTCGGACATTGATAATCTAGCTGAAAGAACATGGCCTTTCCCGTTCAGAAGTAATGCGTCAAGCTTTAACGGTATATTTGCACCTTGTGGAGAACGTGGGGACAATACTTAGGCCTTTAGCGTTCCAAGTTAAACCAGCCCAAATTGCCTACACCCGCAGAGGCGACGTTTCAATTCTTCGAATTCCAACAGGCCACGCTATTGTAACGGGATCAACATCATCAGGAGCAGTAGGTCCAAAAATCATGGATAAAGTCAAAGTTGACGGGGGTGTTTTGGGAAAGTTTTTGGCAAGAGTTGCCTTAATGGATGTGACTGCGACAGGAGCCTTTCCTCTGTTGTTATCCGTTACTTTAGGCGTTGAAAAGGACCCAACAGGAAACGAAATAATTCAAGGAATAAGCCGAGAAGCCAGAAGCATAGGGCTTGACCCAAACCAAGTGCTCATGGAAAACACTGAAGACAATTTCGAAACTGTACAAACTGGCGCAGGGTTAACTGTAGTTGGCTTTGCAAATGAAGAAGAGCTACGACTTGGGAAAACAATCCCAGGTGATTTAATAGTCGCCATTGGTAAACCAAAAGTTGGCGAAGAAGTAATTTTGTCAGAAGTAAAAGGCGAAATTGCAGACCTCAAAAATGTAATTCAACTATCGCAAAAAAAATATGTACATGACATTGCAGCTGTTGGGACTTTCGGTATCGCTGATGAGGCAAGAATGATGGCATATGGGGTCGGCAGACAACTCAAGCTCATGGAAGTGCAGGGTTTGGATTTCAACAAATCTGCTGGTCCAGCTACAGTAATTCTTACCACTGTTGATAAAGAGAGGCTTGAAGATTTAATGTCGTCAATTAGTAAACCTATCAATGTGATAGGAGAAATATTGTAGCAATCATTGTGGAGTGTTAAGCAAGTGGCCATTCCGGTCGATTTCTCCATATCTAACTCGAGTTGTAGAAATCGGCGAGCAGTTTTCCGCAGGGACCATGCTTACGGTTACAATTCTTAATGGTGAAAAACCAGCTTCCTTTCCTATTTTATTTATTTTAGCGGCTATCACTTCTGTTTCTTTGCTTACAACTAATGCGTCTAAGCCCTTGCCAGATATTGTTAGGCCATAAGGGTCATTTAAGGGGACGATTTCTGCTCTTTCAGCCAAGCCAGACTTTTCTAAGTAAGCCTCTATTTCCCTATACCTTTCGGCGTAAGGTGCAGTTATGTGTGGTTTGCCCATTTTTGATACGAATTCATTTGAAGACAAACCTATGACAACTTTATCGCCGATTTCAAAAGCTTTTCCTAGCAACGTTCTGTGTCCTCTATGAAGTTCATCAAAGGTTCCGCCAACTGCTACTTTCTTATATTTCTGCATGACCAATCAGCCTAGCGCCTTGGAGCTCAATTTTACTTACTATAACTTGTTCAGAGGGCAAAAGCTTCTTAAAAGCTTCCGCCACCTGACCGACATTTTCTTCAAGCACCAATGCATGTACAGCTTCCCCAATCATATTTTGGGCAGCACCAACTGCGCCAGCCTTCTTAGCCAGTTTGACTAGTTGACGAACATTCGGCGTTGCAATGCCTGACTTTTCCGAAAATTCCCAGCACCGCTCAAGAAAATTTTCTAAACTGGGTTCATCAAGGATTGCCTGTAAGGTTTTCTTGCCATAGCGGTTAATAATTTTCTTTTTCTCTGGGTCTGATAAAATCGTTTTTTTTGACACGTTTGACTGGAAAACGCCCGCTACAATCAGATAATCAGGGGTTATTGGTATGCGGTCAAGTTGGCATATGCCTGGGGCACCTGGTTCAACAACAAGTACGCAGCCGCCAGTAAATGTTAATGAGCTTACTGTGCCTAATCCCGTTTGACATTTAATTTCTGCAATGTGGGCTATTTTGCCTATTTGATTGTAGGTTAAGGGCAATGCTAAAGCTTCTTTCAGCGCCAAACATGCGGTTAAGGCTCCGCCTGCACTAGTGCCGAATCCTGTTCCAATAGGAACATCAACTTGATGCTCAACCGAAACAGCGTATTCTTGTTCAGTTTTCGCAAGAAATGTTTCAACCGCCAGTCTTGTTGTCTTTGCTTCCAAAGCAGGCTTGGAATTAATGGATATCTCAACGCTAGTTTTTTCTGCTTCTTGCGCGGTTACCTTGGTTAGAATACCTTTTTGAAGCCCAAATCCTCCACCTCGAGCACCCATTTTTTCTAAATTAGCAATTGGCTTGATGCCTTCAGTATCGTGGATTTCAAAGAAGCTGGATATTGCTGCTGGTGCAAAGGCTTTTGCTGATTTTATCATTTGTTTAGTCAATGGTTTCGCCTTTTTCTTGGCTACCGAATTGTCTTTGCCTGAGGCTTGGAAATGCTCTGTAGCACGCTTTTATTATTGGCGGTCCCACGAGGAGAATGAACGGTATCTCCGTGGCGAAAGTCCAAACGAATAGTGGAAGGATGAAAGTAGCTCCGACGGGGCCTTTAAAGTAAGAAAGGAACAGTGGACTGACCGCCCATATTGTGACGGAAAGCAAACCTGCTCCTGCCGCTTGCCCAATGATAGCTGCAACAGCGAAGCTTCTCCATTGTTTCCAATGAATAGCCACAGCACTAATAACAACTAAACTTAGCACTACAGTTAGACCGAACACTAGAAGTATTTCGGCTGATGACAAACCACCAGTTAATGTTGAGAACTCAGCTGGAAAAACTAATGTAGGTACTATGAGTCCAGTGATAACTACCGCAACGGAAAGGACTAGGGCAACCGCGATCTTCCTATTATCGATATTTCTTGCAGACATATAACCGATGAGGAAGAACAAGATGAAATTTGGCGGGACACCAGCAGTGAGGCTTAAAGCGGCGTTTCCGTGGAAAAGCATGTCTCGGATGAAAATGCCAATTGCCCCACCGATACCTCCTACCCATGGTCCATATAGTACGGCAAAGATGGCTGGTATTACAACGGCTGGCCAAAATGCCACACCAAGAAATGTTACACCTAAATCTGTTAAGCGTCCAACTACTGCATAAAGTGCCGCGCAAACACCTATGACGGCGATATCTAGTGTTTTCAATAGCTATCCCTTTGAAGTAATTTAAACTACAAAAGCTAATTATGCCCAATTAAGCATTCCGTTTATAATGTTTAAACATGACTAAACATTAAAGAATAAACCGTTTGCTTAAAATAACGTTTTAAAGAAATTGAACAGAGCTTTATTTCTTGTGCCTCTTGATTCGTTCCGACCGTTGAGTCTTCATACGCCAATCTTTCTTGCGTTGAGTTGCCACTGTGAATTTTCCGCCTCTTTGCATAGGTTGGTCTATTTTGCGGTAGCGTGAAATGTTAAGGTAAAATGTTTGGGCATCTATTTTGTTAGCTTTTAAATTTTCAAGATTCTGGTTAAGTTCTTTTTTTGCTTCCTCATTTGACGTGTCAAAGATTTCTGAATAAACAAGGTATGCAGCATGGAACTGAAAGTTTGAGGGGTCGTCGATTAAAAGTTTCTCGATTTGAGGTGCTGATGGGATAGGGTTGTTTTGTTCGTTTGGTTCTTGCGTCATGTTATTCAGCTTTTATCGATGAGCAATGTTGTTTTTCACTCTTTTATATGTGTGCCTTAGAAAAAGGCTTCTAAACGATTCTTCGCTGGGCAGTGTTCAACTTTTGGCTGAGACAGCGCCGTCTAAAGAGAGAGCAAAAGATTTTACCTTAAAAGAAGGGTTTACAAAATGCTATGGCGTCAGTGGGAACAAATTGTCATAAAAATAGGTCAGCAGTTTACTTTGTTTAGAATTTAATATCAAATTATACTTCTCTTGGTCCAACAAAGCTATTGAACGCGCAACCTGATTTTCTCAGCGTCTATCTCCAGTAATTCAGCCGTTTGAAACCCGTGCTCATCCCAGGAATGGTTACTTGGTTTCATGGGAATAATGTGAACGTGCAAGTGGAAAATGATTTGACCAGCATCTTTGCCGTTATTTTGCACTATTCTAATAGCATCGGAATTTGCAGTGTCTTTAACCGCAAGCGTGATACGCTTTACAATCCTGAAGAGGTAGGCTGCTTCTTCCTCTGGAATCTCGAAGAGGTTAACGTAATGTTTCTTGGGAACAACAAGTGTATGCCCCATGTTCACTGGATGATTGCTTAAAAAAGCCATTACTTGCTCGTCCTCATAGACTATGCTTGCAGGCACTTGTTTTTTGATTATTTGGCAGAATATGCATTCCGACATAAGTCATACCTTTCAGCCGTTTAAAGTTAGGATTATCTTTAATAGAATTTCCTTAAATCAATATGGTTTATGGACACTTTAGTTGATGATATAGGAAGTTTTCCCCTTCCATCAAATCTAAATAGGGATACCTTCAACACAGCATACCGGCAGGCAAGAGAAGCAGCAATTAACGGAAAAGACCTCTCAAAAGATGATTTTCTCCAAAAGAACTTTTGTATTCCTGTTCTTGATTCTTTTTGGAAAAAAGTAGATTCAGGCTTAGATGTAGTTAATTTTCCGCAGCAGTATGATGGTATTAAGCAAATAGGCGATGTTTTGCATGTAGCAATGGAATCAGGCTCGTTTCTTGTAGAAGAGAAAAGTGCGGTTATACCTGAAGTGTACTTACTTAATCAACAGGCTAAGGCGCTAAGCGAAAAGTTTGGCAAAAAAATTCGGCTGCGAGTATCGATTTTCGGTCCGCTCGAGCAGTATCTCCATGAGGTGGGGAAAACTCCTTATCAAGATGTGCTGGATTCTTTGGCAGAGACTATTAGGCGTTTTGCAAAAAACAGCATCCTAAACAGCAAGTACATCGAAACCAAAGCCGTTTCGATCGATGAGCCAAGCTTCGGCTACAACAATATCCAAGCCGCCCCTGACATTGTTCGCGGAGTACTTGAAAAAGCATTTGATTTCCAAGGTGCCACACGACAGATTCATTTGCATTCAGTGGCCGGGGTACACGATTTGCTTTCTATCAAAAACCTTGACGTATTATCGTTTGAGTACGCAGCTTCGCCTAGAAACATTGAGGCGGTGCCTAAAAACATGCTGGAGAGGGCTAATAAGCAAATTAGAGTTGGCGTTTCCAGAACAGATATTGACAGTATTTTGGCTGAACTATACGAGAGGGGCATCGCTAAACCTTTAGCAGTGCAACTTGTTGAGTCAGAAGAAATTATCAGGAAAAGGTTTAGATTTGCTAAAGAAAAGTACGGTGAGCAGATGACTTTTACAGGTCCTGACTGCGGTTTAGGCGGTTGGCCAAGTCAAGAAGCGGCTCAACTTTTACTGGAACGCACGGTGAAAGCAGTAAAAGAAGCCTAAATATTTGGATTGCCAAGCGAAAGAAAAGAAAAAATTTTGGTTTACTCAGGTTGTTCTGATTGCAGAGTAGGTTCTTGGCTGGGTAATGGTTTCTTCTTTGCAGCTTGGGCTTGTTGTGCCATGGTTAGGTCTTTGAAGCCGTAGGTTCCAACTGGAGGCCAACCTGCTTCAGGCATGGATGCTGGCACTAACATGATTGTGTTTGTTTGTGATTGCTGTCCTAACTCGTAGAGTATGTTCATCCACCTAAGTCTTAGACCCTCTGGGCTTGCCTCGTACATTTTTGCTGCTTCAATCATTTTTGCCGACGCTTCGAACTCAGCAGTAGCTAAAGTTACTCTTGCCATGCGTTCCCGTTCAGCCTGTGCTTGGCGGCTCATGGCATCTTGAAGGTTACTTGGGATAATGACATCACGAACTTCGACAGCAGTAGCTTTGATTCCCCAAGACTCCGTTTTTTCGTCGATGATTTCACGTAAGTGAGCTCCGACTTTTTCACGTTCAGCAAGCAATTCGTTGAGGCTAACTTTTCCAATGACTTCCCTAAGTGTAGTTTGTGATGCCAATTGGGTAGCTTGATAGTAATTTTCAACTGCCAACACTGCCTTCTCTAAATCTACGGGCTTCATGTACAAAACTGAATCAACATTTACTGGAACGTTATCTTTGGTTAAAGTTGACTCTGTGCGGAATTGAATAGTGTCTAATCTTGTAGAGATTTTTAGAGGTGCCCTGTCAATTAATGGAATAAGATAGATGAGTCCAGGACCCTTCAAACCGACGTAGCGCCCGAGCCTTAAGACTGGCATTCGCTCCCATTCTCTCAAAACACGAATACCGCTTAACAGGAAAAGTGCTACTACAATGGCTATAAAACCGATGATCGGAGTTAAAACATCAACCAATTTTTCACATCCTCAACAAGTATTGGTATTTGCTGCTTGAAGAATTAAGGCTTTTGCTCGGCTGGTTTCACCACGAGGAACATGCCTTCTAGGCTTATGACTTCAACAGGTTGACCTGCAGCTATAATTGCATCTTTTGTGGTGGCTTCCCAGAACTCACCCATTACCCGGACTTCACCTTCTGGTTTAAGGTCGCTGGTTACTATACCCTTAGCTCCAATTAAGGCTTCTTTGCCTGTTTTTACCCGTCTAAATTGAGCTTTGACCCCTGCATAGAATATGAGCACTGCAATAATTGCAACAACTGTGAGGGCTACCGCAAGTGTTACTTCAACCTGAATAGCCAGCCCATAGTAGGTTGTTCCTGAAATTGCAGCGTAAAATAGGAAAGCCGCAATCGTAACTAAAATGCCTATGAGGAAAGCTAGTCCTGCATGCATGCAAACCACTTGTAGTACTGGATAGTTAGAATCTGCTTATAAATTAATTTAAACAGGTTTAAAAAAAAGGAAAGGGGCTCTCTGCCTAATCAAAAACAGACGGAAAAGGAGCCATGGAATCAACAGCGTTTGCACTGTTAATTCGTAGTGTCGGGTAAGGGGAACGCCTAAGCGGTGGTGGTTGCATTGGTGTTGGCGGTTCAAGTTCTAATGGAGAACGATTTATTATTCTTCTTCGCCTCCGTGAACAGTCGGAACTATGGTTGTTTCGATCAGGTTTTCTCGTCTGATGATTGTTAGCTTGGTTTCTTTATTTATTACGTCTTCAGCGAGTAGTCTTGGAAGGTCGTAGAATTCAGTGACGGGTTTGCCGTTAAATTTGACTAGGACATCCCCCATGGCTAATCCTGCCTTGCGTGCTGGCGATCCAGCTTCAACAGAGAAAATCATAACTCCAGTTTCCTGTTCTAAGCCTGCTTGTTCAGCGATTTCTTCTGGAATAGCAACAGTGTTGGCAATTATGCCCAGATAACCTTTTTGAGTGACTCTTCCAGTCATCAACCTTTCGGCGACGGCTTTTACCTTGTTTATAGGAATAGCAATGCCTCTTTGCCAAACATAAGCTGTGTTTATGCCGATAATTCTGCCTTCTACATCAACGAGTGGCCCGCCACTGAATCCTGGATTAAGTTGTGCATCGGTCGCAATGACGTTTTCCATTTGTGTCATACCTCGCCAACCTCTGATTGTGCTGTTTACGTTAGTTATGATGCCTGTGGTGGCAGTGGACTGGCTTCGGTTAAATGGGTTAGCAAGAGCAAAAACATATTGGCCGACGCTTAGTTTCTCTGAATTACCCGTCTCTATGGGTGTAAATTCTCCCTTCTCCGTCTTTAAGAGAGCTATGTCGTTGTATGGGTCCGTTCCAACGATTTTGGCGTTGAATGTTTTTTCTCCTTGACCAATTTTGATTGTATTGCATCCGCCGAGGACATGATTACAGGTGACGATGTAGCCGTCTTTTGTTAAAACAACGCCTGTTCCGTGTGACATCTGCGCTTTTACGCTGACAACTGACTCCGAGGTTTTCTTGATTAGCATGCTTGTTGCTTCTGAGAGCGATTTGAGGACTTCTAACGGATTAGTTAGTTGACTCATTTTGTTTTTCACCAAAAGAGTATACGTTAAAAAGGTATTTGTTGACTAAGGAATAGCCAAAGCTAGTCACAAAAAATTAAGTCGGCATCATAAAAGGTGATTCGCCATAATAAGCGACATTTCTGGCTAAGCCACGTTTAGTTAAGCTTGAGGCTTGGCAGAGCTTACCTATGGTTGCCATAAGCTGATATGAAGCCTTCAGCGCCAAATTTAAGTTATTATTCGTCAGGAATTTGGCTTCTATGTTTAGCGCTGTTCCTTGAATGTTTGCGGCTATTTGGATTCCTCCGTCTTCTGTGATCCACTTCATGGTTACGCCTTGATTATTTTCTGATATGCCTAACCAACGGAGAACACCGAACCATTTACCTTTAAGTGATAATATAAGCTGTTGCGTCAAGAGGTCAGACGGAAGGAAAGTCTGAATAAGCGGAGTTGTTGCCTCCTCCTGGTTTGGCTGGCGAAGTTTCAGTTCAGTTATTTTTGGAGTAACCCTGTAGCCTTCAGGTCCTTTTTTTATAACCCCTTCTTCTTCTAGTCGAATAAGAATGCGAGAAAGAGTTTCTGGATGGAGTCCTGTGCGTCTTTTTAACCCATCGAACGTGAATATAGCTAAGTCTTCTTTTTCTATAAGCGCCAACACGTCAGCATCGCGTTCGCTCAGGGAATAGTCGGCTGGAAGACTTTGCCAATTAACATTCAGAAGAGGTACCATTATTCTTATCATTGGCTGAACTGTCCCTTTTGAAGGTTACGCCATTTTTGCAGGAAAAACAATATTAATAATAGGGGATCTGACTAACCTCATTTCTTGACAAAAAAAAGGCACGAAGAACCCTCGGGCCATGAAACAATATTGACATATATTGAAAAACAGCAATGCGCAAACTTCTGATTGTTGCATTTCTTGGTAAGAAGAAATTTCTTCTTAGAAAGCGACGCAAATAAAAAATCAATTTGAACCCGAAGGCAAGAAATGAAAAAAACTCAGCCGGAAATCTACAGCGGAGAGATTAGAAAAAACTATCTTAGGGTTATTTTTTCGCCCGTCACTATGTACACGATTGATTCGCAAACGTAAGCAGCGTGATCTCCTATTCGCTCTAAATATCGTGTCATCAAGACACTGGAAATTACGCATTTGTTGTTGGTTTGCTCACCATGAATCAGTTTCTCGAGGTAGTCGAGGTACATTTTGTCGACCTGGCGTTCGGTTTTTGAGATTGTTTTCGCGAGAGTTACATCATGTTTTCTTAAAGAGTCAATGCTTATTCTTACCATTAGGAGAACTTTTTGGCTCATTTCCTCAATGTGGCCTTTTACCCAAGAGTCACATTCTTTTAAGCCGTTTACCTCGTCGTTAACGTATGATATATCAAGGGCGTATCTGCCGTATCTTGCAAAGTCATTGCCTATTTTCATGTAAGATTTTATGGTTCTAAGATCTGAGGCGACTGGTTGGAAGCGAGCGATTAATTCGAAGGATTTATCTTCAAGTTTATCTGACATTGCAACAAGCATGTCTGACATTTCCCTTACGTCTTCTTGAACGCTTTTTCCTCTAAGGTACCCTTGTATGGACAAAGCCAGCGTTTCGTAGGTTAATTCAGCCATGCGAGTTATCAGCACCGATTGTTCTTCTAGTCCGTTGTCTATTATTCTGCTCATAATTATTCCTCGTTTATCCGAATTCTCCAGTTATATATTTTTCAGTTAATGGGTTCTTTGGAGACTCAAAAATATCATTGGTTTCCCCAAACTCAACAAGCGCCCCTAAATAGAAAAACGCTGTGTAATCTGACACTCTTGAAGCTTGTTGCATATTATGCGTCACAATAATAACGGTGTAATCCCGCTTAAGCTCAACTACTAATCGCTCAATTTTAGCCGTAGCGATTGGATCCAAGGCTGAACATGGCTCATCCATTAAAATAACTTCGGGTTGCAAAGCTATAGCCCGAGCAATACACAACCTTTGCTGTTGTCCACCTGAAATGCTTGTTCCCGGCTTTTTTAGGTCATCTTTGACTTCTTCCCAAAGAGTTGCTTGTTCCAGGCTTCGTTTCACAATTTCATCTAGATTCTGTCCTTTTCTGGCTCCAGTTAACTTCAGTCCAGCCGCTACATTGTCATATATTGACATTGTGGGAAAAGGGTTAGGTTTCTGGAAAACCATTCCTACACGACGCCTGACCATCACGGGGTCTACGTCTGCAGCATAAATATCTTGACCATCAAGAAGTACCTGTCCAGATCTTTTGGCGTTCGGTACCAACTCATGCATTCTGTTCAAGGTGCGGATATAAGTTGATTTTCCACAGCCGGATGGACCAATTATAGCTGTAATTGCATTTGCCTTGACCGATAGGCTGATCTCTTTAAGAACATGTTTTGTTCCAAACCAAGCGTTTAATCCAATACTTTGCATTTTAGTGCTGTCACTCATTTACTTTCACCTTGCCAATTTACCTCTGCTGGCTAATCTGACGCCTACGTTAAGCGCTAAAACTATTAAAATCAACACTAATGCTGCGCCCCAAGCTTGAGCCTGTATCTCTGGGGAAGACTGTCGTGAATCAAGAAAAATTCTAAGTGGAAGCGCATCCATCGGCTGATTTAAACCTTGAAAGAAGAAGCTATTGCCTAAAATTGTAAAAAGTAAAGGCGCAGTTTCTCCTGCAATTCTGGCAACTGCTAGAAGAGTCCCAGTGATTAACCCACTGCCAGCTGCTGGCAAAACCACGCTAATGGTTGTTCTCCACTTATGTACCCCCAAAGCCAACGACGCTTCGCGGACGGAGTTTGGCACAAGTTTTAGCGATTCCTCAGTTGTTCTTGCAACTATTGGAATTAACATGAAAGAAAGCGCTACGGCGCCTGCAAGCGGCGAGTAGCTTCCTGTAACATATATTATTATTATTCCAAATGCGGTGATACCAATTACTATTGAAGGAAACTGTGTGAGTACATTATTAGTGACCCTTATTGTTGAAGCGTATTTGTTGTTTCCGAACTCTGCCAAGTATACTCCTGAAAGAATGCCTATAGGTATTCCGATTAAGCTGGTTAAACCAATCATTATAAGTGTGCCCTGTATCGAGGGCCCGATGCCGCCTTTCAACCCATTTGAAGTTAGGAAATGAAGATTTATTTGTGAAGCACCCTTTGCAATGACTTCGAATAATATGCTTAACAATGGAATAATTGCGATGATCACGCATATGAGGCAGAGAACAAAGAATAGTTTGTTTTTAAATTTGCGGAAACCATAACTGCCAGCTGTTATTTTACGGATTATTCTATGGCGCCTCCTTTAACTTTCAATACACGGTTAACCATGAGGTAAGCCAATATGCTGATAATGATGCTTATGATAAGCAGAATCAAAGCCGCACCCGCGTAAGCTGATTTTTCAATAGGCGTGGGCGATTCAATGAAACCGTTGGCTATTAAGGAAGGCAACGTTTGCCCAGGTTTAAAAAGCGAGGTAGGCATTGCATTTGGGCCAATGGCATTGCCAATAACCATGGTAACTGCCATAGTTTCACCTATTGCTCTTCCCAGCCCCAGGATAATTGCGCCGAAGATTCCTGACCGACCGTAGTTGAGGACCCAGTGACGGATTACTTCCCATTTTGTTGCTCCGATGCTGTAGGCGCCTTCACGGATAGAATTGGGAACAGCACTGATAACTTCTCGAGAAATTGAAGCTACTGTTGGAATAATCATAATTGACAAAATTATTCCTGCAGTAAAGATGTCTGACCCAAAAGGAGTTCCGCTAAAAATTGGAATCCACCCAAATAACTTGTTTATAGGGAGTTCAATATAGTCTTGTATCCAAAAACGGAGAACAAATAGTCCCCAAAGCCCGTAAATAACGCTTGGTACGGCAGCTAAAAGCTCAACAAGATATGACAGCGGTACCCCGATTTTTTTTGGCGACATCTCTGCAAGAAAAATTGCAATACCTAAGCTTAATGGCACTCCAATAAGAAGCGCGATTCCTGAGGTGACTAAAGTTCCGAGAATATAAGGTAACAAGCCGAAAGCTTCTCTTCCTTCGACAGAATTCCACTGTGTATTTGTTAAGAAACCAACACCAAACTTGTTCAATACAAGTGTCGATCCGCTGGCTAGAACATAGGTGTTGGCAGTGAGGATGACAAGAGCTGAAGCTGCAATTATGGCAATTAATATTTTGAAGACATTGTCGCCTGTTATTTTCCTCGTCATTTTTGGATCTGCTCATCAAAGATTTTCAATAAGTTTTTAACAAAAAAAGGAATAAGGCTGCTCATCGCTGCATTTTGATTAGCTCTCTTGCAATGTTTGTCCGTTGAATGTTATCGACTTGATTGTGGTTTCATCGATGGATACTACGTTTGCTGGGAGCTGTGCATATGAAAGGCTGGGTCCTAAGTTTTGTCCCTCATGGACAACATACCACATGTACTGCACGATTGCTGTTGCCTTATCTTGGGTCATGCCTGGAATAACGTCAAGTTCTTTGTACTCTAACAGGTATGTAAAAGATACGATTGGGTATGCTTGTGGGTCGTTAGTGTTTAGGAGACTTACAGAAGTCCATGATTGATCACCTGATGGCAAACCTTGAGAAGCTCCAGATTGAACTGCTGTATTGGTTGAAGCAAGTGATGGGGCTATGAAGTTTCCTGCTATATTCTGAATCGAGGCAACTGCCATTTTGTTTTGTAGCGCGTACGTAAGTTCAACGTAGCCTATAGCGTACTGTGTTGAGGCAACAGTAGATGCAACGGCTGAATTTCCGCTTTGACCTTGCCCACCTGGCCACTGAACTGATGTCCCAGATCCTATTTCACTTTTCCATGTAGAGCTTACGTCGGCTAGGTATTTGGTGAAGACGTTGGTTGTTCCAGAACTATCAGAGCGGTGAACAGTTGTTATTGCTTGGTCTGGAAGTATAGTGTCTATGTTAAGCGCCACTATTGCGGGGTCATTCCACTTAGTTACTGTTCCAAGAAAGATCTTAGAAATAACATCACCTGACAGGTGAAGACCTCCCGAAATCCCAGGTAGATTGTAAGCTAATGTAACGGCACCAATTGTTTCTGGAATATGAACCGTGGGACTGGTTAAAGTGGCTGTTTGGTTACTGCTTAAGGGAGCATCTGAAGCTGCAAAGTCAACTGTTTTTGCTGTAAGCGCATTTATTCCTGCTCCGCTGCCGACTGGTTGGTAGTTAATTTCCACATTGGGTCTTATTGATTGATATGCAATGATTGTAGCATTAAGGAATGGCTGGGGAAAAGTTGCACCAGCACCATTTAATTGAACCGAAGTTGCTGGCGGTGACTGCAATGAAATGTAGGCAAAAGCTCCGCCTATGATAATAGCTATGATGACGATTGCGACAATAATTAAATATGTAGTTTTCATATTTCTTCCTTCATTTTATGTACTCTTTAAAGCCATGTTTTTTATATAGTGAATCTCCATAAAATTTATAGTCTATATAGATATACCTAATATAATGAGCCATCATAGAAAAAGTAACTTGGAGTCAAACGTGACCAAAGAAACCGAAAAAATAAACGAAGAGCAACGCAAACTTCAGGTAACAGGCGGATCAACATTCATAATCTCCTTACCCAAAGATTGGGCCACTCGAAACGAGCTGAAGAAAGGAAGCTCAATGATAGTCCGCCAAGAAGACGACGGATCACTCTCAATATCACCTTCAAAGTTTGCAAGAAAAGAAAAGCAAGATGAAGCCTTCATCAAAGCATCATTAAACGACAATCCAGACGCTGTCATGAGAACAGCAATCTCCGCTTATTTAGACGGCTACAACATTCTGCACATCCGAGCGCAAGGACAAAAAGTGCTCTCCTCCAAACTTAGAAACCACCTCAAAACCTTTGCCAGACACTATCTGGTTGGAACAGAAATCGTAATTGACACCCCAATAGACTTGACTCTTCAAGTCTTACTAAATTATCCAGAACTCACAGTTCAAAATGCCCTTAGTCGAATGTCGATTATAGCCTCATCTATGCACAAAGAAGCCATAGGGGCATTAAAAAGATTGGATTACCCCACTTCAAAATCAGTAATTGAAACCGATCGGGAAGTAAACCGATTTGGCCTCTACATTGTAAGGCTTCTAAAATTGGCGGTTTCAAACCCAAGAATCGTTAAAGAAATCGGATTAAACAACCAGAAAGACTGCTTAGGCTATAGGCTCATAGCGAAAGCTGTTGAAAGAACCGCAGATCACGCGACCAAAATCGCCGAAAACACCCTTTTGCTAAATGATCAAGTAAATGAGGAGCTTTTGGAAAAAATCGATCAGCTAAGCACCTTGGCTAATTCAATGTTTGAGAGCGCCATGGATGCGTTATTTAGGCATGACTTTAACCAAGCCGAAAGTGTTATTGAAAAGCTTAGTCAAGTCCACAAATTGGAGAAAGAAACTGTTCTCTCATTGCAAAATGCTAAGATTGAAGAAATAGTTAACTTGCGATTATTAATTGAAAGTGTTAGGCGAACAGCGGAATATGCAAGTGACATTTCTGAAGTTGTGCTTAACTTAAACTTTGAATCAGTTTTGAGCTAGGTTTTTATTCAATTTTTTAATAAATCACGCATCTATTTTTTTTCCATATGTCCATAACCAACATACAAACTTGCATCTACTGTTTACAATGTGGAAGAATAACTCAAAAACAGTCTATCCTACGAAGCAACGCAATCGGCTATGACGAAAATAGGGTCCGTTAAAACAGGAGAAAGAAGTTGTATGTTATTTATGGACACATGGTTTTTTTTAATTGTATGCTAAAGCTAAAAACAACGCTCCTAAATAATTTTATGAAAATTTTGACTCATACCTGCGTTGTGCTTTTCAAGATTGGGGTGGAAAGACGGACGATTTGTTTTCAACCCGATTGGTCATTAACAACGAACGAAAATCCGTCGCAATCGCTTTGAATGGTCAAACTACAAAAGGCATCCTTACTCCTAAGAAAATGGGGACGAATGGCGACCAGATACAAAGATTGTTTCGAGCGCCAGCAGAGGTCTTTTTGGTGGAATATTGGAACGAAATCGATGAAACCGTGGTTGAACTAATGAAAATATTTGCAACCGCCAAGTCGTTTGCTGAGGGTAGAAAGATTTTCTTTGGAATCATTGACGGTCAAGATACAGCAAGACTAATGGCGGCTTATCCTGAATTCTTTGGAAACTAACTGGTTCCTTCTTCCTCCTGACATCATCATTGACATTTTGAACTTAAGCAAAATTGACCTTCCTCAAATAAAGGCAGATCTACAAGAAACCCGTTGGCAATCAGAACACAAAGCTGATACCGATTAAATGAACCATTTGTTAATTTTGAGACAAGGCAGCACGCGGTTTTAAGCGTTCCCAAAAACTTTTAAACTAACACTATTTAATGATTCATAAAAGGCGAAATTTTTGCCATTATTTGGTTCAAGAAAAACCGAAACTGAAAAGCTCAAGGCCAAAAGCGATGTTAAGGGCTTGATTAAAGCTCTCAAATATACGAAAAGCCCTGAAATTCGGGCAAACGCTGCGGAAGCTCTAGGACAAATTGGAGATAATCGGGCAGTTGAGGATCTTACTCTTGCTTTAGAAGACCCGGATCCAACAGTAAAGGATCACGCTCTTAATGCATTGTTCGCAATCAACACCCCAATATCATGGGAAGCATTGAGAAATTACAGAAAACAAATCTTTGAGAAAGTACAGGCAGAAAATGAAGTGGCTCTAAAAAGGGAACAACTAAAGAAAGACTAGCATCCAAGAAGATCAGCCTCATTATTGGAAAAAAGGCGAATCAAGATCCTCAATCGTTAGCGGTTGCCGATTGTGGAAATGCCCCAAATGTGGAGAACTTTTAGTAAAAGCAAGCCTAGGAATAGCCTGGATGCCAGGCGACTCCATAACGAGAGTAGCCGGAGTTGGAACGTGTTCTCGATGTGGATCAGAATTTCCACAAGCAGACATATACGGAGGCCAATACGACGAAACTGCCGTCGCTGTTTCAACCAGTGAACAGTACAGCCGGATTTCAGTGGTCGTATTTAGAATAGGGTCAAATAGCCCCCCATCAAACGTTGAATCGTATTGCAAGAGAGTTCTTAACGATAAATATCCTCACGCGCAACTTGACAACTACTACGTTGTAGGATTCCAAGACAACTTGACAAATGATGAAGCGGTTGCTCTTTACCAGAATTTCGTCAGCAAAGGACAGCTACCCAATCTCGGAAAACAAGTAAACTCGCTGAAAACCTCAATTCTAGGCGACAGCGTAGTCGCACTCTACTTTGCATAGGTGCGCTCGATTTATTCAAATAAACTTGTTGAGTTGCCATATTTCCTATAATGTAATTTGGAAAATCATATTTCCTAAATCCTATTTTAGGATTAAGGCTATTATCTTATCGAGACAGGCTTCGATATTAGTTTGCTCAACAATTATTCCTTGAAGGGATTCAAGAAAGCCAAATTTTTTTATGCCAACATTTTCAATAATGAGTGAAATGTTTTTTCCGCCCTTTCCAAATATAATTCCTGCTTCTTGATTTCCCCACACAGAATCTCCATAATTATCTGTTAACACCGTTTTATCTCCACTCGGTTTTACGTTTAGAGATAAACGGAGTATTAGTCGTTCTTATAGAATACAAAGCACGTCATCGATAGCATATAATATATAGAAAATCAGCTTCAATTGAATCATAATCTCTAGAATTGGTTACCGCTGGAGAAATTTGAAAAAATGGTGGTATAATTTTAGCTGCAGCTCGCCCATTGAGAGCGCTATTGGATCAAGTTAGTTTAATCATTGAAACGCTTCAAAGAAACAAATTATTTCTGAGCTTTGATTTATGCTGTATTTGTCGATTAGGTGGGCTGTGCCGTCGGGGCAGTAGACTTTGTCGCCTTTTACAGCTTTTTTGTAGCGTGTGCAGCATGCTTTAAGCATGGAGCAACCGTCGCAATCTCGTGAGATCATTCTTTTTTTTTCACCTCTACTCTTGTTCAAGGATGAAGGCATCATGCACGCCTATAGAGATTCCCTATACAATCTATATAGACACTATACATCAGATTGATTCATCGAACAGGTAAGAAACATTTAAGAAACATTGAGTCCCCATTCAAGAGCTACAGATGATTCATGAACGAAATCTGTTTGAAAGTTAAAGGCATTTTCTTGGACTTGGACGGCACAATAGTTGACTCTTCAGAAGCATATATTGAAGCAGCCAAAATAGCGTTCCAAAGCATAGGGCAAAAACCTCCTGAAAAGCAAACTGTCCTGGAAATTCCAAGAAGGCTAGAACAAGGTCTTTCAATAAACGATATTACCAATGGGGATAGCAAAAAATTTCTAAAGGTGTATTTTGAAACTTACTATCTAGTCAGTCATGAAAAAACTAAGCTTATACCCAACGTTCAGATAACGCTTGAAACGTTATCGCAAAAAGCTAAACTTGCATTAATAACGATGCGTTACGCTCCAAAAAATGCGATCATAGAAGAGTTAAAGTATTTTGGCATATCTGATTATTTTACTTATGTCGTAACAGCTCTGGACACCGCCAAACCTAAGCCTTCCCCTGAAGCGTTAATAAAATGCGTAAAAGCCTTAGATATTGACATATGTGACTGCGTAATTGCTGGAGACTCTGTGAGTGATGTGCGCGCGGGAAAAGCCGCTGGCGCAAGAACGGCAGCTGTATTATCGGGGCTTTTTCAGTGTGAGGAGCTTTTGAAAGAAGGACCAGATCTGATTCTACGTGATGTTACCGAACTTCCAAACTTTATTGAATAAGTCTTTTTGATATATCGATATTTGAAGTATTGTTAAAAATTGAATTACCCAATTATATGTACTTAGGAAATAAAGTTTAATTAAACCCTTGATCTTAAATCAATATTGGAGAAGGCTTCAGAGCGGGAATTAGTATGAACTTTGTCGAACTAATGATAGGGGAGAAATTGAAGGAAATAGATCCGGCTCTAGACATCATGGGATCGGACCGTAAGGTTTTGCAAGTTGCTTGCCAAGACTTCACAAATTACCTCAAATTCCATTGGAACTTGATGGGAAAAGAAGCAAACCAATGTGAATTGGTTGAAAAACTTGAAAGCATTTTCAAGGAAGACTCCTCTGAGCTTGACGAGTTTTTAACCATTTGGATTGGAATTTGGTTTAAAAAATGGAAGGAGCGGGTTAAACTGCTCATAGGTGACCAAAACGCTAATCGATGGAACAAAATTTCCAAGACTCTCGCCAACGCTGAGCCCCTATGGAAGAAAATCGAGCGTAAGCAGGAGCTCCTCGAGATTATTGTAACTACGCTGCTAAAGAACGGTGAAATCTGCGGAACAGAAATTTTATCTGAAAACTTGCTTAAGATGGAGCTTGGAGAAAAACGAGTTCAAGACCTTAGCGAAAGAGATAGAATATTCACAATAGCAAATGAAGCATTACGGAAAGCTCGCGAGATGGCGCAAAGCAAAGGTCCACTGATCTTTGTCAAGATAGACAAAGGCTACTACAATACCACAAACACATAAAACAACTAAATCCTTTTTCAATTTTTAAGAAAAATATCGAAAATACGCTGACCAAATACGAAATTATAGAATTTTTTGAATTAAAGAAAGAAAATGTTCTGCCGTTTCTAAATTTAACGAGAAAAAACTTGACTAAAACAGTATTAAATTGTTTTTAGACGACTCTTACTCTTTGAAGAGTCTTACGCATCCAAGAATAGTGCCTAATAGTTGTGGTTTCGCCGAAACCGCATGCACCACAACGCTTATGGCGTACATGATATGCTCGTCTTCCGCAACGCCTGCACTTAATATGGACGGTTTTCCCTTGGCGCTTGCCCATCGAAGGAGTGCCTTTTCCCACGACGGTCACCTAGGCGGAGGCGATATAAGGACTACGTTATCTCCTCGAACGATTATTAGTCCCAGTTTCTTTTGGTTTTCAACGGCTGTTGTGTCTTCGGTCTCTTCTAGAACTAGGTTTAGGTGTTGGTCGAAACCCTTCAGTCTTCCTCTGAGGCTTTTTCCACCTTTAAGGCGTACTAATACGACTTTGCTGAGGTTTTGTTCAAGGATTTCGGTTGTCATTTCGCTCATTCTGGAATCCTCATGTATCTTTATCTCCTCTATACTTTATCTCTCAACATTTAAACCTATCTCACGGACTTTAGAAAAGAAACACAGGTAGAATCTTAATTTTTTAGGTATTTTAAATTACTTGGATGATACAACAATAATTTAAAACCTGCGTGAGAACCAGATATTTTATAATTAAACTTGAACTCAAGGTTATTTTTATGGACAATAACAAGAATTCGAATCGAACAAACGATTCCAGCAAATCAAATTTAATTTCACCACTTCGACGTTTCGAGAAAAGTATGGAAATCGATTATGAAAAACAGCATGATCGCATTCGATACGACATAGGAGCAATAGGAGCAGCATCTCCCACAGAACACAAAGCAATTGTGCAAATATTTAGTCAACCACAGCTCGAAGGACTGGCGAGACATCGGAGCCTTTGGGGAAATCAATACAAAAAGTGCTCGGGAAATTATTAAGAGTACAATGAAAGACCCACCCACCTCCCGACCCGGATGTCTGAGTTGCAGTTACAAGATATGGCTCGGACTTGTAACAAACAATGAACGAACCCATTCCATCAAAAAGCATTGCAACATTCTGAAGTGTTCAATCGCCTCTCATAATTTGTTAACGATATTGAGGAATATCCTTCAGCATAAGCAAAGAAAGCACTAATATACGGGATTACTAAGTTGCGAAGGCGACATTGCCATCCTCTTCGAAGCAATGCTCTTCTACCTGTATGGAAAACCAAATAGCCCTTTGATATGAAACATCGCGCATTATTTCTGCGTTTCAACACCGAAAAAAGAGAAGAACGAGTGCAAGCATTCTTCGAACAATGCAAGCAGACGAAAATCAACCCTGAAAAATATCTAACATCAAAATGAAATTGGAACAGGCCAAATAACTGACTTTGCAGGAGTAAGAAAAGATCAAAATTTGAACCACCGCTAAATCAAAATAAGTCAGCATATGGAGCACAAGATTATTTTTTTCTTTAAGTCAGAGACGACACAAATTATTTAAAGATAAAAAGCAGATAGTTATGTGATGCTTTTTATGAAAAAAGCGGTTGTCGCAATAATTGTTTGTCTGTTGCTCAGTTGTGTCTTTTTCTTGAATCCTGGGCAAGTGAAGGCTTTGAGTTCTTTTGGTGTTAAGCCTGGCGATTGGATAGAGTATAATGTAAGTACAACTGGTACCCCCGCATTAGGGCATGATTTGATTTGGGCAAGAATGGAAGTCGTCAATATCACTGGCACCAAAATGTGGGTGAATATAGTTGCAGAAACTCCCAATGGATCCCTTTCAAGTGCAATCAGAGACATTGACTTCACAACTGGTGATGTGGAAGCATGGATAATTATTCCAGCAAACCTCAATCCAGGAGCCTCCTTCTACGACGTGTTGACAAACAGCACAATAACAATTCAAGGCCAAAAAACTGAGACAATAGCCGGCGCGACCCGAACAATAACTTATGTTGACACTCCTCAAAGACACAAAGAATGGGATAAAGCAACAGGCGTGTACATACAAACCTCCGACTATTTACCAGGTTATACAGTAAATGCAACCGCTTTTGCCACAAACATGTGGGCGCCTCAAATACTTGGGTTAGATCAAACTATGTTCTATGTCACCATTATTGTAATCGCTATCGTGATAGTTGCCGCATTAATAGTTGTGTTTGTTAGGAGAAAAGCCTCTAAGCGAATAGTTTAGTTATACGGACTAAATCTGCCCATGTTTTGCTTACTTGTGCTTATATGTATGCTAATTTAATTGTTTCCTGGAGAAACTGGGTAGAGTATATGCTGTTTACCGTTGAGTTCATTATTACATTCTTGGTTGCCTTCGGGTTAAATTTGATACCTTTCTTAGGTCCTTCAAACCTCCTAATCGCATCCACAGCAGCGATCGGCTTGGCAAATGCTGACGCAACTGCCCTTATCACAATAGCTTTCCTAATTGCCCTAGCTGCAGCCCTAGCTAAAGGCATCCACTACATGATCACCTTCTTCGTAAGCGGGCATCTTAGTGAAAAAAGTCAAAAGAGACTTGATGTTGAAGCTGGAAAGGTTAGACGCTGGGCTTTTTTGCTGCTCTACATAGCTGCAGCTACTCCCATTCCTGATGAACCAGTCGTTATACCGCTGGGGCTTATGAAGTATAGCCCCACAAAATTTTTTCTATCCTATTTTCTAGGTAAAATAACAATAACCGTTGCTGGTGCTTTTCTGGGCAATTGGGTTGAATCGAATTTTTCAGGGTTGTTAAGTCCATTAGAAATAGTTTTGATTTCTATAGCTTTGACAATTATTATTACGATAATAATGTTTAAGGTGGATGTTGGCAAGATCCTGGATAGAATCTTTAAAAAAAGGCAAACCAAAAAAGAGCAAAGATAAATTTCTCTTCTACAGTGACTTAACATAGAGAACAAGCATGCCAACAAAACAACGCCGATTCCCTCTCAAAACCAAAGAAGCAAAACAAATTCTTGAAAAAGCCACACCTAGATTAAAGATTAACTTGGAAACGCTTTACGGCGGTAAAGCAACCGTGGAAGTTGTAGAATCTGATGTTGGAGAAGTTTACCTAATCGGTGCAAAACCCTTGCTCTTCAAAGTCGGCGATAATATCCTACCTACCCTGCACTTCACCGAGTTCAATACTAAGGCCCCTAAAATCGTGGTTGACATGGGCGCTGTACCGTATGTTTGCAAAGGCGCGAACGTAATGGCACCGGGGATTGTGCGGGTTGAAGGAGAATTTAACAAAGGTGACCTCGTAGTTGTGGTAGATGTGAAATTTGGCAAAGCATTGGCGCTGGGCGAAAGCCTAACAGACGCAGAAACCGCCAGAGCCACCAAGCAAGGGCCAGTCGTTAAATCATTGCATTACGTAGGCGACAAAATCTGGGACTATACTAAAAAACTAACAGATTAACCTTGTTTTTAAAAGCGGATAAAGATCCCTCTTATTTTAAAAAGAAAAGATTAACCCTTTTCTAGCTATAGTTGCTATATTATTGGGCTTTGACGTATCCTGTAGGTTCTTAATGTTCTCCTTGCTCCTCCAATCAAGCACTCTTCATGCTTTTTACTTAGGAGGTGATCCGGCCGCAGGTTCCCCTACGGCCACCTTGTTACGACTTTTCCCTCCTTACGAAACTTAGATTCGACGCCGCCATGAAAGACGGCGCCTCACCCAAGAGTCGCTCGGATGGAACGACGGGCGGTGTGTGCAAGGAGCAGGGACGTATTCACCGCGCGCTAATGACACGCGATTACTAGGGATTCCATGTTCACGAGGATGGGTTACAACCCTCGATCCCAACTACGGCAGGCTTTCGAGATTGCCTTCCCCTTTCGAGGTCGGAACTCATTGTACCTGCCATTGCAGCTCGCGTGTGGCCCGGGAGATTCGGGGCATACTGACCTGCCGTGGCCCGCTCCTTCCTCCACTTTATCAGTGGCGGTCTCCACAGTGTGCCCAGCACAAAGCTAGTTGCAACAGTGGACGCGGGTCTCGATCGTTGCCTGACTTAACAGGACACCTCACGGCACGAACTGGCGACGGCCATGCACCTCCTCTCAGCTTGTCTGGCAAGACCTTTAATCTGGCCTTCACTCTGCTGTCGCTCCCGGTGAGATTTCCGGCGTTGACTCCAATTAAACCGCAAGCTTCACCCCTTGTGGTGCTCCCCCGCCAATTCCTTTAAGTTTCAATCTTGCGATCGTACTCCCCAGGCGGCAGACTTAACAGCTTCCCTGCGGCACTAGAACGGCACGTGGCCGTTCAAACACCTAGTCTGCATCGTTTACAGCTGGGACTACCCGGGTATCTAATCCGGTTCGCTCCCCCAGCTTTCATCCCTCACCGTCGGGCGCGTTCTAGCAGACAGCCTTCGCCACTGGTGGTCTTCCCGGGATTATAGGATTTCACCCCTACCCCGGAAATACCGTCTGCCTCTCTCGTCCCCTAGCCAAGCAGTATCCCCCGCAATCCAACGATTAATTCGGTGGATTTAACAGGGGACTAGCCTAGCCAGCTACGGATGCTTTAGGCCCAATAAACATCCACACCACTCGGAGAGCTGGTATTACCGCGGCGGCTGACACCAGACTTGCCCTCTCCTTATTCCCCCAGCGTTCTAGACTGGGTAAAAGCCTTCCTCAGCGGATGGCACTCGGGATAGCCCTGTCAAGCTTTCGCTTATTGCAAAGTTTTCGCGACTGCTGCGCCCCGTAGGGCCTGGGCCCTTGTCTCAGTGCCCATCTCCGGGCTCCCGCTCCCACGGCCCGCACCGGTAAAAGGCTTGGTGAGCCATTACCTCACCAACAACCTGATCGGTCGCGGCCCCATCCTTGGGCGGCGCTGGAGAGCATAACCCCAACGTCTTTTAAGCGAAAACTCATTCCAGAGATCTTCACCTATCGAGAATTAGCCCCAGTTTCCCGGGGGTGTTCTCGTCCCAAGGGCAGGTTAGCCACGTGTTACTGAGCTGTGTGCCGCGCTCCCAAATTGGCTAGGAAGCGCTCGACTAGCATGTCTTAGTCCTATCCCGATAGCAGTGGGGTCCGGCAGGATCAACCGGAGTTATGCACTCCAAGTTAATTTCTGCGGATCTTTCTATCTTGTTTTTTGTGTGGTACGTTCTGCACTATTTCGCATGATTTGTGCCTAACTGGATTTGGAGGGAAAAACATTCCACTCAATACGTCAAAGCCCAATTCAGACCTAATTGAGCAATTAATCAGGTCTACATTCGTGTCCCCGCAATTGGAGGCCAACTCCGTCATTCCTGCAAGGCAATCGCCGTTTCGGTGGGGGTTGAGCCGCCGCCATGTGAAAACTGCGGGGTTAGCAATTATAGCTGAATTCTATCAGAAGCGAATCCTACTGATATAAACATTACGCTACATCAGAATTAAATGTTAACTTACTCGCTTCCAAGGTAACCGACCGAGTTAAGATGCATCGCTAGCTCTCTGAAGCTTAATTTGGACATATTATTCTTGATTTAAGCCTTAAAATAGACACGTTTAGCCAAATTTTGTCTTTGCAAATTGGTTGATGTATCGTGATAAGATACTGGGTGTTGGCGCTGAGAAGAAAAGTCCTTCCAGCGCTCAAAAACCAGCCGCAGAGCGCGAAATTTGATGCAACCTCTGGTTTTATCTAAACTTGGCTTCATTTTTATGAAAAGCGAGCTATTTTGTTATTTCTGCCTCTGCCGTTGTGCCGCCAATCCGATTTATCTTTATTTTCACGTGCTTTCCAAGTTTAGCATCGGCAACTTGTATCATTAAACCTTGAACTTTAGCTATGCCTTCTTCTTTGGGGTGCATTCAACAATATCCATTTCTAATTCTTCGCCGAAGCTAACAGGGTAATGTTTAAAACCTTTGCACTGACCCTGTCATCCCTCGTAACTTCCACATTGCCTTTTGAGTAAACCATTATCCTACACTTCTTGCTGAAAATACCTAATCTACCATAAATATTAATTTTCTAATACTCAGTCTTTTCAACAAGCAGTCGTTCTAATTAACACAGTTGGGTTCTAATTTCTCCTAAAAATTAAAGACTGACTCGAAATGCCCAATGCATATACGATTTAAAATCTCGTGAAAGCACTAAAGATGGCTCAACATAACAGTGAAGGCTGCATTTTCTGCAGTTTTCTATTTTTTTCCAATCAAAGTCAGAAACAGAGTTTTTAATACTATTTTCAAAAACGGAAACGTTGCTCACGTAATCATTGTGAACATAGCAAGGCAAGACTAAATTGCCGTTGGGATCGATGTTTACCGTCGCCCATGGTTTACATTGCCATTTTTTCTCTTTAGCCATCACTTTCAAGTAGCCGATTGAATTAACAATAGGATAACCTTCTCGCTTCATTTCAATCAGCCTATGTGCTATTTTTAATGCTTTGCTAGTAGCTGGTGAAGATGCGTTGATATTACAATATTCGTGAGCTACAGCCAAGGATATTCGTGTACCTAACTCTTTTGATAGCTTTACCAAGTCTTCTATTTCGTCGATGTTTTCAGCCATTATTGTCGTGTTTATGGTTACGGCAACTTTTTCTTTAGCCGCACATATGCCGCTCACCGCTTTTCTAAAACTTCCGCCGACTCCCCTGATTTCATCATGAGTTTTCTCTAAACCATCCAACGAAACATAGACGACACCGTTAATATACGGAGCAATTTCGCCTATTCTGGATTCGAGTAAAGTACCGTTAGTTATAATGCTAGTATGCAAAGGCAGAGAGCGAGAAAAAGCAAGGATTTGGACTAGATCATTCCTAAGGAGTGGTTCCCCGCCTTCAAATGCGATACTACAAGCACCAGAATCATAAACCTGTTTCAGAATTGCTTTTTCCTGATCAATACTTGAATCAGGAGTGATTCTTTTCCAGAAAGGACACATTTTGCATCGAAGATTGCAATTATAGGTCACTTTATGTCCACAAAAAAGAGGAACCTTAACGTCCAACAAGTTTGAAATAAGGCTACGATAAATTCTCATCCCTAGCCAAAAGTTCTCCGCATAATGGTGAATGTTTTTTTCTTCCAAAGAATAGTGGGAAACCCTTTTCCATCCTCCAAGATCTTGAACATAATATGCGAGGTCATATAAATAAAACAAACACTTTTCTTTTTTGTTTTAATAACACATTTTTTGGTTATTGATTCAGAATTGGAATTTCAAAAACAACATACCGCTTTGTTGCTGTAGAGCTACAGCAACACAAGTTTAATAATCATTTGCACTTATATTAAGTAGCAATGGAGTTGTGGAGCTTTGGACGCGTTAGGTCAAATATTTAATTTTATTACTTCCGGAAACATAGGCGGTTTGCCACCGATTGTCATAATTATAATAATGTTTGTTATCGGACTAATCGTCGGCTACTTAATCCATCTATTCCTAAAGATAGCTATTATAGCCGCAATCATACTCTTCGTCGTTGCCTACTTCGGCTTCTGGGGTTTGAGCCTTAACGTGCTGAAGAATTATGTGGCACAATACGGCCCCATTGTGTACCAATATGGTGCACTCATCATAGGGATACTACCACTAAGCATCGGATTCATAATAGGAGTAATAATAGGCTTCGTATTCGCATAGAATAAATGTAATCAAGCCGCGTAGGAAACAATCAATTGCCAATCACAAAAACAATGCGCTAAATCGCCTCAATTTTTTTTACCAATATTTCGAATAAACCCTACTCACCCCTTTCCACAGCAATTTTCTTGTCTTTTTTGGCACAAGGGGAAACCTTAAAAACCAGAAATAGCAAATATACAAAACCAAAAAAAATTACTTGTTTTGCCAAAACGAGCTAAAAACTTAAATACAATTTGAAAAATATTATTGACTGGAAATGTCCAGCGACGAAAGTACGGATTTATTGCTTGGTTTGGGCTTGAGTCTTAATCAGGCAAGGGTATACTTAGCAGTACTCAAGCTGGAAAAAACTACAGTGGCGCAGGTAGCTAAGTATTCAAAAGTGCGCAGGGAAGATGTCTACAGAATCCTGCCATCACTTGAAAAAATGGGGTTGATTGAAAGATTACTGGGAAAACCAACTGAGATCCGGGCTACTCCTATTTCAGATGCCTTAAGCCTCTTGGTGTCGGAAGAAAAGAACAAATCTGATGACCGGTTGACAGGTATGAGGAGTAGTGTCAAGAGACTGTCCCTAAAAGACTGGAAACAACCGCTTCCTGGGGAAGAAAGCATCTACATACTGATAGCAGAGAAAAAAGCAATCTTGGCAAAAACTTCAGAACTAATTAGAAACTCCAAAACAGAAGTCGCGTTGATTGCAGACAAAGGAAGAATCATTCCCGTTTTATCTCAGTTCGTAGATGAATTCAAACAGGCAATAGAGAAAGGAGCTCAGATTCGACTAATTTTTGAAGGACAAAACCCTGATAGTTTGTTAAGAGAAAAAGTGAAAAAACTCATATATGTGGCTTCGGTTCATGTTAAATTTCATCCTGAAGCCTTAAATCACTTCATAATGTCCGATGATAAGGAAGCTTTGATTACTGCTGACAAAGAAAGCGGATTAGGTGAAAGCCCTTCTCTTTGGACAAATAACAGCAACCTTATTGGCGTACTCAGAACAGGTTTTGAATCCGATTGGGAAAAAGCTGAAGCCTGACTTTGGGATTTCATATCTCTTGCTGCTAATCAGATAGTTTGTCTCTCTTAGGCTTTCTCAATTTATCGGGGTCTTTCAGAAAATTATTTAGGAAATCTTGTATGTTTTCGTGTAGCTGGAGAACTGGTTTTCGCATTTCTCCTTTTGTTTCAGGGTTTGGCTGGAAGAAACCGTTTTTGGCCATATAGAAGAATACACTTGAGAAATCACCAGCTAGAGCACAATTAACTTTTTTCTTCCCCAATTCTAAATAAGCATAGTATCTGTGGTGACCGTCCAAGACTGCATATACTTCAAATTTTGGATGCTTAACCACTATTATAGGGGCAATTTTCTCTCCTTTTCGGATCTTCTGCTTATAAAACTCTATAGCTTCGGGAGAGACTTTTGTGTCGGCAACGATTTTTTCAACGGGCAGCCGTACCAAATACTTCTCAGGATTAGAAAACACATCAATGTTAATTTCTCGCTCTCTGAGCCTCATTAACTGCATAACTCTCAATCTTAACGAATTCACAATGTCTCGAAAACGTTTTGCCAAGTAATTAACATCTCCGATAGCAAGATTTTCAGAGATAGAAAAGTTACAAATACCTTTCGGAACAAAATATGTTTCCAAAAATTATTCTCCTGTTTCCCTTATTTAAATAAAACAAGGAAGCCTTTTGAGTCTTATGTTAATGATTCTGCGCATTCAATAACATTCTTTTTCATTTGATTGTTAATCTTCTCAGTCCGTCCTCGCAAAAAGAAGATCTTGTCTGGAATATTCCAGATAACTATTTTGTTTTTGCAATCAGGACATTTCTTCAAGACTGAGTCTTTGTGTCTTTTCTCCATTGCTATAATAATATTGTACTGCTCCAATTGTTTGCTGTCAATGTTTTCAGGTGACTTCTTAAGATATTGCAGAGCACCTTCTGACATTAAATACTCTCTTGCTTCTCTTGTGATTCTTCTTGCTATTCTTGTCCCTGCAGAATCCACTTCTAAATCTGGTCTAAGTTTTTTGAGAAGTGCTTCGCAAATCGGACTACGATATGCATTACCTGTACATACAAACAATACTTTATAAACGCCGTCTTCATTTTTCATGTTTTCAGACTTCATTTTTAGTAATGGATATTTTTGAGTGTACCCACTCAAATTTACTTTGCCCTTGGATGGAAGGGGAGATCTCTAATTGACTACGATGACAAGCACTAAATATGCAGACCGTTATCCTCAGTTAGAAGCCGAACTTAAAAGAATAAACGGTTTAAAGGACACCAATACGTGCATAACAATTATACCAGACGAATTAGATGTTATCTTGGTTATTTTATGTTGAAGTATGCAACTTCTAAAGAACAGAATATTTCAGATTCAAAAATCATTAAGATCTTAAGCACTATGCCATATAATAAAGGGTTCCATTTTTTCGCTGATCTGGACCACAACACCGGTGAGACTGCTGATAGTTTAGAAACATTCACTCAAAAACTTGAAACAATAAATGCTAATTCAATCACGTTTCATTTTCAGAGAAAAGATTTTCAAAACTGGATAAAGACCACTGTTGGAGACGATGTGTTAGCTGAAAGAATTAACCACATAAACGGAAAGCTTCTCAATGAGGACTTGAGGAATGAACTAGTCAAAATCGTAAAGAATCGCATCTCTCAGCTGAGACTTCTACATGGTGAAATGATACCCTCACAATAAGGCATATGCCGCTTTCTTGTAACGAAACTCTAAAACCTAACTAAAAATGGTACATAGTAATCGCATGAATGCTGATTCTTGCCTCCATTAGAAACTAAATGTTGCTTCGTTCACTAATTTTCATTAGTGAAAGTTAGCTTAGCAGTTGATTGATTTTGCCAGACATGATTACCTTCTTCTTAGTGTTCTTTTCGTTCCTTCCTGTGTTCGGCCACATGAGTTTTGATAGCCCAATTCATAGCTTTTAAAACTGGCACTACGAGTATTTCAACTCCACATTCGCAACTAATGATTGGCAAACTTTTCCTTCAAATATCTGTCAGAATTAGCGTTTCCGCTTTCTAATACGTCTGCAATTTTTGTGGACTCAGTTGCCAGAAGTTTCTGAATTCTCTCAACTCTTTTCCGACTCGTCCGAACTCAAAAATCTCCATTTACTTTCTCCATGGATAATTATATTGAGTAATGTCCTTTTATGATCATGTCTGTGTGGCTACCACCTACAACATTAAATGCTTCTGAAAAACAGATGTTAGTTATACAATTAGCGGCTCTTTCTTGCTATCTACTGAAAAACCTCGTGTTGAAAAGATCAGCACACCAAACGCTACAAGAACAAAAACTACAACCCCAGCAGCAATTAATGGCATTATGCTTAACGTAGTGAATACGGCTGCCGGATTCAAAATCCCCCCAAGAACTATCGCAAAAATCATAATTCCAATCGAAAGGGCAAACGAAAACTTGTATGGTCTATCTGACTTGGTCTTAACCAATTTCTTTCTGTCAAGTTCACCAACAAGAAAATTCAAGAAAACTCCTATCGAACCAATTAGCAACGGAAGTACAATTGAAAGGGTGTCAATACGTGTGCTGAAATCAATAAACCGTCGCAAACCGAGAACAGAAAAGAGAAGCATTAGCAGAACAATAGCTATGGATCCATAAAAGATACATTTGTCAAGAAACTTCCCTGAGAGGGCTGGACCGTAAGTTCTTCTATTTGGCATAGGTATTTCGCCAGGTCTAATATCTTTTGTAGTTCTTCGTGTTAATCCTGGCAGATCATTCGAAAGAAAGTAGATCTTATGTTTCGGATCAAGCGCCAATTTGTTTCCATCAGAATCATAAACCGCCTTGGTAACAATTCTTGAAAAAGGATATAGCCATTCAACGCCTCTATCCCTTGTTGTAGTGAATGAATCCAGGAACGAGTGAAGAAACGCGCCAATGCCAAAAAAAGGGTTTATCAAATAAACTGCGCCAATAAATAAAAAATTATGGAATAAGGCACGATGTATTTGTCGGCGACGAAAAGATCTCCTTGCTAAAGAAACCATATTCCCTATCTAGATCGTTAATTGCCGAACCCACACCAACCATTAAAGCTATCTCTGGTCTGCCAAATAATAAGGCTCCAACTAGTATGCCAACCATTATGTGGGTAGAAAGATTCATGGGAACAACCCGTTTATCTTCTCATTGGGAAACTGGAATACAAATAATTTTTTAGAATATAAACGTAATTAGAGATAGAATCCTCGTTTTTCCATCATATTTAGACCCGAGTGTTAATGGCCTAATAAATTTTGGCTTTATATTTTTCCAATCGCCTAAGTTCCAAGAATACCAATGACAACTATTAAAACTCCAACTATTGCTCTTATCATCCTAATTAGTTGTTCAGGAAAAGTTTGCTTGGGATACTTGATTATGCTCAAAACGCCATCTACGATGAGCCAAAGACCTAAGCCGACCAGAACTACCGAAAGAACATTCAATAATCCTCACTTACTTTCTCTGCCACTTTGCTCTTTTGCGAAGCATATATTTCTCTCTCAGATTGTCTCAATTAAAGTTAATCTTTTTCGGACTTCTTTACACCAATCAACCGTTAGTTAAATCACTAAAACATTGCAAGATTTAACTGCTGGCTTAACTCTACTCAACCTTGGAGTTAAGTTTTTATGTTGGACCGTTAAAATTATAATATCAGAATTGTTTGGTATTTGCAACATTATCTAAATTCTGATTGTAAAACAAATTCGGTCCTAACAAATCGGCTGAAACTGATTTGTCTTCAGATTGGAGATGTGCTGCTCTCAAACAATTTGTATCTTACTTAATTGATTAGGGAGGTGAATTTGAATATGTCAGAAATTTCTCGAATAGCATACTACTTAGCGCTCATAGGAGGAATACTGCTGGTAATCTTTGGATTATTGGATCTGATTGGTTTCAGTGGACTGGCAATTTTCCATTTTAGTTTTTATGCGTTTGCATATGCTGGGATTGTTTCTATAATTTGCGGCGTTATTGCAATCATCGGTGCCAAAAGCGCAAGTACTCTCGTCTGGGCAATCGTACTCATCATCGTAGGAATCATTGGTACCGGACTTGGCGGATTGCTAGTTGTCTTAGGAGGATTACTTGGACTTATTGCGGTGTTAACCAAAAATGCATAGATAGCTATAATATGTCTGGATTAAATTCATCCAATCAAACATCCCCATTTAGTTTTCTTAGCAGTCAAACTAACAAAATTTTGGCTTTCTAAAAGAAAAAGAAAACCGCGATCACCGAAATAACCTTTCAAACATAGAAGAGAAGAATGTGTCGCTCTTTTTCTGTCTTCTCTTGGAACCCGTTTCTGCTCATACGCAATGTATGTCTCATGTATTTTCGAGATTCAAGTAATATTGAAAAACAGAATAGTTGCTGAATAGAGATTTTCTTATCCGGACTCAGGCTGAGCTCAGCTTTTTGGTGACCTTCATATTTGTCCCTTGCGATGATCAATCCGTTCTGCTTCTGTAGAACTTCTTAATCTTCTATTCGCAATAACTTCTTAAGAAGGAAGGTATCGCGTCACCCTGCATTGAGAGTTGTTCAACTTCTATTTACGGGTGAGTATGAAGTAGAAGACAAAACCTTTTGTGGAAGGCTCCAGGTAACTGCGCAAACTATCTAGCAGTGCCGAATCAAGTTCTGGCGAGATCCACTTTCCGATGAGCGTATTCTGGTCGATCATACGAATCTCATCTTTGAATCCCGTCGGATCAGTCAACCGCACGAAATCATTGGTCATGTTCACCTGAGTCTTCATGTTGACTAGGCCAAAATGATAATGGCACTCCATCTGAGCTTCTGCTTGTTTGAAGATTATTTCAAACACTACCGGATTGAGTTGGTTGAGCAGGGTGCTGTTAGGGGTGGTCACAAAGATGAGGTGGCCCTTCCATTGACCTTCCAATTGAGCTCCAGTGGGAACGCTTGTTTGGGGATCGGAAAAGATGAGGTTGTGGTCATTTACCGACATGTTAGCAAAGGGATAATTGTTGCGCGCCATGACGAATGTGACGAATTCGATCCCGTTGGGAAAGTCTCCTAGGTGCATCACGCCGATGGCGTTGTTGTCGTCGATGATCTTGATGGTGTCGTAGACCATCTTGTAAGGGTCATTAGTGTAGGTGAGCAGCAGTATCGTATCACCCTTTCGGAAATAGCGGCGCCTATCGTCAGGATAGGAAATCTGTCTTACAATAGGAAGTCCGGGCAAAAAGGTAAGTTCATAGTTTACCACATAGCCAGTTGCGACTCCACCTTCACCTTATCGAAGCGCTTCCAGAAGCTTCCACCCGCGAAGATGCCGCCGGCTTTCGCTCCAGTATCTCCTAGGATACTCTTTCGAATTCGCTCTTCCCACCCAAGCAGGGTATCCTGAGCGAAGGAGCCTTTCCAGAATGAATCACGGAAAATTCGTTTGTTTGCGAAGTCTATGCGGATCTTGCCCGTGTTCAGCAGCTTATCAAGCGGCTGGGTTGGCGTGTCATGCAGAATCCCCTGCAACTCTTTCGTCGCACGAGTGCTGAAGTAATCGGGGACCGAAGCACCGCGTAGCACATCCGCGCGGACATCCTCTGAGAATTTGTTAATATCGTTAGTTAGCAACGGTTTCTACTCCTCATGCTCAATTCTAAAGATTCAAGATGCTTATAGAATCATGTGGTTGTATTTACACTGCAACAAATGCTTAAGTTCTCAGAATACGGTATATCGTGATAGAACATATTATAGATCAATCCTTTCCATAAGGAGACAAAATTTTTATGTCAAAAAATTCCAACTATTTCATCACTGGCAGGATAAGGGACGACCAGAATAATCCAGTTGAAGGTTATACTGTGCAGGCTTTCGATAAAGCAAGCGGCATTGAACTACACCCAGATAACAGACTGGGCAAATCCCGGACCGACTCCGATGGATGTTTTGAGATTATCTTTACCAAGGACTTGTTCAAGGACATATTCAAAAATAACCCCAACATCTACACTCGCATCAGAGACAAAGATGGTAAAGTGGTCGTTGAAACAAAGCAGAAAATCAATACAACAGGAAATGTATATTTCCAAGTAAAGCTCGGTCAATCCGAGCCGAACCCATTAGCACCAAATATCTACGCAAACAACCTCCGGAAGCTGGTTGCAGACTTCAGGATAATAACCGAAATATCGAATGTATCAAATGAGAACGTGAAGGTCATCTCCGAGGAACTGCTTAGGACGCTTGATAGCTGGACACTTTACAGAGACCAACTCGCGGGCGCCGGCGGATATGATGGGATACAGGTTCCATCTGAACCACGCAAAAACGCCCACTATCACGTCACCAGGTGGGACAGAGCGGAGTTGCCAACATGAACTGCATCTACGGCATCGACGACTATAAGTATAGAAAAGAGACCTATCACAAACTCGACGGCGATGTGCTCGAGAACACAGATGTTTGTGTCATTGGCTCAGGCGCTGCTGGCGCTGTATTGGCAAAGAAGTTCTGTGATGCAGGTAAGTCAGTGATTCTGCTTGAGAAAGGCGGATACTATGACGACGAAGACATGAATCAGATTGACGAGGACATGATCCCCTTACTCTGGAAGAACAGCGGAGCAAACTTCACCGATGATCTCAGAATAGCAATTGCCCAAGGTTCGTGCCTTGGCGGCTCAACGAACATCAACGACGCAGTCTGCTTCCCGATACCAGACATTGTTCGAAAACAGTGGAGAGAGATGGGTGTGGACGTCTCTGACCAAGAATGGGAAAATGCCACTGCTGAGGTTTCACGTGAGATTCATGTCACTGAAGTGACCGAGGCGGAGCTAGATCGGAACAGTTTGATGCTCCGAAAGGGCTGTCAGATGATGGGTTACACTGAGCATCGTCCGAATTCTCGCAACTGCACCAATTGCATGCAATGTGGGCTGTGTCACCTTGGGTGCCACTATGAAACAAAGCAAGAGCCGAGGATCACATACATCCACAATGCGTTAAACAACCCCGACTCGCAGCTCCGCATTTACTGTAACTGCTCCGCTGAGACAATCACATCTTCAGATGGGGTCGTTGACGGGGTCGAAGGTAGTTTCCAGGATGCTGATGATAACGAGGTCTGCAAGATTAGGGTTAACGCGAAGTTGGTCATTGTAGCCGCAGGCGCCATAGCATCCACAGCTTTGCTTATGAAGAATGGCATCGCAAAGAACAAGGCAGGAAAAGGGCTTGCCCTCCACCCTGCGCCCTTTGTTCTCGGTGACTTTCCGTTCGAAGTCAGAGCTAACCAAGGTATCCCAATGGCCTACACACTCCACCAGTTCGGGGTAACTAACGGAGTAGAGCAGGGAGGGTTCCTTGTGGAAGGAATCTATCTGCCACCCTTCCAGTTCTCGATGGCCCTGCCCATTGGTGGAGGGCAACATGAAGAACTGATGAAGAGATACCAGCACTATTCTATGGCAGGCATCCTGGTTAGGGATGGGTCGAACGGCACCATCACCATAGCGAACGACGGAGTTCCTCGAGTGAGTTACTCTCTTAGTCCAATGGAGATTGACATGATCGCCAAAGGGGTCGAAGTTGTGGCAAAGATGTGGTTTGGATTGGGAGCAACCAAAGTGATCACATCACACTTGGCGTTGCCAATTATCGAAGGGACTGGGCAGATACCGAACCTGGTTGAGGCAATCAGGAACGACTCAAAGAGTTTGCTTATGGGTTCTGCACACCCGCAAGGAGGAAACCGGATGGGTAACGACAGTAAAATATGTGTTGTGGACTCGAACTGTAAGGTATACGACTACAGGAATCTCTTCGTTTGTGATGCCAGTGTCTTTCCAACCGCGGTGGGCGTCAACCCGCAACTGACTGTGATGTCTCTCGCCACCTTGGTTGCTGATCGCATAAACAAGGGTTGGAGCAACTTTGCAGCCCCCGAGATCACAGAGAAGTTGGGCCAGATTTGCTCCTTGGAACAGCCGATGTATTGTCGCACCAACCAGCTCAACCAAAAGTACGAGATCAGCGACACAATCTTGCCAAGCAGCGCCCTTTTAAACTCGGCGAAAATGGAGATAGTGGACGGCGAGAATTGGTCATTTGACCCCAAGACCTTGATGATCTGGAACAACAGATACTGGAAGGGCTTCTTCACCGCTGATCCCGCATCCCTCACATCCGTCCTTCTTTATGCTGGTGGATTCTGGAAGAGATTCGTGCAAAGTAACGACATCATCGACGGGGTGACCCACCCCTATTATGCGCCCGTATTTGCGAAGAACCAGCCCATCGATACTGAGTATCCGGGATTCGGAAAGGTAATACGCCTTAAATACTTGGAACCAGAGTTTGAAAAATTCTACGATCTGTTGAAGATTATTGACAAGGATACCATCCTTGGGCAGGCGTTCGCTGGAGAAGACCCACCAAGAGGAGTCCAAATTCTGACATTCTCCATGTCGCGGCGGTATTCAGTTGACTTCATGACGCAGGACGACTTTAAGGCAATTTTCTCCAGCAAGTCAAGGAAACCCAATGCTGAAGAAGTGCTTGGAAAGTGGGAGGGCAGGTTCATTTCTGACTCCGCAGTCTCCCCTGTAATGTTCAGATTCACGTACCTCATGGACCAGGGGTCACTGAAGTGCAACTACAACTTCGGAGGCGTACTTCCGGGAACATCTAACACGAAATTTACCAAGGATATGATGGACATGTTCGACTTTACCGGCAACCTTTTCCACGATGAGATAAGAATGGTTGGACCCAACTTCATGGTTGGGAGGTACTCTTCAAAGGAAAGTCCCGTACTGAAACTGCTGAAAGGCATTCCTGGCTTTATCATGGTCGAAGGCGATGTCCTCTCCTTACCATACATGCTCAGGAGAATATTCTAGAACCATTCTTCTGATGTTTGGCAAAGCTCAAACCGTTTATGTATCGAAGTCTCTGAATTCATAGAGTGCAATACCCGATGTAAACCATTTGATTAGTATGAACATTGTTTGGAAAATTTCATAAGCAAGTTGCATAAATAGTAAGTAGCGTGATTTGATATGTCTGAAATTCTAAATAATAACGCCATGAGTTTTTTTCAAAACACTCAAAAAAGTATCGATGCAAGCTTAAGCGACGCCAGCAATCAACTGAAGGAATTTGGGGAACAATTCAAAGCATTGTTGGACAATGCAATGAAACAAGTTACGACTGACACTGATACAGTAATTACAACAAATTTTGACAACGGAACTGTGAAAGGCGTGTTCAAAACCACCATCGGCGCGTTGACGGGTAATATTACAAATGAGTTTCCGCCTAACCGTCCATCTGATAACGATGTGATTTGGACAATTCATAAAGGAAATGTTGATGCTGTATTGGCTACTAGAAAAGAATTGCAACTTAAAATTATTGAAACTGTGGGAAACACAGTTAAGGGACTTTTTAATCCAGTAAGCGTTTCGAATATTGACTTGGTTCAAATAATTCAGGCAGTCCTTTCTAAGAAATAAAATAATATGCTGTGAAACATCCGGAACGGTTCAGCAAATACTAAGAAAATAATTACCCTCAACTCGATATGTTAGAAGCTGTTCATAACCTCTTTTCTCTTTCAAATACTACCGCAAACAATTGCTAAATAAATTGAAATATGATTTAGAAGCCTTAGATGAATTACTATTTTGAAAATGCTATTCTTAACACTTCCCTAATTTTTCTTAACACTTATTAGACTCAGACTATTAATAACAAAACAAAGTATCTATAATATAATGGCGACTCCATGTGACAATTCTGACTATTTCTGATGTTCATTTAGGTTATTCGCAATCAAACGCCGATGAGCTTAACACTTTTCTTCAAGCCCTGACAAGTAGAGCGGATATTGATGCATTGGTAATATTGGGCGACTTCATTGATATGTGGAGAAGAGATGTAAGCGGGATCTTTCTTGAAAACCATGAAATCTTGCAAACTCTTCTTACACTAAAACAGAAAAAAACCGTCTACTACGTTGTGGGCAATCATGATTATCATCTCTTAGAATTGGCTAATCACAAATATCCTCTTGAATTTAGAAGTGAACTCACTTTGCCGGGAAACGGTGTAACGTACGTATTCAAGCATGGATATGAGTTTGATTTTGAACAGCGGGCACCGTTTATGGAGTTGCTTTGTGATAACATGTCTGATGGAGGTGGGCAAGTAAGGTCTGATGTATGGAAGTGGGTGACCACAGGTGATCACGTTTTAGGTTCTATCGCGGATCTTATTGAATTGCATTCTACGAAAGAGAAATACTTGCAACATTTGATTTCACCTCCGAAGGATAGATTATCTAACCGCTTTTGGCGACGTTGAGAAGAAAGCAGCCCAGAATGTGAGAGAAGGGCAATTGCTTGTTTTTGGTCACACTCATAGACCATTTGTAAGCCCGACCCAGAATTTGGTGAACACTGGATCATGGGTCAATGACGAAGAAACGCATAACAGTTATGTGGAGCTGAGCGGGAGTCAACATGCGCTTAATGCAGTATGACCAAGGCGATATTACAGATATAACCAATAAAATGACACGAACCATTTAACGAAAACTGCTAAACGTTTGTTTCACAGAATTTATTCCAAGATATCGAGCATTATTTTCTCCTTTGGTGTCGCGTTAACTCTAATAGCTGAATAAGTGATAATCCACTTCTGTAACTTCAAAATTATTGATCTTCGTCTACGATTACCAACCGTAGAAAAGAGTGTAATTCAAATCTCAAACATGCCTCTTTGAAAATGCATGATTCGAACACACTTTTTTCCTTTTTAGCTAAAAGGCTTTTAGCAACAATCAAATTTATTTGAAAAAAATAAAAACGGGGAAAAAAAACTGTTGCTCCGAGACTTAATTTCGAACAAATTTAACATAAGCGCCCATCTCTCCCAGGCTATCATCCTCTGCAGAGTAATTTACATTGTAAAATGGCGAACAGGGAACTCGCTATTTTCCTTCTTTCTTTATCCCTGTACTAGAGGATTGGTTGAGGTTTCTTAAATGGAAAAAAATTATAAGTTAATGGTAATTAGGTTTTTGTTTTTTCCAAAGGAGGCTCATCTTTAAAGGATGAGGCCAAGTATGTTGATTGTGCGAATTGGTTTGGCTGCTGTCTTGGTGGAAAAAGTCGCGAAAAACGTTAAATCAACAATTCGAAATGTCAGCGTTACACGATTTTATCTTTGCTCTTTTAACAATTGCAGTCGTTTGGCGACTTCTTTGGAAATTTTTTCTAAACCTATTGCCAATTCTTCACGATCAACTTCGTCTAGAGGGTAATATTTCCCTTCCTTGTCGATGAAAACAAGTTCCAATTTTCTACTAACCATAATTCTCCACCTTATTAATCAGAGTTTTTTGTTCTGAATCGTTTAAACTTTTCTTACTATTCCCATCAACCGGGTAAACCAAATTTTTGAGAGGACCATTTTGAAAAGGGGCTTTCAGCTAGATTGCCCATAATGACACCCTTGCGATTGGATGCTTGAGGCTAACTGGCTTCCCTCGCCTTTTACCGAGGCATGCTTAATAATTTAGTTACTGTGCTTGAAGAGGCAACGACTTCATTAGTTATTCTTTTTGGTTGATCCATATTTTTACTGCTTCTTGAACTGCTCGGGATAAGTCGCCTTTTTTGCCCCCGAATTTTTCTACTGTTTTTAGTCTTAGTTGCTTTTCTATTTCTTGTGAGATGTCTACATTGATTCGACCCATTTTTTAATCACTTGTTTTCGTGCATGCTTTGTGTGTCACAATTTTGTGAGTAAGCGAATGGTAAATTTTCTGCTTGTTTGCTCTATTAATTTGTGGTGATTCACTTATTCACATAACACAATATGTGCATACATACTTATAAGTATATGTGTTTAAGTAGTTAAAAAATTAGGCACATTACAGCGGTTTTCTCATTCTATTCCTGTTTATAAATTAGGCATATTGTTTTATAATGTAGCTTTCCTTAACATGGATTTGAGCTTTAGATGCCAACGTTTATGTGCACAATATGCGGTAATAAGGCACGAAGTGAGTTTGAGGTTTCTCGCACCGGTGACGTTAGACGTAACATTGAGAAGGCTCCCGAGTGCTGCGGAAAGCCTATGATTGAAATAATTGATGACTAGGCATCAGAGAAAAGTTCAGAACCGATGCGATTTTGCATCGATTATTTTTATTCTTCGGGATCCAGTACGCTTGGTTCTATATCCTTTGAACGAGCAATATAGCAATTGCATTAATGCTATATTTTTTGGTGTTTTTGGTTTGCTACCGTAAAACTTTTTTTTTACCTGTATACTCTGATAGTGATACACTCTACAGGTGTGTGTAACTGTTTTTCAACATAAGTCATAGTTCCATAACAGGGTCGACTACTCCGAAAAATACCACAACCAACGGCTTACCATAAGGTTCAGCTGTAAGTTTACATTACATCTCAAATTCAACTAAAGTTAAGGTTTTCAAATTGATGTAGTTATCGCCTGTTTCATCTTCTTCCGTTAAATAAAATGTGGAGCAGAGCTTGCAGAAATCAAGTGTAACTTCATCCCAGGTTGTTTCTTGATTTGCAAGTTGTTTAGCGGTTTTTTTCGCCTCTGTTTGGATTCTCGGCAATATATCGTTGAATTGAATGACACCTTTGATAGCGCGTTTTGAGTTTATATATTGGCTTACTGCCGCTTGGGTAGTTTTGAGCCTCTTTGCCGCCTCAACCTGTGTTAAATGGTAAGTGTTTATGAGTTCTTTTGCAACTATGGATCTGAAAATAGGAACGATAAATTTTCCTACAGACTCGCATCGAGCACTCATATGATTCGTAATTATAACATCATTATACCTAATAAATTAAATGTTATATCAGAAACTTGAGGTAGAATAGGACTAGATCATTCTTAGCAAATCAGCCTTCGTGATAATGCCTATTACTTCGCCTTTTTGGGAAACCAAAACCGCCGAGTAATTCTGTAAGAGGCTTGAAATCAACGCTAATGGGGCATCTTCATTTATCTGCGGAAAAGCTTCTTCCATGATTTCTTCCGTCGGCAACTTAGATATCTCGTCAAGGTCTTTGCCTGCCAAGATTTGGCGCAGTATGGCCTTTTCGGATATGCTACCAACGGGATGTTTGCCTTCGAAGACTGGTATCTGTGAGTAGCCGTATTCCTTCATTATTTTTACCACTTTCGATATGGGTTCGTCCTTTTGGACCGCTACAACATTTTTGTGAAGAACCTTGTCGGCCTGAGTTTTTGTCTTGAATTCCAATCGATCCAGGACGTCAAATATCGTTTTTACCTTGGTGTAGGATGAGTCGATGGCTCCGGCTTCTAACTTGGCGATTAGGGATTGGCTTACACCTGTCATTTTGGCTAGTTCGGACTGTTTTAGTCCTAGTTGGCGTCTGCGTTTGGCTATGTCTTCTAAGGTTGGGAACATATTTCAGTAATTGTTTTGTTGGGTAATATTCTTTTTGGAATATTTTTGTCAAAAACCAATATAACGCCGTTATGCAGTATTGCACCTAAAAGGTGAAAACAAATAGGACCAAAAAAACTTGACACTCTCGCCGTCCATGCTGGACAAGAAACAGCTGACTCAGCAACAAACGCAAGAGCAGTCCCCATATACCAAACATCATCATATGTATTCAAAAACACAGAGCATGCAGCCAACCTGTTTGCCTTAAAAGAACTAGGAAATATTTACACTCGAATAATGAACCCCACAACCGATGTTTTCGAGAAAAGAGTAGCTGCAATAGAAGGCGGAACTGGCGCGCTTGCCGTCTCATCAGGACAAGCAGCGATATCTCTAGCGCTACTGGGTGTAACTCAGGTTGGAGACGAAATCGTAGCGGCAAACAACCTCTATGGAGGGACCTACGAGTTGCTCCACTATACATTCCCTAAACTTGGTAGAATCGCAAAATTTGTAGACTCTCAAAAACCCACAGAATTTAGGAAAGCAATAACTGCTAAAACTCGGGTAATCTACGCCGAGACAATTGGTAATCCCAAACTTGATGTACCTGACTTTGAAGCTATCGCAAAAATAGCCCATGAAGCAAAAGTCCCTCTGGTGGTTGACAACACCGTTGGTGTTGGATTAGTGAGACCTATAGATTTTGGTACTGATTTAATCGTTGATTCTGCCACAAAATACATAGGTGGACATGGCACCAGCATCGGTGGCGTCATCGTTGACAGTGGCAAATTCAACTGGAGCAATGGCAAATTTCCAGAATTCACAGAGCCTGATCCAAGCTACCATGGAATCAAATACTGGGACACATTCGGAAACTTCCCAGGTTTAGGCAATGTCGCGTTTATTTTTAAAGTGAGAGTACAACTCTTGCGCGATTTAGGACCCTCTCTCAGCCCGTTCAATTCTTTTTTGTTCCTCCAAGGCTTGGAAACCCTCCCTCTACGCCAACGCAAACACTCCGAGAACGCATTGAAAGTTGCCACCTACCTCAAAAGAAACACTCGTGTCAACTGGGTTGTTTATCCTGGCTTAACTGAAAACCCCAACCATGAAATTGCCGCCAAATACCTCAAAAACGGCTACGGAGGAATCATTGGCTTCGGAATCAAAGGAGGGCTGGAATCAGGCAAAAAATTCATCGAATCAGTAAAGCTCCTCTCGCATCTAGCTAACATTGGAGACGCAAAAAGCCTCGTCATTCACCCAGCATCAACAACACATCAACAGTTAACCCTTGAAGAACAGAAAGCAACAGGCGTAACCCAAGACTACATTAGACTTTCAATAGGCATCGAAGACCCCGATGACATTATCGCAGACATAGAGCAAGCCCTGCAAAAATCAGACAAACCCTAAATTTCATAATTTTGGAGGCAACACAGTTAATGACAGTAAACCAAACTCAATCAGATTCAAAGACAATGTACTTTACATTCGCTTATCCACCGAATGAACTTCTTCTTGAATCAGGCGAGAAACTTGGTCCAATTACCCTTGCTTACGAAACATATGGCGAACTAAACTTACAAAAATCAAATGCGGTTCTAGTGCTTCACGCGCTTACCGGAGACGCTCATGCTGCTGAAGCCAATGGTTGGTGGGATAGCTCAATTGGTCCCGGTAAAGGCTTAGATACAAACAAGTACTTTGTAATCTGCTCCAACATCATTGGCGGTTGCCAAGGCTCAACAGGTCCATCTTCACCAAATCCAAAAACAGACAAACCCTACGGCACCGATTTTCCATTAGTAACGATTGGCGACATGGTGAATGCTCAAACAAATCTAATTGATTATTTAGGCATAGATAAACTACTTACGGTTATTGGCGGTTCCATGGGTGGAATGCAGGTACTCCAGTGGATGGTCGCTTACCCCAACAGAATTTGCTCTGCTATCCCAATAGCGACGACTATGAAGCATGCTCCTCAGCAAATTGCGTTCAATGAAGTTGGTAGACAAGCAGTCATGGCTGATCCTGATTGGAAGAATGGCAACTACTATGGTTCCACTATTCCAGCTAAAGGTTTAGCGGTGGCAAGGATGATTGGTCATATCACTTACATGAGTGATGTTTCCATGGCTGAAAAATTTGGGAGACGAACGAAACATCAAAGTGAAACAGCTAAGTTTAGCGCTAACTTCGAAGTCGAAGGTTATCTACATAATCGAGGAGACAACTTTGTGAAGCGATTTGACGCAAACAGCTACCTTTACATCACCAAGGCCATCGACAACTTCAACATACTCAACGGTCATTGCCTGAACAATATATTCAACGGCTTAAGAGCGAAGGTGATGGTTTTAGCGTTTAAGTCTGACTGGCTATATCCCGCATATCAAAGTCAAGAAATCGTTAAAGCATGCAAACTTGCAGGCGTCGACACTACCTACTGTGAAATAAACTCAACCTATGGGCATGACGCTTTCCTTTTGGAGACGAAAAAGGAAAATGAGCTAATTAGTCACTTCTTATATGCGTTGTCAAACGGAAATAACGGCGGTGCTACATGAAGCAGACACCAATAAAAGCTGAGCACAAAATCATTCTTGGCTGGATTACCAATGAAGCATCAGTATTAGATCTTGGATGCGGTGACGGAGATCTTTTAGCACGCCTCATAAACGAGAAACATGTTCGCGCACAGGGAATAGAACTAAGCGAAAGCGCCATCCACCGCTGTGTAGCCAAAGGGTTAAGCGTTTTCCAGCAAGACATAGACACCGGACTTTCTGAATACGCTGACAACGCATTTGATTACGTTATACTAAACCAAACATTGCAACAGGTGAAAAAACCAGATTTCGCATTGAAAGAAGCTTTGAGAGTAGGAAAGAAAGTCATTGTTGGATTCCCAAATTTCGTGCAAACCTCAGCCAGATTCCAAATATTCTTCAAAGGCAGAGTCCCAGTAACAAAAGCATTGCCTTACGAGTGGTATGATACCCCAAACCTTCATTTTCTCGGCATCGCCGATTTCAAAGAATACTGCAAAAAGAGAAGCGTATGCATCGAAAACTCAGCATTTATTAGAAAAAACGGTGTGATCAAGCTGTTTCCAAACTTATTTGCTGAAATAGGGCTATTTATTTGTTCAAAATCTGCTTAACCCGTTGCTTTAGTGCAAAGTTTTCTATATTTGTTGTTGTGTTGTTACAGTCACTTAGTTTTAAGAGCAATAGGTGCTAAGCAAGTATGCGCAGACTTGCGGAAGCTTTCGCATTCTGCCATTAACTACCACAGAAGGATAACGATGGAAAGCATTATCTCCAAAAACTACAAGCGCACAACCGGAAAAGATGTATGGCGGGAAAATCTGCGCTTAGCCATTTTTGCAGCCGACAAAATCCGAAGCACACTCGGTCCTCAAGGAGCATACAAACTTGTAGCTTACAATAGGGGTCCAGAGCAAGTTGTTAAAATCACCAAAGACGCGATTGCAATCTTAGACGAGCTTGCAATTCAGTATCCACCTGCCGTTATGATTTCTGAGTCTGCCAAGATGCAGCGAAACGAAGCAGGCGACGGGGTAGCAACTTTTGTCGTTTTCTTGTCAGCCTTACTAAAGAAAGCAGATGAACTCTTAGCTATGGGGATTCATGCTAACACCATTATTCACGGTTACTATTTGGCAACAAACAAAGCGCTGGAAGTAATAGACCAGCAAGCCAAAGCCTACGGAAGCCTAAACATCGATGTTTTAGACATAGTTGATTGTGGAAGAAAACTTTTGATGCCTAACATGCGCTCGATGATAATGGAAGCATACCAGCTGGCGATTTCAGACGGCAAATTCGAGAAGGATAACTTGAGATTTTTGAAGAACCTTCGGGGCAGCATCCAAGAATCAAACCTAATCAAAGGAATTGTAATAAAGAAAGAAAAAGCTCACCCAAATATGCCAGACAAGCTGAAAAACTTGCGCATAGCAATCAATAGCCAAAGACCAGGGATAAACCGATTAGAAATCAAGATGAAGGGTGAAGGACCAAACCAAATCAAATTAAACGTAAAAAGCCCTGAACAACTCAGGAAATACCGTGAAGCTGAGAACAAAATTAGAATAGACTCCCTAGACAAGTTAATTGAACTTAAAGCTAACGTTTTGATATGCGAACAGCCAATCGATGGAACCTTGAAAGATAAGCTGCTTTCGCGAGGCATTTTTGCGCTTGAAAAAGTTGACAAGAAGGATACTGAGGCAGTTGCTAGAGCTACGGGGGCTAGAATTGTTGGGAAACTAGAGGAACTTACGAAAGAAGACTTAGGCTCTGCAGAAGAACTTTATACAGGCAGGATAGAGCTTGAAAAAATGGTAACAATTCAAGGCTGCAAAGGCGCAACCTTTATGCTTAGAGGAAGCACACCGCAAGCAATCGACGAATTGGAAACCGCTATCCGTAACAGCATGACAGTTCTAAAAATAATGAATGAAGATAACCGAGTTTTGCCAGGCAGCGGAGCAGTTGAAGCTCACATAGCGCAAGAACTAAAATCTTACGCCAAAAAGTTTCCAAGTCGAGAACAGGTTGCAATTGAATCGTTTGGCACTGCTTTGATGGATATCCCAAGGTGTCTTGCGGAAAATTATGGATTAAACCCGACAGATGTCTTGCTACAATTAAAAAAACATCATTCGAGTGGACTATGCAGTTACGGAGTAAGCGAGGAAAGCTGCTGCGACACGGTATGCTTGGAACCAGCTAGAATAAAACGCTCAATAATTAGAAGGGCTTATGAGATTTCATCTCTTTTGCTGCGAATAGATGAACTGCTGATTTCTAAGGAGATTCCGAAGTTCCACAAAAAATAGCAGAGAGCGGACGGCGCTTTCAAAAGGGTAAGAATCCCATCATTTCTAAAAATACAAATAATCCTAAACCTAGGCTAATTGCCCAAAAGATTGCTGCCAAACGCATCCATTGCTTAACTTTTTGAGGCAAATCGCCGAGAGCATAAATTAAGCCTATTGTGATGGCGGGGGCTCCGACTACTGCATGGATAAAAATAATAATTGATAAAGAAGAGAAAAATTGAAGGCTAGGGTCGATGTAAAAGTTAAAAGCTGAAGGCAGCATGACCAACAAAATCGCCCCACAAGCCAGAACAATTGCTACGGACATGCTCCATCTATGCAGCAGAAGGCGTTCTTTGCTTTTTGTCAGAACGCCGTAACTTATCCCTATAAAAAGCACGCCTAAAACAACCAACATTAGCGCTAAGGCAGTTTGAGAAACGATCAAAATTAAATTAGCAAACAAGCTGAAAACCAAACATTACTTAGGTCTTAATTTCTAATAAATATTCTTCTTTGCGAACGTTAGAAGCCAAAATGAATAACAATAATTAAGCCAATTACAATCGCCACTGTGGCTACGATTGCCCCAGTCAACAACAATTTTATTGCGTCTTTGCGTTTTGAGTCATTTTCCGTTGATACATTTTGACCTCTATTCAACTTTCCTTTCATCGTACTCTACATACCTGGCATCGAAGGCAACAAATTGAACATCTGAAGGAACAAAACAATGCCTAAAACAATGCTGGCTATCCAGAGAACTGCGGTCCATCTCATCCACTTCTTCAAATTCTTCTTGGGCAATATACCAAACACGTAATATGTTGCTGTAATGATTGCGGGGGCGCCAATAATGGCATGAAGTAACGTTGTCCCTGAGAGCGCAGAATAAAACTCAACATCAGTATCGCCGTAATATCGGATAAACGAAGGAAGCATCCCAAAAAAAATCGCGCCTAAAGATAAAGCGACAACCGCCGACAAGACCCAACGATGTTGAAGCAGATTTTCTCTGGTCTTTATTAGATACCCGAATCCGATGCCCATTAAAAAAACGCCTAAACTAACAAACATTACCGACATTATGGTTTGGGAAATAACGGGCGGAGTCCCAGCATGCAAAGCAATAATCCTTAGCCAATACTGAAACATGATTATTCCTAAAATAAAGGAACCGACCTAGCTATTTCTATTTATGTGATAGGTGCTTGTCAATCACACTTAATCAGTTTTGTACATGCGATCCATCGTTGAATTATCATTAATTTCTCAACCCATTTATTAACTTGTGACTGTACGAAGCAACCAACACAGCTTTAAACCCTCAAGTTTCTGATTATTAATCAACTGATTTAGTAAAATTCAGGAGACAGGAAGAATGAATAAAACTACTTCATACATTATCGCAGCAGTCGTCGTAATAGTTATAGTAATAGCAGGAGTCCTCGCATATGTGTATTATAAACCGTCTTCCACAGGGGGAGGCGGAGGAACACACGTTGACATATACGCATCAGACTCACCAGCATACGGATTTGGCAACACTGCCGGCAGCATAACATCACCTGGACCAACAATGACCTTCACCGCAGGACAAACCTATACCGTTACCCTTCACAATGTTGGAACAATTCCACACAACTGGGCCATCGTCGCTCAGAAAACCGATGGAAACACAAACTTAGCCTTCATCGGCGCACAAGTAGGATCAGTCAGCAATCCAGTCGCACCAGGAAGCAGTGCTTCAGCAACATTCACAGCAGGCAGCGCGGGAAGCTATTTTTACATATGTCAACTTGACAGCCACGTAAGCTTAGGAATGTATGGTCCAGTTACGGTTGCCCCATAAACATGACTTTGATAATCCCTCTTTCTTTTTATTTTCTTACAGAGTTTTGATTAAAAAGAAAAGGCCAATTTTATGTCACAACCTCTGCCCTCTTCGACTGTAGATTGGAACAATCTCTTCACTCTAGCTGTTACTATCGCAATATTGGCAGTGGCGGTTGTTATAGGCGCAATGGTTTTCTTTGCGATAAGATATCGGGAGAGAAAAGGACAACCAAAATTTATTCCTCAAATCGGTTTATCAAGAAATCGAGCTAGAGAAGCTGTGATTTTCGCAGTAATTTCAATTATAATCTTGCTTAGTTTGACAGTCGCTTCCTACAGACTCACGCCCAATGCTCGGTTTCCACCACCTGTTTCAGAAAGCTTAGTTATAAAGGTCACAGCTTTCCAATGGAGTTTTAATTTTACTTATCCTACCGGAGTATACTCTACAAGAGAATGTGCTGTTCCGGCTAACAAAAGTATTATTTTTAATGTAACAAGTAGCGACGTTATGCATAATTTTGGTCTAATGGACTTCAGAGTTAAAGTCGACGCCATACCGGGCAGATACAATGTAATTGGAGTAACAACTCCATCCTTAAATGGAAACAGTCAACTAAACTATACTATTCGCTGCTACGAATTGTGTGGCGCTGGTCACACGTACATGAATATGCCACTTATAATTATGGATTCAGCCGCTTTTAACCAGTGGCTTGGAAATCAGACAGCGACAAACCCTACAAAGTCAGGAGGCTAAAAACTTGTACCGCGGAGACTCCATCAAAAACTGGTTAACAACAACCAATCACAAGCGAGTAGGCATACTCTACATAATAACAGCCGTGTTTTTTCTAATCGTGGCAGGCTCGTTTGGCGAACTTATAAGAACACAACTCGCGGTGCCAAACGGAACTCTTCTTGATCCTTTCGCTTATGATCAGGTCGTAACCTTGCATGGGCTTTTAATGATTCTCTGGGTTCTTTCAGCTCTTGGTTTTGGAATAGCTAACTACATTGTGCCACTTCAGATAGGTGCAAAAGACTTGGCATTTCCACGTTTAAACGCTACAAGCTACTGGATGTACCTCTTCAGCGGTGTACTTCTTGTTGGAACAGTTTTTCTCCCTGGAGGTGGACCAAATACAGGTTGGACACTTTATGCGCCTCTAAACACCATACAATTCACACCTCAAGCAGGAGCAACTCTTGCCATATTGGCATTAGCATTATTTGCTGTCTCAGCCACAATGTCCTCAATTAACTTTATCACGACGGTCGTGAAAAACAGGGCTAAAGGTGTAACGTGGACGCGTCTACCAATCTTTACTTGGTCCATTCTAATGACTATGGCGCTGGCGCTTTTTGCGTTTCCCCCATTAGCAGCAGGGTTGGTGTTGCTAACAACGGACCGAATCCTAGGCACCGTCTTCTTCAGTTCTACACAGGGAGGAAGCATTTTGTGGGACGAGCTCTTCTGGTTCTTTGGACACCCAGAAGTCTACATTGTTGTTTTTCCTTCTTTGGGCATAATTGCCGAAGTTTTTATGACATTTGCCAAGAAACCATTATTCCAGAGAAAAATTTTCATTATAGAGTTTGCCGCAGTGACCTTTCTGAGCTTGGGAGTTTGGATGCACCATATGTTCACAACAGGAGTAAACTACGATGTTTTGCAAGCATTCTCGGTTACGACTTTGGCTATTTCCATACCTTTTGAAGGGCTAGTTCTTGGCTTGGTGTTAACACTTTATAAAGGCAGAATAAAGCTGACAACGCCGATGCTATTTTGTTTAGCGTCAATATTTACTGTCACCCTTGGCGGAGTTACCGGGGTCTTGCAAGCTTTTCCAGTTTTAGACTTCGCTTTCCGAGGAACATACTGGGTGGTAGGCCACTTTCACTATGTCATGGCTGGAACTGCATTGTTCGCGCTTTTGGCCGGGCTCTATTATTGGTGGCCAAAAATAACCAAAAGAAAATACAACGAAAAATTCGGCAAAGTCACCTTTGCAATTTCGTTCATTGGATTCAATGTACTCTATATGCCCTACTTTTTCCTTCTGAATATGCCCAGAAGAATTTCAACTTACCCTGTGCTTTCAGGATGGGCATCCTTGAATCTTGATGCAACAATAGGGGCTTATGTGTTCGGACCAGCCGTCTTACTAACCATTCTAAACCTTCTTATAAGTTATAGAAAAAATGAACCTTCCGAACCAAACCCATGGGACGCAAAAGAAATGGAGTGGACAGGCAACTATAGCGGATCAGAATCGTCACCCGAGTCTATGATAAAGACATCCGACACAGCGGATGCGACTGACTCGTCAGAAACAATTGAGGGAACCAAAGCTCCCGAGAAGGTATCATAATATGAAAGATGAAAATACAAAAGCTGAGGAAAGCAAATCTTCCTACATGCCGATTTTAATTGCGGCAGGAGTCGCAGTATTTTTGCTGGGACTTGCAATCTATATTCCGCTTCTCGTAGCTGGACTAATCATCATATCCGCAGCGCTGATTAAAGTGTTCAAAGACGGCGCTGAGGAAAAGTTCGCCGGATCCAAAGAAACTGCGGAAGAAAAATTTCCTCTTGAGTCAGTAAGCAAGGAGAAACTTGGATTATGGGTTTTTCTTGCATCAGAAATCTTGATTTTTGGGTCGCTTATTATTGCCTACGTTTACGTTCGAATAAATAGCGGTTCTTGGCCTATAGCAACGCAAACCCATAACATGCTACTTGGAATGACGAACACGATTATCTTGCTTACAAGCAGTTTGGCAATGATTCTAGCACTTTACTCGATAAGGGAAGGCAACGTGAAAGGACTAAAAATTTGTTTAGTAACAACATTTGCGTTAGGCTTCGCTTTCCTAGGAATTAAGCTTGGAGTTGAATGGCCCACTCTTGTCCGCAATGGATTCACAATAAACAGCGGTTTGCCTGCCTCTAGTTACTATGTGTTAACTGGCATTCATGCAGTACACGTAGCTGTGGGCTTAGTGGCAGTTGGATATCTTATGTTTAGGGCATTTGGCGGAGGATTTACGAGCACGAAACACATTGCAGTAGAAAACATCGGTGTCTATTGGCACTTTGTTGATATCGTTTGGATGTTCCTCTTTCCGCTCTTCTACTTAATTTAGGTGAAAAAAAGTATGCCTGGAATTAAAATCTATATCGGAATCTGGCTTGGACTAGTGTTAGCTACTGTAATGGAGGTAGTAGTCCGATCTCTGCCTGGATCAACATCCTTTATCGTGCTTGTGATCAGCCTAATTGCCTCAGCGAAAGCAATGGCTATAGCGCTGTACTATCAGCACCTACGTTATGACGGAATTAGACTTGCTACTCTACCCTTAGCTGCCATTATAGGCGTTGTTTTCCTTGGGGTTTCTGCCGCATTGACTATCACAATGGGGATGTAAACAAAACGCGCAAAACAAACTTAACAATTATTGGGATCATAGGGCTTGCGGCAATTTTTTACTTTGCGGCAATGACTGTGTTTGTATTTGATGCCCAACTCCCGTTAACTGCAATTTCTATCGCTTCAAACAAAACTCCAACAATAAACATTGTACTTTATGAGGGAGAAATATCAGGAAATCAATATGGTTTCGGCGAATCGCCAAATACTTTGGCTTCACCCGGACCCACACTTCGATTCAAAACATCTGATGTGGTTAACATAACCGTAGTTAACATTGGAAAAATGCCTTACGCTTTTGCAGTTACCAATGCACCGAGAACAGGAGCCAAGGTGCTTTTCAACGCTCAAATCGGTTCAGCCACCGATCCGGTTCAGCCAAACCAAAAAGGCTCAGTGATTTTTACACCCAACAACGCTGGTTCAACATTTTACTACATCTGTCCAATTTCAGGACACGCTGAAGCTGGAATGTACGGCTCTGTCATAATCACCACAAATTCAAGCCTGGAAAATGGAATGGGAATGTAAGAGTATCAATATTCAAAAGAGTTTAGCATAATGCCCCAAAAAACAAGCAAATATCTCGAACTTACAAAGCCTAAGGTTACTCTCTTAAACCTACTGGTAGGCGTCACCTGTTTCGTGGTTGCAGGGTTTCCAACTGTTGATTGGCTTAAGCTGGCAGTGTTTGTTGTGATTGGCTATTTGGCGGCGGGCGGTTGTGGTGTCATAAATAGTGTTTACGATCAAGATATTGACAAGTTGATGGCGCGAACATCAAGAAGGGCAATTCCATCTGGACATGTCAAGTCTAATAAGGCGATAGTATTTGGAACAATTATGATTGGATCATCCCTTGGCTTAGCCTTCTTTCTTCTTAACCCATTAACCGCTTTAATGATTGCTCTTGGAACAGCATTTTACCTCTATGTGTACACGGTTTGGCTTAAACGCATCAGCTCCTGGAATGTAGTTATTGGAGGCTTTGCTGGCTGTTTCGCAGCTCTTTCAGGCTGGACAGCTGCCGTGAATACTCTGAGTTTAATGCCCCTGCTCGTTGCAATGTTTGATTTTCTTTGGACTCCTGGACATCTCTGGGGGTTAGCCATCAAAAAAATGAAAGAGTACAAACATGCTGGAGTTCCAATGTTGCCCGTTAGGATTGGCATAGTTAGGTCTTCGTATGTTGTTTTTGGGCTGAATGTTTTGACGGTTGCTTCCGCTTTTCTGTTTCCGCTTTCGCAACTGACAGGCACCGTTTTTTTGTTTTTTGCTGTGGTGGCTGGATCTTTATTTTTGTTTCAAAATAGAGGATTGATAGCCGGAACGTCTGAGGCGAACGGATTCAAGGTATTTGTTGCCTCAATGCCTTATTTAGCGTGTTTGATGATAGGGTTAATTGTTGATAAAATAATCTTAATTTAATTTGTTCTAAGATGGCCTTGGAACTCGCGATTTTTGAGTTACTTCTTTTATTTTATCCACTCTGTCAACCCACCCTAGAGATTGGTAAAGTTCAGTTGCGATTGAGAGAGGTGTCACTGCGATTCTTTTTCCAACAACACTAACGTAGTCAGGAGTAAAATCGAAAATGTCACCCCAGTCCCAGTGTCCGACTTTGTACTGCAAGTCGCCTTGAACCTTGACTTTGACCGAATTTAGGTTAAAGTTGAAAAAGTAGCTTCTAATGTATACTGGATACTCTTTTCCCTGAATTAAGGCGTTTCTCGAGAGTTTCTGGGTTTGAAAAGTTATTGGGGTCGGAGCAAATTCTTGAACTGCTGGTAAAATTCGTTGCGCGTCATCTTCTGAAGTTACAATTTCTATGCAGTTAGGTTCAACTTTAACTACTCTTAAACTTTCCGCCAAGTCGCCAGTCAGGACCCACTTGATAGTCTTGTCTCCAAGTTTATCATGCAAAATCAATAGTGCTTTGAGATATTCTTGCGGAATTATGTTTACAAAGTGGCTAAGTTGATCCCAAATATCCTTGTTAGTATAGCTCATGCTTGAAACTCAAAGAGTAAAAAAGAGTTGGGTTCGTTGTTTAGACAAGCGGGGCTGGATTTGCTAGATACTTCTTTATTCCGTCGGCTGCAAGATATGCCATTGCTCCGGCAACGTGTGTTCCAGCAGTTATGTTGTCTCCGAAAGTATCGCAGATTTCTCCAGCAGCAAACAAGTTTTCGCTAGTCCAGCACTGCATCCACTTATTAAATACTGATGTTGCCTTGTTTGAGCCTGTTCTTGCGCCGCCTCTCATGTGGTGTCCCCACCAGTCAACATGCTGGGAAAGCTCAGCAACCGTGTTTTTCTTGATTTTAGTTGAGTCGCCCATTTTGCCAAGGATGTCTGTGATAAGCGTGGTTTTGTTGATGAGGTAATTTGAGGTCCGGTAAGTGTTGGCATCCCAGTCCAGGGTGATTCGTGCGCATGGGTCACCGTAGATGTCGCTGTAATGTGGGTCCAAGTCAGCAAAGTGTTCAAGGAGAGGTAAATTAGGTCCTGTACCTGATAGGGTTGCTGTTATTTTCTGGGGGATTCTCTCGTCTTTAATGGATGCTTTCCATGTGCTGCCAAAGTTAGTTCTACCTGGCGGGTGAGAAGAGAATGTCGCTGGACCACTTCCCAAGTAGTTTCCAAAGCTTAAGCTGACACCGCCCATGAAGGTTAAATCGTCAGTATGGCTGTATTTTGGGTTGACTTCGTTGAGGTCCATTATGGCGTAACCTCCGCCAGCGGCGTTTCCGCTTACGTAAGTGTTTGCTCCAACGTTTAGCGGTACGCTTGCGCTTGAAGTTGCAGGGTTATAACCGTTGGCTAAGCCGCGTCCTAAAGAACCAGTGTGATTAACAGGGTCGTATGGTGTGCCTATTCCTGACAAGAGCATTGCTCGCATGAGGTTAAAGCCCCATAACCCGTTGAACACGACCTTTGCGGGTTGGACATGCACCTTGCCTGTGGCGTCGTAGTATCTGACGCCTGTTGCTTTGCCCGTATTATCGGTGTCGATGCGGAAAATGTATGAGTCAAGCCGCATGTCGAATAGGCCTGTATTAATTGCTGCAGGGATTGTAGTTACATGAGAACTACTTTTGGCGCCAACTTCACAAGGATAGTTACAGGCGCCGCCACACCAGCCGCAGTATACGCAACTGTTTCGTGCGATGCCATATTGGTTTGTGTAACCTGCACTTACTAGGCCGCTAACAGTTGGATAAGGAGTGTAGCCAAGGCTTGTTACTGCATTTTTGAAAATTGGTGCATGAGCAGTTTCTGGGTGGGGAGGGTTTGGATAATGGGCGTTTGGGATGAAGGGGTCTTGGTTGGTTCCTACTACGCCTAGAGCTTTTTCCCAGGAGTCATAGTATGGCACCATGTCTTCATATGTGACAGGCCAGTCTTCTAAGTCCGGTGTTCCTCCCTTCACGTTGCTTAATATAGTGTTGTATCCTGCTTCGCCATATTTCGCTTTTGTCATGGTGACAGGTGAATATGACCATGGTGAAAATCTTCCCAGGCCACCACCATAATGAACTCCAACGCCGCCCACGCCATGACCTAAAGCATGGTACTGAACGGATTTTGTGTAGCGTCTTACGGGCAAAGCAAACTGGTCCATGGTGTTTCTAATTGTGAAGGTTGAAATGTAAAGTGGATGATCGAACTTTCTTTCCAGCCCGATAGCCCATTCGTCATCTTTGTTGTCTTGTCGCCAGTCAGTCGCAAAATCCCAGAATGGGCCTTTTTCTATTCCCACAACATTGTATTTCGCTGCAGTTAATTCTGCAGCTATTGGACCACCCATATGACCTAAACCGCATACCACGACGTCGGTTTGTGGATGTGTGATTGGGGTTGACATTTATACTCCTCCGCCTTCTTTTTGAAGTTGACCAAGACTCTTGGGTTTTAACCGAGTAGGGGTGCCTGCCGTCATTAACTTTTTTGCGCCTAAACCTATATCGTCGCCCCAGTAGTTTGCATTAAAAGCTATTAGCTGCCAGCCTACCATTCCTTGGTTTCCGCCATACATTGGATCTGTCCAAAACCCGGCAACTACCATGTCATAGACTTCGTTGAAGAATTCTGCAGCGTTTGGACCTTGGAAAGCTGACTGCAAAGTAGTGTTGCTTGAGCTATTGTCAAATAATTCTTGAAGCACTGTTATCCGATCTGTCGAAGATAGGGATTCAAAATTTTTGCCTTTCGAGGCGGTACAATAATTATCAAGAAAAACTAATCCACGTCGCCAGAATTCTCGTGGATTAAAAGCGTATTGATAAGCTGTACCAGCCTGTTGGCGTGGTGTTATGGTTCCGCCTGAATAGGTGATGGTGCTTTTTGTTGTTGTGGGGTAAACTGCCCCTGTAACTGTTAATGAGCTAGATTGAGGATGGACAAATGGCCCTTGAAGGTACATGTTGCCTCCTTTGCCGTAATTTCCAGCTAACATATGGTCAATAAAATAAATCACTCCAGCTTCTTTTGCGCCTGGACCACTGCTATCGGTTGGAATTATGGTTTCAGCTAAAGCTTCAACTATTACACGCTCATTTTTATTTAGAGTTAAGAATACCTGGACATCCTGATTTTGTAGCTGGTTACTCTTACTATTTTCTGATTGAATAACATTCTCTAAAATGGGTATTTCAATTGCACTGGCTACGCCAGCCCCTATAGCGGCTGCTGCGCCAATTTTTATAAACTCACGCCTGCTCATTGGCAAAACGAAGAACCTCAAGTAGTCTTACTCTGTAGAAGTCAATTAAAGCTTGTGTGGTTGCCTAGCAACTACAACAATCACTAACTCAGTTTCTGCGGTGCTAATTCAATCAACACTAACATTGGAAATTGCTCATAGTTTGAGCCAAAGCAGAATACCCATAATTAAACCGTAAATCGCCAATGCCTCAGCCAATGCAACAATCAAGAAACTTCTAAAAAACGTTTCAGGCTTCTCAGCCAATGCGCTAATTGCTGCGCTGCCGGCAGCGGAAATAGCAAGTCCAGCGCCTAATGAAGAAAGCCCAATGGCTAGTCCAGCACTAATTGCTATGCCAAGTCTATCATATGGTCCAGCGGTTGTTGTAGTTGCTTGAACTGTAGAAACTGAGAATGCTGCTGCCATTCCAACAAGAGGCACAAGGACCACGAGGGGCAATAGGAACAAAACTAAAATTTTACCTTTCACAGAGAGCCAAACTCCAATAAAAAGAACACATGCTTATCTATTAACTTTCTTTCTTGCTTGCCTTCATGTGAGTTTTGTTTATGGAATTTTCGATGGCTTCACCAGTTTTTTCCACCTCATCTTTTAACAAGTTAGTTTCTTGTTGAATATTCTTTAACTCTTTTTGAGCCAAACTTTCAATTGCTACGTTAAGAGCAGCGTAGTCTTTTTCTATCTTGCCTTCTTTCGCCATTATTTCTTCTCCACAACGGTTATTTAACAACTAGAACAGGACATGGTGAATATTCAATCACTCGTTCAGCAACGCTCCCGATGAGAATACGCTCGGCACCCCTTCGCCCATATGTTCCCATCACAATTAAATCCACATTTAATCCTTTAGCCAAATGAACAATCTGCTCGAATGGCCTTCCCTTCGCAATCAAGGAAGCAGCCTTGACATTTTCTTTCTGAGCTAAGCCAAGCACATAATTGATGTATCGTTGACCATCATTCTTTAGTTCCAGTTCAGCTTCTTCAAGTTCGGTCACTTTGAAAATTTGGTTAAGAACAACATCGTCTATCACGTAGACAACCGTGATTTGAGCATCAAGCATCTTGGCAATACATATACCGTATTCTGCCGCCCGAATACTGTAATCAGAACCATCGGTCGGGATCAAAATTTTCTGGATACTCTTAAAAGTCGAACAACTCATCCTCTGCCACGCACCTCAACGATGTGCTTAATCCATTTCGTCCTTACAAATTCTTCACGATCCCTTTCTTCCAAAACAAGTTCAATCCGTTTAGCAATGCTTCGGTACATGGGAATAAGAACATGATTCAAGGCGTTGACTCGACGTTGGGTTCTCCGCACGTCATTAGCAATTTGAAACGTTGTTCCCTCGGCTCGAGCTAAATCAGCGATTAGCTCAAGCGTGCTATAGAATTGCTTAAACGCCCTATCTAATTCCGAACTGGTGTTGGCAAAACCATAATCTGGCTTCACTTCTGGTTCGCCTTGATATTCAACAATTGGAACGGTGACGCCCATGATGCTTTTGAAATCCAATAGAAAATTAGATTCAAAACTTGACCCCAAGGCCACGTTGGCAATTGTATCTGGCCCCTTAGCCATATTTGCCTCCTGTAGACTCTGATAGGCCTTCTTTAAAACTTCCAACAAATCCTCGCGAATTCTTTCTGCATCATAAATGCTATTTCGTAGCTCACGAAGCAAAATGTCCCGTTTACGCTCAAGCACATCGCGTCCAGACTCCGCTAGGCTAAGGGTTTTTTTGGTTTGTATAAGATTAATTCTTGTTGGACTGACGTTTTCAAAAGACAATTTTTGTCATGTAACCTCTTTAACCATGTTGGGGAAATATTTTTTGATGATTTCGGGGTGTATACGGGTTAATTCTTCGTCTGGCAAAACCGACATTATGTCCCAAGCTATTGAAAGCGTTTGCTCAATGGAGCGGTTCTCGTTTTTGCCTTGATTAATTAGTTTATGCTCAAATTGCTCGCCAAAACGCAAGTAATCCTTGTCTCTGCTGCTCAGGCCTTCTTCGCCGATAATTGTTGCCAAAGACTTTACTGTGATGTATTGGGCGTACGCTGAATATAGTTGACTTGCAACATCGGCGTGGTCTTCTCTTGTTCTATCTTTTCCTATGCCATCTTTCATCAGTCTGGAAAGGCTTGTGGAAATTGTGATTGGGGGATAAATGCTCTGCTTTTCCAAACCCCTTGACAAAACGATTTGTCCTTCTGTAATGTAGCCTGTTAAGTCAGGAATAGGATGGGTGATATCGTCGTTTGGCATGGTTAAAATTGGCATTTGGGTGATTGAGCCCTTTTTGCCTGCGATTCTGCCTGCTCGCTCGTATAGGCTTGCAAGGTCACTGTACATGTATCCTGGATACCCCTTTCTGCTTGGAACTTCCTCCATTGATGCACTAACCTCGCGTAGTGCTTCACAGTAATTTGTCATATCGGTCAAAATCACAAGCACATGTGATTCCTGGTCAAACGCCAAATATTCCGCTAAAGTCAAACCAGCCCGAGGTGTGATAATTCTCTCCACAGGCGGGTCCTCTGCCAAATTAAGGAACATAGCTACGTTTTTTATTGCGCCTGTTTCTTCGAAACTTTTTTGAAAGAAAGCGGCGTCGTCATGCTCAAGTCCCATTGCAATAAATATTATGTTGAATTCTTCTCCGCCCCCCCGAATCTGCGCCTGTCTAACAATTTGGGCAGCAAGATCATTATGGGATAAGCCTGGACCGCTGAAGATTGGAAGCTTTTGCCCCCTCACAAGGCTGGTTAAACCGTCAATTGCAGATATGCCTGTTTGGATGAAGTCTCTGGGGTATTCTCGGGCAGTAGGATTTAGAGGCCAACCATTTACATCACGTTTTTCTTCCGTGAAAAACCTCGGATGCCCATCAATAGGTTCACCAAAACTGTTCATTACTCGACCAAGCATCTCTGTGGAAACAGGCACTTCTAAGGATCTTCCTAGAAATCGAGTACGCGTCTCAGAAGGCGACAAGCCAGTTGTGCCTTCGAAGATTTGAACGGTTACGGCTTTCTGAGTTACTTCAATGACTTTTCCCAGACGCGTTTCTCCAGTTTGCGTTTTCACGCTTACAAGCTCGTCATAGCCTACTTCACGAACGTTTTCCACAATAATTATTGGGCCAGAAATTGAAGCTACTCCTTTATACTCTAATCCTGTACCAGCCATATTCGCTACCTCAAACTTGCCTCCAATTCCTCAAAGCGCTGCTGCATCCTCTTTTCCAGATCATCTAAAAGATTGATCTTGTCATTTGACACTGAAGTCTTCATGCGCATAATTTCTTCTGTCTCCGGCAACTGAATAATTTTAAAGATTGGTGCGCCCTTGCTTACAACCCGCTCAGCTGACTTTTGGAAATCAATTATTATTTTGAGCATTTTGAATTGTTTCTGGGGAGAGCAATATGTATCCACTGCATCTAATGCGTTCTGTTGAAGGAAAGCTGTTCGGATTATTCGGGCTATCTCTAAAATTAAGCGTTGCCTATCGGGCAAAGCTTCAGGACCAACCAGTTTAACGATATTTTTCAAGTCATCCTCAGCCTGCAAGATGCGCATTGCCTCTTCCCTATAGCTATTCCAGTCTTTATCGACTTGGTTATGCCACCAACCTGCAAGTTCGCCGATGTAACCGCTGTAGCTTTGAATCCAATTAATCGCAGGATAATGTCTTGAGTCTGCTAGTTCAGGATCAAGTAGCCCAGAAGACCCGTGTAAAACGTTTGGTATGCTGTGTGACAGGTTCAGAGAAGTCTCCGCCAGGTGGAGAAACCGCTCCAATCGCGCAAATTGAGCCTACCCGTTTTTCCGCGCCTAAGGTTTCTACGACGCCTGTGCGTTCATAAAACTCTGCTAAGCGCGAGGGCAAATAACTTGGGAATCCTTCTTCGGCAGGCATCTCTTCAAGCCTTCCTGAAACTTCTCTTAATGCCTCTGCCCAGCGGCTTGTTGAATCTGCCATTAAAGCCACGTTGTAACCCATGTCTCGGTAATACTCAGCGATGGTCATGCCTGTGTATATGCTGGCTTCACGAGCGGAAACAGGCATATTGCTTGTGTTAGCGATAAGTATGGTTCGTTCCATAAGCGGATGTCCAGTTGTCGGATCAATTAACTTAGGAAAACTGGACAACACATCCACCATCTCATTGCCGCGCTCTCCACAACCAACGTAAATTACCAAGTTGGCATCTGACCATTTTGCAAGTTGCTGCTGGGTAATAGTTTTCCCCGTGCCGAAACCGCCTGGAATTGAAGCGCTTCCACCTTTGGCAATTGGGAAAAAAGTGTCAATAACACGTTGACCCGTGATTAGAGGCACCGAGGCAGGAAGTCTTCGACTATGCGGTCGAGGTTTACGCACAGGCCATTTTTGAAGCATGGACAACTCGGTTTGTGTTTCGTTCGCTTCAATTGTGGCGATTATCTCAGTGATTATGTATTTGCTTTCAGACGCAATTTGCACAAGTTTGCCTTGCAAGTTCGGTGGAACAAGGATACGATGTTCAACCAAATCGGTTTCCGCAACGGTCCCGATCACGTCCCCGCTTGACATGAGGCTGCCAACCTTTGCTTTCGGTTGGAAGGACCATTTTTTGTCAATAGAAAGAGAGGGCACTCCCCGAACTTGTTTGATGAATGCTCCTGTAAGTGTCCGTAACACTTCGAGGGGTCTTTGGATGCCATCAAAAACGTTTCCTACCAAGCCTGGAGCCAAGATAACTGAAAGCGGGCCACCTGTGCCTAAGACGGGTTCATTAAGCTTGAGACCGGATGTGTTTTGGTAAACTTGAATTGTGGCATGGTCGCCTTCTAGACGAATAATTTCACCAATTAAACCCTCTTCGCCAACTTCAACTAATTCATGCATAACGGCTTTTGCCATGCCTTTAGCTTCAACAACTGGTCCTGCAACTCGGATTACGCTACCCTTCAGTCGGCACCTCCTTTAAGCCTCCTTGCCGAACAGAATTTTGGCTACTACAATACGTAGAGCAGGCTTAAGTTCGTGCAGCCGACCATCAATAGTGCTATCATAAGTTATTTTCCCGTCAACGGTTTGGATTTTGCAGCCACCAATGAAGTCTTCGGTTTCTTTTGAAAACTTTAATTTGTAACCTGACTTTTTGGATAATTGGTTAAGAACCTCTTGGGTTAACCAAGTTTTGTCTTTGGCGTTAAGTTGCACAACCAAGTTTTTTTGATCAATTCTTTTTGTCGCTTCTTCAATAAGCTTAAGAAGATAAACACGATAATCTTTTGTTTCCACATATTCCTTAAATCTAATAAGGGCGTTGTCGAAAGCCGCGTCAACTAAGCCTTCTTTTGTTTGAAGCAACCGATTTCTCAGCTCCACCTGAGTTATAGAAGCAATTTTTCGTTTTTCATTTTCCGCTTTTGCTTTTGCTTCGCTAATTATAGCTTGAGAGTTTTTGTCTGCTTGCTCTTTAGCCACCCTTAAGGTTTCCTTTGCTTCTTTTTCCGCTGCTAAAATTATGGCTTCTGCTTCTTTTTGTACGTCTCCTATAACTTCCTTTGCAATTGCTGAAAGACCATCTTTGATACTCATGTTTGAGTTGCCTTCACATTCTAATGCCTAAGGTTTTGCTCATGAGGTCAGACATACGGATTTGAGTTGGTTTTCCATTGCTTCCAGGTAACTCCACGATTAATGGGTGCCTTTTTTCGCGGCGTGTTTTATCGATTGTTTCATGAAGTTTCGGCTGGGTAGAAAAGTCTTCGCTTATAATAATGAGCGCCAGGTCAGTTTGAGCGAGCGCTTTGTTTAGAGCCTGTAACGCTTCTTCAGGTGAACTTACTTCGACCCCTTCAACACCTACAAGCCTAAACCCAGTAATCATGTCGCTGTCTCCAATGACAAAACCTAGCATTCTGTTTCGCCTAATGAAACTTTAATTCCTAGGTTAATCAACATTTTGTTAGGGAATATGTTCCAACCAGAAAGAATGACTTTTGCCTCCGTTATCTGCAGCGCAAAACACGTTGAATCTGTACTGGAAGCGCTAAGCAGTTTTGGGGAATTTCACATTGAACAAGCAACCCAAGAGGCAAGCGTTACCGAATACAACCAATCAATTCAGGGAGCTGAAGAATCACTGTTAAACGTCAACGAATTGAGTCGGTGGCTTGTCCAGGAAAAATCAAGCCCATTTGACATCTTCAAAAGTACACAACCAACTAAAACTAAAGTAACCGTAGAAAACTGGCAAGAGCTTCTTCAATTCACAACCCAACAAATCTTAGTTCTAAAAAAAGAAGTTGAAACCCTCAATTCTGCTCTATCAAATTTACAAGAAATAACCTCTGAGCACAATCACATCAAAGATGTTTTGACGATAATGAATAAGATGGGTGCAGACCTTGCTGCAATGGATGAGCTGCAACTAATCCGTATTGAAATTACAAGTGTACCTCACAAGAACATCGCGGGACTCATCACAGCTTTGGCTGGGTTCCCGATTATTCTGCATCGCTGCTACCTAACTAAAAAAACAGATTTCGCCTGCATAGTGATGCCCAGCAAACGTCAAGAAGAAATTGGGAAAATTTTAAAGATTCATCACGCTGAAATCTTTCAAGTTCCCAATGATTTACCGCACGATACATCTGAAGCACTCAAAGAAGTTAACAATCGAATAAATGAGAACATGAATAACGAAAAAGCCATTTTGTCCTCATTAACCAAATTAAGTAATGAAAACAGAAGCAAAGTTGCTTCATTGAAAGAAACCACTGAAAACATTCTCGCCTTACTTAATGCTAAAAGAAAGATCCTGCAGTCTGGACGACTTGCAACCATCAAAGGGTTTGTTCCCAAGAAAGAATTCGATTCATTGAGCGAAAAAGTCAATGTGATGCTTGAAGGAAAGGCGTTGGTGCTGCAGAACGAAGTGACTGAGGTTGAAGATCCCCCTACAAAGTTTAGCCATAGCAGGTTTGTCAAGCCTTTTGAGGAAATAACACAACTCTACGGGTTACCGCATTATGATGAGTTAGATCCAACTCCTCTTATTGCCTTGACGTTCCCAATCATTTTTGGGTTAATGTTCGGTGACATTGGACATGGCTTAATTTTACTGGTTGGCGGGTTAACGATAGGTATATTGATAAAAAGAAATCAGGCGATTAAAAACGTCTGCTGGATTTTGGCTGCTTGCGGCGTTGGCGCTATCATAGCTGGAGCATTATATGGCGAATTCTTCGGGGTGGAACTTGCCCCTCTATGGTTCAATCCATTCAATCCAACCAATAATGTCTTTATGTTTCTGATTTTCAGCCTATTCATTGGCATAATACAAATCATGAGCGGTTTAGCTTTAGAAATGGCGAATTTCCTACTAAGAAAAAACGTCGCAGATGCAATCTTCACTTCTGCGCCTAAAATGGCATTTTATGTTGGAGCCGTCTACCTTATTGTAGTTTACCAGTTGAATTTTGCCTTATGGTTCAGCGGTCCAATCTTGCTTGTGATTGCACCATTTGTTTTCCTAGTTTTTGCTAAACCTGCTTTTTTGGCTCTTTCGAGGTTTTCTTTGGGTGCGGTTGGCGCTCAGAGTGAACAGAACTCGTTGGGTCAGAGGCTTTTTGAAAGCGGCGACTTAGTGACGCGCCTGCTTGGCAACACGATTTCTTACACACGGATTCTGGCTTTGCTAATGGCTCATTGGGCGTTGATTCTTGCCACTTACACTGTTGCTGGTTTGATAGGTACGGCTTCAATTTTGAGTCTAATTGTTACTGGCTTAGTTGTTGTGGGAGGAAACATTTTTGTAATTGCCCTCGAAGGCTTAATCGTTTTTATCCACACTTTAAGACTGCACTTTTACGAGTGGTTTAGCAAGTTCTATCAGGGCACAGGAACTCCATTCAAACCGTTTAAGCAAAACTTCTTCTATACAAAAATGGTTGCAAAGCCAAAACAATCTCAAAGTAAAAGTTGATTTTGTATGTATGCAGGTTCCATATTTGCTTCCACACCTAAGCTAATTATAGTGAGATTATGCACTTCATTTTCTTTCTGCGTTATAAATGCAAGCACTGCCCCAATGTTAAAAGTCTCATTAACTATGCTAGTTTTGGCATACTCAAGCACTGCTCTTTTGAAGGCTTTTTCGCTATTTGCGATTATTTCCGATGAATTTGCTGCTTTGACGATGTATTGTGAATAATAGCTTTCCTGGGCAATTTTTAGGGCTGAGTCGAAATCGATTGTTGAAACTAGAGATTCAACTGTTTCCTTGTCAAGGTTAAAATTATTTTGCGGAACTGCTAATCTTAGCCAGTTAGGGTCGTATGCTAAGGCTTTTCCTCTCAGAAGTGTCAACAGCGTGAAGCTGTCGTTGTTCATACTTGAGTAAAAAAGTGCGTGCGGCTTTTCGTTTTTGGCGAGACTCTCATAGGTTTCATAAAGTTTCTCGTAGAATACCTTGTCAAGTAGTACATCAATGCATGCAGTTGATCCATCCTCCTCATAACTCTCCAACCCCATACTCAGCGCTAACGAGTAATCAGTGTTTTTCATGACATTAGCGATCTGTTTTAAGGTCAGAGCTTTGGCAGCTTCTTCAATGACAGCCCTATTCTTGAGGTAATCTTGCACGGAAAGATAGGTTTTGTTTATTTTTTGCTCGGGGGTTAGGTTAGCGTTGGTTGCTTTTATGATGGCCTTAATGTTTTCAACCTCAAATCTATAAAGATACAAATGGAGGTATTCCTTGGCTTTTTTGGGTGAGCTTTTAATTAACTTTTCATATGTTGAAATGAGATTTTCGTTGAATGCTCTTTCAAGTTTGCGACTTGTTAGGGGCAAAGGTATTTTGGCTAATTTCTCTTGGTAAGTGGTGTCTCTTAGTTGATTTGTAAATTCTTGGAGTTTTTTGGTTTCGGTTAGAGTTTTCAGTTTTGCTTCACTAAGCAGTTTGCCTCTTTCAGCGCCGATTTTGGCTAGAACAGAAGCGTAAAGCGTTGTCTGGATCAATGTTTGGTTTCTCCGAGCACTGAGTTCACAATTTCCGTGGAGGCTTGTTTCATGCGTTTTTCCGATTGTATTTTTAGATCTTCTGCGGCTTCTTGATTTCCTTTCAGCTGTTCAACACAGTTGCGGTTTGCTTCCTCAATTGAGTCTGCGTAAAGCTTGCTTCGCCTCTTCTTCAGCGTAAGTTTTGCTGTTTGCTACGAGTTTCTCCGCTTCTTGTTGCGCTAGGACAGTTATTTCTTTGGCTTTATTTTGAGCAGTGCTCTTGATTTGGTCAGCTTTGGCTTCGATTTTTTTGAGTTCTTCCCAGACTTTCTCCATTCTTCCACAGCATGTTAGGGTTTATGCGGGTTTCTAAAGTTTTTGTGCCCCTTAAGAAATGGAGTTTTTGCACTGAGGAAAAATAGAATCTTGAGCCTAATTGAAGGTTGCTTGGTTTGAAATAGGGGTGAATTGGGAAAAGGCATTTAAAAAAGCTCATATAAGCTAAGAGGCTGGTAATGGTTAGCTAATGGTGAAGAAGAAAGAGGAAACGCAGTCGAAGCTGGAAAAATGGAAGCATGATTTAAGCTTTGACTATCATTCTACGCGCTTCTTCTCACTTGTTTTTATGGCGGTATACGTAGTTGCAATAACAGTTTTTTGTATAAGATACGAAATAATTCCAGGACCTGAATTTCTTGTTTTAGGCATCCTATTCTACGCTTCATACAATAAACGTACATACAGTGCTTTGAAGGATTGGCTACCTTTCGTAACGGTATTTATTTCCTATGAAATCATGTACAGCATAGTAGGAACCATTTCAGCGAACAATCTTCATTCGGGACCCCGTAATTTTGACCTTGCTTTGTTTGGACAGCTTCCAAGCTTGGCTCTTCAACAAAGTTTTAGATTTCCATTCTTAGATTACATGGGAGCAGTATTTTACGGCATTTACTTTTTTGTGCCAACCATTTTTGCTTTTATTCTTTGGAAAAAAAGCCCAAGAAACTATTGGAAGTACACTGTTTCTTTTGGGGTTTTAACGTATGCCGCGTTGGTAACATTTCTATTTTATCCTGTTGCGCCTCCATGGTGGGAGTATAACTCGGCTTTCAATCCTGCATACGTGGGACCACAGGTTCTGAGAGTTCTAACTGGAGCAGTTGATGTTAATCTAGGTCTTCCTGTTTACAAGACACTGTTTGATTTCTTAAGTCCAAATTTATTTGCCGCTCTTCCAAGCATGCATTCAGCTATACCATGGCTGGTGTTTCTTTTTGCGTTTAAAGTTTGGAGATGGAAGTCTCTTCCAGTCGCAATTATTCCAGTTGGCACTTGGTTTAGCGCAGTCTACCTTGGGGAGCATTATTTCGTTGATGTTTTGGCAGGCATAGCATATGCTACTTTGGCCTTTATTGCAGTAGAGAAAATTCTGCCTTTGCTCTCGTCCAGGGTTAGCTTTTTGCATAAGCATGTACCTACAGAAAAGAAACAAATCGATTAAGGAAAAATGCGAATTAGCTTCGAAAAAATAGTATCTGAGTTGTTTAAACAAACAATCAAATACTGTTGATCTGAAACATTTAAAATTTAGAAAGAAAAAAACTCGAATTCATTTATGATAGCTGAGCTTATTGCTTGTTTTCCCCACCGCGCTTCATTAGATCAGGAATTTTCATTGACATTTTAGACATTGTTTCTTTTGCTAAGTCCATAAGTTCTTGGTTAACCTCTACTTCTACCGTCAGTTTCAAGCGTCCTTTCTTGTCGGCCATTTCAGTCATGGAACCACCTCCTAAATCTGCTTAATTGTTTGGGAAATAGGTTAGCGAGGAGATGAGCCGCTTGCATTCCGGTTAAGTCCAAATCGACTTCAATACGGTAATGGAATTTTCCTAACCGTTTGGTTTTAGTCTTAAAATTCCCAACTGCGCCTGCTTCTTTGTATCTATGCAATTGCTGGTTTACCAATCTAGTTATAGCTGTAGGTGCCAAAGGCTCAAAAACAAAAACAACTCGTAAAAGAACCCGAACTGTACTCTCTATGAATGAGTCAGAAACCGATTCTCCCTGCATTATTTAACTTCCTTCAAAAGCCTGCTCGCTTCCATCTAAACCAAACAAGAACTCACTTAAAAATACTAGTACCGCGGTTTTTTTAAGCTTGTGTGATTGTCAATACCCACCTACAAGGCGAATAATTTGGCGCTTGAAAATCTAAACCAGCAAATTTATGGTTGCAGAAAATGCAGGCTTTGGCAAGGAGCAAAACACAGCGTACCAGGCGAAGGACCCTTAAACGCTAAGGTTATGCTGGTAGGACAGAACCCTGGAGCTGACGAGGACGAATCAGGGAAGCCTTTTGTCGGAAGAGCTGGAAAATTCTTAACCAAAGTACTTTCAGAGAACCACGTAAAACGCGAAGATGTCTTCATAACCAACATCGTCAAACACATTTCTCCTCAAAACAGAAAACCTTACAACGATGAAGTAGCCGCATGTCTACCTTACTTGATTAAACAAATCAACGTGATTAAACCAAAAATAATCGTGTTGCTTGGGGCATCTGCAAAAGAAACCCCACGACTCGAAGGTATACAATACGTGCAAGTTATTCATCCATCAGCAGCTATGCGTTTCAACAAGATGGGAGAAAAATTCAGGCAGCAAATTTCAGAGATAGCAAAACAAATGATAGAAGTTAACGCTAAAGACTTAGAGGAAAAGCTGTAGACAAATATCCCAACATTTTGTGCGTAGTGCCAGCTTCTTCAAATGTTTCCATAAGGCATTTAGCACATTTACAATATTTTCATTGCTGAGACACCAAGAATTTTGTCGTCTACCCTGATAATACTGAAGCTGCGGCTTGCAAAGTTAACAGTGTCAGAATTTGCCTCTTGACCCATGTAATCTATGTATACTCGGGCTTCACTTGTGGCTAATGGAGCTAATTGCTTTAGCTCTTCGGTTGGCGTTTGGTTTTGCGGCAAAACAATCATCAAATCCTTGTCCTTCAAGAGTGGCACCAACTCTTCCAACAACACTTGGAATGTTGCTTATCCTAACCACTGAATAACAAGGGTACATAGGATAGACGCGAACCCAACCTTTATCTTTTAGAGAATCAAGCATCGAATAAATTTTGGAACGCGGTACACCTGACCTGTCAGAAACCTGCGTGGCAGTGCTGAGATGCGTAATTAACAATGTCAAATAAGCCTTGCCTCTACTCGGTTATGCCTATATGCTGTAGCTTTTAAACGCCGCTTTCCATACGCATCAACATCCATTAAGGGTCTAAGAAAATAAATAATTAATGTAACCGTAACCAGTTACTGTCCAACTTTCTTGAAACTTTTATATATTACAGATTCTAATTCACTGTTGAGTGTCATGGCTGAAGTTTGTTCAACGTGCGGGCTTCCAAAGGACTTATGCGTTTGTGGAGAAATAGAAAAAGAACAACAACGAATTCGCGTGAGACTTGAAACAAGAAAATTTGGCAGGCCAACTACTGTAATCGACGGTATGGAAGATAAAAACATCAACTTAGCTAGTATTGCACAAAAACTTAAAACTTATTGTGCGTGCGGAGGAACTAGCAAAAACGGTCAAATTATGTTGCAAGGAGATCACCGAGATAGAATTCGCGGATTCTTGTTAAAATTGGGTTATCCGACCGAAAACATTGAAGTACAATAAGCCGCAAAGTCAACCAAAGGTGCAGTAATGTGAAAAAGGTAGACGATTTCCGCGAAGTTTTCAAAAATGCAAAACACCGCAAACCAACGCAGATTTTTTGTCCACGATGTTGCAGTCCAAAAATTCACTTAACAAGCAGCCTAGCAGTTTGGCTAACACCTAAACAATATTATTGTGAAGATTGCCACTATGTTGGAATCGTGGTTATGGAACTTGAAAAAGAAGAAAATGATGTTGAATAAAAAATGCCTTAGTCAGGCAATTCAAGATTTAGTTGTTTCTTAAGCGTTTTATAGCGGTTGCGGACTGTTACTTCGGTTACGCCAGCAGCTTCAGCGATGTCTTTCTGAGTCTTCTTTTCGCCATTTTGCAAACATGCGATATACAATGCGGCAGCAGCTAAACCCATTGGATCTTTTCCTGCGGCAGCACGTTTGCGTCTTGCATCTCTTAGAATTTGAATGGCTGCACCCTGAGTTTTTCCTGAGATCCCAGTTTTTTCTGCGATTTTGGAGACGTATGTCAATGGGTCTGCGATTGGCATATGAACGTCAAGCTCACGTAACAGTAGTCTGTAGCATCTTGCAACGTCTTTCTTGTCAACAAGACTGGCTTCGGCGATTTCTCGCAGTGTACGAGGTGTTCCGCTTCCTCGGCATGCTGCGTAAAGCGCAGCAGCAGCGATTGCAGCAATTGATCTTCCGCGAACCAAACCTTTGTCTAGGGCTTTACGATAAACCACTGCAGCTTTTTCTTTGATTGGTGGCGGAATATAGACTTTATCTGAAAGCCGGTCAAGCTCTGCCATGGCTTGTGCAAGGTTTCGGTCAATAGATGAGTGTACTCGGCTTCGTATTTGCCATTTCCTAAGGCGCCACATTTGCAACCTTGTGGATAATGGTAGTTTTCTTCCAAAAGCATCTCGATCAACTTGGCTAATTGCTGTGGACAATCCTTTGTCGTGTACGGAGTAAGATGTTGGAACTCCAACTCGGCTTCTGGACGCTTTCTCCTCTTGTGTAAATGCACGCCATTCAGGTCCCTTGTCCATCATTTGCTCGTATAGGACTAATCCGCAGTCGCCGCAAACGGTTTCCCCCGTGTCATAATCGTGAACTAAGTTTTCGCTTCCGCACTCTGCACACTTGTCAGACAAGCGTGTTTGTGTTTTAGTTTCTTTTTTGCTCAATTCTTTCTACCTCAATTTTGATATGCGTAGAACCGTCACTAAGTCCATGTCTGGGCTAGAAATAGTACATTCGGCCCGCGCAAACTATGCAAAGTCAGCATTTAAGTATTTAAGCTTTGTGGTTTTAATAAAGTTATTGCACAAAGAAAGTTATAATTCTTCGAGCCTGCAATTCAAGGTTAATCAGTAAAAGCATACAAAAATGCTAATTTCCAGCACACACGCGCCAGCTCCAGCACAACCAAAAATAGCGTTGATAATCCACGAAATTTTGCAATAAATACGGGGACACAAAAACTTATTCACCATTCAAGCATAAAAAACACAAGGAATCCTTATTAGGAAAAAAGGTGCCCTTTAAACGATGCCGCAGCCCGGTGGTGTAGTGGTCAAGCATAGAGGGCTTTGGACCCTCCGACGAGAGTTCGAATCTCTCCCGGGCTACTTTTCGCCCAGCTTGAGTTCATATTTTTTTCAGGTTGGTTTTGCTGGATTTCTTTGAGCATTTGCTGATTTAACTCTGAAGTCAGTTGATTTAGCTGGTGGCTTTCTATTTCTGAGCGGTCGATTATGGTTCGGTTTGGTTCTCTCATTGCGTCGCGAGTTAAGATTTCTTCTGGGTTGAGTCCCCATGCGCGGATTATTTCTTTGAGTGCGTCAAGTTTGTTTACTCTGGTTTTTGGTTTTATGCTTAGTCCGGATGCCATGTATATGCCTCTTAGGTATTCGATGCCTTTCATTTTTATGTCGTGATATGTGCTGATTGTGTGGCCCATCATGTATTCGATGTAGTCGCGGTCTACTCCTATGGATGCCATTTGTGTGCGGTAGAATTTGCGTATGCTGTGGGCGCGTAGATCGTGGCGTCTTCCGAGAGGGTTGCTGGTCAATAATCCTGCTTCTATGTAGAGGTTATGAATTATGGCATAGAGGCGGGCAGGGTGTTATTGGATGTGAGTGTCTGCTGTAGCCGTCTCGGATAAGTAGTGAATCATCTCGGATGTTTTCTGGCGGTGTTCTGCCTCTTGGGCTGCCTTTTCTTTGGTTTTCCAAATAAGCTCTGAGGTAGTCTGAGGCTTCCTGGTTTAGGAAGGTGTCGTAGTCATGATATTTTCCTTTGGTGATTTCTGATTCGACGTGAACATGGATCGGTACAATTCCTTTTTCAAGGTCGCGTTTGACGTGTCGGTATTGGAGTTTGGCTAGTGTGCCAAAAATCTATGCAATCTATTGCAAAGATTCTAGGCAAAACCCTTATTGCTGTACGGTTGAAAGCATCTCGCTTAGGCTTAGAAGATGATGATGGGAGTGAAAAAAACACGCCATCATCATCTACCTTTGATAAGTTAGTTTTGCCAGTTGAGTTGCCTTCAATTGAGGAAGAACTCAAGACTTTAGTTGGAGCTTTGAAAGGTCGACTCTCTCAAGAACTACGTATAAGAAGCCAGAAATACGTCAAATATATGGGTCACAGTTAAAAAACGTTAATTGGAACTGTGCCGAAAATTTGAATAACACAGCAAGCTCTGTATAATGAAGTGTTTACAGGTGATGCCAACGAATAAGAAAAATAAAAGTAATTATCCTGATAGCAACTTCACCTTCAGACTTTCTCCTGAAAACTACCAGCTTTATCTAAAGCTTAACCAGAATCTGCTGGTATTTGCCACGCAAAAGCTCAGCTCAAAATTTAATGTCAATAGCAGAGACGACTTCCTGAAACTGACCACGGAAGAAAAACTCAAAATAAGAAATGACTTGATGAAAAGAATCCACCTTATCGACCAGTTCGTTGACACAAATCCTTTCAATTTCACCGCGTCAGAGCTTGAAATCATAAAGTCATGGAAGAACTATGTGAGCGGAGCCTTCTTCGTGATCAATTACACTGAGAATGGAGCTATATTTCTCGAAGAAACTGACAATGATCCTAAAGCATACCGGGTTCTTGCATTAGGAACCCCGTTGTGGGAAATAATTCCTGTTCTGCCTCCTGCAAGAGTGGAGGCAGTGCTTTTGCCGTTCAAGGGCAGAATCATCTACGACGGCTTAATAAACGCAGACCGAATCCTCTTCGGCGGCGGAATGGCACGCGAACTTAGGGCAATTTGCGATCGCTCTGTAATGGAGCACGGACTGGTCGAGTCACTTCCATACGAAAAACCCGCTACACCCAGCGAGGAAGAGAAACTCGCGTTCTACCTCAGCACCAAGGAACGCAGACAAGAAAACTGGGAAGAAATAGAGGAACTGCTAAAAAACAAGGATTTGCAGCCCACCTACTTTCGAGAAATGGGAAAAGCAAACTCTAGGCAGCTAAAAAAACAGCTAAGAAACGTAGGTGTAAAAAGTGGTTGGTTTGCAGTAGCAAACAACGTGATAGTGGCTAGCGGCAAAACGAAGGGAGACTTGGAGATGATAGTCGAAAACATCATTCCGGACCATGGAAAAGAATCGATTTACATCTTTGAGTTTAAACAGTGATTTTATCTACCTCTTTCTCGCTGTAACGATTAGGAGAAGTAGTAGTGCGCTCTGATTTTATTTGCAGCACTAACCGAACGCGAAGCAGACCTCGACGACATGAGAATACTCGCAGAATCCGGAGCTTTTTGTTGAGTTGGCTCAGAAAGTTGATGTTTTGATTCAAACGGTTAATGGTTTGGTTACTGTTAATGAGCGGCTTGTTGGGTTGCTTACTGAAGTTTTCGGTTTAGTTGGCGCAAAGAGTAAGGAAACGGTCAAGATTGGAAACGGAGGTAACAACTATGTCTGCTAATTTCTGAGAAACGAGGTTGGCACTGGGCATTAACTGGCTTCACAATAGAAATTTGGGGAGAAACTAAGAAGAATTAATCTAAATTATTTTTGATTAGTCCTGCAGTCTAAGTGCGCGTTAGATTTTTTATTGCAGATCCACAGGGATTCACCAAAGATGCTTTTGATGACCTAAGCGCTTCGGATTAATGCCATGCAAAAAGGAAGATGAAAAAAAGTTACCTATTTTGTGGGTTTTTAAGGTTGTACTAATTCTGAGGCAGAGGGTGCCTTTGTTCGGATTTAATAGTATTGCTTCAGTGGGTTTCTTGGGTCCGTCGCCAACTTTACAGATGAGGGAACCACAATGTTGTTCCAATCCTTTTCGAGTCTGCATTCCTCAATTTCGTCAACATTAACACGATGTATGTGAAGAGCATATTCCATTGCTTGGTCCTGAGGGTTCTCAAGCTGAAGCATCTGTTTAAGGCTTAAGTGTTCAAAGACTCTCCTAATTGGACGCATTGAGTTGCCATGGCAAGAGATAGCTACATTACCAGGCTTCTGTCGAAGCCAACTTTCAAGCTGCACAATAAAGGGCAAGGTGCGGCTTTCAACCATTTTAAGGCTTTCACCCTCAGGAGGGGGAAAATCGTAGTCTCGATGGACTTTGGCAAACCACTCAGGTTTTTCGGCTGTAATCTCGATTTTGCTTTTGCCCTGCAACGTACCATAGCACCGTTCTATCAGGCGGTCGTCTATGAAAACAGGAATGTTGAGGTGCGGTTTTAGGACAATTTCAAGGGTTTTTTTGGCTCTCAAAAGGTGTGATGTGAATGCATAATCAATTTTTTCCTGTTTAAGCTGTTGAGCTATTTCTTGTGCCTGTAAAAGTCCTTTTGGAGTTAAGTCTGGGTCACGCCAGCCTGAGAATATTTGGTTGCTGTTATCGGTAGTCTCCGCGTGTCTAAAAACGAACAGATTACAGATCATATTCTGGTTTCACCAAAATGTCGTAAGCGCGGAGGATGCCGCAAGTTCTCTTAACTCTTTTATGTTATGTATTTCTATTGAGTTGCTGGCGTGCTCCATAGCGGTTCTCACACCCTCAGTGAACAAGACAGTCTCTTTATCATCAACCAAATGCATCTCATGGAGTTTGTTTGTGACTGCCAATAATCTGTCTTTTTCTTCACGGTAGTTAATCAGAATAGGGTATACGCCAAATATTAGTTCTAGTTGTTTTTTGACTTTGATTTCAGGAGTGACAGAAATTATTGGCTGTCCAATTTTGAATCGAGCGATCATTCGGGCTGTATAGCCTGATCGCGTCAAAGTTATAACCTTGTGAATCGGCATGCATTGACATATATCTTTGATTGCCCTGCTTATCGTGTCCGAGATGTTGATAAAAGACGTATCTTCAACTTTGCTCCTGACCGCTTTCTCTGTCTCATTGGCTATGCGAGTCATCATCTCAACCGACTCCACAGGATACTGACCCATCGCTGTTTCTCCAGAAAGCATAACCGCGTCTGACCCATCGAGAATAGCGTTTGCAACATCACTGACTTCTGCCCTGGTTGGGTTAGGTTGATTAATCATCGATTCAAGCATCTCTGTTGCCGTAACAACAAGCTTGCCCTTCTGATTGCATAATTTGATCAGGGCTTTCTGAACCAAAGGCACTTTTTCAGGTTCAATTTCAACTGCTAAATCGCCTCTTGCAACCATTAATCCGCTGGCGGCTTCTAAGATATCTTCAACGTTTTGAACACCCTCCGAGTTCTCAATCTTGGCGATTATTCCACCTTCAAACCCATTGATTTGAGACAGGTTCCTTACGTCTTCTACATTTCTTGTGAAGGAAAGCGCGATGTATTCGACGTCATGCTTCTTTGCAAACCTTATTATTTCAAGATCCTTCTCGGTGAAAGTTGGAACTGGAAGATGATTGTTTGGGATGTTAACGCCTTTCCCGTCTTCAATGGAACCGCTGTTCAGGGTCAGAAGACGAAGTTTTCCATCTTTCTTTTCAACTAACTGAGTTCTAATTTTTCCATTGTCAAAGTAGACCTCGTCTTCAACGCTCATTTCGTCATAGAAATCATGATTGAAACTTATTTCTTCCCCGTCGAAGCCTATTTCCAAAATGTCTCCTTTACTAAAGACCCTTTTTTGAGCTGCCCTGATTCTGATTTCTGGCCCCTTAACATCAATTATAATTGGGATATCCGCAACTTCACGCACTGTTTCAATAACGGATTTGTATTGAGCGAGATTTCCATAAGCGGTGTTTATCCTTACGCCGTTCATGCCAGCGTGGAACATTTTTTCAATCACTTGCCTTGAAGAGCTAGCGGGACCTAAAGTGCATACAATCTTTGTTTTCTTCAAAAAACATCTTCTCGTTGAACCTAGAATACTGCACATTCTAAGTTAAGGTTAACGGCGAGAAATTGTACTGCACGTGGAACTCATGCTTTAAGAAAAAGTTAGAGTAAACTCTTCAAGGTTCTTGAATGGATGAGTATTGCCAAATTATTACTCGCCACTCTCTTTGTGAGTTAATCTATTCTGCCTGATTCACTTCGGAGAGGTGTTTGTGACAGAGGGGTGTGGGTTTGGTTTGTGTGAAAGACATTTTTGCTGTCCGTGGGCAGAGTTGGTGCTTGTACACAATCACATAAAGCTATCACATGATTTGAAGATTCAAATGATTTGGCAAACAACAATTAAGAGTTTTAAATGGTTTAAGCATATGTGTTTACGTGATGTTACACTCGTTAGGCGCTACAGGTTCATGTATACTGTACTTATACGAACGGTAAGACCTTGCATGCCTTTAGGATTAACCTTCTAGAATCTCTGTTATAGTTGTCGCCATTAAAATTGCCAAAGGTTGCGGTTACTTGTAGCCCTGCTTTTTGCATTAACGTTCGAATCTGAAGCAAGTTATATAGTAGTAGAAAGTGATAAAATGTTCTTATAACCCCATTTTTCTTATCGCAAAAAACCCAAAACAAACTCCAGATCTGTCTTTGGCTGTTTGCCCTATTTTTTTCGTGCAGATAGAAGGTTGAATATTCTCTCCACTGAAACAAGCGAGTAAATTTCTCGGAAATGTTGAAATTTAAAATAGATCTCTGAGATTTTAAAGCTTAGCCAGGCTGATTGGTGCTCGTCAAGATAAGGTTCATTGAAAAAGTCAAATAAGCAAATTCCGTTAGTTGCTAAAATCCGTGAGATTTCGTGAAAGCTTTTCAAATCTTCAGCTTTAGAGGGCAGATAACCAAAGCTTGAATCCAAGCTGATAACAGCTGAGAAAACAATGTTTATCAATGTTTTTTCAGGATTTAAAACCTTTTTTCCACATTTAGGTTTTATGCCTTGTTCGCTTTTAGTAAGGCGTGGGTGAGGCAAAGAAGCATTCGGAGCCGCTTATCAGAATAGTTACGGATCGTAAGCGCCAACATAGACACTTAGCGTTTGATATGCATTATCTTGATTAAGAAACTTGGCAAAGAAATAACGAAGCTTTACCGAACAATAGATCAGATAAATGCCAAATCTTAAATTTGGACACCGACAAACTGTTAAGAAGGTTAGATCTATGGCAATAGAAAAAACAATACAAAAAATCCCCGTCATGCCCTTTGCATTAATGCTAGCGTGTATCGGGGCAGTAATAGGACTAATTGTCGGCATCTTTTACGCAGCAATCTTTGGAGCAATATTTTCCTCAATCCTAAATAATCTTCCCTCAACAACAGGCACTACAACTGCTATTCCTGGCTTTTTCGGTCTCATCTTTGGTGTTGCTGCAATCATAATAGTCCCAATAATGGCATTCATCGGCGGATTGATCCAAGGCTTAATCGTTGCAGTAGTCTACAACTTCCTCGCACCCAGAATTGGCGGCATCAAAATACAATTCAAAGAAGACACCACCACAGGCACAACTTAACAATCCAACCCTTCCCTTTTTTAATCAAATTTTAATCCAAAAAAGAGAGTATTGTAGATTGAATATTACTTTTGACTATGAGCACCTCAGTCGTTAATTTTTTTTAATTAAAATCTATTCTTTCTCTCTCTCAAACGTACTCCCACCCGCGCACACACGCGCGCGTACCCTGTCACTCTGTCTGCCAGTCAACCTCTGTCTTCCTGTCAGACACTCTCAGTCAGTCTCACTGACATTCTGTCAATATATCTGCCACACTGACTCTCAATCCATTAGACAATTGCCAGAAAAACACACACAAGAACAGATTTTACCCCTTTGACCTTGCGCTTATCTGTGTTCTATGCATTTTGTGATTATTAGCGCGAGCTATAGCCGCGTTACATTGGGTGATGAGGCATCTTTTGGTCTAAGTTCTAATGTTGCAGCATGAAGACCCCTGATAAACGCATCGAAGTTCTTAACCGCTAAATCAACTGTCGCTTTGTTAGCGAAAACAGGTTTCTTCGGGGGAACCTCTATTTGGTTCAAGAAAGGGTTACATGGGGCGACATGGATAATTCGATGGCGATAACCTATGAACTCAATAATTGAGTTAATTGTCTTTCCGTCAACCCCAACATCATCTGGAAATTTAAGACCATAACCTTTAGAGTATGCATCTTTGAGGTCTTGATAATTGCCAAAGTCTATTTTTCGGTTTTTTATCAACTGCTCGGCAATTGTTTCTCCATTCTTTTGGGCTTCCTCTGAATAACTTTTCATCATCCCTTGATTTTTTTCAAAATTAGTCAGAAAGACTTTTTCAAGCTCGCGATATTCTGGCTTAATTCCCTCGCCTATTAACTCTATAAACCGTTTTCTGCAATAAATCTCCAAGCTAGTGCAAAGTAAACTGATTAACTGATTAGACAGTATTGACTCAAACAAGTAACCATCAGGAGAAGTACCTTTTTGCAAAACTTTAATGGCATTTAGTGTTTCATCCCATGTTTTGATTGCCGTGCTTTCTAAGACCGTTTTTCCATTTTGTACAAAAAAAACACCCGATATATCAATACCTTTATCTCCAACTTGAACGACTTGTCCATTTTTATCAACCATAAGGTCATAATCAGCTTTTTGCCATCCCTCACTCATAAAGGGCTTTTTTCCCATAACACCAAAAGCTAGACTGATATTCTCAGGAGACCAGGTGAATATTATCTTGAATTTTTTTTCTAATTTTAACGATTCTATATTGACGGTTGCTATTCTAGTTCCAGTACTAGGTGAAGAATAAATGAAAGTAACATCTAAGTTACTTTCCCTTACTAATCTGAAGACCAATTTTCCTGATGGGAAATCTAAAAGTATCAATTTATCCATATTTTTATCAAAAAGCTTTGAATCATAGACTACATCAAATACGAAACTCCCTTCGGGTCTATTTATTGCAACTGTTAGTTGTTTAATCTGCTCAGGAGTTAAATTAGCGAAAAAGACCATTATCTGATATCTCCTTTCATCGATTTCACTGAATTATATTAGTCTAGCGCGCTATTGCTAACTTAAACATTTATGCCCGTTGGTATCTTTATAAAAGTTACTCGCACAGGTTGGCAAAGAAGTTTTAAGGTCTATATTTGTGGTAATCTTGGAACCCATTCTTTCGCTCGTCTCTTAGATACTTCGCAAACAGCAGAGTCTCTTCACCTATCAATGTATCAATCGTCTGCCTATCTCCATGTTTGATTCGTGCAACCTCAACATTGCGTTCAAAAAGACTATTCAAACCTTCAGCAAGACTGTCAGCTTCAAACTCGCAAAGATGAATCTTTTTCCCCATCTTTAGATGCATCATAAAATCGGTTACAAGAACAAAGTCTTTCTTACGTAATTTGTGAGAGCGTTCAATCAAGTATTCATCAATCAAATAGCGATAGAGTTCCTGAAAGTCACATACTAAACTGGGTTTGCCATGTTGAACCGAATGTAGAAAACCCAAGTATGGCTCAAGCTTAGCTTTCAATAAAGCCTTGTGGACTCTGCATTCTAGAATGTAATAAGCAAAATTGAAAACATTATTCAATCCATCGTAAGCGTTGAAAGTTTCTCTTGTTTGAGGTCTTAGCTTTTCTGGGAATATGCTAAAGATTTGCGAGAAGTAGCCTTTTGAGTTGTGAGCTTCTATCGCCATTAATTTTCGTCTTGTAACCATCAGGTTTTCAAATTTAACATTGTCAATTTGACTAATGCCAAAGAGGTTTCTTGATGTTTCAAAATTGTATTTCTTGAGAACGTTGTTTTCAAATTTGGCGTCGGAGCAAGAAACGAATTAAACACCTTCAATGGCACGTTCACAAAAGACTTGATTATTGACGGAACGATCACAACAAGGCTGATCTTGTCGCAGGAAGAACTGAGCCAGATACAAAAGAGGCTTTCTGACATACGCTTTTTTGACTACCCAGAAACCTTCCCGTCAATGGGGGTAGTAACTCCGCGATCCGATTACTATCTTAGGATTCAAAACGGCAGCTTAGTCAAAGAGGTAATCTGGCACTCAGACTCGATGTTGGGCGCAAGAACGGAAGACCTACAGCATTTATGCAGTTTCTTAACCAAAATGATTATGGAAAAAATAGAATATAAACTGCTGCCATCAGCCAACGGTGGATACTGCTAGAATTTCTTTTCCGTGAGAAAAATAAAAAAGACGGGATAACCGTTCCAGAATACTTAGTATCGACGACTAAAGCACAAGAAACACATTGACAACATTCTAAAGGGAATCTTTCAACAAAAAAAACACGGCTATTGAATCCTATCTGTTTCTCTGGATACAGAGTGTTTTAAGTTGGTTAAGCCCAAGACACGAACTATCCGCGAATAATACGCTGCTAGAGAGGGGACTTTGAATTTTACATATTAGTTCACGAAAAGAAGTAAGTTCTGCCGCCATTTGTGGACTTCGGTTGCCTAAGCGTGACTTAGCATTACTTTACTTTGCTAACCTTAAAACAACAAAGATTTTGTTTTTTCGATCGAGTTTGGATTAAAATGTAATCAAACCAACAATTCAAAAAGTAAATTGCGATAGAAGGGTGATGGCTCGTATTTTAGAGGCGGCCATGATTAAGGGCTACTAACTATTTTCTTGATAGTATTGCTATGGGGAGCGGACGGAATGGACCCTTAACTGCATGGTTATTTGGCCAAACAGCATGAAAGTTTTGGTAAAAAAAATAGGTCCAATGGCTACTACGAAGGATATGAGAGAGCTCTTTGATTTCAGCAATCCAAGCAGTTTGCGGTGCAAAGCTATACGTGCTTTCAACATAGAGTTGAATCTCATTGTAAGTTGCCATAAACATCTCTCACAAACTGTTCAGTATTGTAATTTTTAATATGTGTGGTTGGCTTTTTAGTTTTTGCTGCCGGCACACTACAACAGAAGAGAGCTAATATAGACTTGCATATTGTATTATACGTAGGAAAAGAGGCGTTAGCGTAATTGTGGTTTTCGTTAACTAACAAAAAGGCGCTGTTGTCTGCGCTGATTGTTGTGGTCCTTGTGTTGTTACCTACCGTTTCAATGCAGCCTGCTAAAGCCGCGGGTGATTTCTGGGTTGAAAAAGCGCCTATGCCAACAGCATCTGCATATGCCGGAGCAGTAACGGTGGAAGGAGAAATATACGTTATCGTCCCTAATTCCACTTATTTATATGATCCGTCCACCGACACATGGGCAACCAAAAGTTCAATGCCAACCGTGCAATATGGTTTTGCATCTGCCACTTACCAAAACATGATCTACGTCTTTGGCGGATGCAGCGGCTTCAACCCAACATCTGGATACCCAATCAATTGTACTCAAAAAAATGAAGTGTTTAATCCAGCAACAGACACCTGGAAGAATCGAGCACCCATGCCTACGGCCCGAGCGGAAATGCAAGCTAACGTGGTGAATGGCAAAATCTACCTCATAGGCGGCACACTTCCCAACGGCGATATTTCAAACGCTACCGAGGTCTATGATCCATCTAAGGATTCTTGGAGTGCGGCAGCGCCTATTCCTTACCCTGTCGGTCTGTATGCTTCGGCAGTTGTCAACAACAAGATATACGTGGAGGGTGGAGGACAAAGCGGACCGAAGATAAGTGACCTAAATCAGATTTATGATACTAACACTAACGTGTGGACTTTAGGTGAGCCTCTTCCTGCTCCTCTTGTATGGGCAGCTGCGGCTTCAACCAACGGAGTTGTTGCGCCTGCACGGCTCTATGTTTTAGGCGGGACGTCCGATGGAATTAATGCCGTTAACACAACAAACCGGATTTATGATCCGCAATCGAACAGCTGGACCATTGGCGCTTCAATGCCAACTACTCGTGGAGCCTTGTCTGTAGCGGTTGTAAATGACACTCTATATGCTTTAGGCGGCACGGACAATTTTCCTAACCCTCAAGCCGGCACTACTGCTGCAAATGAGCAGTATTTTCCGTCAGGCTATGGAGAACATTTGCCGTCTTCACCAACTTCATCAGCATTGTACATCGCGATAGTAATAGTTGTAGTTGTTATTGTAGCGGTTGCCGTGGCGTTTGTTATTAGAAAACATAGCACGAGACTAAGATAAATTCCGCAATTTGTAACTCAGGCGATTTCGTGTTTTGACTGATGGCTGCGTTTTCGGCTAAGACTGCTTCTGATTTCATTGATTATTCTAGTATTTTCTTTTAGTTGCGAAGAGTAGTTATTGTCTAACATCATATTTTTTGATCTTATTCCTAACAAAAATTTAGGTTGCTTTACCATTTGGCTTGGGTGCTTTTCTATAATGTTTGGAACTACGCTAACTTGCTGCTTTGCAGAGTGTTAAAAAGTTGTTTTGTTAAGCCGCTGTTGAAGCTGACTAGGTTGGCTGTGCACTTTGAAGACTTTGTTATTGGCGGGTTAGGGCCACCTTGACACTAAGCATTCTTGGATGCATTCGAAGAACCGATCCGGGTAGATCAGACCTTAAACTCCGCCAAATTCTTTTGTACAGTGATCTTGAAAATATAAAACTGCTCAATGAAACACCTTGCTCAGAGTGGCACCTTTTCATGTGTGCCCGAATTAGAAAACTAACAAAACATCAAAACCTAAAACTACTTTTCCATCTACTGACTATGAGAAGAATATTTATCTGAGAAAGAAGAAAAGAAGTCTTGGTATGATGATATGATTTCAGACAAGCAAGCTGGCGCGATAGTTGGTCACGTGGGAATTGAAGCTTCGAATTTGAGTAATTCAAAGAAGTTTTATAAGACTCTGCTTGAAGGACTTGGCTTCAAGGTTATTATAGACAATGAAGATGGAGTAGGATTCTCCAACCAGAATTTCTCAATATGGTTGGGAGAGTTGAATGAATCAAGAGTTAAGCGGAAAGCTCCGACTGGAGAAGAGTTCGTCGTCACTGACCATTTGGCAGTACTCGTTCAAGACAAGAAAACTGTCTATGAGATCGAGGAAGAAATGAAGAAGAACGGATTCGAACCCCTCTTTCCATGTGAAGAGCATCCTCAATTTGAGCCAGGTTACCACGCAGTGTCATTCTGCGACCCAGACAACTACGTGATAGAAATATATACTAGACAAAAACCAAGTCCACTCTAACACAACACGCGCTACATTAGAAGAGAAAGAATTCTGAACGCCAATCCTCCTACGATTAGGGCAGTGGCAAAATTTGCTAGGGAAATTGTAACGGCGGCTTTCCAGCCGAAATCCTTTGCTAGAACCGATATTGTGGAAAGACAAGGCAAATAAAGAATGCCTACCAAAGCCAGCGTTATGAGCTGAACAGGTGTAAGGAACAGCAGAAGGTTTGTTGAACCGAAAATGGCAACTGCCCCTAGCAATATAAATTCTTTTCTCACGATCCCAAACAAGAGCAATATCCCCACAGTAACTGGCAATCCCAGCCAGCCAACAGTCAGCGGTGAAATGGCACTGCTTACTGGTTCAAGAACACCTAGCGCATAAAACACCTGGATAAGCGCGCTTCCAACAATGTAAATAGGGAACACAATGTAGATGAGAGATTTTGTTCGCACCCAAGTCTGTTTACCTATAACTGAGAGGGATGGAACTTTGAAAGAATGCATCTCCATTATCAATCCTGTTGACTGCCCTGGCACGACTTTTAGCGCCACTCTACCCATAATGAATATGATTGCGATGTCTATTGCATAGAGTGCAAGCGCCCAGACTGGACCCAAGAACGCTGCAACCAGCCCTAGTATGAGGATTGTTCTGGCCGCGCATGGGGCAAATGTGATGGCGAAAGCGGCGAGTAGACGTTCGCGTTTGGTTTCCATTATTCGACAAGAACGTATGGCTGGAACGTTGCATCCAAAACCTAGTATAAGTGGGATGAGGGCTTTTCCATGCAAGCCTATTTTGTGCATGGCGCTGTCCATCATGAATGCTACTCTGGTAAGGACGCCTGAATCCTCAATCATTGAAAGCATCAGATAAAACGGTATTACGTAAGGGATGATTAGCGTGATGCCTGCTACTATGCCACCGAAAATTCCATTCCAAAGAACCCCCCAAATAGAACCGTTCAAGGCTGGATTTACTGGTGAAATTATTTTCAATGCATCTGAAAGGAGCGTCGAAAGTAGGTTCCCAATAGTAAAGGTCCACAAGAGCAAACCCGCTATCACACCAACCGAAGTAAAATACCCGAGCACTCGATGAGTAGTAACCCATTCCAGCTTATCTGAAAGTGTAGTTTTCATGATTGCCTGTTTCTGGGTTTCATTGGCAATCTTGCTTGCAAGAGCGTACCTTTCAGAGGCTATTACAGCGAAGGCTTGTTCTTTGTGGATCTGAAAAATCTCTTCCCCAGCAGCATCCACTTCACGCAAAATATCTTGGGATTTGGAGCTTGCGAGTTTTTTGATTTCCGGATCGTTCTCTAGGAGTTTGACTGCTACCCATCGAGGCGGGTATTGGGGGGCTATCTTTTTTGATTGAATTAATGAGGTGAGCTTTTGTATTTTTTCTTCTATTTCGCTCCCGTATGTAACTGGTTTTGGTTTCTTGGAACCTTTTCGCTTGGCCATTTCAACTGCTTTTTTGGTGAGTTCGTAAATTCCTTCTCCTCTTATGGCCACTGTGGGAACAACTGGTACGCCTAAAGTTTGTTCTAACTTCTTCAAGTCGATAGTTATGCCTTTCTTTTTGGCTGCATCTAACTGGTTGAGGCATAAAACGAGCGGGATTTCCATCTCCATTAATTGAATGGTAAAAAACAAGTTGCGCTCAAGAATAGCGGCATCTACAACGTTAATGACAACATCAGGATGCTCAAGAGCTATGTATTCGCGTGATACAATTTCTTCCATCGAAAAAGTGGAGAACGAATAGATTCCGGGCAAATCTACGACTATGATTTTCTGGCCTTCAAACTCAAGTGTGCCTTGTGCCCTTTCTATGGTTTTTCCAGGCCAGTTACCGATGATTTGACTAGACCCTGTCAGGTGATTAAACAATACGCTTTTGCCCACATTGGCATTGCCGGCCAAGGCGAAAACCAAGTTCCTGCTCCCGAGGGGTGCTTGGTTTTCTCCTTTTATGTCCAGGCGGGCTTCCATTTCGAATGATCATCCTATTTGTTTTTCTTGAGAGACTTCGATGAAAACGTTTGAAGCAATGTCTTGTCCGAGCGCTATTTTTGAACCTCTAATGCCGATCTCGGTTGGACCACTGAGGGGAGCAACTCTTAAGACTTTTACGCAAGTTCCTGGCGTTAAACCCATATCCAATAGTCTCTGAAGGGTCTTGTGCTCGCCCCTTACAAAGGAAACTTTACCCTGTTTGCCCTCTTTGAGATTACTTATCGAAACTAGGTGCTGTTCTCGTTTTCCAACCTCTTCTAAACCTTTGTTGTGCATTTGTATGCATTCTTCGCAGTTTGAGAATGGCAAATTACATGCAGGAATAATATTATTGTCATCGGGGCATTTGTCAGGGTGGTTTAAAAGGCGGCAAAGTGACTCTTCTGCCTCGTCAGATAGGGTGTGTTCCATTTCGCAGGCTTGTGCATGAACATGGTCTTTCCCTATCCTCAAAACGTCATAAAGGAATTTTTCGAGCAGTCTGTGTTTTCTTGTTACTCTCTCCGCGATCTGAAGGCCTTTGGCTGTGAGAGTGCTTCCGTGGTAGGGTGAATATGCTATATATTCTTTTTCTGCAAGTTTCTTGAGCATTTCCGTTACGCTGGCGGGTGAAATTTTGAAATGGCGTGAAATCTCGGTTGTGTTTACTGTTTTGCCGTTTGATGAAAGAATCGATATGGCTTTGAGGTAATCTTCAAATGTTTTGTTTGACATGATTTCACCATAGTTTAGGTTTACCTAAAATTAACGTCGCCGCCTAATAAAGTTTAGGTATACCTAAACCCCAAAAAATCATTTAATCGAAGCAAATACAAAAACCGTGTGCTGCCCTGCCCCGATATTATGTGTTGGAATATATAGAAATTACCAAATTTATCCGTTAATTTGTTATGGGTTCGTCTGGGTCTATTCGGACTTTTATCTCTATTACCTCATCAAACTCTCTTTTTACGCGTTCTTCTATTTCGTAAGCTATTTTGCCAGAATCCCTAACCGTTAAGTCAGCGTCAATCACAACGTGCAAATCGCCAATCAGGTAGGGTCCTATTTTTCTCATTCGTAGGCTATGCACCTGCTTAACTAGTTTGACACTTCTAGCAATGTTCTCTATGTCTGTTAGGATTTCTGGGCATTGGCAAGCATCCATCAAAACCAAAGAGGCTTCTTTCATTATTGTGTACACCATCGTGAAAACGAATAGTGAGATTATTACTCCAGCTGTGGCATCAGACTGAATGATGTTGAAGTATCTGGCCAGGGCGATACCTGTGAAGGCTGTTATTGATGTAAGTACATCTTTGATTGAGTTGGAAGCGTCGGTTTTCAATGCCAGAGAGGCGTATTTCTTGGCGGCACGCCTTTTGTAGATTAGGAGAACTGATGACACTGCAGTTGCCAACAATGCAACTATCATGGCTAGCTCGGGATTGGCTATTGCTGTGGGCTTAATGAATTCCTTATAAGATTCGTATAGCACTACTACGCCTAAGGTTGCCATAAAAAGTGCGGCGATTATGCTGCTGAATGTTTCAACTCGGTAGTATCCAAAGTGGAATTTGCCGTCAGGCGCTCTTCTTGATATGCGCAGGCCAATCCACACAATTAGAGATACTCCGGCGTCAGCAAAGGATTGGATGCCGTCAGCAATCAATGCAACGCTTAAGGTAAATATTCCCATGGATACTTCGGATATGCCCACTATCAGTTGTATGAGAAAAGATTTTCTTGCGACTTTTCCGCCTTGGACAAACGTGTTAGATTTCAATCGGTAAGCATCGATTTCCATGGATTCACAGATGGAAACATTAAACTAAAAACCTTTTTAATGCGTTTGGTCTGTTCTAATGTAGCTTGGCCTATTCTAATGTAGGAGTCAATGTGGGTTGGGTGCTATTGTTGTTATCTAATTTTCCATTAGGATTGATTTAAGAATAAAGCTTCAAAGTGTAGTTCTACATATTCGCTTCTTGACCTTTTTTGCCGTGTGGCTTCTTGGTCTATTTTTTGTAGTATTCGCTTTGAAAGGGCTATGATTACTAGATGTTTCGCTTGTCAGGGCTAATGCCATAGCCTTTTTCCCAAAAGGTAGCATTTGATATTAATACTTTCCGTCTTTTTCTAAAGTGTTTCTTTGGTCTTTCTTCCAAAGCGTTTCTTACGCAGTAGCGGATAGTCTCAAAAGACTTCTTTGAACCTTATAGGTTTCCTATTTTGCGGAGCATGCTGACTGCTTGAAATGTGTTTTCGAAGGTTGATATTCCGAGGTCTGAGCCGGCAAAACCGCCATAGTTGTTTTGGCAAGTCAAAACCCACTTGTCATTTGGGAAGGATACCTGCTCTTTTCGCCCAGCAACTCAAACGTCATCAAACCATAGTAGGTGTGTTCCATATACGTTGTAAAATTGATCGGTATAACCGTGAAGCCAGATCTTTAAGTGATCTTGGTGTTGACGTAAATTTTCGAAAAGCAATCTTAAAAAAAGCAATTGTTAGTTTATTGTTATGCCTATTTGTTATGACGCTAAGGTCTGTAAAACATAATTCAATGGGGTGGATTTCTTTTAGCATAATTTTAAATTAAACTTTCGTGTATTCCTCCATGATTCAAACCGATAGAGTGGTTGGCTCTCTATGGAGAAAAGGATTATCATTTTATTTAAAACGAATCAATCCCGACACGGTGACGCAAAGGTTGCTTAATTACAACAAAATGCGCTCTTTTCTATGCCTTGGCCTTGTCGCTTTAAAGGATTCTCTTGAGGCTGAACGTAAAAAAAGGTTTTTCAGGCAGAAACGTTTACGCCTTAACAAGAAAGCAACAGGTATAATCGTCTTCGCGATCATAACTGTTATGTTGGTTTCTATTTTTGCTTTCTTGCCAAAACAAAACGAAAGCAAAGCTATTGTTCTACAAACCAGCAATAATTCAACAAATTCACCATCTGGAACCATTAACAAGATCAATAATCAAACTAGCAGCTCTAACATACTTGCAGGTTTAACTCAAGCTATAGCCAAAGTAGTTGCGCCATCTCCTGAGCCTAAGCCTCCCGGCGTGATAGCATCAGCTCAAACCATCAACAGTACTGTCTGGCTAGCGGTGGCAGCGAATGCCTGGAAATATTTCCAACCAGGTATGGGTGTAGATCCAACAATGGGGCTTCCTTATTCAAATTCTCCAGTTTTCACTGATTGGGACTTAGGAGTTTATATTCAAGCTGTCATAGATGCGCGAAAAATAGGTTTGATAGACAATGATGGCGCTTGGGGGTTTGATGCCAGAATAGATAAGGTTCTAACGTTTTTGGAAACGCGAAAACTTAATGTCACAACTAACTATCCTTACTGGTTCTACCAAGCAACGGACGGAGAAGACTATCATGAGCTGTCAGATTTGGCTACTACCCCTTATGACGGCGTTGATACTGGACGATTATTTGTCGCTCTTAACAATGTTAGAGTTTATAACTCCAGCTGGGCATTGCGTATAAATAATTTCGTTTACAACGTTTATGGTAACAGATCAAATTATGCTGCTATAATACCTAAAATTAAGAGTGATTTCCTTACCTCGACTAGTATTTATGCTTACTATATTTACAGCGGGTATGCAAGTTTTTGGCCTAATGACCTTATTAATCTTCAAAGTACAATTCTTAATAATATTTTTTCAGCTGGTAATGTTTCAACTCCTGAAGGTGTTTTGTTGCCTAAGGCTGGATTAATAGGTGATCCATTGTTTTGCTCAGTTTTTGAACTTAATAGTACTGATTCTAGATTGATGACTTTAGCTTATCAAGTTTATTTGGCTCATGAGGCGTACTATAATGGCACTGATCGATATCGAGCTTTTAGTGAAGGCCCCTCTATGTCAGGCGGTTGGGAGTATGAATGGGTGGTTTTGCCTGATGGTCGAACTTGGACTATAGATGAACATAATTCAAATACGTCTCCTTTGATTTATTCAAAAATAGCATTGAGCTTTCTTGCCATTTATAATACAACGTTCGCCAAGAACATGTCTATTTATCTTGAGAATACTCTTCCCGAGCCTTCAACCGGGTATTGTGAGGGTGTTGATGAATCTGGGCATCTACTTGACAGAGTTGGTAGCAACACAAACAGTTTAATTTTAGATGCAGCGCTCTACGCTATACAGAATAATCCTTAGAAAACATCATATATTATGTCTCTTTAAAAAGATACTTTCGGGAAGAAACACTGGTATTTTTCAGAAATGAATGTCAAAACTTGCAAACACAAAATATCAAAGGAGCTACCAATCAAAAATTTACTTTTAACTAATCCTGTAATGTATCAAGAAAAATTAATTATCCCATTAATAAGTTAAGTCCATACGCTTCATAATTCAAGAACTGCCTCGTATTCTCTAAGGTGGAGTTTACCTTTATCTGTCAATTTCAGCAAGTTCTCATCTTGGATCAAATATCGTTCTTTGAGTTCAGTGATGTAAGTTTTTAGGCGGTCAAAAGAAACGCTTATTTTCAGTTGAACATGAGTAAGAACAAACTTCTCTTCTTTGGATTAACTATAGAGAACGGAAAGCAAGTCCCCGTAAATCTTCAATTTATCTCTACGCGGAAGTTTCCCCATCTTGATCTTTCCTCTTGGCAACGTTTCACGTAGCGGTTTACGTCTAAAACTCTACACTATATCATGTAACGTTTAGAACCATGTACGTTTTTAGGTGTGAGTTCTTAGAAGCTTAGTTTACAGTGGATAGGTTGGTATGTAGTCAGGAGCCGTAGTATCTACATCATTTGTCGATTCTTCTTCAAGTGATTCATTCTCAAAGGACCTTCTCAACAACAAAGGCGCAATAAAAGTAGTTACCATAATCATGCCCAATATTGCCGCATAGGTACTTTGTGTAATCGCACCTGCAGAAATAGCCACACCAGCAACTATAAGACCAACTTCACCACGAGAAATCATGCCATAGCCAACGCGTTTTCCTTTGATTCCACTTTTCAGAAAGTAAGCAGCAGGTAATCCACACCCAATTATCTTGCTCACAACAGCAATTGCAATCAAAGAAATAAAAAAAGCATAAAAGAACCAGTCCGTAGTGAAAAACGCCCTTATATCAAAAGCCGCACCTGCTAAGCCAAAGAAAACGGGCGAGAAAATAATGCTTATTTTTTTAGCGTAGTCTCGAATTTTCTCGACGGTTTCAGAACTTGCAATGGCCATCCCCGCTGCAAAAGAGCCGACAATGGGTGATAATCCGAGGACTGCTGCCAGAGCTGAAGCGCCAAAGCATGAAGCTGTCGCCGCAGCCTCAAGCGTTGCTTCAGAACCCTTCGAGGTAAAATTGATTATCTTTGGAAGAATTATCGCTGCAAAGACCGTCATAACAAGCCATACCCCCAGAGACGTTAAGATTACCGTTATTACGTTCACTGGGCTTATCGCGCTAGAGGTTGTAATGAAAGAAACTATGACTCCCAAAATTGCGAGTCCCAAAACGTCATCAACTACTGCAGCGCTAACCATCATTCTTGACTCTATTTTTCTTGATTGGTTAAGCTCCTGAAGGACAAGTGCGGTAATCGAAATACTGGTAGCTACGAGCGCTGCCCCAATAACCAAGCATGCAATAATATTTAATCCAAAAGCGAGTGCAATTCCATAACCCATGATGAACGGAATAACAACCCCAACGCTTCCAACGACAAAACTGCCGAGCCCAATTCTTCGGAAGTCTCTAAAAGTCATTTCTAAACCTGCGACGAATAAAATAAGTATGCCACCTATCTCTCCAAACGCTCGAACAATTTCGTTAATTTGAATTACAGATGAACCATTCACTGAAATCAAAGAACCTAAAGCGTATGGACCTAAAATGATCCCCGCCTGTAACTCACCTAGAACAGCTGGAATTTTTCTCCAGGAGAAAATTTCGCCTAGCACTTTTGCTGAGAAAACCAAGATGCAGATGGTTACTATAGCTCTCAGCACAGGGTCTAATGCCATTGACTACACCTTTCTGATTGGAAGGCACAAGGAAGCTTGTATATTTAAATTCACTAGCTGACCTGTTTTCTTTAATTATCAAAAAACGGTCGAAAAAGAAAGTGAGCGATGATTAAACGCAATAACCTGATGGGTCTCGATAGTAAGTTAATTATTGTTCGGTCGTTTTAGTTCTTGCTTCAGTGTTTTTATCTTTGGTTTTACGTTTGGGAATTCTTGGGAAAGAAGCATATCTGCCGTGGCTCTTGGAAACCTCATTATTTTTTGTTTCATACACTTTATTATTAGCATCGCCATGAAGGTCGTTAAGATAACAGCCATTACAGCGACAGAATACGTTCCCGTCGAAATTAATCCAATTGTTAACCCAAGGCTTGCAATAATAAGACCCATTTCACCTCCAGGAGTCATGCTAATACCTATTTTGAGGAAGTCCATTGTCGAAAACTTGGTAATGCGTGCAGCCGCAAAACTACCGATTATCTTGCCTATGAAAGCCATAGCTTATGACCAATCAATAATTAGGAAAATGTTTCCTACAACAAATTCTCTTTTTGTCGAACATGTACCTATCGACTGGAATCGGCTAAGGGGTACCTGGTCATAGCATTGATTATTTCTTCGCTTAGGCTTTTCTTGCTGAGGTGTCTCGCAAAATCTGAAGTAGCTATTATGCCAACCAATACGTTATTTTTTGTAGCAGGTAGCCGCCTTATCTTGTACTTGATCATTTTCCTAGCCGCATCTCTAATTGAGGCTTCTTCCTCGATCGTTATTAGCGGATCTGACATTATCTCGGAGACTTTAGTATCAAGAGGTTTTCTCTGAGCCATAACCCTTCTAACTAAGTCTCTCTCAGTAACAATGCCCTTTGCCACAACGCCTTCCATGACAACAAGATCACCCACATCTTGTTGGTGCATTAGCTTTGCAGCCTGGAGAACGGTTCTCTGAGCATCAATAGTGATGACATGGGTTGTCATAAAATCTTTAACAGTTGGCATCAATCTAAAAGTCTATAAAGTAGCGTATAAGAGTTTTGATAATTCAAAATTTGATCGCTATTAAAACTTGTTTAGCCGTTAAGTTTCGATGGGCAATTGGTACTTTTGGTTGACATTGCATCTAAATCAGTTTTTAAGAAACATTCATACGGGACCATTTCCGTTTGCGATCAGTCGCTTCGCCGCTTAGCAACTTATAATAAATAGTATTTGACACTAAAACCCGAACTTTGTAAAAATGAACGTGTTTCACATTTTTCTGAGTTTCTCTAAAAACTATTCCAAATATAGTTGGAATGTATGAACAAATCATAATCAACTTTATATAATTGTGGCATATGACTTAACTCAAAAGGGGCAAAGGAGGCCAAAAAACTGCAATATCTTGAAAATGATTTTTCTCATAGCAGAAATAGAGGAATCTCTGATTTGGCCTTCTTTAATAACATGAGAAAGGAACCAGAATAGGTTCCATAAATAACCTCTTTTTGGAATCGCTGATAATTGTGTTCAATTTTAAGGGTGTTTGTATGATTGTTATTGCGTTGGCAGGATGTTACACATGGTATTTCCCAGTTGCTAATTTCACGTTTACATGTAACCCGGAGCAGGAATAGAAATGAGTCGAGTGTTAGCTTCTGTCAATCTCTTCGTCGAGTCAACGCATATAGGTAACGTGGTGACAGCTTTATCAAAGCTCGATAATATTGAAGAAGTCTACGAAGTTACAGGCGAATACGACATTGTCACTCTGGTGTCTGCTTCTACGCTCGAAGAATTTCGGGATATTTTGCAGAAGCAAATCATGAAAATAAAAGGTGTAAGAAGCACTATAACTACTATAATATTGCACCCATGCAAAGGACGCAGGTGCCAAGTAAAAACCGCGTTGAAATCAATCATATAGTTGGGGTAGGAGCCATAGTGAGCACAAATGTCTTTTGGAGTTTTGGAATAATTGATCGATGCAGTTCAGGCGCTATCAGTCATACTTATTCTTGGAGTAACCATAGTTATAGCGAAGCTAATAGCGCCATACATAACCGGAGTATTTAATCGAAAACCAAACCGTTTAGATAGAGTTCTCAATCCGATAGAGAACTTCATTTACAAAATTACTGGCGTGAATCCAGAACAAACGATGGGTTGGAAGCAGTTTTTCCTTGCTGGTTTGCTGCTAAACGTTGTTATGATGGTTATTGGCTTTGTAATCCTTGTTTTTCAAGGCAAGTTGCCGCTTAATCCCATGGGATTCGCTGGTGTCAGACCAGACCTCGCTTTTCATACTGTAGCTTCGTTTGTGACAAACACGAACCTTCAACACTATAATGGCGAAATAACTCTGTCATATCTAAGTCAAATCGGTGTAATACAATGGCTCCAGTTTACCTCAGCGATCACAGGACTTTGCATGGGAATTGCCTTTATTCGGGGGCTAATAGTTGACTCGAAAGATATGGGCAACTTCTACGTTGATTTTACACGAGCTCTTACGAGAATTTTCCTACCACTGTGTGTAATTGCCGCAATTATATTTCTCGCGTTAGGCGTGCCTCAAACGCTCAACGGCTACACCACAGTAAAGACAATTGAAGGAGCAGCCCAAACAATTTTCGTTGGACCTGTCGCTTCTCTTGATTCCATTATGCAGATAGGCACTAATGGTGGTGGATTCTACGGGGCAAATGCTGCTCATCCCTTCATGAATCCTTCGCCCATTACAAATATTCTAATGATTTCATTGATGCTTTTGCTTCCTACAGCGTTAATCTTTGTGTTTGGAGAAATGATAGGCAAAAAACGCGAGTCAAGACCTCTTTTATGGGGTGCTTACATCCTCTTCGGACTTAACCTAGCTATAGCATTCATTCCAGCCCTTCCTTTGGTGGCGCCGGGCATCGAAACACGGTTTGGTGGTTTCATGTCAAGCTTCTACACCGTTACGACAACGGTTGCAACAACTGGATCAGTAAACTGCGCCTTGTCCGGAATGCATCCTTTGGCAATAACTTCAGGCTTCTTAGGCATGTTTATTCAGTCAATCCCAGGAGGCAAAGGCGTAGGCATGATGTACATGATTATGTACATTATCATAACGGTCTTTATTGTAGGTTTGATGTCTGGCAGGACGCCTGAGTATTTGGGAATGAAAATTACGGGACGCGACGTAAAGCTTGTAATGATTGCGTTCCTCATTCACCCGATAATCATACTTATACCAACTCTGATAGCCTACGCCACAGGCGCTGTCTCGGCAATTGGACTAAGCGGGAACTCCGTAGGATTCACACAAATTCTGTATGAATTCACCACTTCCGCCGCTAACAACGGCTCAGACTTCTTGGGAGCCTCAGGAAATACGCCGTTTTTCAACATTGCGACGGGCATTGTCGTTCTTATTGGACGTTACGCGCCAATAGCCATACTACTTGCACTTTCAGGTTCAATGATTGGTCGAAAACGCGGCGGTACAGCAGGTCTCAAAACTGACAGCCCAGTGTTCACTATAGTCTTAGTTATGAGTATTATCATACTTGTAGTACTGACTTTCTTCCCATTCCTTGCGCTTGGACCAATTACATCATTCTTCAGGGGGTTAACAAATGGCTTCTGATGCTGAAAAAATAACTGTAGAACCATCGACCCCAAAAAAGGAACCGGCGCAAGGTGGAATGAGGGCAGCTTTCTCTGGAAAAGTCCTCATCGATTCAGTTAGACGTTTGAGCCCAACTTCGCTTATCAAGAACCCCGTCATGCTGATTGTCGAAATCACTTTCTTCATTGTTGCAGCAATGGCTATTATTCCACAAGCTTTCGAACCTGTTGCCAGCCCCAGCCTACAAGTTTTCTATATCGAAGTCGCAGTTATCCTTCTTATCACAGTCTGGTTCAGTACGCTCTCTGACGCTCTTGCTGAGCAACAGGCAAAAAGCACAGCAGGTAGCCTACGAAAACTGGAAACCGAAGTCTCAAGCAAAAAAATTGTTACGGAGGGTTGGACAAGATCGATAGTTAGTTTAAAGTCAACTGAACTTAGAAAAGATGATCTTATTCTCATTGAAAAAGGCGACATAGTTCCTCTGGATGCTGACGTGCTTGAGGGAATTGCCATGGTTGACGAGTCACTTGTTACAGGTGAATCTGCGCCCGTCAGAAAAGCACCAGGAGATTCCCTCATCGGAGGTTCACGTGTTGTCAGCGATACCTTGACGGGTAAGGTTACAACGAACCCAGGGGAAACTTTCATTGACCAAATGATAAAGATGGTTGAATCTTCCAAGAGACCGAAGACTCCTAATGAAGTTGCAATAACCATTGTTCTAATCGGATTAACGGCCATATTCACCATAATTATTCTTTCACTTTTCGGCATGTCAGTTACACTCGGCCTCGGCGCAGATCTATCAGTATTGATTGCACTCTACGTTTGCCTTCTTCCCACGACAATAGGTGCTTTGTTACCAGCCATCGGCCTCTCAGGTATGTCCAGACTCTACAAAAGCAAAATAATTGCAAAATCAGGAAAAGCTATAGAGACCGCTGGAGACGCTGACGTGGTGCTCTTAGATAAAACAGGCACAATCACAGTTGGCAATCGACAAGCTATTGAGTTTGTAGCATTTGAAGGCTATTCTGAAGAAGATGTAGGCGAAGCTGCTTTCTTATGCTCCTGGCATGATGATACGCCTGAGGGACGCAGCATACTCAAATTGGCATATGAGAAAAGTTTCATTCCGAAAGAACTAAACTCCCTTGCAACCTCAGAAGTATATCCGTTCTCTGCCAGCACTCGAACAAGCGGAGTCAAAATAACAACGCAATCAAACTTGACACTTCCAAAAGGAGGCAAAGCCATTTTCCAAAGGCAAAGAATGAGACGAAAAACCTCAGAAGCCTTCGACGAATCGATGGCCTCACTTCTTGAACCTGAGATTAATGTCCTCAAAGGTGCTCCAGAGTCAATTAAAAAAATATCATCTTCAGTTCCACAAAACTATGACCTTGTAGTGGAAGGCATTTCTTCAGTGGGAGAAACACCAATAGCCATTTCGATAAACGGCAAAGCTATAGGAATAATTAGACTGAAAGATGTCCTCAAAGAAGGCATAAAAGAAAAGATCCAGGCTTTAAAAACAATGGGTATACGCCCAGTCATGATTACGGGTGACCAACCGCTCACTGCGAAGAGCATTGCAGCTGAAGTTGGAATCGACGAGTACGTTGCGCAAGCTAAACCTGAAGACAAGTTTAACATTGCAAAGAAGGAACAAGCAGATAGTAAAATCGTGGCTATGATAGGTGACGGAACGAACGACGCCCCAGCCCTTTCTGTAGCTGATGTTGGATTAGCGATGAACTCAGGTACAGAAGCAGCTAAAGAAGCCGCCAACATGGTTGACTTAGAGTCGAACCCGGCTAAGATAATTGATGTTGTTATGCTTGGCAAGCAGTTGCTTATGACTCGGGGAGCTGTTACCGCCTTCAGCATCGCTAACGACATTGCGAAATACTTTGCTATTATGCCTGTACTGTTTGGCGCTGCCATTCCCCAGCTACAGGCGCTGAACATTCTGCAACTTGGCTTGAAAAGTGCAGTCTTGTCCGCGCTAATATTTAATGCCATAATTATTCCGTTGTTAATTCCTCTTGCCATGCGCGGCATTTCCTTCAAGCCTACCAGCACAATGACGCTCTTCCTAAAGAATACGCTAATTTATGGTGTAGGAGGTGTTATCGTGCCATTCATCGGTATCAAATTGATAGATATGCTCCTTGTAGGAGTCTTTCACATATAGGAGATTAGATTGTATGTCAACAGAACAAAAAGAAAAATGGAACTTTAAACCAATTATTGGATTAGCAGTAATTTCGCTTCTGATTTGTGGGCTGTTTTACCCATTTCTGATCACAGGGATAGGTCAAGTTTTCTTTCCTAACCAAGCTAACGGCGACCTGGTCCAAATTAACGGAAAAACAGTAGGCTCGAGTCTAATAGCGCAAAGCTTCAGCATGCCTATTTTCTTCCATTCGAGAAACGAGACTGCCTCACCCTCAGCGTCAGGCGTCGATCCAGATATCACCCTTCAAGATGCTTACTCGCAAATACAAAGAATAAGCAATGCCTCTGGAATATCTGAGGCTTCTCTTACGGATATCGTTAACCAGAATCAAGAGGGAACATTTTGGGGTTTTGGAAGCCCATATATAAACGTCTTGAGAATCAATTTGCTGCTGATTAAAGATTATCCTACCATATACGGCAATTTTACTGGCTAAAGCTGCATTTTTTGGGTAACTGGATCATTGCTATGGATATTTCACTATTTTCCAGTAATTAGTTTTGTTTCTATACGTTCGCAGGGTTAATAGTCAAAATACTATCTGAATGTACTGCAAAGTATAAATATTTGAAATTTATGTCCAATTAGGAAAGATGACCTATATGCAAAAATTATTAGCATTTGTAGACATTTTTGTGGACGCTCAAGAAATGGATAGTGTTTTATCATCGCTTTCCAAATTAGAACACCTTGAAGAACTCTACGAAGTTACCGGTGAATTCGACATAGTGACTTTAGTGTCTGCTGCTGACATAGAAGAATTTCGAGACATCCTCAAAAATAAGATCATGAAAATAAAAGGCATAAAAAGCACCGTAAGTTCTATTGTGCTCAAAGCTCACAAAGGCCCAAAATGTGACACCGAAGATACCTGATAAAGCGGGTGACAAATCCATTATCAAATTCATTACTCTGATTGCCGAAGAACCAAATAGCAAATAGACAGATTGTTTTTCATAGGTGTAAGGTTGTATCTTCTGCGCGAAATAAATAGGGCGAGCACTTGTCAACCTTCTTCAATCTTCACCCTCTTCATTTCATAGTCATGAGTGCGTTGTGTTAGGCATACGAAAAGTACAATACTTACTTTAACTAATGAAAAATTCAGAAGACGTTATAGCTGTTGGTGAATAAAGTGCATGAATTACACGCTTTTGTAAACATTTTCGTAGAGACACAAATCATGGACGATGTTGTTCTAGCTCTTTCAAAGATAGACGCCGTGGAGGAACTCTACGAGGTTACAGGTGAATTTGACATCGTTGCGCTTGTTGGGACTTCAGATATCGAGTCATTCAGAGATGTCCTGAAAAACAAGATTATGAAGATCATGGGTGTGAAAAGCACAATAACTTCGATTGTACTGAGCACTCACAAAGGTCCGAAGTGTGCAACCTAACATTTTACCCATGTTACTTCTTAACTGTTGCTTTTTTCTTCGTTGAGTTCCTTATGGAGTCTAATGAAGCGGGTCAATATCTGGGATTTGAGGCTTGCGTGGTCCTTTTCTTTTGCATTTAGAACAACCTTTACTATGTAGTATTCTTTGTCGCTCTGCTCGTTGACAAAAACATTCAGGACTGGGAAATCTTTGGTTTCCTCTCGTACTCGTGTAAGGACAAGCTCTGGGTCAAACTTATTTGGGAACTCGTATCTTACGTTGAATATGTAGTCTTTGTGGGTGTAAGTGATAACGGCGGCGTCTGTGGCAATTATGGTGTTTGGAATTTTCATCGTCTGGCTTTCTTCTGTTAGAACAGTCGTAAAAAACAAGCCGACTTCTATAACTTCAGCCATATATCCAGGATAGATTTGGTCAGGTGAAAAATATTTATACCCTGGAAGGAACGCCCACTGAAATGGAATGTGCCAAGTCAAGATTCTCACTTGATTTCCAGGTCGAATTTGACCTGAGAATAGAATCAGTATTCCTGCGAAGAAGCTGCCTAAAGTTGGCTGTAGGGCAAGACCTAGTACAAGTCCACTGATGGTTGCTCCAGCCAGTAAGGCTGTGGGTGAAAAGGAGACGTATGACGCTGCGATTATTGCGGATATTATGTATCCGCCAACTGTGATTATGTTGCTGAGCAACAAAGCATTTTTTCCATGGGTCGATTTAAGCTCTTTAACTACAAGACTAGCGAGCTCCCTGGAGATGAACACGCCGCCAACCATAATCATTGCGGCGAAAATATACCTGAAGATGTAGCCGTAAGCTGGAAATTGAAAGCTCAAATATATCACTGCAATTATTACGACGAAAACCAAAATCAATGTGCTAATGAGATGGTCAAGTTGGCGTGACATACAATACACCAGAAGCATTAGCGGTTCATAAGTTATTCGCCTTCAAAGTTAAATTAGAAAAATACAGGCGGTTCAAACGTAAGTCTTGTTTTCTCAAGCATTCAACTTCTTCAGCTACAGCTTTGTTCAAGCAAACAACTAGCACGCTATCAGAGACCTTATAGAAAAGCCCTTTTCTCAACCATTATTGCCATCGTTGCTTCAAAAGTATTGCTGGCCCTCGTTTTTGTAGGTGTACTTCTAAATATCAGAAAGCTTCCCCGCTGAAATCGTATGCTTTGTCATAAATTGCGAGTTTCCCAACTTTCTCGCCTAACTTACGTGAATGAAGAGAGCTTGAAAAACTAAAAAAAGAATTATCTTGGGACTTAACTTTTATAGAGCAAACTTGCAATAGATGCTAAGAAAAAATCATCAGGTGAAGTAAATGGCAGATTTGAAAGATTGCCCATTTGGACAAGACATAAAAGATGATTGCAAAAACTGCGATTATTCTAAGAGCAACCGTTATGATCCAATCACAGGAAAATGTGTTAAGCGATAATCACATCAACGGTTTTTTAGTCAATTGGTTTGTTCCATCCGCCGTTGCTAAACCTTGCTATACACCCAAAAGGAAGCGACAAAAGGACATCAATCACGGCAACAAGTGGCAGAAAGGGCATCTGAAAGACTATTTCTAGCAAAAGATTGATAGTTGTGAAGGTAAGCAACAAGAAAATACCGTTTAGCCAGAACCCAACTTGCCATCCCTTGGTCTTGTATAAGCCGTTAATTATTACTATGTTTAGGACGCCGATTATTAGAGGTTGAGCAAAATATGTGACGGCCATCAAGAGGGCGTAGCCTATTGGCGGCATATAAGCTGTAAAGCCGTCCTTGGCGTCATTCAGCCACACTTGAATAATAATTAATACAATGGTCACTGTAAAGCCTTGGATAAACAGTTTTTCAACCAACCATAGATGCCTAAAATGGTTGATTACTTTGTTATCACTTAGCATTTTGCGCAATCCAGTTACCTACTGCCTGTTCTGCGGGTCTACCGCGAATTCCATAATTGTCAAATGCGCTGTTCCAGTAGACCAGCCAACACCCTTTGAGTCCCATGCTTTTGTATAGGTTAAGTCCTTTAATGATAAAGTTGCTTTGGGCTGTACTATCGCTTGTTGACATGCCATACTCGGTTATTACTATATCTTTGTGAGTTAATCCTTGCAGGTTTTGAACAAAATGAGGGGACAATACGAGAAATGAATCCATATAAATGTCTAAGCCCACAAAATCGAGTTTCTTGCTGATTTCCATTGGTAGATTGCTTCTTAAGATGTAGCCTATGCCAAAATTCGTGTAAACTTTTGCGGAAAGATGATGAGACTGCACAATGGAGTACATGCTATCAAACTTTGAAATAATTTCGTTATCTGTAAATAATGCACCCACATCCCAACTGGAAGAGGATTCAGGTTCATTCATGACTTGAATGTATTTAACGTGGCTTCCCCAGCGATTAAGGTAATAATCTACTTTTTGAGTTTGGTCATCATTCGGAATTACAAGTGCAACAGCTAGCCCAAAATTGTCAGTGGCTGAAAAGAACTTGTCTGTTCTTTGATTTTGCAGGTCATTATAATCCTGCGGGGCGCATTCAAGGCTTATGCGTATAACTTTGAAGCCTAAATCATGGATTTTGGTGACTTCCCCATAAATTTGGTCAAGGTTATCTTGCTCGTAAACGTAGTGAATGCCAACTTGGAATGTTGAAGCCGGATTTCTTGTACCTGACGCATAGTAATTGAATGGGAAAAGAATCTGAATGAAGAAAAACAATACACATAATGTGATGACTATGAGGTTTTTTACCAAGCTTTTATTTATAAATCTCATAAAGCCCTGAACTAGGCTTGAAACAAGCTTGCTCATAGCCTAAGTCTTACAACGAATGTCCTTTTAAATTTTCATAAACTACCGTGATTAAAATATAATTTTATATTTCAAGATCAACATTACCTTAAAGCGATATCAAAATGAAACGTCTTGCATGCATAGTTCTAATCATAACTATTTTGGTTAGCGGGCTAGCTTTGGTCAGAAACGGCGTGCATGCAACTACCGTAGGGGGGAACATGACAAGTGATAGTCATTGGACCATAAACGATAGCCCAGTTGTTTTTAATGCAAGTCTAAGGGTTTTTCCTAATGTAACTTTAACGATTGATCCTGGAGTAACCGTTAATTTTGGATTATACCATTATTTAACTGTAAGTGGCACGTTAATTGCTATAGGCGACTCAAACAATAGGATAACTTTTACAATTCCTGACAACCAAACAGGGATGAATCCAATTTATTTTGATACGTCAAGTGTTGGTTGGAGCGACTTAACTAATTCAGGATCAATCATTCAATATGCATCATTCAATAGAGTTGCCCTTCAAATCAACAGTGCGATAAAAGTTGACAAGTGCTATTTCAGTTTCTCAACAACACAATCCCCAATCACTGTTTCTGGAGGGTCTTCTGCAGGGTCACCTATAATATCTAACAATCAAATAGTCTTCAACGGTCAAGACCCAAGCCATTATGCATACGGCATCAGCGTTAACTTGGGAACACCAGTTATAACTAACAACGAGTTTGACGGCAACGGGCAACTCACGGGAATCAATGTTCAAACTTACTCACCTGATGTCATTTCTAATCCTGCCTTCTTAATTTCCAACAATATTTTCTCAAACTGTTGGTTGGGGGTTAAAGCTGAAACCAAAGTTGCATTAGCGGTTGAAGGGAACACTTTCCTAGGATGTCATGATGGCATAGACGTCAACGATGTAGCATCACTAACAATAACGAACAACTTAATCGATGGAAGTATTCGATATGGAATCAACGGTGGCGGCTATATCGATAGTAACACCATAACTAACAACCAAGTGGGAATACATAATCCAGATTCGGGTACAATTATCAGCAACAACAACATTGTTGGCAACATCGTAAACGACATTACAGCAAGCAGCGCAAGCGTTAATGCAGAGAATAACTGGTGGGGAACAACCGACGTACCAACAATAAATCAAACAATCTACGATATCTATGATGATGTTGGCCTGGGAAAAATTGATTTTGTTCCCTTACTAATCGGTCCAAGCCCGTCAGCGCCAGCTATACCAGACACAACGCCAAATGTAACACCAATTGCAACGGTTGTTCCCACTCAATCAATAATTCAGCAAACTCCAACTCCTACAATTCAGCCTCCGAGTATGGACCCCACGCCTGTGGCAACTCCCAAATCAGAAATCATACTTAAAGACACAAGCGACCTACTAAACCTGAACTTAATGACAACTATTGTAGCGACTTTGCTGATTCTTATTTGGGTAATCGTAATATTAGGGTATGTTGCCAAAAACGGCGTTTCAAAATTCATGCCCAAGAATAAAAATTAACCAAGGAACTATTTAGTTTTGCAAAATCTAGGAAGAATCTGAATATCCTCTCCTATTGTTTGGGCGCATTTTGCCTGTTAATAGTTACTTAGTTGCAGCCAATTCGTTGCCCTATCAGAACTCGAAATCCGCTTCCTCTTGCAAGAACATTAACGTTTCCAAACGTTTCGCCAAATAAATCGGGCAATGTCTTAATGCCGATTTTTGAGCGAATAACCATTTGGAAAGTGGCTTTGTCCGTCATGACTTCTGGCGCTTGCTTCACTATGGCTTTCACCGTTTCCATACCAGCACTTACAGGCGGATTCGACAAAACGCAATTGAAAACTGAATCTTCAACTGGTTCATAAAAGTAGCCATATCGTACTTGAGCGTTGCGAATTCTGTTTAATTCCAAGTTTTTTCTGGCCAAACGTACAGCTCTCGCATTCACATCTGTCATGACCACTTTAATCTTGGGATTCAAAGCAGCGGCAACAATACCTACTGCTCCGTAGCCGCAACCAATATCCAAAACACAGCCTTCGTTGGGCAGAACCATCGATTCAATAAGCAGTCTAGTGCCCAAATCAACCCGTTTCTTCGAAAAAACGCTTGAAGAAGTCATAAACTCGAAGCTTCTACGGCATAGGGTGGCTCGAACTAAACCGAACCGCTCCTTTGACGTGGGTTCAGCAACAAAATAGTGCTCTGGGTTTTCTTTAGGCTGATTCATGCTCTTTACCAGTTTTCCATACCTTCGGGTAAGTACCTCTAAGCATCAGAACTCGCTCTAAACCAGCAACTGCACCGTGGCTTAAATCCAACATTTCCTGGCTTGAAACAAGCGCTTTGCCCAACGCCACAGCTTCGCCCTTCAGAGTAAAAATAGCCAAAATCGAATCCTTTCCTATACCGGCGTTAACCTTCAATACCCCTGGTGCTGTCAAGTTTGCACCGTGACACAGCGCATCAACAGCTGAATCACGAACAACAATCTTAGGCAGCAAAGCCAACGCCGTCTCCATAGGCTCAATGAACTTGTGCAACAGGCCTTCATCTTTCTTTTGCTCCCACTCTCCAAACCAATAAGCGACATCATGCAGGGTTACTTTCATGCTGCTGTTCTCAGTAAATGAACCTGACCGAGTCCTGCGCAACTCCTGCATGTGAGCTCCTACGCCCAAAATTTCGCCAATATCAAAACATAATTTGCGGATATAAGTTCCAGCTTCACATCCAACTTTGAAAAGCACGTTGCGTCCATCTGTTTCCATATAGTCGATGAAGTAAATCCGCCTGGTTCTAAGTTGTCGCTTAACTGATGAACGCAAAGGGGGTCGCTGAAAGATTTCATCTTCAAATTCCCCGAGAACCTCCTTGATTTGTTCTTCCGGTGCGTTGCCATGCATCTTCATTACACAAACGTATTCTTTGCCGCTGTAGAGAAATGCCTGAACAACTTTTGTAGCGTCCTCTAAAGTGATGGGCAAAACCCCAGTTACTTTAGGGTCCAGCGTGCCTCCATGACCAATGTTTTCTACATGCATTATTCTTTTAACCCAAGCGGCAACCTCATGGCTCGTTGGTCCTGCGGACTTATCCAGGTTTATTGTTCCATATTGGATAAACTCTTTTGCGGGTCTTTCTGAAGGCAGGTGCCCATACTTTGGATTTGTCGTGTCCTCTGCTTTGATCAAAAGTTCACGCTTAATTTCCCATGGAGGTGTAGTTCTAGGCATCTGCGGGTTTTTTCTCCTGATTATTTAAAGAAAAAGAATAAGAGTTAATTAAGGTTTAAAATTACGGAGTTTTAACGGTCTGCGTCATTTCCTGCATTTTACCTGTTGCCTCTAAAGCTTGGGCGACCTCTTCGTCCGAAGCGCCACGTTTTACGTCGATTTTATCTTTGAGAGGCATGATATGATTAATGTTGACGCGTCTACGTTTTAGTCCAGTAATCTTTTTTGGGCCAGTTACTAAGACAAAGCTTTTGTCCATTACGTCTATTACAACGCATTTTTTGCCGTTATCTCTTCCGACTTGTTTTACGCATATTCTGCCGACTTCTATAGCGGGCATCTTTTTTATCGCCTCAAAAACAGAATACACCATTCGGTACATATAAGCATAGCAGAATTTCAAGAAAAACGGTGTTTATGAGGTATCCAAAAGGCTGACTCTTAAAAATATTAAACTGCCAGTTAAGCCTAAACCCCACAGCATTCACCGTCTGCCTGTAAGCACTTACACAAACCTCACTTTGATATTATCTCAGAAAAGCTTAGCAGCCTCTTAAAGTTCAGCTCAGTGTTACCGTAGAGCGTGTTCCTCAACTGGCAAATACTACTCTCTCAGCGTTGAATATAATGTTATGTTGTCACCTTTAAGCCACAAGAAAAGATATAACCAAGTAAATTGCATGCAAAAAACTTAAACAATACCCTGTAATCAGTTACGGTGCTGGTGCCGGGGTATCCGAGCCAGGTCTAAATAGGCGGCCAGATAATTTGATTGCCTAAGATATGGAGGAGGACTTAAGATCCTCTGGCGCAGGCCTTCGTGGGTTCAAGTCCCACCCCCGGCACTATTCAGCAACCCCCCGAAGTAGATTGTTTAATAAAATTTGGAATTTGGCTTTTGCATCGTGGAAACAGAGAATCAACGATACAACGCAAACTTAGATACTTCAATATTTTGCATGGCACTCCTAATGAAATGGTTACGCAGATTCTAAGTAGTAAATGGGTAGACAAGAGCAAAAAGAATGCATTGGACATGGTTTATCAATATGCTGAATTTTTGGGCGTAGAAATAGAGAAAACCAGATTCAGAGTCTATGATAACAAAGAAATGTATGTTCCTAACCCTGAAATGGTTAAGCAATTTCTCTACAGAGTACGTAGTTTAATGGTTAGAGCAAGAATCAAAATAGCTGTTGAAACAGGTGCAAGTGCTGGTGAATTATGGCGATTAACTTGGAAAGAATTCAATGCACAAAACAAAACATTAACAATCATTGGTAACAAAGGACACAGAACCTTTACCTACAGTTTAAGTGATGAACTAATCGTTTTGTTATTGCAAGTTCAAAAGAATGGCGAGAGAATATTCTGGAACATCAAAGACCCAGAGAATATTAACGATTCAATAGATGATTACAGACAACGATTAGCTAAAGAAACTGGTAACCAAGATTTCCTTAAAATTCATTTTCACACCTTCAGGCATTATGCTATTTCTTGGCATTACTTTAAGACAAAAGACATAGTGGAAACGCAAAGATTTGCAAGGCATTGTAATATCAACAACACTTTGAAGTATGTTCACATCGTTAAATCATGGATTAAATCAAATGAATTTGATGTGGTCTACGCTGGAGATAAAACGGAACTAACAAAGTATCTTTCTGAGGGTTACAGTTTGGTGACCAAGACGGATTGGGGATACTGCCTAAACAAGCCAAAAACACTCTATTAGGTGAACGCATGATTGACCTTTTAGTCTTCATCATCGGCTTTTTTCTCATATCTTTTCTAATTCTAATCATATTAGTTGGCGTTAAGTTTTTTTGTGGAATCTTTAATAGTAAACCGTCTGAAACTACCGATATATATTTTGAAGAAAAAGAAGACAACACGGAAACGTCACAGGGAGATGGTCTTATGGGAATTGATACAGATGGTGACTTTTCGGATATATTGTTCCCCGAAGAGCTAGATGAAGAACAAGACTAACTATCTTCTACCTTTTCCTTTAACTGAGGGCATACACCTAACCTGAGATAAAGTGTAAAGCAAGTCTAAAAGATAGGGTCATTTGCCAAAGAGGACTTAACAACCGTCTTATTGAAATCATATTTTTTGACAATAGACCTTACTAATTCCTCAAACCAATTTTCAGCTGTTGGAGAGATGTAGATTGTTTCTACTAACATCTCTAAATCAATCGGTATATCTAGTCCATTTTTGGAGACTATAGCTCTAACTTTTGGCTCTGGAACCCCATCTTCTTTCATAACCTGAAAAGCTTCAGGAAAATAGAGTGTTATAGCCCTCAATTCTCTTTCATGCTCAAAGCTCTTTCTTTTATTAATGAAGGGATAGAAAATATTTCCCCAAATCATAGTGTCTTTCTCATAGTCTATGTAACTTACTTCTCCAATGAAAACTTCTCCTTCATCATAGTTCTTGAAGCTGTCAGCGAGTTTTTGATAAGTTGATTGAATGGCAATTCCATCTTCGCTCTTCAAATATAACTTCCACATAGCCGCAGATTCATACTCATTCATGTGCCACGAATTCACAAACGTATGTTCTCTAAGAAGTTTAATTGGTATGGGAGCTTTCAGCGGAAGAAAGTCTAGTTCTTTCTTAACAACTTCTACCGCAACCTTTCTTTCAAAAGCCATTTGCTCAATTAATTTTGGGTCAATAATCACTTTTGATAGTGAGCCTTCAAATTTATCCTCTAAATGGCTAACTTTTGTGAAGAATAATGTCTTCTTATCCATAAGTGAAACGAATTTCGTGAAATCCATATATCGCCAAATTTTGATATCTTGATTTGCAGGTCTCTTGAAAACATCATGTTCCACGTGGGGCATTTAGAGTTCAGCCTATGTACTAGGCATAGTAACATGTTTTCTGTTTAAAAGTATTTATAATAAGATGGTGGGTAGGTACGCCCAACCCCTTAAAAAGGTCTACCGTTAACTCTTTAGCTCCAAGATAACCCTGTTTGATTTTTCTGTCTTGCCTTTTGGTTGCGCTTTTTTGCCCTGTGCTTAACTATTTATATTAATACAGGAATAGCTGCTCAAGGCGATTAAAATTGGGAGATTCAAGCGGAAGAGAAGAAACAACACAATATGCAAGAAAAAGAATTCGTTCGTTTATTAAAAACAAAGAGTATCATCTTGCATTACTGATTGCGCACATTTATGCAGGAATTCGGCTGAAGACTTTACTCATTAATTGGGTAACAGAAAATAGGAACCAACAAACAGAAGAAAATTGGAAAAAGATAGCTCTTGTTTTCAAAGATCTTAGCTTCGATGCTTCCTTAAGAAATTGCAGAAATTTCAAATTGTTAAATGATGGTGAATTTGAAAAATTAAGAGAACTTCAAGGTAAACGAAATGATGTAGCACATGAATCAAGATTATGGAGAATTGAACCGCCGTTAGAAGAAGCTAACGATATAAAAACCGTCTGCGAATCTGCTATTAAATTCTTGGAAAGAACACAATAGTTCAAGATTGTCTTTTTGCTCAATGCGCTTTTTGCCCTCTGTTATTGCTTTTGTTCTATCTTTTAAATAGGCTACACTCTTCCAAAATCGGGGGAGTGCTTGTTTGGATCGAGATTGGGAAAAGCTTAGAAAATGGATCATCAAACGAAAGCTGGAAGGTAGATCAGTTACTGACATCTGCTCCGAAGCTCAAATTGACAGGAAGATGTTTTACCGCTGGTGGAACCGTTACCAAACCCAAGGTTGGAAGGGTCTAGAAGAGAAACCTAAAGGTCGTCCAACTGGTTATGAACCAGACGATTTTATCAAAAATAAAGTAATCAAACTACGCAAGCGCTATGAATGGGGACCTAAGAAAGATCGCCGGTTGCCTTAAACTTAAAGGCTGCATCGATAGACCATAACCAAGTTTACCGCATCATCTGTGAAGCTGGCTTAAACCACCCTATAACTTCATCCTAGAAAGACTTGGGGAACTAAGCGTTTCCAAAGAGAACATTACAACAGCCTTTGGCAAGCGGATTTTAAGCTCTGCAATGATGATTATTGGATGATTAGTTACCAAGATGACCATTCAAGGTTCATTACTGGTTCAGTTAAGATTTAGAGTCCAACCGGAGAAAATGCTATGTTGCTTCTTGATAGAGCTGTTAAACGGTATGGTGTTCCAAAGCAGATTCTTACGGATCAGGGAACACAGTTTAAGCCTGCAAGAGGAGAAATCTCAGCGTTTGATATACACTGCATCTGAGCTGGGTATTGAGCATATCACTGCAAGTGTTCGCAGGCCTACAACCTGTGGCAAAATTGAAGCTTTCCATAAAGCATACCAGAAGTGAATCTCACCTGTTCAATGAGCACTGGAGTTTCATACGCTACTACAACTACACAAGACCACACGAAGGAATAAACTATTTAACGCCAGCAGAAATATACCTCAAAGACAAAGTGTAGCCCATTTTCTAGATAGAACACTCTGTTATTGCTTTCAAAAAAGATAATAGGATAGACACACAATGTCACGAGAAGGTCTCTATTTATACTTCATTTTACTCTTTCTGAATTCGAAAAACCGTGAGCTACACTTTTACTTGTTTTTTAAGTAAAGGACAACTTTCCTCCAAACACCAATCTTTCTCAGCTATCTTTCCACATCTATATGGTCTAACATTACCTTTGGCAACTGTATTTTTGAAAAAGTAGTCTACTTGGTAACGTGTCTTGTTCTCATCAAAATCATTAAAGCACCTGAAAATATCTACCAAGCTATTAGGCTCTGTATGCCCTGCGCAATAAGCTTCGAGAAGTAGGGCTAACCGTTGAGTATGGCACATTTCACCAGTATCCATGGCTTTCTTAAAACACGGTCTGATTCCGTTAGTGCCGTTTACGCTTGATGCCTTATTGGATAGCTTGTTGCTTCTTTCTCGATGAAATTCTCCAGATTTCTTACGTTATTAATTGCAAGTTTAATATCCATCTGCTTTAGCCCATAGAGCCTATGATATTCAATGCTTCTTACTTTGTCTTGCTCTAATTGATTGTTTACAATTATGCATTCTTCACCAGATTTTTCATGAATAGACAGAGGAATACGACATAAACGGTTTATATCTCCAATAACTGCGGAATCCATGTATCTATAGTTCTGACCTTGAATGAAACGTAATTGAAGCTGTTTATAGACTCTTTTCCAAAACTCCAATTCTCGATTAATCTGGTATACGTCATCGAAGAAAAAGCACAGATATCCTCTCCTGTTCTAATCGCGAGAGGTTTTAGTTTAGATGTAGAGTGCCTAAGAAAAAATTTTACTTCATCTTTTAGTTCTGTTTACCGTTTTTCAATTTCCTTTTCTGGTATAATATCGCTATTCTAGCCATAATCAAAGTCAAAGAAGAGTTTTTCAATTCCCAATAGCTTTGCTTTGTCTTTTTCTGGTTGAACGCTAATAAAAGCAGGCTTTTTGTATATAGTACATTCTTCGATAAATAAGATTATCTCAAATGGATTATCTGTAAATCTTCTTTCTGGATTTCCTAAATCCCTTCCAAAATTTCCAAAAAATCTCAAGAATAGTTACATCGTTACATAGTCAAGCAAAAGTTATACCTATAGTATAGAGAATCTAATAGTGTTAGAGCATCTCTTCCAACTCTTTAGCCAACTCCTCAGACAGAATTAGTTCTTTAGTCTCCAGCAAGGTTAGTAGTAAGTCTCAAATACTCTAGATTAATTCAATAAAGTCATCTTTCAAAGACTAGCCGATTATTTTATCGTATCCAGCGTTTTTATCGTAGAGAGCTATCAAAACAAGAGTCGCCTCTAACTCTGAAAGTCAGCATTTTAAGCTTAGTCTGCACATATCCAATTTATCGCTTAAGTACTCAGTAGTTAAAGCATGGAAAACTTAAAAAAAAAAAAAAAAAAAAAAAAAAAAAAAAAAAAAAAAAAAAAAAAAAAAAAAAAAAAAAAAAAAAAAAAAAAAAAAAAAAAAAAAAAAAAAAAAAAAAAAAAAAAAAAAAAAAAAAAAAAAAAAAAAAAAAAAAAAAAAAAAAAAAAAAAAAAAAAAAAAAAAAAAAAAAAAAAAAAAAAAAAAAAAAAAAAAAAAAAAAAAAAAAAAAAAAAAAAAAAAAAAAAAAAAAAAAAAAAAAAAAAAAAAAAAAAAAAAAAAAAAAAAAAAAAAAAAAAAAAAAAAAAAAAAAAAAAAAAAAAAAAAAAAAAAAAAAAAAAAAAAAAAAAAAAAAAAAAAAAAAAAAAAAAAAAAAAAAAAAAAAAAAAAAAAAAAAAAAAAAAAAAAAAAAAAAAAAAAAAAAAAAAAAAAAAAAAAAAAAAAAAAAAAAAAAAAAAAAAAAAAAAAAAAAAAAAAAAAAAAAAAAAAAAAAAAAAAAAAAAAAAAAAAAAAAAAAAAAAAAAAAAAAAAAAAAAAAAAAAAAAAAAAAAAAAAAAAAAAAAAAAAAAAAAAAAAAAAAAAAAAAAAAAAAAAAAAAAAAAAAAAAAAAAAAAAAAAAAAAAAAAAAAAAAAAAAAAAAAAAAAAAAAAAAAAAAAAAAAAAAAAAAAAAAAAAAAAAAAAAAAAAAAAAAAAAAAAAAAAAAAAAAAAAAAAAAAAAAAAAAAAAAAAAAAAAAAAAAAAAAAAAAAAAAAAAAAAAAAAAAAAAAAAAAAAAAAAAAAAAAAAAAAAAAAAAAAAAAAAAAAAAAAAAAAAAAAAAAAAAAAAAAAAAAAAAAAAAAAAAAAAAAAAAAAAAAAAAAAAAAAAAAAAAAAAAAAAAAAAAAAAAAAAAAAAAAAAAAAAAAAAAAAAAAAAAAAAAAAAAAAAAAAAAAAAAAAAAAAAAAAAAAAAAAAAAAAAAAAAAAAAAAAAAAAAAAAAAAAAAAAAAAAAAAAAAAAAAAAAAAAAAAAAAAAAAAAAAAAAAAAAAAAAAAAAAAAAAAAAAAAAAAAAAAAAAAAAAAAAAAAAAAAAAAAAAAAAAAAAAAAAAAAAAAAAAAAAAAAAAAAAAAAAAAAAAAAAAAAAAAAAAAAAAAAAAAAAAAAAAAAAAAAAAAAAAAAAAAAAAAAAAAAAAAAAAAAAAAAAAAAAAAAAAAAAAAAAAAAAAAAAAAAAAAAAAAAAAAAAAAAAAAAAAAAAAAAAAAAAAAAAAAAAAAAAAAAAAAAAAAAAAAAAAAAAAAAAAAAAAAAAAAAAAAAAAAAAAAAAAAAAAAAAAAAAAAAAAAAAAAAAAAAAAAAAAAAAAAAAAAAAAAAAAAAAAAAAAAAAAAAAAAAAAAAAAAAAAAAAAAAAAAAAAAAAAAAAAAAAAAAAAAAAAAAAAAAAAAAAAAAAAAAAAAAAAAAAAAAAAAAAAAAAAAAAAAAAAAAAAAAAAAAAAAAAAAAAAAAAAAAAAAAAAAAAAAAAAAAAAAAATTTTTTTTTTTTTTTTTTTTTTTTTTTTTTTTTTTTTTTTTTTTTTTTTTTTTTTTTTTTTTTTTTTTTTTTTTTTTTTTTTTTTTTTTTTTTTTTTTTTTTTTTTTTTTTTTTTTTTTTTTTTTTTTTTTTTTTTTTTTTTTTTTTTTTTTTTTTTTTTTTTTTTTTTTTTTTTTTTTTTTTTTTTTTGGGGGGGGGGGGGGGGGGGGGGGGGGGGGGGGGGGGGGGGGGGGGGGGGGGGGGGGGGGGGGGGGGGGGGGGGGGGGGGGGGGGGGGGGGGGGGGGGGGGGGGGGGGGGGGGGGGGGGGGGGGGGGGGGGGGGGGGGGGGGGGGGGGGGGGGGGGGGGGGGGGGGGGGGGGGGGGGGGGGGGGGGGGGGGGGGGGGTTTATAATCACTGAGATTTTTTTTTTTTTTTTTTTTTTTTTTTTTTTTTTTTTTTTTTTTTTTTTTTTTTTTTTTTTTTTTTTTTTTTTTTTTTTTTTTTTTTTTTTTTTTTTTTTTTTTTTTTTTTTTTTTTTTTTTTTTTTTTTTTTTTTTTTTTTTTTTTTTTTTTTTTTTTTTTTTTTTTTTTTTTTTTTTTTTTTTTTTTTTTTTTTTTTTTTTTTTTTTTTTTTTTTTTTTTTTTTTTTTTTTTTTTTTTTTTTTTTTTTTTTTTTTTTTTTTTTTTTTTTTTTTTTTTTTTTTTTTTTTTTTTTTTTTTTTTTTTTTTTTTTTTTTTTTTTTTTTTTTTTTTTTTTTTTTTTTTTTTTTTTTTTTTTTTTTTTTTTTTTTTTTTTTTTTTTTTTTTTTTTTTTTTTTTTTTTTTTTTTTTTTTTTTTTTTTTTTTTTTTTTTTTTTTTTTTTTTTTTTTTTTTTTTTTTTTTTTTTTTTTTTTTTTTTTTTTTTTTTTTTTTTTTTTTTTTTTTTTTTTTTTTTTTTTTTTTTTTTTTTTTTTTTTTTTTTTTTTTTTTTTTTTTTTTTTTTTTTTTTTTTTTTTTTTTTTTTTTTTTTTTTTTTTTTTTTTTTTTTTTTTTTTTTTTTTTTTTTTTTTTTTTTTTTTTTTTTTTTTTTTTTTTTTTTTTTTTTTTTTTTTTTTTTTTTTTTTTTTTTTTTTTTTTTTTTTTTTTTTTTTTTTTTTTTTTTTTTTTTTTTTTTTTTTTTTTTTTTTTTTTTTTTTTTTTTTTTTTTTTTTTTTTTTTTTTTTTTTTTTTTTTTTTTTTTTTTTTTTTTTTTTTTTTTTTTTTTTTTTTTTTTTTTTTTTTTTTTTTTTTTTTTTTTTTTTTTTTTTTTTTTTTTTTTTTTTTTTTTTTTTTTTTTTTTTTTTTTTTTTTTTTTTTTTTTTTTTTTTTTTTTTTTTTTTTTTTTTTTTTTTTTTTTTTTTTTTTTTTTTTTTTTTTTTTTTTTTTTTTTTTTTTTTTTTTTTTTTTTTTTTTTTTTTTTTTTTTTTTTTTTTTTTTTTTTTTTTTTTTTTTTTTTTTTTTTTTTTTTTTTTTTTTTTTTTTTTTTTTTTTTTTTTTTTTTTTTTTTTTTTTTTTTTTTTTTTTTTTTTTTTTTTTTTTTTTTTTTTTTTTTTTTTTTTTTTTTTTTTTTTTTTTTTTTTTTTTTTTTTTTTTTTTTTTTTTTTTTTTTTTTTTTTTTTTTTTTTTTTTTTTTTTTTTTTTTTTTTTTTTTTTTTTTTTTTTTTTTTTTTTTTTTTTTTTTTTTTTTTTTTTTTTTTTTTTTTTTTTTTTTTTTTTTTTTTTTTTTTTTTTTTTTTTTTTTTTTTTTTTTTTTTTTTTTTTTTTTTTTTTTTTTTTTTTTTTTTTTTTTTTTTTTTTTTTTTTTTTTTTTTTTTTTTTTTTTTTTTTTTTTTTTTTTTTTTTTTTTTTTTTTTTTTTTTTTTTTTTTTTTTTTTTTTTTTTTTTTTTTTTTTTTTTTTTTTTTTTTTTTTTTTTTTTTTTTTTTTTTTTTTTTTTTTTTTTTTTTTTTTTTTTTTTTTTTTTTTTTTTTTTTTTTTTTTTTTTTTTTTTTTTTTTTTTTTTTTTTTTTTTTTTTTTTTTTTTTTTTTTTTTTTTTTTTTTTTTTTTTTTTTTTTTTTTTTTTTTTTTTTTTTTTTTTTTTTTTTTTTTTTTTTTTTTTTTTTTTTTTTTTTTTTTTTTTTTTTTTTTTTTTTTTTTTTTTTTTTTTTTTTTTTTTTTTTTTTTTTTTTTTTTTTTTTTTTTTTTTTTTTTTTTTTTTTTTTTTTTTTTTTTTTTTTTTTTTTTTTTTTTTTTTTTTTTTTTTTTTTTTTTTTTTTTTTTTTTTTTTTTTTTTTTTTTTTTTTTTTTTTTTTTTTTTTTTTTTTTTTTTTTTTTTTTTTTTTTTTTTTTTTTTTTTTTTTTTTTTTTTTTTTTTTTTTTTTTTTTTTTTTTTTTTTTTTTTTTTTTTTTTTTTTTTTTTTTTTTTTTTTTTTTTTTTTTTTTTTTTTTTTTTTTTTTTTTTTTTTTTTTTTTTTTTTTTTTTTTTTTTTTTTTTTTTTTTTTTTTTTTTTTTTTTTTTTTTTTTTTTTTTTTTTTTTTTTTTTTTTTTTTTTTTTTTTTTTTTTTTTTTTTTTTTTTTTTTTTTTTTTTTTTTTTTTTTTTTTTTTTTTTTTTTTTTTTTTTTTTTTTTTTTTTTTTTTTTTTTTTTTTTTTTTTTTTTTTTTTTTTTTTTTTTTTTTTTTTTTTTTTTTTTTTTTTTTTTTTTTTTTTTTTTTTTTTTTTTTTTTTTTTTTTTTTTTTTTTTTTTTTTTTTTTTTTTTTTTTTTTTTTTTTTTTTTTTTTTTTTTTTTTTTTTTTTTTTTTTTTTTTTTTTTTTTTTTTTTTTTTTTTTTTTTTTTTTTTTTTTTTTTTTTTTTTTTTTTTTTTTTTTTTTTTTTTTTTTTTTTTTTTTTTTTTTTTTTTTTTTTTTTTTTTTTTTTTTTTTTTTTTTTTTTTTTTTTTTTTTTTTTTTTTTTTTTTTTTTTTTTTTTTTTTTTTTTTTTTTTTTTTTTTTTTTTTTTTTTTTTTTTTTTTTTTTTTTTTTTTTTTTTTTTTTTTTTTTTTTAATACAGTTTTGACTTGAATCACTTCTTAAATCATATGTTTAATAGTGTAGAAATAATCTCTCTACTTGCATATTAAGTTAGATTTAACTAACTTGTCTTTTTATGTTGAATTATTCATTGTAATCTATAAAAGCATATACGATTTAGTTACTTTTTGTAATCTAGAATATCTGAAAAAATGCTTGAAAATTTTCTTGCTTTCTATCAATCCAAAATAAAAGAAATGTTTCAATTAGACTTCATTTACACAAATACGAACATGTTTCAATTAGAAAAAATGAGCAAAAAGTAGTAGATCTCTTAGCACTTGAAAATGCAAGAAAATTATATCTTACCAAATTAGAAAGAGAACTTAATGAGAAAAATTATAAAATGACTCCAGATTTTTTAGCTAATTTAGAGGAAACCTTGATGAATTGTCTGAAAAATCACGTTAAAGCTGGCAGAGGAATTAAAGATCGAAAAGTATTAGCAATTTGTGACATTATAAAAAGCAAGACTCCTCGTGAGATATACTTAAGCAACCAGAACACAAATGAGCAAGAAATTCTCCTACGTGACAAGTCAGATATTGTTAGTGTAATTAAAGCCAAGAACATCTTGAAAGTCTATGTCAAACCGACAATTATAAAAAACATTGATTGTAAGAGAATGAAAGATAATGAAGAAAATAGTTGAAGGAGAAATAAAAATTGATTAAAGAAAGGATATTGAATTACTGATTTCTTTTTTTGGTTTCTATGATGATGATGTCAATCTTCTAATAGAATTCTAAAAGACATCTGTATTTTGAATTGAAGAGAAAATTGATTTCAATTTTGAGTTCGAACCACATCATTATGGACCATATTCTTCAGAATAACTGACACTGTGGACACTCTAGTTCCATCAGGTTTATTGGAAGAAAAGATTGAGTTTTGCCATCAGAGATATTGAGATATGATTATGGCTTACTCAAGAGAGAAAGAATTTGTTCTCAATGATCAAAGTAGTTAGAAAAGGAGAATATTGAAGAATTAACGAAAATCAACGAACAATAAAAATTCTCAAAGCAGACCATCACCGAGTTATATCTTTAGCAAAAGCATGTAGCGAGATGCAATCAACAATTTAATTTCTTCACTTGTCCATCTCTGCTTTGGCATCAAATAGCCATTTAGAGACCTCTTCTTTTGTATCTTTAGAGGATTGTATTACTTCTATGTCTTGAAGAATATCAACCAACAGACCGTTATACCATATTTTGTTTTTAGAATTTTTTCCTACTTCAGTTAGGCATTTAATTGCATATTTCTGATATTCGCCAGTTCCAGCTTCTTCTAAACCAATTCCTGTGATGAGATCATGAAAATATTCTTGAGCTTCAGGATTGTCAAATTGACCGAAGTTTGGATCAAGAAAATTATTTTCACATCTTTTTTTTGCTTCCTTTACAGCATAATCATTTGTAGTTTGGGAAGCAAAAAATAAGTCATAGTTCCAATCATTCCTTTCTTTAATGAAATATTTCCCTAAATCTTCATAACCTAGTTCTGGATAAAACTTTGCAAAATTGGTCCAAACCATCTCATGACCACTGCTTTTACAAGTATTGATAAAATAGTGAGGTTTGTCCCTGAGTTTTTCAAAACTTATTACTAAAGAACTACCATCATCCACAAAATCTAAATGAGTTAGAGCAAATCCTCTCAACCTAAGAAGACAACTGGCTAGATAGAACTGACTATAATAGATTGTAACACGTCCCCAAGCAAGGTAGTTTCCACAGACTAAGTGTTTGTAAGCCAACAAATTTATTATTGAAAGTCTTAAGAATTGACCTGCTTCATTTATCATGAAAGGATCTATTTCTTTTCGGTCTATGATTTTGCCAATACCTGCTTCCATTTCTTTTCTGTTTAGTGTTTGAAAAGCTTCTTTTAAGAAACGTATAGTTGGTTTAACTTTATACCAATATTTCGGTGGCAAAGAAGGCACTTTCTATTTCACTTCTTATTCATGCTGTATTAGGGCTATTCTATTATAAACTTAACAAATTGAGGTTTTATGTCACACGAGTAATTCTCCTTTAGGAAAATCCCACGGGTAATTAACCAATGGCAAGAAAGCATAAGAGTAAAAACTAAATGCCTATACAATCACTAAATACGCTGAAGAGGTATTGGTCATCCCTAAATCCAGTCGAGAATTTGCATCAATTACTGAAGAAGAGTATGTTTCTTTAGTGCAAAAAACCGTAATCTGACTTTAGTCAAGAATATGATTGAGAGCAGCCTAAGCAAGAAAACTAAGGGAAAAATGTTCAATATCGTTACTGCCACTTGAACCCGATTAGCGGATGTTTATACAACTGTAATTACTGTTGGGCAAGAGAATTAGCCACAACCAAACTAAAGAATACTCAGAGATACACTAAAGGTTTTAAACCAAACTTAAACGAAAAAGAATTCTCTTCAAAGTTTGTTAAGGGAGACCTTATTTTCGTTTCAGATATGGGCGATATGTTCGCTGATTTTATTCCTGACAATTGGATAAAGCAAGTTCTAAACCACATTAGACAATTTCCTGAAGCCGACTTTCTATTTATGACTAAGAACCCTAAGAGATACCTTGAGCTTCTGCCATTTATTCCTATGAACACTATACTAGGAGCAACTATTGAAACTACTAATGATGAAATTGTCCAAACTGACAAAATATCAATAGCTCCTTTACCTAGTGAAAGATATGAAGCTATGAAATCACTTGATTGGAAAAGAAAAATAGTGTCTATAGAACCAATCTTAGATTTTGACGTAACCATTTTCGTTAAGTGGATTCATGATATTAACCCTTTTATCGTGTACGTGGGTTATGACAACTATTGTCATAAGCTAAGAGAACCTACGTTACAGGACACCATGAATCTGATACAGAAACTTCCTGAAAGCTCTCTAGTAATAAAGAAGAGCATTAGAACTGCTTGGTTTGAGTAATCAGCTTCACTTAGGTGATAGGAATGAGCACAAAACGTGAATCAGAACTGTTAGCTAGGAAAGTAAGAAGTTTAATAGTTGATGATGATAAAAAGGAAAGCGAATCCTATAACAAAGGTCATTCTTGGTCAATTATTAAGCTTATTTTACTTGGTCAATGGTCTGATGTCTATTCTACAATCATTAAGACATATTTCACTAATTACAGATTTGTAGACCTGCTAGCAGGTGCAGGGATAACCCAAATTGAAGAGGCTCGAGGTAAATTAGTAAAAGGTTCAGTCTTTGTTGTTGAGACATTCGCTCAGAAATTTCCTTTTGACAATTATGTTTTGGTTGAGCATGATACAGCTAAATTCAACTCTCTTAAAGAGAGAACTAAAGTTTTTGGAGATAAATGTGAGGTATTACAAGAAAACAGCAATGAGGTAGTTGGTCAAATTTTCGATAACTATCCGCATCATAATTTAGTTTTCATTGACAATGAAGGATTTAATGTAGATTGGAAAAGTATAGAAACTATACTAAATGCAAAAGCTGACATCATTATAAACTACCCAACCTCTATGTTCGAAAGAGTAGCTAGAGATCAAAAGTCTTACGGAAAGCTAACCGAGTTTTTTGGAGATGAATCTTGGCGTTTAGCTAAATTCTCTAGAAGAGAATCACTAGAAATCTACATGGATAACTTGAAAAAAACTTATGAACGCATAAAGAACCAAAATTCTCTCTACCCAATCAAAGCTTATGTTGAAAATATTCGGTTAGGAAATGAGACCTACTTTTACGACATAATTCTTGTTACAAAAGAAGGCGATTATACCAACGTATGGGATTGTTGGAAGAAGGAATGGCATGGGAAAAACCCAAGCTGCATGATTGACTTCGTGAAGGGAGAATCGCAATGTTTGGATGTCTTCGATGGATTCAGTCAAGGAATTTCTGAGATACAAAGGAAATATCCGAAGAGCAAACAAAAAGCTAAGAAAGACTCTAATATGAAACTTGAGAGATTTTTCAGCAGTTCCTAACTTTTATTTTTTACCTAGTTCATCTAATGACAAAGACTGTAGCTTTTCTTTCACTAACTTGATCAGCTGGAAATCCTCTTCAATGCGCGAATAGTTTCGCTTTAGTCTCATTTTCAAGACCCTGAAACCTTCACCTTTTTCCCCTTTTTGTAAATACTGCCTAAGCACAGCACGTTCTCTGTCGCTTAATATTCCAGTATGCATTCTTTCACCTGTGTATCAAATTACGATACGCTTATATTTAACTGTCGCCTAATACAGCAGTGTATCAGCGTTTGATACGGAGAAACAAAACATGGAAAATCAAAAAAACCTAAGTCATATGCTTTCTTTGCCTGGAGTTTCTTTCACGAAAGAAAATCCATGTGGTGCCGGAAGTTCTCCTTCCCCACATTCAAGTCCCACCCCCGGCACCACTTATAAATAAAATACCGGGGGTTTGCCCCGGCGATGTCTGACGTCAAATTCGAGCTTTTCATTTTATTTTCTCTTCCTGAATAGTTTATGACCATCAAAATCGCAGACAAACACAAATTCTGCATCAATTAGTACGCAGGCTTCGGCTTCCGTCTTAGCTACTTTTGAAAATAAAGATGACTGGTGGTTGAATAGTGCCTCTTCGAGTTGAATGTAAATTAGCGTATTTTTGATGTTTTTGTGACCTATCACTTGAATGACGCGATGCACGTCTTTTGTGCGATGGAATTCCATGGTTCCTTTTCAGGTTCGCATTGTCTTGAACATGATTTTGCTTAGGCGTGGATTTTGGACTTTTTCCGCTATGGGGTCTCGTTGGTCGGCGTAGTTGTCTCTGAAATTATCAAGCGGCATCTTAGGTTTAGCAAAGACATATTTTCCGTGGTTTCTTGGCAGTTGGTGTAGCATGCCGATCAGTTTGTGGCTTATGTGGAATATTCTTGGATTGCTGTTCTTAAGATATTCCTCAAATTAAGTTGATTTGTTCTCCTACTTTCTGGAATGTGAGTTCTCTTCCATTCTTTTCAGTTATTGTGATGATGTTACTTTTTCTTAGGCAGTAGGTCATTTGTCTCGCGGTCAATATTGAAATTTTGGCTAGTTTGGATAATTCTCTGTTGGTAAAAACCTGATTTAGACCATCGGGCAACATTTCAAGGTAATCAGTTTTGTTTTGAAAGAGAATTCTACTGTTCAACTGCAACAGTCTTCTTTCTTTGATGCTAACGCCCTTTCTTCTCCAACTTCCTTTTCCATCATCACACCTTACCTCCTCTTCATCTATGAACAAGACTTCCAAAGAAAAGTTCTCATCCCCGATCATCTGTGGAATCATGACCAACTCTCGAAACAAGTCAGCTAATCTTCCTTTTTTTGGAGATTTGAGCTTCTTCACAACTGTATTGTCTTTTGTAATGTAGGTTATCCATTTCTTTTCAGGTAGAGGATAGACTACCCTCACTTGGTATTTCTTGGTAAGTGTTTGGAGTTTTTCTTTGAGGGATGAAAAATTTTTTGTTTGAACTTCAATTACTAATTCTCCTCTTAAGATGTCGACTATATAGTTGTCTAACTTTACTTCAAAGCGGTCTCCAGGGAGTGAGTAAATTCTTTTAATTTCTGAATGAAGGGAGTACTCGTTCATTATCTTCAAGAGGCAAATCGGCAACTAATAAGCTTACTTTTCAAACAGCTTTTTCCGCCGCGCTTTATCTATAGTATCTTCTTCAAGCTATAACTTTTCTAACAATATCCACCCAATGGGGAAAATTCATTACTTTTCTGAATAACACCAGTCAGTTTATATTACATAATGGCGATTGAAACGTCTGAAATTCAAATGTCAAAAAAGAATCCATTGGAAAAATTATGCCCTGAGTGCGAGGAAGAAATGAATCCTGTATATGACAAAAACAAGATACTCACTTGTTGGGAATGTACCGAGTGTGGTAAACTTGTTTTAGTAGCCAAAGAAACTAAACAAGAAAAGCCTTAACAACCGATACATTTAGGCTAATTTTCGCACGAAGAGGATTAAGTTTGGTTCATTAGCAACGATTAGCTTGGTAAGCCTAACTTTCAATCAAGTTCCAAATGGTTTATACAAAAAAGGAAAAGCGTGTTGTTTCGCTAGAAGTTGAGGGGTCATTTTGATTTCTACCTTAATCAGGGGAGAATGGAAGCTCAACTCCAAATTTCATGATTTTTGCTTTGTACGTCTAAATAAATTTATATCCTATAAAAAACCAATGACTTTCATGAATAAAGAAGAAAACTCATTAGTTATTCATCAAGTTGATGAAGAAATATTTGACGATTTCTTAGGCTTAATTGAAAAGCTTGCAGAATACGAGAAACTGGCTCCACCAAACGAAGAAGCCAGAAGAAGACTACGAAATGACTGCCTATCTGACAAGCCCAAATATGAAGCATTCATTGGAAAAATTGGAAACAAATGCGTATCATACATAATTTATTTCTTCACTTATTCGAGTTTTCTTGCCTTACCAACACTTTACCTTGAAGATATTTTTGTTCTTGAAAAATACAGAAGGAAAGGGATCGGCCAAAGAATGTTTGATCACTTAAAAGAAATAGCTACACTCGAAGGATGTGGCAGAATAGAATTTACTGTTTTGAAATGGAACAAGTCCGCACAAGAATTCTACGAAAAAAACAAAGCCAAACCTCTCGAATGGCTCTCGTACCGTTTGGTCAGAGAAGATTTTTAGCTGAATATCCCTCGGCTGAAGGAGTTCAAATCGTACTAAAGCTCATTTTAAGACCTTCAACCCATTCTTGGGGGCGAATGGGGACAATTCGAGACGATCAGGGCCATTTCTAAGACACTGTCGCAAGCGATTAAGCTTAGATTCAAAAAAGCAACCCAAACACAGAGAAAAAATTTTCCCCAAAAAGCGAATAAGCTCAACTATTCGCATAAAGAAACGGAATTTCTATTCGAAATGTTTTATATTTCTTCTTTATCCGCGGTTGCCGTACCTTTTATTCATGCATTCTTGGCAGAAATTTCGCTTAAACTTTCTTATACGTCGAGGCTGGAATACCTTTCCACATGAACTGCATTTTATTTGACCAGGCGTTTTGGGATCAAGCAACCTTAATCTCCGTTCAATCTCCGTTTTAACTTCAGAATCATGTTCAGTCACTAATGCATGCGTTAAGAGTGTTTTAGCTTGCTCTTCACATTTGTCTTCAAAAAGCTTCGAAAAAACACTATTCTTTTTCTGGTCAACACTTATCTGTGAAGGCAACATGCAGACAAAATTTGACGGATACCCTTTAGACTTATCTGAGTCAACCACGGCAAAGCGGTAGCGCCTACCTAAACAGTTACCCTCAATGTCATCTTGAGTAAATATCTGTAACTTAAACTTCATAGCAAACCCACCTATAGTAAAGAGCAAGCCAACCTAATATCTATACTACCCAAAAAACGTAAATTCTAAAAAAACACCACTTTTTCGACGAAGCAATTTGAGAATGATCTGTGAGTTAAGCCAAACCTTATAGGCATCCTGCTAAATAGCCAAAGACAAAGAAAATGTCAACGTTAACACGAAAACTTTTCCACGTCTCTATAGTGTTTAGCTTACTTTTTGCAGGGCTCTTTTTGTTTGCGACAAGCAGCTTACTTGTTTTTGCCCAGGCTCCTTCCCAGTCAGCGACAACTGTAAAAGCGGTTGTTGTAGCGGATTTTAATCTCCCAGTGGACCCAGGTTCAGAGGCTTTCATTTCTCGCGTGGTCGCTACAGCCCAGAGCCAAAATGCAGAAGCTATCGTCATTGAAATGAATACGCCTGGCGGAAGCTTAGGCAATATGCTCAACATTTTATCTTCTATTACGTCGGCAAATCAATCAGGCATCCCAACGTACACTTTTATTGAACCCAACGGATTAGGCTCTTCCGCGGGCTGCTACATAGCTATGGCAACAAACAAAATCTTGATGGCGTCTGGCTCAATAATCGGCTCAAGCACACCCTACATAGTTGGCGGCACAGACCTAGAGCAAAATCACACCCAAGCAGCCATGCTAAGTTTACTCACAAGCCTTGCAGAAAATTGGGGTCGCAACACCACTGCAGTTTATGGCATGGTTCAATCTAATCAAGCGTTTACAGCCAAAGAAGCCGTATCAGTTCATGTTGCGGATGGAACGGCAACCTCCTTGTCTGATGCTCTTAACAAGTTGGGTTTGTCTGGCAACCCTCAGGTGAAGCTTAGCGAAGACCTCTATGAGCAAATAATAAGCGCTTTAAGCAATTCTATTTTAGACGGAATACTCTTTCTTGTAGGGATTATTGCGATTGTTCTCGATGTTTACCATCCAACCATATTACTAACCATACTGGGCGTTATTGCTATAGTTGCCGGACTAGTGGGAGCGGAGATAATTGGCGCTTCAACTCTTGGATTAGTAATACTTGTTGTTGCGGCAGCCCTAATTATTGTCGAGTTAAAGCTGGGACACGGGTTCGCACTAATAGCGGGAGTAATCCTAGGTGCGTTCGGCATCTACTACCTCTCACTGGGCATGCAATATTCCCCTTCGCCAATCAATGGGTTGGCGGAAGTTGAACTTGGTTTGCTGGTAGTGTTTGGAACAATTATTGGGTTGTACCTCCGCTGGGTAATTGGACCATTAAGAAAGCGGTCCAAACTAACAGGTGTAGAATCCATGATTGGCAAAAGAGGAATAGCCATTACCGACCTTAACCCAAAAGGTGAAGTCCGAGTTGCTGGAGAAATCTGGCATGCAAAATCAGAATTAGGAGATATCCCTAAAGGCGAACAAGTCACAATTAAAGCGCTGGATGGTTTGGTCGTAATAGTTGAAAAAATTCAAGAAGAATCTAAAAGCCTCGAATGCCCGAGCTAAGTGGAAAATTTCGTTCAAAAATTTTTCAAAGTGCTGTTAATCTACAGTAGCCATGTCATTTCGCGTAGACTGCGAACTCCCTTCGGCAGGCTCACCTACTATGACGAGGTAAACTGTTTTTCCGAGGTATTCTTTCGGGCAAGTGACTTTTGCACCTGTTCCGTAGGAGTTACTTTCCTTTTTAAGAGCCGATTATTCCTGTGACTTTGATTTCTGTTGCTGGCTCAAAAACTATTTTCTTAGACATATATGGCTAATATCATTTAATTATACGTGTAAAACTTTTTCATTCCTCGAAAACACAACATAGTTTTCACACGGTCTCGACAAGCCAGCGCGCAAAACCTCTGATATATTTCCGTTTCTGGAATATCGTCTATAAGACTTGAACCAGATGTTTTGCTCAATAGATCTGATATTACATGAGCAAAGAAAAGGTTCACAGTATCCGCACGCTACATGAGGAAACAAAAATCGGAACAAAAAAGGTTTTCATATGTACTCATCAGAATTGCACTTGTTGGTTTCGCTCTGAAGGTGATTTGAGAAAACATCAGAAGCGCGAACACGAAAAGTAGCGCGTTGGTTTGTCCTTAAATTGCAGCGAGGGCATGTCGCTCGATTAAGATTATTAGAAAAGCTTATCCACAGAAAATCACTACCGTTATCAAAGGCTAAAGCTATGAAATCATTGGTTGTTTATTACTCAAGGAGCGGCAACACTAAATTCGTAGCGCAAAAGGTATCCGAAAAAATCGGCGCGGATATTGAAGAGGTTATTGACAAGAAAAATCGGCGCGGATGGATTGGCTGGCTGACCGCGGGACGGGATGCCACTCAGGGCAAAGAAACCCAAATTGAGGAAACGAGGTTTCTGCCGAACAATTATGATTTGATCGTTCTTGGGACTCCAATATGGAACGGCATGCCTACTCCAGCTCTCAGAACGTACTTGAGGAAAAATGACCTTTCGAGAAAGAAAGTAGGGCTTTTCTGGACGTTTAACGGAAGTAATGAAGAGAAAGCGGCTGCAAACACGAAGGCACTATTTCCAAACGGCAATATCGTGAGCACTCTTGCAGTAACAAAGGCATTAAAGAATCCGATAGGAGCTGAGAACAAACTCTCTCTTTGGAGTTTCAGTCTTACCTCGACATAAATTAATTGATTTTAGGGACAAGACAGCGTGCTATTATGATTTGTTTAGTTTGATCATTGTTTTGTTGGTCGTTTTGAGTTTCTTTTTAACTATTACCAGAAACAAACCTACAACTTTACTCGCCACCAATCATTCTTCCGCAGCAAGTGGCAAAAGTTAGTCGCTGTTTCCCTTCCTTAAGTGGCAAACCTCTTTATCTAAAAGAGACTTTTTACTTGATAAGTGTTAGGTAAATCTACCGAAAAAACCCGCTGAAAAAAATTTTGTCAAAGCTTACGACTTCGAAGATTGTGCAAACCATCGAAAACGTATTATCTGTTTACTACATATTAATTTAAGATGAATAGTTATGAATGACAGAATCAGAATTCTAGTTGGTTACGACGGGTCCTTGCAGTCAAAAAAAGCTCTCAAAGAAGCAATATCAATTGCCAAGAAATTTTCAGGTTTTGTTAAAGTAGTTAATGTCTACGATAAGGGTAATAAAAAAGAGGCTGAAGCTGCCATCATGGAGGCTGAGCAGAATTTGAAACTAGAAAATGTAGCACATGACAGTTTATTGGCATTCAGCTCCAATCCTGCTGAAATGTTGGTAAACATGGCAAAGCAGGAAAACTTTGAACTCATTGTGGTAGGCTGCAGAGGCTTAGGACGTAAGACATCCATTCTTTTGGGGAGCGTTTCAAAACAAGTGGTTAGCAATGCTTATTGTAATGTACTTGTGATAAAGAAGTAATGCTCATAGGTAACATAGTGCACCTTCACTATTACTCCAATTGTTTCATAATTTAATCGGTCACTAGGTTTTGGCATTTTGACTTTTTCCATTATCGAACGTTGAGAAAGAGAAAAAGAGAGAAAAGGAAAAGGGGAAAAACTTCCTACGCTGATCGAGTAGCAATCACGTAGATGGCGTTGGTGAAAGTGTTTATGCCAGTTATGGGCTGATTCGCATTGATAGTTATGGTGACGTCTCTTTAGGCTTGTTTGCCTCAAATGATTTGTTGGTTAAGTCGGATGCGCTTTTGGCAGATATTAACCATTCGAGCGGCGAAGGATACCAAACCATTTAGATTCCAGTGCAATACAGAGCCCGATTAGGTGAGAAGAAACTTAAGCTAAGACACGGTTTGGCCATATTTAAAATAACAATCGCAGAAAGCTTAAAATTAAATAGCTAATTAGATATTTTTAGGAGAAGAGCAAAATGGTTAAGTGTGCAAGTTGTGGAGCTGACCTGTCTGAAGGGGCTAAATTCTGTTCAAACTGTGGGGCTCCCGTAGGCGTAAAAGAAGAGTTTACAGTCCGCTCAGAGGATCTTGTGGCGAAAATCAAGGAACTGATTCATGAAGGGGACATATCAAGAATCATCGTGAAGGACGAGGCAGGTAAGATCCTCTTAGAGATACCTGCTTGGGCAGGTATTGTAGGAACACTATTGGCTCCTTGGCTTGCAGCCTTGGGGGCAATCGCAGCTTTAGCGACAAGATGCACAATCACCGTTATTAAACAAGAAGCTATCTAGAACAAAGCGCTCTCCCAATGTGCGCCCATTAACTTTTTGTGATTGTGAACTATAGTACATTTTCAAAATTGCTTTTGGCGCGCGCCATCTTTTTTCAGGTAAATGATTTACGGATGTGAATGTGGAGGCGGAAAGTGCTTTTCGATTAACGCTCATTTGGTTTTTAGTTTTTTCGATTAGCAGCTAAACCGTAAATTGTTATGGCCAAGCCGATAATCGCCGCGACTCCCCCGCCAACCGCCATAAACTGATCTTGAGCAACCTTATTTCGAACCTCCGCGGAAAGAGACTGCGATATTTGACCCAGCAAACCTCCGTACTGCTGCAAATCCGAATAACCAATCCAGAAAACCACAATACCAATAACCAACAGAAAAACTCCAAAGCCCAACGCTCCAGCTCTCATTTTTTTTACCTCACGCTAAAATTTACATTTATTCTATATGACTTTGACTGAGAGGTCACAGTGAAAGGAACATCATTCTATTTAGAACATTCATCATAAAAGTGAATGCAATTCACTGCAACCGAAGGGCGAATTGCTGTTTAACCGCTTCTTGTCTTTGTAGCCTCGCAGTCACATAGCTATTTATCACTCGGCTGGTCATAATTGTACAGTTGATAAATACTCTATGTTGGTTGATTGTTATGGATGCTCCTGATGATATAGCGAAAATTCTTGGTCCAAACGAGAAGGTTGAGTTATATATTAAGCAGAAAATCTACCATCCACAAATTAATATTGACTCTGTAGTCTTTACTAACGAACGCATGATTATGCGGCATCCTCACGCGCTTGGCTTGAAGAAGGACTATACCGATTATAATTACCGGGATATATCTAACGTTGTTTTGGAAAAAGGAGTACTTAGGTCAACAATCAGATGTACGCTCAGGCTCGGCGGAGAGCCACTAGCATTGGGCGATTTACCTAACTCGGAAGCAGAAAAAGCTTATGGAATCGTCAGAGAGAACATTGGCAAATTCCAAGCACCTTTTTCAACCGGATATGCAAGCACCTCTAATGCTCCTGACGCATCTAATGCTCCTAAATAATCGATTCCATGATTGGGGGTATTCATTTGACCCGATTTCACCAACCGTAAGCTTTCCAGCAACTACGTGACACATCAAGACTGCCTTCAACTTTGGTACCAATCTTGTTTATTAGCCATTTTTTGAGCGTTTTTTTTAGGATTTTTAAGTGAGTGACGAAGAAGCAAAGGGCAAGGTCCAGAAAACGAAAGGCAAGATTCGTGAAGACTTAGGCAAAATTACTGCTGATAAGAACGAGCAGATTAAGGGCAAAGTGGAACAAGTGAAAGGCAAAGTCCAAGAAGAAGTAAGAAAGCTAAAAGAAAAAGCCAAAGAATAAAAATCAACAACTCAACGTTTTAGACAAAATAAGCTGAAGCGTGTTTTCGAGAATCGATTTAGTTTCTGACGGACGATTAAGTGGGCAACTCAATTGTCCACTTTTTCTTTTGCCTTAGCACCTGCGAAAGTTACATATTTGAAATCACAGTATAATCCGATTTGAACTGGCATGTCTCTTAAGAAACAGACTCTAATCAGCTTCTTTCTAATACTGTGCATCATGGGCTTTTTCGCAATTCTAAGCTCAACAATGTCGAAGAATCCCGTTTTGAACCCGTTTGCAAAGAGTCTGGGAACTCCCACTGACTTGCTGGGCTTCGTTGCTTCCGCCTCAACCATCCCCGGAATGCTCATAAGTTTGCCAGCAGCTTCTCTTTCAGATATTTTTGGCAGAAGAAAAGTCCTACTCTTCGCTGCCTTCGTCTTTGCTTCAGCACCCTTCCTCTATCTGCTCGTAACTGTGTGGTGGCAGCTGATCCTAGTGCGTTTCTATCATGGTTTTGCGACAGCAATTTTCATACCAGTTACTGAAGCAATCATAGCTGAACGGTATCCAACAAAAAGGGGAGAACGCATCTCCATTCTAGAATCAGCTACCGCTATTGGACGAGCAAGCGCCCCATTTTTGGGCGGGGCAATCCTTTTCTTGACAAACGATGGCTTCCATACGCTATATCTGGCAGTTGGAATCGCAGGCGTCATCGCTTTCATTGTTACATTATTATTCATAACCGAAGAAAAAAACCCAAAAGCAAAACAAGCCGAGAACCAACAAACAGCAAGCAACATTTTCCATGGGTGGCACGAAATCGCAAAGAACAAAGGCGCTATAGTTACTGGTGTGGTACAAGCAAGCCAATATTACGTCTACGGCGCCGTGGAGTTTTTCTTGGTCGGTTACCTACTGGATGTAGCCAAACTAAACTTGCTCCAAATAAGCATAATCACGGGCAGTCAAATCATTATACTTATAATTGCAAGGCCATTTCTGGGAAGAATATCAGACAAAACTGGACGACGAACACCAATCATAACAGGCTCCATAATTAGCGCCATAACCTTGCTTTTGTTTCCCTTTACCACTCAATCTTCAATACTTCTTCTACTTTCAATCGTCTACGGACTAGGATTTGCAATGGTAATATCATCAACATCACCTCTAATCTGCGAACAAGTACCCTCAACCCAAATCGGCTCCTCACTAGGATTTCTCGCCACCACAATGGACATCGGCCAGACCGTAGGACCCGTAATCAGCGGAATAATCCTCTCAAGCATTCTCCACTACAATGCAATGTTCTATTCGCTAAGCGCCCTCCTGATATCGTCTTGTTTAATCTTCAATTTTTCAAAAATCCCCAAAAACCAAGTCACCCCAGAAAACAAAACCCAAACCACATGAAAGCCACCAAAACTAAAAACACATGGGCAGCAGCTGGCAGTTTGGCCAAAAAAAGGTCATAGGCGCAAGAAACGTCGCTTCATACGCTCTTTAATATCTGTTGTGCCTGATTCTGAATAGAGAAGCATCTAAGAACCTTGGAAGATCAGACAAAGCAGCCCACCAACATTCTTCAATACATAACATCGGGACAAGCAGCCAACTAAAGTATTCGGCTTTACCCCTAAGCTATTCTTACTTGTTCTCAAAAAAAGAAAAGATGTTTAAAGGGATTCGGGGGCGCAGAGGTTTTCTGCTTTGGCAGCTGTACGCATACAGCTTTTGCAGATGTATTTCGCGTCTTTCACAAGTGGCTTTATCTTTTCTATTGGAACTTTATCCTCCACCATTTTGCAGAGGTGTTTTTCATGACCTAGATGAGGCTGGACTTTTGACAAAACTTACACCTACACAAGTGAATGAATAATACTACATATAGTATTGTGATTGTGCGGTCACAACTACACAATATTATGTTTCTCATCACAGAATTGTCTGCAGTTTTGATACTAAACTTAATCGTCTATCTTGCCAGAGTTTTACAGGTTTTCAGACTTTTTTAAACCGTAAAAGCGAGAGGGAATCGGACCTCAAATCAAACTCTCATCCCCAGCTTTGTAGTTGAGTCTTTCTGATTGGAATACTTTTTTCAAAAAGAGGCTCATACCCATTCAGCGGTTAAGTGCGACCAGCCACATCCTCATTTCCATTAATTATGGTGCGACCGACGGTCTAAATGACGGCTTTAAGCTATCCCGCAAAACTCTTAACCTTATTTTGACCTTATTTTGGGCAAATAAGCTAGAAACATGTTTGTTTAACCTTGCTTGCGCCGTAACGCAAGAGAATTTTGTTTTTATATAGACAAATGACTTTAGAAAAACAAGCTCTTTCCAAGACTGCTTTAAACTGTCCGATGTTAATTCACAATTCACATGTTTTAAATGCAATTTTGGAAATTATTTGTATCCTGTGAAAATGAATCAAAACCAAGACGGAACGAATATTGCGTCATTGATAGAAAAATTTGGTTAAAAATGGATAGAAATCTATGAATGTATTTGCCCTGCTCTCGTTAATCGCTAGCATTAGTTGTCTTTTTCTAGGCATAATAGTATATTCATTTAACAGAAAATCAATTCTTAACAAAATTTTCCTTTTGACGGCTTTAGCCGCTTTTTTCTATTCATTTACCACAGTAATGATGTGGACATCGACCAACTTTGCAAGTGCCAATTTCTGGAACAAGATGGGCACCACCTGGCCTTTTTTCGTGGCTTTAGTAGTTACTTTTGCACTGGTTTTCACAGAAAGCAATTGGATAAAAAATAAACTAAATTACCTAATCATTTTTTTGCCTGCAGTGGTATTTTGGCTTGTCGATTTATCCACCAGCCTAATAAACGGTCCTCCAGTAATAGAATATTGGGGGTACAATGACGTTGCCTCGGGAACATTGGTTTACTATGGTTCCATCATTTGGACTATTGCTCTGCCAATGCTGGCATTTGCTTTGTGTTTCAGATACTATCATAAGGCAGAAGATAATATGCAGAAGCAGCGAAGAAAATATGTGACTATAGGCTTTGCCATTCCAATAGCCGCATTCATAAGTACCAACATGGTTGCTCGTATGTTTGACATGAGCATTCCAAATCTTGGATTCATAGCGACACTATTTTTTAGCGGTTTTGTTGGGTATGCTGTTGTGAGATATGACCTATTCACTTTTGATGCCGCATTAGTCGCAGAAAACATACTCACTACAATGCCTGACTCACTCATACTTGCAGATGTGAAAGCAAAAATCCTCAGAGTAAATGAGCGGTTAGCTAATTTCGTTGGATATGAAAAAGAGGAACTGATCGGTAAATCAATAACAAAATTATGTATAGAAAATGAAGAAAAGAATTGCGCAAACCTTCTAGAAGAATTAGCAGTCAAGAAGATAATTAGAAACCGCGAACTGACCTTCAAAAGTAAATCCGGCACAAAACTAAATGTATTTTTTTCAGGTTCAATTGTCAAAAGTAAAATGGGACGCGACATCGGAATTGTGTGCATAATACATGATATTACTGACATGAAAAAGATGGAGGAAAAACTTGTTAAAACAGAAAAGCTTGCTTCCATAGGCGAACTGGCAGGGCAAATTGGACATGACCTGCGGAACCCTTTAGCTGGTATTAAAAACGGAATATACCTCATTAGAAAGAAAGACAATCCGCTCGCAGAAGCAAAGAAGGAAGAGGTTTTTGGATGGATTGAAGACGCAATTGAAGATTCAAACAGAATTATTACTAGTCTAGTAGACTATTCAAGCGAGCTAAATCTGCGACCAGAGCAGTGCACTCCTAAGTCGCTTGCAATGTATGCGCTGTCTAACATTCAGGTCCCTGACCACTTAAGCATAATAAACAACACGACTGATGACGTCAAGATGTTTCTTGATGTGCAAAGCATGGTAAAAGTTTTCACAAACATAATAAAAAACGCTATGGAGGCCTCACCAGAAAACGGAATCATAAAAATACAAAGCATGCTGAAGGGACAGATTATCGAAATATCTTTCACCGACTCCGGAATAGGCATATCCGAAAGTATTTTACCCAAACTCTTCGCGCCTCTTGTAACTACAAAGGCGAAAGGAATGGGTATGAGCCTAGCAATTTGCAAAAGAATTGTTGAAGCACATGGTGGAAAAATCGGCTTTGAAAGCGCAGTTGGGAAAGGAACAACATTCACAATTTACCTGCCAATCAAACTCTCAAAAAGTGAATTCACATAGGTTCAGATGTTTACTGGAATTGAAATGAAGCAGTCCACCCAGAGCGGAAACACCTCTTCTTTTGACCGCTGTCTTTTTCCAGATGCGGTATGAACCTCTGCCTTATAAGAAGGTCAAGAAGTAGCATTACAGTCTTGTTCCAAAACAGCGCATCTGCTCCGAATAGGATGGTTACTTCTTCACCTGATTCTTGGTCATAGGATACTTTTGTCGCGTGAGCATCACTGACTAAAATAAGGCAGTGGGACAGCATCTTCTACTGCGAACTCAAATCCCTCCACAATCCACGGACGCACCTTGACTGGTTTGTTCTGCTATGCTTCAGAGTTTGCTTCGAATATCAGTGGAGGAGGCAAGCGATTCTCCTTCCTTTATGGTCGGGATAAATAAGGAGAGCGTTTTGGTTTTCGGTGTGTCTTTTAGCTGACTAGGAAAAACTGAACGTAGAAATTTAAGCAAATCAGTGGGGCTCGCCAGGTAAGGAAAATAATCAGATGCTTTGCCGCGGGAACTTTTCTTATGGTTTCCACTCTTTGCGGAAGATTCAGCCCACAGGAAAAATCCGCCTGCCTGTTTCGATCTGGGACACCATAAACAATGAAGCACGACAAAAACTCCGCTGATGGTGGAAATCGTCCCTTCTGGTCGTTCATGATTTGGTTCTTGCAACAGATCCCTGCCTTGTTGTCCCAGTGAAGGCATCACTGCGAGTCCGATTGGGGAGAACTGCAATGAGCCATACGCGTTACCTATTTGTGCTTTAAAGAATAAAAATCTCATGTGTCCAACAGGACGATTTTTCGCGCATTCTTATTCAGCATTTTCTAAATCATTGAACGCTACAAACCCTTTGTGAGATGTTTTCACGAAATCCTTAACATCCTGAGGAACATCGTCAAGGCACCAGCCTCGGGGGTGCAGCTGTACAGGAAGCCTCGCGAGCATAGATAAGTTAAGCTTCACAACCTTCAGGTCATCGCAGAGGTACGGTCTAACGCCGCAGTGATCTGCCTTGCATGATAATCTTATTCCGGGGCCGCATTCTCTGTAGTGACATGGTCTCCCAATATACGAGCCTTTTTCAAAGAGGAAGATGTCAATGCCTCTGCCCATGGATTGAAGGTGTCCCAACATTTTTCTGTAGATTGCTGCAAGCTCAGAAAGGTCAGAGCCAACTACTGTGCAGACTACTATGTCGATGTCTTTCGGTTCAACTTTTGACTTTGCGATGGAGCCAGTGAGACCAATTCGCTCGACACAATTGATCGCCTCGAGGGAAGGTAGGAACTTTCCTAGTACTTTTAACATGTTCCGCCTCATTGCGCTCAAAGATGGTCACCATGAACTTGATAGTCGAATAATTGCAAATGGATATTAAAGTGCGACGCAATAGAATTGTTGTACTAATAGCTAAGCGAATCAAAAAGACACTAATTACCTGAACCTAGAATAATATGTTCTATTTTTAGGGAATACAGTTTAAGAACTGGCTATAACTCATAATAGTTAAATAATGAGATTTGATAGTTAATTATTGGTGATTTTTGTATGAAACTTTTGCCGTTAAACAGATTGGGTGCGCGTGAAGTTTCTCCTGGAGTTATAAACTTTGGAATTTTTCTTCCCTGGGTTTCATCGGAGAATGGTAATCGTATATGGGTGAAAATAATCCATGAGAAAGATCAGTTTCTTCAAAACATACCACCTTTAAAGTTTGAACTAGAGCATTCAAACGACGTAGATTATGATGATTATTGGTCTGCTAGTGTAGATGTTACTTCAACTGCTAAGCCTACATCTGATTCTGCTTGGGGTTCTCCTGGTCAGTATGTTTATCGATACTGTTTGCAAAACCCAAACTTAGACGAAAGCATCTATCCCAACAAACTGCTTGATTGGATTATTGATCCTTACGCCAGAGAATTTGGTGTGGGTAAACTTTCTGCAATAACTTTAGGTTACGAACCTTATTTGTGGAGTTCTGATGAAGGTTCTTGGAAGACGCCGATTTTAGATGATTTGATAATTTATGAGTTGATGATTAATGAGTTTGCTGGAGGTATTGACGGAACCATTAGCAGGTTGGGTTATTTGGCTGATTTAGGAATTAACTGCATTGAGCTTATGCCGCTTTCTAACGTGGGTGCTGAAGTAGATTGGGGTTATCTGCCAATTGGCTATTTTGGTGTTGATGAACGTTTTGGAAAAAGAAGGAACATGCAAAAATTGATAGATTCCGCTCACCAAAAAGGCATAGCAGTTATTGTTGACTCAGTTTATGCTCACACTTCTACCGATTTTTGTTATTCTTATGTATACGATGCCTTACGTTACACTGATAACCCTTTCATGAAAGGCTACGACCCATACGGACCTACGCCAGATTACGAGCGGGATTTCACACAAAATTTCGTCTATACCGTGAATGATCATTGGCTTGAAGCCTATCATATAGATGGATTTCGTTATGACGATGTTCCAGATTATTGGGATGGACCTATGGGTAGAAAATACGCTGCCATAGCATACGAAACATATCAATTGACAAAATCAAAGAAAGACACGAAAGATAATTGGCAACGTTTCTTCCAAAATGGAAACATCAACCTCATCCAATGCTCGGAAGATCTAGCAGACCCAATAGGAATTTTAAAACAAAGCTACACCAACTGCACTTGGCAAGACAACACCCTAAATGCGGCTCAACAAGTAGCAAAAGGAAACCAAGATGCACTAACCGATTTGGGATTTCTATTCTGCTTAAATCAGTTTCCACGAGAACAAGAAATCAACGGCGAAACCATCAAAAAAACAGCGCTTCAATATATTGAAAATCATGATCATTCACGTTTTATCTGCAATTTCAGCAACATAATTGGAAACGAATTAATAGGACAGGGAGACAGAAACCTTTGGTACAAACTTCAACCTTACCTAATAGGTATGCTTATGGCTAAAGGAATTCCGCTGCTTTGGCAAGGCGAAGAATTCGCAGAAAATTATTTTCTTCCCAACCCGGGAGACAGCGCATCAATGGGGCGAGTGCTTCTTTTCCGACCAGTACGTTGGGATTACTTTTACGATCAAATAGGCAAATCGACAACTAACTTAATCAGAAACCTAATTAAAATTCGCAGACAAAACCCCCAACTCAAATACGGAGAAAGCTACTTCCATAATGACTACAACAATTTCCAAAGCAAAAACGTGCTTATATTCCAGCGTAACTATGATCAAAACTTAAGCATAGTATTTCTAAACTTTAGCGACCAAGAAAAAACCGTTCCTTTCACATTCGAGTTTTCAGGCAATTATGTCGATGAACTTCCGGGATACGAAAGCTTAGGTGAAATAGCCAAAGGAGAAGTTCGAAACATTAACATACAAAGCAACTATGGACGCATCTGTACAATTAGACAAAGCTAAATCACCATATTCTCTTTCAATTAATCAAGCTAGATAGAGTTCGTTAGCTTAACTGTTCTTATTAGATAATTGAGTATTGTGCTTCGAAAAAAGTGGAAACAATTCTTGTTTAGTATGAGGGCGTTCGCAAATCTGAAAAAAAATATAAATATTAAGAATCAATAAGTAACAAGTGGTTTATCCAGACGCCACCTGAAAACTCTTATTCTAGTTTTAAATTTCTCGTTGAAATATAAGGCATTGTCGTAGGTGGTTTTTCAGAGGTTTCGGGCTCTCAAGCTGAGACAGATGTTGAAAAAGTTGAAGAATGCGGAGTAAATGGTCATGTACAAAAATTGCCGAAAAAACTAAGTTCTTCCATCTTTGGTTTAAGCGGGGGCTAATTCTGGACCGAAAATTGTCATGGACCCAACTGTAATTGAACTCAGCAATGATTCAGCAAAAACAAATTTAACTCCAGCTAGAGTTTCTGTAATTGATGGCGCACTAGAAGTAATTTGAGTGTGAATCGATTCGATAATTTGTGAATGTAGAATCAGTAGACGAAAAAAAAGTGTTATTATTGAAAATTATTTGACTTCTGATGGTCAAAGAGGCAGTCAAAGTTTGCAATAAAAATGTAGCCCTTGCGAAAACTTCAAACACAAAAAATGAGTATAAACTTAGAGCCGCTCCGCAATATTGTACTGAACTTTACACAGCTGATCCAAATTAACTTTGAAATGATTGACTATCTCATCAAAAAGGGTTATATGAAATTTCGATTGATATACGAACTCTCTAATTTTGCACTTGTAGAGGTTGGCTGGAAGTTCTTTTAGTCCTCTGTAAAACGAGAACGATCAAACCAGCATATCTACACTTGCTTAATTTCCTTTTAGCCATTGGGAAGACTCGTCTGATGCGGTTGACTCTCAATTCAAGTTCTAAATACAGCTATCTGCGTTGCCTTTCTCCTGTGAAAATAAATAAAGTACAATATGAAACCGACATTATGCTCACTTCAGTAACCTTTCACTGATCTGAAGCTGACTGCCTGATCAAGCAAAATAGCTAGTGGGACGCGTAGTCTTGAATCTTCAAAAACGCCTCCCAATGTTTCCACCATGGTCCACTTATGACCGAACTGTTTAGCACTCGTTATAAATCTGCTAAAGGCCTCAATACAGAAGAAAATAGTTCTTTTCCAAATGGAAGTTCATTGTGTCTTTGAAATCAAATTGACATTTTTCAGTGGATTCCTTAGCTTAAAGGACTTCCAGCTGTTAGAATAGTGCAGCCACATAGTCAGTTATCCCTTAACAGGATATTGTTCTTAGTTTCTTCCGAAAGCTTGACATCTTGAAGATGTGAGCATTCTGATCCGATCTGAATTTGTAAATAGAACTATTTGGCATTTCTTTCCGCCTCATCCTCTAGATGTATCGCTTCAAATCTATTCAAAGAAAAAAAATTTGGGATAAATCCTTTAGTTAGCGCAGGTTATCTAATGTCTTGTCATATCAAGGAATACCCTTAAATTCATTGATAAATGGTAGCCAAGCCGCAACACTTTTTCCAGACTTTAGCCTTTCGTAATAATCCCTTGCAATATCTGCTTGCTGTTCCGTATTAAAGCTAGAAAGACCCTTCCCTGCAGAATGACGCGCTACAAGCTCTGTTTCTCCGCCATAATCGTAGACTCCCTTTATTGCGTAATAAATTGTAGTGAGAATAGAATATCCGTGCTGGTACTGCCAGGAATGACCCAATTCATGGATAAGGAAAGGCATAAAGTTTCCGGTTCCAAGGGCGCCTAAAGGAAAGTTAATGGTCCAATAAGTCGTGCGAGCATAACCACCCACTGACATGACAGGGTCCTCTTCCACCATAATTCGGTCAAGATCTAAATTTGATCCGTACACAAGTTTTGCTTCGTTCTTTTCAAAATTTGTCAGAAGTCTCCTTGTCTGGCGCTCCATGACGCGGGTTGACGTGCTCAATGTAGAAGTCCCAAGGAGATCAGAAATTTTTGTCACCTTTGTTTGGCTATAAACAAAGACATTGTGATTATCCATTAGAGCATCCGTTAACTCACTTGCATTGGAAAGACTTGCGATGGTAAAGGCAGTCAACGCCTCTGCACGTGAGGTGTTCTTATTGTAGAAAAAAGTTCGCTCACCAGTATCATTAGTGCCTATTTTTCCTGAAACAATTAGCGTCTGCAACGCATTCTTTAGATTAAAGGATTCGGCAGAATAAACATCATATACTGTTGCTGTACTCTCGCTATAATAATTCGGTTCTAATTCTAACTGCTCACTATTGTAGGTGAGAATCTCCCTCTGTATATGTGGATCCACTCTTGATATCCTTTCTGGAAAAAAACCTGCTTCGAGACGGGTGGGAGATAAGCCAGAAGTAAACCCTTGTTGTACCACATGCGTCAACTCATGTGCTAACAACCTTCTTCCTTGTAGTGTACTTGGCTGGTACTGTCCAGGCCCGAACATAACATCATTACCAACTGTATATGCTAAAGCATTAACTGAATCAGCAGACCTAGCTGCTTTCTCATCAGTATGTATCCTAACACCACCAAAGTCATAATCAAGCCTCGACTCCATGAAATTCTTGGTGGAAGTATCAAGTGCTACCCCTCCACTCAAACGTATGTTATGGATTTCATCTGCTATTTCTTCACTATCTTCTAAGCTAGAAGCAGTTGATAGCCTTCGTCTAATGTTTAGTTGTTTGTGATCCTCTTCTTTTTCTTTTTTCATTTCGCAAACAACGCATTTATGTTTTATTTGTTTCTTATCGTGGAACGAAGAAATAATACCGCCCAAGGAGGAAGATGTCCTCATTGCCCGCTCTGCTACTCTGTCAGCTTCTTGTTCGTAAACGTCTCCGGGCTCGTTTATTGCAAGTTTTTCTTGTATTTTTGTTGGGCAGGCGTGGCAGGCGCTGCCGAAGGGGCAAGCTCGCGGAGTTGTTTTCAGCGAACATGCAGCCACAGCTTCTTTTGAAAATGAATGGTTTTCTGTCGTAGGGTAGATTGGGAAGTTACCGAATCGTAGGTTTACTCCAGGGGTGTCGTTTTCGTTTGTGGCGTTTGTCTTAGGTTCGCTTTGTTTTGTCACAAAAAATTTATGGTTAACTCTCATTGTTGATTTATCTGCAACTTTTTTTTGTGCAGACTCAAAACTCATCTCTTATACCAATTAATAATCTGCATTCTAAGGAATTAAAACGTTGCCCAGGTTTCAATTCTGTGTTTATTCTTTTGGAGGACCTCACATTTTTAGATACTAAACTACCTTCAGAGCCCATCTGAGAGGATCAGCTTTTCTAATTTGTTGTTACAGTTTACGCGGTTTTTACTTTGAATACCCTACTTGCAATCGTACTTCCATCTGAGTCAGCTAAGACAATTGAGTGAGTGTTTTTAGCGGTGGCTGGTATGCTTACTAATATCCTAAGGAACTCACGTTTGTGTTTTTGTGGAGAAAAAATTTTTTTTCAATGCTCAAAACGATTGACTATCGGTGGATTCTGGCTTTCTTGATTTAACTGCATGGTGTGTTATGTTCAGCGAAAATGATTGGCTGCTTTACGAATGATTTTCGAATTCACTCAGTTTGCCAGCATTTCGGCTATCGTCAATAGTTTCTTGAGCATAGCAGCTTTTATTTTAGCATACTTCCTTCGGTTATTAATTATTAAAAAGTATATTGAGCCCTCGACAGGCATAGGTAAAGAAAGATTTATCGTAGTTGTGTTGTGAACATAATCTTTTTTCATAGACCCAAACATAGCCCTATCTATCGGAGATTCTTTCAACCATCGTCTTAGTCGACAGAATAAGCAAGTAAAATGAAAACGATACATTTCATTATGGCATTTGGGCGCACACCACATGCTAAATGAAAGTTTATTCTTAATTAATGTCCAAAATTCCATAAGACTAACCAATTTCTTTAGAAGTTTCTCACAATCAGCTTTTCTCCGATTTAGCCCCTGTTCAAAACAATTGGTATAGAACCACCAACCAAACCACTCACAATCGGAACAGTACCACCAACCAAACCACTCACAATCGGAACAGTACCACCAACCAAACCACTCACAATCGGAACAGTACCACCAACCAAACCACTCACAATCGGAACAATTGGAACAGAACCACCAACCCCACTAGTTTCATTTCCCGTTTGATCTATCTGCGATTTAGACGGTATTGCCCAAAATCGTAAAGGGCCTGGCTTAACGTTTGCGTTAGTGTCAACAACCACCCAGAAACTCGTTAAGTTTACCCCTACTGCTTTAAAGTTGTAAACTTGCGGTGCGCCGGTTGGTTCGGTAAAGGGTTCGTCCCCCATGTTAACATCCTTTGGATTCGGAATCGGATTTGGATATTTGTATTTATCTGTTTTTGGATTTGGATAATACCCTAGGATGATTGCAGGGGAATCTTTAATCCCTGTAAGGTTGTGTTTGAAAGGACCGTAAAAATGAACCGTAGTTCCGGTGAATCCACTTAAGTTCAATAGCCCAGTTGTTGGAGCAATATCAATGATAGAAGGATCAATGATGGAATTTGTATAGTAGATTGGAGCCAAATTGGTCGGAACGATGTTCGGTGGAGAAGTACCGAGGAAGAGCAATTCCGCTTTAACATCCGAAGTCGGTGAGCTACCAGTAATAGGAATCAGCAAGATTTCGGCTATTCCAGGGGTGCTATTATTACCAGTAGAAATATCTATATAGTTTAAAGATCCGCTGACAGGCGTTTTTCCTGGGCTCGGATCCTGTATGCTTATATCTCCATCGACAATTGTAAACCTAATTGTTGCGGAAACCCCAGTATTTCCAATCATTACGCCTGCCTGAAGAGGTATTCCTGTTTTGCTTGATCGGGCTACTTGTGCGCCTTGGCCCCCAGCGCAATAGAAGTTAATTGGCTCAGTTAAAGAAGAGAAGACTTTTCGACAATCAGTAATAGGGAACGAAGTTGTGGAAGCTGAACTTGCTGGCACGTTAATTATGGCAATGCGGGCAAAGTGATGTTTGATTCCGAAGGGATATTTTTCTGCTGTACCGTTGTCATTTAGAGGCCACTCAATATCTGCGGTTGCAGTTCTGGCGGGAATAATCCACCAATCGCCTGTGCGATATGTGCCACTAGTAAATTGTATTTCAATGCCTTCACTTTCAAGTGGCAGATATCCACTGTTATTAGAAGGTATCTGCACTGCATTAGGGGCTGGCTGGTTTGGATCACAATCCCATTTTCGAATTTTGGGGTTACTGCCAGTTGGAATAGTAAACGAAACGTCTGCTGGAATTTCGCCCCAAGCAGTAGACATCCCTGTCCAAACAATAGTTGAATCAGAATCAAACGTTACCGTTAAAGCTGAATTAGCTTTAAAACCTTGACCAGATAAGCCAACCGTCGAACCCGCAATACCAGACAACGGATTCAACGAAATGACTGGATTGGCAGTTGTAGAAGTAACGGTGAATGTTTGGGATGCAGATTTAGGAGGGGTGGCAGAATCAGTCACAGTGACTGTGTGAGAGCCACGAGCAGCACCAGGTGGAACAACAAATGTGGTTGCTGCAGGAATTGTACCACCACGAATAATCGTTGGAGTTGGAGAGGAGGGCGTTACATCCGTAGTATCAAACTTAACTGTGAAGTTAGAGAAAGAAGTAAAACCTGAGCCAGACAAGCCAACCGTCCAACCTGCAATACCAAGAGGTGGATTCAATGCAATAGTAGTAGGAGTAGTAACATTGACATTGAATGGTTGAGAAGCGGAATTAGAGGCAGCGTCAGTTACAGTAACCATTACTGCATAAGGAACCGTTTTGTTGCCCGGAGGAATAGTGAAAGAAGTTCCAACAGGGATTGCACCAGAATCGTCCGTTGTAATCGAGCTCGGTGTAGTGATTTTGTTGGAATCAAATATCACGGAGATTTGTGAGTTAGCGGCAAAATTCAAACCCGACAGATCCACTTTTGAGCCTACAGCACCTGACGTCGGATTCAGTGCAATAGAGGGAGTGGAACTTGCAGTTATGGTGAAAGGTTGAGAAACTGAAACAGAATTAGGGGCATCGTCTTTTACAGTGACATTGTATTGGCCTGCTGTGAAGGTTAAGGGGAAATTCTTGTTAGTTATGGCATCATAATTGCTTTGGGCAATAGATGAATCATCAAAGCTTAAAGTTAGATCTTTAGAAACATTTTTAATTTTGACAAAAGTACCTGGTTTTCCCCAAAGTTCATGTCTATCTGAAGTGATTTCAGCCCAACAAGGTGGCTTAAAGCTAAGATCGTTATCCTTGCCTAAATCGCTTACAGTTAGCTCTTTGTTAGTTTCATCAATTTTAGTAATTTTACTTGCAACTACCCCATTGTCTCTTGACCATTTGAAAGTGGGTTGCTTGTTTAGTGGCATAACAGGAGAAGCACCAGCAGGGGGTACAGTGCCGCCATCATGAATCTCAATTCTATAGAGATGATTTTCTAGATTTGTGTAGCCCGCCGTCGGAGGAAGATCGCATGCGGTTTGAGTCCCGGCTGATGGGGTAGAGCGTGCGGTAAGCATCGCCGTCGAGGGCTTGACTAAATTATCCCATGCGTCAATGTTTGAAGAGCACGTGAAGTTGGGGTCGACGTTGGGGTTGACGAGGAGTGCTTTTACTTGCCAAACTGTTTTTGTTCTAGTGGCTGTATCTGGCCCGAGAAGTGCAGTTTCTCGAATTAGTGGATCGTCGAGGTAAGTGAGAGGTCTCTCCCATACATCTAGATAAATAATATGTGTGCCCGAACCTTTCAGGAAGGCTTCATTTGTTCCGTTAGCGTCCAATGGAAGATCCGGCTGTTTGTCGGATGTTACATCTTTTTCGTTTTCACACAATATTCCATCGAGATAGTATCTTCCCTTGCTGATCGTATAATTATTTAAGCTTGGAGAGGCATTAACAATTTTGAACCCGTCGCTGTAAGATTCGTTCTCGATTGGTGTACCTGTTACGCCTATAATATCCTTTAGGACTGTTCTTTCATGGTGTTCATCAATTGATATTTGTTCGTTCCAATCGGCATCAAGCTCTACTCGACCTTGTTGCTTGTTTATTCGTGAATAATGCTTTTCTTTTTTGAATGTTGATCTTGTAAAATCGCCTTTCATATTTTTCCCTCAAGTTACAAAAAATAGTCCGGTTTCAAGACCCAAACGTTTGTACTCATCTATACTTAGCTTAAGATTACTTAAACGAATTGCTTGTTGAAGTTGACTAAAAACGCCCATTTCATTTCCGTCGTCTGCACCCTGAAAGATCTCCGAAGGAGCATCTGTTGCAAGTTGAGCGTATCCTGCGTCACCATACGTCGTGGAAGTAAATTTGGGACTAATCTCCAAAGAGATAGAAACTTTCTCAGTATCGGAAATGTTTGAAGAATATTTTGCAAGTTGTAAAGCTGGTTGACATCTATACTGGCGGGGTGTCCTTGATTTGTAAGGAACAAAGCAGAATCTCATACAACCAACTTGACGACGGTTTGAAGTTACTTGTTCTGTAAAGATGCTATTGCTTGCATTAATTAAAGTCACGTCAACTAATCCAAGAATTGTGCTCCTTTCAACTTTAACCTCATAACAGGATAATGCAGGTACAATTATTACAGCAGGAAATTGAGGAAGAGTTCCTGCATCAATTATACTATCACTTATTGTCACCACTGCTTTACAAGGTAACGATTCAATACCACCTGAAATTGTGTGATTCAAGTTTACATTCAAATTATCGTTTCCCTGATTTACCTCAATTTTCAGTTGATCAGGTATTAAAGTGCAGTGACTAAAATCAAGATAACCCAAGTTTCCTGGGGTGACGATGATTTCCTGACCAAAGAGCAGACCATCGAAGGTGACAGATGATTGAGGAGAAGTTGAAGCAGGAGACGAGTCTAAGGCAGATATTTGAATGGTTTCGGTTGGATTTACGTAAGGTCTCATTCTTTGCGCTGCGCGAATTACAAGCTTTGAAGTTAAAGATATACTGAGAGATATTGATTCATTATAGACTTCGCTATCAGCTATTTCAAATATTGCTAAAGGATTTGTAGCTTGGTTCCAGTTGTTAGCTGCAGCCTGAATTGAGGTGAAGTCGCCTTTTTTTTTCGCGATCTTGAAGTATTTTGCGTTCTGAAGTTCAGATAATGGGCGTTCATAGAATCCCCCGCCTACCTCGCCACTAAAGCCGTAGTAATAATTTACATGTACATCCTTTGGAGCGTTCTCGTTTGATGGAAAAGCAATCCTGCCTAGAACCGGATCAACAGCAATTTTATCTTGAGGAGGTATCCAAGTAGGTAAATCCCATTTATTTAAATCGCAAACAACGATTTCACTAGAGTTCCTTATTCTCCGACCAGTTTCAATATCAGTTTCAATACCTATGCTTTTGTCTTCATAGAAATTGGAGTAATAGTTATCCATGTGATTACTAAGGTCTGGTCGAGTTAGAGGTATGGGAAGGTTCTTTTCTTCGGTTGTTTGAAAAACTCCACTTTCGGTAATAGGATTATTGAAAAGTTGAGTATCGTAGCCCACAACATTAAAGCAAAACCTACGATCCCCTTTTCTGAACGCCGGTGCATTCATTACTGGAAAAGCTTCAAGCCTCCAGAGAAATATTCCGATGTTTGGGATATTGTATAAGCCTTTCCCGCTACTTATGTTTCTAACTTCAACTGTGTGCGCAATGGAATCAAATGTAGTATTGAGAAAGCTTAACCGCTCCATTTCTCTCAAATCTGTTGTTCCAACGTTTAGTCGAATGTGATTTAGGCATTGGGTTGTTTCTAAGATTTGAAAGAATTCAACCGCGTTAGCACTCCACCCTGTTATGTCCCTTGCCAAGTTCTCCATTACTAAAAGAGTGCCTTTGCGGCGACGATAAGAAATTGTGTTAGCGACAAAAGAACGGCGATTCACAGTGTTGGTAATAGTTACGTTGGAATTTGGTAACTTGACGCCTAATAAATCGCCAATGTAAGGTATCACCCAAGAATCGCAGGTTTCTATAAACCAGTTTTCATATAGCTGAGAAATGTCATCTTCCAAAATGCCAACTTGCTCACTAATCACAGTCAACAGTCCAAGCAAGGGGCTTCCTGCTGCAGCATCACGTTGTCGATAAACAGAGGGAAGAAGCTTATAGAGCTCATCTGCGGTGTACTTTGCTCTTTCACTGTTTTGCTGCTGTTTCTGTGTCATGTTGAAATCACCGTTACTGATATTTCGGTGGGGTCAGGACTTAAGAATAAGAGTTCCGAAATATCGGAGCTAATGAAATTATTAGATGCCTCATTTTCAGCCGATAAGTATAGATCATTAATATTTGCCCCTAAAACGCCATCCACTTGTTGAATTGTAGCAATAACTTCACTTAATGCTACGCCTTGTCCAAACTGTCTATTATCAAACGAAAAAATGCTTTGAAGCAGATTAACAATGTTCTGCTTAACCAAGCTTGGATTTCTGTCTTTTGATGCCCACACAGTCGCCGTTATAGAAAAAAATTTACTAACAAAAGATTCCACAGACACGTGCATGAACGGGTCGCTAATATTTTTTATTGCATCCAAAAGATCTGTTTGAGAAACAGGGTCAACTACGTTGCCATTAGAACCTGCAACAATCAACCTGACTTTTTTAGATTCACCGTTTGAAGCTAGCAAAGCTTTTGCCTTACCTATCCCAGGAAAGGAAAGAGCAAAGCTTTCGCAATCCTCAATTGAAACAATTCGGTCAAGAGTAAGAATGCGAATTGGAGCATTTTTGCGCGCTTGGTCTCTCGGTTCAGGATCTGACCCTTCAGATGAATCGACGGGGTTAGTTACGCTTCGAACGCCTAAAGGTCTGGTTAAAAGAATGGAAAGCTGCCCAGCTTGCACCTTACCATCAGTTCCGATACCGACTCTGTACTTCGCGGTTATGTTTTCTGATCCTGAGGAAGGTCTAGCATTTCCAAAAAATAAGTGCGTCTGGGAATAATCGTCTAAACGAGTAATAAAGGAATGATCTTTAGGTCCAACATTATAAAGGCTTCCAACTTCATTCCAGACTATATTATCAACGCTCAACATTAAAGTGGATTGCGCGCCTTCTGGCGTTGAAGCTGGAATATATGTTAACGGTTTCTGTCTTAGCATGAATTCAAGATGAGGTTGGGATGGATCGCCGCTTCCCAGAACTTCTGTTTTTGTTTCACCATGTGTTGCTCTGGCGACATTTGCGTTGATGTTGATTGTTTCAGGTACAAAAGAGTTCTCCAAACCTGTAAATGTTATTTCCGTGTGCGAACCATCTTCAGATTCAGCAATATTTGTGATGGAAACAACTTCACTAATAATCGTGCCTGGCTGATTAAGTAGTTCGCCTGTAATCGAAATTAATTGATCAACCTCTAATCCGTCAACTATTTTATCTAAGACTATACTGGTTTTATTAACAGAGTTTGTATCTAAAATATCAGCAAGCATCAATTCTTCACTCTGAATATATGCAGTAGTCTCACGCAACTTAAAAACTGATAAAGGAGTCACAGGAAGGTAAATTGGAGTGTTTATGTAATTTAAAGTATAAGTCATCAAACGTTGATGATTCCCATCATTTAGAACAAATGTAGCACCATTTTTCAGTTCTGGATTAAACGGAAATGCCGTCATCGCAATCACGCCGCGATTATCAGTCATGACTGACAAATTTTCTAAGAAAGAATTTCCATTATCATCCGTTCCTGCTATGTCAATCGAAAAATTGGTATTAGGGGAAAAGCCAACGCCTGCTACTGAGAATATCGAAAATGTGAAAGACACATCGGTTTTCGTGTATTTTTCATTTTGAACATATAGAATTACATAAGGGGCGGTTTCAGGGACTTTTATGCTTAGACCCGTTACCTTAGCAGCCATCATGAAATCTGCTTTAGTTGCCTCGAAAACACCGTCAATTGTGTAAGCAGATGTGACGTCTTTATTCCTTAGCACAATCCAACTGTTTTGTAAAACTTTTGGGTAGCTATTATCTAAATATACAACTTTATCGTTATCATTGGGATTTCCTTGGGAATCCGTATTTATTAAGGCGACATTGTCCCAAGAGAGGATGTATGGGTTTTTCGTTATTGTGTCTGATGATGTATTCCATGGAATAGTGTCCCAAGGTTGCGCGTTGTTTCCGAAGAATCCAGCGCGAGCTCTAAAAGCATAAACCTTAGTTGAAGAGGTCTGGATTAAACTTCTGAAGATAGAGTTTGCTGCTTTAGTAAAATCTTTAATAGACCATCCCCGTTCGGCAATTGAAGTTCGGAGTTGAGAGTAAGTCAGTTTCTCGGAGAATATTGTCTGGATATAATCAGAGTTTATTTGATTTACGTTGTTCGGGTTGTTCGGTTCTTTTTTCTTAGGTACTGCGTAGAATTCATCGGCTCCACCGACAAATGTTTGTGCTAAATAATTATCTAATCTTTTGTCTTCATCAAGAAGAGTAATTATCGTCGTCTGCGAAACTGAATCCACTGTCACGTCAGTTATTGTTTTGAATGCAAGCGGGGCAAGATTGACAATTAGTAGCCCATCGCCAACTTTCAATTGGGTGTTTGTGCCTGTAAACGTAATTGTTCTAAGATGATCCACGTTTGAGTCATCGATTACTTGTTGCGTAGTCAATTTTGGTTTTAAATCATTAAAGTCTGGACGCGCCGTAATACTTTCAATTGTTTCATACGTTTGAGGCATCACGGGCGGATTCTTTCCTTGAATAGGTAGGCTTTGAACTTTTGTTCCAGCATCGATCGTAGTTGTGTCAACTGCACCCGGAGCACTCTCAATTGTAAATGCCAAAGAAGCTTCTGCTGCAACGCCCGCGCGAAGTTCATAACCAATTGAACGAGCTAATTCTATAATCGACATACGTTCAGTAGAGGTTCTGAGAAAGCCCTCGTTCGCTATTCTCTCTTGATAGAAAGTTAGAACATCGCAAACAGTTGCCCAAGAGTCAAGCAGTGCAATTGAAAAGTCATCGTCTGCCCGTGTTGTCAGATTTAACAGTTCACAATTTGGGGGGAGAATTACGGAGTTGCTCAACTCAGTAATCATGCTTGCTTTGAACCTGTTATGTGTACCTACCCGATAATTTAGATAAGACAGCCCAGAAGGATTTGCTATACTGTTTGGCGTTAGTTTTTTGACGCCCTCGCAACAACCACAAGTGTCATCCGTATTGTTCTGGCTCATGAGGTTTTCTCCTGTGAGAACATTATTTTTCCGTTTTCCTGAAAGTTTGGATCGTTGTCAAGTCTAGCTATCTCTGATGAAGCAATTACAATTTTGGCATTTGCAAGTTCATTATTAGGAACCTTTCCAAACCGTTGAAAAGTATCTACAGTTATCGAATTCACTCCTGGAACTCTAAGAGCTGCTTCAATAATTTTGCTAAGATAGACCGTCTGACCGAAACTAAAATTATCTGGATAAAAGAAACCAGTAGTTCCGTCAAGTAGAATGCGATTACTGAAAATATCTAACAAAGCCATTTCTACATCGCCCCAGTAATAGTTTTGAGCAATACAAACATTAACATGAATCAAAAGGGGCACATAATTAGGATCAATAATTTCAACATCATAACCTGCTAAACGGTATTTTTCAAAGTACTGCATTATTTCTTGCTTAAAGACATCATCAACAGGTTGCCCGCCTACGCGGTCTATTGCTATGAATGCTGTATGCCAGCTGCCTGTCCACCTAATGTCCGCGTATGCGCTTTGTATTCCGGGATATTGTTTTAACACTTGTACGTAATCTTCTTGTGTCACCGCTCGCTCTTGAGTTCGAAATGCTTGGGGAGCGAATTGACGCACGTTTTCCATATCTTCAGGATCTATTCCTCCCTGAGCTTCCATGGGGTTTCGAATGAGCGTTACGCCTTCGGCATTGAAGCTTTCAGAGTTAGCTATTCGTGTGATGGTTTCTCTTCCAACGTTTCCCTGTTTTCCATTTCCAACCCGGTAGATGGCAAAGAACCCATTTGGGTTTTCTTTTGTGCTATCTGAAGGTTTCATGCCCAGTTCATCGTCTCCAAATCGAATGTATGGAGTCCCATCATTGTCTATTTCAACTACAAATTCTAAAGCGAACTGTGCACTTGAAAGAAGATCATTCTGTGGAGACCATAATTGTAGATATCCTGATTCGTTTTCCCCAAGGATCTGGATATTTGGAAGAGCTTCTTTAGCATCATAATTAAAAGAAGAAGCCGCTGACGAAGTTGGTTCAAATTTTGCTGAAAAAGTTAGAGGGCCGTCTGAAAGTTTGGGTCGAAATAGTCCAGTCGAGGGTGTATTTCCCAAAAATTCTGTAAACTGCGTGAATCCATAGCTATCTTGATAACCAAAGTCCTTTAGATTGCCCGTGAACTTGGTATTGCCATGATCAGCAAGCACAACGTTTCCATAAGCAATACTTACCGCCACCTGAAGACTAAGAGAAGGGTCCATCACGTTATGAAGGCATAATGGGAATGGAAGTGCATCCTCCTGAGCCCAATCTATCTCTAAGACATTAGTGGGAGGATTATTGAGTTGATCTACATTGCTTTTTACTGCTGTAATTTTTATCGCATGACGATGTTCAGGATTGGCGTCAGCAACTAAACCATTTACAGGAGACCGAACTTCCTGAAAGACTAACACATCACCTTTCCTAAGACTATAAGAGTATAATCCCCCGTTTCTCATATTGAGTTCATCTATTACATTACCATTGAGAACCACTGCAGCTTTTGTTTCACCTGCATTAGGTGTAATAGTTAGAACATTTGCTCCATCTGTAAATGTAAGTGCATTTCCGTTTTTGGAGAAACTACTACCGCTTACCCAACTTAGTCCATATTGATACTTCAAGAATTTGATCAACTCGGTGCTTTCTGCTAAATCACTAACCAAGTAATCTATCAAGCCATTTTCTGCAGTTAGAGTTGCATGAGTTGATCCTTTTGGAAGACAACAATCTGGTTCACCCCACGTGTAAAATTGAAATTGGTTACATGTTTTACGTAGGACCAAATCATGCATGGTTTCAAAAATAGTTGCTCCTTGAGACGCTTGACCAAAGTCAGCTTGCTTGACCACTGTCGTTGCATTCGAACCTTCAGTTAGAAGCTTTGTGCCTTTTGGAACAGGCAAGCCATCGGCATTATCATTAGCTTCTAAAGTAACCCATACCCTTGAGTTGCAACCTTCATGAACAAAATAGTCTAGCAATCGTGCGTGTCTACGAATAGAAATACGTTTACGTGCTGTTCCCAGGTAGGCTTCGGTAGCAACCCCATCCTGAAAATAGCTCAATTGATCCCCAACATATGCCAGAAGTTCTACTAATGCAACACCTTGATCTGCAGGATTTCTCTCTTTCCATTCTGGCATAAGTAAACTTAGCCTGTTAAACATTAGCTGACGAAAACTTTCGTAGTCCTTGGCCATGTAATCAATAATTGGTTCTTCTGCAACATTGGCGGGACAAACCGTCTTTGCGTTACAGTCGATGTCGGATGGACATTCAACTCTAAAGTTGAATCTCACACTCGATAGGACAGAGTCAAAATCAGAAAGAGGCAAAGTTGAATCTGGTGATTCTACTAATCGAAGTGTATAATTTGAGAAATCTCCATTACTTGTTGGCCGAATCACAAGAACGTTCTGTTGAGGATAATTTCCTATTACGTCTGAGATATTTTTGTTTTCTGTGCCGTCTAACTTTACGTTTGTAGAAGGATAGCGTTTTGCCCATACGACGCCAATGTTTCTTATGCGAACACCTCCTTCTATGAGAACATTCTTCTGATAATCGTCAGTCTTAAGTGATTTAAAACAAAAAACCAGCAATAATGGGAGATCGCCAACGTTTGCAGGCGGAACGACTTCCAAGTAATCGATGCCATTAAGAGTGCTATTATTTACTTGAATGGCTCTTTTTTGACTTGCGCATTTTAGTTGGTTGCTCATTATATGCCTCTTGTGAATTGTGCAGTTTGCTGCTGCTGAGTTTGTCTGTTAGTATACACAACCTGAACTTGCAGAGTTGATTCTTCGCTTGAAACATCAACAGATTGAATAATAATTAGATCCCCTAACCATTGTTGTAGTGCACCTTGAACCAGTAACTGCACGGTGGCAATAATTTCGTCGCTAAGAGGAGCAAAAACCAATTGATTTAATCCTGTACCAAAAGTTGGGCGATTTACTCTTTCTCCTGGAGAAGTAAAGAGCACTTGTTCAATCATTTGCTTAATGTGATCATTGTCTCCAACTATTGCTGTGCGACCATTATTATCAATTTGATAAGGATAATTGTACTGCATAGTCCACTACATTCCTTTTACTCTAAGTTGTGTGCTCACGATGTTTGGAGGACCTTGAGGAGCTTGAGTTGCAGCTTGACAGAGTCCAACACTGTCGCTCAAGAGAACAGGCTGACCAGTAACAAAGACCCGCGTTGCGGGAACAACCCATTTGACGTTGACACATGGATTAGGCGGTGTTGACATGCTAAGAATGCACCCAGCAATTAGAAAAGTATCATTCACAGTTACTACTTTCTGATTGCTAACGGATACCCTCATATTAGAGGTAATCTCGGACAGCTGCCCACCATGCGGGCACATTCCGACAATTCCCACGTGTAGAAGAAAACCGGGCATATACCTATCCTCTAACAACTTTTCTGCTAAATGTTCGCCAATCTATTTCAAGATCCAATATCTGGACGAGATCGAATGATAATTTGCTCATAATAATGACAGCTTGACCTGGGTTAATAGGCAGGTCAAAATTCTGATTTACTTGCAAACCCATAGAAATCGACTAATCTAGTTTCTTTGTCTTGATATTAATATCTTGCGATACTATTTTGCAGGCGACCAATACGATTTATAAGTCGGACACGTTTTCTCGAAATGAATATTCAACGGACACCAAGACGTTTTGCTTCATACTTACTTTTTTATACAGGAAGAGTTAATATTGTCTATAGGAGAATTATGTCGACTTTTCCGGGATCTCCACGCGTTGTTAAGGGAGCGATAGTTTCGGTAGATGTTTCTTTCCCGATTCCCCAAATTATTGTCTTTCAATACAATCCAGACACTCTCACTCGAACCTTAAAACCACAATCGGGCAGTGAAGGAGCAGGGAAATCTGAGGCCTTTAGGCTAAAGGGGGCACCAATCGAAACGATAAGTCTCGATGTTGAATTGGACGCTACAGATCAACTTGAGCATCCCGATCAAAATGCAATAACCAAGAATCTAGGAATCTTGCCTCAGCTTGCGGCTTTTGAGATGATACTTTATCCAAAATCTGCACTGGTCATAGCGAACTTTGTTCTTGCAGCGTTGGGCACAATTGAAGTTACTCCGCCTGAGGGACCTTTTACACTTTTTATTTGGGGGCTAAAACGTATCTTGCCAGTTCGAATAACCGATTACCGTGTGACGGAGGAAGCGTACGATTCGAGTTTGAATCCAATTAGAGCTAAGGTTTCGTTGGGGTTGCGGGTTCTAACTTACGATGATTTGGAGATGAGCCATCCAGGTTACGCAATTTTTCTTGCTCATCAAGTTGCAAAGGAAGCTATGTCCGCAATTGGAAGTGCATCTAATCTGGGTTCTATGATATCTGGAAACGCTAAACTCTTCTGAGTGTGAGTTAAGGATGTTTGACCAAACTAGCCGATATTCAAACATAGAAAACGATACAATCCAAAAAGACGTAAACATAATTACGTATAAGAAACGCCGTTTTCTTCCTCAAGGTGAGAACATGCCTACACTTATACAAACCACTGTTATGGCTCAAGATAGAATTGATTTAGTCACGTCAAGAACTCTTGGTGTGCCTGAACAGTTCTGGAGAGTTTGTGACAAGAACAACGGAATGTATCCTTTGGATTTAACTAAGGAACCGGGTAAATTGCTTTTTATACCGCTCCCAGGGCGGTGACCGATTGAGTTTTGGAATTCACCTCACCATGCTAATTGGACCCACAATTCCCGTACCTGTACCGTTCACATTGACTCAAGCGATTCAATCGATAGAAATAACCAATACAGACCAAGGTCGAGATGGTTTCCAGATAACCTTCACAGCGGGACGAGGTGGGCCAACCGGTATTTTTGATGATCCTTTGATTAGCAATCCTTTGTTGACACCGTTCAATCGAGTAATTCTTATGGTCACAATAGGCTTAACTCCAAGGGTCCTTATTGATGGCATGATTACTCATCATCAGTTTAACCCTAGTCAAGACCCTGGCAAGTCAACTTTTGTGGTAACTGGCGAAGATATTAGCGTGATGATGGATATGGAGGAAAAAATTCATAAAAACGATAATATGCCAGACTTGGCAATAGTCAACAAAATAATTCTGTCATATGCGCAATATGGTTTAATGCCAAATGTAATTCCGCCATTATCAATGTCTGTACCAATTTCCGTGGATTATACGCCTACTCAGCAAGCAACAGATCTTTCGTACGTGCAGCAACTTGCAACTGAAAACAGCTACTGCTTCTATATCGAGCCAACTGACGTACCTGGAATTAACAAAGCCTATTGGGGACCTAAAATTAATGTGCAAAATCCTCCGCAATCAGCGCTTTCAGCTAATTTGGGCGCTCAAACGAACGTAACATCAATCAACTTTCAATATAATTCACTCAAACCTTATTTTGTAAAAGGAAAAGTTGATGACAGAACTCTGGACAAAACAGTTCCGGTGCAAACGTTGGGCAGCCTTCGTATCCCCTTAACTCTTAAACCGGCATGGCTAGTGAATCAACCGAACGTTCGGAAAAAGCATTTTAGTGGTAACGGCCTCAACACATTGGAGGCTTATTCAAAAGCTCAGTCAGAGACAGATAATTCGATTGATGCGGTTAGTGCGAGTGGAGAAATTGACTCGGTTGCTTATGGAGACGTGCTTCGCGCTCGCAGGCTGGTTGGCGTAAGAGGAATTGGCAATTCTTATGATGGGATTTACTATGTCAAAAATGTAACTCACAAAATAAAAATTGGAGAATATAAGCAAAGCTTCAATCTAACGCGTGAAGGACTCGGCTCAATATCGCCGGTGGTGCCCACATGAGCGGAGAAAAAAAGCTGTTTCTGGGAAAATACAGAGGAACAGTGTCAGAGAACACAGATCCATTAATGCTTGGACGAATCCGAGCTAAAGTTCCAGCCGTTCTAGAAGACGAAGAAACAGGCTGGGCCTTACCATGTTCGCCATATGCCGGAAACGGTGTTGGATTCTTCTTCATACCACCGGTGGACGCAAACATCTGGATCGAATTTGAAGGAGGAGAACTTGAACACCCCATCTGGTCAGGCGGTTTTTGGGCCTTAGGAGAAGCCCCTAAGACACCCGCGATTCCCGACATTAAAGTGATAAAGACAGATACTGCAACAATAACTTTAAGCGACTTACCAGGCATAGGAGGCGTCACAGTTGAAACCACCTCTGGACTGAAAATCGTCATGGACATAACAGGAATAGAACTTAGCAACGGTTCAGCCAAAGTAAAGTTAACTCCTGCCAGCGTTTCAATAAATGACGGAGCTCTAGAAGTAATTTAAAACATAATCGATCCAATTAGATTAGCACACCGATCACTAGAACTATTCATTAAACAAATGGTCCCTGTTGTTTCAGTAGATATCGGAGGTTATAAAACTGAAATCCTTCAACATATATTGCCTGAGTGTTTGCGTTTTTTCGTCGTTCTGTGTTCAAAGCTTATTTTTTCATCGACACATACATAATTGCATGTTCGGATTTATTGCAGGCATTCCCCGTCGATTGAAACACCTTTTTTCAAAGTTCAAGCCCATCTTCAGCAAGCCTCAGTTCGAGAACTTCTGCAGAAGAAAACTAGGACTCATAGTCGCCAGCAAAGGAGAACACGACATCAAAAGCATCAACGAGCTCTTCATTGACAAAAAAGACCAAAGCACCCTTCACCGATTCGTAACCGACCCAAAATGGGACAGCAAAGTAATAACTAACCAAGCCAAAACCATGCTTCTTAGCGAATCAAATATAGACAGCTCATTTGAGTACAAAATCATCGACGACACCGTATACCAAGTATAGCAAAAGCACCGAGATGGTCGGTTACAATCATTCCTCAACTATGGGAACAGTGCTAAGCCACGAATACGTCACATCCCTCTATGTAAACAACTCAGTTGCTGTGCCGGACGGCTTGAAGCTGTGTGGCAACCAGAAGAAGTGCCAAGAGAAAGGAATCGAGTTTAAAACGAGGCTGCAGTTAGCATGCGACATCCTCGATGAGCACACTCCATTGGTGAAGAAGACGATTTGACTGTGGGATTCCTGGTTCACCTGCCAGGAGATGGCGTCAAAATGCAGATCTCACGCATATAGTTGGGTAGGCGAGATTAAGAGCAACAGAATCGTGTTTTACGAGGATAAAAGGTACCGTTTAAACGAGCTCTTTGATAAGGTTCGTTCAGAGGGTGGTTTCTTTAATGTGGTGGTGAAGGGCGAGGTTTATTCTGCCTTTAAGGCTGATGTTTTCATGCCTAAGATGGGTTATTTCTCCATCGTGATGAACGTTAAGGCAGGCACTAAGGATGTTCATTTTCTGTGTACTGATCTGATGGGTTGTTGTGTTGAGGTGATTTTGGGGCATGCGTTAGAGAGGCATAGAACAGAATGCTTCTATAAGGAGGCTAAAGCCTTAGGCTTTGGGGAATACAGGTTTAGGGAGAGCGAAGCGGCGCTCATACACGCGCACCTAGTCGCCTTGGCCTGTATTCTCCTTGACGTTTTAAGGCGTAGGCTTCTTAGGTATCCTGTTGTGAAGAGTCTTCCCTCTATCGAGGCCACGTTGAGTGGGTAAGGAGAAAAGCCATGCACCTTTTCATACTCAAAATAAGAAACACAAAACTAACAAACAAAAGCATACTGTGAATCATAAACACGAAATAACGTGAAAATGCAAACAGTCAGTTACTTTAATTTATGTTTTAGACTATCGGGACAAGCTTTTAATTCCTTAAAAAGCAGATTATTAATTGGAACAAGAAATGAGTTTTGAACCTGTACAAAAAAAAGTTGCAGATAAATCAACAATGAGAGCTCACCATACATTTTTCATGACAAAACAAAGCGAGCCCAAGACAAACCTCACAAACGAAAACAACAACCCCGGAGTAAACCTGCGATTCGGCAACTTCCCAATCTATCCTGCCGCAGAAAACAATTCATTCTCAAAAGACGCTACGGCTACATGTCCACTAAAAACAACTCCACATGCCTGCCCCCAAAAAATACAAAAAAAACTCGTCATCAACCAACCTGGAGACATTTACGAGCAGGAAGCGGACCGGGTGGCGGAAGTTGTGATGACCGAACGACGCATGCCATCGTGGTCTATTTCCAACATTATGCTTGGAACGGTGCAACGGCAGACGCCGGGAGGCTGGCCGGGCGATCAGCCTGCGCCCAATCCGAACAATTATGAAGAAGCGGCGAAGAAGACGGGTGGGGCGTTTCTGGAGACGTTAATGGAGACCGAATTTTGGAAAAAGTTAACCGACGCCGTCAATCAGGATCCGCTTGTCAATAGCGCCGAGAGCTTCATCGACACTCTGCCGGGAAAAGTCAGTATGGGGGCGTTGGCGGTAGGAGTGGTCTCCGCGCTTGCCGCAACCCACACGGATCTACCCGCGCAAATTCCCGATATCCCGCTCGATAGCATCTGGCCCGGACTGTCGGTGAAGATCACTTACGAGGGGGCGGTTGATCATCCCACGAAGGCCGCTATCACCTTCAGCTATTCGCCGAAAGGCGAAAAGAAGACGGACTCGAAGCGCTATCGCGCAGAGACAGCACGAATAGCTGCCGAACAGGAGAAATTCCGCGCCGGGATGAAATACAAGCCCGGCTCCGCGGAAGACATCCAGCAGAAACAGGAACAGGAAGCTATTGAGAGCTACACGCTGAATAGCTTCGGAGCGCTGCCGGGAACTGACGGGCACCCGCTCATTCCAACTTATCCAGTGCCGAAGGACGAGCCTCATACCGGACTGAGGCTTCCGACGTTTGAATCGCCATTCCAACCGAAAACCATCCGCCTCCTTGATCAGCAATTGGAGTTGCAGCCTCTGACTTCTTCCAACGCGCCGAGCGAGACGGAGGAAAAGGAGGAGACGACTCCGCTACAACGCAAAGCCGAAAGCGGATTGAAGCCAGTGGACGGCGCTGTTGCACCATCAATCGTTGATGAAGTTTTGCAATCATCGGGTCAACCGCTCGATGCCGCAACGCGTGCATTCATGGAGCCACGCTTCGGTCACGACTTTGGCCAAGTGCGCGTGCATACGGATGCCAAAGCCGCAGAATCAGCACGGGCAATAAACGCGCAAGCATATAGCGTCGGACAGAATGTGGTATTTGGCACGGGGCAGCATGCGCCACAGTCAAGCGTTGGACAGCGATTACTGGCGCATGAGCTAGCTCACGTCTTGCAACAGTCAGCCCCAAAAACAATAATTGGCCAAGTGTTGGGCTATGTGAAAGAACCAAAGCAATTGAGGTCTGTTCATCAGTTGTCTGGAGGCTACTTAGTCCAGAGATACTCGACTTATGAACATGCCATACTCGGAGAGGTTGAGGGTCTTATAGGTCCTGAACTAATACCGTACTTTGTCGAGCCAGAAACGCATGTTGTCGCTAGAGGAGAAATGCCCCAAGCCATTGCAGCTAAATATGATGTACCGCTAGAATTCCTTCTAGCTAGGAACGCTTCCCTCATAAGAGGCTGGGAAACGCCCTTAGGCGAGAAGATTTATGGCTTTAACGCAGGCGAAAGGGTAGTTATTCCTGGCGACACCATAGTTTACCTTGCCTCTAAGTTCGGCGTTTCTGAAGAATCCATCGCAGATAGTAACTCTAAATCAGTTGGAGCCTGGAAGGTTCCCAGAACCAATAAGATTATTAAAGGATTTGACAGAGGCGTCAAAGTCATTATCCCAACTGGAAAACTTGCAGTCTCAGGCGAAAATCGTGAGGACACAGGCAAAAACGAACCGACGAAAGCACAAATAGTCAAGGTTAACGGAGTCGACCTCACATATGGAGAGGTAATCACTATGGGTGATTTTTTTAGGACACCTTTAGACATGCTTAAGGCAGACCCAGGTAAATTGATTGAACTTAGAGATCTGATTAGGAAGCAAAGAGCAAACCACAGTTCTGTGGGTACTGAAGACTGGCAAAAGGCTACCGGCGGCGAGTACCTCAAGCTGGCGGAGAGTAACGTTGGGCACTTTAGCCCCTCTAACCCGTCTATTCTGGCGTCTTCCACGGGGAATTCAGGCGAAAACAACAAAACTACATGGGAAGAGTATCATTCGCAAGCTCTAGATGCAGCCCAACTGGGTGACAAAAACAAGGCGTTAGCACTCAACGGGTTCGCAGACCATTTCTTGACAGATGCATTCGCTAGCGGCCACATGTTTAACAAGCAAGATGTCATGAATAAGCTGAAACAGGCACTTTCTGACTCCGAAGCACTTGAGAACTTTTTCGATGAAGTTGCCAAAGCTGCATGGGCAGACACGAAAGTCTCAGATCTCCTTTCTCAATATGAAACAGTTGAATGGAAAGGAGTGATTTTCCGACCGAATATCGATAGCCCTTCGCGCTTTTCAAAGCTTTTGCAAGGAATCTATAAAAGTAAAGAAGGCCAGCCCACACTGCTGAATTCTGCGGCTTTAATAGTTCACGACAACCTCAACAAGAATGGAGTTTTAGTTGAAAACGCGAGAGGAGACAAATGGCAAGTCACAGGTGACGGATACCTCAGCAAAGAAACAATGAAAATCGCCAAACTGGCCGTGGCACAGTCACAAGTCAACATCCTTAATGCCGTTAACTCAAAAGGGGCCCTTAACAAAGCGGTCCTAATGAAACGAGTGTGGGACTACGTACCTGCACCGACAGCTCTTGGTGAAGACTTCATGAAGAAAACTATCCTGCAGCTAACCGACCCAAAACAACGAGCCACCATAGCTGCCGCAGCCGATATAATCAAAGGACAAATACCAACAATAGTTGAAGAATTGGTCAAGCGCCACATTCTTAAAAAAGCCTAACATCCGGCCTAATATAAGAACAAAGTCTATGTTTAATACGGGTCATATCGAGAGTAATACCTAAGGCTTTGGGACAAAAATATTAGTCCTTGTTTGCTAGATTTTTCTCGTCTTCAGGCGTGGGTGTGATGTCACGTATGTGAACCTCGGCGTCGTACTCGCTTAGGAATTTCATAACGCGCTCAACGTCTTCTTCCCGCAGAATTATCACGCCTCTTATTAGTTTAATATGAGCAATGTCTTCCAGAAAGCCGTGCCTGTGGAAACGGTATTTGCCCTTGTGATTTGTGGTGTCTTGTCCATAGAATTTCTGCACAAAACGGTTCATTAACGCCTGGTTATTTTTAGTTGATGCGCTATCTTTTTTGTAGATTCGAAAGGCGAGTAGTTCAGCTTTCATATATGCGTAGATAACACGCATAAAATATATAAGCATGCTGGTACAACAAAGTAGCAGGCGATAACACGAAAAACAAAACCCAGCAGCAACTAAACACATTCGTAGCCGATCTCAAAGCAGACAACTTCAAGTACACGCCCAAAGAGCAAAAACCAATTGACTGGCCAAGCTATGACCAAGCCCAGATAAACGAAGCAAACGACATGCTAAACCTCATACGTGACATCGCCAATAAAGCAGCAAACGACCTGGGCGTAGAAGAGCCCTCAAAACACTCAGGGTCAGGAAGACCAAAAACTAACCTTGCAGAGCCAGGCCAAGGCAGTTATGGAGGCACAGTATTTGGGCTCAAGCAACCGTGTTACCCAAAGCTACCTGCTGCTCTTCAAAGAAAAACTGCAAATCAAAGAATTGTTCTCATACAAAACCATAGAGCGAGCCTCCGACGACGCCAAAGTCAGGCAAATCCTAAACGAGGTCTTCGAGTTAACCAATGACCCGGTAAGGGAGCTGGAACATGTTTTCGGTCCAGATGCAACCGGTCTTTCAACTTCATGCAAGAAAAACTGCGAAAATGACAGGCAAAAAGGCAATACCTCAAAGGGCTATGAGAAAATATTGGTGATGGTGGACCTCACCTACAAGATAGTTTCGGCATACGCTTTTGCCCAAAACCCAACCGATCATGAGTCTCCCTACTTTGAGAAGCTGCTTGGAGAGACAGCACAACGCTATGAACATATAGACTTGGTTTCTGCGGATTCAGCTTATCTTTCGCGGTATAATTGCAGCCTGACTGCAGATCTGGGGCTCTGCCGCATTTCTATCCTAAGCTGGGGATTACACTGCGCCAGAAAGGGAGCGTCTCTCTTGGCGCAAGATGTTGGAAGATTAGCTTTCTGATTCTCAGAAATGGCTCCAAGAGTACCATAAACGTTCAAACATTGAAGGCGCGTTTTCAACACAGAAAAGACACTGCCTTATTCCTCTTAGAAAGAAACTTGCCTCCCGCAAAGACCAAGAAGCCTTTGCCAGACAATGCGACTACAACCTAAAACGCTTATGCTATCTTTACTACCTAGAAGGCATAGTTGCTAGGGAAGCATGGATAAAATAATTTTGTCCCAAAGTCAATGCCTATTATAAACTTATAAACTTGTCTTTCTTCAATTTTACATCTCCAAATAAGACCGTGATATATTGAGCGGTCTACTTCAGTTTCCACTTGTGCGGGATTTTTTTTCAGATAAAGCCTGAAATAGCGGTGCAAAAATATTTAGAACAGTCTTTTCTCGTACAAAATCTTTGGTGATATGGTTCTTTTCGATCCAGTATAAACAACTATTTTTCAATCGTTTTCCCTATCGTAGGTTGCCTTGATAATCAAATCCTTCAAGGATGAGGGTTCCAATGTGGACTTTGATCTTCGTCTTACAGCCTTCCAGCTCTGACCAAATTAGGGTTCGTTCCAATCTTTTGTATTCAACCCGCGCTGCCCTCTCTAAGTGTTTCATGTTTACAGGTATGTTTTTCATGGGGTATTAAGAACGCCGCGTACAAAGCGATGTCATATACGTGTCCGCCTTTGAGGTTAGGGTTCGAAAAGCATTTTAAGTTGAGATCTGTGATGGGCGCATTTGATGGAAAAACGTGTTTCCATATTTCCTCGCGGCTTTTTGTTCTGGGAAGGGAAACTCTACAATGAATCTGATTTGCCTAGTGAAAGCTGGATCTAAAGCTTTCTTCATGTTGGTGGGAAAGTATTGCTAGCCCGCTGTAGTTTTCCACTCTTTGGAGAAGATAGCTAACTTCTATGTTTGCGTAACGATCATGGCTATCTTTCATTTCGCTTCTCTTTCCAAAAAGTAATGAATAATAATCACCTGATGAACTAGAAATTGTTTGCCTCTCATTTATCAATTTGTTATTGATGGGGTTAAAAAAAAATTTGGAAAAACAAAATGGGCTATAAAAACTACATTTTCAGACAAGCCGGGCCGTCGAGGCGCTGATGCTGAAAGTGCAGGAGGAAAAGGCTTGGTCTCAGTTCTAGGCCCGAGCTTCAGTTCGTTACTCCATTTTCGAGGACTCTACAACTTTCGTTCTCCCAATTGTGATTTTCGTCGCTACATCGTTGATAAGAATACTTCCAGTGACCGAGCTAAGTGAGTAGATGGTTTCTTCGCTGTAAGAAGGTTCAATTTATGTGTAATATCTAATTTGTCCACAATTTCATTCCGGCGTAGATGCATCTAGCGATTTCAGAGCCTATTTTACTTGGGTTCATGTCTAATGGTGCGGTGAAAGATAAAGGCATTAACAATGCGGACTTCGCTTGTAGGTTAGGTCGCTTTTCAGATATTCCATTCTTACTTACTATCCTTACCAATTCTTTTTCTAAAGCGCCGCTTATCCGCAAATGATCATGATAGTCGAAACCCTCAAGGACAAGCGTACCTATTTCGATTTTCGTCTTCATCTTGACCAGCCTTCCAGTTCAGACTGGATTAAGGGTCTCTCCAATTTATCAAATTCAACTTGTGCCGCTCTCTTAAGATGTTTCATATTCACAGGAATACCTTCATTTGCTGCAAGGAAAGACGCATATAAAGCCATGTTATGAATGTTTCCACCAGTAATATTTAGATTCGCTAAGCATTTTAGTTTGAGGTCAGTTATGGGAGTATTTGCTGGAAAAACATGTTTCCATATTTCTTCTCTACTCTTCTGGTCAGGAAATGGAAACTCCACCATAAACCTGATTCGCCTAGTGAAAGCTGGATCTAAAGCTTTCTTCATGTTGGTGGAAAGTATTGCTAGTCCGCTGTAGTTTTCCATTCTCTGGAGAAGATAGCTGACTTCTATGTTTGCGTAACGATCATGGCTATCTTTCACTTCGCTTCTCTTTCCAAAAAGCGCATCCGCCTCATCGAAGAATAGTATAGCGCCTCCGCCTTCAGCGGCGTCAAAAACTCGTCGCAGATTCTTTTCTGTTTCGCCAATGTACTTGCTAACTACAGATGACAAATCGATACGAAATAGATCAAGTTGAAGCTCGTTGGCTAGCACGTCAGCTGCCATTGTTTTTCCTGTTCCGCTTGGACCAGAGAACAATACAGTGATTCCGAGTCCTCTGCTGCTCTTTGCTTCAAAACCCCACTCACCGTACACCTTGGAGCGTTGTGCTACGTGAATGGCTATTTCGTTTAAAAGCTGTTTTTCTTTTTCTGGAAGCACTAGGTCCTTCATTGTTGCAGTAGGAATTATTTCTTGTGCGAGTTCTGATAGTCTGGGTCGGTTTGCTGTTCGACAAGTATTCCACAGTGTTTTGTAGATCTCTGAATTGTTTTTTGAAAGTTTAAACGCTGTCTTGCTGGATTCGTGGATTGACTGAGCGCTTAGGTTGAATTGGCCTGTGATGTTAGATATTTCTTTTTGATCTGGTTCTTCGAGGCCCAGAGCGAGAAGAGCGCTCCAAAGTTTTTGTTGTTCACTTTTCGTTGGTTTTTTTATTTGGATAGAAATGGTCTGAAGTTTCATTGATGCCCAAGGTTCGCGAACGCCTATGAATACCAGACCCGGAATTTGCTCGATGAATCGTCTTATTATTTTCTGTGTTGCAGGTTCAACATCTTCTGCGGAAATATAAAGCCCCGAATCAAGAAGCGCTGCCTCACGGCACCAAACTCTAATTAGCGCCTCAATTTCGTCGTACTTAGATGGAATGAATTCTCCATCCATCTGCCAAAGATTCAATCCAAGTTGTGAACAAGCATTCTTGGCGACGGTGAGCTTTGATTCCTCTGCCCCCAAAAGTTGCACAAGAGGCATTTTGCGTTCGCCGTTTTGCAACAAAAGTAAGATTTTTTCAACAACGGATCGGTGGGAATCTAACAACTCTGAGTTTTCATAAACTGGAATTAGTATGCCATTGAGTTGCGGTTCAAGGTAGGAAATGCCTGTAAGGTAATGAAGGATTCTTTCGTTGATTCTAAGCCGGCTATCTTTTAGTGTAAGGCTTTGAGAATCTAATGTTTCGATTAATCTAAAACGTCTAAGAGGTGAAGCAGGTGTAAGGGCGCTCCAATGTGCATCCTCAAATAACACCAAAGCCAACCCAAAAGTAGGATATACTGAACTTGAAATCCCTTTAGCAGAAGCACAAAGTTGCGCCGTCTCTGAGTCCAACTCGACAGCAGCGCATAAAAGCAAGAGGGACTTCTCGAATTTAGATAATCCAAAGCGAATACACAAACCATCAATAGCCGCAGGGATCTCAAGCGTCCACAAAGGAAGTTTAGAAACCTCGTTCATTCCCATATTTTCAGCAGGATTACTATGTTTCTTGAGTTGAGATTTAATATTGTTAATGCATGCGGTGAGGTATTCTTGATTTCTTTGAACCCAGTTCTCAGAGGTCAATTATGTCACCGAAATTACCGGGGCAATGAATTGCCCATAAGTTGGCGAGGACTTATCTGTATCAACAGTAAGCAAGCTTTCTGCTCCGTCAACCCTGATTCTTAGCAAATATTTTTTGCCTGAAAAATTGGTTATCGACTGGAGCATCTGAGGATAACTAGAGAGGTTTATGGCGAGTGAATTTATGGGGTTTGTTGAAGTTTGTTGAGGAATCAGTAATTCGAAATCACCTACTAGAAAGGAGACTTGTTGAGACGGATTGATAAAGGGTGCAAATATTAGTGTCAAATCTGGGACACTCGACTTTGGATCAGGGTTGTGTACTACTGGTATCGCGTTTGTGCTACTGATATTATTGCCATTGACGTTGGTAATTTTCGGCGCCAAAACAAAAGCGGCAACGTTTGATTTGAACATGTTATGTGGAACCTGCTGCACAATCGCCGAAGAGGTCGAAGAGCCAATCGGCAAATCTGATCTTTGAATGACCTGGACAGTCTTTACCCCAGGAGTTACACTAGTTGGGATTGTAATTTTGATTTCTGTGTCGGAATTACTGGTAGTTGGAACTGGTTTTTCATTTCCAATTTGAACTGTCACATCGTCTGCTTGGAAATTTAAGCCTATAAGAGTGAGTACTGTTGGGTCGCTAGGATTGTACTCCAGAATCTGTGGTTGCACTTGCTGTATGATGGGCTGTTTCAATTGCACTGTAGTTACTTGAGGTATTAGAACCGGCAAAGTTGGCTTGGTTTCCATTTTGCTTTCAAGCAATACAACTGTAACCTGATAGGTCGTTGAAAGCCTGTAGTTTGTCTGGAAAAAAGATGACCAAAGTTTGCTTATTTCTTCAAGCGACATGTTCTGATGGGTGATTTTTATCATTTCAACTTGATTGGCCAGGTCAGATTCTCCCAAGGTCGTCGGCGCCAATTGAACTGCTTTGTTGATGAATTCGCGGGTAAGATAGGGAGTTTCATGAAGAATCTGCATAGCATAAGCCAACACAATTTGGGCGTGTAAATCATCAGTTCCCAAAGCAGTAATCATGTAATGTAAATCTAAACCCAGCAGGGGTCTTTTGACCAATATACCGTCGGTATTTCTTGTAGGAAGATCTGAATTCTTGTAACCCTGATTCTCTGTAACCTGATACAAAAAGATGTTCAGTCTATTTGTGGTATTTTTTGGAATAGCCATGTCTGGCGGTTCAGCATCAATCAATGTATTCGACACACCAGTTACTGGATTAAGAAGCTGAATCAAAGCTTCGGTAACTGTTGCGATGGCCAGATAATTGCTCATTGCGTTCCCTCGCGTCGTTGTCTTAGATAGTCATCTAGAGATAAAGAAGGGCGAACCTCTTTTTCAGGTGTTTTTTCAGGCATTATCGCTCGCACCTCGATTCTTCCAATGCTTATTGTTACTGTTGGCTCAAGGTTTTCAGCCGCTAAACTACTTTTCATTTCCTTTGTTTTAGAACTTTGGTATTTTGTCGAGGGCGCAATCTTTTCCCCTAATGGTATGATAGGTTTTATTTGAGCTTCCTCGAGGTGATTAGGCATGAAAGGTCTAATGTGATTTGCGACTTCACCCTTTGTGTTTCTCAAAATTTTTTCTGGAATAGAAGTTGCATTTTCAGAATCTTGCTTATTTGATGAAATAGATCCTTCTTGATATTCACCTTTAATTGAAACATGCGATTTGGGCAGAATAGATTGTTTGGTTTTCGCCTCAAAGTTTTTAGTTACTTCGTTATTATCTGTCCTTTTTTCTTCTCTAGCAGGCAACGTCGTTAGTTCATTTTCGACTTCAAGCGGAATTGGCCGGATGGATGTTTGTAATGATTTATTGGATAATTCTTGACCTCGTGTTTGTTGTTGTTCGGGATTTGTTTGAGGCAGAGTAAGCGCCTCATGAGTCGATTCAAAATCAGTTGATACGTTGTTGTGAACTACCTTTTCAGCATGAGGTACTAACATCTCGGGTTCATTTTTGCTTTCAAATGGAACTGCAGAAATGGACGAGTGTTGTGATTTATCAGATAGTTCTTGACCCTGTGCTTGACGTTGTTCAAGAGGTAAAGTGTTCTCGAAGCTTGAAACATTGGATCTCGGATTTGCATCTGTTAACATATGCTGAGGGACCTTAAGAGTTTCTGGTATCATTTCAGGCGCAAAAATAGGCATTATGTTGGGTTCATTCTTTTTTTTGTTGGCTCTTGTTAATAGGTGGTTCATGAATTGATCCATTACACATTTTCTCCCGAAAGGGTTCTGTTAATTAAATCGACGTATTTTTTGCGTTTGCTCAAGGGCAAGGAGAGAATTTCATCTTCGCTCCAATGATAATTGAAGGCAATCCAATGTACTTCTCCTTCAAACTGAGATTTTCTTGCGTCAAGTTCGCGTAAAAAGAAATCTTCCGGAACAAAGGGAGCTTGGAACCTATAGTTACAGCTAGGACATGTGAGATCTAAGAGAATATCGGCTTTTGGGTCTATTTCACTCAACTTGACGCTAATTTTCGTTAAGAGTTGATCGCCCAACTTCTCTGGAAGTCTTGGAATAGACTCAAGAATACAAGATGTAACCAATTGTTCCATTGCAGCCGTTTCATCTTTTCCAATTACCGAAGTTAGGTCAACCCCCGTGATCGGTCTCATCTTCAAAGTAAAATCCGCGACTTTCACGTCATAAACACTTTTAGGATCAGCGTTATTTGGCTTTTGCAAGAGTTGAGCGAGCGAAATATCAGCTGACATAATTTCTTTACATGAGGGACAATTAATAATACATTGCAAAGTATCTCCAAACGTCATTTTTCGAAGCTCTAAAATTAGAACAGCAAGATCGCCAATCGCCAAGTTATCCAATACGTTTTCTTTTTCTCTTGGCTCGATTTGATTTCCAAAATCAGCGGTGTTTGCAAGCAGAGACTTCATTTGGACGATAGTTGAAACCGAGGTATTCTCGAGCAGCAGTTCTTGGTCGTATCCATTAATTTCGCGTAGCTCCGCTTTTTTCAATAAGTTACCTTTATATGATGTCCCATGCATGAAGGCAACAATTGTTCGACGCGTACTAGAATTCTCCACCTTCTAATCATAAGCTCGGTTCTGTCGGCTCAGTTACCGATGTATCTCGTTCCCAACCTTCGTTCTCGATCTTAATGTGCTGAATAGCAACTGCGTTCGCGTTGGCATCAAGATCAGGAAGCGGTTGATACTCAGAAACCCAGCATCGATAAACCTTGTATGCGATTACCTTCTGTCCAGCTTCATTTAGTAGCTCAATTATAATGTCTTTGCGGAAATCCTTCAAAGAAACCTCAGAACCGCCGCCTGCACTGTAATTCCAAACCTTACTAGCCCAGTTTTCGAACTCTGGATCATGAGTAACTCCTCTTTCAAGAGTAATCGCATCGTACTCAGTTTTACCAGGAGACTTACGACTTGAACTATGATCGCCCCCCTCCCTGTGCTTAACGACCTCCGTGGTTCGTTTAAGAGCAGTCATTTTGCTCATTCCCGCAACGTATTTACCATCCCATTTTATTTTGAACTTGAAATTCTTGTACGGATCAAAACGACCAGTATTCACAGAAAACTGCATTAAGATACCTCCTGACCAGCCATTTGCTGAATTTTAAGTATAACAAACTCTGCAGGCTTTAGCGGCGCAAATCCCACAACAATATTTACAATTCCATTGTTGATGTCAGTTTGAGTTGTTGTTTCCGAATCACACTTCACAAAATACGCATCCTTCGGCGTACTTCCTTGGAAAGCTCCCTTAATAAACAGCCCGTGCATGAATGCTCCGACATTTAGGCGGATTTGCGACCAAAGCGGCTCGTCATTAGGCTCAAACACGACCCATTGGATTCCCCTGTATAAGCTCTCTTCGATATAAAGAGCAGTTCGTCTAACTGGGAGATACTTCCATTGATCGGCAAGTCTATCGGCTCCTCTCATTGTGCGTGAACCCCAAACAACAGGTCCAACAACAGGCATAATTCTTAAGCAATTTACACCTAAGGGGTTCAAGTCGCCATTTTCTTTGTCAGTCAGCCTCACTTTAGTGCCGTTCATAGTGAGATCCGAAACACCGTTCAAGGTTGCTTCGATGCCTGCTGGAGCCTTCCAAATGCCACGTGTACTATCGGTTGAAGCGATAACTCCCGCAACTTCCCCACATGGAACATATTCCATTAATTGTCCATTATTGAGCGGATCTGCCATGGTTATGCGGGGAAAGAAAATGGCGGCATTAGCATTGCGCGTAAGCAATGGTACATCAACGCCTTTGGTCGAGTCAGTAACGTCACTTTTTGAATTCCAATCTGATGGGGGATCTACAATAAGAATGGCTCTTCTATCAACACAATATGATTGGGCGGCTGTATATACTGTGCTATAAAGGGCACCGTTGTACGAGTTTTCGTTATCATTGTACGGAGGGATACAAAGAAGATTGAATATGTCCGCATCCTCTAAAGCGTGAAAGCCTGTTTTAGGTGTCTTTCCGTTAATGTTCAAGGAGGTCAATGTGCCTCCGTCATCGCCAGTTGCTTGTGTTGTCGTTAAGTCAAGGGAAGAACCAATTGTTGACGCGTCATTGGTTGTGTATCCAACTAGTTGGATCACAGCTTTTTTGTTTGTATCCGTTGTTTGGAAGGTATACGCAAATGAAGAAGGGGGTGATGCAGGAGGCGGAAGCTGTGTTGGGGAAGGAGGAATATCGTTTCCAACAACTTTAGAATCAACTTGGGGTACTCTGAGAAGCTTTGATCTCTGCTTCAAAACCGTTGCAGCGAAGTTGGGGCTTCCAGCGGATAAAGATAAATTTTGGAATTTCTCGGTTAGAAGCAAGTTGCCTGGTTGAGTATCTAAACTGCCCGAATTTCCGGAATGATATTTCCGAGTGTAAGAGTCATACAACTTAATTGTTAAACTAAAGAGACTCGGGTCCGAACGAAGAAGGGTTTCATCGACATTTCCTGATCCGATATCTATTTCGAATTCAATATTCTGTCCCCATGCTCCAGGATAGGCAGCTATTAGATATAGGTAGACATTTTTGTTGTTACTATCTAGTAACGGTGTGTTTACAGCTACACTGTTATTATCTTGTGAAGGCGTGACTAATTCTACTCTGAAGGTAGCAGTTCCTTCACTATTGCTTGTCGTGGCAAGAGTTACTGTTGCACCATCAACGGCTGAAGCAGCAGTTGTGCCAAGTTGACCACGCTGGACAGTCCAGTTGGTGTTGGGCAATCCAACAGTGGGCGATCCAACATTTGTAACTTTAAGGATCTCGCTGCCTATGTTGATGTAGAAAGGTGTTGCTGAAGGAAATCCAGCGTCAGATGCAACCGTAATTGATGTTGCAATACTTGAAATTCCTGATGGCATTTGCAGCGCTGTGGTTGTTGACGCAGACGGCACAGCAATGAGCTTCTCTTGGAATACTCTGATAATTAAAGCATCTTGTCCTCCATTTAGAAAATATTGATAAACAGCATAACTCATCTTGCTTTGAGTCCACAGTCCTCCAAAAATTGATTCAAATTCTCCAAAACTGTGAATTAATGTTGCTTTATCGGTTGGTCCCATTTTTGCGCTTCCGATAAAGGCGGTTATTGAGGTACTTACGCCTGTTATGGTTCTGACTCCACTTGGGAGTTCTTGGATATAAACGCCCGGATATGTTGGTGTTAAAGACATAACATTCTTCTCCTAAATGTTTCTCAATTATAAAGGTAGAATTCTTACGATACCTAACTTATGTGATAGTTTAGAACGCATTTAAGCTTTTTCATAAAACATGGAGTTCAAATGTTAACGTTGCTATTTACGTTTTTCCCATTGCAGCCTATTCCACTATTTTGCAAACGGGGTTTGTATTTTCTATAAAAGTCTGTTCGTCTTCAAAATTACAGTGGACCCAAACGAGACGCTTCTGGCTTTCTTATTCCTCATAATAAATAGCCCATTTTGCCCGCTGGACACGTGCTCAGGCTTGTAACTATCTTATTTTCAATTCAACCTAATCTTTAAAAGAAGAAGAAAGCCAAAAAAAATCGCGTTTCTTCTAACAATTCAACCATAGCATAAAACAAATTCACAGATCGGTAAAAAAACAGGTTTTTCAAACAAGAGAAGCAGTAGTATAGTTGAAATTTGCAGCAACGACTACTACTACTACCAAAGCTCAATAAACAATGCTGAAAGAACAACAAAACATAATTCTTCAACTGTTGTTGTCCTTCCAACTAACGGCCATAAGAAAAGTAGAAGGTTGATGCACGGACGATTCTTTTTCCGCCAGTTTAATAGTTTGCTTATGAAGTAGCTTTAATTTAGTAAAAGAAAAAACTGCTATTAGGAAAAATCGATTTTTTTCTCTACTTCTATTTCTGTTAATATATCAACCAAAAGATAATTTTCAAAGTTTAATTTAATGTTAGAAAATCTACCTGTGAATATGGGTTCTAGATTAAGTAACCCCTCACCTTTCAGCATCCCGCGTAAACGCAAAACATCAGTCTTATCCAAATTCGGCGCTTCAAGACCTTTCAAAGCTCCGACTAAGGTCTTGAGTTCTTGCTCAATTGAAGGCAACTCAATTGGCAAAATTAACTTATCAAAGGTAGTTGTTGATGGCGTGTTTTTTTCACTCTCATCAACAACTACTAAGCCTAAGCGAGATGTTTTCATTCGTACAGAGGTAAGGGTTTTGCCCAGGACCTTTGCAATAGAACGCCGAGGCTTTTTTTCTATTAAGAGTTGTCGAAGTTGCCTTTCATCCTCAACTGTCCAAAGTTTGCCCTTCGCCATTAAGGTCTTCGGGTCCTGCTGCAGACTTCTTGCGCGGTTGCTTTTCGCTGATGATTCTGTTCCACCCGTTAAGAATCAAGTTTTTTTCCCCACAAATAGCCCCATAATAATTTCGGTTAGGCCTGTGATGGCTGCGAAAACTTCACTGTTCCAAGGTTAACATCCAAATCAACAACCCGCTTTCTAAACGCTGACTTCGTCTTATTCTTCACACCGATCAGTTGAAGCATATCAACTATTTTAACGAAAGTCTGCTCCAGAATACTTAGGTAGCGTCTCCACCACCTTCCAACAGTAGTTCCGTCTGGTTGCATAAACAGAGTGTTCTACAAGCGTACGGGTGCTTCTTTAAATGTTCAACTACTCGAGTGTCGTTTTCTAATCCTTCAGCCTAGCGTAGACTAGAACTCTGAGTGCTTTGACTCTTCCATGACCAGGGTTTCCTCTTCTTTTAGGCTCGATTGGAACGATTGCTTTGTTGACGAAAAGCCTGACAACTTCGCAGGCTTCCATAAAGACAAAAAGGCGCTAACTAGATTTAAAATTATGCACACCTCTATATTGAAAAGTAAGAAATTTTTCAACAAGCTGCATGGGCAGCTCATTGCAGTGTTTTTCCCTTTTTTGATAACTATTTTTGAATTGGTGCAATCGCTAAGTTTGTTGTAGTTTCGAAGGTTGACCAATCAAAATCCTTTGAGCTGATGATGTGGTTTCCAGGGTTTTCCCCTACGGTCTGAACAATTATGTTGGTTACCTGTCCTCTCGTGGTGTCCAACTGGATGTTAAAGATTCTACCTTTTCCACCTTGTTGGTCAGAGACTTTTTTTCCCTTGAAATTCGGTAACTCGAGTGTTATTGACAAGAGGGTTTTGTTTTCGTCGCTTGACAAAGCATCTTCGTCGAAAAAGGCAATTTCATTTTCATTCGTAGCTATGTCGCCGTAGCCTGTCTCAATTTGGTTTAAACTTGACTTTAAATGAACTGTTTGCCCATCAATTTTGCTAATTTCCAGCAAGGAAACCAAGTAGCATTTCCGCCTTTTGAGATGTTCTTTCCACAATTGCAATGCGACGTCAGGTCCTTTCTCTGCCACATCCTTGAGGATTTTATCAGTTTCCTCTGGCAAAACTTGCTTAATTAGATCCAAAGACATTTCTTGTCCCCTTTGACTTAACCAATCTATCCACCAGGGCTTCTCCTCAGGAAAGATAAGCAATCTAGCTGCAAAGTCCATTTCGGGATCAATAATTAAGTTAACAATTATACCTATCTTTTTCTGATCTGAAGTGAAGACTTTGCCTTTATGAATTTGAAATGCGGTAACAAAATTTTTTTCTTCGCCCATTTTATTTTGACTCCCGTAATTTACCATAAAATCTTTTTTTGATTAGAGGGCAGGAATTACTGTATCCTCGAACCAGCTTGTTCCTATCTTTCTCGATTAGCTAAACCTACCTAGTAAATTGTATTAAATTACTGTAATTAATTTTATGGTCATATTTAAGGCAACAAATTGTAGAATTAGGTCAGAAGTGCCGTGTGTGGTGGAAAATTTTGTCATTTTCTTTGTTATCTTAATTCAATAAGTTTGAGAAGTACTTTAGCGCAAGAAAAGTTAAAGATGTTTGATCGGGCGGTGTCTTTGTTTTTGGTTCTTAAGAAAAACATCGCTAGTATTGGTGATTGGCGCCTATTTTGATTCGGATGGCGGCTTCGCTGATTGATTTTCTCGCAGAATATTTCCATAGGAATCTGTGTGAAAGCGGCTTTTCTTCTTACAAGGGAAGATTTGGCAGAACAGTACGGGAGAGAAGGGCAGACCGACAAGAGATGGCGCTCTTCTCAAACGTTTCCTTCACAACCTCTATGTGATCCGAATTAACTCAAAACAGTTCTGTCCCAATGCCAAGTTTACCTAAAGATTATTTAAGAAACGAAACAGTCTTTGTAACGACCGATTTGGCTCACGTTCGCTTTCATTCAGTTTCCCTGATGTGTTTTGGAGAAATCAACCAGTTGAAAAAGCTCAGTAGAATTTCGTTGTGCTCAAGCACGGATTGTTCAAGGCAAAAATTCAGGTAAATAACTCTTCCTTCGCCATAATTATTGGCCACGATCGCTGGAAAAGTCTTTGATGGCCCTTCCTCTGTTTTCTTGTTTATTATTTGGTTTGCAAGAATCTGTCCTTTATCAACACTTGAAGTGCATATGCTGCTGCAGCGTCCGTTGAATGGTATTTTATCGCCTACTCGCAATGTTCTAGTTGCTTCGTGCTGATTGTCTGAGATTACAAGTGATCTCTCAACGGAGTCAAAATCTTCAAAGGTCATACTACTATAGCCTAATGTTTGGGAAATTAGTTCCATGCTGGTGGTTTTTATTTTGTCTATCACAAGCAAGGATTGACTTTGGTCGACGAAGTTAGAGATGTTCTTTACCCATTTTGGCGGCAAATCTGATTCGTAGGCTACGACAATAAGGTCAAATTCTAAGAGCTTCAAAAAGTTATCGGCACCAGTCAATTCGTCCCATGTGAATGAGTGTTCCTTAAACCATCCCTTCAGTAAATCCGCGTTTTTTTGACCACCACTATCGGACAGCAAGCCTATCTTTATTGCGCGCAAAGAACGATCCTTAACTCGACTTGAGGTCTGTTTGCTTTTAATCTCAAATCTTAGTTTATAGTTTCCGCGCTTTATTTGATTGCTCGCAACAAAAGGAAAGACTACAGATTTCTCTTCAAGGGGTTGGAGTTCAGAAAATTTCATTCCGCTTTTGTCTAAAATTAACCCTGGTGTTGCAGCTGCAGAAATTTGCACGTCTTCAGCTGCAGCTACACCTTCATTTAGGACTTTGCCTTCAGCCATTGCAGACTCTGACTCCCAAACCCTCGGCGGAACTTTAATCTCTAACTTTAAAAAAGCTTTTTTCTCTTTTTTGTCTCTTTCTTTTTCCTTTTCTTCTTCTGCTTCTTTCTTTGCCTCTTGCGTATGCCTCTTTAGGGAATCCTTCTCAATTTTTTTTAGCGAAGGTCGAACCAAGTAAGTTAGGTAATAGGCAATTCCGATTAATGCAATTATTAAAATCGCAACGAGAACGAGGAAAAGCGGCGTCCTGTTTCCATTGATTGTGAGAGTTTGTGTGGTCGCTTCTGACCAAACTAAGTTGCTGTTGCTTTCGCGAGCTTCAACTTGAAAATAAATGGTGTGAGTGCCAACCGAAAGAGCTGATGTTGAAAAACTTCTAGACGAACTGAGAAAGCCATCAATGCTAGAAGTCCAATTATAACTTACAATATTGCCATCTGAATCATTCCCATGACCCACAAAACTTACGGATTGCCCAAACGGAGCAGGATTAGGAGCAACCGAATCTACAGTTGCCGTTGGAGCAACATTTGGAGTTGGTGGGTTTATTATCAATGTTCTGATATCAGGTGTTGACCATAAGTTATCGTTATCTTCTACTTGAAATGAAATCCTGTGAGTGCCAACCGAAAGAGCTGATGTTGAAAAACTTCTAGACGAACTGAGAAAGCCATCAATGCTAGAAGTCCAATTATAACTTACAATATTGCCATCTGAATCATTCCCATGACCCACAAAACTTACGGATTGCCCAAACGGAGCAGGATTAGGAGCAACCGAATCTACAGTTGCCGTTGGAGCAACATTTGGAGTTGGTGGGTTTATTATCAATGTTCTGATATCAGGTGTTGACCATAAGTTATCGTTATCTTCTACTTGAAATGAAATCCTGTGAGTGCCAACCGAAAGAGCTGATGTTGAAAAACTTACTATTGTTAAGACGCAACCTGAGAAAGCCATCAATGCCTAGAAGTCCAATTATAACTTACAATATTGCCATCTGAATCATTCCCATGACCCACAAAACTTACGGATTGCCCAAACGGAGCAGGATTAGGAGCAACCGAATCTACAGTTGCCGTTGGAGCAACATTTGGAGTTGGTGGGTTTATTATCAATGTTCTGATATCAGGTGTTGACCATAAGTTATCGTTATCTTCTACTTGAAATGAAATCCTGTGAGTGCCAACCGAAAGAGCTGATGTTGAAAAACTTCTAGACGAACTGAGAAAGCCATCAATGCTAGAAGTCCAATTATAACTTACAATATTGCCATCTGAATCATTCCCATGACCCACAAAACTTACGGATTGCCCAAACGGAGCAGGATTAGGAGCAACCGAATCTACAGTTGCCGTTGGAGCAACATTTGGAGTTGGTGGGTTTATTATCAATGTTCTGATATCAGGTGTTGACCATAAGTTATCGTTATCTTCTACTTGAAATGAAATCCTGTGAGTGCCAACTGAAAGATTGCTGATGGTAAACTTGCTATTATGATTTAGAACCCCATCTATACTGCTTGTCCAAGTATAATTTATGATAGAGCCACCAATATCTGTTCCATGGCCTGCAAATGTTAGAGTTTGGTTTGAACTTCCTGTAACTGGTACGTTGTCCACAATGGCTGTTGGTTCGATGTAGTTGCGCGTGTTATTTGGAGTTTGTTGTACGATTACTATTCGGTTTTGGCTCTGGCAGGCTGAGTAGGTGTTGTTCGTTGAGGCAAATATTCCTCCATTATAGGTAGCTTGAAAATTGTAAGTACCCACTGTCCTTGGTATATATGTTGAATTAACCAAACCAGAAGATGTTGAAACTAAACCTTGGGTGGTTTGAGTTGTTCCATCAGGTGCGATAATTCTTAGTAAAATATTATTGTACCTATCAGAGCTTGTGGGTGGGATTGGCCAGATCCACATGGTAATATTAATGGTCTGAAGAACTCCAGCTGGGTTTGGAACTGCACTTAACACCATTTCAGTGTTCAAGGTTTTTGCTTTAACAAACCCAGTTTCAGAAAAAAGAACAAGGACAATTATCGTCAGAATCAGAACAAAAGTAAATAATTTCTTAAAGCTTGTTTTCAAGGTTTTCCCTGCTTTATCAACCCTGTGGAGAGTTGACATTTCTTTATTCCTACACAATCAAGATCAAAACGATTTTTTATTTGACTCGTTGATTTTTGAACTTGCAACACGACGCTTACTTGGCTTATTTGTTATCTTCAAGAATTAAGTCATCCGTATCGGATTCAATAGCGTTTGTGGTTGTAGGTAAACTACCACAAATACTTATTTCGTAAGATTCATCAAATCATTTTACTATTTTATATTTATGTTCTATTTAATGAAGGGAAACAAGTTATGGCAGAACCCAAGAAAGTTTCGTTCATTATGCGAAAGACCTTAAATTGAAAAGCAAATTCCTGAGTATGCTTGCGATTTATGCACCGTCTCATTTCCTCTTCAACATTCAGCCGACTAAAACGCCAATTAAGAAGACGCAATCTTTAGGATAATCCGCAGCAGTCCAGTCTTTGCTAGCTTCACTTCTTAAAAAACAAACAATTTGCCACGCACAGCACTCTTCATCTTCGCTTCTCCCAGTAGATTTGTTTAGCTTTCAAAAGGCACAAAGTACCTTTGCCGCAAGCATCTTCACAAGTGCAAGATTAGGGAACACCCGAAATCATATTCCTTTTAGGCTGCTCTGGTGCACGCAGAGAAATCGAGACTTGACAGCGCTTCTTATTGCAAAAGGTCTCAACCTCTTCAGTGTAGAGAGGTTCACTCAATAATTGAGAACCTCCGATTCGACAGCACCCAAAGCCCTCTTCGTAATCTCTTCAAGCTGCTGAAAATTAGCATCAAAAGTAAAAGACAAACCAACAAGGAAAATTCGCAAAGCCACGGCTGTAACTTCATTCTCCTTCTGATTCAATCAAAAAACCTCCTGACTACTGTAGAAAAAAAGAAAAAAGGAAATGGCGAGTCCCACGTTCACCATTTTAGAAAGCATAAATCACATGCTAAAGATGGTAGCCCGGGAGAGATTCGAACTCTCGTCAGAGGCTCCAGAGGCCCCTATGCTTGACCACTACACCACCGGGCTGCGACATTGCGATTAAAGTAGCTTAATTATTTAACTTTAATGCTGTCCCAATTCGACGCCATTAATCTTTTTTGCTTCTCGAACGCAGTAGCATTCCTGGCTGACCCGATTCCAACTTTCACAATGCCAAAGCGTTTCTACAATGGCATTTAAGCTTTGGGCGTGTCTGGTGGAGCAGAAAACTTTCGTGGGGTATTGAAAAGAGTTGTGGCTGTCGCAGTTGCCGCAGTACTTTTCCTCGCCTTTGCCCTTCATCTTTTTAGCTTCCTTTAGCTGTGGATTTCTCAAGTTTCAGAAATGGGCTGCGACTAAAACTTGGTCCTAATCTTTCAGTTACGGAGGCAACTAAGAATGGAAAAACCATCAATGCCTCGCCAATCACCATTACATGGTCTGCTTCGCCCTTCATTTTTCCCCAACTCACTGTCTCCTCTAGAGTTGAACCTGATAAGCCTCCTGTTTCAGGACGATCCAAAGTGATGACTACAGCGTAGTCTAGCCCTTTCTTGGATGCCAACGCTGAGGATTGGATGGTATTACGTGGCACTCCCCCGCCTATAACTATCATACCATTTTTGGGTGATTTAGCGCAGATGTTGCAGATGGTTGGAACATCTTTGAAGGCATCAACCAAAAGTACAGGCTTCTTCTTTTCCTGGGAAGAATGGAGCCAGTGGATAAAGCCAAATTCTGAGTCGCGAACCGCTGGCAAGAAAATTGGAACATTTTCTTCATAAGCTGCTCGCAAAATTGAGTCTTTATCTGTGAGACGTTTTCCTATTTCCCAGCTGAACTCGTTTGAAGCTAAACTCTCTCCTTTGCGCTCTAATGCGATGTCATCGTACATTTCTGACAGCTTGAAGTCTAGTCGGACATAGTCTTCTTCAGGGACAAAAATATCGTATATACGAAAAAGATGATACCGGTAAAGTTCCGCGTCGTTTACTGTCCAGCCACCGATGTAATGGTGCCCACCTACAGCTTCAATGGCATCGTGTACCATACATGCACCTGTGCTGACAATTACATCAACAAGCTTTTTCCTTATCAAATCAGTAATGATTGTGCGCATGCCTGCCGGAACGACTGCGCCTGAAAGCGCCAAAAAAACCGTGCAATCTTTATCTTTAAGCATTTTCTCGTAAATGTCGCAGGCTGTAGCTAAGCGTCCAGCACCCAATGCGCCTGATTTCTTGAATTGTTGCATCAGCTGGTCAACGGTTTGTGCCCCGTCGATTTTTATATGTTTGACTGGAGTTTGGAGGTAATCTTTTCTTTCCATCCAATTTACGCCTAGATTCTTGTTACTGCTGGATTACCAAATTACCTTTCCATATTTAAAGAGTGACAAACTAATACTAGAAAAGATAGATTATTTCAATTGATTTTCTTAAGCACCTTCTGGAATGTTACTTTCTCAGTTAGCAACAAAAACCACTCTTCCACCAAAGAGACTTTTATTGACTCTAATAGAATAATCTTTAAGAAAGCAACCCAAAACACCAAGTTAAAACCTTCGCTGAAACTCTGTCAACAATTGACATTTCAACAAATTAAATAAAAATTGATTTTATTAGCCAGTTTTTAAAACAAATCAATTATTTCTTAGCTAACGCGAGAATGCCGCCTACCAAACCGAGGACTAATCCGATTAACCAGATGTTGCCTACAGAGAGGCTCAACAGCGAAGAGATTATAGCAATTAGAAGCAAATGCCTGTAATTCAAGTTTCAGTTTGGGAAGGCATGAATGCCGAGAACAAAAAGAAGACAGTCGAAGGATTCACCAAAGTTTTCGAAGATTTGGGGTCCCAAAGATGCAGTCAGTATAATCATTTACGAAGCGCCAAAAGGCAATTGGGCGTCAGGCGGACAGCTACATTCGGAAAAAGTGCGAACCGACCACCGACATAAGTGTAGAGTTATGCATTTATTTTGGCATGTTTTCTTGTTTTTCTTTGTCTCATCCCAGAAAAGTTATTACCACTAAGTCTTACATTATTGCGGTTAAGGAAAAATAATGACAAAAACCGTAACCGTTGGGCTTATCCAAACTGCAGTTTCAGATGACATAGTAGAAAACATGAAGAAAACTGTCGAAAAAATAAAAGGAGCAGCCTCAAAGGGCGCTCAAATTGTGTGCCTTCAAGAACTTTATAGAACCAAATATTTTCCTCAAGAAGAAAAAAAGGATGTTCATGAGCTATCTGAGACTGTTCCGGGAGAGTCAACAAGGGTTTTCTCAGGAGCTAGCGAAACTGAAAAAAATAGTTATAATTGCACCTTTGTTTGAAAAGGCTGCAAACGGGAAATACTACAACTCCGCTGTAGTAATTGATGCAGATGGACAGATTCTTGGCTCGTACCGTAAGATGCACATCCCGGAGGATCCACTTTTTTATGAAAAGGATTATTTTGAAGCCGGCGACCAAGGCTATTGTGTACATAAAACCCGCTACGCTCGGGTTGGGGTGCTGATTTGCTATGATCAATGGTTCCCTGAAGCGGCAAGAATCAACACACTGAAAGGCGCCGAAATTATTTTCTACCCTACAGCAATCGGATCCGTCAAATGCTCTGACTCAACCGATGGAGATTGGCATGACGCATGGAAAACAATACAGCGCGCCCACGCCATAGCAAACGGAGTACATGTCGCTGCGGTAAACCGAGTTGGCCAAGAGGGAGAGCTGCAGTTTTGGGGCGGCTCCTTTGTTTGCGATTCTTTTGGGAAAGTGCTTGGAGAAGCAAGCTACACTAAAGAGGAAACGTTAATCGTTAAGGTAAATCTAGACAAGAACAAGCAAATCCAGGAAGGATGGGGTTTCCTTAAAAATCGAAGACCAGATACATACAATCCGCTAATCAAAGACAAGCCTTGAGGTACCAAAATGAAGATTGAAAACATCTGTTCAAACAAGACACCACGGGAAATAGGATATTGCATGCCTGCGGAATGGTGCAGACACGAGGCAATTTGGCTGGCGTGGCCGCATGACCCCACAACATTCATATCAGGCGTTGAAAAAGTCGAAGAAACCTACTTTCAAATTATAAAGTTGCTCCACAAAGACGAGTACGTAAATCTCTTCGTCAAAGACGAGCCTATGAAAAAAAGAATAACAGACCTGTTTGAAAAAAGTAATATTGACTTGAAAAGGATACGTTTTTTTGTATTCGATTACGCGGATGTATGGTTCAGGGACTACGGCCCGATTTTTGTTCGAAATGCTAATGAAGAGTTGGCGATGGTTCATTGGAATTTTAATTCTTGGGGACAAAAATACGAAGATCTATTAAAGGATGCAGAGATACCCCACGTGATAAACCGTCAGATGCACTTGAGTTGTTTTGAGCCAGGCATTGTTTTGGAAGGTGGCTCAATAGATGTTAACGGAAAAGGAACATTGCTCACGACGGAGCAATGCCTACTGAACAAGAATAGGAACGCTGGGTTTGGTAAAGCCAAAATCGAAAAGTACCTGCAAGATTACTTGGGCGTAACTCATATCATTTGGTTAAAATGGGGCATTGCTGGAGACGATACAGATGGTCACGTTGACGATCTAGCCCGTTTTGTTAACTCGACCACAGTAGTTTGCGCTTACGAAGAAGGAAAAGACGAAAACGCAGACGTACTAAGAAAAAACTATGAAATACTCTTAGAATCCAAAGATCAAGACGGCAAAAAACTGAACATAGTGAAATTACCTATGCCAGGAAAAGTTGAATGCAACAAACAAAGACTGCCTGCAAGCTACACAAACTTCTACATAGGAAACAAAACAGTTTTGGTTCCAACATTCAAATCGGAAAACGACAAAACCGCCCTATCTATCCTTCAAAATCTATTCCCTGAAAGAAAAGTTGTTGGCGTAGATTGCATGGCTTTGATTTGTGGATTTGGGGCAATTCACTGCATATCTCAGCAGCAACCATCATCCATACCCAAATGCTAATTATCTTCAAAAGGTATTGAAAAATTTGTGGGCAAACGGGCACGTATCAGCTGCTGTGTGTTTTAAAAACACAATCCATATGACAAAAAGTACACGCACTAAATTCAGCTCAACTCACTTTATTGGAAATCAAACTTAATATTGTTAGATTACCAACTTAATATGGAGTTGAGAAGAGATGACTCCAGTTTTAGTTGAGCAGAAAACGAGCCTGAACGATATGTTCGTCAGATTATGAATTATGGAAATGTGGAAACCCTAATAAGAATGAGGATTTACCCGTTCACTTATGCTACATATGATGATATGGACGTGTGATAACCGGTCTTACTTCTTATGATAGAGACACTATTGGAGAAATTATTCGCAATTATGCAAAAATGTAAAAAAAGAAAGTTTTGAGAAGGAAATTGGGAGGCCAACTCAGCGAGGTTCAGCGCGAGCTTATGAGTAATCCGGCGAAAAAGTAAGCGCTAAAAATAAATCCCTGAACATTACAAAGTATTCAGAACAAACAGTGTGGTGAATCTTTTGGAAAAAATAGATTTGAAAAAAGAATTCAAAAGTCTATACAATCCTTCTGCAAAAGAGGTTGCTATCGTTGAAGTTCCACAAATGAATTTTTTAATGATAGACGGTTCAGGCGACCCTAACACATCTCAAGAATACAAGGAAGCAATAGAAGCACTATTTAGCCTCTCTTACACGCTCAAATTTATGATTAAGAAGACCGATAAAGTGGATTACTCAGTTATGCCTCTTGGAGGGTTATGGTGGGCTGATGACATGTCAAAATTCGCCGAAGACAAAAGCAAGTGGAAGTGGACCGCAATGATAATGCAGCCCGAACACGTGACTAAAGAATCTGTTGCCAAAGCAATTGAAGAACTGAAGAAAAAGAAAGTCATACCGGCTCTATCAAAAATTCGGTTTGAAAGCTTTCATGAGGGCTCAGCGGCTCAGATAATGTATTTTGGACCCTTTTCGAATGAAGGCCCAACCATTCAAAATATTCATGAATTCATAAGAAAGAACGAGGGCATGTTAACAGGCAAGCACCATGAAATATACCTGAGTGATCCTCGTAGAGTAGCGTCTGAAAAACTGAAAACAGTTCTGCGGCAACCAATGAAACTCAAATAATCGCGGGTGCATATATTTAAATAGAAAGCTGAAGACACCGATTTTCGATGTTAAATATCAGTTGCTAATAAATGGTGCGTTGCTGTTTTCAAATGCAAACCAGAACAAATCAAGACAGCCTTGCCAGATTATTACCATTTTGTCAGAGGTCTTGATGACGTAAAGAGCGGGCATTTTCTCATTATAGACAGAATTCATGATGAAGTTGTTTTTAGTTTCAGGGTATGGTTGATCCAAAACAGGAGCGGTTAGTCAAAAGCAAAACTACTTACAAGCTGTGAACCTTATTTTCAAGCGACAAATTCACCGTAGAACCTGCTTCTGGCAACTCTTTGCAGGAACATGTTGCGTGGGAGTTGGAGAAGAGGGTTACAGACCATGGGTTGAAGAAGAGTGATGATTTCACTGATTTTCTATGTAGTATGAGCAAACTAGTGGTTGAGATTGGCGAGAAGGAATATTTTGCCTCCAATGGGCGAGTTGAACTAGCTTATATTAATGTGGATGCTAGGCTGCACAGAATACGGAGTGCTAAGTCCCAAAGCAATAGAAATAGGATACTGCGACAGGATAGAAGACAATTACTGTGCGTATTTGAAAGAAGATTTGCAAACAGTCAACAACAGTAACAAAGTGCACCACAATTCTATCTACTGCGTTTTCTATATTTAATCATATTTTCGTGATCCTAAACCGGGGTTCTCTTTTTGCAAATCCTCTTTAATTGTGTAATTCTAATTAATTTTTCCAATCATTAGAGAGACATGGCTAAAGTGTTTACTTTTGGGTTTATTGCGCCGTGTGGCATGAACTGTGGAATCTGCAAAGCCTATCTGTCCTATTTACAGGAGTGCCTTACAAGAAAGGGGCGAAGTATCACACTGCACAGGCTGCTTAGTGCGCAATAAAAATTGTCCGTTCATCAAAATTCAATTCCTCAAAACCGGTTAAATGCAGCGACCATGAGCAATGTTAAAAAAAAGTGAAAGTTAAGGCAAGAAACGAAAAACTATAGTTTTTTCTTTAAGAACCTTCACGATAAGCGTGCAAACGCATGCTTTTTCAATTCTGTCTCTAATTGAAGTAGTCTGCGTTTGAGTATTCTAAATTCATAACTGACTTATTACAAATTCATTAACTAGTTAAGTTGGGGTAAGGATAATACAACACCTCGATCAGAACGGAATAGGTGTAGAAGTAGCTGATTTGGCGCCGTCAAACAAAAATAGCGCTATTCATGTTTTGCATGTTGATGATGACCCGTCTTCGCTGGAGATTTCTAAGCAGATTCTAATGGATATGGGCAACTTTGAAATTGACAACGCGTGTTGTGTGGAGGATGCCTTCAAGAAACTGGCAGCTGGAAATTTTGATGTTGTAGTTTCTGATTATGAGATGCCTAAAAAAGATGGGCTCCAATTCCTAATGGAGTTGCGTAAATCAAAAAACGAAATTCCCTTTATACTTTTTACTGGTAAAGGAAGAGAGGAAGTAGCCGTAGAAGCATTAAACCTAGGCGCAGACGGATACATCAACAAGCAAGGCACCCCCGAGACAGTCTATGGTGAACTTAAACACGTTATTTTAAATAGTTTTGAAAAAAGAATTGCGCAAGAGATGCTTAGGCAAAGTGAAGAACGCTTCAAGAACTTGGTAACTAACAGCAAAGACGTCATAATGCTCACTCAAGCGGACGGAGTAGTTCTTTTCTTAAGCCCATCTTGCAAAAACGTCTTAGGCTATGAACCCAACGAATTGGTAGGGAAAATCCCTTGGATTATTCACGCAGATGACCTTGAAAGAGTGCAGAAAGTCTTTCAATCGGCATTAACAACCAAGTTAAGTGAAACCTTAGAATACAGAATTTTAACCAAACAAGGCGAAACAAAATGGGTTAACCACACCTTTTCCCAGTTATGGGAAAACAGCAAATTAAAGCAAATCGTAAGCAACTTAACAGACATAACCGAATCCAAGAAAGCTGAAGAGGCAATAACTCAAAGCGAGTCACACTATCGTCTACTAGCAGATAATGTGCATGATGTGATTTGGACGATGGATTTAGAGGGCCGTTTCACATATGTGAGCCCATCTGTCTTACAGCTAAGAGGCTACGCCCCAGACGATGTATTACGTCAATCAATGGTGGAAGCCTTAACTCCAGACTCTGCGCGAATAGTTCTTGAAGACTTGCAACGTTTTTGGGAAACAGGAGCGGTTCCTTCAAACTATTATGAATTAGAACAGTATTGTAAGGATGGCTCAACAGTTTGGACCGAAGTTAATTTCACTGTGCTTCGAAACAGAGATGGAAAACCCAAAGCCTTCCTGGGAGTGAGCCGGAATATTGCAGAGCGCAAAAAAGCTGAGGGCGAAATGAAAAGGGAGAGAGAGGCGTTGCGAGAGTCGGAAGAGCGCTTTAGAACAATCTTTGAAGGCGCGTCTGAGGGTATTCTAGTTGCTGATGTTAAGACTAAGAGTTTTGTTTTTGCTAATTTCGCGATGTGTGAATTGACAGGTTACTCGTTGAAGGAACTGCTCTTGTTGGGGGTGGATGATATTCATCCTAGAGAAGATTTGTCTAATGCAGTTGGCGAGTTTGCAAACCAAACTAAGGGAAAAGTGATTCTTGCGAGCGACATTCCAGTTTTGAGAAAAGATGGAAAAGTGGTTTATTGTGATGTTACTAGCAAAGTGTCACGTATTTGGAACCAAGAATGTTTGGTAGGTTTTTTCAGAGATACCTCAGAACGCAAACAATGCGAAATAGAGGAGAAAGCCAAATCCAATGAAATCCGCGGGATTTTTGATGGTATTGGCGACCTGTTGTTTGTCATGGATAAGAACCGGGTTATCACCAAAGTTAACAAAGCCACCTGTGATGCCTTTAAGAAAGAGCCTGAGGAATTAATTGGCAAGCATTGTTACGAAATCGTACACGGCACGAAGGCGCCTTGGTGTAATTGTCCCGCTACAAAAACTTTTGAAACAAAGCAAATAGTCACCGAAGAAGTCAACGACCCAAACTTAGGCATACCACTATTGGTAACTACATCGCCTATTCTAGATGACCGAGGTGAAATCGCTCAGGTTATTCACATTGCCAAAGACATAACTACACTTAAGCTAGCGGAAATGGAGATGCATATTTCAGCAAATCTATTTGATGCAGCTTCAGACTCGATAATGGTGCATGATTTAGATGGAAAACTTTTCTATTTCAACGAGGCAGCTCACAAGACAAGAGGCTATACAAAAGAAGAATTCCAAGCGCTAAGCATTCAAGACTTAGAGGTACCAAGCAAATCAGAATTTTTTGGATCTCAAATGAAAGAGTTACTCGACAATGGCGAGGCTACATTTGAAGCCGCGAACTTGTGCAAAGACAAAACAGTAATACCTGTTGAAATACATGCACAAGTCATCGAATTCGACGACCAAAATTTGGTCTTAAGCGAAGCTAGAGATATCTCCGAGCGCAAAGCTGCGGAAGAGAAACTACGGGAAAGTCAAGAGAAATACGAAACCACTTTTGAGTCATCAATGGATGCATTAATGCTGCTTGACGAAAAAGGGTTTTTTGACTGTAACACTGCCACTCTGTCACTGTTTGGCTATACGTCGGTAGAAGAGTTCACGAAGAACCACCCGGCAGATTTGTCACCTACTTTGCAGCCCGATGGTTCATCTTCTCTTGAATTAGCAAATAACCACATCAAAAAAGCCCTGTCGACAGGCAAGGATAGTTTCTTTTGGATTCATAAACGAACAGATGGAACAACTTTTCCAGCGGATGTGCTTCTAACTAGATTGCATTTAAATAACCGAGATGTTTTGCAAGCTACAGTTAGAGACGTCACTGAACTCAAGAAAGCTCAGGACGAACAAAGCAGGCTTCTTCATGACATGGGTGAGCGGGTTAAAGAGCTCAACTGCATTTACGGTATTTCAAAGATTTTTGAGAAATCAGACGTTTTATTAAAAAATGCTTTGATAGAAACAGTTAAACTGCTTCCTCTTGCAATGCAGTATCCTGATATTGCCTGCGCGAAAATAGTTGTTGAAAATCAAACATTTTCAACGAAAAACTTCAATGAAACGCAATGGATACTGCAATCTGACATTAATGTAAATGGAAAAAGAACCGGTTTTGTCGAGATCAGCTACCTTGAAGAAAGGCCTGTTGTTGGTGAAGGCCCATTTATGATCGAAGAAAGAAATTTAATAAATGTCGTCGCAGAACGATTAGGAAAAACCATTGAACGCAAACAAGCTGAGGCGGATCTTAAGCAGGCTGAAGAAAAACACAGAACTTTACTTACTGCGGCTAATGTACTTGTTCAATCCGTTGATGCTCAGGGCAAGTACGTCTTTGTTAATGAAGAATGGAAAAAAACGTTAGGTTACACTGACATGGACCTTGAAGGGATCACTATAATGAATACGATTCAAAAAGATCACCTTCAATATTGCATGAATGTCTTTAAGCAAGTCATGAATGGAACATGTATTCGTGACGTTGAGACTGTTTTCGTTACTAAAGATGGGAAGGAGATTGTCGTAAGTGGCAACGCCTGCCCTATATTCAAGGACGGGAAGTTCGTTTCGACAGTTGCATTCTTCGTGGACATTACTGAACGCAAAAAAAATGAGAAGAAACTAGAAGAAAGCAACCAACGAATTGAGCTGATGAATGAGAAGTTGCGTGTGGTGGGCAGTTTAACTAGACATGATGTCCGCAATAAGCTTTCTGCAGTAACTGGATATGCGTATTTGCTTAAGAAAAAACACGCGGATCAAGCAGACATTATGGAGGGTCTCAGCAAGATGGAGCAGGCCGTTAAGGAAACGGTTAGAATTTTTGAGTTCGCCAAAATGTATGAACAACTAGGCGCAGAAGAATTAACGTACATCGACGTTGAGGCCAAACTAAACGAAGCAACCACCCTTTTCTCCGGCTCACTTGCAAAAATAATAAACGAATGCCACGGCTTAACAGTTTTGGCAGATTCATTTCTAAGGCAACTATTCTACAATTTCATTGACAACACAAGTAAATACGGACAAAAAACCACAACCATAAAAGTGCACTGCGAAAAAACTAGTCAAGACAGCCTAAAATTGGTTTATGAAGATGACGGTGTAGGAATTTCAACTGAGAATAAACCTAAACTCTTCTCGGAGGGCTTCAGCACAGGCGGCAGCACAGGCTTCGGGCTATTCCTAACCAAAAAAATGATAGATGTTTATGGTTGGGGAATTGAAGAGAACGGAGAACCAAGCAAAGGAGCCAAATTCACTATAACCATTCCTAAACTAAACAAGAGTGGAAAAGAAAACTATCAAACCGCATAAACGGGGATATCAAGTCTGCAAAGACTAGTGTATGTTTCGACTCGAATCAATCTCTTAACACTTAAAGAGAAAAACAGGAAATTAATTTGGTTTGGCGCATGCCTCAGCCACATAAAAAATCCGAAAGTAAACAGTTGGGAAATGAATAGATGAATATATACACGGGGCTCTTACTGCTTTCAAGTGTAGTATGCCTAGTCATAGGGATCCTTGTTTATCAACTGAACAGAAAAGAAAGATTAAACAAGCTTTTTACGCTTACTTTTCTTTTCGCGTCTTATTGGGCACTTACTGATTTCTTGATGCGTAACTCGGTCAACACAAATGAAGCACACATCTGGAACAAAACAAGTTTCCTTTGGCCTTTCAGCTTAGCACTTCTGTTTCACTTCAGCTTAGTTTTTACTAAAAATAGGTTACTCAACCATAAAGCAAGCTACGCGGTGATTTATGCTCCAGCAGTTTTCCTATCCATTCTTGATTTAACAACTGGTTTAATATCTGGACCTATTATTTCTGAATTTTTCGGCTTCACGTATAGCGTTCCATCAAATCCCTACTTCTATGTGATTGGAAACATTTGGGGTGTGATACTTGGTGTTCTATCCCTCTTTGTATGCATAAAATACTATTATCGCACAAAGGAAAAATTTAACCAAGACCCGATAAAACTCGTGACAGTAGGTTTTGCAATCCCCTTTATCGTAAACATAGCCACAACAGTAATTCCTCCATATTTCAATATTAACGATCTACCCTTAGGCAATATTTCAACGATGTTTGTGAGCATTTTTGTGGGCTATGCAATATGGAAGTATTACCTGTTTAGTTTGAACCCTGCTTTAGCCGCAGAAAACCTCATTGAAATCATGCCAGATTCACTTATCCTCACCGACAACCAAGGCATTATTTTTCGAGTTAACAATTCGTTTGTAGAATTGACGAGTTTTTCCCCTGAAGAATTGAATGGAAAATCATTATTCAACTTTTTTAGTGATGAGCATCAAGGAATGTTTGCGTTGGCGGCATTGAAAAAGGATAAAAAACTTGAAGATTTTGAGGTAGCTTTTAGGGTAAAATCGGGTGAGATTCGAATGGTTGAATTCGCAGGTTCTGCCGTTGAAGGTAAACAAAGCCAAAATCTAGGCTTTACTTGTGTAGTTCATGACATAACTACGCAAAAGCAAATGCAAGAAAAACTAATCAAAGCAGAGCGCTTAGCCTCTGTTGGTGAGGCTGCAACAATGGTGGGGCATGATTTGGCCAATCCCTTGCAATATATACGGAACGCAACTTACCTTGCTAAAAGCGTTATACAGCATGCAAAGCCTTCATCTTTTGTTCCAGATATGGCCAAAGCTCAGAAAATGCTCACCATCATAGAAGAGAGTCTTGCATATGCTGACAACATCGTTCTTGAATTAAAAGATTATACAACCGACAGGGAACCCTTGCGTAGTCAAGCAGACATGAACATTTTGATCGATGAAAGCCTGCGAAACATGAAAATACCCGACGGGGTAGCTGTCCAGCGGCAATTTAAACAAGTGCCGTTGTTAAGAGTAGATGCTAATCAATTAAATCGTGTGTTCCAAAACCTCATTGAAAACGCGGTGGACGCCATGTCCCAAAACGGGATACTTACGATTACCACCGGAGAATTTAATGGTTTTGTTGAAGTTGCTTTCAAAGACACAGGAAAAGGCATTCCAAACGAAATCAGGGCACAATTATTCAAACCATTCTATACCACAAAGATTAAGGGTATGGGCATTGGACTTGCGATTTGCCAAAAATTTGTGCAAGTACACAACGGAACCATTGCTGTGGAGTCTGAAAAGGGCAAAGGTTCAACTTTCACAGTTAGATTGCCCTTAGCCTGCAAAACGTAGTTTTGACTATTCTTGAAAAATAGAATCATTCTCTTACAAATCACAGAAAGTCTGCCTTCGGAGGATCCGCTTAAGCCAGTCATTGAAATAATTAATAATTGCTAATTAGTCAAGAGACCTTGGCGAACGTTAGTCAAGACCAAAAGTTCGTTTGAATTTGCAGATTTTGTTGAGTTTTAACTTAGTGGTTATTACTCGTGTCCTTTTGTTTCATGGTGTGTTGTATCTCTGTGTCTCTCCATTTCCGAGTGGGTCTTGAAGGTTTTTCCGCAGTCTGGACAAGGAATCTGGCTTGGTTCTATTCCACTCATTGGTATCTCTTGAGATGACGGCGCTCCCGACGTGTGAGGCTGCTGAGTTTCTTTTTTGCGCATAATTTACACCTTAACAATCTATAAGCGGGTTCAAGCTTTCTTAAGTATATGTGACTGTGACAAGACGACAACAAAGTCACTCTTATTTCAAAAAGCAAGTAAAGGGTGGGTCTAATCAGGGACGGCATGGAAGAGACTGGAAAAACCGCGAAAAGCTTGCTTAAAGCTTTAGGTTTACCCTGTCCTTTGACTTCCAAGCGAGAGGCAGTTAAAAGCAAAGCAGTTTGGATACCGCCAGAAAAATCGCCTCTAAATTTGAATGTTTATTAGACCTTCAAGACTTTATCGCATATTCCAAATCATAGTGTATATCTGCTTGAGACCCTGCTTCAAGCAGTGTGCTGCACGCTTGATAAGGAACGCGCCTTTAGTGCCTGGGTGAAGCATATATGCCAAAAAAATCGGCGATCCTCAATCACTAAACCACCTGAGCACACCTGACTTACTTGGAAAAATACGGTGAAGCCTTGTTGGTTGATGAACAAAAACAAAAAAGTTGGTGCTGTGCAGTTGTAGGTTAGAGTTGTGCTGTATGCTGTTCTAGTGAATGATTGTGTTGTGGATATATGCTTTTTTGAAGTCTTCGTAGAGTGGTTTGTTTGTGTATCTTACGAGTACGATTGTAAGGATGTCTTTGAGGCCTACTGTGGACCAGTGCATCCACTTATGTTTGCAGCGTTTGGAGACTTCTCCCATGAGCCGTTCAATTTTGTTAGTAGTGTAGGGTATCCTTATGCCCAAAAGCGCAAGCTGAGCAAAGGTTAAGACGAACCGGCTGTTCTTTTTTAGAAATTCTGCGGCCCTATTGTAGCCGTCGTCTTGTAGTTGTCTGGCCATTTCGTTTAGCGTCTTTAGAGTTTTGTCGATTCTCTCTTGCAGACTATCGTAGTCTTTGTCTTCCAGATGCTTCTTGGTTGAGTTTACCAGAGTGAAGAGTGCTTCTTTTACTGCGACTTTGACTTTTGCTCTGTCATCTTTGCTCATGCCTTCGCCCCACAGAGTGAATAGCAAGTACTTAATTGCGTGTAGAATGCAAAGTTGAAGATGGTTGGCGTCTACGTCGTTTAACATCTAAACATTCAATGATGGGGCAAGTGAGGGTGTTGTCGGTTCTTCTTCTGATTTTTTGCGCTTTGAAGCGAGTGGTTCCAAGTGAGGTCGTTAACTCTTTTGTGTAAGTGCCTGCTCTCTTGAATGTATGATTACGTGAGTACTTTGGACCACAGAGATAAGCTATTATTTGTTGTTGGTATTTCTCGATTTGCTGTGTAAGTTGCAGCTTTGACTGGGTGTTGATTTCTTGGATGATCCCAGCTAAGTCTAAATTGAAAGCTGTATTATTGTATTCCAGGCTTACTTTCACCTCCGCGTATGCTGTTTGGCTTTTACAGCACAACAGAGGCTGAGAGTAAGCCTATAATTCTAGCCTACAAAGTAACGGCACGAAAAAGTTTGTTTGAAATGGGAAATTAAAACCGCTTAAGCAGTTATACCATTTATTTCGCAGATTGAGGTGGGTCGTCCTGCCCATTTGGAGTAAGTCATGCCCAACTTACTATTTTTAATGCGTAAACGCCAAGTAAGAGTAGGCTTATCAAACCACCTACTACAAACAAAAAAAACCAAGAAGCAGCAAAATACAAAAAGTCAAGAGGTCATTAAATAGAACTATTCTTCGAAGATGCTTTCGTTAATTCATCAGAGAATTGATAACAAGGGTCCTGTGAATAGAAAAAGAAATAACGCTTTCTTTTCATATAAGACAAGGGAAACTTTTGGAAACAGATGTTGTTTGTGGAATGAATGTCGATGAGAAAACTTCAAAATGGAAATCAGAGTACAAAGACAAAACTTACTATTTCTGCGGACCTATGTGCAAGTTAGAGTTTGATGAAGACCCTGAAAAATACATGTTAGATGCCAAAAGCATTTTGGACAAATAAACAAAAAAATCGCTTTTGTTGTTGTTTACGTACAGCCACAACCGCTTAAATAGCCCTTTCTTCCTCTGCACACGTGTGATTTTATGTCAGCAAGTCAATCTCTCAAACAAGCGATGCGTAGACTTTGGATGGACCATACTGTATATACACGACTATACATCACCTCAGCCTTCGCCGATATCCCAGACGCCCAAACCGTTGCAGGTAGATTACTTAGAAACCAAGAAGACATTGGAAACGCCATAGTCCCATACTACGGAAAGGAAGCAGGAAACAAACTAACCGACCTTCTTAAACAGCACATAATAATTGCCACAGAAGTTGTGGCAGCAGCAAAGTCTGGTGACCAAAAGAAATTCGCCGAAAGCGACAAAAAATGGATTGCCAACGCAGATGATATTGCGGCTTTTTTGGCTTCCGCTAATCCAAATTGGCCAAAGAAAGATGCTGCAGATCTTCTGCATCTACATTTGCAATTGATAAAAGAATTTGCGACAGCAAGACTATCCAAAAACTACTCAGAAGACATCAAAAAACTCGATGAGTACTTCACAGAAGGCATGCTCATAGCAGACACTCTCTCCGAAGGCGTAATCAAACAATTCCCAAACAAGTTCTAAAAAAGCAGTGAGACTACAGTTTTGGCCCTTTTTTCTATAACTTACCCATTCGAAATTGGGCAAAAAGCACCATCCTTCACAAACTTGCCAGCGGTTGACGGCAAAAAATATTCACTATCTAACTTCGATGACAAACAAATAATAATTCTACTCTTCATGGCTAATCGATGCCCAACAGCAAGGGTATACACCGATAGGCTAGAGGCAATCCAAAATGAATATGGACCAAAAAGCGTACAGCTTATCGGCGTAAACTCGGACAACCAATACTTTTTTTCAACTGAAGCATTATCGCAAATGATTGACATGGCAGAGGACAGACATCTTAATTTTCCTTACATAAAAGATGAAGATCAATCAGTTGCAAAAAGCTACGGCGCCCTTGTTACCTTGCATGCGTTTGTTCTTGATAATCATAGGAAACTGCGATATAGAGGACGAGTGGATGATTCTCGTGACCCTTCCAAAGTAACAAAAAGTGATTTACGAAACGCTTTAGATGACCTACTTGAGAGCAAAGAAGTCAGAACCCCAGAAACGCGACCATTTGCCTGCAGCATAGAATACTTCTAAATTTTTGACTCAAATTAAGGATATCAACCAAATGAATACTCTGCCAATACTACTGTCCGCTAGTATAGCATTTGTGGCAACGTTATCTGCAGGCATATTCATAAAAAAATTTAAGACCAACATTGGAATTGTTTGTGCATTATCAGCGGGCTTCTTTATTGCACTTGCATCATTCGACCTTTTGCCCGAAATATTAACACTTGCACCCAAAGCGCAAATCTCTTTAGACAAACTTCTGCTAACAGGTACTTTCGGATTTGTTTTTCTCTTTGCCCTTGAACGTGTTTTCTCTATGTTTCACATTAAGAAGCACACAATGACAAAAAGTAGTCTTCAGCCGAGAATTGGATTGCTCGCTACATTGGAGTTTTGTTCGCATGGATTTCTTGAAGGTCTTGCGATAGGTTTAAGCTTTCAACTTCAATTGGGCTTAGGAATAGTTGTGGCGATAGCAGTGGTTTCGCATGATTTTTGCGATGGCATAAGTACATTAGCTCTTATGCTAAATTCTGGCAATTCATTAAAATCTTCCATTAGACTGCTATTTGTGGACGCCATAGCTCCAGTTATAGGTGCTGCCGCCACTCTTTTTGGTGCAATTCAGGAATATTTTTTAGTTTTTTCTTTATCCTTTCTAGTCGGTAGCTTCTTTTACATAGGTGGGGGAACGCTCCTACCTGATGCCTATAGAATGAATCGCCCAATCGTTACGATCAGTTTCTTCCTAATTGGATTTTTTTTAGTATTGTTTCTTACCAAAATTATAGCTTAAAACAATGTAGAGCGATTTGACGCATTCCTTAAATTGGACACTGAGGTAATTTGATATGGATTTTTTTTATGGGACAACAAAAAGTTATTGGAACCAACTGTTACAACTGTATCTTCATTTCCAAGAAAGAAGAGACTGTCGATCCAAGCGAACTAAACGTTCAAGGTGGAATTGATCCAAAAACAGAAGAAGAAATGCAGAGAGCTGAGATAGCTGATCTTATAGCTTTACATGGTGGTTCAAAAGCTGACGCGTTGAATAAGAAATTTTGTTAAGAGTTCAGAATTTGTCTGTAATCGTTATAGCAAAAGAAGATAAATTAGAACCATAAATTATGTGAGAAGTAGTTAACAGATTGATTTTGTTTTGTGTGATTGCTAATTAGCAACAACAGAGAGTTATTGCTTCCAAAGTTAATATAATGTTGAATATTAACCAAACATACGAGATGAAAGCACATGGACCGAGAAAAAGAACACGAATTCACTATTCAAGAATTAAGTACGTTTAATGGAAAAGAGGACAAGTCTGCATATGTTGCTTACAAAGGTAAGGTCTACGATGTGACCGACTCCTCCCAGTGGATAGGAGGGGATCACTTAGGTCATGGAGCGGGCGAAGATTTAACGGAGCAGATGGACATTGCCCCTCACGCCGAAGATGTCCTGGAAAGGATCAAAGTAGTCGGTGTTTTAGCTAAGCCATAAACGCTTAAATATTCTTAATTTCTAACCTTTTTTAGGTGTAAAAATGAATAGCAAAACACTTTTTGAGGTACCTAAAAACGACGTTAATAAAGTCCGTAAAGATATCGCAATTGAGTTTTTTAATTTAGTTGGTTCGGGAAGACCAAAGGATGGACTACCGTTTTTTGCGCCTGAATGTAAGACTCACAATCCATATACCGTGGGTGGCATGAAGGAATTAATTGATGCAATGATTGCCGTGCAAAAACAAGGCGCACAAGGAATAATACAGGGGTCGACGGCTGATTTTAAGCTTATTATCAGGCAGGTTCTTGCTGATGATGATCTGGTTGCAGTGCATACTCAAATCTCAGGTTCTAATCCAAGTGCAGGAGGCTTAAGGCAAGTTCATCTTTTCCGTTTCAGTGGAGACAAAATTGTGGAATATTGGGATATCACTCAAATGGTTCCTCAGAACGCACCGAACGCAACCGGAGCCTTCTCTTAAAGGATTTTATCCGACCGATAGCGCCTAACTGTCTAAAGGAAAAAAATGTGTGGAAAATAACATGAACAAATTATTTTCAAAAGACGGTACAGAAATCGCGTACGACAAGCAAGGTCAGGGACCAACGGTCATACTCATCGATGGAGCATTGGGTTTTCGATCGTTCGGACCTATGCCCGAATTGGCTAAGCTACTTTCACCACATTTCACTGTGATCACGTACGACCGACGAGGGCGAGGCGACAGCGGTGATAACAAACCATATTCACTTGAACGTGAAATCGAGGATATTGAAGCGCTGATAGATAGCATTAGTGGGTTGGCATATCTGTATGGCGTCTCCTCAGGTGGATGTTTGGCGATTGAGGCGGCAATCAAGCTCAGCGCTAAGGTCAAGAAGCTAGCAGTTTATGAGGCACCATATAAGTCCGGCGAAACAGCCTCTGAAGAATGGAGGGAATACAATAAACATCTTACGCAGTTCTTGGCTGCTGGTAGCAGAGGTGATGCGGTGGCACTCTTTATGACGTTTGTCGGTACACCTGCGGATCAAATTGAGGGCATGCGCAAATCCCCCATGTGGTCAATGTTTGAGGCTGTAGCGCCCACCCTAATGTATGACGCTGCCGCGATGGGTGCGGACCGTTCAGTACCCACTGAACGTGTATCACGTATAACAGCTTCAACACTAGTCATGCATGGTGGTGCTGGTTTACCTTTCATTAAACAAACAACACTAACCCTTAGCAGAGCAATCCCTAACGCAAAGTTTCGAACAATAGAGAATCAAACGCATGCAATAACCTCAGAAGCCATTGCTCCAGTGTTAACGGAATTTTTCAAAGCTAAAAAGAGATTATGAATCTTGAATCTGTTTAGATTTGCAACTCGGCGACCGCAACATAATCGCACCATAATTCAGGTTCAAATCCCACAGAAAGTTAAACCGTTTTTGATTTAAATCTAAATAATTTTGGAACCAGACGATTGAAAAAACTTTGCATATTTTTCATAAAACTTTCTGGGTAATTCGAAAATATCGCGAAATGTATTGAAAGATCTTCGAGGAAAAATATAGAGGAAAGGGAGAACAGATTAGTGAGTAGGATGTATTAAGGAATCTTTAAATTGTTTCTCGTTACATTTCATTTGGGGTTATTTTTGAAACGTATTAATATAGAAGAAGAACCGAAGGTTAATTTTTCGCAGGCAAAAAAATCTTCAAATACCAAAGTAAACCCATCAACAAAAAAAAAGTTGAATAAGTCAAAAAACAGAGTTCCGAAGAATTGTGAGCCAATAAAAATTTGCGAGCCAAGCTACCGTCGCAAACCTGTCAATCAACCGCAACCATTGCCTTGCAATTGTGATGATTGCCCAACAGACCCCACACTTACTTGCTCATATTCTGGAGACGAAATAAACGTCAAGGATGTATACATCGCAAATGCATACAAGGGTCACCTAATTCTTACACCAGGTGGTGCAGGCGGCATAATTGGAGGTCTTCTGCATGAGCTCAACCCACCGCAGCATTACTCACATATGGGCATTATGGTGAGAGACTTAAATTTGATTAGACACTGCCCAGGATCCCAAAGTAGACTCAACGCCAAAGAGTACTATACTGGAGACATACTTGGCAAACCAGCACCCACCGACGGTCTCAACGATGACCATGTGAGATACGGCTGGCCGGGAAGCATAACTCAGTCAATTGAACAAGCTTTCATGGCTGACAGGTATGGCTCCGGAAAACACTTGCCAAATTTAACAGACAGTTATAAAGGGGCAGATTTGCCTGATATGGAAAGTTCGAGCAACCCCAAAAATGCATATACTATAGATGCACTTTCATTTGACCCCGTCTCTGACGATGGTCAAACTTGGTTTCCTGCGTTAGTCGTAAAGCCTTGTCCAATTCTTGAAAACGACTACGTTAAGTCAGCCCTTGAACATGTTGCTGACATGGCAATGCAGATGTACACACATTATCGATTCTATTGCTATACAAATGCGGTAGTAGGCGAAGTACTAGACTACCAAGGTCCAATACAGCAAATGCTTAATGCCCAACCTGAATCCGACACTATTAATCCAGGCAAGTGGATTGATTGGTCAGATCCTTCCAAACTGAATTGGATCAAAGTGCCCACGATGCCGGCCGTTTGCTCCTCGTTTGTTTGGCAAGCAGTTCGTATGGTTAATGAAAAAGGTTCGAAATTAGGGTGGAACAAAATTCATCTTGATACTGTTGAATCGCCTCAGGAAGCACTTGGCGATGCACATGGAAACTGCGTTAGAACAATAGCGCCTGACTACTTAGGAGATGTTACTGACCCTTACACTATAGATGGACTATATTTTTACGATGCTGAATCAAGAAAGAAAGCGGCCAAATGGCTTAGCGATAACATCTCACAACAAGTTTATGACAGTGTTAAGGCGGGGATGCCTGGAGTAGTTCAATCTGCTCTCGATATTGTTGGTAGGACCGCTTTTATTTTGGCTGCCGCTGCGGGTACTGCGGCTCTTGGAGCTTTGCTTAATCCTATTTTGGGAGGTGCTTTGGGCGCAATTACTCTTGCAGATCTTATTGAATGGCTCTATGATATGCCTGATGATATTGCTAACCAGATGTGCAATGCTTTCGCTTTCGACTGTTGCCGAGGGTTTCCTGGGGATACGCATTGCGTAGACGCCAAAGGAAACACTATTCAAGTAGATTCCAGTAACTGGGCGGATGCGCCGGGTGTTGGTCGTGCAGTTAGTCCTGATAACATTCACATGTTCTGGGATCCACCAGTTATAGCCAGCACAGATGGAAATTGGGGATTATACGGTTTCAATAGACCCGTTGCGCTCTGCGTAGGTGTATTCCGAAGACCAAAATGCGTTCTCGTCAAAAGCACGGGCACAGCCATTATTTCTGGAGACGTTAAATATCAAGGGACAGTTGTGGAAGGGGCCTACGTCAACGCAAGTTGCTATAACACAATAAGTCGAATCGTTCTCAATTCTAATCACTATGTTCCAAGCTTTGCATTACAAGTTAAGTCTGGTGGTCAATACAAAGTTGTCGCCAGATGGGAAAACCCAAACAATGGAAAGATATGCTATGGCGAAATAACAACTAGTACAATTCAGCCAAACACCAATACTTACCAAGTAATAACGTTGCTTGATCCCCCTGAGTGTATGAGAAACGTTATTGTCAAAGGTTGGATTCGCGTAGATGACGTTTACTTAACTGGGGCTGATCACGCAGATGAATATCCAAACAAAACTCTTTTTGTTCAAAGCGGGGTGCCAGTTTTCGACCAGAAAAATGGCGTGTGGATATGCGACATGTCTGACGCAAATAATACGAGACTTGAAGATGTTGCGCGTGATGAAGCTTCCGTTGGAGATGTTGTGGGAAGACTGGAAATAGATGTAAAAATAAGAACGAGTGATTTGTCAGTTGACGTTAAATTGACAGGTACTCTTAACCCTGACGACGACAATATGCAAAAAACAGTTACTGTCAATGTTGCAAAAGATCAAGTGGTCTCTGTGCCTGAATTTGATTTAGATAATGGTGGTTCATTCAACGACCGTGCTTACTTCAGAAACATAACAATCCAAAATAAAGCAGCTCAAGCCATCTAAAATAAACTGTTCATTTTCATGCGCATTTCGTCAGGAATTTCGCTCTGTCAACGATTCTTGTTTTTGAAGTGTCGACACGGGATTCCTCAAGCTTTTTTCTAAGAGCTAATTCATTGGAATGCCTACGATAAAGCCGAACATGTACTCATGCATGAGTCAATTGAAAAATAAGCTTTGAACACACAACGATGAAAAAACGCAAACACTCAGTTAAGTCACTTTTCTAAGAATTTAACAATTGAGTTAGTGTGTACAAGCTTTTCCCTATCGATCATCGCCAATTCCCATGCGCGATAGTTGACTGTTCACACTTTTTGTTGCAAGAATAGAGTTTGCGCGTTAAGTTATAGTGGGGACCGCTGGGCCCAAATGGGTTCAAAACCGTTGAGTTAAACAATCGAGTAGTTGTGGGCTGAGTCGGACCCGGACTTACCCCCAAACGGTATGATTCCTTTGCTTGATGATTAACGCTCGGCTATTTTTAAGATCTCAGTATACTGTTCTAAGTTTAGGTAGCTGAATAACTGTGAAAATTGATAGTCAGCGAATTTTTCGTTTTCCAGCAATTCACTTTTTGTAGGGTAAAATCGATAAATGCGGATGCTATCAGGGTTAAAAACGCAAAATTTTTTATAATACCCAGAAAAGGTCTCTGGTATTTTCATATCTGATTTCTGTAAAATCTGAATTCCCTCTTTTATAATGGCTTCCCCAAAAATCAAGTTTTCAAATGAAAAAAGTAATTTCGAACCTTTTGGTAAAGAAACGGGTGCAATGGTTCGGAAATAATATCTGTGCGGTGGGTTTTTCTTACCGTTTAACCATTCAATTGGTCGACTAATTGATACAGCGCTTCTAAATGTAGGGTCTTTCTTGGATAGAGAGAATAGGCATATTTTGTTTTCTTGATTCATTGGAAGCCTCTTTAGTAGTCCATAGGCTGGTAGCTTTAATAAGATTTAGCGTTCGTTTTGTGTTATGGTTTCTCAACTAAGTTAGCTAAAAAAGTAGGCTTCCTGCTGGGTGATGAGGCTGAGGAATAATTCTCTGAAAGAGATCACTCAGACGAGCTTTTTGTGAACCGCAAGTTTTCTCATCTTCGTTCTTCTGCCGAACATGTTCCTAACTTGCTCTTCTGTCATCGCAACCACGATGGTCGTCGGTTTACCTTCCCAACTACTGTCAACTTCCAGTAACTGGATTTCTGGCGTCAATTCACTGGCAATGATACTGAACTCCGGCACGCTAAGCTCGCCCATAAGAAAGGTCACTGGAAAGTCCTCCGAAATGTCCTCGACGAACACCTTCTTCCCCGTCTTCTTGTTTTTGAACGAGTCCATCTCCATTTCCACATTCTTTCCTTGGAATTCCCAACCCTTGCTTGTCAGGAACTCGCGAACTCTGGAGTAGGTCATTGCTATTTTGAATACGTTTTCTACTTCCAAGACCAACGCCTCTTCCGATCTCTTTATTGTATACTTTCTCAACAAATAATAGTATGTCGGTTGCATTTTGCCAAATAGCGCGTGGGTTTGAGAAATTAAGTAGACTTCCCCTAATAAGTACGGGTATAAATAATATGCAGAGCAAATAAGGATAGGTAACTAAGTACTTAATTAGGAAATAGTGACAAGGGAAGAACATGGCACAAAGTAGTGCGAAGAAAGATAAGTCTCCTTCACAGCTTATCGACGCTAGAATTCAGGAACTGAGCGATTGGCGCGGAGAAACGTTAGCCAAAGTGCGCCGGCTCATCAAGGAGGCGGACCCAGAAATAGTTGAAGGGTGGAAGTGGGTGAAGCCAACAAATCCCGGAACTCCAGTCTGGTCCCACAACGGCGGCATCTGCACAGGCGAGACCTACAAGAACGTGGTCAAGCTCACTTTCTTCAAGGGTGCTTCGCTAGATGACCCCTCTCACATATTCAACCAGCCTGGGACCGTCAGGCGCGCCATCGACATCCATGAAGGCGAGAAGATTGACGAGGAAGCCTTTAAAGCTCTCATTCATGCCGCTGTGAAACTGAACGCTTCCAAGTCCCGCTAGTGCTAAACGGCTTTTGATTGCCGGTTTCGGTATTACTCTTTGGTTAGTACTTGTGGCATAATTATCAAGGGAATTGCCAACATAATTCTGTATTATTTCTTCTCTGAGATGAAGTGGAGAGCAAACAAGTGTTCTTGATACGCAACTGGCACCATTATGATAGAAGCGTCTAAAGTGCCGCCAGCCTTCTTCTTTAGTTTAACATCTATCTTTGAACCTACCAGTTTCTCCATAGCATCTCGATAGGCAGAAACCACAGCATCCTGACTCGTTTTGTCAACGCCAACTTCTAAGGGATTTTCAACTTTTGCCCATTCTTCGGGTGAATTATAACCTTGCATCTCGGCAAACTTCTCGTTACATACTTTGTGGCTGTCGTCTAAATAGAGGTAAATTGCTTGTTCCGATGAATCAAAGATCTGCTTCAGTTGGTCATGAAGTCCCTTAACAAGTTCTTCATGATGTGAGTCTTGAGTTTGCATTTTTTTCGACATAAAATCTGTCCTCCTTTACGATTCTTTTCTAAAGAAAATTATTGTTACAGTTACAGAATAGATTTGTCATATGAAATTAATAGTTCTGGCAGAGGACCTGACATCGGCTGACTGAAATCTACACCTGTATTTTTCTTCATTTCTTCTACGAACCATAGGTCGAATGGGTCTTTAGATGCTGAAAACGTCATGAAAGTTTTTTGAATGTCTTTTGATTCTATGTAGAGCAACAGCATATCGCCCATGGGTGTTATTTGCAAGAAGTCGCGTTCTTTCTCCACTCCCGCATTCTTCTGAACTCTTTGGTAGTCTTTCCATTTTTCATCTTTTATAGTCTTGAACACTGCTTTTGCCGCTTCGGTTTTGCCTGCCAAAATGGGAAGAGCTAGACTTATTGATTGCATAAAGACAAAATCTCCAATAACTGATTCTCGAAGTAATTAAATAAGCATTAATTACTCCCTGTTACCCTGGGGAAATAATGATAAACCAGAAAAAGAGGATATGCGAGTGATGTCTCAACGGGTTAAAGGTTCAAATCCAAGCCCCTCAACGTCTATCATGCGGATGCTCATTCTTACAAGCCTGTTATGATACTGGAGGATCAACAGGTCTTTTTACTGATAAATTGGGGCTAGGATCCCCTCCGGCCCCATTTTTTAAAGTTGTAATTAAGGTTATTTTGATTAAATATGCGAAATGATGGTTTATTAGTCAATATATTTGAAATCGAGACAAAAATTTTTAGTGACAAAAGTGGATTTCTTCCTCAAATTTTCAAAACGGAGTCATAAAATCAACTAAATAAACCAAGATGCAAAACCACATTGCAGTTAAGCAGGTCCCAGCTTTTCTTTACAGAACCGTTAGCAATAAAAACACGTACCTTTGTCGGGGTCAACCTGGTAGTGACTAGACCGCTTTAGGTGTGGATCTAAAAGCTTATGAGAATCCTTTAAGGAACTCATTCAAAAATCCAAAGAAAGCTTTTCCCCAAAAAGCGAATAGCGCAAGCATTGAAATTCAGTAGCCACAGCATAAGTAAAATTCGCTATCTAAAGTATCTCGCTCAGCATGTGCTACAGAACAGACATCCTTCGAGACCAACCCAATAAGTCGCAAAACAGATAAAGTGTTTAAGTGGAAATCTATTATGTTATGGTTATGCAAACAGTTGGGCGATTAAAGACCGCTTGGAATTTTTTTAACTATCTTGATGACGAAAAATTTTTTGGTGGTGGTTTGGATATAACCAACAAATGCAATCTCCACTGCACACATTGCTATTGGGGACGTCAAGAAAAAAATCCAGACCTGAACGATGAACAAATGATAGATCTTATGAAAGGTCTTCGCCGAGATGGATTGAAGATAATTTACCTTTTGGGTGGAGAGCCGCTCCTAAGGCCAAAAATATGTGCAGAAGCCGGCAAGATTTTTGATTTTACATTGATTTTTACAAATGGTACGTTGGGATACCCCCCCGTAAACAACGCAATGTATGCACTCTCCATCGATGGACCGGAGAGTATTCATGACAGCATACGTGGAAAAGGAACATTCGGGAAGGTAACTGAAATACTGGACAAACAATCAACAAAGGTAATGGTTCATGTTACCGTTTGCAAGTCAAACAAAGACCATTTGAGAGAAATAGTTGAAAACTTCATTCACCGCAAGAATGTCAGGGGAATATACTTTTGTTTCTTTTGTCCAAGCGTGAAACAGGATGGCAACATGGAAAAGATTACTTTGGAAGAAAGGAATGGAGTAATTGATGAAATTGTCAATTTTCGCAAAGAGTTTGGCAACAAGATATTTTTTACGGAACGTGTCGGGCACTACATGAAAAGTGATGGCGGTATCGGATGCTGGAATTCCCTTGAAAAGTGCATAACCAAGAAAGTATTCAAGTTCTATGCGGCGGACGGCAAATACAAATATCACTGTGCCTATGGTGCAGAAGCAGAATGCAAACATTGCGGCTGTAGCCAAGTTCCGTTAATGCACGCATTAAGGGACCGTGATTCTGAAACATGCCTGATGGTGTATCGTGACTATTGGGGGCTTCCTTATCATAACGATCCTATTTTCAACTTTCTGATAAAATTAAAGACAGGAAAATCGAGAATTAAAGATGAACCGAAAGAGTAAATTGTATTACTACCAACGGCAATTGAAATGGAGACTACTAAGGGACAGGTCACCCATTGCCGCAGCAATAAAAATAACACAAAGATGCAATCTGCACTGCAAACACTGCACTTGGACCAATAAGATAACCAAAGATCTGCCATTAGAAGAATGGACAGACATCATTGACGATCTGTATGAAAAAGGTGCAGTTGCCATAGTAATTGAAGGCGGCGAGCCAACCTTGTATAGTGGCATAAAAGAGATAGTGGAATACATAAAATCAAAAAACATGTTCGCTATTTACATAACAAACGGAACTCAAAATATTTCGGGAATAAATCCGGATGTCTTTTGGATTTCTATAGATGGGATGGAAAAATCAGATAATACGATAAGGGGACAGGGGCACTTTGAAAAGGCGACAAAAACCATAATGGAGAACTCCGATAAGAAAATAATCGTCCTTTCCACCATATCGAAAACAAACTCAAATGATGTAGAAGCAATGTGCAAATACTTTTCCGATTCAAATCCTGTGTTTGGTTTGATGTTCAATTTTGAATACCAATATGGCGACATTCAGGATGTTGCATTAGATGCCGAACAAAGGAGGGCGGTTGCAGAGAATATTATTGGTTTGAAAAAGAAATACCCCAAAGTACTAAGTTCATTGTCCTATCTTCAGACTGTAGGAAAAAATAAGAATTGTTACCCGTGGCTTCTTGTTTCTGTAATGGCTAACGGTAAACAGAGAAATGACTGCATGATAAGGCATATAGAGAAAGATGATTGCTCGAAATGTGATATGTGCTGCTATGGCGAGCTATCGAGAATATATGAAATGAAAAGAGATACTGCAATGTTCTGGTCAAAGAACTTTGGCCTTCCAAAACTAATATAATATCTACTAAACCCCAGACAGCAACACGGGAAACCTGAAAAAACACCGATGAAGCCGAAATACGCCACTGCCAAATAGCAAAAGGTTGGCCTGAGAAGTAGTGTGGAGACCAATCCCTTGAAGCCTAAGCGGGTAGGGGATCATACTTCAAATCAGAAGCCATCTCCCAGAACTGAAAAGAAGTTTTTACTTTTTCGTAAGAAAACAAAAGGGGAGATTTGCGGGTGACATCTCCATGCATAGAGGGTTCGGATGCCACGGCTGCCCAATTCGCCAGGTGGTGAAAATTTAACCCTGAGAAGCCTGTTTCATTATGAAAGCTTTTTCAAGTTTAGGGGAATTTGCGCTAGAAAGTTTCTGACTTTAGGCTTCGAGTTTTAGTATCTTCTTTACTGAAACCCATTCATCGGGAGTCAGGACATGTTCTGCAACTTTTAGAGTTCCCTGGAAAACTTCTGGAGGCATTGTCGCTTGACCCCGTTTGAGAATCATAACTCTCTCTGCTGGACTGGTGGCTGGAAGCATCATCCCGTAGCTATCTATAAGCTCTTTTGGTGTTTGATCCGCCAGGACTTTCCTGAACGTGTCGGCCAACTCATCGGAAGTGCAGAGTTTCCATAGTGTTGGCATAACGTATTCTTCTTCATAGTTTATATGATCGAAGTAGAAAGATAGGAACCTGTTCCAAGCGAGGTAGAACTCCAGGCATTGCTCTTCACGTTTTTCAAAATCTGTTGGCTTTTCCTTTATTTCTGCAAAGCACGCTACAAGTTCTTCGAATTGTCTGCGCATAATGCGGTGATCCTCATTTAATCTGTTTGCCCCTCCTGGGACTCTTTGGGAAAGCAAAGGATGAACTACCTTCTCTTCGTGTCCTGCGTGGAGATACATATGTTCTTGGAATGATACGAGTTCATTTTCGAGTGCAATAAGGGCATTTTGATCATTTGCATTCAGGCTTCCAGCTAATTTGCTAATCATGAAGAACCTAACACGCTGACCCTTGTGGATGTTTGTATACAAATCAACTTGACTTCGCAAACAACTTCTCTCCTCTTGCCTGTTTAGTCGTATCTAAACGTAATAAGATAATGTTGGTGTCGCATTGCAGTAACAAGAAAATGACCTCGCTTGACTCGCTATCAAACCGCCACAATTTAAACTCATCTCTCAACCCAGTCTTACCTCTATGCACAAAATTCGAACTGAAAAATGGAAAAAATGGGGAATGCGAGTGACATCTCCCTACTCAGAGGGTTCGAATCCAATCCCAAGGTGGCGGGTGATGCTCAATTTTATAAGCCAGTCAAGCTACTGGAGGATCGGTAATTGCCATGAAAAACACTTCCTTGAAGTCTAAACGGGGTAGGGAATCGTACTTCAACTCAAAAGCCCATCCCAGCTCTTTTGGATACATCCCCAACCTGTGGCTATATCGCCAAAAGTTGGGCCTGCCCATTGGCTGCGAATCTCTTCTGATTTAGCACCTCGTTTCTACCGCTTTTATGTGTCAACTTTGAAAACCGCACTCCCAACTTTTGGTTGAAGGGGGTGAAACAGAACAGCATTTTAGTCACTCGTTATTCCTTACATATTTTCTTAAATGGAGAAAGAGTAAATCCCCTTGGTGGAGCTCATGATTTTCAAATCTCGGTATTCTTGATAAATAGTTAGCGCCATTACTGTATATTGCTGATAATATACAAATCTAGCTTAAACCCCGTTATAATGATTCCAGTCGCTGACAACGGTAAGCCAACGCAACACTTGGTTCCTGTGATCACCAAACGACAACTAAAAAATGAAAATTAGCATAAAAGGGCATTACAGGGCGACAATCATAGGGCTGCTCAAACGCAGAGAAAAGAAGATAAGCGGTTTTAATCACCCCTATAATGAGGCTCCATTATCGTATGCTTTGGTTTGTTATTGTTACATTTAGGCTTGACTATGCGTCAGTTAGTACAAGCCAATCTTCTTTGAAGCACTGTCTGCAATCAACGCAGTTAAGGCAGCACCTAAGACTACGGCTAACAATAGCGGCAGATTAGACGGAAAATGCATAGGGTGACCCATCAAGACAACAGATAAAGCGGCATAGCTAAAAAAGCTCGCAAAACCAGAGCATAGAAGAGTAGTTACCCGTTTTTGTCTTGGAGAGCGTTGGTCTTTGAGGCCTGTGCTGCGGACGATGATATAGGAAATTAGGGTTAAAATCCCCAAAGTTAAAGTTATAAATAGGCTTCCAGCAGGACCATGTGATAGAAAAGGAGAAAGCAGAATAGCCACTACTGCTGCGATGACCAGTAAAACCACTAATATAATTATCGATTTTGGAATTCTGGATGGCAAAGGTAATTGGTAATACTCAACCATTCGAACTCCACACCTTTTATGCCGCGGGCGTTTCTTAAAAATTTTTGTAAAAAAGGGAATACAGAAAAGTCCCAAGTCAGCCACCGATTGCCACCTAAAGCTATAGAACAACTTAGCTGGGATCTGCCATTATCCAGAAGAGTTTCAAAAAAGAGAAAAAGACTGCGTAGAATATTAAGAATTGGCGATGTCGCCAGCGTGTTATGGGTTCAATTCCCATCCTCAGCTTCACAGCACGAACCCAAATACTTTGGATAAGAATCCATGGATGCTTATCAATTCAGACACAGCATATACACTTAAATGTGATCACAGATTAATTTTTTTAGGCGATATGAATGAATTTGTTATTGCTTTTGCTTGGATTTCTGTTGCTAGTTGTAGGAATCTTCGTTGGCATAAAAATCATTAAGGCCATCTTGAAGATAGGGCTCATCGTTGTTGTCATCGGCATCATTATAATACTGCTAGGGATACTGCTATAGTGTCAAATAGTGAATCAGCGTTCTATCCGTCTGTAAAGAGGCAATATCCTGGCGAGTTAAGTCTCGGGTATCAATGAATTTATTTGGCCGGAGGGTTCGCGGATTCTTTTGTGAGATCCGCATACTTCTCCCTCCATTCTAACAATTCAGCCTCAAGGCCCCTATAATCGACGTATTGCGCTATGAGCTCCTGGTACACCTTCACGCTCTGGATGATGTTGTGTAAACGCAAAACATCCGTCTTATCCAAATTCTGCGTTTCAAGCACTTTCAAGGCTCCAGCTAAAGTCTTGAGTCCTTCCTCAATTGAAGGCAACTCAGCTGGCAAAACTAACTTATCAAAGGTAGTTGTTGATGGCGTGTTTTTTTCACTCTCATCAACAACTACTAAGCCTAAGCGAGATGTTTTCATTTATACAGAGGTAAGGCTTTTGCCCAGGACCTTTGCAATTGAACGCATAGACTTTTTTCTGTTAAGAGCTGTCGAAGTTGCCTTTCATCTTCAACACTCCAAGGTTTGCCCCTCGCCATTAAGCTTGATTCCACCCGGTAAACATCAATTTTTTTTCTCCACAAATAGCCCGATAATAATTCCATTTAGGCCTGAGATAGCTGCGAAAACTTTACTATTCCAACTGCCCAAAAAAGCCATACGAGCAACCTCCAGAAACGAGAGGCAAACGGTCTTTGCAATCGCAAATTCCACGCCCAGAACTAGGCGTTCATGGCAATTCAACTTCAGGTGTTGCGCGGCCACCGATTTGTAGGCGTCGAGTCAGGGCACGCTTAATAAGATTTTCTGCCAAGGCATCCTCATCCTCACTCTCTGCATTCGATGATACATGAATATCCGTGGTGAGCGTGGGCTTAAGAGATTGGATAAGATTATGCTTGAGCGAGACTGTCCTGAATTGCTTTTGGCGGAGCTGTGAATCATGCAGTCTACAATTTCTCTGTTTACGTTTGCGGGAACTAGAACTTTTACTCCTACTGTCCACCCTACTGGGATAGAGGTGTAATCTAGGTCAAAGACGGTATCAGTGAAAGAGAAACTATTCAGGGCCAAAATGATGTGTTGAACACAGCCTGCTATTACTCCAAGAAAAATACCCCAGCTCTGCACCGGAACATCAACAGCACCACCGTTAATACTACTTTTCCCAGTAGATGCATCACACCAATCAACAGAAATGAGATCACCTGGCTTAACATCCTCCAAAAGCTTAAAATCTTGCTTACTCAAAAGCAGTCAACCCAGTACACCAATCGTGTAGTATACTAATTGCTTTTATGTCTTAATATTGCATTAACGATACTAGCCCTAATACACCAACAAAAAACTGTCAAAAAAAAGGCACAAACCTATTTAATCGAACGGGTTCTGTGAAGTCTCCGTTTGAGGTTGAGCACATATTTTTTGCCAAATTACATCGTTTAGCTTGTACTCGAGTTCCCGCAACATCTTTTGCTGACCTAACAGAATCGACATCACCATAGGCTCAAAGATTATCAGGTTACACGCTGCCCCACTTGCCGTCCCATTATACCTACACATATCCATCAACTCATCAAAGGCAACTCGTGCTTCCTCGCTTGGCAAAGCATTTCTAAAGCCTTTCCACCTATATGAATCTCAAACTCCAAAGCCATACGATACGAAGGAACAGTCTTACCCAACTCAACTAAGCCTTCACAGAATTCTGAACATAAGTAACATGGGATAGGACGAAATCTCGTTCGGTTATGGCTCTATAAATTAGATCTTGGATAGCAACATTCAAGTTGCCTTTATAGCAGGGTCTAACGATTTTTTCCACAAACTCGGTTAAAATCGAGGCTGGAACTTCATGAAACGTTAAATCTACTAAGAGATCTTCCTCTTCGGGTAGTCCTGCGGTTTTATTTTTCAAATGCAATCACTTGAGGCTCATTCATATTTCTTAAACGCTTAAAAAGTGAGTGAAGATACTGCAGTGCGTGGCAGTAGAGGGATGAGTGAAAATGAAACTTGATTTAATTTGTAACGCGTAAAAATAGAGCTCTTTTCCTCTAGAAAACAAGCTAAATTGCTTCTCAGTTCGCTAGATTCTAAATTCGTGTTTTCCCAAAAGACTGTATCGAGAATCAAGCGATGCTGAATTGCCGTTTCCAAATCTTCAAAAAAACCTCTTGAAACATGCTTGGCAACTTAGAAACACGCTTAGAAAATTTTTCTAACAGCCCCTCTAAACTAACAGTTTTCAATGCTTCAACTTCCAACCAAGAGACTAAGTACGGCTTACAATCTGAAAACAGGCGTCAAGAAGCTACTTTACCCAAAAAAACAATGAATAATAAGTAAATCAATAAACACAACTAAAAACAAGCCAATCAATCAAAGGAAGCATTACTTTAGAATCAACCTCAAAAAAAGATCTATTAGTGCGCTAATTTGGGCTCTAAAATTTTGTGTTTGTTTTTTTTTTGCCTTCGCTTTTAGATTTAAAATTAACTTATCTTCCTCTAGTATTTTGTTACAAGGCCTTGGATTCTTTTTCCCGCAAAAACTATTGCAAGAATCGCTAAACCAACTAGAACAATTGTTCCTCCAGGCGCTGCGTCCAAAATGACTGATGCCAGTATACCGAATATTACAGTGATTAGGCCAATTATTGGCGATAGTATCACAGTTTGTCTAAATGATTTTGTAACTTGAGTGCTTATTAATGCGGGCAAAACAAGGAGTGCTGAAATTAAGAGTACACCAACTATAGGTATGGCAATAATTACGACAACTCCAGCTAGAATGCTTAAGAGATAGTCAAAAACCCATGTTTTGATTCCCGAAGCTCGGGCTTGTGTTTCATCAAAAGTTATGTAAACCATTTCCTTGAAGAATATGAAAATTATGCTCAGGGCTATTGCTGCAACAACCGCAGCTGTTATAATTTGGTCCATGTTTACTATCAGAATACTTCCGAAAAGCAAGCTCTCAAGATTAACACCAAAACCCCTTGAAAGGCTCAACAAAGTTATGCCTCCTGCAAGACCCAACTGAAGAAAAACTGCCACAGCTGCGTCACCAGAAATCTTGGTTGAACGCAGCGCTTTGTTAATTCCTATCGAACCTAAAACAACGGTAATTCCAGCTATCCATAAAGGAAAAACACTAAGGTAGTAGCCGAGAGCTAAGCCTCCAAATGCCGTATGAGATAATCCATCGCCTATGAGCGAAATTTTCTTTAAAACAATAAAAATGCTGAGAATAGAGCTGAGAACAGCGATAATTATACTTATGATGAACGCACGTTGAATAAAAGGCGCTTGAAGCAAAGAAAGAACATCAAGGATGATCATCATGTTCCATAAGCTCCACTGGGTGATCATACACTTTATGAATCTCAATGTCGGCTGCAAAATCTTCATTTTCGCCGCAGAAGAACTGTGACCTGTTTACGCAAAGAACTCTATTGGCTATCTTTGTTATAACGCCTATATCATGCGAGGATAAAATTACAGTTATTCCCCGCTCCTTGTTTAATCGGTCAAGAACGTTATAGAACTCCTTTTTTGAAGTAGTATCCACTCCGCTTGTCGGCTCATCAAGCAAGAGCAGCTTAGGTTCGGCAACCATGGCTTTAGCCAAAAAAACACGTTGAGACTGCCCACCGGAGAGTTGACCTATTTTTCTATCTTTGAGCTCATAAATACCAAAGAGTTTGAGCGTTTCCTCAACCTTCTGCCTGTCCTCATCCTTCATCCCGTGAAATAGCCCGGCGACTGGAGTTCTTCCAAGCATGACTGTCTCATATACGCTAAAGGGCAAGTTTGGATCCCTTGCTTGAGCACTTTGAGGCACATAACCGACATACTTGAGATTTTTACCCAAGTCCGAGTTCCCAAAAAGCTTGATTGTGCCGCTTGTTGCTTTTGTCAAGCCGAGAATAACTTTTAGGAGCGTTGATTTTCCAGCGCCATTGGGTCCTATCAGCGCAATGAGATCTTTTGGTTTTACGTCCAAGTTGATGCCTTCGAGAGCCATGACTCCGTTTGGATACTTAACGCTGAGATCGCGTATTTCGACGATTGGTTTAGGTTCCGACATTTGTCAACGCCAAATGAATGTTATTTATGTCCTGTTGCATAAGAGTGACGTAGTTGTCTCCTGCAGCTTTTTCTTCTGTTGTTAGTCCTTCGATGGGGTTCATGTTGATGAGAGTCGCGTTTGTTTGGCTACCTATGGACTGGGATATTGCTTGGTTTTCAAGCGATTCAAAGCCGACATATTTGAGGTGATATTGGTTAATTGCACTAATTACGTTCTGGATATCAGTGGGCGTTGGTTCTTCCTCGAATGGACCTGAAATCGCAAGTTGAGTAACGTTATATTGCTTTGCGAAGTAGGCGAAGGCTTCATGGAAGGTTACAAAGTATTTCGTCGCTGTGTTCGTAGTTGCATTGATGGCTAAAGTGTTCAAGTTGTCGAGTTTAGCGTCATAGGTTTGGGCATTTTGGGTAAAATATTGGCTATCAGCTGGGTCAGCTTTGATTAATCCTTGAAGGATATTGTTGACCTGTTGTTTTGCATTTAGGGGATCAAGCCAGATGTGAGGGTCAATTGTTTGGTTACCCCTTTGAAATTGTGATGGTACTGGAACGAGATTGATTCCTTGGCTTGAGTCTACTTGCACAAGTTTCGTGTTTTCAGCTGCACCAATTACGTCTTGAATCCATGGTTCTAATCCCGCTCCATTATAAATGATTACGTTTGCGCTTGATACTTCTGCAATGGAAGATGGCGTTGGTTCAAAAGCGTGTACATCTACTGTTTCAGGTACAAGTATTGAAACATTTACTTTATCGCCCCCCACATTTTGGGCAAAATCATAAAGGGGATAAAATGTTGCAAGGATCTTTAACTGAGAACTTGAGCTATTTCCCGGACGATTTAACAGATATATACCTATGACTATTCCAGCAATAAGTACTATTACTAATGCCACAATAGCTAAATAGGTAATTTTTCGCATCTAAATCTCAGTTTTATTAAAATAGCAGCACTATTTATTAAGTGTTATTAAATTTTGCACTTTTTTTAATAACTGAAGCATTTTGCTACCTGCAAAACAGTCACAAAACTATGTAGACAAATTCTTGATTTTAAGGCGAAATGAAGACAATATTTAAGTCAAGCATCTAACAAAACAAATTAGCTAAAGTTAAGGTGAAGTTTAGTGAGCATAATTAGTCTTTCATTACCTAAAGAATTACTGGAACAACTAGATACCATTCTCGGAGAAGATCGAGGCGTCAACCGATCAGAAGTAGTCCGGCAAGCAGTACGTATGTACCTCACACAATACATTAAACTAGGCAAAATCAAGGGAAACGTTATTGCAACAATAACGGTTCTATATGAAAAAGCTGAAGAGAATAAGGAACTATTCCGATTACAGCATGAGTTTGAAGACATGATAACGGCATACCTACATTCTCACCTGTCTGAAACAAGCTGCTTAGAAGTCATGGTGGTCAAGGGTTCTTCTGAGCGCCTCCGACGCTTAATTGATGCGCTTAAAGCCAACAAACCAGTTAAACAAATAAAATTCTCAATAATGGCAATAAATGAAAAAGAATAACCGATAAAAAAGAAGTAGCCATTTATTATTTACTCTAAAGGTAAGACGTCAAAAGCGAATCCAAAAGTAATGATGCTTATTGCTTCCGTCATTGGCGTTTGTTGGAATTTTTATTATAATTGTTGGGAAGCCTGGGTACGATTACTTTGTCTGGTCAGGGTTATTCGTAATTATAGGCGTAGGATTTGGTAATTTGGCGTTGTTGGTGTTGTTTAAGATATACCAATGGTTCAAACAGGATGGGTAAACTACAAGAAACACGCGTGTTTTTAGATGTGTCTGGTCAAATCCGCTGGCAAACATCCACCAGCGATTTTGTGGCTTAACTACTGTGCAATCTGTGAATGTTCCCAAGTTGGCTATATCTTCTATCCTTAGCCCTCATCAAAAATTCGAGTTAAACTCATAATGTCTTGTTAAATGCCAAATTCTTATGTTTATTTGACAGACAAAGCCTTGAAAGATTGTTCATCGCAGATTGAGGCGACCTCCGAAATTTGAGCCCATTGATAAATTCTAAATCAGCCATAGCCCGCTCAAGGCTTCTTTAGAGCATTCTTTTTATAACGGGTTATTTTGGGCGTTTTCATCTTTAGCTTGCGAGCAATCTTTTAATCGGAAAGTCCGTCAACCTTCAACCTTAAAATCTGCAGCTCATGTTAAGTCAAATTCACCTAAATACTCCAAGAGGAACTGCAGGATTTTTCTGGTACAACTTGGTTAAACCTTCGGTGATTCCGTTTTTAGATCGCCAGTATATTCAAACATCCAAGCCCTATCAGGATTAGGACCAACTTCATTGACAAATGACCTGATTGTTTCGGGTATTTGGCTTAAAAAGAAGTTTTTACCTTAAATGTCTCAGGTAAAACATCGGCAGCATACAATATAATGCAGCAAAAATATAATTTAGCCATATTAAAGGCGATTGAACTTCATTTTGAGAGCATTTTTCTTTAACACATTGAATCCGATTGAACTAAGTGGAGGAAATTAAATTATCAATAATTATAGATAATCAACGAAGAAGACCGCAATTGATCCATAGAAAATAGAACTCCCCGGGGCAAGCCCCGGGGTTCCTGACTAAGCAGCCTAAGGTTCCTGCTCCTCTCGTATGTAGTGCCTAATTCCCCACACACAAATAGATCCAAGGATTATTTGGGAACAGTGTATAACTTGTTTGGAGCCATAATTATAGTTTTTTTTGCTCTCTTTTCCCATGAAGACACAAGAATTAATCTTATTACATAAGCTGTAAAAATAGCTGAAATAACAAAGGTAATTAAACTATCACCTAAAACAACTGAATGATAATAGAACACAAAAAAAGAGTAAACCAGAAATATTGCAAAACCCAAAAACAATGCATAGTACATTTTTCTTAATCCAAGCCCTTTGAATTCAATCTTTTCTGCCAATATTCCTAGTTGTTGTTTAGTATACCAATATCCAACAATCAATCCAAATATCAAGCCTAAAAACATGCCCAAAACAGACATTTGTATTAAAAATGGGTTAATAGCATTAAATATCGGAATATCAATGAGCAGAAATGCCATCCCTAAAAAGAGTAGGGAAATTAGGATTAAGCCGATTAGAGTTGCATCAAACAGTCTTATCGCCATTGTAATCCATCTCCTAAGAAGGTGCAATATGTTCTACGAGCGTCATGTCCATATTCGTACTCATTCCGTAGTTCAGTGTTGCCGATTGCATCGAAACCGTTTCTTGCATACTTGATTTTATCTGCCGCATTGTTCCATATTCAATGTACATTTGAGAGTTCATATCTAAGCTCATTGTGATATTGGCTGGTATAAAGTTGCTTAAACTGCCCATTGGCAAGTTGTAGTTCATCTTTAGACTGTTACTAGTTATATCGATTCTAAATACCTTGAATGTTCCTGCGGGAACCGTAAGGTCTTGTATGCCTTTGAAAGTCATCGTTAAGTCTCCGGTTATCCCAATGCTTGAATTGCCACTGGGAAAGGGAACCTCAACTGAGTCTCCAACTTTGACCTCTGGCTTGCTTAATAGTTGTGCAAGATAAGAGGTACTTGTAACGCCATTGTTAGGTATCTCTTGTTGTGTACTTCCAAGGTTAAGCAGATACGCCGAGTACCCTGTCTTATTCATCTTCTCAGTTAATGAGATGCTTAACGGTTTGCTGTTCGTGCTCAAAGTCATTGTGTGGTTTAATGTATAGTATTCACCGTCGAAACCAGTTACTTCGATTGTTTGCTGCATGTTTATACTTGTATTATTTGGCAATTGAAAAGTTATCCCTGTTGACAAAGACGAATTACCATATTGAAAAGAACTTGTCATTGTGGCATCGTAAACCATCTTTTCTCCAACGGTATAGTTGACGTTAAGTGGTATTGAGGCGGCTCCCTGCGGAATCAAAAGAGCGCTAACAATAACTGCGACAGCAACTACAGCCGCTATTAAAATGATCTTCTTCCCGAGCCTTAAACCTGAATGATTTGATGTCTGTTTATCTGGAGAGCCATTATTTATTGTCTCGATTTTCATATTACTTTCACCTCCTATTAGCATGATTAGCTTGATTTTCATTCCTGGTCTGTGCTTTTGGGGATGGCAATGACTCGTCCTCTAAACGAACTTTGCATTAAACACATGTTTCCCCTCTTTTCATATGCCCAGAATGACCCATACCTGATTGCTTGAGCGATAACCGCAAAAGCAAAAACCGCGCTTAAGTCGCCGAGTAGAGCCGAAGTTCGTAATCCAATATAATTAATGCTTAGGTATTGGCCAAAAATGAAGAGCAAAAACAGAGGCATGATGAGTATGATAAGGTCTTCTTTACTTGTTTTAAGCTGGTGGCCTTTTGAGAGCCGTTTAAGTTGATTTTTTGTCTCTATTGCACCTGAAATAGCACCTATTGTTAATCCCGCAATTATCCAAGCGACTATGAATGTTAAGCTAATGCTTCTTTCAAGGCTGAAAAAAGAAATTATGAGAAGCGAACCGAGGACTGCATAGAAAACTGTTGTCAATCCAGCAACCAGAGTTGCACTTAAATCATATCCGTATGGAATCGCTATGGGTTGGGTTTTACTTTTAGAATCTTTCTTAACTCCTGTGCTAACCGAGTAAGGCTCTGTGGGGAACCATCCTCTGATTCGTTTTTCAAAAATTTCCTTAATATTCATGCGCTCAACTCCGGGATAAGCTTACAAAAAACTAAGTGCGCCAACTTGGCTGGATGAATTTTTTCTGCATCAGGGACGTCTATACTTCTTTCTTTGGCGATGTCCATCAAATACTGCCTTGTTTGGTTTAGGAAGGCTGTGTCTGTTACTTCTTCAGGGCTGTCGTGCCAATACCAAACCTTTAGTCCGTGGCTAGTTGTGTAGGTGACAATTGCTTTGCGTTTTAATGCTGGATGATAACCAAGGAGTATAGCTTGTTTGGGGTATAATCTTGTTACTTGCAGATCATTCGTTCTTGCAACTTCCAGAAGTGTTGTAGATAGCTTGGCTTCCGCCGTTAATCTGGTTTGGTTAACGTATTGTCTGGTAGTGTTAAGTTTATCAGCTATCGTAGAAACTGAGAACCCTTTTGTTAATAGTGACCAAACAGCCATTTGATTAGAACTTAAAGGCAAGGTTATTGAACATGTAGGCTTCACTTTTGTTCACCTAAATTTTCCCTATTTTTCCACCAAATTATAGTTGAAACAGCAAGAAAAATTGCTCCGATAAGCATACTTATGGCTACAAAAGGCAAAATTGGAGACAATTCCTTTTGATTACCGAAGTAAACAAAAATCGGAAAACCAATTAACAGGATTCCAGTGACTCTAAGAAAACTAATGATAACTTTTTTTCCTTCATCCATGTACTTAACCTCAATTATTGCGGGTTCTTTTATCGCCGTAAATATTTAAGTGTTTACTGTTATTTATAACTTGTTATTTACAAGCCTCATTGTTTCACGTGGACCTAGTGGTCATTACCTTAAGTTTCTGACTTACTCTTCTTCTGTTTTGCCCCAGCTATCTCTGGCTAAGCTTGTGAGCGCCCAGTGCCAGCCTCTTTGTTCTGCAATTTGCTCGCCGAACTCCTTCTCAAGGCGCTTATTCATTTTTTGAATTCTTCTGCTGACCTGATGTCTGGTAATCTTAAATCTTTCAAGTTTAACGGCTAAATCTTTTGGCAACAAACCGAGCGATCCAGCTTCAAACAGTAATTGCAAAATCTCGCGATCAATCTCATCTTTGCAAGCCACACGCTCGATTAGTGATTTATCAAAATTGAAAGTATCTTTTAAGCCTGCAAAGATTGTGCGTAGCATGAGCTTAACTTCCTCTACCTCTGCTAAGGTCTGTTTGAGTAGCTGCTGATTATGCTTTAAACGACCAATTTTATCGCTTAGGCTACGCTTCTTTTTGGGGGTTTGAACAGGTTTTTCACTTGTTTCCATATCAGAATGCACACTCCAAGTTTTTTGCTCCATCAACACAAGGCAGAATTAGCAGTGGATAATCAGGACTAACTAATTGCAGAAAAGCGACTTGTGAAAAGCATGGACTTTTACCATGCCTAAGGCTGTATGCTGAAAAGGCTTTTGAACAGGTTTTTACTGCTTTTATTGCGATTTTAAGTTCGGGATTTTCTGGAACCATCCTAAGACACATAGCTATTTCCTCCATCTACTGAACCTTTAGCTACGTCTTGGGTGCCCTCAGAAACCACAAGCTTATCCAAATATCGGCGACTTGTTCTCCAGTGCGTCGCTCATGATAATTAACGCGACCTAGATACTGTCTTTTATGTGACATATTCCTTAGCTCCTGTATCAGGTGTCTTCGCGGATCCGTTACCATCTAACCCAAAGACCTCTTTCAAAGTTGAAGTCAATAAACCAAGATCACTCCGAAGACCTGCAATCTCTACCCTCAGCCTCGCAACTTCACCTCGGACAGCTAAAACTTCAACTTCAATTTTCTTGACTCCCTCGGGCATCTGCAGATAATCAACCACTGCATCTCGCTGAGTGTGTTCTAATTCGCCTGGACCCCAGCTATGGTCAATCTTGCGGTTGTTAGCTCGCACAGTGAAATATTGACCGAACAAAGAGGCAATCGGGTCCACGTGCGCGATCTCTCCAGCGATAACCTTCCCTTCGCCTAGAACACAGCCGTATTTGCTGCAGAGAGCATTACTCACACGGTTGGCCAAGTTCATCGCTAAATTTGTAACTTCTATAGCGTTCCTGCCCTGGATAACCTCTACATGAACAATCCAGCTCCTAGGCGTATGCTTAACCTTAACCCCTAGTTCAGTGCCCAGCAGCGCGGTCCAGTTTACCATCTCCACTGGCCTAAACGAACCCTTGGGATATCGACCCTCAGAAAGAATCTCATAAGAAACCTGACACTTATCAAAGCGATAAAGTTCGGCGGGAAACACAGTGCCCTCACATGACCTGAGAAGTTTTTGACTTTCCTCAGTGAGCAAATAGAACAAGACGTTGCTGCGTTTTTCCCGATGAATAAATTGGCATTTCTCCAGCTTTTTGATGTAATACCACGTATGCTGCTTTTTCAAACCAAGGATATGACCTGCCTGAGTAGGGTAATCACCAGCATCAATTCGCCTAAGGAGAGGCAAAACCCATTTGCGAAAAGTGTCACGATCAAATTGAATGTCACCACACCTAGAGTCAAATTTTACTCTAGACTTTGAATCTAAAACTTTTTGACTTGTATCATCAGTTTTTTCTGCAGAACAGCTCTCCTCGTTAAGGCAAATCTTTTCTGTTTTTCAGTTTCTCAAGCCGGGTAGGACATGAACAATAAACGGAAGGATTTCCAAAACTGGATTTGGGACAGAAGGTTCCATCGGCACCGGAACAGCTGCGAGCGCCCAGAGTATACTCGAGCAGTGCACCTGCAAACTCACAAGCGTTTAAAGGCAAAGATTCCTCAGGACGAATACCACAGCTATCAGATTTTCCGACGTCAATCTCTTTATAGTATACATTCCAAAGAGGCACCCACTTAGTCAAACAAGGCCCTCCTTAATCTGCACATCATACGGAAAATCATTGGGAAAAGCCTGCTTGACAGTTTCAAGAACCGGTATGTCTTTGCAGTAAAACTCTAACGAGTGACTAAATTTGTTGCCGTGAAACTTAAAGTAAATAGGCGGATCACTCAGAACCTTGCGGAAAATCCGATTATCAAGACAGCTATTTTCAGTAATCATTTCAGAGATTACATAGCGCTCCGCCCAACGAATAGAACTGCCAAACTTTATGCTGACTGAATTAACTAGGTCGTAGGCCTTCTTGGATTTCAACCTCAAGGATTCCAGGCTGCCGTACTTGGGAAGACTAAACCCCCGATTCTGAGGTTCAATCGTCATTAATAGAAGCCTCCAGGCGCTTTTCAACGGCCGATAACACGTTTTTTTCAGGCGGTTTATAGTCAGTTTGCACCATAAACTTGCCGTGCTTAGAAAGCAAAGTACGAATGGCAAGCCTGATCGCTTCAGCTCTTTTAGGGTAAAAACCCAAATCAACTAACTCATCTAGAAGGTTAATGCAGACCCTCGGGACATAGAGACAGATTTGCTTCACCGATTCGTTCTCCTGCCCATAGTAATCCGGTTAACCTTCAGCAAACAAAAAATGCCTTTGCTGCAACTCGCCTCACAACTGCAGGACACCGGAACCCCAGAAACAATACTGCCCAAAGGCCTCCTGGATACAGATAAATCAAGTGTTACGTCGCGGCGCCTTTGGCAGCAAAACGTCTCAACACACTCAAAAACTGGATCCTCCATCAACTGAGCTAAAAGCTTAGAGTCTCTAGGCAACTAGAGAAGCCTCCTGCATAGACGCAGCTAAAACACTTAAAAAACTCTTAAAAAAAGAAAAAAGCAGTATATCTTTCGCGCTAGAGTTGGCGGGTCCGATGGGATTTGAACCCATGACTTTCAGCTTAGAAGGCTGACGCGCTATCCGTACTGCGCCACGGACCCCTCTGCGGGCACTTTAATGAAAACACTAACAAATATAATTTACCTATCGCTGCTCCCCAGATAGAAGTCAAAGACTCTCTTAAACGACTACTTCACTCTGCCAACTCTCAGTTTTTCTACTTCAGTCTTTTCAGGAACCTTCACTAAAGTAGATTTGTCGAGGGTTTCTCTGCCAAAGTTGACTTTAATCTCATTCGTCTTTGCGTCAGAATAAAACGCGGTTAACTTCGCTGCAGTTTCAATGGCAACTTTTGTTTTGGGTCCCTGCAAAATAGTAATTGGACCAACAACATCGGGCAGTTCAAAGTAATATTCACTTTGCGACTTTTGTAAGATTAGAAACTTGTTCTCTGCCTCATTCCTCCCGACAACTATTTTGTTTTTGCCTAATCTGAAATGCCTTCCAACACGGAGCAATGATATATCTGCCATGGAGATTCGTTTTTTGTTGTCGAAAAGATCTCTGAGCTTCTTTGCATATTCTTCGCATGTTAGGAGGCATCCGCCCGCTGGAGTTGGATAACTTGTGATTCCAAATTCGCGTGCAAGTTGGAACTGAGGCTTTCTTGACCTACCCTGAATTGCAAGCAGTTTAGTTCGGTCAATTAAGCCCTTTTTTTCAGCCGCCGTTTCAGGTAACAACTTTGCAGACAGAGGCCTCAAAAGTCTACCTTTCAAGCCAGAGTCTTTCTCGATTATCCTCAGGGCAGGAGAATGCTGGGACTTTGGTCTTTCGCCAAGAACTTCGCCTGTGAAAAGGAAATCTGCGCCAATTTCTCTGGCGTATTTTTTGGCTTTCTTTATCATAAAGATTTTGCAGTCAATGCAAGGGTTCATGTTTCTGCCGTAACCATACTTTGGATTGCGAAGCATTTTCAGGTAATCATTTTCGACTTCCACAACTTTCAGGGGAACCTTTAATTGTTCCGCAGCTTGAGAGGCTTCACTGGCGCCATCTTTCTTTGGAATACCAAAAGGAGTTTTAATGTTAAAGGCTACCACTTCAATCCCTTGCCTGAGAACAAGCTCGGTAGCAAGTATGCTGTCCAAACCGCCAGAAAGTAAACTTAAAGCCTTAACCCGAGTCATAACGCCAATAGCAATCTTCTGAGGTAAATAATAATTTACCTGTAAAACACGAAAGAAAAACCTGAATAATCCTTAACAAAAGCATTTTTTTACCATACGTCACGTATCTAATCCCTTTTTTTATAGAATAATTTAAAAAGTCATTTGAAAATAACCAAGTGCACTTACGTTGACTATTTGAGGATTCGCAGTGGACATCAGCATCTTCATCCCTATTTACAAAGAATCAAATCAGTTAGAATCCCTACTAAATGAGCTAAGTTCACAGAACGTAACTAAGGAAATTTTTGTAACAGTAGATACACCTACAGACGATTTTATACAGAAAATCAAATTCTTAGAAAGAGAAAACGTCACATTCATAATTAACAAGCAAAGAGTTGGAAAAGCAAACGCATTAAACAGCACCTTTAAATTGTCTTCAGGTAAAGTGCTGCTATTCTTGGACTCTGATGTACAAGTAACAAATGACCCTGATTTTCTCAGAAAAATAATCATGGAAATAAAGAACACTGATCTGCTGGACATAAAAAAGAAAGTTGTAAAAGGAAAATCCTTCTTATCTAAAATGGCATACTACGAATACTTCACCTATAATGTCAGCGCATGGCTGTCGTCAAAATACCTGCATAAATGCCCCGCAGTGAACGGAGCAGCTTTTGCCATTAAACGAGAAACATTTGAAAAAGTCGGCGGCTTTCACAAAGTCGTTGCTGAAGACATAGACATCGCCACACGAGCATTCTTGGATGACAGCAGTTTCGCCTATAGCAACGATCTAGAAGTTAAAAACGTCGTTTACTCAGAATGGGGAAAATGGTTTAAGCAACGCCGAAGATGGGCAATCGGTCAAGCCTTGTGGTTAGTAACCTGGTATCGTGAGTTAGCCAAGAAATTTTTCAAAAAACCTCAAGTTTTTCTGCCCGGACTATTCTTTCTTTACCCGTCAGTCGCCATTTTTTTTCTAAGCGCTTTAGTGCCGAGTCTGTGGATGTACAATTCTCTGCTGTTTTTCTCATTGTTTCTTTCATTAAAATTTAACATTATGCTACCAGTCTTTTTGATTTCACTGGGTACAGCAGATTTACTAAAGATCGTAATCATTTCTATATCGGGTTTTGCCATGACTGCTGGCGTTTTCTATGGTCTCTCAAGAAAACTCGGGTTCAAGGAGATGAAATTACATGAATTGTTCGTCTACTACTTTTTCTACTCAACAATTTGGATGATTCTAATAATTGTCGGCCACATCCAAGTGATAGCATTCCGCAAAAAGACTGGACCTGACTGGAAAACGTAAAGCCGAAAAAAAATATTACAACCTAAGCTTTCTTCATCGCCTGAGATTTAAGTTCTTTAGGCATCAACTCAATAGCATACCGAAGAGCAGTTCGAGGCATAACATTGCGGTTTCTAAAAACGTAGTCGAAAACTTCCCTCTGATGCAGCCGGCTCTCCTCTTTAAGCAGCCAACCATAACCTTTCTGAACCATATCATCCTCGTCCATTAGCAATGTGTCGCTTATTTCGAAAGCATCTTGCAGAAAACAGCCTTTTTTTGCTGGAACAATAAGCGAAACAGCCGCAGCCCGTTTAAGCCAACGGTTTTTGCTTTTAGCCCAGCTTTTCAATTCGCCTAAGGCTTTTGGGTATTTCTGGATTAAGTCGCCAATAGTGTGATTGCACAAGCCGTCGCATTTTGCCCAATTGTTAATGTACCGTTCAATCCAGGTTTTGAACATTGACAAATCGTTTAGTTGAAGGTTGTCAATATAGTTTGGCAGCCAAAACGCCACTACAAAGGCTTCCTCTGTATAATCGGAACGGTAAAGCTCTTCACAAAGCGTGAAAATTGCTTCTTTATCCAAGTTTTTTACTTCTTTCCAATATTTTTTAGCTATTTTACCTACAACGTCAGTTTTAACGCCATAATACTTTACTTGTTCTTTGAAAAAGCGCTGAAAACTTTTTTGCGTTTGCGGGTCTGTATTAGTTTTGAGTTCTTCTCTTAATTGGGTAAGTATAACGCTCATAGATCTTAAAGGATTTTTTGAGAATAATAGCTTTTCTGGAGGGGAAATCACAAAAGTTAGTTAAAAAGAAAAAAGAATGTTAATAGTCTTCCATTTGGTAGAGACCGAAGTCTATGTTTAATGGTTTTTCTGGGCCATGCGCATCTTCAAGGTCATAGAGGTGCTGTGTTGCTTTTTCCAGTCTGCATATTTTTTTAACCGGCATTTTAGATTTAACCATCCTGTTATTCATTTTAGTTTTAGGTTTCCGAATAACACTGGATTCACCAATTATCATGGAGTGATCAATGGTTTTTGGAACCCTCGCAACCTTCGTATCTTCGATTTCTAATGGCGATTTTAGGCCGTCGTCATGTAAATTCTTAGTCAACACCTTTTCTCCTCCAGACTTCAGCGCTGATAAGGTCTCGAATTGCGACTCTGATGGCTTCGGCGCGGTTTGGATAGAACCGCTCGTCAACCAGCTGGTCCAAAGCTTTTATATACGTTTCAGGCAAATAAAGAGTAATTAGTTTCATTTAGTTATGGCTCCTATTAGTGGGTGAATAAACAAACGAGTTCTTCTGTGATATACCTCTATATATCATGCCTTAAATATGCTTATAACATGTTCATGCCAGTCCTTATAAGCATTTAAATGATGATGTTGCAAGTTTTTGTCAATTCCCGTTCAGGAACCCTTATGTTTTTATTTCTTGTTGAAGCTTCTTACGGGCTGGTGATACATGCTCTTTGAAGGTTTTCGTTCGTAGCTTTGGCTGTTCGGCTAATAGCGCTGATAGCGAAGTCTTATCAGGCTGCCTTGCCCAAGGTGGGTTCCAGCTGACAACTTCAGAAGCTACGGCCGACGTAATAATCTACAATACCTGCGCCGTTAAAGGTCCAACAGAAAACCGCATAATTAACGCCCTAAAGCATACGCCAAAAGGAAAAAAGCTCATTGTCGCGGGTTGTTTACCGATGATTAGTTTTGAGCGGTTGGTAAACGAAGTACATTTCGATGGGGCAGTGGGCCCTTCAGTTGGAAAAGAAATAGTTGATGTCGTTTCTCGCGTTTGGAGAGGCGAAAAAGTTATTGAATTGGTAGCGAATGCAAAACCTAAGCTGGACTTACCCAGAATCAAATCTAACCCAGTCATCAGTGTGGTTCCGATCAATTACGGTTGTTTGGGCTCCTGCGCCTACTGCTGTGTAGTTTTTGCTCGTGGTCACCTGAGAAGCTACAACATCAAAGAAATTGCAGACCGAGTAGAGAGCGATCTTGCCGCTGGAGCAAAGGAGTTTTGGATTACTTCTCAAGACACCGCTTGTTACGGAAGAGACATCCGTAGTAACCTTGCAGAGCTCCTTGATGATGCTTGTTGGTTTAGTTGGGGACTTTAGGATTAGAGTAGGCATGATGACGCCCAATATGGTAACCGATATGCAAGTTAAGTTGATTGACGCTTTCAGGAGCAAAAAGGTTTTCAAGTTTCTGCATTTGCCAGTACAAAGTGGTGATGACGAAATACTAAAGCGAATGCATAGATTTTACGGTTCAGAGGATTTCAAGAGTATTGTTTCAGCTTTTAGGAATGAGTTTCCCCTGTTGACCCTTGCGACTGACATCATTGTTGGTTTTCCAGGCGAAACTGTAGAAGCTTTTGAGAATACACTTAAGTTCTTAGAGGAGGTGAAGCCTGACGTCGTCAATGTTTCTAAGTTTTTTGCAAGACCCAAAACGACTGCAGCGCAAATAAATGTTGGTCTGGTTGAGCGAGATGAGACTAAGCGGAGAAGCACCATTGCTGCAGGGTTAGTTAAGCAGATTTCCCTAGAGTGCAATAAGCGTTGGGTCGGCTGGGTTGGCGAGGTGCTGGTTGATGAGAAAGGGAAGGTTGAAGGATCTTGGGTAGGACGCAACTTAGCTTACAAGCCCATAGTCGTAAGAAGCACAAATAACCTTATGGGCAAAACTTTGAATGTTAAGGTTACTGAAGCTTCGTCTACCTATCTTAAGGGAGCAATTATCTAGGTAAAGGCTTATAATGGAATACTTAAATAATTTCGGCCATTGTATTTTCTTCGGGCTGAAAAATGACAAATCCTCAATCAAGCATATACTTTTTTAATACATTAACGCGTAAAAAGGAAATTTTTAAGCCGTTAGATTCCGGCAAAGTCAAGATTTACACATGCGGCCCCACGGTTTATGATTATGCGCATATTGGTAATTTTAGGGCCTTTTTGTTTGAGGATTTGCTTAAGCGTTGGCTAATACACCGAGGCTTCAAAGTTGCGCACGTTATGAATCTGACTGACATTGACGACAAAACCATTAAGGGCAGTCAAAAACAGCAGATACCGCTTGGGCAATTCACCGACTTTTACGTGCAAGCATTTTTTGAAGACATAAAAGCCCTAAACATTGAACCAGCGGACGTTTATCCCCGAGCCACAGATCACATTGCGGAAATGGTTACTTTAATCAAAACCCTGATGGATAAGGGCTACGCTTACCGTGGCGAAGACGGCTCAATCTACTACGCAATCAACAAGTTCCCTGATTATGGTAAACTCTCAAAAATCAAAACTAACGAGCTCAAAGCAGGCGCCCGGGTCAAACATGACGAGTATGCCAAGGAGGAGGCTCAGGATTTTGCGCTTTGGAAAGCTTGGACGCCAGAAGATGGCGAGGTGTTTTGGGAAACGGAGTTGGGTAAAGGAAGGCCTGGCTGGCACATCGAATGTAGCGCCATGAGCATGAAGTATCTTGGCGAAACCTTCGATATACACTGCGGTGGAGTAGACAACATGTTTCCCCACCATGAGAACGAGATTGCACAAAGCGAATCGGCAACAGGCAAGAAATTTGTCAATTATTGGCTGCATAATGAGCATTTGCTAGTCGAAGGCAAAAAGATGGCTAAACGCCTTGGCAACTTCTATACTCTGCGTGACTTACTGGCGAAGAATTATGACCCAATTTCAATTCGTTACCTGCTCATGTCTACGCATTATCGACAGCAATTCAATTTTACTTTTGAAGGTTTGGAATCTGCGAAGAAGGCAGTAGACAGGCTCCGTAATTTTGTGAGGCGCCTGCATGATGTTGACCAGGGCAAGGATAGCAAAGGAACCGTAGCTGTTTTTGTAGAAAAATTGGAAGCCTGTTTTGGCGGTTCAATGGATGATGATTTGGACATTGGGACAGCGTTGGCGTCGCTGTTTGATTTTGTAAGGGAAATCAACAACTTACTTGATGAAAACAAAGTTAGTAAAGCAGAGGCAGCTCAGGTTGGCGCATTAATGATGCAGATAGATGAGGTTTTAGGCGTTGGTTGGCAAAGTGGAAGTGGAAGAAGCTTTTCCTGCTGAAATTGATGCATTAATACAGAAGCGTAAAGAAGCCCGCAAAACCAAGAATTGGAGTAGAAGCAGACGCCATAAGAACTCAGCTCAAAAGCATGGGCATTGTGCTTGAGGACACGGCGCAGGGTGTGCGTTGGCATAAGGAAAAAGCTTAGGCGGTTTCACCGTTAAGATTCCATGCTTTTGTAGAGTATTTGTACGTGAAAAGTTTCTGGGCAAGATCCAGCTCAGCTTGCGATAGCTCTCCGGGTTCAAGCTGAATCTTTAAAATGGCTTTGAATCCTTGTGATAGCGCGTTGACAATTGTGTCAAGCATCACTTTGTGTCGCAGTTCGTTTTGGATACTTGTAATTTTGCGACTTGCAATGTCTGCAGCTTGAGTGCAACTAGCGCCTTTTAGTTTTAACAGTTGGAACATTTTTGGCAAATCAACACTTCGTAGCAACGTACCGTGCTGCAGAACGATACCGCGGCTTATGGTTTGGCTGCTACCGGAGATCTTTTTGCCATTAACCGTTAGGTTGGGGCAGTTTTTGGTATCTCCTCCGCTGAAGTCTGCGGGTATACCCAAAAGCCGAAGGGCATCGGTTATTGCCTCGTAAATTTTGAAGTAAACTGTTGTGATGTCGGCGGTTCCCAAATCTGTTGTTTTGGCGATAACACAGTAGGTAATTTCACCTTCAAAGTCATGATAGACTGTGCCGCCTCCGCTGATGCGCCTAACAACATCCACGCCCAACTGTTTGCAAGCTTCAAGGTAAACTTCTTTTTCCGGGTTCTGATTTTTGCCGATGCTTACTGCGGAGGGTTGCCAACGATAAAAACGCAGCGTATTCGGAACTTGTCCAACGATTCGCTCGGTGAGTATTGCTTCATCTATTGCCATGTTCATGAAGGCGTTGTTTATTTCTAATGGTAGTAAACGCCAAGTATCCATTCAGTTTCAATCCGTTTCTAATGGAAAATTGAATTATGCTTAAAACTGTTTGCAAAAGATAAAGTATCTTCTCATCTAATCAGTGAATAGGTTTTCGTTTCCATGGTTGAATTTTTCTAACAAAATTGGGTCAGACCGATACTTTCCCAAACAAGCTTTCTATAGTAAACTTATTGCGATAAAGAAAAAGTGCAGATAAAGCCTTAAAACTACAACTTGCATTCTTAAAGAAAGAGGCAATGAAATTGAAGCTTATCTGTGGTCCAGCGTCTAAGGAGCTCGCTGAAGCGGTTTCAGCACAGACGGGTTACCAAAATATTTCTGTCGCATCAAAAATTTTTCCTGATGGCGAATCATATGTTCGTTTGGAAGGCGACGTCAAAGGCGAAAACGTAGCTATAGTGCAGACTACCTGCCCCCCAGCTCAGGATGGAAGGCTTCTTCAATTAGCTTTTATGGCAGATGCGTCAAAACGAGCTGGAGCCAATAAAGTCACGGCTGTTGTTCCTTACTTAGCATATGCACGTCAAGACAAGACTTTTCTAGAAGGCGAGGGCATAAGCGTTGAAACTATCATGCGGATGCTCATGGCAGCAGGAATCGATGAGTTATTGACTGTTAACATTCACTCGGAACTTGCACTGAGACAGTTTCCGTTTCCAGCCAAAACAGTGAGCGCCATTCCGCTCCTTGCAAAATATTTCGTTGATAAAGGCTTCAAAGGCGCGTTCGCGCTGTCACCTGATAAGGGCGCAATGTACATTGCCAAGCAAGCACAGCAGATTTTAAGCGGCGAGGCAGGGCACCTTGATAAACAACGTGACCGCTACACTGGACAAACAAAGCAAACTGCACAAGGTTTGAACGTTAAAGACAAAACCGTAATCATTTTTGACGACATAATCAGCACAGGTGGCACTATTGTTGGAGCAGCAAAAATCCTCCGCGAACAAGGTGCCAAAAACATCTTTTGCGCGTGCGTACACGGCTTACTTATTGGAGACGCACAAAAACGTATTCTTGACGCAGGTGTGGAAGAAATCGTTGGAACCGACAGTGTACCAGGCGGTGTAAGCAAGGTTTCTTTAGCGCCATTGCTAAGCCAAGAACTTAGGGCGCAAAAATAGTGGCAAAACTATTTTTTCTTCTTTCAGGCGAGAATGAGTCGCTTCCTGCTGCTGAAGTTAAAGCAATTCTGGAAGCTGAAGGTTACTCATATTCAAGTACCCAGGATGCTCGATCAGGTGTTACGATTGGAATCGGAGTTGTGCAGTGTGCAAGCGGTTCAAATTCGCTCAGCTTATACGCGAGTTTGTGCTTTGGAGCTTTTTGTATCAAACGCAAACCTAACTGAAATTGCTAAGGTGGCTGCCCAAACAAACTTCAAAGCCGTCTTGCAGCCTGGCGAAAGCTTCGTTGTGAGAATTAACAGGATAAAAAACTATGCTGATAAAGCATTGAATACTATGGTGCTTGAAGGGAAACTGGGTAAGCTAATTCTAAACGGCACTGAAGGCACAAAAGTGAGTCTGAAGAACCCGGACAAAATCTTTTTAGGAATAATAACCAATGAAAAACTGGTGCTAGGTTTAAAACTCACCGATATTACCTCCAAAACCTTCTCTGAGCGTAGGCCACGCAAAAAACCCTTCTTTCACCCATCTGCAATGCCGTCAAAGATGGCTCGTTGCATGGTTAATTTGGCTCATGGCAAAGCAGAACGGTTGGTGCTGGATCCTTTTTGTGGCACGGGCACATCGCTTATTGAAGCTACCTATATTGGCTGCAAGGCTGTGGGTGTTGATGCTCAGAAGCGAATGATTATAGGTACGAGAAAAAACCTGCGTTTCTTCAATATAGCGTCAGAAGGCCTAATTTTGGCTGACGCACGAAGACTCCCTTTATTCAAAGTTGATTGCGTGATTACCGATCCACCTTATGGGCGCTCATCAAGCACGCTTAAGTCTACGACTAAGCAGTTGGTGAAGGATGTTTTGGCTTCGACTTATGGTTTGTTGGGAGTGGGACAACGGATTTGTGTAGCGTTGCCGATAATGGTGAACAGATTGAAACAAAACCGAGTTGACACGAGTATCGATGGAAATAGAGGGTTTTGTGGCAGATCTCGGATATAAGCGCGTTGAGTCTCACTTGGTTTATGTTCACAGAACATTAACACGAGAAATAATGGTTTACGAAAAACTCTAAATGAAATAAACCATTTCAAAGAATCCTCGAAATATTCACATCTTCTTTAGCAATCGAAAATGAGCTCAAATTTTATTAAATTGTTTTTTGACGATGGAAAGAAATAATCTGTCAACTGTGAAGGATAATGGTTTTTTGTTCAGCTTCAATATCGCTGGCTTCCCTAAAATCTGGATCATCCTACAATCGTCGATATAGTTTTTGTTGCTTGGGATTTGCTCAGCTTTTTTGATTATCAGCGCTTTGAAAATTTCAATCGAGTTTCTAGGAGGCCTGTTAGCACCCTTCGTGATGGTAGATCTCTGATACGACGTTTTCTGCTTCCTCGAAGTTCAACCTGCGAAAAATGGGGCGAGAACCTTTATTCTTTTCCTTAATAGAGTGCTTAGTCAATCAAAGATAAATTGCTTGAGCAAGAAAATGTCAATCCAAATAGTTTAGCAACGGACTGAGGTGCTTGGTTAGTTGGAAATAAATTCATTCGTATTTTCTTTTTATCTTAAAATGGAGTATAGAGTTATATTATCGGCTTTTTTTTTCGGTGGAGTTTTTTTGAAAAAATAAAGTTTCAAAGTGAAGCTCTATATATTCGCTTCTTGTCCTTCTCTGCCGTGTAGCTTCTTGGTCTATTTGTTGTATTATGCGGTTTGAGAGAGATATGCTGACGGGGATTTTTCGCATACCCTGACTAATTCGAAGGTTGAATATCTCTTGTTTCTTAAGGCACTCTGTTATTGCTTGGAAGAGCGTTTCCGGATCTATTGGCTTCATGAGGTAGGCGTTGGCTCCGAAGTTATTGGCATCTACCGCGTTTTGCACTGTTGCGTGCCCGGTCATCATTATGGTCATGGTGGAACGGCGCTTTTCAGTGAGAGCCTGAAGCACTTCTATGCCTGTTATGTCTGGCAGTTTTATGTCTAAGAGAACAACGTTAAAGAACCGTTCTTCCGCTTTTGCGAGAGCTTCTTTCCCAGTTTTGGCGGTTTCCACATAGAATCCTTTCTTCTGAAGGATGTCACTTAAGGTTTCAAGCGTTTCCTCTTCATCATCAACCATCAGGATGCTCACTTTTTCTGGCATGCTATCAATTCCTCTCCTGAATCGGCTCTTTTGTATTTCCCAACATTACCTGTTCCAGCAGTTGTAGAACTTTTTTGGCATCAAAAGGAATGTAAATACATGAGTAAACATTCTCATATATGATTTGATCTATCAAGTCTTCCATTGGCATTTTCAATTCGCCTCAATCCGTTGAATTCCAACTTTTTTCTTAACAGCCAATATCTCTTCTACAATCTTCAACAGTTTGTCCAAGTCCAAGGGCTTGTACAAGCATGTGTAGAGGTTGTTTCTAATGGCTTCTTCTACTAGGCTCTGTACCTCTTGACGGTAAGCTGTAATCATAATTGTTTTAATATGCGGTCTGATTTTCCGCAATTCAAGATAAGTTTCGAGACCGTTCATTACTGGCATTTTAACATCAACGAACACTAAATCAAAGTCTCTTTCTTTGATTTTTCTCTTTGCTTCTTCGCCGCTACTTACCTGGATCACTCTGTAGCCCTTATTTTGGAGAATGTCAACCAAGGTTTCACATGTAGAAAGGTCGTCATCAATGATCAAAAGTAAAGCGCTTTTTTTTGGGGTATTTTCAACGAGTTCGACAACTCTTTGGATTTCTACAGGTTTACACCAAATTCCATAGACTCCTTCCCTTAGGGCTTCTGCTATAAGATCTTCTGCGGCGTAGGCAGTCATCATCATCACTATAGTTTGGGGTCGAATTTTTTTGATTTCTTTGAAGCAGTCAACTCCATTCATTTTTGGCATTTTTATGTCCATCAGAACAATATCAAACATTTTAATCTTGATTTTTTCGAGGGCTTGGAGTCCGTCGTGGGCGACTTCAACTTGAATCCCTATGGTTGATAGAATGTCTGACAAGGTTTCTGTCATGTCTACGTCGTCGTCAACTACCAAGACATTAATTTTATTCTTCAATCAAGACACCGTCTTTGAAAACCGTAGAAGCATTGAGAACTGATTGTTCAGTGATTTTCTTCTTCGCTTTAATAGGTAATTCAACAATGAATTCTGATCCTTCACCAACTTCACTTTTAACAGTAATGGTTCCATTGTGACCTTCTACTAACTGCTTGCAAATGACTAAGCCTAAGCCGATTCCCTTAGCCTTAGTTGTGAAAAGAGGTGTAAAGAGATTGGCTATATTCTTCTTTGGGATACCTACTCCCGTGTCTTTTACAATTAGTTTCAAGGTTTCTTCTTGTTTTATTGTTTGAATTGTAAGTTTTCCGCCTTCAGTCATGGCTTGAATTGAGTTCATAATCAGGTTTTGGATTACTCTTTGGATTTGCTCTTCGTCAAGGATCGATTTAGGAATTTTAGCTAGCTTAATGTCTAGTACTATGTTCTCGGGTACCATGAGGTGGGAGAGTACATTTGTCACCATTTTATTTAAGTCGTTTAACTGAAGAGTAGGTACTTTTTTTCTTGTTACATCAAGCAGATCATTTATGATATTGTTTGCAGAGACGACTTTTTTGTCCAAAATTTTCAGGTGCTTAACTATTCTTTTGTCTGCATCATCTTTGAGAATCATATTGAGAAAGTAGACAGAGTTCTTAATTACACCTAATGGATTTCTAAGTTCATGTCCCACAGTAGAAGCCAACTGACCTATGACGTTGAATTTTGCTGATTTGATTAAATCTTCCTGTAAATGTTTGAGTTCTGTTATATCGTGTATAGTGGCGAACACGCCGATGTTTTCACCGTTGTCGTTGAGATAGACCGAGGCGTTATATAAAACTGGTTTCTCGATTTCGTCGTTACTTTTTATTTCCAGCTCGTAGTCACGAATAGAGCCCTTTTGAAGGGCTATCTCATAGCATAAACGTGCCTTTTCTGGCTGGGTGAAATAGTCAGCGAAATCTGTACCAATAAGTTCGACGTACGGTCGGCCGGTTATTTTTTCTGTTGCACGATTCACGTCAGTTATTTTTCCATCCTGCCCTATGATCACAAGAGGGTCAAGGTTGGCCTCAATTAGACCCCGATTGTATTTTACTCCCTGCCGGAGTTTCTCTTCCATTAGTTTGCGTTCTGTGATGTCTTCGAATATTGTTACAAAATAGCCTTTTTCAACGCTGAAGGCAGAAATGTTGTACCATTTTTTCAACGGATCCATCTGGTATTCAAATTGAAGCGACTCTACGGCAAGAGCTACACGTCCGTAAGTGTCGATCACTTTATGAAGATTACTTCCATTTGTCAGCCACAAGTCAGTTGCCCTTTTGCCTAAGTATGTTTCTCTTTTGAGTCCAGTTATTCTTTCAAAGGCATCATTTGCTTCAAGACAAATGTAATAGGCCGGTTTTCCGTTCTCATCCGTTATAATCTTGTAGTATGCTATGGCGTTCAGCATTTTAGAAAACAATGTGTGAAATTGTGAATGGGATTTGCCAAACCCTTCTGCCCATTTCCCTCCTAACCACTCAGAGTCTATGTCAATACTTTCTTTTTTGAAAGTCTTTTCCACGACAGATTTACATTCCTTACTAGGCGCGAGATCAATATGTTTCAACTTTGCCAAACTCAACTCCTTAAAGATTAGCTTAATTTACTTATTAATGCTATGAATTTTACTATGAATTTGAAATTCATGTTCTTAGCTATCAATAAACCTGGTGCCCCAAAACCAATCACTTAATAGTGCAAAACTAAGTATAGTCATATTGTTAACGAGGGACAAGAAAGTCGTTTTACAACAGCCAAGCTTTGCATTTGAAATATTTATTATTAAATATTATTATCAAATAATGCATATTATTCTATAATATTCCATGAGTTAATTCATCATGCCTATAAGCCCACATCACTAATATGATGCATGGAGAAGAACCGTACTAACGCCAGAAATATTAGGGCGTTGTTAATAGAAGTGCGCTTCAAAAAAAAAGACAATGTATGAGAAGATCTAAACTGGAAACGTATATAGATATTCTGAAGGTCCTGGTTCACTGGGGTCCCTTGAAGCTAACACACGTCATGTACAAAGCTAACCTTAACTGCAGCGTGCTGGAGGAGTACCTTGGCCTATTGATTAAGCAGGGATTAGTTGAGATGAAAATCATTAATAGAGAAAGAAAAATATACGCGATCACCCAACGCGGCATTACAGTTCTCAAGCAATTCAGAGAACTCAGAGAAGTACTTCCCATAGTCGAAGAAACAGGAAACGAAGCAAGATACCGAAAACCCTATCTGTTCTAAAGCGCGCGAAGATGGACCTTCTTGAAAACAAGAAAGAAAATGGATTCATCGATGGATATTATCAGCCACGGGTTTTCCTGCGCCGTAGAATTGGCTAGAGAACTAGCACTGCGGGTTTTACACGTTGAGGACGACCCTTCATTGCGGGAGATTCCAAAGTTAATAGCGACGATTATAGGCAAGTAAATTGAGTTGGAAAAATGAGCATAACCCAAATAGGTATAACCAAAGAATCAGCAAAAACTCATAATCGCTTAGTTGACAAGTGTCCTGAATGTTCAAGCAATAATCTCGTTCACGACTACGACACAGGCGAATCCATCTGCGGCGACTGCGGCCTTGTCTTGTACGAGCAAATGTTAGACAAAGGCCCGGAATGGCGCGCTTTCACCCAAGAAGAGCACACATCAAAAAGCCGCGTCGGCATGCCAACATCCTACTCAATTCACGACAAAGGATTATCCACAACCATCAGCCAAGTCGACAGAGACGCCTTCGGAAGAAAACTACCCCTATCCACAAGACTACAAATGTGGCGCCTAAGAAAATGGCAAATACGAAGCCGCGTACACTCATCCAGCGACCGAAACCTCGCACAAGCCATGGCAGAACTTGAACGCTTATCAAGCAAAGTAAACATTTCCCCACCAATAAAAGAAAAAGCCGCAGTAATATACCGCAAAGCATTAGACAAAGCCCTAGTCCGCGGAAGATCAATCAACTCCATCGCCGCCGCAGCACTATACGCTGCTTGCCGCAAAAGCGGATCACCCAGAAGCCTTCGCGAAATCGCCAACGCAAGCCTAGTAGATAAAAAAGACGTTGCAAGATGCTATCAGAATGCTGCTGCAAGAACTCAATTTTCAAATGCCAATCTCTGACCCGCTAACGTATGTTTCAAAAATTGCAGAAAAAACAGAGACTTCGGGCAAAACACAGGGCGCTGCAATCGCAATACTAAGAGAGGCTAAACGAAGACGAGTTGGAGCAGGAAAAGACCCAATGGGCATGGCAGCAGCCGCACTCTACATAGCTTGTCTACAGAACAACGAAAAAATAACACAAAGAGACCTCGCAGACGCAGCCGGAGTCACAGAAGTCACAGTAAGAAACAGATACAAAGCACTAAAGAATCAGTTAAACCTTGAAATATCCGAGCAAAAAGTTTGTTTTTAGTTTCATTTTTCTATGTTTCTTCAGGTTTTTCAGTAGAAGCAGCTTTTAAGTATCCGCCCCTCTGTTTAGATAGGTCAGATTCTTTCAGAGTAACCTTCAAAACAGAATTTAAATAAAAAAAAAGGTTAAGTCTTCTATGCTAACAAATCCAACTTCTTATAAAGTTCGCTAACAACAAATCGTCGAAGAAGGTATATACTTCATTTGGGTTTTAAGAAACAAGTTTGTTTCTCCAAAAATTTATCGCTGATCTGGCGAGAATTAATAATAGACCTTAGCTGTAATTAGGTTTTTGAACTTTAAAACGAAGAATTTATTAGAATATGGCACAATAATTAGCCATTTGGGCTGCTTACATGCTAAATTCGGCGTGTTATCCAAAAAACCTGCAATTTTCAAGAATTTTACAGGTTTTGAAATACCTGAATTTGACACTTTAACCACGAAAATAGAAGAGAAATACAATGCCTACGAGCAGAACCGGCTTGGATGAAAAGACAGAAAAAAGAGATATCGGCGCAGGACAACCTTTCAAGCTCTCTCTAACAGACCGATTGCTAAAGCTCAAGCTCTTAATATACTGACATCTCTATCCATCCTCGACGCTGCTTGGCTACCTAATTAACTTTGGCCAAACCAACAGGCTAAGATATTCAAAACATAGATGAGTGGTTGTGGAACATATGAATTCTAGGGTTAAGAAGTTTCACGTGTGGGCTGATGAGTTTAGGAACCGCCTTATACATTATGACACTATGACAGATATCGTGTGTGGACTGGTAAACTTTCGGATTCTGAGTAAATTAACTATCTTAAAAACTGGGAAAAGATACAAGAATCAGCAATAGAGAGATTACCGAAAGTATTAACGATTAAGGTCTAGTATTCTTTATGCTAATTGTAAGATAAGTTCGTTCTTTGCTTTGGTTGAAGGAATTTCATTTCTAATTCTCCACGTGGGAATCATGCGGTTTAGTCCTCTAAAGCACTTGATCAAGAATAAGCCACGCTCCGTAATCGCGTAGACAATTCTATTCCTCCCAACAGACCTCTCTTCAACTGCACCTTGTTTAATCAGAAAATCAAAATAGTTCTTCAGTACATTGCAGTTAACATTGGCCTTTTGAATTACGTGAGTTATCTTTAAAGGACCATAACTAGCCAATGTCTCAAGAATGACTAAACATGTTTCCAGTTTGTTTCTTCTCAAATTTAAATCCCCCTTTTTCGATGTTGAGTTACTTATCGGAATCAAGAAACTAAGTATCGTTTTCTTCGCTAATTTTTATTAGTGAAAGTTGGCTTTAGGAGTCTCAATTCAATTTCTTTATGGATAGCTATATTCGCGGTCATCCTTTTATGTTCATGTCTGTGGGACCCTACAGCTACAAGTTAAAAAGTCTTCAGATGCACTCGTAGAACTAAAACTTGAGTCGATTTGCATGCTAAAGTCCCTAAACGCTGCATAAAAAACCCTTACAAAAGAATAAGAGTTATAACCGGTTGGAAAACAGCGGGTCTTTTTTGCTGCAAAGGTATTATTATTGTTATTTAATGCGGAAACGTGGATATTGTAGGGAATGAAAATCATTATTAGAGAAAGAAAAATATACGCGATCACGCAACGCGGCGTTACAATGCTCAAGAAGTTCATAGAACTCAAAACAGTGCTCCCCATAGTCGAAGAAACAGGAAATAAAGCAAGTCACCAAAGACCCTATCTGTTCTAAAGCGCACTGTCTTGCCTCGATATTAATTAGCAGTCGTTGGGTTTTACTCCCGCCATATCGCAGAACAAATAGAGAGCCATTCAAGCTGCTCCTTGCCGATTATGAAGCTTGCTTAAATAAACGATTATAGTTTCATAATTTTTCGCTCAACCTTCTATGACTGTTTTTTCAATGAAGACGCATTTTAGAAGCTTATTAGTTTTCGTCGGCATGAACAATTTAAACTGAAATGCGATTGTTATAGCTTTATCGATAAGGGTAAATCAACAAGTTTCAATTAGACCACACGGCTAACGATTTAGCCGAATATGTTAAAGTTTTGAGTTTCAAAACAATAGCACCTGTCTTTATTAATAGGTCCCTTGCACGAGAAACAATGACTTTTATGAAAGACTAGATCAAATCGCGCTAATATACGGGATCCATTCTAAAACGATTGGTGCACATTCTGTGCGGAAGAGATTCTTCCATGTTTAATTTGTATTTACCTAAAAAAAGGAGAAAGTTGGTTTGGAATTAAGTTGTGTTTATCTTTTTCTTAGGCTTCTCAGAATAAGTGCGCCAACTATTGCGATTGCTATGACGATAACGATTATTGCTGCTACTACATAAGACAGGATGGGCATCGTAATTTCGCTTGGTACGGCTGTTGCTGTTGTTGCTGTTGGCGCAGCGGAAGGCGCTAGTGATACTGAGTCTGAGGTTGCTACATATGAACTGCTGTATGAGTCATCTCCGGGGAAGAAGGCCCAAAGAAGTCGTCAAAAGTCAGATAGCCTTCGGGAGACCCTCCGCAAAACTTTCCACTGTCACGGTCTAAATGCCACTGCTTGACCTCCTAGTTTCCAGGCTCAGGATAACAAGAGCGTGAAGTGCATGTCTAAATTCTCCGACAGTAGCCATACTTTACATAGTTTCAGCTTTTTTCTAAGTAACCAATAATCCTGCATTGGTGTTCTCAGTGGCCACTTTCCAATTCAATTTATTAGCAAATCGCAACATAACTCTCTAAGAGAAAAAGATGTTTTTAGACGAGCATTTTTTTCAAAAAAAATTGAAGGAAAAGAAAAATGAAAATTAAATACTCGACAAATTTAAAATCAACATCGACAATCATTTTGATTCTATTGATGGCATCTCTTGCGGTATTAGCAATTCCAATCCAGCTAGCCAAAGCTCAAGAAGGACCTGCGCACGGTGGCGACGTAAATGGGTATGAAGGACCAACCACTGTGCCCGCCGGTCAGACTGCTGACTACACAATTAGTGACTTGGCTTTCCTGAGTGTTTCACCCGGCAAAATCGGACTTCGTCAAGAACTGTTGGTTAACATGTGGATTACCTTCCCGTCAGGTGAGGGCAAATATATGACAGGATACAAAGTGACAATAACACACCCTGATGGCACCACGGAAGACATTAATCTCCATTCTTATGTTGCAGACGGAACAAGCTGGTTCACCTACACGCCTGACACAATTGGCCAATGGAGTTTCGTATTCAACTTCGCAGGCGAGTGGTTCCCAGCAGGATACTATAGTAACGGACAATACTCTACCACTCGCACTGGGGCTTTTTCAGGCGCGATTTTTAACCCTTCTGATTATTGCACACCCGCCACTTCCAACACCGTAGTCGTAACTGTACAAAGTGACTTGGTTGCATCTTGGCAATCACCGCTTCCAACTGACTATTGGAGTCGTCCAATTGAGCCAAATAACAGAGAATGGGCAACGATCTCGGGAAACTATCCATTTAGCGAATTCATAGGCGGTGCAGAAGCATGGAGCGACGAATATTATGGTCCCTTCATCACAGCGCCAAACACCCCACACATACTATGGAAGAGACAAGGAGCCTTAGCAGGCATAATTGGAGGCGAAGCAGGGCAATACTCAATATCAGGCAGCGCAGGAACACCAAGCGTAATCTTCATGGGAAGATGCTACCAGACCGTAACTAAAATGACAAGTCAATTAATCAACGGATCCTACCGCCAAATACCAGCATCAGTAGCAGAATGCTATGACTTACGCACAGGAGAAATATACTACGATATACCCACTAATGATGGCGGCATCACGCCCAATCACATTGCTTACTGGAAAGGCACAGGAGAAGCATCAGGTGTCACAGCAGAACTTTTAACTGTGAGCGGCAGTGGAAACACCATGAGATTATACAAAATCAATCCATACACCGGCGCTATAACAACTAACATTTCAATTCCAAACATAGGCACGGCTGAATTTCTCTACAGAGATGGTTATTACTTAAGCTACCTGTCATTCCAGAACAATCAAGTCACAAACGGTAACATTACACTCACCAAGTCTACAACAGGTTTTCTGGTAAACTGGACAACACAAGGCGTCTCAACCAACTTCACTACAAGGATTGTAAGCAACTTAACCGTTACCATACCGAACAGCTACAGAACGCTTTATGAAATCGGATCCTACGGCGCTATGGGCGCATACGACCCTGACACAGGCATCACTATTAATCAAAACAGGTTCATATACGGAGGCTTTTACGGGTCAAGTTATGAAGCTGTTAGCTTAGTAACTGGGAAATCTTTATGGAACGTATCCAGCCCTGCAACCTTGATGGAATCAGCTTACAGACCAACCAACGGCTGGTGCAGACACGGAATCTACGTTGCTGAAATGGAACGTGGATACTGGCAAGCCCGCGACGAATATACCGGTAACATACTATGGGAAACTCAAATGAACGACGCTCCATGGGGCGAATTCTGGATGTACGATGAAGCAGCATACAAAGACATGGTCATTGGCACTGGCTACACTGGCATTTGGGCACTTAATGAAACCAACGGCGCAATAGTATGGCACTACGTTGACCCAGCAGTTCCATTCGAATCCCCGTACAACTCCGCCAACGGAACTATAGATAGCTATTCGGTCCAGAGCATCAGAATTGCCGATGGAAAAGCCTACATATCCAACTCTGAACATTCACCATCCTCACCAGCGACCCGAGGCTGGGGACTAATCTGCCTCAACGTGACGACAGGCGAATTCATGTGGAAAATAAGCGGCACATTAATGGATCCAGGACCAGCAGCAGACGGTTACATGGTATCATCCAGCGGCTATGACGGATTCATGTACGTCATGGGCAAAGGCCCAAGCCAAACAACAGTGATGGCACCGCAGACCGAAGTGGCAAAAGACAGCAAAGTCATCATACAAGGAACTGTTATGGACATGTCTCCTGCTCAACCAGGAACCCCATGTATCGCAGATAATGCAATGGATACATGGATGGACTACAAACACATGCAAATGCCAGCCGACGGATACTACCACAACATTACAGTAACTGGTGTTCCAGTAGCACTCTATGCCATCGACTCGAACGGCAACCCGATCAACATCGGAACCGCAACAAGCGACACAAGTGGTAGCTACCAAATTGAATGGAAACCAGCAGCTGAAGGACTATACAAGATCACAGCTACGTTCGCAGGCAGTGACTCATACGGCAGTTCGTGGGCAGAAACCGGACTCTCAGTGGGATCAGCACCAACACCAACAGCAACCCCCACACAAGCTGCGCAACCAATAGATTACACAATGACAATCGTAGGCATGGGCATCGCAATAATCATTGTAGTGCTCATAGTAGGCGTACTAATCCTATTGCGACGAAAGTAAAGATGACATAAGTAGAAAACAAAATACAATCTTTCTTTTTTTCTTTTTGTAAAATCCAGAAAAAGATTAACATCAGCTGTTCTGTATCTTAATCCAAACCAACCCACAAAAAAAGTAGGGTCTCTTTAAAGCAATGGCACGTTGTTTGTTAGGTCCTAATAGCAGTCTCACATACTTAATAAAATCTCAGAGGCATTATAGTTATAGTGAAATTTCATGAGCAAAGATAAAGTTAAAGGTAAACTCAAAAAGGAAGAATGCAAGATCGCGTAGGCGCTGGCAAAGTTACTGCCAACTCTTGTCAAATAATTAATGGCGAAGCTGAAAAAGTTAAGGTAAAATCAAGCCATTTTCTTTGCATTGGTGATTTGCATTTTCACATTCTCGATTCCTGATTGGAAAGATTGCAGTGGAATTATTTCCCAAGTGTTTTGTCCCCAAAACGGCAAAAATTGCAGCATGCTGCTTAATTCTTCGCCCGAGGTTGCTTCAACTATTATTACACCTGCCCTTTGACCTGCAAAGAGTCCGCCAACAACCTTTCCTTTGTCCTCCCAATCCTTCACCATTGCAATACTTGGCAATATGACATATTCAGAGAACATTGCAAAATCTGCTGGGTTGATTGGACCACCATAATCAATTCCTTTACCAATAACCAAAAACTTCAAAATTTTCACCAGTAGAATGAGGAAGAGTTTCTGCTCTTTAAGGGTATGTGATTGTGAGATAACACCTAATTAGAACTACGCTACTTTACTTTTCTGCGTCAAACTTGCTCAGCTTCGAAGGCTACAACACTGAATTAATCTGCGAAGCATTCAGAGAGCAAAAACAATAGAGCCTGCTGCGACATTGGAGAATTTGCATTGTGAAGCTTCGTATGATAAGTCATAAAGAGGGTACAAGGACGGAAAAAAATCTAAGAGTACGATCTGATTACGCTCGTTTTCCCAAGAGAATACAACAATTTGTTACAACCCTTCCGAGATAAGACCCTGTCTATATACGTTACAAAAAAGGGATGGAAGTCTAAATATGTCACAATCTGAAGGATATCAATCTTTGTTTCTTTGGCATTTAGACTCATCTGAGTGAGAAATCGCCCGCCGCAATAAACTCAACTCTCAATTTTTCAAAGGGAAACGAGGGAAATGTATCCGATGAAGTGTTTCGGCACGACGAATCACCCTGCCAAAAACACAGCACAAAACCAATCAGACACACCTCCCAATCCATGAAAACTCGAATTTTGCATAAATAGGGTCTCCGAGAAAATTTTACCCTTGGAATTTCTGCATGCCGAAGAATTTTGCCTCAGACAAAACCGCATTCCCACCCTCAATTAACGTAATAAGCAACCCTTGCCGCTGTTTCTTTTAAGGCGAAATCAATTTGGCAAAAATCATATTCAAAACAAAGGAAATTGATCCAGCCAAAATATCTGGTCCATACTCGCTGCTTGCGGTAATGCTTTTGGTGGCTGAAATTCTCTTTGCACTTTGGTTTTACAAAGCCCAAAGTTCCCTGGAAAGAAGCATTGCAGGCGCCATAATGGCTGCAGTTTTCATATCACTAATGCTATCTGTTTTGAGAATGAACCGAACTCCCATTAAAGGAAAAAAATAAAACAACTTTAACGTAGATATTGGCTTCGAAAAATCAAGAGTCCATATCTTCCGTTTGTCATATGATCTATCGGGTCTCCCTGCAGAAGTACACCGTGCAAAATGATTCAGTGTTTTCTAAAGTTTGATGTAGTCTGCGAGTTTTGTGTGTACCTGCTGTACAGTTCTCTTTAAACGAAATGTAATGATTTTTAAGGCATATTTAATGTATTGACATGTATTTGTGTTCGACAATTAGGGGCTCTTGGTCATTTTGATATGCTTGCGTTATGTACGAGGGTTTATGTGGCGGTTTTTGTATTATGAAGACATAATAAATGTGTCTTAAACAGACACATTGTACATCCGTACAACACAACAACAGGAGAAAAACTTAAAGTGAACAATACCAGCCAAAAAGAAGCCCACAAGAAACTCACCAAAGGCCTCTTAGACATGATTATTCTTCAATATCTAGACCATGAATCTATGCATGGATACCAGTTAATCATCAAAATCCGAAAAGGCTTCGGCGTCAACTTCGGAGCCAGCACCATATACCCATTACTAGGGCTGCTGGAGAAAAAAGGTTACGCAGAAAGCACCTGGAACATGGATTCAGAAAGGCCGCGAAAAATGTACAAGCTCACAAACGCAGGAAAAAATGTCTTAAACTTTACCGAAAGCTCACTTAACCTCATCTGCAAAAATATAACAAACGACAACAAAATCCAAATGCAAACATCTTCGCTAATCTCGACGAGAACAACACATCAAAAAGAAAACCAGTCTTTGATAGTTAGTCAAAAATCAATGTAATCTGGGAATGTGTCAGAGTCGTTGACTTAGACAATCCAACGAGTAGTGGCATAAAGCCGTAAATGCCTGCAACATTGATTTGAATTACTCGGCAGGGTTGCCATAAGCATCTCTTTCGGATAATTCAGTATTTGAATTTCTAATAACTCAGCGTATTTTTCGCAAAGAACGATTTGATAATACGCCGCACATTGATGCGAAAATTGCCTCAGAAAAAGAAATATCCTAACTAACCGCTATGAATGAAATACAATCTCTGACTATTTCATTAGTCCGTCTTACCTAACACAGGTTAGCGGATGTAAAAAACATTTATTCAAAGGAGAACGTAAACGGCATGGCCATAACCGACAATGAGAAAAAAGGCGGAAAAGTGCTATTTTGTGAATACACTAAAGTTGAGACTATACTGGGCGAATTTGAATTAAGTATTCGTGAATGAGGAAATCAACCTTGTCCTCAGTCCATTTTTCAACCTTCAATTTATGAAAAATGCCATTCGGTAGAAGTAGCAAAAAGATTGTGTGCTGTCAATCAAAGTGAACCGAAAAAGATTTTTGTTCGGTCCAATCAAAATAAGAGTCTATACCTAAATTCATCGGTATGGCTTGTAAAGGTTGTCAATACAAGGCTGGTTCTTATTGTTGGGGCAATGTACATTTAACATTTCGAAGAGAGAAAACCTGATTGGTAATGTTTTAGATTGGTTTTGAAAAAAAGAAGAACTGTGAAAATAATCTGAGTTACTCCTTTAAGTGCTCGCAATGGAGGCGCTTCCTCTGCAAGCTTCGAAGTAATCGCATCCTAATGGATCTTCTACCTTTAGTTGGAACATCAAGTTCCGCAGTTTGTTTCACTCAATATCTTTAATAAATCGTAATACTTAATAAACTATTTAAGATCTCACTGTTATAGAAATAATTGGTCACATATGAAAAAAAGAACAGCAAGCTCGATGATGGAAAACGGGGTCCTCGTGGACTTAACATTTCATAACGTTCCAGCCTCTTTGTTCAACGAGTTTAACGAGAGAATTGTGAAACCATACTTTAAGGGAAATATGAACTCTGCCATCCAAGACCTTATACAAAAAACACTTGCAGAACAAGAATTTGTCCACTCTCACATAACACACCTCCGAAATTGCTACTCGGGAGCAGAAGAATGATTTATTTGAGTGTACCTATATCTTTCTTCTAATTTTAAGCAAAAAAAGATTTTGCGAGAGATTTCTCCAGGCCTAGAAGATAAAGACCTATCGTCGTTGGTTTTTTCTTTATCGTCTATGGTTTTGTCAACCCACCGAACCGTTTTGGTTTTTCGATAGAAGTCCATTTGAACCCCACCAAAGGCTGCTCTATCGTTTTTTTGCCAACCAGCCTTCTCAAGAAACTCAGCTATCTTTTTACGAGCTTCCTCTTCAGGCTTCAAAGCGATAGCATCCTATTTCCAAGCAGACAGTGAGATAACAGACATTTGTTAGCAATAAAGAACTTGGAACTTGCTTGCATTCGGTTGTTTTACCAATATTTGAATTAGCTGTTAGTCCTTTAGAATTGATTAAGATAGATTTCAAGTTCCAGTTTGTTTCATTTTTCTAAACGCTTCTTTAGCAAAGTCTTATCCGTTGCTAGAGTCAACAATTCTATAGTCACATTCAAGGAGGCGAATTTATGGCAAAATGTCCCAAATGTGGAAAAGAAGTAGCTCCTAAAAAAACTTGGAAAATGGCTGGCAGGCCTGACAAAGCAGGAAAGAGAATGGAACTTACTATCGGCCTGAGCGAGTGCTGTGGCAAAACCTTCAGGACAGTAATCAGCAAGCAGAAAATCTGATCTGCAGAAAAAACAAAAAAACCCTCTTTATTTTCTTTAGATTTATCCGTTTTTCATCGTCAGCGGGGACTCTTGGTGAGGGCGAACAAAATTTGACAGAATTGATTGAAACTGGTTATACATTTGTAGCCTGTGATAGTTTACTTTGCTTTGCAAAAATTGGACAGGGGATTATGTTAAACGTTGCATAAAATACTATTAAGTTAAAACTGACTAATTGAATAACGATGAGCAACTTTACTAAGAATCAGCAGAAAAGAGAGATAATGAAGGTAGACGTTAAGCAGAAAAAACAGTCAACACTAGAAGACCTCTCTTTTCAATTCAACATCAAAAAGGCAAAAGAGCCAATCAAGCCAACAAAAGAAATAATAATTAACCGTATCACCGAAATAATCAAAGAAGACGAATTAACCCTCAAAGTTGAATTTAGCTTAAAACCTTCGAAGGTGTCGTTTTCAAAAATAAAACTTGATCTGTATTTTCAAGAGCAGCTGCTCAAATCTATATTACTAATTATCCCTCAAAGTCAATTATTAAACGACAGTTTTGAGTATCCACTAATTTTAGACATGAAAGGGATGGTTGCAGGAGAGTACTTGATTAGGGTCGAACTGTATGAGCCATGGTCTTCTGGTGAAAAGCTAAACTTCACTGCTAAAGAAATTGCCGTTCAATATGTTCCTCAAACCAGGGAATCAAGGCTAGTTAAGGTTCCCATAGTCAAGAGTGTTGCTGGTGCTGGGTTAACAGTTGTTTCATCGAACGCAAAAAGCATTTATAACGAAATAGATGAAGACCTTAAGAAAGAATCAATGAGCAAAAGAGATGAATGGTAGTAAATTTACTTTTGTCGAAATGGCTTTAACGAAAGCCTTAAAAAACAAGGTAGAAACAGAAAAGAAAGTTATTACTTGGTGCAAAACCTAAAAACATGTTAACGCTTAAAGAGAAATCGAGCATAAAACTTAAGGAACCGCAAACATTTTCTTTTTTTTATCTTGGATTAAGTAGAGGAAGCATTTTTATTCTTTATTTTACTAATAGGCTTTTTTCTCGCGTGTAGCGATGCGTGTTCACTTCTTACTCATAACGCGCAAATTGTTTCTTCGGAAATTACTCTTGTTTCCATCTATGTGGTGCACAGGTCTATTGAAAGGAATATGACGCCCAAACAAGTTCCTCGCTACATCTCGATGCAATAGCCTATTACTGTCATTCCATTTTGGGTAACCATTTTTATCTTTGTGAAATCCAGCCATATTTTTCGCACCTCGATTATAATATCAGAAGTCAAGCGGTCGTTTTTAGATCCATCTTAATTTTATATCCAAAAATCTTAAATCTAAAACAAACTGTCTAAACTATACGGTGATTTATTTGCCCAACAAACAATGGGAATATAAAATAATAGATTTAATTCACGAAGATGAAACTCTTAATTCAGAAGAATTGTTAAATAAATATGGTTTAGATAGGTGGGAATTGATAACCATAGTTATGTCTAGAAACATTAACAACGTACTTACCGTAAATGCATATCTAAAACGTGAAAAGGCTCCTGATGAAACTGTCAAAGTGCTATAACAGAGAAGTTTAATATCCGGCCCGAAATTTTTATATAAACTCTAAATTCGCCAGAGAATTCATAGAACCTTCCACTTGCAAACTTACAATGGATGATGTGATGATAGAGGAGTGCACGGGAACTCAGATAATTGATTTTCTAATAGTTGTTGGCTACCAAAATGGCTCGCGATTATTGGGAAGGCCGTTTCAAATTCTTTGGTAGCTGCGTGTGCTTCCGCTTATTCTTATTCTTTTCGCAGAGCTTTGAGCTCGCTAGCTAATACAATAATCTGGTCAGGGTTGATAAGAGTAGTAAGAAGTTAGAGGTAGAGAGAAAAAGATTAAAACTTAGTCCAACAACTCAAAATACCCAAAAATAACGTTAGAAAGGGCTTTTTCGAGCCAAATTCACTACTTTCCTGAGTATTTCATAGAAACGGTTATTCGTTTTCGGCTAAGGTTCTGCGCTAATCATCGTTTATTCTGGTGTTGTGTCATTCTTTGCTTGCATGACCAAAACAGTCCTAAAGACAAAAATAGAAGAGTGATGGCTCATCCAATTATAGGCGAGTCATGATTAAGGGTTTCTTAATTTTCATTTAATAGATTGAGGAGGATGGAATGAATGAACCCTTAACCGTTTTGTTATTTAGCCATACGGCATAAAATTTGATGTTCGGGACCTTTGGTAACATACGACAGATTCTAAAGCTCCCACTTGACCGAAATTGGCTAAATTAGCAATTAATTAAATAGCATTTGGCTGGCTAAAAACGATTTTTGTTTGGCTGAGAAAGCGGATTCAATTTAGCTCTAAGGTTTCGCGTTTTTTTTATTAGCGCGATCTTCTTCTTTTGTTGTTTAGTATTTGTCTTCGTTCGAAAAATAACTCCATGAGTGTTTTGGTAGAACTTGTTTCCTTTATTTCTCAAGATAATTCAACCTTTGTTTACAGATTAGTAATTGATTATTTTAGTGTACCTATAGCTTTCTTCTGAATTCTTAAGGAGAAACGGATTGTGTGGGAGATACTAATTTTGTCGCCTTGAAATTGAAAAAGAGACAGCGCAATATTTGGTTGTCGACTGTTTAATGTCGAGCGATAGTAATCACTGATTCAAAGTTTTTACCTCAGCCGTCGATAATCGTGCTCTCGGTGAAACCATACTTTAAATGCTTCTGATTCTCATCTATATTCATGAGTTTTCATCTCTCCAGATTTAACTAATAATTGTTTGGCCTATATGAGGGGTTTTTTGTCTATTGCTTCTCCTAAAACATTGCGGATTAAAGCTTCAGGTGAGGCGTTAGGCGACAGACATGTGGAGTCCCATTTCGATTTTATTCATAGAAGTCTAACAAGGGAAATAGCGGTGTTTGAAAAGGTGAATGAATAGTATGAGTATTTGTGTTGTGTTTTTGGGGACAAGTGGCAGCGTTCCTACATTGAAGAGGAGCTTGCCATCGGTGGTAATTCAGTGTGCAAAGGAGCAGTGGATGTTTGATTGTGGCGAAAATACTCAGCGCCAAATGATGCAGGCGAAAGTCAGCTTCCACAAAAAACTACGAGTATTCATTACTCATTTGCATGGGGATCACGTGTTGGGTTTGCCAGGCGTTTTGCAGACGATGGCGCTTATGGATCGCAAAGAAGCAGTCACTATCTTTGGCCCTCCAGGCATTAAGGATTTTCTTGTTTGCACCAAAGAAACATTAAACTTTGGTTTAACATTTCCCGTCGAAATTAACGAGATTTTAACTGAAGGCACATTACTCAATGAAGACGAATACATGGTGACTGCTGTCAAGTCTAGCCATGCAGTGGAGAGCTACGCTTACGCATTTATAGAAAAGCCGCGTCCAGGCAAGTTTTATCCCAAAAAAGCCAAAGCACTCAAAGTTCCACTTGGCGAATTGTGGTCTAAGCTACAAAGAGGCGAAGAAATCAAGTTGAATGACAGCAGAGTGATTAAGCCAAGCGATATAATGGGACCGCCGCGGCCTGGAAGAAAAATTGTTTACACAGGCGATACTAGGCCGTTTGACGGATTTGCAGAGTTTGCGGTAAATGCTGATTTGGTTATTCACGAAAGCACATTTGACGATTCACTGTCTGATAAGGCGACTCTGGATGGTCATTCTACGCCAAGCCAGGCAGCACAAGAGGCGAAGGCAGCAGGGGCTAAGCAGTTGGTTTTGACACATATCAGCGCAAGGTACCCTGATGCCAGTTTGCTTTTAGAACAGGCGAAAAAAGTGTTCCCAAACACTCTCTTGGGGCAGGATTTTTTGCAGCTTGAATTAACGCTCAAAGAAACATAACTATGCAAGAAGTTGCTTAAGTTTCTGTATACTTTGTGCAACATTAGTTATTGATTCGACAATAACTGATTTGTTATAACTCAGTCTATCCAAAGTTCCCGCAAGCCATTCGTAGTCAATCTTGCCTTGGCCAACACCAAGGTGCTGGTCTTCGACACCGTCGTTGTCGCTAGCGTGGATATGTGTGATTTTGTCGGCTAAAAGCTTAAAGAAAGGCTCAATTTGCCCTTCTAAATTCGCGTGCCCCAAATCCAAAACTATACCGACGGGCAAGTTGGTTTCACGATAAAATCTCGTGAAATCTTCCGCTTTACTCATGAAGAAATAGTATTTTGCTGGCAGGTTCTCTAAAGCAATGTTTAAGCCGTATTGTTCGGCTGTTTTGGAGAGTTCTTGGATGCTTTTGTTGTTTTGTTTCCAGTCGCCATTAGGGTAGAATTGGCCGATACCTGTTTTTGCTCCGGGATGAAAAACCCAAAGTTTAGCGTCCAGCTGGTTCGCAAATGCCATGGACTGTTTGAGCCGTTTCATGGACGCATCCAGCATAGCTTTGGATGGGGAAGCGATATTAATGTCGGCAAAAGGTCCATGTACGGTGTACTCTAAGCTGAAAGATTTGGCTACTTCTTTGAGGGTTTCTACCCGTTTTTTGTCAAGTTCATGTGTGCCGTCATCTAAAATCTCTATGTAACGTGTATTCATGGTGTCTAAACGCTTAACCATCCTATTGAATGGCTCGCCTAGGCAGTAAAGCATTGAAACGCCAACTTTAGCCTTGGACATACAACAGCAACCTCTATTGTTAATTAGATAGTTTTGTTGGTTAAGAGTTTAAAACTCTCTTAATAACCTAATCCAAGAAATTAAACAATCCAAGGGCTAATCTAGAATTCAAGAACTCTCTTTATGGGAATAGTTGTCTGCCCCATTGATGATGTGGCCTAAACTCGATCGGTCTCGTAGTTTTGTACTGAATCTGCCTAACTCCCAATGCTAGTTCTGTGAATTCTTTTATTTTTGTGTAACGGAAATCCCATGTTGGAGAGCCATACCGCAAACCGCTGCACAGGTTGTCTCCATAAATGTACAGCCGCACTCCGCCGTAGTCATATGCTGCTTGGTTGGGTTCGCCGTATTTAGGTTCGGAGAGTACTTTGAAGGGCCAGATTTTGCATGCTTCAGGTTTCGCGTTTTGCAGTTCGCAACTGTAATTTTTTGCATCGTTGCAGAGAAATGCGCATGATCCGTCGCTGGAGCGTTTAATGAAGAAACGGTCTAAACCTGTCACTGTGGTTTCTACGCCGAAGGACTTTGCGATGTTTAACCATTCCTTGAAGTTTATGACTACGTTGTAGAGTTTGCAACAGTAACCGCACGCTTTGCATTGCCAGTCAGCTATGTTTTGCCATGGAACAAACTGCATTTACAGAGGACACTCTTTGCAAGTCAGAAAGATATGTAGCTAAAAACCTTTTCCCAAAAAACAATCGATAAGCTATGACTTCCGATAGAGGTAGATTGTGTGAGAAGGATAGCCTAACTGGGGGTTCTCACAGAAATTCTCCACCTTCTCCGGATGCCATCCAATAATTTCGTAGTCATGTGAAACCACTCGTGCACCCTTTTTGAGGTCGCTATCAAGTTTAGGCCTAATTTTCTCATTTGCGCTGGTCGTCAAATATAGGTAAACAACGTCAGCTGAAGTTAAGTTAACGTTGAACATGTCGCTGTTCATAATTGTTACCCTATCGTCCAAACCGTTCTCATGAATAGTTCCAAGGGCTTTTTTCGCCAAATCATCTCTGAGTTCAATGCCAACGCCTCGGGCGCCAAATGTTTTGGCGGCCATAACAACTGTTCGACCGTCTCCGGAACCCATATCAAAAAGGACTTCGCCAGCTTTCAAGCCTGCAAGTTTTAGCATGTATTCTACAACTGTATTTGGACTTGGAACAAAAGGAGCAATAAACATTCAATCTTCACCCGAGTTGCAATCTAATGCGTTCATACTTGTTATGCCACATAAGCGTCTTTCTTAGGAACAGGTCTTCTGGCTTCGCCGCATTTGAGACAGCTTTGAGCGCATAAATCAAGGTATTTCTCTTCGTCCTTCGAGTCAACAGCGTTAGCCGCTTTCGTACAGAGTTCACTTGGCTCACTGCACCCTTCTTCTTTACATAAACGCGAAATGTACTGGCATACTTCATGCACATCCTTTGGTTCTAAGACGGCTCGGTTAGTGCGAACAAGTAAGCAAAGCTCTCTAGCCATGACACAAGTTTTAACGTATTTGATACGTTCGAGAACTTCACTGCGTAAATTCTTTCGACTAATTTCCACTCTCTAAAGTCTCCTACGGCCACATTAAGCAGATAAGCAAAATAACCCTTCTGTACTTAAAAAGTTGCTGTAATTAGCGGCCAAACCAATTACTGGCTATAAATTGATAAATAACCAATTTCTTTTACAAAGGTCTTGGAAACATCTAAAGGTCGGTCTCTCAAAAGGCTAATAAGCTATTTTAGTCAATTTTGACAAAAAGAAAAACGAAACAATTGCTTCTTAAACATAAGAAAATAATACTCACTTTGGTAATAACCATAGCTATAGCCGTCGTATTGAACGCTAGTACTTTGTTCTAGGCATATCCAACCACATTCACTCCAAAATCCCCGATTATGGCACGAGATTTTTCCGCATACTATATTGCTGAGTGGCGATTATTCATAGTCCAGCCACAATCTACTTTGCAGGCAGTAAACCGGGCAATTACCAGATTATTGGAATAACCCGAACATTCAAGTATACGCCGTCCTTCTTGATTTTTTTAGCCACATTTCTTACTCTGAGCTACCAGTATGCGCTTAACACATTTGACATTGTCCAGTTTGCTTCAATTTTACTTCTGCCTTTCTTTATTTACAAAATAGTGAAAAACAAAAACATAGTTTTGGGTTCTATTGCATCTATCATTGTCTAAATTGAGCCTCTGCCAAGTCTACCTTTGCCCCTGTATGAACTTAACTTTCTTTAGTATAGATTCGGCAGTTTTAATCATCAGACTTTTTAGACAAGTTACTAATGGATGTGTGTTTAGCAAACGCTCGTGTAATCCAAACTGTTTTTTTAATAGGTACCCTATATTTCGGGTGCTCTAAAAGACCATGGCTTTCAGCGGCTTTCCTAGCGATAAGTGTGTTTGATCCTCGTGCTTACGTTCTCGCCCTTACCCTAATTATATGGTATAATAAACAAGGAAGAAGGCATTTTCTTTTAGGGTGGTGGCTTTTCTTGCTATAGCAAATCTGCCATTTTTCTTTTACAGCAATATAGAATTCTTTTTCGTGAAGACATACTAAAAAGAAATGCAGCCTCACTAATGCATGAGTATGATTGGATACCTCTTTATTCAATTTCAGGGCCTTAACTATTATTGAAAAGTTATCTATCATTGGTAAACAAACAAGATTCAGGCTTAACTTTCCCCTTGATAAGAAAAAGAGAAACATTAGAAGATCCTTAACAAAGAATGAAGCAATTTCAGAACCGTGTGTTTAAAGCTTTACGTTCAGCTTCCATAACCAATTCGTAAAATCGGTCCGAAGGCTTGGGCTCCTTTTCAAGCGCACCAGCAATATCCTGCGTTTGAACTCTTCTGGCGCTCAACGCCACTGCAGCCACTTTACCGTATTTTCTAATCAACTCAGCAGTTTGCCTAGCGCGTAACTGCATCTTCTCCTCATCTTTTGTCAAATGTTCCTTCTTTTCAATCAACGGCAAAGCCTTCTCCTCTTCTACCTTCAACAAACCAAGAGAAAAAGAGCCACATCTGGGGCACTTAGGTTTATCAGGCAAATCCTTGATTCGAATAGTTTCCATGTAATCCCAGCAGTTAGTGCAAACAAAGTTGCCCATTTCATTAAGCAATCTTGCCTTAGCAGCCGCAATAAGGACTGCACGCATCTTCTCAGGAGGAATAAGGTCTGTTTTCATGCTTACCCGCTCTATACCCACACGAGCAATTGGTGTCACGTCACCCCCAGTAATAATCACCTGCAGACCTACATGGCCATCATGAATCCGCCTAATTACCATAACAAGCCCCTCAGCATCAAGGTCTTTAGAGAAAACTTCCTTTAAGCCTTCTTCATAAATCGGCGAGCCTTCAAAACTCTTAATTAATTTTTGAATGCTTACATTACTAAAATCAGCCCACTTCTTTAATGCACCAAAACGTCTTGCAACTTGAATTACCCGTCTCTTGAATAATCCAGTCTTCACCGTTGATCTAGTCAGAGTGTCCTTAATCGCTTGTGGGCTCATCTCTTTTATTTCGTTGAAAACTTCAACCAGCCTTTCGGCGCTCATGGTACCCATGGTCTGCACAAAGATACGGTAGGGATCATGTTGCACCACAATGCCACGTCCAAGCTTATCAGACAACACTTCTCCGAGCAACTGGGCTAAGGCACGATTAATTAGTGAACCAAAATTTGAGTGAATAATAATGAATTCGCCCCAATCCTCAACCACAATAAGCTTACTTGTAGGAACTTTAAAACCAATGTCAACTTGCTCAATTGTCTCCGCTAACGCATGCAAGATCGTCTCTTCATCAGCTGGGTAACGCTTTGAAAGCAAAGCACTCACTTCTTGAGGTGAAAGCCCATAACGAATTTTTTCTTCAACAAAACCACGTATTTCTGCTAGTTCCTGCGCTATCTCGTATGGCACTGGGATTTCTTCGCCTATCCAGCTAGGAATTGACCCTGTAGGGTCGTCAACTGGGCGAACGTACACTTTGTCTTCTGAGGCATGGATTATTTGCCATGGGCTACCTCTTATGATAAATTTGGTTCCTGGTTTGCCATATTCCGCCATGAAGGCTTCATCTAAAACGCCGATAGAAGTGTCAGTTGACTCGTCTATTACAAGGAACTGTTTTTCCTCAGGAATCATTGACAAATTATCAAAATAGTATTCAAAAAGGGCCTTAGATCGCTGAGGCTTTAGAGCAACTTGGTCTTCAAAAGATACCCAGGCTAAACGTGGAAAACGCTCATGCATATATTTGAAAGCTTTTGAGACATCTTCCAATGTTAAGTTCTCAAAGGGAGCAGCTTTGCGAGCCAAGTCTAGAACACCGCTAAATTCTAACCGCCTGTTTTTCAGCATTAACCCAGCAATTTGATGAACTAAAACATCATAGGGTTTGTCTGGAATTTGAAGGCGCTCTAACTCTTCATTAAGAGCTCGGCGAGCGATAACTAAGGCTTCAAGGGTATCATCGGAATCCATCCCGATTACTACTCCTTCAGCAACATCTCCGTAGGTGTGCCCTGCCCGTCCAACGCGCTGAATAAGCCGGGTAACCTGTCGGGGACTCATATATTGAATAACGAGGTCTATAACTCCAACGTCAATGCCTAATTCAAGACTGCTTGTAGCGATTAAGCCCTTAAGTTCCCCACGCTTTAATCCAGTTTCCGCAGCTATCCGTGAAACCTTAGCTAGCGAGCCATGATGAATTGATATTGGAAAATCAATATCCCAAACCTTAAAGCGAGAAGCCAAAACTTCTGAGATGGAACGAGTGTTTGTGAATAAAAGTACGGATTTACGCTTGCTCATGTAATCGCGAATAATTCGTAGTCTAGCCGCTACCTCAGGATGCGTGTAAATTTTGGCTGCTAACCGCATGTCTTCCTCAATTGGCTTAGGGTAAATTACCTGCAGCTTCACCATTTTGGCCACAGGAACACGGACGATTTCCACAGGTCGATTGTTGCCGACCAGGAACTGAGCAACTTTTTCTGGGCTACCAATAGTGGCGGATAAACCAATCATTTGGAATTCTTTACCAATTAAACTTCTGATTCGTTCCAACGCCAAAGAAAGTTGGCTTCCGCGTTTACTGTCGGCTAACTCGTGTACCTCATCAATTATTACCCACCGTAAACTTTGCAAATGCTGACGCAAAATCCAGCCAGAAAGAACAGCTTGCAATGTTTCAGGAGTAGTTATTAGAATATCTGGAGGGCTGCGAGATTGGCGAGTTCTTTCTTTTGTTTCCGTGTCACCGTGCCTAACAGCAAGACGTATGTCCAGGCTGTTGCACCACCACTGAAGCCGCTCAAGCAAGTCCCTGTTTAGAGCACGCAGCGGTGTAATATAGAGCACTTTTATCCCTGGCGTCTTGGGTTCCTTAAGAAGCATGCTTAGCACTGGCAGGAAAGCGGCTTCTGTTTTCCCTGTGGCTGTGGGAGAAATTAAGAGAACACTTTTGCCGTCTAGGATTTTTGGGATTGTTTTTTCTTGAGGTTCAGTAGGTTTTGAGAAGCCTTTCCTCTCTATAAGCCTTCGCACTGGCTTCACAAGCATTTCAAAAGCGTTTTCAGAAGTTGCTTCCAATATAAAGCGGACCTTTAATCTGATGCTATGTTAAGCTAGAGTTCTGCTATTAAAAACGTTAGGGCAGATTTAATTGAACCGCAGGTTCTTTATGTCATTTAACTTTTGATGTCATTAGCTGGTTTGATTATTGTTGTTTTTTAATAATGTCCATGATTTTTTCGACTATTTTCAACCGTTTCCTTTAACGGTATTTTTCTGAAATTCCCAAAAATGTGTTTAACCACCATGTTAAAATGAAAAATATCTATTTGAAGACTATGGAAAGTTTTTTGTTCTATTAAGCAAAGCATGAAAAAGGTAATATGGAGGAATAAGAATGGCAAAATATCCAAAATGCGGAACCGAAGTTGCAAAACCGAAGAAGTCATGGAAAATGGCAGGTCGTCCAGACAAAACTGGAAAGCGTATACAACTGGAAATAGGACTCTACGAATGCCCTAAATGCGGTAATGTATTCCGCGAAGTATTAAGTAAAAAGAAAATTTAAGCGCACAACCAGAATTTAACTAGTAGACTATCTCCATCTCTTTTTATTTTTTCTTTTGATAAGAAAGGGTAAGTTTTAAAACACCGGAACTCTTAATGAGAAGGAAACACTTCACCAGAGCGGCTAAAGTTTGATTAGGCTAAAACGACTATGGGAAAACGACTATTTCAAAACGATAGCTGCAATAATCTTGGTTGTTGCCATAGTTCTTGGCTTATTTTTTGGTTTGAAAATAGCGCTTAACGTGTCTTATGGCCCTGTAGTTGTTGTGGAAAGCGGTAGCATGTGCGTTTCTTATGGTGTTGAAGGTTGTGTCGGCTGGAATAGCTTAACTCATCCGTTTGCTCATACCTTGCACACCGGGGATATAGTAGTTATTCAAGGCGTGAACCCTAAAGACCTAAAAACGGACTATCCGAACAGTGATATAATTGTTTTTTATGACCCAAATGATCCTGGCGGCACGCCTATAATACACCGTATAATTGCAGCGACCAACATCAATGGCACCATATATTATCAGACTAAAGGGGATGGCAATGGAAACCCATGGCCAGAAACTCCAACGGGAGGCAAGGACCCATGGGACTATAATAATCCAGCGGGAGTTTCACAAAACTTGGTTGTCGGAAAAGTGATAATTCGGATTCCTTGGTTTGGTTGGGTAGCACTTGTTATGCAGAAAAGTTCTTTGGGATTACCATTAATTATTGCGCTTATTCTACTACTTGTTGTCGTTGAATTTATTATTCCTGCAATCAGGGAGAAGAAGAAAACTGCACAACAAGAAAATGCAAAATCGTAGCCACAGATGTATTTATAAAGTCTGCCTTTGATAAAGGGATATTTAAGGGCGGTTAAAGAAAGAGGGGAATTGATTGCCAAAAGTCAAAGCTACAATAAGCATCGAGAACGTGGTCGCTTCTGCAACGCTGAACCAGAAAGTTGATTTGAATGCAGTTGTAAAAGGTTATCCGGGAGTAGAATACCGTCCTGAACAGTTTCCAGGATTAGTTTTTAGACTAAAACGTCCAAAAACAGCAACATTAATTTTTAGTTCAGGAAAGATGGTTTGCACTGGCGCCAAATCAGAAAAAGAAGCTCGCCGAGCTGTCATGAAAGTTGTTAAAGAACTTAAGAAAGGCGGCATAATAATTATCAGCAAACCAGAACTCAAAATTCAAAATATCGTTGCCTCCGGTGGACTTGGGGGCATGATTGACTTAGAAAAAGCGGCTTATTCGCTTGGCCATGCAATGTATGAACCTGAACAATTTCCAGGCTTAATATACAGGATGCAAGAGCCAAAGGTTGTGGTCCTACTTTTTGCAAGTGGAAAGCTTGTTTGTACTGGAGCCAAGAAAGAAGAAGATGTTTTTGTGGCTGTAGAAAAATTGCATACGCTACTTGAAGAGACTACTCTGATATTCTATGAATAAACGAAACTATTCTTTTTTGACTTGTTTCAAGATTGTTTTTACACTTTCTTCGTCTATCGCGCCATTGTCATATAGTGTTTTAGCTATCTCACTTATCTTTAGCATTGCTTGAAGTTTTATGCCGCTCTTCTCAAGCTTCTTTTTTCCGCCTTCTTCTCTGTCCAGAAAAACTATTGCATCTGTCACAACTCCGCCTTCAGCTCTGACTGCTTCCGCGGTTTTTGTAAGCGTTAAGCCAGTGGTGACTAAATCATCAATTAATAGGACTTTGTCTCCTGATGATAAGCATCCTTCTACTCTTCTTTCTCTTCCATGTAGTCGGATACCTTTGCGAACATAAATGAATGGTTTTCTAAGGTTGTATGACACCTGAGATGCAAAAATAATTCCTGTCACTGGTACTCCTACGATTCGGTCAAAGTTTTTTGCGCCGATTTGAGAGTTTATGTATTCAGCATAGAAGTCGCAGATTTCCCTGAATGCATCTGGAAAACTGGGGATCACTCTTAGGTCGATGTAGTAAGGGCTGGCTTTTCCACTGGATAGTTTGAACACTCCGAATTTTATTGCGTCAATTTTGAATAGTATGTTTGCCATTTTATCTTTCTTTTCTTGACTCACTTTTTCCACTTTCAAGCTTTTCACTTCCTTTTTGATACTTGATAGATCTTGTTTTGCTCAGGAATCAAGCATGCAGTTCTGGGCAACTCCTTCTTCAACAACTCCGCAAACTCTGTTTGGCTAACCGCCGACGCCGTGTGGTAAGGCACTGCAACTTGAGGTTTAGTTAATCGAGCGATTTCAAATCCTGTTTGTGGGGAGGATCCTGGTGCTATGCCAACGGTGCAAAAAACAACGTCAAATCTTTCTTTTTGACCCATAAGTGCTAGTTCTGGAAATGGCAAGCTGTCTGCAGTGTGATACACTTTCACGCCATCTTCGCTTGTTATGATATAAGTTACGGGTGATTGAGCGGTGTGATTACATTTCTCAGTTTTAATTGAGACCTCGCCGATTTTGATTTCATCGCCCTGTTTAGTTTGTTGAAGTTTGTCAGCAGGTATAGTATATTGGAGTTTTCTGGTTGACGCAGAATCAGCGATTATTCTGCAGTCTGTAGCTTTTTGGATTTCAGCGATTAATCGGGGGTCCAAATGGTCGTAGTGTTCGTGTGTTATGAGGATCGCATCTACCTTTTGAAGGCTTCTAGCTTTGACATCTACTGGGTCAATTGCAAGAGTTTTACTGGGGGTCTTTAGAAGTATTCCAGCGTATTGGTTGAACCAAACGAAAAGAATAGCGTTTTTTTCGGGTATTTTCTGAATTGACATAACTTGATTCCTCAAAAAATAACTAGTATATTCAGGATATTAAAGAAGTTGCGTTCTTTCCCAACTTGCCTTCGCTGGCTCAAAAATAAAAATCGCCTTTCTCACTCTCAATAAGCTACTTTGTTAACGCACTTGGATTATCTATTAAAAAAACAAACGAACTTTTCATTGTTTGGATCGTTCACGGTAACTACTGTAATCGGGTAAAATGCGCTGGTAGTCTTGGCACATTAACGGTGAAGAAATAATGAAGTCAGCTGAAGCCCTGTTACATGCTATAGGAATATTCCACAATGCAGCTATTCGCAAAAGTGCTTTTACATCCGGGTCATGAGGCAAAGGTGCTAGTGGATCCCAGAAGAAAATTAAGAAGTCTATTTCTCCATCTGCTATACGTGCTCCAATTTGTTGGTCGCCGCCTAATGGTCCGCTCTCTAGAATCTTGATTTTCAAACATAACTCGTTTTCGATTAGCCTGCCAGTGGTTCCTGTAGCGTACAATTCATGCTGTTTCAGGGTGCCAAGGTTATATTTTGCCCATTCCAACATGTCCTCTTTTTTATTGTCATGAGCAATAAACGCGATTCTCTTCTTGCGCCCTATTAATGCTGTTTTTGCCATTTCTTTTGCTCCCCTTTATTAAATCAGCTTCATGGAAGTTGGCTTATAATTGTTCCGATGTTAACTACAGGCAGCAAGCTCGCGGGAGTACGTTATCGCTTGTCAGAGAATGATTGTTTAAGTAAACTTGACGATCTGCTTTTGCATTAAGAAGAATTAGCTCAGCCTAAAGACGTTTTGTCATAACGTAGGCGTCTTCGCCATCAGAATAATACCCGTTTATGGTTCTGGTTACTTCAAAGATCAGCTTCTTATAGAGCGAAATACCAGCATCATTAGTCACCCTGACTTCTAGAAAACATTGCTTAGCTTTGTAATACTGCATTCCTTCCGAGGCCTTATTAATTAATGCTTGAGCGACACCTTTTCGCCTGTGCTGAGGCATAACAGCTATTGATACAACATGTCCTTTTCTAATTAAACCGCCAAAACCATAATTTGACAAGCCTACTTCAACGCGACACATGATATAGCCGGCTATTTCACCGTTTTCTTCAGCTATAATGAAAGTTTCCGGGTATCTTTGATGCAAATCCATAAAGAAAAAATCGGTATAATTTTCAGGTAAGCATACTCGGTTAATTTGCATTACCCCTTGTAAGTCATCAGGCTGGAATTTGCGAAGCTTGAATGTTTGTTGCATTCTTTCGCCTTCTTAAAACACATTTCACCGTTTAAACTTAAATGTTGCGTTTATTGAAATAATCAATTAATGTCCGCAACAATTTGGAGATTCTAATTTTTTGATTCTTCGGGTGTCTTGAAAATAGGCAACGTGGAGCTTCCCTGAGGCATTGCCCATACCCTTGAAGCTGAACCTGCAATCTTTAACGCTTCTGCTAGTGCGTCGTTGACGGCTCGCGCAGTTCTCAACTTGAATATGCTTGTTGCATAATAATCAGGCAAAGAAGAGACTAGGATGATTTGATGGTTCTGCAGGGCTCTTAAGAGGTAATATGCTTTGTGGCCGCCCATGATAAAGTTGCGTTTGATTTCCCGCTCCACATTCTTCAAGTCACCCAACCTCGTCATCCAATCATAGAACACTTGGTTGCCATGCCCTTCCGGGCACTCAGCAACAAGAATTATGACTCCTCCACGCTTAACCGCATCCAACGCATTATCAAGCGCTTTGTAGGCTTGGTAAAGGTTCATATCTGCAGGATGCCCTCCCGCACTTACAACAATAATGTCAGCCCGGCGGTCCACTGTAATTCGATACATTTCATCAACCAGTTTCACAGCTTCCAAAAAAGCCTGTTCCAAGTCGCCGGCAAATGCTTTGACAATTTCACCTTTTTTGTTTTCAACAACATCTACGATAAAGTCAACTTTGGCTAGTCTTCCTGCTTCAATCATGTCTTGATGCACAGGGTTATCATCCAAGTTTCCTGACCTGGCGTTAGCGTGAAGTAGCATTGCATGGTTGTGTTTTATAGTTTCTTCGCCACAAACGGCGGGCAAAACACTTTTTCTTCCGCCGCCGTAACCAGCATAATAATGAAAACCTACATCGCCCAAAAGTACCCGCACATCAGCCTCAGCGAACAAGCGGTTTAGAAACACTTTATTGCCGTGGATCTTAGTCGTGCCGATATTCACTAAATCTTGTGCTCGACAATCGTGGCTGACGGTCTTAACCCTTTTACACGCTTCCAAACCAATAAGCACTGCGGCTTCTTCAGGCTTCACCGCCCGATGCGTTCCGCATCCAAAAATAACCGTAACATTTTCGTCCTTTACGCCTGCGAAATTCAATTCAGCTAACACAGGCAGAAGCATCACTTCACTTGGCGCTTTACGGGTTGCATCATCCACCACGATTGCAACTTTGCTTTCTGGTTTGGCAATTTCACTCAAACGTTTTGAACCTATGGGTTCTTTCAACGCTCTCTCAATCTCTGCTTTAGCGTCTGATACCCCTTGGCGCGGTACTGGTTCGATTGTTCCTAGGAGGTTTCGGGCTGGAACACGAACGCATACGTCGGTTTTTCCGTAAGGAAGCCAAACATCAACCATGCCAAGTCACTTATTAATTTAAATCTACACGACGTAAGAAACTATTAAGCCTTATCAAAACAAAACAGAAAACTAAGCAGAATTTGTTTTATCCTTTAGCCAATATGGAATTTATCTATTGGCATCAGAAAATGAAATCAGAAAGACTGAAAGTTTATGCTGCCTTTGGTTCCACTTTTCCAACTGCACCGCTTAAACTTGACATTTCCATGTTTGCTTTGCGAATTAGGGCGCCGATTGTTTCTTTCGTTGGGATTGCTGCGCTGACTGCTAATGCAAGAGCTTTTTGGTGTGCATTCTGTATTAGTGGTTTGATTGTTTCTGCAGTTGGATAAGATATGCCCATGGCAAGTGCGAAGGCTTCTTGGTTGCTTTGTTCAACGCTTCTTTTTGTTGCAGCAATATCAACTACAAGCTGGTCGCCAGTAATCATTAAACCGTTGTCGAAAACTGCCCTCATTGAAATTCCCAATTCAACTGCTTTTATGCCGAGTTTTGAGAGAACACCTGCAAGGCGTTCATTGATAACTTCGCCCCTGCGAACGACCAATGTGTCTTTGCTAACCCAAACGCTGCCAGATTCAATTCTTGTTGGTAAACCTACAGCGTTCAGTTGGCTGATGAATGGACCTGGAGGTTGTGCTGTGTTTCCTGAAGGAACAACCACGTCCATAGCTGCGATGTCACCTGATTTCGCAGTTGTTTTTACTTTACCCCTCTCTAATAGTAATGCCAGTTTGAAGGGGTTTAGATCTGTGAACAAGTAAACGTTTGATCCGTCCAAATAAACTTCAAGCTTCTTTAGGTCTTTTTGATTCATCTCTTCAATTGCTATTTTCATAAGCGTATTCTTTAGCACTCTGAGGTAAACTTTGCCAGCCATGCTTTTCTTGAGTTCTTGAAGTTGGGAAGCGCGAACCTTTTTCAGGCTAGCGATGCCAATGGATTTGTGTTCTTTTAATATGTCTTTTATTGCTTCTACTTCGCTTGATTTTTCCTCTAATACTTGTTGGGACGGCATGATTTGTCTTCTCACTAAGGTTTAATTTTTACTGGTTCACCCATAGATGTTTTTATGAAAGCATACTTTACGTTTTTCAATCCACGCTTAAGTTTTCCTTCTAAGACACGAAGAACAGCCATAATGTTGTCGACAAGTTCTTCATCCTTCATCTGTTGGGTGCCAACTGAAACTTGAATAATTGGTTGGCTACGCATTCTAACAACTACAGTTTTACGGTGCTTAATAATCAGGGCTGCAATGTCAGCGTTAGGTGGAACAGGTATAGGCATTTTTCCTCTTGGACCCAAAACCGGACCAAGAATTCTGCCCACAAGTGGCATTAACGGCGCCTCCGATATGAAAACGTCATATTCGCTAGCGAGTTTGCGCAGTTCCTTCTTTTTGCCATTTAAAGAATCTAAGTCGCCGCGTTCAATAACATAATCAGCCTGTGCGTTTCGTGCTTTAAACGCAAATTCTCCAGAAGCAATAACGCAGACTTTATTTGGTTTGCCAGTTGAATGAGGAAGTTCAACAATCTCTTGGATTTTCCCTTCTGGCGCCTTCATATCGATCTCCATAATATCTAAGATCATGTCTACGGTCTGGTTGAATTTTTTCTCGCCAGACTTCGCCTTCGCCTGTTTAACTGCTTCTGAAATCGTTTTGTTGTCTAGGGGCATTTTTAAGCCTCGTGCCAATGAGGGATTAGAAACCCATTATAAAAATATTCGCTTATCATTGGTCAGTACCAAATAGCTCTTCGTAAGTGCCAGCATCAATTTCTTTTTGTACTTCTCTAGGGTCTTTGCCTTCAACAGTGACGCCTAAGCTAACGCAGGTTCCAAGCAACTCTTTGGTTGCATCCTTGATATTAGTCGCCAAAAGTTGAGGCCCTTTGATTTTTGCTATGCGCACCATCTGCTCCATTGACAAATCTCCCACTTTCACAGTGTTAGGCGTTCCTGATCCCTTCTCAATTTTGAGTTCAGCAACGATTAATGCTGAAGCTGTTGGAGTACCCACCGAGACCTCAAATGTTTTTTCTTCCGTGTCAGCGGTGATTTTTACTGGAACTTTCATTCCGGCGTAATCTTTTGTGAGCTCGTTAATTTTTGTAACGACAGCCATAACGTTTAGTCCTAATGGACCTAGAGCGGGACCTAATGGTGGACCTGCGTTGGCTTGTCCGCCATTTACGAGTAATTCTACAACTTTCTTCTCTCCCATATTATTTCACCAATTTTATGTTTTTGCTTTTTCTACTAGTTTCACATAGTCTGAATGCACTGTGATTGGCAAAGTGAATGTTGCCTCAAGCAGTTCGAGGGTAACTTCCCCTTTTGCTTTGTCGAGCCTTGTGATTTTGGCTCGCATTCCTTTGAATGGTCCACCAGTGATTTCGACGACATCATCTTCGTTAAGGTCTTCCATAACTGGTTTTCGGACAATATATCGTTCTATTTCAATGAAGCTTACGAGGCCAGGGATTCTGGAACGTACGTGTCTTAAGCCTGTAATAGCTTCTTCGACCAAATGTGGTCCATCAGCTTCAACAAACACATAACCTTTCAATGTATCTGGTACAAGAAGAGATTTTATTGGGATATGGTTCATTTCCACTTTTGAAGCAATTAACCTTGCAACGTTCCGTTCTTGCCCCGTTGTGGTTTTGACCACAAAAATTTTTGCTTGTGTTTGCTCCTCTTTCTTGTCCATAAATTTCAAGTTCCCTTTAAGATGATGCGGGTGCGGCTGCGCCGCCAATTGCGTAAGATAACAATTTAATTATAAAACCAATTAAACCAACAGCGCCTATACCTAGTAGACTGATTTTTATTGATAGCCAGAGCTCTTCTCTGCCCGGTTTTACAGCTAACTTTAAGGTTCTTGCTGCTTGTGTTAGCCAAGATTTTATTCCCATATTCATCGCACACCAAGATTTCATTTATGAATAATAAACATTACTGTAAGGAGTTTTAAAACAAGTTTACCAAGACTTTTAAAGCTTCTTATACTGGTCGTTTAAACTTTCTTACTGGGTAAATTAACATCTTGCAGAACAAGCATGAGTTTTGGCTTATCTTGGCTTCTGATTCCCTTCCAATCAAGAAGCGCCAACGAAACCTTCTCCAAAGTTTTCTGAATGCACTGAGATAGCATTTCAGAATCAATTGTGGAGATGGCATATTTTGGTATCATATGACTGAATACTGCTTCTTCATCCATAGCCATTGCTGTAAACTTCTGATTGTAATGTGTCCCACCTATACCCAGAACAGCAGCGTTAGTTGGTGCTGAAAAATTGGCAATAGCTGACATTGCCGCATGAGCAACAGCTTCTGCAGCCCTTGAATCTTGCCATTGCGGTTCGGAACTGCCGAGTTCTACAAACATTGTCGGTACATTTAGACTTGGGCCATGATGGGTGCACTCGTATGACACTTCGTATTCAAGCTTCATCTGTTCTTTTTGTTGTTGCAACGATTTTAATGCATCCCGCATCGCTGTTGCAGGTGAAACCGAGACAGTTTTTGGCAAGCCACCAAGTCCTGCTTCAGCCAAGTTTCCTGGAGTGTGAACAGATAACGTTGGTTTGCCGCTTGCACTGCTATGCCTTGAGATGAAGACTATTAGTTTTGCTTCCGGAAAGCTCTCGGGCAATGATTGCGCGTTGATGGATTCGTGACTTAGAGTTATAAGCGATATTTTATTTTTGTTTATGTCAGCTGTGTAGATTGGGTTTTGGTGGTACCTATCTCCAGTTTCCTTGAAGGGATAGCTGGAAAGGATTTGCCTCTTAATGTTAAGGCTCGCTCCGTCTTTGTTTGAAGCTACGAGTAGAATCATGCTGACTCACTTCATCTTTGTGCCTTGTTGGGTGAAAAGGTTTTCCATAAAGCTTATAATTGTTGGCCTAGTCAGCGTAACTTAAGGCCAAGCAAAATGCATCTGATTAATTTCAAAGAATTATCCAGCCAAGAGCTTACTGCAATGGTTGATTTAGGCATCGAAATTAAACACAACCCTGCAAGATTTGGTAAAGCGTTTGAGAACAAATCAATTGCGTTGATTTTCCAAAAAACATCCACGCGCACAAGAGTTGCTTTTGAGGTGGCGGCTACGCAGCTTGGCGGTCACGGCTTATTTATTGATTGGCGAACTACCAACTTCACGTTGGCGGATATTTCAGATGAGATTAGGTATTTGTCTCGTAATGTTAATTGCATAATGGCTCGATTGCTTTGCGACAGCGATTTGACGAAAATGGCTAATGCTTCACGGGTTCCGGTGATCAATGGTTGCGACGAGAAGTATCATCCAAGCCAAGCACTAGCCGACCTAATCACCATAAAGGAGAAAAGGGGCACTTTGAAAGATGCTAAGCTTGTTTACATAGGCGTTCACAATAACGTTTGTAACTCTCTCATCGAGGGCTGCACCAAAACAGGAGTCAAACTGACAACCGTTACACCGATTTTCAATGAAGCCGCAAGAGACGATGAGCTATTGGCCGAGGCTAGAAAGAGCGGACTTTGGCAGTCAACTTTGGATGCCAAGAAAGCGGTTAAAGATGCAGATTTCGTTTACACTGATACGTGGATTGATATGGAGTTCTTTACTGAACCCAAGTTTGCCTTAGAAAAGGAGAACCGCATTAAACTTATGATGCCTTACCAAATCAACGCTGAACTTCTGAAAGGTGTTGGTGCCTATATCATGCACGATATGCCGATTCACCGAGGGTACGAAATAAGCGCTGAAACCATTGAAAACACGAAGTCTGTAATTTATGAGCAGGCAGAAAACAGACTGTATTCGGCTAAGGCCATAATGCTGAAACTGATGAAGTAGATGCCTCTCTTTGTAGCTTTCTTAAGAGGAATCAACGTTGGCGGACGCATCGTTAGAAAAGAGAAACTGCAAGAAGCCTTCACTACTTTAGGCTTTCAAAACGTTTGCACTTACAAGCAAAGCGGGAATGTAATTTTCGAAACCTTCGACGAAAACGTTGAAGAAATCAGAACAAGAATAGAGGACAAACTTCTGAACGTATTAGGATACAATGTGTCAGTGTTTATCCGATCAATCTCTAAGGTTAAAGAGGTAATCCAGAGCGAACCCTTCGAAGGGCAAAGCAAAGAAGGCAGAAGCTTTTTGGTGACTTTTCTTGCGGCTGCCCCAGCAAAATTTCCTTTTGAGTTGCCCATGACGATTCCAAAATCAACTGCAGAAGTAATTTCAGCAAAAGGCACAGAGGTTTTTAGTGTGACCCATGGTGGCGGAGAAGGAGCGTTGCCTAACTCGTTTTTGGAGTCAAAACTTAAGGAAAAAGCCACAACTAGGAATCTAAATACAATTAGAGAAATCGTGGAAAAATACAGCGTTTAGGGTTTCTTTTGTAGCCACACGAATAGCATTTGGCGTCATGCACACAAACCACGTCACCGCAACTCGGACAAGAATACTTTTCGGTTTGGCTTTTAAGGAATTCATCCATACCTCTGGTTTTTACCATTTTTAGGTTTTCAACCATACTCATACCATAGCGTTCCCTGTAACGTTTGTCAAGGTGTTTAAGTTTTTCACACGGAATTGTTTCGCATTCGCTACAAGATTGAATTTGATGTTTTCTAAGTTTTGGGCAGCCACGTATTACGTAGCAGTTTTTACCTCGAGGAATACAGCCTGCGCAGTATGTTACTTTACCTCTTACCCGTGGTACGCTGTGGATGTATGCCAAGTAGGCTCTACATATCCCGCAGTTCATTCCGCATGGCGCAACAAGTTCTGGGGTAAATTCGTTGTCGTTCATTAATTGCTACTTGCGGCTCACTGCTTAATTATTTTGTGTCTTAGAAACCGAAAGGTCATCTATCTTGATTTTGTTAATATAATTGAATTCTTTAAAAAAATCATAACCGCAACTGAGAGAGACTTGAAAAGCGGCACATGCACTTATGGATATTAGATAAGGATTTCCAGATTGTCGAACAGTACGTACAAAGAAAAGTAAAAGATCAAAGTCAGGAATAAAATTGTTGCCTGGCTAGCAGTACTTCCTAGTTTTAGAGCGAAGTTAGAATGAAAGTAATTGACGTAAACAGGAAACCACAGAAAAGCGAGAGACCCCCACGATTACATCATTATGTCCAAGTATACGGAATAGGAAGGTTCTGTCTGAGACAAAGCTCATCCTCGCCTTTTTAACCGATAAACTTGTTTTCCCCAACTTCTTTTATTAGATTTTCTAAACATAAATTCTCAGTGAAATATCCTTTGCATGTATGCTTTCTCCTCTCAAAGGGCGTGTAATATTCTTTTTAGATTAAGCCCATTAGCTTGGAAAAAGCGCGGTTTTTAATTTATTACCGTTGTAGTTGGTTTCCGATGGAGAACGCTTCGCCAAGTTTATCACCGATATTATAATAAGCCATACTGCCGAATGAACCAAACAGGATTGGTCGCACCTTCTCGATGTCTGGAAGTTTATCTGGATTTAGAGCCTCGCTATCAGCGACCATTCCGACAATTTCGCCAATGAACATTGTATGAAGACCAAGATCGACCTGCTTGATGAGATTGCATTCAAGGGCATATGGAAATTCCTTTACGATTGGGGCATTGACCAGTTTGCTCTTTTCTGGATTAAGGCGGGTTTCCTTAAATTTGTTGCACGCTCTTCCCGACACCATGCCAACAAAGTCAGCCTCCTTGAAATATTTTTCAGAGGGAATATTCACTGTGAATGCCTGTGTCTGTTGGATGTTATGATAACTAAGCGTTGCTTCCCTTAGAGATACACTGATACATGGCGGTTTGCTTGATACGATTCCTCCCCATGCGGCAGTCATGATATTAGGTTTGCCATCGATGCCATAAGTTCCTATGATGAGCACTGGAGAGGGGAGCAATATCGTTTGTGGTGGAAGAAAGAGCTTTATAATTCATTCCTCGCTAATCGCTTAATTGCTGAGACTTTCATGCTTACCACAATGTTTGCTGCTTCCTTTACCTCTTCTTCCGTCATGCTTGCCATTTTGATTGCTTCTTTTAATGTGGATTCGCTTACAATGTATTCGAGAGGGTATGTTTTTTCCTCTAAAACTTTTACTTCTTGGAACCCAGCTTTTCGAATTAGTTCAAGGTATTTGTCTTTTATTTCTGCTCCAGCAATGCATCCAGCGTAGGCTTCAACATTCTTTTGAATGGATTCAGGTAACTCTCTTAGGAGGACAATGTCTGAAACCATTAATCGACCATTAGGCGCGAGAACTCTGAAAGCTTCTTCGAATACTCGCTTCTTATTTGGTGCCAAGTTGATTACGCAGTTTGAAATTACAACGTCGACTGAATTGTCAGCGACTGGGAGATTTTCAATTTCTCCAAGTCTGAAATCGACGTTTGTGTATTTGCCTTTTTTGGCGTTAGTCCTAGCTTTGTCGAGCATTTCAGGGGTCATGTCTACTCCTATGACTTTGCCTTGTTTTCCAACTTTCTGGGCGGCCAAAAAACAGTCAAATCCTGCACCTGAACCTAGGTCCAAAACTCTTTCGCCCTCTTTCAAAGACGCTAAAGCAGTCGGATTGCCGCAGCCTAAACCAAGATTGGCACCTTCTGGAACCGAATTCAATTCTTCTTCGCTATAACCTATCATTTTGCTTACTTGCTCGTTTGTCGGAGCTGAACAGCAACTCACATTTGAAGCGCAGCAAGAACCATTTGATTTAGCGACTTTTGCGTAGCGATTTCTAACTAGTTTCTTTACTTTTTCTTCTTTCATAATTAACTCTCCTGTTTTGTTACTCCTTTGAGCAGTGGTCCGAGAGTCTTGGTTACGGCACCCTGAAGTTTTTCAGCTTTTAACATCATAATACAGCAGACTTCGCCGTCTTTTTCACAAGCTACTACAGCAATTTTGTCGTTTGGCTTGAAGTTTGCCCTCTCACGCAAATCCTTTGGTAAGACAACTTGTCCTTTCACATCCATCGAAATTATTGCATCAATTCTGCAAGTGTCACCAATACAGCTACTCACACTTAATCACCTTAACCGAACCAATATGGTTCCGACTAAATAAGTTTTACTATTTTTCAGAAAAGTCTGAATATATTATATTATACTTCATTTTAAATAATAATGATTTTTCCAACTAATCGGACAGGATATCTGATCTCCGACAATCATACAGTGACTAACTAAGGTTACAGTTTAGCGAATTAGTTTAGTGTCGATTTAATTCTTTACTAAAGCTAATTCGGTTATTGGATCCAGAATACATGAGTACATTAGTTTGGTTCTTGGTGACTCAATATCTGTACCTATTCCACGTGATTTCGACAACGACAACCCCCGGATTCTACACAATAAAAACTCAACAACAGCAATCATACAATCCACAACAATATGCATATTCTCAACCGTCAACGCAGCCGGAGCAAGGAAAAGCAATCGAGAGCATAGGAATTAACCAAAACAACTATCCACAGGCGGAAACTCTAGTAAGGGGGAGGGATTTAATGACTCAGAAAAACGAAGTTGAAAAAGACTCCGAATGGGGAAAATTCATAAGAAAACACTGGAAAATGGTTGCCACGTTTGTAATAGCTGGCATTTTGATATTCATCGGTTCGATCTACGTCTTTCTATGGTTCACAAAAGATGCTCAAACAACAGGTTTAGTTCCATCAATCCTGGGTCTTTGGACAATGGGCAATATAGTATCATTTATTTTGCATTTGATTTTCTGGGAAGTCATATTCATCGGAATTCCGGCAATTGTAGGAGCAGTAGCAAGTTGGCAATGGTGGAAGAGACTAGCCGAGCAAGAAAAGAAAGAATATCATCTATCTGGAAAAAGCTCACGCGCTTCAAGAGCAGGTGGAGCAATCTCGCCATTACTTTTCATCGCATTCGCCATCAAAGTCTATGTTGACGGAAATTGGAATGTTGCAATCTCAACCTACGCTTTGGACTATGTAGTTGGTTCCGTGATTACAATACTAGTTTGGATAGTTGCCATCTTCGGAATTCCAGCGACAATAGGGATCATCTGGTGGATTCGCCACGAGATGAACAAAAAACCCTAACCTTTTTCTAGTTTAGAAAACATTTTGCTGGAAGTTATCGCCTAAACAAAATTTTTGCCAATGTAGTTCTCACATGAACGTTTTAAATTACTATAAAGAAAGTCTATCTGCAAATTTCCTTAACAGATTAGTTGAGGGATAATTTTTAATTACTGCGTCTTGTAAAGTGTCTGGCTTGAGGAAAAAATAAATGGCAAAGTTGGATTTCGGTGGCATCGTAGAAGATGTCATCACGCGTAGAGAATTCACAGTGGCGCAAGCCCAAAAAATCCTAAAAGACGAAGTTGTCGTCTCACTTGGCTATGGAATTCAAGGTCAAGCCCAATCGCTTAACATGAGAGACAACGGCGTGAAAGTAATAATAGGACAGGAAAAAGAAGGAGTATTTAAAAAAGAATGGGATAAAGCAATTGCAGATGGTTGGAAACCAGGCGAAAACCTCTTCCCAATGGAAGAAGCAGCCAAGAAAGGAACCATCAAAATGTTCCTACTTACAGACGCAGCACAAAAAGCAGTATGGCCAAAAATCAAAGCAACCCTCAAAAAAGGAGACGCATTATACTTCAGCCACGGCTTTAGTATCGTCTACAAGGAACAAACAGGCGTTATCCCACCCAAAGAAATTGACGTGATCCTTGTTGCACCAAAAGGCTCGGGAACATCTGTGCGGAGAAACTTTGTTGACGGAAGTGGCATAAACTGCAGCTTCGCAGTTTTCCAAGACGCAACAGGTAAAGCTGAAGAACGCGCTAAAGCGCTCGGCATCGCTATAGGCGGAGGATATCTATTTCCAACCACATTTGAGAAAGAAACCTTCAGTGACCTAACAGGGGAACGCGGTACATTGATGGGTGCACTCGAAGGCATCCTGGAAGCCCAATACAAAACCTTGCGTGAACATGGACACAGCCCAAGCGAGGCATTTAACGAAAGCGTCGAAGAACTCACACAAAGCTTAATCCGTCTTGTCGATGAAAACGGCATGGACTGGATGTACTGTAACTGCAGTGAAACCGCCCGCATCGGCGCATTGCGATGGAGAAGCCGTTTCCGTGAAGCTACACAACCAGTATTTGATTCACTATACGAGCTTGTGGCTGCAGGCGAAGAAACACGCATTGTATTGGAAAAGAGCAAGGCACCAGACTATCGCCAAAAACTCGCAGACGAACTCAAAGAGATGGGCAATAGCGAAATGTGGCGTGCGGGTGCAACAGTACGCTCACTGAGACCCGGCAAACAAAAGAAGCCAGAATAGATATCTTTCCTTTTCTCTTTTCTTTATTTATGGCAAATTTCAAAAACCCATTTTGCTATTCGTGATTTTAAACAATTTTTCTTAAGTTAAATGAGAAATGCAATTCCCATTGGCTCCATTGGTAGTGCTGTTTGACAACTTTTTGTGTATGTCTAAAATCGAATATCTCTTTAAAAAAATGGATTTGAAAGAAAGAAAGGAAAGAAACACAGCAAAAACAATTGTCTACTACATTTTGTGTTCTTTGAGCATGGTCATTGGTGAAGTACTAGTTTCGGCGATGCCAGGTATCGCTCTTAAGACCTCGCCAACGAAGTGCAGGCTGTTTTCGTTGCTATCAGCTTTGAAGAAAATGACGAAATCCCAGTATCCGAATAGGCTCCATGAAGATTCGACCATTACTCCTTTCATTGGCTCAGTAGGCATCTTTTGGAACGCTCCCCAGAACTCACCGCCTTTTCCTGAAATCGTTTTGACCAAAACTTGATATTTCATCATGTTTTTTTCCAACTTAAAACACCATTCTAATTTTTGTAAATTCGTGCCTTTAAGACTCTGTGACTGCATAGCAACAACCACAACGTTCAACACCCCAATGCCAAAGGTTGATGCTACCTCTGATGATTGGGTTAATTTCGGTTCAGTGTTAAATATCAATTATTGCAAGTTAAAACCCATTTGAAATTGAGAGGATGACAAACTCATTCAGTATTGTGAATCCTTTTAAGAATTAGAAAACCGATGCCAACAACTACAAAAATCATCGTCCACCAGTCAATCAAGCTAATCCATCGCATATACTCTACATTGAATAAAGCGATAAGCACAAAGATTATTGCGTATAATCCAGCAAGAACTAAAGCTGCCCCCAATGCTTTAGTGTTAAATGAAGCGCTCTTCTTTCGGTAAAGAGGCATAAGAACAACAATCATAATTATGCCAGCAATCAACATAGTTAAGGCTGAATTAAGAAAGCCAACTAAAAATGTTAAGTTAGAAAAATCAAGTGGTAAAGCATAGATTGCCAGTAAAAAATGCTTTGCCCAAAGACCAAAGATGAAACCCGTGACTGCTAGCGCACCCCACTTTGTAACTTCTGAAATCTCAAAAGTCTTGTCTCTGAGCTTGAAGTAAAGCGCGACAAATATTGGGGTTACGAAGAGAATTTGCAATGAATAAGATATTGCAGCGCCATAAGTTGCAGTTGAGGCGTTAGTTCTCACGAGCAGATAGATAATAAAAGGTATATTGAATAAGTAATAGATACCTTCAAGCAGAACAGCTTTTCTTAGAAGTGACCAAGAAACCCTTTTTTCTATCAAAAGCAAAACGACGAAAGACAATAAAATGAATGCGCCGGCAAAACGAAGAACTACTCCAACTTCACCGGTTAACTCCGAACCAAGTTGAAACAGAGGCATTAAAGATCCGCTGCTCGAAAACTGCGCCACATCTCTAATTGCTATTCTATAATCGGCTGGAAATGAATTCACAAATATAATGAGTAGGTATATGAAAAAGGCTAATGCCACCGCAAGAATAAATGGTGCTTTAGGTCTAGACAGCCTGTTCATAGTATCACCTTCTATATTGTATATGTTGTTTATTTTAAAAGTTTTAAGCTTCTTTGGAAAAGATAGGAACGTGGTATGTTTCATTCGTTATTTGGGTTTTAATCCAACCTTCCTGATTAAACAAAAACAATTTCCCAAAAGGAGCAACTTATTAAGAACTAAGTTGAGTTTTTCGTACATTAAATTTTAGTCTTATTGTCAGGTTCAACTTTGACGGTGACGTTTGGTCCTTTTATTCCAGCTAAAGGTGGAAGGATATGGGAGATAAATTGTTCTGCAGTACATGAGCGAACAGTACCGTTTCGGCTGTATTCTTTCCAACCGTCTTCTTCCTTTCTGAACTTCTGTAGCCACCTTTCATCGAACATGATGTAGATTGTGCATTCAGAATTTTTCATAGTTATCCATTGACAATTAATTATGATTATTTAGTTAAGAGTTCCGAATGACTGATTACATTGCAACTCCGTTGGTAAAATACATGGAATAGTTCGGAAACAATTTGGGGCCACACTTCTTCCCTCTTGGGTCGCTTGCGATCTTGATGTGGATGGAGATGATGAGGTGCAGAGGCGTCAATCTTAGCCTTAAAGAATACCTCAGAGTCGGCGCCGTCCTGTCTATTGCACAGGTTACTATTGCATCGGCTGTGTTGTGGGCTGAACTTAGCCTAGGCTTTCACCTACAATAATTGAGAGAGGAGCGAAATATTTTTAGTAAAGAAAGTTCTGACTAAGCTCATTCTTCACCTAAAAGCTATAGGAACATTACAAACCCTATTTTGCTGAACCGCCAGTTATGAAGCCTGACTCTTGTTTACTTTCACTGCAGTCTCCCCTGTTCAATAAAGTCGTTTGGAGTTAGTGTTTAAAAACTCAAAAATGCCTTTTGCTATCCCTCAACTTTTGGGAGAAAGTTGTCATTTACGAACGTTGGAGGGAATTTAGTGATCTCAATTAGCTGTCCCTGCAAAATTAAAGGCTGGATACTTGATGCCTACCCTTCAAACGAAGGCGAAATCACGGTCTGGATCATCAGCGAATCCGGACAAAGAATACGCTTAACTGACAATTTTCAGCCTAAAATCTATGTTTCATCAAAACAAGACAACATAGAACCCCTGATTGGAAAACTCTACAACAGCACCGATGTGGCAAAATGGGGTTTTGCATACAAGTATGCTCAGCCCACGGATGCAGAGAAAACCAAAGTTCTAGAGCTTACGCTTAAGGACTGTAGAAGAACAATGACCCTGACAAACATTATTCTAAGGTTGGGCGATTATATGCGCTATCAGGTTTCCAACTGCGATTTGAAAGGAGACCGAGCTTACTTTTTCAGCCATGACATCTTTCCCCTTGCGCTCGTGGAAGCTAAAGTTGAAAAGTCAGGTCTCCAATACACCTTGCTTGACTCAGTAGCCCGCACTGATTATGCGGTTCCGCCATTGCGAGTTATGAAATTGAAGGTGGAAGTTGCCAAGAAAAACAAAATCGCCGACTTCAACGATCCCATAGGCATAATTCAGGTGAGCCAAGAGCAAGAAGAAACACAAATTGACTGCCACGATGAAGCAGAAAAACTTCTTCAACTCGTCCAGGCAGTCCGAAAGTTTGACCCCGATATCCTTGTGACTAAAGGAGGCGACTCACATCTTTTTCCTTATCTAACAGAGCGCGCAACCATAAACAATGTCACTGACAAATTTACTTTAAGCAGAGATAGTACACCATTTTCTTCGAAAACACCTTCAGGTAAAACTTTCTTCTCTTACGGTCGCACATTTTATCGAGCTGGCCCCATTAGACTTTATGGAAGAATCCACGTCGACAAAAGCAACACCTTCATCTTATCTGAAGCAGGACTCGATGGTTTAATCGAGATTGCCAGAACTTGCCGAGTACCACTTCATACTGCTGCAAGAAACTCGATAGGCTCAAGCATGTCCTCGTTGCAGTTTTACCAAGCCATAAAAGACGACGTGCTTATTCCAAGAAACAAAAGCATCCCTGAAGCCTTCAAATCCGCGTATGAGCTCCTTGTTGGCGACCGCGGAGGAATGGTGTACGAACCAAGGGTTGGTGCACATGACTACGTTGGCGAAGTAGATTTCAGCAGTATGTATCCCAGCATCATGGCAAACAACAACATATCAGCAGAAACAGTCTTGTGCAAATGCTGCCCAGACTCGACCAAACGCATCCCCGAACTAAACTATCACATATGCACCAAACGCGTTGGCATAGTACCGAAAACCCTAAAGTTCATCGTCGACAAACGTCTCTATTATAAGAAAATGAAAAAAGAAGCCTCTGACCCACATCTTAGAGAAGTCTACGATAACCGGCAGATAGCTCTGAAATGGATTTTGGTTACTTGCTTTGGCTATCTTGGCTACAAAAACGCGAAATTCGGCACCGTGGACGGCCACATTGGGGTTTGCGCTTTTGGCAGAGAAGCTCTACTAAATGCGTCACATACGGCAGAAAAGCGGGGGTTTGAAGTGATTCATGGCATTGTGGATTCGCTTTGGCTCAAAAAACCAAGTGCCAGCCTACAAGATTACGAAAGCCTTTGTAAAGCTATAACTGAGCAGTCAGGAGCGCCAATTAATTTTGAAGGACGCTACAAATGGATAGTTTTCTTGCCTTCTAAAACTCACCCTCGAGTAGGTGTTTTGAACCGTTATTATGGGGTGATGGAAGATGGCAAAATTAAAGTGCGAGGCTTGGAAATCCGCCGAAGGGATACGCCCCGCTTTGTATTTGATTCCCAAACAGAAATGATCGACGCGCTGGCTGCTGCAAACAATACCGATGAACTGCGTAAGAATATCCCATTTGCTCTGGAAGTTGTGAAAAAGTATCGCCAGAAACTATTAAATGGCGAAGTTCCAATCGAGGACTTGATCATATCTAAGCGTATGTCAAGAAAGCCAGAGCGGTACCGTCAACACGTCAGCCAGGTCATCGCTGCGGAGCAGTTGATTAAGGAGGGTGCTGAAGTTCATGCAGGAAACAGTGTAAAGTTTCTTTTTACACATTCTAAAGACAAGCGGCATGAACGACGAGTTAAAGCTGCTCTGTTGATTGAGAACGGCGTAGAACCTGACATCAAAAAATATCTCGCGCTTCTTTATTCTTCCGCGGCGAATCTGCTTAGCTTCGAAGGCTACACTACCGAATTAATCTATGAAGCAGTCAGAGAACAAAAACAAAAGAGCCTCTTGAAATACTGAAGGAATTTGTTTGGTGAAGCTTCGGTTTGATAAGTCAAAAAGATGGTACAAGAACCACAGAATATCCTACGAGTATGACCGCATCGCGCTTGTTTTTCCCAGGGAATACCATGACTTGCTAAAACTCTTCCGAGGCAAGCAACTCTTAATTCACGTTATAAAAAAGGACGGTAGCCTAAACATATCATTATCTGAAGGTTAGCAATCTTAATTTACATGACTTTCTTCAGTTATTCATTTTTTATCGCCAAGTGGTTAACGAATTTAGACCTCGTGAGTTTGTTTTGACTCTCAGACCAGTTATATTCTATATTGAGCAACAATAAAGCATATAGGGCTGTGTTTTGATAAATAAACCCAGTGATATGTTTGAGAAAAGTACGATTGGCCAGTTTATTATTATTAACTTTTTTGTTAGTTTGCATCTTCGCTCTCCCCCAAGCACATGCTGCAACTAGTACAACCTTGACCACCCCAAACTATAACGGTAATAACTACTCGCAATTGACATCAGGGTCAACATATCAATATGGGACGAATCCGAAGATAGCTATATCGCAAGCTTATGCAGATGGATTTATGGGGAACACAGTGTTCGAGTTGCGTAATGCTTATGACTTAAATCAGCTATATTCAGCGGGATACGACGGCAGAGGCCAAACAGTAGTCATTGTCGATGCATACGGTAGCCCAACAATCTATCAAGACCTGTTAACTTTCATACAATGGCAAAATACTTATGCTGCAAACCTGCCCTGGACAACCATGGCTGAAGCGAAAAATCACCTGCAAATATACTATCCACTTGGAAAACCAGTTTTTAACGCCAAAGATCCAAACCAACTCATATGGAGCACTGAAGTAACCCTCGACGTTGACATGGTTCATGCTATAGCTCCAAAAGCAGACATCGCTTTAGTGATTGCCCCAAACGATGGCAATAAACCTCTTGATTATGCAGTGAACTACGCCATTACCCACCACTTAGGCTCCACAATTTCTTTGAGCTGGGGTACGCCAGAGATTAGTTTAACAAGACCCCAAGCACTCAATCAGGTACGCGCAGCTGATGACATCTACAAGTCAGCTTCAAATTCAGGCATAACCGTGTTTGCTTCTGCTGGAGACTGGGGAGCAGCAAACGGTGCACCTGTAAACAATGCTATGTTCCCATCATCTGACCCATATGTCACAGCAGTAGGCGGAACAAATCTGTTCATGACTTGTTCCGACGGTTTCATGGAAGGGACGCAGTCATGGGACGGACAAAATCACATAGGCACAAAATATTCCTATGAAATTGCGGGCAATGACTACCAAGCCATGGTTGCTGACGGATTCCCAACGCCTTTCGACATGGCGACTACGGGAGGCGCGGTGAGTTCATTGTTCCCATTACCAACATGGCAAAAAGGAATAACTCTAACCGACACATGGGGAACAAGGATGAAACCCACAGGAAGGTGTACTTCAGATGTTTCGTTCGACAGCGGAGTCTACGGCGGGCTGGGTGCCATATTTTTAAGTGCTGCCACTCCAAGTGCGCCAATGATAGGCATCGGCGGTGGAACGAGCGCAGGTCCACCATTCTGGGCAGCATTGACAGCTATTGCATGTCAGTATACGCATCATAATCTCGGATTCATTAATCCTCAATTATACGCCAACAGAGACACCTATTACAAAGCTGGCGCTTTCCATGACATAATACTTGGCGATAACACATACCCCACAGGCAACACTTTACAAGGGTACAAAGCAACACGCAGCTGGGACGCACCTACAGGCATAGGTAGCCCTGACGCTGCAATCTTGGTTCCAAAGTTAGGGCAATTGGACATTTCTCAATCCCAAAACAACTGCAACGAACATAATAATTCTGAAAAGCATAACTGATAAGGCAACAAACTTCCCAAAATTTTCTTTCGCTTATAAATTGTTGCGCACCTCTTCAAAATAAATTAACAAACACTAACACTACTCGCGATAATCAATGATTTTCTAAACCCTTTGATTGGCAGATACCCATAAGAGTAGTATTTGGCGTCATACTCTTTCGATAAATATGGCTTCGAGCATCTTCACTTCAAACTACGCCGCCGTAGGCTTTGTGATTCTCTAGTAGTTACAGGATGTGTGTAGAAGAAAATGTCCTCATTAACGAAATGGGCAACATTTATGTTGAGTAAATAAAACGATACAAAATGAGCAATCCCAACGTAGTTTAAAACCTAATGTTCTCAGAGAGCTATCATCTTTGGTTTTGCGGGCAGAGCTAAATTCAGGATTCAAGTTTTTTTAGTATTTCTCGATAAACTGCTAACGCCTTCTTTTCATCGGTCACGCCTTTTATAAGCATGCGTCCTCCATTGAAGAGGCTAACTTCATATTCCTTGTAGTTGAACATGATGGCTAAACGTGACTTCAAACGAACACTAAACTGCTTATTCACTACGGAGTAAACTTCATCAAGGTTCAGTCGCAGCGGTTTTTCTGGGTTAATGTTAGCTGTATCTCTTCCGCAAAGCCAAACCAGTCGTTCACTGGCCACAACCCCAGACAAATCGCCATGACAAACGGGACAGCGAGTGCTCTTAGATATGTCAATTACTGTGAAGTCCATGTCGCTGAAGTCGCAGACCAACAGTTTGCCCTTCAAAGTCTGCCCCACTCCAGCCAACAGTTTTATGGTTTCCATAGCTTGCAAAGCACCAATCACTCCAGGCGTGGCTCCAATCACACCACGAGTGCTGCACGTTAGCAAGTCGTTGTCAGAGAGGTTAGGCATCAAACATTCTAAGCAACCCGTTTCAGGCGGAGCAAACACCGAGAGGTTGCCTTCTATTCCGATGGCCGCCCCGAAAACGTAGGGAATTTTTAGTTTTACGCAGGTCCGGTTAACTAGGTACCGTGTCACCATGTTATCTAAACCGTCAACAACACAATCTACATCTTGCAAAAGCCGATCGACGTTGCGGGCGTTTGCGTTTTCAGAAAAAGCTTCAGTCTCAATTAGCGGGTTTAGTTCTTGCAGACGTTTTGCGGCTATTTCAGCTTTTGGATAATGCAAATCAGCGCTAGTGTAGAGGATTTGGCGGTGAAGATTCTGCAACTCAACGGTATCCTGGTCAATCAAGCGAATGTAGCCAACACCAGCTAAAGCAAGATAAAGCGAAGAGATCGCACCTAAACCACCTGCACCGACAACAGCCACTTTGGACTTAGACAAACGCGCTTGACCTTTTTCACCCAGTTCTTTCATTGTTATTTGGCGACTATAGAAATCTTTGGCAAACGCTCTCTTTTTTGCCGCATCCAAATTAAACATTCTCCAGTGTTGTGTTGATAGTAAGTGTTATATTGCTTTTTACCCAAACATTGGCAGATTGAAATGGAGTTTTTGGCTAGTTTCTGCAGACAAGCAGGGACTGTTCCTGTAGCGCTTTGGATCGCAGTTCAAAAAGCTCAAAAAAGCGAAACCAAGAAAAGCAAAAAGACCCCTATATTCATTATTTTTAGCCAAAGTCTATTGTGCACTATCTTTATAAGAGACTTTTTGCTAAACAAAACTAGATTGAGGAGTGAGTGAAAATACTCGTTTTTCTCCTCAATAAAAAAATAAGGAAGAAAAGAAAAATTGAAAAATATAATATGTTTACTAAAGAATTCCCTAAATACCGCAGAAAGAACAAAATCGATCGTTGCAATTCTTTCAACACTCCTCATTTTCTCTATGATCATCGCTGTCATTCCAGTACGTGCGCAAAATGTGGAAGGCGTTCACGGCCAAGCACCAACACAACAAGGCTACATTGGTCCAATAACACCACCCGCAGGTGTAACAGTTAACTACACAATTAGCCCAATTGCGTACATTAGTGTTTCACCTAACCCAATTGGTGTAGGTCAATTAGCGCTAGTTAACATGTGGATTACCTTCCCATCAGGAGAAGGCAAATTCATGAACGGATACGTTGTCACAATAACGAAGCCAGATGGCACTACCGAAACTGTTAACCTTCAGTCCTACGTGGCAGACGGCACTAGCTGGTTTAACTACATACCCACAGATTTAGGCGTCTATCGTTTCCAGTTGGCATTTCCAGGCGAATACTACCCAGCAGGCTACTACAGTAACGGAAACTACTCTGTAACATTTGTTAGCGGTTGGATCTACAACCCATCAGACTACGTTAACCCTGCTACTTCCCAAATCATGAACCTAACTGTTCAACAGAACGTAGTGGCATCATGGGACGGTCTGATTGCACCAGCGCCAACAGACTACTGGTCACATCCAATTGAACCAAACAACAGAAACTGGAACCTAGTTGCAGGAAACTGGCCAAGCCAATACTTTGGCAACCTTGGGAATACCCAAGCTACAAACAGCGTGCATGATGAGTGGTACGGTCCATATGTTCCAGCAGTCAATACTCCGCACATTGTATGGAGCAAAGTAGGTGCAATGTCCGGTATTCTTGGTGGAGACACAGGCAATCAGGCAACCGTTGTCGGCCCAAGCAGTGCAGGTCCAGCTAACACTCCGAGCCTTATCTACATGGGAAGAGCATACACAACTGTGACAAAATCTATCAACGGTGGTGCACCGCAAACTTATGCTGAATGCTATGATTTGCAAACAGGCCAAATTTATTATGACATACTATACTATACTAATCCTGGCGGGACCGGAATAACCCCAACTGCCATTGCTTACTGGTCAGGAACCGACACAGCAGTCCCCGGAGCAGCAGCAGACGCGGCATATGGAGTTGACGTTTATACAATATACTCTGGATCAGCAAACAACAGTGCATCATTCTTAGTTAAGATTAACCCGAACACTGGCGCAGTGACATCGAATATAACAATTCCATTCATTACCAGAGTCGGAACAGTAACTCAGGTGATTCCAGGATCACCCTCACAGGTGAGCTTGGTATCAGACATTCCTAACTTCTTCATGAAAAATGGCTATATCTTAAGCTTCCAATGGAAAAACTCTACTACCTCAATCTACGATGGTGTCGCAGTTACTCTTGCATACAACGGCTACATGGTCAACTGGACAGAGCAAGGAACCACATCAAGCTTCGCACCAGTTGCGAGTGGCGGAAGACTCGTTAGCAACATATCAGTTACTTTGCCTGAAAGCTTCAGAACTCTCTATGAGCCAAACTTTGGTTACGGTTACGGTGCTTATGACCCAGATACTGGTATTTCTATTACTCAACACAGGTTTATGCAAGGTGGCTTCTATGGTGATGGCTTCGTTGCCACAAGTCTAGTAACAGGACAAGTTCTCTGGAACATAACGACTGATAAGAGCGAGCAAGTTGATGCCTATAGACCAACCAACGGTTGGTGCAGAGACGGCATATACGCGTATGAGATGGAACGAGGCTTTATCCAAGCCCGCAGTGAAACAACCGGTAAAATCATTTGGAACACAACAATTTCAGATCCTAATATACCGACTCAGTATCCTTGGGGTATCTTCTGGATGTATGATGAAGCAGCATACGGGCAACTATTGTACGCGGTCGGCTACACGGGCACTTATTGCCTTAACGAGACCAACGGAGCTATCGTATGGCACTACGCTGACGTAGCAGTTCCATTCGAAACTCCATACTCAACTTACGACAATGGTACATACCAGACAGACTACTCTGTTCAAGACATTAGAGTTATGGGCACTGGCGGAGCTGACGGAATAGTTTACGTATCAAACAGCGAGCATACACCAACACTGCCACCGACGAGAGGCTGGGGGCTAATGGCCCTTAACGCAACTACAGGCCAATTACTTTGGAAGATTATGGGTACACGTATGTCAGTTGCAGCAGCATCAAGCGGCTATATTGCAGCAGGCAGCAACTATGACGGCAAACTCTACATATTAGGCAAAGGCAAGAGCGCAACTACAGTTTCAGCGCCACAAACACAAATAACTGTTGGAACAACAGCAGTCATTATCGGTACAGTACTTGACATGTCACCAAACCAGCCAAGCACACCATGTGTCTCTGACGCTTCAATGGCAACATGGATGGATTACCTAAATATGCAAATGCCGATTGATGGACTATATCACAATATCACCGTTACCGGCGTCCCAATATCAATCAACACTGTTGATTCAAATAATAACTTTGTCCACATTGGAGACACCACAAGCGACGTCAGCGGAACATACTCTTTCAAATGGACTCCAACAATTGCAGGCGACTACAAGATATCTGCAACCTTCGCAGGAACTAACGCCTATGGTAGCTCATACGCCGAAACAGCCGCAACCGTTGTAAATGCACCGGTAGCGTCACCAACACCAACCGCGCCTTCAAACGCTGCTACTGCGGCAGACGTAACGACGAACATAGTTGCTGTAGGCATCGCAATAATCATTGCAATCGCTATACTCGGCGTCCTAATACTCAGGAAAAAATAATAAATCAAAACGGAAATCTAATCCCCCTTTTTCTTTTTAACACCATGGTGAGACTTTTCCTTAAAAGCTAAGAAAATTTACCGCGTATTTTGTTTAAAATTTTTTAAAATAGAACAGTGTGTTCAAAACAAGGCGAAATTGTCAAATTATAGAAGATATGCAAAGCCGAAAGCAACATAGCCGGATTCATTTTTCAGAATTTTAGAAACCGACAGAAATTTCACACAACTACAAGCCACTTATAATTCAAAATTCTTTAACCAGAAGAATTTAATAGCTTTCGCAGGACCGATATCTGCAACCTGAGAGTTTTTGAATCGAAGACATTGCAATCTGGGTAGGTCATGGTTCCGCCTCAATCATAAGTAACCTTTCATAACTACGTGCATCAGGGCGGGTGCTATTCGAGATATAAAATCTGGCAACAATACATATTCCACGGGTAACAATGTGCAAAGTTATACTGCTAAAAAGGCTGGGATTCACCAACAGGCACAGGCAGTCCGACGAAGCGATTCTAGTGTCAAAAATGAAAAATATGGCTGGGTAATTACTAAACGCAAGAGATACGGAAGACATAGGAGTCTGCATCAAGAAAGGTAAGACTTCAGAAGCCGAAATCAGAGAGAGGTCTTTGTTGGAAACATGAAGTATTTTATTGTGTAGTCGCCGTCGGCAAGCGTTCAAGGTTGAAAAATGTCACTGACACCCAACAAAGCGCACGGTTATATTTTGGAAAAATCTCCTTTAGTTTTGAACTGCCTCTCATAAATTTCTTTAACTCTGTTTATAGTGTCAGCTTCTTGAGGCGTTTTATCTTCCCGGATCCGAGTGATCCGCGCAAACCTCAACGCCATATGGCTTTTGTATTTGGGACTTTTCTGAATCTCATTGTAAGTAACTTCAACCACAATTTTAGGAATAACCACAACACGATCCCCCTCCCTCCCAACCGCAGAAGCCTTAAGCTTTTTAGTCAACTCAATAATTTCGGCGTCGGTCAAACCCTTGAAAGTCTTCCCAAGATTCAGAAACTCGCCTGTCTTGGGATCTCTTGCCGCCAAATAGTAATCGGAGAGCCAACCTTTACGCCTGCCGTAACCATACTCGGCTGCAGTAATGACAAGGTCTAAGGTTTCGAGCACTGTCTTAATTTTCAACCATTTCTTGCCTCGTCGTCCAGGAGTGTAGGGGCTATCAAGTCTCTTTGCCATCAATCCTTCATGTCCAGCAGCTATTGCCTCTTTAAGAAAACTCTCGGCTTCGTTCTGCAGGTTGGGGACTATTTGTTTGCTTAAGCTGATTTCGCCGGCGTTCTCTGCGAGGATTTTTCTTCGATCAGTGTACGGCAGCGTGATTAGGCTTTCACAGTTAAGGTAGAGAACATCAAACAGGTAAAGCGTCAATGGGATGCGCTGCGCCATATCAGTGACACCGCGGACCCGCTTGAACCGTCGCATCAAATGCTGAAAAGCCATTGGAAAACCAGCACTATCCAAAGCAACAACTTCACCCTCAACAATCATTGACTCCGCTCTGATATTGCTTTTAACAATTTCAACAATTTCCGGCAAGCTACCCGTAACGTCACTTAATCTTCTGCTAAAAATCTCTACCCTGCCGTTTAACTTATGAATTTGAACCCTAAAACCATCATATTTGAATTCAAATGCGGATTTGCCGCCTTGCTCAACCAACGCTTCAGAAATACTTTGAGCTGTTTGAGCAAGCATCAACTTCACGGGTCTAAAAACGCTAAAACCAACTTTCTCCAATCCACTCAACCCTTGAGTTTGAAGCACGCCAGCCACCTCACCAATATCGCCTAAAACCATGTCCAGCATTTTGAACCCTGTTTAGCGTCACATCGAAAGCTTTCGCAACAGCTTTTTCCATCAAACCTTCTTGCAGCCCCGTTCGCATTTCGCCAGTGAAGATTTTAACCAGATATTTTGCCTCAACTGGGGTGGCTTGGCTGAAGAGGCTGTGTGATTAGGCGTTCTTTCTTAGTTCTTGAGCCTACGCCTGAAGCTTGAGCGATTGCTTCGAGTGCTCGCCTGACTTCAGTTATAGTTAAGGGTTTTTGGGTCAATTGGGTTTGCCTTTTTGCTTTGGATTGCTCAAGAACTGCTTTGGTTGCTGAACCGATATCGCCTGTGTATGCCATTGCTTCTCTGAAGTTGTCCCATTCAAACTGGCTCACCCGATCCAAAACCCGGGTAAGGGTAGACCAACTTACATCCAACGTCTTTTGACTGTGTTTCGGGAAAGCCCGGCCAATCATCATGTTTGCGGCCGTCTCAATTTCGTCGGACGCGAGGGTTTTTAGGTAGTTTGCGGTTAAGTCTACTATTTCTAGTCGTTTCGTTGTCGCTTCGATCTTTTCAAGAAGTTCAGAGAGAGACTTGAATAATGCAGACATGAATTAACCAAGAAACTTATTTTAAAAGAAATAGGGTTTCGGTTGCTTATTTAATTAGTCACTGATAATCTAGCTGCAAACTGCCGTTTTTATCATGATTTTTGCAAGAACCCCAGACATCCTCCACTTTTATTCACTTTCCATCACTCAAATAATTAAAAGTGGAGTTAAAGCTGCGCTAAATAAATCATATCTGTCAAATAGAAAAAAGAATTAAGAAAATACAGAGAACGATTGGTCTTCGTCGCTGCCTGAACTTTCATTAAGTTTCTGGTTAACTTCCTTAATCTTTTTAGTTAGCTCTTCAACTTTTTCTTGGTTTCCAAGCGCTGTGAAACAGTCCCTAGCATATTCTAAGGCGCTAACGCCATATCTGTCAAAGGCCTTGCTAAACGATATTTCAGAGGATTTCATGAAGAGGTCCGCAGCCTTCTCATTGTCTTTGAGGGCAAAAGCAGCTTCTCCGGCTTTGTAGAACATTTCTGCAGCACCAAAATAATTCTGGCTTTTGTAGTAGAGTTCACCAGTTTTGATAAAAAGGTCTCTTGCCTCCTCATACTTGCTGTCTTCCATTAACGAAATCGCTTGTTTATGAAGTTTAATTGGATCTTCCTTCACGTTACTTGTACTCATGACTCTCACTTTGTTCGTATCTATTTTGTGGTGAACTCCCATTTAGATTTTCCCCTATAGCAAGAACCTAATGTCCAAATTCTCATAAACAACAACCCAGCAAACTCAATAAGTGAAACGGCACAACATAAAAGACCCACTTCACATTCAAGTTATGACGTAAAAATAGGACGAAAACATGCAAAACAAAAATGATGGACAGAGAATAACCCTCCTAATTGCACAAGCTGGAATAATGGCATCCCTAACAACAGTCGCCACCGCCTTAGTCCAAATCTACATTCCAGCCACAAGAGGGTATCTTAACTTTGGCGATATCATAATTTTCATAAGCGCCTTTACCCTCGGCCCACTTGTCGGCGGATTCGCAGGAGGAGTCGGGTCCGCTCTTTCCGATATTCTCACAGGATACGCATATTTTTCACCATTTACGCTCATAATTAAGGGGGCTGAAGGAATCATCGCAGGCTTGATATCCAACAGACTTAGCAAAAGAAGAGACATCGTCGCCGTCATTATAGGAGGAACAGAAATGGTGAGCGGATACTTCCTAGCAGAATTCTTCGGACTATCTGAAGGATGGGTAGCACTTTCGGAAGTGCCCGCAAACATACTGCAAATAGCTGTTGGCGGGATAGTTGGAATAACAGTCGCCATAATTTTACGCAGAAGATTCCCAGAAACCTGGATAGGTTTAAACAAGAAAAATAGTCAACACCTTAAAAGCTAGACTACACAGAGAAATAGCTATGAAGCTTCCGCCTGGAAAAATTCCCATAGACATCCTCAAAGAAGTAGTTTTCAAAAATCTCGGAGCCGAACGCAGCGAAATTATCGTAGGTCCAACTGCCGGAGTAGATGGCGCAGTACTTGATGTTGGAAATAAAAACGCAATCGTTTCAATGGACCCCATCACAGGGGCAGTTGAACGCATCGGTTGGGAAGCAATCAATATAAACGCTAATGATGTGGCTACTTTCGGGGTTGAACCAGCATTTTTCTTTTCATGCTTGCTTTTGCCAGAGAACGCAGACAGCAAAATCGTTGAAATAATAAGCACCCAGATGCACTCGGCTGCAAAAGAACTCGGAATAGCCATTGTTGGTGGACACTGCGAGTCAACGCCGGGGCTTGCTAACCCAATTGTCGTTGGCTGCGTCATGGGCTTAACAGAAAAAGGCAAATACGTCACCGCTGCAGGAGCAAAAAGTGGTGATAAACTGATTCTAACCAAAAGCGCAGGGATCGAGGGCACAGCCATATTAGCAACTGACCGGGAAGAGCAACTGAAAAAGGTTTTTGACCCAACCCTACTTGGCAGCGCCAAACTATTCTACAACCAGATAAGCGTAGTAAAAGATGCCTTAACAGCTTACAAGGCTGGTGGAGTCCATGCCATGCATGACCCAACTGAAGGAGGAATCCTGAACGGCATACACGAAATGGCAGACGCCGCAGGCTTAGGCATCCGTATTTTTGAAGAAAGAATAACAATTGAACCTGAAACCGCTAAAATCTGCCGGTACTATGAAATAGATCCATTGCAACTGATCAGTTCAGGCGCACTGCTTGTTGCCGCACAGCCAGAGTCAGCAGACAGAATTGTTGAAAGCTTATGCCAACAACACATTTACGCTGACGTTATCGGCGAATTCAACTCTAACTCAAACAAACGTTTATTGATGCATAAAGATGACTCGGCGGAGATGCTGCCAAGACCCGTATCAGACCACCTATGGAATGCATTAAGCCGCTAAATTGTTTGAAGAACTCTACATCTAAACAGTTTCTGATAAGACTTGAAGCTCCGGGTGCAGGAAAATAGTGCTTGAACGCCAATATGGTTTTTATAGTTCTAATCAAAAATAGTAATACCAACTTTAGGCGGCTAGTGACACTTATTTGACGACAAGCATCAAGAAAGCGACTTCTATAGCAACACGCTCTATGGTTCCCGGCAAGCCTCACCACGCTCAATGGTTACTAACAAGAAAATGCAATTACCGCTGTGCAGGTTGCAACGTATGGAAAGAACAAGACGAGAAAGAACTAACAGCCGAAGAAATAAAAAAAGGACTAAACATCCTGAAAGATTTGGGAATAATTGAGCTTGTACTTTCAGGCGGAGACCCGCTACTTAGGGATGACATCGACGAAATTATTGATCATGCCACAAAACTTTTCCTAACAACCGTTTACGACAATGGAAGCATGGCTGCAAAAAAAATCGATTGCCTTAGAAACGTAGATTTCGTAGCAATCTCAATAGACAGCCTAAACGAAGCAAAAAATGATGCAATAAAAGCTGTCCCTGGGGCTTGGAGAAAAGCAATGGCAACTGTAGAAACGCTTCACAAAGAGGGAATAAACGTCAGTGTCACGCCCACAATTTCGCAGAAAAACCTGTATGAAATTGTTGACTTAACAAACTATTTCACTGAAAAAGAAATTCCCGTTTGGTATTGCCTTTACTCATTTGACACTTCCAAGGACCAAAAACAACTCTTCAGAATTGGAAAACAAAATGATGATTTCATGATAACAGATAAACAAGCCATGGTTAAACTATGCAATTCGCTCATAGAAATGAAAAAGAAGAATAAAAAAATCTTAATGACCAACAAACTTCTAAAAACAATAAAAAGCCTTTATGAAAAAGATGAGAGAACATGGAAATGCCAAGCACTAAATAACTTTTTAGTCATAGACCATTTAGGCAGAGTTGCAGGATGTCACAGCCACAACTTCGCAGGCTCAGTATTTGATTTGCCCAAACAATGGGGCAGCAATGAATTCAAAGATCTACGCAAAGTCTATCATGAATGTACCCAATGCTGCTATCTATGTTACGTTTTCTATTCTGTTCAAGGAAGTTCATACGGGCATTTATCATTGGCAATAGATCAATGGAAAAACGCCAACTTACTCTTTAAAAGAAACTAAGCCTCCAAATTCGAAAGAAAACTAACCAGCCGAAAACATTCAAAGTCAATAGAGACACAAGTTATAATTCAGCATCGATGTCGAATAGTGGATTTGTCAAAGCTCCTATCCAATTCTGCTTCACAGCCTCATATATTAAACGTGGACCTGCGTCGATCGGTTTTTCTTAGTTCTACAATTGCTGGCAAAAAAGAAGCATAATTGTTAAAAGCGTTATTAAAGCTGTGACAACAAGTGTACATATATTTTCTATCGCATTATGCTGCCTACTGTTAGCAACAGGAGTGTAGCTAAGCAATTTAATATTGAGTTTTTCATTCACGGTTCCTCTTTCGCCCATTAAGCTGCATTTTGCTAAAGAAGAGTTTCTAAATGTGTCTATTTAGAGTAATAAGTTCTATGGAATTATGTGATAGGGAAAAGTTCTATTTAATCAGGCCTAGGAGCTGGAAAAACTACGTTACCTATTACTCTGCAAAGAACCTCGAAAACCTCTTGAGCACTCAAATTATCGGTGTCCAAAACCAAATCAAATGGCGTAAGATCCTCACCTAAATCAAAACCGTAAAGGTTCTTGTAAATTGCTTTTGTCCTAGCTTCTTTCTCTTCCAATACCTTGAATGCTTCATCAACACTTATTCTATCACGCTCGGCTACTCTTGCTGCTCTCTTTTCAATTGAAGCCATCAGCCAAATTTTAAAGCCCTCCTTAAGCAACCACGGCATGGTCCAACTGTCTAAAAGAACATTCCCCTGCTGTGCGTATTCAAGTAGCTTGGCATCTACTACCTTGTCAAATTTAGGGTCACTTAATCTTTCTTTAAGAAAGCCTAAACCTTCAGGGCTCTCCCACCAACCTTCGTGTGACATGTCATAACCTTCTGCCTTTGCCAGTTCCTTAAGCGCATCGCCGCCTGAATAACACTTTAGGTTATATTTATGGGCAAGTTTCTTTGACAACGTACTTTTTCCAGTTCCGGCCATTCCAGAAATACAAATTACGGTTTTCTTGTCTGAAAAGCACAGATTTGTCTTTTTAGCCATTAGCGCCACCATAATTTCTGAATTAGTTTTCGATAGGCATGATTCCCAGTATACGAGATGCAAGTAAACCTAAACCGAACGAGCAAATTGGGTACCAGTAAATCACCGGGACAGCACCAAATCCGGGCACATAAACCAAAGATGTTATCCCGAATACTGGTGTTAGTACGAAAAACCAGACAAAGATGTAGAGGAATGATATGCCGAACTGAACCATTTGGGGTTTTAGCATCTTTGCTTGCATATTCTTAACTTGAGATTCCTTCTTCTTTAATTTCTCAACTTGCTTCTTGTCATTAGCTCGCATAGCAGCCATTGTTTCCCTACGATACTCATTCATTTCTTTCTGCATAACACGGTATTGCTCCCAACCCACAAAGTAATTAATTAAAAAACGGTTCAATCCAGTATTTAGAAACGCAATACTTGCTGCGATGCCAAAAATAATAATTGCAGCTATAATTGTGGTAATAGAAATGGTATAATTAACATCTAACGTGAATGCTGGAATATTAAGTCCATCTGAACTAGTGCTTTTGTTAGCTCCAATTGTCCACTTATAGTTTCCCGCTATACGGGGGTTTTGCGCATCAAAACCGAATGAAAGGCTCTGTCCAGTGCTTAATCCTTCACTAGATCCATAAAGAAGAACGTAATTGTCTGACTTGTTAATTGTCCATGTTTGTGAAGCTGGCTGTTGGGTTATAGCAAGATTCTTGATGTTCGTATAGCCTGATGGAACTGTTATGTTTAAGTCGCCTATTGTGGCTGCACCCGTGTTATTAATTATGAATTTGTATGAGGCAGCTTCTGTAACACCAGGATTGCTGCTTGAGATGGATGCTTGGCAACTTAGATTTCCAGCTGCTTTTGCTGACCCCACTAATACGCTTAGAGTTGAAACTAATATCAACGCAGTCAGCAGAATAAACGAAATTTTTGTAAAGTTTTTCATATATCTTCCGCCCAAATACGCCATCTCAGTTTTTTGTTTTCAATAACTCTGCGTATGCGTATCTTGTTTCCTTGTTAATAACCGTTTTTGCTTTTTACCTTAAATTATTTAGGATAGGAAATTTCGCTAAACACTAAGCTTAGAAAGTCTTCTCATTAAACTTTTCAAAATATGTTTCATCTTGAATAGCATCTAACAGTTTAGTGATTTTTGAAATATTTGGACCCGGTACTTTGAATTAAAAAACATAGCATAAAAATTCAGGATTCACAAAACAAAACAAGAAATCACTGTAATTGTGATCAGGGACAGTCAAGTACTTTGTGTACAGTAGCTGATTCGTTTGCTGACAACTTCCTGTTGTTCCGCTGTAAACACTTCTTCTTCACACGACGGGCACCTAAGCGCCTTGACTTTAGGCAAAATACAGCCTTCAATCTCGCAGACAAACTCAACTTCAACGTATTCAACACAACAAGTCGGACAAAGCAAAGCATTAGCCTTGGTGCATTCTTGTTTATTGGGTGAATTTTTTCCCAAGTTCTTCTGCCCAATCCTCTACCTTAGCTAAGTCGAGATTGTCAAAAATTTTTCTCCCAAGGATTTTCATGTGTCCGCCAAAAGCTGCACAAGCTACAGCGTTAATATTAGGATAGCGTGCTAAGGTTTCTACTGCAAATCTCACTTTCGCCGCTTCGCACTTCTCAGGGTCTCCTCCTTGACCGCAGGAAACGAAAAAAGCCACCTTCTTGCCAGTAAAATCGTTTTCAAGAAACTTTAACGCTTTGCTGTATACTCTCCCAGCCCTTACGCCAGCTCCAACGAACACATTGCTGTATTCGGATAGAGTGCTGACTTTTTGCTCTGAGAGATCAATTAAATCAGTGTCCAACTGGAACATAGAACACAAAACATCAGCAATTTTTTTAGCCGACTCTTCTGTGGCCCCGCCCTTCGTTTCGTAGACTACAAGTGTCTTTGCGCCCATTTCTATGTGCTACCTTGTGACTCTTCAACAGGAGCTAGCCTCGTGCCGCAGTTATGACAGAAAATCGAGCCATACGGGTTCTTTGTTGAGCATTTGGAGCAAGTGATATTTTGTTGCTGTGTAGTTTTTTGTTGAATGTTTTCTCGTGCCCTCTGGATAGCTGAATGTGTCTCGCGTGCTGCTATATTGAATGCGCGTTCAAGCTCGATTCCCACTTTATAAAAAGCATCCCGCAACTCATCAGCCGGATAAACCGCTTTTGCAGCTTTACCTTTATCTGTTTTAGTGCCACAATTTGGGCAAAAATAAGCGTTATCTTCGATTCTTGCACCGCAATTTGAACAGTAAGCCATTTTTTCACCAGTAAATATGCATAAGACAATTCAAATTTAAGCCTTTACCACGAGGTCCTGACAATACAAAGTGCAAAAACAAAAAAGTAATGGAGGAAAAAACCGCTCTCACCTATTTTACGAGTTTTCCTCTAGCGTCATCAATCAACTTTACGGTTTGCAGGCGCCATGGCTCAAAATTTCTTGGCAAGGTGGGGTAAGAATTGTAGTGTGCGCTAAGTTCGCGCATCATAGTCACGGTCAAGCGAAGCTTTTTGAGAAATCCTATGCGCCGTATGCCTCGAAAGACCCGTTTGGCGGTTTCCGTGATGTTTAAGTGGAAGTCGTCTCCCATACCAGCTTTAAGCACGTCATCTTCAGTCATGAGTTTCTCGTTCATGCCATAATTAAGGTCTTCGTCGCTACAGGATAAGAGGAACATTTTGAAAATATCTAAGGTTCCTTGTTTCTTCCCATAAGTGTCGATGTATTTCTTATTGTAGCCCCACAGATACTCTTTGGTTGGTTCACCCTTGCCCAAAGCTTCAACGATTTGCTGTCCTGCTAGGTAACCGCTTAGCATTGAAGGCCCGATGCCGCCGCCGTGAATTGGGTTAACCAACGAAGCGGCGTCGCCGACCAATACGATACCGTTTGAAACCATGTTGTCTAAGGGTCTTCTGACAGGATCGAACCATGAACCCGCATTTAGAACCAAAGAGTCATTAAAGATAGGTTTCTTAAAGGCTGTTTCGTAGAGTTGTGTTTTGGGATTTGGATAATTTTCGCGCATGCATGTGCCTATGCCAACGTTGACTCTGGCGCCGCCTTTCGGGAAAATCCATATGTAACCGCCGGGTGAAGCTTTTTGGTTGAGGTAGATTTCGCAGAAGCGGGTGTTTTCGGTTTCTTGTTTGAGTTGGCGGATTTCTCTGTAGCAAGCTTCAACGTCTTCGTTTGCTATTTCTCGGTCTATACCCATCTCAGTGGGAAGTTGTTTACGTACCATTCCGAAATAGCCCGTAGCGTCAACGACAACTTTGCTACGAAGCTCAAGTGTCTTGCCTGTTTTCATGTTTTTGGCTGTTACTCCTGTCACTGCGCCTTTTTCGATAATAGGTGAACGAAAATTCATGCAGTCTTGCAGGAGTGCGCCTTTGTCAGTGGCTTTTTTAAGCAACCATTGCCCAAACAGCCGCCTGTTAAGCAAGTAGCCTACGAAGTCTTTGTCTGCGATGGTAAAAATAGTGTTTTCATCAGGGGAGTAAATTTTTATGCCGTCGATTTTTGCTTCCAACTCGCCTCCTGTTGGTTTCTCTAGCCCGAGGAATTTAAGGTGGTGCTCTCCAAGAGCGTCACCGCAGATTTTTTCTCCTATCTCCTCACGTTTTTTCTTTTCTACGATGCAGACTTTTAGTCCTAATTCAGCGATGGTTTTTCCTGCTAAGCATCCTGCTGTTCCCGCTCCTACAACTATGGCGTCAAATTTTTCCAAGTGTTATCTTCTCCTGACTGATGTATTTTGTATACCTTGTTGTATAAGTAAATACTTATAAAGTGTGAAGTGAGCCCATCTACACTGAGTGTAAATAGATGAGCGCTCCATTAACCCTAAGTGCTGAATTTCGACGAATTGTTGAAGGTCGCATGGAACAAGTGCTGAAAGGTGTAGAGATAACATTGACCCAAATTATCGAAACCCAAAAAATAACACCTTCCGAACTTAAAGAGGAACTTGACAGTCTTCAAGAGAGCTTTAATCTCTTGTTTCAGAAGTGGAGCCTTGAAATACTCTACACATTATTGCTAAAAAATGCAATAGGTTTTGCCGAAATCAAACGAATCTTAACGGTTAACTCAAGAACTCTTTCAGACAAGCTCAAAATGCTCCAGAAATATCGATACATTACAAGAAATGTAGATGCTGGCCCACCACTGCGAGTGGAGTATGCTTTAACGCCTAAAGGAAAAAACACAGTACTTCTATCCTTGCCGCTTCTCTATTACTCTCGCTCTATCGAAACAAAGCCCTAAACTGGTTTCTTCTCAAATCTTTTAATCGATTGCCCCAAACTAGTTGTTTCCTTTACAGTTTCAAAAACCATACATGTCAGCGACTTCTCTAAACCTTTGATTAATCTCAACTTATCGACCACAAATTTGCCCACGGCGTCAACATTCTCAGCTCGAAGCTTCACAAGTAAATCCCAGTCCCCAGTAATTATGTAGACTTCTTGGACTTCAGGGAGTCGCGCAATTTCCTCTGCCACATCTCTTTGAGAGACAGGGATATCATCGTTTTTTGTTCTATAGGAAACGGATGCTAAGATGAAGGCTGCAGTACCTAAATTCAACTTTTCAGGAGCCAAAATTGCACGGTACCGTTTTATAATGCCGAGTTCTTCCATGCGCTTTGTTTTTGCGAAAACTGTTGTTATGGGTGAGCTGATTTTTTTTGCGATTTGTTTGGCTGTGAGCTTGCTGTTTTCTTGTATTAGCTGAAGTATAGCTAGGTCTTTTTCATCTATTTTTGAGCTCATATGTAAATATTACACGTTTTAAGTATAAAAACATGTATTTTTTGTAATTTATCTACGTTTTACTATAATAAACTTATTATCTCGTTTGCATAGTGTAGTTTCCATTAAATCAACAAAAGTGACCCAAATTGAAACAAGAAATCATTGAAATTCCAAAAACATTAGATCAACTCTCACCAAGTGAACTTGAAAGAAAAGCTTGCATTGGCAAAATTATGACTTATACGCTAAAAAGCCTCACATCCACATTTGTAAATAATGGCTTTCAATGGTTGCTTCCAGTAGCCCTAAGCCAAAGTACCGACCCGCTGTGGCCAGATCCAGGCGCATCCATAGACAAAAGAATTGAAGTTGACATTTACGGTAAACCAGTTCGCACAACCGCTAGCATGATTATCCATAAGCTCGTTGCTTCCTCCACCGCTTATCCGAAACTTTTCATCCTCTCACCTAACATACGCATCGAGAAAGCCGAACGTGCGAAAACAGGCAAGCACATCTATGAGTTTACACAACTTGACTTTGAAGCCAGAGATGCCACCTCAAAAGACATCATGACCTTAGTTGAAGATGCTCTCTGCATATTGGTTAAAGATTTGAAGCGTGAAATGAAAGTAGAATTAACTACTCTATGTCGTTGCGTGACTCTTAAATCACCTAAAAGGCCATTCAAAGTCTACGACCGCGTTGAATTAGAATCTAAATACGGTTCAACCGACTGGGAATTCGGCTTATCAAAAGATATAACCGAACCTGTTTGGGTGACGAACATTCCTAGAGAATTCTATGATTATGAAGACTTCAAATCAGGCAAATGGGACAACTATGACCTATTTTTGCCGCAATTCGGTGAAGTACTGTCAGGTGCGAAGCGAGAATGGGAATATAGCAAAATCTCAAAGAAGATTGAACGCGACCAAGTTAAGAAAGAGAACTATGCTTTAGTGTTGAAAATGGCAAAGGAAGGCAGGTTAAAACCCACTGCTGGCGGAGGCATTGGCATGGAACGTTTAGTAGGCTGGATTGCAGGCGTCAAACATATTGGTGAATGTCAACCGTTCCCAAGAGTACCTGGTATTGTAAATGAACTCTAATAATGTGTAAAGAAACTGGCGGTTGATTGTTACAATCCTCAACTTTTATTTTTCTTGCACAAAGTTTTTAATTTACTTACGCAAATGACACCAAGGAAAGCGATAAAAATATGGGCATAATGAATCCGTACCTTGAGGCGCTTGAGCCAAAACTTAGCGCATCAGACTTCAAAAAACTCAGCATAATAGATAACCCTAACTTACATGAGTTCATAGCTAAAGAAAGCGACCTTTGCCAACCTAAAGAAATTTTTATCTGCAGCGACTCTGTCGAAGATATTGCTCATGTCAAAAAACAAGCAATTGCGTCAGGTGAAGAGCAAGCGATCTTAACCCTGCAGGGGCATACCATTCATTTTGATGGCGAATATGACCAAGGACGAGACCGACAAGCCACCAAATATCTCGTGCCTAAAGGAGTTTTCCTAAGTAAAGCCCTCAACCAAATGGACCGCCAAGAAGGTTTGGCTGAAGTTAGAGGCTTAATGCGGGACTCTATGCAGGGAAAAACAATGATTGTTCGTTTAATCTCTCTAGGTCCGAAAGATTCAATCTTTACAATTCTCGGTGTGCAATGTACAGATTCATGGTATGTTGCTCACTCCGAAAGTCTCCTCTACCGCTCCGGATACGAACAATTTCTGAAAGCAGGACCAAAAAGTGATTTCCTACGAGTTATTCACTCAGCTGGAAAACTGGATGGTGAAATGACAAGCGTAGAACATGACAAAAAACGCATTTACATTGACCAAATGGATAACACAATCTACAGCGTTAACACTCAATACGCTGGAAACTCTGTGGGCTTCAAAAAACTCGCCTTCCGTTTAGCCATTCGAAAAGCAAGCAGCGAAGGATGGTTAGCCGAACACATGCTGCTAATGGGTGTCTTTGGCCCTAGCGGACGCAAGACTTACTTCGCTGGAGCTTTTCCAAGCGCTTGTGGAAAAACCTCAACAGCTATGCTACCTGGAGAAACAATTCTTGGCGATGACATTGCTTACATACGAGACATTGATTCTGCTGCTCGGGCGGTCAACGTGGAATCGGGCATATTCGGCATAATACAAGATGTAAACTCCAAGGATGACGCTTTAATTTACAAGTTACTAACTAACCCTGGCGAAATCATTTTCTCTAATGTACTCGTCAAAGATGGAAAACCATACTGGCTTGGCATGGGGCAAGAACTGCCAAAAGAAGGATGCAACTACACTGGAACGTGGTACGAAGGCAAAAAAGACGAGAATGGCAATGATATTCCCCCTGCCAACAAAAACGCTCGTTACACACTAGCACTCAAAGCACTAGAAAACTGTGATGCAGAACTGCACAACCCAATGGGTGTTGAATTAGGCGGCATAATGTATGGGGGACGAGACACCAAAGCCTACGTGCCTGTGCAACAAAGCTTCAGCTGGGAGCACGGCATCATAGCTTACGGAGCTTCACTTGAAACCGAAACTACGTTCGCAACAATAGGTAAGGAGGGTGTTCCAGAAATTAACATGATGAGCATACAAGACTTCATATCGATACCACTGGGCAAAAACGTTCACAACAACCTAGATTTTGGACGCAAACTCAAAAAGCAACCAATCATTTTCGGCGTTAACTATTTCTTAAAGGAAGTGGGTAACGGCAAATACGTGAACGGCACTCAGGATAAGCATGTTTGGATAAAATGGATGGAGCAAAGAGTCCATAACGAAGTTGAGGCTTTGAAAACTCCAACGGGATACATACCAAAATACGAAGATTTACGACGGTTATTCAAACAGGTTCTGGGTAAAAACTATGCCAAAGAAGACTATGTTAAACAATTTACCATTCGAGTCCCGGAAAACCTAGCGAAAATTGAACGAGTCCAACGTTTCTACCAAGAAAACGTCACCGATACACCACTAGAATTATTTGGCATACTGTATCTGCAGCGTCAACGACTATTAGATTCAAGAGAGAAATATGGAGACTACATCTCACCCGAAAACTTTGAGAAAGAAACAACCTGAGGCAATCAAAAATGAAAAAAAAATCAATATTACTTCATCACCTTTTTGGGTGAAGTTTTTTAATAAATCCTATTTACTGACTAGTAATTCACAACCGTTAATTAAGAAAATCAATGAATAAAACTTAGGAAAAGAAAAAAAGGTGAAAAAAGAAATGATGATGAAAAAGCTGCAGAAAAAAGGAGCGGAATACACAGTGAAAGCATTTAGCATTGAAGATGATGGTTCTTTCTCTTGCCCCAAATGCGGTTTAGCAATATCTCCTGAAGATGAGACAGACAAGAATTATCAAATTTTAGACACTAAAGTTGTCAATGATGAACTTGCTGAACTAGTAGTATCTTGCGGAAAATGTGGAAGTATCATTAGGCTAACCGGCTTCCAACAAGATATCAACGCTTAGCAGGATTCGTATTTTTAATACTCTAATCTTTTCAAAAACACTACTCTATTTTGAGAGTTAATGAAAAGATATCTGCTTATTCTTGTTGTGTTCTAATTAGTTGGCAAACAAATAGTTTAATTCGTCTTATTTGGTAATATTCGATGTTGATGTCAATGTTGATTGAGACGTTTATTGTGGGTATGTTGTCAACGAACTGTTACGTAGTTAGCGCTCAGCAATCTAAAGAGGCTATCATAATTGACCCAGGATTAGATTTACCCACTGAAGCGCAACAAATATTTGATTACATATCTGAAGAATCTCTAAAAGTAAAGCTAATCGTTAATACTCATGGACATCGAGACCACATAAATGGTGATGCTACATTTCAAGCAAAGTACAAGGTGCCAATTTACATCCATAGGCTTGATGCCTCTGCTCTTGAAGACCTTGAAAGAAATAGTTATCCCGCTAATATCATTCTGGAGGAAGACAGCTTAATTAAGTTCGGCAATGAATCGCTTAAAGTCGTTCATACACCTGGGCACACGCGTGGCAGCATTTGTCTTCTCGGAGAACGACTTGTTTTCACTGGTGACACTTTATTTGCTGAAGGAATTGGGAGAACAGATTTTCCCGGGGGTTCAAACAGAGACATGCAGTTGTCTTTGCAAAAGTTGATGCGTTTACCTAATAATTTGTTAATTTACCCTGGGCATGGCCCCACGACTGTTATGGGTGAAGAAAAAAGGGTTAATCCCTTCTTAACTAACGCGGATAGTTTCTAATTAGGCTGACTTAATTGATTTTGGCCAAGTTCTTGAAGAGCACGCAATCGTTTGATAATGTTGGGGTGAGTTGAAAAGATTTCTACGAATTTGTCAGTTCCACTTGGCTGTTTCGCTAGTGTTTCTCTTAGCAAATCTTGTTTGCTTCGAATATTTGCAGTGTACAAATCCGCCGCATCAGCGTTTGCTCGATCTGGATCAGCGATAAATAAAGCTCTAAATGAGCTGTTGCCTTTTTGTCTGTTTTGATTTGGTTTTGCACTTCGTTTACTTTCTTGAACTATTGTTACAAGACCTGTGGAAAGTTTTTCCGCTCCGTTGTCAACTACTGAAACGCTGTGTCTATCAGCATAATACTCGCGCAGTCGGCTCAGATACAGGGTAAAAAAAGTCAGTATCCATGAGAATGCCATGAAGCCGATGCCTATTAGTGCGTTGCTGCCTCCACTGTTTTTCTTGTCGCCTCCGCCGAAAACGCCCGAAAGCATCATCGAGTAACCAATATAATAGAACAAAGCAGGCAGGAAAGATGCTACCATCATGACTTGAACATCACGGTGTTTTATGTGACCAAGTTCATGCCCAAGCACAGCTTCAACTTCCCCTCTGTCGAGAGAATCTAGAAGCCCCTGAGTAACGGCAACACGTGTTCCTGATAGCGGTGAGCCGTAAGCGAAAGCGTTTGGAAGCGGAATCTGCGATAGCATAAGTTTCGGTATGGCTATTCCACTTTTTTTGCTCAGATCACTAACTGCCTGATGTAGTTCTGGTTTTTCATTTTGTTTAAGTTCTCGAACTTTGTAAATTAAGCCTATAAGATAAGGTGCCAGAAGCCATTGAGCTATGTTGAGTCCCACGACTAGTACACCTATGGTTAAAAGACTAAATCCTATTCCAGCTACCGTCAAGATAACTGCAAAAATTAATGTTGATAAACCAAAGATTATGGCTAGTGTTGCAGCCATAGAAATTCGAAGTTTCCAAGCGTTCATGAAGTCGGTCACTTTTGATGTTTAATCTTCAATGTCTTTCTTTGGCTTATAACTTTTACGTGCTGCCACTGAAAAACGAATCCTTGAGAGAGCGTGCAAAATTGGTTCGGGGCTGTTCTTTTTGTAGAACACTCTGCTCCTTGAGGAGTGTAATATCCTGCCACAAACAAACCACAAACAGTGAACACTGATGGAAATTAAAGCAATAGAAAAACTGCTAACATTTCTATTTATTGTCCTCATGTTGAGTGCTGATTATGTGAGTATAAACAAGTTAGCGCAAGAATCGCTCTAAGCGTAACTGTCTATGGCGGAGGTCACACTGCACTGCCAAGTCAATACAACATATACTACAAACCAGTTAACTTTGCAAATGGCCTTTGGCAAGGGAATGATTGATTGTACGTTGACCTACGATATTGATGACAAATACAAGCGTCAAATACCGTTGGTTTGCACTAATCCAGAGGAGCTGCATGTCGTCATGCAAACAACCGGAACGGTTGACTTGCCCCCATTAGGTGGGGGCCACCACTGCGTAACCATAACTGTGGTAGCCGGAGTTCAAGTTTGGGGAGGCAACAATCCAAGAGCACTTTTCAAATTCACAGGAATCAACGACACTAACTACGAAGCCCGATGGCTAACCATCGTTTACTCTACGATCGATACAAGCGGCAATACCACCGACTCAACACCTCCAGTCATAACAGATCTGACAATAAAAAAAACATCACCTATAACATTCCATAGATTTCATTGCGTTTCCACGTTAACGAAGACATTTGCGGGCAACCTACAGCTTAAATGGGCAAGATAACATAATCATTACAAGAAACTCAACATTGACAGACCTGTCCGATGGAAACCACAACATGATGGTTTATGAAGGACGAGGCAGGAAATTTGGGCACCTCTCAAACAAGCTTTATCGTGGTTCGAACAGTTAAACCAATTAAAACAAGCCGCTGAGCAACAACCAAAGCCTTTTCCAGCAGCGTTGACGACGAAGGCTTTATTATTAGCACTCGGCGTTGTCTTGGCGACTTTGAGTTATTTAAGACTTCACAGAAAATCGTCTTAGAAAGCTTTGGCGATAAAGATGAGCCTGCTTGATTCAGAGCTGAAGGGTTGCCCTTCATAATCGCCGTAAACCGCCTTAACGCTGAAACCAGCCTTCTCCACCATGCCTTGCAAACTACCGAGAGTATAGAGGCGGGCAATATGCTCAAAAACCCTAATATGCCCATCCGCCTTGTCACAAACAGTCCACAAATCATGGAGTCTGCTGCCATCCGTGGTTACCATGCGTTCTTGCAGCAGGAAAAAGCTCGCATACTCACGCCGTTTATGTTCGCCGTTGGTTTGGTATCTTTTGATTAGTCGTTTACAGTTAAAAACATCAACTATCAAAACGCCATCCCTATGTACTACCGCCCGCAGTTCGCGGAGACTTTGCTGGTCCTCTTGCTCGGAGGGCAAATAGCCTAAACTCGTGTCCATGCTTACTGCTGCAGAAAAAGCATCTGGCTGAAAGGGTAAAAACCGTAAGTCTGCTCTGACAAGTTGCGCCTCCCGCCAACGGTTCTTCGCTATTCTCAAGAGATTAGGCGAAATATCTAAGCCAACTACAGAATAGCCCTCTTTGCTTAGGGGAATCAGGTGCCTTCCAGTTCCGCAGGCAAGGTCCAAAACCCATCCATTCTCTTTCAGCATTTCTTGTAAGAATTGGATTTGTCGCTCAGTTTGGTTTTGGTCAGCAATCTCTGCCCAGTACTTACCCATTTCGTCAAAAACGCTCATACAGTTGATTTCCGTCCACAGGATTTAGCAAAATAAGTTCAATAGAATTATTGAATCCCAAAGATTTAGCTTTTTTCGATTTATCTGTCTGGAACTTCACCGTAAGATTTTCGAGCCGCTTAAATATTCACACCGCTTACTTTCTACTCTATTGGAGTAACTACGCTTTGAGCGAAAAACACGATTGGCAGCACCTTTACATGCTACTTAAACTCGCAGAGATGGGCGCATACAAGCGAACCGCTAAAATCTCAACCGAATACTTGGCTGGCAAACTTGGGATTTCCCAGCAGACCGCCTCACGCTATCTAATTGAGCTTGAGCGTAAAGGTTGGATTCAACGAAACATTACGCCAGAGGGCAGCTTGATTAGAATTGAAGAGGCTGGAACAGTTGAGTTGCAGAAGCTTTATTCCAGCTTGAAGTTTCTGGTTGAAAAATCTTATCCGCCATCAGTGACTTTGGAAGGAACTGCTTTCACAGGTTTGGGGGAAGGCGCATATTATATTTCTAAAGAGCCTTATCGTAAACAGTTTACTGAAAAATTGGGGTTTGAGCCTTACCCAGGCACCTTAAACCTCAAGTTGTCAAGTGATTATGACATTAAAACGAGGATGGAAATAGAGTCATATCCAGGGGTGGAAATTCCAGGCTTCAAAAATGAAGACCGAACTTTTGGGTTAGTAAAATGCTATCCCGTTGTCGTTGATAACAAGGTTAAGGGCGCCTTGGTAACTGCTTTGCGCAGCCACTATGATGTGTCAGTGTTGGAAATTATTGCACCAGTATGTCTTAGAAAACAGTTAGACCTCAAAGACGGCAACAAAGTAAAAGTCGAAATTTACATTGCACCCTAAAATGGCATAGAAGGAGAATAAGATCGCTTAGTCGTAAGGTCCTCGCTTGGTTTTCGTGTTTTAGCTAGCCAAAACCCAACTATTAAGCCAAAGCCTAAACCGCCTAGGTGTGCAAGAATATTTACGCCTTCTCCTGAACTTATGAAAAACAAAAAGAAGGCATAGACGAGTGCTCCAAGAATTGATTGCCTAACAGAACGACGAGAATAGATCACTATTGCGCCAAACAGAGCAAATATGGCACCTGAAGCTCCAACGGAAACAAAGTCTGGACCAAAAGCTAGCGACAACAAATTTCCTGCCAAGCCACCGATTAAGTAAATACCAAGATACTCGGGCAGCGAAAACATTTCTTCTCCTCGTAAGCCAAAGATGAATAGGAAAAGCATGTTTCCAATAATATGTGCTAAGCTTGCATGGACAAACATGGATGTTAAAAGCTGCCAGTACGCCCCTTGAAAAACCAGCGCGTTGACTTGCCCCCACATGATAACAGGAACGACGCTTGTAACTAGAGCGTTTCCGCCCGCGATTGAAGTGTAAATATAAGCTACAACGTTTATAGCGATGAGAATGTACGTGGGCTTATACTTTATGCAGTTAGGCATACTATACGACCAGTTTAAGAGACGGATTTATCAATTATTTTTTGTTTTATCTTTGATGAACTATCTAAAGTATTCTCTCCAAACTTATCAATTCTAACAACCATGGTATTTAGTTTCTTATTATCCAAGTAACTACGCACTTCTTTTGCCATGTCATCCTGGTCGTATCCTAAAGCAATCACGTCGGGCTTAACGTCAGCAATAACTTCGCCAATGTCAAGATTCTCAAAACCAAGCAGCGCCCTATTAACTACCTTCAACGATTCAACCAATGCGCGACGTTGATACTCAGACATTATGGGTTTTTTTCCTTTAGTTTTCTCAACGGTAGTATCTCTTGCAACAATAACCACCAGCTCCGCGTTTTCTCCCCCTGACTTCTTAGCTTCCTCCAAAAACTTGACGTGCCCCAAATGAAGAAGGTCAAACACTCCTGATGCTAAGACAACTTTTTTCTTTCCTGATTTGTTGGCCATTCAAATTTCACTGCGCCCAATAATCGTAGAGTATCCAAGAGCCCTTCACAGTAAGCTACTGAGGTTAAGCTGGTTTCAAGGTTCCCTTGAGACTTATAATACTTTGCATCCTCCAGATAATCAGCTGCCCAATTCAATACTTCAGCCACTTCTTGTTCTGCTACTGTGATAGATCCCTTTGTTTGCTGCAGTTCTTTAAGCACCTTTTCAGCTGAAACAATATACTTCTTTGTTAGCGCTTCCAATCTCATTTTGCAAGCCTCCTAAACTCAACGGGTGCACCGGCAAAGGCAATCAAAGCCTCAATCTCCATAAAATGAAGGGCACCTGGAAAAATCAAGCTGTAAGGCGGCTCCCCAAAGTCAAAATTCTTTAATTCTTCAATGAAATCTGCTTTCAAAGTGGGATTATCGCTTCCTGCTCTTGCAATGCCCAGCGCAACGGTAGTTGGCGTAAATACTCCTTTATTGTTTTTCTCTTCAACTTCAAGGAGCATTTTGAGAGCTTGGTTGATACCTAAAAACTGGTTTTCAGCTGCCTTCAAATCTAAAAGACAAAGCGTATGCAAACCAAGAGTTTTGTTTTGTGTGATTACTTTGTAGGGGGTTTCTGAGAAGTTTTCAGGGAATGGAACAGTAACAGTTTTTCCAAATTTGTAAATATGCAGTCCAGACAAACTTACGATGGCTGAAACTATTGATGCACCATGAACGATGTGCGTGCGTATGCCTTGTTTTTCCGCGTCAATACGTAATGTAACATGTGTAGTGGCGATGAATGGATCGCCGGGTACCAGAAACACTGCCTTGCCTTTTTTTGCGGCTTCAAGGATGACGGCACCGTTTTCTTCTTCAAGTTCTCTCCTTAAAACAATTTGCGCTTTTTTGCCGCATGAAGCTTCAAACCGCTGCAGGCTAAAGTTGGGCATGAGGCTGGTGTAGAGTTCAATGAAAACGGAATCGGCGCTCTGAGTTTGTTCCAAACCTTTTATGCTGATGCCTTTTTCATCGTTTAATCCTAACCCTACAAAGACAAGTTCATTCAACCAAGTTTCCCTCGCATTTACGTTCAATCGTCTTAACTTAAAGGTGATTGTCTGGTTTTAAGCGGTACCTTGCTTTTTCTGGCAAAATAGAGAATCACTGCTAAAACTATAACCAATATCACTATTATCAAGGATATAACTGGAAGTAATGGCAATTCGGCAGCGCCACCGTTTCCATTTATCTTAACTAGCAATACATCTTCAGCATTTCCCTGCGTGTTGGCAAAACCCGCCAAAGCAAATCCGCCATCTTCTGCCTGAACCAATGCATAAGCAGAATTATCCAAGGAACCGTCGTTTGTTTTATTCCACTTCATATTTCCTGAAGAATCAGTCTCAAGCAGCCAATAATTGGTGGTTCCGTTTGCTGATGTTCTTATTTGTCCGGCCAAAGCAAAGCCACCACCGCTGGACTGCACCGTAGCATATGCCTGATCATCATAAGATCCTCCATATGTTTTGTTCCACTGCAAGGTACCTGATGCGTCTGTTTTAATTAACCAGGCATCATTTAATCCAGCGCCAAAAGATGAAGTGTAACCAGCTAAAACATAGCTTCCATCATTCATACCGACTATAGATAATGCTGTATCTATTTGTGGTCCACCGTAAGTTTGGTTCCACTGCATATTTCCCCTTGAATCCGCTTTAACCAGCCAAGAATCTTCATTACCGGATTGGAAAGCTGTGTCGCATGCAATGGCATAGCCGCCATCATTCGTTTCTGTTAAGGCATGTGCTTCATCGTTGAATGGCCCGCCATATGTTTGATTCCAAATCATGTTTCCAGACGAATCGGTTTTTAACAGCCAAAGGTCTTCGCCGCCAGCGCCAAAAGAATTTGTCCAGCCTGCTACTGCATAATCGCCTCCGCTTGTCTTAATGACGGAAGTCGCGAAGTCGTCTTTCGCTCCGCCATATGTTTTATTCCACTGCATGTTCCCAAAGGAATCTGTTTTAACAAGCCAAAAATCAAAGCCTCCAGCGCCAAAAGACGCCGTTAAACCGGCAATTAGATAACCCCCATCATCTGCCTGTATTAATGCGCCTCCAACATCATCGTTTGGTCCACCAAACGTTTTGTTCCATAGCATATTCCCCAACGAATCTGTTTTAATCAGCCAAAAATCGGATTGGCCTGCGCCAAAGGTGTTGGTACTTCCTGCTGAAGCGTAGCCTCCATCAGCGGTTTGTATTAAACTGTAAGCCCGTTCAGTTTTCGGTCCACCGAAGAAGCCGCTCCACTGCACTGAAGGTATTGCTGAAGACTCTACTTTTTGAATCCGGCAAAATAAAAACAGCAAGGTCAATAGGACAGTGGCTACGGCAACCAAACGTTTGTTCATTGTTCTTTTACTTCGCCTTTTTCAACCATTTGTTTATAAAAAACGCGGCATGTTGCCAACGAGATTGAGTGGCGTTCACAAAATACCGTAAGAATCTTGTCAACGGGCTCGTTTGGTTTTCTGTTTTCCAACATTTCCTTTAATTCTTTAACTTTATGCATGTCAATTTTATCGCTCATCTGTATTTCCTTCCAGCTGAGTAATCATTTATCGTGTTCTTTCTCAAAACCCTTTTGCAATTAAGACGAAAACGAGTTTTTTCTAAACACAATCTGTAGATGGAACATTCAACCAAACATTTATATCATTTACGTTAAAAAGAAACCTAAGCATTTCAGCCTCCATCGCTGAAGGAATGAAGCCAAAAAATGAAGCCCATTGAAAACCTAGCCAAAGACAGGATAAAGAAACTCAAACCATGCGTGCATGGCGGCGAGGTTCTAGATGCAGCTGGCAAAAGTGGGCTTAAGCGAGAAGAAATTTTAGACTTCAGCTCAAGTGTCAACCCCTTAGGTCCATCAAAGCGAGCTTTGGAAGCAGCAAAAAATAGCTTCAAAGAAATCCCAACTTATCCAGACTCAAACTCTGTAGCGCTACGACAGTCGATTGCCAGCCACTTCGCTGGATTAACTAAAAATAACGTTATTGTCGGAAATGGTTCGACGGAACTTATGTACTTGTTCGCTGACACTTTTATGCGGAAAGGCGACACAGCACTCATTCCAGCGCCAACTTTTGGAGAATACGAGAGTGCTGTTAGAAAAACTGGCGAAGTGACCAAATTCGTCAAGCTCAATAATAACTTCAACATTGACGCAACCGCTTTTGAAAGGGAAATAGGGGACGCCAAAATTATTTTCTTGTGCAACCCAAATAACCCCACAGGCATACTAATTCCAACAGAAACCTTAACTGAAATAATTGAGAAAGCTTTAGGGCAGAATACGCTTGTTTTTTTGGATGAGGATTTTTTGGAGTTTGTGGAAAACGAAAAAGCTCTCTCTATGATTAGCAAGATTAAGGATTATCCCAACTTGTTTATTTTGAGGTCTTTTACGAAAATTTATGGGTTAACTGGTTTGCGGATTGGTTACGGGATAGCTTCAGAACGAATCATTGATTTGCTATTTTGTGCGAAGATTCCTTGGAATGTTAATTGTTTGGCGCAGGCTGCTGCTGTAGCTGCGCTAGGTGATGAGGAGCACTTGAGGGTAACGAGGGAACTTATCAAAAAAGAGAAAAACAAACTTTTAACTCAATTATGCGAAATAGAAGGCTTCAAGGTTTATCCGCCTGACGCTAACTTTTTCTTTATTGACATTCGCAAGTCAGGTCTAACAGCACCTGAACTCACCGACAAGTTATTGAGAAAGAGTATTTTGATTCGGGATTGCACTTCCTTCCAGGGGCTTGACGAGTTCTATATCCGCGTAGCGGTTAAAACTCAAGCGGAGAATGAGCAACTGATTAAGGCTTTGCAGCAAGCAGTGAAGAAATAGCATGATTGGGCTTGATTAGCAGTTATGTTTACTTTCGATTTATCTTGGTTTATCGATTCTGCTCTTATTTTCCTGTTAGCTTTCCTTATTGATATAATCTTCGGCGAATACCCTGACCGGATTCACCCAACCGTCGGCATAGGCAAAATCATAACCTATCTTAAACTCAAAGCAAAAAGCCCCAATCCCAAGACTGAAAAAGCAAACGGAGTCCTATTAGTCATCGTCACAGTGTTGGTTGTTGCGCTGCCCGTGTTTTTGCTGCTTTTTTGGCTTAGGCAATCCTTTGGCGTCTTCGGCCAACTAGCGTACATCATCGTGGGCGCAGTGTTGTTTAAGGCAACATTTGCTGTGAAGGGTATGGGCTTCTACACTCAACCCATCGCAGAAGCATTGAAGAAGAACGATTTAGCTGAAGCACGCAAATGGTTACCCTTCATTGTTAGACGAGATCCAAACACGCTAAATGAAAGACAAATCATTTCAGCTGCCGTGGAATCCATAGCTGAAAGCACTACGGATGGCATTACAGCGCCGTTTTTCTTTTTTGCTATCTTCGGGGTGCCAGGCGCCTTTGCGTACCGAGCGGTTAACACGTTGGATTCTATGGTTGGCTACAAAAACGTGGAAAACAAGAATATAGGTTGGTTTAGCGCAAACCTAGACACTGCAGTTAACTATATTCCTGCACGGTTAACCGCTTATTTGATGGTTGCAGCTGCTTTTCTTTTGAGAGAAAACTGGCGTGAATCACGGCGTATTATAATGCGAGACAAAGGAAAGACTACCAGTGTCAACGCAGGTTGGACAATCTCCGCAATGGCAGGAGCGTTGGACACACAACTGGAGAAACAAGGCTGCTACATTTTAGGCGACGACCACGGCACAACAGCCGAACACATCAACCGCGCGCTGAGGGTGATGACGTTGACCGCTGTGCTGTTCGGTTTGATTGTTGTTCTGCCAATTCTGGCTTTAAGAATCTATGTGGCGGGATTATAGCTCTTCAATAGCAGATGGTTTCTGATGTCGATAGGTTTTTATGTTCCGCTTAAGTGTCTAAGGTGTCACCAACATATATTAAACAGAAAAATAATGGATTGATGGACCAAAATGGTAAGAAAAGCTCGAATACGCCTCACAAGTACCGATTACGGTAAACTGGAAGAGGTATGCGGAGAACTTAGAAGCATCGCTCAGAAAACAGGTGTGAAAATCAACGGTCCAGTACCACTGCCAACAAAAAGACTCAGAGTCCCAGTCCTGAAAGCGCCATCAGGCGAAGGAACAGCAACATGGGATAAGTGGGAGATGCGCATCCATAAACGCTTAATTGACATAGACTCAGAAGAGCGTGTCATGAGAAGAATCATGCGTATCCGCGTGCCTGAAGAAGTTCACGTCACAATCGAACTTATCTAAACCAAGAAGCCTTTTAGCATAATCTTTTAATAAAACTTTGTAGATTAATATCAAATTCACCAAACCCTACCTTATTTGAAAGCACCCAGTCTGGAAAAATAGGTAGAATGGAATTGTAAATAGGTTGGCATCAAAGAAAAATGTTTGCAAGGCGTTGTTCAACTATACGGTAACCAATTTTTAGCGTTCGAAATAAGAACATAAACATTTTTATACAAATATTATCCAGTACGTGACAACGGTAAAAATAGCGCTTGGTATGAAAACCAATGCCCAAATCCGCTTGTTATAACTGAAAATCTTGTATCCATCCAAAATTCCGAAGGGAATCAAATTAAAGACCGCCATAAAAGAGTTGATGTAAGCAGCGAAAAAAAGCATAAGGCCAAAGGCGCTTGATGGTGTAGCAAATGCTAATCCAAGAAGCGCACTAGAGAAAATGAGGTTGGTTAAAGGACCTGCAACGGAAATCTTCAAAATATCCTCACCGCTATGAACTGTACCTCCAATCATCATCGCACCCGGCGAAATCATTTTAAAAGGCAAAAACACCGAAACAAGGGTCAAGACCGCGCCCCAAGTTGTTAAGCGGAATTCTGCCCACATACCTTTCTGCTGGGCAACTATTTTATGTGCTATTTCGTGAACTAGGAAAGAAGCTGTCATTATACCCGAAAAAACAGCCATAATAGCCAAAGTCCACACAGATAAAAAACCGTATAATCCTATGGAGAAGCCAATGCCTATGACAAGCAACCCGGCAACAGTTAAATGCTGGAGCTCTTTTTTGCTGAAATTGACTCGATATTTACGTTTGAATGGTTGCTGACCAAAAACATACGAGTAATTGTAAGACCCATTGGACTGAGACGTCATCACTGCCCCCTGCCTTTGTGATCGAGCGAAATCTATTCTTGGGCATGCATGGTTCTCGGGCAATCGGTGAGCACTACAAAACTGTCCGCCGCAATATGAACAGCGAAACGGAAGAAGAGTCTCTTGCATGCACGCTTGGCATTTCATCTAATCTAAAGCGCCTTTCCACACTAAAACACAAGAAGTGTATTATGTTTTTCCCCTTAAAAGACAAGAAAACGCCTAAGCTCCATTCAAGATAAACATTAAGAATAAGCAACCACTATCAGGAGCATAGAGAAGAGAAAGGGAGTCAGACCGATTGAAGGCGTTCAGCTTTGTACATGCTGCAGATTTGCATTTAGGCTACGCACAGTATGGACTAGAAGCTAGAAGGCAAGACTTCGATAACGCATTCAAAGAACTGGTCGAAAAAACCATTGAATTGAACCCTGACTTCATGATTATTGCAGGCGACCTGTTTCATCAGCCAAGACCTTCAAACGTTACCCTGGAAAATACCATACGAAGTTTCAAGCGCCTCAAAGATGCAGGCATAACAGTCTTGACCGTTGACGGCTCACACGATTCCGCCCCAAACACTGTAACAGGCACAATCCTTTATCCGCTTGATAGCGCAGGATTAATCCATCATTTACCAAGGCACAGCGGTGCTTGCTGGCGCAAACCAGATTCCTGCTACGTTTACGGCATACCAAACTTTCATAACAAGCACAAGACTGAAGAGGCGCTGCCAAAGTTCATGGCAGAAAACCCTCCTTCACCTGAGAGCAAAGTATTCAACATTATGGTTTTCCATGGCGCTGTAGATTTGCCAAATGTTAAACCCCCGTATATTGAGGCCGAACTTTCGCCTGACCTATTGCCAGGCGGCTTTGACTATTATGCTGCTGGCCATGTGCATGCACAGTATCAAGGCAAGTTTAAAGGAGGCACTCTTGCTTACAGCGGCTGCACTGAAACTGCGGACTATCGAGAAGCCAAATATCAAAAAGGCTTCCTCAAGGTCACAGTTAACGAGAAGTGCGAAATTTCATCAGAACCTTTTGAGCTTACATGCCCACGAAAATTCATCGTTCTTGAACAAGACTTCCCAGGGTTGTCCTCTGAAAGAGTCACGGAGTTAGCAGTTCAGAGCGTAAGAGAGAACGATGATGAAGGAGCTGTTATAATTCCAGTTTTAAAAGGCACTTTACCAGCCGAGGCAAACCGTGGCGAAATCAATGTAGGCAAAATAAGAAACGCGGCTGAGAAGGCCCTGCTGGTTCACCCAATTGTGCAACTAAAAGAAACCTCTGTTTCAGACGAAGTCGCACGATCAATATTCGAGAACGAATTCAAAGACTTAAGGACAAAAGCGTTTGAATATTTTGTGGAGATATTTTCAACTCGCTACAATCGGGAAGAAGCTGACAAAGTCGCTCATTCAGCTTTAAGCCTCATCGAACCGCTCACCAAAAAACAAGAAGAAAAAGTCAAGCAAGCCATTGAGGAGCTGGCAAAATGAAAATAGAAATCGTCCAGCTTGAAAACATTCGTAGCCACGTCAAATCCACTGTACCTTTCACTCATGGTTTTAATTGTTTGGTGGGCGGCTTAGGCTGCGGAAAATCCAGCGTGCTGTACGCGGTTGACTTTGCTTTGTTCGGTGATTCAATTGGCAGAAGCTTTGAGTACTTGTTACGGGAAAACGCAGACTTTGGAAGGGTTACTGTGCAGTTTGCGCAGAACGGAAGCACTTACAAGCTTACCCGCGGCTTAAAACGAAAGGGCAAAAGTATCATGCAGAATTTTGAGGAGCTTAAACTTTTAGAGAATGAGAAGCTTGTTGCCAGCATGAAAACTGACGCTATTGCGGAGCAGCTTAAGACCATCACAGGTTTAGACAAGGACCTTTATCGAGAAATAGTTTGGTTTAGGCAAGAACACCTCAAAGAACTCCTTGATGCAGCGCCAAGAGACAGGCAGAGGCGATTGGACGAACTATTTGGGCTTTCGGATTATGAGGTTGCATGGAGCAACATAGCTCAGTACCAGCGGGATTATGAGACAGAGAAGCGGGTTTACGAGAAAGACCCCGATGTAATTGGACTTGAAAAACTTAGCAATGAATACAATAGAGCAAGTGAAGAATATGCGCTCTTGGAGATGGAACTTGAAAATTCGACTCAGAGGTTGATTGTTGCCAAGAAAGCACTGGATGAAGCAGACGCTAAGCTTAAGAGAATGGAGGAGAAAAAGCAAGCTATTGAAGAAGCGAAGCGCAAAGAAGCTCAGTTGCAATCAGACATTAGAAACATGGATAGCACTCTTTCGTCTATAACACAAAAACTCCAAGACAAAAAAACGCTATTGGGCAATCTGCAACAGCGCCAAAACTCATTTGACATTCAAATGAGACAGTGCCTTATCAAACTAAAACAAGCAGGTTTACCGCCCGATCAACCTGTTGAATCCATACGTTCTTCCTTGACAGCGTTTGATGAAAAAATCAGCAGTTTAAAGGCTGACCAAGAAGCTACCTCAAGGAACCTACAAATAGACAAAAAACGGGTAGTTTCGCTTTCACAGGAAAGTAAATGCCCGCTTTGTGTACAACCGTTAGAGGGCGAATACAAAAGCAACCTTCTCTCAAGGATTGCGCATGAGAATTTTGAAAGAGAAAAGACCATTTGCCAATTAAGGTTTGAGATTGAGGGCCTGCAGAGGAATAAGGCTTTAGCTTCTGAGGCTTACTCGAACTTACAGACTTGCATGGCAAGGGCTGAAGACTTAAAAAACCGTTTGAGCGAAGAAGAAAACAACCTCAATAATTTATCAAGCGAGTTTTTGGAGAAGCAGAAGCTTGAAGGTGATTTACGCCTGCAACTTGACTCGGTACAATATAAGATAAGTAGGTTTGATTTGACGGAACTTGACGCCGCTCGGGCGCTACGTGAAACGGCTTTTCGTCAATATTATTTGTTAGATTCCGACTTGCGTACTAAAGAGAACTGTAAAAAAGACATGTTCAGGCGCTTAGACGATTCCAAAGAACGCATCAATCTTGCTCAGGAAAAGGTTGAGCGCATGGAGAAAATCTGCCGAACCGTGGAGCTTTTAGGTGCAATCCGCGATGCTTACCGCAGCATACAGCCTAAACTCCGCAGCGAGTTCGTGAAGGTTTTACGAAACTTTGTACAACAAGTCCTTGATAGCTTAGGAGGAGGAGAAGCACCCATGCTTAACGTGATTATCGACGAAACATACACCCCTTATGTAAAAAGCGAGTCAGGCGTTGACCGTGAAGTCTCCAACCTCTCTGGTGGAGAACGAACACTATTGGCTTTTGCTTATCGTTTAGGTTTGGGACAGTTGATTATGCAGTCGAGGACTGGTCATGGCTTAAGTATATTGTTGCTTGATGAACCCACAGAGAACTTAGGAAGTGAAGACGGCAGCATTGAGCGGTTAGCTGAAGCCATCAGCCGATTCAAAGCAATAGAGCAAATTATTGGGGTTACGCACAGTGAGGCTTTTGCTGGGAAAGCAGAACATGTGGTTAAGTTGGAGAAAGAAACAGGAATCAGTAAGATATCAATAGAGCGTTAGTTTGTCACTGATTTTGTTTTCTTTACTCGTTCAAGTGCTAGTTTTCTTCCGACAATTAGGAAGACAAAGAAGAATATAGTTGTTAATATGCCTGATAATGGATCTCCTGTTAACCATTCCAGCATTAGTTTTTTTCCTCCTTTGAAGTTGTACTGTTTTTTTTGCCAAATATTGACGGGAAACTATATCCTACAATCAATCCTCCAACTACTCCTGCCAGGCTGAACCCGATGTATTCGCCCATTTGACCAAGTGCGTCGGCTGTGAATGAAAAACCAAACCAGGATGTTGTATGAGAGGCAGCTGAGTTGTTTACTTTTGCATCGGTACCTTCCAGGCCTCCTTTGAGAACTACTGAACCTGCATAGGTGCTAACTACCATGATGAGAACAATCAGTGCCATTGTTATGAGAGCATATCTATTGAATCTGTCCATTTATTTCATCCACCACTTCAACATTTCTGGTCTGTGATTAGCTATATACTGAATGGTTGCTGCCGTGAAAGCGAACTCCAAGATTGCTAACGGAATTTGGGTCGGCATGAACTCTAGTGTATACAGCCCCCAATAATGTATAACGTTAGAAGGGTTAACAGACAATGCTATTTCCAATGCAGCCATTGCATAGGTGACCAAATCTCCAACCAAACCCCCTAAGCCAGCAGATAACCAAATTGAAGCACCTGCCTTTTTGGCTACCCGGAAAGTGAAGTAACCAATGAAAGCGCCCATGATGCCCATTGACATCAAGTTTGCACCAAGAGTAGTTAATCCTCCATGTCCTAAAAACACTTGGAAAAACAAGGCGATGACTGATATCACAACTGTTGGGAACGGTCCCAAGATCATTGCCGCCATCGGAGTGCCAGTTGGATGTGAACTTGACCCGGCTACTGGTACGGGTATGTGCCAGACAGAGATAACGAACACTGCGGCGCCCATTAAGGCTATCATTGATTGGTAGACTGGGTTTTCTTTGCGTCTCCGTGATATTTGGATAATGCCTACAACTACGAATGCTGCTGCTAGCGCGTACCAAAAGATGCACCATTGTGGTGAGAGTATTCCATCTGAGATGTGCATTTTATTCCTCTCTTTTAGCCGATAGCTATGAGCGAATATTAATAAACTTTCGTTTAACTAAAGTTAATCTGCGGTTGAGTAACAAAAGATGAACAAATAAAGCCACAAAACAAAAAATCAAAATAACTTAAGAAAGGCGGGCATCTTTCACTTCATAAATAACATCCGAGTTGCTTCTGAGATTTATTTGGTCAATTTCCTGAATCATACGGTTAACCATTCTGCCAACTACGAGAACAAAAACATTTAAGCCTCTTGAAGCAGCAATGGCAGCTGAGCGGCTGATTCCAAATTCAATATCAGCTTTGAGATCAAGCTTATTCAAAACCGACCTGCCAACAGCCCCCATAACGCCGACTCTGTCAGTCTTAAACTCATCATAAAACGCCTTAACCTTTGCTAAGTCCACCCCACGTGAACCGCCTTTGCGTATGCTGGGCAACTTAACAATCAGGATTTTTCCCCGTTTCATCTTGAGTTTGCCATGTAGTTCTTTCAAACCTACATCTTCCCCAGCTTTGGCGTCGGCTAATGCGACGCCTTTTGCTTCTAAGGTTTCGTCATTTACCGCTACCGTGTACATGACGCCTTCTTTAAGAACTAAGCCAACCTCTTGCCCTGCCTTCACCAGCTCGGTTGCAATGGCTGGCCATGCATGCTCAATTTTTAGGTCACGCTTAACTTCAGTAACGTAGTTTGCGAGGTTTCGCACGCCTTCACGCAGTTTAATGACTCCTTTAGATGTCAAACGGTAGTCTACACGTTCAGAACCTACTTCAAGCAAGCTCTCTTTTGTGAGTTCCTTGAAATATTTTGATATGGCTTGGATGGTTATGCCTAATTTGTCGCTTATGTCTTTTTGTTTGACGTGGGGTTGGTTACGCATCACTTCCAATAGGATTTGGAACTTAGTGAATTCGCCTTTGTCTCTTAGTAGAATGTATGGGGGTTGCGGTTTCTTGTTCACTTTCAATTCAACTTGAGTTTAACTTTACTTAAACGAAGGTTTATAAAGCTTCAGCAAGGAATTTATCCCAAAGTGAAGAGGGAAAAACATGAACATTCCAGACGGCATGCTCACCGGCCCCATGATCATAATGTGGTACATAATTGCCGTATTGTTCATTGCACTCGGGGGGCACGTTATCGTCAAGAAAAGGCGAGCAAATCCCTCAGTAATTTCCATTTTAGCATTAATGGGCGCGGCAGTGTTCATTGTTTCATTATGGACCATTCCAGTACCAGCGACAATAGCGGGAGCGGGCATAACTGCCCATGCAACTGGCACAGGTTTAGCCTCAATAATTATAGGCCCATTTGCAACAGTAGTTGTCTCGGTAGCAGCATTGTTTTTTCAAGTTTTCCTTGGACATGGAGGATTAACATCCCTTGGTGCTAACGCTGTGTCAATGGGTGTAGTGGGTAGTTTTGGTGGATATATCGCTTACTGGCTTGCAAGAAAAGTCGGTGCTTCATTTTGGGTTTCTGCAGGGATTGCGGGTTTTGTTGGCGACGTATTAACATATGTAACTTCAACTTTTCAGTTAGCGCTCAATCAAAGTTATACTCTTCATCAAAGCCCGAACTTTTTACTGCCATACTTTACGTTATTTTTGGCGGAGTTTTCATTGATTCAAATTCCTATAGCAGTAATTGAAGGTGTATTCTCAGCGATTGCGATCCATTACGTAGTTACTCATAAACCGGAAATACTAGAATGGTGGCACAATAAGCCATGACTTTTAGCTTTTATGAAACCGTCGAAGGCAATTCAGCACTGCATCGCATAGATGCAAGAATAAAAGTAATCTGTGCTTTCGCAGTGATTTTCGGCGTAGTCTTTCTATTGCATTGGGAGCTGCCGCTGATTATTCTCGGAATCTGCATTGCTCTTGTCTTTTACTCACGTTCAAACTGGAAAAGCTATTTCAAGCGATTGATTTACCCACTGTACATAATAATTTTCGTTGCTATCATACAGCCCTTCACAAATGTTTCAGCTGTTGTTGCCGTTGTGCCCGTTTTGAATTTGCCCATTTATCAAGCAGGCATTAATTTTGCACTTTTAATTTTCACCCGATGCCTTGCCGCTGTCGCCACTTTAAATCTTTTAATTTTGCTGACACCAATGGAAAGAATTCTTGACTCCTTAAGATGGTTTAAAATTCCCTCAGTTATTGTTGATACAATGATGCTCATGTTCAGATACATCTCACTAATTTCAGATGAGAGCGCACGAATACGTAAAGCACAGGAGTCAAGACTTGGATATTCAAAAAATGTAAGTGTAACTAAGAAACTCTTCAATTTTGGCACCATGGCAGGAATGCTCATGGCAAGGTCATTCGACAGAGCCCTCCAAGTAGGCGACGCTATGATTTCACGTGGTTACACGGGAACATCCAACCTTTTTACTTACGTTGTACAAAAGATTCCGAAAAAGGACACAGTTGTAGCTGTAATAGTAGTTTCAGCTATGTTAGCCCTGGTAATAATTGACCTGTTCATACTAAAATAAAGGAGACAAACAAAGTGAACGCAATAGAGACGATCAATCTGTCGTACACATACCCGGACGGAACAAAAGCGATAGATAACATTAATTTTAGCGTTAAAAAAGGCGAAAATATTGCGATTTTAGGGCCAAACGGAGCGGGAAAATCCACGCTTTTACATCATTTCAATGGTTTGCATATGGCTAGCAGCGGCAAAGTCTGGGTCCTAGGCAAAGAAGTAACAAAGAAAAACCTTGAAGAAATCCGCCAGAAAGTAGGCTTAGTCTTTCAAGATCCAGACGACCAATTATTTGCTCGAACTGTCAGCCAAGACATTGCTTTTGGTCCAACCAACCTAGGTTTACCCCAAAATGAGATAGAAGAGAGAGTAAAGTGGGCGATAGAAGTTACCGAGCTCCAAGGCTTAGAGAACAAAGCGCCGCAAAACCTGAGCACAGGACAGAAAAAACGTGCAGCCATCGCCGGCGTTTTGGCAATGAAACCAGAAGTTATTATTCTTGATGAACCCATGGCTAATCTTGATCCAAGAACAGCCAGTAAAGTGCTTCAATTGCTCCTAGACCTTAACAAGGAACTCGGTTTAACCCTGATAATTGCGACGCATGATGTGGATTTGGTGCCTCTCTTTGCCAATGAAATCTGCATAATTTGTAAAGGAAAAATTGTCACCCAAGGACCACCACAGGAAGTGTTTGCAAAAACAGACTTGATAAGAAGCATGGACCTGAGACTTCCAAGAATTACGCATCTATTTGAGATTCTAAACAAGAGGAATCAGGTTTTGACAGATAAACAGTTTCCATTAACGATAGGTGAAGCCAGAAGAGACATTTTGGAGCTATTAGAAGCGACCAGCAAGCACTAATCTAAATTTTGATGTCAGCTAACCTCAATTTGCTAGTTTTATTTCAAAGGATTGACTCTAACCTGTAAGGTCGTATCCTCTGGCAGTAACCATTCTTCCGTTAACAACTTTTGTGGCTGAATTGCCTACAATTACAGTTGTTACCATATCGATTTCAGCGTTTAACATTTCTTTTAGTGTTGTAACGATGATTTCTTCGCCTTTTCGCCCCGCTTGCTTTACAATTCCCACAGGAGTCTCTGGAAGAATATGCTTGAGCAAGATTTCGTAGGCTTTAGCTAACGGTTCAATCCGTCCCTGACTTTGCGGATTATACAAGACAATGGAGAAATCTGCAGATGCAGCCGCTTCCAAGCGGCGCTCAATTTTTTCCCACGGAGTCAACAAGTCGCTGAGGCTAATTACTGCAAAATCACTTACCAGTGGCGCTCCTAGCTTTGACGCGGCTGCTGTTGCAGCTGTTACACCTGGAACGATTTCAACCGGAATATTTGCTTTCTCGTTTGCTACTACTTCTAAAACAATGCCTGCCATGCCGTAGACACCTGGATCCCCGCTGCTAACCATCACGACGCGGTAGTTTTCGATGGCTTTTGAAACCGCGATTTTTGCTCGCTCCACTTCTTTGCCCATCGTTCCAGAAAACACTTCTGCATTAGGCTTGATGATTGATTGAATTAGCTTAACATACGTGCCATAACCAACTATAACGTCAGCGTTTTCAATTTCGCTTCTTGCCTTAGGCGTCAAATGCTCTAAGCTGCCAGGTCCTAACCCGACTACGCTTATTCGCCCTCGGCTATGGCTACAGTTACTCCGTTTAGTTTGGTTTTTTTCAGTATTAACTTCGGATTTTTTCCCGCTGCTATTAGTGCTGCTCGTTCGCATACTCCTCCGACTCCAATTTTTTCCTGAACCATCTTTGAATCAGGCGAAAGATCCTTATGACTTAGAGAACGAAGTGAATTGACGCTTAAAAACTCAAGCGGCTTACCTAACTGTTCCACAGCTTTGAGCATCTGCGGGGAATCCCGCTTTATGTCAACCGTGGCGAAACATGTGACACTGGCTAAAGATACATGCGTCTGTTCCAAAGCTGTGTCTACTGCTTCCATGATGCTGTCTACGCTTGACTCTTTTCTTGCCCCTAACCCTACGACTATACGTTTTGTTCTCAATATAGTGAAAGATTTAACAAACTTATCAATCCGCAAAAACTCTGGTGACAGAGTCTGCGGTGTAATTATTATGCCAGCATCAAAATTGCAAATTATGTCTAAGGCTTCCGTGGCGTTTTGTGCCTTCTTAATTTCGTAGCAGCTAATCTGAGCCAATGGAATTTTTACGTCACCAATTAGAACTACGACCACTTGGTCTCCGTTGACGATAGCGGAGTTTACTCCAATAAGGCTTTCTGGGTTCTGTATGGTTAAATGCAGAGTTCTTGCGAGTTCATCAGCACTCTGCTTTCCTGTAACGTCAGACGCGGTTGTAATCACTGCAGTGCCTCCAATGCCTTCCGCAATTAATTTAGCTAAGTCATTTGCCCCGCCATAATGCCCCGCCAACAGGCTGATAACAAATTTTCCCGTGGCATCAACCCCTATGACCGCGGGATCTGTCAGTTTGCTTTCAAGATATGGCGCCACAGCCCGGATAATGATGCCAGTTGCCATAACCCCTACGAAAGCGTCTATCGAACTGTAAGTGTCTTTGATGAATTCAGCTAATTTTTTTTCTAACGGAACAACGCCGTTTTGACTGTATTTTTTTGGCGCATAAACGTTACAAGCTAAACCTGCGTTTTCCAGTGCTTCCTTGATTTTTAAAGCGGTTTCTACACTGCGCCTTGTAATTGCAACAACAGCAATTCCCTTAGCATACATTACTCTTCGCCTTTACGGAAGCCCGTCGTGAATTTGGGGTCATAAAGCTTTGACAAATCATAAGCCTGCGGATTCATTACTTTTCCCACAAAAATCAGGGCTGTCTCAGTTATGCCTTCCGCCTTAGCTTTAGCCACAATATCGTTTAATGTACCCAGGACGATTTTTTGCTGAGGCCACGTGGCTTTATACACTACTGATGTAGGAGTTTCTTTCGGATAACCACCTTTCACAAGCTCATCCACAACACGAGCGATGTGTGAAGTACCTAAAAATATGACCATAGTTGCTTGGTGGGCAGCCAGTTTGCGTATGCTCTCAGCGTCTGGCACGGGAGTTCTGCCCTCAGGGCGAGTTATAATAACGGTCTGTGAAATGTTAGGCAGAGTTAATTCGCGATTTAAAGCTCCTGCGGCACCTTGGAGACAGCTTACGCCTGGAACACGAAAATACTCGATTTTTTCTTTGTCTAAACCGTCCATTTGCTCCTGGATAGCTCCGTAAAAGCTTGGGTCGCCATCATGTACTCTTGCCACTATTTTACCCTCTTTAGAAGCTTCAACCATAACTTTTAGGACTTCAGGGAGGCTCATTTTGGCGCTGTCATAAAGTTTGGCGCTTTCCTTAGCGTATTTTAGGTATTCAGGGTTTAACAATGAACCAGCGTAAATAACCACATCTGCCTGTTCAAGAAATCGTTTTCCTTTAAGAGTGATCAGTTCAGGGTCGCCTGGACCTGCCCCGATAAAAACAACTTTATTCATAACATTACTCTCTGAATTCCCGCTTTTTAATTATAGCCACAGAAAAGTAATCTTCACATATTTTCCAATTTTTCACATCGCTAAGCTTGCCGATTAAAACTTCTTCCTCTGGCATCGTGCAACGCCTGATTAAAGCGATTGTGCTATTTTCGGTGAAACCAGATTTCTCAACAATGGGAATTAACTCCTTGAGTCGATAAGCACATTTGATGAAAACCAAGTTATCTGCATGCTTAGCGGTTTCTTCAACAAGTTTGGGGTCAAGGTCTGACGGTATTATGGAGATAACTTCTTCTTTCTCGGCTAACGGAATTTTTGCGCTTGCAGCACAAGCCGTCATGGATGTGACGCCGGGGATGATTTCAAGCGGGAGCTTTGGGTATGATTCTTTTAACGTTTGGTAAAGGTAAATGAATGTGCTGTAAAACATGGGGTCGCCAAGTGTGATGAAAGCAATTGCTTTGCCGCTTGCGGCTTTCTGGGCGATAATGCCTGCGTTTTTATCCCAAAGCGCTTTGTTGCCAAGCTCATCTTTGGTCATGGGAAAAATCAGTTCAAGAATCTCCGCCGGTATTTTGCGTTCGTCTAAAATGCTTTTAATCATTGTAAACGCTAAGACTTGGTTTGTGAGCATAAGATTTAGGAATACAAACTATATCTGCCGCTTGCAGCGCCTTTATGGCTTTAATTGTGATTAGTTCTGGGTCACCTGGACCGACGCCGAGCCCGATAAATCTGCCCTTCAATTATTTTTCCTCTAAGGTTTTGAAGCTGATACTATTGTTATTGGATTTCTTGCCATCATCATAGTGCCGCTGTTTATTTGTTTTCCCTTTGCCACTGAAATATGTGTGATATCTATGTCTTTGAAGCCGAGCGCTTTGAGTTCAGCTATCGCTACGGTTGCGGTTTCTAAAAGTATGGCGTTTGTTACTACTCGCCCATTGGGTTTAAGTTTAAAAAAAGCAGTTTGCAGTATTGCTCTTAAGGACACGCCCCCTCCACCAATCATGAAGGCATCAACCATTGGAAGGCTCAGTAATGCATCTGGCGCTTTACCGCGGGTAATGGAGACATTGCCTTGGACATCGAATTTCTCGACATTACTGGTTGTTAACTTGATCGCTGTTGGATCTTCATCTATCGCGTAAACTTTGCCTTTGGGTCCAACTTGAAGCGCCGCCTCAACCGTCAAGCCTCCTGTACCACAACCAACATCAACAACCACATCTCCTTCGCGCAGGCGTGCTTTGGCGATGGTTATAACTCTGATTTCCTCTTTTGTCGGTCCCGGAACTTCATCGCTTTGATTGAAGAGGTCATCTGGAATGCCTGACGTCTTGTAAGCCCAATTTTTGACCATTCTACTCAACTTACTGTTAACTTAGCGGTTTGCTTTGATAACCATTACGCATAAAGGCACAAATGCCAGCTTTGAAACCTGAGCCAAAGTGTCTGAAGTAATCTTCTCGTTGGGCAACGTTATGTTTTCGCAGACAAAAACCGGTGTTTTCTCATCTACTCCAGCGTTTAGAAGGAAACCTGCGATTTCTTTTGGCGGAAACGCAAGGGCATCTGGAAGTAACATGACATTTTTCCCTTCTTTAACGCATGAAAGCAAGTGGTTTTTGTCTTGGGTATTCACGTTGCCCTCATGAAAAGTGAACAGACATGCATTGTCCCAGCTGATATGCAGTTTTGCGGCGCAAGCTTGGATTGAGCTTACACCAGGAAGCACCTCAATATTCTCTGCCTTAATCAACTGGCTTTTTTGTACTGTATGCAGTAAACCTGAATATCCAGGGTCACCTGTGGATAGAAGAACCACTTCTTTTCCTGCTTCTACGGATTCAGCCGCGGTTTTTATGGCGTCTCTGAGGTTTTTTGCTGTCAAGACAAGTGTTTCACCATGGATGTCTTGCTTGAAAAGGTCAAGGCTTCTTTGTGCCCCGATAACTATGTCGGCTTTTTCTACTGTTTTTTTGGCGGCTGGCGTAACGTAATCAGGTGAACCTGGACCTACGCCGACTATGTTAATTTTAGCCAAGGTTTACCGCACCTAGCATTTTCGTCCATACCAAGGACTTTGCCATCCATAGACACAATTATGACGGTTATCTTAATCTTGTTTTCCACTCGGTCGCTAACCCGCTGGTGGACCCGTGACGCTATTCGATCGTAGGTGGCTTCAACTAGATTTACCCCTTTGAGTATTTCTGAGGCTTCATCAGAAGTGTTAGCCGCCAGCAAAGCGTTGATGGTTTTGGTGTCAGCTCCGACTGCGCCAGCATAAGAAGCAATAACCTCGTTTCGGGCATCGCCAACTTTATGGTGCGTATTGAAGATGTTAGCCGCCAACTTTACAAGCTTTCCCGAATGCCCAAGCAGGATAATTTCTTTGACGCCTCTCTCGACAGCTTTATCAAACATGTAACCGACAAAGTCGCCTGTCTGCACAATCGCGTCTTCGGGCGCGTTAAACTGCTGCATAGCAATACGCTCCCCAATGTTCCCTGGAACAAAGAAAACCCGCTTGTATCCCCTGGCTAAGGCAACGTCAATTTGGGGAACCAACGAACGCCTACACGCTTCCAAAGATAATGGTTTTACCACACCTGTTGTGCCTAAAATTGATACGCCACCGACTATGCCCAGTTTTGCGTTCATGGTTTTTTTGGCGATTCTTTCTCCTTCAGGCGCAGTAATTGTTATTTCAAGACCCTTGCCATCAGGCAGAACCTCTTTTACGGCTTCTGTTATCATGCTCTTAGGTACGGGGTTTATTGCTCCCTCGCCTATGGGCACTTGCAACCCTGGCTTTGTCACTCTGCCAATACCCATGCCGCTTTTAATTGTAACTTTGCCATCGTCTGTAAGTCTCACCGTGGCGGTTATTTCCATTTTGTCCGTAGCATCAATGTCTTGTCCTGCATCTTTTAGAACCACAGCTTCTGCGGTGTCGGCCGAAAGTTTTCTGCTGGATTTTACAGATACCTCAAAACGCAAACCAATCGGAGTAGGAATAACAACTCGGTCAACAGGCTTCTCAAGGAGAACTATTAGGGCGGCTTTAGACGCTGCTGCCGCAGTTGCGCCAGTTGTTATGCCGTACTTCAAAAACCTTGCCAAAAGGACACCTCTTAACCGTAAGCTTTACCTTCAGCCATAGAAAGCAACGAGTTAAAGACAGCAACGGCAATGGTGCTACCACCTCGACGACCTCTAACGATGATGAATGGTACTTGCAGTTTTGCGACAACTTCTTTTGATTCTGCTGCTCCAACGTAACCAACAGGTACCGCTACAATCAATGCTGGTTTAACAATGCCCTTCTTTATCTGCTCTGCAAGCTCAAACGCTGCCGTTGGAGCATTTCCAATAAGCACGATGCCACCGTCTAAACCATCTTTAACAGCTAGGCGCATCGCAGCAGCTGCACGAGTTAAAGATAGAGAGTTAGCCAATTTTGGTGCCCGTTCATCATTCATGTATGTGGTAACTTTTCCGCCGAATTTCTTAAGTCGCGCCTCGTTGATTCCTGCCTTTACCATTTTCACATCGGTGACTACTTTTGCGCCTGCCTTGATGGCTTCTACTCCCGCCTCTACTGCGCCGTCGCTGATGACTAAGAGTTTGGCAAGTTCCGGGTCAGCGGTTGTGTGAACTACGCGTTCAATTATTGGAATCTGATTTTTGGGCACCTTAGACAGGGTGTCACCGATGGCGGCGCGGATAAGCTGCATACTTTTATCAACAATTTTTCCTGCGGCAGGAATCGAGTAGGCATCAACAAAGTCACTGTCGTGTTTGACTTCTTGACCGAGAGCTTTTAGGGCTTTTTCCTCTAGAATTGCAGCTATGCGCTCGTCGCTCCCCAAAGGTTCACCGTAAATTAATTCTATCCCACGTTGTTTTAACAGATGTTCTTTCTCTTTAACGCCGATGAGTTCAGGGATGTCCTGAGTTGTGTGAACGCCAGGAGCCAGAAAAGCAGGAACAAGTACAATTTTTGAAACACCCTTTTTTCCTAAAGAATCTATCGCTTCTGGAACGGTTGGTGTGTTTCTAATCATGAAGGCGATTTCAATTATATGGAACGTGGAGCGCTTGCGCAGGATATCGGCCAGTTTTTCGAGATTCTCTCGGTTCTGAGGCAGTTTACTTCCGTGACCAATAAGAATTAAGCCAACTTTTTCCAATGCTGACTTGCCTCTTTAGTTTTTCTCCGTTTTCTCAAACAGCTTAACGGCTAAGTCAATTTGCTGCATGTCACCGTTCTTTGCGGCTAAACGCAAGTTTTCAACAATAGGAACAAAGGTTTCTTTAATCAAAATAGAAGTTAAATTTTCAAGAATTTTCTTTTCACGCTCATCTACATCCCCGATCATAGTTAGAGCGGTTGCAAGTTCTTTTTGACGCACGTGCTCAGCTTGTGAGAGCAATTCTGAAATGATTAGGCGAACGGATAGGCTTTTCATATCTTGATTCAGAATAGTTAGTTCTTTGTCTAATATTTTGACGGCTTTCTCAATGCTTTTCTGCCTTTCAAGCTTGTTCTTGTTCGCTATCAACTGTAAATCGTCAATGTTGTAGAGTTTTGTTCCAGCAACTTCCTGAACGGTTTTCTCCACGTTACGAGGATTTGAAATATCAATAATAACGACGTCATTTTTGTTTGTTCGCTGCGTCATCAGTTTTGAAACCTGGTCTTTAGTTAGCAAGTAGTGCGGTGCCGAGGTTGAGCAGATAACCACGTCAGCGTCAACAAATACTTCTTCAAGCTGATTAAATTTTACCGCCATTCCTTTAAGGTCTTCAGCTAATTTTACTGCTCGGTCGTGAGTTCTGTTGGCAATAAATATTGGGCTAAGGCAACGTCGCGCCAAAGCTTTGGCAACTAGAGTACCTATTTCTCCAGCACCCATGACCAAGATTTTCTTCTCTTCTAAATTGCCTAGCAAAGTAACGGCTAATTCAACTGCTGCCGAACCAACAGAAACTGCACCCTTATTGATTCCTGTTTCGTTTCTTACGCGTCTGCCAACGGTCATGGCACGATTAAACAGGTGCTTAAGGATTGGACCCAGTGTTTTTGCGTTTTCTGCTTCTAAGTAGGCGTCCCAGACTTGGTTAAGAACTTGGTCTTCACCTATTACCATCGATTCCAAGCCTGAAGTCACCCTTAAAAGATGATTGAAAGCATCATCATCCTCGGATGTTTCTACTGCTCTAAATGCTTCCTCAAGATTTGCTACAGATCTCTTAATAAAATAATCCTTAACTAAATTTAATGCCGATTCATCTTCAGAAATAAGGTAGATTTCAATTCGGTTGCATGTCTGAAGAAGTAGGCATTCCTCAACACCTTCGATAGAACGAATCTCGGCAAGCGCTTTTCCCTTGTCCTTAAACGCGACCGCCTCCATTAATGGGACACGGGCGGTTTTATGCGTTATTCTGACGTTGAGGGTATGGTCTGTTTTGGCCGAGGAATGCATGGTTGGATAAACCGACCGTCTTAAATATAAGTTTTACCGTAAATAGCCGAAGGGCATAATTTGTGACAAAATTTCACCACAGAATCGGTTTGGTTTACCTTCCCGGTGCTCTCCCATGCTTTGAAGACTTCGGAAACCTCCCAACCGACCTAGTTTTGTCCGATGCCCTCATAGACGGCAAGCCCGCCTCCGAAGTTTTAGACATGATAATCATTCCAGGCGGAAGCCTCGTCGAATCAGGAAGCGTTAACAAGAAAGTCAGCAGCGAAATTTTGAAGATGGCTGACAGCGGCAAGTTTGTGCTTGGAATCTGCTCAGGCTTCCAGATTTTGGCAAAGGAAACCGATGTGGGACGTCTCTCAAAAGTGCCCATAACCCGTGAAGGCTTAGGCCTACTTGACTCTGAGTTCAAACCTCTCATATGCACAGACCGCGTAGTAGCCACTGTAACTGACAACAGCTTCATCACAAGCGAGGTCGGCAAGGAAGTTTCAGGATTTCATTGCCATACCTACGGGCACATTATTTTGCACAAAGATGCAAAAACAATTCTTGTTTCACATGTAAAACGTGTCAACTATCATAAAGACCCGCAAGATTTGGTTTCAGGAGTAGCCAACAAGCAGGGTAACGTGGTGGGAATTTTTATTCACGGGCTTTTGGATCAAAACCCGACCATTTTGCAGAGTATCACGAAATCGCTGGGCATTAATGCTATCGAGCTCGAAGAGATTCGAAAGGCAAACGCCAAGCTCCAGGAACGAATTAAAAGCGAAATTGGTATTTCAACCAATATCCATCAGCAAGCGCCTCTCAATCAGAAAACACCGCTCCTCTTGCTGGTTACTGCTATTGAGAGCGGTTCAGGGAAAACCTTCGTTTTGGCAGGTATTGCAGGCGCACTGAAACGCAGAGGCTTCAAGGTAGGCGTGATCAAGGTCGGCGGCGACATTCGAGACACCGTGCCAGCGCTCTACCTTATCAAGGAGCCGATTAGACCTTATTCGTCGATTAAGATTGGGGAAAGCGGCTGGAAACCGTTATCTGAAGCTATAGAGGAAGCCAGCAAAGAGCACGATTTTTTGCTTGTTGAGGGAGCCATGAGCGCCTTCACAGGGCTACTCAATGATAAGGTCCAGCGGCCTACTTCAACCGCTGAGGTTGCTGCGGCATTGGGCGCCTCGACAATTATGGTGGTTGCCTGCGACAAAGAAGGCGTAGAAGGCGGGTTGGCAAACTCGCTCAATTATATCAGTCTGCTCAAGGGTTTGGGCGTAAACGTAACAGGCGTCATTCTAAACAAAGTCCACACAAGCTACCTCAGCGACCAAATTAAACAAACCATCAAACAGGCGTTTGAAAACAGCGGCGTTGAATTGCTGGGGTTTGTGCCAAAGATGGATGTGGAAGGCAGAGGCATGATCCCTGAAATCGAAATCAAGTACGAAGAGTTCGGAGCCCAAGCCATCAAAGCGGCGGAAGAAAACATCAACCTCGGAGCTCTTATACAAATTGCAAAAGCGCCAGCACTCCGACCGGTTGATTATGAAGCATTTATGCAAAAATTCAAAAATCTACTCACCAATTATAAGCTCAACGCTTCTCAAGGTGGCAAAACGCAAAGTTGCTCATAGACCTCAAACTCGATGGAAAAACTATTGTAATTGTTGGCGGAGGCTCAGAAGCTTACCGGAAAATGAAGAGTTTCGTTAATTCAGAAGCAAAAATCTGGGTTATCAGCAAAGAGTTTTCAAGTAGTATTCAAGAGTTGGCTGATTCAAAGAAGGTTGCTTTAGTTAAGACGGAAATTAAAGATGCCAAAGCATTTGTAAATACTCTGAATCCTAAGCCAGATGTGTTTTTAGCGGTAACAAATGATTCTAAACTTAACCTTAAACTTGTTGAAACGGCTAAATCTTTGTGTGGAATGGTCTATTCCGTTGATAATCCTGCTTTGAGCGATTTTATTTTGCCGGCTGTTGCGTGCGTCGGCGACGTAAAGGTTGCTGTTTCTACTTCAGGAAAGAGCCCTGCTATGGCTAGGGCGCTCAGAGAAAGGATTGAGAAGATGATAAAGCCTGAGGATTTGCTTGAGATCGAATTACAGAGCCATATTCGCGGTATCCTCAAAAAGCAAGTTCCTGATTCAAAAACAAGAAGCAAGTTGTTATGCGAGATACTTAATAACATTAAAATTAAACAAGTTTTAAAAGAAGGAAAGCTTCTTGAGGCTCAAGAAATAGCCATAAAACTCATAGAGAAAATGGAGGCAAAATAGTTGAGTTTTCCAACAGTTAGAATGAGAAGATTACGCAGAACCGCAACGTTACGCGAAATATTAAACCAGATAAATCTGCAGCCAAGTAACTTGATTTACCCAATTTTTGTTGATGAAGGCATTAAAAAACCCGTTGCCATCGAATCCATGCCTGGGTATAGTAGGCTGCCAATTAATCAAGTTGCAGATGAAGGAAAACAAGCGTTGACACAAGGTGTAAAAAGCGTGTTGCTCTTCGGCATCCCAGCAAAAAAAGATGAAGCAGGAACAAGCGCTTTTGCTAAAAATGGAGTCATCCAAAAGGCAATCGACGAGTTGAAAAAAACATACGGAGAAGAGCTTGTAGTTATTGGCGATGTCTGCCTATGTGAGTATATGAGTCATGGGCACTGCGGCTTAGTTAAAGACGGCGAAATTCTAAACGACCAAACCCTTGATGTGCTCGCCAAAGTAGCAGTTAGCCAAGCCGAAGCAGGCGCAGATATAGTAGCTCCCTCAGCCATGATGGACGGACAAGTAGGCGCCATCCGTGAAGCATTAGATGACTCTGGTTTTGAGCAGGTACCAATAATGGCTTACTCAGCCAAATACGCCTCAGGCTTCTACGGTCCATTCAGAGAAGCAGCGGAATCCATACCTAAATTTGGAAACCGCAGAACCTACCAAATGAGCCAAGGAAGCCAAGAAGAAGCTCTACGCGAAATGGAATTAGACCTCAACGAAGGAGCAGACATGATTATGGTTAAGCCCGCATTAGCTTACTTGGATATTATCGGTCTTGCCAAAGCAAACTTCAACGTGCCTATAGTCGCATACAACGTCAGCGGCGAATACTCAATGGTAAAAGCTGCGGCTCAGAACGGTTGGATAGATGAAAAAACTGTAATTCGCGAAATCTTAACAGGCATTAAACGTGCAGGCGCAGATTTAATCATAACCTACTTTGCTAAGGATGCCAAATCGTGGTTGAGTCAGCCTTGAGCGATAGCAAGTCAAAGAAGCTTTTTGAGAGAGCCAAAAAGGTTCTGCCGGGAGGCGTAAACAGTCCAGTCCGAGCATTTGAGCCCTATCCATTCTTTGTTGACCATGCCCAAGGCTCTAAATTATACAGCGCAGACGACGCCGAATATGTCGACTATTGTATGGCGTATGGCGCATTGCTTTTGGGGCATGCCCAACCAGACATTATGGAAGCCGTAAAAAAACAGTTACCTAAAGGCTCGCTTTATGGCGCTCCAACCGAGCAGGAAGTGGAATTTGCCGAGCTCATATCAAAAGCTTCACCTTGCATGGAAATGCTACGCCTCGTAAATTCAGGCACAGAAGCCACCATGCATGCTATTCGAACGGCAAGAGGGTACACGGGAAGAAAAAAAATCATTAAGTTCGAAGGCTGCTTCCACGGTTCGCATGATAATGTTTTGGTTAAGGCCGGCTCAGGAGCAGCAACTTTTGGCACGCCAAACTCACTTGGAATCCCTGAAGAAACAACCCAGAACACAATTGTTGTGCCCTACAACAGCGTTGAAGCGTTAGAGGCAGTCATGAAGCGGCAAGGCAACGAAGTAGCAGCGATTATTGTTGAGCCAGTCTTGGCAAATGTTGGGTTAATTTTGCCGACAGACGATTACCTTAGCTACCTTAGAAAAGTAACAAACCAATATGGTACCGTCCTGATTTTTGATGAGATAATCACGGGTTTCCGTTTAGCATTGGGCGGCGCACAGGAATACTATGGCGTGAAGCCTGACATGGCAACGCTTGGTAAAGTTTTGGGTGGCGGCTTCCCTTTGGCGGCGTTTGGCGGCAAACGCGAGATTATGGAGAACATTTCGCCAGTCGGCAAAGTCTACCAAGCAGGTACGTTCAGCGGTAACCCAGTTTCGACGACCGCAGGCTACACAATCCTAAAGCTGCTCAACCAAAAGAAAGCGGAGATTTACCCCAAGCTTGAGAAAAACTGTGCTGAATTAACAAAGGCTTTGGTGGATATTGTCCAATCCTACGATTTGCAAGCGCAAATCTACAACATTGCTTCCATGTACCAGATATTCTTCACAAACGAAGAAGTCAGAGACTATGCGTGCGCCAAACATTCTGACACCAAAATGTTTGCCGCTTACTTCCATGAGTTGCTCAAGCAAGGCGTGTTTATTCCGCCTTCACAATTTGAAACCTGCTTCCTGTCAACAGCTCACACCGAGGAAGATTTAAAGCATACAATGAACGCTTTTGACAAAGCACTGGGCAAAGCAGCTGCGGAGAAACAAATCAAATGAAGCTAACTGTTGGCACAAGAGGGAGCGTACTTGCCCTTGCACAAACGAACCGTGTCCTAAAACAAATTAAACAAGCACACCCCGACGTTGAGTTTAAACTAAAAATCATTAAGACCATCGGCGACAAAGAACACGGAAAACCGCTATTTTCTATTGACTGCAAAGGTATTTTTGAAAAAGAAATCGACCAAGAAGTAGTTAGCGGCGAAATTGACTTTGCCGTTCACAGCCTAAAAGACGTCCCCATTGTTGAACAGCAGACTGGAACAGTTTTAGCGGCAATTCCAAAACGGGATTCGCAAAATGACGTTTTAATTTCGAAGGGCAAAGTTGCACTTAGCACTCTTCCGCAAGGTGCTCTAGTTGGAACAGGCAGCCTAAGAAGAATGGCAGAAATCAAGTTTGTTCGCCCTGACTTAGATGTGCAACCAATAAGAGGGAACGTTGACACACGACTAAACAAAGTCAAAAGAGGTGAGTTTGCAGGCATCGTCATTGCTGAAGCAGGGCTTGAGAGAATGAATTTAACAAACGAAATAGCTGAGCGTTTGCCCCTAGACCAGTTTCCATCAGCCGCCGGACAAGGAGCACTGGCAATAGTTGCAAAAGCGGATAATGAACGTGTAATAGCTGTTTTGCAGACGGTTGAACATAAAGCAACTCGCGCTGAAATTGCAGCTGAACGAAGTTTGGTTCTTCAGCTGGAAGGTGGCTGCCGAGTACCCATTGGTGCTGTTGGACATGTTGAGGGCAATAATCTGTCACTTTTTGGTTGCATATTTTGCCTGAGTGAGCGAAAGAAAATTAGTGCTACTGCCCGGGGAACGTTAGATGAAGCTGAAGTGCTAGGCATAAAGGTCGGTGAAGACCTAATAGCGCAGGGAGCCAAAGAGTTCGAGAAGGAATGGAGAGAAAAATATGGCACCTGGTAAAGTCTTCCTTGTTGGCGCCGGACCAGGCGACCCCAAACTACTCACAGTAAGAGCAATTGAACTGCTTAAACAAGCGGACACTGTAATTTACGATAGATTAGTTGGCGAATCAATCCTTAACTTAGCACCGGAAAAAGCTGAGAAACTTTATGTTGGAAAGCGAACGGGCAAACATGAGGTCCCACAGGACAAAATCACTGAACTGATAATTGAGAAAGCCCTAAAAGGCGGAAGAGTTGTCAGGCTCAAGGGAGGAGACCCATTTATTTTTGGTAGAGGAGGAGAAGAAGCTGAAGCTCTGGTGGAAAAAGGCATCGAATTTGAAGTAGTGCCAGGGGTTAGTTCAGCAGTTGCGGCTCCAACGTACGCAGGCATCCCATTGACACATCGCGACTATGCCGCTTCAGTAGCGATAATTACGGGACACAGAGCGGGCGATGCGGAAAAAGTAATTGACTGGGCAAAAATAGCCCAAGTAGTCGACACAATGGTCATTTTAATGGGCATCGAATCACTTGAAGCAATCATGCAAAAACTTATTGACGGAGGCATAAACCCAGATACACCAGCAGCAATCGTCGAATCAGGTACCCTTCAACAACAAAGAACAATTATCTCAAAAATCAGCACCCTTGCTAAGGAAGCAGAAGAAAAACACGTCAAACCTCCAGCAGTTATTATTATTGGTGAAGTAGCGAATTTGGGTAGGAAACTTGCATGGTTCAAAAAGCCCCTAACCTAAAAGGCAAAACCATTGCAATAACCCGTCCAGCGGGTCAGTCGGAAGAAGCAGGCAAACTCATTCAAGAAAAAGCCGGAGTGCCTTACTATATTCCTGCAATAGAAATCAAGGGATTAACCAACTTTGCGCCCATAAAAAAATTTATTATTGAACTAATCAAGATGCAAGTTGATTACGTTATTTTTATGAGCACCAATGGGGTAAGATATCTGTTTTCTGCGGCTGAAGAGCTAAAGCAGACCCGCCGGTTGAAAGAAGGTTTAGCTGAAACCTTTGTTATAGCAGTTGGACCCCGAACCGCTGAAGCTCTTGAAAAGGATTACGGAATTCATGTAAGTTTAGTTCCTACTAAGTTTAGTTCGGAAGGACTAATCGAGTGCTTTGAAAAAGGAGAGGTTTCAGGCAAAAAAATTCGCATTCCACGAACCAGTAATGCAACCCCAACCTTAACTGAGAAGCTTAAAGAAATGGGTGCTGACGTTGAGGAGATTTATGTTTACGAGTCAGGCTTGCCAGTCGACGAGAAATTAAAAGAACAATTCTATCAAGACTTAACCGCTGGAAAGATTGATGCGGTTGTTTTCGGGAGCGGATTAAGCGCAAAAAATATTTTCAAAATGCTTTCTGAGAAAGCAACAACAGAAACACTTCGCAGCATGATTAACAGTAAAGTGACAACTGTTGCCATTGGTCCTACCACTGCTGAAGCCTTAAGGGAAATGGGTGTGAAAGTTGATGTTATGCCAGAGGATTACTTGTTTGAAAAAGCGCTTGAGGCATTAGCCAAACATTGGAGCACCAACTAGTTTTTCATAAAACATTATGTTGTCGCATAGGTACAGCCACGTAATCTTTAAGACGGACAATTATTATCCAATTAAGATGGTTAAAACTGGTTTTGATAATCTTGATTTTAAAGGAGGTGGATTTATGGAAGCAGACAAAAGTGGCAAAGTAAAACTGACAGTTGAGTTTGAAATAAACCAGCCAGCTATGGACTTAATAAAAGCAAACATGGAAATGATGAGTCAAACAATTCCAGAGCTTATTCAGAACTTGAGAGAAGGCATGGCTTCAAGAGGGAAAGGACACGGTATGATGGGCATGATGCATCATGGCCAAGAATAAATTAAAACCAAACAATCTTTTTTTTCATTTTGTTTTTTCGAGACTAAATGCTGGTTCACAGTTTATTGAAGCAATAATCTCAGCGGCAAACTCTTCTTGTTCTATAGTCCCAAACACAGCTATCCAACTAGAGCCTTCGGCGCCACAAACACCGCCAGCAGCAATCAATTCCACATCAGCGCCAGTTAAAGCAGTTAACGCGTCCAACTCAGTAAATACTTCTCCAACAACAGGCAACAAACGATACCCACTTAACCCAGGTGCATTAAGCTTTTCCGCCAAAGAAGTTAAATCGCCGTTTACACGCTTCTCAATGCCTACGGGTATTATGAGTTTTACTCTACGTCCCACTATGGCAGGTAGGGCTAAACCTATGGTTCCAGCTTTCGGGTGACCAATCAGAATTGCTGCCTGTTTACGCGTAAGATCTAAAGCGTTTGCACCCTTCAAGATTACATCGCCTTCTTTGAGTGTGTCAATCACGTGAGCAATTGTTTTGCCTTTTTGCCAAACACCCTCAGTTATTACAACGTCACCAGGAAAATTGGTTCCATCAGCAAGCCTTCCCTCAACATTTACTGAGTGAGTCGGTGGCAATATAATTCCCCTAAAGAATCGTCCCCTAGAGAAATCGTTTGAAATATTGTTAGTTCTGAAAATTTCTTCAGCCACGTAACCATTGGTTGTTCCAGCAACAATCACGAGCGTTCCGTTTTTGAGGGCTTTTTTGATTGCTGGGTGGTTTGATAGGGTTTTGGCAATTAAGCGTTTTCCTGCTGCGGGAGTAATTAGGAATTGTTTCATAGTTGTGGCCTTACTGATTGTTATTCGAGGGTGGATTATAATAATTTCGTTAACATAATCTCTGGTCGCTATTTATTGTCTTGCAAATCTTACCCAAACAATTTTTTCAAGTTAATAAAGGGAGAAAAATATCTACTAGTTGCTGTGGGTAAGCTGTTTTAATCCAATTCTCTGTTATTTCAGTAACGAATTTGTATTCCTTAAATGCAGTTCTGCCCATTTTAGTTTTCACCCCTTCTAAAGTAATTATATGATTAAGAATCTTATGGGAAACTGCAGAAAAGCTACAGTGCTCTGATGATAAGCTATTTTCCGACAGACCTCTCTCCCTCTATTCCCCCAGATTTTGGAAAGCCTTTGGGGTATCCTGCAACTTTTATTGAGATTGGATCAGAATATCATTCCCTTCAATCTTGACAGTATAAACAAAAGCATCTTTGATTTTCGGGTGCATCAAAGGAATCTTTGGGCCAGAAACGACTTTGCCCGTTTTGACGTCAAACTTGGCCTTATGCTTAGGACACGTTAATGTATTTCCCTCCAATATTCCCTTTGAAAGGTCGCCGTGCATGTGTGTGCAACTATTTTCCATGGCGTAATAGACGTCGTTTAAGTTGGCTATCACTACTTCTTTTTCGGCAAGCTTTACCATCTTCATTTGCCCCGGTGATATTTCTGAGGTTTCCGCAACTTTAACAAATGTCAATTATTCCAACTCCAATCTTCATTATCTTTTAATCTTGTCACTTCTATAAAAACTCTAATAGCTAGCTGACAAACAAGTCTTCTTCCCACAATAACAAAAAAGTTCACAAAATTCAAACACACAACACCACATCCACCAGCTTTTCTAATAGCAAGCCCGAACTAACCTCATTTCTTCTAAAAAAAGAGAAAAACTTGAACCAACAGGTTCAATTAAACTGAAAACCCAAAAAAATAAGACTAACCTTAAAGGAAAAAGATTATAAAAAATAAAAAAAGAAAAAATAAGTTAAGACTTGTAAAGATGTTCAGCTAATTAGCTTAATATCTTCTTGGTGGTCGTCTTTTTGCGTAGCACTCACGGCAATAAACTGGCCTTGTACCGTCTGGCTTGAAAGGAACGTCACATTCTTTTCCGCAGTCAGCGCAAGTTGCCTTGTGCATTTCTCGGTTGTTATACATTTTGCTATTTCAACTCCTACTACATTTCTTGTGCAAAAAATTGGTTTTCACACAACACTCCATTAACTTGTTCTTCACGCTTATAAATTGAATGCTCTTTAAACACGGAATAATCATTGCTATTCAACCCGCAAAAATTTTTCAGTTTTGGTTTATCCGTAGAATGACAAAAAAAAGGCTGATTAGTAAGCTCTTCAAGCCGATAGACTCAAACGGTAATAATCGCTTTTTCACAGTCAGACTAATATAGGTAACCCGCCAATATGAATGTCTAATTCAAGATATTGAGAAAAAGGATGAATAGATTCTTGCTTTTTCTCTTTTGTCTAGTTAATGTGGGAAAGCGAATTTGAGACAGAAAAAATCAACCTTAGGCGAGTATATTGCTCTTCTTTCAGTAAAACATAGCATTTACCCCGCCGAAGTTTTCCAAGCCCTAATTGCAGCAAGAAACAACGAAAAAGCTACTTGTGGCAACCTAACTGTTGAATATCGTGGTAAAGTGAAAGGCGGCGTTATTTTCTTAATAAAAGAAGAGAACAATGTGGTGGCGCAGTTCAGAGTTAATGAAGAATTTCTCCTAAGAAAAGATAATCCATTTGAAAGCTGGATGCAAAGCGACAAAATACGGAAAAAAATTGCAAAACAGAATACCGACTCGGTTCTTACTACGGTAGAGAATTTGAGAGCCGGTATGAAACGGATCAATATGAAAGCTGAGGTTCTTGAGATGCCTAAGCCAGCGCAGGTTCACACGCATTTTGGCAATACCGTCATGGTAGTTAATGCTTTGGTTGGAGACAAAACTGGAAAAATCAAGCTTTGCCTTTGGGAAGGACAAATAAACTCTATAGCAGTTGGCGAAAACATTGAAATCAAGAATGCTCACGTGAGAGCTTTCAGAGGCGAAAGACAACTTCGACTTGGAAAGAAAGGAGCTGTCAGCATACTACAGAGCCCTGATAAAAGCGTTAATCAAGAGTTAGCGTTGGCATCAGTTAAATAACTGCTTGAAAATTAGCCTAAATCATTCATTTGACCTAAATCTTGTCGGTTTCTTCTTTTGGTTGAATTTTACTATCAAACACCTTAGCTCTCTTGATTTTTAGGAACATTATTTTTATACAAGAATGAAGCATTGCATTTGAAAGAAGAGAGAGGCACTAATCTTTGACAGTTATCGTTGACGATGCAGGCAGCGGCGACTTGCTTTTTGGCGTTGTAGTCGGCGCATACCGTGAGGAAACAGGCGAATTCAAATATGACCTTATCGATGTAAAGTTCTATCAAGAAAACTTTCGGGAAAAAGAGTACCTGCAAGAATCTTCTCGTGTCGTATCTAAGCTTGTTGCGTTGTTTAGCCTAAGAGCTGACGAGGCGGTTCATATTTGTCAAGGCTGTATTTTTGATGTAGCCGCTGAGGAACTACGTAAAATTTATGGTGAAGATCGAGTTAAACGTATAAGAGTTGTGGGCGAAGCGCAAAGATTAGTGGAAATTGCTTACCTAGATGAAATCCGCAATCTAGGTTACGAACCGTTAGCTCAAAGGGAAGAAAAAAGAGGCAAAAGCTTCTTTCATATGATGCGTTGGTTAAAAGATAAACCTGAAATGCTACGTTATGCTAAAACAGGGTGGCCACGCCTTAGGAATTACCATTTGTTTAAGTCGTTTCACCCTGAACTCGTTTACAAAGCAGTTTGCAGTGACTGCGGCTGCGAATGCCAAGTGCCGTTCCAGCCACGCCAAGATCGACCTATTTATTGTCAAAAATGCTGGTCTACTCATAGACCTCAGAGAAACCACCAGAAAAAATAGTCCCTTAATCAAATCGTTTATACCCTGCGCTCTGCGGAAGCTGAGCACGAACATAATATTCGACTATAACTCAAGTGGCACTTGCTTTTCTTCGGCTTTCTAGCTTCTTGGGCGTTGTCGCTTATTATCCGTCGTAATGGAGCTGAACGGCGGAGGCAAAAGAGCAAGTGTTTCTGAGTCTTAGCGGCATGTTTGCTTTGGGGCTCGTGCAATTCTACTCGGATCCACAAATCTGTGGCATTGTACTCCTGGCGAACGGCCGTTGATTTTGTGGCCGACTTATTTTGCAGCGACACTTTTCGGTTACCAGCTATTACGCTAAGTTGAGGGCAAACTATTATTCAGACCTATTAAGAAAGTAAGTTTAGCATTTACCAAACTGAATATCAGAGCGGTCAAAAAAAACAATCACAGAAAAACAAAATCCTTGACATTGAAGTCTTAACTGCACGCAATTCAAATTAAAACTTGTCCCTCTTGTGTTTTGTGTGTGAATGTACAACTGTAACAACAATGAAAACATCAGTTAATAGTAGCCAGTTATTGTTTTGTCCACTTTTTCACGATTTCACAATAGACTACAGACACATCGTACGAAATTTTATGTAGTTTGCACGGTCTTTCTTAATAAATATGAACACTTCTCAAATCGCTTTATATCTCAAATTAACACTTTGGCTTTCAGAGCAGAGCAGAAACTGGATGGAAATGCCGTGTTTGAATTTAGCTATCCCCATATTGGCTTGTTTAGGCTTGTTTGCCTAGCCATTAATGTTCCTGAGGGACACCCTTTCCCCTCTTCAACAAGCGTTAAGAGCATCATCATTTGGCGAGGTGACTAAAGCTTGAACCGCACAATAGTGTTGGATTGCCAAAAACTCAAACAGCCATGTACTGCTCGGAAGACTGCATCGCTTACAAAACCTGCATCATAAGCAAGAAACGTGGCTAATTCGCTTGCCTGTGTATATATATGCATGTTACATAGCCTTATAAGATAATTCCGAGCATTCTGAAAAGCCCTAAGGAGGCGAAGAAATGCTGAGTAGAGACTGCGACGGCTGCACGCTCCTGCAAATGTGCAGTGAACGATACAGACGCGTAAACAAAGACGAAAAAGTATACTGCCCAGACGGAACAGCCCATCTAGTAGACCAAAATTAACCTTCAACTTTTTCTTTATTTGTTTTTGACTGTTTTAGGCAAAAGGCAGAAATTCAAGCAATTTCTCAATTATTTCGCTGCAGGTGAATTGCTTGGACAAAGCTGCTTTCTTGATATGGAGCCGCAAATACGATAAAAGTTTCGGTTGGCAAGCACAGAGGGAACGGGAGTTAGGTGCTAAATTTCGAAAGACAAAAACGTTGACTTGTGGTGATTTAGCTCAGGTTGTTGAGTGGAAGTTCAGAGATGAACCTGAGAAGAAGACGCGGGCTTTGGGATTGGTTGCTCGAAATGATGAGGCAAATGTGATTCGGCTTTCTAGCCAAGCGTTGAATATTCCTTCTTGTGAGGATGCTTACCGAATGAACTGCCTTACGCTGCTGGAAGGAGTCAGCCCTGTGTTAGCGAGTGTGATTTTAACGTTTTTTGATCCCAAAAAATACTGCATCCTGGACCTTGCTGTTTGGAAGGGGCTGCTTGGAAATCCGCCACCTAACATGTACTCGGCTCAGAATTACCTAAAACTGCTGGAGGCTATTAGGAAAACTGCTGCCAAACAAAACCTGGATGCAAGAGTAATCGATAAAGCTCTTTATAAGAAAAGTGTAGATGAATCAAAGTAAACAACCAAAGCAGTAGCGGTGGACCACTGCGGTTTGACGCCCAGACTCCGCCTGGAAACCTCAAACCCTACGCTCTTACCCGCACCCCCTTGAGCGCATAACGTCCAAACTTAGGTTGCTCTCTCCCGAGCCTAGCCGGGTTCGCCTGGTGAACAATGAAACAACTCCCCTACGGAAGCTGCCCATTGACCGCCAGCCCCAAAGGACGGATAGTCAATGTTTCGGAAATGAAGATCCAAACGGCCTTCGGCGCCTCATCCGCAGATGTCGGCCCGTCGTATAGAGGGTTTACGGTACAATGGACCCCTACCCCACCGCCTAAGATCCACCGCCGAGACTTAAAGGCACAGAACAGTCTTTAAAACTTTCGCAGGTGTAGGTTGTGTTTTCTTTTTTATTCTCGCGTAATTTTTTCTTTGCGTTTTAGGTTGCTTTCTTGATTTAGGGTTTGAAAGGTTTGTTGGTTGAGTCAAAAAAAGTCAAGAAAAGTTGAAATAAGTCCGGAAAAGTCAAAATAAGTCAATGAAAGTGATGCGTGAGTATGCTTTTAACTGGATCAGTTGCGTTTAGGCGGCCTCTTGAGGCATGCAATAAAGTGCAGATTCCAAAGATTATTCAGGGGTAGTTCAAGTTGGCCAGATCAAATTTCTGCGTATTGGAATAGGTGGGTTTGGGGGTAGTCACGAGTTCTTCTATGGACGAATAGGTAAAGACGGGTGCATATTCATTCCAAAAGCAGTGCTGTTCATGGCACGTGGCAAAACAGAAAATCCTGCAAGGTACTTTTTAGACATTATTATTCAACATGCATAGAATAGCGAATCTGTACTTTTGGAAAAAAAGATTAACGAGAGATATCTAGCATGATATAAGAATGATGTCGCCTGGTTATTTCTTTATTCAATTTGAGAAAAAATAGATTAACAACTAAGCAAAGCTTTCTTTAAACTCTCTTCCCTATTTCACCAGACCTTACATCCAATATTATTCAAGATGCTTTTTTGTATTTGACCTCGAGTAGACAGTAAGTAAAATCTTTTTAAGCACGGTCAAACATGAGAAAACAGTGGCGTCTTTATGAGACGATTAAGATTATTGGCTGTGATTCTTTTTGTATTTGGTTTGGCACTAATCACCATCCTGTTCTATGAGGAATTCACCAACAATTTAAATTATTATTACAATCATATGACTAACGTCGTTTTGTTAATTTTGGTTGGTGCATTGTTATTGATCATAGGCTCAAGGCTCATGTTTTGGGAAAGAAAACCAAAGAAACAAAAATGACAATCAAGTTAGAATGGAGACTCCTGGCTCAGGCATTTTAACGTTTTTTCATAATTCAAGCTAATTTATCTGCTATTTAACTAAATAAGCCTAATTATAGCCATTTACCCAGATTTTGTAGACCATGGTTGGTAATTGTTATATTTGAATCCAATGCTCTTTAAACCAGAGAGTTCTTGTTGAAGAAGCAAACAGCTGTAATTGCTTTGTTTTTAATGGTTATTATAACTGGTGGATATATTTCAGTTTGGATTTTGGCTCATACAAATAACGGAGCAAAGTATGATATGGGTTATCAGAATGGATTCAGTGCCGGTTGGTAAAAATACAGGTTATAATAAGGGTTATTCCGATGGCCTTTCCGAAAGTAATGAACCGATAAATCTTGGAGCCGGTACGGTCAAGTTTACTGCCCAAGAATTGCAAACTTTTGAAAAGATCAAAAACCTTTAACAGTGTTCAACGCAGATCCCGCCTTTACTGGCGACTCGACATTGCAGTGGATTTCAATCCGAAACAGTACAAGTGGCGACTATTACCAAAAAAGCATGGAGTACCTCTGCTTCTGGAGCTGACAGGGAGCAAACGGTGAATGGGAAGCCGTAATAAGCATCTACAACAAACCGGACTCAACCTCAAACTTTATAGTCGAAATATCTAGGTTCACTTGGCATGAAATCTGGGTCAAACTTGATGGAAGCATCGTGGCTGACTTTCCGCAAGTTACGAAGGATACGATATCACTTGGTTACGTAACTTTTGGAGTTCAAGATTGAGGGTTCTCAATGATTACGGTTTGGTTATATGTTGTGTATGAAATTTTTGATCCATTTTACCAGCGATAATAGGCCAAAAAACTGCACAAGTAGTATTCAGTAAACAATTAAGCAAAAAAGTGCCCTACCCAATTAATATAATTTTAATCCAACCAAACCAATTTATAAATCCCGCTTCTTCATAAGAAAGTGGGAATGACGATATGGATTTAGTTGGATTATTGATAAGCGTCGTCGTAGCCGTAATCTTTGTTGCACCCATACTGTGGCTTGTTGGAAGAGCACTTGTAGGCAAACAGAAAGCAAAGTTCACAGATGCTATCTGGATAGTTGTTCTGGGGGTCGTTATTGGCGCGATCGTTGGTGTTTTCCTCGGCGGTTTAATAGCAGCTGTGCTTATGTTCATAATTTGGCTTGCACTGATTAAGCACTTCTTTGACTGTGGCTGGTTGATGGCGTTCGCAATAGCAGTAGTGGCAGTGATAATCTTCATAATAATCGTAGCAATACTCGCATTGGTGGGAATCGCAGTAATAGGGCTTGGGATCTAAAACTGAAAACGTCTGCCACAGCTTCCCCTTTTTTATGAAGCTCATTTCGTTTTTTTAAGTAAAATCGGGCAAAGATTTATTATTTGATCGGATCGACCAGGCGTTCAATAGTTTCTTGTTGCCTTTTTTAGATCAGATGCTGCCGCTTGCAACTCTTTTAGGAGAGCGTCAATGTTTTCCTGACGTGTTTGAATGAGGTTAACAAAAACGCTTCCGACAATTACCCCATCAGCCCCTGCCGCAATGATACGCTTTACGTGTTCAGGCTTTGAGACTCCAAACCCAACTGCTAGAGGTATCTTGGCAGAGGTGAAAGGCAAAACACGCTTAACAAGCTCGATTGTTGAATCCTCTATTGCTGCTTTTGCTCCTGTTACTCCGAAATGCGAAACCAGATACAAGAATCCTGAAGAAGACTCAATTATGCTTGCAAGTCGCTCATTGGTGGTAGAAGGTGCGGCTAAAAAAATCGTGTCCACTCCAGACTTGCTTGCCGCTTTCCTAAGATCGTCAGCTTCTTCTACGGGTAAATCAGGAACAATGACTCCGTTAACCAGGTATTCTTTGGTATAGCTGAAAAATTTTTCAAGCCCCATTCTGAACACTGGATTATAATATGTCATTATTACAATTGGAACGTTATGGCTTTGTCTTATTTCCTTAGCGATTTCCAACACTTTAATGGGAGTAGTGCCAGCAGCCAAAGCTCGTACGCTCGCAGCTTGAATTGTTGGTCCATCTGCAATCGGGTCAGAAAAAGGCAATCCTATCTCCAAAATGTCTACTCCTCCACGGATTAGGGCTTCAGCGATTTTTGGTGTCAATTCAGGTGTTGGGTCTCCAGCCATAATGTAGCCGATAAGAACTCCGTTTCCCTTTGCTTTGGCTTTTTGGAATGCTTCTTTTATATCGCTCATATTTTTGCCCCTATGTAGTCTGCGATTGTTTCTACGTCTTTGTCTCCTCGCCCAGATAACGTCACAACGATTGATTGGGTCTTCTTCATTTGAGGAGCTAACTTCATGGCGTAGGCGACTGCGTGTGAAGATTCTAAGGCAGGAAGAATGCCCTCTTCTCGGGACAAAGTTAGAAACGCTTCTACTGCTTCCTTATCTGTGGCTGAAACGTATTTTGCTCTTTTGAGCGTTTTTAGGAGGGAATGTTCCGGTCCAACGCCAGGATAGTCTAAGCCTGCTGAAATGCTGGTTGTGTTTTGTATTTGCCCGTTGCTATCTTGGAGGACATAGGTTAACATGCCGTGGAAGACGCCTTCGGCTCCTGCGCCAAGTGACGCTGCGTGTTTTCCTGTTTCTAAGCCTTTTCCGGCAGCTTCGACACCAAAAAGCTGTACGGAGGCATCGTCTTCGAAGGGGTAAAATGTGCCTATGGCGTTACTTCCGCCGCCAACGCAAGCAACCAGAGCATCGGGAAGTCGGTTTTCTTTTTTGTGGAATTGTTCTTTGAGTTCTTTGCCGATTACGCTTTGGAAATCTCTGACAATCATAGGATAAGGATGCGGACCCACAACTGAGCCGATTAAATAATATGTGTCTTGTAAATTTGTAACCCAATCGCGGAAGGCTTCGTTTATGGAGTCCTTTAGCGTTTTTGAGCCCGTCTCCACGGGGTGCACCTTCGCGTTTAGAAGTTTCATTCGGAAAACGTTAAGCCTCTGACGCTCGCAATCTTCTGTGCCCATGTATACTTCAGCTTTCAAACCCAGAGCAGCGCACGCTATTGCTGTAGCAACGCCGTGTTGCCCTGCTCCTGTCTCAGCGATAACTCGAATTTTGCCCATCCGCTTAGCCAACAGCGCCTGCCCGATGGTGTTGTTTATTTTGTGCGCTCCACCATGGGCTAAATCTTCACGCTTAAGGTAAATTTTGGCGCCGCCTAACTTCCGCGTCAAGTTTTCAGCAAAATAAAGAGGAGTTGGTCTACCAACAAACTCTGAGAGGTAATAATCGAGTTCTTTCTGGAAAGTGGAGTCTTTCCGGGCTTGCGCATAAGCTTCTTCAAGTTCTTTAATCGCCGCCATTAGGATTTCTGGAACGAAGCGACCGCCGAATTTTCCATATTTGCCGTCAACAGGATAGTCGCTTAGCTTCATTTTGCATTCACAAACTCCTTTACTTCTTCTTCAATATTATCGCTCAACATTATAGCTGAGCCAATAAGAAAAGCTCGTGCGCCGCTCTTTCGGAGGAAGCATATGTCGGCTATCGTTTGTATTCCGCTTTCACTTACGACAATTTTGTCTCCAGGATTAACTTTTGTTAAGATTTTTTTTGTCACGTTTAAATCTACCTTTAATGTTGCCAGGTTGCGGTTATTTATTCCAATCAAATCAGCATCTGTTTCTAGGGCGGAAACAAATTCAGACAATGTATGCGTTTCAAGCAAAACCTCAAGCCCAAGCATATGTGCTCCAATGATCATTTCCCCGATGGTTTTTTCGCTGTATCCTCGATCAAACAGTGCTTTAATCAACAAGACAGCATTGGCGCCAAGTTTTGATCCGGCTTGAATTTGTATGGGGCTTAGGATTATGTCTTTCATTAGAATTGGAAGTGCTATTGCTTTTCGTGCTTGAGCCAACGCTTCTAAGGATCCGCTGAACTGTTTTGGCTCGGTTAATACAGATAAGGCTACGGCTCCGCCTTTTTCCATGGCTTTCGCAATCAGGGCAGATTCAACGTTTGATCTAATTACTCCAGTAGATGGTGAAGCTGACTTGATCTCAGTAATTATTGGATTAACTCTGCAGTCTAAAATGGCCTTCTTGAAGCTAATTTTAGCTTTCTCCACTGGTGCTATGGTATCGTAGTATTCACTTTCAATAGTTATCTGTGCAACGCGTGCCAAAACATCAAGAAAATCAATCATACTTTGCTTCTAACTCCTCAAGTTTCGACAAATTTCCGTTTGATGCTTTAATTAAATCCTTAAGTTTTCTGTAAGCATCTCCACTGTCAATAGATTCGCGAGCTATCTCCATCCCTTTTTCAAAGTCTTCCGCTTTTCCTCCAACCATTATTCCTGCGACACTATTGACAAGTACAAACTCCATTTTAGGGTCGCCATGAGTAAGGTTGCCACTGAGAATTTGGAAGAGGACTTCAGCGCTTTCTTCGGGGCTTGCCACCTTCAAATCGGCGCTGCAGGCTATTTTTACTCCAAAATCTTCAGGAGAAACTTCAACTTCAGTCACTCCACCATTTTTTAAATGCGCGATAGCTGTTTTGCCAACAGTTGACACTTCATCTAATCCATCTAATCCGTGGACAACCATGGCTTCTTCGCACCCAAGCCGTTGTAGCGCATAAGCCATCGGCGCTGTAAGTTTAGCTTCATAAACACCTAGCAGTTGGGCGTTAGCACATGCTGGATTAGTTAGTGGTCCGAGCAAATTGAACACTGTTTGAATACCGATTTCGCGTCTTGGTTCAACCGCATACCTCATGGCTGGATGGAAAGCTGGGGCAAACATGAAAGCTATTCCAACGTCTTCTATGATTCTCTCTATTGCTTTGGGTTCCACCTGTAAGTTGAGACCAAGGTTTTCAAGTACGTCGGCGCTTCCGCATTTGCTGGTTACCGCTCTATTTCCATGTTTAGCAACTGCAATCCCAGCGCCTGCAATGACAAAGGCTGCGGTTGTGCTTACGTTGAAGGTTTTTATTTTATCGCCACCTGTCCCACAGGTGTCCACTAAGCGGCTTTGAACACGGGGATGTATTTGGCTGCTGTGTTCACGCATAACGCAGGCAAAAGCGATGAGCTCCTCAACTTCTTCACCTTTCATTCTTAACGCTGTTAGGAAAGCCGCTGTTTGCGAGCTTGTTGCTTTCCCCGAAATTACTTCACGCATGATTTCGCCTGATTCACCGCTTGTTAGGCTGTAGCCTTCGATGAGTTTCTGTATGCCTTCCCTAATCATCTCGATTGCTTCCTATCCAAGAAGTTTTTAATTATTAGTTTGCCATCTTCGCAGAGAATCGATTCAGGATGAAATTGCACCCCATAAATCGGATACTTGATATGTCTAACCCCCATAATTTCGCCGTCATCAATGCATTCTGCAGAAATTTCCAAGCATGTAGGAATAGAACGTCGTTCGCCAGCAAGCGAATGATACCTTGTAGCTGTGAACGGGTTTCTGACCCCAACAAAGATTCCTTTTTGATCATGTTTTATCCTGCATGTTTTGCCATGCATAAGCCGTTTTGCATGGACAATTTTTCCGCCATAGGTATTGATTATGCCTTGGTGACCTAAGCAAACGCCCAAAGTGGGAATAGTTTGGCTCATGGTTAGCAGAATGTTTTTGCATACACCAAAATACCGTTCATCCCCAGGTGTTCCTGGCCCTGGAGAAATAACAATTCGATCGGGCTTAAGCTCATTTAACTGTTTTAGCGTTACCTCGTTATTGCGGAAAACTGTGACTTCGGCGCCGAGTTCACCTATGTATTGGACAAGGTTGTAAACGAATGAATCGTAATTATCAATTACAAGTACCTTCATGCTTTAGCACCTCCAGCTTGCTCAAGCGCCTGCATCAACGCCTTTGCCTTATGGTCGGTTTCAAACCACTCGCGTTCAGGAACTGAATCAGCCACAATTCCTGCTCCCGCTTGAATGTACGCTTGGTTCATGTCGGCAAAGAGGGTACGAATAGTTATGGCGAAATCTGCATTGCCATTGTATGAGAAGTAACCTACAGCTCCCGCGTAAGGCCCACGTCTTACTGGCTCTAGTTCATCAATGATTTCCATCGCCCGGACTTTTGGTGCTCCAGAAACCGTTCCAGCTGGAAAAACAGCCCTCAAAGCATCATAACTTTGAAGATTGTCTTTCAGTTCACCCACTACTTGTGAGACGATATGTTGAACATGGCTGTACTGGTGAACTTTCATGAATTCAGCCACGTGAACGCTTCCATACTTGGAAATTTTGCCTACATCGTTTCGTGCTAAATCAACAAGCATAACGTGCTCTGCACATTCCTTGGGGTCAGCCAGTAGTTCACAGGATAGTTTGTTGTTTTCGATTGGATCGTCAGAAATGGGTTTTGTGCCGGCAATAGGGAACGTCTCAACAATTCTGTTTTCAACTCGAACAAGCATCTCTGGGCTGGAACCGACAATTTGCCGATCTCCTGACTTGTAGAAGTACATGTAGGGTGAAGGATTAATGCTGCGTAATGCTTTATAGAAGGGAATTAAGCTGCCATCTATTTCTAGTTGGTAGCGTTTAGAGAGTACAACTTGGAAGATGTCTCCAGCGATGATGTATTCTTTTGCTTTTTCAACTGCCCGTTCATAGCTTTCTTTTTTAGTATTTACTTTAGGTTGTGTGTAAACTAATTCTTCAGATTCAACTGTTTGCTTTAGCAAGCTTTCAACTTCAGGCATGCGATCTTCACTCCGATAATAGTAGAAAGCTTGTTTTTGCAGGTGATTAAAGATGAATCCATCGTCGAATATTCCCATTTCCAAATCAGGGAAAACCAAATCATCAGGTGATTTTTCTGGAAGTTTTTCCCAGTAACGCACTGCATCATAAGAGATGTAGCCAACTGCACCTCCTACAAACCGGAACTCGCTATCTGTCACGGCGTCGTCTTTTAGGAGGTTTTCTATAATTTGCAATGGGTCCCTTGTTGTTTGGGTGAAAAAACCACCAGTTTTTGTGTTTCTAATTTCCACTTTTTCATTCTTGCAGTGAACGGTTATTTTTGGATCAAATCCGATGAAAGAGTATTGGGCTAGTTTTTCGGGTCCTTCGATGGATTCTAAAAGGTAGGTTGTTGGGTATTGTTTTTGGAGCTTTGAGAATATTTCGAGAGGCTGTTGTGCGAGGGTGATTTTCTTGATTTTTAAGGGGTTAGCTGTTGTTGTTTGTGTGCCAAAGGCGATTCCCCATTTGTCCATGCTTCCTTTATAGTTCAGAAGCATACGCCAATGCATTATTTAAGGCTTGCCAGTACACAAACATACATTAAGGTTTTAAAACGACACTCATCCAATCCAAATAAGTCTTCGAACTCTCAACAATCGGAACCGCCAGAATCTCCGGAACCTTATAACTATGCAACTGCTTAACCTGCTCTGCAACTTGCTCAAAAAGGTCCATTCTAGATTTCATAACGATTAAGCATTCCTCAGCCTTGTCAATTTTGTCAACCCAATAAAAAAATGACGTGACTGGATTAACGATGTTTGCACAAGCAATCAATCGTTCTTTCAAAAGCACCTGCGATATTTTTTCTGCTTCCAACTTATCTTTAGTGGTAACTAATATGACAATGTAATTATTTTTCAAATGGATTCACCAAATAATGTTCAGTTCCTGAAGGGGTAAATGCTTTTCTTTGCGTGGAACTCGTTAAGACATAAATTTCCGTTTAATGAATATAGAAGATGTGTTGTTATTACTATTTGAGGGATAATTATTGAATGATGAGCAATTTAAAGTTTTGAAAACAATGAGTGAAGCCACAAGTCGCATGGATCTGAACATGTTTGCTAAAAAAGTAAATTTGAATCCAGATCAAGCAATACAGCAAATCCACGAACTGGCAAAAAAAGGCTTTTTGCACAAGGTCGGAAACGGATATGGGGTTACTGAAAAAGGAAAATCAGTGCTTAAAGCGCTCGCACCTGTTATCAATGAGATGGGTTTTCACTTTTACAACGGCATAGACTCACCCACAGCCTTAACTGCACTGACACTGGAGGAGTTTTACAGGTTTATCAAACAGGTCAATGTTGATTCCCTTGAGTTCCATCTCTACAGAGGCGACTTTGAAAACTGGCTAAAAGAAGCTTGCAAGGAGACAGAGCTTGCGGATCAAATTAGGGGCATCAAGGCAGGAGGGTTTACAGCTGAAGAACTTAGAAAAGAACTCTTAAGATTGCTTGACACAAAATACGACATTAAAGACTTGATGTGAGCACTAATTTTTTTTGTTGTTCAGCTTTGTCCACCATTCAGGAACTCTAGCTTGCTCAGCATTATCCCAGAAGTCAAATGGCTTAATGTCCAATATGGGTGTCCCGTCGTAAGCGTCAAGACCTCGAACAGTCAGAGTCAAGCCATCAACTTTTAACAATTCAACTAACGTTAGACCTATGGGGTTTGGTCGAAGGTTTGTTCTGGTGGCGAAGACTCCAAGCAAAGGCAGGTCCATTCTTCCTCTCGGATGAACCTTGAGAACCATCCGTTTATCCTCCTGGATTTGGCTCATCCAGAAAATAACAAACAAATGGGAAAAATCGGCAATACCCTCTAAAGCTTGAGCTAACTCATCATTGAGTATAATTTGTGAGATTCTGGTTTTGTCTTTAACCTCGTCTCCGACAGCGTTTGTTTTGACCACACCTATCGGATTCATTACGACTTTTTCATTAAAAGACATAGCGCGCTTCACTCAATCTTTCAGTGAGTTTCGTTTACTATTTAAGCATTCAATTTTACTCTAATTATCTTTTCAAATTGCTCTTTTTGCCTTTTAGAACTTCACTCAAGTAATGATTCCCCTCTCCCTTTAGGAATTCTTTTTACAAAACGTATTATTCCTACTTTGAAGAACAGTTTATCATGTTGCTTATTGGTCACAGAGGCGCAAGAGCTTATGCGCCGGAAAATACATTGAAAAGTTTTAAGAAAGCCCTAGAAATCGGCGTAGACGCGATTGAGTTAGACGTAAGAAAAACCAAAGACAACCAGCTTGTCGTTATACACGACGCAGACGTTAAACGCACAACCAACGGCGAAGGCTTGGTAAGGGACCTCGCCCTCAAGGAAATCAAAAGTCTCTCCGCTGAAGGCGAGAAAATCCCGACTTTGGAGGAAGCGCTGGATTTTTTGGATGAGAAGGTCAAGGTGTTTATTGAGTTGAAGGATACCGGCTTTGAAGAACAAGTGCTCTCTATAGTTCATAAGAAGGGCTTGGAGAAGAATGTTGTAGTTGTTTCTTTTCTGGAAGATGCGCTCAGAAAAGTCCGGGAGTTGAACAAGGATATTGAGACTGGCTTGATTTACGCAAAGCACAGCAACCCGCAGAAAGCGGCTTTGGATTTGAAGGCGAATTATCTTCTTGCCTTCTACAAGTTCACGCATACGGCAAATGTGGAGAAAGCGCATCAGTTCGGTTTAAAAGTTGTAGTTTGGACTATAAACAACCCTCAAGAAGTCGAGGAATACGCTAAGAAAGGCGTGGATGGCATAGCCAGCGATAAACCAGACATACTATTGCGTGTTAATGAACTCTAAGCATCTGTTCTATTTGCTCAACTTCAGCTCTGCTGTCATCGTTTAGAGGTGTCAACTTTATTTCATCAGCTGATTTTACTCCAAACCCCAGCTCTTTCGCTCGCTTAAGTTGATCTTGATCGAAAACGTTTGCTTTGCCAATTTTGCCTTTGGCACCATATTTCTTGAGAATTGCCACCCCAACTGCGTCAATAGCCACTCGGTCTTTACTGGCAAGTAAAAGATTGGGCTCAACAACTGTCCCGTTTTCAGGACCGCCAGTTATGAAGGCTTTTATTCCATCCATCAACACAAAGTCTACGTTGTAGTTGCAGTTTATTTCCGCAATCATCTGACGTTGATAGGGTGAGCCGTGCAGTTCCCACATGTAATCGTACATTCCGCCCGGAACCTTTTTCGCTACTAAACCGACAGAGTTCTTCATTGAAAGCGTAAAGTGACCGCCGAATCGGTGGGTTTTGAGGCAGCAGGTTTGCACAACTTTTTCGGCGTCGTGGAATACTTTTGCAATGTAGAACCCTTTTAGCCAATGTGTGTCTGTGTGTTCAACTTTGAGCCAGTCATCTTTGCCAACATCATCTAAGATAACAGCGTTGAAGTCAAGTTCTTTTGATAGGGCTAAAACACCCATTTGCTCCAAAACCTTCTCTGTTTTGCCCATGCCGCTACGTTCGGCCAGAGTTATATCGTTAGCGCCAGCTCTCTTTATGGCTTCAACCAGGGCTCTCAGCGTGTCTAGATGTGTTGAGGCTGGAAACGGGTCAGCACTGTTAAAATTAGCTTTCAAAGCCACGTGCTTACCAGAATAATCGCCAAGGTCAAACTTTTTAAGCAGTTCAGGAACGCCTGTTACTCTATCTGATGTTTGTAAAACGAAAACTTCGCCTTGATGGTTTACCATAAAAACTGCTCCATATGTGTAAAGAAATACTTTGTTATTAGTTTTTCACTGCAACAGGCCCGGCAACTACAAAACCGCAAGCTCTATATTATTCAGTGAAACCTTTTTCAAAAGAGCCTTATGCGGGCCCGTGGCTCAGTCAGGCTAGAGCGGCGGACTCTTAATCCGTAGGTCGCGGGTTCAATTCCCGTCGGGCCCGCCAAAATTACTTTAATTGACTATAGTTTACGGTGTTTTTGCAATGGTTGATTTCTTGGCGAGTCAGGGTTTGTTTTGGGTTCTATGTTTAGGAGTTGCTTTAGTCGCCAGGCAAGAACGTCTCGGTCATTGGGTTGTTGTTGCATCCACAATTCGCGGTTCTCTCTGAATTGTTGTCCAGTGATTTTCCCTTTTGTTTGTAATTCGCCGAGTAGTTTTACGAATTCTCTTAGCTTTAACTGTTCGTGTGTTTCTATGTTTCCGCTTTTTCTTTCACCGGCTACGTTGGTTGGGGTAGATTCTCTGTCTGGCGGTGGGTAACTATTGTATAGAAATCGGGCAAAGTATGTGATTTCCCAAGGTTGCGTTATGGGCAGTTTATCTTTTGCTCTCAGCAGTTCAGAAGTATAGAACTCATATTCTTCGCCGAGCGAATAATATTTTGCTTGACGATTTGGATTGTCAATTATTCGACTAACGAAATGTCTCAAATGAACGGTGCTAAAGATGGGTAAAACATTTCCGCTTTCATAATTAAAGCAAAATATGATTTTACTCGCAATTTGCCTCTCTTGTCCTAAACCTCTTATTTTTTCCCAAGGAGCATCTACTTTTTGAGCCAGAGACTTTTTCTTATTAACCACAACGTGAAGCAAATCCTTGAAATCATCAATTTGCATTCTAATATTGGCAAAAATATTGGAGTCACGGATTCTAAGGTGACCAAGTGGATTAAGAGAACCAACTAAATATTGGAAAAATTCTCCAACCGCATCTGGATTAAATTTAAAGACTTTGTCGGGCATCAGCTTGTCTATTGACTCCGGATTTTCAGTGAAAGGAAATTTTGACCTAAAATCTTTCAGTGAAACAAGTGCATTATCGATCTCAATCTTGACTAACCCATTTTTATCATATGCAACTGCTTTTTCCATTATTGAATTAATTATAGGCATTTCTAACCAACACAAATATGAATATTTATGCTAATAAGAGTTGCAATTTTTTGAAAGTGCTTGTAGCCTTTTGATTAGAGCGTACTATTTTTAAGGGCTGTTACTTTGCGCGGTAACGGATTTAGAGGCGAGTGATTCTTCATTTTTTGGTGTGTTCTAAGGCGAACTATTAGTGGCGATAATAGGGGTATAATCCAAATTATAAACCTCAACTGAACTTGGGTATCGTTGCTTAATGCGATTCTCCAAGACCAGAAAACAGGCAAGGCCGAGACAAAGAAAAGAACGGCAGAAATCAACAAGACATATCTTCTAAATTTATACTCGCCAACCAATTCTTGGGACATGCTTTGTTTTTTCTCGCTTACTATGGAGTTAGCGAAGAATGTCTGAATCATGAACAAAGCACCTAGGTTGAACGCGTAAACTATTGAAACATTTTCTGCCCAAGCAAGGCTCTGCGAGAAAAGGAGTTGGTTGAAAAGGTAGGGTTCTATAGAGACCAAGAAGAGCAGAAGAATATTGAGGTTAATTATATGGTTTGTTTCTACAGGCAACAAAGTCATGATGCGAGTATAGGAGCGCCAAATGCTAATGAGGATTAGAAAACTGAAACCGTAATACAGGATGTACGCGAGCAAGTGCGGAAAATCGCTGGGCGGTTGACCTATCAAAGTCAGGGCGCCTATAGAAAGCGCCAAACCGAAAATCAGATCGGAGAGGGATTCTATGCGGTGCCTCATCCGAGTGTTTGCGCTTTCTTCGGTCATGATACAAACTTCCGTTTCCTCTACTAGATTGCTGCGATTAGTTCATATAAATTTAAGACTCACGCCGCCGTTAAACCGCACAGGGTATCGTACGGAACATCCTATGCATGTTTGAATTCTTCCCGAATTTTCATTTGCCGTCTCTTGAGATTGTAGCCCAGCGAAAACTCATGAGTAGCATCACGGATTTTTCTCAACAGAAGCATCATTCTACTATTCTTATCAAAACTTCTCGATGCAGACTCATCGGGTAAATAGATTTCCTCATGCTCCTTAGCCAAACCAATTAGCGGAATCTGCAGTCCGAGCGTTTGCAACGCCGCTTTTGCAGCACTCACCTGCCCTGGTCCACCGTCAATAATGACTAAGTCAGGCAACGTGCTTTTTTCTTCAACCAAACGTTTGTACCTTCTTGAGACAACTTCGTTGACTGCAGCAAAATCATCTTGTCCAATGAAAGTTTTGATTTTGAATTTGCGGTAGTTTCTCTTATCAGGTTTCGCATCCTTGAAGCTAACCATTCCCGAGACCACATGTTCCTGCCCCAAATTTGAAATGTCAAAGCTTTCAATTACACGGGGCAAAACTGGAAGATTAAAGGAATTCTGCAAATCAACTAATGCACTGTCAACCTCCAATGTGGATTCCAAGTTTTTCTCTGCCAACTTTACAAGCGCAAGCTTATCAGCCCGCCTAGGAATAGTCAAGGAAACAGGCGCATTTCGTTTTGCCGAGAGAAACTCTTCCAAAGCCTTTTTCTCTTCGGTGCCCTGCCAACAAGGCTTATTCAACAAGATTTCACGCGGAATTTGATTGGCTACATAATAAGCCTTCAAAAACTCCTGCTCAATCTGAGGCTGCAAATCAACGCTAAATTCAGATTTACCACGCAACACGCCCTTACGCACCCCCATCTGAACTGCCAACATTTTCTCACCTACTTGCCGAAACGCCAGAATGTCTTGGTCAAAACGTCTCTCATGATCTACTATCTGATGTTGCGTCAAAAGTCTAATGGATGCGATTTGGTTTCGGAGGTCAAGAGCTTCTTCATATTTCCGCTCCGCCGAAGCATTTTGCATCTGGGACCTGAGCAGGTCGATTGTTTTCTGGTAATTGCCATTTAGAAAAGAGCGGGCATGCTTGACTTGTTCTGCGTATTGTTCGGCGTTTACTTTTTCAATGCATGGAGCAGTGCAATTGTTGATATGGTAGTTTAGGCAAGCACGTTTGTGCATGGTTTTGCAGGTGCGCAGTTTGAAGACTCGTACGACTAAACGTTGAAGATCCTGTCGAATAAATCCCTCAGTGTATGGCCCGAAGGATTCAAGTTTCCGCGACACTTTACGGCTGGTAAGAACCCTTGGAAAATCCTCGCGTGTGAGCGAAATATAAGCAAAGGTTTTAGCATCTTTGAGGTCTATGTTGTACTTGGGCGTGTGCTGCTTAACCAGCTTATTCTCCAAAAGAAGCGCCTCAACCTCAGTGTTGACAATTATCCAATCAATTTTCTTAATATGCGAAACTAGCTGCCTTGTTTTCGCGGGTTGGTCGGTATTTGAAAAATAGCTTTTAACACGAGATCGCAGGCTTTTGGCTTTGCCGATATAGAGAATTTCGCCTGCTTCGTCTTTGTATAAGTAGACTCCTGGGTTGGTCGGTATATCTTGGCTTTTGAAGTCTTGAGGGCAACTTATTTTTATCATGCAGTCTGTTTCACTGCCAAACTATCTTCTTCATGCGGGTGGTTAAGTATTTTTTTCAAAAACATGCCCGTATAAGATCCCTTGATGTGCATGAGGTCTTCAGGTGTTCCCTGTGCTAGCAGTTCGCCGCCAGCTGCTCCTCCTTCAGGACCCAAATCAATTAGGTAATCGCAGCTTTTGATTACGTCTAAGTTATGTTCAATGATGTAGACGGTGTTGCCGTTGTCAACTAGCCGATTTAACACTCGAATCAACCGTTTAGTATCATCAAAATGCAGGCCTGTAGTGGGCTCGTCAAGCATGTAGACAACGTGTCCCGACTTGTGTTTGCTGAGTTCACGTGTGATTTTTATGCGTTGGCTCTCTCCGCCTGATAGCGTGGTTGAGCTTTGCCCCAGCTTAATGTAGCCTAATCCGACATCTAATAGCGTGGTTAGTTTGCGCGAAATTCTTGGAGTATTCTCAAAGAATTTTGCTGCTTCTTCAACAGTCATATCCAATACTTCGGCAATGTTTTTGCCTTTGAAAAGAACACTGAGGGTTTCTTTGTTGTATCGTTTGCCTTTGCAGTCGCTACATTGCACGTAAACGTCTGGCAGGAAATTCATTTCAATTCGAAGAACGCCGTCTCCTTGGCAGGTTTCGCATCTACCGCCTCTTACGTTAAAGCTGAATCGACCTTCCTTGTAGCCACGTGCTTTCGCCTCTTTTGTTGATGCGAAAATGCGTCTAATCTCGTCGAAAAGTTTGGTGTAAGTAGCGGGATTGCTCCTAGGAGTCCGCCCAATTGGATCTTGATCAATAACTATAACATTTCTAATAATGCTTGGAACGTCAATTGACTCATGTTTTCCAACTTTGTCAGCTTGTTCACCGAACATTTGCCGCAATGCAGGAATAACAGTCAGATTCATAAGCGTGCTTTTACCAGAGCCAGATACCCCTGTAACTCCGCATAGTACACCTAATGGAAGCTCCAGTGTGAGGTTTTTAAGGTTATTTTCTTGTGCACCTTTAACAGTGATGAAATCAACGGGTTTACGCCTTGTCTCAGGTATCTCAATTTTAAATTCGCCTGAGAGGTATTTACCTGTAAGGCTTCGCTTGTTTAACATGATTTCTTCAGGTGATCCTTCCGCGACTACATGCCCGCCATGGACTCCTGCTCCCGGGCCCATGTCAACAATGTAATCAGCATTCCGAATGGTTTCCTCATCATGTTCTACGACAATGAGTGTGTTGCCTAAATCACGCAACCGATGCAGCGTGCTTATGAGTTTAGCATTGTCTCTCTGATGCAAACCAATACTTGGCTCATCAAGAATGTAGAGGACGCCCATCAGGTTACTGCCAATCTGTGTCGCTAAACGAATTCTTTGAGCTTCCCCGCCAGAAAGGGTTTTTGCAGCACGAGAAAGCGAGAGATAGCCTAAACCAACATTCTTCAGAAAACCCAACCGCTCATTAACTTCCTTAAGTACCTGTTTCCCAATGGCTAATTCTTTTTCATTAAGTTTTGCTGGTAAGTTTTTGAAGAAGGCAACTGATTCTTCAATTGACAAGTCAGTCGAATCAATGATACTTTTATCCAAGATTTTTACAGCCAAGACTACAGGCTGCAGCTTTTTGCCGTTGCAGGCGTTACAGGGTCTGGAAGTCATGAATTTTTCTATATCTTCTTTTCGCCAGGCACTTTCAGTTTGTCGATAGAGCCTCATGGTTTGCGGGATTACGCCTTCCCAACCATCACGCATCCACATGCTAGCTCCGTTTGACCACTGGCCGTTCACGGGTTCCTTGTCACCATATAGGAGCACGTGGCGCTGCTGTTCAGAAAAATCTTTAAGTTGAGTAAAAACGTCAAACCCATGTTTTTTTCCAACCATTGCAAGCTGCTGGGCTCGCCAACTAAGATCCATGCTGCCATAAACAGCCAAAGCGCCATCAATTATGGAAAGGTTTTTGTCTGGAATAATTTTGTCTTCAGAGATTTCTGTTATTTCGCCTAAGCCATGGCATGTAGTGCAAGCACCAAAGGGTGAGTTAAAGGAGAACATGCGTGGCTCAAGACTTTCAAAAACGATTTCAGGATGGTTAGGGCAAGCGCCAAAAGTACTGAACATTGTCTCATCCTCAAAGCGTTCAAGCTCCTTTTTCTTTTCAACCTGAGCTTTCTCTGCGTTGATAACTATCATAGTTCCTTTGCCAACTTGAAGCGCCTGCTCAACAGCTTCAGAAATACGAGCACGTTCCTCATCAGCAATCTTTACTGTGTCAATAACTGCTTCAATCCAGTGCTTCTCATAGCGAACAAGCTTAAGCTCTTCTTTGATTCTATCTGAGTCATAGATTTTTTGGTCAACGCGAATTTTTGTGTAGCCTTGCTTTTTTAAATCATCAAAAACTTGCTCATGAGTTCCCTTTATACCTCGAATTACCGGAGCTAAAAAAGTCAGGGTTTTTTCTTTCTCAGTCATTACTAGGCTTGTAATGTTTTCTGGGCTCTGTGGGTGAATTGAGCTGCCACATTTCGGACAATGATGAGTTCCGATCCGCGCAAAAAGCAACCTAAGGTAATCGTAAATTTCCGTGACTGTGCCAACGGTTGAGCGTGGGTTTTTGCTCGTGCTTTTTTGTTCGATAGAGATTGCAGGAGATAAACCGTCGATTGAATCAACATCTGGCTTATCCATTAAACCGAGAAATTGCCGAGCGTAAGCAGATAGACTTTCAACATATCTTCTTTGGCCTTCAGCATAAATAGTATCAAAGGCTAAGGTGGATTTTCCTGAGCCGGAAAGCCCAGTAATCACTATAAACTTGTTTCTGGGCAACTCAACATCGATGTTTTTGAGGTTATGTTCCCGTGCACCTTTAATGGAAATGGAATCTCTCATAACTAAATCAGTTTCCTACTCTGCTTCCGCAAATCATAACCAGTTTAACCAGGTCAGATTAGAACCTTTTTGCCTCAAAACCCTAAATTTCTGGGTTTAAACCTCAGATTCCATCTTCCTAGACAAAGCCATAGTCAACTCTGAAATGGTATCTCTAAGCTCAATTGCTCGCTCAAACTCAAGCTTTTCCGCCGCTTCCCTCATCTGCGCATCAAGCTCAATAATCTGACGGCTAATATCTGATTTTGCCAAATGCTTCGTACCTTTAATTTTGCTTTCCTTCAGAGAAACACTCTTCACTATCGACTTAGGCGTAATGTGATGGATTAGGTTGAAACGTTTCTGGAATTGCCGTCTACGATTAGTGATTTCCATAGCCCGCTTAATCGATCTTGTCTCGACATCAGCGTAAAGTATGACTCTACCCTTGACATTTCTTGATGCTCTACCAATGGTTTGTATGAGGCTTCGTTCATCTCGCAGAAAACCTTCCTTGTCTGCATCCAAAATGAAAATTGTAGCAACCTCAGGAATATCTAAACCTTCACGAAGCAGGTTAATGCCCACCAAAATATCGAAATCCCCAACGCGAAGTTGTCGAACCAGTTCTATGCGGTCTAAGCTGTCAATGTCAGAGTGCATATACCTGACGCGAAAACCTTCCTTGACAAGATAATCCGCAAGGTCCTCCGCCATCCGCTTAGTTAGAGTTGTAATTAGGATACGGTCGCCTCCCTCGATGGTTTTCTTGGCTTCAGCCATTAAGTGTTGCATCTGTCCGGCTATCGGATGCATTTCCACTTCAGGATCCAAAAGACCAGTTGGGCGTGTGATTAATTCTACTGGAGATCCGCTTTTTTCCAGTTCATATTCGGCTGGAGTTGCGGACACAAAGAGAACTTTGTGCATTTTTTGCTCGAATTCCTCAAACTTTAATGGCCTGTTGTCAAGTGCGCTTGGGAGTCTGAAGCCGAAGTCCACGAGGTTCTTTTTTCTTGAGTAGTCACCATTGTACATAGCACGAGCTTGGGGAATGGTTTGGTGGCTCTCGTCAATAATGAGAAGGTAATCTTTAGGGAAATAATCAATCAAAGTGAATGGAGGAGCTCCAGGTCTACGCCCGTCAAAGTGGCGACTGTAATTCTCCATACCTGCGCAGAAACCAACTTCTCGTATCATTTCTAAATCATAATTTGTTCGCTGTTTAAGCCGTTGGGCCTCAAGCGGAGGAAGCTCAGGCAATCTCTGCTCCAACTCTTGCTTAATATGTTCAAGTGCCAATGCATGTTTCTCTTCAGGCACCACATATTGGCGTGCAGGATAAAGCGTAAACTTATCAAGAGAAACCTTAACGTCACCGGACAACAAATGAACCTCCTTTATTTTACCTAATCTGATTCCCTGCAAGCTCAATGCGGATTACATCGTTTTCATAAGAAGGCACAACATCTAATACGTCACCTCGCACACGAAACCTGCCAGGCTCCAGGACCATGTCATTTCGCTCGTATTGCATATCAACAAGCGCGCGAATGAGCTGCTGCCTCGTGGTTTGTTTCCCAACTTGCAAGTCGATGGCCATTGTCTTAAAGTCGTTAGGGTTTCCAAGGCTGTAAATGCAGCTTATGCTGGCAACAATAATCGTGTCATTTCTGCTAACTACGCTAGACACAGCGTGCATACGCATTTTCTCTATTTCCTCATTGACATCGGAGTCTTTTTCTATGTACATGTCTTGGGCAGGCAGATACGATTCAGGCTGGTAAAAATCATAAAATGAAATGAAGTATTCCACGCGGTTATGTGGGAAAAGTTCTTTCAATTCACCGTAAAGCTGAGCAGCCAACGTCTTATTATGAGCCAGAATCAGAGTAGGTTCTTGAAGACGATTAATCACGTTAGCCATCACAAAAGTTTTGCCGCTTCCAGTAATTCCGAGAAGGGTTTGTTTTTCTTTCTTGGGAAAGCAGTCCACTAACTTCTGGACTGCAGCTTCCTGTCCAGGCGAGATTGGGTATGGCGAGATAAGTTCAAACTGCATTGCTCTTCTCCACAAAGATACAAGAAAAGAACCCAACTAGTCTGAATTAATAAGGTTTTTCCAAAAAAATAACTATTTCAGAGCGTTCTAACTAGTTTGATGCTTGACGTTATTTTTTTGGGCTCGCGCTTTTATTCGGTAAAACTGCCAACGCTTTAGACCAAACGCTACGAGCGCAGCAACAAACATGGCGTCATATATTATCTTAATAAAAAAGTTTTGGAAATCAGATCCTCTCACATTGGCATGGACCACTCCAATGAACAGAGCCAAATACATCAACGCATGAAAAGGTCGCCAATAAGAAACAATTTTTTTTCGCACAAGTGCAGCTCCAATAGCAAGATAAATCAAGATTAGGGCTACAATACCACCATAGAAAAAGAAAAGGTAAATTGAATCAAAATTTGGCAAAAGCACGGCTGGAGTTAAAGTCGAGATGAAGACGGCGATCGGGTGCAATGTTATAAGCAGTAATCCAGCGACAGCGAAATAGTGGTGTATTTTGGTGAAGGATTTTTTGAAAAAAAGCGTTATTTCTTTCAGAAAAGGTGTCATTATTACTGCTATGCTTAAAGCAAAATACCCGTTAAGCGCGAGCAAACGCATTGATAACGTTAAAGGGTCGATGAATCCTATGCTGAAAACAAAAAGTGAGATGGCTATACCGAAGAGAGCAATTAATGCAAAAAAACCTAATTCTTTCTTTTTATCGGCCATGGCTTAGACAGATCGTATCTAAAATAAAACAATTTCCAAATTTTTGGGGAAAGAAAAAATCGTTTAGTGAATAGGTGTTTACTCAACGCTTAATTTTCCAAATTTGCCAACGTTAAGTTGAATTTCACTTTTAAAACTTGTTACGTAGCCATTATCAATTTTTATGTTGTCGCCAACGTTAACTTGGTCAATCTGTTCATTCCACAAAGTCAATTTTACGCTCCCTGTCTCGTCAGCTACCACTGCATCAACTATCTTGTAAGTTTCATCTTTAAAACGAGACTTAACTTCACGTGGCTCGCCTTTTTCAACAACTTTCGCTTCAACACTAACCCGTTTCATGCCATTCTGCAAATCTTTTATTGCTACCATTTTTCAGTCACTAACTCCCACGAATTCCTCGTTAAGGGCTTTTCACTTGCAAAGTGCGCCTTCAATCCATATAAATCTTGCTAACTTCAATTTTGTCCACAACAAAACCTTCGGAAATTATGCAAATAGAGGTTTTGCTACGGCTAAGCAATAGTCACTAGCAGAAGCAAGAGCAAGATTGTTACGCCGACGCTGACAGCTGAAATTATTATCCTCTTAGTGAGTGAAAACACTGGATTTAGAGTTCCAACGATAACTGTGCATACAGCTCCCAGCCAAACGTATCCAATTGCAAATGCCACAAGAGTTATGAAAACTATGCTTGAAGTTGCTGAATTGATGACGCTGACAGCAGATTGAGACATCATCGATAAGACGCCAGCCGCATTAGCAGGATAAGAGATGGCGCCAAGAACATTGATTGTGGCACCAGGTGATACGTCAAAAGGATAATAAACATTAGGCAAAGTAAGTGCCCCACCCAGATTGATCAATGCTCGGATAACCATTACAAATAAAGCAAATACAACCGCAATAAACAGAGGTTTCCAAACCACGTTGGCTTTGAACCCCTTAAAGAAAATGTAAATCAACGCTGTTAATAGGAACCAGCTGAAAAGGAACTGCAAAGAGAATCGCTCTAAGAACCCAAGCAGAAAATCCCCAATACCTAACTGAATAGGAGTTTCATATTGGCCTCTGAAGAATAATGCACCGATATGTATTGTTACATTGGAAGGAGTTGCGTAATTGAAGTCTAATTTTAGAGATGTTATATTACTCCAAGTAGGAGTCCCGCTGCTACTCCAACCCTGAGCATTTGGCCCAACGGGGATTGTCAGGTTTTGCCATAAACTGATTGCTGTATTATTTGACAATAAGGAAGTTAGATCATAAGTGTAAAAGTTTGAATCGCTAAGGGAATACAACACTAAATCGGCGTTTTGAGGTGTTGTTTGAGGCGACACCAACTTTATTGTTGTTGAAATATTTTGGAAGCCATCGGTGTTGCAATTTAAGTTGAAAACGTTGCCTAAAGCTGCTGAAACGGTTTTTGTATTATTTGCGTTGATTGCCAGGCTGCTATTTCCGAATAAGCTATAGTATCCCTGCGGATCCGATGGTGGAACATTAAAGGCTGCGACATAAACGCTGTAATTGAAGAAATCATCGTAATTGTTGCTTAAAGCTACGTCAGAGCTAGTTCTCCACAGAGTAGCGTTAGAGTACATTGGTAACTGGTTAATGGCAGGAGAGGTGTTCTCGCTGTAAGTTCTTGAAAACTGTACATATTCAAAGCCTATTTCGACACCGATGAATAGGAGCAGAATTATTAGTGCACCTAAGTATTTTGGGTTCTCAATAATTCGTTTAAATGCCCGCTTAGGCGCATAAAGAACCTCAACGATGTCATTAAATATCAATTTATAGCTCCCCAGCTATGCAGAATCCACGCGGGATTTATTAAGGATTTGTTACATACCCATCTTAAACCGACGATAAGTTGTATAATCCACATACTCTATAAACGGGTTTTCAGCTTGGAACTTAACATTAACCTTCTGGCGTTTGCGCTTCTCAACAAGTTGACTGGTAGTCCTAAGCAAATAAGCATCACTTCCAGCGCCTGAACCGTAACTCACAACTAAAATATGCTGTTCTGGCTTTGCAACATCTAACACTGCTGCTAAACCTACAGGCGAACAACCAGAATAAGTGTTCCCGAACTTGTTAATCTGCAGCGAAGGCAAAAACTGTTCATCTTTAAAACCGAGCTCCTTAGCTATTCTAACTGGGAACGTTGGGTTAGGCTGATGTGGAACAAAGTAATCCAAGTCAGCTGGCTTGAGGCTTAATCGTTCCATAAGTTTACTGGCTGCTTTACGAACATGTTTGAAATAGGCGGGGTCACCTGTGAATCGTCCTCCATGCATCGGAAAAGGTTCGCCGTCTCTGCGCCAAAAATCAGGAGTGTCAGAGGTACATGAATACCATCCTTCAAGTTCAGCGATAACATCATGCTTTCCAAAAATGAAGGCAGCACCACCGTATCCAACAAACGCATCTAGCTCACCGCCAGAGCAGCCTTTTGGCGCTGATTGAGAGTTATCGGCACCTATAACCATAGCGTATTTTATGCCTGAACGTGGATAGCTGACGAGAGAAGCCGCGTCTTTAAACATGCTTGAGGCAGCTTTACATGCAAACTCTGTATCTATTGCGTCAACGCCTTGTATATCACCGTCTTTTTCGCCGAGCTCTAGAACTTGAGCAACCTTTGATGCTATGGGCTTAACAGCATAGGGGTTGGATTCTGTACCAACGTAAACTTTTCCAACCAAACTACTGTCAACACCTGAATGAATTAGCGCTAGTTTTCCAGCTTCAACTGAAGCAGTTATCGCATCTTCGTCAATGAATGGAACTGAACGTTCAAGCCCACCATCTTTAATTCGAAACTTTGAAGCATAAACGCCGTATCCTACAACGCCGGGTAATTCATATTCTTTGGTTGGGGCAATTATTTTGTAGTCCTGATGAGGGTAATACTCGTCGGCCAATGTGAATGCCAAAGAGATTGTTGGAATCACGTCGTTTTTTGCAACTGAATAGCGCCTTCTAAAACGAGGAACTACCTCTCTTCCTTCAAGACTTGAAAAATCAATATCTTTTCCGTCGCAAATCAACTGATCTGTTAATCTTCCGGGAACACGAATTTTTCCCCCGTGAAAAGAGACAACGCCATAGATGAAGCTTGAGAGTTTCATGAATTTGTTTGTAGGTTCATTGATGTAAGTGCAGAATTCAAGCTTTCCTTTATCATAGAAAAGGTCAATACTGTCCATTTTTCCGAAGCTTTTTCTGCCACAGTTACTGCAGTAATCTCTTATTTCAAAATATTCTTTGGCGCAGTTTTGACATCGGCTTGCTTTTAACCTATCACCTAAATATGAAACTCTACGTTCTATTGGTTCACTGCTCAATCTTTCTTCACTCCTAAAATGCTGGCGTAAGCTTTAGTTCCAAAGCCTTCAAACTCCACGATACAACCGCTTTTAGGTGAAGAATGATCAATCTTAACTTGGCGTTCGCCAGCTTCGCCTCTTAACTGGCGGTAAATCTCAAAAAACTGCGCACCACCAGTTGCCCCAAGTGGGTTACCGTCGGCTTTTAAGCCACCGTCGGTGTTAACGAAAAGCTGCCTGCCGCCCATTTCGTAATATTTTTGGTTGTTCTGGCAACTTTCATATATGCTCTTCCACGCTGTTCCCGGCTGGCAGAAACCTAAATCTTCAAGGGAAACAAGCTCCATCATGGTTGACTGATCGTTAACTTCAATAATGGGGATGCTCGACAACGCAGTTTTAGCCATTTGAGAAGCTTTCTTCATTGCAATCTCAGCAGCCACAAAACGAGACAGATCTTCTCTTGCTGGATAGTTAAGGTAATCTGTAGCTGAGGAGCAAGAGAGAATGTAAACAGGCCGTTTGTTTAGTTTTTTTGATGTTGTCTCACTTGTAAGAATCAGGGCGGCTGCTCCGTCAGAGATTGGAGCGAAATCGTAGAGTCCTAACGGTTTATGTGCTGTTTTCCTTGCGCGTAAGACTTGATCAATTGTGATTTTTCTTTGGTATTGGGCATATTTGTTTTTGGTTGCGTTCGCATGATTCTTAACTGAAATCTGAGCTAGCGCCAAATTGAGTTTGTCAAGGTTTTCCCCTGTAATATTGTGTTTTTTTATGTAAGCTCTAAGCATAATCTCGTGGTTTGATTCTGGAGTCCCACCTGCAAAATAACTCCACGGATCATCCAGAAGCATTAAGTCGTCGCGTATTTTGTCCCAGCGGTCAGTCATTTTTTCTATACCTCCCACTAGGACAGTGTTGTAAACTCCAGCCTCAATAGCATGGCACGCAGTTAACAATGCAGCGCTAAATGAGCGAGTTACTTCCATGGGAACGTGAAGCTCGGTGAGTTCAGAAAGAAAACCTTCTTCTAAGCCTAGTTTATTTGTGATTGGAAGCAAACAATCAGACATGTAGCAAGCTTCTAAGTCTTTACGTTCTATATTGCATTCGTTAGAAGCTGCAAGCCAAGCTTCTTCAATTAGCTTCTCTGGTTCTTTGCCGTAATGTTCTCCAAACTTGGTTCTGCCAACACCTACGATGGCTGGACAATTTTGCAAGTTGTTTTCTTCCTTTTGTGATAGCATTTAACCTTTTCTGAAAAGACTATTAAGTGTTTGCCATATTTAGTGAAACAAAATCAGGCGAAATATTAAGCAGAAGTGCCAACGGTAGGGTTTATTTCATTTTTGGTTAAATCACGCCTCAAGGTTTTGACTAGTTTCTGCAAGTTTTGGCTTAATTCTACGGGATAGACGGGTGCGCCAGTTAATGCTTTGTATCTGTCTGGAAGTTTACTAAGGTTCTCGGCAGCGGTAAGGCGAATTTCTTCAAGCGAGGGAAGTTTATAGATTATTTTGCCCTTCTCCATGACCATAACAAGCAATGGTTCACCTTGCATTTTTTCATTAGCCAGAGCAATGATATCTTTTTCAAAATAGCCGATTTCACTTTTAACGCGGTAAACTTGTTTTAAACCTGGCAAAGTGACTTTGTCTTTGCTTAACTTCATTATTGGCGAGAAGCTTCCATCTTCAGCCATGGTTTCGCAGAGTTTGTAAATCACATCTAAATAAGGTCTATCCGCTGAGGTGCCCATTTTTGTTCCTACCCCAAAAGAGTTAATTTTTGCGCCATTAGTGAGAAGTTCGTCTATTCTGAATTCATCTAGGTCACCGCTTGCAAAAATTTTCACATAATCTAAGCCTTGATCATCAAGAATTTTTCGAACTTTTTTGCTGTCCTCGCCCAAATCGCCACTGTCCAAGCGCACTCCCCCCAGCCTAAAGCCTTTAGACTCAAGCTCTTTAGCTACAACTCCAGCTTTTTCTGCGCCTGAAATGTCGTCGTAAGTGTCTATAAGAAGTGTTGACTTGTTTGGGAAAGTTTTGGCGAAAGCTCGAAATGCGTCAATTTCTTTTGGATAGGACATGATAAACGAGTGTGCCATGGTTCCGAAAACTGGAATGCCATAGGCTTGCCCTGCCAAAACGTTGCTGGTTCCTTGGCATCCTGCAATGTAACTGCTATCGCGCCACTTTCATTCCAGCGTCAATGCCGTGTTCTCTTCGCAAGCCGAATTCAATTACCGATTTTCCCTTAGCTGCATGCACTACCCTCGAGGCTTTTGTGGCAATCATAGTTTGCAGGTTAACTGTGTTTAGCAAAAAAGTTTCAATTAGCTGAGCCTCAATTATCGGCGCTGTAACACGAATTAAGGGTTCATTTGGAAAAACCACAGATCCCTCAGGAACAGCCCAAACCTCACCTGAAAACTTAAAACTACGTAAATAATCGAGAAAAGTCCGGTTGAATCCCTGCTTTTTAAGGTAACCCAGCTGCTCCTCAGTAAACTTCATGTTTTGCAGGTACTGCAAGGCTTCTTCTAACCCGGCAAACAGGAAGTAGGAGCGGTTTTCTGGCAGCCGCCTAATGAATAAGTCAAATGTGGCAGGCTCAAAATTTTTGTTGTCAAAGTAGCTTGCGCACATGGTTAACTCATAAAAATCCGTAAATAAGCTCATGTTTTCCGCTTTGAGGTAGCCGAGAAAATTTTTCATGTGTTAGTAGTGAAAAGGATAGGAATTTAATGCTTTCTAAACAAAGCGTACTTTAAGGTTAACGGCATTCTATGCGAGTAAGAGAAGACTTTTCAAACGTTCTCAAACCTTGACTAACCTCATTCAGTTTTTTCTTGACGAAAACGCTTTTGCACTCTAAAAGGGCAGGCATTTGTGTGCATACAGAGCGGAAATTGCGGGTAACATAAGTGCCAAAAGATATCTGGAGGTGCCACTATCGACCGTTAAGCGTTTTAAGATTGACGATACCTCAAGTTCATCTCGCTCAATCCCCGTCAGGCAATGGGGTATCGTCACTTGCCGATCCTCCAGTCGGGCTCGCAACAGAACGTTCCTGCTTCAGCACAAGACATTTGCTTGATCGAGCGTTATTTGCACTCCCACCAGTAGTAACTGGTTATCTCTTCTGCAAATGCAGAACGCAGGTGCACAAATTCTCCTCTTTTTTGGATAAATAAGCCCCAAATTCCCCTTTTTTAATTGCGAAAGTTTTTGTCTATCTAGCCCACATAGATAGCTTAGTGAAATTGTGCCCCTAATTACAAGCTTTGACCCTTGGCGTTCTGGCCTTTGCACTTGCCCAGCGAAGCTGACATTTAACCCGTATACAGGATGCGACCACCGATGCATCTACTGTTACGCATCCAGCTACATCCCAAACTTTACCGACTGCAGACCCAAAAAAGACCTGCTTGCCCAACTTAAACGGGAAGCGTCAAAACTCAACGGTGAAACAATTTCAATAGCCAACTCATCTGACCCATATCCGCGTACCGAAGTGTCAGAAGGCTTTACGCGACGATGCCTTGAAATATTCTCGGGATGCAACTGCAAAATCCAAATAATCACCAAAAGCAACCTTGTAGCCAGAGACGACGACTTACTGAGCAAAATTCCATCAACTGTAGCATTAACCATTACAACTGACGACGATAATATTGCAAGGCTTATCGAACCATTGGCACCTTCGCCTTCTCAGAGGCTAAGAGCTGCACAGGATTTAGTCAAGGCAGGCATCCCTGTCTCGGTCCGGATAGACCCAATCATTCCCTCAGTAAACGATCAACCGCAAAAACTTATCGCTTATTTAGCAAGCATTGGAGTTAAACATGTAACGGCTTCAACGTACAAAGCTAAAGCAGACAATTGGGCTCGGCTTAGCCAAGCCTTGCCTCAAGTTGCAGAAAAACTTAAGCCGCTCTTTTTTCAGCAGGGAGAAAAAGTCGGCGGTAGCACACTTATGCCTAAAGACCTAAGGTACAAGCTTCTGAAAGGAGTACGTGACCTTGCTGAAGCGAGGGGGTTGAAGTTTGGGGTTTGCCGAGAAGGCTTAGCGCAACTTAATACGGCTTCATGTGACGGGTCATGGCTTATGCCTAAAGCAAGAGGCGAATGCTAATGCAGCAGCGGGTTGTAATGTTGGCAGATTTCGATTATTTCTTTGCCCAATGCGAAGAGCTACGCAACCCAACTATCAAAGATAAGCCAGTTGTAGTCGGCGTTTACTCGGGGCGCACAGAGATTAGTGGTGCGGTTAGCACCAGCAACTACGTTGCACGAAAATACGGCGTAAAATCAGGTATGCCATTGTTCCAGGCAAAGCACAAGTTAGAAGGCACAGAAGAAGTGTTCCTGCCTGTTGATCATGAGTATTACGAGCAAATAAGCGACCGCATAATGCAGATTTTCCGCAGCTATGCAAGCAGCTTTGAGCAGGTTAGCATAGACGAGGCTTACTTGGATGTCACAGAACAAGTTGAAGGCAACTTTGAAAAAGCAAAGGAGCATGCGCAAAAAATTAAAGCCCAAGTAAAAGCTGAAGTGGGCATTTCCTTCACTGTAGGCGTTGGTCCTAACAAGCTTGTCGCCAAGATTGCGTGCGACAGTCAAAAACCCGACGGATTAACTATAATCACCCCAGACGAAGTTGGGTGCTTTTTGTCGCCGCTGCCTGTGAATCGCCTACTAGGTGTCGGACGCAAGACAAGCGTAGTAATGGAAGCATTAGGCATTAAAACCATCAGCGACCTCGCCAACTTTGACGTGCAAAGACTAACTGCAATTTTCGGAAAAATCCTGGGCATCTACTTCCATAACGCCTCCAACGGAGTCGACAACGAGCCCGTTAAAGAAGCAGGCGAAGCAGAATCCATAAGCAGAATTGGCACGCTAAAACAGGATACGCATGATTTAGCGTTTATTCTGCAGAAAACTGACGAGCTAATTCCCGACATATCAAAGGAATTATCGGAGAAAGACTTGAGTTTTAGGCAAGTTGCAATTTACATGGTTATGACCGATTTAAGCTGCAAAACCAGGTCAACAACGCTGGCTCAACCTGCTAGAGACACGGAAACAATCAAAAACAACGTGAGAGAACTCTATGAAAAATTCCTAAATGAAAGCCAACTTGAAGTCCGAAGAGTCGGCGTCAAAGTCTCAGGTTTCAGCAAGAAAGAACCAAGGCAAAAACAACTAACAAGTTTTTTCCAATAAACTGAGTTATCTAAAAGCAAACTTTTTTTCTATGCAAACCCACTTCTATGTTTGGGTTAAATCTTTGTCTATTGACCAGCCGACGAAAAAAAAACTGCCGCCAAACCAACGGGCTACAGATCATATTTTAAGCTGGGGTACTGACCATCCGGGTATAACCTCAACTAATCCAAAGCTCAAACTTGAAACATACACATTAACCGTTGATGGAGAAGTTGAAAACCCAGTTACGCTTAACTGGAATGGCTTTATGAAGCTGGGTAAAACGGTCTCAACCAGCGATTTTCACTGTGTTGAGGGGTGGAGCGTTTTAGATTGCAAGTGGGAAGGAGTGCACATCCGAGAGATTGAGAAGCTAGTTAAACCTAAAGAAGTTGCTAGAGCCGTAACTTTCGAATGCGCTGACTCGTATACCACTTCGCTTTTCCGCGAGGAACTCTCTGTTGAAGACGTGCTCTTAGCTTACAAGCTTAATGATAAACCACTGGATGAGGGGTTGGGTTTTCCTGTGCGCCTTATTGTTCCAAGTAAGTACGCCTATAAGAGTGCGTTGTGGCTGGTACGTTTGCGGTTTACTCGAGCCAAAGAGTTGGGCTTTTGGGAGCGACGAGGTTACAGTGACGGCGCGGATGTTTGGCGAAATGACCGTTTCAGACACTAATTGAAAGTGGATTTGATATTAATCAATATTCAAAATTAATTTTGCTAATAACTACTTTTCTAATATAATAAGTTTGCAATTTTGCGTTTCAAGCGTGATAACATTTATAAGGTACTCTAATACTTGACTGGACTCTTCAAGAGGTTGAAAATATGCCACAGAAAAACAAAGCGGGACATAGTTCAGAGTGCCAGACAACTGTCGAAAACGCAGTAATAACCACAGAAGTCAGCAAAACAAATGTGTCCACGCAAAAAAGAAAAGAAGACGCAAAACGAATTCTCTACTTAAACCGTGTTTAGCAATTGCTAAATAACAAGCATTTGCATACTCTTCAGTTTTCTTAAACTGAAGCAGATATCTCCTTCTCGGATAATGGGCGTAAGTGGAAAGTTTTATACTTAATACATCCAAAAGATAACAGGCAGTCCCATTGGAGATAATCATACTCCAATTATCTGAATGGGCAAATTGAGTACCTATGTTTGACAAGGATGACATTAAGAAACTTCTAAGTGAAAATTACACCATTCTCGCAATTCTAGTCGGGATTACGCTTGTTTCACTTTCGATAGGTCCATTTCAAAACGGAGACACAGATTGGGAGTATCAGGCTGCAATTGGCGTAATCAAATGGGGCATGCCTTATGTCAATAATGTTGGTAACCTAATCAACCAGCCGCCCTTGGGGTTCTACGTTGAAGCATTGTTCTTCAAAATCTTTGGTCCATCAATCCAAAACGGCACATTCTTGGTAACGTTGATAGGGCTTGGAAGCTCCATTTTAGTTTACAAACTTGGCAAGGAGTTGTATGGCAAACCAACTGGTTTATTGGCAGCTGCACTTTTTGCTTTAAGCCCGTGGGAGCTTGTTCTTTCAAGAAGCTTCCTCATAGACGCTCAATGTCTATTCCTCAGCCTGGCCTGCCTATATGCTGGAATCCGAGCCATCCGCAAAGATTCCGTCAAGCTTTCCTTGGTTTCAGGAGCTTTCTTTGCAGCCGCATTATTAACAAAATACTTCGCCGCCTTCATCCTTGTCCCCCTGATGCTTTTTTATATCTATTCCAAACCCAAAAACCCCAAACGCCTGTTAAGTCAGCTAATTGCTTTCATATTGCCACCGTTGTTGTTTTCTTTCTTGTGGTACCAAGTCTTACTAGGCAAAGGAGTCTTGTACATGTTTGGCCACAGCGACTTTAGCGACCTCAACTATGCAGGAGTAGTTCCCACATACTCATTTGTTGGAACTTTCCTTTGGAATTACGGCTTAGGAATCTTCTTTGTAACTGCAACAGCTTTCTCGCTGTTGGTTTTGTTTTCGTTTAGGAAGCAGTTTTCGAAAATTATTGCTTTTGACCTGATTGCTTTAGGGGCAATTGTGCCGATTTTATTGATAGATGTTTATTTGGGGGCTGGTTTAAACCTGAAAGCACCCTACAACAATGCTATAAAGTATGATTACTTGGCTTTGCCGTTCTTCTGTCTAATTGCCGCATCGTTGGCAAGCAAAAGCTTGTCACTTCTCAAGTCACGGATAAACACAAAAATTATCTTTACAACAGGTGCTATAGCGACATTGCTGCTAGTTGGCACTATTCTTACAAGCGTCTCTTCAGCTCATCAACTCTCCCTATCAGATTATTTACTGTTTAAAGCCAACATTGACCAAGATGTGGGCTACTCGCTTTTTAATCACGCGCCAATCAGCCAAACCAGCCTCCTCATGAACCTCCAATATGTGGGCTTCACAGTTTTGCTGTCTGGGCTCCTTTGGATGAGCAGACGCAAACTTGCCGTAGTCTTCAAGCAGATGAATCGATGGATTGAAGCAAAAAACGTTAAAATAGCTCAAAATAAGAAGCCAATCTTTAATACCTAATCCGCAAACTTTCCAACCGTTAAAGGAAGGCTAAACTTTGGAGTTTACCGAAGCAAAACTTGGAAGAATCTTCATCCTGCGGCTGCATCAAGGAGAAGTGCTCCATGAAGTAATAGAAAAATTCGCTGCAGAAAAACTGGTTTTGAGTGCGCTATGTTTCTTTTTGGGCGGTGCAGAAGACAAAAGCAAAGTTGTTGTTGGACCCAAAGATGGAAAAGCCATGCCTCCTCAACCAATGGTTACACTTCTAAAAGGAGTACACGAAGGCTGCGGTGTAGGAACAATTTTTCATGATGATCAGGGCAAGCCCAAACTGCATATGCATGCAAGCTTTGGAAGAAATGACAACGCAGTTACAGGCTGCGTACGCATGGGTATTGAGGTTTGGCAGATAGGTGAAGTTGTGATTTTGGAGTTGGCTGGTTCCGCGGCTAAAAGAGAGAAAGATAAGGCCACGGGCTTTGAATTCTTAGAGTGCTAAAGGCTCAGTTGGGTTTGGTTGAATCGGACGAGGAAAATTCTGTAACCCTTGTTGTTTGCGAAGTCTCCGAAGAATGGCTGGTCAGTTGGGACTCCAAACCTGCCAGAATTGTAAATCATAGTTTCCACTTGGGTGTAGTCTAGGGTGCTATTGAAGAATTGCATATGAATGCCATAGTCAAAGAGAATTATGTATTTAACGTTGTGTTGCTCGCACAGGTTGACAAATTCTGTTATGTTGAAGTTTGGAGTGTAGGCATCAATGGGATGCTCAGGATATTGCCAAACTTGATATTTTGACATGTTTGCTGGCAGATAGAACCTGAACATATCTTGGTTTAAAACGTTTGAAGCGCAAACAACAACCGCCGACTGATTTTGGCTTAAATGGGTTACTAGATAGCTTGTGGCTTGGTCTATGGGAATGTGGTATTGGCCCTCGAAATTCATTTCATAAACGTTGTAACTGCTGTAAACAACCGTTGTTACCATAAGAAAAATGAAAAGTGCAGCAAGAAGCTTTTTCAAACCATCTCCGCCGTAACCAATCTGCTTAGGTTTCCAATTGCGGATTTGACCGTAGAGAAAAAGGACGAAACCTGCCGCTGAGATAGCCAAAATTGTGAAAAGCGGGTCTACATACCGCCATTCTCTATGCGGAACAAACGTAAAAAACACATAGACGACTGCAAACCAAGTGATCAGGAAGATGTCGGGGTTTCTTCTTCTGTAAGCAAACAGCGCCAAGCCGCATAATCCTAAAATCATAATCGGCAAAGCTATCGGATGAGTCGGAGCACTGTTGAAGGGCCAGGTCATTTCAATCAAGTAGAAAACGGGCAAAAAGAATCGGTTGCTGTATTCTGGACGTTGAGGTGAACCTTCCTGTATGACATATGCAAGGCTTTGGAAATTTGTTGTACCACTTGTTTGGTAAACCATCAATAACCAAGGTGTCACAACCAACGCAACAATTGCGAAAATCAGCAGAAGCCTCCGCAAGCTAATCTTTAGCCTTTCTCTACAAAGGAACAGAAGACTAAAGACCATAGCGATAGCAGCGACCACGATCTGATACTTTGCCAAGATGCCTATGCCTAAGGCTAATCCACTAAAAACTAGAGCTTTATTGCTATTCTTGCTTATCCAAGTATAAAATGAGAACATTAACAGTGTAAAGAAAAAAATAAGCATCGTTTCAAGCATGCTTACCCTTGAAAGCGAAAAGAACCCAGGCATTGTGCCCAGTAAGATGCCTGCAATCAACGCGTTTTTAGCACCATAAATTCGTTTAGTGAACGCAAACAAAACGCCAATTGATAATAAAGAAAAAGTTAATGATACCAGTCTTCCTGCCACGGCGTTTACGCCGAAGATTTGAAAGTAACCTGTTGTGACTATGTCGAAGAGCGGCGGGTAGAAGCCATAAGTTGACAGGTACTCTGATGTTTGCCCGCGGGTTAATAGTAATCCGCCGTATAAGTGGGGCATTTCATCCCACTGAATCGTTGCAAAGCCCAAATTGTACAACGCGAAAAAAGCGTAGACAGCTAAAAAAACCAGCAATGCCAGTGCATACCGATGTTTCATCACGAACACCGGGACTGCCATATCGGATTTGGGTTTACCGCTGGTTTCAGTTGTTGATGTGATTTTTCAGGGACCCCTATTAGGAAGAGAAATAATGGAGAGAGCAGCTAAAAAGAGTTTACGCTATTACGGAAAAGCACAGAGCTTAGCTTCCAAAGCTGCAGAGTCGTAACAGCAGCTTAGCGATCAACTCGTTTTTTTAAGCATCCTTAAGATTCTATGATATTCTAATGCAATGTTTTGGGTAATGGGGACGGCTTTACCGAAAGGCTGGCATTTGCCCTCCACTATGGCTCTGGCGACAGCCTCAACGCTTGGTTCATCAGCCTCAATAACTGTGTAAGCACAACCAATTTGGGGACCATAATGTGAGTCAGTTCCCGCCACCCGCGACAGCCCCAGTCTTTCAGCAGTTTCCTCTGCTTTTCTTATGCTACGTTTAAATGGGAAAGCTCGCGCGTTTATGACTTCTATAGCGTCAAATGTTGAGCAGACGTTTTCTTTTAAGCAGCCTTTAAAGTACACGAAGGGGTGACATGCAATTGCAACGCCGCCTGCATTATGAATCCGCTCAACAGTTTCAGGTGCACTTAAACCCCGCGGAATAAGCTCCTTCACGTTTAGAGCAACGATGTGCCCGTCAGCGCTAGATACTTCCATGCCTGGAATTATTAGGAAGTCGGTTTCTTTAGCGATTTTGTAAGCGCCTTCCAAATAATTATGGTCTGTGACGGCTACAGCGTTTAACCCACGTTTTTTGGCATAGTAGACAAGGTCTTTCGGCGTTATCAATGAATCTTTAGAAAACGTTGTGTGAATGTGAAGGTCGGCGCGTATTTGAATTTTATCTGGGTCTTTCAACTTGCTCTACTCTTAAATTGGACAATATATGCTATCACAAACTTTCCTATCTCGCCCTTAAAGAATTACTGGTGTACTTCAAGAAACGCAAACAAAAGCAGCCTAGTCAAGAAACTTTGACTAAAATTAGTCAAGAAACCTTTACGAGAAGTCTTTTATTGCAAATAACTTGAATGTTGTGTCATGGCAAAAAGAAGAAACAGCATTTTTACCTTAATTCTTCTGTCGATGATTGTTATAGGCTCAATTTATCTTCAACCAGTCAAAAGCCAGTACAACGGTTATAGCAGCTATACCATTAACAGTGATGGCACCATAACTCCAGCAACAGTACCTATCCAATGGATTGGCAACACCTACACTCTGACTGGGGACATACGTGGAAGCGTTACAATTGAAAGAAGTGACATAATTCTAGATGGAAATGGTCACTCCATAATAGGCGGAGGCGATGAGATTGGCATCGGCGGTCTAACAATAGGCTCCCTTCCAACTGCGCCAACTGCAGGAATTTCATATATTTCAAACGTTACTGTTAAAAACTTCAAGATAACAGGCAGCGTAATGGGAATTTCACTTTGGCAAGCTTCAAATGTTATCGTAACAAATAACTCAATATCCGAAACAGGGAATGGAATTCTCTCCCTTGACCAGCAGACCGCTGCCATAATGGTTGAAGGCGGAGGCTCAAACACCATCACTGCAAACCACATTGCAAATAACTATAATGGAATTATCTGCTTTGAAACCATAAACAACTTGATAACCAAAAATTACATCGCAAAAAACTCAAACTCTGCAATCGGCGGCGGAACAGGCATATCTATTTGGGAAGCCTCCAACAACACAATCTACCATAACGATTTCGTCGATAATGCTGTGCAGGCTTACGACGGCATAACTATCTATGCCTCAGGCGAGTTGCCACGGGCAAGCAACGTTTGGGATGATGGCTTTCCTGATGGGGGAAACTACTGGAGCGATTACTTGACAAAATATCCACATGCCCAAATGATAGATGTCTCAGGGTTAGGTAACGTCTCTTATGTTATAGATGGAAAGAACATGGACCGCTATCCTCTATTAGAGCCTTTTATCGATTTTTACACAATTGCCACTACTCCGCCAAGAATAACAACTATATCAGTCGAAAATCGAACGTTTAATGAATCAGCTGCTCCCGCAATTTTCAGCATCGATAAAACGGCTAATTGGACTGGCTACAGTCTCGATGGAGAACAGAACATAACGGTAACAGGTAATTTCACTATTGCTAACATGACAAGCGGCATGCATAACATATCAATTTACGCTAATGATACGTTTGGAAATATGGGCGTACAAACTGTAAACTTCACAGTTGAATTGCCAACACCGACTCCAACCAATTCGCCAATTGCAACTCAAACGCTTCCCATAATAGCCATCACTGCAGTCTTAGCAATTATCGTGGTCTCCCTATTGCTTTTTAGAAGCCAGCGAAAACGCCAAAATAATAAGGTCAAGAAACTTTTGGCTAACAAGTTTTTAATCTGTTTGAACTATACTTAGGTTAGAGCAGGGGAAAAAGCAGTTGATTAACCTAAATAATAAAGCCAAATTTTATGCATTATTAGGATTCTTAGGCGTTTTCGTTTTTTCTATTGGTGCTGAACTAATTTACATTGCATTAAGTAACATAATAGTGTTTAATATCAGCCTTAGCGATAACACGCGAAACCTTTACTTTTCTTCTGGTTCATTAATTTTGGTTGCGGGTTTATGGCTTATTAACAAATTTAGGAAACCTAAAATACAAAGAGTTGTGGATGCTCTGATTGCTTCGGGAGGTTTTTTTATTCTAACATTTATAGGTCTTTATCCCTTGCTAAATTGTGTGAATGCATTGTGGTTTTTTTCTTTTAGAACTGACCATTCCAACCATGCGATGTATTCTTATCAAGTCTTCTTTTTCCAAGCATTTTTCGCTATTGGACTTGGCACTTGGTTACTAATCAAAGGAAAAGAGTATCTGCCCGTGAATTTACCAACGCTTCATCAAGTCCGTGAAATCTTCGGTTAATCCTAATCAGAACAAAAATGTTTTGATGGTGAGCGTTCAGAAACATGCCTGCCGCTTCATCCAAAAGTGGGTTAATCAATCGCAAAAAAACTAATTTTTATCCATAGAAAATTGTACTTATTTCTTTGCTAATTCTTAGAAGGCATCGAAAAACACCAATTCAAGTAACTGACGCCTAAAAAGCATAAACCTAAATTTAGATGAAAAGCTTGATAAACTTAACTTTATCCAACTTCTGACTGAGTTTTCTTTTGTTTTGCTGTTGTTTTTTAGGTGTTGTTTATCGGTAGAATCTTTTTTTATTGGCGTGCTTTGCCGCGGGTCTCTTTTATCAGGAAACCTGCCATCACTAACATGATTTATCGCAAAATGATTTTTCCTGTTAATGCTTCTTGGAGGTGATTTTGTTTGGTTGATGAGATAGAGGTATCTGAGAATAAGGAAGTCCTAATCGTTTTGGCTGGCACAGTTGCGGGCGCTGCAGCTACGTTTGTTGCTTCTTTGCCGATTCCGCTGGAGATTAAGGCACCGGTGGTTGCAGATTATGCGAGTAACTTTATGAATTCTTCCCTTTCTAGTTTGGCGTCTTTCATTATTTTTAAAAGTAAACCCACGCCAATGTTTTCTTTAGCATGAACCGGAATCACAGTGATCCTGCCGTCTGCATGTTTCATGACAACATGGCTGCCATGTTTTCTAGCAACCTCAAACCCCAGAGCAGATATGGCTTTAATTACTTTTCTGGCTGGCTGTGGTCTCAGGCTCAATTAGTGGTGACCTCAACAAGCTGTAAACCGACAAGCTCTATGCCTTCTTTAGGTTTGACAGCTTCAACCTCAAGGTAAGCAATAATAGCTTCTTTGATGCGTTTAGTCAATTGGTCAAGAGTTTTGGCTTGCGTGTGACAGCCGGGAAGGTCTGGAACTGTGGCAACATAAATGCCATCTTCGTCTTTTTCAACGATGACTGCGAACTTCAAAATAGATCACAATTTAGGATTAGTTAATGCGCTTACTAAAATCTTCTCTTCTAACTGAATGTTTGAATCTTTCTTGGGTAGAGTTCGCATTTCTGTTTTAGGTTAACTTTTGGGGTGATTTTGTTTGGTTGTTGAGGTAGAGGTGTCTGAGTATAAGGAAGCCTTGATCGTTTTGGCTGGCACAGTTGCGGGCGCTACTACTACGTTTGTTGCTTCTTTGCCGATCCCGCTGGAGATTAAGGCTCCGGCAACTGCGTTAGCTACAACCGTGACAGGCGCGATTCTGCTTTACTGGAAGAACAAAGTCAACAAGCTGTAAACATCCTCTTTTTTCTTTTTTGTTTCCAACTAAAAATGATTATTCGTCCATAGACTCAAGAATTGGTCTGCCGCAGCATTCTGGTGTTTTGTTCCTTTGCAGGCTGAGGAGTGGGTGCAGTACGGGGTTATCGTCATATTTTATTAATTGGAACCCCATTAATTGACTTGAAGGTACCTGAATGAAAAATAACCAAGACCCTCTGAAGCGGATTGCTGTAAACCCAAAAATAATGGGCGGCAAACCTGTTGTGAAGGGCACGCGAGTAACTGTAGAGCAAATCCTAAGACTTATGGCTGAGGGATGGTCTATGGATGAAATCCTTAGAGATTATCCGCATCTCTGCAGAGAAGATATTTCCGCTGTCTTACTCTATGCTGCCAAACTTGCCGATGAAGAAGAAGCTTATCCCGTCACAGCTACATGAGTTAGGAAACTTGAAGTTTCTAGTCGATGAATGCACAGGAATTTTGGTTTCGCAGAAGCTCAAAGAGTTGAAATATGACTCGGTCTCGGTCATCGAATGCATGAAGGGAGCTGAAGATGAGGAGATCCTGAGGTTAGCAGTCAAAGAGCGTCGAGTTATTATTACCAATGATAAGGACTTTGGAAGACTGGCAGGCTTTTTCAAACCTCCCGGAATAATTCTTTTGAGGTTGAAAGATGAAAGCATCGCGCTTAGGCTTAGTAGTTGTTGATGAGGGTGAAAAAAACACGCCATCAACAACTACCTTTGATAAGTTAGTTTTGCCCCCTGAGTTGTCCTCAATTGAGGAAGAACTCAAGACCTTAGTTGCAGCCTTGAAAGGTCTTGAGACGCCAAAGTTGGATAAGACGGATGTTTTGCGTTTACGCACCATCATCCAGGGCGTCAAAGTATACCAGGAACTCATAGCGCAATACGTCGATTATCGTGGGCTTGAATCTGAATTGCTAGAATGGAGGGAGAAGTATGCGGATCTTACAAAAAAATCCACGAACCCTCCGACCAAATAAATTCATCGATACCGAGATTTAACCCGAGAGGATATTGCCTCTTCACAGACAGATAGACTCAGCACTAAAAAACAACAAAAACAACAAAACCAGAATTCAAAAGCACATCAACGTTTCTTCAAACAGAACCAAATTTGTTTTGGAGAAAGCAATAATGGAGCGGAGCCATTTTGGTTGTTAGCTTCGCGTTATGATTTTTCTGAGTGCATTTTGCCAACGTAAAATGAGTCTTTTTGCTCTTCCACCTATAATGTGATGTTTACGAATTTTCCGTTTTTTCTTCTTTTGAAGATTATTTGGAATCTGTTGTTGTCTGAGTATTTGCGTTCGCTTGTTGGGCAGTTTAGGGTTATGCCTATTATAACTTCTTCGGAGATGAATCGGTGTCTTTGTAGCCATCTGTAGGATGCGGGACTTATGAGCACTGGCTTGGTCATAGGGGTGTCTTATGGTTTTTTGGTGTTAATTTGATAATAGTTTGGAAGCTTCTAAACGCTTATTAGTATCTTACTGCATCTTAATATCGACAGTGACATTCATGAATCAGCTTTCAGGTGCTCCCGTAGTTATGCACAAAAAGGGGCGGTTAACCGACGCTGCCGTCTTAAAGGAAATCATGATGAAACCAGGAATATCAATTGCTGAAATCGCCGAGAACCTTGAGTGGACAAACGGAAAGGCCGATGGAAGCGTTAACCGCTTGATTGTTGAAGGCAAAGCTTCAGTGAAACATAACTTGAAAAGAGGAATGCTGGTCAAAACGGTTTATCCTGCAGACTTTGACAAGAAACAGGATAATATAGTACGGATACCAACGGAGTTGGTCAGCTGTGATCTTTGGAGGGAAAAGGCGTTTGTCTATGCTTTGTCTAGGTCAACCATTGGGATTGCCCCTCATGAAGTAGGAGAATGGGGCGTAAAAGCATTTTCCGTAGAGTGTGTCTCTGTCGAGAAAAGACCTGGAGTTGTTACCCTCAAACTTCCTGAACGACTTGCTGGATTCTATCAACTAGAAAATTCAGAAATCAGCTTGTCAGCTGTTGGAGACCTTGTCTTCATCACGGTTGAAACTGTCTTGCCTGTAAAATTTACACCCCAATCTGTGGACAAATCAAAGTATGCCTTAGCCCAGCACTAAATAGCTGAAAAACTTTTAGGATAATTTGCTTGTTCTGGACTAAAAGATGGATCCTATGATATATTTTTTTTAATCCGAATCGTTTATAGTTGTCATTATATATTTTATTAACTGACCGTTTATGGCTGAGAAAACAGTTTCAATTCTTCGAGCGATAGGGAATCCGAACAAGGCAAAGATAATCGCGCACTTAGCAAAACATAGAGGCGAAACCGCAGAAGGCATAGGAAAACACTTAGGATATCCCCTGCCAACCGTCTACAAGTACCTAAGAGAGCTTGAAGCTGCAAGCGCTGTTGAAAGCGAAGCTAAAGGTAACACGAAAATATATTTTGCAGGTGATTTCAAGCTTGAAGTTTCACCTGAGAAGTTAATGGAGGCATTCGAGGAACAAACGATGTTGGATCTCTACAAAAACCGCTTTGGAGATGAAGGGATCCAGAAATTCAACAAAGTTGCAGAAAAAGTAAAGGCTGAAAAGATGACGTTTAGACAAGCAGCCGCTACTTTAGGAATAACCTACTATGAGTTTGTCTCCCTTCTCGACGAAGTCGGTGGCATCGATGCCTAGGTATCTTGTAGTAGATTCATCAACTCTCATATTCTATGACAGGAAAGGGAAGCTAGTTGATTTCTTGCTTCAGAAAAAGAAAGAAAACTACAAAATCATTATTCCCAAAGCGATAGCACAGGAAGTCATCGATGACCCAAAAAGTTTAGCAGAAAAAATAAGAGAAACATCCCCAGAATTAGCAAATAAAATATTGGATTCTGTAAAAAGAATAAGCACAAGTATAGAACAAGGACTAATTCAAGTTGAAACGGTGAATTATAGAAAATACTCAAAAGTAATAGACAATGTCAGAAAGCACCTGAGTAAGCTGGAGGCAACGCCAGAATATGCAGTAAAGAAGGGAGATCCAGAACTTATCGCACTTATCGTCCAGCTCAATAAGGAAGCTAAGGAAAAAGTTTTCATTGCAACTTTGGATAAAGGATTGCTTAAAGCACTTAAGCCGTTTAACGATGAAGTTGAATATGAAGTCTTTGAAAAGTTATAACCCGCAGAAACCAAAAAGTTATGACCCGCTGAAACCATAACCCTAATCCAAAAGCATTGCACAAAATTATAAAAGGAATTGGTTAGCCTTGGAATGTTTCTTCAGAGTTTATTTATTTTGGTCCGTAAATTTTCAAAGTGTTAGCAATGTTATTTGTACAATCATCTAATAGGTGTGAGCCAATGAATCAAGGTATACCAACTCCAACGCCTTCTGTTCCAGAGTTTTCTTGGCTAACAATTCTATCCTTACTACTCACAATACCAATTGCACTGGCGATAATTAGGAAGAAAGTGCAGAAAAATGTTTGACAAAAAAGAATATAGTCGAGAAAGTTTGACGAAAAAACTCTTATGAAGATAACTCTTAGTAGAAATAAGTGACATGGATGAGAAAACTATTTGTCTCTTGCCTTATCTTGTTATCATTGCTTAGCATAATTCCGTGTGCTGAGTTAACTATGGCTAATCTAATTGGAAGTTATGGAACTAAACCAAAGTATGCGGTATTGGCAATTGACAGCCCAACAGTGATTGTAGACCAACCATGGTGGAGAACAACTGGAATAAACCAACCAACTGAGTTCACCGCACACGGAAAAGGTGGAACACCTCCATACACTTACCAATGGTATATTACTTACTTAGACACAGCTTTACCACCTGAGCGCTGGTTTACAGTTGCCGTTCCAAATTCCAATATATCAACATTCAAATTCGTTGAATCCACTCTTGGAAGATACGGCATTTCGTTGCGGATAACCGATTCAAACGGAGAAAGCGAATACCAGTCTTTTCAGCCAATGGGAATAGTTGTTACTGTTCAGTCGTCGCCCGTAGCACAACCAACAACATCACCCTCTCCATCTCTACCCCCCAAAAATTCCCCATCTCCTTCTGTTCCAGAGTTTTCTTGGTTAACAATTCTACCCTTACTACTCGCCATTCCAATTGCTCTATCTATAGTTGTGAAAAAAACTACAAAGAAATGTTTGACATAGAAAATCAGTCAAGTTGAATATCTGTGATGTCTATGAAATGTATCTGTTCCAGTTTTGGAACACTTTGTTCCAGTAGGAGAGCTAAATATGACATGCAAGAATGTATTTTGTGGATGCCTAATGAAGAAAATGCACCTCATTGTCTTCGCTATCGGTCTTCTGTTTATTTTGGGGCTAATGCCTCCCATGCGAGCTCAAGATCCTACGCTTGAGCAACAAGCCCTTAATTACATAACAAATATTTTACCTCTTGATTTTAGCAACTATCAGTTATCAGAGCCAAAAACAACTAACATGACTTCAAGCGTGGTTGTAACTTATGAATTAACCTCAGACTCTTGCAAACTAAGCACAGTAGTTCAATTTACAGACGGCAAATTCATAGAGTTAGACCTAAGACCGATTTCAGGCCAACCTTCAACCGGCGTATATGAGAATCGAACTGCGGCTGCCATTCATTCTCTAGAAGGTTTTGGAAAAGCCAATCAATTAGACGAATCTCCTTTTACGAAAACATTTAGTGCACTAGGATCGAGCAGAAATATTACTTATGGAAACCTAACATTAACCCAAAGTGTCCTTAGTATTCCAAACGCTGTTAATTCAACAATTTATCACTGGTCTTATACTTGGAATGGACTTGAATATGCAGGACTAAATCTGGAGTTCAATTATGGATTATTTTACAGATTAAGAAGCAGTCTAGATCATACTCTTGGCAACATCGATGTCAAGGTTTCACAAGATCAAGCGGAAAAAATTGCTGCTAACTACCTTTTAACTAACGTCTTTTCTAAACCTAAAAACAACGATACAATTATTTTTGCAAACAACATCACGCTTGATAGTTCGCGCATGACTTTGTCATCTCAAAATAGCAATGTGTACGTTCCTTGCTGGTTAATGCTGTATAATGATTCAAGTCTTTGCTTAACCGTTAATGTACTCGCAGCTTCTGGTCAAGCAAGTGCCCAGATGCTTGGAACACCTTTAAGCGTTGTTGGAGTTAACCCCAATCCAGTTGAGTGGAATGAAAATCAAGCAACAATCAACCAATCGACCACTACATCTTCGGCTGTTTCCCAACCAACCAGCAGCCTGCAAACTAACTCAACAAGCAATTTACCCAGTAATACATCTAATCAGCAAGTAAACTCACAGTTGATATCCACCTCAGACTTCTTTGTTATCGCCGGAGCACTGATACTTGCCATTATCGCCATAACATGTATCTTTTCGGTTCAGAGATATCGGAAACAAGTTTAGGTGAAAATAAAAACTGTTCAAATATTTGGTTAATCAAGTGTTCTTCTAGCGGAACAGGCTGTTCCTATGGGAGAGTTAAAAGTATCAAAGTTTATTCCTAATAATGGAGAATATGAAATCAAAGATAATACCAGTCAGCTCAATTATCATTCTAATTTTGTTGATTCCTTCAGTGTCTGCTGAGTCAATTGTTAATGTTGCACCTACACCCCATTCAACTTACCATAAAGGTGATTCTTATACAACTGAATATTTCCCAACGGAGATAATACCTCAAAAGGGAACAGAGCAACCAAAAATAGAAATCACATCTATGATTAACAAAACTGTTCTATCTTCAAACAACTTAACTTTAACCTTTAATTTGACTTTAGAGGCACCAACTAATTATCACTCTTATTCAATTTATCACCCCATCAATATTACTTTTCAAGGAATTTGTGTTAAACCAAGTTGGCAATCAGATAATATTACCATTGATTTTGGATCAAATAGCCAACTTGTCAATCAGACCTTACCCTTCTCTGTTACTTTTTCAAATATAGCGGATGGACCAAAAACAGTCACAGTCTATGCAAGCGCATTGTACGAGTTTGAGACTGGAAGACAAAATGTTAAGCAACCTGTTAGTCCAAGTGGCATAATTGTTGGCAACTTTCTCAATGTCTATTCCAACTATTACTTCATGGAAGGATCATCATCTGTAGATTTTACCATTGACACATTACAAACTCCAACTCAAACTCAAACAATAATTAGCTCTAATTCTCATAATGCTATTAACCAAAACATAGCTCTTCTAATTGTGTTAATACTTGCATTAGTTATCGCTATAATTACTTTAGTTCTCATAATTAGAAAGAAGCATCCAAAAATACCTAACAAATGAGCAAAGTTTCTATTGTGTTTCTTTTAGCGGGTAGTTACCGTTCCTGAGTTTTCTTGGTTAACAATCCTAACCATACTACTCACAACAACAATCGCACTGACTATCGTAAGGAAAAGACTAGCACCTAACTATAATTAGCCTGTCAATTATACGCAAATTGCTGAAATTGTGAAATATATATGCTTATATGCATGCATCATTAATATTTAGCAGTGATACTATTGACCGAAGCCACCACAATTCGAGTTTCAAAAAGAACCGCTGAAAGCCTTGAAAACACTCGGAAAAGACTGAAAGCTGAAAGTCTTGATGAAACAATACAGTTACTAATAAAAAAACAACGCAAAGTAGTTTTAGAAAGTGCATATGGAGCCGCTCGAGGGCAAATTAAGCCATTTACCGAGGAAGACCGCGGTGAAGATCGTAATTGACACTTATGCATGGATTGAATTACTTTTAGGCAGCGAGGTAGGCTCTAAGGTAAAAGACCTTCTTGAAAAAGCCGAGGAAGTATATACTCCGGATATAGTCTTGGCGGAGACTGCTAGAAAGTTCTTCAGAGAAGGCGCAGATGAACAGACTATCACCGGCTGGATAGAGATAATAACAAACGCGTCAGCAATCATTCCAATTGATACTATAATTGCTTTGGAAGCGGCAAAATGCCAATTAGAGCTTATCAAGAACGCAAAAAATCTCAAACAGAATACTCCTGGCTTATTTGATGCGATCATTTACGCTACCGCAAAAGTAAAGGGCTGCAAGATCTTAACTGGCGATGAACATTTCAAAAATCTAACTGACGTAATATGGATTGGCGATAACTGACCTGCACGGGCAGAGACATCAGTTTCTCTTCTTATTTTGTTTCTTTGCAAATATTAGCTTTTTTCTGCAAAAAACTTGCCAATCGTTTTTAGCTGTTATCACAACTTAGTCAAGAAAGTTTGACTAAGTTTAGTCAAGGAATCTTTACTGCAAATCTTTTAAGGATAAAGTAGCAGCAATAAATTAGGTAATATGAAGAAAGTATTTGTTGCTGTGTCGTTAATTTGCTTAATATTATTCCTTTTGCCACTTGAAGTTGCCCAAGCTAATCCCTTGGGTCCTCCTAATGTGAGGTCTATTGTCATAGCAAGTGATGGGAGCGTTGATCCATCAGATGCACCTATTAGCAGAATTGGAAGCAATGAATATCATTTAACCAGCAACTTATCAGCAGAAACATACTCTCTTTTCAACACTACAGTATACAACATTGTGGTTCAAAGAGCTAATACTATTCTAGATGGTGAAAACCACTCTATCAAGGGAGCTGGGTCACAAGGAATTAGACTTGACTTTGTAAATGGGATAACTGTCAAGAACTTTGTTCTCTCAGGCTTTGATTCTGCCATAGAGGTGTACAGTTCCTCAAATATCAATCTCTTAAACAACTCAGTAACCACATATGCGTTTGGATTTGAAATATCACATTCCACTAATGTATTGGTTGAAGGAAACAACTTAGAAGATAGGTTTGACCAAGCTGCAATATTCCTGATTTCCACTAATTCTTCAATTATCCATAACGACAACCTATTTTGCTCTTCTTTGAAGGCAAGCGCTTTTCGTATAGAAGACAGCAATAACAACTTTATTGAAGCCAACAGAATTGCTAACTTTGGAAGTGGTATTAATTTTATCACTTCTTCAAATAACTCCTTTTATCAAAACAGCTTAATTGGAAATACTATACAAGCTCAAGACCTGTTTTCCCATTATCAAAACCTTAACGAAATTAACCAGCAGATTAATCAGCGCAATCCTAAAGCAAACATGCCAATTTATGTTCCTTCAATTAACACTTGGAAAAACAACTATTGGAGTGACTACAATGGAAGTGGAACATATGTCATTGACCAAAACAACGTTGACCACTATCCGTTAAGACAACCAGTCGATATTAACTCAATAGCTCCAACGCCAACACCTACTACAATAATTAATAGTGTCTCCCCACTAACGATTACTGTTATAGTGGCTGTCGTAATCTTGATAGGTGCCATTAGCTTACTGCTTAATAGAAGGCATCGAAAAACTATCAATCAAGCGTAAAGAAAAGCATAAACTAAATTTTAAATGAAAAGCTTGATAAACTTAACTTTATCAAGGTACTCATCTGCGGAGTGAAATGTAGGTCTTAGCTTTTGGAAGTACTTTATTTCCTATTGAGCGTGAGTAATTCCTTTGGCTCCAGGTTTGATTGACTACAGTCCTAATTCATTTCTATCCAGAAGTTACTCGGCTTAAATGTTGATATTGCTTGTGGGTTTGTGCGTCGACATAACGGCCAAGGCTTAATTCTAGGCTTCATAGATGAAAACATGACTGTTTGGTATTTACCACTAAACGCTGTTGAGGGCAAGATCCTTAACGGCTGGGTTATGGCGGGTACCAGCTGCGTGTTAATAAAAAGATGTGTCTTTGAGAGTAATTACCGTTTTAAATTCAATCGATGCGTTACACCAGATATCCTGTTTATGTTTGCGATGCAGCGGATGGGTTTCGTCGCTAAGGTCCACGGCGACGTTTTACGTGGCCATTTGCCAGAATTCCCGCTTCCCTAATTGACAATCAATGGCGTAGGCGACTTGGTTCGCTGATAACAGAATGTTGACTGAAATACATAGGTGAAAGAAATTTAAGTGTGGATGAAATGGAGTAAAAGGTAGTCGGAAGTCTGTTTGGAGTTGCCTTGGATCGTTTCCTTACATAAGAGAAAGTTTGACTGTGAAAATTGTTTTGAGCCGTTGGTAATGTGGTTATCAATGATCCAGATAACGCTTAGAAATGCTGCAAAAGTCTTTATATTAATTCTTCATAGAAATATTTGAAAATGAAGTCACTAAAAGAAATAAAACGTCGACTAAAGGTTTTAAATCCCGTTCTTAAAGAGAATTTTTCAGTAGATGTCATCGAACTTTTTGGTTCTTACGTTAGAGGGGAAGCGACAGAAAAAAGTGATTTGGATGTTTTAGTAACTTTTATTGAACCAAACAATGTTGATCTCTTCAAATTTATTGAACTGCGTCTTTTTCTCAAAGATGAATTAGGTGTGGATGTTGATTTGATTGAAAAGACCGCTTTAAAACCCCGTTTGAAAGGCCCGATACTTGAAGAGGCAATAAAAGTTTGAACAAAGATTTCAAAGTATACTTAGATGACATGATAAATGCCATTAATGAAGTTGAGAAATCGACCAAAGATATCAGTTTTGAGGCTTTTTCAAATAACTATGAAAAAATAAATTCAGTTGCATACGACGTTTTGATAATAGGTGAAGCGGTTGACAAAATTCCAAAGTCTGTACAGGAAAATAATCCTCAAATTCCTTGGCGGATCCTCAATGATATAAGAAACAAACATATCCATGAATACCATACGGTAAAACCTGACAAGCTTTGGAAAATGGCAAAGCTTAGTCTTCCCAAAGTCAAAATGTTGCTAGAAGAACTTTTGGAAACTTTTGAGAAATAAGAAAAGACAATTAAAAAAAATAATTTCGAGACAAAAAAATATAGGCAAGCTATGTTTTCAATATGAAGGTTCCAGCCAAAGGGTTTTCGACAGAGAGCTTGCTCTTGCATCAATTCCACAAAATAAGCATCCAATTACGTCAAGAAAGTTTGACTAAGCTCAGTCAAGATTGTTTAACTGCAAACCTTTTATTCGAACCTAATTGAAAATAGAGTTATGGCAAAAATCAAGGGTAATGCTCTTTTCACGTTATTTCTTGTCCTCGTTTTTGTTGGCTCTGTAGTTTGCATTCAACCAAGTGCTGGAGAAATCAACGGATACACCAGTTACAACATTAGCAGCGATGGAACAATAACTCCAGCGACGGCTCCTATTCAGCAAACAGGAAACACCTATTCCCTCACCGGAGATATACGCGGAAGCTTAACCATTCAAAAAAGCAATGCCGTGCTTGATGGAAATGGACACTCAATCATTGGCGGTTCTGACGAGAGCGGTAATGGCGGCATAAAAATAAGTCCTCCAGTATATCCAGCAGAAGGGTTAGACCCAGTGCCAGGGGTCTCTTATACCTCAAATGTGACCGTAAAAAACTTCATCATTACAGGAAGCTCCATGGGAGTTTACCTTAGCAGTTGCTCCAATATTAACGTAGAAAACAACACCATTTCCGACACTGGAAACGGCATACTTTCACTTGATCAGTTTACCGCTGGAATCTACATTGAAGGCGGCGGACAAAACACAATAAAGAGAAATATATTAGATAAAAACTATCATGGCATTCGATTATTCCTAACCAAAAACAACACAATTCTTGAAAATACCGTAAAGAATAGCTCAAATCCCATTGTCTTAGCGACTTCGGGAATTGCACTTTTTGAAAGCACTTCTTACAATAAAATTTACCATAATAATTTCATAAATAACTCCCAACAAGTTTACTCAATAGGTTCAAATAACATTTGGGATGATGGTTACCCTTCAGGCGGAAACTATTGGAGTGACTACCAGAACAAATATCCAAATGCCAAAATGATTGATGATTCAGGAATAGGCAATGAATCATATGTAATTGTTGCCCTGATTAAAGACCATTATCCGCTCATGTCACCTTTCAACTACACCTCTTACCTTTACAGAACAACTAAGCCAACCGTTGAATTGCTACTGCCAGATAACCAAACATTCACTTCTTCCAATTTGCCTTTTGATTTTAGCACTGATAAGCCTCTTTTCTGGATTGGTTATTCTCTGGATGGACAACAGAACGTTACTGTAGCAGGCAACTTTACCGTTGCAAACGTTACCAGCGGCACACATAGCATTGCCATTTACGCCAATGACACCTTTGGCAATATGGCAACTCAAACAGCCAATTTCACAGTAACTCAGCCAGTGGCTACTCCGGTGAACCAAATTTCTGCCCAAACGATTACAATAATTGCCATAGTTTTAGTAACGTTAATAGCTATTGGCTTTTTGCTGCTTAATAGAAGGCATCGAAAAACCGCTAAGCCTTCCTGAGTTTTCTTGGTTAACAATCCTACCCATACTACTCACAATACCAATTGCATTGGCGACCGTTAGAAAGAGACACAAGGAAATGTTTGACACTGAAAGAATCAGTCAAGAAAATTTGATTAACCTATTCCTGCTTCGCTAATTCAGAAAAATATAAATATTTGGAGCCATATACTTACTATGTAAGTCTTGTATAGCTTACATGAGAGCCAACATGACGCTGAGCCTAGGATACTTAACATCAAAGCAAAAAATAATCTGGGACTTAAAAAGCAGCGGACTCCAAGAAGCAAAAATCGCAAGAAAACTAAACGTCACTCGGCAAACAGTCCATAAAGCCATCGATACCGCAAATGTCAAAATTGGAGAAGCCTTAGCGGAAACAGCGAAAATAAACAAGATCGAAATCCAAACCGTAGACCCAACCAAAGGCTTCTTACTCGGCTACAGTTCCCACTTCAAAACTAAAGCGTTCATCACTTTTTCAGCCAAAAATGGAGTTCAAGTTTGGTACAAACATGAGGGCGACTGCGAAAAATGCAGCAAACTCCAAACCTGCAGAGAAACCCTGCTTGTCGAAGCAAAAGACCGCAACTTCCTAATTCTTGATGATACAAGCAAAATTTTGCCGTCCAAACTTGCAGAGGCATTGTTTGCAAAAATAGTGGGAGAATAAGAAAATGGGTATGCGTAAAAGAATCAAAGGATTAAGAAATTGGTGTCCACAACCGCCTGATCGCCTACCTACAAAACTGAAAACTTATTCTACGCCAATTGTTGTCGTACTTGCTGCAACTCTGATATTTGGAATCTCTTTCACTTTGCTTTCCTCACAATTCACCATGAACCAGTCTTTATCAAAAGTGCCTGTAATCGAAACACCCACAGAAAACTTTACCCAACAATCGCCTTCACCTACGCCAACTACATCGCAACAAGAGTCTTTAATTGCAAAGGAACAAGCTGTCAACGTTGCCATGCCCTATATCAACCAATACGCAAAAGAAAACAATAGAACAGTAACAGTCGTAGATGCAGTGTTTTATGAATTGAGAGGAATTGGACCTGTTTGGGATGTATTCGGAGCATACGAGAGAACTGATGTTACTGGTGTTCAGTACTGGATAATCGGCTATAAGGTTACAGTATCCGCAGATAGTGGTCAAATCTATCAACAACAAGCTCAAGGAGTCATGTGACCTCAAAAAGTTGGAAGTTGGTAAAGTATATGAAAAAAACAATGTTGATAATTTCATTAACGTCTTTAATGTTAGCTATTATTAGTATATCGGCAGTAGAGTTAGCTGTTGGAAACCCAGCTACATTTTCTTATGTTGGTCCTTCAACGCCTGACACAAGTTTGCCTAAACTTACAGTTACATTACCAGAAAACGGTACTATCTACAATACAAAGGATATACCGTACTCTCTTGTGGTGCAGAAGCCTTCTTCATGGTTTGATTATGGAGGTTATAATGGGCAATTGTTTTCAGTTGAGTACTACTTGGACAGTAACCCCAAAGTTACCATCGCTGAAAAGGAATTTGATTCACTTCAAAGTCTTAACAGCAAAGACCCAATTACTCTTCAAGGTACACTAACTAATTTATCTGAGGGCAGTCACACTTTCCAAGTTTTTGTATACGGCGTAAGCTATTATCAAGACGCTCATCAAGCCCAAGGAGTGCCATCCAACTATTATATGAACAACAATAGCACAGTTACCTTTACCATAGACACCGCTTCTCCAACAATTACACCAACTCAATCTTTTACGACTCCAAGTAATTCAAATATTAACGAAAGAGCTGCTTTTCCTACAGCGTATATTTTAGCGATTGCAGCAGCTGCAATCTTGGCGATTGTTATTGGTGCTTTACTGCTGTTTAGAAGCCATCGAAAAACTCCAAAATAATCAGGTCAAGAAACTTTTGACTAACCACTAATTAGAATTAGTCAAGAATTCTTGACGGTAAGCGTTAAATATAAATCCAAATTAACGATTATTTGTTGTTTCTAAAATCTTTTAAGCGAGGTTAATCCATATCAAGAATTGAGGAATTAATTTCAAATGAATGTTAATCTTGCGCGTTTTGGGATACTTTGCTTTGGCTTTGGTGGAATATTTTTGATTTGGTCGTTGGTGAGTGTCGAGACCCTTATTCCTATCAAACTCCTTTCAGGATTTTTTGCGTTTATTCTGCTTGGACTTGGGCTTTACCTCATAATTTTAGATGCTCTCAACAAAGTGAATATTAACGAAAAGAAGAACCCTTCTTAGTTTCCACACCCATAACAAACCTAATCACCGAGAAATAATAAATAGTCAAAGATCTTGACTAATCTTAGTCAAGAAAATTTAACGAACAACTTTTTATCTGCTTGACAACGCTTAATGACTATGGGCTTTAACAAGAAATTCGTATTATTGCTAGTTCTTCCTCTTACATGCTTAAGTCTATTCATTATTAACGCAGGAGGGCTTGTTTCAGCTCAAATTGGAACACACGTTACAATGTCATGACCACGGACACTACATGGAAACAAATCTACAGTCCTTACATCCTTGATGGACCTATCTTGATAACTAGTGGAGTAACCTTAACAGTTGAAGCCGGAGTTACAGTGCACCTGAATGATTACTACATACAAGTGAACGGTACCTTTGTTGCAGTTGGTACTACTACTAACCCAATTTACTTTGACAGCGGAGGCATAACTTTCACCGCTGCAAGTATATCTTGGAACGAACAAACTGAAAAAGGCAGTATAATCGAAAACGCAATCTTTTCTTCTTCAAGTAATAATGCGATTATTGCCATAAAAAATTCTTCAACAAAAATAGCTAACAACGTAAACGTGAGCACGATAGACATTGACGGGGGATCGCCAATAATTTTAGGTCAGAAGAATTTTCCTGACATCCAAGTTGAGGCTGGTACACCTCAAATCGAAGGAAACGAAATTTGGGTATTAAGCATTGGAGGTTCACCAATAATTTCGTCAAATATTATTAATTATGGAGTGCGCACTAATCCTTACGCTGATTCGTCTGAAGGTTCGCCGATAATAAACAACAATACTATCTCTTTGGCGGCTGGTGGGTGGAACGGTGGAGCGGCGATAAACTTGGGTTTTGAAAAGGGTACAATGGTTATTTCAAACAACAACATTACAGGTTTGATTGCGCCAGAAGTTGGAAGGCTAGAGGGACCACTTTACACTTCTTATGGAATTGTGGTTGCTGGTAACGCGTTAATTTCAAACAACGTAATTTCGGGTTGCACCGTGTCAAGCGTCAAATTAATAGGCGGAATCGGAACCCCTAATGTGCAAATCCAAAATAACACTCTTAGCGGCCCAGGAATAATTGTAGATGAAGAAGCCCATGTTACAATCAAACAAAATAACATTGAGGGCGGAGTCAACTTAACGGTTAATGCCCCAAATGATGTGGATGCTTCCCAAAACTGGTGGGGAACAACTGACCAACAAACAATCAGCCGAATGATCCACGACTTCAAGAATGACTTCAACTTAGGTAATGTTACGTTCATTCCCTTCTTAACCGCGCCAAATTTACAGGCAATACCTGACTATAACGCATCTATACCAACAGTCATACCAACCTCTACACCTGCCGTTCCTGAGTTTTCTTGGTTGACAATCCTACCCTTACTACTCGCCATTCCAATTGCTTTGATTATAGCTAAAAAGACTACAAAGCAATCTTTGACAATGAAAGAATCATCAAGAAATTCTGACTAGATTTCGATAACTTCTTGCAACAATTTCATCTTAGTAACTGCCAATTTTGACATTTTTAGCGGTAGACCATACCCCTCAGAGATCGTCTAGGTAAGGTATTTGCTTTTTTATTGCTGCGCTCTTTTTGTTTTGCTTATCACAATTAAACTTTCTATTGAAAGAGCTATTCCTATCAATCCAAGAACTATTGAGTAGGTATGGAGATTAAACGGTGAAAAAGGACTCGGCCAATAAAGAGTTGGAATCATAAAAATAACCATTCCGAGAAGTATCTGTCCGCAAAATCCAACGATTACTTGCGCTTGAAACTGACTAATTCTTTGCAATGCTGCAAAAGCTATCATGGCTAAACCTAAAATTATTAACGGCATTCCCAATGGAAGATAAGGGTGATATGAGTAACCAGCAGAATTAGTGACCCCTGATCCTGCTAATGGAGTCCCTGTAAGTATGAGAAAGGCGCCAGTTAATGTAAAAGTAAACAATGTAAGCTTATTCTTCTTACTGGAAATGTTTTTCTGAGCTTCTGACAATTACTTCTCCGCTCAAATTACATTTATTACAATCTGCTTTATATCTCAACATTTAAACCTATTTCAAGGACTCTGAAAAAGCAACAATTGTCAGAAGAACTATCTACAAAGAAATGTTTGGTAATAGAAAAATAAGTCAAGAAAGTTTGACTGAGTTTAGTCAAGGAATCTTTACTGCAAATCTTTTAAGGATAAAGTTACAGCAGTAGAATTGGTAAGATGAAGAAAGAAAAAATAGTTTTGATTCTACTGTTAGCACTCACATCATTAGTTGGAACAAGTTTTGCTACTTTAGCTGAAGCCAATTTTAAGCCATATTATACCCCGACAATTACCATATTTTCTCCTTCTCAAAACCAAGTATATCATTCATCAAATATACTTCTGAATGTTAGTTTGAATAGATATGATACATTTCCTCCTTTTGACATCATTAATTCATTGAACTATAGCTTAGATGGACAACAAGACAAACCATTACCCTATACCATTACATGTGGTATCTATTGCAATGGAAAAACTACTCTTAGCAACTTATCAGATGGAATTCATAGTGTTTTTGTTCATAGCGAAGCAAAACATGCCTCTGAGATAATTCCTTTTAATGCAACTGTCTCTTTTGCAATTGAAACAGCCATCAAACAAGTGGTTAAACCTCTTTCTCTTCCTTTTTGGGCTATACCTATCTTATCAATAATTGCAGTATTGGTTTTAACCCTATCAGCATTAGTGCTACTTTTTAGTAGAAGGAAAAAGCAAGGATGAAAGCTATCTTAGTTGCCATAATTGTTTCTATTCTTATTGGAGTATCACTTATTGGAGCAGTAAGGGCTGCTTACTCAAATGGCAACTCTATAATTCTTGGTAATCCAAAAGCAACTATATCCATACAATCCCCTACAAGCAAAACCTACAATCAAGACAACCTATACTTTGCCTACACTATACAAAGTGAATATCCACCCTTAGAGCTTTTTCATGGGCAATTATTTGATTATTTTATCTGGCATGGGATCGCCATGGATTACAATATTGATCACTTGGTTGATTTAGTTAACAATACCAATCCTGCTTATCAATTTCCAGCTAGCCCATCTGTTCCTTTATCTAAAGTAGGAAGCACTCTCTATAGTGGCAATACAACCCTGACTGGTTTGTCACAAGGTTACCATAACATTACAGTTTGGTTAAGAACTGAAGAGAATTACATATCTTATGGAATACCTATTGGCTGTGCTTTTCTAACTGTATCCTTCAATATCAATTCATTTTCACCAAGTCCTTCAGCTTTAGCTCAAGATGAAACAAACCAATCTATTACTTTCCCTTCAGGAGTTATCCTTTATTCTCCTCTAAATACAACATACACTTCAAATGTTGTATATTGCAATGGTTCATTCTCTTGCCCCAATGAACTGCTTGAAACTTTAAACTACACATTAGATGAAAAATACTTAGGCTTTCTACTATGGAAAATAGATATGGCAACTTTTGGAGGACCCATAAATTACTTTAATGGTTCTGTTCCCCTTTCCAATCTAAGTGATGGTTCACACAAGCTAAGCATTGGAGTAAAAGAAGAACTCTGGGATGGCACAAATCTATTAAATAAAACAACTTGGGTTAATACAGTCTATTTCTCAGTTAACACAAATCAATCTCAAACTACATCTACATCAAGTCCTAGTCCAACAGTGCCCGAGTATCCAATAATAGCAATCATACCCATTCTGGTAAGTATTTTAATTACTACATTAATTGTGAGAATTAAGAAGCATATATTATTAGTAAACTGAAGCTATCTGAAAGGTAATTAAACTCATTAGCTCTAGGCAGAGAATAAGAAATGGCTGTAATCTAAAATGATTCAAAGCGTAATATTGGAAAAGGATGGAAATAAGTTACTAGAAGATAGGATTGTTTCTAAAGACAAGAAAGAGTATTTTATTAAGGAAATGAAGCAAGCCTCTTTAATTGAGAAGAAGTCTTTTGGAGGCTTGGTTGGTGGGTATTACCTTTCTATTGAGTTTTTAAATGGTGAAAGAAAGGATTTTTGATTTAACCATAGACTTTCAACTAAGCAGGTATTTGCTGCTTCTTTTTCAAAGCCTATAATAGGCAACTGGGAAGTGGTTAATGCTACAGAGCGTGAAAGATCAATAATTCTTGAGTGGGTTGACAAAATTAATATGCTAATCAATAATCTGTTCTATCTTTTAAATAGGCTACACTCTTCCAAAATCGGGGGAGTGCTTGGTTGGATAGAGATTGGGAAAAGCTTAGAAAATGGATCATCAAACGAAAGCTGGAAGGTAGATCGGTTACTGACATCTGCTCCGAAGCTCAAATTGACAGGAAGATGTTTTACCGCTGGTGGAACCGGTACCAAACCCAGGGTTGGAAGGGTCTAGAAGAGAAACCTAAAGGTCGTCCAATTGGTTATGAACCGGACGATTTTATCAAAGATAAAGTAATCAAACTACGCAAGCGTTATGAATGGGGACCTAAGAAAATCGCCGGTTGCCTTAAACTTAAAGGCTGTACGATAGACCATAATCAAGTTTACCGCATCATCTGTGAAGCTGGCCTAAACCATCCTGTAACTTCTCCTAGAAAGACCTGGGGAACTAAGCGTTTCCAAAGAGAGCACAATAACAGCCTTTGGCAAGCGGATTTCAAGCTGTGTAATGATGACTATTGGATGATTAGTTACCAAGATGACCATTCAAGGTTTATCACTGGATCAGTTAAGATTTGGAGTCCAACTGGAGAGAATGCAATGATGCTTCTTGATAGAGCAGTGAAAAAGTATGGTACTCCTAAGCAGATTCTTACGGATCAGGGAATACAGTTTACGCCTGCAAGAGGGGAAATTTCTGCGTTTAATAGACATTGCATTGAGCTGGGTATTGAGCATATTATGGCAAGTGTTCGTAGACCTACCACCTGTGGCAAAATTGAAGCTTTCCATAAAGCATACCAGACGGAATCACACCTGTTCAATGAGCACTGGAGTTTCATCCGCTACTACAACTATACAAGGCCTCATGAAGGAATAAATTATTTAACGCCAGCAGAAATATACCTCAAAGACAAAGTGTAGCCCATTTTCTAGATAGAACAATGCTAATCAATAATCAGAAACCTTAAAGACTAAGCAAAAGTTTTCTTTAAATTTATTGTAGATCTTATTTCTTAGTACCTGTTTATGGTACTTTTTCGCCTTTGACCCTCCAAGCAAGCTGGAACATGCAAACTTAGATATAAAATTCAAGGGCAAACATTAGAGTGGTCCAAGTCAAGAAAATTTGACTGTCCTTAGTCAAGATTGTTTGATGAATAGCCTTTTATTGCCAAAATATCGCAAGAGTAATTATGAGTAGATTTCCAACCCGCAGGAAATTGATAACTTCACTTATCATAGTTACTCTTGTCCTTACTTCATCCGCATTGTTCCTTGGAAATCAAATGGCCGAAAACCAGAAGCAAGTAAGCAACCTACAAAGCCAAATCGCATACTATCAAAACATGACAGATACCCTTCAAACTCAAGCAAACAATCTGGAAACTCAACTTAGCCAACTTCAAAACCCAACCGACAATGTAACGCTAACCATTGTTTCAAATGGAGCTTGGCATGGAGACCCGTTAACTGGTTATCCGCACTACAAATTCATCAACATATCTCTCCAAAACTACGGAGATAGCGGCATAGGCGGAATGACTTTAGATTTCAAAGTGGAAGGAAACACAACTAATATCGACCAATTTAGTATTCAGGCAAATTCCAATATTGGCATCCTTCATGTTCTCGAATCAAAGTACATAAATATACAGCTAATCGCAAGCACCATTGACCGAACGCAAACATTGTCCCTCTGCAAATTGATAATCACGTTAATGCTTGACAATAATATTCTTGATAGGCAAACGGTGGTGATAGGCACTTGATTGGTATGCGGAAAGAAATAGTTCCTATTCTATTAATAATCATCATAACTGTTTTGGTTTCTTCAATATGGGTTATTCAAACAAAAATAAACGATGCCCAGAAACAGTCCGTTGACCTTCAAAATCAGTTAACATATTACGAAAACTCAACCAACATGCTTCAGACTAAAGTTAGTAATCTGGAAACTCAAATCCATGAACTTCAAAACCCAATTTATAACGTAACAATTGAAAACATTACTTCGGAGCCTTGGTATGTTCCAGTAGGGGTAGCTATGTTTAAAGATTTTTCCATTACAATCAAGAATGTTGGAGTTAGAGATGTTGAAGGTTTGACTTTTAAATTTGAAGTACTATCTAACGGTACCGTTTGGGACAACCAGAATTATGAAGTTGGGATGACCTCGCCCCAGCAGTTTGGTGTTCTTCACGTCCAAGAATCTAAGGTCATAGGAGCGGGTATTAGGAGTAGTCTTGATGTTTCTTTTGCTGAAAAGAGTCTTGTTGTTACGGTAATGTTGGATAAAACTGTTCTGAATATACGTGCGGTGCCCTTGTCATCAGGGTTCCCACAAAATTAACAAGAGCCACCGTCGCCATTGTGACCTTTACAGTTTTTCAGAAGGCATCGAAAAAAATCAGTCAAGAAAGTTTGACTAAGTTTATTTCTAAGTTAGTCAAGAAATCTTGACGAGAACCCTTTTAGCAGACTAAATTCTACCCTTGCACGGGTGCTGACATGAAGATAACAACGATAACAATAGTGCTTGCTTCAGCATTTTTGTTAACAACAGTAGTTGGGATACATCTTGTCAACGCTGAGCCACCAGCCCAATGGAACAAAGTGTTGGTGAATGGAGATGGAGAGTCAGTCATACAAACGAGTGACGGAGGATACGCCATAGCGGGAAAATCTGACGGAAAAAGTGTGCTGGTCAAAACTAACTCTGTAGGCGATATTGAATGGAGCAGAACATATGGAGAGGTTGACCAACCCTACAGGGCGTTATCTGTTATTCAAACGATAGATGGCGGCTACGCTTTAGGTTGCATGTCTCGAGCAGGCTTCAATTTCCTGAAAACTAATTCTGCTGGAAACATGGAGTGGAGTAAAGGCTTCTTTTACGGATCAAACGATGTTATTGAATTCAATTCGGTTCTCCAAACAAGAGATGGAGGATACTTTCTAGCAGGAGGCTGTGTTCCTGGTAACAGCGGGTTCATTGTTAAGACTGATGAAAACGGAAACATACAATGGAACAGAACACTTGCTGAGCCCAGAGACTCCTATTATCTGAGATGCGCTGCTGAAGCGATTGATGACGGATACCTTCTAGGCGGAAAGTACCTCATAAAAGTCGATTCACTGGGCAACACTCAATGGAACAAGAGTATAACTGTTAGTTCCATAATCAAAACCAGCGACGGAAATTACATGCTGGTAGGGTCTCAACCCGCTCAACTGGTCAAGATAGACATACAAGGAAATACCGTATGGAGCAACAGTTATGACAGCTATTATACAACCAATTCAGGTGCGTTGACCCGTGATGGGGGATACATTTTTGCTGGCACTACTTCCAGCTCAGCACCCATGTCGATGGACTACAGCGGATATGTCGTTAAAGCAGACGCTAACGGAAAAATAGAGTGGAGCTCAGGTTACTCAGGAAGCAACCTTATTAATTCAGTAATAGCGGCTAATGATGGAGGTTACGTTTTTACAGGCGTAAATCCATACTACTTATCTGGAGGAACCAATGGTCTTTGGCTAGTCAAGATTGGAGAAAGCTCATCACCGTCAGCCTCACCTTCGCCTTCATTTATTCCTTCTCCAAGCCCTTCTTCATATGTATCTCCAGAACCATCATCACACCTATACGCCTCAGCTAGTCCATCCCCTTCAGGTTTGCAAGAACTTCAAGAAACAGAACCTTTTCCAAACGCAACTGTTGTTGTCGTTGCAGGAACATCCGCAGTGATTGTGGTCGCTGGTTTATTGGTCTACTTCAAGAATCGCAAACCTGAGGTTAAGTCCTGAATGAAGAAAACAGCAGTAGCACTAACAATCATCTTTGCACTTACTTTTTCAGCGGCATCAGGAGGGTTGTTGTTCAATCTATCAACGGCTAATCCTGCACCACTATTTGCTTTCTTCAGGGACCCTGTTACGACCTTACCCACGATAGTTATGCATTCACCAGTTCAAAACCAGATTTACAATTACGTGTGGCTGAACTTTAGCATCATCAAACCTGAAAGTTGGTTTGCCTTTAATGCGGGTGCGCATGCGGATGGGTCTCCGATAACAGAAACTTTTGTGAACATAACCTCTGTCTATTGCCTAGTCGATGGCAGATTACAAATCATTCAATTTCATGACATAGATTCGCTCTTCGATACGTCTCCAACGTTAACTCTGAATTTCTCAACTGCGCTTCCCTTGGTAGCGGGGGGACATACCGTTAAGGTTAGCTGTGAAGCAACCAGTTATTATCTTCGAACGTTGAAGAGCATTTACCTAGGTGGATATGACTGGGCAAACTCTGTTGAAAGCATCGAATTGCATGCGGATTCGGCAAATGTCAATTTCACCAAAGCAGTGTTCATCGAAATTATGTTGCCAGTCAACAAAACACTCGATACGAGTAACATCCCGTTAAACTTTACAGTAGATGAACCTGTATCGCAGGTCACGTATAGCCTTGATGGACAAGAAAACGTAACAGTCTCTTGGAATGCAATGCTAACGGATTTATCGAATGGAGAGCATAACGTTACAGTTTATGCAAGAGATAAAGCTGGAAATGTAGGCTCTTCAGAAACTATTGCATTCACTATATCAAAGCCAGAGCCTTTGCCAACCTTTCTGATCGCCGCCGTTTCTGTGGCGGTTGTTGTGGTTGCTGGTTTGTTGATTTACCTCAAAAAACGCCGACCGAAATCGGGAGTTAAAACATGAGAAAGAATGCTACATTGCTATTTGTTCTCGTCTTCTTGGCAACTTCATGTTTCATTGTATATTTGCCCGTGAAGGCTGAATCTAAAACAATCAATGTACCAGACGATTTCCCCACTATTCAAGAAGCCATTAACGCTGCAGACGCTGGAGATACAATATTCGTTAAGAGAGGCACTTATGTGGAAAATCCAGTAGTCGACAAATCGGTCTCATTGGTTGGGGAAGATAGGGATGCAACCGTAATTGATGTGACAGCTGGCTTGAAGGTGAAGAGAGATAATGTGACTGTAACAGGCTTGACTATATTTGATGGTTATGACGGAATTTCACTTGGGGCAAATTATTGCAACATTTCAGGAAACAAAATAAAACAAGCAACCCATGGCATAGTAGTATTTGGCAATAATAATCAAATAACTGGAAATACTTTTGAATCAATTGGACTCTCATCAGCAATCCAACTAAATTACGCAAATGAAAATACTGTAAAAAACAACTACATTGAATCATGTGTTGAAGGGGTACAGATTTGGCAAAACAGCAACAATAACACAATTACAGAAAATACAATAAAAAACTGTCAAGACACTGCTGTTAATTTTCAATATTCAAACAACAACAAATTAATTGGAAATAACATAACAAACTCAGGACTCGGAACATCCATCTATGGTTCCAACAATAACAGCATATGCAAAAATAATTATGTTAACAATACTATTCAGTTTTCAGCCAATGAATCGTATTATCTCACTTGGGGAAATCCAAGGTCCGTCAACATAATTAATGAAAATTATTGGAGTGACTACAACGGAACAGACGCCAATAGAGATGGCATCGGTGATACCCCATACATCATAGACGCAAACAACCAAGATAATAACCCCATTATGTTGCCAATTTCAGTTACAATCCCTACTCCGACAGTAGTCCCAACTATGCCCAATTTTGGTCCAACTTCCTCTCCAACAGTTCCAGAGTTTCCCTCATGGGCAACTTCGTTGCTGCTTAGTTTAGCGATATCGTTTGCTGGCTTGTTAGTCTACTTCAAGAAACGCCAGAGGAGCAAGAGTCTATGAAAAAAACAGCTTTAGCAATCATAATGGTTTTTTCATTAATTTCGCTAGCTCATCTGTCTACTGTGAATGCGCAAATCGTTCATGCGACTCCTTCATTTGTTTACTCTCCACTTACGCCAAGGGTTGGAGATGTTGTCAGTTTCGACGCTTTATGGTGGGAACAATACTGGAACGAAAATCACGAACCACGTGCTTTCACTTACAGTTGGAATTTTGGAGATGGCGCCTTCGCAACTGGCGCCACTGTGAACCACACTTATACTAAACCTGGTACTTATAGCGTTGGCGTTACTGTTGACGATGCTCAAGGGACTGGAGGCAGTAGCGAAATGGAAATAGAGGTAAGGGAGCAAACACCTGTCACCGTTCATATTTCTTTGAGCAGTGACTCAGTCTACACTGAACAAGAAGTTGCGATTAGCGGAAATTTAACCTATAATGGCATAGGCGTGCCAAATGCTTGGATTGTTCTTTCAAGCAAGACCTACATTGAGAACGCCATGTGGAATGAAATAGCGTCAGTGGAAACTGATGGTTATGGTAAATACTCGACGGTCTGGAAACCATTGCATGGGAGTTATCAGGTTAAGGCAACATGGATGGGAAATTCCACCTATCCCGAGACAAGTGTAAGCGTTAATCTTGGTGTTAAATCGTTTGGGGATTTCATTACCGCGTTTTCTTCAAATTCGACTATAACTGGGTTGAATTTCAATGCGAGTACTCGTATTCTTAGTTTTTCTGCTGAGGGTCTCAGTGGAACAAATGGTTACGTTAAGATTACTCTAGAAAAAGACCCTGAATTTGACCCTGAAGGTGTTAGTATGTTCTTAGACGGCAAACCAACTGAATACGCAATCGCATCAACGAGTCAATCATGGGTGTTGGATATTATATATTCACACAGCGTACACAATGTGGTTGTATACTTCAATGGGGAGGCAGAATCAGAGCCTTTTCCAACAACGGTTGTTGCAGCTGTTTCTGGGGCGTTTTTTGCCGTTGTGGGATTTGGCTTGTTTTGGCATTTTAGGAAGCGTAATCGTTAATCAGTTAAGCTTCAGAGTGCTACTTTTCTTTCTTCTATTGCCACTCTTTCGAAGCCTAACTTGACTTGAGCATGGTTTTTTTGCGCAAAAATTAAGGGCAAGTTAAACATACTTAAGGGAGGTGGCTTAAAGCGAGGACTCTTTCTTGTAGTCGTTTGAGGCATGTTGAGCTGCCAAACAGCCTGCTTTAACTGTTCGCTCTTTTCGCCGCGCGTTAAGCCGTAATAGGCACCTAAAGTTTTACCGAAGTATGGAATGAGGACTTGGTCAAAGGTCTTGTAAATCAACGGGTTACCGAGGCGGTTTTCTAGGAATGTTGGTTTCCATATCTTGATGTTGTATTCCAGCATTTGATGAAAAAGATCAGCGTGCTTTGCTCATTATGCTAAGTTAGTACCGAGAATTAGTCAGTCGGGTGAGCATTCTTTTGCTGGACGGGAAGCTAGGGGTGATTGTTGGCTTAAGTGTATTTTTATTGAGTCTGCTTGGTCCCATGTGATGTTTTGTCCTGAAGGCCATCTTGCGCAGGTGTTTAGGATGCTTCTGTTAGGAAAGGCAATAGTCGGGATGCGATTAAGATTGTTGCTCGTAAGCTTGTGAATGTTGTTTGGGCTGTTTGGACTTACGAGAAGGAATTCATGGTAAAGTAGGATGGGCAGCTTTGGATATCTTCTAAACTCTGGTGCAGTTTATCTGCTTAGTCAAGAATGGAGTTTTCCTTGGCTGTTAGCTGAAGCCGTAGTGCGACTTGGTTCGCTGATAAGAGAATGTTGTCTGAAATACATGAATAATAGGAATTTAAGAAGGGATGAGGTGGAGTAAAAAAGGTAGTCGGAAGTCTGTTTGGATTGGCCTTGGATCGTTTCCTTACATAAGAGAAACTTTGACAAGAACACTTATATCCGCTTGGGCGTCCGTTGTTAAGCATGGAATAATCATGCGTAGAGGAGTTGTTGCACTGATTGTTCTCGCTTTCTTGGCTCCTGCAGTTATTGCGGCATTTGCTGTCTTGACAGTTGATGTGCCTCCCGAGAGTTCAATAGAACTCACGGCTGAAGACAAGGCGACCGAATTCTTATCCAGTGTTGTTGGGCTTGACCTCACAAAATACATTTTGACCTCGCCCTTACCTCCACCTGGTTACAATACCGCCCAGGATCCATCAAATACGTACCGCTACCCGCCCGAATTTTGCGGTCTCGTGAAAGAGGAAATCCGCAGCTTTGATTTCGAAGCCAACGAAAGCAAGATTCATGCAATGAGCATCCTCTACAACGGGCAAATAGTGCTTTTCACCTTTGAAGCTCCGCGTGGCAACCCCATCTATTCGGAGGCACCAGCAAATGATCTACTCAGCCAGGTCAAAACCGTGCTTCAACGATACCAGGCATACGCTGATCGATTGTATCCCACAAACAACTCATATCTTGAGCCCATGCAAACCATCCTTAATACCGTTAAGGAGCTCTCACCCACGAACGTTACTGTTGGAAACGTAAACTTTCAGGTTTCAAAGGACGCAGACAGAACACGGATCCAGTGGATCTACACTGAAAACGGTGTTCACATGACATGGAAAAGAGTGGACGTAGCGTTCCGCAACAACGTTCTTGATTCATTCACCGATAACTGGCGCATCTACAGTGTCAGCGGTCCCAGCGCGCTTAATTCTGAGGAAGCATATCAGCTGGCGTTGGAGACTGCTCAGAACACTGAGTTTCGCATAGTCAACGAGTACAGGAACGAGACAGTTGCGCTTCCTGACCTGTCAGACGCAATCTACCAAATGTACTTCACCATGGTGCCGTACCGCAATGAAACCTCTCACAACCCAAGCAAAATCTCTCGTGACCCCTTGACGCTGTATCCGTACTGGCAATTTTACTTCTACTTCAAGGGAGGGGAAATCGGAGGCTACTCAGGCATCCAGGTTGGCATTTGGGGAGACACAAAAGAAATCGTTTACTGCAACGGTTTCGGCTTCTACAATTTTTCCTAAACACGTCCGGTGTGCGTGCCAATTCTGATAGGGGGCATGACCTATTCAAAAAAACGCAAGGGCCGACGGGAGCCGCGTATTATGATCCGGTTTTATTGGTGTATTAGTGCTAGTATCGCTAATGCAATCTCAAGCTGTTAATGCAAAGTTAAATGATTCTATTTTCACGGTTGATTATGGTTAGCTCCTTTTTTGTTGAATCCTTGCTTTTATTTTTCATTTCATTTTTCACCTGAACTTTTTTTTATAGGTTTTCCTTGATACAGTGGGTTTACGTAAAATCAAGGTCCAATTAAAGGCATCTTGTGAAGCGGAATTGACAAGTGAATATGTGTTCTACAGTTTAAATGGCTAAAAAAGCCTAAAACAAGCCCCTTTTTACATAATGCACATAAGAATGAAATTAGGCCATAATTGTTTTTGAGCTTGTTTTCCATGAAATTTAGGGAATTTAGAAAAAGCTTTCAGAAATGATTTGAAAAGATTTTAGAATATAATTCTTAAGCCTTTTTGAAACTGTTTAACATAGCTTTTCTAAATAAGATTCTAAAGCATTTTGAAAAGAGATTATTTTTTAGAGCATTTTTTGGAAATGCCTTAAGGGAAACAAAAAATCTGAAAGAGTGGGGATATACGCCCAACGGTGGGAAAAGGTCTATTTTGTTGGTTGCTTGAAGTGCTTTACAACCTGAAAAATCGATAAAATAATTATTGCAAAAATAGATATAACGAATCCAGCTAATATATGGGGTAAAGTTGACGGTGGGAAAGCATCTACGAAGGCTATCCCGATTGTGTAGTATGAGCCATTGTATTCTATGTTGTTTGTACCGTATTGTCTTGTTAGTTCATCGATTTGGGTATCGTCATAATGAACATAAACATAGCTTTCTTCACCGTCTATGACTTCGAGAACATACTGGTCGGGGTTTGATAGTACAAAAGACCTTAGGCGTTGTTGCTTTTTGTGGATTTGGCTTTACTTTGGGCTTTTCCCAAGTTTTTTCAGACAGTTAATGTCCCCATTATGCGAAAGTTAACAATGCCGCTTACTATCTCCGTTGCAACGTTGTAATGTTTGAGGCGATTCCTGAATTCCCCTCCCCATATCAGAAACTTTTTCACCTGACTATTCGTATGCTCCGAGACAACCCGCTCCCTAGCGAGCATGTTATTGAACGCCTTCTGCTCAGCTGGAAGCTCTTCTGCTTCCACACCCCGTTTGCCTCGTCCAGGGCTTTTCCTCTTGAAAGGCACCGCAAAGTTCAGTTGCGGATAATCCTTCTTCACCCCCAAATAACCCAGATCACCTTCGCCAAGAACATTATTTGGCAAATGTGGGCGACTGCGCTTAAACAAAGAGTAGTCGTGCATGCTACCTTTAACGTGATGTGTCTGGTGGACTATCAAGCCGTCTACGTTTACGGTTAGCTGGGTCTTGACGGTGTGCCTTTTCTTCTTGCCGCTGTAGTGCGTTTTGCGTTTCTTCTTGGCTTTCGGCCTGGGGATCTCTTGTTCCGTTGCGTCTACAAAAGCTTTCAGCTCCGGAAACATCGTCGTGATTTCCTCTATTGTTTGTAGTTGTTTCACTTTTTCATGCAGCTTCTTAGGTATGGGTAAAACCTCTTTGAAGAGCGGTTCAAGTTTATGGATGTCTTTGAGTACATTGCTCTGGTCCAGGTCAAAAAGGATGCCTAATAGCGCGGATGTTGTGTAAAGCCTGTAGTAGACCAGAAACATAAGCAGTCTCTCCTGAAGATGTAGCTTGAAAGGGTGTCCAGCGCCTACTTTGCGTTTTCTGTTCTCTCTTGAAAGCCTCTTCGACTCGTATTCATCATATTTGGTTTGCACTTTAGAGTAGATTGAGTCGAATTCTGAGATTTCAACTCCTGTCAAGGATCGAAATAAGGAAGACCTTCTTGATAGCGTTTTGTAGTTGAGCAAGATATTTCCCTGGCGGCAAGTTAGCTTTAAGGACAAATAAGCCTATTCAACATGCGGAAATATGTCTGTTAAATATGATGGCTTCCAATTGTGCTACTTTACCTAAAACAAGCCCATTTTAGGGGTTAACATCACTATTACGCCTAAGGTCTAAAATACTTTACTGGTTTCTCAGTTAATTTGTCAGCATCAATGGCATAGGAAGGTTCGGTATCTGACCACATATGTGTTTGATACTGTATTTGGGCATAAACGGACAACAAGAGGATAGCTGTAAAAAAAATCAAAGCTATGTCTGCTTTAGAAAGTTTCCTTGCCATTTTCAGTCAAATACCTATTTTGTTTTAAGTTTCTTATTAAAATTTAGTAACTCATGTTAGAGAGTGGATACACCTTGCCGTGTGAAAAGGTCTATTGTTTTGGTTTAGTGGGTCTTTGTTGACTGAGTATCAAAGCATAGAAGAGTATTGAAACCATTAGCGGTATAATAACCAACCAAGAAAACTCTGGAACGGAGGGAGAAGGATTTGAAGATTGTTGGGAAGTTAATGTATAGGATTCAAAATGAACACTTCGGCCTACTGATGATGCTACAGCAAAACCCTTACTTGTCGTTAAGACCGCAGAAGGGTACTGCATTAGATTTGTCCAATTCCATAATAAGATTCTATCTAATTTTGATGCTACTTAATCGTACATACCCTATAAGGAACATACTATTGTAGGGGTTTTTTGCTGAGAATTCGGGACCTGGGATTTTGGGTAATAACGCTTTTCGCGACATAGGAGATGAAGACCATAGCCCACTAAGAAAAATTGGAACACATACCCTAGGTTTAAATGTTGAGATATAAAGCATAGAAATTCTCATTTTTTAATACTTTAGTTGCTGCTTGCTGTTTATTGCAAAAACAGAGTCTTAGGTGCAAGGAGGGTGCCCTTTAGAGCACCAGCCTTAGGGCTTAGTAATTTCTTACTCTTTATGTTCTGGCTATAATAATGGAGTTTAAAACAATTGGAAGTACATCATCTTCATTTCTTCTTCACTACTCTTTTTCTTTTGGTCAATCGAGGTTTCTTGGAAACCGCATTCATTATAAAACTTTACTCGAGATTCACCTTTTGTAACTAAAACTATGAAACGACACCCTATTTCCGCAGACATTCTTTGTGCTAAGCCAATGCACCATAGGGTCATGCATTTTCCAACAGCGCGTCGCCTAAGTCCGTTCTGCACCGCCAGTCTTCCCAGCAAAACCGCTGGATATCGAATTTTGTCGCCAAAAATGTCCAAACGCAGTGTGGTCATTTTTAAGCCGATAGAGCCCATGGCGACTGTTATGTATCCAGCAATTTTATCACTATTGTAAAACAGATAGGTGATACCCATGCTTTCTTTTTGGTAATCTAAAGCCTCTTTATGGATAAACTCGTCCAAACCTAAATTATCATTCTCACTGCAATCAAACCCTGCAAGATCTGTTTGTGCATCAAGTTTTTTGACTGAAAAATCATTAGGCGCAAACTTCGTAGGGGACATTCTTGGGCTCTTGTTGCTTACTTAAGTTCCTTACTCCCGTCTTTTGGTTTGGCTAAAAACGACAGATGCTTCCTGCATGATTCGTTTCTGAGTAGGAGTAGGGGGTTTCCTAATCTTTTCTTCAAAGACGCGGGCAGGTTGCCCTTCAAGATCTGGAATAGGATAAGGCTTCACATTTAGCACCTTTTCGCTTCTATATCTTGCCGTTTGTTTAAAGGCTTTACTGTGCCTTTTTTGGCTTCTGGGACTCATTTTCGCTTATTCCCAATGTCTTATGTGTCAAGATATGCCTTTATAAGCTTAAGTACTCAGGAATATAGATTCACCCATCGCCAGTAGATAAAACTATTCCCAAGTTCCCTTCGACATGCTGTAGTCTAATGTAATGTAGTTTTAAGAAAATATGTGACTGTATCGACACACCCACAGTCTAGTTTCTACTTCCTTTTTGCAAGCGTTCTGTATTAGTGTTTTCCACTTATTTTGTCCATCTATCTAAATGCCCTTTCAGTTGATTGGTGCAACCATTACAGGCCTAACCGGAATCATAATCGGGTTATTTGTGGGAAAAATCTTAAAACAATAGCTCAGAAAGTCTGGAACACTTGGAACAGGTGGAACAGAATTATCAGCGGAAAACCAGTAGCTTGAGACGTCTGCAGCAGGACAGGAAGATCTTAATGGCGAAGGGCAAACCTTGGACCGTTGAAGAGGAACGGCAACTTCGACAGCTCGTAACAGAAAAAAAGTCCACGCGATCAATCGCAAAGATTCTGGGCAAAAGCCTTACTTCCGTACGGATGAAGAGATCGCGCTTAGGCTTAGAAGATGATGATCGGAGTGAAAATAACACGCCATCATCATCTACCCTTGAGAAGTTAGTTTTGCCCGATGAGTTACCTTCAGTTGAGGAAGAACTCAAGACCTTAGTTGCAGCCCTGCAGCAGCTTGAAACGGGCAAACTAAAACTAAATAAACTTGATGTTTTGCGTTTACGCACCATCATTATGGGCGTGAAAGTGTATCAGGATCTCGTGGCAGAGTACGTTGATTATCGGGGTCTTGAGGCTGAATTGTTAGAATGGAGGGAGAAGTATTCGGACCTTACAAAAAAATCCACGAACCCTCAAGCCAAATAACTTCATTGACACCCGTGCTAAGACACGCGAGGACATTGACTCTTTACAGACGGATAGGCTCAGCAAGGTTGAAACGCTTAAGACAGATCCGCTTGAGTTTTTTCGTCAGATCCTAGGTGTGGAGCCAACAGATTATGAAAAGGAACTCATCGACCTTTTACAAAAGAGTCAATTTGTCGCTGCCGAGTGGAGCCGACAATCAAGCAAGAGTTTTATGACGTTTGGAATTAATTAAATCAAAGCCTGAAGCTAAGGTAAAGTTAAGTTTATCAAGCTTTTCATCTAAATCTAGGTTTATACTTTTGGCTTGGAAGCGGTTTTTCGATGCCTTCTGAAAAGCAGTAGACCGACTGCTAAAAGTAATATGGGTACTGGAATTATTATCGTTGTGATTATCAGACCATTACCCAAGTTTTCTACCAGTGATTTTTCAACCGTGAAGATGATTGTTTTACTGAAAGTATTACCAAAGGTATCATTCGCATTCAGGGTAATACTATGCAAACCGTTTGTCATATTTTCAACGGTTGTGTTGCCTGCAATGCTAACGTTTTCTTTCCAATCAACGTTATAACTTAATGAAGAGAATTTGTTTACTGTAAATATCACATTAATTTTGTCTTCGTTGTATTTTTGGTATTCAGGGGATGCAATGCTGATTAAGGGCGGAAGCCATTGAGGAAAACTAATTATTGCTTCTTGGTCAAATTGGGAAAATAACGGATATTTGTCTACATTGTTTGCATCTATCACATAAGGGGTATTGCCTATGCCTCTCTTGTCAATTTCTACTGATTCTGGATATTTTGTTATGTAGTCACTCCAAAAATTACCTTGATTCCCATTATTCCAAAATGTGTTAGAAGTCGATGGATTAGGACCTACAATCTTGTTTGCATCTTCTAGTAATTTTGAATTATTTAGTAAATTATTGTCATAGAATAGATTTCCTGAACCTGCGATTGAGATGGCAGAGGTGTTATTTTCAACGGTATTTGCATAAAACACGTTATGTCTGCTTTCACGGATTGCCGCTAAGCCAACAAATCCATTGAAGACTGTGTTGGCGACAACATTATTTGACGAACTTGACAAATCAATAAGAATACCGACTCCACCATTTGAAATAACATTCTCAGCTATGAGGTTGTTGCTTGAATCGGACACATAAATCCCATTAATGCCAGCTACATCTAAGTTGCTGGTTGTATTGACACCCTTTACTTTGTTATTGTATATCACGTTATCATTGCTTGGGGTTTGTATGGTTATTACACTGTATGAAGCCTTTAGAGTATTATTAACAATGTAAGTAAAAGGGACTCTACAATTAATTGATGAAACAATGTTATCTGCAATAGTTTGATAAGACCCCTTGTCTAAGTTAATGCTATCTAATTTGTTATCAGTTATCAAAGTTTTGAAGCCGCCGCCACCAATAGCAGTTCCATTACTTAAAATAGTCAGACCTGAAATCCTTACGTAATCGGCACTTATGCTTATTGCAGTAGGTCCGATAAATAGAGAAGAGTCAAAAAACTGAGTTGGCTGGTCTATGTCTTTAATTATCGTGTTATCGCTATTTTCTCCAATAACTGTGATGCTTTTGTTAATAGTTAGAGAATGCTCCTCATATATTCCCTTTTTAACAAAAATTAAGTCACCATTTGAAGCATTTCCTATCGCTAATGTGATAGTAGAAAAATCATCTGGTACAAATATTGTTTTTGAGGATTCAGCTTTAACATTTATAGATTGAAAAGTAATCAGTGGGGTGACAAATAAAATTATAAGCATTAAAGCTAAACTCTTACGTAAATATCCCATACTTATTCTTGCCATGCATTGGCAATAAAAGGTTTATCGACAAGAATTCTTGACTGGGGTTAGTCAAACTTTGAGACTATGCAAAAAGTCAACTTATCGTTGGAAAGTTACTATCATCAAGTCAATAATAACCCTTGTCAGCCTTTCTATTTAACAGCAAGTTAGCAATCTTTTGAAAACTAACCGAGTTCTCACACAGGCTCCTTTCTTGACCAACTTTACATTGATTATTCTACACATGAAGACTCGAAAAAGAGGGTTTGTGCAGAAAAGTCAAAGCACACAAACATTTGTTCTTCTTATGTGCAAGTTTTATTGTTGAATATTAAGTAAATTTTTTTTCAAATTAAAAAGGGGTTTCAACAAACTCTTAATAGTAATTCTAAACAACAAGTCCTATATGTCTAGTTTGGAATTTGCGCTTACTGCACTCTCGAGCTTTCTGGTCGGGTTATTGTCCAAAGTTGTTGCTGATTATATAAACGACTATCGGAAAAGACTGAGGTTTGAAATACTTCCCTCAGTCGAAACAATCATTAAGACACCAGTGCGAAATTTGACGGTCATATATTTTGGTTTAGATTTAGAACAAGGAAAGGATATAGATAATGCGAAAGTGTATTGTAATTCTAACCGATATGATTGGTTGAATGAAGATAAATCAAGAGTTGCGAAAAAGAAACTGCTAGTTGGAGATCCCCCAAGTTGGTTTTGCCCTTACGAGCTAACCTTTGATTACGTTAATGAACTATCGAAACGTCAAAACGTGATATATAACATAGATCAAAAAATGAATTCGGAAAATGGAGTAGCTATAACAGTCAAAGAGCTATCAAGAAACGACATTGTTTTTTCAAGAATCTATTCGATTCCAAAAAACGCTTCTAGCTCTTAGAATAAAATCAATTAAGCCCATGCTAAATATTTTCATAAGATTAACTGGTGAGGGTATTGAAAGAAAAATGGATCTCATTGGCAAAATTTACTTGCAAGAAATTCATATCCCAAACATTCAGAAAAATATACCGTTCCTTGAAATTGTAAATACCAAACTTGTTTTAGAAACAGCAACCAAAGTTTATGTAATAAGCTATCCTTGAAATCATTATTATTCCTGATTTTCTAAAGATTTGCTAATATCTAGAATTCCTAGTTTTCCAGCATAAAAATCCAGAGCTTTCAAACTCTAACCTGTCCAACTTTTACTTGAAGGGCATTAACTTTTGATGCAGTCAAGCATTCTTGAATGGTTTTAGTCAAATTTTCTTGACCGATTTGCTTGGCGGTTTTTCGATGCCTTCCATAAAAAAAATACTTTTATTTTGTCAATATTGGTAGGCTTGATAAGACAGCGGATACGGCAGACGTATGGAAAAAGTCTGTGGAGTATGGGGAATGAATGGTGTGACTGAAGAGAAGAAGGAGGTCGGCATTGATCTGCATTAATTAACCTCGGCTATTTTGGTTGGGTTCCTAGTTTTGCTCTGATTTCTGCTAACTGCTCGTCTAGTTTTGCCTCATCAGCTTCTATTTTGTGGAAGAGCGGTTTTGGCTTGGCTATTTTGTGCCCTGCCTCAAGCGGCATCAAAGCTTCTGCCCAACTCTTTTTTTCCACGCTTCCAGGTAGCTGCAGTGTTTGCCATAATTGTTCAGCCGTCTGTGGAATGAAGGGCGAAGAGACCACTGTGATCGCTTTGACTACTTGTGCGGCAACGTAAAATATTGTGCCTGCTTTTTCTTTGTCAGTTTTCATGAGATTCCATGGTTCCTTAGTATTGAGGTATTGGTTACCAAGACGACTTATCGAAATGAGCGTGTTTGCAGCAGATTGCAACCATGAATCTTCTATTTCTTTGGCAGCTTGTTCAACCTTCGCCTTTAATGCTTGAAGTATTGCTTCATCATCCTTATCCAACTTTGTCGGCTGAGGAATTGCGCCATCGAATTTTGAAGTTATGAAGCTGAGGGTGCGGTGGATAAAGTTGCCAAAGGTGTCATTTAGGTCAGCATTAATTTTGTCTGTAAAGAGGGCCCACGTAAAGTTGGTGTCTTTGCTTTCAGGTCTTGTAGCAATGAGGAAGAAGCGCCAGTAATCTACGGGAAACATTTCGAGAGCTTCATCTATCCAAATGCCGACTCTTTGGCTTTTTGACGCTTTTTGCCCTTTGAACTGGAGAAATTCGGTAGCGGAAACGTTCCATGGCAAGTTATAGCCTTGGCCTGAAGCCAACAACAGAGCTGGGAGGATTATAGTATGGAATGGGATGTTGTCTTTTCCCACGAAATAGAGGGTTTTGGCTTCCCTGTTAAACCAGAACTCACGCCACATCTCCGGCTGCCCCATGCGCTCTGATTGCTCAATGGTGGCGGAAATGTAACCTAAGACGGCGTCTACCCAAACGTAGATAGTTTTGCCCTCTGCACCAGGGAAAGGTGCTGGAATGCCCCATTCTACATCACGGGTGACGGCCCTTGGTTTTAAGCCTTCTTTTATCCAGTTTAAGCTGAAATTTTTGACATTAACCGGCAACTGCTGATTGTTCTTTAGGTATTCTGTTAAAGGGTCAGAGAGTTTTGAGAGATCTATGTACCAGTGACGAGTAGTCTTTACTGTGGGCTTATTTTTGCAGATTACGCAATAAGGCTCAATAAGCATTGTTGGTTCCAGAAGCCTTCCACATATATCGCATTGGTCGCCTCGGGCTTTTTCGCAGCCGCAGTAGGGGCATTTGCCTTCCACGAATCGATCGGGCAAAAATCGCTGGTCATGCTCACAGTAAAGCATCTGTGTGTCTTGCTCGAAGAGGTAGCCGTTCTTTTGAATTTCAAGCAGGGTTTTTTGAACAAATTCCTTGTGTATGGGGCTTTCGGTGCTGGTATAATTGTCAAAGGAAGCGGCCCATCTACGGAAAAGCTCGGCCACGCGAGCGTGGTTACGATCCGTTAATTCTTTAGGTCTTATGCCTTGCCTTATTGCTTCCACCTCGATAGGTGTACCATGCGTATCCGAACCGCTAACCATCAAAACATCATCACCTTTTAGCCTGTAATATCGGGCTGCTACGTCGGCTGATAGAACTGAGCCGACAAGGTTACCGAGGTGAGGCGTGACGTTAATGTATGGCCAAGCGGATGTAACTAAAACTTTTTCAGGCAAACGTATCTCCAACAAATCGTTTAGTGCCGACCTTATTAAAATTGCTATAACAATAGTTAAAGATTGGATTTCGCGGTAACGCTTAAATTTTCCAACATACAATACCCGTATTTGAGGTTTCACAGTTGCCTTATTGTCGAAAATGCGGAACTAAACTTGAAGAAAACGCACAGTTCTGCCCTAACTGCGGAACACCAGTTGCCACTTACACCTATCCGCCTGCACCGCCTCCAGCGCACAGACCAATGAGAAGTGAACCACTCGTTATAGCGGGCATCGTCCTGGTTGCCATATTAATTTCAGCAGTAATTATCAGCATTTTAATTTTTGCTCCAATTAATGTAGTAAATTTAGGGCAAACAAATGAAATAAATCAGCCAAACGTTAAGACTCTAAATCTAAATTTTTACGCTGACATTGCCCAAGTAAATATTATTGCTCAAAACGTAAGTGATAGAACAATCGTTATGTATACATCTGGCAATGTTTCAACAGGTATTTTCGGCTCAAAAAATCCAGTCCAAATAAGCTTCACTAATGAAACATTGGGAAAAGTGTTAACAGTTAACGCGAAGATCGCCATAACTGACCGTTTCACAAGGGCACAGAGAGTAATCTGCGACATTTATCTGAACCCATCAATGCTTCTGAACCTTAACATAACTACGCAAACTGGTTTAATCAAGCTAAATGAAACTCAACATGCAACCTTTGAATCCTTAAACCTCAAATCCAACACAGGCGAAGTACAAGCAGACCTGCAAAATGGAACCGTAATTGAAGGTGACATATCACTTAAAACTTCAACGGGAGTCGTCATGTTTAGCATGAACCAAGCAAACGTGGAAGGTAACCGTACATTTAACCTTCAAACAAATACGGGCAAAGTAAACATGGACATAAATGAAAAACAAACGCTACCAGGAAACGTGCAAATGAACGCTTCTACAAATACTGGTTCAGTTGACTTATCAATGATTATTGATGATGGTGTTGCAGCAAGAATCGAATCGAGAACAGACATTGGATCAATAAGAACCAACGTGAACAACTTTTCAGGAAACAAGTCACCTATACAATCAAACAACTACCCAGCTGAAAGCAACTTCATAATAACCCTAAAAACCAACATCGGCTCAATCAACATAAACGCTTCTTACCAATCAACAACCATCTCAGCATAAGTAACTAAGCCGTAAACCATTTAAAATACAAGTTTCTAACTTTCCTAAGTGTAGAGAAGGAATCTTTTTGACTGAAATAAAAAAAGTAACAAGGCAAGAACTTGAAACAAATAACGGAAAAAACGGTAAACCAGCTTACTTAGCCTACAAAGGCAAAGTCTACGATGTATCCCAGAGCAGTTTTTGGCTTGATGGAGACCACTTGGGAATGCATGAAGCCGGCAAAGACTTAACCGAAGAATTAGAGATGGCTCCACATAGAGAAGAAAATTTTAAGAGAGTCAAACTGGTCGGCGACTTAACGTAAGCAAATAAAACTGTCAGAAGATACATTGAAATACAGAATCAATCATGCGCAAATTATTCATTACATTTTTTATATTTTTCTTAATTTAATGTTTCACGCTTTCTGTGTATTTCACTGATTGTTTCGTACAGGTTATCGAAAGCAGTTTTTACATCCAAATCGTTATCCATTGCAGCTTCAAAGACGGGAAGAATGGTTTCGGCGAGCTTATTTGCCTCTGAACTGGAACCTTCTGATTTCTGTTCCTCCAAGTCCTTAATCATGCGTTTGAAGGAATCGAGCTTCTGACTAGTTTTGATAAGCCGTTCAAATGTGAAATTTAGTTTGTTTCTATAAGGTCCATAAATGAGGAAGAATCTTAGCTGGACACCGCTAAAACCCTTGGTATATAAGTCGCTTGGATAATACACGTTGCCAGCGCTTTTGGACATTTTTTTGCCGTTCACAAACAGGTGACCGCCATGAAGCCAATAACGCGAAAACTGGTTACCACTTACAGCTTCAGAGATGGCAAGCGTATAGTCATGATGCCTAACTAAATTGTCAATTCCTCCACAACCAACATCAATCGAAAAACCGAGATGCTTAGTCACTATGGCTGCATCCTGAATGTTCCATGCTGGCCTACCGCTCCCAATTGGCGTTTGATAGCACACGTTGTCCTGTCCGCAGCCATGCCAAACAATGAAGTCACCCATGTTCCATGGGGTTCCTGGGTATGTGTCTTTGTGGAAACGTCGCTTCTTTTTTGGCCATTTGCTCAAGTCCAGATGAGCAAGTTTCCCGAAACCACCGAATTTTAAGGGATCAAAGTAAACGTTTTTCACGCCCTCATAAGTATACCAGTACGCATATCCTTTCTTCAAAAGTTGAGCGATTAGTTTTGCTGATTGATCCACAGCTGAGGAAGCTCTTACGGGGTAATCAGGTGCCTTGATTTTTAGAAGTTCAAAATCTTTAAAGAAAGCGGCTTCGTTTTTACTCGTTAATTCTTCAACAGTCAATTTTTCTTTTTTTGCCTGAGCTATTGCTTTGTCTTCCACATCTGTCAATGTCATAAGCCGCTTAACACTATAGCCCAGGTATTCCAAGTACCGTTGAAGAATATCTTCGAAAGCAAAAGTACGGTAATTCCCTATGTGCGCTCGCTGATAAGTCGAGGGACCACAAGTGTACATTTTAACTTCCATATCTTCAGTTGGATTGAATGGCTCGATTTTTCGCGTAAGAGTATTAAATAAATTCAACATGCGTACCCGACTTATTCACCTAAACAGAGGTAACCTTCTCTTCTTTTTCAAGCTCCTGAAGCGTTTTCTTCGCTTCTTCCACGTGCCTTTGCGACTGCGCTTGCGAGGAGAAAATATGCCTGACAATGCCTTTCTTATCAATAATGTAGGTTACGCGTCCAGGAATTAGACCCATGGTTGATGGAACACCATACAGTTTACGAACCTTGTTATTCTCATCGCTTAACAGGATGAAGGGTAAACCATAATGGCTTGCGAAAGATTTATGCGACGCAACACTTTGACCGCTAACACCAAGCACCTCGGCACCTAAATTCGCCAATTCTTCATAACTGTCTCTAAACGTGCAAGCCTCTTTGATGCAACCGGGGGTTTCATCTTTAGGGTAAAAATATAAAACTACATTTTTTTTATCGAAAAATTCTGAAAGCATCACATCGTCGCCCATTTGTGATGGCAACTTGAAGTCTGGGGCTTTGTCGCCGACCTTAACACTCAAAAAAATCACCAAACTAAAGAGTTCATAAAGAGCTATTATCCTTTTCGACGTTTTTGCGGCGGTCAAATGTTATAAGAAACGAAGAATAACTAAATTTCATGGAAAAAACATTAACTTTGGCTGGCCGTAAATGCAATGCTTTGTATTTCGATTCACCAGGAGTTCCAATCGTTTTTCTGCATGGATTATCTTATACAATGGACATTTGGCAACAGATTGGAGTAACAGATTTATTGATTGCAAAGCGTATACCATTTTTGGCTCTAGATATGCCGTATGGGCTAAGAAGCAGCTGCCAACCCAAAACCAGAAACGTCGAAACTAACGTTACATTTGCCGCTGACGCAATAAAGAGCGTGTTCGGAACAACGGTGCCTTTTATTGTAGGCGCCAGCTTGGGCGGTCACATCGCATTGAAGTATGCTGCAAGGTTTCCTGTTAAAAGCTTGCTTTTAATTGGACCTTCTAGAATACTTGATGAAGAACTAGTGAAAGCTTATAGCAACTTCAACTTTCCAGTTAAGGTAATTTGGGGTTCAAACGACAACATCATATCAGGAGAAGATATGAGAACTTTAGCTGGCAAGCTGCCTAACTCTAAACTCTTAATCTATAATGGAGCAGGACACTCCGCCTACAAAAACGACCCTGAACTGTTCAAACGAGATCTACTTGAGCTCTACGCAAAAGCTGAATCAACCTAACTTTTCACGGCAAAGGCTTAGCAGTCAAAATATAATGATATTTCCCAGCATCTTTAAGACTGACTAATTGGAAGCCTGCCTCCTGAATTAGAGTTGACGCGTGTTCTTGGCTGAATCTAATTTTAACGGGTGGACCAAAAGTCATTTCTTGTTTTTTCCAATCCAAATTAACTAGACCTACCAGTAGGCTTAATCATTTTTCGAGCATTTTGCAACACTTTTGCTGGGTCAGCGAAATCATGAAGCACCATACTGTAGAAAACGAAATCAGCACATTCGGTGCACAAAACGGTTTCTTCAGCAACACCAATTTCGGCGGTGATGTTTTTTAAACCTTCATTTTCCGCTTTCCGCTTGAGCTTTTCTATCGCTGACGCATCAATATCTGCAGAGTATACTCTACCTGTTACGCCGACTTTTTTTGCAGCTAAAATGCTGAAGAATCCGTCGCCGCATCCTATGTCAGCAAAAACCATACCTGCGCTTAGGTTTCGTAAGATGTTTTCTGGTTTGTACCATGAACGTCTTGTTGTTTCGTCTAGTGAGAAACCGCCGTGGCAACCCATATTTAAAACCGTCGGTGTTATGGCTTGATTAGTTCTCTTATTTGTTTCTCATGTGTCTGACGTGTTGTGAGCGGGTAGATTTCTCTTTCGCATTCAAAAAACAAGGGGTCTTGACCGATTACTTTTGAAAGTTGCTCATCTGACTCAACATTCACTATGAGCATGGTGCCCTGATGCCCTACAAGATGGTAATCTGCCTCAATCGTTTTTTCCTTCTCGAGCTTTTCAAAATATTTGAATTGCAGCGGAAGCAGTTTCGACCATTTTTCGAGTGGAACTTCACGTTTTACTTTTTGAACTATCAAAAATTTCATGGTTGATTCCAAATAAAGAAATGTTTGTTTGTTTATAAAACGTTTTTGTTTGAATACTTGCTTCAATTTGTAGGCAATTAAATCAAAAAAAAGAAAAGAAAGGAAATTTATTTTTGAGCTTTTTTTGTTTAGTGTTTTCTTAGGATTAATGCGCCGACTATTGCGATTGCGATTATTATCACTATTATGCCTACAACGAAGTATGATACGAAGTCACTCATGGTTACGCTTGTTGTTTGAGTTGTTGTTGTTGCTGTTGGTGCTGGAGAGGCTTGGGCTTGCGTTACTGTTGCAAAGGTAGCAGCTGTTGAGAACCCGTATGAATCATCACCTGCAAAGCTTGCGTATATCTTGTATTCACCTGGGATTGTTGGAGTCCACGTGGAGCCGAAAACACCTGTATTGCCGTCACTTGTTGGGGTAGCAATGTGCACTGAGTTTCCGTTAGGATCAACAACGTCGATTGAGACAGGAACTCCGGTGAGGTTTGCTGGTCGTGGCGCTTGCTGGAATAGGTATGCCATAAAGTCACCCATTGAATCGTGTGAAACACAAGGAACGTTTGTGCCTGGTGCATATTCTGGAGTTTGCAGAGTTGATGGAGATTTGTCTGACACTGTGCCTGTTATTGCAACATTTTGTCCTACAACGATTTGGTTGAGTGGTGCTGTTACTGTAGTTGCGCTTTGTCCCATGCCAAAGGTGTACATGTATCCGTCATAGTAGTTGGTTGCTGTTAAGTAGCCGTCTGCGACAACGCCTGGAATCATCGAACCTAAGGTTTTCCATATAAGAGCACCGGTTGTAGCGTTAATTGCATATGTGTCCCAGCCTCTGGTCAATGGAGCAGTAGGTGAGTGCTCAACTGCATAGGTGTATACCATTCCGTCTGCGATGACACTTCCGCTGAAGAAGGATTGCCCTTGACTTGAGTTGGTTGGGTTTCCAACGCCGTTTGTCAGGTACGGGGTTTCAAAGGGTACTGCGGGTGCTTCATAGTGCCAAGCTACATTTCCTGTATTCCAATCGTATGCAACGATGCCGTCATATTGGTTGTAGAATATGAGGCCGTAAGCTGATTCATCTTGGTACGCGCCGAATGTTCCCCATGGGATGCTTGAGATTTGACTCTTCCAGAGCAGTTTGCCTGTTGCTTCGTCATAACAATAGAAGTGACCATCGTCAAAGCGGTTTGCGTATTTTCCGTGATCTGCAAGTCCTAGTCCGCTGAAGATTGGGTAACCAACGCCTGATGATTCATTCCAGAGCAATTTTCCTGATGTCAAGGAAACGCCCATTATTGAAACGTCCGAGGCTACTCCGGTTGCAGCTGGAGAACTGGCTGTTGACTGGATGGCTATCATGGTTTCAAAGTCTGCGGTGCCTATGCTGTTGAACGGGAAAGTTATGTTGCTTATTACGTTGCTAGTGGGAAATGCCGTGGTGTTTGTACCAAGTCCTTGGAGTGTCCAGTTTATTAAGCGATATTGTGTGCTTGCTCCGCTTCCAAGTGTCTGAACTGATAGAACATATGGGTCAGCGTATAGAGTGCTGGATCCGAGACTTGGAATTGTCGCGTTAAGTGTGATTGCGCCTGTTATTGGGTTGTATTTTGTAACAAGGTTTGAGCCTAAGTATAAGAGACTCACAGTTGTTCTGTCGGTTCGTCCTAATCCTCCTGGTACTGGCGGCGAATTTTCAGCGTATGAAATCAGTGTTGGCGGGTGAGCAACGTTTGTTAGATCCCAGTAGACTTGTCCTGTACGTATGTCAGCGCATTCCCAGACGGTTTGTGTTACGCCGTCGACCTGTTTTACGATTGAATTGTAAGTTCTTCCGTCAAATACAATTGCCGGGTTTCCTCCGTTGCTTGGACCAGTGTATCCGAATGTAAAGGCTGCACCTGAAAAGTCCACGTCTGGTGCTTGGGCTGTGGTGTAAGCTCCGTCAATTAGTCCGCCAAATATACCGTCTAATGCACCTTGTAATCTCCATACTACGTGTGCGCTGGTTGGGCCTGTAACATAGGGCACGAATTTGTAGTTGCTAGAGTATACGTTAGTGTTGTCTGGCCAGCCTGGTGTTCCTGTGCCGCCTCCGACTTCGTTATTAGGGTCGTTTCCGCCGATTACCCACCATTCTCTGTTATCTGGGTGGATTGGTCTTGTCCAGTAATCCCCTAGCCCTGGGAGCGGTGTGGGTTGCCAACTAGTCACTTGATCTTGTTGGACGGTAAGAGTGTATTTGTCGGTATTTGAAGGCATATAGTAGACATCTTGGGTAGCATTGAAACCGGTGTTGGTGCTTGTGCCAGCTGAGACAATGATGGTTCCAGATTGGGTTGTATTGGCCTTGAGTCCTTGGAAATAGTATCCTGCTGGATAATAGTCACCTGCAAAGAAGAATTGAAGTGTATAGTTACCTGCTACATCAGGCGAGTAGGTAAACCATGCTGTTGTATCTGCTTGGAAAGAAACCAAGGGTCCAACAGTCTCAGTTGTTCCATCTGGCTTTGTAATTATTACGGTGTATCCGGTGTGTGCTCGATTGACCTGAGTTGCCGGTTGCAGCCAAATGTTTACTAGTAACTGCTGTCCAACGCCTATCGGGTTCGGTGAGAAACTCATGTATGCTATTGTATTAAGTGATAAGCTTGGAGTTACGCCTGCTGGTACAGGCCCGCCTGTAGTGGGAGTTTGTGCTGTTCCAATAGTTACTCCTTGTTGCGCTCTTACTGGTACGATAATAACGATCATAGAAGCTATCATTAGAGCTGAAACGAATATTGCAAAAGTTAGGTTTTTTTTATTTAGATTCATTCTTTATCTTCCTTAATTTTTAGAGGGTGCAAAACTATTAGTTGAGCTAACAGAATTACATTTCTCTTAACCCAAGCATACAAGACCATGTTCTTAAATTTATTGCCAAATTAGCATTTACCATAAAAGTTTGCAAATCAATCAAAACTTAGGTTTGTCATTGTCTATTCTAAGATGGAATTCTGAAACTCGCTCTCAAAGAAATGAAATAGCATTTTTTTTACAAAAACTTGTTAAAAAGCAAGAATTATTTCTTTTTCCAGATAGACCATAATAGTATTAGAAGCTGGAGAGTCCAAACAATTACGGAACCCATTTTGGTTGCATTCTTATCATTTCAGAAGTTTTGTCAGGCCACTCTAATAAAACTCGGAATATTAAAAGCTAATAAATCACTTTACGTTATTTTGCTAAAATTATATTAGCTAAGTATGATGATTGCTATATCCAGAAAAGGTGTTAGAAATGTTACCAGCAATTGCCTACTTGGTAAGAATAGTGTTCATTATAGTGACAACAGTGATTTTCTCTATCGCTTTGTTGACTTTTTCTCGTCTTCGAAACAAAAAGACACTTCTATTAACCGTTGGGTTTGGATTGTTCTTTACTCACGGTTTGCTCTCTATCCCTGAATTGTTAAGCAGCACCTATAACAAAGAATTCACTGACAGTTGGCATCTTCTGTTAGACGCAATAGCACTTTTGTTTATCCTTTATGGAGCTTTAAAGGAATAGGAAGAATGTTCAAAGAAGAAATTCTGGAAAACGCCAGAAGACAAAAAATATATGCGATCATAAAGAAAAATCCAGGTATACATATAAGAGAACTCCAAAGAATATTGGATATTCCTTTAGCGAGCCTTCAATACCACCTAAACTACATGTCGAGAAGAAATGTTATTGTTGAGGAAAAATCTGAACATTACACGAGGTATTATTCCAATCCACTTGATCCTGAGGAGAAAAAGCTTCTATCCGTTTTGAGACATAAGAGACTGAGAGAACTTGTTCTGATAATTTCAGTAAACAAAAAGGCAAAGTATCGATTAATAGTTGAAGAGTTAAAAATACCTACCTCAACAGCTTCTTTTTACTTAAAGTGCTTGGTAGAAAATGGAATTGTTGAAAGAACTAAGGTAGGCTACGAAAATATTTATACTATTAAAGATGAGGATAGAATTGCAAAGATTTTAATCGCCTATCAATCAAGCCTTCTAGATACCTTGGTTGATAAATGGGCAAACACTTGGCTTGAGAATCGTTTCGGTAAAGATAACCAAAATGAAGAAAAGCCGAAATAATGACCGTGCTAAAAGGGAAAAATTAGTAAAAGTTGCGCGCTTCTTTTCGCTTCTCTGCTTCTTCGTAGAACCGTAGGACTTCATCTACTATTTCTACATTTGAAAGCAACATTCGTCTGCAGCAGTACCGTTTCAAGCCTAAACTATCTAATATGTCGCTTGCATTTTCGCCTGTTTTGATGCGGCGTGTGAATTCTTCCCATTTGTCTCCAACCAGTTTGCCGCAGGTGAAGCATCTTACGGGAATAATCATTTGTTTTTTCCACCTTACCTATAGCTTTTCTGTTCTTTTGCTCTTGCACCTGCTCCGCCGAACTTCTTGGTCTCTTTAGCCCTTGAGTCCCCAGCAATCATGGTTCGGTCATATTCGCTAAATACTGTTCGCAGATGTGTACTCTTCGTCCATTTCAAAAGTGCGTTTGCAACCGCCATACGCGCAGCTTCCGCCTGTCCCATATAGCCTCCGCCGCTAGTTTTAACATCCATATCTAATTGCTGCCAAATGTCTGAACCTGCTTGCAATAGAGGCTCCATTACTTTTGCTCGAGCGATGTCTGGCTCGTAAATTTCAACCGGAGTCATGTTTATTCGTACTCTACCAACGCCTTGTTTAACTATGGCGCGGGCGACTGCTGTTTTTCTTTTTCCACTAACAACTAAGACTTTTTTTGCGGGCATAATTATTCCATCCTATTTTTCCATCCGATTTCTTTTGCCAATTCGCCAAGGGTAATATGTGGACCCTTCAGGTCGGCAGATGAAGCTTCATCGAACGTTATCATTTCTTTATCTTTAAGTTCGATAGGTACACCCATGAATACTTTCAGCCTTTTATACGCATTTTTACCTTTAGGCTGCTTATACGGAACCATACCTCTTACGACCTTACGAAGGTATTTGTCTGGCCTTCGATAATGGAATGGACCGCGCTCTGGAGCGCCAACTTCAAGGAATATGTGACCTTCTAAGATTTTGCTCTTCCTTTTACCTGAAAACACCGCTTTTTCTGCGTTGAGAATGATTACTTCTTCGCCGTTCAGTAATCGTTTGGCAACTTTGCTGCACATTCTGCCAACAATTAATCCTTCAGCGTTAACGAGTGTAATAGATGTATTTTTAGTTGTTTGCATCTTTTCTCACCGAATAATTCTTACGTTTGAACCCTTAGGATTTTCCTCCAAGAGCTCAGGGATTGAAATGTATTTAGCTTTGGCAGCTGTAAGTTTTTCCTTTGCTTTCTCAGAAGCGCTAAATGACGCTACGGTTACTGGATGATTTATGCTGCCTGAACCTAAGAGCTTGCCTGGAATCACAATGATGTCGCTTGGTTTTGTGTTCCTGTTTACTCGGCTCAGGTTAACGGCTACACGTTGGCTTCTTGATTTGGATAAGTATTCAGCTAAATCTAACCATATTGCTGCTTGCTTTTCCCTGCTTTCCTTCTTTAGGAGACGAATAAGCGAGATTAATTCCGGGTTTGTGGTTTTGGTATCTTTCATTGCGGTTCAGCCTTTAATAATTCTTCAAGTTCGTTTAATTCTTTGTCTAGCGTTTTGGTGGCTTCTCTAAGTATGCGTTCAGGCGGAAGTGCGCCCGTTGACTCTATAGTCATTATGAATGCGTTCTTCTCCCATTCTATTTTTAGTGGAGAAGGCTTTGTTGGGCAAGCTTCAATACAATCCATGCAAAGGTTACATGATAATAAATCACGTACATCAACTTGTTCATCTTTAATTGACAGCACTTTCTTAGAGCAAATGTCAGCACATTTTGAGCACTCGTCACATTTCTCTGCAGGAACGGTGATTTTTGGGAAATATTTGTAAACACACATTGAAACTGGTTGCCATTTTGCATGGGTTTTGCCTCTTCCCAGACGAGCATAAGCTTCAAGTTTCAATTTTTGATTTTTAGCCAACTTAATTATTGGGATTTTATCTGAGACAGGAATTATTTCGGGGTTGTCAGATATTAGTTCGCCCGAATAAACGGTTCTTGTTCCATCCTTAGCTTCAGCGTCCAAAGTAAGCGTTACTCGACATTGAGGGCAACCGAATTCGCTCTTACATTCACATTCTTCAGGAAGGTTGTAAGCGTCTAAATCAGTTTTCAATGGTGTAAGTCCCAATCGATGCGAGATAATTTCGTCCTGTAGAATTGACGAGTTTTCTATCATGACAACCTCTTCAATTGCCATGCTTGGAACCTCAGCAAGTGCTATTCGACGTAGAGCGTTCATTATCGGAACGTCCGCGTCTTTCACAATTATGCGCAGGTTAGTATCGTTTTTTTCAAGGATTTCAATTTTCACTTGCTGGGACACTCCAATAAGATTACTATAACTGGTTTTGCGTTTCAATAGAGATATAGGGGGATTATTTCAATTTTTCTGTTAATAAAGAAGGGAAATTGAGACTAGACTCTTCTTCCTCTTCTGCCGCCTGGTCTTCTTGTGCCGTCGTGGGGAATTGGTGTAACTTCTTCAATGCGTTCAATTCGGAAACCAAATCTTGCTAACGCACGTATAGCTGCTTGTGCGCCTGGTCCCGGAGTTCTTGGCCCTGAACCGCCTGGCGCCCGTACTTTAATGTGGATGGCTGTGATTCCTTTGTCTCGTGCTACTTCAGCAGCGCCTGTTGCTGCACGCATAGCGGCATAAGGTGATGATTCCATGCGATCTGCTTTGACGAACATACCGCCGCTTGTGCGAGCGATTGTTTCCGCACCTGAAATGTCAGTTATGTGGATTAGCGTGTTATTGTAAGAACTAAATATATGAACGATAGCCCATCTATCATTTCTTTTATTTCCAGCGCTCAAAATCCGCCGCCTCTTCCGCCTCGCCTGCCCCTGCTAGGTGGTCTAACTTCTGGTTGTTTAGCTACAACTGAAAGTCCTACACGTAATGGGTGGGCTTGGCTTGCAACTGCACTTTCTGGTGAATATATAACTTTGGTTTCATCTGCTTTTGGAACTATGTAACCTGGGATTGTTACTCGACGACCGTCTATGGTCACGTGCCCGTGATTAATTAGTTGACGTGATTGGAAAATTGTTCGCGCTAAGCCTTTTCGGAAAACAACTGTTTGCAGTCTGCGTTCCAAGATGTCTTCGATTGTTAAGTCTAAAACGTTATCCAACACAGCGGTATCTGGCAAGATGCCAAGTTTCTTAAGTTTAATTAGCTGCTCGTTTTCCATTTTTGCTCGTTCTTCAGGAGTCTTACTGATAAGTGAACGGGCGATGCCTCTAGTTTTTGATAGAGTCGTTTTGAGACGCCAAAGTTCATGTTTGTTTCTTAAGCCGTATTGGCCCAGAAGTTTTAGCTCTTCTTGGAGGATGTCTTTACGCCATCGGAATCTTGGCGTATCAAACTTTTTACGCTGCTTCTTTGGATCTCCCATGTTTATTTGCCTCCTTCACCTGCGGGTGCTCCACCAGGCTTCTGCAGAAGAGTCTTCTTCTTGACGCCTAAGGCTTTGCCTGCTCTTCCGGTGGTTTTTGTATGTTGCCCACGAACTTTCAGGCTGTAAGCATGACGGTATCCACGCCAAGACCTAATGTTTTTGGCTTCATCAATATCATTTTTTGTTCTTAAAACAAGGTCAGCGCTTAAAAGGTGCAGGTCTTTCCCTGAGTCAGAATCTTTTCGCCTGTTAAAAAGCCATATTGGCAGACTATATTTTGCCGGGTCTTTGATTACATCTTCTATTTTCGAAACATCTGATTCCGTTATGTAGCCTACGCGAAGGTCAGGGTTAACTCCCGCCTTTTTTAGAATTGCGTTTGAGAGACTGAGGCTTACACCTTTCACTTGTGCTACTGCGTAAGAAACCTTAAGGGTACCTTGAACGTCCGTACCCATAATACGAAGTATATAGCGATATTCCTGTGACATGCTAAGTTATCATCCATTTTTTAATTTAAAGCATATACGAAATGAGTCGATATTTATTTAAACCTTCCTTTATCAAGGTAATCGTTTAGAGCACGTTTAAATTCTTTTCAGGAACTAATTACCCACAGTTCCCCTTCTTAGTTAATTCTTTAGAACTTGAATAAAGTTAAGTTTATCAAGCTTTTCATTCAAATTTAAAATTATCTTCTAAGCTTTTAGAAAATCATAGTCTAGATAATAAAATGAAGAATATGAATTTAGTTACGTTTTACTTATTTACTTTAATCACTCTGAAATGAGCACGCTCTCTTGAGGGTTTGCTATGATGTTTTTCTGTATGCAATTTAATGTGGTCAGCGTTATCCTCTGCACCAAAAGGTGTTGTAATCATCCAATTACATTGTGGACAAGTATAAGATGACACTTCAGGTTTGCTCATAATCTTATCCCTAACTCTAAGTAGTTAATTTAGTGGACTTGTACTTATTTGACTATCCCCTACAGTTATGCTTATAATGGTGCCGGGGGGTAGGACTTGAACGCTCCTCCAATGGAGACCTCAACCGCATTCCCATTTTTTAGAGCAGGTTTACCAAGGTTGTTGAGTTTTGTACTTGGATTTCTAATTTTAATGTTAATTAAACAAGTTTTCAGGGGAATAATGCACACCCCTAAAGTTTTATTAATCAATTGATTCTTTTCTCAATTATGAAATACGATAATAAAAAAATTGCGGGTTTGCTGCTATTTGTCGGCTTGGTCCAATTTATTCTCACCCAAATCGTTTGTGAAACAATCTATCCAGATTACCTTGTCGGGCAACAGGTTATAAGTGACTTGGGTAACTGGGGTTTAGCAGGTAATTTCGCTGCAGTTTTCGCTGCCTCATCTATTTTGTTGGGTGTATTCATTATAGCTGGTGCTTATTTCAATATGCAAGGTTCCAAGAACAGAGGCTTCACCGCCCTATTAGCAATAGCAGGTGTCGGTAACGTTATGGTAGGAGTGGTTGCAGAAAACGTTATTCCGTCTGTGCATAGCCTTTTTGCCCTGATTATGTTTGTATCTTGGGCGGTTGCTGCTCTATTGTCCTATAAATTGGTTAAGTCACCTTTTTCTTACGTATCGGTTACTTTAGGTTCTGTATCGCTTTTGATGTTGTTTCTTTCTCTTTTAGCACAACGTGTTAGTCCCAGTTTCGCTTTAAGCTTAGGCATGGGTGGATTAGAACGTTTAATAGTCTATCCATTATGGCTCTGGACGCTTGGTTTAGGAACCTACTTAATGGGTGAATCCAACTATACTGCAGAAATGGGTACCAGTGGTTAGTTTATTCATTAAAATTTGTGATTGATGCCGGGGGTGGGACTTGAACGCTCCTCCAATGGAGACTTCAACCACATTTCCTTTTTTTATTTGAACCTTCCTTTCCAAAAGCGTCCATCAATCGTCAATGTTGAAACCACATTTTTTCTTTTTTCTTGAACAAAATTTTGTTTTCGGAACGAAATGTAAATGCCAATGGTATAATCCAAATTTCTTGACTAAGCGTCCACTATGTTTCATGCTCTATTAAGCCAATAATGTTTAAGGCTGAATTTATCCAGCGCAAATATGCATTCAAAGTTGAGCGCAAAGCTACAGTGTCGTCCGCATCAATCAACAGCACTAAAAACAAGCCATCCTTCTCTAACTCTACATTAGCGCGCTTGGTTACGGTCGCTTTGGTTTCAGGTGTTAGTGCATCAAGCAGAGTGTTTACCTGCTTTTCGGAATGGAATTTTAAACGTATATTCGCCTTTGCCCCCACTGCCATGAAGATTCCCGAGCTAAACACAACATCCGGAGTAATAAATTGGAGCCTGAAACGATGTGTAGAAGAAGCGCACATTTTAGGTTCATAAATTAGGCTAAAAACATCTATCTGTAACTTAATAATTAAAATAAAGAAAATAAAATTGAGGAGAAGAGGTTACTCAGTTTCTTCTTCGGTTACCGGCTCGACAGCGGCTTTTGCAGCTTCTTTGGTTGCTTCCTCTATTGGGAAACCTTTTGCTGCACGTTTAGCCACAATGCCCAGTTTTGTTGCAGGGGTGTAAGCGCCTCCCGCGAAGGTAAAGCTGCATTTAGTACATTTCCAAACGCCGACGCTTTCACGTTTTACTCTAACAAAGCCGCAGTTTGGACATTTGTGCGGCTTTTTGAGTTCAGTGATTACTTTAATATAGCGTTTCCTAACTGTGGAACCGTAACGTGGGCCTAAACCTCTTGTTGGACCGACTTTCTTTGTTTTTGGCACTTTTTTCACCAATCAAGCTTCTTGCGTTGTTCTGCAGCTTTCTCCTGGGCGATCTTTGAGGCCTCTAAAATCTGTTGTGGTGTGAAATAGCCTGAGCCTCCTTTTTGAATGGCGCAAATAGTACCGTCCTCTTTGATAGCCATTGATATCCGTGAGTCCATAACTTGCTCTTCTTCCAGCCAAGGATCAACAATCAAATTACCATTGATCTTGCCTGTTGTCACTGTTATTGGGTGACTTCTTAGAGGCAACGGCGTATATCCTTGTTTAATTTTTACCTCGCCGTCTTTGATTTCGTAATTAGGCATCTTTGTGTTTAGCAGTGCAGCCATAGCAGCCAAAGCGGAAGCGTCAATCAAATTTCCATCATGATTCAGCACATAGACGTCAACGAAGACAACAAAGACTTTTTTGCCCGGTTCAATGCAAAGTTTTTCATTGTCAATTGTTTTTGATTCACGTATACCTCGGTCAACAACTCTTGCTAATTCAACAGAGTCTTCATTTGGCGGTCCTGGCTCAAAATTCGGAGAAGCTAAAGGCACAAGTTCAGCATTTACAGTTAATACTCCTTCGTTTGGTGTGTCTGTGAATGGTTCACCCGTTTCGACTTTTACTCCGCAAAGAACCTCGGTTTTGCCGAGTAAAACTCTTGCTGAGCCTTCAGCGCGCTCTATTAATCCTTGTTCAATTTTGATGGGTCTGTAATCGTGTAAGCCTCGTTCATCTAGGCGTTTTCCTTTTTCTATAAGCTGCTCAATTTGCTTTAGTCTAACTTTAGTAACTAATGATGACATTATTCTTCACCTACCTCTTTAACAACCATGTATTTCGTTTTTAATGCTTCCTTCTGCATTTCGTAAATTTTCTTGCATCCATCTATTGCCATGTTCATCGCTTTTTCAAATTCTTCGGTTGAAAGCAGGCCATCCATCTGAAGCAGAGTAACCGCGTTCAAATTAGGCATATAAGCTACTGGAACGTCTGCAGCGCCAAGTTTGTCTTCAGCATCGTATAAATCTAAAACGACTGTGTCATCAATTTTTCCTGCTGCACAACCAACTACTAAGTCACGCATAGGAACGCCAGCGTCAGCAATAGCTAAAGCAGCAGCGGTGATGCTTGCACATCTCGTTCCACCATCAGCTTGCAATACTTCGATGTAAACGTCAACGCCTGTTCGAGGATAAAGCTCCAGGAACAAAGCTGGTTCTAATGATTCTCGTATCACCTTAGAGAGCTCGACTTCTCTTCTGGAAGGTGCAGGAGATTTTCGTTCCTGAACTGAAAAGGGAGCCATGTGATAACGGCATCGTAGAACCATTTTGTCTGGTTGAGACAAATGTTTTGGATGCATTTCTCTTGGACCGAATGCCGCTGCGAGAATTTTATTTTTCCCATGTTCAACATAAGCAGATCCATCAGCGTTTCCTAAGACACCGACTTGAAGTTTTAGGGGTCGAAGTTCATCTGCTTTTCTACCATCTAATCTAATGCCTTTTTTATCGATTAATTTTTCAGGTTTTTCATTCATTCTTGTTTTCCTCCACTTTAACATTAACTTTGCTTTCTTTGAGTAACTGTGTTATGCGGTCTGTTAAGCCACTTGTGTGGGATTCCTCTTCAATTTTTTTAATTGCTGTTATTGCAAGTTCCTCATCTTCAAGGGATTTACCTGTGACCAAGACGACGCCGTTTAGTCCCAAAATTATTTGGCAGTTTGTTTCTTGTTTTATCATAGATATCATTGAGCCTTTTCTGCCGATTACGCGAGGAATCTTTGTTGGCGTTACTTGAAGAATTTGGCCGCGAGTTATTTTTCCTAACCCTGGCTCACCAACGGTAAGTTGTGGGTCGTGAGCTCTGTCGTAAGATGCGATTTTTGCAACAATTAAGTCACCTGCATTTAGAACCGCTGATAACTCGTCGTTTTGGGGTTTGAAAGGTCTGCTTAAAACATCCGATGCACGTAAGAGCGCTGAGTAGGGTGATTTAATATCAACTGTCCAACCGTTAAATCCAACTTCCAAAACGGTTCCTATGACAATATCACCCATTTTCGGCACATAAAAAGCCCGAAGTGCAACCACATTCACTTTTTTAACATCAGTATCTACGAGACCAATTCTTGAAGAGTAAATTTTGTTTTGCTCAACGTATGTGTTTTCGCCAGGTAAGTAATCGCCTTCAGCAAGCAATTCTCCTGGTGTAACAAGCTGTTTTTTTTCAAAGAACACTGGCATTAATTTTTTCACCATCCAATTTTATTTCTATGAGATTATTTTTGCTTCTCCACTTCCCTTAGTTACGTCGCCAAGTTTGTTTAGCAACGAGGCGTATGATCCTGCAGGCAATTCTATTTCGCCGTACCATGAACCATCTCCACGCCATTCTTCCCGTTTTATAGTTCCCAAAGTCTTGATTGACCCATAAGCTCTCGCTGAGTGTTGGGCAGGAATTTTTACAGCAACTACCACTTGCTCTATCTTTAGAGGCAAAATTGGCCTTAAGAGTTTCACTATATCTTTAGCTTGTTCTTCCACGGGTTTGTATGGGTCTATTGGGTAACGAATTTGTTCCATCGCATTCTCTATCCGCATTGGAGGATGCGGCAGATTTGTTTTTGGATCAACTGCTTGCCGTGCAATAAAATCAATTATTTGCTTTCTTTTGTCTTCAACCATTTTTCGTCTTTGTTCAGTTGTTAGTTGAAGCGTCCCTTTATGAAGTATTATGTCAGCAACTTTTAAGGGATCGATCGTTCCGAAGGCTTTGCGCATTGCTTCTTCGGAAACTTTGGTGCCTTTGTTTGCGTCAGAAAATATAAGTTCAGCAGCTAAAACTTCGGTTATTCCTGGGATTTTGCCGTTGCGGTATTCAAGTGCTTTTTGCGGTTTGACTAAGATTTCAAAATGCTCGTTATCTTTTGTTAGTCGTGCAACAGTAAACTTTTCACTCATTAGGTTTTCACTTGCTTGAGCCCATCTCTTGAACGTAGCCTTCCACAGATTCGTCGCTCAACATTTCCATCTTCTTGGTGGTTACAGGTATGACTGCGATTTTTATTCTCGGCGGTAACTGTCTTGCTTCCAAGGCTTTCACTAAGCATTTCACAGTGAGTTTGATGCTTTTGTCCAACGTCAAGTCTTCTTTGTATTCATCTTTTAGAACTGCAAGGACTGTTTCTCTACCTGCTCCTAAAGCTGTGGCTTTGTATCCTCTGTATGTTCCGCTTGGATGTGTGCCGAACACTCTGGTGCCGGTTTTATCTACTCCCCCGAAAATTATGGAAACTCCGAAGGGTCTTACACCTGCATGCTGCGTGTACATTTGCTGGATATCACATATACGTTTGGTTACGACTTCTACATCTATGGGTTCATCATAAGTTAATTTATTACTTTGAGCGTATATCCGAGCTTGATCAATTAGTATTCTGGCGTCTGAACTTAAACCAACAATGGCTGCGCCAATGTGATCGTCTACCCTGAAGATTTTCCATGAGAAACCTGCTTCTTCAAGGACTTCAATATTTTCTTCGGAACCAAGCACTAAACCTTCGGGACATTGAATACCTATAATCGTAGCTCCACGGTTTACTAACTCCATCGCGTATTCTACTTGGAAGAGTCGACCGTCAGGCGAGAAAACGGTTATAGCACGGTCATATGCTCCTGGTGCTGCAAACACTGACATAACTTAACCTCACTTTATCCTATTCACAGTTTCACAGATTCATATAATAACTATACTAAAAACCTTTCCTATAAAAGCAAATCCTGCTTTCAAACGCTCCAAGAGTTAAATGTTAATTCTAAATGTGAAAAGAACAAAAAACTAAGATACGGACATTAATCGATATACTCTTATTCGCTTGCTTTTGCTCCGACAACAATACTACTTTCGTTTCAAAAATTACTAAAATTTAGCGAAAGAATGATTAGTTGAAAAGCTTTCTTAATCGCTCTATCCGTTTCAAGGTTTAAGCATTTTATTACCGATGGTATTTATAGCATGAATAATCAATAGTTCGGCTATATTTTCGAGAGTTTGAAGGCAAAGATGATGGCTAACCAGTATGGGGCAATAATCTTGGAAACATTACGCAAAAACATAAACGTGCCCAGCTTGGTGAAGCCGCAAACCGACCCCTTCGAAACGTTAATTGTTACTATTATGTCACAGAACACTGCTGACACCAACACTGAGCGAGCCTTCCAAAACCTCTCGAAACACTTCGAAATAACCCCTCAAGCACTGGCTTCAGCGGAAACATGTGCCCTCGAAGCATGCCTCCACATTGGCGGTCTTTACAGAAGCAAAGCCAAAACAATACAATCAGTTTCAAGAATAGTTTTTGAAAAATTTGACGGCTCACTGAAGCCAATTTTGTCTTTGCCTTTGGATGAAGCAAGAAAAATACTGCTTGAGCTACCGGGGGTTGGACCGAAAACAGCTGATGTCGTCTTACTTTTCTCTGCAAACAAGCCTACCGTTCCTGTTGATACACATGTAAATCGTGTAGCTAAACGTCTTGGTTTGGCGCCTGCAAACAGCAACTACGAGACTGTACGTTTGAGTCTTCAGTCACTTTTTGAGCCGAAAGATTACTTAGCTCTTCATCTTCTATTGATTGCTCATGGCAGAAAATACTGCAAAGCAAGAAAACCAATTTGCCACCAATGCCCAGTGAACAAATATTGTCCTTCAAACGGTTCAGGGGATAAAAATGATTAAGGTACCCCAAGAAGTTACAGAGTATTTCCCATACTCTAACGTGCGACCACATCAAGATGACTTCGTCAAAACAGTCTACAACGCAGTCCACGAAAGACGCTCGGTCTTGATTGAAGGCAGCAACGGATTAGGAAAAACCATCTCAGCTCTATCTGCTTGTTTACCAGTGGCGATAGAGAAAAAACTGAAAATACTTTATGTTGCACGCACCCACCGCCAACATGATCGCGTAATAGAAGAACTGAGGGCAATTTACAAAAGGCACCATGTGACAGGCGTTTCTATTCGTGGGCGAGGTGAAATGTGCCTTAACGTTTTCGCCGCCCGAGGCTCTTTTGACTCCAAATCGCTAATGGAAGTTTGCGAGCTACTGAAAGCAAAAAGCCGCTGCCCCTATTACATTAATGTGGATGATCGAACTTACGATTACATTCAACTTCAACAGCAAGTTGCAGCTCGCCCATACATGGCTTCAGAACTAATGGGCATTTGCAAGAAAAAGGAAATCTGCCCATATGAACTAGTCAAATCAGCATTATCAGAGGCTAAAGTGATTGCCCTAAGCTACCTCTATGTTTTTGACCCTGCAATTCGTAATGCTTTTTTAAAAAACTTGGAAACTGAGCCTCAAAAAATAATTTTGATTGTCGATGAAGCTCACAATTTGCCTGAAACGGCAATTGACATTTCAAGCTGCACACTGTCACTTTTTGTTATGAAGCAGGCGGAGATGGAAGCAAATAGATTTGGCAACAAAGATGTTGAAGCTTTTGCAAAGTTCTTCAGGATTGAAGTGGAAAAATTAACCGACCATGTAGATAGAGAAGAAATAATTTCCCCTGATAGAATTCTTGAAATTATTCAAAAGCAAGGCAACATGAAAAACCCTCAGGATTTTTTTGAGCGAATGCATGAAGCTGGAGGGGCAATTAAGAAAACTCTGTTGGCAGAAGGAAAAAATCCCCGTTCTTATCTTCACGCGATGAGCGAGTTTATGCTTAAATGGCTTGAAACAGTGGGTAATGACTCGTACATTAATGTGGCAAGTCGCTACCTAAACAAAGACAAAAACAAAACAGCAAAGCTTGAAATTGTTGCGCTTGACCCTTCGAAAATCACCGAGCCCGTTTTCTCATCAACGTATGCCAATGTCATAATGTCGGGTACTCTTCAACCTCTTGAAGCGTTCTCAAGGATAACAAAGCTTCCGCAAAACACAGTCCAATGCATTGTACCATCACCTTTTCCAAAGGAACACGTGTTCTCAGCTGTTTGCTTAGGCGTCACCACCGCCATGGAGAAAAGAACCCCATCAATGTACCAAATAATGATCGAACGAATAAACGAGGTTGCTGCTAATACGCCCACTAATACTGGAGTTTTCGCAGCCTCATATGGAGTATTAAATTCGCTTTTAGCTGAAGGCTTAGAAAATGCCTTGGAGAAACCGCTGTTTTATGAACGAAAAGGGATGTCATCTAAGGCTAATGAGAAAATGGTGCAGGATTTCAAAGCATGCGGAGGCCGAAGTGGCGCCGTGTTCATAGGTGTTCAAGGAGGAAGAACTTCGGAGGGTGTGGATTTTCCAGGCAACCAAATGAACTCCGTTGTAGTTGTTGGTATTCCTTATGCGGAGCCGACGCCCAGAGTGAAAGCACAAATTGAATATTACGAAAAACGTTTTCCAGGGTTTGGACGGGAATATGGTTATGTTTTACCAGCAATGAAGAAAGCTTCACAAGCTGCGGGCAGACCCATAAGAACTTTGGAGGATCGTGGAGCTATAGTTTTCTTAGACTACCGCTTCTCAACAAATTATTGTCGAAGCTTTCTGCCGTCATGGATAAATAAAGGCATGAAAACTCTGCCTAATGAAAGAAATGTTTTAGCTGCAGAAATAAGCAATTTCTTTAAAATTCAATCCTGAATTTCTCGTAGCTTTCGATCTAAGAAAACTTTTCCGACAACAATTCTTAATGGCTTAGCTGAAACTGCCGTTTGAATCTTTAATATTTTTCTTAACGGATTAATTTTTCTCAAAACACCAATTCCTAAAAAAATATTTGTTTTACCATATAATCCTACGAGTAATCCTTTTTCTGGCAGTTGAGTCTTCGGAATAGCATTTCTTGGCTCAACTGTGACTTGGCTTAGGGGATAACATTCCAGTTTTGCGCCTTTTAGATATCTTGAGTAAGTCATTTCGCGCAGTCTTTTGCGGTTTTCAGCGGTCCGTGGGCTAAGAAAAGGAGAAGGTTCAACTGTAATAACTGGAATATCTAAGTTTGCAATCAACTTCTCAAGTTCATCCTTAACTTGAACGCCAACTATGACATCAGGCTTAAGCTTCTGAATTAATGCCGTTTTGTATCTTATGGCTAAATCGCCAGTAACCCAACCATCAGTATTAATCACCACAAAATCAACAGACGTCTGCAGTACCTCAGTTTTCAAGGCAGCTAAGCCTTCAATGATTTCAGCTATCGCTACGTTAGGCGAAGTAACACCTACAAAAAAGGCGTTCTGCAACTTCAGATTTGACAACTGCGCCACTGGCTTGGAGATTAAGCCATAGCCCACTGTGCCTGATGGGCCTATGTCCGATTGACCTAAATCACCATCTAAAACTGCGACACGGCATTTTACCTTAAAGAGTTTGTTCAATAGGTAAGTGCAGAAGCTACTTTTTCCAGAATCTATTTGGCCTAAAATCAAAACAGTCACTGGCTTCTTCGGCAAGCCTAAAACTGCTTCAACAGTCTTATTCCAAGACGATGGAATTGTATTGCCAGCAACTTCTTGAATGCTAGCGTTAGCGCCCAACGAAACATCTAAAACTGCTCTCTCTACAGCAAAAAAAGGCACCCGTTTGCCCTCACGAACAAGGATTGTTGCTGATGCTCTGGGCTGGTAGCCGAATACTTCTATCTTGCCAGAAACGACCATCGCAGAGGCGGGACCCTCAACTAACATTGTCTTGTCAGATTCGACTGTGTGCTGCAATTCCATTGCTCCTAGGTATGATACTGCCTGTTCTGCCAGCTATCCTTATGGCTGAAGAGATGTGCCTAATTCTTCGGCTGCGCCTGTTTTCTCTTAAAGGTCTGTTAGTTCCTGCTTCACTTACCACTTCAAGTAACACATGATACGGCAAAATTTCATCTAGCGCTTGGAGCAGTTCTTTGTAGATTGGAATACCATTTCCGATTTTAACTGAAACGTTTGTCACTGTGAAATTAACGTTTCTTAAAGTTTTAGTAATGTTGTTAATTACCTCTTTTATGCTAAAGCAATTACCCTCTTCAATAACTTTTCCGTCAGCAATTACCGCCAACCCAGTTGCTGTCCCGGGGTCAACGCCAATAACTATTTTTTCATAGTCTTCTTTTCCACGAAGAATCTTTTTCACTTCGTTAGCTAAATCATCAAGCTCCATCTCATCATGAAAAATCAATATTTTTTTGTGTTTCACTTTGTCTTTTTCTTTCTCCGTTGTAATAACAACTTTCAATTCAGCAGGCACAGGCTTTCCAGGCACCAAACTCACAAATGAGATATTTTGCTCTCTTAAATCGTTAACAATTAGATAGTACGCTTTTCCCTCCACCGTTGCCACAGCAACTTTTTCGCTCACTAAATCAACCTTAATAGTATACGTTTAAGTGCAAAACAGATTACTAGTTTCAAGTTTATAACATTGCCGTGAAAAACGATGAAAATCAGCACAGGCTGCAAATGTATCGACAGTAGCATTGACGGAGGCATTTCGCCAGAAAGCGTTGCTTTAATTTATGGTGAACCGGAAACTGGAAAAACAACATTGACCATTCAAACCGCCGTCAACTGTGCTTTGCAGAAACACAAGATATTTTTTGTTGATTGCGACAACACTTTTTCAGCTAAAAGGCTCTCTCAACTTTCAAGAGACAAATTTGACTCGGTCGCCGAACAAATCATTTTGATTAAACCTAAAGATTTTAGAGAGCAAATGGCGGTTATTGACCGCATTCAAGATTATACTGCTAAAAACTTCGGCTTAATAATAATTGACACTTTCACGTCTTTATATGGAGCTAAGGTCGCTGAAAAAAATGGAAAGGCGTTCAGTGTAAATCGCGAGTTAAACAGACAATTGGCTATTTTGGCGCAAACGGCAAAAATCCGGAAAATCCCTGTTCTTATAACAAGCCAGGTCCGAAGCGTTTTTGATGACGCAAACATAAGTGTTAGGCCTGTGGCAACAAGAGTTCTGAAGTTCTGGGCTGACACAATAATTGCTTTGAAACCCACAGATTGTTCGCAAAGAATTAAAGCTGTTCTTGAGAAATCACGGGAAAACACTCAAGAAATTACCTGTTATGTACAAATACAGGAAGCGGGCATATTAGACGCTGAATTCCAAGAATGATGGTTGATCGCATGGACATTGCCCTTCTAGTCATCCAAGCGTTGAAATTTATATTCCCGGCTTATTGCGCAAATGCGACCCCGGTGCTTGCTGGAGGAGGAACCAAAATGGATTTCGGAAAGAATTTTTATGATGGAAGACGCATTTTTGGAAACAACAAAACTTTCAGAGGATTTCTTTTTGGCTTAGCAATAGGCATGTTAGTTGGATTAGTTGATGTTGTTATTTTTGGTTTCCCGATTCTATTCTTATTATTAACTCCTTTAGGGGCGCTTTTGGGTGATTTAACGGGTGCTTTTTTCAAAAGAAGAATGGGCATTGCGCCCGGAGGTTTGCTTCCAATTGTTGATCAAATTGATTTTGTCGTAGGAGCACTTGTTTTTGCGATTCCATTGGCTATTGTAAGTTGGGAGTTGGCGGCAACAGTTCTACTAATTACGCCGCCTATTCATTTATTCACCAATTTCTTAGCGTATAAAATGAATTTAAAAAGAAACCCCTGGTAACTCCTTTGTCTCTAATTCTGTCACTGTTTATCAGTGGGGTAAACCAACAGCAGTTGTGTTGCCATTTTTTTGTTTAGTCTGTTCTAAGTTGTTTTCTTGGTTAAGGTTCTGAGGCTCCCTTAACTTTTCAGGTTGTAAACTGAGGTGCTAATAAATCGATTTGCTTTGGTGCGGGCATCAACTTTTCGACTGTAAGTTTCCTCTTTTCATCTTATGTATTAATCCTCCATTAAGTATTAGTAAGCGTTCCATGGGATAGGCAAATAGAACTATCCCGCCTTTGGTTTCTCTGAATATCCTTATGGAAAGAAAGGGCGATTTAGCCAAGGATTTTAAAAGAGAAAAAATGCTGGCAGTATTTACTTCGCGATAAATGTAGTAGTCATGCCGTAGACTTTTTGATACACTGCCGCGAAGATGGCGAGAACAAACATTCTTTTCAACCCAGTACCTTTTATTGTTTTGGGAAGCTTGCTCCCATGCTTTTGCACTCATCTTGTAAAACGTATTATCCTCACTTGTGACAAATCGATGCCTGTAGTCATAAAGGTCAGCTTCTCGAAAACCTCCAATATCCCTAATTCTTATACCTTGAGCAACATCATATTTGTCAGACTGCTGGACTATGTTTGGAATAGTAGGATACCAATTATTGGCAAGGAACAAGTCATGTTCAAAACTTGCACAATATTCAGTTTCAACTAAAGAGAAAGCATAACGTCTCGCATTACCTAGTCCTCTCTTCATATTGCCAAAAACTTGCCAGCCTAAACTTTTCGCAACTGTTTTTGTGTTATCGGTAGAAAAATCATCAACGATGAACTTTCTGTTTATGATTGGGATAACTCGACTAATCTGAGGTAGAACTACAGGTAACAATTCTTCGCTATTATGGGTACACATCCACACATCAAACGGTTTCAAAGGCATTCCTTAAGCAAATTTTAGTTTTTTCCTAAACTTTTACAGCTAAAAAGTTTTGTCGTTCCTATTTAACTTTTATTACCCTAAGATTTTACAAAATCGGGTTTGAAGTGTTTGCAGGTTGTCTACCAAAATTACTTTAATGTACCCTCAAAGCGTAAACAAAGGGTCTGGAAAAATACAGTTCAAGTTGAGCTAACTCTAATGTTAGGTTTCAAGTGGACGATTCAGACAGAAGGCAACATTTCATAAACCAAAAGTATTGGAAAGTTCATAACTGATGTTGTTTACAACCTAAAGTTCTATCAAAAAGCATTTAGAGACAGAGACTGAAACCTCGGTGGCATGAATTTGAAAAAGGAAAAAGGCGGGTTTACTGCCCACCAGTTGATTTGAAGGATATCGCGCCTTCCAAGAATATGTATGATAGCAGCATGAATGTTACACCAATGACCAGCATCATATAAGCTTGTCTTGGATTATAAGCACTTTTTGTACTTTGGTAAATAATTAGCAGACCGGCGAAGCCTAGAGCGTACAAAATGATTGCAATTACAGTGTCTGAAATGAATTGATTACTGAGTTGTGGGTAAAGGAAATAGAATTTATTGTTAACGTAAGCAGATGGAAGAGGACGATTAATAAGAGTGTACAAACCCCCACCAAGAATGAAAATAACATATGAAATTGTGGCTACTGTAATTATGGTTATTGAAGGAGCATTTGAAGAGATTCTGCGGAACCATCGGCTCAGCGAAAAGGATAAAGATGAAGAACTTTTCTTGATTTTATTTGACATTCTCTTTCCCTTCCATCATTAAGTGCTTTGCTACATCTTTAGCCCATTCTCCTGTTAATGAATTTTTCTGAATCATACCCAAATACTCAGTCCAAGAAACATCAGATGCAATCTTCCACTTCTCAAATTTCTCCAAAATATTTTGGTATGCTTGCAAATGTAAAAGGCAAAATTCCTGCTTAATCGCAGTTTTGTTGCAAATCTTGCATTTCATCCCTTCCTAACTCCTTTTGATAAACAATTAGGATTAATGCACAATTTCAAGGGCTTTTTCAATCTTGTCAGCAAGTAAATTGTAGGTGAACCGCAGATTTTACAGGCGCTATATAAGGGTTTTACTGTACCATTTTGTGGTAGCGGAAAAGTAAGGTTGCATTTTTTTTCAAAATAGTTTGTGCAGCCAACAAAGCGTTTTCCCGTTTTTTTCGAACGCAAAATCACTAGTTTTCCGTCAGCACATTTGGTACATGCACCAATTGTTTTTTCATCTATCCGTGATTTTTTCAATGCATCGCTTAGTTGTGAACCAATTGCTGATTGTTTTGCTTTAAGTTCTGATATAACTGGTTTTAGAATTTTAATCGCATTTTGTAGAACTGTTTGTTTCGTTTGTGCTCCTAACTGAATTTGATTCATTTCCTGCTCCAGTTCCCTTGTCAACTCAGAGGATACAACTGTTGGACAAAACCGCTCCAATATTTCGATGACTTCAAAACCAAGGTCAGAAACAACAAGACTACTAGTTCCGTTGAGATATTTGCGGTCGCATAATGTTTGTATGATTCCTGCTCTAGTTGCTTTAGTTCCAATTTCTTCTTTTTCCATTTTCATAAGCAAGCTGCGAGGATTATGCCGTGGAGGCGGTTTAGTAAAATTATCCTTCAGGACAACCCTCTTAACAGCTACTTTTTGTCCCTTTGTTAAGGCTGGCAGAGTTACGTCTTTTAGCTCAACATAGGGTTTGTAAAATTCAAGCCACCCATCACTTAATGTTCGTATTGCAGTTAGTTGAAAATGGTTTCCATTAATGCTTACAACTAATGTCACTGTTTGATCTAATTGCTGGCTCACCGAAAACGGCGATGAACCTACGCACGACAAGATCAAAAATGTTTCTTTCAGGAATGCCAATTGGTTTTTCAGGCAGGTTTCCTGTGGGATAAATGGCAGGATGCGCTGGATCGGATTTTTCGCCTTCATTTGGCTCTAACGTTGGTTTAGAAAGTAATTTACAGGCATGTTTCGAATAAAGAGAAGCTTTACCTATCTTTCTCAAAATGTCCATATAGCCAATTGCTGGTGGAAGTTTTTGACTGCTTGTTCTTGGATATGAGATTAATGCGTCTAGGTACAGATGTTGAGCTATGTTTAAAGTGCGTATTGGCGTGTAATGGAAAATTCGGTACGCTTCATTTTGCAAGGCGCCCAAGTCAAAGGGGAAAGGTGGACTCAACTTAAACTCTCTTACCTCAACTTCTTCCACATTCGCTTCCTTGGTTTTACAAGAATCCAAAACTAGGGTTGCTTCTGGCTTGCTTTCAAGAATTTTTTCATATTCAACCGCGATGATTGTATTGTTTATCGCGATTTTGGCTACTATATTCCAATAAGGGGTAGGGACGAAACATTTTATGGTTTTTTCGCGGTGTTCTAGAAATTTGAGAGTTGGCCCTTGAACTCTGCCAGTGCTGATTGTAGCGTATTGCCCACTGTTGCTTTTGACAGCTGTCGTCAAGGCTCTGGACAAGTTTATTCCATAAAGCCAATCGATTTCATGCCTTGCCAAACCAGCATTAATCAAAGGAAAGTCCAAATGCGGCAACACTTGATCGTATGATTCTTGAAGTTCTTCTCTTGTTAACGTTGAATATTTCATCCGTTTGGCAGTTTCTTCTTTGCTCCCGCATGCATATTTGAGGATACAATATCCGATAATGCTGCCTTCAATATCAAAATCGCAGGCATCTATGAAAACTTCAGCATTTTTGGCTAGCTTAGCAATTACTTTTAACCAAACCCGGATCCTTGATGCCCCTCGTTCAACTAAATACCTTGGGACCCACTGATAATCAAAAACTGGGTAGTCCCGACTATTTCGCTCTTTACTATCAATTGTATATAGATGCCCGAGCGCTGGCACAACGATAATTTCGCCGTTTCGATTAGCCTGATAAAATGGAACACCATTATCAATTAATTTTTTGGCATTCCCATCATTATCTAAAGCGGCCGCTATTCTTTTTGCGGCATCAGGTTTTTCTGTTATAATCAGCGTGTATTTTCCTAAAGACAAAAGTGAACACACTTGAATATCCAAAAGTATTCTTCTCCCAGAATAACCTTTACTTAAAGTTCAAATCCATTATCTCAAAAGGAAAGTTAGTTTGTTAGCAATCAATAAATATTCCAGAGTCATGTATAATTCGGGGGATTTGGGATGCCGCAACGCGTTATTTGTCATGGGTGCAATCATGTTTTATATGAAGGCCCTGAGCTTAGACCGCCAGATGAAATTATTTCGCAACATGGTGGGAAATGCCCAAACTGCAGCCGAAAGCTTTCATTGTTACCTATAGAGATTGACGTTAAGCCTGCAAGTAAACGTTAAAAAATTGGGCAGACCGATGAAGCCGTCAATTGATACTCAGGAAGAAACCCATTGGGAAAAAGCAGCCAAGACCAAAATGGGTAAGTATCTAACCCGAATTGAAACGGATTTTATTTCTAAATCGTTCAACATACAACAAGAAAAAACTACTATACTGGATGTCGGCGCTGAAGCAGGTCGTTTTTCATTATTGGCAACAAGAAGCAAAGGTACTGTCGTAAGCTTGGACATCGATTCTTATTCTTTGAAAAGGTTGAAGTCTAAAAACAGAGAAGTAAATATTATTCAGGCTGATGCAAGAAAACTACCACTGAAAGATGAAGTATTTGATGCCGTCTTCATGATTGAGGTCTTAGACTATATTCTCGAGTTGGAATCAGCCTTTGAAGAATGCAAGCGAACGCTTAAACCGAACGCTCCATGCTTTTTGTCTTTCGGAAATAAGTCTAGCATTAAAGCTAAACTTAGGCAGATGCGTGGACAATCCTATATGCATTCTTACAAAAACGTTATTGAGACTTTAACTAAAACAGGATTTTCTATAAAGAAGAAAACTGGGTACAGTTGGTTGCCTTTCGGGAGAACTTCTCAGAATAATCTAGTACCAGTCTTGGCAGGTATTGAGAAAGTTTTTGGATTAAGAAGAATTCCAAGGTTTAGCCCTTGGGTAATCATGCAAATAACTAAACTTTCGTAGCTACTCCATACCAATTCATTTTGGAAAGCCATAAATAAACCTCCAATGTGTATAAACTAAGATTAATCGATAAAAACTCAATTAAAAGAGATGGCTTGACGTGGGGGAAGGAATTAAAGAAAAGCTCAGTAATCGCTTAGAACCTTTCGGTAGATTACGCATACAAGTAACTCACGGATCGATAATCGCAATATCCGCGTTAGCTTTAATCCTCTTTGTTGCGTTTGTTGTACGTATTCTACCTTTACGCTGGGAAAATCTATCCGGCGGGACAGCGTTTCTCAACGAATTTGATCCATATTACCAATTTAGTATTGTAAAGCACATGATTAGCGATGGTTTGCTTTCACCCTTTTTAGGTTCAGGGTGGGTAAACATGCAAAAATGGTATCCGTGGGGCCTTAATATGCAAGGCGCCCTACCATCTTTGCCATTGACAGCAGCAGTACTATATGAAACAGTCAATTTGTTTGGCGTAAACATTGATTTAATGACGTTCTGTTCAGTGCTACCTGCAATAATTGCAGTGGTTGATTGCATAATAATTTATTTCATCGGCAAGGATTATGGAGGAAAAGCGATCGGTTTATTCGCCGCATTATTCTTGGCGTTAGCACCATCTTTTCTGCAAAGAAGCTCCCTTGGATTCTTTGACACGGAAGTTCCAGGGGTTCTTGGTCTTCTTTTATTTATGTTCCTATTTCTAAGGTCAATCGATAGCAAGAGGTCCTTGCGTGCATCCCTAATCTACTCTTTAGGGGCAGCCGCTTCTTTAGCCTACTTCATAGCCGGCTGGGGTGCATCCTACTATATGCTTGACTTGGCTGCACTATTCATCTTTGTAATGGTGATTATGCGAAGATATAGTCAACGTCTATTGATTAGTTACAGCATAACCTTTGGCTTATCGTTATTTATTGCAACAAAGGTGCCTTACATTGGAATTAACTATGTATTTGACGGCGCAGTAATTCCAGTCGCGGGAGTATTCGTAGTTCTACTTATCGCAGAAGTTCTACGGAACAACATATCAGTGAAAAACAAAGCTACTGTCGCTGTTACAGCAATAGTTGCCGCTGTAGTCGTTTTTGCTGCATTAGGACTAACTGGATTATTTGAAGGGTTGGCTGGAAAATTCAACACAGTCTTGGATCCTTTTATTCGAGCTACGTCACCACTTATTAATTCAGTAGCTGAGCAAAGAATTTCAGCTTGGGGCAACATTTACACTGAATTAGGCATAGCAATATTGTTCTTCCTTATGGGCTTATACTTCACATTGAGAAATCCCACAAATAGGAACATTTTCTTGCTTCTCTTCACGGTTACTTCATTATACTTCTCAGCTTCAATGATACGGTTACTAGTAATTTTTGCTCCAGCCTACGCAATCATAGCAGGAATAGGAATCATAAGCGTCATAAAACCATTCTATACTTTGCTACAAGAAACACCGCGTAACCTCGCAAAAACAAAACGCAAGCTTGCTCGCGTAAGTAAAGAATACAGCGGTGTCGCGGTCTTTCTGATATTTATGATATTAGTGACAAACTTTGCTTTCTCACCACAAACGGGTGGAGTACCAAGATCCATCGGTCAGGCTTACATACCAACAGCAATTAGTGATTCGAGCCTTCCATTAGGTGGATCACAACTAACTCAACCAGTAGATGCATGGCTTAATGCAATAAGCTATCTTAACACAAATCTTCATTCAACAGATGTAGTAGTAGCTTGGTGGGACTACGGAAACTGGCTAGCTGACCTTGGCAACGTCACATCATTTGCCGATAACACTACAGTTAATAGCACCCAACTTGAAAACTTGGGCTTCATGTTCATGGGCAATGAAAACGAATCAATGCATATGCTCAACACTTATGACAGCTACAATAATCCTGGACAAGTCAAATACATCATGATATTCACTGTCCTCCAAATTAGCCAATCAAGCACCGGCACATCAACATATATCGCAAGCCCATCAGGATACGGGGACGAAGGAAAATGGAGCTGGATGGCAAGAATTTCAGGAGAAGCAAAAAACAGACTGATACAAGAAGGGTACATGAATCCAGCAACCGCATGGACTGATGAAACAACATTCGGCGCGGCAGACAACCAAACTTCAAGATGGGTATGGAATGACCAAGGGCAAAACAGCACAATTTACGAGCTATTGAACTTCGCAGAAGTAGACTATTGCAATACTATAAACCAGATGGGAGTAGGATACAGCATTACACCAGATGCATCGACAACAATCCCCACATACTTCACCAAGGAATACTTCTCTGGCGAACAAACAAATCCATTCCAGTACGGCGGATTAGTACCAATCGTAGCCATCTACAAAATCAACTACGCAGAATACTACGCAGCAACAGGCGCAACTGGTTCAGGCTAAAAATGACGCAGGAAGAGACTCTGTGTTCCCAAAGGTTCCAGATCAGCACAAAGTTGGTCAACCTTTAATTCGCAACGGTCTAGGCGTACTTTACGTCCTATTTACGACCGTTTACCTTTTTGTCCTCTATTTCCTTAAACTTGGTGAAAACCCATCTAACCTGTCAGCAGCACTAACCCTTGCAGCATGCATTCTTTTCGGCGGCTTCATGGGCTTACTAGACGACTGGATGGACTTAAAATGGCGTTACAAAGCATTCATGCCTTTAATAGCAGCTTTGCCGCTCATATCTTATGCCCTTGCAGCTCAAGCAAGAACCGATATAGCATTACCATTCATTGGAACGATACATTTCGGTGCACTTTACTTCTATGTAATTATTCCGCTAATCGTCATGATTGTCACAAACACGGTAAACATGCTTGGTGGCTTGAATGGTTTAGAAACACTATGTCCAGCTATAGTTATCTTAGGATTAATGGCTGGTTCACTTTACCAGTTGTCACCAGCATATATTCTAATGATTGGACCTTTAATGTTTTGGCTAATTCTGGGATACTTGAACTTTAGAGGCAAAATTTTTGTAGGAAACTCAGGATCCTTTGCCATAGGAATAACTGTAGCCTCTTTCGCTGTCATCTCAGATTTAAAATCGAGCCTTCTAGTTTCTATCCTACCTTTTATTTTTAATTCATCACTAATATTACTTACAATTTTCTTTACCCGAAAAAGAGCTAAAGTTTCCTATGATGGGAAAAGGCTTTCATCTGACCATAGAAAAAGCTTGATTACTCTGATAACCTACCACCGCCCTTTAACTGAGCGGCAAGTGGTTATAATAATTGCTGGGCTTGTTGCCCTTTTCACGTTTCTTGGCTTTCTTACCCTATTGTAGACTCAATCAAGCTAGGAACCTTTCAAGTTTCGTTAACCCAATAATTTCGTCAAAGCTTAAGCTCAAAGCATCCAAAACCTGATCGAAAGTAGAATGCAAATAGGCAATGTATTTATCAACATCAACCTCGTTTCTTGAAGTCAACTCAACTGGTTTCACGCGCGGCTCTCTTATAACTTTGACAAAACTAATCAAATCGCCCGTATGCAGTTCTCTTCCGCTGTCCTGAAGGATTCGGGCCGCCTTAACGTGTTGAGGAGTCGTTTTAGTATAACTTGCAAGTTCATCGCCCAAAGCTACATGGAACGCAAGCTCACTAATATCAGCCCATTCTCTACGTTTTAGGCGGGTATAGCGCTCACGAATTATGTCTGCAATTTCTTTCCTTGCTTTTTCGAAGTCAGCTGGACTTTTAACCTTTGCAAGAGCCACCTTCATTTTGTTAAAAGCCTCTTTAATGAAAATGGGTATGTGTTTTTTCTTCCCCGTTAAGCCTTTTACGTCAACGGTGCCGTCTTCCAATACGCCAAGATAGTTTTTTTTGCGGGAACTAAAAACGGCATAGCGGTAGACTTTGTCAACGTCTATCCCCATGTTTAATTCATGCTCGGTATAATGGACAACGTCTTCAATTTGCTCCTTAGATGGGTTCTTAAGGAAGAGACTGTCAGTGTCGCCGTATAGAACCTGAATACCCACTGATTCAGCGTGTTTGAGTATTTGGGTGATAGAGTATCTGCCGATGGCTGCTGTTGCTTCGGCTACTGGGGGACAATAAAGGTCGAAACTATCGGCGCCGAATACCCCGTAGCTGGCGTTTAAAATAACTTTGAGTGCTCCCTGTGTGATGTTATACCAACTTCTAAGCTCTGGAGACAAAGTTTTGTCTTTAGATCGACTCTTGTACCATCGCACACGCAAATCGCGTAATGAACCGATAAGAAGGCTTTCGAGTGCCCGTTTTTCTGTACAGACCCAATGCTGAGTGTCTGGAACAAGGTGCCCCTTGCATCCAGGGTGGCTACAGCAGATGGATTGATAGCCCAAATTCCAAACCTTGATGATAGAAGGGTACAGGCTAGGAAAGTCCATGACGGCAACGTTGAAGTGCACTCCTGGCGTGGGTTCGACGACTATGGCGCCCTTGTATTTTTTGCCTTTTATTATAGCGGTTGTAGAAGTTTTGCCTTTTTTCTTTAGTATATCATCTGCGTTCGGTATGAGAAGGTTTCTTTTTCGATGTTCACGGTGCATGAAGTTGCGTATCCAGCGGCTTACGCCTTGGCGACTTACGTCTTCCATAGGCATGCTACTTATTCTTGCCAAGACAAGGATTAGTTTCATTGCTGAGTCGTCTTCGAAACTGGTCAGTTTGAAGGTGATTTCTGAGTCGCGCAGACAGTATTGTGCAAGTTCTGTGTAGGATAGGTCTCCGAATGTTTTTTCTAAATGGATTTTTTCTGATCCTATCAGCGCATTACCTACATCGTTGAGGGTTACGTCGCGGTATCGGTTGTTGAAAGCATAAATTTGAATGGATCGGTTAAAAAAGAACTTGTACAGGTCAATGTGAATACCGTATTTCAGCAGACAAACTTGTTTGCCTACTTCTATTGGAATTTCACGTCTGCCAAAGCCTAAATTCATAGCTCTGTGAGTAAGGTATCGAAGGTCAAAGTCGTCGCCGTTGAAAGTTAAAATGAAAGGGTAATCTACCAGGACATCAAAGGTTTTTCTGAGCAACTCTTCCTCTGTTTGACAATAGTCGATTTTGGTGTCCAGAGTCAGGTGCTGGTTGCCTTCTCTAACGCCCTCACGTTTAAGAATAATTACTCTTTTTTCCCCATCTGAACTGTAAACAGAAACTGCGATAATTGGGCATGCTGCTTCCCGAGCATCAGGCATCCTTGTCGATAATGGTGAATATACTTCTATATCGATGGCTGCCCTACGAAACTTTGGCGCGGGATACTCTAGGAGTTTGGCCCACATTTCAGCATAGTCACGTTCTTCGCTTGTGCAGTCCTTAAATAAACCTTTAATTTTGTCCAGGTTTTCAGTTGCTTCTTCAAGCACTCTATATACCAGATTACCATCTTTGACTTCGTATATCATCCCCGGAAGAAGCTGGCGATCATAAATGTACGATTGATAATATTTTATTTTTGACTCCCAAACCTTGATAACTTCAGCAGGCGTATTGCAGATTTTTGGTGCATCTTCAGGGATTATGTCTCTGATAGTACCTTGCGGTCTACCTCCGATGGCTAGGGGGTCATTTGCAATTATTTTGGTAACCTGAATTTTTTCATCGTTTAAAGGGTCAAACTTATCCAGAATTTCAAAACGGTCAAAACCTTCATGCCTAACTAAGCGCTCTATCTTCTGCAGTTCCGCTTGGGACAGATTTGTCAAACAGTAGGGCTTATGGCCAGTGTTATCGTACCAAAAATAAAGTTGTTCTGATTCTGGCTCATATAATTTGATTATAACTTTTTTTTGTCGACCATCATAAGAAGCTGAAACAAAATATGACGGGGGCAGATTTTTAGGAGCTACTGGCGGAAATACCCGAGGCTTCTTTTTCTGCTTAATTTTTTCGATGTTAATTTGTGTTGGAGATGTTGAAGCTTCCGCTTTGGCTTGTTCTGTTATGGCAGGTTTAGTTTGTTCCCTGTCGCAGTAGTCTAATAGAGTTCGCGCCATCCCCAATATGACCTTAGCTTCTCTAAGGCACATGGAGACTAAAAATCTTTAGTGACAAAAAACTATCAATCTAATATGTCTTTTATTTGAAAGATAGTGTGTTCTAAAATAATTTTTTGGGTATATTTGCATGAGCTTCTTCAGATATTTTCCATGTGAAGCCTTCCTCTATCATGAAATTTGTTTTGGTTAGATACCAGATAATCCGCACTGATGAATGATTCTTAAAGATATGTGGCTGTTGTCATTTATGTACAACCGTCCAATTTGAATTCTTATTTAGAAGCACTACATCTTCTCTAATACGTGAAAGAATTTGCTTAAGGATGCTTGGACAATAGCTATTGAAACCCTAAGCTGGATGGATATGGAGAAACTAAGTGAGCGCTTAGCGTTAGCAAGAACCCTTACGGAAGTCCGTATAAATGATGCAAACGCCATACGCTACGGATACGGTTTAGTGCTTGAAACCACAAGACGCAAAAACCTCATAGACAAATTCGTAAATACTATCATAGTACCCAAAAAAATTACCGAGTACAACCTAGGCATCCAATCTTTCCTAAGGCTTTACGTTTACCAAACAAGGGTGTCTAAGAACTGGAGTAAAATTAACTTTCAAGAAGCAACACACATCGCCAGCTTAGGCAGGGCAATTCTAGGCTGGGAAACCCTTCGTGAAGTTGAGCAATTTCTGGGCTTTTTCCTTACACGACCGCTGGAGCCAATTTTAAAGGCGGCACCCGATGAGCAGCAGGTTAGCCTTCGGACTTTCCACCCCTCATGGTTCGTTAAATACTGTTTTAGATTAATGGGACGCAATGAAGCCATCGCTTTCTTAGAGGGAAGTATAACTCCCCCACCCACCTACATCCGAGTAAACACCATTGCCACGACAGAAGAGGCAATCGTGCAAAAACTTGAAATAGAAGGCGTCAAAGCAGAAAAAGCCCCACCGCTAAAACACACTTACAAAATCATACAGGCAAAACAGCCATTAAACACCTTGCCCAGCTACAAAGGAGGCTTATTCTACATCCAAGATAAAGCATCCTGCTTCGCCGCCCAAGCTGCAAACCCCAAGCCGGGCAACATCGTTTTTGATGTTTGTTCTGCACCTGGAGCAAAAACAACCTATTTAGCCCAACTTATGCAAAACGAAGGGACCATAGTCTCGGTTGATTTTTCTAACCGAAGGATGAAAGTGTGGAAAAAAGAGACTGCTCGCATGGGAGCCAAAATTGCAGAACCAGTAATCGCTGATGCATGCGCGCCTTTACCCTTCAAACCGCAAGCAGATTTGGTGATTTTGGATCCTCCGTGCACAAGCACCGGTGTCTTCGCCAAGCAACCTTCAGCAAAATGGCGTCTAAGACCCAGCTCAGTTGAGAAAATGGCGGCTATTCAATGGCAGATGATTAACAGCTGCGCCGAAAAAGTGGCGGCTGGAGGAGAATTAACCTACTCCACATGCAGCATTACTTTAGAAGAGAATGAGATGATTATTGAGCGGTTCCTAAAAGTGCATCCAGAATTCTCATTAGCGGAAATTGAACCGAGAATTGGGTTACCAGGAATGCGAGACTTAAACAAGTGTCAGCGACTCTATCCGCACATTCACCAATGCAACGGCTTCTTCATAGCAAAACTCCAAAAACAATAATGCAACTATTCGGTTGAACCAAAATCCCCAAGCGTTCTCTGGGGTGTTTCTTTGGTGAATAATGGGTATGTGATTTGGTTTCCTTCCACATGCGCCATCTCATTAAGTGCATGATTAATACAACTATTCGAGCTTATGATGTGCTGCACCTTAACGTTTCGAATCACGAGGGCATCTGATATGAGGCTTCGGTGGCACCGCCAAGGCAAGGCTTCAGCACACATTAACGCCAAACAGTTCTCTCGTGCCAACGCGGTAATTTTTAGTAGGTTGTCGTTGAATTCTTTGGTCTGCATATAGTCTGCGTAGCCTCGAAAGCTGCTGTTTCTCCATGCTAGGTTTATGGAGTCGTGTTTGGGTCGGCGTAAACCGCCGATGTCTGGAATGTGAATGTATTTTACTGCGTGGGTTTTGAGGCTGCTGGGCAGGGTTTCCTTATTAAACTGGGGGTTATGTCTGCTTCTTGGAACTGTGCGCACATCAATAACTAAGGTTATACCGTAGGTTTTGAGCAACTCGGTGAATTCAGTAATAGTTCTTATTGAGTGCCCGATTGTGTAGATAATTAATTCCGAAGTCTGACCCAAATTACGTGCCTTCAATAGTTCTTATTATGCAATGACAAAATATAAGAAATCAACGACTTTTGTCGCAAAAAGGAGTGTTACAAACCTAATTTTGCGTGGGTTTTTACAGTTTACAGAGCATTTCAGAGATTACTTTTGCCTCCTCGCCACCGATTCAATCTTTAGCGAATCGGATATGTCAGGGAAACATGCGGAATTATCTAATGGCGAGTTTAGTCTACCTGTTATTATGGAAGTGAAGGGGAAAGGCGAGCTTGCAAGTTTTAGAGCAAAAACTTACATGATGCGTGAAGAAGGGAAACCTATCCGCGTTTATGGAAGGCATGCTTGCATTACTTTATTGAGGACTATTTTCGCTTATGGAATAAACCCGAATTTCCTTTCACCACACGTATTGAAGTTAAGCACACGCTCAAAAACAAAAAACAAAGCAGCGTTAAGTTTGCCGTTAGGGTTTTGGAGTGAGAAACCCGTTAAGCTAACAAGAGACAAAGTCTCTAAGCTGCTGCAAGCTGATCTTAAACGTGCACGGGAAACCTACGATAGCTTCAGCTTTTTCGAGAACAAAAAAAGCGTATCGAGTGAACCTTACGTGATGGATGATATTTTACATGATCCAACTTTTGATTATCCACCAAAAAGCAATGATAAATTCCCCTTTGTTAAGATAAATCGGTTTAGCACTGCCATCTCAACAGAATCAAGAATTCAGAGCTTAAGGTCAAATACGAAAAAGTATCTTGAACGATATTGAGACGTAAGACCTTGACGGAAATAAGAAGCCTTGATTAAGGATTTGCGGGGCACTATTTCAAGGAAAATGTTGGTAAATTTAGGAGCTGAATGAAGGTTACTATGAGGTAAAGACTAACTTACATCAAAGAATAGGTGAAACAATAGCTAGTTTCTTTAATATCTTTGAATACCAAGAAATGTTGAATAAAGACATGTCTCACGAAACAAGCCAGCATAAAAAGATAAAAGAGATTGTCCTAAGCAAGCTGAAAGAAGTTTATGGAACAGGTCTTACAGAGTATGCTGATGGTGGACAAGTAAATGACATTTGTGTTTTAACACCTGATAATATCAAGATTTTTGTTGAAGTCATATGGAAAGCAGATTTTGAACATGACCTTATTATCATGCATAATTCTCCAGCAGACATAAAAATAGTAATTGTCAACCCTGAAATCTTGCACAAAGAGAGATTGTGTAGAGAATTTGTTAAGTCAAAGATGAGTGAAATACAACGTGGAGTACAAATACCTGATATGATTAATGGTGAGCTAATACTATCTGAACCTAAATTTGTGGACAAAGAGTTTGTAGCAATAGTTGGAAAACTTCTTGAGGAAGCTAGGAAAAAAAAGGACATCTTTAAAAACGACCCAATAATTGTAGTGCCTGAGAGTATAACACTCAACTTTTCACAATGGAATGTAAGGACTCAATTCAGTGTCTATAACAGGTCTGAAAACTGTTACTTTCAAATCTGGGTAAAATTGACTTTTGAAGAACCATCAATTACTTATAATCAAATTAGAGTTAATTTGGCTAAACCAAGGGACCTTTTAGACATTGGCATGGGTAACATTGTATTTTCAGGAGACGTACTTAGAATTGACTTTCTAGACAAAAAGGGTTATAAGATTATTTTCCTTTTACTCTCAAATATAGACCCAAGTGAGACTATTCACTTCATTTTAGATTCTAATTCTTCAGATGTTTCCTTTTCAGGACCATCAAGGATTTTCCTAAAAGTTAGCAGTTTCTCAAATGAACCCTCAATGAGCATAAATAGAGTTAATGGCAATAAAAAAATATCCGCAATGCGTATTAAACCCCCTGAATCTGGTACCCTAAAAGGAACATGGATTTTGAGAAAAAGACATTCCGTCTAATGCCTGTTTTTGACCACTTAATCCTATGTCCTTACATTTTATGTCCAAGTTTGATTGAACCAGTCTGCTTTGAAGGAAAGAAAAGTTTCTAAGCCTGCAGGAGTGAAATTCTCGAAAAGCAAACTGTACTTGGTTTAATTAACGAATTAGTGTACTCAAAAAGTGTTATTTGGCAATAAGGATTACTTTCTTTTAACTGTACGCATAGAAGGTAAATTATGCAAAGTAAAAGTATGAACACCCATAAAACTCCTATTGAAAACAAAAGCTACAACGTTGACATCTACATTTATTTCATGAACAAAAAACTGTCAAAAACTAAGGAGAATTAGCAACGCTAAAGCAAGAAGGGTTATTTTCCTTGAATAAAGTTCAGCTATGAATCTTCTTAAAGAAATTGCATTCAAAAGTCCAGAGTTGGGATCTCAAGCCATGTCTACAATAGAAAATGAACCCAATAATCCCCACAAACAGGTTATGCAATACAATTCAAAGGTTTATCCAAATATTGCATAGAGCAAATTAGATAATTGTAAAGAACCATTCATTAGCAATCATAGATAACAGAATTGGCTTAGCAATCTTCACTCCCTGTCAAGGAGAAAAAGTGTCATACACAGACATTGAGACGTAAAACCTAATTCAACTATTCTTTTAAGTCTAACTTCTATTGTTCCAAAGTTGTTCCTCAAGCATTTTATCTATTTTTTCTTTTAATAGTAACTCATTATTCATAATAGAAACGGTTAGACCTTTCCAATATGCTATGGCATCATTGCCATGTGAAGAATTTACTATAACTGCAACATCTCTTACTCTCTTTGCTTCATAATTAAAATTGTCGATTTCAAAATAAAGTGATGATAGTTTAGTTCTATCAGTAAAAGAAAGAAGCCCAATATCGCCACTTGAAATAGCTGAATTCCACATTACTGTAGGCAATAAGTTACCTTTTCCAGTTAAGAGTTCTTTGCATTTCTTTAATTCCGTTTCCAAGTTTACTTTTAACTCTCGCCTATGCTTGCGGTCTTTATAGCCAGTGTATGTTCTATCTAGACCAAATCCAATAAGGATACCTGCAAGAGGACCAATTAATTCACTCATATTCTTACCTACGTTGGTATTTGATTTGTATGCACATAAAAGTTTAAGCCATTCGGTTCAGAATAGATACCTTTGCAATAGCGTAACACCAGATAAAGCTAATAAAAAGTCCCAATAGAAAAGACAAACCATGAGAAATTATGTTCACACCTTGTCCAACACCAAGAAAAATATCTGTATTTAGGAAAACTTCAGCTATCACAGCAAAACAAACAACAATATTCATAAAAACTACTAACCTTGTTGTAATGTTCAGAACCTTAAATTTAGAAAGACTGTGCAACTGCAAGCTATTGACAAGTGAAAAGCCTATGAGGTCACCTTCAACTGCGTAAACTAATCCTGAAGCCCCAATTGTGCCCTTTGAAGCAAGAGCTATCCATAAGATATTAGAGGTTACAGCAAATACAAAAACTGAAACTAAAAAAAAGTTTTCTATTCTCCTCTTGATTTGAAGACTGAATGTAGAATTGCAAAATGCAAAGAAAAAAATAAATGCAAATAAACTTCCCATATTAAAAGCCAAATGCGCAAGGTTAGAGTGAACAAAAATAGAGGTAATGATACCCCATTGAGTTGCTCTGGATGCTGAAAGTATGTTCTCTAAATTAGAGTAAAACTGAGAGATGCCAAAAATAATTACGCTAATGAGCAAAACAATGAAGTAAAATAAAAAAGCCTTCTTAAATTCAAATATACCTTTTATGATCTTGCAAAATTCCATTTTAAGGTTGGCAATTGCTTTTGCCCTTTTCTCTTGTTTGCTCAATTTTTCACAATCTTGATTGCTATTTTTGGTTCTGCCATCACACTTTTGCACTTAGAGCATGTTTCAGTTTTAAGAGATAAATATGAAGGCAAAAACAATTGCACCTTAAGGCTCTTGGCTATCTATGTTAAAGAATAACTTTTCAACTTCTGTTCTATTCCAGTGACCGCAAGATTTGCACTTCAGTCTAAGTTTAGTCTTCATTTGAAAGTGTCACTTATTTGTTTAAGTATTTTTATGAAGTTTATTCTGATTATATCTCGCTCGTGTGCTTGCAAATATCCATGATGTGCAACTGTATTTCTGCAATCCGCAATTTCACTAATGTTTGTTGTAATCCATTGAATGCTTTCAAAGTAATCCTTGAAAATGGTCCAATTATTTTGAATCAGATTACCTAAGTCTTCAATATCCAAATAGAATATGTCAGAGGTTCCTCTTGCACTAAGCCATTTCTTCTTTCCTATTGATTCTTTTCTTTTTCTGATTTTATCCTTCATTTCTTTTGATAAAATCAAAGACTCAAGATATTTATCACCATAGTTATCCAAAGCAATTTTTTCGATGAATGCCCTCAAAGAATTTTCAATGCAATAGGTAAAAAGATAGACTTCAGACATTTCCTTAGCTTTAACTTCAATTTCATCGGGTATTACTGCAACCATCATCTTCTGTGGCAATTCCTCGGTGATTTTCTTTATATCCTGCATTGCATCTCGACCTTGCTTTCTATCTTCCACAGAAATTGATAGCTTAACTTCTGTTACCTCATATCCAGAATCTTGGGGCATAACTTCATTGCATCTTAACTTTACGATTTCCATTTCCTCTTCTTTGAAGTATTTTATTAGGTCAAGATACTCAAAGCGATATATGGCAAAATCTGCAATTATGGCATATGCATTCCAAATTTTTCCTCCTTTATACCGTGAAAATGTACCTGTGTTTGTAAGCGATAACTTAGTCTCAGAAAGCCAATTGGCAATTGTGTAATTGTTTTTTTCTCTTAACAAAATTAAAAGTGCTTCAAGAAAACTTGAAGAATCGGGTAATTTATAAGTAAAATCGGTCATTCATCTTTTCCTTCAAATTTGCTCGGCGCTATCATCAAATAGTATGAGTAAGCATTAAAGGTTGAATTTGTTCTTAAGATTTGTTACTTTTCTTCTGATCACTTTAATTTAGCCCTCCACTAATCCAAGATGTCTCTTCAACATTTGCCTTTTATGCGCATTTTTAGCTATATGGCAATTATGGTTGATTTAACTCGACCATGCGATGCTTGCGGTAGGATGATTGCAGGAGGCTTCAAATGCTGTTACAAATGCCAGATTTACTTCTGCTTTTTGTGCTCATATCAACTGATGCGTAGTCAAAAGGCGTTTCCAACTGAATGCCTTATGTGCGGTGGAAAATTTGAATATTTTTAAAGTTAGTAACCGACTGAAATGAGATAGATGGATATTTCGGAATTTGAAAGGTTCAGTGTTTGAGTGATGCTCCGCAGAATGGACAAAATCCATAGTTTTTGTTTGGTAGTTCCTTTCCACAGTTAAGGCATGGTGGGTTAGGGATTGTTCGATTCATTTTTTCCAGTTCTTTTACTAGATTATTGGATTGTCCAGTATGGCGCACAAAAAGATAAATTCCATAAGCAAGACAAAATGCAACAATAGTAAATTCCGAGAAACTATCAAGCATTATTCCAAGAAAAATACTGACAATTCCTATAAGGATAACTATTGTCCCAGTTGTCTTCCATTTTTTTGCTTCTTTGATTTTCTTTTGCAAATAAGCTACTTTTTCTTGCTCGGTCAAACTCGTCGCTCCAAATATCGACAATCTCAATTGATTTTTTTAAGTTTGCGTATCCCTAATTCACTTGTTGTTCTGTCATTAAGCCTTGAAACATGACATTCTGAATCATTGTGCTTCTTTTTGGAGCTATAATCCCCTTTCTTCTTCGCTATATTTTGTAACTCTGAGTATGCGCGTAACCGTATTTGAGACTAACTAAAGAAGGCACCTAATTTGTTTAACGGTATTCTTGGATTTTGCAGCTTGGCGACAGCAGAAATAGCAAAGACTTTATGATCAGTAAGAGTTGCTCCATTCAATTTTACTCCAATTATTCTTTTATTGCTAAAGTTACACTTCGCTAAAGTATCCATCTTCTGTCGTAGGACAAAAGTTAAAAAGAAAAGTACACATATTAAGCTATAAAAAAAGTTGTAATAGCTAAAATACGGCCGAGGGAAAATTTTGTCTAAACAGCCTCAGTTCGATTATTTATATTCTCAAATTACGGATTTACAAACTCATTTTGACACTTCCACTGAGAATGGATTATTTTGTGCTGCAAACAAACCAAAGCAAGGATGCTCCACTACCGCCATGCACGATAATATTCAAACAAACATAATCGCAGCTTTCAAGTTCTTACGCACGGACCCCCCAGATATTGACAATGCCTCTATGGCGTACAGTTCTGCGCGCATGGAATTCAGTCAGGCTATAGACGGTAAGGGTTTTTGGTGGCGATTCGTGGAGTATTATGGGGGACTTGCATTGACGTACCTAATTTCAGTATTTATTTTTAACTTAGTAATTTGGTTTGGTTGGACGAATTGGATGCTATCCAGTTCAATACTTTGGGTTCCAACGTGGGCGTTTATCTGGGGTTCCACAGGAGGTGTTTTGCAAGGGTTCTGGTATCACTGGCAGAACATAAACAACCAAGCTTTCAGAAGAGTATGGTATACTTGGTATATTTCATTACCACTCATTGGTGCCATATTGGGGGCATTAGTATACTTTATTTTCTATGCTGGGTTTATTGCAGCTACAGGGCAATCACAGTTTGCGCAAGACCAACAACTGTACTTTGTAATGCTGTTATGCGGACTTGGTGGATATAGTGCAGTATGGGCAATTAATTTGCTTAACCAAGTTTCAGCATTAATAAAAATAGGAAAAACAGAAACTGAAAGTGGGAGTGCAGCACAAAACCTAAATGCTGTTCCTGCAAAAAAAACGAATCGTTAGCAAATCATGCAGATTAGTGCAACGATGGGTCTGCCTTAACCTTCTGCAAAAATGAACACGCAACATTGTCTGGTGTCGTAAAGTCTTATGGTAAGCATATCTTTCCCTTAACTAGGCAATGGACATAACATGACTCTCTTCAAGGATCGTTCCAACCGTTTTGTCGAAACGATAACCAACCAAAATGTTCTTGAATGTCAGGTGCAACGTTTCCAATTTGCGCATCTTCGTAATATTATCTAATTTCCACTTTCTTTCCTATTTGTCATTCGTACTTTGCTTAAGTGCTTCAACTTATGCTAAACGTCTTGGGTTATAATGGGTAGACAAAATGTAGTGATTGATGCAGGGATTTATTTTTCGTATCCTCAACGAATTATAAGTAGTGAGAGTTTATGTCTTAGCACATTGAATTAATAGTCAAGATAGCAATTTCTTAGAGACGTAGGGTTTTGATTTTCGCTAGCAGAAAAAAGCTAATGGGAAAGTCTCTAGAAGAGTAATTTTTGTTTTCTAAAGTTGTTTAGGCGCGCTTGAGGATGCTCATCGGTAGATTTTGCTATTTCGTCTTCATCGATTGAGGACTCTAACGGGATATTCCGATTCTTGATATATATTTCAATTTTGGAAACTTGCTTTATGAATTTGAAATCGTAAGATTTGACAGAGGCGCAATGCAAATGGACGTATTCAAGAAAATTGAGCGGGGTCTTACTGTTCTTGCTATGGCTCCATTAGCTGGGCTTGAGAAGAAATAACGGGAAAGAAAACTTGAAGATCGATTAAAACGTTCAGAACAAAAGCATAGTCGCAACTGAAAAGCAGATTCTCTTGTTTTTTCGGCGGCACATTCTTAAATTCAATTCTAAGCAGACACACCTCTACAGAAGAGAATCTACGCGCAAAAGTTCTAAGGCTCAAACAATCACTTTTCTTTCGAGATCTAACATTTTCTTCATTGATTTTTTTGAGGATACAAACAACATCATTGTATTGCAATCACTTTTTCATCGTTTTTGCAGTTCCTTTGCTTTTTCTTCGGCAGGAGCAATGACTTTTTCTACAAGAGAATTAAGCAGATCAGCCAAGTCATTGTATCGATGTATTTTAAGAACCCAAGGGTATCGCTCATAGTGTTCAAACATAGCGTATTTTTTGTCAGAAAACCGAAGAATCGGCTGAACTGGAACCGATGGAAGATCAGGAACAATTCTTCCCAATTCCTCACGTACGCTTGCCGCATCTGTAATATCAGCAATAACAAACCGAGCCATATGAGCTAAAGTTGAGACTGTTTCAGTTAAGTCCCTGCTTTTAGGTTTCTCAAAATCAAACAATATAGGCAAATAGTTTCTCTTGCGAAGCTCGATTCTAATTGCTTCTAATATCGCTTTTCGTTCTGGAGTGAAGCGACCAAGTATAAGAACAACTTTGGATGTTATTGTATCAAGTACTGAACGAATTTTTTCGCTATGAAGCATTATGTAGATAAACTGAGCCACTTCAAGATTATCAACAGTAATTTTAGGCTCGCCGACAGGGGTGATGACAAGATTTGATTGCTCTGCCTCTTCCAAACCTCTTAGCCCCCATGCAGAAATGCCAAAAACTTTGCAACCAGTTAGTTTTGCCCCGTTCAATTTTGCTCCAACTATTACTGTCCCAATTAGATTGGCTTTACTGAGGTTTGCATATCTAAGGTATGCTTTGCTAAGGTCTGCTTTGGTTAGATTTGCTCTGTTAAGGTTTGCTCTGTTAAGGTTTGCTCCGTTAAGGTTTACTTCGGTAAGGTTAGCTTTTGTAAGGTCCGCCTCTACAAGGCAAGCATCAGTAAGATCTGACCCGCTAAGGTCTGCTTTGGTAAGGTTTGCTTTCCTAAGGTTTACTCCAAAAAGACGTGCGTCTCTAACCTTTGCTTCAGTAAAGTTTGCATACGTAAGATCTGACCCGCTAAGGTCTGCTCCGTCAAGCGAGGCTTTGCTAAGGTTTATCTTTCTTAGGTTTGTTAATCCTTCGTCTACTCCACCAAGGTATGCCCCATAAAGGTATGCTCCGCTGAGGTTTGCTTCACTAAGGTTTGCATATCCAAAGTCTGCTTCCTCAAGGTGTGCTTGAGTGAGATTTGCCTTCCTAAGGTCTGCGTCGCCAATGTTTGATTTAGTGAGGTTTGCTCTGGTAAGGTTTGCTTTGCTGAGGTGTGCTCCGAAAAGCTGGGCTTCTCTCAGGTCTGCATCGACAAGGTTTGCTTCCGTAAGGATCGCATAGGCAAGATCTGAATTGCTAAGATCTGCTCCAATAAGATCTGCTTGAATAAGTCTTGCATAGCTAAGGTCTGGTTTAATGGAAGGATTTTCTTGTCTCCACTGGTTCCAAACCGCAACTCCCTTTTTCAGAATCGCAAGATGATCCTCGTTTGCCAAAAACAGCACATCCTCGCATTCAAAACATTGTTATTGTCTCTATTAGCTTATAAAATATTAACAATAGTCACTTAGGCGTATTCAAAAAGGATTCAACCATCCCAATCCAAAGCTAATCAAAAATATTGTTTTGGACACAATATGATAATACCCCAATTAAACCAAGTGGCGGAATTAAGATTCAAGCGCGCAAAATGCTGAAGGAAACATTGCAAACAAGATGAATCCAAGATTCAAAATTCGTGATCTTCAAAAACTTTTTCGAGTGGTTTTCAATGTAAGTATTTGACACCATGACAAGACACTGTCACGCTTTTTTTCATGGATTTCTTCTCGAATTGCGAAAGAAGCAAAGAAACATGCGGATTCCACTTGCATATATTATAGACTATGTGCGCTGTGTGGCATCGGCTTTTTAGGCACGGATTCAAACCGCCCCGCTAAAAATCGAAGGTTTAAGCCACAGGAAGTTGTAAAAATAAGCCTATTTTAAGCCCTATTCACTAATTCCGCAAGTTTTACAGTTTGGAAGGCAATTCTGGCATAACACTCTCACTATTTTAGGTAATAAACGTCAATATTGTTGATTCTGCGTTATTGGGCTTAGTTTAGGGGGGTTATTATTTTTAACCATTAGTTAGGCAATTTAACACAAGTTAGCTTTTCATATTGTGCTTTTAATTCTGAATATTCCATTTTAGCTTTCTCTTGCATTTCTTTGAAGTCAACAGATATTAGATTGTCAGGTTTCTTCAAGGATGAAAAAATAAGAAAATTACCATCTTCCTTTAACACTTTAAACCATAAGCGTGATATTTCTTTTGAAAAAAGATAATTCTTCTTTTCTAAGATCGCCAAGAGTCGATTATAATCAAATGGACTTTCCATTTCGTAAGCAAATTTTTTCGCTTCTTCAGGAATTTTATCTGCTGGAAAACGTTGTCTTTTTGCTTGCATAGAATCAATAATGGTAATTAATGTTCCATATACTTCGAGCCTTTTCTCTAAATTTTCAACCATCAAGTTATATCTAAACCCTCTGGGTTGGATAAAATAGTTTGAAACTAATAGTACTGCCACGGAAATAATCGCTGAAACAATAACCGCTATAATAGTGCTGTCCAAATGCGATTGACATAATATCATTTCATATTCAAGCATTCCAATTATAACGTTGATCACTATTAAAAAAAGAAAAGGCTTGAAAAAGTTAAAAAAACAGAAGGATGGGTGCTTTTTTTGTAGTTTTCTTTTTGATAAATACAACGGATAGAAGAATTGCTACTGCAAAAAGTGACAGAATTAAAGTTGGAATCTCTGGAACTGTGGGCGTAGGAGTTGGGTTCGAGGAAGAAGAAGGCGTAGCTGTCGGAGCTTGTGTTGGTGTTGAGATTGCGTGTGGAGTTGGTGAAGCCGTTGCTATTGGTGCTTGTGTAGGTGCATTGGTAGGTGCAAGAGTTGCTGTGGGTGTTGGCGTTGGGGTAGGTGTTGGAGTCGCTGTTGGTGTAGGTGAAGGGGTTGGAGTCGGAGAAGGTGAAGGAGTTGGAGTCGGAGAAGGTGAAGGAGTTGGAGTCGGAGAAGGTGAAGGAGTAGGACTTGGGGTTGGCGTTTGCGTAGGACTTGGAGTTGGAGTAGGTGTATGAGTTGGAGTCGCTGTCGGAGTAGGCGAAGGTGTTGGAATTGGTATCCCGCCGTTAGAAGCTCCTTTTGTAGATGACAAGAACGCCCAATCGGCTGCTAAATCTGTATCTTGACCATTTGGATATCTCTGCCAACTCCTGCTGTCATCATACGTATCACTAAAAGAAGGAGTTCGGTCTACTTCAGTCCCACTAAAACCTCTTAAAATGGCAGATTCACCTTGGTTATCTAACCATTGTGAACCAGACACCACCAAATAATATCCATTAGATTGAATTATTGTTCCTGACGAAATTGTCAGGGTAACAATGTCTCCAGCTGTAGTGGATACAGTCCAACCGCTTATATCTACGCTGTTTGCGGTGGGGTTATAAAGTTCAATATATTCGTTTCCAGCATCGGTTCCAGGAGGGTTTTGTTCCATTTCATTGATTACTATATGGTCTGTTGCTGTTGGGGTAGGAGGAGGAGGGCTCGGAGTTGTTGTTGGTGATGCTGTAGGCGTAGGTGAAGGCGTTGGAGAGGGCGTTGGTTGAGCGATAGAGTTAATGTAGAGAGTGTGAAGGACGTCTGCAAGGGCATTTACTGCAAGGTTAAGTGATTCTCCAGCACGGTTCCAGTAAGTAGGGTTAGATGTGCTATAGCTATTGTTCATCCAAACGCAAGTGTAGATTCCACCATGGTCAAAGGTGCTATCGTTGGCAAGGTTTATCGCTGCATTATATGCAGACAAGTTAACAAGGCTGCCATCATAGACTAAATAGCTGTTGTAGGTATCTATGTAGCTTGATGTTCTCGTGTTAACATAAGACTCATAGTTCGAATGAACGTTATCTGGTTCAGCACCCCAGTCCGTGGTTGCACCCATAACGTGAGCCCACACTGCCACATCAGCGATGTAGTGGCTCATTGTTCCAGCAGTTTCCGCAGCGCCTGAATAGTTTCCTGAGTTGAGTAAGTTTAGTGCTGTTTGGTATTCAGTTGATGCCCTAACTGCAGCGCTGTCATCCTGCAATGTCCCGTTTGAATAAAAATATATATGGTGTTTTGAAGTATCGCCTATGTGTCCTGGAGCTAAAGCATCGTTGTTGTCTGGGAGCTCCGTTCCATAAAGGTAAGCTGCAAGATTATCTGTTATGTACTGTTTCTCTTGGTTTGGCAGCCAATCTAAGGCATGTTGAGCAATCCAATCATGTGTCCCATACTTTGGGTTTGACGGGTCATCAGTAGAGTAACCACCATTACTCCAACATTGTACTAATCCCATACTTGATATTAACAGTAAGACCAGAAGTAGAATTGTAGGAATAATTCTCATTGTTTCATTTTCCCTTCTTGGCTAAGCTTACCCCCAATCTATTATCAGCTAACCATATGCTATACTTGTTTCCTACTATTTGCTATTTGCGGAAGATTTTTGGAATTTGAGAAGGCGAGAGAAAAAGTCTCATTGTTTTTCAAAAAGGGGAAAACTGTGGGTGTCCCCCCTTAGACGGTTAGGTACTCCGTTTAATCATTATGGGGAGATAGAGAACGTACACTCGGATAGACAGCAAGTCATGAATATGCTGAAGGAGCCAGTAGTTGCAAGCTTTAATCCCAATCTCCTTAGAAAACCAAACATTCACCTATAGCTACATAAAATGGGTATTGTTTTCGGGTTACTTCTCGCGGATTCTGATCCATCGGGGGTAATGGGGTCTGTGTTGGGTTTGATTTGGTGTATTGGGGTTAGTTATGGGTGTTCGGATTGTTGCATGGGTGGGGTTGGATGTCCGTGTAGTTGATCGGTTAAGGTTTGGGAAAATATATGGTTAAGAACTTTGCATTAATGGAGTGTTCATCCAATAATGTTTAGATAACAGGTTTTTTGCTTTAGTCGCTTTAGAATGCAATGATTGACCGAAAAAGATCGAAGTCGTATTTAGATAAAAGACTGGAGGACTTGTTTTGTATTCTCTTGCACATATAAAGTCATTGAAGTCACAAAAATGATAAACAAGGTGAGATTACTCACCGTTTCCATTTTCTTTTAAAATTCTTTCTAAGTCTTTTTTCTCATAAGCTTTAGCTAATTCATCAACGGTTTTGTTTAGATCAAGTTTCTTGGCTTCCACATCTTCAAAGGTTGAAATCGTTATTGCATTAAGCCCTAAATCCACCATTGTGGAAGTCATTAGATAACCCTCCTTAATAGATTTAGATTACTGGAGCCAAACTCCAAAAACTTATTAGTTAAACCCCTACTGCATAGGGTAAAGGCGAGCATAAATGTCCATAGCATCTAAACTGAAAAGTTACAACCGAATAGAACTCACATCCACAGGCTTCTATGCCGTCAGCGGAATAATCCTACTGGTATTTCTGTTCTTAACTGGTTTCCCGCCTCAAGTAGGTTTCATAGGAATCCTCAGTTTAATCACAGCTTACGGTGTCTTAACAAAAAGAAAATGGGCACCATGGCTATTGTTCATACTGTTTGTTGGAGCATCAACATTTTCAATTTACACATTGATCGCAATAGGATTCAGCAACATACCAATAGTCATAGAAATGATTGCGTACACCGCCCTCACTTGGGTATTCGCATACTATAATCTATTGAAAAGAAAACCAACTGAGACCTTAAGCTAAACGTTGGACGCTTCGGAAAAGCAAAACAGCAACCTCTTGATCTTCATCAACGAATTGTTCATTTTCTGGAATTTCAACAAACCCATCAGCTTTAACCAAAGTGGTAATTGCTCCAGAAGCGCCTGTTTCAACGGGTTGAGCAATCAACCTGGAATCTTTTTCAAATTCTAACTTAACCATAACAAACGTTCGCCTGCCTTTAGCACTAAAAAGCCGAGCACCAGCAAATGCCCTAACTATCTTCATGCCAATCACAGGTCTGCCAGCTAACCGCTGAAGCAAGGGCCTAGCAAGCAAGTAAAAAATCAACAGCGCAGACGTGGGATGACCCGGCAGAGAAAACACAGGTTTATCTCCAACAAACCCGACAGTCGTCGGTTTCCCAGGCTTAACAGCGATACCGTATACAACAATTCCGGGCTTTCCCAGCGAATCCACAATCTGAGGGGTATAATCCCGTGGACCAACGGAGACTCCGCCTGAGGTGATCACCATATCTGCTGAGGCTACAGCAGTTTGCAAAACTTTGGATAAGGCTTCTTTGTCGTCTGGAACAACTCCGAAATAGACAGGTTTTCCACCGCTTTCTATGACTGCTGTGCTTATGCTGTAAGCGTTAATATCATAGATTTTTCCTTCAGGCAGGGGTTTACCTGGTTCAGTTATTTCCCCGCCGGTAGACAAAACAGCAACAATGGGGATTTTTAGTACTTTAGAAGTCGTCAAACCTAAAGCTGCCAAAACACCAATCTCTGAAGATCCCAAAACCTGCCCTTTTTTTAGGACAGTTACGCCTTTCCTTATATCTGATCCTTTCTGCATAACATTTTCATTCACGGTTACGGCATTGAAGACACGCAAGATATCATCTTCTCTTTCGGTATCCTCAACCATAACTACAGCATTTGCTCCTTCAGGCATGGGTGCACCAGTAACAATTTCAACTGTTTCACCCTTCTCTAAGACAACTTTTGGCTTTTCACCAACATTAACGGCGCCAGAAACCTTCAAAGTGACAGGTTGATTTTCTTCTGCACCAAAAGTCTCCTCCGCTTTCACAGCGTATCCGTCAACGGTTGAACGGTTAAACGGTGGAATGTCAATTGATGAAATTACGTCTTCGTTTAGAACTCGATTGTAAGCTTCAAGCAGTACAGCTTCTTCTTCGCCAACAAATGCAGGTTTAAACTGCTTTTCAATAGTTTTTTGTGCTTCTTCAAACGTCATGAGCTTCCTAAACATCTTAGTCCTCAACCTTCAAATTACCAAACATGTGAACCAAGACGGTTTCGCCTTCGCTTACACCCTCTCGGTTTTCATCAACAATCAGAAAACCGTTGCTCTGCGTCATCGTAGATATAGCTCCTGAACCTTTCGCACTAACTGGCTCAGCATAAAACTCACCGTTCTTCAAAATGACATAAACACGCACGTAGGTTTTCCTGCCCAATGCACTAACAACCCTTCTTGACAATACAGCCTTCAACATTGGTCTAGGCTCTGTTTTACTCATTCCAAGCAGGCTACAAACCATTGGTCTACCGAAAACTTCAAAACCAATAATTGACGCAACCGGGTTACCTGACAAAATCAAAACCTTTTTTCCTTCCAGAACCGCAAGTGCAGTGGGCATCGCTGGTCGCAATGCAACTCCATGAATTATCACTCCTGGTTTTCCAATCTTGTTAACTGCATCAGGCACTAAGTCTAATCCACCGACGCTTGTCCCGCCAGTAGTAATTACTGCGTCATTGTTTTTCAGGGCTCTTTGGATTTTCTCTGCGATTTCATCCACATCATCTTTGGCTATGCCAAAATCGGTTGTTTCTGCGCCAAGTTCTCTGCACATAGCCGAAATCATGATTTTGTTGGAGTCATAAATTAGGTTTCCAGACAGTGAAGTGCCTATTTCTGTAAGTTCGTTTCCCGTGGCTAAAATGCCAATATTCGGTTTTTGGGTAACTGATAGTTGGCTATAGCCTGATGCGGCGGCTAATCCAATGTGGTAAGGGCTCAAGCGAATGCCAGCCTTAGCAATGATATCGCCTTTTTTGATGTCTTCACCTTTTTTGGAAATGTTGTCGCCCGGCGCAAGTTGACTCCAAACTTCCAGTTTCCGCTCATGCTTCTCAGTGTTTTCAAGCATAACTACTGCATCTGCACCCATCGGGATGGGGTTTCCAGTCCAGACTTGCTTAGCCTGGTTGTCGCTTATTGCTCGGTTTTCCGTCAATTGAAAAGTTGCTGGTTTGAATTGTGAAGCACCAACAGAATCAGCGGATTTTAATGCATATCCATCAACTGCTGACTTATCAAACCTTGGCAAATCATCTTGCGCAAATAAATCTTCAGCTAAAACACGCGCTAATGCAACTTGCAAAGGCACTGTCTCCGCTTTAGGCGCCCCAATTTGCAATGCTGCTAGCCAGCTCTGCAACGCTTGATCTATTAATGTTAATTTTTGAAATCCTTTCAGTTTCACCAAAACGGTCCCACACAGCACACTAGCGATTTATTGTAAAAAACATATCGAAATCAAAACCGGTGAAAACAAGTAACTAGTCAAAAAAGTGATCAGGATCTGGTTTCGTAGACTGTTATTGAATCAGTCTTTATTTGCATAACAAGGTCGTGTCCTTCAACTATCTTTCTTAAGTTACCCATACTTTCCTTAGAAATATTTGCCTTAATGTTAATGTGGTATCCTTTGAACAATGGATACATGGCTTTCTGCGGTATCAATGTGATGGTGCTTCCATCTAAACCTGGACACCTGTCAACAATTTCCCTCAGCAAAATAGCGATTTCAGCAAACTTCATAATTATTCACTATTTATAAATATTATAGCTTCAATAAAAAACATTAGTATAATTTAACTCTTTTACAATGATTTTTAGTTATTGCTTGAGTAAAAGTAGTAAGATAATGCCTCAAAACAAGTTTCAGCCTATCTCACCAGTTGGGCAAACTATCGAAATCTATTTTTTGGCCGTTTCTGCAGTCATTTTTTTGAGGAATTCTTTGATGTCTTCCTGTTGACCAAAAACCACTAGCCGACCGTCCTTCTGCGGATTTACCGAGAGTTTGCTTTGATTGGCGATAAGTTTTAGCCGTTCGGAAGTGAGCTTGCCGTTGGGTTCAACTCTAACCCATTTCTGGTCTCTGGGGACGGCAGTTATGAATTTGTTGTCTTCCGATTTTTCCTCGCATACCTCGCATTGAACATTGGCTGCGTCTAAACGTCTAAGCCATTGGTCAACGTATTCTTCGCCGAAGGTTTTTTGGGCTTCCGCCAGCAGTTTTGATTCAACGTTTCCGAGGAATTCATCTACTTTAGGCGCTGATTCACCTTCGATGCTCCCTGATTCTGAAATCTTTATCATTAGTTTTGCGCTTCTTAAGTCGTTAATAATATTTGGCGGTATGGCTGCACCTTTTTTTCTCAGGTCTAGCATTAATTGTTCAAGAACTTTCCATGTTGCGTTGTGACCCATGTTTTTCCCTATCGTTCTAGTTAAGCTTTAGAGGCTATAAATGTTGATCTTGGAAAGGAATAAATCATTAAATCTTTTCTGTATTAGTGTATAGGTAATTTGGCTGAAAAAATGAAGATTGAAATAGTCAAGTCGGAAGGCTTAGCCCACAACAGCTATTATCTGTCGGATCAAGGCGAAGCCATTGTTATTGATCCTCGCCGAGATTGCGAAATCTACACTAAGTTTGCGGAAAAAGAGTGCGCACGTATTAAGTACATTTTGGAAACACATAGGAACGAAGACTACGTGGTAGGCTCATTGGAACTGCAAAACATGACCGAAGCCGAAATCGGCCACAGCAACGCCTTAGCTTTCAAATATGGAGAACACAACTTAACCGACGGCGACGCATTAAACCTCGGCAGCACTAAAATCAGAGCCCTCTACACGCCAGGGCACACAGATGAATCCCTATGCTACGTTGTCTATTCTTCTGGCAGTAAAGAGGCATTGATAGTTTTTAGCGGTGATACGCTTTTCGCTGGTTCTGTGGGAAGAACAGACCTGTACGGCAAGACAGCACAACCAGAGCAGGCAGAAAAACTCTACAGCAGCCTCCACGAAAAGTTGCTGAATCTTGGTGACCACGTTCTTGTTTACCCAGGACATGGTGCAGGAAGCGTTTGCGGACACGACATAAGCGGGCAGGAACCAACCACTATTGGCTATGAGAAAAAAACCAACCCGTACTTACAGCCAAACAAAGAAGACTTTGTTCAAAAATCTTGTAATGAAGAGTTGGTTGTACCGCGGTACTTCCGCAAGATGGAAGATTATAATCTGAACGGGCCTACTTTGCTTAGTGAGTTGTCTTATCCATCTGCGCTTTCTCTGGAGGCTTTTGAGGAAGAAATGCAAGAGTCAAAAGTAATAGTAATGGATACTCGGATGCCTTACGCTTTTGCAGGTTCGCATATTCCTAATTCGCTGAGCATGTGGCTTGGCGGAACCAGTGTTTACACAGGTTGGCTGCTAGACCCCGAACAATACATCGTTTTTGTTCTTGAACGACCAAGTGACATCGACATTGTAACTCCTCGGCTACGTAGATTAGGTTTTGATAATATGTGCGGTTACCTGTGCGGCGGCATGAACGAATGGCAAGAAGCAGGCAACCCCATTACCAACGTAAACACAATCTCAGTTCTTGAGCTCAAAAGCAAGCTGGAAAAAGATGAAGTTATGCTTTTGGACGTGCGTGAACCGAGCGAGTGGAAAGAAGAAGGCACCATAGAAGGCTCAAAGCAAATATTTTTCGCTGACTTACCCGAAAAAACGGGTAATATTCCAAAAGACAAGCCCGTAGCGGTGACGTGTTCAGTGGGCAACCGCTCCAGCATAGCCGCAAGCTTACTTGAGAGGGCAGGCTTCAAAAGCGTAAGCAACGTTCTCGGAGGCACAACTGCCTGGACAAACCTTGGTTACCCAACAAAAAGATAGCCGCTCAAGCGCCTCAAAACTTTTCCTGATTTACTCCTCTTTTTCAAGTTCCTTCATTACCTTAAATGAAGAGGACAGATTCTTGGAGGTTTCCTTAGGTCCCAATAGTTCCTTGACAAGTTTGAATTGTCGCTGATAAATGTGGCAGTTTTTTGAGTGGAAAATTAATTTGCCAGTTTCTAAGCCGAGATTGCTCCGCTCATTAATCTCGGATACAAAAGCTTCATTAAACATCTGCAACCCTGCAATGTTAGCTGGTAAGCCTGCGTAGGCATCCCAGGAACGGAAGTAACATGTTAGGTGAATTTTGTTCTCAAAAATTTCTGTATCGATTAGGCTTAAGCAGGGCGGTTCGTGCCTTTCGTTTGTTTTTGGATTAGTTTTGTAGATATCTTCAGGTAGCCTAACAACCATAGTAACTTGCCTATCTCGCTGCTCTTTCACATAATTTTTGATGGCTTCTTCAACTTGGTCAACGGGTTCACGAAGCCTGCTACCATAAGTGTAAGTTTCATCTTGCTTTCCTTCTCCACACCAAAGATACGTTAACGCATACCACTGCACATACTTCATGTCGCAGGGTGCTTTGTCGCTTACGAGAGGTCGGTTTTCAGGATGATTGATTTCTAATGTTAAGTTGAGTTTTTTTGTCTCTGTCTCTTCCGAGCCGTAGCCAACCTGGAAAGCGTCGCCTTCACTCCAAATGCTGTTTAATACTTTAAACCACGCGTCTGGACAATCGAACGCTGTAACCTTGACATGCTTCATAGCAGATCTCCAAGATACCGAATAATGTCTATGTGTTCGAATAATAAGCTTACTTAAAAACGACGCTGAACAAAATCCAACGCAAAATTTGTTTTGAAGATAACAAAAAAGAAGAAAGGTTTGGCTTAGTAGGGCATTCCGCCGCCCATACCGCCCATGCCGCCCATACCTCCCATTCCTCCTGGAGGCATTGGGGGCATTTTTCCTCCGCCTTTAACGCTGATTAAGTCGTCGATTTTCAATATCATGTTTGTTGCTTCTGTGGCTGATTTTATTACTTGTTGCTTCACGCGGAGAGGTTCAATTACTAGTAGGTCACGCATGTTTTTTATTTTGCCTGTTGAGACTTCTATGCCGAAGTATTGGCTGTCTGGTTTCTCGTGTTGTGCTCGGAGTGCGACCATGATGTCTATGGGGTCTAAGCCTGCATTTTCAGCTAATGTTAGTGGGATTGATTCAACTGCGTCTGCAAAAGCTTCTACTGCAAGTTGTTCTCGCCCGCCGACTTTGACCGCGTATGCTCGTAGGTTTTTAGCTAGTTCTGCTTCTGGTGCGCCGCCGCCTGCAACGATTTTGCCGTCTTCTATAACGTTTCTTACAACAGATAAACCGTCATGGAGTGAGCGTTCTGCTTCATCGATAACTTGGTTAGATGCGCCTCTGATAACTATGGTTACGGCTTTAGGATTTTTGGCTTCTCGAACGTATAGTAGTTTGTCGTCGCCGATTTTTACTTCTTCGACACGTTTAGCTTTGCCAAGAACATCAGCTGATATGTCTTTTACGCTTGCAACTATTTTAGCACCTGTAGCTTTGGATAGTTTTTCCATGTCACTGCTACTTACGCTCTTAACAGCTAAGACTCCAGCTTTGCCAAGAAAGTGTAATGCCATGTCGTCAATGCCTTTTTCGCAGAAGACAACGTTTGCGCCTGCTTTTGTAACTGAGGTAACCATTTCTTTAAGCATGCGTTCTTCTTCATCGAGGAAAAGCTGCATTTGATTTGGACTTTCAATGTTTATTTTAGCGTCAAACTCTGTTTTTTCAATCTCCATCTTAGCATTTAGAAGAGCGATTTTAGCACCTTCAATGATTTTGGGCATTTGTGAGCTGGCAATTTCTTTGTCGATAACCATGCCTCTGACAAGTTCTGTTTCGTCCAAGCTTCTACCATGTTTTTTAATGACTTTTATTAGGTCAATGTCTGCAACGTATTTGCCATCAATTTTTTCGGATACCTGTTTTACTGCTTCAACAATGATTTTTGCGAAGTGATCTTCTGCAACGTTAATGCCTTTGCTAGATAATGACGTGATTGCAATATCCTTAAGGGTTTTTTCATCATCGATTGAAACGGGTATGGCCATTTTTTCTAAGAGTTCTAAAGCTTTCTCACTAGCTTTCTTAAAGCCTTCAATTATGACTGTTGGATGAACGTTTTTGTCAACCAAGCTTTCTGCTTTTGAAAGTAATTCGCCTGCTAAAATCACTGCTGTTGTTGTTCCGTCGCCAACCTCGTTGTCTTGAGCTTTTGCAACTTCCACGAGCATTTTTCCTGCTGGATGTTGAATGTCAAGCTCTTTCATTATGGTTGCGCCGTCATTGGTAATAGAAACATCGCCCATGCTGTTAACGAGCATTTTATCCATGCCGCACGGACCAAGTGTGCTTTTTACTGATTCAGCAACTATTTTTGCCGCCATAATATTGTTTTTTAGCGCTTCGCGACCTGTATTTCTGTTTGTACCTTCTTTTAATACTAGAACTGGAATGTTTCCTCCACCTTGAGACATAATTTTCACCAATTTCCTATTTTTGAGTAATAACGGAATTCAACAATCGAATATTTAAATATAAATTTTTCCCACCAAACAACGCCACAACTATTGAAGATACTGCATTTATCGACACTTGAGAGCCGAAAAGCACACTAAACTTTCTCTCTCTCGCTCATCCATCATTGAACTTCTATTCTGCCTTGATTATGTGATAACCTGAGGCTTTGCGAAGTCTGTTCATAATTGCCAACCCCATTTCTTCTGATCCAACACCTTCAGCTAGGATAACGCCCACGTTTTCTTCGTCAACTTCTCTTAATAAACGGAATAGATTTTGAGCGATTAAAGGCAGGTTTAAACGGCTGCCAAGAGATTTTACTACCATTGCTTTGTACGAGGTTTGCGTTTCGTCTGTAGCTAAGATTCCAACTTTTACGCCCTTTAACTTGAATGATTCCGTTAGTTCTTGAATTTTCTTTATGACGGCTGGAATTGCTCCTTCAACAAGAATTACTTCTGCCTTAGGCGCATAATGTCTATGTTTCATTCCAGGAGAACTAATTTTTTCCAGGGGCAATTCCTGCTCAGCCTGTACAAAAGGGTGAACTTTCACTTCACCAAGAACCTGCTCTAAAGCTTCAAGGGTTGTTCCGCCTGGTCTAAGAACCATCGGAGAGTCAACACTTATGTCTACAACGGTTGACTCAACACCTATGTTTGTAGGTCCACTGTCTATGATAGCGTCAATTCTTCCGTCAAGATCTTCACAAACGTGATGTGCAATTGTTGGGCTAGGTTTCCCAGCGAGGTTCGCGCTTGGAGCAGCAATTGGGCAACCACTTTCTTTGATTAATGCAAGAGCTACTCTGTGTTTTGGCATGCGAATTGCAATCGTATCTAAGCCTGCAACCGTGACGTTTGGAACTATTCTTGAACGTTTAAAAACTAAAGTTAAGGGTCCAGGCCAAAACTTTTCCATAAGCAACTCAGCTTTTTTCGGAACTTCTCTCGCTAGCCGGTGTACTTCACTGGGGCTCGCTACATGAACGATTGGCGGGTTATCTAGCGGTCTTTTTTTTGCCTCAAAAAGAGCGGCTACAGCATCTGAGTTAAGTGCATTTGCGCCTAAACCGTAAACTGTTTCTGTTGGAAATGCCACTAACCCGCCTTTTCGGATGATTTGGGCAGCTGTTTGTATTTTTGCCATTTCTGGGTTCTTTGGATTAACTCTTAAGAAGAGGGTTTGTTTCAATTGGAGTTGTCTGTTTTGTTCAAGTACTACTGAGGTTTGAACCTGTCGTTTGGGAATGCTCCAATATTTTCTTAATAGTTTATTCTTCTCTTCGGTTGAGAGCAGTTTAAACCCGTATTTTTCGTAAAATTTGATAGCCCAAGACGCCGCCTCCCAAGTTCCCACATAAATAGTTGATGTTTGTGCTAAGCTAAGCAAGTGTCTGAGTAGTTTTTCCCCCAGCCCTTTCCGCTGGTAATTTTTCAACACATATGCATGCCTAACTAAAGTAACGCTGCTTATGCGTTGGATCCCCATTACAGCTATCAAGGCACTTTTTTCAAAGTAACCGTAGAATTGCACGCCGCTATCGATTTCTTCTTCAAGTTCAGTGGCAGGCATGTAGGGTTCTTTCCAGCGGTCCTTTGGAATTCTTCCTTTGTAAGCCTGAGCGGCGTCGTTTATCACATTGAGAATTGCCGGGAAATCGGCGATTGCTAATTTGCGAATCATCAGTAGTTCAGCTTGTGTTAGGTTGTGGTTGCCTCTTTTTGGCTTTCACTTTTAATGAGCTTTTCAATTAAGTGCATAAAGAATTCTTGCGCTTGGATTTCGCCGATTTTTTCCAGGTAGACTGAAACCATGGCGATTTTGCCTTTTTTAGAAGCAACATACTCAGCAAACATTCTTGCCGAAATGACATTTTTGTCTCCTAAAAGCACCGATGAAGTGACTGAGCCAATCATGTCTTTGGGTTTAGGAACGGCGATTGCTAAAGTTCCGAGCTTATCCTCTTTTTCGCTCAACATTATCATGATGGAGTTTTTAGCTTCAACATAAACTGCTAAAAAACGCATATCTTGTTGAAGCAACTCTTCTTTTACGACCTTGGCACGTTCCACTTGCGGTGTCCCCTTTATGTTTGGTAATACTGGGATTGCTTAAAAAGACTTCATTCACCAAGGACAAGGATTCTCTTCATTTTATCTATAGAAACCACAAAGCAAAAAAACCTCTATACCTCAACCTTTCAGTTACACGAACCCATCCAAGTTAACAAATGGCTCGTATGGCAAGATCCCAATGAACACGAAAAGAAAAACAATCTCTGCAGCGATTATAACCATTCTAATCATAGCCTTGAGCTTAATCGCGGTTTTTTCTCAAAGCCTACAATCAAATATTAGCGATTCTGGAAAATTAAAGCGTGTTGCATGCCTTGGAGACAGCATCACCAATATGACAATGTATCCATCGGATCTACAGACATTACTTGGCAAAAACTCGGTTGTGGAAAACTTCGGCGATAATGGGGCAGCCATAAATTTCTATTCAGACAGAACGTACTATTTTAGCGATGAATACAGAAATGCCAGAGCTTTTCTGCCGACTACAGTTATTATTATGCTTGGGACAAACGATGCAAGAATCAACCTTAACGAAGCAATTGGAAATTTCACCTCTAATTACGAGTACATGATTCAGCATATGATGAATGGAACCAGACGATTCATAAGTCAACCCCAGGTTTTTCTGGTTATCCCGCCGCCAATCTTTAACAATACAATTGGTTTGAACAGCACCGCTTACGCGCAAGAAATAATTCCCCGTATACACCAAGTTGCAAATGACTTAGGTTTACCTCTAATTGACGTTTATACGCCTCTGGCTAATTATCCGGAATATTTCTCAGACGGAGTGCACCCTAACGCTCAGGGCGATCAAATTATCGCACAAACAATATATCAAGTCAATAAAATCTTAAGCTTAGCCTATAAGTTTCTTGAGCACGGGCACTCTACGCATCAATAGCACCAAGCCAAGGGTGAGGAAAAGCGTTAACACAGCGATCAATGGAATTTCAATTATTGGATTTAATATTGTATAGCTTAGTTTGAAGCCGAAGAAGAACCCCCTTTGAAATGACTCCAGAATTATGACGTGAAAGAGGAAGATAGGCAAAGTGTTTTTGCTGATGGCAGTGACGACTTTGCCGATAACGGGGTGGTTGGATCCTGGCCAGTCAGAACGGAACTTAATCAGAATCATAAAAAGTGCGGCTGAGCCTACGATTACGTTTGCAGTGAGGTAATCGAAAAAGAAGTCACTTTGCCCAATCGAAATTAAGGGGTAAGTCATTAGCCAAACCCCAAAGATTGTTGTGGCAAATCCTGCAATTAATAACCCGAACAGGATGGAAGAGCGCACCTTTATTCGTTGCAGGTATGTGCCTAAAACATAGTACCCTATCCAACCTCCAAATACAAAGACATTACTGTTCAGCGCTAATCCGCTGGCTAATTCTAAAATAGGCACAACTGCAACGCCTACAAACCAGAGCAAAATCAGATACCGCAGAATTTTCTCACTTCCGCAAGAAATTATTACTCTTAGAATTGGCGTAATCAAGTAGAGGCCAACTATAAGGTAGATAAACCAGAAATGGTAATAGGCGCCGCTGAACAAATCATACAATATACCTTTACCAATATTATCGAGGGTTACAGGCGTATGGGATATGAAGAATCCCCATGCCAAATAAATAGCGCTCCAAAACACAAAGGCTAACCCTAGACGGCTTAACCGTTTTTTAAGGAAGACTCGTATGGGCTCGCTTAATTTGGCTGGTTGAAGCAGGAGAGCACCGCTTAAAATAACAAATAGTGGAACACAGAATAGAGATATGCTTTTGTAGACAACTGCCGTCCACCAATATGCACTTGGCACTAAAGATGCTTCCAGGACTTCGTTCGATGCATGGAGGAGGACAACGAGAAAAATTGCTAAGGTGCGAATTATGTCGTCTGGAAGAATAATTCTGGTTTTTGAACCTAAGTTCCCCTTTTCCACTCAAAAGCGTCCTTTAACGTAATTAGTACAATACCTGGGTTAGTAATAGATATAAAAGAATTGTCAATTAGAACAAAAGATCCTGGAAAATTATCACCATCTCTCATGACAGAAATCTGATCGTTTACAGGTTAAAGCGCTAATAGGTTGATTTAACGTAAATGAGATAAGAGAGATGTCTGCATTTTAGTTAAAGGTTTTAACCTATGAGCAGTCTCAGACAAGTAAGGAAGTATCTGATTCCTACCTTGCTGATACTCATTCTGACGGTTTCTGTTGGGGCAACATTTTTTGTGTATTCCAATCTAAACACATCCAAACCTGACCCAGGCGCATACATCGGGGTTGCATTCTGCGGAAACACCACCCAAGAAGCCAAGCTGATGATTGACAGAGTTCAAAGCTACACGAACCTGTTTATTTTAGATTCTGGCAGAAACCCAATCAGCGCAAACCAAACCGCAGTGGAGGAAATCGGGGATTACGCCGTTTCCAAGAGCTTAAGCATAATCATTAACCTTGGCATTAAAGACATTACTGACCGAAGTGGCGCAAATCTAACTTGGTTTTGGAAGACCCAATCGCTTGATACCATTAAGCAACGGTGGACAGAAAGATGGGGTGACAAGTTTCTTGGCGTTTACTATAACGATGAGGTTGGAGGGGTTCAGCTTGATGCAAACTGGGCACAAGTTTTTAACATAATTGGACAGAATTTAACCCGAATTGACCATCCTGCAGCAAGGGATCAATACCAAATTTACTTGCGAATGCTTGACGCAGCCCAAAACGGCACTAAACCGCAGAACTATGATTTGGAAGCCCATTTCTTCACAGAAGACGTCATTAGGGGAGATCCAGGAATCCAAAACCTAACTGCTGCGGGAATCCCCATCTTCACTTCTGACTACTGCCTATATTGGTGGAATTATTTGGGTGGTTACAATGTTATGTTTGCTGAGCTCGGCTGGAACAGTAGTGTGGCAGAACAAATTGCTCTGGTTAAAGGTGCGGCAAGGCTTCAAAACAAGGAGTGGGGTACAATAATCACTTGGAAATATAACCAGGATCCTTACCTTGATAGTGGAGATGAAATTTACAATCAAATGTTAACCTCTTATGAAGCAGGCGCAAAATACATAGCAGTTTTTAATTACCCCTATGTCCAGGGAAACAATTACGGTGTCATGACGGATCAACAGTTCATTGCTCTTCAAAGATTTTGGAACGACATCAACAACAAGAAATTTGTTGACCACAGTTTGCCAGAAGCAGCGTTGGTGCTTCCGAAAAATTATGGGTGGGGCATGCGGTCTCCAAATGATACTATTTGGGGTTTCTGGTTAACCGACGGCAGGTCACAGCAAATTGGGTTAGCAACTAGTACACTCTTGGCTCGTTATGGGGTGAGCCTTGACATAGTATATGAAGACCCAGCGTATCCAGTTGCTAGTGGTGGCTACCAGAATGTTTACTATTGGAACCAAACAGTCACATAACATGCTTAATTATGCATTGCGTTTGTTGGAAATGCTTAATTAAGAGCTTATCTTATTGCTGAGACACGGAAGGATAAAATTTGAGTGATGAACTTTCAAAGTTACCGCCTAACGTGCAAGAAAGGCTTCTTAGACTGCAGCAACTGCAGCAAACTTTACAGACAATTTTGCAGCAGAAACAGCAGGTTGACATGGAAAAAACAGAGGTTGAGCAAACCATTGCTGAACTGCAAAAAACAGCTGATGAGGCTGTGATTTACAAGGCAATCGGCTCATTATTGGTTAAAGCAGAAAAGCCTAAGGTAACTGAAGAACTTGTTGAGCGCAAAGAGCTTTTGGACACAAGAACCACTGTTTTGGCAAGACAAGAAGAGCGAATGCGAAGTCAAATTAAAGAATCGCAAACCAAACTCCAAGAAGACTTAAGTCCAGTTTCACAGCCCCCAACATCGTAAAAAGGTGCATTGTTGTGGTAGAGCTGGGAATACCAGAGCTAACCACTGAGCAAATTGAAACTTTATGTTCAACTGCGGAGAGCGCGGCCCGAAAATACGTTCTCTCCAAAGTTTCTTCCAAAATGGTTGATAGACTTAACATCAGCGTGGAAGCTGAAGGGTCAAAACCAGTAAATGTAACAGTGGAAATAGAGCTTGCTCTAACGCCGGAAGCTAAAGGAATCAATGCTAAGACTCTGGTTCAAGAAGCCACTATTGAAGCGCATAAGGCCAGTGAAAGCTATTTGAGAAAAACAAAATGACTGATTTTCAAAAACTAATAACAGTTTTAAAGGATAGCCAAGCAGGTTTTGTCCTTTTGCTTTGTCATCGTAGCGCTGATGCTGACGCTATTTGTTCTGCTTATGGGCTTCAGAGTTTACTGAAGCGGTTTTTGCCAAATGTCGTGGTTGAGATTGGGTGTCCGCAGGGCATTAATAAACCGTCTAAGGTGCTTTTGGAGCTTATGCCAATCACGGTTAACTTGAAGCCTAATATAGAATCCGCAGACGTCATAGTTCTCCTTGACATGAATACAGTTGGCCAGCTTGATCTAGTGGAAGACATCATACAGAAATCTGCGGCGCCGAAAATAATCATAGACCATCATTTTCCAAATCCTGAAACAAAGAAAAACTGCAAATTGTGCATTCTAGATGACAAGGCAGCAGCTAACTGCGAAATAGTGTATAAACTGTTTCGGCAAGCTAAAGCAAAACCTGATTTTAACGAGGCTAAGGCGTTGTTTGTTGGCATAGCTTTTGATACAAGGCATTTCGCATTAGCAAGTTCCGCTACCTTGCAAATTGTGTCTAAGTTGGTTAAGCAGGGCATTGATGCTCAGGCAACTTTAGCTCAGTTTGCTTTACCCATAGATGCTTCGGAGCGTTTAGCCAAGTTGAAAGCCTGCAAACGAGCCAAAATCATAAGAATTAAGGACTGGATAATCGCGCTCTCGCACGTCAGCGCCTATCAAGCTCCCGCGGCCAAAGCCCTTGTTGATTTAGGAGCGCATGTGTCAGCGGTGGCAGGGATGAAAAACGGCAAAATTGAGATAAGCCTACGTTGCGTACGGCAATTTACGGAGGAAACAGGAGTCAACCTGGGAAAAGATGTTGCGTCACCGTTGGGCGAATTTCTGGGAGGAGTCGGCGGAGGACATGCTATGGCGGCAGGAGTAAGCGGCATGGGAGAAATTGAGCCAACATTAAAGCAATGTCTAATATTATTGAAGCGAAATTTGTCCAAAAATGCGTAGCTACGCTTAAATGAGCAAACTCTTACGCTTAAGGATACAGGCACAAGAAACATGGCTATCATTGAAACAAAAAACCTTACCTACACTTATCCTGGCGCGGCGAAACCGTCAATTTTAGACATTTCAATCAAAGTTGAGAAGGGTGAGTTTGTTTTAATCACGGGGCCAAGCGGCTGTGGAAAAACAACCTTGTGCCGATGCTTCAATGGACTAGTCCCCCATTTCTATCAGGGTGAATTGAAAGGTGAAATCACTGTTGCAGGTGAAGATACACTTAAGCATCATACATATGAAATGGCTAAACATGTTGGTTTAGTATTTCAGAACCCCGAAAATCAGCTTTTTTCACTTTCAGTTGAGAAGGACGTGGCTTTTGGGTTAGAGAACATGGGTTTTCCTCGAAACGAAATGCGCAAGAAGGTTGATTGGGCATTAAACCAAACAGATATTTACGATTTACGAGAACGCTCCCCTCACGAAATCTCAGGCGGACAACAGCAACGTGTGGCTATAGCGTCCGTTTTGGCAATGGAGCCAGAAATCATCGTTTTAGATGAACCAACATCTTTTCTTGACCCTCTAAGCGCGGAGAAAATTTTTGAAGTAATTTATGATTTAAACAAAAAGCAAAGAATAACTGTTATTCTTGTAGAGCACAGATTGGATTTGACAGCAAAATATGCTAATCACCTCATAGTTATGGACGAGGGAAAAGTCCGATTTGAAGGAACCCCAAGGGAAATCCTCAGCTCTGAAGAAACCCGCTTAGTCGGTGTAGGAATTCCCAAAGCAACATTGCTGTACCAAATGCTAAAGAAAGAGGGCTTAAACCTTGGGAACACGACACCATTGTCGTCAGCAGAGTTAGCCGACCAACTCTTAGAGGCGCTCAAATAATGGTGATTGAGGCCCGAGACATTCATTATTCTTATCCCAACAAAGTGGAAGCTCTCAAAGGCGTCTCTCTAATCATAAAAGACGGCGAATTCATCGCCATCATGGGGCAAAACGGCGCGGGAAAATCAACATTCGTCAAACACTTCAACGGCTTACTCAAGCCCACAACCGGCACAGTTCGTGTGGACGGCGTTGAAACAACTAAAACTAGTGTTGCAGCCTTAGCTCGAAACGTCGGCTTTGTTTTCCAGAACCCAGACCACCAACTATTCAGCGAAACCGTTGAAGACGAAATTGCTTTTGCCCTCAAGAATTTCGGATTTGAAGCAGAGGTCATAGAGAAGCGGATAACTTGGGCTTTGAACCTTTTATCGTTGACTCAATACAGGAAAACTTCACCTTTCCTACTAAGCGGAGGCGAGCGGAAACGTGTGGCGTTGGCTTCCGTTTTAGCTTGGGATCCGAAAACCTTGATTTTAGATGAACCCACAATCGGGCAAGACCATGCACAGAAAGAGAGGTTGCGCCAATTCATTTTGCAGATGCAAACGCAGCAGAAAACCGTTGTAATTGTCACACACGATGTTGAGTTTGTGGCTGAATGTAATCCAAGAGTTATTTTGATGAAGGAAGGCAAACTTGTAGCCGACGGTATCGGAAAAGATATTCTAACTAACCCTGCACTTCTGGAGCTATCTTCTATTGTGTTGCCGCAGATAGCCCAAGTTTTTACCAAACTCTCAGAGCTTGGCTTTCCAAAAAACATCATCGATATCTACGAAGCCAAACAAATAATCCTAAAGTCTAAGGAGAGTAAAATGCGAATATGAGTGTTTTCGACGGCTTAAAGTTCAGGAAAGTATACTCTCCAATCCATAATCTAGACCCTAGAATAAAATTCGCTTATGTCATCGCCATATTCGTAGTCGCCATCACCTTCATCCAAATTATTCCCTTGCTTATCCTGTTCGGCATGCAGATTCCGTTTGTTTTGTTGGCCCGTGTTCAAAGGCAGTGGCTGCGATCCTTGCGAGGGGCAGCTTTTCTAGCAGCATTCATTTTTGTGGTTAACGTTGCAACAACCTACTTCACTTTAGGATACACTTTGACAGCAGCTAGTATAGAGAGCGCCGTTGCTCTGACGCTACGTTTTGTGGTGCTAGTTGAATCTTTCAGCGTTTTCTTCCTGACCACTTCACCCGACCATTTAGGCCTCGCACTTGAAGAATCACGTGTGCCATACGAATTCGCCTTCGCCTTCACCACCGCCGTGCGATTTGTCCCTGTACTGGCGGAAGAAGCCCAGACAATAATGGATGCACAAAAAGCACGAGGATTAGAGCTTGAAAAAGGGGGCATATTCAAGAGAATTAGGAATTACGTGCCTGTGCTGATTCCTTTGATTGTGAGTGCTATTCGCCGAAGCTTAGAGTTGGCAGAAGCAATGGAGTCCCGAGCATGGGGAGCCACGAAGAAACGTACTAATCTTTATGCATTGAAACTTCACCGCGGAGACTACGCTTTATTAGCAATAATTGTCGGCATTTTAGCAACAGCTGTTTATGTCTATGTTTTTGTGCATGTTCCAACCATAGTTCAGCTACTGTAAATTACGGTTTCTGCAGCCGCTGTCCGATGCGCTTATCGATAAAGATGTGATGAGAAAACATTTAGACTGTGGCATTTGCCTTTGCTTTTAGGCGCAATAAGTTTGTTCATGGAACCAATGGAAAGCATTACTCTCGCCTTATCGATCGTTGCAGTGTTTTTTGCTGGTCCTCGGATTGCCGCTTATAAGAGGCTTAAATGCCAAAAAGAACCTTCAAAGGCATGGCACCTCAACAGCGGTTTCGCTTGCTTTGCCGGCTGTCCTAATTTTTGTGCTTATGATTCCATACCTAATTTACAATTTTGATCCTATATTTGATCTTTCAATAGCATTCTCATTTAACACGTGGCTTCATGTAAATTTTAGGCTCGGCAGCATTTTTGTCCGGATTTGCGTTTATTGCTATTTGGCTTACATTTTATTCGTTTGTAATGAGATGCGCCACGGCCAAAAAGTACATGATGCCTACCCTAATTGTTTGGGTTGCCGCTGTCATCAGCGGCGCATTAATTTTTTTGTTAGAAATGTTCTAAATAAGATCCTTACGCTTTTTAAACGAGAAAGAATATTGAATAAATCTAGCCTAATTGTATGAGTGAATAAAATGGCAGAGCATACTCGTTTTGGTCCAGCAGGAGTTCCACCCATGTTCAGGCTTATGGGAGCAACAACGCTTGACGTCCCAAGGCTTTTGCGTGAGGAAGGGCTTGACGCCTTTGAGTACGGAGCGGTTCAGTGGGGTCAAAAACCGCAAATAAAACAGGAACATGCAGTAAAACTCGGCGAGGAAGCTAGGAAAAACGACGTAAAGCTCAGCATGCATGGTTCATACTACATTAACTTGTCAGGAAAAAAGGAGGTTGTAGAAGCGAGCAAACGCCGGTTAATTGCAGCCGTGACGGCAGCCGACTGGATGGGAGCTTACGTGCTGGTTTTTCACATGGGCTTTTACGGTAGGTTCGAAAAGGAGTTTGCTTTTAAAACCTGCCTTGACGCCTTAAAGGAAGTTAATGCCGAAATGAATAGTCTTGGCTTGAAGGTGAAGCTCGGACCTGAAACGATGGGCAGAAAATTCCAAGTAGGCAGCTTAGACGAAATCCTCACTATCTGTCAAGAAGTTGAGGGCACACAGCTCGTGCTGGACTGGGGACATTTGCATGCGAGAAGTCTGGGCGCCTTTAAGAACTGTTGAGGATTTTCGGGCAGTGGCTGAAAAAGTTGAGGAGAGACTCGGGACAGAAACCCTCAGAAACATGCATTGCCATTTTTCTGCAATCGAGTTCAACAGCCAAGGAGAAAAGCAACATCACCCTCTTGACGAAAAAAGGTATGGACCAGATTTCCGCAAACTCGCTGAGGTAATTACTGATTTCCAAATGCATCCAACAATTATATGCGAATCACCAATCAATGACGTGGATGCAAGAAAAATGCAGGCAACTCTGATCGAGGTTTTACAGATTAGGCAGAAAGAATTTGGTTCTGCGGTTTAATTTTGTTTCTTAACTAGTAAACGTTCTGCTAGCTGCAATTCTTCTATTGTGTTAACGTTTACAGCTAACTCTTCCAAATCAAACAGGAAAATATCTTGGTCGAGCCATTCGTCACCGTAGCGTTTGTGCCCGTCAATTACATTGATGCCTGTTGGAACCACATCACGGTCATCCATTTTGAACTTGTACTCAACGCTCATACCAAGCTTAGTTTTGGTTACCAACGGAACGGCTACAGTTAGAGCAGGTTTGCCGCAGTGCTCGTAGCGTTCAACGATTGTGTCCAAAGCTTTGGACGTGACCAGCGGCAAATCAGCGGCTATGGCTAGAAAAACCCCCAGTCTGAGGTTTTGTGCGGCGTATCCCATGTCAGAAACGTAATTATTTCCAGGCGTTTGAATTAATTTGACTGGGAATTGTGTCATAAGCTTAGCAGTTTTAGGCGTGCAGCTGGTTGTGGCGACAAAGATTGAGTCAATTTTTTTAGCTCTTTTTAGGGCGGCGATAACGTATTCGATTGCTGGTTTGCCGCATACATTAATCAACGGCTTCTCTTCTGCTAATTGCATACGGGTTCCTTTTCCTCCAGCCATCACAAGCGCTGTTATACCCATGCAACCACCGCCAACAACACAATAACGCAAATCATCCGTGTTAACTCGTTAGTCGCGCCAAAAACGTCACCTGTCACTCCGTTGAAGTGTCTGTGCGCAATTGCAACCATGACTAAACCCATAACTATACTGGCTAGAACTACGAAGGCACCTGCCAAATGCAGCAGAGGCAAAGCTAAAGCAAAAGAAATCAGAACTGAAACGATTAACCGAAAATCTCCTTTGCCACTGCGCATAGCTTCGAGGAACGGGGAGTTCATGCCTTCATGAACTGATTTGCCAGCCCGAGCGGCCACCACCATCGAGAGTTTAGCTGAAGCTTCAACAACAATTATGCTTTGAATTATTATGCTGCTATGAAGTTGGCCAATAGCTAAAGCTGAAATGAACAGGGTCATCATGCCTAAGACTAAGCCGCCTGCGCCTGTTAATTGATCGTGCATGACTTCAATTTTGTGTTCAGGTGTACCGTGTGCCATGATGCCGTCACCAAAATCCAGTAATCCGTCGGTGTGGTGAAGCCCAGTAATCAACAACAGCAAAGCCAACACAATGGCGCCTACAACTATGCCGGGCAAAAACTGGAAAGCCACCAACCGAACACGCCAGCCAATAAACCGATAAATGCGCCAATTAAGGGAAAAATCCACATGTTGTTGGCACAGTCAGTGAGCAGGTCTTTGTCCATAGCAATGGGAAAGATTGTTAGGAAAGACAAGAGGTTTTTTAGCTGCTTAATAACCATGCTTACTTCAAACCCATCAATAGAGCATAATTACGCTCTATCTCCTTGAGCAATAAGTCTTTTGTTACTGCACCGCCCAGCTTAGCCATCGCTGCAATAGAAGCGCCACCTGCACCGACGCCCTCCTTCACAAGACCAGTCTCATAAATACGTAAACCTGGATATCTGGAAGGACCAAAATCTAAGTCAGCCGCTAAAACGGGTACTTCGCAGAACTGCTTGACTATCCCACAAATATCTGATGACTTGTCTTTGACCACCCACCGTGTCGTGCCTAAAGCCACATTGCATAGAGCCTTGCGTTCCAAAGTGTTAATCAATGCTAAAACCGCGGTCATTTGGGTTCCGCCAGCCATCAAAACAGGCGCCTGCCTAGCTCCTCCAATAACTAATCCAGCCAACGCTGGCATCATTGGATCACCTACACAGGAGACAGCTTTAATTGGGTTATTCGAAAGACTTCCAAATTTTTCGCCGGCCGCCCTCAGGCCAGCTCGAACAACCGCACTCTTCAGGCTGTGAGGATTTTCTGGTAGAGTACTACTGACTTTACCTTCCGCATTAACGCCTAACGCCGACAAAACGCCAAGCGCTGTTGTGGTGCCTCCTGGAATACTCTCGCCTATAACAAGATAATCCGACGCTTTCGCCAGTTGTTCACCTAAAACTTTTGCGCGTTCAATTACTTCTTCCACGTTATCAACAGAATTACCTGTGCGAATATCGCGTCCTGAATTACCACCTACATCAACATAGGGAATCTGGGGTTTAACCTTCACGCCGCCGTTCACAACCAGCAATGGAATATCAGCAAGATGCAGAGCGGACATCGTAATCAAGCCAGGTGTCGGAATGCCGTCTGGAGTAATAGGAACTCCTTGAATAGATTTGCATTTACCCAATAGCAAGAGTTCTGCATCTGCCGGAGGAGTGAAATCTGTGAAGTCTGGGTTTGCGCCAGCCGCGGATAATCCTGGAATTTTGCCGGTTTCCGTAGTGGCTATAGTGCAGATGAAAAGGGGTTTCTTGCCCTCAATTTCTTTCAAGAAATCTTTGGCTTTTAACTCGTTATGTGCAATTATTACATCCATTACTTTGTTTTACCTTGCCTTAGGCGTCACTTCGAATTTTTCGATTTCTAAATATCCGAAGCCACCTTCTAGCTTGTGCTTTTGCGTTTCTAGAATTTCAATCTTTTTCTTCATTGTCGGCCCATCCGTTATTACCGTGTGGTATTCGCCACCTTCCCCACAAGCATCGACATTGCCCAGCTTAATGATATCATCATAGAATTTCCTGTCCAGCACTCTTCCAAGCCACTCCATGCCCAACTTTTCCAAGTTAGTTCGCACTACCGTTGCTTTGAAACCAGTTTTTAGGTAGTCAAGGTAAATTTGTTTTGTGTCACCCATCCATAGAGGTTTTACTGGTATTAAACCGACTTCTTTGCAGACTCGAGCTAGCCAACCTTCCTCGTGTCCTGCCACTTCGTAGATGTCTCCAGTGACTAATCCTTCGGCTCCTCTAGCTTTCAGCTTTAACAATGCCTCTTTGAAGTCGCTCTCGTAGGTTTGGGGTGTAGCCTGCTGTCTAATCAGGGGGATTCCTATAGCGTCTGCTTGTGCATCAAGTATACCGGAAGGTATCATATGGAAGTTTGATTTGGTTTTATTCATCATCATGGTTAAAAGGTTCATTACCTGATGGCCTTGCTGGCTCGCTAAATAGTATGCGTAGCAGCTGTCTTTGCCGCCACTCCATGAAGTAATAACTCTCATATCGGTTTCATCCTCCCTAAGTTACTTCACCCTCAACCTTTTTTCGTTTTTGTTGGTTTTTAGGTGAATGTAAAATTTTTGATTACTAAAAAAGGTTTGCTGTTTGGCTCCGAAAACATGTAACCAAGAAAACATCGTTTTACTCTTCAAATATTCAGCTAATGTGCTTGCACATACATTTTTGAGCGGAATATTACTTGTTTTCTGGAAGTTCAGCAAATTATTACGCCCGTGTTTGGTTGGTTTATCCAACCTTTTCATATTAATGTGTTGTTATAGCGTAACATAAGATACAATATTGTAGAGTGTGCTATTGACCGGAGCACAGCGATATTTCAAAAAAGATTATTTTTTCAGTTATGACGGGCCCAATGGATTTGAACACTCTTTAGTTGTTTTGTTACTGTTGGCTATCTACTATTTTTTTGGCAAGAGTTCAGCAAGTTCAACGGTTGCTACGCATAATACACTGTCCGCACCCCCATAGTAGATTAGAAGTTGGTCGTCCATCATAACTTGCCCGCAACTGAAAACTACGTTGGGAACTTTCCCATAGCGTTCATAGTCTTCTGTCGGTGTCAAGATTGCTTCTTCAGATCGATAAAGAACCTGCTCAGGATTATTCTTATCCAATAGTGCAACGCCTAAAGAGTAAACTCTGTCCACACTCACTCCATGATAAATAAGAAGCCAGCCTTCATTTGTTAAAATAGGCGGTCCAGCAGCGCCCACTTTCCAGGAATCCCAACCTTTCTCTCGAGGACCTAAGACATATTTCAAACCGTACCAGCGGCGAAGGTCGTTAGAGCGCGCAATGCAAAGATCAGGTTCTAATCTATGAAACATCACATAGTCGCCGTCAAACTTCTGTGGAAATAGAACTGCATCTTTATTGTGGATTCCCGGGAAAGCCAAAATCCTTTCGCCCCATTGCCACCTCCTTGCCAGAAAATCTTCCGAGTTTATAGATGTCAAGGCAATTTGGTAGACTTGATGTTGAAAATGGTTACCAAATGCGGTGTACGCCAAAACTAGTGAATTACCAAATAGACTTAGCCTTGGATCCTCGCAACCTTGACTTTCTGTGTCATTCGACGGACTGAAAACTGGCAGGGGTAAACGTTCATCTATAGTGTAGCCATCCGAAGAGGATGCTAATCCAATGCGTGAAACATTATCGGTGCCCATTGCTCTATAAAGAAGGTGGACACGATTGTTAGCGGCAAAAACTGCGGCATTGAAGACCAAACTCGATTCCCAAGCATGTGCACCTACAGGCTCAAGTATAGGATTATGCAGGTACCTCTTCATTTGTTTTCTCTCCCCTCTGCCCCTGGTTTGAAGTTATAGCCCACTTAGCTCATCTAATATGTGTCTAACGGATATCAACCCAACAAGTTTTCCATTTGTGTCTATCACGGGAAGATGCCGAACCTTAGCGGATTTGATGATACTCTTTGCTTCTTCAAAAATGGAATCTTCGTTAATAGTAAAAGGGTTTTTAGTCATGATTTTTTCTACTGGTGCATCCAAGGGCACATTTTGTGCCACGACCCTTATAGCGTCCCGTTCCGTGAAAATACCAATGCAATGCCCCGCTTCGTCGATAACAACTATGCACCCCACATGTCTTTTGTAAAGGAGCTCAATTGCCTCCTTAGCGGGAACGTTTCCGTAGGTAGTAACTACATCTTTTAGCATTAAGTCTCGGGTCATCATGTCAGCTATTCTCCTGCTCTAATCTGGGTTTCCGAATTAATAAATGAAATGAGAATTGTGTGTTGACTCGAAGAATTGTCGACCAAAACTTTTGGAATAGGGGTTTTATGGTGCCCTTAATAGATTATCCTGTTGTTTTAACTCTTCGAAGTTTAAGCGAGCTTGGAGATAAGCTAGGGTTGACTCGGCGCCTTTGTTTAGATTTAATCCTTGAGGTGTTATACCATCGCAGCAGCTCCCGTTTTCTGGATTATACAACGTTAGACCTTTCAAATTCCCACCCAAAAACCATGCAAAGGCTTCGTTCGCAGCTTGGAAGTAACCTTCTTCACCAGTGTTTCTAAAAGCGGCAATTGCTGCTTCTGTTGTGCACGATGCTTCAACCGATTGTTGGTCGTAGATTGCTCTGTAAGATCCTTTCTTATACCAACCACGATTTCCTATTGGAACGAATACTTTGTTTATAGTTTGGATATTTATTAGAAATTTCATGGATTTTGAGGCTACTTGTAGGTACTTTTTTTCTCTAGTGGCTTCGTAAGCCAGAAAAAGCGAATGAGGTAATCGGGCATTGGAGTATGTAAGAGAGGATTCAAACCACTCCCACCCAACAGATGATTCCAGTTCAAATTGATTATTCAATTGATCAGCGATTGATATGATATTTTGTTTGACATTTTGGTCCTCCGGATGGGCTTTCTGGTAATGAAACAACCCCATAATTGAGTATGCTTTTGCTCTTGGTGAAGTAAAGCCTGAAACCCATCTAAAGACTCTGTCAAAAACTTCTTTGGAAAGAAGTTTCGTTTCTTCGCTCAATTTTGAGTCTAGGCAGTATCCACATGCCCAGAGTGTTCGGCCCAAACAATCCTCAGAACCTATTTCGTCTAAAAGCTGGCGATCATAGCTGAGGTAGTTATGCATTTTGCCGTCAGATCTCTGCATGTAGAATAATAGGCTCAGGTAAGTGTCAATCAGTTTCTTAACGTTTACATCATTAAACAACATGAAGTAATTTATGCAGGCAATTAGAGCTCTTGCGTTGTCATCTGTTGTGTATCCTTCTTTTCTATTTGGCGTTGCATATTTCGAGTGCTGAAGCATTCCTACATCGTCCGTCAGTGTTCTGACAAAATCTAAGTTTATAGGAAAAGTTTTCAACTTGGGCTCACTTGTTTTTCAGTTACTGCTTTAATGAGGTTTAGGTATTTTCTCGCCACGTTTTTCCAGAGGAAGCGTCGACTATATTTGTAAGCTCTTTTTTGAATCTCAGTACGGAATCTTTCGTCTAAAAGTCTGTTTATGGCTTCAGCAATTGAGGCCGAATCCTCAAATCTGCACAATATCCCTCTATCGTTGGCTAGGACCTCTTGGGCGTGGTAATATGGAGTAGACACTACAGCTTTTCCAGCACCCAGAGCATAGACAAGGGTGCCACTACTAATTTGGTTGGGAGAAATATAAGGAGTTAAGTAAATGTCAGTTGCTTGAAGAAACTTGATTAGTTCACGTTTACTAATGAATCTGTTTGTGAATCTGACGTGTTCTTCCAATCCGAGTTCACTAACAAGCCTCGTTAGTTCATTTCGGTATTTTTCGCCTTCATGTTTTCTCACTTCAGGGTGAGTTTCTCCGATAATGAGATAAATTATTCGCGGTTCTTTTTTAATAACCTCAGGGAGAGCTTGAATAGCATATTCAATACCTTTGCCGCTGCTTATTAGGCCGAAAGTGGAAGCAACCAAACGACCCTCTAGACCAAGTGATTCCTTGATTGATTTGTTGTCTGTGCAGTCTATGCTTGGGCAGCCATGTGGAATGACAACGCATTTCTTATATAATATTCCTTGGCGTTTTAGCATATCGATTGCGGGGTGTGCGATTACTATAATTGACTCGCTTCTTTCAACTATGTATTTTAGGACTTCAATCGCTTTTTTGTCAAAATTAGGTTGCACAGTATGAAGGGTCGTGATAATTGGTTTATTGACATTATCTAGGAAGAGTTTAATGTGTTCACCATAGTCGCCTCCATAGAGACCGAACTCATGTTGAACAATTAATAGCTGGATATTTGAAGAGTTTACGTATTCAGCTGCCTTAATGTAGTCTTCTGCATCGTCTCGATCAATATTCCATTTGACTCGTCTGTCGTAATCATAAAGTGCGCCTTTTTCGTTTATGGCAATTATAGAAGGCTTAAGTCCACCTAAGTCGCTTATAGCATCGATTAAGTCTTTTGTGAAGTTTGCAATTCCGCATTCTCTTGGGGGGTAAGTGCTAAAGTACCCTACACGCTTTGCGCTACTATCCAAAACGAGTTTCTGAACCATGTTAAATAAGCTCACTTTTTCTTATGTTAAATCACCCAAAAATTCCCTGTTTTACAATTCAGCAGAGTTAAAGATCTCTAAAGACCAACCGATTTTGAGTTTCAGTTCGAGATGAATTGAGGGCATTTCGAGTTGAGGCTTTGAATTGTTGCTTTGCCTCTGTCAATACTTACCTTTCCGACCTTAATGATTGTTGCGTCTACTCACAGAACATTTTTATGATGAAAGAACGTCAAATACACGTTTAGTTTAGCGATCAGGGTTTTACATCTATCGTAATTTCGAGAATAAGAACCGAGAGAAGATTTGCAAAACATGTGAAAGCTCTAACTACCTCATTAAGAAATCGAGTTGTGACTGTGGTGTTCCGGTCACTGAAAGTTAATATTCTAACGTGAAGTGTATATAATTAACAATCCTGGTAAAGTGAACTTGTTTGAAAAAGAAAGTAAGTGGGCAATGCCCTTGCGGTTATATTTTTGACACTTTAGATGACGTAAAAGATGCCATAGTGGAGGTAAAATCACATTTTGAACTCTTCCATAAGGATTTTCTTCCTTTTGGAATTACTGACGTCGAAGCTTTGGCTTTGTTAAAGAAAGGAATAGGGTATGGAAAAAAAATAGTTTCTTCAAATAATTTTGGTCACCTCAGACAAAATCGAAGAATTGCTCAACAAATAACTTAGTTAGTATGGTAAGAAAGGGGTATTGCAAAATAAGTGGTTAGTTTTCAACGTTTGATACACGTTTTCAGGTTTTCATCTTTGAATCATTTTCTCTCTTCGGCAAAGTGAGGCGGACAGGGCTTACCCCCGAACTATGGCTGAGTCAATATACTCAAACCTAATGAATAACGCTATTTTCATAATCACTCATCTTATGAGCATTCATAACCTTTTGAAAACATGTTTCCCGGGAAGAGTTGTTGAATCTAAATGTGCTTTACTAGTTGACGATTACAACAATGAACTTAGATTTAGCGTTCTTGTATTGTATCTAACCTTTGTCGCACTGCAACGATGAGTTCTTCAGTTTTAACTGGTTTAACTAGAAAATCGTCTGCTCCATAATCGGCAGCTTTTTTTCCGACCTCGTCAGTGGAGAAGCCTGTGACAATAATTTTGATCGTTTTAGGGTCATTTGGTATCTTAAGGAGAAGTTCTGTTCCGTCCATGTCGGGGAGCTTGACGTCAACTAAGCACACGCTGAACTTTACTTTTTTTATTTTTTTGAGAGCATCTTTGCCTGTCTCAGCAGTCTCAACTGTATATCCTTCTTTTTCTAAAATACTTTTAAAAACTCTCAAGATATTGGTATCATCATCTACTACAAGAATTCGCTTTTTTTTCCAGTTCATCTAATTCCTCCAATCAACTGTTAGTAAGTTCAAAAAAAGTTCTCTGTTGGCTTAAGCTTCCCATAATTCGGTTCAAAAAGATTTTAGCAAAATCGGCAGCTTAGACTGAACAACTGCCTTGAGGTTAAGCTGTTTCAAGCGCTTTCTAATTTCTGTTTTAATTTCTGAATCATGTTCTCTAGCCAAGGCTTTGTTCAGAAGTTTCTTAGCTAAAGGAATGGTATCTTCACCGAATAATTTCCTAAATGCAGAATGGCCACTACATAATCCTTGAGACAATGGAAACACGCAAACGAAATTCAACGGATATGTCTTTGATATATCCGAATCAACAACTACAAAAAGGACCTCTGTTTTCGGGTTTTCAACACTTCTTCCAACTTCTCTCTTAAGAAAATACAGACGCGGCTTCATACAACCAGATCCCTTAAAGAAGAACAAACACTAAACCTCCACTCTACTTTTAACTTATTTGCCTATCGACGCAAAATATGTCAACCAACAAATGCCCCAAAGCCGCGATTCTACAATAAAATGTAAATAATAAACGAAATTTGCGATCGTAAAGGCATCGAATTTTCTGGATTTATCATAATTTCTTTTTTAACTAAACGGCACACTACCTGCGCCATTGTAGTTTTTCCCAGCTTAAGTACTCCTAAGTACGCCCTTGCCTGACATATTCCATTTACAGAAACCCACCCACAGATCGAACGCGATATTCCTTTCCTGCTTAGTGCTTTTTCCTAACTCAATAACTTCCCGGAATACCCGAGTCATCCAGACCGCTGTTGGAGACTTTTGCAGTATAAACTCTCTTCTGGACGATCGTGTCTGATGGGAATCGAACTTAGAAATGTGACGCTCTTATAGAAACAAGAGAATCCACTGTTCAGTTGCATCCGTGCTTTTGTTCTAAACGCTTCAATCTCTCTTCAAGCCTTCTATCGCGCTCTTTCTTCTCAAGCCCCACCAATGGAGCCATCGCAAGATCAGCAAGACCCCGCTCAATTTTCCTGAATAATTTCGTGAAACATTTCGCCTCTATTAAATATTACGATTTTATATATATTTAGAACCGAGTTCTAAAATTTAAATGTATCGTGTATAGTAATATTTAATATAGTGCTAAAAGCATCCGATTAAGTGACTATAGCACAGACAGCCTGTTGATGGTGGCTTGTTATTTGATTGATATAGAAAGAAGTTCGAGTGTCGAGAATTCCGGATCGCAAAGAAGGTGACTTTTGTCCTCAGAAGTGGTTGTCATCCATGTTGAGCTTGGTGCAAAAACAAAAAATGATTATTCTCTGCGAACGATTACTGACCAATTGGGCAAGTTGTGCTCTTTCAGCCAACATAAATATGCTACTATTCAGGAACACGCAACGCTTAAAACACACTTCGCCTTTAAAAAACGAGGATGGACAACATGAGTAGAGAAGCGCCCCCGTTGCTAGAGTACTTGGAAAAACGCGATATTTCCCTAAAAAGCCTAATTCATGCGGCTCTTGAAATGTACGTGCCTCACCCAGGAGTAGAAAACGAGGAAAAAGCCTCGGGAATGCTCAGGGAAGAGTTCCTTGATGTTTTAACAGACGTCAACGTTTCCACACTTATCGTGGCTGCGTTCCGTGCTCAAGAGGATGCAGAGAAAGGTTTGATTCCCGGATTGACGAAGGAACGGTTTCTAGGCAGACCGGGACTTGTGGCTGATGAATTGATCGGGATAGCGATTGCCACTTACATCGGCGGGTCAAGAGGCATGTTTGAGTTTGTGCGGTTTGACCAAGCTAAACCAGGCATTTTAAAGAAGCTGCCTCCTTTGACAAATGATGCTATCGGGGCTTTGGTTGCTGGCGTATCTTCAAATGTATATACGCAAGCTATAAAAAAGGCAGGAATAAAACCGTAACGCTTCCGCCTCTGCAATTATGGGGGTAGGAGCATCAATTTGTAGATGACTTTACCACTAAATTGACGGTAGTGGAGAACTAAACTACTTGTTTTATGTTTTAGGCAACTAAAAGTAGACCTTTTAGTCTTTTTTGGGTTCAAATTTGTTTTTCCATAAGATTATAATACTATGTTGATTGAGGAGTTTACGCAGTTGGGCTTCCATGGTTCAAACACGACTGTGCATTGTTACACACACTTTTCTGCCGCATGTTGGCGGAATAGAGAAGGTTGTTTATGAACAAAGTACACGGCTTCTGCAGAGAAATTTTATACCCATGGTTGTAACCAGCAGGATTGGGACGCCCAAACGTTATGTTCTTGATGGAATCAACGTTGAATGCTATCCTTCGCTTAACACTGGATTCAGTCTTGGAATCCCCTACCCCATTCCGACAGTAAGCAGCTTTAAGACTTTTCTTAGGGCGGTAAAATCAAGCAAAATAGTTCACGCTCATGGTCACCCTTACTTAACCTCACTTATTGCCGGCAAACTTGCGAGAAGGTACTCTAAGCCGTTTGTTTTAACACAGCATAACACTTTCATTGAATACGACAATTTGTTTGATACAGTCGAACGGTTAAACGACCTTGCGGTTGGAAAGGAAACACTTAAACAAGCAGACAAAATAATCGCAGTAAGTAACGCTTCCAGAGATTATGTTTTAAGTTTAGGAGCAAAACCAAGCAAGATTACAGTGCTACGTAACGGTGTCGATTTGGCTCGTTTCAGACCTCTAGCGGGAAAACGTGAGGAAATGCGCAGAAAACTTGGAATTCCACAAAACGCAACTGTGGTGCTGACTGTTAGGCGGCTGGTTTACAAAAATGGCATTGACACATTAATTGAAGGCGCCAATATCGCAGTCAAGAAGAGACCAAACATTTTCTTTCTTGTAGTTGGAAAAGGACCAGACCAAAGCAGCGTACAAATCAAAACTAAGCAACTAGGAATAGAAAACAACTTTAAGCTCACTGGGTTTGTGACCGATGAAGATTTACCGTTCTACTATAACGCCGCAGACTTCTTTGTGTTACCATCTAAATCTGGTGAAGGCTTGCCTTTGGTTGCACTTGAAGCCATGTCTTGCGGATTACCTGTTATAGCAACAAATGTGGGAGGAATAAGCGAAATCTTGAATCAAAGGTTTGGGAAACTTGTGGCACCTAACAAGCCTGAGGCGATGGCAGAGTCGATTTTGGAGTTTTCAGAGGCTGATTGGGGCTCACGCAAATCAGAGCTTAGAGCGATGATGGAAGAGAAATATAGTTGGGATAAGAACGTTGAAACACTCATCGAGATATACGAAGAGCTTATTTAACCATGTTGCGGAAACAATATAGCCTTTGCAAAATATTGGGGGTATGCATATGACGTCAAAAGTGGATTTGGTCTCGGTAGTCATTCCAACACTTAATGAAGCAGGAAACATTCTTGAAGCTGTCACCACCATCCAGAAAGAGTTAGCCTACCCCAAAGAAATTATTGTTGTTGACAGCAACTCAACAGATGGAACCATAGAAATCGTTAAAGATACAAATTTCTGTAGACTTATAATTGAACCAAGACGCGGTTATGGCTTAGCACTAAAAACAGGGATGAAAAACGCCAAAGGCAACATCATTGTAATGGTTGACGGCGATGGAACCTACGAAGTAAAGCACATCAACCGCATGATTGAGCGGATGGTTGAGAAAGACGCCGACATGGTTTTAGCCACACGCATGTATGACCCAAACAAAGCCATGGGCCTTTTAAATTTCATAGGCAACAAAATAATCACGTTTACTTTTGACTTCTTCTATAGCCAATTCTTAAGTGACAGCCAATCGGGGTTTCGAGCGATATCTCATGATGCCATTGATAGAGTAGAGTTAAAAGAGAATGACATGGCTTACGCTACGGAGATGCTTATCGGATTCGCTAAAGAAGGCTACAACATGGTTGAAATCCCCACCACTTACAAAGCCAGAAAATATGGGAAAACTAAGCTTAAACCATTTAAGTCAGGGATTGAGATATTTAGCACTATATTTAAGGGGCTTCTAGATGCAAATACGATTAGAACGTGTCAACAGCATTGGAAGGAAAATCGGCATAAACGATGATAAAGGCATCGTAATCGCCATCTTTGTTGTTTTAATTATTGTTTCTGTAGTAGCTGCAGTCTACTTTATAGCGTTCCCAGCTAAACCAGAAGGCTACAGCACAATTTACCTCCTCGACACCCAGAAAACCGCTGATAATTACCCTGCCACGCTAGTGGCTAACTACAACAGCACATTTAGTGTGTGGCTAGCCGTTGAAAACCACAGGGGAGCCACTACACAATTTCAAGTCTTAACTAAAATCACTCCAAACCTGTCCACCATACCAGTTAATACCCCAGCTATCAACACCACAACAATAACGTTGGAGAACGGGAAATCTTGGCAAAGCTTACAAACAATTACTGAAAATCAGGTGGGAAGTTACTCGGTTATTTTTGAACTCTGGCGCTTAAACCCTGACACATCGACCTACGAGTTTACCAATAACTACTGCGTCTTAAACATACAAGTTTCCAGTTAATAAAATAGAATACTTCAATTCAACTTGTTAGCGTCTGTTTTCTAACCAGACTAAGCAAAAAGGTTGTCAAGTTTAAGGCTTCTTAACTAAGCTTTCTTTTGTCTTTCACCGAATTGCTTCTCGATTGCGACTCGGTGTATGTTGTTGTAGGCGCAGAATGGTATGATTTTCTTATTCGGCGTGATATAGTGCACAACGCATCGTCTTACTCGGTTTACGTCGAAGTTGTAGGAGTCCATAAATGCCATGCAGCCAAGGAGGAAGATGCGTCTGCGGATTTTTCCCAGCGATTGGTAAGATGGTGCAAGATGCATGCGCATAATCGATTTCATCAAGGTTAGCATACCTACTTCTTTGGTGACTAGGAACATATTCATTGAAAGCATTGATGCCATGAATAGTGATGACAGCAATGAAAATTTTCCTTTTGATTCAGCATTTTCAGCGGTTTTTCGAATGTAGTTAAAGAACCTGTCAAAGTTGACAAAGCGGTTGATTGGGAACATTTTGCCGTCTTCAGAAACGTAAACCCAGTTTACAATTCCGCATTGAGGACTGCAAGAGAAGAGAGGCCAAGGTTTTTGCATGAATTTTCGCATTATTTTAATTGGCGAAGTCATAACTGACATGGGAAACAGGTCTTTGGTTTTTATTTCCCCGAAGGTTTGTTTTTCAACGTCTTCCGCAAAGGACCATTCACGGAAGTTTTCACGGAATGGGTTTTCGGTGGCTCGGCCAGTGAAGGCTATGGGCTGGAAAATTAGTCCTCGAACAATCTCGGTGTTTTTGGCGGCGAACCTTATCATGTCGCCGACTTCTTTATCGTTTAAACTCTTCATCAACGTGTTAACTAAGATGATTTCCATGTCGTATTTACGGCAAACCTCAATAGCGTTAAGTTTAATATCTAAGAGCTCTCGTCCTCTAACTTTCTTGTTGAATTCTTCATGGAAACTATCAAACGATAAATAAACGATGTTCAAACCGTTATCTTTAAGCTTCTTCGCTAGCCCCGGAGTGTCAACCAAATGAGTTCCATTGGTCGCCAAAATAGTCATAAACTTTAGTCTGTGCGCTGCACCAATTATTTCAGGCATATCTTCTCGTTCTAACGGTTCTCCTCCTGAAAACAAGATTGCTGGTGGCTTGGGGTTAGCTTTGCTTACGAACACAAGCATGTCAATGAGCGCTTCTTTGGTGGGTTCATAATCGACTTCTTGCTGAGGAAAAGTCGAGAAGCAAACTGCACATTTGAAGTTGCAACGTTTAGTTACGTCAATAACGCCTATGACCGTGCCTGAAGCATGATTGTTGCAGGTTTCGCAGACGTAGGGGCAGCCTTCGGGGTCTTTTGGTGCATTCAAGTCACCAAGATACTGGAAGGTGTCGTAGGTTTGCATGTGATTGTATACGCTTAGGCTTTGCCAATGCGTAGCTTCAAAATCGCCGTGTTCGAGGCATTGCTTGGTAATTTTGATTTTTCCGTTAGCCTGCGTTAATTGGGCATCGATTTTTTTCTGGCATTCAGGACAGACACTCTTTGTTTTGCTTACGTTAAGCCCCTCCAAGTATGCGAGATATCGCCTGAATTATTAATGCTAATGGAAGCAAAATCATCGACATAGTAACAAGCCGCTCATATTTCCGAATATTGGCTATCGTTGAAGAAGCAGTTACAAGGCGTATTGAACAGTAAACTAGTAGAACACTCCACAAGAGAATGAAGGGCAAGTAGTAAATACCAAAGTTGCCTATGAAGATGGGAAGAGGCGCAAGCACACCGGTTAATGTGAAGAAAACCGCAGCTGCTTTGGTTGAACCAGTGATGCCGATTTTTTGGGGAAGTGTTGGATAACTAACTTTTTGATCGCCTTCAAGGCTAAGAACATCGCGCAGGATGTTGCCGCCGATTGTTCCGAAAGCTATTGGGTATAGACTTAGGGAAATCAAGCTTATTGTTGGAGGGACGGAGATGGTTGCTTCTCCAAACAGAAAAGCAGTTCCAGTTAAAATGCCAATCAAAACGTTAGCGACAAAACCAGATTTGCGCTTAACAAGAATTGAATAGATCAAAAGCAATACAGAATCCACAGCGATAATTGCAAAGCTTAGCCAATTAATGTAAGCAGCCATAACCAAGCCTACAGAGAAAAGCACGCCAGAAATAGTGATCACTTGCTTAAGTGAAAGGGCACCTGAAGGGATAGGACGTTTTGGTTTGATTACCGCGTCGCTTTCTCTATCAAAGTAGTCGTTGATTGCGAAGCCTGCTGAAGTGATAAGTGCCATGGAGAAGAAAATCAACACAAGAGTAGGTATGCTGAGGTTGAGGGGATTTTTTGAGATGGCAAAAGCTGTTAGAAGCGATAAACCGCCAGTCATCAGCCAGTAGGGAAGACGCAACAGAGCGATCAATCCTCTTGCTGGCGCTGGACGGGTCATTTCGAGAATTTCCTCGCAGCAATAACTTCCTTGATACTTTCTTCAAGAGTTATTTTTGGGTTCCAATTCAATTCTTTCTTTGCTTTGGAGTTATCAAACCATATCTTAGTGACATCACCCTGCCAAGAGACACCGGTTGTTGTAATGAAAGTCTTCTTTTCTAAACCCAGAATTTTCAGCATCATTTTGGCAAGGTCAATTATAGTTGTTGTTGTTCCAAACCCTAAATTGTAAACCTTACCATTAGCAGAATCCTCAGCGCCGACAGTAACAAGCGCATCAACCACATCAGACACATTGACGAAATCTCTAGACTGCAAACCTGTGCCGATTATTTCCAGTTTACCTGGGTTCGCAGCAAGTTTGTCTAAGAAGTCGTGGATGACTCCGTGGCATCTTAACCCGTAAACATTCGCAAACCGCATTATTGTGACGTCTAAACCATACTGGCTCTTGTACATGTCACAATATTCTTCACCCACAACTTTGGATAAACCGTAGCATGAGAAGGGGTGAAAACCATAACTCTCAGGAGTTGGAAAAACGGTTGGGTTACCGTAAACGGCAGCGCTGGAGGCGAAAACCAGTTTAGCATCATCTTTGCGCGCTTTCTCAAGAACCTGCACGGTCCCCTTAGCGTTTGTTTCAAAATCAATAAGAGGATTTTCCATCGAATAGGGCACAACAACCTGAGCAGCTAAATGATAAATTAAATCAGCCTTATCTAGTGAAAGCATTTTTTTGAGGTCTAAAATGTCTCCCTTTACCAATTTTACTTTGGGAACATCTTTCACGTTTTGCATGGTGCCGCTTGATAAGTTATCGTATATTATCAAGTCAGATACTAAATCCGACAGCCTTTTGCACAGATGATAGCCGATGAAACCTGCGCCACCAGTAACTACTATTTTTTTTCCCTGTAATTCCCCCATATAATCCACGACAAAGCCTATATTCTGTTTCAGGTAGTTTAGGGTATATGTCGCCTGTGAAAACTATAAAAACTTTTAGGGATTTGCTATCTTTCCTAACCATCATTCCTGTTTGCGGAGGGGAAGATTATATTTTCAACACCGCCGAGCATATGTACCTGTTTCCGCTTATCGGCGGCTTCATAGGCGTACTTGCGGCAGGCTACTTTTTAGGCGCAAACTACATCCTTCATTTATTGCTTGGTCTAGCTAATCAATTCATTACCCTGCCAACAGATTTCCTATCTAAGCTCGCGGTTTCTGCGATGACGGTGGCATTCCTGCTGGTTTTAACTGGGCTTCAACACTTCGACGGCTTAATCGATTTAGGCAACACATTTGGCTTGAGAAATCTGCATGACCGAAAAACCGTTGCGCACGCTTGGACGGTCACTTACTGGGGGGCGCTCCTTGCGATGATTGTGGAGTTTACCGCTTTCGCAGGCTTGTTTTTGATTAACCCGCTTTTTGCCTTCGGAGCAATTATAGCCGCTGAAGTTTCAGCAAAATTAGCTATGGTCACAATTGTCTGGGTTGGGAAACCTACACATAAAGGGTTAGGCTCAATTTTCCTGGCGAAAGCCAAAAAGAAACTAAACATAGTCGCCTATCTGCTTTCGATCTTAATTGCTTACCCATTTTTTGCATTAACGCTTAATCCATTCTTAGGCTTAATCGGTGTGGCGTTAACATTGGTCAGTATTCCAGTGGCATTTCTTATGTTAAAAGTTTCGAACAATGCTTTTGGAGGAGTTTCAGGCGACACGATTGGAGCAACAAATGAAGTGGCCAGGGCAACTACGCTTATTTTGCTTGCAGGCGTGTTGATGTTACTATGAATGTTCCCGCTTTGATTATGGCTGGCGGAAAAGGAAAACGTATTGGTTTGCCAGTTGAGAAACCGCTTTTGCCTCTTCAAAGTAAACCACTGATTGATTGGGTCACGGAAGCAGTTGTCTGCGCACAAAAGATTTCAGACTTTTATGTTGTAACCAGTGGCAACACGCCTGAAACAGAGAAGCATTGCCAAAACAAAGGATGGAAAGTGCTACACACTGACGCAAAAGGCTATCATGATGACTTGAAACAGGCGGTTCGCCAAGCCAATTTGATGGGTCCCGTATTGACGATTCCAGCTGATTCCCCAGCTGTTACAGGCAAATTCCTCGATAGAATCATCAGCCAGTTTGAAGTTTGCGGTAAAGATTTCTTTGCGGTTTTTGTGCCCATCGAAACGCGGGAGGGCTTAGGATTGTCCGTTGACTCTACTGATGAGTACAGGGGCGTGTGGTATGCTGTTTCAGGGGTCAACATAATTAACGGAGCCAGAATCCAAGAAGAAGGCAAAATTGAAACATGCGCCATTATTACAAAAGAAGTTGAAGTGCTCCTCAACATTAACACTATTAAGGATTTAGAGATTGCAGACGAGACAATGAAACAACGCCTCAAAATGAACATCGATTAGTCATTAAGGCGTTTAAGAGAAATACTTAACATTATCAGACAACCTACTCTACACCTGTTACTATGTCAGGAGGGCAATTTGGTTGAGCATGCTTAGTTACGATAGCTTCTGGAATGCAGTTATAAAGTTGCCTATGACAAAGAAAATGCTTCTGCTATCACTCAAAAAATGCCCCGCCTGCGGCAGAACTGTTCTTGAAGCAGCATTAGACAATTACACAGGGAAAACCAAGCTGAACTGCGAGAAATGTAGTCCTCTTTACTCTCAGATCATTGGGTTCTGGCTTGAATTCTTAAGGCGCAGTTTAAACCTTAAACGGGAAAAAGTTGAGAAACTCTTAGCTGACCCCTACGCTCGGCGAGCAGTAATGAATTTAACCAAAAGTTTTGCTTACATGGGAATCAAGAAACCCATTTCTCTTTATGCTCCGTTTTTGATTGTTTGGGATTTTACGCATAAATGCAATTTGAACTGCAAACATTGCTACTCAAACAGCGGCGCCGTCAAAGAAAAGGAACTTACAACCCAGGAAGCGCTGGCAGTAGTGGACCAGCTTGCAGATGCTGGATTAACGGCGCTTGCATTCTCGGGCGGCGAACCCCTCACCAGGGAAGACTTCTTCCAAGTTGCACGACACGCAGCAGACCGTGGACTCTACATTTCAGTTGCTACAAACGGTACCCTGCTGACCAAGGAAAACGTTGAGAAGCTCAAGCAAGCTGGAGTAAACTACTTAGACATTAGCATCGATGGGGCATCCGCCAAAACGCACGATGAATTCCGTGGTGTACGGGGCGCGTTTGATCAAGCAGTGGCTGGCTTGAAGAATTGTGTAGAAGCTGATTTATGTGTCTGCATAGCTACCACAGCTACGAAAAGTAACCTTGAAGAAATGCCAGCAATAATAGATTTAGCTGAGGAGATAGGCGCAGAAAGATTCACCAATTTCAATTTTGTTCCAGCAGGCAGAGGCAAATCACATTACGAAGAGGACCTATCACCGGAAGAGCGGGAAAAGCTCATGCGGTACCTACTAGCACGAATGTCGAAGGGCTGTAAAACAACCATACTTACAACTGCACCACAATTGGCCCGGGTGGGGTTACAGTGTCAAGGACCCAAAGGTACCGGCGAAGTAACAATGTCTATGGCGCACTTACAAACAGTTAAAGTAACCAAGAAAGCTGTGCCACTGGCAGACTTCATAGGCGGATGTGGGGCAGGAAGGCTGTATTGTTCGTTGTCGCCACAGGGAGATGTTCACCCATGTGTCTTCTTGCCAGTAAATGTTGGCAACTTGAAAACCAAAAAGTTCCAAGACATATGGTTAAACGCACCACTCTTCATCTCCTTCAGAAACCGAGCAAACCTCAAAGGCGCCTGCGGAAAATGTACTTACAAATACATCTGTGGGGGATGCAGAGCACGTTCAGCAGCATACCATAACGGTGACATGCTGGATTCTGACCCGGGCTGTATAATGGGAAAACAAACAAGAGGAGCATAATATTGCCCGGCGCACATCAAAAAACCGTCAAAATTTTTCGTGTAAAAGACGATATAAGTGATATTGTAAAGGAAGCCGTCACCAATTCAGGGCTACAAGGCAAACACAAAATTTTCATTAAGCCAAACCTAAGTCACCCCGAATACCTGCCTGGTGTCGTTACGAGTCCCAAATTGATACAACAACTCGTCGGCTTGTTGCGGGATTGGAACAGTGAAGTCATCGTGGGCGAATCAAATGGGTTCAACTACCCCTGCTGGAATGCCTTCGATAAAACGGGCGTCGAAGCTGCAGTGAAAGCGGCAGGAGGCAGCGTCATCAACTTGTCAGAAGATAAAGTTGTTGAAGTAAAATTTCAAGGCAACACTCCATTGAGCCGACTGTTTCTGCCCAAAACCGTTCTTGAGGCTGATGCTGTTGTGGATTTGCCTTTGATGAAAACTCATGAGTTTATGGCTTATAGCGGCGCCGTCAAAAACCTCTTTGGCTGCGTGCCCAGCAACAAACGTATCTATTTGCATCCATACTTGCCCGAAGTGTTCTATCGCCTTTACACCCTGTTCAAGCCACAATTAACGATTATGGATGCACGGACAGGCATCGAAGGCAACGGCCCAACAAAAGGCAAACCAGTTAAAATGGGGTTAATGATAACTGGCAACGACGCTTTAGCTGTAGACATAACCGCTACAGAAATCATGGAGTTAGATTGGAAACAGACCTATCTCAACTACATAGCCAAAAAAACAGGCTTACAAGAGCAAACCATATCGGTTGAAGGTTTACAGGTGTCCGAAGTGGCACATAGGTTTGAGCCCCCAAGAATCGATTTGCCAGTGAAAGCTCAGATGATGATTTACCAGCATGAGTACGCAACAAAGTTTCTGTTTTGCTCTTTGGATATTGTGAAACTTTTCCAGAAAATAACCAAGGCATATAGACAAGAGCCAATAGAAATCGCTTAACGGAGCACTTCATCGTAGACTTTTATTGCTTCTTTAACAACTATTCTCCAGTCAAAATGTTCAAGGATTGTTTTTCTGGCAAACGCACCCATCTGGGCTGCCTCAGAGGGATGCTCAAGTAGGTACAGTATGCGTTCTGCGAATTGTTTAGAATTGAACGGTTCAACTAAAAAGCCGTTTTTGCCACTTTCAATAGTTTCAGGAATTCCACCAACCCAAGTTGTCACCACAGGCAAGCCCGTTGCAAGCGCCTCTAAAACAGCAAAAGGATGATGCTCATAGAAAGTGGAGAAGGCGAACACGTCTGCGGCTTGATAGAGTTTGGGTAATTTCTTATCTGGGTAATAACCTGTGAAGACTATGTTATCTTCTACCCCTAGTTTTTCGGCGTGAACTACCAGCTTTCTCATTTCGTTGCTTTGCCCTTTGCCTGAAATCACGAATTTCACGTTTTTGAACCGCTGAATCACGGCTGGCATGCTTTCAATAAGAGTGAATAAGCCTTTGCGCGCATAAAGCCGCCCAACGGAGAGAATAAGTAAATCATCTGGGTCAAACCCAAGTTCTTGCTTGATTTTGTGCTTATCCTGAGCGGGCTTGAATTTTTTCACGTCAACGCCGTTATGAATAACCCGAATTTTGTCCTCAGGAATTTTGTAGTACTCAACTAACTCGCGTTTTGTGAAATGACTTACAGCAATGATTTTCTGTGCCTTCTCAAGCATTCTTTCTTCAAAAATCCTTAAAAACCAGTTAAAGCTGACCATGAACTTCTCGTTGGCGTTCAGCCTACTATAAGGCTCGTCCTTTATTGCTTCTGCTTCGCCTTTCCATGTTGAATGTACAGTGCAAATCAAGGTTTTTCCAAAGTTTGGGGGCACAGCAAAATTCGGAGTCAAAGGCAAGTTAGCATGCGTAATATCCAAATCGACGCTATGACGAACGCTGTTGAGTTTACGGTAGCTTGAGGCTGCAAGCAAAAAAGATTTTATTATTGGCGTCCTTGGGATTTTAAGAAAGAAAACGTACAACTGCTCGTTTACTTTGACGTCTATGGTCTGGTTTGAGCCAGTTACCACCCAGATCTTGTAGTTGTTTTTAATAAGTTCATTGGAAAGATAGTAAACATAAGCGCCTGTTCCGCCAGATAGAGGCCAGTATTCAGGAGAAACAAAACATACACTACGCATTGTGTTTTTTCCTCCCCCTGCCCAGCAGGTAGTTGGCTGTGGTTATTACTGCCCCGACGAACCACGCGAACGCTCGCACAAAACAAAGCACCACTAACCGATAAGCAACATGGTCGTGAAACTTTGAAGCAAGTTTGGCGGCTGAGTAAACAAAGTAAACAAGCATAATACCCAAAATTAAACCCGTAACATACCATAAAGATCTCATAAACGGAAACAGACCGATCAGGAAAGATACACTAACAACTAAAAGAAGAACAGGTTGGATGTTCATGCCAAAATCTGTAATTTCATCGCCCTTCGCCAAGGAACCATGCTTGAAATAAAGTCTCAACGTGTTTTTGCCATACTGCAACTGCTGCCGATAATAAGCTTTCAAAGTAGGCCTATTAAAATGGTAGCAAACGGCTCTTGGATCATAAGCGAATCTGTAGCCTTTAGCACTTATTCTAAAACCTAAATCAGTGTCGTACTGACTTGGCAGAGTCTCATCCCATCCGCCAACCTCTTCAATGACCGCTTTTTTCATCAGAAGATTCATAGTGGCTATACGGCTCGTGTATTTTCCTACACGTTGATAGCGGTTTTTGAGTTCGTAGCCGATGCTTCTTGCCCACGGATTATTATTGTTCCATGTTTCTATGCTGCCGCTTACTCCGGCTACCTGGGTTTCTTTCAAGTCAGGCGCAAGAAGGTGCAGCCAGTTTGCTTGGACTTTGGCGTCTGCATCAATGAAGCCTAAAACGGGATGTCTGGCGATTTTCATGGCGTAGTTGTAGGCTGCAGGTGCGTTTAAGCGGATGGAAATGACTTTTACGGGATATTTTTGTGCTTTTTGAACAGTATCATCTTTTGATCCGCCATCCATAACAATAATTTCTACCGAGTCCGCTGAGTAATCCAGCGCTAAAATAGATTTGAGGCATTCTTCAATCGTATGTTCGCTGTTGTAAGCTGCAACTATGATTGAAACTTTGGGATATTCATTTCCAGCCAACTTGCTTAACCCTTCAAGTCAGCTGAAACTATTGATAGCAAAATCTTGAAGCCGTCTATTACCGGGTCAACTCCTGACCTGCCATACGTTCGCTGCTGGAAACTTATCGGAACCTCGGTGATTCTGAAATTTTTTTTCGCAGTTTTAACCAGCATTTCAGATTCTATTTCGTATCCACCTGATTCTAGTTTTTGATCTTTGAGGATTTGACGTTTCATGGCACGGTAGCCTGATTGTGAGTCCGTAATGACTACGCCCGTTAGGAGTGCAATCAGTGAGTTGAAAAGCCCAACTCCGAAGGCGTTTAGTTTTCTTGCCGCTACTTTTTTGTGGTTAAGGTATCTGGAGCCTATAACAAGGTCTGCTTTATCTTGGAGAATGGGCTCCAAAACTTCGGGCAGTTCTTCCGGTTTATGTGAACCATCTGAGTCGATGGTGATTATTATTTCACCTTTGGCTTTGAAGAAACCAGCCCGCAACGCATAGCCCTTGCCCAAGTGCTGTTTCAAAGTGAATAATCTAACACTGTAGCGTTTGGCAATTTCAAGAGATTTATCATGCGAGCGGTCGTCCACAACAATTATTTCATTTCTTAATCCTGTTTGCTGCACAACAATTTTGGTTCGGTCGATGATGTTGCCTATCGTTAATTCTTCGTTGTAGACGGGGATAATTATCGAAAGCAGCATTTCCTCGTGGTTCATTTTATCTTAGATGCCAATGGAAGAACTTATAAAGTTTGGCTACTCCAACCTTATAAGCAGTTTAATGGACAATTGACGCTTAGATGGAAACCGCTATGTGCAGTAATAATTACTCTGATAAGAAAATGTGGTTTTCCATGTGGTTTCTTGGAGCAGTTATTACTTTTGGCGTAGCTTTTTTCCCTATGTTTCACCGTCTTGTTAAAGGCAGAAACAAGCATTTTCAGCATGATGCTAAGGTGGAGAAGCAGGTTGCTGATTATCTAATAAGCCGCGGAAAGCGGCCACCTGTAGCAAGCGAGAATTTGGCCGAGCGGAACGCCAAGGCGTGGGCTGCCAGCATAATTTTGGTTATACCAGCATTTGTAATCGTATATTTATTGTCTATGGATTTACTGGTGCATGAGCGAAATCAAGATGCGTTTTTGGCGGCTGCTTTTCCAGAGCGGATGTTTATGCCTCAGACGATACCGATAAAAACTTATGTTTTCGTCACCATATTTACGTTGGGCGTTGGAGGAGTTTACTGGCTATACAAGGTAATTAACTTGTATAACGCTCACTTCAAAGCTCAATCAGTAGTTGAGAAAGAAATAGGTAGGATAATGGAGGAAGGGAAAGCTGGCAAGCACATGTAAGGAACGCAGGTTTGTTAGCCACGGCGGAGACATCTGGGGTTTCAGCAGAAAATACGATGTCCCACTTGAAGAAGTGCTTGAATTCAGTGGACCCATTAATTTCCTTGGGCCTTCACCTAAAGCCGTAGAAGCAGTGAAGCAATATGCTAAGTTCATAAAGTTTTATCCTGACCCAAATCCAGTGGAATTCAAAGAAGAAATCGCCAAGTACGTTGGGCAAGGCGTTGAAGAAGAAAACATCGTTTTAGGAAACGGCTCAATCGAACTCATTTACGCCATAACCGAAATTTTGTCTGCCAATTTTAACGCGGTAATTCCTATACCCTCATTTTCCGAATATGAAAAAGCTACTATACGTGTCGGAGGCAAAGCGGTTTTTGTTCAGTTGCCCGAAGATTTTTCCTTAGATAATGAGCGAATAAAGAAAGCAGTTACCGATGACACAAAAATAATTTGCATCTGCAACCCGCACAGCCCATCGGGCACATTGTACAGTAAAGAGTCGGTGTTGGAGCTTTTGGATTTCTGCCATAAGAAAGACATTATCTTCAGCATCGACGAGAATTACATTGAGTTTGCAGAAAAAGGCGAATTCACCACGTTAGCAGGCATGATAAATGAGTATGAGAACCTGTTTGTTATCCGATCAGTCACGAAATTCTACGGCATGGCTGGAATACGCTTTGGCTACGGCATCGCCGCAAAAAACTTGGTGAACAAGCTAGATGCAATTCGCCTGCCCTGGAGCATTAATGGCCTTGCAAGTTTTGCGACGCTTGCAGCGTTCAAGGACACAGAATTCATACAAAATACTAAAGTCATCATCGCTAAAGAGAGAGCAATGCTTGCCAAAGGCTTGGAGGAAATAGTTGGTTTACATGTTTACCCGTCCGTAACAAACTTTCTGCTTGTAAAAATAACAAACGGGAAAATCACATCCACTAAACTCAAAGAAGTTCTTACAAATCAACGCATACTAATCCGCGACTGCTGCACATTCATGGGCTTAGACGACAGCTATTTCAGAGTCACAATCAGATCAGCTGAAGACAACCAAAAACTCATAACAGCCATATCAAAAATATTAGCAAAATAAGAGTGAACCGCTTTTCAATTTTCCACAAAAATCAATTTCTGAAATTGATAGACCTCTTTCCATATCTTTTTGTAAATCGATTTCAACAACAAATAGTTGACTCTTCCTGAAAGAAAAAAGGGAACAGCAAAAAAGCCTAAGCCAACATCATAGCGTAATGTTCCGTTAAAGCTATTAACTTGCAAATAATCGCTTTATGCAAACATTTCAAGGGTGCCAGCTGACTTGCCATACGAAGGGGAGAAAACTGCTTGATTCTGCTTATGACTACAGCTCCGCCTGAAAACAGCGCGTGGTTTCATGGCAAACGGTTGCCTCCAATTGGATTAATGTATGTGGCCGCTGCACTGGAAAAAGCAGGCTTCCCAGTCCAAATGCTTGATAATTACCTTATGAACAAATCAAGCAGTGAACTCAAAGAGTATATTACAAAGGTTAACCCGCAAATTGTGGGAATAACCTGCGGCTCAGCAACCTTCAGACGCTGTATAGAAACAGCAAAATTCATTAAAGAAGCTCTGCCAAACTGCAAAGTAGTAGTCGGTGGATGGCATGCTTCCTACATGCCTGAGACTTTGCTGGCTAACTCAGAGATTGACTATGTAGTTATGGGTGAAGGCGAAAGAGCCATAGTAGACCTAGTCACAGCACTTACAAACGGCAATGAGCCTATCGCGGCAACCATACCGGGTGTTTCATGCACTCGCCAAGGCAAAAACATTCTAAACCAGCCCAAATTCATTGAAAATCCCGATGAAATCCCATATCCCGCAAGGCATTTGTTACCACTTGAACTCTATGACAGGACAATTGAGTTTTTAAAGGCTAAGCCAGCTGATGTCATGAGCATCTCGCGCGGATGCGTCTTCAACTGTGGTTTCTGCGAGACAAGAAAGCTTTGGGGTAATATATGCCGCAGCTTCAGCCCGAAAAGAGTAATCGGCGAAATACAAGACCTACAAAGCAGGTACGGCACAAAAGGAATTTACTTCATTAACGATAATTTTACCCTTAGAAAAAAGGAAACTCTTGAACTTTGCAGCCAGATGATTGAGAATAAGCTTGATTTGGAGTGGGTTTGCGACACACGGGTAGACTTGGTCAATCAGGAAATGCTAGCAGCAATGAGTAAAGCTGGATGCAAAACTATCTGGTTCGGAGTTGAATCAGGTTCACCCAGGATACTGCAGCGCATTGGCAGAAACACAACACTAAGGCAAATAGAGTACGCGTTTAGCCTTTGCCGCAAAAACGGTATAAAAGTCGCTTGCTCATTCATGCTTGGTTTACCTGACGAAACTCTTCAAGACATGGAAGCTTCGCTGAAATTCGCAAAGAAGTTGGATCCTGATTGGTGTCAATTCAACATTTTCATTGCCTATCCAGACAGCAAACTCTATCAGGAAATGCTCGAAAGCAAACGGTACACGCGTCTTGACGAGTTTTTGATCAGCGTAAAAACCGATGAGTACAACTATGATACCCTTGTGCAAATTCAAAAAAAGTTTTTCCGGGAGTTCCATAGGTCCCCAAAACAAATAATGAAAAGGGTAAAACGTGAAGGCATTTTGAACTTTGCCAAGCGAAGATTAAACCCCGATGCTGTTCATAGTTCAGGCATGGCGTAGATGGCTTTGATTGCAAAAAAGAAGGCTTGGAAGAATAGACCTTCAAGTAAGCGTAATCGGATTTGACGGAACATGGATTTCAGAATTAAGCATGAATTCCACCTTACAAGTTGTCAGAAAAGCCTTCGATTGAGGCATTAAATATTTTGACGCCGCAAAGCTTGATAGCGACAACGAAGAAAAAATCGTCTCCGCCCTGAAAAATGTCCGAAACAACTGTGTTATAGATACAAGAACTGGATCAAGAACAAAAAAATTAGTAGAACACGTTGAAAATAGCCTAAGAAGACTTCAAACTTACAAGATAGATAATTCAACTGCATGGAATTGATGACGAAAAAACTCTATCCAAGGCAATGGGGTAGCATGGCTCCCTGCAAACTTGCAAGCAAACACGTTCTAGAGGCTTAATTGATTTTATTGGTATCACTTGCCACAGACCCCGAGTTCTATTAAGAGCCATTGAAACGGGGAAGATTGACATAGATCTTGTTCTGCTTAACTTCGTGACTCTGCAGGCACTTGAAGAGTTATTACCAGATGCAAAAAAAATAATGTCGGAGTTGCCATTATGAAGCCGCTGTCAGCCAAAACCTCAAAACTAATAACCGTTTGTATAAGCCTTCGCTATCGCTTGTTTCAGATGAAACGGAACTTAGAGTGGTTGGGACACAGACCCAGAATGCAATGGTTTCCAGCCCGCCGGGGTATGTTTTGAGCCAAAATAAGGCCATAACAATTCCAGGGTTTAGGTCAACTGAAGAAGTAGAGTTGCCAGCAAGGCTGGAAATGAATTTAACGGCTTAACAAGAGACGAAAAAAACCGATTCAACTTTGTGCCTGATGGAAGTTACAGTCGAGACAGCGGTCTTTGCATGCGTTACTCTGAGAACCTAAACATACCGGCAATTCTGAGATTCCACATGATTTACATGACCTATGAATTAGAAAATTGGGCACAAAGCTCTATGGCGGATTAGAAGTTGAGGCTGACGAATGCAATGGATGCGGTCAGCGTGAACCTAAATGTCCCTATAACTTATCCATTATAGACATGCTTAGAAAAGTGACTTAACTTAATTTCTAGTTTTTATGAAAAAGCGCAATGAAGGTTGGAGTCGGTGCGCCCCACTCAGGCGAAAACCGTTCTGACCTAATCAGGCTGAATTTTGAACCCACCATATGCTGCAGAATCTCAACTGTGAACCAGTGCTTATGTGCATCATATCGCAAGCCTTCTTTGCCTTCTGGAGCTTCAACTATTAGGAAACCTTTGGGTTTAAGAACCCTGTAGGCTTCAGCCAAGAAATTATCAGGATTCCACAGGTGCTCAACTACTTCAGAAGCTAAAACCAAATCAAAACTATTGTTTGCAAAAGCGAGTTTCTCCGCGTCTCCTGATACGACAAATGAAATGTGACGTTTTTGAGCTACTGGAGTAATCGTTGGCAAATCTACGGATGCAACCGTGTTGCCAATTTTTGCTATAGGCTCACTAAGTAAGCCATCACCGCAACCCACGTCCAGCACCGTCAGCCCTTTGCCGATTTGGTTAATCATTGTGGTAAATGTGTTGATTCTTGCCAAATTTAAGGGCCTAGCATAAGCAACTGCCGTGCTATGCATTGACGCTGCAGTGTAAGTGTCGTATTTTTGCCATTCTACCCAACCTCTTCTGTTATGGTTTCTTTGACGATACAAGGTTTCTCTAATGATCAGGTGCCTTACTTGAGCTGGATTCGTTAGTAGATAAGTAAGCCCATGTAAATGTCTTTTAAGGGAGGATAGCATCGGTTTCTAAATCAAGGTTCACTACAATTTAAGGATTATATAACAATTGACTTAAAGCAAAAAGAACCCTTAACTTCAAATTAATTAGTCTAACAGACTTAAACGAAAAAAGGAAAGGGAATTGTTTTTTATTTCTAGCGGAGTTATCGTTTTCTGAGTAGGGTGAAGTAAAGCTCCTATAAGGCTGTAGGGAGAAAAGATAGCTCTAAAATCTCATTTGTGTATAAATCGCTCGAATCGAAAACATATATTAATTAAAGTAGCCCATCTATCAATCCATCCATAGATTCAGGGATAGCAATGAAGCCGCATGTAACACTTGTTAACCCACCTTATCCAGAAGGTGCACACCAACATCCACCGTTTATTCCGTTGGGAATCGGATATTTGGCTGCTGTTTTAGAAAAAGCTGGTTACCCAGTAGATGTTATTGATTGTCAGGCGCTCAAACTTACACCTGATCAATTTAGGATTGAACTTAGTAAGCGCAATCCAGACGTAGTGGGAATGACTTCAACCACTCTAACCTATAAGTCTGCGGCTGAAATGGCCAAGATAGCAAAAGAACTCAATCCAAAATGCATTACCATGATTGGTGGTCCTCACGTTTCATTTTGGGATGAAAACGCCTTAAGAGAATATCCACAGTTTGACATTATTGTAAGAAAAGAAGGCGAAAACACCATAATTGAGCTTATGCAAAGAATTGAAGCAGGAAAACTTTACTATGATGTTGTGGGCACTACTTGCCGAAAAGGCAGCGAAATCGTTAAAAATCCAGATAGACCATACATTCAAGACCTCGACGCTTTACCTTTTCCAGCTCACCACCTTTTCCCACTTGAACACTTAAACAAGTATGGTATCGTCATTTTCCCTGTATACACAAGCCGAGGATGCACTTTCTGGTGCAACTTCTGCTCGGCAGTACGAATGTTCGGCAGAGGATATCGAATTCGAAGCCCGAAAAGCGTAGTTGACGAACTTGAACATCTTGTCAAGGACTTTGGCGCACAACAATTCACCTTCTACGATGACGCATTCTCCGTCGACCAAAACCGGGTCAAAGAAATCTGCCAAGAAATCAAGAATCGCAACTTGAAAATTAAGTGGGACTGCGAAACCCGAGTTGACATGGTTACACGCGAGTTGCTTCAAACCATGAAGGATTCAGGCTGTATTGCTGTCTGGTTTGGTGTTGAAGCTGGTTCACAGATGGTTATTGACGCCATGGGTAAAGGCTATACTTTAGAGAAGATCAAGAAAGCATTCAAAATGGCGCAAGAAATTGGCTTGATGACCGTTGCAAGCGTTGTCCTGGGCTTCCCTGAAGAGACACCTGAAACACTTAGGGAAACAACCAAGTTTATTGAAGAACTTAATCCTGACGACGTTGGCTACTACATTGCTACGCCTTATCCAGGTACTCCAATGCATGAACTCGTTACACAGAAAGGCTGGCTAAAAATTACAGATTTCAATCGCTATGACACTGCCACACCAATTTTTGAAACTCCTCTGATAAGCTCAAAGGAACTTAAGGAAATGAGGGAAAAAGCGTTCCAAAGCTTCTACATACGACCAAGCTATATATACAAGATGTGGAGAAAAGGCGGAGTCTACGGCAAATCAGCCACAAGAACAGCATTGGCACATATGAGAAGAAAAATAAAAGCAGCGTTCTAGGTTGATTTCCTTCCTTTTCCTAATTATCTGGTGCAGGATTGAAAATGAGCAAAACAGCTAAAGTAGCATTAGTTAATCCGCCACCCGTGAAGGGAGTTTTCCATCATCACCCATACTTACCTATTGGCTTAGCTTATTTGGCGGCTGTTTTAGAGCAGAAAGGCAATGAAGTTTTGGTTTTTGACTGTTTGGCATCGGACATTGACCAAGAAAAATTAAAGCAAAAACTTTCCGCATTTAACCCAAATGTAATCGGTATCAGTTCCATGACTCCTATGGTACCTTCAACCATGCTTGCCGCGAAAGGAGCTAAAGAAGCATGCCCAAACGCAACAATAGTTCTAGGCGGGCCACACGCTACCTTCATGGACAAAGAAATCCTTAGCCAAGAAACATCGGTTGATATCGTAGTTAGAGGCGAAGGAGAGCAAACTCTCTTAGAATTAACAGGGAAAATCACAAACCAAGAAAGCCTCAACGATGTTGAGGGCATAACATTTAGGAAAGAAGGACAAATTCTTCAAAACCCAACGCGAGCATACATTCAAAACCTTGATGAATTGCCTTTTCCAGCCTACAAGCAGTTTCCATTGGACAGTTATAGGCTTTTTGGAAAGTTGTTTTTCCCGGTAATTACCAGCAGAGGGTGCCCTTTTCAATGTTCATTTTGCACGACCTCACGCATCTTAGGCAAACAGTACAGGGCCAGAACCGCCAAAAACATCGGTGACGAACTTGAACTACTCAAAAACGAATACCATGCCGATTCTTTCACCTTCTACGATGATACTTTGACGCTTGATAAAAAACGGATTTTTGAAATTTGCAATGAAATAAAAACTCGCAAGATTGATATTCCCTGGGATTGCCAGACTCGCGTTGACCAGATTTCCGAAGAAGTCTTAGCTAAAATGAAAGAAACAAACTGCCAACAAGTGTTTTTTGGAGCTGAATCTGGTTGCCAGGACGTTTTGGATTGGGTTAAAAAGCGTACCACTGTTGAGCAGAATGAGGCAGCTATCAAAATGGCTAAGAAAGCTGGTTTGTTTGTAGCTATATCCATCATTATTGGTTACCCAGGCGAAACAGCTGAGATGCGCAAGGAAACGTTAGATTTCCTCAGACGAGCAGAACCTGATGACGTTTACCTTTGCATTGCTACACCTTACCCAGGCACTGACCTGCGGTTGCTTGTTGAGAAGATGGGTTTGAAAATGTCCACCGACTGGGAACGCTACGACACAACTACGCCTGTTTTTGAGAACCCACTTTTGTCAGATGAAGAAGCTTGCAAGCTGAGAAGAGAATTTTACGATAGTTTCTATACCCCCAAATACGTATTTAGGAACATGTTTAAACAGAACTTTTACAGTCGGACCATGGCTAGGGTTGCTTTGAATCATCTTGTTTGGCGAATCAAAGCACATTTCTAAGCTTTTTGAACTGCTTTTTTATCCCTAAAAACAACCGTGACTTTATTTACTAAAGGTATTTCAGAAAGACTCAACCCTAGTTGAAAGCCAAAGAGTATTTCGGTAATTAACATGCGTGTTTGCCTCATTAATCCGCCAAGAATTCAACCCAAAGCTTGGGGGAAACCAAGCGTTTACCAACCCATGGACTTGGCATATGTAGCTGCCGTTCTTGAGAAGCAACAGGAAGTACTAGTTATTGACGTACCAAATGAAGGGTGGAATCTGCTGGAGGAAATTAGCGGGTCAAAATATCGTCAAGGGCTTAAGAGCGAGATTATAGTTGAGCGGATCAAGAACTTTGGCCCTAGGCTCGTTTTGATTTCAGTCCCATTTTCAGGTTGGGCAACTGCAGCTTTCGAAGTTGCAGCTACGGTGAAAAGCGTTGACCGCGAAATTAAGGTTGCACTTTTCGGATTACACGCTTCTGCTAGACCTAACGAATGCCTTAAACAAGAAAATGTTGATTATGTCGTAATCGGCGAGCCTGAGTTGACAGTGGCTGAGTTAGCAAACGCACTTGAGAAGATCAACGCTGCTGATTTGGCGCAAGTGAAGGGAATCGGGTTTATCCAAAATGGAAAAATTACTATTACAGCACCAAGACCATTTATTGAGGACTTAGACGTCTTACCTTTCCCGGCTAGGCATCTATTGCCTATGAAGCAGTTTTTTGAAGCGGCAAAAAAAATTCCAATCAGCGGCAACCTAAAGAAACCGTCTATACGAATGCTTACAAGTCGTGGTTGCCCTTATGGGTGTATTTTCTGCTCAAACAATATCGTGATGGGCAGGAAGTGGCGTGCAAGAAGCGCCGAAAACGTGGTTGCTGAGATTGAGCAAATTGTCAGAACTTATGGTATTAAGCAGATTGATTTTTTGGATGATAACATAGCATTTGATAGGAAACGTCTAGAAACCATCTGTGACCTGCTGGTGCAGAAACTCCTTCATATTGAATGGTGTACGCCAAACGGTGTCAGGGCGGATTCGCTTGATGCTGAGCTTTTGGCGAAAATGCGGGCTGCTGGCTGCCAGAAGATTTTGGTCGCTCCTGAATCCGGTGTCCAACACATTGTTGACGATGTTATCAAGAAGAAACAGAGCCTACAACAAGTAGAAGAAGTTGTGCGCGCAGCGCATAAGTTGGGCATTAAAGTCGGTTGCTTTTTTATTTTGGGCATGATTGGTGAAACAAAAAAGGATATGACCGAGACAATCAAGTTCGCTCATAAACTTCGGGGGTTGGGGGCTGAATACTTCTATTTCAGCTATGCTACGCCACTCTACGGCACTGAACTTTATAGGCAAGCCAAAGAAGGTGGCTTTTTAGTTTCTGACTTCAGCGATGATGCGCTTTCTGAAGTGCAGCCGCTAATCGAAACCCCAGAGTTCACAGTTGATGACTTGCGGTGTTTAGCTGCAGAAGCGAATTTGGTTAACCCAACGGTGACTCGTGACCGAGTTTTGAGGGCTATGCGTAATCCTAAGAATGCGGTAGGAATTCTCTTCAAAAGACAAAGGGCGAAAGCTAAACAGTTAAAGTAATGCTAAACCTGTTTTGTAAGTAAAATTTGCTGCAATTTTCAAACTTTAACTGCTTGAAATAAAAGGGTGGAATGATTTTTTTGATTATTTTCTTTTGCGTGTTAAGACGACTGCCACTGTTACGACAGCAATTGCTCCAATGATGGTAATTGAGCCAATGATTGTTGTGTTGAATTCTGGAACTTGTGATTGCCAAATATTAGTTGCAACAACTAAAGTATGCATTGTGTAATTTGTGCCGCTTGAGAAGCCTTCAACATCGATGCCTGTTGTTTGATCCCACACGTAGGTGTTACTGCCGCTTGTGGCGTTAACAACTGTTCTTGTTGCGCCTGCGTACGTCCCCTCATAAACGTTTGCAATTGTTATGTTACCCACGTTTGAATCGTAGAATTGGTCACCTTTTGCTAAGTTAGCTGGAATGATGAAATTATCGATTAACTGTCCAGTTTGCAAGTTAAGTGTAGAGTCGGTTGAGAGTTGGGTGCCGTTTGACAATGTTGAAATAATGTTGACATTTATTGCTGTTCCTTGAACGCCCAAGACGGTCATGTTTGCGCTAACTACAGAGTGACTGGGATCGGGAGGCGTGCCGGTGAAGGAAACTTGATATTGAATCCAATCACCTGCTTTCACGCCAACGGTCAATTGGGCGGATGCAATGCCAATTAAGCTTAACATCAGAAAGATCGAAAACACTACCACAATCAGTTTTTTATTCATAATAGAAGCCTTCGTTTTTTAAGACGAATACATTCTAAAAAACTTTGTGCAGATTAGAGTGAGGTAAGAAAAGAGAATAGAATTTGTCTTTAATTCTTTGGTTGCAGAGATGCTTTTTTGATTATAAAGTACCCTTTGGTGCCTTTCCAGGCAGTTTTGGATTTTTCAACTTGGATTTTTTTCTTGTAGATTGGGCTGTCAACGACGATTGTGTGGTATTCGCCCCATTCACCTATTGGGTTCATCTTCTTATTATTCACCAACTCGGTGATTTCATCTATTACTCCTTGGTCAATTTCCCGTCCAAGCCAGTTCTTGTTTGACCCCAACGCGGCGTCAATTTCGATGATAAGATTATGGAATCCTAATTGCTGCATCTCAGCTAGTGAAACCAATGGGTTTTTGCCAAAAAGAGGCGCGTACTGCTTAACGTTGATAGGGTCAAGAATTTCTTTGTAGTATTCCAGGTGCTCGGGAGTAGTCATGACACCAGAAACCAACATGTCGGCGTTGATTTTTTTAAGGGCTTTTCTTATGTCATCTGGTTTTCTGCCAACTACGATTGAGGGTATGCCAATGGCTTCCGAAACCAGCTTAAGCATCGATTTGTTTTCTAAGTGCCCCTTGCCGCCAGTCATTATGAACATCAGGTGAGTTACGTTTAATCCTTCTCTTAATGCAGTGTATAAAGCATAAACTGAGTCTTTTCCGCCTGATAATGAGACAACTACGTTAGACATTTTTGGCTGTCACCGTGGTTTGGGTTTTTGGTTTGTCTTTGTATTTGTTTCTGGTGCATATAAGAATGTACGGCTAGATTGAAAGCTAATAGCAACAAACAAATGGAGATAGAAATAGAATTTGAAGCTGAAAAAAATAAAAAGGGATAGTGAGATTCTTGTTGGAAAGTCTATGATCGTCTTCTTAACGTCAGAAGTATCAATGCAGTGGCTACTGCGATTGCTATTATTATTCCAAATGTTGCAGCCATAAGAGGTGTGGTGTCTTGTGCTGCTTGAACTGGAGCTGATGTTGCGGTTGGTGTTGCCGCTGCTGTGCCGACTGAAATAGTGGTTGCTGCAGACGAGCTGCCATAGGAATCGTCTCCTGCGAAAGAAGCGATAATCTTGTAGTCTCCTTCGATTGGTGGAGTCCAGGTCTTGCTGAAAGTGCCGTAATATCCGTCTGTTGTAACTGTTCCAATGTTTTCAGAGTTGCCGTTAGAATCAAGTGCGGTTAAGGTCACTGGAACTCCAGTTATTGATTCGTTATGCCAGATTCCGTCGATAGGGTATTGCATATGGAGGTATTGCATCTCTGTACTCATTGAGTCTTTTGAGACTGCTGGGGTGCCTGGTTGAGCGGGTGAAATATCGAGAATTGTGCCTTGAATTACGATGCCTGTTCCCTTTTGCACTACAATATTAGGTGCAGTTACGGTTGTGGTGGTCTTGCCTTTGCCGAAAACGTACATGTACCCATCATAAGAGTTAGATGCGGTGAAATAGCCGTCAGAAACAGCGCCGACTCCCATTGAGCCGCTTATATTCCATATTCCTTGGCCAGTTGTTGCATTGATGCAGTGGAGTCTCCAGCCTCTGGTGATTGGCTGGCTCGGTGTGTGTTCAGTGTTTGAAGCGTAAACTTTTCCGTCAGCAACCATAATGGCACCGTTCCAAGAACTTACACCTGTACCATTCGCGTCAGTATATGGAGTTTCATAAGGATTGTTTGGTGATTCGTATTTCCAGACTATTTTGCCGGTTTGCCAATCGACTGCATATATCGCTGAATACGCGTTTCGGAAGAACATGCCGTAGGCTGAAGTTGAATCGTAAGCTCCGAAGCCAGGTTTGTCCCATGGATACGGGAATAAGTCACTTTTGCCTAGTAATTGACCTGAAAACTCGTCATAGAAGTTGTAATATCCCAATGCAGTTAGAACTGCGAGCTTACCATGGTCGATAAGGTTGCAAATAGGGTTGTACATGTATTCGGGAATAATTTTGTCCCATAGCATTTGACCAGTTTCGAGGTTAACCGCTGTTAATGCTGTTCCAACTCGCGCTTGCGCTACACGTGAAGTGCGTGTCCAAATTGCTACGCCGCTATTCCAATCCCACGTCGTGTCAGCAGAAAGGCTGTAGGAGCATGAAACGTTGCCTGCAATCCTATTTGCAAAGTTAGTGTCCGTTCCTTGAGTTGTCCAGTTTACTAAACGGTATTGACTTGCCGTGGCATTGATGGTTTGCACACTGAAGGCGTATCCGTTCATGTAGTAGGTTGCTGATGATACTGGGATTGAAATGTTCAGGGTGACAGCTCCGGTGAAGGGGTTGTATTTTATGAGCCTGCTGCTGCCAATGAATACCAGGCTTGCACTTGCACTGATCCCGAATTCAGAGCCAGCTACCGGTCCTGCTGAGCCTTTGGAGTACTCTATTACTGTTGGCGCGCTAACGCCTGTTTGCTCCCAGAAAATTTCTCCAGTCCGCAAATCATAGCATTGCCAAACGCTTACAGGCATAGTTAGAACAGAGCCGTTAACTGTAGTAGGCATTACCTTCGTGATTGATTGATAGCATCTTCCTTGAAAAACAATATTCGGGTTACCGCCGCCTGAAGTATAGGATGTGTAGCCGTTGTCTCCGCCTATTAATCCTCCGAATGCTCCTTGGCGTTTCCAAACAATGTGTGCACTGTTAGGTCCCTGAACCCATGGTATAAAAGCATAACTAGTGCTCCAGTAGGGAGTTGTGTTCGGATAGAGTTGATCCCATGTTGGGCCGCCTCCCGGACCTCGCCATGGAAAGTCTCCACCTATGACCCACCATTCTCTGTTTTCAGTGTTTATTGGTCTATTCCAGTAGTCAGTTGGTAATGCTGCTTGAGGCCAGGAAGCCACCAAATCTTTCTGTACTGTCAGCGTTTGTTCTGGAGTTGATGCGGGTGTGTAATAGTTTGTGCCTGTGTAAGCGGTGCCTGAGGAATTAGCTACGATATATCCGCTCAAGTAGTTACCTGCTGGGAAGAATGTTCCAGGAAAATCAAACTTGAATTTCCATGTTCCAGTTTGGTCGGGTGTATACTCAAACCAGGCTGTTCCGTCGTCAGTATATGAATTAAGTGTTCGGGTCTCTACGGTGGCATCAGGTTTTGTGATTGTGACTTTGAAATCTAGGAACATTCTCATGGCTTCAGGGGCTGGCGTGATCCACATGTTAACCAAGACTGACTGACCTAAACCTACAGGATTTGGTCTAAAGCTGAGATAAGCTCCGCTTGTCACCGTTGCATTGGGAGTTACTCCGGCTGGAATTGGTCCAGAATTTGGTTGTGTTTTGGATAGTTGAGCTTTGACTGGTTGTATTGTGCTTGACAATGGTATTAGCGACGTCATTAGTAACGCTAAAACTATTGCTGTAGCTATTGTAGTCTTTCTTTTATTCATCTTGTTTTTCTCCTTAATTTTTAGAGAAGCTGTTGTAGAATTGCTTTTTCTCTATTACATTGATTTCACGGGATTAGCTTATAACAGTGAGTGGAAAGTGCCCACTGATGACAAAGATTGACATATTGCTTGACACTGCCAACGCTGCTAAGACTCCAGTTATTGGAAAGTTATCGATAGGGATAAATTTCCAAAAGAAGTTTACGTTTACAATGATTACAGTCTCACCTGTGATAATAGGAATAAGCATACTGCTTTCAGCCATAATTCTAGATTTATTTGTCGGCGACATTTCACCCTGGAAGCCTTGGAAACGTATCTACAACCTACATCCAACCGTTTGGCTTGGCAAATTAACTGAAGCCTTAGAACCCCACTTCAAGAATGCCAACGCAAAAATAGAAAAAATTGGAGGCGTCTTCTTAGCTCTAATAGTTATGGCAGCAATCAGTGTGCCAGTCTATTTGGGGCTAAAATATCTATTCATATTTCTCGGTGCAATCGCATATGTAATTGTTGCAACAATAATTTTCAAGTTTACAATCTGCATAAAGCTGGAAACCGCCGGTGCCGTCGCAGTTGCCAAAGCAATCCAAAACAACGACTTAGCAGAGGCAAGAAAATACGCTCACTTCTCACGCAGAGACCCCAGCCTACTAACAGGTCCACAAATCGGTTCAGCCGTCATAGAATCAATGGTTGAAAACCTGACTGACTTTAAACTATCGCCATTTATCTATTTTGCTTTTTTTGGTTTGCCGGGCGCTGTGGCTTTTCGCGCGGTTAATACATTGGATGGTATGGTTGGTTTCAAAGATAAAGAGCATCTGAATACGGGTTGGTTCTCTGCTAACTTGGACACAATAATCAATTACGTTCCATCACGATTTACAACGGCACTAATGATTATTTCTGCGGCAATTTTAGGCGACGATTACAAAAACGCTTGGAAAATCGCACGCCGAGACCACAAACGAGTGCAAAGCAGAAACCATGGATGGCAAATGGCAGCTATCGCAGGTGCCTTGCACGTGCAGTTGGAAAAGCCTGGAAGATACACTGTCGGAGACACCATTGAAGTAATTTCGGCAGACAAGATTTTGCGCTCCTTAAAAATTCGTGACTTATCTATAATACTTTGTATTCTCTTGGTTTTGCCCATAATTGTGGTAGTTGGGCTTTACTGGCCATTCTTTTGGGGATTGCCACTTTAATTTCCACAAATTCTGCTCTTTGAGCGTTGGGTTGGTGCATTTTCGAAAGCTTTAAAGATTTGGCGCTCTGTATTTGCGGAAGATAAAAAGCTTTAGGAAAGAGAATAATGGGGCTCAATGTAACTCTTGTTGTTCCACCGTATCGTACTAAACCGCATCAACATCCACCTTTTCCACCGCTAGGTGTAGGTTATCTTGCAGCGGTTTTGGAAAAAAACGGTTTTGACGTTGAAGTCATTGATTGTCAAGCCTCAGATTACAGATATGATGATTTTAGACGGGAAATTGCCAAACGTAATCCCGACCTTGTCGGAGTTACTGCGGCTACACGTCTATATAATTCGGCTAAAGAAATTATTAAGATTGCCAAAGAAGTGCATCCGAACTGTGTAACTGCTCTTGGGGGTCCCCACGTTACTTTTTGGAATGAGAAAACTCTGCAAGAATGTCCCGAGCTGGATATTGTTGTTAGGAAAGAAGGGGAATATACATTACTGGAAATAGTGCAGAGAATAGCTACTGGTAAAAGTTATGAAGACGTTATTGGCACTACCGTCCGAAATGGCGATGGGTTCAAAGTAAACCCGGACAGACCATACATTGAGAACCTTGATGAGCTGCCGTTTCCAGCGAGGCATCTTTGGGATCTTGAAGCAATCCGAAAAGCAGAAGACATGTTTTATTTAACAACGACTCGAGGCTGCGTTTACTGGTGTGAATTCTGCGCTGCCGTGCGCATGTTTGGAAGAAGATACCGCATGCGAAGCGTTCAAAACGTTGCAGATGAGCTTGAGTATCTTTACAAGACATTTGGTGCAAAATATTACACTTTCTGTGATGACGCCTTTACCGTTGACCAAGTGAGGACTGTCGCTTTATGCGATGAAATTAAAAAACGTGGGCTCAAGATTCAATGGAATTGCGGTACCCGCGTTGACATGGTTACAAAGGAGCTTCTGCAGAAAATGAAGGATACGGGCTGTGTTTCTGTATGGTTTGGTGTTGAGTCAGGAACACAGAAAGTTTTAGATAATATGCATAAGGGAATTTCGCCAGAAATGACAGAGCGAACTGTTGGTTGGGTTAGGGAACTTGGTTTAAGACCGACGCCTAACGTGCTTCTTGGTTTTCCAGGCGAAACGAAAGAGTCGGCTATGAAAACCATAAAGTTTGCGGAGAAAATTAGCCCAGACGAAATCGCATACTACAACATTGCAACACCTTATCCTGGTACACCTATGTATGACATGGTTATCAAAAACGGTTGGTTAAGGGTAACTAACTTTGACGATTATGATGCAACTACTCCGATTTTTGAGACGCCGACGTTGAGCCTTAAAGATTTAGAAGAGCTCTATCAGAAAGCTTTTGCAAGCTTCTATATGCGACCAAGCTATGTACTTCGTATGTGGCATAAAGGTGTCGCGTCGGGTTACGCAGCGACAAAAAAATATTTTTTCTATCTGTCCAAAGCGGCTAAATCAAAGTTCAAGTAAAAACTATTCTTGCCTAAAATCTTTGATGGAGCCAACCGCAAGAGTTTTCGGTAGCTGAAACTAAAAAAGAAAGAAGAAGGGGATTTTATTAATGCCTCATTGGCTGCATGCCATACCACATCATTACTTTTGCAATGATTGGTATGATTATGCCTAGGGCAATGCTTGGTATGAAGGCTAACGTGAATCCGTACAAGATTGACCCAACGTCATATTGGAAGGGTACGAATGCTCCACTTACGTGTATTCCTGTATTTGTAACCGCCCAAAGTCCATGAGCCATGTTCCGTGGTGAATAGTCCAATACCGATGTGGAAGATGCACCTGCAAATGTAAGCGAGTAGTTGTAGTTCATGAAGACTTGTATTATTGCAGTTAGTGATGCAGCTGTTAGGCCTGCGCCTAGCATTCGTTTGAAATTCGTTGATCCGTTTGTTAATGCTCCTGCCATGTAGCCGATGATGACAGCATTTACTAGGTAGAAGAGCATGCTTAAGTCGCCGTAGAAGTTGTGGTATATAGGATCACTAGCATAAGCAACGCCAAGATAAGCGTAGTATCCATTATAAAGCCCTGCGCTGGCCATATAATAAGCGCCTCCCATGATGAAGCCTGCTGCGCCGCCTGCCCATTTATTCCAGAGCAATCCTAGTACTAGTGGAACACCGAGAACGATCATTTGAGCAAAGCCCTGAGTTAGAATGACACCGATGGTACCTGTTAAACCAGTAAGTCCGAGAACGTGGTATGATCCGCCAGGGTTTACGTAAACTGCTAGAAGGAAGATAAGTAGAACTAGAACGAGTGGAATGATTACGCCGTAGAGTATGTCAATGAGTCTAAATTTTTGTGTTTCCAATTTTTATCCCTTTTAATTTTATATTATAAGAGTATTATCGTTTGGGCGAGTTTATAAATTTAATGCCTCAGCTCTGAACCACTTTGGCAGTGGCATATAAAAATTTCAAGTCATCCAGCTTATATTTATTTTGAATGAATCACTCGCCCGCCTACAATGGTTATTTCAACAGCAATATCGCCTATTTTGTTAGGATGGGAAGTTTTCGGGTTGCCTGTAAGAACAGTTATGTCCGCTAACTTGCCCACTTCAATTGAGCCTTTAACGTCTTCTTCAAAGCTAGAATAAGCAGCATCAATCGTATACATTCGTAAAGCTTCTTCAATGCTTACCTGCTCCTTAGCAAAAAATTGTCTGTTAACAGCATCTTGAATTCCAAGCATCGGATTTAGAGGTTCCATGGGGCAATCAGAACCCCCGATAACCCGGATGCCAGCTTCAACCAAAGTTTTCAATGGAAAAAGCCAACTTCCCCTCTCAGTTCCTAAATGGCTTAGGGCTGACCAAACTGAAAACTCTGAGGCTACGACGCGGGGCTGGACGGAAACGACTACTTGCTCCTTTTTTATTCGCTCCAGCAATTTTTGGTTTAGCAGGGCAGCCTGCTCAATGCGAGGACGCAAAGCCTTGCCCGCTTCTAAGCGTTGGGTTTGTTCGATAACACTTAAAGCGGCATCCACCGCCTTGTCGCCAACTGCATGAATGATTAGTTGAAAACCTGCTTTGCTTATCTTCAATGCTAACTTGACCATTTCTTCTGTTGAAAAAAGCAGCCGTCCTTGTTCTGTGGGGTAATCATTGTAAGGCTCAAATAACGCTGCAGTTCGGGCAGATAGGTAGCCGTCCGCAAAAATAACAAAGCCGCCAAACCTTAACCAGTCCTGCTTGAAGTTTTCCTTCAAAGCTGAGATTTCATCAAGAAGAGTTACAGGCGATATAACGTTAATCCTAAGTGGTAACTTGTTTTGTTGATTCAATTTCTGGATAATGGAAAGCTCAACTGGAGATAGAATTATCCAGTGTATGCTGGTTATTCCTGCTTCAACTATTTTTTTGCAGGCTATTCGTGCTCCAGCAGTCAATTCCTCTACATCAGGGGCTGGAATTGCGTTCCACACTAAGTTAGTGGCTTCATTTCGCAGAATACCCGTAAATTCACCCTTTTGGTTTTTTTCAATAGTAGAGGCTGACTGTTTAGCAACGTCAACTATTTCGGATGCACGGCTGTTAATAACGCAAACTTGCCCGGATTTATGATACAAAACTACAGGGTTAGCAGAAGAAACAATGTCGAGATCAAACCGAGTCGGCAAACGTTTTTCTGCAAAATGTTTTTGATCCAAGCCTCGTCCAATAATCCATTTGCCTTTTGAAGTCTGTTTTATGCGTTGTCTTAGGGAATACTGCAGTGTTTTGATGGATGATACTTGTTCAAGGTTTAGCCAAGTTAGGATTCTGCCAAAATCAGCGAGATGAATGTGTGTATCAATTATGCCTGGAATAACCGTTTTGCCATTTAGACGAATAATTTTTGTTCTTTTTCCAATTTTTTTGCTCACAGCTTCAATTGAACCAACTTGAATAATTCTGTCACCTTTCACAGCTACAGCTTCGGCAAGAGGCGCAAGTGGATTCATTGTTAAAACTTTCCCCTCAAGCAACACTAAATCGGCTGACACGATATTCACTCATTCCTTTAGCGGATCACGTCTAATTTCACGTCGATTTTTGCTAATTAGAGCTAGCTAAGCCCGTGACTAACTTATTGGTATGTTTTTGTATCCACTATAAACCTTACGGAAAAGGTGCTGTGTTGAATAACTAAAAGCTATCTTTGTTGGCTTAATTTCAAGAAGAGGCGCTTGCTTTTCTTCCAAGGACAACCAAAAGAGCAATTAAAGTCCTTAGCGCACAATCTTTTTTTACTACGAAATCCTAGGTATGACAAAATGTTTGAGCGTAAAGGTGCATTTTAGTTGGCACAAAAAGGGCCATTACTTATGACTTCATGGAGGGCTACTGGAGCCTGCAACGCACGCTGCAAATACTGTAACGTAAACGCCACAGACGCGCATGCCCCAAAAGAATTGACCACACAAGAAGCCCTACGTCTGGTTGATCAGGTCTATGATTTTGGGGTAAGATGGTTTGGCTTAAAAGGCGGAGAGCCGCTTCTTAGAAAAGACATATTTGAAATAGTCACATACGCAAAAAATAAAGGTCTCAACGTGTGTCTTTTGACAAACGGCTGCTTTGTTGACGGGGCAATCTACGATAATCTAGTAAAAAATCAAGTATGGACATCGGTTAGCATCGATGGGCCCGAAGAAGTTAACGATATTTTGAGAGGCAAAGGCTCATACCAAAAGGCGTTAGCAGCCATCGAAAAATTATCAGCGGGAAAAATCCTTAACGGTTTAGCGGCTGCAATAACGTCTGTTAATTATAATCATCTTGATCATGTTTGCGAGTTAGCTGCAAAATACCATGCCAATTTTGTATGGTTCAATCATTTGGTTCCGAGCGGAAGAGCAAAGGAAACAATGGAGTTAACTCCAACCCCAGAACAATACGAGGAAGCATTAAACCACATATGGGATTTATCAGTTAAGTATGAAGGCGTTTTTGACATTCACGTGCATTGCCCACATTACGCACGGGTAGTAAAACAAAGGAACATTCCTAACTTCCAAGAATGGTACGACCGCAAATATCACGGCAAATGCACCTACTTCGCTTTTGGTGGATATATCAGCGTAACGGAAAACGGCAACTTAATTCCATGCTTCTACACTGACCTTCGTCCTATGGAAGCAATGATGCTGGGAAACATAAGAGACAAGAGCCTCAAACAAACATGGGAAGAAATGCAAAAATCACCTTACTTCACGAGCTTCAGAGACCGAAGTGTCCTGAAAGGAAAATGCGGGGTCTGCGAATACAGAGAAATATGTGGCGGTTGCAGAAACAGAGCTTACGCATACACAAACGACATTTACGGTGAAGATCCAGCATGCGCTTACATTCCTGAAAGCTTACGCAAGAAATAAGTCCCTTTCCAAAATTTTTCAGCTTTTCATTAAAAACATCAAATCAACATCTGTTAGTAGAAATTTTTATTATGCTAAGCCCACAATTGACCATAGGCATACATGTTGGTTGTTATCTTAATTCAAGAGGGGCAAAATAGATGAAAAACAAAATAATTTTCACTTTAGCGCTGATGACGCTATTTTTGACCCCTCTATTTTTAATGAACAGTATTTCCTCAGCACAGTCAACTGAAGAGGCTTGGCCCATGTTTCATCATGACCTAACACATACAGGCGCATCTGACACTTCCGCCCCAATCACTAACCAAACTTTATGGAAATTCAGCACTGGAGGTCAAATGGGTTCGCCCACTGTTAATGGCGGCGTTGTTTACGTGGGTTCATATGACAATAAAATCTACGCTTTCAACGCTAAAAATGGCGCTGTAATCTGGAAATACACAACTGGGGGCAGAGTGGTTTCTTGTCCTGCTGTTGCGGACGGTGTGGTTTATGTGGGTTCAGAAGATGACAAATTATATGCTTTAAACGCGGAAACTGGCAGCCTAATTTGGAGTTATAAGACTGGTTACTATGTAGATTCTGACCCAATTGTCTCAAATGGCATAGTATACGTTTGCTCTGTAGACAAGAATGTCTACGCAATAAATGCTTTGACAGGCGAACTCATCTGGAGTTACGCGCTAGGGGGACAAATTATGCTTTCGTCACCCGCCATAGCAGATGGCATCTTGTATTGCGGCTCGTTAGACCATTCAATCTACGCTTTAGACGCTTTAAATGGCAATAAAATATGGAATTACACAACGGGAGACAATATTGTTTCTACTCCAACAGTCGCTAACGGCATAGTTTACATTGGGTCATTAGACAACAAAGTTTACGCTTTAAACGCCAATAATGGCAGGGAAATTTGGAATTTCACAACTGGTAACGAAATTTTTTCTTCCCCGGCAGTAATTGACGGCGTAGTTTATGTTGGGTCCATCGACGGAAAAGTTTACGCCCTAAGCTCAGCTGAGGGTAGCCTCAAGTGGCAGTTCAATACAGGCAACGGCGTCGCTTCCTCCCCAACCATTTTCAACGGCATGGTTTATGTGGGTTCGTACAGCAACAAAATTTATGCTTTAAATACTCAAACAGGCGACTTGCAATGGAGTTTTGCGACTGGCGATATGGTAATAACTCGTCCAGCCGTAGCTGACGGCGTGGTCTATGTAGGGTCTTGGGATGGCCAACTTTACGCTCTAAACCGCATTAACGGCAATTTGGAATGGAAGTTTGAAAGTGGCGGTAAAGTTGATTCTTCCCCGACCGTTGCCTATGGGATGGTTTATGTGGGTTCACATGATGGCAAACTTTACGCCTTAAACGCTTCTACAGGCATGGTTGGCTACGATTGGGAGCTACACAACAATGTCATTTGGAGTTTTACGGCTGGCAACATGATTATGTTGTCTTCACCTGCTGTAACAAATGACACCGCCTACGTGGGCTCATACGATGGAAAAATCTACGCTTTGAATGCGGTTACCGGCGCCTTCAAATGGAGCTATCAAACAGGCTACGCAGTGGTTTCTTCGCCAACCGTGGCTGACGGCATCATCTATGTTGGCTCAGAAGACAACCAAACCTACGCCTTAGATGCTTCAACAGGCAAGCTAATTTGGAGTTTTATTGCGGACAATATGATTGTTACTTCTTCTCCTGCGGTTGCAGATGGAAGAGTTTTCATCGACTCCTTAGATCGCAACATCTATGCTTTAAACGCATCAACTGGGGCTATACTTTGGAATTTTACGACGCTTGACATGGTGAGTTCTTCGCCTGCCGTTGCTGATGGCAAGGTATATTTTGGGTCCTATGACGGCAACCTTTACGCCTTAAACGAGACTAATGGCAAACGTTTATGGAATTATAAAACTGGTGGCGCTGTGGCTTCTTCTCCAGCAATAGCTGAAGGCGTTGTCTACGTAGGGTCCGATGACGGGAAACTTTACGCCGATCGACGCTTTGACTGGCAATTACATGTGGAGTTACCAAACAAAGGGCGATGTTGCTTCTTCCCCAGCGGTTGCAGGCGGCATGGTTTTTGTAGGTTCATACGACGGCAACCTCTACGCGGTAAATCAAGCAAGCGGCAACCTAGTTTGGAGTTATTTGACTGGTGACAAAGTTGTTTCTTCTCCAGCGGTTGTGAATGGCGTTGTCTACGTTGGTTCATATGACCGAATGATTTACGCTGTCGGAGCAGTTCAAAATTATGAGGTTCCAAATCTAACTCCACAACCGATTTTAGTTTTGCTATCTACGTTGTTGGGTTTTGTTGCTTTAGCAGTAGTTATATTAGTGATAATTCGAATCAAAAAACGGGGCATAAAGTTGTTTACCCATTAATTGTAGGTCAAAAACGCTTTTCTTTAATTCACGCATTTTTAACAGAAACTTTATTATGCTATCAACCTTTTAAAAAGTAAACCTTGAGGAAAGCGAACGATGAAAAACCAGGCTCCTGAAAAGAAACCAGCTGTTTATGATTTAAGGTCAAACTGGCCACCTTACACTTACAGGGACTATCCAGATATTAAGCCTGAAATGTACAAGGCATTTATTGAGTTTTTATCAACAGAGAACACATCTAACAAATTGATGGAATTGCAGCCGTGGGTATCCATATGCGACTCAAAATGTTCTTTTTGTTATTTCCCCACAACACCGACAAGCAAAGCGCACATAGAGCCGTATTTAATAACTCTTAAAAAAGAATTAGAAATGTACGCTAAAACAAAATACATTAAAACCAGCGTATTTGACGAAATAGTTCTGGGCGGAGGAACCCCCAGCATCCTTAGCGCTGAGCAAATAATTGATTTAGTAGATTTTTGTAAAAAGCGGTTTATGACAAGTGATGAGTACTTCATCAAAGTAACAGCGTCATCCAAGAGCTTTGACTCAAATAAAATTGATAAATTAGCAGCTTACGGCGTTTTTCAAATGGACATGGGCGCACAAACCTTCGACGATGAACTTAGGAAAAAGCTTTGCTTGCCAGATTCAGCTGAGCATTTGGCTGCAGCGATTAAAAAAGCGCGAAAACTTGGGGTTTGTGTATGCGTCGATTTAATGTATAATCTTCCAGGGCAAACAATGGAGAGTTGGATGAGCACTCTCAAAAAAGCCATTGAATTAGACGTAGAAATTGACTGCTATGCATTAGAGGTTTATCCTGAGACACAGCTGGCGAGGCAAATAAAAGAAGGAAAAATGCCTGCACCGGGAAACTCAGAATTTGAGACCCAAATGTATCTTAACGCTTACAGACTTTTAACAGACGCAGGTTACAAAGCAGTTGGTCACGATCGTTTTTCAAGGGAACCATGGCATTTTAAGGAATCATGCCTCATGGGTTGGCCTTTTGCAGCTCAGCTCACCACTGGCGCAGGATGCTTTATGGGTTACTTTGAAAGGTTTTCCTACTCAAACATAGAGGACATAAACGAGTACATGGCAGCTGTTAACGCAGGCAGATTACCCATCGCTAGGCTTGCTGAATCACCTATTGAAGATATGATGAGAAAAGTAATGACAAGGCTCTACCTGAGATTGCCAGTAGACAAAGTAGAATTTAAACAGAAATTCGGAAAATTGCCAGAAGATGTCTTTCCAGAAAAGCTTCAAAGACTAAAAGACAAAGGCCTCATCGAAATTACCGATAAAGAAATCACAGTTACAAAACTCGGCGATATTTGGAAAGGCAACATCGTTTGGGAATTCGCTTCAAAAAGCGATGATCTCAGAAATCGATAAGTAATTTTCTTTTTCATTTAGGTCTAAAAGTAATACTTCTGACTCTATTTTTTCAAAAAAGAAAGAAAAGTTAGGGGAAAATTGATGCTTCTATTCTTGTTGGCGAAGCATCGCTTTTGATCTTAGTACCGCACCTTTAAGGTCGATTCTTGAGGGGCAAACGTAGCTGCAGTGTCCGCATCCTGTGCAATAGTCAGCGTTAAGATTAACCATGCTGTTGACGTCCATTTTATCAAATGCCTGCTTAATGAATATGGGGCTTAGTTTGTGGCAGCAGACTCTCATGCATGCACCGCATCTCATGCATTCGTAGGTTTTGACTTTTTCAGGAGCAAATGCTTTGGCTTTGGGCAGTTTGGGCTCTTTGCTTTCGGTTGTTGGTTTTGTTCTGCCAACCCTGTCAAGTGCCGGCGAGGTTAGGTTCATTATTAACAATGCTACGAGTGAACCTCCAAAGAAGTTAGCATAAGTTTGCAACAGTACAGTTATTATTGCTAGTCCAACTCCAAATATTATTTGTCCCATGTATGTTAGAGGCGTTGACGCTGGATCCGTTGCCATGAAGAACGCCAAGAATATTGAGCTGCCTATGAAGAGTTCAAACATGAGTCGAAGTAGCGGATCTCCACCGTAAATTGCGAAGAATATCAATGACATTATTATGGTTGTACCGATGTAAGCTGCAGTTATTCTCCATTTAATGTATCTGCGGGCAATAACAAAGAGTGCAACACCCACTATAATGACTGCAAGAGCTGAAGCGCCGCCTGTCCAGCCGTGGAACTTATCAAGGAAAAGGACTTGGAAAACATCAGTTGCGGTAAAACTTGGAGTTTTCAGGTTGACGGATGTTATTGTGTGTATTTCGTTTGGATTGCTAAAGCAGAATCTCATCCAAGCTCCGAACGAAGATGCGCCGGAATAGTCAAGTTTTGTTGCAAGAGTTGGAATATCACCAGCATGGTCTTTCGGTAGAAAGAGAACGTACAGGAATGGTATGAGTACAAGTAGTTTAGCTGCGGCAGCAGGGTTAAGGAATTTTCTGCCAGCTAGGCCCTGAATTTTCTTGAATACAACCATGCCTAAGAGTGCAATCAATGCGACGTAAAGAAAGCATTGAGGGGCAACCAGCGGTAACATTGATTCTTCAATTGACGCCATTGCTGGAATACCCAGTGAGTACGAGAGTGCTACGATTAAGCCGAAGACGGCAGCGGACATTGTGTTCAATGGACTGTCTGATGTTACTTTGAAGAGTAGCGCATCAATTCCTACAGCAATTCCAACGGCGATGATGCAGTTTATGGCAACTGTTAATCCTAAGTTCATGTAATTTGTAGTGGCGGTGGAGACTGGGTCAAATGGAGTTACTGGTGACCACAAAATAGCAGTCACGACTGCAAGAATTACAAGTGCAATAAAGGTGTAAGTCATTAGTTTATCTTTAGTCATCCATGAATAATCTTTTGGTTTAGACATCCTTTCATTAATCTCCTATATTTCTTGCTTTCATTTTAGCTGCATTACTTTTATAAGACTTTCCTAAAGTCTCTTATAGGATATATATTTTAAAATGAGAAATTATCTAATGGACAACCTGTTTGCAACCTTAACGGTAGAACGATGATGTTTTTATTTTGTCATTTGCAGAACACTTATTTCAATTAAGAACTATGAAAATTTGAGTAAGACTAATACGCATACATTGCACATTAACGTTTTACAGTGAGGCTTAATCTGTGACAAGGGGCAACATGGAGGAACTGGAAGGAATCACATTAAGCGTGTACTTACAGGTTATCAAGAAAGGCAAACCGGTCGGCCCCAGGGACGTTATGAAAGCTGCGAACCTTAGCAGTCCAAGTGTAGCTTATAGGCACCTGCAGAAACTTGAAGACCTTGGCTACCTGCAAAAAAACGAGTATGGCGAGTACACTGCAAAAAACAAGGCTCACATAAGCGGCTATGTTTGGGTTGGTCGCCACTTGATACCGAAGATGTGGAGCTACTCATTTGTTTTCTTGGGAATTTTAATTCTTGAGCTCTTTGTTTTAATTGTTCACTTTCCATATGAGACTTTTGAATTCAAAGTTTTCTTTCTTCTATTTACGGCTATAACTGGGTTGGCGCTGGGTGTTTTCACCGTTGAAGGTTTTCTTCAGAACAGGCGGAAATCATCGCAAGTTAGCTGAATTCTGGTGCCATCCGCAATTGCGTTATTAACTGTGTAATTTAGAAAATTTTATATGAATAGATGTTAGTTTGAAGGGCATGACTCCTAATAAGAATAGTAGAGTGTCAAAGCCTAAATCTAAAAAAAATCTGTGGCTTGCAATAGGCATAATAGCAATAATAGTTATAGTTGCTATCAGTGGATATGTAGTGTTAGGACAAATAGGTAGTCAACCGCCAAACACGCCAACAGCTACACCAACCCCAACGCCAACTTCATCTGCAACTACAACACCGACAACAACTCCAACCAGTAATAGTGAATATTCTGCCACTTCAACCAAAGTTCTCTTGCACACCAGTGCAGGCGACATAACAATACAATTAAGAAATGATAAGCCGATTACAACTGCTAACTTCATTAACATAGTTAAGAAAGGGTATTATGACAACACGATTTTCCACCGTGTAATAGCTGGCTTCATGATTCAAGGCGGAGGAATTACCCAGACCGTTCCATCTATATCAGATGAGATAGGAAAGGACAACCGCAATGTGGCCTACACAATAGCCATGGCAAAAACTAGCGCCCCTAACTCTGCAACCAGCCAATTCTTCATAAACGTGGCAGACAACGGTAACAATGCGATAGATGCTCAAGGTACAAAATTTGATTCCGTCTACACAGTTTTCGGTCAAGTTATCGCAGGACAAAACGTTGTATATGCTATTTCTATTGCTCAAGTGACCACAAATTCATATACAGGCGAAAACAGCCAACCAGTGAATCCAGTAACCATAATTAGCGCAAAAATAATATCCTAATTTTCTTTATTTATTGTCTTAAAAGAAAAAACTTGGAGAAGCTATTTTTTCTTCTCTTCCATCGCTTTTTGCTTCGAACCAATTTCAACAGCTAAAATGTTTATTTGATAGTTTTTATCGCCGACCTGCATTTTTCCTTGGGCGTGAAAACCTTTGCTTCCAGTCTTAAAATTCTTCTCTCCACTCAACATGAATGATTGTTTTACACCTTTAAGTTGGATTGTCGCCATATCTACGTCGCTCATTTCTAAGTCTCCTTTGCAAATTAGACAGTACTTGTGCCTTTTCACCTTTTCGCTCAAAGGTTGTCTGCTCATAAAAAGCTATTTTTTGTATTGTTTGTGATTGCTCGTAAGTCAACTATATCATGAAGATGAAGGGCAGGGAAAGATAAAAGAAAGAAAAATAGGCGTTGCCAAATATTTTGGAGCGAAGGAATTGGATAGCAGAGTATTTGGATTGGCTAAGTCATAGCCAAAAGTCTTCAATCTTCAAATGCCGCAGTACCTGTTATCGTCAATATTAAGCCGATTAGGAATTGGGTGAAAATTCGTTTTTGTTTACCAAACAATAGGTTTGAAATTACGGAAGATAACACAAACATCCACAGCGAACGAACAAACGAAAACACCAACTGTAATGTTAGAACTAAGGATGACACCAGAAGCAGAATTAGGCTCTTGCAGTGTTAACGCTAATGGGGTTAGAGCTTTTCAACAAAAATTTGGTAACTAAGCATTAAAAACCAAACCGCAATTAGAAAAATCGCTGTTAACACTATTACTTTACGCATGCAAGTCACCGAGAAGACGATATCGCAAAAGCGGTTTTATAACGTTTACTATTTGAAAAAGCGGCTTTGCCCCATAAGATCCCCGGATCATTAGCTTGGAAGGCTCTACTGGCTCTAATTGCGTAAATCGGTTTAATTCGAGTTTATTTATAGATTGGCGACTCGAAAAAAGCGAGTTCGAGGAATATCTTGGCGCGCAACATTTGAATTCGTCATACTCGAAGGCAATCTTGAGGCAATTGGAACGTTTCATAACCGTCATCCGCGAGCCGATGGATATTGTGAAAATCTGCGCCAACTTAACCAACGGCCAAAACCACAACATCAACCGCGCGTTATCCGCACTTTTCAGGTTCTACGAGCTAAAAGGCGTAGACATCGGCTACCTGGCTGTACTCAGGAAAGCGATACCTAAAGACAACGTGGGCGTAGATTTGAACGTGCCCATTGAAAGCGAAATTTTGAGTATTCTCAGCAAAATTCATAATGCGCCGCTAAGGTACCAAGCGTTCTTCAATTTGCTTTTGGATTCGGGGCTAAGGCTTACGGAAGCTGAGCGTTTAATTGGTGAGTTTAACAAAGGTTCGGCGGAGATAGTGGAGGTTAACGGATTCTGCAGGTGCACTTTAGGATATTTCCGAGGCTCAAAGTTAGTGTATGCGGCATATTTTACCCCTTACGCTTGTGAACTTCTTAAGCGGAATAAAGATAAAGTCAGCGCAAACGGAGCATCGGCTTACGCCTACAAAACGGGTTTCCCAGCTCCAAAATATCTCCGCAAATTCGCGTTTGACACGATGATTAGCGAAGGGTTCAACGTTCCTGAAAGCGTCGCCGATTTTATCGAAGGGCGCGTACTAAAGAAAATTGGGGCAAATCATTACACCGCTTTACTCAAGCAGGCAGATGGGTTCTACCCGAAATACGCGGATTATCTTGCTAAACTTAGAAGTGGGCTTTCGCAGGAAATAGGCGTGTAAGGTGCAGGTCAACTTAGCCAAACGTTCTGTACGGGCATTTTGGGCATTTCAGAATTTTCGTGTATGTAATTAGGCGTGCATCAGCAGAACCTGAATTATTAGTTTGCCCCTTGGATGTCATAATGGTTTCCTCAACAAGCGTTGAACCGCAATCTGGACAGGTTGTTATCTACATCGCCTCCTTCACTTGTTAACCGCTATTTTATTTGTAGTTAGAAAATCTTCATATTGCTGAATAAGGTAAACGTGAGTGTCGTTAATGATTTTCTCCGTTTCTGCGATGTCATTTTGTAGTTTTCCTGATGTTTCGTATGCTTCCTTCATGGGCTGTTTTGACCATACAACCTGCTGATTTTGTCTGGGGACCATAAACTCGCCATTTTGGTAAGTCGAAGCTGACCTTGAAAAATGAACAATACTGTTTCTGAGAGATGTGATGCTAAGGTCAATCTTAGTTTTTCTGTCGTTAATCATCTTCTGGCCATTCTTTTCAAGAAATTGTTTGAGTGTTTCATGCACTTTCGGTTCCAGGTGTTCCTTGCCCCGCTTGTCTATAACTTTGCGTACCTCATTTCTGAGGAGAAAAACGATTCCCCAAACATGATACATCTGGTTAAAAACGGAGCCAAGGTGGATGTAACTCGTTTCAAAAGCTTCCCAATGCTTGAACTTCTTTTCGTTGGAGTCAGGGAGTTTTATGGCTTCACCCAAAACAACCTGCTGATAATGTGCTCCTGCTAAATGGCAAAATAGTGAGTAATGAGCCATACAAAGCTCCTCGTAGCTCTGGTTAATCTGTGCAATGTTCGTTCCTGTTGGAGCATTTGTGAAATCTAAACCGTACGGCACGGGAATGTCCTTTTGTGGGTCGCCTATGAACTTAATCCAAAACTCTCCATAATTAGGAAAGTTTTTGGTAATCTCCGCTCCATAAAGCTGCTCGACCAAGTCCTTGGTTCCTTTAGTGAAGTCGCTGATTGTCTATCCCCGATAGCGTTTTAACTTGCAGAATTTATAAAACCTTGCAGCCCCAATCTCAGCAGGTGGGTGTTGCAAGGAATTTGTCCTCTTTTGATATTACGAACCTTTGAGCGTTATTCCATGTTAGTCGGTTAACATTGTGGACCAAATCTTCGTCTATTACGGTTGCTCTTGTTAAATTCACATAGTTGCCAACCAAAGGTTGGGAATGGACAAGCAATGTTGGTGTTAAGGCAAAATAGTTTTTAACGTAAGGTTCTTTGAATAATGGGTCGTTTTTAACAAGCTGTTGGAGTAATGGGTCGTCTGATGTCAAAAATGGCACATTAGTCTTGTTTATGATTAATTGCCAATCGTTTTTGAGTATAAGCCGCATCTCATCGTCAAACGTTTCAATCATTGACCAAAGATGGTCCGATTGCTCAGGATTGTCAGCCGATGAAACTACTTTCCAATCGGTAATTTGATTATTTACAAGTTGACTATTTTTCCTTTCAAGCCAGATATTTCGAGCCAAACTTACAATTTCCCTTCGTTTCTTGGTTCTCTGCTTAAACAGCAGCATGAACTCAACGAAATTTTCAAATTCTTCTATGTCTAAAACGTGCAAGTCTTCTGCGTTTATAATCTTCATTAATAACTCGCAACATTTACCTTCAAGCGATGAAAAAGCCGTCTCTACAAGCTTATCTGGCTTATTCACATCACTATTAAAGCCGATTTCATAGCACACCTGCCTTGCGTTTGTTCTAAAGGTCTTCCCATTTTTCTTGTCATAGCAAAAGATATAATCGCCATCCTTTTCTGGCGAAAACAGCTTAAGGTAGAATTGGGGCACATAATGCTGTCTTGAATATTCTTTCATTAGTTCTATTTTCCCACCATGAATAACGCCATTTCCACGTCTGCAAGGTTGAACGGATAGCCCTCTTCGTTAAGTACATTCGCAATTACTTCCAAAACCCACACGAGTTTCTCATAGTTCGCGCCCCAATCCTTAGAAGTACATTTGCCTTCATCCGACAAGAAAAACCGTCCTGGTTGTGGTCTTCTTCCCGGAATTTTGATTACCCTCTCTCCGCCATCTTGCAGGGTAGCAAGGGCAAGCCCGACTCGGCTATCATAGATTGCGAAATAGTTCGGGTCTGAAAGCCCAATTATTTTGGACGCCCTCGATATTATCAAGGGAAATGACATGAGTTTGCAGATGGCTTCGGCTGGTTTTCCTTCATCCAGCAAATTGAAGGCTTGACGGGTTTTTTTCAAGCACTCGTTTGAGTCTCGCGGCGTAAATTGAGGATTTTTTGGAAAGCCCCATTCCATAATCTTGTCAAGGGTTGCCAAGTCCACCGCGCCATCGTTTTTTATTCTTGATTGAACAATTAACCTTGTCAAATTGTTTCGCTTTTCCAAGGATTCTGCTAAGGTATTGTTCGTCCAGCGATAATCTCGTCTGCCCGCTATAAGCTCATCTTTGTGCTCCTTCGCCCAAGACACGATTAAATCTCGGTATTTTTTCAGAAAATCGTTTTTAATGTTATCATCTGCTAAAGACACGCCTGTTTTACCAAAGGCAACAGGCGGCATCGAAGTCGGCGGCAAACAATCTTTACTTAGCAGCCTATATTTCCCGCTACCGAGAAACTCGAAATAGTCATGATGCGTTGGATACTCATCGTATGATGGATGCTTCGGAGCCATAGAGATTACATAAGCTGTAATGGTCCCTGTTGGCACATCGGGCATATTCTCATGAATTTTTTTGACAATATCACTTGCTGAGAAGATATCTTTTCCGAGTTCTCGTGCAGCTTTCTGAACGATTTGCCATCTTTTCAAGCCTTGTGAATTATCGTGATTGTGCATGTATCTCAATCAGACTTTTTAAGATTTAACATTTGTTTTTCTGCACGTAATCGTCTTCTTCCTTTACTTATTCGTGTCAATAACACTTATCTATTGAAACGCTAACAATATCTAATTATATCTAATAGATATAGGATAGATAACAATGTCTGAAAAAGTCCTGGTTACATTACGCCAAGAACACCTCAAAGCTATTGACGAACTCGTGAGCCGCGGCGCAGCATCAAGTAGAAGCGAAATGGTTGACAAGATAGTTGGTGGATTCTTAGCAGATTTGAAAGCGGGAAAACAAAACAACGACACCGCGCTTGGAAACTTAGCAGGCTTCCTGTTACTCTTACTTGGCATCGCTGCAATCGCGAAAATCTTAGGCGACGATAGTTGAGGAGGTGAAAAAGAATGGATGCAAAAGGTCACGCAATTTCGGGAGGCGTATTAGCAAGTGCTTTCTACTTGCTTTACAAATTGTCGAAAGACCAGCCGATAAACTTCTGGGAAGTGCTTGCGGTAGGAATAAGCGGAGCGGCGGTTGCGTTGGTTCCCGATATGCTTGAGCCTGCCACTAATCCTAATCATAGGAGCTTGTTCCACAGCGGTGCAACGTTGGGTTTGATTTCCTATGGCGGCAACAGAATATTGCAGGACAAACAACTCACGGAAAATCAAAAAGCTTGGCTGCTATCACTCGGCGTTGCATATGGAAGTCACCTTGCTCTCGACGGAACGACGCCAAAAAGCATACCTCTGCTGATTTAGGCAAGAGTCTGCAAGCGCATGCAATTGGTAGCAATGGCGAATTTTGAAGGCCTTTGCACCATACTTTTTCTTATTTCACAACGAATTGAACTCTGCTTCCGCAGCAATCGGACACGCGCATCTGCATAGTTCACACAGGCTGTTTTTAACTCGGGTCCCTCAAAGCTTCAACGCGAATTACACTAAGACGCTTAAAACATCGGATACGAGTAAAAATTGAGGAGCTACGGGAAGAATTGAGGCTGCTTTAGAACGCTGGAATTATGGTTACGGAAAATTGTAACCAGTTACAGAATTTAGTAACCCCAAACAGAGCTTAAATCGGGTTGTATTTTTAGAACAGAAGGTAGAAATGGTGCGGTCGCCGGGATTTGAACCCGGGATCATTAGCTTGGAAGGCTAATGTCCTAAACCAGACTAGACGACGACCGCATACGATATTGCTTGTATTTCCATTATCTATGCTTGATTTAAGTTTATTGCACTCATCCTCAGGAAGGTTTTGAACATTCAGCTGATTAATCTTACTAGCATTAGTGTTCAATTGGTTATTAGTAGAATCTTTGACTTTTAGCTGACTTTGAGCCATTCTTTAATTTGCTGGTGATAAGAGAACTTGCCCTTGCCATCGATAAAAGAAGTTCTTTAGATGTTTCAAAGATTTAACTTTAATTTGAAGTATTATTGTGGTGGGAATAACTTGGGTGACCTATTAGATAATATGAGGATTGTTTACTTGGCTGGAGCAATTATAGGCATTATTCTAATAATTGTGGGGCTGCTGTCATTGATACATTATTCTATTAGCTCCAATTTTGGAGATATCTTCTTTGGAATTGGCTTCATAGCTTTTGGTTCAATGTTTTTGCGGAAGAATACCCCGGCATTTATTCCAATCAAACAACTAAGCCTTCCTAGTAAAACCACTTGTCCATATTGTGAAGCAATAATTGATGAAGATGCAGAGCATTGTGAGAAATGCAAGAATAAAATTGCTCAAAGTGTACATGTATTAAATATGCAATTCAACAATTCAAATCGAACAAACAAAATTTGCACTAAATTAAGATAGAATTATTATGCCATTCAAAACAGGTCAAAAATTTGTTTCACGATAATTTGCGATAATTCTAGACGCAATCTGCAAACACCACAAACCCAATAATTAGAAAAGCCACCAAAATAGCTAGTTCAAGAATTTGCAAAAAAAAGTAAACAAAGCCAAAACCAAAAAAATTCTGTTTTTTAGATGGAATGGTATATCTTAGTCTGTGCATGGGTATATTTTGATTAGGTCGAAAAAGATGGGTTTAGGAAAGGAAACTGGGAAGGTACCTAACAAAAAAGTTCCTAATAGTCGTATGAAAATTCTAACTAAAGATGCCAAGCAAATGGTTAATGGCCCCTATTATTGCCCGAAATGCCACAAGGAACTTCTTCAGATTTTAGCGAATATATACAAAAAACAAGTGTACGCTGTATGCAAATGTGGCCTTGAGTGGGAGTTAACTTATGCACCTGTTTTTCAACCGATTGATTATTACAACAAGTTTAGAGATGCGTGGAAGAAGCAAAGCTACGGCATAATCAAGCAAAAGTAACAGAAACATGAGCTAAACTCTTAACTGAAGAAAAACTCGAATCACCCGTCGCCTGATTATTTGGGAAAATCTTGGGCTTCTTTCATGCGTGTTTCTCGCTTTCTTGGGCGTATTCTTTTTCAACCAAACTTATGGTTGGCTATACCTATTTTTTGAAACGTTATTAATCCACATTATTTTGCGTAGACTATGTTGCATCAGCTGGGTCATATGCATTTCAGGCACGATCGGATTTGGAAGACTTGCAGGTTCATTCTTCGGAAGGGGATTTGTTAAAAAAGAAAGTGTTGGAAATAGGCTTGGAGCGATTGTTTTTGTTTATTTTTTGTTGCTTGTGGTTCCTGCTTCAGTTTCGTTCTCAATGCTTTTTCAGTCAGTTTCTTATTCGTCAATATTGGTGCTTGTTTGTCTTTTGATAGTGGCTGTTCTACAGTCTAACCACTTGTTACACTCGTTTAACAGTTAACTATTAGAAGCAATTTGGGAGAAGTTTTAAACGATTGAATGATACATCTTATCGATCGAAGATGTTTAAATGGGCAAAACACGCCTAAACTCAAAACCAATTAAACTATTAATCATATTTACATTAGCATGTATTGTCTCCTTGCCAATAATTAGTCCCTTCCAAACCGTCACCGCCCAAAGCCGCAACGAAACCCAATATTATGACCGATTGTTTGCATGGGACTACCAAGGTCATCATTGGACATGGAACCTTAGCGTTCCAGCAGCATCGTATGCCGCGTACAAAGCTGTTCCAGATTCAGTGCGAACCCAGTTTGGAGCTGACAACTTTGGCTACTTCACTTCAACTCAAGATTCCTACCTTCGAAGTTTAGCAGAGAAACTAAATGAAACCTCAACACAGCTGGGATACAGCTCATACGACCAAGTGAACTTTGTTTTGGCCTTCGTGCAAAGTATACCTTACCAAACAGACAATGTGAGCACAGGTTACCAATCATACCCAAGATTCCCTATTGAAACTTTAGTTGATCAAGTTGGTGACTGCAAATCCCATTCAACACTTTTTGCGACATTAACGCTAATATTGGATTACGGCACAGTTTACATTAATCCACCAGATCATTTAGCGGTAGGTATACTAGGAAATAATCTTAAAGGCACCTACTGGACCTACAATAGTCAAACTTATTATTACTGTGAAACTACAGCATCCGGCTACACAATTGGTCAACTTCCAGACCAGTTCAGCGGTCAAACCGCTAATGTATATTCAGTAGACGAGAATCAACAATATGTTCCACCCCTTCAAGGAATAACATCTATTGACCCCAATCCGACCATCACTGCAACTACGCCTGAACCATCATCAATTCCAACGTTTGAACCGAACCCGACCACTTCACCAAACGTTACAGGACCAACCGTTCAACCAGCCCTACCAATGTCACTCAATCTAATTTCAGAAGCCCCCATACTCTTTATAATAATTGTAGCTGCAGTAGCAATCTGCATCATAGTAGCAGTCAAATCAGCAAAAAGCCCCAAGGAACAACCAATCGTCACCCAAGCGATTTCTTCAGATCCAAGCGTCATCGAAACGGCAGATTCTAGTTCTGACTCTAACAAATTCTGCATTTATTGCGGCTCAAGCAACAAATCCTATGCTTCTTATTGCGAAAAATGCGGAAAAAACATCGCTTAACAAAGTCCTCAATTTGACAGCGAATTAAGGACTTCTTTAGCAAACCGGTCTATTCCTGCATGCACGTAAACGATGACGACAATTTCCAAAAGAATAATTACCGAAAGAAAAACCGCAAAGCCTTTTGTCATATTAACAAAAAATTGTCCAATTTGCAAATCCACGCTGCCGTTAAAAGTTATAAGCCAACTCCAAAAACTGGGTTTTTGAATAATCATAAATGAGCTCAAATCAAACGCTATCCAAAGGCAGACTCCAATTAACACGGCAGCGAAGGCACAACCAATTAATGTGATGTTTTTCCAGTCTGAGCTTAGACGAGATGAAGTCATCACTTTTGTTTCTGAATCAGTATATTTCAAACTAAAATCCACATTTCTCTTAGCCGTTTTAGGAGTCATCCCCCACAATGACCCTTGTTTAACAATTATTCTCATTGGTGGATATTCAGAGATTATCTTGCAACCTTTTTTGACCAAAGTAGTTTTCAAGTCTTGGTATGCTTCATCGATTTCTAAGCTGACAGTACGCTCAAACATCAATAACCCATTCGGATTAGCGTTAATTGCCACTGTAATTTGTAATTTGAACCTAAAAAGCTTCTTACCGTCGCCTAGACTTTAAACCCCTAAACCGCTGAGGGGTGGCTCGCTGCTTCTCCAAATTTTTTATTCTAGCATAAAGTTTGGATACCTTGGTTTTAGACGGCACTCGCGATCGTGGTAAATGAACAGGCACAGGCGTGAAGGGTTTGTTTATCTCAAGTTTACGTCGAGGACCTTTTTTGATTGCGACATCACGCACTTTCTTAAAGACAACAAAGCCTTCTTTAAGGTTAAGCTCTTGAACTTCCCACCCTGCATTCAACCAGGCTTTAGCATGAGCGCTAGATGAAGAGTTACTCCACCAAGCTACATCTTTGAAGGCGCTCATTGGAAGACTACTGCCGATTAAGCCGTCAATTCTTGCGAAAGAAAGCTTAACTATTCCAGTGAAGGCAGCTCTGAATTTTAGGTGACGCTCAAGCCCATCATATTTGCCTTTTGAAATTGGTGCAACCACCCGCCTTGCACAATGGAGACACAACATTATATTATTGTCACCAGTTGCGAGGTCAGGCACCATGCAATCTCGACAGTACAATTTTTTGCAGCGTTGACAAGTACGCATGTAAGAAACCCGCAGAACTCGACCGCAGATTCCACATTCATCTTTCACTTATTAGATCAACCTTACTGAGCGAATGAAAAATCGCCTAAACTAAATTGCTCTCTTTAACCATATTAATTTTCACTTGCGTCGGAAGTGTTCTGATCTGAATTATTGACGCTATTAAATAGATCTCTAATTGTGCCCTTGATTTCTTCCAAGATCAATCGAAGGAGATCTCTTGCTTGGGCATCAATTGCCAAGAGTAAACCAAAATAGAGTCCAAAACCGGCAATTGCTTTAGATACTGTTAGAATCAACGTTGAAGTAAAAGGAAGCAGGAAAAGTGCAAGGCCCATAAGGATTGAGGCAAGAACATATTTGGATATGCTTTTCCAATCGACAGGCAGTCTGACAGAACTGCGCATGAACCAATATAATCCAACTAAGGTTGCAAGATGAACGCTAATGAGCACAGCAATAACATATACTACTGCTTGTGTTGACCCAGCTACCGTCAGCTGAGTTAGAACCAAATACGTTACGGGCACAGCAATCGCCGCCTGAATGTAAGGAAGGCTGAATACGAGAAAGATTTTGCTTCTGACTAGTTTTCGAAGAGAAACTTTGCCCTCCTCATCAAACGTTTCTGCACCCATTAAGCATGAAGAATAAAAGGTTGATATCAAAACCACAAATGTGTCAAGCGTTAATGCGATAACAGCGGGCCAGACAGCAGTGTAAGATACGCTTAGCATCGTTAAGAAGGAGGTAGACATAGCCACCACTATTGAAGATAATGGAATTGCCAACATCATCACTGTTCTAAAAGAAACGCCTATCTGTTCTTCTGGACAGGTTTTAGCTAAAAGCTTAGGGTACAAGGCAAAAGCCAAAGAACCAGAAAAGGCGATTACGTTGGTAAATGTGAATGCTGCTTGGTAAAAGGCTCGGGTGTCTGACCCACCGTAAACGAAGAGCAATATAAACACAAATGACATTAATTGGCTGCCAATAGCGCTGTATGCAATCGCCGCTGAACCCTTAAGCCATTCTTTAAGGTAGCCCCAGTTAACATTTTGCTTAAATTCGCCAGCTAAATTCATGGTATAATACAATACTTGAACTAAGCCGGAAACAACTAAGGCTAATATTGCACCGAGGAATAACTGACCTAACCCTACTATGACCAGTAAAGCAACGGCGACCTTCACAACTTCTTCAATGAGCAAGCCATATCCAATTACCTGTGGTCTAATAGAGCGCAAAACGCCTTCAAAGACAGCAACCATGAAAAAGTTAAAGATGTATAATCCTGAAACTAGGTAGACCAACAGGTAAGTTTGGGTACCGATTGCCTGAGAGATCAGAAATATCGCAGGAAGATAAATTATGGTTGAAACAATAGCTATGAAAAGTTGCCCCAAAGTACTGGTTTTGACCGTTCCTTCTTTCTCGCGTGCCATAAAGCGAGTTGCCCAGAAGGGCAAAATGTTGCTAAAGAGGATAAAGTAACCTGTGTAATCAAAGATGTTTGTCCAAATGCCAAATTGGGCGGTATTCATATTTCGGGTAAGCAAAAGAGTAAAGATGAGTCCGGTTGCTACACTGATCAACTGTGACGAAAAAATGATAAACCCACTGTAATGAACCCTTATTTGATTCTTGCCCAAATGATATTTTCCTACTTTTGTTAACGATTTAATTTATGCATTTACAAGTTTTTTAGATATACAATTGCCCTAATCAAGCTATAAAAACAATATTCCCCCCTCAAGCAGAAAATAGAGGAAAAAGGAATCAATCAACTACGCTTTTAGAACTGTAATGAGAAAAGTTTGGAGTTCGGCGCCTTATGTGTGCTATGAGACGTATTCTGGAGATTTATTTGAGGTTGTCGAATTTGATCTTTGAGTAGCCAATTCCGGCACAGATTCTTGATTACCCACTTCAACTGCTGTTTTTTGTAATTGCTCAATGAGTTTCTTATAAAAGACATCAGTAAACTGGTCTAAAACCGCCTCATCTTTAAGCTCTGAACCCATAATGTACTTTGACAGGATGCTGTTAACTTCATTTTTAACAATGGTTATTTGAGCACTATCTTTTTTCATTGAATAGAATAGTTTGTGTCCGAGTTCAAGGAAAAAATTGACCATCGTAGTATAGTCCACGTCTATTGGAGCCTCTGCGTCATTTAGAAATAAGCCTCTGGCAAGTTGAACTTTTTTGTCGTTTTCTGCAGTTATTGTTAAACTTCTACGCATTTACTCACCTCTGCTTAAGTGCAAATTTACTACAGCACGGCCGTGCCTCACTTATATTCTTTTTCCAAAATTTTTTTGGTTTTCCCAACAAATTGGTGGCGGGAAGGGCGTATTCTTAGGGCTCTAGTCGATTTCATTCGCAAAAGCCATTTTTAAGCAAACTTGGTGAAAGAATCAAAGATGACATAAATGCAAACACAACAAGGAACTTGACGCTGCAGAATACAAGTTCCAAGAGACGAGCGATCATCCTTCTACTTTTTGGGAAGGGCTGTGCGATAGTTAGTGTAAATTTCTGCTTGAGTAAGTCCATAAAACTTCGCGTGTCTCTGCCCTGGTGTTTTCTTGTTTTCTAAACATTCAGAATTAATACAGATATACTCGCCGCATACACCTTCAATTCGTTCAAGCATTTTACCGCAAGCAGGGCACTTCATAAATCAGTCAGTCTTCTTTCTGTGCTTTACAGATTTAAGATTTATCAATGAAAAACTTGGATAGCCCCTTTTGGTTGGATAGTTAAAGAAAAAGAGGGAGATTGCTTGCTTCTTATTGACTTCTATGGGCGTTTAAGAAGGAGGATGCCCACTACTTATGGCAACTAACCGAGAAACCCAAGCCTATATTGAAAGCACCCCTGGCTTCTGACCGCAAACTGCATGGATAGCTGAAGTTAAAGAACTCTGCCATCGATTGAAAGTAAAACGAAATTCAGGTTGATCAGTTGAAATGTTTTTCAGATGTTAGAGCAAATTGAGACTTGGTTTTAGCAAATCAATAAATACTGTTTTCCAGCTGATTAAATATTTAGAAAGCTGTTTTAAGAAGGTGCAGATAGTGGGAAAAAACGTTGGAGACGATTTCCAAACAGAAACAAAGTACATGCGCAACAAAAGCCTTGGTCGTAACCTGGACTGGGCAAATAAGCCTGAAACCTATAAGAGCTATCCATCCAGTAAAACTGTTCAGCTGCCAAGTAAGTTTCAAGAATCAACTTCTAACTTCACTGAAGTTATTCTAGAACGTAAGAGCAACCGCTCCTTCTCAACTCAACCGTTAAGCAAGGTCGATTTGGCCTTTCTTCTTTGGGCATCCACAGGCATCCAAAGAATAGAGCACGATTATGAATTCCGTACTGCTCCGTCGGCTGGAGCATTATATCCAATCGAGACATACATAGCTGCCAACAACGTAGAAGAACTAAAGGAAGGCATTTATCACTACAACATAAAGAATAATTCGTTGGAAGAAATAAAACTTGGAAATTTTGGCGACAAATTAGCCCACGCAGCCCTAGACCAAGAAATGTGCGCACACGCATCCGTTGTCTTTATCTGGACAGCCATCTTTAGAAGATCAAAGTGGAAATACTCACAGAGAGCCTACCGATACATCTATTTAGACGCAGGACACATAGCGCAAAATTTGGCATTGGCAGCGGTAAGCATCACTTGCGGATCCTGCCACGCTGGGGCTTTCTTTGACGATGAAATTAATTCAATAGTGGATATAGACGGAACAGAAGAGAGCGCAATCTGCCTTAGCGTGGTTGGCCACCCAAAATTTCCTCAGATTCCGTAAAATTACTAACAATTTTAACGTTAGGATTTTCAAGCAGCAGCAACACCAATTGTTTAGAACTATCTTTTTTGTATCTCCTTTTCTGCTGGTCTTCTTCTATTGAACTCATCTTTAATGCCTGATGTAAGATGCGCTTATTTCGCCTACCTAAGGTAACGGTTTTTGCAAAATACAATTTGCTTGTTTTGTGCAGAAGGCTCTAATCATAAAAACGGTTAAATCCAAAAAATAAAGATTGTCTTTTTTCAGCAAATCAGATTTTCTGCTTGCTGATTATCGTCCTGAAGGTTTTGCCACAGCACTAGCACAAGCCAACTGTAAACTCCATTCTCTTTCTAGCTTAGACAGGTCTGCCAGCCATCTTCCAAGATTTTTTTGAAGCAACTCCTTTCCATACTTGGGACATTTTGCCATAAGTTCACCTCCTTGAATGTAATAATAGAACTGTTGACCCTCAAAAAAAACTGATAAAATTTTGCTAAAAACAGCTTAGAAAAAGTAAAAGAAACAGTTCTAGACGCACCAAAGAGGCATTTAGACACTTTGAAATAACTTAGTTAATCCAATTAATGACTCGATTTTTTAGATAGCTGCACCTGCAAAACTAAGAATTATCAGGATAACACCAATCAATATTAAAGCTAAACCAACACTTCGATTCAATATTCTATGTTGATAACCAATTTTTTCGGTTTGACCATTTTTGCTTTTTGACCTTTTTCTCCAAAACGTTTGAAGCTCACATAAAAAACAAAGCGGCAACCCAAGTATAACTAATAATACGCCAAACACAAAGAGAAATATTTCCATGTTTTCTTACTATCTGACTCACAAATAAAAAAGTTACCTTACTATTTGCAATAATGTTTAGGCACTATCTATATTTTTTAGAAAAGGGAAACTCTTAAAATTCTAATCTGTTATCTTAAAATTTTTTGAATCAGAAAACCGGTTGAATCTAAGCTACATATGCATTTTAAAGGATTTCAGCCATCCTTGCAAGTCTAGCTGCTTCATCAAACCAAATACATACTTCACTTTAAGGAACTACTCGGACACAAAAAAATAGGCACTGCAACCTTGTACATCCAAATTGCTGAAGCTCTCTTCCAATAGGAACCGGATGCCTCACTGTAAAAAGTAGCCAAAACTCAAGAAGAAATAACTGACCACCTAGAAGTGAGCATCGAATGGATATAGAAAAAGACGGGCTAATTTCCTAAGAAAAAGAAAGTAACCTTTAGCAGGAAATATTAGCCCTTAACAACTGCTAATGGAACAAGCCGTGCAACTTTAGTAGCGATTCCAACTTTATCACTAACTTCAGCAACGATATCAACGTTTTTGTATGCGGGATCTGCTTCTTCAGCCAAAACCGATGCGCTAGCAGCGCGAACAATGATGCCGCGTTTTTCTAGCCCAGCCTTTATGTCTGCTCCCCAATACTGCCTTTTTGCTGCTGAGCGGCTCATCATTCTCCCAGCGCCATGTGCTGTAGAGCCAAATGTTAACTCCATAGCTTTCTGCGAACCTGCCAAAACCCATGAGCTCGTGCCCATGCTTCCCGGAATAAGCACAGGTTGCCCTTCACTACAGTAATCAGTTGGGATATCTGGATGCCCAGGTGGGAAAGCCCGCGTCGCCCCTTTGCGATGAACCCAAACCTTTTTTTCTCCGCCATCAATCTTGTGATTTTCGATTTTGGCAATGTTATGGGTTACGTCGTAAACGAGTTTTAGCCCGAATTTTTCTGGAGATTCATGAAAAACTTGCTGAAAACTTTGTCTAACCCAATGCATAATTGCCTGCCTGTTAGAAAACGCAAAGTTGACAGCACAAGCCATTGCTTGAAAGTAATCGCGCGCTTCATTACTCTGTCCAGGCGCACAAGCTAATTCTCGATCAGGCAGAGTTATCTTATACTTTTGCACTGCATGCTCCATAACTCGCAGGTAGTCAGAACAAACCTGATGTCCGTAGCCTCTTGAGCCACAATGAATCATTACAGTTACTTGACCTTCCTGAGTGATTCCAAAAACCTTAGCTGTTTTGGAATTGAAAATTTTATCTACTTTTTGTATTTCTAAGAAATGGTTTCCTGAACCTAAAGTTCCAATTTGAGTTAATCCTCGGCTCTTGGCCGTTGATGAAACCTTGTTTGGATCTGCATTAGTCATACAGCCTTGTTCTTCACAGTGATCAGCGTCTTCTGACCAACCGAACCCGCGTTTAATAAGCCAGTTTACACCCTCAACAGCAATATGATCAAGGTCTGAATTGGAAATTGTGAGGTCTTTGCGGCGACTTCCAAGTCCAGAAGGTACATTACGGAAAATAGTTTCAGCTAATGGTGCAAGTTTGGGACGGATATCTTTTTCAATGAGCGTTGTGGCCAAGAGGCGTACGCCACAGTTAATGTCGTAGCCCACGCCTCCAGGGCTGATAACGCCTTCTTCATAGTCGGTTGCTGCAACACCTCCAATGGGAAAACCATAGCCTTCATGCCCATCAGGCAAAGTTACTGCGTACTTATAGATTCCAGGCAGCTGAGTTACATTTGAGCACTGCCAAAGTGTGCGGTCAGTCTTCATTTTTTCTAATAAAAATTCATTTGCGAAAACCATGCCTGGAACTCTCATGGCAGACTTGTAATTGGGGATCCGCCACATGTAATCATTAACTTTTTCAAGCGGTATTTTCTCAGGAGCCGCTCTGCTTTCACTTTCACCCAAAAATCTTCACCTTTTCAAACAAAAGATAAATGACATTATAAACGTTTACAAACCCTGTTTATGTTTGGCGTAATCGATAAAACCTTTGACGCAGTTTTCCAGAATTGTTTTCGAGTAAATAGGGTGAGCCTTAACAAAACCCACAATCTGGCGCAAAACCAAGTCTTCGACAACAATCTTATCGCGAATCTGCTCAAGCGTCCAGTTTTCTTTCATTCCTTCCTCCGCAATTTTTGCCCACAGCTGGAGCTGCAACTTGTAATCTTTCAGGCGTGGAACTCCGTTTGAAGCTTTCCCAAAATGGCTATAATACAAAACTGTGGGTTTGAGACTGATTAGTTTGTCTAATGATGCTAGTGCTTCGTCAAGGTAAAAAGGAGGAGGCGTAGTTGGCATGACAACATCGAACTCTGGAAAATAAGTACCAGCAGCATCGCCAGGAAAAACACCTCCATTTAATGATTCCTGAAAGCTGATGTTGTGTGAGGCATGACCGACCGTTTCAATAACGCTCAGTTTGACGCCACCATCTAAACAAAAAGTTCCATCGTTAACGGGAATTATTTTTTCTCGTGGAACAGGTTCAGGTTTCCCGAAAATTTCGCTTACAACTCCAAGAACCTCTTGCGCTGAGGTCCAAAGCCTATCGGGGTTAATAAGGTGAGGCATGCCTCTGGGATGAACTATAACTTTAGCGTTTGGTAAATATTTTAGAAGTGTGCCCACTCCGCCACCATGGTCTAAGTGAATATGAGTAATGGCAATGTATTCAACATCCTCAAATTTTACATCGAGTTCTTTTAACCCATCAATCAGATTAGGAACTGAAGAAGTTGGGCCAGACTCTACAAGAACTGTTTTGAGCCCTTTTATAACGTAACTGCAAATTAGGTTTTTGAAGCCTCCAGTGTTCAACTCGACTAAGTACAGGTTTTTGCCGATTTCTTTTGTGTACAAAGCTTCACCTCGGCTAACTTTGATAAGCGGGTTAAATCATAAATGTTTCCATGGATTGAGCTGCGCAACGCGCAAAATTTATTAAAACATGCTTATTTCTAAACGAGGGGCTAAAAAGGAGGCAAATGAAAAATGAAGGCAATAATGTTCGGAGCGCCAGGCGCAGGGAAAGGCACATATGCATCAAGGCTTCAACAAAAACTCGGCGTTGAAGTCATCGCAACAGGTGATATTTTCCGTGAATTAATGAAGGAAGATTCAGAGCTAGGCAGAAAAGTCAAAGGCTACGTAGAAAAGGGGCTACTTGTCCCAGACGAGATTGTCGTAGAAGTACTGAAAAAACGCTTAAGCAAAATTCCAGAAGAAAAAGGCTTCATTCTGGACGGCTTCCCAAGAACACCTGAACAAGCCAAAATTCTTGATGTAATTACCAAAATTGACGTTATATTGTTGCTAGACGTTCCAGACTGGATAATTATTGAACGCTTATCTTCGCGGAGAATATGCAGAAATTGCGGAACAGTCTACAACATTCGCTTCTTAAAACCGAAAGTTGAAGGCGTCTGCGACAAATGCGGAGGACCCTTGTACCTGCGGTCAGATGACAATCCTGAAGTAATAAAGAAAAGACACCAAGTCTACCAAGAACAAACAAAACCGTTGCTGGAACATTTTAAGAAGAATAGTGTGCCCTCAATTAAAGTAACTACGACAGACCTTATTCAACCGCCAGAACCAATTGTAGAAGAAATAATATCAGAACTAAAAAAACTCAAATTGGCTTAAATGTCCAAAATGAACTCTAAGACCACACGGTCTCTTTCCCTTATTATGACCATTCTATGATAAGTCACTGCTTTAACACCTACTTTCTGCGGATGCTTTTGAGCATCAAATTTTTCTCCCCACACGTTGGCTTTAAACTTGAAGTCTTCAGCCGTTTCTGTCCATTCTATAATTTGGAATTTTGAGTAAAGCATGTTTTCCGTTTCAAACTTTACGAGTAACGCTTCAAGCCAATCATAAAGCAACGCATATTGGTCTTCAGCTTCCACTTCAACGATTTCTTCTTGTGTCTGAGCAATTTTGTCGGTGTCGGTCATGGTCTCGAACATTGCAAGAGCAGCATTTTCGTAGGCTTCCTCCATTGTCTTGCCATTCGCCCTAATGTAAACGTCCGCCGTATGTTCTAAAAACTCAAATTTTCCTGCAAATTTCTGCTCCGCATTCATGTAAATCACTATCTAATTAGAAAGGATTCTCTAAAAAACGCTTTCCTTGTCCCACTCCTTCCGAAGAATAATTATCCAATGGTAAGAAATTTCAACCACAGACATAGATACTATTTAGAAGTACTTTGATGTGTTTTTTATGGCTGCAACTGTCAATTTGGCTGAGTTCTCTATGTCCTTTAAGGACAACATTCCTACTGGACTGTGAATGTATCGTGTAACGATTGAAATGTTGCCGCTTGGAATTCCTTGCCGTGTTAAATTAATCCGCGCCGCGTCAGTTGATCCAAGCAAGCCTGCCTCAATTTGGAATGGAATTTTTTGCTCTTCAGCGGTGTCCATCAGCCACCGTAGAATTTTAGGGTGAGTTATCAGTCCTGAGTCAGAAATGGTAAGCGCCGGTCCTTTTCCCAACTTTACGCTAGTGTCGTATTCTCTTACGCCGGGTACATCACCCGCAATGGTAACATCTAGTGCTATTGCGAGATCTGGGTCAACGCCGAACGCTGCGGTTGCTGCGCCACGTAACCCTACTTCTTCCTGAACGGTACCCACGGCGCAAACTGTATAATCTGTTTTTCCCATTAACTTGAGAGCTTCAACCATTGTAGCACAACCTGCACGATTGTCAAAAGCTTTGCCCATAACAATATCTCTGCCTAATTGAACGTATTTTATGTCAAAGCCTACTGAATCTCCCACCGAAATACCCAAGGCTAAGGCATCATCCTTGCTCTGTGCCCCGATGTCAATGAAAAGCTCATCTGAAGCAATGATTTTTTTTCGCTCCTCTTCCTTTTGGATGTGCGGCGGTTTGGATCCGATTATGCCTGGAAAGATGCCTTTTCTGGAGAAAACTGTTACTTTTTGAGCAGGCAGAATACGGTCGTCGATTCCGCCCATTTTAGAGAATTGTAAAAAGCCGTCTTTTGTTATGGTTTTTACCATTAAGCCTACTTCGTCCATGTGCGCGGCTAGCATGATTTTTGGGGTGTCTTGTGTGCCTTTTTTGATGGCTATTACGTTTTCAAGTCTATCTACAACTATCTCGTCGGCATAGGGTGTCATTAACCGAATCATTAATTCTTTGACTTCGCCCTCTCTGCCTGTTACTCCGCAGGCGTTTGAGAGTTTCTCTAAATTTGCGTTTATGGACAATTACGTACCTTCTAGGTTTTATAGCTACAACTTTGAAAGCTAACTTATTAAACAATTGCTGTGCGTGACTATTTCTGCGTCATCAGCGAGTGGTAGTTTTTGCAAAGTCAATCGAGCAAGAATGGAAATGTTGCAGCGGGGAATCCTTGCTGTGTAAGGTTAGTCCGGACAGTTCCTAATTTTAAGCGACAGAAAAACCTAGACAATTCTTAAATCGTTAAACCGCATCACACAGAGATTAAAGGTGTAGAAAATTGACACAACCAAGTTTCAAAACAGTTTTCGTTTTCTTAGACACGGACAAATATTGCAGCCCATTTGATATGCTAGTAGCTATAGACGCTTTTCCTGATTCTATGATTTTCAAATACGAAAATGTTACAGCTGAAGATGCCCCAAAAATCGTTTACGACATGCTGTTTCCACGAGGACCTGAAGGAGCAAAACACACCAAAGTCTTCATCAACGGAAGCAACTTCGAAATGGTTGAAAAAGTAGTTGAGGCAACACAGAAAGCTATGAAATCAGCCCCATGGGGAAACAGCATAATTGTTGACCCAAGAGGCGGATACTCAACCGCAGCAGCAGCGGTAGCAAAAACCTTCGGATTGGCAATGGAGAAAAGCTTTGGCACACTTGAAGGCAAAAAAGTCACCGTACTCGCAGGCACAGGCCCCGTCGGCCAAACAGCCGCAAGAATATACGCTGCAGAAAAAGCAAACGTAACAATCACCTCCCGTACATTAGCAAAAGGGCAAGCTGTCGCCGACAAAATCAACCAAGAAGTCGGAGCACAAAGAGTCAAAGTTGTCGAAGTAACAAAACCCGAACAAACAGCAGAAGCAACAAAAGAAGCAGAAATCATTCTTTCAGCAGGCGCAGGCGGAATACAGCTTCTATCTGCTGCACAGATTGGTACATCCTGCAAAATAGTTGCTGACATCAACGCCATAAAACCCGTAGGTGTGGAAGGCTTAGGCTCAAATGACGATGGCATAGAACTCAAACCAGGCGTTTACGGCATAGGCGCATTAGCCATTGGCAAACTGAAAATCAAGACAGAAACAGAAATGATTAAACGCGCAACCAACGAACCGCAGGGACTATTTGACTACTCAATCGCGTACACCATCGCTAAAGAGGCAATTTTAAAGAAACTTGCAAAGGCAGCTGCAAAATAAACAACTAACCCTTCTTTTTTGTTTATTCTTCAAATTTTTTCCAATATGTTGACGTTGTCTTTATTTAACCTTTTCAATCCTTTTATTGCCTTTTTGCACCTTTTCCAAACGTTTCAATACTTTTCTATACGCAACCTGAAAACGCCACAGATCCTAAATCAAAAAAGCAACCCAAATTATCGCAGCGCTCTTAGAATGAAATGAAAAGCCTTTTCGGTTTATTATCTCTTCTTTTATTTAGAGACGCTGGAAGGAACATCGATTTGTTTTTGAGGATTTTTTGAAAACTCGTAACCCAAAATGTTTTGCGCTCCTTTGGCGGTTAGATGGATGAGCCCCGAGCTCGGATAGCAAAATGCTAACAATGCCTAAAAGGAGCATCTTCTGGCGACTCTAAAAATGGAGGTGAACGAAAATTAGTAAATCTAAGAAAGCTTGCGGTGTAGATGTACATCGCGATTTGCTAGTAGCAACCGTTCTTACCGACGATAAATCAAAAGAAACTAAACACTTTGTGAACGACGAAGAGGGCATAGACACCTTTAAGGGATGGCTCAAAGCGTCTGAATGCAACCAGGCAGTTATGGAGTCAACCAGCGTTTACTGGGTTCCTCTATATTTGGCCCTGGAAGAGTCGAAATTTGAGGTTTCTTTGGCTAATGCGCATCAGGTAAAAGCTATTCCGGGTCGTAAAACAGATCAATCCAGCTCTGAGTGGCTTGCACATTTGCTTTTGGGTGGACAAATAAAGCCCAGTTATGTTCCTGAGAGGCGCGTTCGGGAACTGCGTGAGTTGACTAGGATGAGGGCTAAATTTGTGCAAACAAGGACGGCGTTTAAGAACCGTTGTCATAAAGTTCTAAACAGGGTGAACATCAGGCTTGGTTCAAGGCTTAAGGATGTTTTCGGTAAAGCTGGAAAGGAAATCCTTGAAGGCTTAATGGTAGGTAAGACAGTTGAGGATGTTTTGGAGCAGACTCAGAATACTTGGCTTAAGAACAGAAGCGATGAGATCAAAGCTGTGCTAGAGGTGCTCTGAGTGAAGAGGATATTTTTGTGCTCAAAGAGTTGACGGATACGGTTAATCATTTGAACGAAAGAATTCATGATATTGAAGCTAGGATGGGGTCGTTTGTCAGTGTGCAGGATGAAGTCGTTGCTAATGAGCGGGATGTTGAGATTGTTGCTTCGGTGCCTGGTGTTGGGTCTAAGTCTGATATAGAACAAACCCTAAAACTTTGAGAGAAAACTGCCACCATAGAAGTACAGCGGTACCTAAAAACCTCTTTAATACAAAAATAGGATTAGAAAGCTCGGGCTATTCTATTGCAGGCCTCAATAATGCGTTCTTTTGGCTGCGTAAACGTCATCCTGACAAAACCCTCACCATACTTGCCAAAGCCAACGCCCGGCGTCACAGCTACCCCAGCATCAAGCAGTTTTGTGGAGAAATCCATTGAATCGCCTTTGCAACGTACCCATACATAAAACGTAGCTTTAGGCTTGTCACACTTGAAGCCAATTTTACAGAGCATGTCAACAAGAAGATCACGACGTTCTTGCAGGATTTGGTTGTTTTTCTTTAGGAACTCTGGAACTTCGCGGCTTGTATAGGCACCTAAGGCTTTAACGGCGACTTTTTGAGTGTAAACTGGTGGTCCTGAATCGATTTGTGACTTCACTTTCGTTAACCCAGCTACAAGTTGCTTATTTCCTACGGCGAAGGCTATTCGGTCGCCTGTCATGTTGAAGGTTTTCGAAAGCGAATGAAATTCTACAACGACATCCATAGCGCCCTCAATCTCCAAGATGCTAGGTGCTCGATAGCGGTCGAAGGTGACTTCTGAATATGCGTTGTCGTAGCAGAGGATGATGTTGTTGTCCTTAGCGAATTCTACAGTTTCTTTGAGAAACTTTTTATCAATTGTTGCAGCGGTTGGGTTATTGGGGTAATTAAGAAACATCATCTTAACGCCCTCAGACTTTATTGAGTCAAAATCGGGTCTGAATTCGTTTTTCTCAAGAAGTGGTAGCGGCACCGAGATCCCATCGCAAAGGATGGTGCTGCCATTAGCGTACACAGGGTAAGCTGGGTCAGGCACAAGCACACGGTCACCTGGATTTATGAAAGCCCGCGCGATGTTTGCTATACCCTCTTTGGAACCTAAAAGTGCAACCACTTGATCCTGCTGCAAGTCAACATTGAATCGGTTCTTGCACCATCCTGCAACTGCAACTCGAAAGTCAGGTTCACCTTGGCTAAACGAGTAATTATGATTCTCAGGGTTAGCTGCTTCCTCTTTTAACGCTTCAGTGATAAATGTTGGCGGCGGAAGGTCAGGGTCACCGACGCTAAGAGAAATTAAATCGACGCCTTGAGCCTTTTTTTCCTTTATTTTCCGTTCAATCTCAGCAAACAAGTACGGGGGCAACCGATTAATTCTGTCAGCGTATTCAAACATCAAAGCTATATCTCTCCGAACAACGTTCCTTCAAAAACTTTTTCCGCTGCACCGCTTAAAAACAAACTTTCAGCAACTTCAACCTTCAAATCTCCCCCCAACACGTGAACAGTTACGTTGTTTCCAACTTTTCCAAGTTTGTTTGCAGCAGCCACGGCAGCGCAGGTTCCTGTTCCGCAAGCAAGAGTTTCGCCGCAGCCCCTCTCCCAAACGCGAACATTCAACTCACTTTCGTTTAGTACCTCAACAAATCCCACATTAGTTCGATTTGGAAAGGCTTTGTGATTTTCAATTTTTGAACCGAGTTCTTCAACCGGAAAACATTCAATACAGTCAACAAAGAGTACGCAGTGAGGGTTGCCCATCGAAAGACATGTTACCTTAAAGGTTTCTCCGTCAACTTCTAAGTCCTGGTTGAGGCATATACCCTCCCCAGTCATTGGTAGTGAGCTTTTCTGCCAGTTTGGCGTGCCCATATCCACCTTAACAGCTATTACATCTTTGTCCTTTATAGTCAACCAGATATGCCTTATTCCTGACAAGGTCTCAACTGTGAACTCTGGCTTGACCACAATGCCATTTTCATAACAATACTTAGCAAAGCAACGTATGCCGTTACCGCACATTTCAGCTTCGCTACCGTCTGAGTTAAAAATCCTCATCTTGACAACTGCTACTTTCGAGTACGAAACCAGCAAAAGCCCGTCCGCTCCAACCGACAACCGTCTTTCACAAAGTTTCTTAGCCAAATCTGCAGCTTTTTTTCCGCTGATTTTTTCGGCTCTGTTGTCAATTACAATATAGTCATTACCAAGCCCATGCATCTTCCAGAAACGCACCAAAATCACTCTGCCGCCTGCTGATTCGCCGTTAAATTATCAAGCTGCTCTCGCGCTCTAATGATGATCGACTTGCCTTGCCTAATCATAACTTCCGCCGCTCGAGGCCGTGCATTGTATTGTGAACTCATACTAAAACCATATGCACCAGCGTTCAAAACTGCTAACAAATCCCCTTCTTCAATAATTGGCAATTCACGATCTTTAGCTAAAACGTCGCCTGACTCACAAATTGGGCCTACCACATCATAGGTTTCCTTCTCTGCCACTTCAAGCTTGTTGGCAACTATCATAGGATGATATGACCCATACATTGTTGGCCTTATCAGAGTGTTGAAACCCGCATCCACACCCACAAATTTCTTTGCAGGAGTAATCTTAACGGTGTTAACGGCTGTTAAGAGAATACTTGCATCACAAACCAAATACCTACCTGGTTCAATACAAAGAAATGGCTTGCCCAAACCATACTCAGCAATCTTTGCTTTGAAAGGTGCAACCACTCTGCTCGCAAACTCCGACAAATCAAAATCTTTTTCCTCAGGCTTGTAAGGAACACCAAACCCGCCGCCTATATCTATGAATTCAAAGTCTATTCCTACCTCATCATGAACCCGCTTGGCGATGCTGAGAAGCTTCTCCACAGCCAGCACGAAGGGTTCAACCTCAAGGATGCCTGAGCCAATATGCATGTGTATACCAAAGCGTTCCACACGGGCCCTCTTAGCAATCGCATAAGCCTGAATTGTCTCTTCTTCCCAAAGTCCAAACTTTGATTCTGGACCAGCCGTAATGCAGTGACTGTGATGGCCTGCACCAATTTCCGGATTAACTCGAACCGACAAAACAGGTGGCACAGCAATCTTAAGAAGCCTATCAAGTTCTGATTGGGAATCAATATTTATCGTCACATTTGCGTCGGCAAGGAATTTTAACTCGTCATTTCTGACGCTCGTACCCGTGAACATCAGGCGGTCAGGTGTGTATCCACTGACTAACCCCATGAACACCTCGCCTGGACTGACAGTGTCTAAGTATGCCCCCTGCGACTGGAGAATCTTCAGCACAGTTAAGTTCGAGTTTGCTTTCGCAGCATAATAAACTCTTACATACTTGTAATTCCGAATTAAAGCATCATGAATGCGGTTATAATTATCAAGGATGCGTTTCTCGCTCACAACGTACAAAGGAGTATCATGCTGTTGCGCCAACTCTTTAGCTGAAACACCATCAAAGAACAAGCTGCCCTTTCGGTCTTCTAAGGGTTCACGAAGCTTTCTCATCTTAACCATCCCCGCTTACACCCACTTCATACAGTACCGTTGTAAGTAATTAGCTTAAGCTAAACCTTTGGCTACAAACAATTCCGCGCTCAGAATCCCTGCGCCAGCTCCGCCTCGAACAGTATTATGTCCAAGACAAATGTACTTGAAAGTCATAATTGGATCCTTACGTATTCTACCGACCACAACACTCATTCCACATCCTGTTTCGCGGTCAAAGCGAGGTTGAGGCCTGTTCTTCTCATGTCGAATAACAATTGTTTGCCTTGGCGCGGAAGGCAACTTGAGCTTTTGAGGTTCTCCCGCAAAGTTGGCAAAGGCTGCCTCTATTTCTTGTATCGACGGGGTCTTTGCGAGCTTTATGAACACTGATTCTAAATGCCCATCCTTCACGTGAACTCTGCTACAGCTTGCGCTAAGCTGAAAATCAGCATTCCGAATTGCTTTGCCATCAAAATCACCTAGTATCTTCAGGGCTTCTGCTTCCATTTTCTCTTCTTCACCCGAAATGAAGGGAACTACATTGTCAATTATGTCCAAAGATGCTACACCAGGATATCCTGCTCCGCTGAGCGCTTGCATTGTTGAAACAATAATTTGCCTGAGGCCAAATTGCATCAGTGGCTTGAGCGTAATCGCGAGCTGAATCGTGCTGCAGTTAGGATCTGTCGTAATAAAGCCTTTCCAACCCCGCAGCTCCTGCTGAATTTTTATCAAATCTGCGTGGTCAGGGTTGATTTCTGGAATGATTAATGGAACGTCTTTTTCCATTCTGTGAGCACTAGCTTTACTAAACACTGGATACAGCGCAGCAAATTCGGACTCAACGGGACCAGCCAAGTCTCCAGGCAACGAAGAAAACACTAAATCAACCTCGCCCGCCTTTTCTACAGACTCAACATCAGCGTTAACCACGGGCATTTCTGCAATTTCCTTTGGCAGGTTTGACTCCATAACCCAATTGCAAGCATCTCCATATTTTTTGCCTGCTGACCGCTCTGAAGCAGCAAGCACCTCAATTTGAAACCACGGGTGCTTCTGCAAGAGTTGAATGTACCGTTGTCCAACGGCACCGGTTGCGCCTAGTATTGCTACTTTTCGCTTCATTGACATTTGTTTATTCTTCCCTTTGCTCCTTTGAGTTGGTTCTCCCTGATAAAAAAAGCTAATGGTTTATTTACGCCTTTAAGATAAACCCAACACGTCAGCCATAGTAAATACTTTAGTTTCATTTTGCTTGCTTAACCATTCAGCGGCATAAACAGCTCCTTGTGCAAAGACATCACGTGAGAACGCAGTATGCTCGATACGCAACATTTCGTATGGTCCTGCAACGATTAAGTCATGAATGCCCGGAACCCCGCCGGCGCGCAACGATGTGATTTCAAGTTCTTCTGCTTGGCGTGGGCTTATGCCTTCTCGTCCATATACAACTTTCGTGTAGCCGCGTGCGTCAGCGATAATTTCTCCAAGTTTTTTTGCTGTGCCGCTTGGAGCATCCTTCTTGCCAGTGTGATGAATTTCGTTTATGCTGAAATCATATCCTGATGGGAAAGCTTTCAATGCTTCAGCTACCTTGAAGAGTATGTTGATACCGAGAGAGTAGTTTGGTGAGAACACTGCTGGAACTCTGTCGATCATTGCAGCTATAACTTGTCGGTTTTGCTCTGCTGTGAAGCCTGTGGTGCCGAGAATTATACGTTTTCCTGCCTTTGCCGCTACGGGTATGTTGATTACTTCTGCAATGGGCATTGTGAAACTAATGTAGGTGTCGGCGTCTCTGATGGCTTCACCCAATTTGTCGGAGCTCAGGATTGGAGTGTCGGAATTCGTTATACCTAGTTCCTGCAGGGTTTTGCCGATAGAGGGATTGTTTGGAGCTTCTATTGCACCAACTATCTGATGCCCTCTTGAGATTGCTTCAGTTATGATTGCGTTTCCCATTCTGCCCGCAGCGCCTGCTACACATAGCTTAAGCATAGTATAGGCCTTCTAGGTACTTTTTGTTGTATAATCGGTCTTTTAGATCTACATTGAAGTAGTCGGCGATGGGCTGCAGAACTTGTGGATTGGCTTCGTAGACTTTCTGTACATTTGTGAGGACTAATTCTAAACCAGCGCGCGTCATTTTTCCTAAAGGTTGTCTACATGGTCCAGATGGCATGCCGAGCACATTCATCAGGGTTTTGTAAGCTAGAGGATTTCTGGCTTTGCAGACAACTGGCCCATAAGGTGTTTGCTCTTGAGTTTTCACTGTAACCAAGCTAAATAGCGGTTGAAGGGCTTGGGCGATAACGCTGGCGGCTTCGTCGTTTCCATCCAGCAGGTAGTGTACCATATCGACAATTGCATTGGGAGCGACATTGGAAACGACTGAGATGACACCGCTTGCTTCGATGTCGGGCGAAGTCATCATTGTGTAAGTCTTGTCATCGTCTCCTGAAAGAATATCAAAGTCTTTTCCACAAAGCTGTCTAGTAAGCTCCATATTTTTCAAATCGCCCGTAGCTTCCTTGACACAGCGAACGTTTGTGTATTGATGATGCAGAACCGCAAGGTCTTGTGGGTAAAGTTGAGTTCCTGTTCTGCCTGGAATAATATATGGTATTACTTGGACATCAGGGAATTGGCTTGCGATTGGCTCAATGTACTCTCTACGTATCTCCATAGAGCTTGGTCCATTGTAATATGGGTCAACAAGCAGAACGCAATCTACGCCCAAGCTCTGGGCATGTTCAGTGCCTTCAATTGCTTCTTGAGTTGAGTTGCTCCCTGTTCCAGCTATAGTTAACACCTTTCTACCTGCATATTCGTGTGTTTTTTCTATTACACTGTTGTGTTCATGCCAATCTAAGGTAGGGCTTTCGCCTGTTGTACCGACCGCAAGAATGCCTTTTGCGCCTGCTTTTATTTGGAAATCTATCAATTGCCGTAAACCTTCGTAGTCGACTTGACGATTACGATTCATGGGGGTAATTAGTGCAGTGTAACATCCGCTAAATATTGACATTTTCAATTCCTCGTTTGGGTGATGAACAATCACAAATACCATATTTAAGTATTACGTTTTCATTAGTATTTTTACTAAAAACGAATTCTAATACTTATTCAACCATAAGCTTTCATGCAAAGAACTAAGTCTTTTCGTAAAAGAAACTCGAAAAATCCAAACTCAAGCTTCTATCGTCACAATATGATAAGCAGTAAAGACACCATCATAACCATCATAAAGCCCAAGCAAATAAGAAAAAGCATCATCAAGAGCCACCGCAGATGGAATAACCATTCTGAAATTATCCATGCGTACCACTTCTCTCAACATCCCAGTTTCTGTCTTGATGATTTTTAGTCTTAGAACATTTCGACCAGACAAGTAAACTGCAACTTTTCCATGAAGAGGGATTCCTTTTCGGACATCAATTGTTTTTTTGCCGCTACATAGCCATTCGAATGCTTCTTTTTTTGTTCGGAAAAGGGGCAAGTTGTCACCTGAACCTGAAGATAAAATCAGCGAAAGATAAGCTTTCAGTAAAAACTAGAATAGAAAATAGAACAGGAAAAAATGGGTTGAGTTGAGAAGGACTTTGTGTTACCCTTTACCTTTCTCTTCTTTACCAAAGTACTTGGTCCACTTTAGTTTGCGTGCATCTCGTTTGAATTGCAATGAACTTTTCTTGCATTTACCAGAATCGAACCATAGAATTGAACCGTCGTTTTTAACGAACATCATGCCTGTGCCAGCTGGGAAATCAGTACCACAGAACGAACATTTACGGTTTTTTGGCATGAAAGATATCTCCAAAGTCTATCTTGTGATTTTCTTTGCTTCTCTTTCTGTTTCTCGCAGCATCAGAATATCTTGAACTCGAACCGGCCCTTTAACGTTTCTTGTTATGATTCTGCCTTTATCTTTGCCTTCCATGATGCGCACTCTAACCTGCGTGATTTCGCCAGTGACGCCCGTGCGACCTATGATTTGAATAACTTCTGACGGAATAAGTTCTTCAGCTGCTTCTTTGCTCATTACTGAGATCCTCGTTTAACCTGATCGATGCGTGTGACTATTTCTTTGATTAATCCTGCGGCGTCTCCTTCTCGGAGGATGCATGCTGCAGCGCAAGGAACGTCGATGCCTATTGAGGTCCCGATTTTGTCTTTGCTTGGAACGAATACGTACGGAATTTTTCTTTCTTCACAGAGAAGCGGTAAATGCGCTACTACTTCTGGTGGATCAACATCTTCTGCTATTACAACAAGTTTTGCTTGTGATCGTTCAACAGCTTTTGTTGCTTCGTTTGTTCCTTTCCTAACTACTCCTGATTTAGAAGCAATCGTTAGGGCTTCATAGGCTGCATCTACGATTTCTTTCGGTACTTCATATTTTACATAGAATGGTTTAGACATATTAGCCTCACCCTTTTAAGGCACAGTCTTATCCACACTTCCTATTTAAGAATCTTTCGACTCTAGAATGTCAGATTAAGCTATGGGCTTTTAAAGGCCTTAGAAAGCTTTAAATAAGCTCTTACGGACTCCTAACATGTTTTTCGAGAGGGGGAATGGGCGTTTGCAGAAATTGGGCAGAGTGCGGGCGTTAACTCCATCTAAAAACATGATTGTTAAAACTGATAAGGCACCTAGAATTGGCTCTGAAGTTATTGATGAGAACTTAAATGTAGTCGGCAAAGTTTTTGACATTATTGGTCCAGTCTCGGCTCCTTATGCAGTGGTTAGGCCAACCGTGAGGGAACCCGCTAAAATATTGAATAAACCGGTATACTTGCTTCTCTCGAAAACGAAATGGAGCAAGAAATAGATGAGCAGAGATAGCAAGTTACATGAAGAAATAGATCAATCCACAAAAACTGAACCCGCAAAAATACAATCATGCCCTGAATGTGGCAGCACCCGACTTATGCGCGATTACGAATGTGCTGAAATAGTATGTATGGACTGTGGTGTGGTAGTAGCCGCTAAAATAGCTGACAGGGGACCAGAATGGCGAGCTTTCGATGATGAGCAAAGGTCAAAAAGAACCAGAGTTGGAGCCCCTTTAACATACACAATCCATGATAAAGGCTTGTCAACAACCATTGACTGGCACGACCGAGACATTTATGGCAAAAGCCTCTCGCCTGGCCAGAAAGCGCAAGTTTATCGTCTCAGGAAATGGCAAAGACGGATCAGAGTTTCGGACGCCACGGAACGCAACTTGGCATTTGCACTATCTGAAATCACAAAGATTTCAAATAACTTAAACCTACCAAAGAGCATTCTTGAAACAGCATCTGTAATTTATCGAAAAGCAGTAAAAGAACGTTTAATCAGAGGTAGGTCAATTCAGGGTGTTACTTCCGCGGCAATTTACTTGGCATGCAGACAATGTGGGTTACCACGGACTTTAGATGAAATCGCTCAGTCATCAACTGTAAACAAGAAAGAAGTTGGCAGAAGCTACCGTTTTCTAATTAGAGAACTAAACTATTCAATTCCACCGCTTAAACCAAGCCAATATATAACAAAGTTTTCTAATCAACTGACAATGCAGGGTAAAGTGGAAGAAATCGCCCACAAAATCTTAGCAGCAGCAAAAGAGCTTAAGCTTACATCAGGCAGAGGACCAACTGGAATCGCAGCAGCAGCAAGTTACGTAGCGTCAGTGCTAACGGGCGAACGAAAAACACAAAGAGAAATTGCAGAGATTGCGCAAGTTACTGAGGTTACTATTCGGAACAGGTACAAAGAACTTGTTGAACGGTTAATGTTCCAAATCAGCATATAATCAAACCATTTTTTTCCTTTTTGAAATAGGCTTTGGGCCATGACTAAACCCATTACAAGTTCAGAAGCGACAAAATTGATGAGTTAATTTGTAAACTTGGAGTTACAATTGGAGCTTAAACCGGATTCAGATAATCTGTCAAAAAATGCTGAGCTACGAGCTAGCAAGCTTGAAAATGATGTAAAACAACTGGCGTGAAGAGCTTAATTTGATCAAAGACACATTAGCTTTGAATGTGAAAAAGAATAACCAGGTTAATTTCTCGTAAAGACACAGTTATTTTTTTAAGCAGCCTGATAGCTATGCTATTCTATGCCCTACAGATTTACGTTCGACCTCTCTAAGGTTCCGCGCTTCTTCTTCACTGAAATTGCCAAGGTAAGTTATCAGAAGGGCATGCATAAAGCCGTACTTAACAAGTTATATGAACTTATTTTAAGATTCAAAATACAAGAAGCCACAGGACTAAACCTTGCCGACGCAGTAGTTTTGCTTAAGGACTTAATTGATTTGCAGGCAATAAACATGATTGAGAGAAACAAATTTTTGCAGACAAAAAAAAGGGCTATTTTCCTTCCACACTGCTCACGCAAATACATGGATAGTCGATGCAAAGCTCAATTTGACGCAAACATCCCTTCTTACACTTGTGCACATTGCTCGCCAGAATGCTTAGTAAACAAAGCAGAACAGTTTGCTAAGAAAAAGGGTTATGATGTTTACCTTTTGCCTGGAGGCTCATGTATACCCAAAATTCTCAAATTGCGCCATTACGAGGGGATTGTTGGGGTTGCATGTGGTGAAGAAATGAAAATCATGGGACCGCTTCTCAACGGCATGAACGTGACTGGACAGGCGATACCGCTGATAAAAAATGGTTGTGCAAGCACGGTTTTCAACATGGAATCACTAAGAAAAGTCCTGTAAGCCCTTTTCAACTGTTTAATTGTATGTTGAACCTTTAGCAAAGCTCATAATGTTTAACCTGTCCAAGAGAGCAATAGCCTGATATCCATGCCGGAGAAAGATAAAGAATCTATATCTATCGAAACAGTGAGAAATGCTCTGAATCGGGATTGTACTCTCACTTCTGCAAAGAAAAAGATGAGAAGTCTAGGATTCCCTTTATCCAAAACTTAAACTTTTCCGCCCGCAGAACTTGCGGTTCAGTTAGATGCAAACTAGTTATGGCAGCATAAACGGAAATGATTATTTTTAGAGCACTGGATTGGAGATTTAACAACCTGAACCAACAACATTATAATTATGAAAGAAAGAATAAGCAACAATTTTCTGATTAACTAATTTGCCACAAAATACATTGACTAAGAAAAATGGTTTTTTGGCGACTAGCTACGGCCTGGCTTAAACAGAATCTGAAAATAAATTAAAAGAAAGACTGAACTGGGATTACTTAACTATTTCTCGTTTCTTCCAGCGCAAGTTTTTGCCTTTGCACTTTCTACATTTAATGGCGGTTTCAGCGTTGCGTGAGCCGCAATCTCTGCAGATTTTCATGTATAACCTGTGCTTTTGCGCTATTGCCTTTTTCACCGGGTCTAATATGGGCATTTTATTGTTAACCTTCCGTTTTGGCTAAGTCTTTGATGGTTAAGTATCAAATATACCTTTTGCCGCAACTTTCCAATTAACTAGGAAAGCCATCCTAAATGTGAAGTTCTCACCTATTTAATTTCTTCAATGGTTACGTAAGAGCGTGTATCTTCAATTCCGTCAATAGTGTAGAGTTTCTTTAGAATGTCATCAAGAGTATCCCGTTCAACAATAATCAAAGCATCCACTTCGCCTGCTATTCGGAAAGCTCTGGATACGGCAAGCTCACGAATTTGTTCATAAACGTGAATTCGTTTGATTGGAGATACTTTAAGAAGAATAAAAGCTGGAGTGGTAGACACGCCAAGAGCGCTTAGGCCTTTATCAGTAACATCAATGAAGCCTCTACCGGTTCGAATGTAACCACGGTTTTTGAGTTTACGCAGGTGTACATTTAATGCTTGCCGACTTACGCCCAGTTGGCTGGATAGCTCGTCTTGTTTAACCCTCAGGGTATAGGTATTTGTGGATTTTCCTTTTTCATAGAGTGTTTTTAAGAGTTGAATTGAACGTTTAGTTAATGGTTCCAAATTAGTCACTTTTGTTAGGTTTTGTTAACTTAAAACTTTACAATAGTGAGGTTACTTAATAATTTGATGCCCCAAGACAAGCTAAAATATCGCAAGACACAGCCGTAACCATACACGGCTTTCTAGCAGCCCAGGCTAACCTGACAAGCGTATAGAGTTAGTTAGCGTACTTGCTATAACAGAACAAAATCTAACACAAAAACTGCAAAAGAAAACACCGGAAATTCAATTTGCAGACATTCAGCAAGAACCTTGAGCTTATACCACAACCTATTTATTTTGAAAAAAATCTTTAGTGAAGCCACTTAAAAGTAAACTAGGAGTGATGCGAAGGCGTGACAGAAGATAGTGCAGTCTTAATCGGCAAAAAACCAATAATGAACTATGTCCTCGCTTGCATTACTTTCTTCCATGGCGGAGCAAAAGAAGTCAGCATAAAAGCACGCGGACGATCCATTAGCCGAGCAATCGACGTTGCGGAAGTTGTTAGGCACAGATTCCTGCCAGACGCAAGAATCAAAAGCATAAGCATTGGAACAGACAAGTTCCTACCTCAAGACGAAGGCGAACAAGCCACAAACGTGAGCACAATAGAAATAACGTTGATACGTTAATCACTCATTAGCAAACTCCTATCTTTGCAGGAAAAAGTCCAGAAAAATGAAAACGGAACTATGCAGTTTCTGCTTAAAAAGCGGCATTCTATGCCAAAAATGTTCAGCAAAAGTTAAAGCTGGAGAAATTACTGATTTAGATCTTAAAGTTGCTCGTTTACTGCTCTCCCTTGAAGAGAAGTATCCCACCCTGCAAAATGTCTGTTTCTACAAAGCAGTTGATGTTGAAAAAACCTTAGCCATCATCGTCGGTCATGGAGATGTGCCGAAAATTTTAGGTTATAGCGGCAAAATCATCAAAGCATTAGGCGATGAAACGGGCAAAAATGTTAAGGTTTTAGAGTATGGTGTTGATGATCGCAAATTCTTGGAAGACCTATTTATTCCATTCAGTATCCTAACAATTAACACTATTTGGCTGCCCGATGGAACTACTGAAACCAGAGTTATACTTAAGCGCAAACGTGGTTCACAACTGCCTTTTGATCTTAAGGCTTTGAAGGAAATCGCTAGTAAAGTACGTAAAATGTCTTTACGCGTTGAAATTGCAGATTAAGGTTGGGAGTAACCATGAATGTGGACTCTATCGGTGACTGGATTAGAACACACTACACTGGTAAGGTAACTCCTGAGATTGATGGACAAGAGATTACTCTTTTTGGTTGGGTTCAAGAAATTCGCGATCTAGGCGGAATACGCTTTATTATTTTGCAAGACCGCGAAGGAACAATCCAAATAACAATTCCCAAAAAAAGAATTGCTCCTGAAGTTTTAGCTAAGTCAGATCTTCTGCAAAAGAGATTCAGCTTAGCCATTAAAGGTAAAGTTAAGAAAACGAACATGACACCAAGGGGCATAGAAGTTGTACCCAACGCGATCAAAATCTTGAACACTGCTACAGAACAATTACCCATTGATATTACGGGAAAGACACCTGCCAACATTGAAGCACGGTTAGATGCAAGGGCGCTGGATCTCTGCCAAGAAAAAAGCTTAGCAGCCTTCAAAATCCAGCATACCACACTTGAAGCAATCAGAAGCTTCCTATTCCAAAAGAATTTTTTGGAGGTTCACACTCCACGCATTATTGCTTCAGCCACGGAGGGTGGAGCAGAACTTTTTGCGGTAGATTATTTTGGTCAAAAAGCATATCTTGCTCAGAGTCCGCAACTCTACAAGGAAGAATTAACGTTAAGTTTTGAAAATGTGTTTGAGGTTGGGCCGTTCTTTAGGGCTGAAGAATCGCACACTCGCAGACACCTTAGCGAGTTCACGTCAGTTGACATAGAACTAGCATTTGCGGATGCTAAAGACGTTATGACGCTTCTTGAAGAGGTCATACATCACGCCTGCGTCACAGTAAGGGAGAAATGTGCAGCTGAGCTTTCAGTGCTAAAATACAAGTTTGAAGTGCCACAGATTCCGTTTAAGCACTTATCATACGATCAAGTTCTCGATGATCTCAAAGGACAGGGCGTAAACATTCCCTGGGGCGAAGACATCCCCACAGAAGCATTCCGAGAACTAGCAAAACTCTATCCATACTTCTACTTCATAACCGATTGGCCCACACATGCAAAGGCTTTCTATATTAAGCCACGCGATGACAAGCCTGAAGTTTGTGAAGGCTTCGATTTAATGTGGCGCTACATCGAACTAGTTTCAGGCGGAACAAGAATTTCCCAAAAAGAGCAGTTAATTCAAAGAATGAATGAAAAGGGACTCAACCCTGAATCCTTTAAGAATCATCTGCAAGCGTTTGATTATGGCATGCCGCCTCATGCTGGATGGGCTATTGGGCTTGAGCGGTTAACGATGATTCTGACTGGAAAAAAAAATATTCGGGAAGTAACGTTGTATCCGCGTGACAGGGTAAGACTAACGCCGTGATTAGTTATCTACCTATTTTTGAGTGTTTTCAAAAACAATTTGATACCATGCATGAATAGCATGGAGTTAGATTTTAGATTTTTGCAACAACTCTGATATGTATTCATTGACTGTTTTGCCTTCTTTTTTCGCTATCCTCTTAATTGCATCGTTTATACCGGTAGAGTACTGTACAGCTTTCTTTGGCCTATCAACTAATGTGTCTGGCATGCCTACGTTAAACGCCACTTTCCGCAAAACCAGCTTTCTCAGAGTGTCTGGTTTCGGTTCCATTTTGCATTCAACCGGCAAACTTAAAGCGAACTTGGCGATGTCGAATGATGCAAACGGCAAACGCAACTCAACATCGTGAAACCCTGTGATTTTGAGGTCACGTTCCAGGTTGCTCTCATAAATGTTTACAACATCGTTGTACATTGTTTTTAGGACCGCTTCGCTTCCTTCTTTGCAGTATTGGTTGACGTAGCGTTGATAACCTCCGAACAATTCATCAGCGCCTTGCCCAGCTAACATTACGCGGAATTTTTCGTCAGAAGCTTTTTCTGCTGCCCAATAAAAAGGTAAACCGACGCTAGCTTTAATCGGGTCAGCTTCTTCAATGATGGCTACAGTTTTTGGCAAGGTTTTTTCTACGTCAGAATCTTTAAAAAGATATACTTGAAGGGGCAGGTTCAGCTGATTTGATGCCTCGATGGCTTCTTCAGTTTCGGCTTGGTTCTCCAAACTTACATGCAATAAGTTAACTCTGACTCCAAGTTTACTTGCTAAAAGAGCTACTAAGCTGCTGTCAAGTCCGCCTGAAAAAGCAACAGCTACTTCCTTCACGCCACGAGTTCGCCTTTGGATCGACTGTTCGAGCAGGGCTTGAAGCTTCTTTGCTGCTTCATCCAACGTTATTATCGTAGGCTCAGAGAAAGCGAGCGTTTTTACAGGTTTGAACTGGAAACCTTCACGTTTTGCAAAAGCCATGTGCCCCGGCAGAAAAGATAAGGGATTTTCTATGCCGAGTTTCCAGAGGGTTTTTCGGTTTGTGGCAAATGCAGCAATGTCGTGGTTTTCACCGTAATAAAGCGGTTGAACACCTACCGAGTCTCTTCCAGCAGCAACCCAACCAGCTTTTATCATAAAAAACAAATAATCCCCATCTACGTTTGCCATAAATGTTTGCAGAATGGCTTCGCAGTGGAGCGGGTCCTTGGCAACCTGTTCCATCAGCGCGTTTTTTGGTGGTGGTGAGTAAACTTTTCCTTCGAAAAGCAATGCAGATTCATTCAGCTGCAGGAACTCGTAGCTACTCGATGCGGTTGGTTTCGAAGAGATATAGCCGACTATGCAAGAGGAATCTAAGCCTTGTCTTCGTAGAATACCAAGACTTTTTTCAAAGACAGTTTTCTGAGGAGAAACTAGCCCAAAATGCGCAGACTGCCTACCTTCAAATGAGTTGAGCACTTCGAGAACCCGATCAATCACGTTATCCCCATGCTTATCCAATACTGCAACAGTTACTTTCATCCGTCACACCAAAACCCTATGTATACACTTCAATAGCATTGGTAAAACATTAATCTTTAATCTGTATATCCCTATCTTTGAGGGAACACTAACTTGCCAATCACTCCTATTGATACTGGGCGTTATGGAACGCCAGAAATGCTGAAAATCTTTGAAGAAGAAAATCGAGTTCAAAAACTGCTTGATGTTGAGGCAGCTTTGGCTTTGGCGCATGCAGAAGTAGGCAACATTCCAAAAAAAGACGCTGAAAAAATTTTTTCAATGGCCTCCGTTAAATTCGTGAAGGTTGAACGTGTAAAAGCTATTGAAAAAGAAATAAAACATGACATAGCCTCTCTGGTCCGTGCCCTTTCTGAGGTTTGTGGTTCAAGCGGCGCTTTCGTTCATCTAGGGGCAACAAGCTATGACATCGTAGACACCGCCAACGCACTGCAATTAAAAGATGCCGAAGAAATAATTGAAAAGAAACTTGTTGATTTGAAAGTTATCTTGCAGAAGAAGGCAGCCCAGTATAAAGAAACAGTGATGATTGGCAGAACTCATGGTCAACATGCCTTACCAATTACTTTAGGCTTCAAGTTTGCGGTTTGGGGCTACGAAGTAAACAGACACATTGAACGCTTAAACGATTGCAGAAAGCGTGTTTTAGTTGGAAAAGTAAGCGGTGCAGTGGGTACCCAGGCGGGTTTAGGTGAACATGCAACGGCGATCCAAGAGATTGTGATGAAACGCCTCGATCTATGCCAAGCTGAGATTTCCACGCAAATCGTGCAAAGAGATCGCTACGCAGAGCTTGTATGCATTTACGGGATGGTTGCTTCTTCGCTGGAAAATTTCGCAACAGAAATACGTGAGCTTCAAAGACCCGAAATCGGCGAGGTTTTAGAGGCGTTTGAGGCTAGCAAGCAGGTGGGCAGCTCAACGATGCCACATAAACAGAATCCTGAAACGTGCGAGCGTGTCTGCGGTTTAGCACGTATCGTCCGAAGCCTAAGCACCCCAGCATTAGAAGATATGATTACATGGCATGAAAGAGACTTAACCCAGTCTTCTGCAGAGCGCTTTATTTTACCAGAATCAAACATTCTGCTAGATTACATTCTAAGTCTGATGGTTAATATTGTAGCTAACCTGCGGGTGGATAAGGAGCGGATGCTACAGAACCTCAATGTAACGCAAGGACGCGCCATGTCTGAAGCAGTTATGATGGCGTTGACAAAGAAAGGCGTCAATAGACAGGAAGCACACGAGTTGCTGAGGAAATTGACAATCCAAAGTGCATTGGAAAAGAAGGACTTCAAGCATGTTCTATTCCATGACAAATTTGTGAGTAGCAAACTTAGCGAAAAAGAAATAGACGCAGCATTAAACCCTCGGAATTATTTGGGCACAGCAGTAAAGCAAGCTGAAAAATTCGCGAAAAGCTAAAAGTCTCCAAGCGCCTTCTGCTTAAACTCCTGCTCAGCGCTAAGCTTATTCCACTCATCTTTTTTTACGAATCCGCCGACCTGCTCCTTGATTTTCTTTGCTAACCTTGGACCTACTAGCGGCAAATTCGTCAAATCCTCAATTGACGCATGTTTTATGTCATCGATTGTTTGATACCCTGCATTATATATAATGCGACCACGGACTCTGCCAATTCCCTCAAGTCGAACAATTGGTAACAGTTCTTTCTTTATGCCTTTAGAAACGCGCTCTACTAATTCGCCTGTGAAAGGCAAAATTTCTTTTCCGCCAAAAAGCTGAGCTAACTCATCAGTAGCATGAAGCAGCCACTTAGCATTTTCAATGGTCCTGTACAAATCCCCTGGCTGCACATTAAACTGTTCAATGAGTTTTTCTTCACTTACCTCTTCAATCCAACTCTTCATAACCATGGCGGTTTTGATTTCGCCCAAAAACTGCTCAAATGACATGTGATCAGCCCATTGGTTAGGAATTTCCATAAATAGTTCGTTTCTATGCTGCTCTGTAGCAAGTACTAAAGGATCGAATTCGCGGGCGTAGGGTCTCATGACTGGTCCCATGTCGGGTGTATGAGCAATTAAATGAAGCAATCCAAAATCCGTCAGGAAATCAGGTCTATTTTTTAGGGCATCGCGAATAACAACTGCCGATTCTGGATCAATGTAGAGTTCACTTATGCGTTTGCCAAACTTCGTTGCGTAAATATCGTTTCCTTTCACGTCAAGCATTTGCTCTTCGTATAGGTACTTGAGGATTTTAGCGATAATGCTCTTGATAGCTTTCACATCGTATTGGTAAGCATAGAAGGTTTTGCCGAAAAACTCATAAATACCAGTTTCTGAGTGAGCGAAATCTGAAGCCACAGTCGCTAAAACATGGCCGCGGATTATTTTTTCAACGGCAAGCCTAGACCAAATACGTTCAGGCTTAGCCAAAATGTAGCCTTCCATCAGATAGTCTGCTTCATCTGAGGTTTTGGCTATAAGAATTGATTCTCCCACTTTGTCATATTTGGGTCGCCCAGCTCTGCCAGCCATCTGTTTATACTCTAAAACACTGATGGGATAATTGCCGTAGCCTGCTTCAAACCGCCTGTAATCCTGAATAATAACCATGCGTGCGGGAAGGTTAACTCCAAACGCAAGCGTGGGGGTAGCGGTTAAAACCTTGATTTTTCCATCCTTAAACGCATCCTCAACAATCTTGCGATGAGGGCCCGCTAAACCTGCATGGTGAAAAGCTGTACCGCACCGTACAAGCTCCGCAAGGGTTTCGCTAAGTTGCGTTCGTTCGCCTGCGGAGAAGATTTTTTCTGCTTCATGCTCCAGCGTTCGCTTCATTGGTTTAGATAAGACTTCCCCTGTATGTTGAGCAATTGTTTTTGCCGCTGAAACCGCGTTTTTCCTTGTTGAAGCAAACACGAGTGCTTGTCCCCCAGTTTTTATGGTGTTTAAAACTAGGTTTACGGCGGGGTACCGGGTTTTCTTTTCTACTCGTCTTGCGTCGCCATCCTTGTATTGGATTTCATCGTTTATGACAACTCCTTCCTTAAGCGAGACAGGGCGCCATTCAGTAACAATGTATTTGGCGTTTAGCCATCCAGCGATTTCATCTACATTGCCTATAGTGGCGCTTAATGCTAAAACTTGAATGTCTGGATTAACCTGCATTAGCCTAGCCAAGACTACTTCAAGGGTTGGACCTCGCCCTGCATCATTTAGAAGATGAACCTCATCTGCTACAACCAGCGAGATGTTATCCATCCATTTAGCTCGGTGCCGCAGCAACGAATCAGCTTTCTCATTAGTGCTAACTATTATGTCGTATCGTTCAAGCCAATTGTCCGCTGTGTCAAAGTCGCCTGTGCTGATTCCGACTGAAACTTTTCTGCCATCCTGCTTACGTATGGAAGCGTATTTTTTGAAGTCTTCAAATTTTTCGCTTGCTAACGCCCTCAACGGAGCAAGATAAATTACTTTGCCGTTTTTTTCCAGGACATGTTTGAGACCGCAGAGCTCTGCAATCAAGGTTTTGCCTGAAGCGGTGGGGCTGGCTAAAACAATATTTTGTCCTTCCAGCACTCCTGCTCGTATGCAATCTTCCTGAGGCGGAAACAATTCTAATATTTCCATGCCCTGCAAGACTTCTTTGACTGATTCTGGAACAGTCAATTCTCCAATTTTCAATGTGGATTCCCGATAATTTTGTGGGTGATGGTAGTATGGGTTTGCATGGGTTATTAGAGTTTTTTAGTCTACTATGTGCTTTCTGCCTGCTTAGGATTAGATGAACGAGCGAGCAGTATTGTTTTTTATGAGGGCAAGGCAAGTTTCTTATCAATACGGCTCCTAATTAAGTGCGGAGGCACTAATAATAGGCACTAGACTAATTATTGCAGTGATTGGCGTATGCCTCACCCTCATTGCATGTTCATCTGTTCTTATCGCTTCTTTCTTTTATGACAATTATATCATGTACTTTGAACATAATTCACAAACAGGCAGTCATCAAACTGATAGATCACAATATGCTGGTTCTTCTGTACCAATTCTCCAGCCAACTAACACAACTAACCCAGACAGTAGCAAACCAAATATTATTACAGCTGGCTTGAATGCAACAGATGAAAGAGTCTTGTTGCCCTACAGACTTCACATTAGTGGCCGCTTAAACAACACAGGTGGAGGCACCGCGTATAATGCGTATTTGCACATAATAGCCTATAATAAGGAAGGACTCGCTGTGGACAGCAATTATGAATTTGGCGGAATGACAGGACATATAACGCTTGGGCTCGACTTCAAGCTAAATCATACTGGCTCTCAAATCGATAACTGCACAATAACACCTTTCTACTACGACCACCCGCAAATATCACCACACACCCCTGGGGGTCCCTGAAATCTCTGCCACGGCTGCCAATGCTCTGGTTAGGTTAGGTTTTTTTAGTTGAAGTCGCACTATCAGAGTGACGAGTTATCTAATCTCTCTCACAGGTAGTATACTATATGGTTGAAAACGTAAAGGAACTTCTCAAACTGCATGAAGGCATAAGACATGAAGTTTACTTGGACAACGAAAACTCAAGCATTGTTCCCCAAGAAATCGTTGACGCAATGCTTCCTTACTTTAACAAGAGAGCCTACGGCAACCCAACACTTACACATAAACCAGGCTGGGAAGCCTTCGAAGTTATAATGAACTGCTTCCAAAAAATTAGCAATGACATAGGCGCAAAAATCTTAGAAGAAATCACATTTACACCAGGAGAAACAGAAGCTAACAATCTAGCGATCATGGGAACATGCTTTGCGCAGAAAAACAAAGGCAAAAAAATCATCATATCAGAAATTGAACCAATCAACGTCTTGCAAGTGGCTGAGATGATGCAAAAATTCGGCTTCTCAACAATAAAAATCCCAGTAAACCATGAAGGATTCATCAACCTTGAAAAACTCAAAGAAGCCGTTGACAACGAAACCATACTTGTTAGCATTTCAGCCGTAAACAACGAGATTGGCACAATACAGCCTATTAAAGAAGCGGTAGATATTGTAAAAGACATAAACCCGCGAGCACTCTTTCACAGTGATGCATCAGACGCCTACGGTAGAATCCCATTTAACGTTCAAAACCTAAATGTTGATTTAGCCACAGTTAGCAGCTACAAAATTCAAGGTCCACGAGGAATGGGTGCACTGTACATGCGTGATGGCATAAACATGGAGCGCATTCTTGAAGGGCAAATTGGCACACAGAAGCTTTGGCCAGGGGTGGAAAACACCCCGTTAATTGTTGGTTTCACTAAGGCTTCGGAGCTTGCATTCCAAAACTTTGAGGCAAACACAGCTAAAATGCGTATGCTGCGTGATAAGCTTGTTGACGGAATATTTGACGAACTAGATGACCTACGTTTTAACGGCCCGAAAGAGGGCAAACGGTCACCGGACAACGCCAACATCAGCATTCTACGAGCGGAAGGCGAAGCCTTAACCATTGAACTCAGCCTCACAGGAGTGTATGTCTCCAGCGGAAGCGCATGCAGCCGCAGACTACTTCAACCCAGTCACGTTCTCATCGCAATCGGACGCATTTTCGAAGAAGCACACGGCAGTATCCTCATGAAAGTCACTCGCAATCAAACAGAAGAGGATATAACTTACGTTTTAGAAGTTTTACCTACAGCTGTCAATCGTATAAGAGGGATAGTTGGCTCAACAGGAGTGCATTAGTATGTCACGTATACCTTTACCATACAACCCAAAAGTCATGGATTTATTTAGAAACCCAAAAAACCTTGGAAAAATGGATGATGCCACCGTAGTAGCAGTAGCAGGAAACCCAGCTTGCGGAGACATGATAACCTTCTACTTAAAAATAACGCCTCAAGACATCATTGAAAAGGCAAGTTTTGAAAGCTACGGCTGCGCAGCAAACATTGCAACATCCAGCATAGTTACTGAAATGATTAAAGGCTTAAGCCTTGAACAAGCTTGGATTGACATAACTTGGAAAAAAGTAACTGAAGAAATCGGCGGCTTACCAAGCGTCAAATTCCACTGCGGAGTCCTAGCCGTAGGCGCCTTGAAACGTGCAATACGACAGTACTTTAAGGAAAAAGGTGTCGCTGCACCCAGTTGGATGCCAGCAGACCACACTTTCGAAGAAAAACAGGCGCTGGAAGAAGAAGAACTAGCGAAGACACTTTCTAAGAGACTGAAGATAGAGGATGAGAAAAAGGCAGAGAAATAATCGTGGACGTACAATCGATAAGGCAAGACTTTCCAATACTGAAACGGCAAATAAACAACTACCCCCTAATCTACTTTGACAATGCGGCAACCACACAGAAACCCCGCCAAGTAATCGATGCCATAAGCGATTTTTACGAAAACCACAACGGCAACGTTCACCGAGCAGTCCACACCTTATCGCTTGAAGCAACTGACATCTATGAGAAATCAAGGGAAAAAATCGCAAAATTCGTCAATGCAAAAGATCCCTCCGAACTGGTTTTTGTAAGAGGAACAACTGAAGCCATAAACTTAGTGGCTTATTCTTGGGGACTAAAAAACCTAGCCAAAGGTGATGAGGTTCTGGTTTCACTAATGGAGCATCACAGCAACATTGTTCCTTGGGAAATCACCTCAAAACTAAAGGGCTTCACCATTCAATATACTAAAGTAAATGCCGACGGCACATTGAATTATGACGATTTTGAAAGCAAATTTTGCAACAAAACAAAGATTGCCTGTTTAAGCCATGTGTCAAACGTTACAGGCGTAATTAATGATGTTAAACGTATCGGCAAAGTTGCTCATGACAATGGTGCTTTAATGCTTGTTGACGGAGCACAATCCGTGCCACATATGGCTATCGATGTTCAGGATCTAGACGCAGACTTTCTTGCTTTTTCGGGCCATAAAATGTTGGGTCCTACAGGAATCGGGGGGCTGTATTGCAGACGAGAACTGCTTGATGAAATGCCGCCTTTCCAAGGTGGAGGCGAAATGATTAGAGAAGTTGAGTTCAGCATTGGCAAAAGTTGCAGCATAATGTGGAACGAGCCGCCGTGGAAGTTTGAAGCAGGCACACCTAACATGGAGGGTGCCATTGGCTTAGCTGAAGCTGTCAAGTATCTTGAAGCTCTAGGTATGGAAGAAGTTTTCAGCCATGAAAAAGAGTTAACTATGTACGCAGTTAAGCGGATGCAGGAATGCAGCAATATAATCCTTTATGGACCAAGTGACCTCTCTAAAAAATGCGGCATAGTACCCTTCACTTTTAAAGGCTTGTCATCACACGATGTTGCACTCATTTGCGATAACTACGGTATAATGATACGCAGTGGTTACCATTGTGCACAGCCTCTCCACCAACAAGTACTCAAGCTCCAATCCTCTGACCGAGCAAGCTTCTACATTTATAACACAAAAGAAGAAATTGAGCGTTTCGTTGAGGTTCTTAAGGAGATTGAAACGCTCTAATGTCTTCAGTTGAAGATTATGTTGCCAGAATTGAAGGAACATGCGGAGCAGAAAAAGACGTCATAGTGTTTTTCAAGTATGATAAGAAAGACGAGGCCATAACAAACATCTTAAAAAAAGCACAAATTAAGAATAAGATTGCAGGCATAATTTTTGAATTAACTTTCGAAGACACATCCTTCCGCCTCTATACAAGTGGGAAAGCGATTTTCCGAAGCGTAAAGAGTAGGCAAGAACTCAATAATTTACTTGCCGACCTACTACTTTGAAAGACATCATACAACTTGACTTTCATAATTTAGCGTTGTTCCGAGTCTCATTTAATTGCCTCTCATTTAATTGCCTAAATTACAAATTGAAATGTATAACCTTTGTAACAACGATTATACCTACAAGTAAATTAATAAGTAGCGGCTTTGAACCTTTTTCAGTGAAAATTCATGATCTCCTGTTTTATGGTGCTGAAAAACGTCCTGAAAACTGGGTACCCATTCTTGGAAGCAATAGCCGCCAGTTTACCGATATGCGATGAATTCCTAATTTCTGAAGGGTACTCAACAGATGGCACTTTTGAAGTCGTAGAAAGAATTTCAAAATTAAACAAAAAAGTTAAGCTCTTCAGACAAGAATGGCCTAAAATCAAAAAATATAGTGTTATAGCAGAGGTAACTAACAATATTAGAGCAAAATGCAGCTATGATTATATTTTTTCTATCCAAGCAAACGAAATTGTCCATGAAAGAAGCATAGAATTTATTAAAGCATTATCCGAGATATGCCCCGACGTTTACTCTTACAGTTTGCCTTTTTTCCACTTTGTAAAAGACAACAAATTCTATGAAGATTTTCGTTTAAGGTTTGCCAAGAACTTAAAAGAAATTATAGCTGTTGGTGACGCGTGGACGCTTGGTTTAAGCGGATCATTTACAAATTCACAAGCGATTAAGGGGTTGTGGCATCCAAAAAGGCTCAGACAGTACATTAACAAAGGCGTTGAATGGAGTTATGCCAATTCTTGTGTAAATTCCCTTTCGAGGGCTGTTTATCTTCCTAAGCCCATTTTCAGGTATTGGTCTCTTTTTCCAATCGATTATTTGGAGAAGTGTGAGAAACACGCAGAAATGTTTGGTCTTCAGGAGCTGAGAAAAGACATGTGGATTCTCAACAAGCATATAGATGAGCCTGTACTATTTTGGAAAAAAGCAGCCGAGATACGCAGAAAAGAGTTGGGTTTTCACTATCCCGACGCTCTAGGAACAGTTGACTGGGAAGATCATCCAAAACTTATGAAAAGCTTACTTTCAGATTCAAGTAATAAAAGGTATCACTTACGAGAGGAAGTCTTTGATAATATAAAAGACCTATAGGACATTTAAGTGTGAAGTTAATAGTCAAATAAGTAGGCTTGAATGGTATTTGCAACAGTTAAATAAATACTCTAAAGTCTGAGAAAAATGGAAAGAGCAACAGTTGAAGGTCTTTAAAATCGCCAGACTTTATCAATAGAAAACCCAAGATCAACTAAATACTTTTTATGTATTATTTTGTATAGCGTAGAGTGCAGCATCTAAAATTAAACTGTTTGTATTGCTTGCAGCCCTTTCAAGTAGTTGTCCAGATTCATCAACCCCCTCACAATATCCGCTTGAAGGCTCTGGAAGAGTATTCTCAAGATAAATAGACATGTTCTTGGCGAACGTTGTATTATAAATGGCAAGAAAGCTCAATGCTATTTTTGAATAAATCATGGGAGACGTATTTGAATTATGTTCATCTATAGTCCAAGTTCGACCATCAGGCAAAACCACCCATTCATACTCCCAACCGCCTGACATAGAGGGGCCTTCACTGAAAGCTCGATATTGTTCTGTGTCATTATAATATGCCTCATGAGCCAAATAAACTTGATAAGCTAAAGTCATCAATCTAGAATCTGTACTATTAAGTTCAAAAACTGAGCAAAACAGTGGATCACCTATTAATCCAGCCTTAGGCAACAAAACACCTTCAGGAGTTGAAACATTACCAGCTGAAAAAATATTATTAAGAATTGTACTTTGAACATTAGTAAGGTTACTAGGCCAAAAACTAGCAAACCCACTGTAGATATAGTAAGCATAAATATCGGTTGAGGTAAGGGTATCACTCTTAATATTAGGTATGATAGCGTCATAATTGGATCTGTTACCATAAACGTTGTAAACGAAATTATTTATACGCAATGCCCAACTGGAATTATAAACTCTAACATTATTAAGAGCAACAAATAATCGTCCAGTGTCAACGCCATCATAAGGGGTGGTAGCCAAATCTGACAGCTCATGATAGTCTTCTCCGTCCGTTGCTTGGTAGAACCAGTAAGGATAGTTAGTTGTGACATTAAGCTTTCGCGTTTCCAAAAATGTTAGAACCTTATCTATTCTGGCATTAAACCCCCAAGCGCCATCATTGTCTATCAAACCTATTTTTCGCGCATCTATAACAGCTTGAATATAAACTCCTAAATCCCAATCAGTGAAAACTGGAGAATTTGAATAAGGAAGCCCCATTGTTGGATCTACACCCACACCTGGTTGGAAATATTTCCAAGCATTCGCTGCCACTTCAAGCCAGACAGTACTATTGATGGTTTCAGCTGATGCTATCACGCCGGGAGGCTTAGGCTCAGGAGTTGGCGCAATTACTTTTTCTATAGCTTGAGTTAAACTTGCAAGTATGTTAGAGCTGCTAGTTTTATTGTTGATATCGCTGTGGATTCCTGATGGAGAAGCGGTTAAATCACCGCTGGGTTGTTTTACAATAGCTCTGCTTTCGCTTTGTTTTGGTAAGAAAGCAAAAATGGAGACCAAAATAACGGTTATAATTGCAAAGACCATCAGACCTTTTGTCTTCCTGTTAAATCGCCAATGATTCTGCATGAAGAAACCTTTTTTGTTTTCAACTTCAAGAGAAGTCTGAAAAGAAACAAACATAGCCCTTAGAATAAAGCGAGCTTTTTTGTAATTAGCCAACATTTGAATCGCCATGAACAACCGTTTCAATTTCAGTAAGTGGAAGTCCCCCATTCCCATTTAAGTTAACACTCAGTCTCTCGGGTACAATTATTAAGGTTCAATAAGCCATACCTTGATTTAAAGTTATTTCAAAATACTTTTTAATGAAAATATTGGGTTTCCATAAGTCAATAGTTACAGTAAAATAGTAAGTTTAGAAAAGCTTGAAAGATATTATTTATTGGTTTCATAAACGCGTTTAATTCGAAGCCTATTCCTACTAATCCAATTATTAACTGGAATAAGCGGATACTTAATAGAATGCGGCAAAGCATCTTTAAAATCCACATGCAATCCCAATCGAGTAGCTACTTTTCCTTTCCCTGTTATAGTGATATAGTAACGGGTAATCGGGAATTTAGCAAACCCACTACTTTCCTTAAACTTGTCAAGTGAAGGGTGATTTCCCATTCGCCCATACATAAGCCACCGTTCCCCTTTGAAAGCACAAACTTCAACGGCTTTTGCGAGGAGCGCGTTATTTACAGCTTTATTCCAATGTTTTTGCATTGAAAGTATCTGAGCAATAATAGCAATGTTGTCACCATGGACTATCTGGATAAATCCCACAAGCTCTTTCTGCAAAAATCCGCCGATAAATGTCGATTTTTGAGCGCTAATCACATTTCTTGTGACTGCTTCAAGCGGCTCACCATAGTGAGGGAAAGCTCGCTCTTGCCTTATTGGGGTTTCATTGTAAATTTTCCAGACACCTTCTGCGAACTTCTCGCTCGGTTGGACTACAATCACTTCTAAACCGTTTTTCCCGGCCAGGCGAACCATATTGCGAGTTTTCTTTCCAACACTACTCCACCAAGTCGGATAATCCTTTATTTCCAATAAGCCAATATTGTCTTCTGTTTTTATCCATGAGGTTGGCGGTTTAGATATTGGGCAGCACCATTTTCTTTCCAGAAAAGTAAAAATGTCTATATCTCTTTCAAGCAGCTTCTCAATGAATGCCTTTGAGGGAACAATATCTTTTTCATATTCTTTGATATCATGAGCTATTTTGATTGATATTTTCTTTTTTAGCTGCAAAGTTTCAAGGTCATGGTCCACATCTAACAAGTATTTTAGAACGTCATAATATGGTCCTCTCGGGTTTATTTTTCCCTTATTAAAGAGCCATTCAGGATGAACTTCTAACACAGTATTTTCCTTAGTCAATTTTTCTAATTCCGTCTTCATATGCTCCAAGCCTAACGTATAACGCCCAGCATCTAAACTATAAGTCCTAAAATCATGGAAGGATTCTAAAGGGAAATCTGTGGGAATCTTCGTTTGCTTTTCGCCAATCTTTCGTCCCCATAATAGCTGGGCAATTACCCGTGATGTTCCATGAATTGTATAGTATCTTATGGTTCGTTCGGTTACGTTTTCAAGAATTTTCCATTCTTGATAGGGATTGGTTGCAACGTGCAGAGCGACCTCATGCCTTTCTTGATTCAGTAAATCGAGAGTTCTTTTATCTGGAATTGTGTAGGGCGTAAAAAACCAGTAAGCTATAACTTCTTTTGGCGATTCATTAATCATCTTCGCTATAATTCTGGCATTCTTCAAGTAATCTTTGCTTTTTTTCTTAATTCCTAAGGCTAAGTACAGAAAACTCTTAGCCCTCGATGGATAAGGGTAATCCACATCTAACCGTAGCTTTATTATTTCTCTCTCATTCGCCAATCGCTGTGAATCTCCGTGCAGTTACAATTTACTTCATACACGGGTTTACTAATTTAACCATTCAGGGAAGGCATTGCTCAGCTGTTACCTGATTCTTGAACTTTCGAAGCATGTAGAAGTCCTTTCATGTAGTAAAATCTAATTAAAGGATGAATGTATAGAACTGTCGGTTCCCTAGTTTGGAATGCCAGAAACAATCCAGTAAATGGAGACATAACGAAACGACGGATAACTCCACTTCTAGTTACAGGCGGGGGTATATCTGTTTCCGCTAGTATTTTTCTCCAAATCTCGTATAATTGCGCTCCATACCAATATTGATGATCCAGTTCTTGCCTTAACCCCTTTCTAACATGGACAGATTGCATAGTATAATCAACAACCCATTTGTAACCAGCATGATTAATTTTGTATGCTAAAGTGGTATCGACACCAGCGGTTACTCGCAATGTTGGAAACCCCCCGAGTTGTCGGATTATTTTTGCTTTGTAAATCGTATTGTCTAATGTTTTACCTAAAGTAAAAGCCGACATATCCCTAGACTTAAGCCAAGAAGCTAAGTTTGCTTCTCCACGATATTTCTTCGCTACGTACTGCTGCATTTTTTTAATCCCAATTGGCTTATCTGCAAAACGCATTCCAGATGCAACTGCAACGTTGGAGTTTTCAACGAGTGAAGGAATTTTCTGCCACCACTCTGGAGCTAATAATAGGTCTTGTTCGAAGCTTATGAAAAAGTCCGATGTCACTGCTTCTAGGGCTGTGTTAGCACCATTGCTTATACCATGGCCTTTGTTTGGAATAACCGTCCAGCCAAAAGAAGAGGCGATATTCTGGGTACCGTCACTGCTTCCATCGTCCACCACAATTTTCTTATAAACAAATTCTTGAGGAATTACTTCATTTATCCGTTGCAGGACTGCAGGGAGGGTTTGGGCACCGTTCTTAGTCCACATCACTAAATCAACTTTGTCAATCATGCCATTCCCAAGATATGACTTCAACTGTTATCCCTAAAGAAGATTCGCTATTTATATAATCAGGCAAAAACAACAACGAATACATTTCAAAAATTAAGTCGCATAGCGCTAGTCGCTTATCGCTTCTTTTTGTTAAAGTTCAAGAGGGCCTCTTCAAAGATTGTTTCCATCGTCCTCGCGTATTTTTCCCATGATAGATTGCTTTTAACATATTCATAGGCATGTTCCCCAAGTTTTTTGCGTAAGTGGGTATTGTTAATTAACAGTTCTACTTGTTTTGTTATCTCTTCTGGTTTTGCTTGGTCAAAAACTATACCATTCACGTTGGATTGAATAATTTCTGAACCTCCACATTTATTGGAGACTATAACAGGTTTTGAAGCAGACATTGCCTCGATCAACGCTAAACCCCAGGTTATTTGTTGTGGAAAAAGAAAAACGTCACAAGCAGCGTAAACCTTTGCGAGCTCTTCGTCATCGTTACTGTGTAGAAATAACACTTTGTTTCTTACCCCAAGTCTTTCGCTTAATCTTACTAACTCTTCTTTTCGACCGCCACCGTCAAGTATCAGCTTGATTTGATCATAATTCTTAGAAAGATGATAAAGTGTCCTTATGGAATCAGTTTGCCCCTTACTGAGTTGAAAATTCCCGACCTGTAGCAAAACAAAGTCTTTACCCAGTCCGTATTTCTCTCTGATATCGGTTCCTGAAGCGTTATGAAAAAGTTCAACATCTACACCACTTCTCACAATCCTCGATGATCTGTGGTAAGCTTTATCTACATGCCCCTGAGCAATTTTCGATAGAACTAAAATCTCATCGATGTACTTTGAGACCGTTTTGTCCAGCATTTCATAAATTGGCCAATTAATTTTGCGCAAGCCTTTTCGAGATTCGGAAGCGAAAAACCAATCTGGCGGTTCATTACACATCCAAACAACTGGGGCATTTAGTCTTTTTTTCGCGAAAAAAGCTGCCCATTCAGATGGAAAATTATGGTTATTGATTATGTCAAAACCTTTAGGTATTTTTCTGCCTATGTTAAGCATGGATGGGAAGTCGTACGGAATTGTGTAAAATTGTCGTCCCATGGCTTTTCGCATCCAACTCCGTAAAGAAGAGGATTCTGCAGGTTCAGTATAGTTCGCTTTTTGCTGGATCTCAGAAGGAATAAACCATTTGGGCATCTCATTTCCTAATGGATGCGAAATAACGTTTATCGTGAGTTTTTCTATCAATTCTGGGTAACATTTTTCTTTGTTAACTGCACTTGTAAAAATTTCGACTTCATGTCCGATTCTTTGAAGTTCAAAAGCTAGATTCAGGATTTGCCTTTGTCCGCCACCTCGTCCTACCAGCGGAGTGTGAATCAGCGCCACTTTCATAGGGTCTGCATTCCAGTTAAGCTTAGAGCAATACTTTGGTCTTATAAATTTGTCTCTTTAAATAATTGAGGAATTATTTAGAAGAATACAAGACGAGAACTGCTGATAAAGGCGTTTCTAATTAACTATCAGTTTGAATCACTAAAATTTTTAGAAACCGCTTTAGTTTACCTTCATGTTCGACTACCGTTTTTTGAAACGTGTAGCAGTCTTCGATTAGCTAAAGTTGGCTTCAACCAAGTTTTTTGTGCATCAATCTAATTTTCCTTTTTAACTCTACTTGTTTCCGCTTTTTCGAAAATAAGAGATTACTCGGTCAATTCCCTCAGTTAGCGAAATCGTTGGCTTCCAACCCAAGTCTTTTTTTATTTTCGTGGCATCCAGAACTATTGATGACTGGTCGGAAATTAGTGGTCTGTACGGATAGCCAGGAGGATAGGAACCAAAAACGAGGTTCTTCTTGTCAAATCCTATTTTGTCAGCGATCATCATTACAAGCTCCTTGTTGCTCACGCCAATTCCTGTTCCAACGTTGTAAACCTGGCCATTAGCTTTTTCATTCGTCATTGATAACATATAACCGTTCACGTGGTCATCGACGTACATGTAGTCTCTTATCGAATCAGGAGAGCCAACGTACACTTTCTGGCCCTTTAACATCTGAGTAATGGTATACTCCACCATGAAACTTGTGTCAAATTTCCTACCGTACGAGTTTGTAGGCCGCAATATGGTACCATTCAAATTGTAAGAACTAAACATCATACGCAAATAGAGATCGGCCGCAGCTTTGCTGACTGCATACGGACTGGATGGATTCAGAGATAAGCTTTCCTTTAAGGGTTCGTTCTTCTGTATCCCATATACTTCGGCTGTTGATGCAGCTATAAAGTCTCTCGTCTGCGGATCTTGAAGGGAAAGCAGAGAATGCGCAATGTTCATAGTTCCAATATAGTTAGATTGCTGATATTCAAAAGGGCGCTCAAACGAATCTCGGACAGGTGACAACGCCGCTAAATGGAAAATCACGTCAGGATTAGCTGTCTTGACCGCATTCAGAATAGAAACGTAGTCAGAAACGTCGCCTGAGATTAGAGTAATATCTTGCAATAAATCGTGAATAACTTCCATGTTTCGACTTGCTACTCTTCGCACAAGACCATATACTTCAACGTTCTCTTCAACGAGTTTCTTCGCTAGGTGACTTCCTATAAAACCCATGATTCCTGTTATTAACGCTCTAGTCATGTTTGGGACCTCCGTAACGCAGCGAACTCTTTTTCTGCAACAGATAAGTCCTTAACGCTATTAATAGTTAACCATAACTCCTCAGGCTTGAGTACGCACGCTTTCAAAACTCGCTTTTCAGCAAGTAACGGAAAAACCGTTTTTTCGATGGACCCATTCTCGGGAATATAATCAAGTATTCTCCGGTTGAAAATATATACACCAATACTGACGAACATGTTTTCAACCAAAGGTTTTTCCTTGAAAGACACAATATCATCACCTTCAAGTTCAAGTATCCCGAAAGGTGAACGCATCGGCGCAACAGAAATCGTTGCCAAAGGTTTATGCATCAAATGTAACTCTTCGAGACGTCCCAAGTTCAAACTAGTGATTTCATCTCCATTCATCGCCAAGAAATCATCATCCTTCACGAACCTGCTTATTGCGAGACGAAAGCCCTCTCCAGTTTCTCCTTCAACTGTGTGCTCGCTAAAATCTATCTTCAAACCTTGCGAGTTATCCTTTAAATAATTAATGACTGCCTCTTTTCGGTAAGCAACACCTAATACGATGTGTTTGAAACCGTAATCTTTCAGCCATGATATTATCCAGTGTATTAGAGGTTTCCCCTTAAGGGGAACCATGCATTTGGGCATGTCTTCGGTGAAAGGTCGCATGCGCAAACCTGCGCCTCCAACTAATATAACTGCAGTCTTAATCTTCACTTTTAAACCTCTCAAAAACTTAGTTGATACTAAAAGTACAAATATATAAACTTAAACTATCCTCATAAAACAATACTTGTGAAACAGTCATGAAAATTGCATTGGTTCATACAGCATTATGGGGACGTGGTGGTGCAGAAAGACAACTTTTGAACTTGGCTATAGAGCTCCAAAAACTTGGAAACGAAGTGGAAATATTCACGACAGGGGTTAACGAAAAGATTTGTTATCCTGAGTTGCTGAAACAAGTAACCATTAACGTTATGCTGCGTAATCGCTTTGTTCCATTTAAATATGATAACGATTTACCTGTATCTTCTTTTGGCAAAGTTGGAAAGATTACAAATGTTAGGAATCAACTTCAACGAATCTTGGTCCATCAGTTTTATACGTTTGGGCTTCCAGCTATGCTTAATTTGGGAAGAATGATACCAAAAGGGTTTGAAGTAATCAATAACCACAACCAGCCTACAGAATGGGCGGCCTTTATTGCAAAAAGAAGATTAAGAGTTCCAGTAGTATGGATGTGCAATGAGCCTCCATCATGGTTCTACATGAAAAGGAAGAGGCATAAGGAAAAAAATTAATTGGCCCCTATTTGGAATATGGGACAAAATTTCTGTAAAATACATCGACAGAATAATTGTATTATCGCGTGTTGGGGAGAACTTGGTAAGAGACGCCTACAATAAGCCTTCTACCGTGGTGAGAACTGGATTAGACGTCGAAAAGTTTCAGAATATTTCTGGAGAGGAAGTAAGAAAGAAATATGGTTTGGAAAAAGATTTTATTCTACTCCAAGTTGCCAATTTAGATCCTAAACGACAATCTGATTCCATAAAGGCGTTATATTATTTGTCTAAAAACCATAGTAACATTAAGCTTATCCTAGATGGCGCAGGTTCACAAGTAGAGCTGAAAAAGCTTAGTGAAAAGCTTGATGTAAAAGATAAGGTCCTTTTTTGGCATACCAAATGTGATGAAGACTTAGCTAAAGTATACGCGGCTTGTGATGTATTCCTTTTTCCTCATCAAATAACGTGGGGACTTGCCACTGTTGAAGCAATGGCGTCATCAAAGCCCGCGATAGTTGCTAAAGGATGTGGGGTCGCGGAGATTATTCAGGATAACGTCAATGGAATGCTTGTTGAAAATGGAAAGCCAGAAGAGATAGCAAAAAAAGTTGAGAATCTAATAACTAATCCGACTCTTCGCGAGAGAATAGGTAAAAACGCTTCGAATTACGTTAAGGAACATTTATCTTGGGAAAAATATGCTCAACAAATGGAAGAAGCATTTGAAAAAGTAATTTGAAACAATTGAAAACAAAACTCACCGGCATAAACCTCTAGCAGACAATTGATGACTTGTCCGGTTATAGCGCTAGTCATTTTTGAGGCTTGGTTCGAGTTGTACCAAAAGATAACAAATTAAGAGACTGCCTAACCAACAACTGCAACGTTACTATCATCGGCGGAATACCCTGCTACTTTTCAACTTACTGCAAAGATATGTGGCCTAACTATATGGCGGTCACTACCTTACTTCCCTGCAGGACTGGTTCGGCAGCGCTCAATTCATAAACTCAAGTGGAAGCGCCAATCTGGCTGTCAACAATTCTTTCCGCATATCTCTTTCAACTCAAAACCAACTATACCTCATTGACGCTTACTGTTGTTATGCATTAATTTCTATAAGTAATGTTTCAACAATCGTAGCTCGGTGGAGTAAAGGCGCAGTCTTCCCTTTCACCCATGAGTACAAAAATGGCAGAGTTTACTTAACAACTGCAATAGGATGGTAAACTGAAAAAACTGATCACTCACATTCGCTCCTACTTTTTCGCGATGTAAGATCCTTCTCTAAGGCTTCAGCTCTTGCAGCAACTTTCTTTACCTCTGCCTCAACCGTTTTATCTTTTACTTCATCCTTACGTTTCTCATTGGACTCCAAAATCAACCGCAGAAACTCTGAATCATAAGCTTTCAACAACAATTCAGTGTTGGGAATCAAGCAGTGTCCGCCAATTACGCCTGGAAACATGACAGGCCTATCAAACCTTAACCGATGAGTGTCCTCAAGGAAATCAACGGTTTCATCAAAATCAGCATTGAATGCTCTGGAAATTCGATGCATCTCTTGGAAACAAGCTATCATCCAAGCACGGTAAGTTGTCTCAAAAAGCTTTGCCAACTCTGTCTCTGAACAAGTTTTCAAGACCTTCACTTTCAGACTTAGCTTCTCAAAATGGGTCTGAGCAGACTGCCCCGCTTCCGGGTTGGCGCCGCCAACATATTTGGTCCAACGCTTCATTTCCCAAACCATGTGCTTGAGACTTTTATGTACCCCACGCGACGGTGAATGGGCCACAAGGCACTTGCTTCTTTCTGCTACTTTCATCGTTGTCCCTGGAGGCACAGTGCTGTTGATAATTACAAGTTTTGGATTAAAATCATCCACATAATCCATTGTTATGTCTGCAAAGTTTTGTTGGTTACTGCAAGGCAGACAAATATGTAGGGTGTCTATTTTGCTTGGAAAATCATTTCTGTTTTGGTTAAGCTCGCGCATTTTTGTTTTATCTAAATCCAAGCCATAAACATCAAAACTGTTTTTTGCATCTTTAAATAATGCAAAAAGGGTATGGCCAATCTCTCCTAACCCGACAATTAGAACTGTTTCTTTGGTCACGATTTTTGCCTCGGCACTAGAATGTCAAGTTAGAGTTAAACTATTTAAATCCGGAGCCCGAAAGGAAAGCTATGCTAATTGCAAAGAAAGGCCAGGGAATAATCACTGGGATAAACGTAGAAATAGGTGCAAACGTCGCCATTTGGAATTATGTTGTAATTGGCGACAACACTAAAATTGGCGATGGCACTCTCATAGGAAGCTTTTGTGACATTGGAAAAGATGTAGTTTTAGGGAAAAACTGCAACATACAAGCACATGTAACCATCTCAAACGGCTGCATTTTAGGCGATAACGTGTTTATTGCTCCCAACAGTTCACTTCTAAATGACAAGTACCCAAAAAGCGCTTTCATGACACCGCCAATCATCAAAGACGGGGTTGCAATCGGCGGAGGCGTAACCGTACTACCAGATGTGATAATAGGAGAAAAAGCAGTTATTGGCGGCGGAAGCGTGGTTACCAAAAATGTTCCTGCGCGTACAGTTTCCGCAGGCGTTCCCGCACAAATAGTAATGACTTTAGAAGAATATGAAGCTAAACGTGAATCTTTCATTGCAACAAGAAAAGGGTGAACAAATGAAAATATGGTATGACGCCTGCACAGGAAAGCACATTAGATATGGCACGGCTATTGGACAACGTCTCAGGAAAGCAGGTCACGAATTCATTTTTACAACCCGTGAACACACAGACACCATACCATTAGCAAAAATTCTAGAAGAAAAACCAATTGTCGTTGGAAAGTATGACCCATCGACTCTTTCCTCAAGATTGGAAGAGAGCGCCGAACGTATAATTCAATTTTCTAAGATGTTCAAGGAAAGCCCTCCGGACGTTGCAATAGCGCATCAGTCGGTTGAGCTTTGCCGAACCGCTTTTGGCTTGGGAATCCCAATCATTCTCACGGCAGATACTCCATATGCCAAAGCCGTCAACAGGTTAACAATACCCTTTGCGGACACAGTCGTAGTTTCAGAGGCTTTACCTAAACAATTTACAAGAGAGTATTGCGCCAAAAATATTGTAACATACAAAGGGGTAGATGAAGTTGCCTGGATCAAAAATTTCAAACCCCTAAAAATCGCTGGGTTAGAGAAGCCACTGATAGTTATAAGGCAGATTGAGTCGAAGGCAGCTTACGCTGGCGGAAATACGGATTCTGCACAAATCCTCGCAGAAAAACTTGCAAAGTTTGGGAAAGTGCATTTTATTCAAAGATATAACAATAAGAGCAGATCTTTTGGATTTAAAGACCGATTTGTTGATTCAGCGAGTTTGGTTGCTAACGCTGATTTAGTTATTAGTTATGGAGGAACAATTGCAAGAGAAGCCGCTCTTCAAGGGATTCCCAGCATAGCAATTTCTGATATGGCTAAAACTTATGTTAACAAGTATCTATCTCATAAGGGGTTCCCATTGTTCGCCACTTCAGAACGTCAAGTGGTCTCATACGCCAAAAAGTATATCGGCAAAAGATTTGAGGTACAAAGTAAGCTGGCAGAATTAGAGAATCCTGTTGACGTAATCGAAAGAATTGTTGATAACTCAAGTAGGCGTAACTGAGATTTTATCTCCAACTTTTGCACAGAACTTTTCCGCGGCGCTGCCCTGGTTTAGCGCTATTTCCACAAACCCATGACTTCCAATCAAAACAACCGGCTCGTTAGGTTCTACCTCGGCATATTTTTTGCCAAACTTAAGTTTTAAAGAAGCTTGAAGAAGTTTAACGGTCATGATTTTACAATTCTTTTGTGGCAACTTTTTCTCGTTTATATTTGAGATAATGTTGCCAAAACCGTCTATGTGCAAGACCTCGCCAATTAAAGCATCACCTCTTCGAGTTAGTCTTGCGAATTCGGGTTCAACTAGATCTTTTATTTCCTCCCCAAACTCGTTTGGCTCAACGTTTTTATCTAAGTAAGCTGCTGCAGGAGCAAAAATATCTCTTCCGTGAAAAGTATCAGAGATTTTCGGCAACATCAACTTGGCATTAGTAATCTGGTATATGTGTTCTAAACCTTGGTTTTTAGCCGCTAAAATTAAAATCCCATTATCAGGCCCTATAAAAAAGCCTTTTCTGGTCTGGATTAAAATGGCGCGTCTTTGAGTGCCAACGCCAGGGTCAACAACTGCCAAGTGGACGGTGCGATTTGGAAAGTATGGTGCTGCCGAAGCTAAAGTGAAAGCGGCCATTCGTATGTTAAACTTTTCAATACCATGACTTATGTCAATTAGCGTGGCTTTTGGGTTTAGAGTTAAGATTACGCCCTTCATCTCTGCCACATAAGGGTCTTTGAGGCCAAAGTCGCTAGTCAAAGTTATCATTGCAGTTTAACCGCCATGAACGACTGGAATAAATACAATTTCGTCCTCGTCGTTAAGTTTGGTTTCTAAACCGTTTAAAACACTGATTTCTCTGCCATTAACGAGTACCAACGCATTGGATTTTGAATCATTTAGTAGATCAGCGTCAAAGATTTTTTCTAATGGGGCATCTCTTTGCCAAGCTTGGCTAAGAGTTCTTTAAGCGATTCTTCTTGAAAAGGGACAATTAATTGCGTTTTGCCTGAAATCTGCCGCAAGGCGCCAATAAATTTCAATGTCAAAGGCATATTTCTTCTTTGCTCACTTTTGTCTATAAGCTGTTACTGTGTTAAAGTTCTATGTAATTTAGCTGCTTGAATACCTAAAAGTTTTGGAATCTTTCCTCTGTTAAAGTTTCCACGATATCTGTGGCTATTTCAACTATAGAATCTGCCTGTTTCATCATTGCATCACCATTTACTTCTTCCAGTTGTGAAATTTGTTGTACGATATTTTCGAGTTCAATTAAGAAACGCAGAATCGAATCATTAGTGTTTGGGTTTTTCATTACTTGTTCCCGGATAAGAATTTCTATGAAAGCGGGTTCGCCAAGACTATAGTATATTGCGTTTCTTGCCTTTCTGATGGCTTCTAAAACTAAACCTGGCGCCATGTAAGGGATTTTTCGCGCAGCTTCCAACTCGGCTTTTGCTTCGCGCAGGTATCTGAGCGCCCAACCTTTTCTGTACTCATCCATCAAGAGATTTCTTGTCCTAAAATGGACAGTTTATTCCGATTCTTCTTCAATTACAGATTCATCTGAAGAGTTGTTTTGAGCTAATGACAAAGTACGAGTTATGTATCCGGCAATCTGATTTCTTACTCGCGTGGTTGTTCCCTGCGTTAAGGAGTCAACTAAACGCTTGTTTTCATCAAAGCTTGTGGTAAATGTAGTTGGAAAACGGCGCATGAGTTCTTTACCTGCTCGTTTAACCTGATCGGTCTTAACTTTTCCCAAATCTCAATTCCTCGAGTCATCAATGTTTAATGTCCGTCGCTTAAAAAGCGCAGGAGCAATCCCTCAATAGTTGATAGGCTTAATTTAAGTTTACGCCTAAGAAAAGAGGCTCTTCTAATTGATCGATGAATTGCAGGCAAAATTTAGTTCACAAAAGAAGAAATTAAGTTAGTTTTATGTTGAAGAAAACTTCAAAGTTCTTGGCAATCTGCTCGGCAACATCATCAACGGGCATTTTCTTAATCTCGGCTGTTGCTTCAACTACATTGCGTATGAAAGAAGGCTTGGTTAATTGACCGTTGTAAGGGCGTTTCCAATATGTTACTGGACCATCGGTTTCTGTTAAGAAGTTTGTTAACGGCACTTCTGCTACTACTTCACGGATGCCGACTGAATAAGTTAGAGGTGGACCTTCAGTAATGAAGTATCCATAATCCATTGCTTTGAACAATGCACTCATGGGATGGCTAAACCAATGCAGCAACACGCGCTTAAGACGGTATGAAGGAAGCATATCTACTATTTTGTCTGTTGTTCCTCGGGAATGAATAATTACAGGAAGTTCAAGCGATTCAGCAAGATGAAGCATTTTGTCAAAAACCATTAGTTGTTTTTCCCACACAGTTTCGTATTTGCAGTCTAAGCCTATTTCACCGATTGCTTTAACCCAGCTTCTTTGTTTTTGGATGAAGTCGATAGTTTCCTCAATCTCGTTTTCCTTAAGGACGTTAACGTTCCAGGGGTGAATCCCTAAAGCAGGGTAAACTAGGCCAGAGTATTTTTCGGCTAACGATATGTCGTTTTGGCAAGTTCTAAAATCCACAGAGTTTGTCACTAATGCTTTTACACCTGTGTTTTTTGCGTCTGCAATTAATTCCTCAATGTGGCTGCTGTATTCTGCGTCTGAAAGGTGCACATGCGCATCTATTAGTTTCATTTTTCTCAGCGCTAATATCACATTTAATATTTTTATGTTTTCTTTTTTTTGTTCAACAAGTTTCAACCTTAGGGGCGTTCTAGAGGAAAAAACGATAACAAAGGTTAAATATTGCTTTAAAATGAAAAAGAAGCAATAGAGATGTCGATATGACTGAATTAGAAATAGCTGTAGCTCCCATGCATAGGTTATGTAAGAAAGCAGGCGCGGATAGAGTTAGCGAAGCAGCGGCAAAAGAACTTGCAAAGGCACTTGAAGATATTGGTGTAAAGATTGCTAAAGAAGCACTTGATTATGCAATGCATGCTGGAAGAAAAACAATTAAAGCGGAAGATATTGAAATCGCCGCTAGAAAAGTCATGGGAAAATAGTAACTTAATAACCAAAGTTCTCCCTTTCTTCTTTTTTGTATACACGATTTCCTCTATTACAATTTGAATTTTTCTTTGTTCGAAAAATTGTTTCTAAACCGTTTCCGATGAGTCCCATAAGAACTGGAAATATTCTCTTGCAAACTCAACTAACCCGACATGATCACTCCATATAACGAGGCTGGGTTTGTCCTCGCCTAGTAAGAGCATGGCTTCTTTACCATCAGCGATTATGCCGCCGCCAAACATGTGGTCACGGATACGCAGCTCATTTAAGATAGGATATTTTTTTAGGAAAATCCAATCCTCCGTCTTTCCAGCAGCCATCAGTTTCACGCTAACAGTTCGTTTTAAGCCGCTGCCAAGTAAAGGTTCAGCCAAGACGATTACTGGTTTAGCAAATACCGGAGCAGCTATTACGATTTCTTTAGTTGCTTTCATTAGGACCTCTTCAAGTTTACCCATTACCGCTTGTTGACCTCGCAGAATCAGCATGTCGGGTCTCTCGAAAAGTTCTCGTTTTTCGTATTGGGGCTGAAGTGTTTCGGCAATTGTGTTTTCCCAGTTAAGGTATTTGTCTTCAAGCCTCAGCTTTGTGAACCTTGTTGCTTCAAGCGGCGGTACAGGATAGTACTTGAATGGCCGGCTTTCAGTGCTTTTTATCCAGCCCTTTTCCTTTAGTAAGTTTAGAACCTCATAGATTTTACTGTAGGGAATTTTAGCTTCTTGACTTATCTCCATAGCAGTCATCTGCCCGCCTTCAAGCAGAACTAAGTAAGAGTCAATTTCGTAAGCATTCAAACCCATTTCTCGCAGGGCATTCCTTGTGTTTTCGTTAATTGACATTCTCTCCCCTCAATCACCATAGGAAACGTTTGGAAACCTTATTACATCACATATGTTCTTAAGCACTTCGAAAAGCGCTTAGATGTTAGAAGGCAAAAAAATGAAAGACATTAAACCTACAAGAAGCATATGCCCTGAATGCCTAAAAGCAATTGATGCAACAATTTACGAAGACGACGGCAAAGTCTTCATGAAAAAAGATTGCCCCGAGCATGGGCATTTCCAAGAACTTTACTGGTCAGACTACGACCAATACGTACGCGCGGAAAAATTCCGATATGATGGCGACGGAATGGAAAACCCCCGAACAAAAAAGGAAAAGGGGTGTCCAAACGACTGCGGTATCTGCCCGGAACATAAATCACATACCGCACTTGCAATAATTGACGTTACCAACCGTTGCAACTTAAAGTGCCCTGTTTGCTTTGCTAACGCTTCGTCAGCTGGATACGTGTATGAACCAACAGCTGAGCAGATTACAGGTATGTTGGAAAACCTTCATAATAACAAACCTGTGCCTGCAACAGCCCTGCAGTTTTCAGGTGGAGAACCAACCATTCGCAATGAACTTTTCGATTTTATTCGAAAAGCAAAAGAAATAGGGTTTAAACATGTAGAAGTAAATACGAATGGCGTTCGAATTGCGCAGGACCCTGAATACGCCAAGAAGTTGAAGGCCGCCGGGGTTAGCACAATTTACTTACAGTTTGACGGTTTAACCGCTGATGTTTACAAGTTCATCAGAGGATTAGACCTTCTTGAAACCAAAATGAAAGCCCTCGAAAATCTCCGTCAAGCAGGATATGACAGCATCGTCTTAGTAGTTACATTAGTTAAAGGCGTTAACGACCAACAACTTGGGGATATTGTTAGGTTTGCTGCGAAAAACTCTGATTTGATTCGATGTGTTAACGTTCAGCCAGTTTCGCTCTGTGGAAGGCTACCTCAACAAGAAAGAGAAAAAATGCGAATCACAATCCCAGATTTCATGCGACTAGTTGAAGAGCAAACAAACGGTGACGTGAAAACTTCTGACTTCTACCCTGTACCTGTTGTGGTGCCCGTCTCCAAAGCTGTTGGTGCATTAAAAAACAAGCGGTACGTCGAATTCACAGCGCACCCACATTGCGGCATGGCAACATTTTTGTTTATTGAAAACGGCAAAATAAAACCTGTAACGCGCTATGGTAACATAGAAAAATTCGCGGGTTCACTTAAGAGCGTTTACGCTGACGCAGCAAAAGGTAACAAAAGCAAAGCAAAACTTCGCCTTCTTGGCTCCGCAAGACACATAAAATTCAATTTTCTGCGAAAATATGTCCTCAAAGTTCTGATGGATGGCGATTACCAGTCACTAGGCGACTTCGCAAGACAAACAGTTATGCTATCATCAATGCACTTCATGGATCCATACAACTTTGACCTTGAACGAGTCCAACGTTGCGTAATTCATTATGCAGTTCCAGACGGTCGCATAATTCCATTCTGCACCATGAACTCCATCCATAGAACGGAAGTTGAAAAGAAACTTGGCGTTCCACTCAAAGAATGGAAGGCACAACATAAGGTTGAAATAAGCCAACCAATCTAGATGTTGAGAATACAAAATTTAAGGTGAAAAAATCATGGGTGGAAAAAAGAAGCTCGGCATAAAACAAATGGAGAAGCAACAGGTCACTCAAGACGAAGCTAAAGAAGCAAAGAAGAAAGAGAAAGCAGGACCGCCAAAAGAGAGAAAAACAGTCGGAATCATGCCACCAGACGTAAAAGATGCCAAAGTGCTCGCTGAAGTTAAAAAGATGAGCGTCCTAACACCATATGCTATTTCATCTCGGTACGGTGTACGCATAAGCGCAGCCAAAGACTTTCTAGAACAGCTGGAAGCCAACGGCACATTGCAACTTGTCTCCGGAAGCCACAACATCAAGATCTACAAGCCTAAAGCAGCCTGAACTCCTCAAGCTTAATTCTTTGTTTTAATAATTTCCACAATTAATGGAGTAGTTTCATTTGAGAGATTTTCCAGATAGAATATACACTACTGAAGAAGTAAAAACTGCTAAAACATTAATCGATCAAGGCTACAAACACAACTTAACAGTTGAAGGCTCATCAGATTTTAAAGAAAAAGTCAACAAAACACTTGAACTGATAAAGACGGCAGGCAGCCTTGAGTTTCTAAGAGCATACATAAAGAAAATAATGGAAATCGACGGCATAACTCAATTGCGCGAAACCGAAGTAATCATCTGGGCAAACAAGTTCGCGGTCGAGAACCCAGTTGACGCCGCTAGCCTTTTTATCCAAAAAGCGTACCAAATGAAAGAGTACTTAGAAGGTGAACTCTACTACGGCGGCAATGCTGAAAAACGTACGGTAACGAAGCGTATAGAGTTCTTGCAGGTTCTAAAATATAAAAGCAATGATGAAAATGTAAAAGAAGAATGCGAACGGCTGCTCCAAATGTGGAAAGAAAGCTCATTAGCTTTCTAAGGCTCAACAGGCGTTAATGGTGCTGATGTTTCAACTCGGATTGTTGTACCACTTTTAACTTGCTTGAAAATCTCTAAATTACTTGTTATTTTTCCGAGAATACTAACAGGGCTATAAGGTTGTGATTTGCCATAAAATATGCATAAAGCGCCGCCCATTGGCCAAAACGCAATTGTGCCTGTTTCAACGGTCGGTTTTGCTTTTTCTTCGCCCATTTTAATGGGGATTTCAAAGTAAACTTCTTCTTTCCATAATGCAGCTCTGCCTTCAACTGGAAGTTTGCGAACGATGTAGTCGATAGTTCTTGGCGCTAAGAAGCGGACTAATTCGCCTTCAGCTTCACCTAAGCCTTCCATGATAAATTTAACTTTTATATGGGAAACGTCTGCTTCATTACTCAAGTGTAGTCATTCTCCTTTAAAGAAAATCCAATAATCTTTCTGAGGACAGCCTATTGATAGGGCAACGTTCAATTTAACTCTTACAGTCCCCCTGTCCGACGAACCGTTTAAACTGCGACAAAGTGACTATATCATACTAAGAACAGTTTCCCTTATGAAACTAATCTGTTCAGTGGTAACTACTGGATGAATCGGCAGAGAGAAAACCTGTTTTGACGCTTTTTCCGTTCAGGCACTTTTGCGCTTCCAAAGTCTTCACGGTAAAACGCCATTTAATGATCAGGGTTAATGTAGTATATTCTGCGCCAATTCTGTTTTTCTTCAATCCCTCAACAATTCTGTTGCGTTCAACCTCTGTGCCATTGTTAAGTCTCGCTGTATTAAGGTACCAACCTTGCTGCCGATCTTTAGACTCACATGGCAAAACGAAACTGTTGCTTTTTTCCAAGATTTTGTTAGTTGCAGCACTTTTGTCTGCGTTTCTCCAAAAAAGAAGAAAATTTCGCTATTTGCACATTGCCTATTGCTGCTTGTATTTAGGACATACGGTAACTAGGTTCAAGCATAAGCGAATGCATACTTGGCTTTTTCCCTATGAGTTCTAATCATCCTCAAAGTTACATCAATTTCATCTTTGTTTGTTGTGACTACTCCGCCTTCGCCTGTGGTCATGTTTTTGCTTGCATACAAACTCCAGCAAGTAGCATCAGCAAAACCACCAGCTGGCTTACCTGCGTAATTGTTCCATGCGCTTGCGGAGCGTCTTCAACCAACATTAAAGAGTACTTGTCTACGTTTTCCGCTTGGGCTTCATGTCTGCAGAAAAACCGTAGAGATCCGCGGGCAAGATACCCTTTTTTGTCACTGCCTTTTCACTGCGTTAGCCGAAAGAGTGTAGGCCCCAGCGTCAATGTCAGCAAATACGGGTTTTCCGCCTGCTAACCACTTCTTCGCCGATTTTTGGCAGATTAATTGGTATCAAACTTCAAGCCTCACTTTTATGATACTTATGAATATTGCTTATTCTGATTTTCGAACAACATGTTTAGGAATCTATTGAGAAGGAGGGTACAGGAAATGGAAATAGCCAAGATAAGAAAATACTATTCAATGTCTATTCTTTGCTTAACTTTATAATCTGTTACAACTAATGCTCCACAGGCTCTAAGTTCGCCGTCCAGTTCCAAGTCGCCAGTATCAACCCTTAAACTCTTCAACCTGTCCAACTTAGTTTTAGTTGCAGCCACAACAATATTTTCTAAGCCTACTTGACGAATTACTTTGCTGCTTATTTGCTGGTTTCCTCTACCAAAAATGAATCCTTGCCCTCCAATCGGTGTCACAATTATCCTTGCAGCCTTCCCCTCTATTGCTTCTAGTATTTGTTTCTCGTTAACATCGTTTGCGATTATTTTTTTGCCTCTAATTAGGTCTACTCCCAACAGTGTTTTTGTCTGATCTAAAAGATCCACGATTGTGCGGGTTGTAGTTCCTGGTCCTATGATAAAGATTGGGTCCGGTTTCATTTCTTCAATAATGAAAAGTGCGATGGCTACTTGGTTGCGGACTTCGTTTTCAGTCATTGGGCTTTCAAGTTTGCTCACCTGAATTAATGTGGGCTCATATGGGCTTAGCATATATCCATAAAGTTCAGCGGAAAGATGACCGTTTCTGAAAGCTTCCTCATCCACATCCATTACCTCAGCTTCATGCAGAGGCAACCCAACCCACAGATATCTAATGGCTACTCTTGCTGCTGCTTGGGGGCTAACAGCGAATATAGCACTGTGCATTTTGACGCCTGTCGGAACCCCAAGCACAGGAACTTTCGATCCGACCGCCTTTAGTATATCACGAGTTGTTCCATCACCACCACAGAAAACAAGCAAATCAACACCCGACGCAGCCAGGGCTTTAGCGATATTTTGGGTATCTTCCGAAGACGTCTCACTTTTGCTTTCGCCCTTAACATCAAAAGAAAAGCCACATTTTCGAGCTTCGACCTCCCCCATTGAGCCAGCGCCAACAACCAGTTTTAAGCTTCCTTTAGAAGCAGTTAATTCTGCAAGAAAAGTTTCTCCCCTTTGCGACGCTATGGGCTTAGCGCCTAACGATATGGCTTTTTCTAAGATAAGCTTGCCGTCTGTTCCTTTTAATCCGACGGCGCCGCCCATTCCCGCCACTGGGTTAACTATGAATCCAACCATTTTGGTTGGCAGGGTTTTTTCTAGAGAGGCCAATACTTTTTTCCTCTGTTGGTATTAGGGGACCTATGATAAAACCTCTTTGTTTCCTGTTGAATAGTGCGTGTTTTTCTATGTTGATTTCTTACGTGAAAATAGAGGTCCTGTTGTTTCTGTTGGAAACGCTTTAGTCAGCAGTAATAGAGCAGGCAGATGCCTATTGAATAATATTAGTCGCTATTTGCATGTTTTAGTGAATCAAAGAAGTAGACGAGGAGAAAAAGAAGCTTAAGTTAATCCGAAAAAACAAGAAATAAGTAAAATAAGAAAAGGGTTTTGGTTGGTTTTAGAGTGTTTCGCAGCTTATGAATTTCTTGTTAACTTCATCAAGCCACGGATAGAGCTTGTGGAGTTTCGCCATTGATTCCTCAACTTTCTGCGCTGGATACTCGTATGGTTGCAGGTTGCCATTGAAGTATTCGTCGTATGCTGCCATGTCAAAGTAGCCATGACCGCAAAGCACGAACAAGATGGTTTTTGCTTCCCCTGTTTTCTTGCAGCGGAGTGCTTCGTCAATTGCGCCTTTGATTGCGTGTGACGGCTCAGGTGCTGGAATTATGCCTTCCGTTTGGATGAACAATTTGGCTGCGTCAAATACTTCTAGTTGGTTGAATGCTTCGGTGGTCATTTTCTTTTCTTGCACTAAAACGCTTATAGTTGGTGCAATGCCGTGGTAACGGAGTCCGCCTGCGTGGATGGGTGCTGGGATGAAGTCGTGGCCGATGGTGTGCATTGGGACGAGTGGTGTTAGTTTTGCGGTGTCGCCGTGGTCATACTGGTAATAGCCTTTGGTCACTTTGGGGCATGCCGTGGCTTCTGTTGCTACGAACTTTGTTTCTTTAGGCGCTTTCTTCGAGACTTGGTCGTAGTAGAATGGCCACATGAGTCCTGAGTAACTGCTGCCTCCACCGATGCAGCCGTAAATAACGTCTGGATAATCTTCAACCATTTCAAGCTGTTTCTTAGCTTCTAAGCCTTCAACAGTCTGATGCAAACAAACATGATTAAAAACGCTGCCTATAGCATAGTTAGTTTCTTCTTCATTAACAAGCGCATCTTCGACAGCTTCACTGATAGCTATACCAAGGCTGCCCTTGTTATCTGGGTCTTCAGCGAGGATTTTTCGACCTGCCTCAGTTTTGTTACTAGGACTAGCAATACATTCTGCGCCGAAAGCGTTCATCATCATCTTTCGATATGGTTTCTGGTCATAGCTTGCTCGCACCATGTAAACGGTGGCTTTGAGCCCGAATGTCATGGCAGCAAATGCTAAGGCTGATCCCCATTGGCCTGCGCCGGTTTCTGTTGAGAGGCGTTTTGTGCCTTCCTTCATGTTGTAGTAGGCTTGGGGTACGGCTGTGTTTGGTTTGTGGCTTCCAGCTGGGCTTACGCCTTCGTATTTGTAGTAGATTTTTGCTGGAGTTTTAAGAGCTTTTTCTAAGCCTGTGGCTCTGAAGAGGGGTGATGGTCTCCAGATTCGATAGACTTCTCTTACTTCTTCAGGTATGTCTATCCATCGTTCTTGGCTTATTTCTTGACCGATAATTGCTTTGGGGAATATTCTTGGGACAATTCCGACACCCGGTTGTTTTGTTGCGGCATCTATAAAGGGTGGTAGAGGGTGGGGTAAGTCGGGAACTATGTTATACCATTGTTTTGGTATTTCGTTTTCTTCTAATAAGATTTTTTTAATTGGCATTTGTTTTTCGCCTTTCTCTGTAAAGCAGAGAAATGTACTTTTAGGTTTTATTTAAGGCTTTTGAGTACACTTTTATACACATAAACTTACTTGCGCTAAACAACATATTAATACCTAAACGAACAAAAACAAACCCAAGAGAAACAAAATGTGGAACAAAATAAAAACTCAGTTAGACGATTATCCCGAACGCCTCAAAGTAGCACGAGTTCTCATAGAAAACGGCTTAAGCATTCTAGAAGACAAAATATACCTAAACCAAATCGAAATACCACCAGTACGCATAGCAAGAGTCGCACGAGTTGATCGACGAACAGTAAACGAAACAATAAACACCATCCAAACCACCCCTGAACTTAAACTCATTTTTGAAGCAATACGCCCAGCAGGACACTCACTAAAAGAAATCGCCAAACCTCTTAATCTAGGCGTTTTAGAAATAACAGTTGTAAATGCAAAATCTCCCGGGATCTTAGCCAACGCAGCGATGATTCTTAACAGGGCAGGATTAAGTATAAGACAAGCAATCGTAGATGACCCGGAACTCTCACCAGAACCAAAGCTCACCTTGATAGTTGAGAAAAAAATCCCCGGAGAATTAATCCCTGAAATACTAAAAATTCCAGGAATAGCAAAAGTTTCGGTTTATTAAGCTCTGGCAAAAATGAAAAAAAGAAAATGCCAAAAGATGGCCAAATGATGCAAAAATTGCTTGCTTAGGCTATATTCATTGTACCTCGTCTAGGAAAAACTTATATTGTTAGTAACATTTTGTTGTTGTTCGCATTAATGGAGGTTACTTGATTTGTCATCATTTCCAACACAAGCGGGCGGCGTGCCTATTCTGGTTTTAAAAGAAGGGTCGAACAGGTCCCGCGGAAGAGAAGCACAACGCGGAAACATAACTGCCGCTAAAATTATAGCTGAAAGTGTCAGAAGCTCTTTAGGCCCAAAAGGCATGGATAAAATGTTAGTTGACAACTTCGGAGACGTCACGATAACAAGCGATGGTCGCACAATTATGGACGAGATGGATGTTCAGCACCCAGCAGCCAAAATGCTTGTAGAAGTCGCCAAGACGCAAGACAATGAGACGGGCGATGGAACAACATCTGCGGTTATAATAGCAGGCGAACTCCTGAGTAAAGCAGAAGAATTAATTAACAAAAATATTCACCCAACAGTAATAATTGATGGTTACAGGATGGCAGCTGAAAAAGCATTGGAAACCCTTGAAAAAATAGCCATCCCAGTGGACCTAAAGTCTAAAAATTACCTGAAAAAAGCTGCAACAACATCGATGGGAAGCAAAATTGTCGCTGAATACAAAGAATACTTAGCAGATTTAGCGGTTAAAGCCATGTTGGCTGTAGCAGAAAAACAAGATGGCGTCATGAAGGCAGATGTTAACGACGTAAAAATTGAAAAGAAAACGGGCGAATCGATCAAGGATACGAGTCTCATAAACGGCATAGTTTTAGACAAAGAAATCGTGCATTCTGGAATGCCCAAGCGCATAGAAAACGCAAAGATTGCCCTAATTGATGCTTCCTTAGAGATTGAAAAAACCGAGCTAGACGCTAAAATAAGTATTGAAAGCCCCGACCAGATTGAAGCTTTCCTCAAGGAAGAGGAAACAATGCTAAGAGACATGACTAATAAAATCCTGGCATCTGGCGCAAACGTGGTTGTTTGCCAAAAAGGCATCGATGACATGGCTCAACATTTCCTTTCGAAGAAAGGAGTAATTGCAATTAGAAGAGCCAAAAAATCGGACATGGAAAAACTTGCAAGAGCCACAGGGGGAAAAATAATTTCAAGAATTGATGATATTTCATCATCAGACCTTGGATATGCGGCTTTGGTGGAAGAACGCAGAATCAGCGATGACAAGATGACTTTTGTTGAAGGCTGCAAGAACCCAAAAGCAGTCACCCTTTTAATTAGAGGAGGAACTGAACGTATGACTGCCGAGGCAGAACGCTCAGTTCACGATGCGCTCTGCGTAATTAGAGATTTAATTCAAGAGCCAAAAATTGTTGCTGGAGGAAGTGCTCCAGAACTTGAAATGGCAAACGCACTTAGAAAATACGCTGAAACAATGCCAGGAAGAGAGCAGCTTGCAGTTAAAGTGTTCGCAGAAGCCCTCGAATCAATAACTGTAACACTCGCCGAAAACGCAGGCGCAGACCCAATAAATATACTTTCAGAATTACGAGCCAGGCATGAAAAAGGAGAAACATGGGCGGGCATAGAAGTTCTTGAGGGAAAAGTGCAAGATATGGCAAAAGCAAACATCTTTGAGCCGCTTTCAGTTAAAAAACAAATAATTAAATCAGCTAACGAAGCAGCATCTATGATCCTCAAAATCGACGATGTAATAGCCTCAGGAAAAATGAAGGGACCACCACCAGGAGCAGGCGGCGGAATGGGCGGTATGGGCGGCGGATATCCAGGTGCTGGAGATTACTAAAATATGTCAGAACAAAAAATAATTGTTGGACCACCGAAAATTACCCGGTTTGAGAAAGCAAGGATAGTTGGAGCTAGAGCACTCCAAATCTCGATGGGAGCACCAATTTTGGTGGACGCAGCGGAAAATACGAACCCAATTGATATAGCTCTAGCAGAACTTGACGCAAGAATACTTCCCATAACCATTAGAAGAACCTTGCCAGATGGGACCTTCCAAGATATCCCACTGAAATGGCTAACATAAGCCTCAATTTTTCTCTATTAATTTTTCCAATTTCGATTGCGCTTCGCTAATGGTAAAGCTGATTTGTTTCCAGTGTGCTCCCTGCCAATAGACTTGCCTACAGTTAGGGCATTTCCAAAACCTATCATAATAAGTGAGGGTGTTTTTCTGTAATTCAATTGCCAGCTGCTCTTTTGGCACTGAGGCAAGTTTGGTGTTGCATAGGGGACAATGGGATTTTTCCATGTCCAATATTAGTGCAAAGCGATATCGTTTCGCAATCTCTGCCAGTCGCTCCGATTCAGATTTGCCTTCCACAAAATAAGCATCTATGTCCCTTGCAATCGCACGTTGGTAGAGCTCTAAATCCTTTGTTAATAAAACTCGGTTTTCTTTCTTTGCCAATTCAAGAAGTTCCGAATCGACAAGCTTGACGTTGTATGCAACGTCGTGTCCTAACATGCGAAGCCAACGTGAAAGTTTTCCCAACATACTATCTGCTAGGAAATTCATCGCTGCCTCTCCGAACAATTGATCCGCTGCCCACTCTAGCAACGATTTCGCCTTCATCAAAAACCAACAATCCATTAACGAAAGTCTTAACTGGCTTACCTTGAACTTGCCATCCATCGTAGGGCGAATACTTCGCTTTTGATTTGAATTTTGAGGCTTCGATTGTGAACTTTTGGTTATAATCTATTACCGTTAAATCTGCGTCCTTTCCCTGCTCAAGCCAACCGCAGCTAGTCAAGCCATAGATTTCTGATGGTTTCTCCGCCAGAAGCTGAACTACTTGACCCAAAGATAACCGATTTTTGCTAACCTGTGTCAACATAAGTGGCAACGTCGTTTCTAAACCTGGCACTCCGACTTTAACTTCCCAAGCGCTGCTTGCTGATTTCTCTCTAAGAGCATGCGGTGCATGGTCTGAGCCTAAAGTATCAACAGAGCCTGCTCCTAAGCCTTTCCATAACGCTTCAACATGGCTTTTGTTTCTCAGCGGTGGCGTCATGATTGCAAGTTGCCCACAGCGGTCCAAATCAATTGTTGACAATAACAAGTGATTAGGGGTAACTTCACAGGTTACTTTCACGCCATCTTTTTTAGCTTCAACGATAGCGTTTAATCCCTCTTCAGTTGAAACATGACAAAAATGCAACCTTACACCAGTCTGCGCAGACATTTTCAGTAATCGTTCGATAGCTTTTATTTCAACTACCTCCGAATGCGCTTTCTGAAAAGCAGCAGTACTATTTTTTTTGGCTTGTTTGAGCTTTTCTTCGTTATCAGTAAGCAAAGCTTTGTCTTCAGCGTGCACCGCCACTGGCATATCCGCATCAACAACCTCTTCGAAAGCTTCTATCAAATCTTCATCATTGTCAATGTTTAAACCGCCTATTTGGCAACCCATAAACAGCTTGAAAGCCACTGCCCCCTCAGATACAATATCAGCTATTTCACCGTTTTTTTTTGGGAATTCAGAATAAAATCCAACATTAACCAAAACTCTTCTTTCTGCGATTTCCTTACGGTTCCTTAACGTGTCCATACTCATTGTGACTGGTTCATTGTTAGGCATATCCAAAACGGTAGTGAAGCCCCCAGCGGCAGCCGCGGCAGTCCCAGAGGCAAAATCTTCTTTGTACGCTTTACTTTCATCACGCAGGTGAACATGCTCATCTATCAAGCCCGGCAGCACAAGGAGATTCTTTAGATTCATTTTCTTGTCAGCGTTTGGCATCTGTGTTTCTTTGCCAATTTTAGAAATTTTGCCTTCTTCAATTGCTAGGCTGCAATCGATGATTTGCCCATTGAGGTAAGCTTTGGCGTTAGTGAGGACACAATCAACAATCACGTCAATTCACAGCTACATTGAATAGCGATGGGTTAGTTAATTAAAGTTTATCAGGCTATTCGTTTGAGATTTGGTTTATTTAACTTCAGAATTAGGTCACATATGTAGTCTTACTACTATACAAAATAATTGGAACAGCTTCTGCACAAGCACAATAGAATAAACATGTTCCAGACGGTGTTGATTCCAACCTAGTTCTAAAATGAAGCACAAAATCTTGGTTGTGTCTCCTAATCGGCTAGCTTTTCCTATGTTACCGCCATTTTAATTCCTGTACAAGTTTGGCTTAAGAATTTTTCCTTCATCTCGCCATATACACGCCTGTTACAGTATCTTGCCAGTAGAATGTTCAGCAAGGTTTCAAGCCCTCTGGTGCTCCAATGCATCCACCTATGCTTAATCCGCTTAGCGACCTCACCTATCAAACGCTCAACGAGATTATTCGTAATAGGAATACTGATTTTCTTCATAGTCAACCGTGCGAAAGTAACCAGATAATTCGCCGCATGTCTAATGAAGCGAGCAACCGTCTCTAAACCATCCGAAAGCAGCTCTCTACTGAGCAGATTCAGTTCAGAAAGGGTCCAGCCAATCCTCCACTGTAACCTATCAAAATCCATGTCTACAAGGTGTTTCTTAACCGAGTTACGAAGCGTCTCTAAAATACCGATAAGCTTGCTTGCAACTTCTTTTCTCATCTCTTTTGGCAAGCCTGCATTCCACAAATAAAAGCGAACATCACCTACACAGTGACGAACGCAAGCCTGATAATCAGTTGCCTTCTCCAGTAGAGCATTCCTAAGCGAAGGCTCATTATCAGAAACTGCAACGTCCGCTTTTCCCTTAAACTGCAATGCGGTCTCCTTCCAATCCTTATTCACATCAAGCCCCAAAAGCGATTTCTCACCCGACTCTAGATTTTTTCCTAAAATAACGTTAACTTCATTCTTCTTTCCCCCTAATCCATGACATTTAGTCCCATCACCCTCAATCAAATCCACATCAACCGAAGGTGCCTTTCTTCGTTCTTCAGTAATGAACTCGCCTACCTCCTTAACACAATCATGAATCCTACACCGTGAAACCTCTACGCTAGTAAGATTCTCAATAACTGTCTTAGAATCACGGTACGTCAAGTAAGTCGCTGCTTCCGCACATTCGAACACTAAATCATCAACAATTCTCTTCCTAGGCTCTACGCCAACATACAGCAACAAAGGCCTAAAAATAGAATCATTCTCTAAGTCACGTACTTTTACAAGTTTAAACTCTACTTTTCCATGCCTTGTCAACAGAGTTCTATTTGTGGTTCCTGCTCTGCTGAATTTCCGCTTTGGATCTCTTAAGAACGTTGGACCACATAGCTCCAAGACAAGCTCAGCCTGAAGTTTAACTATAGCTTTCTTTAGAACCTCTTTAGGAATATTTATTTCGTCTAGTTCTCGGGATATGCTGGCAAGATTTAAATCGCCAGTTATTTCTATTTGGGTTTGGACTGATATCATGGGTTCACTCTTCTGTTTTCTTGGTCGATAACATAGGAGTGGACTCAATCAGTCCATCTTAAAAGTTAACCGATTAACAGACGGCACCAAAATCTTTAAGCGATATCTATTAAACAAAATCAAAGCTAATCCAAATTATTTGTTTGTTAGGGGCACAAATAATGAGCTTAAAAAAAATAAATGCACATTGGAGAAGAAAACAAGTACAAAGAGTTGGGAGAAAAGCTAAGACTCGATTTTTTAGATTTAGATTATTAAGGGCTAATAACAATGCTCAAATTCTCAAACGCGCCTCTAAGGGAAATCATGCTGAGGAAAGGTTAAGGAAAAAATACCACAGGAGAAAACATAAACCCTTTTTTCCCTCACCTACCGTGTAGTCACGAAATTTTGACAAAATCCCAGTCAAGAGAGTTTTACGAGAAGACTCGTATTGGAAACAGCCTTTAAAACAATTATGGTTAGCTTGAGGAAGACTTCCGTTTTAATGCTTCTCACCTTCTTCTTGGCATCTTCAGTTATTCTTGCCCTGTGAAGGCTGCTACCAAAACAATTACTGTCCCAAACGATTATCCTACTATTCAAGAGGCAATAGGAAAAGCAACTGCTGGAGATACAATACTCGTCAAAATAGGAACGCACAATTACCTTCCCTTACGCTGGGTTAGAAGGAATAGTGATAGACAAAACAATCTCATTAATTGGCGAAGACAGCCAAAAATAATCATCCAACCACTATACATTGGCGGTCACTATACTGCAAGGTCTGCAATCGCCGTCAATCAGATAACGTAGCAATTTCAAGCTTCACGATAGACGAAGTAGTCTACAACATTTCATTCTTCTCTATTCCATCCCTCTTGCTACAGAATGTTAGCACAAGATAGCGGTATTGTTATTTCTTCTAATTCAAGTGGCTGTAAAATAATTGGAAATAACATCGTTAACTTTAGGACTCAAATCATAGTTGGAGGCAATAATAATTTGATTTCCGAGAATAATTTAACTGAAACCTTTGAAAGTTCTTGCAATCGAGCTATTTCTTGGCTTTAGAGCTGTTCTAAAATAGATTTATTTCCAATTTGCGCCTCAATTAAGGCATTATTTTGCTCAATAGCGTTTATGCTAAGACGTTAAATAAATAGTTTATGAAACGTTCAGCTTGAAAAATTAAAGTTTATTTATGGTGTCATCCATGACTAATACAAGCTTAATGTTTTGGAAGTGGATTTTATTTGCCCAGACAAATTTTGGTAAGTAATGGCCGGTTTGCAGTTGCACTCGATGAAAGGGCAAGTATTAGGGATGTTTATTTTCCTTATGTTGGGCTTGAAAACCATGCTGTAGGTCACCCCTTCAGGTTTGGTGTATGGATAGACGGCAAATTTGAATGGATAGACAAAGACTGGGACATAGCGATGACTTACTTGCCTGAAACTCTTACGACCAGATATATCATAAAAAAAGAGTCCAAGCGAATCAGCATGGAAGTCAACGATGCTGTTCATCACGGCAAAAACGTTTTCCTACGCAAGATAAAAGTAGTAAATGAAACGGATTACAAGCGCGAAGTACGATTATTCTTCACGCAAGACTTCCACATTTACGGTTACGAAGCGGGCGATACTGCTTTTTTTGACCCCAAACTAAAAGCAATCATACATTATAAACGAAAACGGTATTTTCTGGTGGGCGGAGCAGCTGGCGGCGAAGGATTCTATCAATATGCGGTTGGATACAAAGAAGTTGAAGGACAAGAAGGCACTTGGAGGGATTCGGAAGATGGTCAATTAAGCACTAATGCCGTTGCACAAGGAGCCGTGGATTCAGCGGTTTCATTCAAATTGGAGATTCCCCCGCGCGATTATGGGCTAATTCACTACTGGATTACATGTGGAACCAGCTTAGGCGAAGTCACAGATTTAGATTCAGCTGTGAAGCAAATAGGCGTTGAACAGATGCTTTTGGAAGTGGAAAATTATTGGAGCGCCTGGCTAAACCAATTGAAGATCGACCTAAACATTTTGCCTCGTGATGTGGCTCGCCTGTTTAAACGCTCACTGCTTCTTATGAGGGCGCATGTCGATAGCCACGGAGGCCTTCTTGCATCGCTTGACTCTGACATTCTGGGCATTCACAGGGATACTTACTCATATGTGTGGCCAAGAGATGCTGCCATGGCGGCATTAGCTTTCAGCAGCGCAGGTTTCACTGATGTACCAGCCATGTTTTTTAGGTTTTGTAATCAAGTTGTGGGTGAAGATGGCTTTTTTAGGCATAAATATTTGCCAGACGGTTCAATCGGAAGCACGTGGCACGCATTGATCGGCTCCGACGGTCGTCAGCAAATGCCTATTCAAGAAGATGAGACAGCCATTGTACTGTATTCGCTTTGGAAGTATTTTGAAATAAGTGGGAACTTGGAGTTTATTACTAAAGTTTACGACCGACTTGTCATTAAAGCCGCAGATTTTATGATGGGCTATCGAGATCCACTGACTTTCTTGCCTATGCCTACGTTTGATGAGTGGGAGGAGAAAGTCGGCGTGTTCACTTCTACGGCTGCATCGGTGTGTGCGGCCTTGGATGCCGCGGCCAAGTTCGCTAAAGTATTTTATGATAGCAATAGGCAAGAATTGTTGGGGGAAGCTTCTGCTCGGATTAAGGAGGCCTTGATAAAGAATTTGTATGACCACAAATTAGAGCGGTTCATTAAAGGCATCTACCCCAATGGAGAAAGGGATACAACCCTCGATAGCAGCATTTCAACGGTTTTTACATGTGGAGTTCTAGAGCCCAAGGATCAGAGAGTAAAGAATACAATGGATGCTTTAGCTAAAGAGCTTTGGATTAAAACTGAAGTTGGGGGTCTCGCAAGGTACCAAAACGACCATTATAGAAGAGTTTCTCTGGACACGCCGGGCAATCCATGGTTTATTTCCACGCTCAGACTCTCAAGATGGCACATCGCCGCCGCTTCTTCAATAGAACAATTAGCACCAGCGATGGAGCTTTTAAAGTGGGCAACAACGAACGCGTCGCCTTCAGGGGTTCTAGCTGAGCAGCTAGATCCCTTTTCAGGTAAACCAATTTCTGCTACGCCACTTCTTTGGAGCCATGCTGAATTCGTGTTGGCGGTGTGTGAGTACATCGGTAAACATCAGGAAATAACTGCTATAACTTAGATTAGAAGTTGTATAGGTGACGTTATGTTTGTGAAGTTGTGCGATAAGAAAATTATTACAGTTGGAGAACTAAGGGCTTTCAAAATTAAGGGACATGAAGTGTTGGCTACTATTCTTAATGGCAAAATTTTTTGTTTAGATGCAAGATGCACTCACGCTGGCGCACCGCTTGCAGAGGGCACGCTTCAGGGAGAAGTTCTCACCTGCCCTTGGCATTACTCACAATTCAATGTAACCAATGGAATAGTGCTTAGAGGACCAACGCAGAAGCCTCTAAAAACTTACAATGTTGAGGAAAGAGAAGACTTTTTGTTTGTTGATTTATAGAGTTAGCAAGATTACTTTTCTTGTTCCTGTTCTATTCGGCATTCATCACAAATATTTTGTCCGTTTCGTTCCTTAAGGTTTTCTGAGTACACATTACATATGTCACAATATCCTGAAAGCGGAACCTCTTCAGTTTCTTCAGTTCGAGAATCACCTTCAATCCGTGTACGTTCTTGGATTATTTCTATTAGCTCTGGCATCACGCCAAGGACATCTTTGCTTGAGATTACCCCGACAAGGTTGCCTTTGTAAATAACGCCGAGGCGTCTGATGTCTAGCCTGTTCATTCGTCGAGCTGCTTCAGTTATTGACGCTTCAGGCTCAATCGTTACTAATGGGGTTGTCATGATATCTTTGGCGGAAACGGAGTCAGGTTTAAGGTTTTTAGCTAAAACCCTGATGACTAAGTCTCGCTCCGTAATAATGCCGATTGATTTTCCAGCTTTACTGGTAACTATTACAGCTCCGACGTCGTTGTGATCCATGGCTGTGGCAGCCTTATTTGAAGCTTCATTCTCATCCATGGTTATAACTGGGCTGCTCATTACATCTTTAACCAGCATCTTTGTTCTTAACCCAATTTCAGACATAGCAAATTTCACTTCCGACAATTTTAGATAAACTTAGCTTCACTGCAACAATAAAGAACCGCATAATTTAAGATTTCCTTAAATGAAAAAGACACCGTGTGAAGTTTTATTAGAAGCCTCACGGATAGGACACAATGCTCAAAAGAGGACCAGTTATGCTTAAAACAAACGTTGAAAAACTCATTAAAATGTCAGTCATCGGTGAAATAGCCAGCCCAACAATAAGATCAGTTTACAACGTTTCCGCAACCGGAATCCCGGTAGTGTTGCCTGGAGTTGGCGGAATAACCTACAATCTAAGAGTCGGGGATCCAGCATGTGGTTGGGAAGCTGACCATGTAGAACCGGGTGTTAGCACCGAAAACAAAGAAAATGATGCCCGATCATGTCAAGCTGCCAATACCGCCTTTAACGTGCTATCGTGCGTGGGGAACAAAGCAACAATAGTAAGTGGTGAAGCTAGGGGTGAGGAGGGAACTGTCACAGGTAAACACGGTGGAATCGAGCATGTGATGGTTGATTTTCCATCAGAAACTTTGGATAAGCTTGTGATTGGAGACAGAATTCTAGTGAAAGCCTTTGGCGTGGGCTTAAAAATGGTTGATTTTCCAGAAATCAAGGTCTTGAATACTGACCCATCATTACTGGAAGCATGGAACCCGCAGCCGAAAAGTGACAAGCTTGAGGTATCAGTCACTCATGTTGTTCCAGCGGCTATCATGGGTTCAGGTTTAGGAGCAAACCAAGTTAACTCTGGAGACTACGATATACAACTTTTTGACAGTAATGTTGTTGAGCAGTATGGGTTGGAAAGCTTAAGGCTTGGCGATTTAGTAGCCATCATTGACGCGGACCACTCGTTTGGCAGAATTTACCGTCAGGGTGCTATTTCAGTGGGTGTAATTATTCACACAAATTGTGTCACAGCCGGCCATGGACCAGGAGTAACAACATTAATGACGTCGCCAAATGGAAAAATCATCCCTCAAATAAATCAGAAAGCTAACATTGCTTCTCTGTTAAAGTTACGAGCATATATATAAGATAGTTTAATGCATAATTGGAAAAAGAGGTTAAAAATAGTTGCCATCCAAGCGAAAAAGCCGAGGACGAGCTAAAGGAAGCAAAGGAAGCAGCAGTCTCGTTCAATGCGCAAATTGCGGGGCAATGGTGCCACGTGATAAGGCAAAAAGGTCTACCCGTCGAGTGTCATTCGTTGAGCCTCAGTTAGCTAAGGAGCTTAGGCAAAAAGGAACATTTCTAGCATCCTGGGTGGACACGAAATTTTACTGCATATCTTGTGCTGTTCACCGGGGAATCGTTAATGTCAGAGCCGAAAGCGAGCGTCACTCACGAGCAAAAAGAAGATACTAAGTAACTAATACTGTTTTTTTCTTTAATTTCTTGTAAACGTAAAGTGCTCTTTGTAAAACGGTAAAGTTTGCAAGCACTGCTAACAAAAATATACCATAACCTAACGCGGGCAACCAGAAAAATGCAACAATGCTCACGGCAGCTAAAATAATCATACGTTCAGCCCTTTCAGCCAAACCCACTGACTCCATTTTAATTCCAACTACTTCTGCTCTTGCACGACTGTAACTCACTAGCAAAGAACCTGCTAGAGCTGCCAAACCCCAAATTGAACCCCAAGTTGGACCCCAAGCGGAATTGCTTAATCCAGCGATTATTATGGCTGCGTAGATTGCTCCATCTGCGTACCTATCAAGAACTGAATCAAAAAAGCCACCGAACTCTGTAATCTGCTGGAAAGTCCTTGCAATTATGCCGTCAAGCGTATCGCAGAATCCTGAGGCCAAAAGTAGAATTGTCGCTAAGAGAAGAAGCCATAAGTGACTAGGGAGCTAGTGAGTATGCAACCCCTGAAGCAAGTGCGAGCACGAATCCTATGGTGCTTACTTTGTTGGGAGTTAACCCTATTTTATGTGCGGCGGCTGCTTGAGAAGATAGCATTTGTTGAACTTTTTTCTTGAGTTTAGTAAGCAAGTTAACTCCCTTGATGTTAAGTGTTAAAGCTGATTATGGGTTAGCTGTAGAAAAGCCTTTCCAGTTATTTTGTTACCGAATTGTCTAACAATTTCCGTAAAATAGTGGTTTTCAAATGACTTTTAAGATAGAAATAAATTGTTTTGGCAAAACGTTCAGTTATAGAGCAAATGTAAGTAACAGACACGTTATACACAGCAAATAACAAAGAAGGAGTAAGACAAAATGACCCAAAACGCAGATGTAATCTTAGTCGGAAACAAACCTCTAATGAGCTATTTTCTGACCATAATAACCAGCCTCGAATCAGGAAACCTGAAAGAAATTACTTTGAAAGCAAGAGTGTAAACTATGACCACCGCTATTGATGTCGCTGAGATAACAAGGAACCGTTTCATTAAAGAACTTAAAGTTAGCAAGATTGCTATCGGATCAGCCGAGATGCCACCGCGCGAGGGAGAAACTAAATCCAGAATGGTTTTAACGATGGAGATAACTAAGCAAAAGTAGACTGGGTAGAGAAAAAATTCCTCAAAAATCAAACTTTATGTTTTTAGTTTGAATCCATCTTCAATTTTTCAGTTTATGTTTGATTGTAGTTGTTTAAGATTTTGAAGATTGCATACCTATCGTTCGAGTAAATTAGTAGTAAAAATTTGCAGTGAGCTATGTTATAGTTAAGTTGGTTTTTATCGTAAACGATGAAGCCAATGTTATTTTCAGCAATAATGTCACGATAATCCTGGGAGACAATTGTAAATTCGCCAGGTTTGAAATTTAATAAGCTTTGCAGTTGGTTTGGTTGCTGGAATGCTGGATAACTGTTTTTTGAAAAAGTGAGAGTTTGGTATTGTCTAGTAACTGTTTGGTTGACGTTTATGTCGTTGAATTCGTATTGGAACCGAACAGCATCTATTTGTCCATTACCCAAGGCGCCGATGTTTCCCAAAGCGGGTGTGTCGTAAAACTTGAAAGCGAAAGCAACGTCTTTACTATGATCATAGAGTCCTATGTAATTATCTTTTAGGCTTGAATTGAAAAAACCAGCAACTGCCCAATCCGTTCCATGAGTAATTTTTGACGGCATATCCCAAGGGTTAGCCCAATCCATTAATTGGGGGATTTGAGCTTTACTGAAGTTAAACTGTAGGTCGAAATAGGTGGTAAGGTACAGACTTGCATTAGAAATATCGCTCTTTAGAGGACTAAGTGCCCAGGAAACGTTGATGAGGTAACTGTCATTTTGTACAAGCATTGTCTGTGTTAATTCTATATAGTCGTTATAATATGTAAAAGATACTTGTTTTGGGTAAGCTTGCTTATTAAATGATATCGTTCTACTTAAATTAGCAACAGAAAACTTATAGTCTATTCCATTTTGAGTAAAACTTAGGAAATCTCCAGCGCCAGAAGAGTAAGAATCTCTATACCAGACCTGATCAATGGAGACGTAGTTTTCGTCAGTAATGTCGCCCTTAGCCTGATAGGCCCGCACTAGAGTTTGGGGAGTTTGAATCTCATCAGATAAGCTTAAGACCGATTCAGCGATAGCAGTCCTTTCAACCGTAGGATCAGTCTGAGCGAACACAGTTTTTCCCGAAAAGCTCGAAAACCAGGAGCCTGGGACCTGTGTTACAACTACAGTCGCGTTATTAGGGTAATTTTGGTTTAGCCAAATCCCGGCATCAAGAGCTTTTGAGTCGGATGTTGAATAGTATACGCTTGCTTCTATGATTTTCCCATATACGACGTCTGAACGAAACACAAGCATCAAAGACATTAAAACAACTAATGAAATTGTGACTATTTTTAATCGGTTTCTTCTCAAGCTTGTTTTATTTTTTGCATAAAAGATTGAGAACTTATCAGCTACAAAGACAATGGAAACAGCAGCCAGAATAGCCAAAGGAGGCGTCAAATAGTAAAGAAACCAATGAAACGGCATAAACAAACCAAAAAGATAGGACTCAGCGAAAAACAACGGAACAAAAAAACTAAGCATTAGTATTACAAAATAAACCAGTTTCTTTTCTCGTCTCAGCACGTCATAGCCAATGACGATGCCGCATAAACCAAAGAAAAAGATAAAGCCGAAATTTCCCAAGAAAGAGAAAAAGCTTACAGATGGAATCTGGTATGCATAGGTTTTGATGGCAAAGAATACGTAATAAATTACGGCATCAAGATAACCGATCATGGCTTGGAAGTAATAGAGGAAAAATGCTATTCCACCACCGAGGATCAAAGCGATAACGACTTTAAGGTAGGCACCTTTGGATTTTACTAGCATAAGAAGAAGGATCGGGGGCACAATTATAACTGCCAGAAATGCTGCAAGCTGATGGGATAAAACAAGAGCGAAAGCTGCAAGAAAAGTGACAATAAGATAGCCGAACTGTTCAGTCGCTAGAGTCAAATAAAGTAGAACTAAAACAGTAAACGCCATTCCTAGCACTGTCGTGTAACCGCCCCAAGCGTTAAGGTCGAACATAGGAAAACACATCAGCAGCAAAATAGAGGCGGTGGCGCCTACTTTCTTGTTAAAAAATTTGCGAGCTATTAAATAGACAGAGAGGAATAGTAGCCAATCGATTATTACTGCTAAGGCTTTTACTAAGAAAATTAGTTGCCCAATTGCAGTTGCACCACTGTAGGTAATAAGCGTAGAAAGTAAGATTTCGTAAAGCGGAGGTGTCCAACCTAAGTTGCTTAACGGGATTTGACCTGTTTGGAGGAAGATTTGGGCTTTTTGAAGGTGAACGGAAGGGTCATTTCCTAAGACAACGCCATTCATGGATGTAAGCGTGTAGAAACTGGTGAAAATAATCACTGAGAGAACGGTAATAAAGATGATTTCAATTTTTCTCTCTTCAATCATTTTACCCATCAAGGGCTAGCTATCTCCCAATTGGATTGGCGTCCGATTTAACCTTAAAGATAGCGACTTCACTGTTAATAAATACAAGGTCAATATGGGGGTCGCCTGCAAATTTGGGATTTAACTCAAGAGCCCGATTTGCAATGTAGGATATGTTCCATTGTTGCATGGCTGCTTGGTAATCAAAATTGTCGATAGGCGGCAACTTGCCATTTTTTTGATAAATTATTTGATATGGTGAATTCAGGTTGTCTGTTATTTTAGGGTTGAAATATTTGGTTACGGTTGCTTGATCTACGTAAAATTGAAGATCATCTGTAACTGAGTAAGCACTCGCAGACATCTGAATTTGCCCCTGAGATTTTCCATCCAAAGCATATTGCACGCTTACATCGTATGGAGGAGCGTTGTCTATGGTTTGGCTCACATCAGGCTTATTGCCATTGAAAATCAATTGCCCGAAAGCTTTCACGCCTCCATCTATCCATGCAACTGTGCTGTTGCTTAACTGAATAATTGACCCTTTGCTTTCAAGATTAAAGGTTAGATAATTTAGTGAAACACCGTTTTCGGTTGTGTCCACAGTTACAGTTATGTTTACGAATCTTGAGCCTTGGTAAACTGTGGTGAATTGAGTATAATTGAATAAGTTGTTGCCTCTGGAAACGATTATGGTAGTGTCATTGTTGGGTGCCCGTTGCAGTTGCATCTGTTTCACTGAAAGCTCGTTTACGTGTGTATAGTAAGCAGTGCCGTTGATGCTGTAATCAATTTTAATTTGGTCGCTGTCAAAGTTAAAGAATGAGTAAGGGTAATAAGTCCAGTTAAGCTTGGCTAGGATTTCTGGATTATGCCTTGCAAGGTATCCGCCGTCTTCTCTAACCTGAATGTAACCGTTGTCAATCATGTAGTCTGTATCAAGCAGCAAGGAAGCATTCTTTGCAGGACTTAATTCACGGGAAACCGTCAAGAACTCTGGAGGAACCGAACTTATGGTTGGCCGTTGACTGAACCCGCCAAGCCACCACCCGTATAGAGCGTCAGAAACAAACACGGATCCTGCGGGTGTGTTATTCTTAGTCCACTGTATTGCCTCATAACCAGGATTAGTCATAACTTGGTAAAAACTTTCCACGGATATGCCTTGCCATGGAGTTACAAAAAGTTGAAACCCAAAGAAAGAAACAAGTAATAGGCTTATCACAAAACCAGCATAAAGATTTCTGCGAGTTATACGCGATGAAATACTCGTCGCATATTTGTTTGCCCGCTTCTTTGCCGTCTGCACTTGGCTGGTTAAAACGTGGTACGTCTGTACAATGCGCGCAAAAAATATCGAAGCATGATCAAGATACATCCCAAATAGAACTAAGACTGGCAAGAGTAGGAAGTACAGAAATCGATTGTAATCTATGTAGATATCAAAGAGATAGCCTTGGGCTAAAAATAAAGGAACTAATAGCCACATGAAAAATAGAACAGCAGGCAACGAAAAGAACCTTCCTTTATATTCTTTTGACAGGAAAAAGAAAAGTACAAGAATTGAAAAAAGGGGAAGAACTATTTCTAGAGGAAGGATTCTGGTTGAGAGCAAAGCGCTTTTAATATCGAGCACTTCGTTAAGAGTGGCGTTAGAACTAAAGTAGGCTTTGGCAGCATCAAATAAAAATGGGGAAACAATTATGGCGCCGACTACTATGGGCAGCAGCCAATAGAGAATATGTTTTCTTGATGTTTGGAATGCTTTAGGACGAATCATTACTACCAGCACTGTCGCAACTGTTGTGCCCACAAAAACTACTGCACTTAAAGAATGAGTCAAGAATATTGAGCCGATCAAAATAGAAGTGGATACTATAAAAGGTGTCAAAGAAAACTTATCTCTTTGCAGAAAAAGGTAAAACGTCAACGGAATCAAAAGCAGTGTTATTACATTGGGGTATCCGCCCCAAAGCGTCATTTCTATGTCAAAGCGTGAGATGGCAACTAAAAACGCAACAATTAAAGCCCCCGATTCCGTCCAAGCCGCTCTGGTTACTAAATAAGATGATAAAACAATTAGCGAAGAGAATAGAGCCACAATAATTGTTTGTGCAAAATAGTCAGACATTCCAGTCATCATTATTATTCCTGAAGCGAAAATGTGGTACCCGGGAAAAGTCAGTGATATGCCTCCGCCCATCTGATAATAATCATAAAGGAGATTCGTGTTACCTGGTTTTGTTATTGAATAAATAACGCTGTTATGTAAGCCAATGTCTGCACCTGGCGGAAATGTTTGCCAAAGCATAAAAATGAGACGGTAAACGAATGCAAAAACGAAGAGCAATAAAATCAACACGATTCTTTTGTCAGCTTTGGACGTTTCGCTTTCCCCCTCATGTTCTTCTATTTAATACTTTTGCCCTTTGGTGAATTATTTAAGTCAAAGCTTAAATATGAATTTCGAGTATAAAAATCCCAGAGTAACTAAAAAAGGAAAAAGGTGTTTAAATGTCATGGCTTAAATCTATGATGGAAAAAGAGCCTCCAGAACCAGAAAATCCACTTGGCACAGTTGTTATCGGCAACATTGAACCAGACATGCATGACACAGCCAAAGAAGCGGTCAGAAGGTCACTGAAACGCGCAGGATTCAAAACAATCGATGTGGGCAAAAGTGTTGCACCACAAGTTTTTGTTGACAAAGCAAAGGAAAACAATGCAGACATAATTGCAATTTCTGTTAATACAGTACCAGCAAAAAACAATCTTGCCAAACTAGATGATGCATTGAAAGCAGCCGGATTAAAGGGCAAAATTGCCATAATCATGGGCGGCGCAGCAGTTAAAAAAGAAGATGCAGATGCAATAGGCGCTCTCTTTGGTAAGAACAAGGAAGAAGCTCCTGACTTAGCAAAGAAAGCGATGGGCAAAAAATAATCCATCAGATGAGGAAAAATGTCCTTTAAATTCAACACAAAACAAAGCATATATACTGTTGGAAGAGCGAAAGTTGGTGGTCAGCCAGGAGAACTACCTACTTTCCTGATTGGTTCTATTTTTTGGCTAGGCCAGAAAATGGTACAAGATGCAAACAAAGGTATTTTTGATGCAAAAGTGGCAGAGCAAATAATCAATACCATGCAAACTCAAAGTGACATTACTGGCGTACAATTTGCCTTTGACATCGTTGGAACAACTGAATTAGCTTTTGAAAAATACATTGACTTTGTCGCAAAACACTGTGATGCACCATTGATGCTTGATGCAATGAGTCCAAAGACACGAATGGCAGCAGCCGACATGGCGAAGAAAATGGGTCTTTCAGATAGATGTCTCTACAACTCTGTCTACAAAGGCGTCACTGACGCAGAATTGGCAAAGCTCAAAGAAAGCGGAATCAGAATGTCCATAGTGCTAGCTGACGATCCAAAAGATACTACTCTCGAAGGCAAAATGAAAGTCATCGAAGAAGCCTTAGCATTAGCCGAAAAAGGTGGAATCACAAAGCCCCTTATTGATACAGCAATTCCAGCATTCGCTCCAGACATGGGCACTGCAGTAAGAACGATACCAATCATGAAAGAGAAATATGGTCACCCAGTGGGCTTAGGCAGCGGAAACGTTGTTACAACCATGGGTTGGGTCAAAGCAAACGTCGCCAAAGAATTCCGTCCCGGATGCAGAACCGCAACCAACTCAATCATGCAAACAGTAGGCGCGAACTGGCTAATGATCGGTCCGGCAGAACAAGCTGAATGGGTATTCCCAGCAGTCGCAGTCACAGACACATACATTGCATCAGCCGCAGGCGATCTCGGAACAAGACCACTAGAAGAAACTCATCCAATATACAAGGCATTCATGTAAAACTACTTCCTTTATTTTTTATTGTTAAATTTTGAAGTGTCTATAAACTGAAACCTCTCCGATGGTTTGAAATTATCCTTGCTTTTACATTTGTAACTTTATTGGCAACTTATTTTATTCCAAGTGATTCACCGCTTGCAGTTTTGGTATTTCGTTACTTTTTCGGTTTTGTTTTTGTCGCATTTTTGCCCGGCTACTGTTTGGTAAATATTCTATTTATCAACAGAAACAAACTTGATTTCGTTGAAGAATTGGTGTTATCAGTTGCCTTAAGCTTTGGTTTAGATGGACTTGTTGGCCTATTTTTGGGGTTATCGCCGATTGGTCTTAATTTTACTTCAATAACAATTTCGCTAAGCGTTTTAGTGTTGACTTTTGCTTCGGTTGCATTTATACGAAAAAACAAACAGGAACCAATTTTGATTCCGCAAAACCCAGACCAAGAAAATGCAAAAGACGGTTTTGTCTCGTTTACATCTTGAGCTCAACCAAGAGGTGCCATTAGCAATGTACTTACGAAAACCAAGCTATTCTTTTAGTCTTTGTAAAGAGCATCCTTCACAAACATGATTAGGGCGTGTTTTAGAAACGGCGGCAAATCAACCTCTTCATAATTGGGCATTTTAATATAATCCTGCTTGTAAGAGGCAAGGTTGCGAATGCATTCACTCAATTGAGATGCATCTACAGTTTCGGTTCGAAAGAGTTTTTTTTTAACGTCATCATCCAACTTCGCTGCCGCTAACAAATAAGCATTAAGATACGGTTTATTCTTCAAAATCTCAGCCAAAGCTTTCGCATCAATGGATAAACCGTCGATTTTGGATATTTCAGCGGCTAATTTTTCAATTGAAAGATGCCGCTCTTTAAGCCTATCCAAAACTGTTCGGCATGCCCAAATTGGTTCCTGCTTGATTAAAGCTTCGGTGACAGCTTTTCTTGTGCAATAACCAACCATTTGGCCCAGTTTCGATGCTGGACCTCCATAAACTATTGTTTTGCCTTGATTTGTCGTTGCTATTGTCACGCTATCAGTTATTGATCCCGTAGCAGAGTCTCCTGTGTAGAAGCTTCTTACATCGAAATCTTGAAGTGCCGCTGACTTCGCTTCAGTGGCAGTAATTAAAGAGGCCACTAAGCAACTGTCGGTAGGTTTTCCGTTAATTAAGACTATGATATTTATGGTACCGGGAGCCTCTTCAACATCCATCTGTTCGCCTGAGGATTCGCCGTGTTTGCAACCTGCTGTGGCGGCTACGCTAACTGAAAAAGCCTCATTTTTCTTTGAAACTAAACTATAATTGCTGATTTTAGCCGCCGTAATCATGGCAAGATAATCTTTGTTGAACCCGAGCTTTGCCGCGGATGAAGTGATAAGTTCAAGCGGGTCAAGGTGCAAGGAACGGTCATTATACCCTTCCGGCACGCCTACGTTGAGGACAACTTTAACCTGTTTGCTCCCGCCATTATAAAATGCTGAACTTACAGTCATTAAAGAATTATCACAAATTACGGCTAACACGTTGTCTTTTACTATTAGTTTGGCGTTGCCTTCAAGATTAAACTCTACCAAATTTATCGTCTCCGAGAGTCCTTTACTATTTAGGATTAGCGTGATTATTAGAGTTTATTCTTTACTTTCATGTAAGAAGTTGCATAATTCATGTATATTACAGAGTGCCATGTTCTTTTGGATTATGGACATTCTCATTAAAGTAAGCTCTCGACTGTTCAGTATTTTGCTTTCTTTCCTCACATATGTTTATTATTTATTAGCTTTTGTTTGCATACGGATAAACCTTAAATAGTTGTAGGAAGACAACTTTGGTATTGTGAGGAATCGGACTTGACGCTAGACCCTAAAGAATATTCACACCTTATTCCAGAAACAAAAGCGTTAGTGAATAAAGTTGTACAGAAAAACATGGCAGACGGCATTTTATTTTCAGCGGGAACAGACACCAGCATAATTGCCTACGAAGCAGTTAAATACAAACCAAACATACCAGCGTTAACTATCGCTTTTAAACAAGGTGCCCCAAAAGATACTGAATACGTCAAAAAAATGGTCACCTTCTTAACACTCAAAGACCACGAAACACACGTTTTTGATCGAGAAGAAGCTATAGAAAATGTTCCCAAAGTTGTAAAAGCCCTAAAAACTTTCGATCCCATGGACGTTAGAAACAGCATGCCGGTTTATATTGGCTTAAACATTATGAAAAACAAAAAAATAAAAAGTGTCTTCACTGGAGACGGATTAGATGAGCTCTTCGGTTACCCATGGCAATTCCACCTTTCAGAAGAGGATTTATACAAAAAGCAGTTGGATATGTGGGCAGAAATGGGTTTCTCTTCAATCCCAATGGCTAAATCCTTAGGCATGGAGGTAAAACAGCCTTATCTTGACCCATTATTTGTGGATTGGGCGAAAAAGTTACCGATTAAAGTAAAAATCAACATGCATGAGGGCGATAAATACAGCAAATGGCTACTTCGCAAATCATATGAAGACGTTATACCCAAAAATGTTATTTGGCGGCCAAAAGCACCACTTGAAGCTGGAACTGGCGCAGCGGCTCTTCACACTGTTTTCGAAAGTCAATTCACGGCTAAGGAGTTTGAAGAAAAGAAGAAGAATATTCTCGCAGCTGACAACGTTAAAATCCGTGACAAAGAACAACTACTATATTACGAGGCTTTCAGAAAGATCTTTGGAAAACCGTCAGAAGTGTTCCCGAACGCTGGCGATGGAGCAAAGCAGTGCCCCGAATGCAAGAGCTATATTAAAACTAGGATTCAGTTCTGCAAAGTATGCGGAGCTTACCCTATTTAATTTTCTTTATTTTCAAAGTTGAAAAAGCCCTTTCTTTTCCTATTATTTTTAGAAAGGCTTAATTCTTCATTGTAGTACTTGTGAGAAACAACTAGAGGGGAAAAAATTGGCTAGTCTATCACAATTAAAGTTTGCAATGGCGACTTCAATTTTCTTATCAGCCTTCATATTTGGTCTTCTCATATTTGCAATTGTTTACTTCTTACAGTTGGATGCTTTCACTGGTTTACTCATTGCTTTAGGAGGCTCAGCACTCTTTATACTATTCCAGTATGCAGTAGGACCGGTAATGGTTGCAGCCACAGCACACCTGCATTACCTAAAGCCAGGCGAGAATCCATGGCTTGAAAAAACAGTCAAAGAATTAGCCGACAAAAGCGGTTTACCCATGCCAAGGTTAGCTACAGTGCCAAATAATACGCCTAACGCTTTTACTTTTGGCAGAACCACAAACAGCGCTACTTTAGCTGTGCATGAAGGACTTCTTAAACAGCTAAATGAAGCAGAAATTCAGGGCGTAATTGCTCATGAGTTAGGCCACGTTAAACACAAAGACTACATTGTAATGACCGTCCTCTCAGCGTTGCCGTTAATAGCTTACTTGATCGCACAGGTAGCATTGCGTGCTGGCGCTTTTAGCGGTGGACGAAGAAATAGTAAAGACAACTCCGGTGCAGCATTAATCATAATTGGCGTAATTGCGTTTGCAATCTACATTATAACCTTCTTAATTGTTATGAGGCTTAGCCGGCTTCGAGAGCACTATGCTGACGCATACTCTGCTTACGTGACAGGTTCACCTGGAGAGTTGGAAAGCGCATTGGCAAAAATTACTTATGGCTTATCCATTTCTCCTAAGGCACCAGAAGGGGCTAGAGCGTTCTACATTGAAGACCCTGCAGCGGCAAAACAGGAAATTCAACACATTATGGATAAAAAAGACGAATATGACTTAGACCATGACGGCGTCTTAGACGAAAGAGAGTTGGAATTGGCGATGGAAAAGGAATCCAAGAGCACTTGGGCGCAAATGAACGGCCTGTTTGCTACTCATCCTCCGACGTTTAAACGTATTTTGCTGTTGAAGGAAATTCAGCAGGAAATGGACACAGGAAAATACTCCAACGACAAAGTGTATGCACATGTCTAGAATCGCCTTTTTTTAGGCTAAAATTGCTTAGTTCTATGCGAAGACTAATATCTCTGTAGAAACGATTTATTATGAAATTCCACGGAGAGGAAGGATAAAAATGGAGACATATTGTCCTGAATGCGGCGGAGAAATGCATTACGACATAAGCACCAAACGTTACATATGCAAAAGCTGTGGGTTATCAGTGCACCAGCAAGAACTAATGGAACTACGGGAGAAAAACAGGCCAAATAAGGAAACAGCAGAAGAAGTGAAAGAAAACCGCAGAAAAGAATACCTCAAATGGTACCTTAGCAAAAAATAATAACCTTTTTGGAGGGATTAAGTTACCCTCTTCTTAGCTAAGGCTCTATTTGCGTTTTCTAAAGAACAATTACACGGGTAAATTTTTGGAAGACCTTAAGCAAGCTTTCTTGCGAATTCTTTGGCGCGTTTTAGTTCCTCGTCGGTTGGGTGCCCGCGCTTAGATAGCCCCGCGAACTTTCCAAAACAGCTAAAGCAGTCAACGATTGTGTATCCTTTCTTTGTCAGAATATCTTTCATCGCATCAAGCGTCTTGGATGCGTCTCCAGCACAACTCGAAAAGCAAGCCGCCCGCTTATCCTTAACGGATTCCAGGTTTTCAAGGAAAGCAACCATTTCCTTGCCAGGCTTGTTTCCGTACGTCCCGCTGCCCACAATCAACAAGTCCGCGCCGCTGACATTCGGCGATTCCTTCTTAACATCGATAGAGGTAATTTCTAATTCTTCAGCGATAGCTTCTGCGATTTTGCGGGTGTTTCCGCCCCGGGAAAAATAGACTAACACAGTTTTCATAGGTATCCCTGAATTATGTTGGTGCGCCTGCATATAAGAAGGCTTGTCGAAAACGGGAGGGTATAAAATAAGTTAACCCCATTTTATTTATTGTATTCTATTTGTTCTGATGATAAAATAAGATCTGGCAAGCTTTCCTCCATGTGTGGTAAAATTTTGGAAGACCTTGGTTGGTCGTATGCCCTGGTTCATCGTAAACCGCAATATTTCTCATGTATTTTGTGCACTTAAACACATAAGCCTATAAGAGCGTGTGCACATATATACTTAATGTGAATAAGCGAACTCAAAGGGATAAAGCCTGAAACAAATAGAAACTGAACACAAAAATTCGCTGCTCGCTTATTTCAACAAAATGTAATCAGAAAACAAGTGACTAAAATTGGGCCGCATTAACGTTGACATTTCAGACGAACAAGAAAAACAGCTGAGACTAAAAACCATAGAAAAATTCGGAGGCAAAAAAGGCGACTTATCCAAAGCTGTCCAAGAAGCGGTCAAAACATGGATCGACAAAAAACAATGAAGCCGTCCCTCTTCAAATCCCAATAACTATATTATAAGAAGCCTATGTAAAAGGCCAGGGCAAGCCAGTTAGCCTGGAACTCCTCGCATGAGGATTATGGGCAATCTAACTGTGAAATCCCTTTTTAGAATGTTTTCCAAACAAGCAGCGACTCTGCCCCCAATACTCTGAACGCTGTGTTAGCAAAAGCCTTTCACGAATTAACAGGATAGAGTAAGAGAAATCAAATGATATTATAAATTTTTTATATGTGTGATCATAAGCTATTTTTTTCCATATATATGTTCATCTCCTGTCAAGGTTTTTTTCGGCGTATCAAAAAAAGAGTTAGTTGTGTGGGAGGTATCGCCAATTGGTGGTTTACCGAGAAATAGCTTCAATCAAAAAGGTGACGAACTTTTCGATAGCTCTAACTATTTTTTTGTTCCCCAACAAGTTTAATAGCTAAAACGATGTGCTTAAAAATGCACATCGCAAACTTGGTTCGGGGCAAATCTAATGATCTATGTTGGAATCGACGATACAGACACCTTGGATTCTAGAGGTACAGGCAGACTGGCCAGAAACATCGCCACGGCACTCTCAACCAAATACCTAATATTCGGCGTCACACGTCACCAACTCTTCGTACATCCTGACATATCCTTCACTTCACACAACAGCTGCGCAGTAATCCACGTAGAGGCGCCACCAAATGCCATGGAAGAAATATTTTGCAAAACCAAAAAAATGATGCTGGAAGATTTCATTGAAGGAAGCGACCCAGGTTTAGCCATAGCCGCATCCACTCAGATAACCTCTGCCGCGGTAGCCTTAGGGTTAGATGCTAAAACTATTATTATAAGCCAGGAGCGAGCACGTGAAGTTGCAAAAAACAGTAAAATCCGCTTTGAAGGTCTCGGCGGAACTGAAGACGGCGTTATAGGCGCTATTGCAGGTGTCGGATTGGCTTCGTTGAAAAATGACGGAAGGTTCCTTTTAAAAGGTAAAAATAGAGAACTATCTGGCATTCGATCAATTTCAGAAATTATTAATTCAGGCATAGATGAAGTGTTAACTTTACAAGGAGAGAGCATTAAGGAAGGCAAGGTAGAGATTCGAAAAAATGCTACCCCCTCGTTCATTCAAGGCAAGACTGTGCTCTTTGTACAGCAACAAGGAGATTGTTTTTTTGCACTTAAGAGGGCTTAAAGTTGCAGTTCAAGTTTAAGCTGGCGGCAGCGTTTGGGATTTTTGGCTTGCTGATTTTGATGGTTTTTGCTGTTCAATGGGCGTATTTGAGCCAGCCGGCAAACACTTTCGGCAGTAACTATTATTTGGATCAGACCTTTTCCTCAGATAGTTTTCTTTATGGTCCTCAAGCATGGGTCCCTTATGCTTCAAAACTGCCAGTTATGCCAGGTATTGATGCTACCGGTAACGGAAATTTTTATTTGATGTTTGTGGATTTGAATGCTACTTCAAATTTGAATGCTACTTTCCCCTGTGTAAGGGTTGACTACTCGTTTAGCGGTTTGCAGGGCCTTGCTGCTTTCCATGTTTATGGGTATATCAAAGATAGTGGCGGATGTTCATGGACTAACCGTCCTGACGGAAGCGGCGCAAGTGGTTTCTACGTTAACACTCCAGCAGGTGAATCAAACGTCTTACCAAACGCTCAAGCAATGCCGGATATTGACAACATATGCGTCAAGGTTTCAAACAAAGAAGGCGCCAAATTCAACGTATTTGGAAATAGCACTTATTTAATGAAGTTCGAGAAGTCTGGCGGTGGACTAAACTCGCTACATATCACAACGAACCCAGGAAATCCGCCAGGCGACATTACACAAACAAGCAAAACTTCTGGAACCTTTTATGTTAATTTTACGGGTGGACGTGTACAAGAGGATTTTATTCTCTTAGTTGCAGTTAACGGTTTGATAGGAAACGATTTCAAATTAAGTCTAAAGTCGAGTGTACCAGGCTGATGTGCATCCTATGGCAGGGAAAAAGTATTTTTTGGTTTATGAAGTAAGTTTTTTATCGCTGATGGCTGCGCTTGTTTATGTTTTCAAAGCTTTCTTCAAAACGCCAATTGGTTTGCCGGCGCACACAGCAATTGTCTGGGTAATTCCTTTTATCATAGGCATTGGTTTGACAAAGAAGTTTGGTGCAGGTACTTACATAGGTGTGCTCGCAGGCTTGCTTTTAGGCGTGCTCGGAATGGCTGACAAGGGATTGCTGGAAGTGTTTGAATATGCAACAATGGGAATAACGATGGATTTCGCTGCGTTGTTGTTCAAGGGGCACTTAGGAAACATATTAGTGGGCATTATTCTTGGTGCTTTTGGAAGTTTTGATAAAACAATGGTGAATTTTTACATAACAAGCCTCATCGGTCAAAACGCACACATCCTAATAGCAGGCATAGGGCTCGCCGGAGCCGACAGTTTAATTTTTGGAGGAGCGGGCGGCGCCATTTCGGCTTTAATCCTCAACCGCACACAACATATTCATTTCCCAAATCATGCAACAAAAAATAGCCAATCAAAATGATATTTTCGCGTTTCGCAAACCTAAGTTGCCTGTTTCTGACCTTGTTTTTAAGAAAGGAGTGGGATGTTATAAGTGCGTTCTCAAGATAGCTAAATTATTTTCTTTTAAGAATCACAACGACGACAACTGCAATAATAACGATTGCTGCTACAGCGATACTTCAAGAAGGACTTGTGTGTTGTTAGTTTCTATTGGTGTGGTGGATGTTGGAGTTGGTGAGGGTGAAGCTGATAGTGACTGCGATGGACTTGGTGTGAGAGATGGACTTGGCGAAGGTTTGGGTGACTTTGTCGGTGTTGCTGTTGGCGTTGGGTAAGGCGTTTGTGATGGTGTGGGCGTTGGAGTAGTTGTTGGAATTGGGGTTGCTAATGGCACATAGTTGGTTACGTTCACTTGTGTTACGCTTCTTCCGCCTGACCCATCCATGAGTAAACCTTCAGAACCCACGATTACCATTCTGGGCACTTGGTTGCTATCTATGTTTGTGCCGTTAACTTGGTAGGCTAATATGACGGTTATTGGCAGATTTTGATTTTGCAATGTTCCTGTAAGGTTGTTGTAAGTTGTGTAAATAGGATTGAAGTC
>CAWEPZ010000001.1:0-115371 GCA_963811105.1 Candidatus Bathyarchaeota archaeon | reverse complement strand
AATGGGTACGCCGCCATATATTCAACTTCTGGTTTGGAAAAAATAGGCATAGTTATCGCTTTGCTATTGATTACCTCCATAATTTTTGGAAAGGCGTTTTGCGGTTGGATATGCCCCCTTGGTCTTTACATGGACTTGTTAACCCGGCTACGCAAAGTTTCACGGCTGCGGCATCTACAATTTTCCAAAAAAACAAATACTGCGATTTCTCAGTCACGGTATGTTATCCTTGCGGTTGCCTTACTTCTTAGTGTCATTTTTTCTTCATACGCTATTTTTGGAACACAACTTATTCCAAACACCACACCAGCTGGACCCACGGGGCAATCAGGCATCAGCGGTGCCCTCAATGAGCCTTTCTGTTTAGTTTGTCCAATGAGCCTCTTTGCATATTAGGTGAAAGCGCTTTAGGGCTCAAATGAAGTTTTCATATGTTTCTGAAATAGCCTCTGAATCGCCCTTTGGATAGTTGGCTTCTACATTACTTCGATAAATTTAGCCATATTAGCGGTTGTAACGATTTTAGCTTTTGCATACAGACGTTCTGGTGCAGAATTTGCCCACTGGGCGGATTAATTTCCTTATTTAGCACCTTTACGCCCTTCAAAAAAATGGCATTGACAAAATTAAAGAAAAACGAGATAAAATGCACTAAGTGTGGCGTTTGTAAACGTGTTTGCCGAACTCAAGCTACAGATGTATATGAGAAGAAAGGCGGCGATGTAACCGAATCTAGATGTATCCTTTGTGCACGGTGCGTTGAAGAGTGCCCCTATGAAGGGGCACTAACATTAAAGTTTGCAGGAAAAACAGTGATGAATTCCAGAAACTGGTTGGAACAACAATAAATTCGTAGAATTAGCAGCGTTTTGCTTTATTAATTTTCAAACAATTCCTCTCGTTATTTTGATTGTGACTATTTTAGCAGTTGCTTCTATAACATCATTAATTGTTGGCGGAAGCATTGGTTTGAAAATTTGTAGAAGGAATCGAAGACTGAGTTAAAGTTTGACCCGTTGCTAGCGAATCCGGTAAAAGTGAAATACAGTGCGGAAGATGTTAAGACTTATGGTCAATTTCAATATTACGTGAACTTCTTTTAGTTCTTGCGTGAGCTTGGACTTTACTATGTAATCAAAGAAAAAGCTTAGCTCACAAACTTAGCAATCCAAAACTATTGAAGATACATTTTCACGCTTTAAGATACTGAAAGGGAATTATGCTCTACCATAAGACCAAAGACATCCTCCATATCATGCGATTGCTAGGTCACAAGAACATCAAGAATACAATGCGTTACACGCAACTCGTGGATTTCGGCGAGCAGGACTACCTCGTTAAAGTTGCCTGGACGCTTGAAGAAGCATGAAAGCCTCTAATAGGAGGCTTCCAGTACGTCTGCGACTTTGACAAAGTAAAAATCCTCAGAAAACCAAAATATCCCCAATTTGATGTTTATGGCACCGGGGAAGGGATTCGAACCCCAATTTACTAGTAAACGCTAAATTTTGCTCGCTTTCTTTTAATAATAGCGGTAGAACGAAGGAACTAACAATCATGAAGAAAAAACAGGTTTTGAACTCTTATCGGTTTGAGACCCACAGAGACCAGCCAGTGCTATTCCCAAGCACAATCGACAAGTACGTTGAAAGAGAAAACCCAGTCAGGTTCATTGACGCATTCGTTGACAGCCTCAACCTGGAAAAGTTGGGGTTCAAACACTCAATACCTGCTGACACCGGCAGGCTGTATTTTGCGACATAGAAAACCCAGCATAGACGGCATTTGCATGAACCAAAGAATGAAAACAAAAAACGTCGCCAAAGCCAAAACCCTATATTATTGTTTCATGAACTTATGCCAAAGACAAAAACTAATGGAGAAAAACAAGAATGAACAAACAAACATCAAAACTGAAAACTACAGCAACAATTATTCTGCTTTTATTAATGGCTACCGTAACATTCATGGCAATGCCCACAAAAGCTCAATCATCTCTGCCTTCTGGCGTTACTCCGACAAATTTGCAAACTGGAGGTTCAGCAACATTACCCTCAGGTGTTACTGCCAGTGAAACAATTGACACTAGAGCTTTTCTTAGCATTTCACCTAACCCCATTGGAGTCAACCAAGATGTACTGATAAACGTATGGATCGTACCGCCATTACATGTGAGCAGATATTTCACAGGATACACAATAACAATTACGAAGCCCGACGGAACTCAAGATGTTAAGACACTAAATTCTTTTGCCGGAGATGCAACAGCTTATTTAGAATACCCAGTTGATCAAGTTGGTAACTACTCGTTCCAATTTGACTTCCCAGGTGGATATTTCCCTTCTGGTAACTACACCATAGCACCAGGTTCAGCACTTTACTCTGCATCAACCGTTACTTATGTGAACTTCCAACAAGATTGCTATTACAAACCCAGTTCTACACCAGTTCAAAACTTAACTGTTCAACAAGACCAAGTGATGTCATGGTATTCACCGCTTCCAACAGACTACTGGACACAGCCAATCTCACCAAACAATAGAGAATGGTGGGTAATAGCAGGAAACTACCCAGCCACTGGTTATGTAGGTGGCGGACCAATATGGGACCAGCTTTACCCAGGCAATAATCCAGCTTGGAGTAACAATTACGCCTTCATTCCATGGGTTCAAGCACCAAACAGCGCACATGTACTTTGGAGACAATTAGAAGCAGTAGACGGATTAATCGGAGGCTCTCCAGCAGGACAATACAGCCAACTTGACAGCGTAAGTACACCCAGCGTAATCTATGCCGGAAGATGCTACCAAACAGTTACTAAAACAACAACTCAATTAATCAATGGAACATACCGTAGCTTACCCGGCAGTGTCGCAGAATGCTATGACTTACAAACTGGAAAAATATACTATGACATTCCAACAACAGACGGCGGAGTTACACCCAACATAATTGCATACACATCAACATACTCAACAATTTCAGGCAAACCAGCAGTACCTGGCGGAACAGCAGGAGCAAGTGTCTCAACAGAACTTATTTCAATCAGCAACGGATACCTTCTAAAAATCAATCCATACTCTGGCGCAATAACGACCAACGTTTCAATTTCGCCATTAACAGGCAGCGGCGGAACCTATTACATGAACGAGTACGTCTTATACGTTCAGAATTTAGGCGGCGGAAACTACCGTTTAATCAACTGGACTACAGCGGGAACTAACACTAACTTTGCTGATAGAATAATTAGCAACACGACTTATCCACGGAGCAGTTTACCTTCTCTAATTGACTATAATGTTGGCATCGGAGCTACTGTAAGCGCTGTTTCAGACAGCACAACTGGTGTAGCAAACCAAATAATTATAACAGGCTACAAATTAACCACAGGCGAAATGCTTTGGAACAAAACAGTCCCCGTAAACCAATACAGTGCAAGTACCGACATTGCTGACCACGGCATCCTTGCAGTACTGACGGAAAAAGGGTATTTCTTAGGATTTGACTTAGCCACAGGCGCACAAGTATGGCAAAGCGACGAGATGACTTATCCTTGGTCTGCATCCAGCTTTGGCGGATACACTATACAATCTGCGTACGGCCTGTTCTTCCGTGAAGGCTATGATGGCGTCTATGCTTTCAACTGGACTGACGGCAAAATCGCTTGGAAGTTCGAAGAAACAGCCCCGCCATTTGAAACACCATACACCAATGAAAACGGTTCATCAGTCTATTCCTTCTCTTTCAACTCTGGAGGCAGCAGTGGTATGCAAATTGCTGACGGAAAACTTTACACTTACACAGATGAGCACACTCCTTCATTGCCAATAACAAGAGGTTGGACTTTGAACTGTGTCAACATCACTAATGGTGAAGGAATGTGGAACTTCACTGGCTATTGGAGTCCAGGTGGAATATCGGACGGATACTTAACAGCAGGCAACATGTATGACGGTTACATGTATGTTATCGGTAAAGGACCAAGCATAACTACAGTTTCAGCGCCACAAATACAAATTACAGTTGGACAAAACGCAATAATTTCTGGAACAGTCTTAGACAATTCACCAGGACAACCAGGGACTCCATGCATTTCCGATTCATCAATGAGCGCATGGATGAATTACCTATACCAACAAGCCCCCATACCTAATGCACAAGGTGTTCCAGTTTCCATCGATGCTATTGACCCTAACGGCAACCCAGTACATATTGGTGATGCAACAAGTGACATGAGCGGAACATATGCATTCACGTGGACACCAGCGATCTCGGGTAACTACCAGATTACCGCAACATTTGCAGGCAGCAATTCCTACGGCAGCTCATATGCAGAAACACACGCAAACGTCGTCAACGCGCCAACGGTGACTAATACGCCAACATCTGCACCTTTAAACCTAGCAACCGCAACCGATGTAATGACCTATATAGTAGCTGTAGGAATCGCTATAATCATTGCGCTAGCCATAGCCACAGTACTGATAATTAGAAAACGAGCATGAAAATGAAAACCAAAAACCATACCTTTTCCTTTTTTATTTTTTTTGATGCTTTGGAAGGGGCTGAGAAGGCTCAAAATTTGTTACTTAAAACGATTGCGTTATGTTCCGAGATTTTCAATTCTTTATCTCCTTATTAGTGAGCCTCAGCAAACATCTTTTAATTCGCTCTTGTTTCCAATAGTGTTCATCCAAGGAATTGCCCATTGGCGGTTTAAATCAATTATACCAAGTTATTGTTGCCGGGGAAGGGATTCGAACCCCAGTGAAAGAGGCGATGTCGCTAACAAACTCAGTTTCTCCGCAACTTTTCCCTTTTTTTCAAAATAAGATATTGAAAACTCACGTGGTCTTTTATTGCTTCTATAAGATTAAAGTGGCAAAATCTCCCGCACAATCCTTCTCTTTTCAGAGGCACAATTTTTAGCATATTCCTTGTCCTTCAATGGCATTATCAACTTAGCGCTGCAAGTTAGCGGCAACTTTCCACTATAATAATATATACGATTCGCTCAATAAGTTAATTGAGGCAAGTGCTCATCGTTGATAGCTAGACGCTTCTTCGAAAAGCACTTACTTTTAAATTAAAGGAGAATAAAAGAGAATGAAAAAAGCGTTATTGATGACAATGCTAATCATTGCTGTTCTTTTGATGACTTGCATCTCGGTTGCTCCTTTTCAGGCTAAAGCTCAAGAAGAACTTAACCACGGCGGAGCACCTGTTGGAGCGGGAAGCGCTATTCCAGGACCTCAGCCAACTGGCGTTCCGATAGATCAAGTGATCGATGAAGAAGCTCGCCTGAGCTTTAGGCCAAACCCAATAGGACTCGGCCAGCCCCTTCTAGTAAATATCTGGTGTACCCCGTCTATAAACAACATGCAATTCTTTAACAACTTTACCGTATACATTCAGAAGCCGGATGGAACCACAGATACTGTCGGCCCATTGAACTCTTATCAAGGTGACGGTACATCTTGGTTTGAATACAATGTGGACCAGGTTGGCACATGGAGACTCAAGTTCGTCTTCAGCGGCGATTACTTTCCTAAAGGCCTATATTATCAAGGCTATATCGTAAATGCATCAAGCTACACTGGAAGCTTAGGTTCTAGCGGGACCACTGGATTATCAGAGTTTGGCAACGTCTATTATAAACCATCTTCAACTGACTGGCAGAATCTAACCGTGCAAAGCGAAAATGTAAACTCATGGCCACCAGCCGCGCTTCCAAACGACTACTGGACCCGACCCGTCTCACTAGCTAACAGAGAATGGTGGCCAATTCTAGGAGACTGGCCACAAGACGGCTATCAAGGAGGAGGAGCCACATGGGACGCACTCTACCCAAACACAAACATCCATTATGCAGCTAACTACAACTTCCACCCCTGGATTGAAGCACCAAACACCCCCCACATTGTATGGAAGCAAGAGCATGCTATTGCCGGCTTAATCGGAGGACCCACAGGCATTTATGGCATGACATCCAGTCCTGGAAACCCCTCGGTAATATATCAAGGAAGATGCTATCAAACTTACAATAAGCCAGGAGTAGGACAAGTAGCCGCCAGCTATAATCTGCGAACAGGCCAAGTATACTATGAAATACCAACAGCATCAGGCGGACACACCCCAACTGAAGTCGTATACTACCCACCAGTAGCATCATCAACAATTTTAGGCGAACTAGCGCAAATTTCATGGTCAGCAGAACTCATTGACATTAGTGGCACCACGTTATACAAAACCAACCCATATACCGGAGCAGTCACAAATTACTCAATTTCTCCAGTGAACACAGGAGTAGCCTACAACTACTTCTACAACCAGTACGGCGGCATGTCAATAGCTGTTCAGAATCTTAGCACTTCCACACGGACTCAATACAACCTGATCAACTGGACTACCCAAGGAACCTCCAGCACTCTCGCTGGCAGAATATTAACAAACACCACTTATTCGCCAGCAGGCAGAGCCACTTACTTCGGGGCAGGAGTCGTTAACGATACCGACCGCTACAGCGGCGATGTACAGATCGATTTCACTACTGGTATATGGATGCAAGTAGACGCTTACGAACAACTCAACACCACGGCAACCTATGGAGGATTCGTCTTAACAGCCTACGACATACTAAGCGGCAATGCACTGTGGTCAAAAAACGTAACGACACCAACATACAGCCGATCAGACTACATCACAGATCATGGTACAATCGCGATATTAACGATTTTAGGCACTTGGCAAGGCTACGATTTAAGAACTGGAGCTTTGAAATGGACAACTCCAAGAATGGATTATCCTTGGGGAGCTAACAGCTTCGGAGCTTACGCTGTAGCCTCGGCTTACGGCTTATTCTACCGTTTCAGCTACGACGGAGTCTGGGCTTTCAATTGGACTGACGGAAGCATCGCATGGCATTACATGGCTCCAACTCTAAACCAATGGGAAACCCCATACTACGAAAACGGCACGGCCCAATACAGTTTCAATTCAGGAGGCTGGATTGCTGACGGAAAACTATATGTCGCGAACAGTGAACACACACCCAGCTGGCCACTAACAAGAGGATGGCAACTTCACTGCATCAACATCACCACAGGCGAGGGCATTTGGAAAATCGTAGGAGATGCCACACCATCTGCAGCAGCAGACGGCTATCTAATTGCATCCAGCTCTGAAACCGGCTACAATTATGCCTTTGGCAAGGGATTAAGCGCAACAACAGTAACCGCGCCAAATGTAGTGCTTCCACAAGGAAACGGAATAGTCATACAGGGCACAGTACTAGATGAATCTCCAGCTCAGTCAGGAACCCCATGCGTGTCAGCAGCATCCATGACCACACAAATGCAATACCTTCACATGCAATACCCCATCGATGGCATTTACCATAATGAAACAATAACTGGTGTCCCAGTAACTCTTTCAGCTCTCGATCCTAACGGCAATTACATAACAATCGGAACAGTAACCTCAGACGGATACTATGGCACCTTCAGCAAAACATGGACCCCTACAATCCCTGGCGACTACAAAATCATAGCATCCTTCGCAGGAGACGACTCTTACGGTAGCTCATCCGCAGCTACTGCAATTTCAATCGGCACACCATCAGCGACTGTGACCGCCGCACCAGCTCAACCTGCACCAGACTATTCAATGTCAATCTTATCGGTAGGAATAGGATTAGCAATCGTAGTAATTGTTTCAGTTGCCATCGCCACAATTCTCATACTTAGAAAACGCTAACCAACAAACCACTAAAACCTACTTTCCCCCTTTCTTTGACCACATAATAATACAAACCAGATGATGAGTAGGCTCTGTCAACATGCAATTAAGAAATTTTCCCGAAATTCCTCTTTCTTTTCCGGGGCTTTCAGAGCCTCAGCAAACCCAAACAGCAAACTAAAAACACCTTCAGTTTAGACTGCACAAGTTTTATTTGCTAATTGATACAATAAAGCAATCGTTGTCTTGTTTTGTGTAACCGTAGAGTTTTCTGCACCCTTATTCCAGAAAGTTATCGTTTCATCCATGTTCTTTACAATTATAGCGTCAGGACTAAGGTCAATGAGAGCAGCCTGCTTTTTGGATGATTCTTCAGCTTTCTTTTCCTTGGAAATCGTTTGCTCACTTTCAACTTTTTGCCCTTTATTTTCTTTTCTTGTAGGCAAGGAAGCCACCGCAAGCGTCCAAGAGATTAAACTAATTTAAGAGGTTTCGAATAAAAGACAATCTATATGCAGATGAAGCGGGTTTGGGGATTAAAATTTAATCCAACCAAATTAACATGACTACATCGAAGATTACTCCAAAATACAGTGTGTCACCTGCTATCGAACTTCCAAAAGTAGTAGCAATAAACATCTCAACCTATGACTATGGAAGCAAAAACCTATTTCCCATTGCCATGATCCAACTAAGCTGCGCTGTCACCAACAACGGAAACGCACCTGCTTACAATGTAACCTTGAATCTTTTAGCCTATACAAAGGATCAACGGTGAATCTGAACTTCATAGTATCTGATGTACTTGCTCCTCAACAAGCGATTCAATTGCGAAAAAGCTTTCGCTACGATTCTTCTTACGATGGTTTTGGAATAAACATGACTTACCAACGCTTACTCCTAACTACAAAGTTCGGAGGAGTTTTTGCTGGCGCAGAAGCTGAGGTTTGCCTCAAAGCCGAGCACTTGGAAAAGCTTAATATTGCCTTTCAGCTAAAAAGAATACTGCAAAAGATTTTGGTGATTCAAGTGAATAAAAAAACAACATACATTGTAATCGCAGTCTTAGTAGTCGTCATTGTTGTTGCTGGTACGGCTTCATACATATACCTCAATAATGGCGGAAACAAGGGACAATCCACTCCTCCAGTTAGTGTTGCGGCTGCAACCAATTTGCAATTTAGCGCCAACGTTACAAGTCAGGGAACAACGGCAGAATATCAGTGGGCAGGCAGGGATATACATGCAAATAATCTAACGATACGTATTGATATCTTAGGCGGCGCATCCGGTAACTACAGCTATATCCTGAATGCAGGTCAGCAGAAGTCGTGGAGCAGTACTGATAATGGTGTCACATGGATAGCATCTACTGATTTTGCAGCTGATTGGAATTCGTGGGGAACCCAGTGGACAGGCTACTTAAATAATCTTGCCAATTGGACTGGAAGCGGAAATTATTCATATACTGATGCATCCGGAGAAGCTATCACACTTTTCAATATCAGTGTGAATCAAACAATACCTGATTCAACCTTCCAAGCAAGTTAAACAAACTGCAAATCTTGGTTTTAAACCAACCCTTTTCCTTTTTTTAATTGAACGCTGGCTCAGCAGGTAAAATTGAACCTGAAATGGAGAAATAAACGCAAGTCTTCGGCTGGAGCTGGGTTGGGATTAAATTTTAATCCAACCCTATATTTTGGTTGGTGGCATCCTTATATTATGAAGTTTATCAACAGAGCAACCCTTCATTTTGACTGGTATCTCAAACGTCGCAAAAAGCCAACTAAACTTTTGGTCTTCGGGTGATATCTCCGTTTGGGCTGGAATTGTTTTATTTGGTCACAGTTTCTAATTGCTCATGCTTAGTGACGCCTTATCCCTATCAGGTACCTACATCACGCTGCCTCAGCAAGTGGGAACTCAGGCAGATGCCCACATGAAACGTCGTTCATGAACCTCAGCTACTAACCCCATCCGCTGCACCTCAAACATGAATAAAATACCACGTGTAACATGCGAATCAAACTTAAACGAAAACCACCCGCAAAAAAGCGCTTGATTAACAAGCAGCTGGTTCCAGCCATAACCCAACCGCCCCACAATATTGCTCTCAACAGCACTCAGCGGCAAATACCAAACACGCAAATTCTTATCCAAAAAAACCAAGAACCAAACCCGATGGGGGTCGCTCATTTTAAACGAGCGTAAGGTTTATTGTTGTCGCACAACGACAGAGGGAAGCGCATATCAGCCTCGCAATGTTCTGAACCGTTAGCCATCTCTAAATATGTTCCACCATTGCAGTTCGTCAAGCCTTCAAAGCCAAAGCAGCAATCTACCACGCCCAAACGCATAGCTGAGCAACTTGACGACTGTCATCGTCGATTCGTCTAAACTTTTAGAGCCTCACGTTACGACATAAATAGAAAATAGAAAAAGCATCTCCCCACATCAGTAAGGTGAAGCTGACTAAGCCCAGAACCACCATTCGCAAAGCTGAGCAGAATCAGGAAGACTATTAGAGTCGGAGTATCCGTAGTAACCGCCAGTAACTATCTCGGTAATCGCATCATTATTCACGTATCCTGCAGCAATAGATTAGACGTTTGTGCCGGTTCCCCATTCCCATTCTTTATCGTCCATCAATGAAAGCGTGGCATCCCAAACCCACAGCTGAGCACTAGACCTTCGTTTCTGCAGGACTCAATTGGCAAATTTAACTTAGTAAAGGTAGATGATGATCGGTTGGTTTTTTCACCCTCATCATCATCTACTAAGCCTAAGCGAGATGTTTTCATCCGCACAGAAGTAAGGCTTTGGGGACAAAAGTCTTCCGCAATCCGAATCAACCCCAAAATAGTTTTGCCCCAATGACTTCAAGAGTAATAATATAGAGGCTATAATTAAGAAAAAGAAAGTTGGGAGGAAAGTTTGTTTCCCTTTTTTTGTCTATGGCCGTTTTCTGACTAAGAGTGCTAGTACTGCGCCAACTATGGCGATTGCGATGATTATGGCAATTGCTGAGGCTAAGACGTATGTGTCAGTCATTGATGCTTGGGAACTAATTGTTGTTGGTGCAGGTGTTGCTTCTGCATTCATTACGGTGAAAGTTGTTGACGAGTCAGATGGGAAGTAACCGTTTGTGCCTGCGAAGTTTGCAACGACTGTGTAGTTGCCTGAGATGTCTGGTGTCCAAGCTATGCTGTATTTGTAATTTGCATCAGTCCGCGTTTATTTGGGCTGAAGCGGCAAACATAGAACACCCCGAAAACTTAATTATCAAACCACTCGCTGAAAAAAATCCAAAGAAAATCAGTCAAACATATGCCGAAAATCTGCTAGAGAGCGGTAACATCGATGAGATAGACCGAAAAATCGCAGTCATTCTTTGCCAAAACTCCCGAACCCCTTTTAAAAATTCTGGCAAGAAAAACAGAAGCTAAACAATGTCAAACTATGAAAGCCCTATAATTTACTCAAATATTTCGCTTTTCACCGAATTATTATGAACGTAAGAGATACAAATGTCATAATGAAGAGGACTACTCCAAAGTCAAATTCAGGTGCGGAGGGAGTAGAGGAGGGTAATACTGAAGTACTAGGAATAGTTGATGCCCAAAGCTCTAGCAAACAAGCAGGCACATAGTCAGAAATTTCTGGCTGTTTCAGTTATGGATTATGGTCCATATTGCTTTCGTCAATAACAAGATGCCCCCCACATAATCTTCAGTTTTTTCTGCCATCCGATTCATATGCGGAATGGTGTGTTACTTCTGAATCGAGACTGAGTAGTTTTTATTAGACAGAATAGGCCCATATAGTAGTACAAACAGAGGTGGAAGCTTGCTGTTTAAGCATAAGGGTGTCGTAAAAGTTGACATGGCTGATTTGGACTCCGAGAAAACAAACCTCGCAAGTTTCTTGCGTAGCCAATTCAAATTAAATTCATCAATAACTCCTAAAGGCTTGGAACTAAATGAGGAAGATGTTCCAACTTACTCATTGGCAATAATGGTAAAAAAGTTTGTACATCACAAGAATCTAAACAGCACACATTGGGTTACCGCGGAAAATAACGTGGTCAAAATCAACAGGTTCAAGAGCAACACTAAGAAAAAAGAAAAACACAAGAAAAGCATGCCCCATCAAAACATCACACAAAGCTGGGGACTATAAAACACACTTACTCACTATTACGCTGTCTTGGGTGTAAATGAACCCGTAACACACTGGCAGTCATCGCCAATTCTCCTTATTCTACGTAGCTGCTTTCTCTCTTTTTTAGAAACTCTTTCTTCTAAGGCGGGTCCGACAGGAATCGCTGCTGTACAAACGCCTTCTGTGCTTCTATTTTTCCCTTTCTTTTTCTTACAACTGCCACCAAGAAGATTCGATATTCCTGGGATTGTAGTCTAGTTTGGATTAGCCCTCCGCTGTCGACGTCAACATTAACATATTTGCGGTTTTGCAGTCCCCTTTTTTCTCTGCCTCTGATTTGCTAACGCATCTGATGGAATTGGTTTCTAGCAGCATAGAATGACTAAGGAGCAAGCACGAATGCTTGCGCTGCTGAAGCGTCATATTGGCTCTGTCGATTCCAACCATTATTCGCTGTCGCCGCCACGTATAGATACAGTGCAAAGGCTGCAATACCACAAGTTCCTAAGAGGTCGTTTACGGTATCTTTTATGGGAGAAGCGGCTGAACTGACTGGACCACTGGTTGGGGGAATAGCAGGCAAAGTAGTAACAGGAGTAACCCCTCTGTACAGACTCATTGAAAAAGTGGCATCATTATTGGGTTGGCTGGCTGTAAAGCCCATCATAACTTGGTCAGTTGTTTTAGAACCACTATTGTAAACTAATAAGCCACACGCATCTGCAGTTTTACTGTTAAGGGTTACAGGTGAGAGAGTAGCGACGCAGGAGTCATTATCAACTAATATTTTCAGTGGAGTACTATACTCAATTGGATTTCCGTTAGCCGCCAAAAACTCAACAAGGATAATGTGATAGTTAGGATTGGTTTTCTGCAAATTAGTTGAGTCCATGAGGCTTCCAAGTGATGGATTCATCCATAGAAACAGCTCACTAACCGGATGCACCGGGTAACAACCAACTTTCCCATTTACCGTAGAAGGATTCGTAGTTATGGCAACATATTGGGCTCCATTCCATTTTTGGTCTGTCCAAGAATCCATTCGAATTTGACCGTCTACTTGAACGCGATAGTATGCTGCGCCATCATTAGCTGCTCGTTGATGATTTATCATAAGAGGAAGCGTGCCGCCAAAGGGTGTGTTCTTTACTTGATAGAAGTAAGTTGAATTTACCGTTGTATCAGCTCGACCTGTCTGAGGACCAGTTTGCGCGATCTGATCAAAGGGAATAAAACCTATTCCCATAAGAAGTGGACCGCCCAGCTGAGGTTGCGGAGTTAGGTTATAAATGTCAATTACCTGATCGCAGCATACTAGAATTTGGTTAGTATTCGGTAAGGCAACGCTTGAAGGGCGGAAGGGCGCACCACTCACTATGACTTGTGAAGTCTTCGCTGCTATATTTATTAGATCTATTCGGTTGGCTGGATCACGTTCAGGAACAAGGAGCAAACTCTGGGTTGCATCTAACCAGCGTAGAAAGAACGGGGCAGTTAAACCTTTAACGATTGTTTGCCGTGAGCCATTGCTTAAGAGGTATGCGCTTATCCGTCCCATATCTGGTCCAGTGGTTTGTTCGCTAATGTATGCATATTGTAAGTCTGAACTGAGCACTAGACCCACGGCGTTGTTAAGCCCAGGTATGATTGTTGTCTTGGTGCCAGTCGTTAAATCAATTTTTATTAGGGCTCCTATTGATTCATACTCAACCACGTAGGCAGCGTTGTGAGCTTCGTCGAGGGCAATCTCTTGTGGCGCTGTCATGCCTGAGGCTACTAAAATGGCTGCTGAACGGTTGGCATTGGTTAGAGCAACTCGAAGCAAGTTTCCGGTTCGTTCAGTTATGTAGGCGTGGATTCCGTCAGCGCTCAGTTTAATATCTTCAGGTGTAGTGTACCCAGTTCCAAGAACACTGTATCCTTGGTTGATTTGGTATGTTGCCCACTCAATCACTAAATCGTAGCCGTAAGCAACAACCTTTACTTTTGCGTAGTTGCCATTGGTGGTCTTCACCGCAAAGACATCACCGTTTACAAGTTTGTTGCTTGAGTCGTTATTACCTACAATTGGAGTGATTGAATATGGTAGGTTCTGAAGGTTTGCGGCTGTGATAGTATTGAAATTTACCATTCCGAGGTTTAATATCCGCGCGTTATTTTGAGGTACCATTTGGCGCAGGATTGGAGTTTGTTGATCCCACCAAACATCGGCGTTAGGGCTGATTCCACCTTGAACTCCATTGTCAAAATCAAATAAGAAAGTTCCTTTCAAAGTTGTGGTTCCTTGGGAAACAATGTTAAAACTTGGGAAAAGGTCAAGACTGGAGATTTTGCCGGTTGCATATTCCACAAAAACGAGTTTGTTTTTTGATTGAATAAAATCTGAACCGATTGCGGCACCCAGACCGCTAACAAGTTGAGTTGATGACATAATTGAGCCTCAAGAAAATGAGGGTTCGACTTCTATATTAAAGTGTGTGACTGTGGCAGGACAGTAACTTGACTTAATTCTTAAGTAACCTTTCTAATGAATGATTAGTAAATATTTTTTATGTAGACCTATAATCATCAGAGTTCTACTTGTTATCCATGTTCAGTCTATTCCTCAAATTTAACTCGCTTATCTTCTCCCACAAATTGTTCGTCAGTCTGACCACTTTTCTTGTAATCATCATTTATTCTTTCCCATCTAATCGTCGGTGAGCAACCGAACAAAAGACATCCTACACGTTAAACAAATCTTGGCCACAAAGGCATCGAAAACACCCTAATCTACGTGCAACTTCCAGAGGAACTCTTCAAAGAGGAAATCGAAATACATCTACAAAACAACAAAAACAGAGGGCGAAGCAATTACATTAATCAACGCAGGATTTGATTTCGTTTGCGACTTCCACGGTAACGGACTTTTCCGCAAAAGAAAATAACAGAAACATCAGCGGTGTAAACCCTCGGCATAATTTGCCGTAGTAGTGATGGGGAGGGACTCGAACTCCGTCACCTGAGCAGACATCACCCGCAACACCCATACTTCTTTAAGAAAGCAGGGCATGTTTTTGAACCCGCCAGAGTGGAAAAGTTACCCGCGCTCAGCTTCAAATCTTGGAACCCGAACTTCCATTACTTTAGTTATTGGCAAACAACAAGGTTATCTATTTCAAATAAATGCTGATAGAAATCACAACAAAAAGTGCGCTATAATTTATTTGTGCTTAGCCAAGGTTAGGTTGTAATGATGGTTACGTTGTCGATTATGAAACCTGTTGCTCCTTCAGCAGAGATGTAAGGCAGATCTATCTCAACCGTGTTGAATGGTTGTCCGCCTGAGTTGAAGGTTAATGTGCCTTCGGGGTAAGTATCGAACGGTGTTTCGACGCCATTAACTGTCAACGGAGACCCGACTGGATTGGAGGCGGAGTTCAAGTATGCCGTCAACCTGATGGGGCTGCCGGTTCCGCCTGGACCTGGATCATGTAATTCCGCGGTCTTGAATGTGAAGCTAATGCGTGTTACGTTGCTGCTAAAACTGATGTCTAGGCGGTCTCTGTTGATTGTGCTGGGCCAAAGGAAGAGGCCTGAAAAATTTGGGGAATTTATTACGGTTGATATCGCTGCTAATGAGTTGAGGTTTTGGACTGAAAAAGCTGGTTTCGATGGTATGTCAGATGGTGAGCTGAAATGTGCTGTGACACCAGTTGCTGTTTGATCGATGGGTGTGCCTCGACCTGGGGAAAGTGTTGGGGTTGCATTGTCGAAGTTGAAGACAACGGTTGTGGGTTGTGGAGTTGGTGTTGGGGTTGGCGAAGGAGTGGTTGTTGGAGTTGGAGTAGGAGTTGATGTAGGTGTTAAAGTTGGGGTTAAGGTTGGAGTTGGCGTAGCGGAAGTTTGGGGCGCCGGTGTAGGAGTTGATGAAATCGGCGTTGAGGAACTGATAGGGGTTGGACTTGGTTTAGGTGTTGAAGTAGCAGTTTGAGTTGGCGAGCTTGAAGGAACTATGGGAGTTGGAGTCGGAGAAGTGGATGATGAAGGCGCGTTTAGAGAAGAAAACCACACTACGCCCACAATAACAATTATTATTGCTACAAGAATTATCAGGAGTTTTGGCCAAGTAAAAAATTTTCCGGTCATATTCAAATCTCCAATTAATTATAATACTATTAGCCAATTCGGTTTGAGGTATAATTTTTCAAATTTTATTTGTTAAGAAAGAAGAAAGATAGAGGGGGATTTTGGCGCGGGTGTTTACGCGGTTCTTGTTGTGTTTACGGTGTTTGATGGGTTGGAGTTTGCGGTCATTGATGGGTATCCTGTTACCGGGATTCCTGTTGCCATGATTATGCCAACTGTGTTTACGGCTATTACTCTGTAATAGTATGGTGTTCCAACGACTGCGGTTGTGTCAGTGAAGGTCGTGGCTGTCGCTAATGGGGGTGTAAATGTTACGAAAGTGGTGAATGCTGATGTTGTTGATCTTTGTATTGTTAGGCTGGTTGTGTTTAATGCGTTGTTTATCCAGCTTAGTCCGATGCCTCCTACAGTTCCTGTAACCGATAGACTGGTGGGAGCTTCTGGTGGGACTGCACAACACATGGGTCGCATCATGTCGTTTTCTTCATGACCAAGTAAGTGGCAATGGTCAACGTATTCCCAACCGAAGTTTGTCATTTCATTAGTTACTGTAACAGGATTGCCCAGTGGATTGATGTTAGTGAAATTCATGATTCCTCCTTGTGGTTGAGTTGGATCAAGCAGTCGAATGCTGTTTGGAACTTTGAACGGATGATTTGTAGCAATTATTGGTCTTAGTGCGACTATCGCATCTTCCAGTGGATTCATTTGAATTGTATCTTTCCAGCCAAGTTCGTTATTGTTTGGCGGTTTTACTGCTCCATCCCAGCCGACGCGGTTTATTAGTTGAATATTGAATAGGTGGAAGTGTATGGCATGGGTGTCTACTCCGTTGTGGGTGAACTTCCAGATTTGTGTTCCATCGTTTGTTGATCCTATTGGAGTTGAGGCAAGTGATGGCGCCATAATTTCGTTTGGCGGGTCAATGTAGGCCTGAATTATAGTTGTCTGGATTGTGCCGTTGGTGTTAGGTATTTCATAGGAAAGTAATGCGTTCATTCGTCCGTAGTCGTTGGTGAAAAGCTCTTGGATACCTTTGGGAAGCAAAGGCATCGTCAGTGGGGTTGTCTGACCCATTGGGATGAAAGCGTGAGTTGTATCTTGGATCAATACATAGTTATCTGGGAAGGTTCCTCCGTAGGCTGCGTTGTACGCGGATTCTGGAACGATGATGGTATCTTGAGTGGTGCGGAATGCATTAGCTAAGGCTGTTGTGAGCGCGGCTAGTTTCGCTGGGCTGTAATCGTTCGGTGGGGCAGTCGAGGATCCTCCTGCAGCTACACGAATTTGCATTATCGTTCGAGTATTGGGACCATATCCAGGAATCGTGTTTGAAGCGCCACCTGTTGATGTCTGATCACCATCACCAGTGAAATAATCAACCCGTGGGTCAAATGCAGGCACCGGTGCCGGTGCGTCGTTATACAGAATAAGAGTTTTGCCTGCAAAATTGGTGAAATCGATAAGTACGTCAGCTCTTTCCGCTGGTCCTAAATTACAAGCTTTTTCTAAGACATTCAATACTGTTATGCTTCTTCGATTGTAATCATACCCTATGGGTCTATTGGTTATCAGTGCCGGTGCGGGTAGGAATCCTCCTTCAGTACCAATTTGTATTATTGCTGGTCCTCTGAGGGCGGGGTCTGGGAAACCGCCTGCTCGACCGTCTGCTGTTGGATAATCCGCTGGCCATGTGCCTGGATTCGCAGGAAGCATGCCGACTTCTGTTAGTCCCGTGTAAACTGTAGCTGATGCTGTGGAAGTTGTGCCACCTAAACCGGTTGGTGGCGAAATGGTTACAGTTGGTGCTGTTGAGTAGCCGCTACCTACGCTCAAGAGATTAATTGCTGTTACAGCTCCACCTGTGATAGTTGCTGTAGCAAGTGCACCAGTTCCTCCGCCGCCTGTGATCGTTACAGATGGCGCTGACGCGTATCCACTTCCACCGCCAGTGATTGTGATTGTGTCAATGATGCTTGTTGCTTGATAGATTTGCAGGTTAAGGAATCGGTCGTTACAGGCATTCAGGATACGGAACCTGTAGAGTCTCGGTGAAACTGTTAAGAAGGGGTAGGCATTTCCGTTGACAAGGGGTGTGTCCATGAAGGATTCGGGCACGCCTGATGGATTGGGAGTTCCTGGGATAACTGTTGGTTCCCATGGTGCAGCTGACGGATTATAATAGGGGTTGCTTAATGTTCCAAATTGTACTGTCCAGGGTGGGAAGAACCATGGGCCATAATCCCATCTGCCACATGGATTCGCCCCTGATGCCGTTGGCGATGGATTCTGGTTTGGCATGTAAACGTGAGGCCACCATAAGTCGCCTGTTTGTGGAGTTGGCGGTGTTGTTCCCCAGTTCCAAGTTGGGTCTTGAGCAGCTATCGTTGTGGCGTCAACAAAAGTCTTGTCTTGAATTATTAGCGGAATTCCCAGATCTGGGAGAATGCCGTTAGATATGAGAGCTGTTTCGGTGGTGTCGGTTAATAGATATCCTGCGGCTTCTCCGGCGTAAACGTTGAGTCGTGTTATGCCGTAAGCGTGGTCGTGGTAGAACATCAGTCGTGCGCTTTGCTGGTTGCTGTAGAAGAATGTTAATGTTCCCTGTGGTTCGTTTCCACTATCCATGTCTGGTACGTACCTAACTGATACACCTTTTGGATATGCAGTGGTTTCACCTACAGGAACAGTCCATTGATGAGGGGTTCCATCGCTAATCCAGATCGTGTTACCGCCGTGAAGGTGCATGGCCGCACGGTTCTGCGTAAAGCTGCCTCCAGCAGGGCCTGCTCCAGCACCCATATACGTTGTATCGACTGGTATGAACAAATTGCCTCCAGCAGCTGTAGGAAGTCTGTTAGTAAACTTTACACGAACGGGACGGTCTCTGGTGGCAACAATTACTGGTCCAAGATAATGAATAGCAGCAATCGGATTACCAGCCGCATCAACCTGCACGTACCCACGTAAAGTGGTCGGAGGCAGATCTGAATGCATTTTCTCAGTATATTGCCTCAACTCAATTCTGTAAAAGTCAGATCCAGGAAACGTTGTTATATCTGGAACAGCAACTGGGATGAACTGCCCAAGGTTGTTCATTCCACTGGCTCCAAGACCAGGCAAGGAATCAACGAATTTACGGATCCCACCAGTAATTACAAATGACCCGCCATTGCTGATGAAGGTTGCAGTTGCGACGGCTCCTTTAGCTCTTGGACTAGGATCCCTTAACGCTACAGATGGAGCCGAAGTATAACCGGTACCCGCATTAGTAAGCACCAAAGCAATAACACGACCCTGAGAAACCCGCGCAGTCGCAGCAGCACCAGTACCACCCCCACCGGAGAGAACAACAGCAGGAGTCGTATACCCCGACCCACTATTCGTAACAGAAAAACCGTTAAGAGTAATACCAGTCCCAAGAGTGCCAGTAACAGTAGGCATTGGGCTGTTGGCGTAGTTAGGTGTGGTGCCAAAATAGTCAGGTGTACCGCCAGGGGACGGAGAAACTGTAGGCGCGATAACTGTGGCTTTTGGTCGATTTGCCGCTGCCTTTAGTCTGTCAGCTTGTGTTACCTTGCCCGTGTACTTCAAATCAGTGGACGAACCAGGAACAGCTTTTACTTCTGGAAGTGACTTGGATACTGCAAACGCTAGACCAACAATAGCTGCGCCTCCCGCTGCAACTTTGACGAAGGTACGGCGGGACATTGATCTACTTGCAGGAGAATTGTGTCGTCCCAATACACGTTTTCTATTGGTTTCTTTTGTCAATGCTTTAATTGGAGCACCTGCAATAGCAGTGCTTGATTTAAAGAAACGCCTTTTGGAGATATCCTCTACATTTTTCTCTGAATCGGGAGCGCTTGACATGAAAAATTTCCTCAACGTAATTTTCCTGACTGTAAGTATTTTAAAATATGTGACTGTCAAGTGACACCCACAACCAAGCAAGGCATCTCATGCAAGAAAGGTAATCAAAGGGGCGCAAGTCAGTAACAAATCGTGTTTTTTGGAAGTTGAATAATAAAATGCTCAGAATAAGCCAATTCAAATAGAGGCATTACTTTAACCCATGCTAAAATGTTGCTTACCCATGCCCTAAAATAATCATTCACTTCATATTAGTCTTAACGCCTGGTTTGTGCTTCTTCAGACTTCTTTTAGATGCAATTGTTAGTCCACTGTTATTTGCGAGTGCTAACCAATTTAGATAATTAGGTTATTTCCTCAAGTTGAGGAGAGTAATGCCATGGCAGCAGCGCCTTTGGCTCTTGGACTAGGATCTCTGATGCTAACGGTAGGAGTTGAAGTATAACCGGTGCCCGATTTCGTAAGCACTATGCCAAGGACTACGCCATTTGAGACTCTTGCAGTAGCCATAGCGCCTGATCCGCCTCCCCCCGTAATGATTACAGCAGGAGTAGTGTAACCACTACCTCCACTCTGAACAATGAAACCCGTGATTGAAGTCGTTCCAGTCGTAATGTTTACTGCTAATGAGGCATTGTGATTTAGTGAGCCGTAAGACCCTACTATGGTGACATTATATGTTCCCGCTTTAGCCCCAGGGGAGGTAGTCACGGAAAGCACAGATTTATTTGAACCACCTAAAGGAACAACAACCGAAGAGGAGTTGAATGATGCAGTCCAACCAGGAGGTGGGTACGCTGAAAGAGAAACTTTGCCAGCGAAGCCGTTAACAGATTTGACTGTGATGTTGGAATTACCCAAAGATCCATTCCGCACTGATATTGTAGAGGGGGATGATGAAATAGAAAAGTCAGAGCCGATTCCGGCTGTAAAGTTCCAGGTTATGGGGCTGCCTAAGCCAGTCACTAGGTCGTACCCTGGAGCTGCTAAGTATACGCCGTTTGATCCCGAAGTGATATCTCTGAAGTATGTTGCGCTGTTCCATTTTGCATTCTGGTACAAGTTGTTGCTTGAAACCGAAAGCCCAAGAGAATGTATAGCTGCCCATTGAGGAGCGCTTGCGCTTGTTCCGCCAACTTGGAACCACCCGGTTTGCCCACCGTAAGCAGTTGTGTCATATACCGGGAAGCCTGATGCTGGATCTGCATCGTAAGAAACATCAGGAATGCCACGTTTGCCATTAACTCCTGAGATGTTATAGGTTATTTGATATTGAGGTTCTGATTCATAAACACTTATGCCGCCGCCGCTGCCGCTCCAAGCCGTTTCTGAAGAAACTGTTCCATCAGGGTTAAGCTTTAAGGATGTCCCGCCAACTGCAACTACATTCGAGGAAGAGGAAGGCCAGATTACACCAGATCCGCTGTCTCCTGAAGAGGAAAAGAAGACAACGCCATGATTGCTGGTAAAATAGGAATTCAAAGTGCTTTCACCTATAAACTCAGACCCACCCCAACTCATAGATACTGCAACCACATCAGCACGATTTGTGGCGTAACTAACTGCCGCAAGAAGATCAGCCAATGAGCTACTCTTGGCCTCTACCAGGAGTATTGTTGCGTTTGGAGCTATAGCGTGAGCCCACTGCACGTCAAGCGATATCTCAACTGCCCAACCAGCATCAGCTGCAATGTTTGGAGTCATTTTGTGTTCTTGAAAGTTTGTTGTGGGTAACCCGAATTGGTTGCTAAATGTGATAAAGTCATTTTGAACTGTTGGGCAATCGTAGGCATCGATTAGGGCAATTGTTCCGTTGCCACCCTGCGCAGGTAGATTGTAGGCTTTCCGAATCTGGGTCGGGGTTAAACCTGTTGGACTGAGGGTTGCGAGGGTTGCGCCTTCTGGGGTTTTTCCCGCAGGTGAGTAAAGGTGGAACCATGTGCTTGCTGTCCAGCTGTCAGCGGGAGATGTTGATGCTACAAGGGATATTTCTGGAATGGTTATGGCAAGTATAAGCGTAACAATAAGAATAACTATGCAGGTTTGGGTTCTCTTTGTCAAAAGCAACATATTTTCAACTCTCAATAGTTTTCTGTTAACCTCGAATTTACTTTAGATTCCACGTAATTTCTTGCCACCAAAGTCTTGAGTCTGCATGTAATAAAACCTTCTACGGCATCTTTATGCAATTTAAGCATTGAGCTCATCTACTTCATCGATCGGTTACATCCAAATTAAAATACTGCGCCGTGATCAACCGGGAAAGTTGCAAACCTACAATCAGATTTGAAAAATAAAGATGCATCAAACCTTTGTTCCGATGCTTTGTCCTTCTTTTCTTCTTTTCCGAGCTCTATCAATTCATAAAGCAAATTAGGTTGCGGTTTAATGAAACAAAAACAAATGATCCTATACTTAGACTCGTTCCGCTTCGAAAAAAATAAAGCGAAAGAAGACTTATTGTTCCGCGCCTAGCAATTTTACTTTGACGGATATTTCTTCGGATATTTGCTCTCTAGTTTTGCCTTCGGTAGGTATTCCAAGCCGCTGAGCAGTCTCAAGCAACATCTCATCCTTAGTCTTTATTGCAGAAGCAGGCCGCTTTTCAACAACAACTGCAGTGTTAGTCATAGCAGCACCAGTTGCAGCATCAGTAAACTCTTTCTGCGCCTTACTAAATTCACCTTTAGCCCTACCTAAAGATTTAGCAAACTCGGGAATCTTAGCAGGACCCCACATAATAATGACGATAGCAACAACACCGATGATAATCCATTCCCATCCTTCAAGCATTTCTAACAAATACTCCTTGAATTGTTTATTTAGCTTATTTCTTACCCCGTGTTTTAATAAATAGCTTTGTTGTTGTGTTCTGTCAGTCACAATCGGTTGTCAACTTGTTAATTACAGAAGTTGGAAAACGTGAAACGCCCAAAATAATATTATGCAGCATCACCAAATTCGCTTAACCATTCCTTACTTAAAGCGCTTAAATAGAAGAACAACTTTAATTGCGCAGTTTTCTAAGCGGTAGGAACGTCACAAGTTTTTAGAATCCTAAGTGTGAGACTCAATGATAAACGGCGGGTTTGTGGTTGCTTAATTACAGTCACAACGTCTTTTAAGCGTACTAGCCCTTGTTAATTACTAATTCAATCAGAGTAATCTTTACTGCATGGAGAATTGTCTTATGAAGAAAATAGTTTTTCCTCCTCGGGGTTATATAATACTTGGGTTAGCCTTTTTTGTTGTTGGCTTACTTATAATCTTACAAGAAAGTAGACTTTTCGGATTAGTATCACAAATTGTTCCCAACAATCAAAGCGCGTTGATATTTGGTGCCGTAATCCAGTCAATTGGACAAGCAATAGTAATGTTTGGAATCGTGAAAGCTAATTCATTAAAGCTAGTTTCCAGCCTCCAAGTTGAAAGACAAATAACAACGACTGCTTTTGCAAAAAACCTTGAGCAACTTCAAGCTAGAATGCAAAATGAACGGCAATCATTGATAGCAAGCTACAATCAAACTATGTTAAAAATTGACCACCTAATAGCTAGGTTACCTATAAACTGCAAATACTGTGGAACAAAAGTTGAACAAGGCGCTTTTTGCTCAGAATGCGGCAAAGCTAATTAGTGAGAAATTCTATAAACACACAATATCAACCAATCTAACAACAAAACGAAACTTCATTAAAACAGAGAATAATCCGAAATTGTTACACAAGTTTTTACGCTTATTATTCAGACTCGGCCCAAGGCGCCAAAGGAGCAGACGTTTCTGCCTCGTTGTCCAATCAAATCGCCAATAGTTTTTTTTTTACTTAAAGCAAAAGGAAATTCTACTCAAAACTTATAAGCAATTTTAAAGGAAATAGCTCCGTGAGCAATAGAATTCTTGCTCAAAATCAAATACGGAGAGATAAAATTGAATATTTCAAGAAAAAAAGCAAACATTGCAGTAATATCCCTTTTGATATTTTTAATGGCTTCAACCGCAACATTTACTTCACCAACTAAAGCAGCAGGAATAACGGCCGGCAACCCTCAAGGAATAGTTGTTTCTGGCACAACGGGACCTTTAGCCAGCGGAATCATACCAGACGGAACAGTTGCTACAACATCCTATCTAAGTGTTAGTCCCTCTATAGTAGGCTTAACTCAACCAATACTAGTCAACATGTGGATTCAGCCCCCACCCAACGCAGTCAGATCACTCAAAGACTACACCGTAACCTTAACAAAACCAGATAAAACCACCGAAAAAATTGGACCTCTAAACTCATACCCAGCCGACTCAACAGCATGGTTCACCTATGAACCTGACCAGATTGGCAATTGGTCTGCAGTTTTCACCTTCCCAGGACAATACCTCCCAGCAGGATTCTACCTAGGCGGAGTACTAGTCGCATACCCCAACGGAACAAGGCTCGCAGGAGCCCCAGCAACCGGAGGAACAAACCTAACATCAACCTACTATCAAACCTCGACAAGCAAAACAATAAACTTTGAAGTACAAACTGATCTAGTTGCCTCATGGCCACCAGCACCACTCCCAACAAGCTATTGGGCACGACCAATTTCAGTCAACTTCCGAGAATGGTGGCAGATCGCAGGAAGCTATCCATGGGGATACGCCAACAACTACAGATTCCAAGGACCATACGTTACAGCACCAAACACAGCGCACGTTATTTGGAGACGCGCAGGTGAACTAGGCGGCATTGTAGGCGGCGACGTAGCAGAAAGAGGAGGCGGAGGCGTTCAAACATCAATCTACAGCGGAGGAGGATTCGGTATGGACACAAACTTCCCAAGCATAATCTTCATGGGCAGATGCTACCAAACAATAACAAAATCAATGATGCAATTAGTAAACGGCTCAGAAGTAATGTTACCTACGAGCGTTTGGCAATGCTACGACTTGCGAACAGGCCAAATCTACTGGGAACAAACAGGCATAACGATGATACCAACTAGAATCATGTGGGAAGCAGCCACTCCAGAAGTAGTAGGAGCAGAATCCGACTGGAGATCAGCACCATCGCTAGTTTACATCAGCGCAACCAGACTAGTGAAGTACAATCCATTCACAGGCGCAGCCAGCACAAACATAACAATTCCTTTTACGGGCACAGTGTGGGGAAACGAGAAAGTCTACAGCGTACAAACCACAGGCGTAACTACTGATCCATATCGCCTGGTTATCTGGAACCTAACCGGAAGCAGCACAGACTTTACCACCAGAATAATTAGCAACGTAAGCTATCCATTTGCCAGCTTGGGCACTGCCGATTTCAACACTGGCATAGCAGTTACAACAGGCACAGTTTCAACCGCAGGCACACAAATTTCAAGATTCCTTCAGGGCGTCGACTTAACAACAGGAAAACTGCTTTGGAACGTAACTTCAAGTCTCACATACTTTGAAGATGGCATGGCTGACAACGGAATGTATGCAGCATCAACACAAACACAAAGACAATGGGCAGCATGGGACCTTAGAACGGGCAAACAAGCTTGGGTAAGCGAGCAAACTGGAGATCCATGGGGATGTTTCTGGTCATACTCTGCGGAATCTGGTTACGGCTTAATATACACACAGACCTACGACGGAGTTTACGCGATAAACTGGTCAACGGGAAAAATAGCTTGGCACTTCATATCACCAACACCCTACGCATTCGAAACACCGTACACAACTGACGGCATCAACCAATACTCATTCTTCGGATCAGGAGGCGTTAGCGTCGGCGACGGAAAAATTTTCGTGTTCAGTAACGAACACACCCCCTCACAGCCCATGACCAGAGGCTGGAAAATGTACGCTCTTAACGCTACCACTGGCACAAACATGTGGAACATCACCGGATACATGACCCCAGGCGCATTTGCAGACGGCTATCTAACAGCTGGCAGCGGATACGACGGATTTATGTACGTTTTCGGCCCAAGCAAAAGCGAAACAACCGTAACAGCACCACAAACTGAAGTAACAGCCGGAACAAGCGTATTAATCCAAGGAACCGTAATGGATCAATCGCCAGGCACACTTCCATCCACCACTTCACCAGTAGGCACAGCTTCAGAAGCAGAGCCAAAACTTGCATGTATATCTGATCAATCAATGAGCGCATACATGGAATACATTTACATGCAAATTCCAATCCCAACTAATGTCACAGTAACTGGAGTCCCAGTTAACTTGGTAGCCACAGACTCGAACGGAAACAGCGTTAACATAGGCACAGCAACAAGCGACATAACCGGCACCTTCCAATACGCATGGACACCCCCAACAGCAGGCGTTTACAAAATTACAGCTATTTTCGCAGGAACACCATCCTACGGTAGCTCGGTCGCAACAACCGGTTTGACAGTCGGCTCAGGAGCCGCAGCGCCAACATCAACGACTACAACAACTGTAAGTGCGGTGGCAACAGAAGCATCATTGATGACCTACATAGCGATAGCAGCAGTTGCAATAATCATAACAATCATTGCAGCCACAGTTGTTATGCTCAAATTCGGCAGACAAAAATAATCGCATAAAAAAACCAACTATCTTTCTTCTTTTTTTTGTTCTAAATACATTAAGGCGTAAATGCGAATTATCCGCGAATAGTTCGCTGCAATAGAGAGGTTCTTTGCTTTTTCCATATTAGTTAACGAAGAGAAGAAAGGCTCTTTAGCCACATTTGGGCTTCGGCAATTTCTCTTGGGTTCTGTTAACGTCATAGGCGATAAGTATTTCTGTTAAGAATCGCGTGATAATGCAGTTGCTCAAAAAGGGCTGTTACTTTTCGGTGGATAACTTGCCACGTACATCTAACGCCAAAATTATTGTGAACTGATAATTCATAAATTTAGTTTATCTAGCTTAATCTTGCTGCTTAGGTGGTGTTCGAGCGTGACAACTGAAAATATTTCGAAACAAGTAGATTTTTCTGCAGTAATTGAAGCACAGGACAAACTGCGACTTTTGTGAAAGCCGCCAAAACAAGCGATATTCCCGTAGGCAAGATGATTTATGTGGAAGTTGATGGAAAAAAGATACTGATTGCTAACGTTGAAGGCAAGTTCTATGTCATCGGCGATTGATGCCCCAATATGAATGCTATGCTCTTCAAGGGCACTCTGAATAACACAATTGTTGCCTGCTCTCGTCATTTTTCATGCTTCGACGTAATAACGAGGAAAGCAATCTCTGGAAATACTCAAGGTTTACCAGTCTATGAAGTGAAAGTGGACGGCAACGACTTATTTATTGACGTGTAACAGTTAAAGACGGAATTCCACAAAAAAAGAAATTACGGTTTTTGCTTACTTTCTCAATTAGAGTTTTCTATTTGTTCTGTCCTTCAATAATTATGGTGTACTGTCGTGTCTTCAGTGTTAAATAATTCTTGCTATGTTAAAATATAACGATGACGTATATGTCTTAGAGTTTTTAATGTATTAAAAGCAAAGTGATTAAAGATATGGTTAATTTAAGAGACCCTGATCTATTGGGCGCTCTATTTATAATTCTTTTCACGATATGTCTTTTGGCATTTACAATTCTTGACAAGTCTTTGTTCGGTTTTTTTGTAGGTCCTTTACAATTTACTCATTTGCTGGTCTTGATAGGGGGCTTATGGATCGCGTTTGTTACACCTGCATTTTATGTTCTGAACCGTCGTCGTCCCATGAGACTCAAAGCATGGGTAAGAATACACGTTTTTGGAAATCTGATTGCCTTCATGTTTATTTCTGTTCACTTCACGTATTGGATAACAAGTGTGTCCTTCATTGGAACGGGATTTGCATTATTTGTTGCCGTGCTGACGCTTGTAGTGACGGGTCTTCTTCAAAGGTTCAACATAATGCAGAGTTCAAGAAGGCAGATAAGATTTATACATATCAGCATGACGACAGCATTCTACCTCATCTTGATAATTCATATTTTAAGCCACATGATGCGTCTATAAGACGATTTTTACAGGGCAGACTCGCGTTCTGTATCAGAGTTTTCCATTCGTTTTTTCCTTCTATAATTATTTCGCCTATTTCATAGGGATTTTACTGTTTAATGTTTCATGTGGTCTTATCAGAGTCTATTGTCGAGTCAGTTTGCTTTTGTTGCGACTTCACAGCATTTCAAAATGCTCAAAGACCACTTGGATTAGTTGAGAGCTAAAATAAAGTATTTAAATGATGTCAATTTGGGTTGGTTTAGGTTTATAGTTTATAATTTGATTTTGTTCTTCTATTACCGCTAAGTCATGTTTTTTAAGTAATTGTTTTCACTTGTTCTCTGTAAGAATTATTCATAGAAGCTATATGCGTATTTTATGTCCTTTTGACAGGTTATCATTTGGGTTTGGCTCTATTAAAATGAATGAATTAGAAGTTAAATTACATTTAGTTAAGAATTCTTTTAGTTAAGATGCCCCTTCTTGTTTATTCATTTTTTTAATTAACTCTTGTTTTCAACATCTCAAATCATATAGAGCAAGATGTAGAGTATTTCTCCCGACAGAAAAGCGAACCACCAAATGAAGAACAGGGCTTTTGCTATTTTCCCGTGCCATCGGTTTGCGGTTCTCTTTTTTAGCTGCCATAAGCCAAGGGCAAAAACAACTATTTCCAACGACATTACGAGAATCGCAATAGGTACGTGGACAATAATGAAGTAAGCGTTTAGAAGAGGGGTTAGCTGAAGAGTTGACCCGTTTGCTGATCCGCCAAATGTTCGATAAATCATGTAGCCTATTGAAACCGTTAAGTCCCAAGTAACTGCTAGAATTCCAGTAACTGGATGAAAACGGTTCTTGCGCTTTCCACTGAGGAAGGCATGAACAAAAAAGAACGCTACAGGGATTAGAGCTACTGCCACAATCGTGCTTGCAAAGGGAGCTGCGGTCATTTCATCGAACCTTCCACAATTATGAGAGGAGCGAGCTAATAAGCTTAATTAACCATCACTTCCCTCATTGAAATTGAGCGAACGAGCGCCTATTATAATTTAGAAATGCAAAATGAAAATATTAAGACACTCAAACTGCACCTTTTCACAAAACAACACGGCTATTGCATCGTATCCGTTTCTCTGCATACAAATCGTTTTAAAGAGATACATAACTAAACTGACAGTTGCTTGAAAACATAAATCCTCTTTTGTATAAAAATATTCAGAAAAGCTTTCTACAAACAAAGGTAAAAGCAAGAAACATTTGAGTTTCAGTTTAACCAGTAAGCAAATAAACTTATGACCACAATATCTTCTGAAAACAAAGAAAAACAAACATCAGATAATAAAGCAATAATCTGACTAAGAAACAACTCGGAGTTAATTAAATGAAGTTTATTCTCGTTGTTGGAGACGGAATGGCTGATTACCCAGTTCCTGAATTGGGAAACAAAACTCCTCTTCAAGCAGCATACAAACCTAACATGGATTCAATCGCAGCCCAAGGCAGAAGCGGTCTCATCAAAACGGTTCCTGACGAGTTAAATCCAGGTTCAGACGCCGCTATATGCTCACTTCTAGGTTACGACCCGCGAATATACTGCACTGGCAGAGGCCCACTCGAAGCGCCTTCTAGAGGCATAAAACTTGCAGAAAAGGACGCAGCATACCGATGTAACTTGATAACTGAGAAAGATGGACTCATCCTTGATTACTCTGCAGGACACATAACAACTCAGGAATCATCTAAACTTATAGGTGCTGTAAATGACGCTTTTGGAAAAAAAGGCGAAATTGAATTCTACCCAGGTCTTGATTACAGACACTTTTTGATACTGCGAAACTTTCAAAACCCCGAGCTTATCGTTTGCACTCCGCCACATGACGCTACAGGAATAAGTGTTTCAGCGGTACTGCCAAAAGCGAGGACGCCAGAAGCAGAAAAAACCGCGCAATTACTAAGAAACTTAGTTAACGGTTCCCGCAATATTCTGAAGTCTCATCCTATAAACATTGCACGGGAAAAAGCGGGCAAACGACCAGGCAACTTAATTTGGCCTTGGGGCGGAGGCAAAAAGCCATCCATGCCAACTCTGAAAGAAAAGTATGGATTGAAATCTGCAGTCATATCTGCCGTTGATTTGGTGAAAGGAATCGGCACTTACGCCGGAATGGAAATCATCAACGTCCCCGGAGCCACAGGAATGTATGACACTAACTATGAGGGCAAAGCAGACGCCGCCTTGAAAGCTCTTCAAAGCAATGATTTGGTTTTTGTTCATGTAGAAGCGCCCGACGAAGCCGGACACTGCAAAGACTACACATTAAAAGTAAAAACCATCGAAGACCTAGACAAAAGACTACTCGGCAGAATTCTTAACGGCATAAGCGAGCCATACGCAATTGCAATACTGCCTGATCATCCCACACCTATAAAAATCGGAACCCACTCAAGAGAACCAGTGCCCTTCGCAATCAAATCGCCAAATCTAAAACCTGATGGAGTCAAAAAGTTCGATGAGTTCTCTGCAAAAAAAGGAGCGTACGGACTAGTCGAAAACGATTACCTAATTTCTCTTCTTATTTCTTCTTTCAAACGTTAAATCAAAATTCTACTTAGTCACTTAATCAGATTTTCTTGTTTGAGTCATTACGCTGCAACTATTTGTCAACTTTTTTCCCTATTCAAGGGAAAACAACTGAGCAATACGTCATATCAATTAGGCAAAATTATGTGGGTTTTATTCTAAAGAGTTAAAGCACTCCTTTTGCAGCTATCTAAATAAAGAAAATGCAGATTGACAAGTCAACTTCTGTTTTCGAATTACTCGCTAAACCTGTCCAAAAAGCACTAGGCAGAGCTTGGCTTTTCTGAGCCAACATTACCTCAGACTCTGGCGTTTCCTCCAATTCTTGAGGGAAAGAATGTTCTTTTGATTGCGCCAACTGGCACTGGGAAAACAGAAGCTGTGCTTCTCCCAGTATTCTCCCGTTTAGTTGAAGAGAAAAATCAAGAGCAAAACGGCATACAAGTAATTTATATCACGCCGCTTCGTGCGTTGAACCGTGACATGTTCAAGCGGTTAACATTTTGGAGCGAACAATTAGGCATTACTGTTGAAGTGCGGCATGGCGATACTGAAATGAAAATCCGCAGAAAACAAGCGCGTCAACCTCCACAAATGCTAGTTACTACCCCTGAAACACTGCAGGCGATTCTTCCGGGGTCCCAAATGCGCCGTCACCTAAGTAATGTGCAATGCGTAATAATTGATGAGGTTCATGATTTAGCTGAAAGTAAACGTGGTGCCCAGTTGGCAATAGCGCTTGAACGCGTCTTTGAAGTAACAGGTAAAGAGTTTCAAAGAATTGGCTTATCAGCAACTGTAGGCAATCCTGAAGAAGTGGCAAAGTTTATTGCAGGAACCCACAGAGAAATCGACATTGTACAAGCTGTTTTGGCTAAGAACTACCGCTACCGAGTAGAATATTTAACGCCAACAGAAAAAGACTACGAAATTGCGGCTAAACTGGAAACAACTCCTGAAGCCTCAGCTAGAATCCGTCGACTAATCGAGCTCATAGACAACCATAAATCTACTCTGGTTTTTGTGAACAGCCGAACAATCGCTGAGTTGCTCGGGCACAGATTTGACCAACTAAACCGAAATGATGTATCCGTGCATCATGGTTCGCTTTCGAAGGAAGAACGCACTAGCGTAGAGGACGCTTTCAAGGCTGGAACGCTCAAAGCAATTATCTGCACAAGCACATTAGAGTTGGGCATTGACATTGGCAATGTAGATTTAGTTATTCAATACATGTCGCCAAGGCAAGTCAGCAGCTTAATCCAACGGGTCGGTAGAAGCGGCCATAGTCTTGAACGGCTCTCAGAAGGAGTCATCCTCACTGCTTACCCCGATGACACGTTAGAATCCATAGCAGCTGTAGAAAACGCCAACAAAATCAGGCTTGAACCAGTGCTTATGCACAAAAACGCGCTGGATGTTTTGGCTCATCAAATTGCAGGCATCCTTATGGATAAACAAAGCATAAGCCAAACTGAACTCTTTAAAATAATCAATCGAGCTTACCCATACAGCACCTTGAGCAGGAAGCAGCTTGAGGATGTAATTGGTTTTTTAGAGAGCTTACGCAACCTTAGATTGGAAGAAGAAGGCAAAGTCTTGGAGAAAACAGGAAGAACCCGCGAATATTACTACAGCAACTTATCAATGATTCCTGATGAGAAACGCTATCCAGTAATCAATGTTCTAACTGACAGAAAAATCGGCACTTTAGGCGACGAATTCATGACACTGCACGCTCGGGTAGGTTTGCATTTTATCATGCGGGGAAAAGTCTGGCGCATGGTCCAAATAAACGAAGAAACAGGAACAGTACATGTTATTCCAGCGGAGGATCCGTCAGCAGCAATTCCAGGGTGGGATGGAGAAATCCTGCCGGTGCCTTTTGGTTTAGCGCAGCAGACAGGGGAAATGCGAGAGAAAATCGGGAAATTGATTAAAGAGGGCAAGAAACCTGAGGATGCAGCTGAGATATTGGCTGTTGAATTGAAGACTGACAAAGCAACACTTCTGGAAGCTGCACTGGAAATTGACGAACACCTCAAAACAGGAACACCGTTGCCTACGCAAAACCGCATAGTTATAGAAACATTGGATCGATATGTTGTTGTTCACGCATGTTTCGGCGAGCTTGTTAACCGAACACTAGGCGGAATCTTTGATTCAGTTCTGTCTGAACGCGAGGCAATCACCGGATGGTGGACAGACGGATACCGTATCCTGCTAGAAACCACCCACAAACTTTCCAAACAAGAAGCTGAAGGCTTGCCAAGAGAACTCTTCGATTTAACTGACCAGCGAATTGATGAAGCTTTTTTGAATTATGTTAACTCCAAATTTCCATTCGTGGCAAGGATGAAAGCTATTGCTGAAAGATTCGGAGCTATTCCGAGGGGAAAAACTTTAGCTATGTCTGAGCGGGGAGAAAAGCTCAAGGCGGCTTTCGAGGGCACACCGATTTATGATGAAACTTTGCGAGAAGCCATGATGGACAAAGTGGATCTGCCAAAAGTCAAAGAGATAATACAAGAAATAAAAAATGGAAAAGTAAATGTAAGCGCAGTTGTGCATGAAAAGCCGTCGCCTCTTGCATATCACATTTTGATGCAGTACGCTGACACTGCAGAGTTGATGGCGCCCGAACATGTAGTCCTAAGCAACATTGACAGAATGAAACACTCAATTGAAGTTCGAAGCGCAAAGCTGCTATGCATGAACTGCGGAACATGGACAACACAGATGCGAATAAAAGACCTGCCTGATGAACCGCAATGCAAAAACTGCAATTCACGTTTGCTCACACTCCTTTATCCAAGCCAAGACTTAGAAAAGTTGAAGGGAGATTTGAGGAAACGTCGTGAAGACAAGGAACTAACTCCTGAAGAACTAAAAGAACTAAGCAACGCCAGACGCAAAGCTGATTTAGTGCTTAGCTATGGTAAAACAGGCAATTCGAGCATTGCAGGTGAAAGGGGTTGGCCCTGAAACGGCTTCGCGGATTTTAGGCAGGATGCATCCGCAGGAGGAGCAGTTTTATTTAGATTTGCTTAAGGCGAAGATTCAGTATCTACGCACAAGAGAATTCTGGGACAAATAGGGTTTTGGTGCTTGTAAGGTTTTATATGTCATTTGTTTGAATGTTTCGTTTAGCTGTGGTCACAGGTGGAAACGCAAGAACCAAGAAAGCTGAAGTGTTCAATCGGTTTATGGAGCGCAGTTGCCATCAGCGTTGGCGCAATCATAGGCGGCGGCATATTCGTTGTCATCGGTATCTTGGCAGGTTACGCAGGCTCCGGACTTATCATTTCCATGATTATTGCAGGAATCATCGCTTTCATTACAGCAACAAGTTTTGCAAAACTAACAGCATGGCAACCCGTTGAAGGAAGCGTTTACGAGTATGGACGCCAACTGATCTCACCTTTCTCAGGTTTCTTGGCAGGCTGGATGTGGCTGGTGGCTAACACCTTCACAGGAGCCGCAGTTGCTCTAGGATTCGCCTATTATTTATCAGCAGCATTTCCAAGTTTGCCAACCAATTTAGTAGCTGCTGGTTTGTGCCTTGCTTTTACTGGTTTGAATTTAATTGGTGCTAAAGAATCAACAAGAGTCAACAATATTTTAGTCGCCATTAAGCTGACAGTTTTGGCGTTCTTTGTAGCTTTTGGCGCATTACATTTTAACGGGAGTAACTTCTTGCCATTTAATCCATTAACTAGCGGCGTGCTTTACGGATCCTTTTTCATCTTCTTTGCTTACGGTGGCTTTGCACGGGTTGCGGTTGTTGCGGAGGAGGTGAAGGATGCTAAGAGAAATGTGCCCAAAGCTCTAGTTTTGTCTCTTGCTATTGCGATGGTGGTTTACGTTTTAGTTGGGGTAGTAGCCATTGGATTGTTGAAGCCCGCTGGGTTAGCGGCTTCTGGTTCACCTTTGGATTCAGCTATGAGAGTTTCGGGTAATTCACTTGCAGTTCAAATTATTTCGGTTGGCGGTTTAGTTGCTACAGCAAGTGTTTTGTTAACAGCTATTTTGGGAGTTTCAAGAATGGCTTATTCGATGGCTCGAGGAAATGATTTGCCCTCTTTCTTGGCCCGGGTGCATCACAGGTTTTTCACACCGTACTATGCTATTTTGTTGGCAGGTGTTTTGATGGCGGGTTTAGTCTTTTTGGATTTAACAAGTGTTATAGCAGTTAGCACATTTGCTCTTCTGTTTACTTATTGCGTATGTAATATTGCTGCATTCAAACTCAAAGGCGCTGGCAAACTCAGTAAGATTTTGCCTTTGCTGGGACTGGCGACTTGCATAATGCTTTTAGCGTTTATTCTTTTCGCGTCAACACAAGCATGGATAATTGGCGTTGTTTTCCTTCTTGCAGGATCAGTTTACTATGTTATACACAAAAAGTTGAAGCGATCAAACCAAAAAAGTCCTTTTACGTTGCGATAAGAATTTTAAGCTTTACTAAAGCTTACTGATGGGATAAATACAGAGATGACGATCAAAGCTGTCTTATTTGATATGTTCGATACTCTTGTGATGATTAGGAAAAACCATGATCTTTACAGTCCCGCGTTAATGAAAATGTACAATTTCCTAAATAAAAACGGCGTAGACGTCTCCTTTGACACATTTCAAGAAGCCTATGTAAAGAGTCGCGACGAGCTTTACGCTAAAGCGAACGCTAACCTTGAAGAACCTCACTTCAACATTAGGGTTTCTGAAACGCTCAAAAGCTTAGGCTACAACTACGGCATTTCCAGCTCATTAGTAACAGGGGCGTCTGAAGAGTTTTGTAACGAATTTATGACATTTGTTTATTTAGACAAAGATGCGGAAGCTTTGCTACGGGGATTACATAGGAAATATAAGCTTGGAATAATCTCAAATTTTGCAATTCCCGAATGCGTGGATAAACTGCTTAAAGCTCACGGGTTAGTCTCATTGCTTGATGCAGTTGTCGTGTCTGGAGCCATTAACAAACGTAAGCCTAGTCCAGAAATCTTCAAGAGAACACTTCAGGCGCTTGGTGTTGGCGCTTCTGAAACGGTTTTTGTTGGGGATACTTTGGATGCTGATGTTGAAGGAGCCAAAGCGGTTGGAATGAAATCAGTTTATGTTCAGAGGCGTGTTGAGAAAGATATTGAGAATGTTCACCCAGACATAGTTATTAAGAATTTAAGTGAGCTTCCGTTGGTGCTTCAGGATTTATAATCAAAAATACTTGACCGAAACCAAGAATTAAGAAACCAATTTCCCGGTTTTCTTAAAAGATTGATTTCCTCACATAAATCTATTAATTCATGAATCTTAAGCTCAACGGTTTTTTTTAGGATCCTGTTATGGCTTGCTTTGGATTGCGGAGTTTTTTAGCGAGCGAACCCATTCAATGTGTCTTTGAAGGAAATCCATGCCTCTTTCTTTGGCCTTGAAAAGTTTTTTGCTGGCACCGTGGGTTTGGGTTATTAAGTTGTTGTTTAAGAAATAAAAATCACAAGCTTAGCAAATATTTGGCATCGGGAGGGGAGGATTTGATCCTACGCCCTGCAAGAGATTTCACCTGCATTTCCTTTTTTTATTTTAGCCTAAAAAACTAGTTACAATGAGAACACAAATATGGCATATGTTATTCCCTTTCACCATTTGTCTAATCCTTTTATGGCACATCGTGCGCGATTATTTTTATTTAACAGCCTGCATTAGAGCATGTTGCCTGTGAAGATAAACACGTCAGTCGGAGAAAGGATTGGTAGTCCTATCGATGATGTCAGTTATACGAATTCTGAGGCACATGAAGACAATAAACAAAGCGCGCATTGACTTGATCTGCAAGTTACAGAAAATCGAAAGCCGAATGTAATCATATTCACCATGAGAAATTCGGTTAAGAATATTCTATAAATCGGTCTGCTGTAGATGGCCAATCCTCGAATTCTCTAAATGAATGTCTCAGAAATGCATTGCCTGATGTGCTGTCTAAGTTAGAGTTGAAACTCTATGTGCGCAGACATTGGAGCTGGAGGGGATTTGATCCTACGCCCTGCTGGAGATTTCACTCGCAAAAACTCTTATTTTCTTTGTAATTTATGGCCGAGGTGAGAAAAAATGAGTACCGTAAAAAAAAGGTGCCCAGTTATAGACCGAGGGATTGGTTGATTTCCTTGACTGTCTCAGCAGACTTTCGGAATGCTTCTTCTTCTTTTTCATTAAGCGGCAGATCGATTATTTTCTTCACGCCATCTTTGTTGACCACAGCTGGTACGCTTAGGCACACATCATCTATTCCGTGATAGTTTTCAAGGTAACAAGATACGGTTAAGATAGAATTCTCGTTTCGGATTATGCTTTCAACTATCTTTGTTAAGCTCAAACCGATGCTGTAGTTTGTTCTGCCTTTGCGTCTTATGATTTCTTTCCCGGCATCGCGCACTTTTACGAAAAGTTCATCGAAAACACTTTTTTTGTACGGCACATTGCACAGAGGGCAGTACTCTTTCAGCCGGATTCCAGCAACGTTCGCAAGGCTCCAAACTGGAACTTCGCTGTCTCCGTGTTCACCAATTATGTAAGAATGGACGTTTCTTGAATCAACTCCTAAGTATTCTCCAAGCGAATACCGAAGTCTAGCTGTATCCAAGACTGTTCCGCTCCCAATCACCTTTGTTTTTGAGAAATCTGAAAGCTTCAAGGCTGATATATGTCATGACATCGAGTGGGTTTGTAACCATTAACAGGATACATTTTTTATTGTACTCAGTGATTTTCGAGATTACCTCTCTCATGAGGGTGAAGTTTTCTTTTGCCAATTCTAGACGAGACTGCCCGCTTTTTCTAGCGCCTCCAGCGGTAACAACAACTATATCTGAATCCTCACAGTCCTGGTAGTCACCTGCTCGAACATCCACAGGCTCCAAGAAAGGTAGCCCATAGCTCAAATCCATAGCCTCTCCTTCTGCTCTGTCTCTATCTGTATCAATCAAAACAATCTCAGAAACCAAACTGCGTATCAACAATGAATAGGCAAATGTTGTACCCACAAAGCCAGCACCAACAATCGCAACTTTTGTTCCGCTCTTTTTCTTAATCAATCAAACGCCTCCAAAAAACATTAAGAAGAAGAATAAACGGGGAGAATTAAATATATCCAAACCATAGAAGAGATCGCTGAAGACAAACACCCCTGAAGTTTTGCTTATATTGGTGCAGGGTGGAATTTGAACCTTAAGGCTTGGGAGGTTTCAATCGTAAATTCTCTTTCTTTCCTTTAAAAACGAGGTTATTGAATTACGCGCCTGATAGTCTTGCAATGATTAGAGCCAACTTCTTAAATACGCCTTAATTAATCATTTTTTAGGGGAGTGCTAATTTTGGTTACAGAAAAGAAGGTTGGAGATAGAACAGTTTTTCTCTGTGATATTTGTGGCCTTGGATACTCAGAAAGGAGCATAGCTCAGGACTGTGAAGACTACTGCAAAGCTCACCCTGGTTCTTGTAGCGTAGAGATATCCCAGAAAGCTGTTTATTTTCCAGAGAACCCGTTCGTGCCAAAGAAAAAATAGCTAATTTGGAACGGTGCACGGATTCAGCTTTAACTTGTGCCGTGACTGTAGCAACCGTTTTTCATAACCCGAACGCAATATCTTCTCTTCTTTATTGCCCTGATGCAGGTACTTGTACTCAGTGAATTGTTCTTTAGCTAAACGCAACATAATCGCTTAGTTGGGCAAAGCTAGGTTTGCTTTTTACATGATTTGGATCTTTAAAGCGCTTTCCTTAGCTATCTCTATTATGCCTGACATGACGTCAAGATGGCTTCTTCTCGACTTAGCGTTTGACGTTGTCTTTCACTATATTCATTAGTGCAGTTTACTTTTAGATTCTTTATCTCTGACGTTGGTTGGTTGTTTAGAGTTAACATTATGGTTTCGTGATTTTTTCAAAAAGCTGTGTCCTAGAGAGAAAACTTTTAGTGAGCCAGCGTGAAAAACACCAAGGTGAAAAAAGATGTTGATAGGCGTGATGTCTGATACGCATGACAATTTGCCCCTAATAGAAAGAGCCGTAAAATATCTAAACGACCAAAAAGTAGGCTTGGTGCTTCACGCGGGCGATTACGTTGCAGGTTTTGTTATCCCAAAATTCAAAGTGCTTAATTGCAAACTAATCGGTGTGTTTGGCAACAACGACGGAGACCACGAACTCCTAAAAAAACGCTTTAACGAAACCACTAACTGCACAATCCACGGACAGTTCGCATCTCTTGAAGTGGAAGGCTACAAAATCGCGCTGTTGCATGGAACAGAAACCGAATTGCTCAACTCCATAATAGACAGCGGATACTTTGACGCCGTCATCCACGGACACTCACACAACAAAAGCATCGTGTGCATAGACAAAACCTTAGCCATTAACCCGGGAGAACTCTGTGGGTATCTGACGGGAAAATCCACAATTGCAGTGCTAGACACCGCTAAACATGAAGCAAAAATAATTGAATTATAAGTCGCAGAACTGTTGTTTAAGACCAAGGACCCTTTAGGCCGTTTAAGGGCTGAAAAATGGTCTTGAATTGAACTATTTATTAGACAGACTTAATTGGTTTGAAATTGATGCAGTGATATGCTACGTTTGTGGTTTGACAGGGGCACCCTGCTTTTGAAGGGCGAAGTGGGAACTCCTTACGGTAAATGGGACCCAAGAGTTGGCTGCTATAGAATTAAAGCTTACCATTACAGAGATATTTTGGAGTACTTGGCCGAGAGCAGAATTAAGTTTGAAAATGATACTCTTGATTTGCCTCCTCTCGAACAAATTAAAAGCAATGTTGCACTCAGGGATTACCAGAACGAAGCTTTGGACAATTGGTACAGAGCCCGCAACAGAGGGGTTCTGGTATTGCCCACTGCAGCTGGAAAGACTTTCATCGCATTAAAAGCAATTGAACGATTGAAAATACAGACGTTGATTGTTGTTCCAACATTGGATTTGATTGATCAATGGAGAAAACGCATTAAAGACTGCCTTAACTTGGATACCGGAGCTATTGGCGGGGGCGAAAGCACTGTTCGGATGGTTACGGTTACAACTTATGATTCAGCTTACATACATGCGGAACAGCTTGGCAACAAATTTATGTTATTAGTGTTCGACGAGGTGCATCATTTAGCCTCTGTAGGCTACATGCAGATAGCCGAGATGTATATCGCCCCTTACCGCATGGGCTTAACTGCAACTTATGAAAGAAGCGATCAGAGGCATTCTCTTCTTCCCCAACTTGTCGGCGACCCAGTCTATTCAGTCGACGTTGAAGAACTTTCAGGGGAGCACCTTTCACCATACACATACGAAAAAATATTAGTTGAACTAACACCTAAAGAGCAGCAAATCTACGAGTCCCAGATGAGGATTTTTAGAAGCTTTCTCAGACAGCGGAAAATCACTTTGAGAGGTGCTGCAGACTTTCAAAAGTTCATAATGACCACTGGAAGGGACCCAAAAGCACGCGAAGCATTACTCGCAAGAAACCGAGCGGTTAAGGTTGCCGTTAACTCAGAAGCTAAGCTAAACCTGCTAGCCCAGAAGCTAGAGGCTTACAAAAATGAGAAAACCCTGATTTTCACTCTCTTTAACGACTTGGTTTATACGATTAGTTTGCGCTTTTCTAGTCCCAGCGATTACATATCAGACTCCTAGAGAAGAACGCCGAGAAATACTATCAAACTTCGGAAACGGCAAATACCCTGTTGTTGTGACTTCTCAGGTTTTGGACGAGGGTTTAGACGTGCCTGACGCATCAGTAGGCTTAGTTCTTGGAGGAACGGGAAGCAACAGAGAATACGTCCAAAGACTCGGACGACTGCTCAGGAAGAAAGAAGGCAAAATAGCTCGGCTAATCGAGATAATCTCTAAAGAAACCATGGAAGTCGGAACAAGTCGTAGACGCCACCAAAAAACTGGAGACGCAACATAATGTTTCCAAGCGACTTGCTTTCAGTTTGGAAGAGGAAGGGCGAGATTCTTCCCCGCTACGCTAAACCTTCCAGTAGTAACGATGATGCCGCGAACCTTCTTGTCGAAGCTTACAAGATACATGTTGGAGAAAAAAAGAAAGTTCTAAAAGCCTTAGTCGCTGAGCTTGAAGACAAAGGCTACGAATATCGCTTTGTCAGAGCTTTGTCATTACTCCTTGATCGGAAAAGCACATTTGTCTGCCAAAGCAAAATTAACCCAGTTGATTTGCGCAGAAAAATATTTCAAGTCACAGAAAATTTTGGGGTACCTTTCACTTCTGAAAAAAGACGAAAAATAATAGCGACCGTAGCTTCCGAGATGGCTCTATCAATAGGGGATGTTGAAGAGAATTTTTACTCTGATTTAGATAGCGAATTGGTTCTTGAAAAGTTTACCCCACCTTCAACCTCTGAGTTACTGGGCGAGTATAATTTAGGTTTGACACAGACATTACTTTTTGATGCCACAGAACTAAGTTTCACAGCATCAGGCAACTGGCAAGACCTTTTTCATGCGATAAAGAAATTTGGGTTAATCTATGAAGTCTACAGAGATAATGATCTGTGGGTTAAAATAGACGGCCCAGGCAGCCTGTTTAAGCTAACTCGAAGATACGGAGTGGGCATAGCCAAGCTGTTGCCAATAATCGTTGCTAACCCCGAATGGACAGTCAAGGCAAAGGTTCTTTGGAAGTTTACAAACGAAATCTTCGACTTCAAAATTGAAAGCAAAAAATATGGCTCACTGTTAAAGAAAACACGTTTGCCGACTTTGACTTATGATAGCTCTATCGAATCGGATTTCGCCACCCAATTTCAAGCATTGACTTCTGGCTGGATATTAAAAAGAGAACCTGAACCTGTAACTGCTGGAAAAAATGTAATTATTCCCGATTTCTCCCTTGAAAAAGCCGGCCTCAAAATCTATTTAGAAATCGTGGGATTCTGGACAGAAGAGTACTTAATGAGGAAAATAGAGAAGCTAAAGTTAGTGAAGGCAAAGATGCTCCTCCTGGTCAATGAAGAGTTGGCATGCGAAAAACTCTCTGCTTTGGAAAAACGTCCACAGCTTGACTTAATTTATTACCGCAACAAAATTCCTCTTGCCCCGATTCTGCGATATTTGGGAACCAAGTTTGAAGAAGTCAAATCAAAGGAGATTAATCTTCTTGAGGGTTTGCAGATTAAATTTACCGAACCAGTAGTTTCTTTTAAGGAATTCGCGTGTAGAATTGGCGTTTCACCAGAAGCCGCAAGAGCTTTCTTGGTGGGCAATCCACCTTCCGGCTACGTTGCGATTGCTAATATTTTGATCAGCAATAAAATACTTTTACAAATCGACACAAGAATTAAAGAAGCCATCAGTCAATCGGGAAAAATGCCCCTAAATGAAGCGTCAAAAATCATCGAAGAAGAAGGTGCAGATGACCCATCTAACGTTTTGGCATCGCTCGGCTACAAGATTATGTGGCGAGGAATTAACAGTGACCAAGCTGAAGTTTCTAAAAGAAACTGACAATCGTCGAGATTAAAAAAGCAATTTACAAATTTCGATGGGAATTCGATCAATTGAATATCTCCATTATATGTAGTCTCGATAAATATTTCTTAAATAGCACTCTTTTTAACAGAAAAAAGGATTCGTATCAAGAATCATTAACTCTTATTGTATGGCTCTCTTAGCAAGTTAGCTTTTGCGAATAGCTGTTTTAATTGTTCGTCGCTTGCACCATTACGTATTGGGGTTAGAATGTCAATTAGGTTGTCGTTTCTCATGAGGCAGGTTTTTAGTTTGCCGTCGCTTGTGACGCGCAAACGTGTACAGTGCATGCAGAAGTCGCTATTCTCAATCGGGTGTACTACTTCGACAGTTGCCTTTGGCAGGTGGTAGATTAGGCGGTTGTGCATTAAGGGTCTTTTCTCAATTGTTACCGCATTCTTGCGTAACATTTCTTCTTGCTCATCTAAGTTCTTGTAATATGTTGAATAGTAAGTGTCGGTTACATTGATAGAGTCAAGCTCTATAAGTTGCAGTATGGTGCCCGTTTGACTGGCGTACTCTATCATTTCTGGCACATCGCCTACGTTCATCCCTCTTAAGAGAACCATATTCAGCTTAACCGGGCAGAATCCAACTTCAATTGCCGCTTTGACCCCTGCTAACGCTTTTTGCAGGTTTCCTCCTGTTAATTTTCTGTAAGTTTCTTCGTTCAAGGAGGGCAAACTAATGTTTACGCGTCTTAATCCTTTTTCGCGTAACTCCTTAGCCACGCCATCCAGCAAAAGACCGTTGGTGGTTAAAGACAAATCCCTCAAGTCTGGCACCTTAGCTATGCCTCCGACAATTTCTGGAAGGTCTTTTCGCATGAGCGGTTCTCCGCCAGTTAATTTTATCCTCGAAATGCCAAGGCTAACGGCGATTGTTGCTATGCGCACGATTTCGTCAACAGACATTAATTCAGCCGAAGCGTTTGCCCTTTGCACTTCGCCTTCCCTGTGACAGTACAAACAGCGATTGTTGCATCGCTGAGTAATCGAAATCCGCAAGTTAAGAAGTGGTCTGCCGCAGTTGTCTGTTAAATTCATACGTTATTCCCGTGCGTGCTTAACGATGTGAGGCGCCTCGGGCAAAATAAGCATTTCTACCGCGACACGCACGGCGTCAGGGGAGCCAGGCATACAAAACAAAGCCTTGCCTTTTGCTACTCCAGCTACTGCACGGGACAAAACCGCGGCTGAACCAACTCGATCAAAGCTTATGCGTCTAAAAAATTCGCCGAATCCCGGCATGGTCTTCTCAAAAAACGGCGAAACCGTCTCAATTGTAACATCGGTTGGTGTAATGCCTGTACCTCCAGAAAACATAATTACATCCAAATCAGGCATTTCCAACGCTTGCTGTACTGCATCGGCAATTAACGCTTTGTCATCGGCAACTATTTTCTTAAAGAGTACGTTTTGCCCAGCGTTTTTGAGTAATTCAACCATAGTGTCGCCGCCCACGTCACTAATTCCTTTCTCGCCTGATTGTATTAGCTTGTATCGAGAAGTGCTGCAGATGTAAACGCCAAAATTCAAAATCTTAGGCGACTTTGCCTTATGCATCTTCGAGCTTTCACTCATACATCTACACCTGTTTGAACTTGCGCACAACATGAATATTCTCAATCGCAGTGGACGGGTACTGCCCAGCAGCATCTTTTTCGTACTGTTTAGTCATGTCCCAAACCGTCAATAACCCCATCGAAACCGCCGCGAGCGCTTCCATTTCCACACCTGTTTGCGCCCTAGCTTTAACTGTTGCAGAAACTTCAACAGTGAATTCGTTGGGGATTTTAACGTCAATTTGCACATTTGTCAAAGGCAACGGGTGGCATAGCGGAATTAAGGTGCTTGTCTTTTTAGCTGCAAGTATCGCCGCAATCTTAGCTGTGCAGATGGGATCGCCTTTTGCGATTTTTCCAGTTTTGATTAATTCGATTGTTCCCGGCTTGAGCTTTATGCTTCCTGTTGCAGTTGCTTCTCGGAAAATTTCCGCCTTATCTGAAACATCAACCATCGCCATAATTTATTCACCTTGTTTACTTTGTTCCCACGCTTCTATTAGGTTTTGCACAGCTTTCGCCTTAGCTGTACGCTTCGTTAAACCTGTACATATGCACCCTACCGTAAAATCGTTCCTGCAAAATCCCCTCAGATTCCAAAAGTTTAAGGTGTTCAGCAGTTACGGTAAAGTTAGCGTGGATTTGTCTAGAAATATCCGAAATGTTTGGTGAGCCCAACTTGTAAATTAGCTTCAAAATTTTCATGCGGGGTTTGGATGAAAAAACCTCTTCAAGTTCCATGTAACTTCACGTTCTTCCTTCTTCTAAGCTGGCGCTCAATTCTTTTTCCAATTCGATTGCTGGAATAGAAAGCAGGGAAACTTGCGTTGACCTACCACGAACAGTTGAGGACGTCACTTCAGTTTTCAAAATCCCAATCGATGAAAGAAACTGCGCATAATTCCACACTTGTGTATGACCGCTCGGTGTCTCCCCGAATTCTTCGCAGATGACACCGTAGGTTTTCTCGACTTCGCTCAGTGAAGCAGTAAGCCTGCTCGTTCTCCTTAAAATATCGCGCTATTGCCAGCAGAAACATTTTCTCATGTAAACTCAGCCTTGCCAAGTCGCTTCGCTTCACGCCTGGAATAATATTGGATATCGCTATGCGTACGCATTCAGCGGCAACTTGTTCAGAGTCTTGTGCGTCAGCATATTTTCCTGCACGCCATAACAATTCGATGCCGAAGCGGGCATTTCCAGTCTCCTTAAAGGCAAGTTCGGCAATCAAATCAACAACATCGTCTTCTACAGTTCCAAGTTCGAATGCCATAGAAACACGGTCACTTAGGATGTCAAAGAGTTGTTGTTTGCCGTAACGTTCTAGACTTATGATGCTACGTTGAAGGGTGCTTCTTGCACTCGCATCCAATTGCTCGAGGGCTTTTAAATCACGCATGATGAAAATAAATGAGATCCGCTGAGGTTTGCCATGCCGCGTTTCCTGCAGTCTCGTGAGTTTGTATACGGCGTCTGAGCCTTCTTTTTCAATTAGGCTATCAAATTCATCCAAAGCCAGTATCATGGAGGCTTTTTCTTCGTCTAAAATCTGCATGAGTGCGGTAAGGACTTCTTCCGCAGAGTAACCACGCATTGGATAGTTTGGGCGAAAAGCAGTTAAGGCTTTATGCAGAATCGGACTTAGGCTTCCCCGATATTCACGGCAATTAACATGAACATAGCGGAATTTCATGCCTCTCTTGTTGGCATCTGAGGTTAGGTTTGCTCCAAAGTGCTGGGCTAAAGCTGTTTTTCCTGTGCCAATGTCACCAGTCATAATGACTCTCTGAGACATCCTTTCGGGGCAGCTCAGTATAAAACTGAAGAATTCCGTTAGCAAACGGTGTTCTTTTTCTCTGTGAGGCAGCTTTTGCGGAATGTAATTTATGTCAAGCTTTGATTCATCTTTGAACACGCTTTGGTGCAACCGCAAATCTATTCCTCAATAAACCAATTCTGCTGTTTTCACGATAATACTACGTTTTAAAACAAAAGCCTAATAAATGCATTCTGTAATCATTGTTTTCCGAAATCAAATGATACCGAAGTACTTCTTTCTAACGAAGGGAGTTGGCAAACATAAAGAGCAACTCCAATCTTTTGAACTGGCTCTCAGAGACGCAGGCATACAATTTTGCAACTTAGTCAGTGTTTCAAGCATCGTTCCTCCTGGATGCGAGCATCTTACACGGGAAAAAGGCTTAAAACTTGTGCAGCCAGGCGAAATCACTTTTGTGGTTATCGCTCGCAACTCAACCAATGAACCTCACAGACTCGTCGCGTCATCAATCGGCGTAGCAATTCCGTCAGGTAAAAACCAGTACGGCTACCTATCAGAACACCATTCTTATGGACAGACAGATGAGTCAGCAGGTAACTACGCGGAAGACTTGGCGGCAACAATGCTTGCAACAACCATGGGCATTCAATTTGATCCAGAAACAGCTTGGGACGAACGAAAACAACTCTTCAAAACCACTGGTTTAATCATCAAAACAGCCAACATAACTCAGTCTGCAGCAGGAGACAAAAACGGGTTATGGACAACAACCGTTGCAGCAGCAGTCTTCTGTCGAGAAGACAACAGACCAAAAAAATAAGCTAGTTAATAAGCCCAATTTTTAGGGCTTTCATATTTCTTGAATCTTCATTTAAGTTCTTGGAAGCGTTCCATCGCCGCCAACACAACCTGTTTAGCTTCTACCGGTTTCTTCCAGCCCTTAATTTTAGCCCACTTGCAAGGCTCCAGCCGCTTATATGTTGTGAAGAACTCTTGAATCTCTTTCAGCTGATATTCGGGAACATCAGTTAAATCATTGTAACCTTCAAAACGCAAGTCATTTAATAGAACCGACAAAATCTTGTTATCCAAACCCTTCTCATCCTCCATCACCAGCAAGCCTATTACTCGGACCTTAGCAACTGTACCAACTTCCAACGGCTCATAAGTCAACGCCATTATGTCTAGTGGGTCGCCATCTTCAGAGAATGTTTGAGGCACAAACCCGTACTCAACTGGAAAAACCACTGATGAAGGTATAATGCGGTTTAGAACGAAGGCTTCCCACTCGGATTTATACTCAAACTTGTCTCTTGAACCACTGTTCACTTCGATAACCATGTTCAAAAATTCCGGCGGATTATCGCCTGCAGGAATTTGCTTCCAAAAATTCAAGCTTTTCACTTCGTTTAGGCAGAAGAAAAACGTTTCATTTAAGCCTTCTCAAATTTTTAACTCTCAAGTTCGGTTTGGTGGGCTCTAAACTTGACGCTTAAGACTTCAAGCTGGAAACTTCTTATCCCTCAGCTAACAATAACACCTGACGGGGAAACGAAAATCAGCGAAACCATAGAGTTCCCAAAAAACTTTACAATATTAGGAAACCTTGCCCTTGCGCTATGGATTAGTCTCGATATCATTGCTTTCCTACTCATCAACTTAGCAGCTGGAGTAGTATTCCTATTGGTTGCACTCATCGGCGTCTATGGCGTACTCAAGTTTTTAGGCTGCCTGAGACCCTGCTACAACTGCAAAAAATGCACCTTTGGCTTAGGCAGGCTATCTGCTTTGTATTTTGGAAAGCGCAACCTCAAAGACTATAAACAAACCTACGGCATAGCCACAGCCATATTTTTCTATTCCCTAATCGGTCCATTTCCAGCTGCAATTCTGCTGATATCAACAATCCAAACGTTTTCGATAATCAGAATTGCTTTTTTGCTTTCTCTCATTATAATTCTGGTTTATAGCGGAATGACTTGGCGCCCAAATGGAAAATCGTAATATTAATAATTGAAACCCTAAATCATTGTTCTTTAGGGTTAAAGAACAATTCTAACTTTGAATTTTCAGTCTTCTTAAGAACTTCAGCACAAATTTTGGGGTCTAGCGCCTTGAACTCCAATCCAAGAGTAACCAACAATCTCTGCACATCTTTACCAAGGCTAGGAGCAACCAGCACAGCTCGGACCTCACGGTTCACCTTGGCCTTAATGGGTTCAATGTACTTTGCCAATTGCAGAGCAGCTTCTTTGGAAGCGGTTTTGCGTTTAACTTCAACTATAACTAGTCTGCCGTTTTTGTCTTCGCCGTAGATGTCTACGAAGCCTGGCTCAACTTTCTTCTCCCAGCTGATCGGCTTAAATCCGTCTTCAAGAAGTTCAGGCTTAAGAAGAATGGCACGGTGCATATCATCTTCGCTTGCATGTAAAAGAAAATCTCCTGAATCTGATAAGTTAAGTGAGGAAGCCATGTAGATGTTGTTGAAGGTTACTCGGACGCTTTCACGTGGCTTTTGGCGGATTCCATGAATTTCGAGCTCATCGTCTTTGATTTGAACATGGAAGACACTACCTGCTGGTTGCCAGTTGACAGGTTCATAGCCAACTGGACGATGGACAAGAAGCGACCCATCCGATTTGATAATTAAGACGCGCTCGCCGCTTTCAAGATTTGAACTTGCTCTACCAACGTAATGAACGCGACATGCGCCAACAACTATAAGAGTTCTTCTTTGAGCGAAAGCTTTCTCAATTAGCGTGGAGGCGTCCGCAAGTGTTGGTTGGGTTAGAACTGAGATCTTATTGGATTGCAGCATTTGTTTTCAGCCAACTATTTTAGTCAGAGCTTAGGTACATAAGAATTCTTGAAGGACTTGGCATTGACAGGTTGGAAAGACAAACGCACAGTAATGCAACGCTACAATTTGACAGCGGAAATGTACGAGGGACGCTATGCAAAAGAACAGAAGTCAAAATACTTGGCAGCGCTGGAAAACGTTGCCGTCGCCGATGAAGTGGTTTTAGATGTTGGTTGCGGAAGCGGCTTATTTTTCAGAGAAATCGCTACCCAAGCGAAAATGATAATAGGCTTAGATATTTCACGTAAGCTACTGCTGCAAGCTAAACATCATGCGGCTGCTTTTGGAAATGTTTTTGTTTTGCAGGCTGACGCTGACTATTTGCCTTTTAGAGAGGGCGTTTTTGATTTGGTTTTTGCGTTTACGGTGTTTCAGAATATGCCTGAACCTTCAGCAACGTTAAAGGAGTTAATGTCTGTTGCTAAGCCTGCTGGAAGGGTTGTGGTAACTGGATTAAAGAGGTTTTTTCCGCTCACTGCTTTTATGGATTTCCTTGAAGCTTCGGGTTTGACGTTGGTTACTTTCGTTGACCGGGAAGATTTGAAGTGTTATGTTTCTGTGCTGACGCTTAGCAATTGAACGTCTGCAACTTGACCTGTGTCTGCGTAGATTCCGACAGCTACTTCATTTTTGCCTCCTGCATAAATCCGATCTAAGCTCATTTCTACGTACCAATATGGAATCAGAGCTACTGAATTGCCGCGGGTGTGTGGGACAAGCTGAGTGGACAGGGGATCACCTTTTACTTTGAAGTTGCTTATTTGTTCGCCTTCAATCGTGTAGGTTAGAGTGCCAACGTAGCTTTTGGCAATAGTTACCGCTTGGTTTTGGGTAATCAATAGGTCGGTGCTGCCGACTGTAAATAGCCAGTAACCATCGGTCATTATAGTTAAGGTGCTGCTTTGAAAAGTCATCTGCAAACCTTTGCTTTGGAAATCAATCCCGCCTTGATGGAACATCCAATAGAACACGACGTTACCTCCTGTATTAGTTATTTGCAGTGCCATGTCATCTTGTATTATTTCTTGATTCGAAGTGTTGGTCACTGCGGCGAGCAAATTGACCATTTGAGTTATGTATGCATCGCCTGAGTATGCTTGATACCGTATAAGCGTAGAATTGGCATTTTGAAGAACAGCGGTTGGTTGAGGCTGCGAAAAGATTGGTGAACTTTCAATCATATTAAGTTCATAACGTGAGAAGTGAGTACCTCTGAAGCGTAGGTTGACATCTATATTGCTTTCTGGACTAGTTAATGAGCATTTTATAACGTCTTCAGAAATGTTGAAGTCAGTGCGGTACGTAATAGTATTACCCAAATTTATCGTGTAATTTCTAACATCGATTTGAGAAACATTTGCGAGAAAAGCAACCACTTTGTCAGATCCCATACCCCAAGACATCAACTGCTGGTTCTCAGCAGAAAGCGACTTCTGACTGGCAGATAACTGACTTACCGACATAAATTGAAAAGCGGACATCCCAGCCAAAAGAACGACTGCAATGAGCAGCGATCCAAAAATTGCTTTCCATTTTAAATTCAATTTTATTCGGCGCTTTGTTTCTGTCTGTGGCGCTTCTTCTACACCGTTCATTGCGCTTACTGTGGCTAAGCCGAAGGTGGAAAGCTTGTACTGGCCATTATCCAGTTTAGAAACCAGTTCACCAAGACTTTCAAGATGATAAGTTAAATGTGAAGTGGAAACTCCAAGGTGTTCAACCATCTCCATAAATGTCATAGGTTTATTGGCAAGCATTCGAAGAATTTTGCGACGAACAGGATGCTTAAGTGAAGTGAACATGATCGAGTAGATTTCTTCTTCAGAGACAGCCATGCAATCCCCTGCTGAAGTATACGATGATTAAGGCTATAAGATTTACATAAAAAACGCCGATATTCAACCAAATAGTTAGTCAAGAAAGTTTGACTAAAAATCGTCCAAATTAGTCAAGAAAGCTTGACGACAACCCTTTTACACTAAAATTGTTAAGATTTTTTTAGGAGAGAAAAACAATGAGCAAATGGGTAGTCTTTGGTTTAGTTTTAGCTTTTCTCCTGGTCTCAATGATTCTAGCCTCGCGCCTTGACAGTGACACAGCCGGACAACTAATAGGTGTTTCGAGTTCAATTAGTGTTGCAACGGTCGGTTTCTGGCTTTACTTTAGAAAATCTAAGTCTTAACGCTAAAAAAATAAGGAGTCAAATTGGGCATTAACCAGGTAAGCGGTAAGGGTAATTGAGGCTTTGTTTCTTTAACAAAATGGCGAGAAATGATTCAGTCATGCAAATTAATAGGCTTATTCAGCACATACTTGTCAAATTGTTTTGAAACGAGACTCTTTGAACTAATAATAGACTTTTCATAGCTTTAGTCTTCTGTACAAGTGAACTTCGTTTATTTGGTCGTATTTTATCCAGCCCTCTTAACCGAGTTTTTCTGATTCTTCAACTGTTGTTGCTCTTGCTGTTTCATAGTCTAATTCATTGAAGACAACTGTGTTGGTGTATCTGTCCGTACTTGATAGCGATTTATGTCCAAGCTCTTGTTGTACTTCCTTCTCGTTGTTCCCCCGTTTTATCAAGCTATACGCGAAATTGTAGCAGAAAAGTTTGAAGATGTATCTGTTTTAGATGCGGGGGTTCAAAGAGAGTTTGCGAATTGCACATTAAGAGAGCAAAGTGACCCCAACCTTCCGGTTTTCACTAGAATTTCAACGATCTCTAAACCGACATACTTGTTTTTAGAATTGAGCATAAAATTACAAAATATTAGTCATTTTTGTTTTTGCTAGACAGATTGATTAAGAACATTGAAGAATAAAAAAACCAATTAACAAAAGAGTGGATAAAGAGCGGGTGATGATCGGTTCCCAGTATAGAGATTGTAATTGCGGCGTTTCTGCTGATAGCTTTCTTAGCTGCGGTCCTATCACACAAGCTTAAGGTACCGTATACACTAGTTTTGGTCTTAGCAGGAGTTACAATAACCGTTGTTCTCTTCTTGCTTGAATCACAAGGGCTAGATCTGGCTTCTCCATTGAGATCACTTTACAGTCAGCTTCTCGTAGGTGGTCTTTTCGTGGGATTAGTGGTTCCGCCTTTGATTTTCGAGGCTATGATTCATCTTCGTGCAAGTGACCTGCGAGCGGTAATCAAGCCTTCGTTAGCCTTGGCAACCGTTGGCGTCTTGATAGCGACTGTTGTTGGAGGGCTTATTTTGTGGAAGATTGTTGGTCTTTCTCCGTATGTTTCTTTTCTTTTCGCGGCGTTAATTGCTCCCACAGATACGGTTACGGTTTTAGAAGTTTTTCGACGTGTAAAGGTTCCCTCTGAACTTTCAACGTTGCTTGATACAGAAGCGGCTTTCAACGACGCAACCGGTATTGTTATTTTTACTTTAATTCTTTCCGCTATTAGTCTTCAAGAGTTCTCTTTAACGCAAACATTGTTCAGCTTTGGCTTTACTCTTGGTGCAGGTGTCTTCATCGGGCTGGTAGTTGCATTCATAGGTGAATTACTATCAAGTTTGATAGAGGACCGAGTAGCTGAAACCATCTTAGCGATAGCAGTTGTTTACGGGTCATATGCTCTAGCAAATGGAATAGGCGCTTCAGGGCTAATTGCGGTCGCAGTTGCAGGTTTATACTTTGGCAACTACACAATGCGAACTGCCATGGAACCCGCCTCACGAGAAGCGGTAACGACCTTTTGGGCTATAGCCGCATTCCTTGGCAACACAATAGCCTTTCTGATAATCGGCTTCCAGACAAATATTATCACTCTTTCACAATCAATTCTGCTTATTATTGCTGCATTCGCCGCCGTAACTGTAGCCAGAGCTGCCACAGTTTATCCAATCCTTGGGGTCTTTAACAAATTTGGAAACAAGATATCCGCAGTATGGTATAATGTAGCCATGCTTGGCGGAGTTAAAGGTGCCTTGTCAATAGCTCTAGCGGCGACAATAGCAACTTCAGCCGTCATTACCCTGAGCGATATCCAAACCATAAACGCAATGGTGTTGGGTGTAGCATTTATCTCAATCGTGCTTCAGGTGCCTTTGCTGTTTCGATATGTTAGGAAAAGAATGCCCCAAACTGACATTGTTTCAGATATAATAATTGAGGAACAATTTGAGTTGATGGCTTCGCATATTGAACAATTAAGAAAGCTGAAATCAGAGGGCGAAATATCCAGCGAAGAATTCACAGAAAGCATAGAAAAAAACAAGAAGAAGCTTGATGAACTTATTGCAAAATCTCCTGTTACGATTGAAACCAAGAAAATTATCCGTGCAAGAGCATCAGCATTATATGCTTCTTTCCCAAGAATGCCCAAACGCAAAACCAAAGATAAAAACGAAAAAGCAAAAATCAAAAAAACAGAAAAATAATATTAGTATAAATTAACCGAAAATCGAGGCAGAGGAATTATTAGCTTTTTCCTATCCTTATTATTAAGGGAATCCAATTCGGCAAGTTTTCAAACAGCTGTTATGGGAAAACAAATTGTACCCCAAAAAAGCGAGAGTTTACCCCTGCAACCAAGCGGATTTTTGCCCCTGCAAGATATTAGAGATTCAAATTCAATATGTTAATACTCTGAAGTTGCCTAAGAAGAGATTTATGATGGTTCTATTTCACATAACTGAACCTGCGAAGCTAAGAACGATTATAATAATGCCAATCATTATGAAAAATAGGCTAATAGCCCTGTCGCGTGTTATATGTTGGTTTGTCGGTTGATTTGTTTGATTTCTCTTAGGGTTTGAAATATTTTCCCAAAGCATATGAATTTGACAAGAGAAACAAAATGGCAAACCTATGATAATAAGAATTATCCCCAGTACAAAAAGAATGATTTCCATGTTTTATTAACGAGCATCTCGCAAATAAAAAAGTTGCTTAAAAAGTGTTACTCTTCTTTCGGTGAACTAATATGTAAAAAGCAAAGTCTCCTTCTCCTGCAACGTGTTATTCGCGGATAGTTCGTGTCTACGGCTTAATGTATTTAAAACGATTTGTATTCAGAAGAACGGATATGTTGAGGTAACCGTGTTCTTTTTTGAAAAGATTCCAATTAAGCATGTTGGTGATTGCTTAGCAGCTTCTATGTTAAGAAAAAGACGGATTTAGCATAAGCTTAAGTTAATGTGCGTACAATAGCGGGTTACCCCTTGAGTGTCAAATATGAACAGATATGACGCTATAAGAGTGCTAAGAAAAATAATGGCTAATTGCGCTTCATTCTATGATGCACAAGCGGTAATCATATCACAAAATAAAGAAACAAAAAGTTGGGTTCTTGGCGTTAGTTGGACTCCTTCCCCAGATGAAGAAGGATGCTTAGACAAAATCCTTGATGAATACAATTTAGAATCAGTAACAAAAAACGGGCACACAGTTTTCCGCTCAATTCAAAAATCCTAATTTGATACAGACCAAGAAATTAACAGCGTGTGGAAATCATCAAATAATCCTTAACATTGTCTGTTCTTAATTTGTGGCTCTTAACATAATCGTCTAACTCATTAAAACATGATTCCTTAACTGAAACTGCATCAGTTAGAACTATGTAATCCCCTGTTTCAGTATCCCAAATACCCCACTCAATGAAACCTTTGAATATTTTTGGATGACGGGTGGGAAATTTCTTTGAAAACTCTATAGCTTCAGCAAAATCCATGCAAATTTACCTAATTTACTTAACATTTGTTTCATAAAATACTTAAAGAGTTGTGATTGCAAATAAGTAGCAACAATACATTTTGTTGTGTTTTTACCACTCAAAAGAACTAAAAAAATAAATGTAGCTGTATGTTATCACTTCCTTAAGTGCTTGGTTGAAAAACCTAACATTAGTTTGACATCAAAGATTAAACAGGCAGCACTTATGTTTGTTACATCCTTTAGAGGCAGCTTTAACGCGGCAAATTTGAGTGTTAATTTGTGGTCGACTTCAGTTAATACGGGTAATCCTTAACACATATGGGTGTGAACGAAACACCCTTTTTCGCGAAGAACGCTAACACCTGACAAATTTTTTTCATGAATGGTGGCTTAACAGTTCTTGTCCTTTAATACATTTTTGTAGGCGCTGGTTGAAGCAAAAGTTCTAAAGAAACAATAGGACGTAATAGTTTGTCCCTTGTTTAGATCGTTTTCACTCTTCCCTCAGGTGAGGCTTAAAGCGGAATTGTTCGAGATTGCCTGTACAAAGTTCAAATGGTGCGAACGAATTATATTAATTAGTTTTTCCTATTAACATTCACATTCGCCCAGATGATTGATTGGAGACATTTTGATAATGAGAAAGCGCGAGCCCACAGAAGATGCTAGAGTGGATTGGACCTTCCGCATGCGAAGAGGTTTGCAAAAAATGATGTCACGATCTTCTAGATTGTTTGGCCAGAGATTTAACCCTAGCGATTTCGAGATCGTGAAAATTGAAATAAATATTCCCACACTTCCGACCCCCTTCGAAGGTTACCGGATAGTGCACATCAGCGACATACATTACGGGCAATGGATTTCTCTGGATAGGCTGATAGGGGTAGTTGGTTTGATTAACCAGCAGGAGCCAGATATCGTTGCGATCACGGGGGATTTTGTGTCCTACTCACAAGAGAATGTCGAAGAACTCATACACGCGCTCAAGGAAATACGTGCGCGAGATACGACGGTGGCAGTGCTAGGCAACCACGATTATTGGGTCAGCGCGGAGAGGGTCCGCTCGATACTGAGAGAAAGCAAAATAATAGAGCTGAGCAACAATGTCTATACTGTTACTCGAAAAGGATATGCGTTGCATTTTGCAGGAGTCGACGGCATCACTTTGAAGAAGAACCAGTTGGAAGAGGTCCTGCAGAAGCTGCCGCCCAACGGACCAGCTATTCTCCTGGCTCATGAACCTGACTTCGCCGACATCAGCGCAAAAACCAATAGGTTCAGTCTCCAGCTCTCCGGGCATTCCCACGGGGGTCAATTCGTGATACCCAAGATTGGGACTCCTTTTCGCGTTGACGGTTTCAGGAAGTACCCCCTCGGAAGGTATCAAGTGGGGGAAATGGTCCAGTACACCAACCGAGGCATTGGCACAAACGCGTTCTGGATACGTATTAACTGCGCACCCGAGATTACCGTCATTGATCTAAAATCTGGAGAGAAGAAAGTTTGACTAAAGACATTTTCACACGGGCATTAATTGTATGGTTCTTAATATCTTTAGATATCTTCCTTACAGGCATCCTGATTGGATTTTACTCCCGCAATCTTGTTGTCGCTGTTATTGCGACTGCCGGGCTCGGGTTAGTTAATGCATTGCTTTGGCCCTTCTTAGCGAGGTTAGGACTCGCACGCTCTGTGATAACGTTCGGGTTGAGTGCACTACTATTGAATGGCATAATACTCTGGTCACTGGCTTTCTTCACTTCAGAAATTGAGGCCTCTGGGTGGAGTTTAGTTTTGCTCCCTGTGAACATATCGATAATCAACACCTTGATTTCAGGAATGCTAGAAATCGATGACGATGCATCATTCTACCGTGAGGTTGTGAAAAGAATGAAGGGACGTGCAAAGAAGGCAGCGGAAAATAAGGATAAACCAGGTTTCATCTTTCTGGAAATCGACGGATTGGCTGAAACGATTCTTCGTAGAGCGATAGAGAACGGAACTATGCCAACCCTAGCGGGGTGGGTTAGCAGCGGAACGCACAAGATTAAGGAGTGGGAAACGGACTTTTCGTCACAGACTGGCGCTAGCCAAGCGGGAATATTACATGGGAATAACAAAGACATTCCTGCTTTCCGATGGGTAGAAAAAGCAAAAGGTAACAAGGTCGTGTCAACCACTGGTATGGGCGATGCACCAGTAATCGAGACACGCATCTCTGACGGGAACGGTTTGCTTGCGAATAATGGGCGCGCGATAGCTAATCTCTATTCTGGTGACGCCAAAGACAACGTTTTCGTATACAGCAAGCTTAGCAAGATAGGCGAATTGTACCACCAGTCGTGGAATACTTTCTATGCCGTTTCCAATAATCTTGTCCACACGATTGCATACACTCTCTGGGAGTTAGTGCTGGAGACTCGGTCCAGGTACAGGCAGTGGCGAAGAAATACTCTGCCCAGACTTCGACACCGCGGACGCGTGTATTACTTTACAAGGGTAGTGGCAGATGTCTTCCTGCGCGAATTGAGTACTTACACGATCATTGGCGACATTATCGCAGGTGACAAGAACGCGATATATACCACTTTCATGGGATATGATGAGGTTGCGCATCACTGCGGCATCTCGGACGATGAGGCTTTCTACGTTCTTAAAAAACTGGACAGGTGTATAAAAAGAATAGACAGAGCAAAGGCATATTCTCAACGACCGTATTACCTCTGCGTTCTTTCAGACCACGGTCAGACCAATGGCGCCACCTTTAGGCAACGTTATGGTTACACCTTAGCAGATCTTGTACAGAAGCTTCTCCCTGAGGGACACAGGATGTCTTTCGAGCTCGACTCCAACCAAGATCACTTCGGACAGATGGTGACGATTCCTTTGCAGAATGTTAGAAGCAGAGTTGTTCGGAAGTCTAGGAAAAAGGAGGATGAAAAAATAGATGCTATCGTGTTGGCTTCGGGAAACATGGGCCTGATATACTTCACACAATGGGCGGATCGGGTAAGCCTGGAGGATGTCAATAAGACTTATCCAGAGATGGTGGAAGGTTTGTCGCATCATGAGGGGGTGAGTTTCGTTTTGATCCGCTCGGAAGAACAGGGGGCAGTCGTGATAGGCGCAAGGGGCAAGTATTACCTCACGAATGATAAGATAGAGGGTGAAAACCCGCTAGCTAAATTCGGGAAGCGGGCTGCAGAACACTTGCGGAGAACAGACAGCTTCAACTGTATTCCGGACATTCTCGTTATGAGCATGTACGACAAGGAGAAGGATGAAGTGGCTGCATTTGAGGAGCTAATAGGCAGCCACGGGGGTTTAGGCGGCAGCCAATCGAAGCCCTTCATACTGCATCCTTCTGAATGGAACCTTGAGAAGGAGGAAATCGTCGGCGCTGAGAATGTTTGTCGGCTATTTAAAAGAGAGATGACGAGTATTTCCACAAAGACGCCCATAAAATCATAGCAGCACCTAGTTTAGTTTGCTTTTTCTTAACTTTGAAGCCTTTTTCGAGAAAATCTTAGCAATTGGTAGTCTTTATGCCAGAAAAAGGCGAAGGCATTGCCACGTAATAAGTAATAACTGATTGATTATGAAGAATTAGAAAAAAGAGACAAGCTATCGGCTTAATAGTTGACTCAAGTAGTTTTTCGACTTCTTGAAAAACTATTTAAGCCAATAATTGAAGCATTGAATAACTGGTCTTATTTTTGTTAGAGTTTTCTTTTGGCTTTGCCGACGTCTTCTTGAATTTTTCCTTTAACTTTCTCAGCTTCGCCTTTAATTATTTGACCTGTGTTGCCAGTAACTTTGCCCGCGCCTACGCGGATTTTGCCTTCATCCTTTTTGAGTTTTCCTTTAACTTCATCTTCACTCATAAAATTTCACTATAAACGTAGTACCTCTGAGATTTAATTAAACGTATGTGACTGTTATCTCGCACCAACAATAAGCCGTTGCTTTAAAGAGAGTCTATTTCGTCTTGTGAATGTGAATCCTTCGAACAAATATGACTTCTTCACGTTTACAAAAAAGTTGGGAAGCAGCTTTTGGCGCTGCTACCATGTTTTTGGTTGCTGTTATACTCTGCGTCCTGTAAGCAGTCGGGCAAGTATTATAATGATGGCGATGACAAGCAGAACCCATATGATAGTGCCAAGGTTGAAGATGAAAAAGCCCAAAAGCCACAATACGATAAGAATCACAGCAACTACGAAAAGAAAATCAAGTGCGCCCATTTTCAAAAACCTTCACTTACCCTTAACTTGACTGCTTTATTTTAATATGTGTGACTGTGAACAAACAGTTACAACTTCATCAGCCTTTCTTTTCAGTCTTTTTGGAAGTCATATGAATGTTTCTTAATTATTCTTTAGCTTCAGTTTCCTTTGAACCGTCAGGGTACCAGTTTGTTTATTAGCCATTGTGAGAGCTGATTTTTTGAGGGTTTTTAAGTGAGTGACGAAGAAGCAAAGGGCAAGATCCAGAAAACAAAAGATAAACCACATGAATGCCACCAAAACTAAAAACACATGGGCAGCGGCTGGCCGTTTGGCCATAAAAAAGGTCATAGGCGCAGGAAACATTGCTTCATACGCTCTTTACTATCTGTTGTGCCTGATTCTGAATAGAGAAGCAGCTGAGAACCGTGGAAGATAAGACAAAGCAACTAACCAACTTTCTTCAATACATAATATCGGGACAAGCAGCCCACTAAAAGTATTCGGCTTTACCCCTAAGCTATTCTTACTTGTTCTCAAAAAAAAGAAAAGATGTTTAAAGGGATTCTGGGGAGCAGAGGTTTTCTGCTTTGGCAGCTGTACGCATACAGCTTTTGCAGATGTATTTCGCGTCTTTCACAAGTGGCTTTATCTTTTCTATTGGTACTTTATCCTCTACCATTTTGCAGAGGTGTTTTTCATGACCTGGATGAGGTTGGACTTTTGACAAAACTTACACCTAAACAAAATGAATGAATAATACTACATATAGTATTGTGATTGTGTTGTCACAACTACATGATATCATGTTTCCCATCAAAGAATTGTTTGGGAGAATCAACAACTATTGAATAAATTAGGGCGTTTTGAGTTTTAAATTTTCTTCTTGGGGGTTTGATGCTCAGTTTCCAAATGCATGGTTAATTCTTCTTTAGTATTGAAAACTTTACCACATATTTGGCAAGTAACCTTGTTTGGCGTTGGATTACTAATTGGAGGAAGGGAAGGCTGCTGATCTGGTGATTCAAAAGAGCCATCTGGTGGGGATGGTGCAATCAAATCATTGAATGATTCATTTGGTTTCTTTTCGTAGGGAAAATCAGGCTCAGTCAAAATCTTACCTATAATACAAGTGGTTTATGCTTTTCTTAAGCATTTGTGACTGTCTAACGACAATAACGTAAAAGTAAGTCTCAGTTAAGCAAACAATTTACTCGTTTCTTTCTCTCATTTTTTCACGAGAATTTTCTTACAATGCAAGTTGAACCTTTCTTCTCCCTGTCCTTCTACTATACTCGATGTCCTCGCCCAAAAGCCTATCCAGCAACGATTGCGAAGTAGATATTGTGTTTCTAAAGCTGTAGGCAGGTTCTGTTTGAACTGAATAGGCAGTCCATGTGGAGATTTTTGGTTTTATTGGTTGGTTTTATTGGTTACTCTCTTAATTTTTTTACTGCAACTGAAAAATTGGGAAAACTATTTTATTTGTTGCCTTAGATGTTTTTCAAAGCTAAGTAACGGGTTTTTTCCCTTTTCAAACTTAATCAAAACTCTTTTTGGTGAATAAACCTTACGTATTCTCTCTAAATGTATATCCGCAGTTTGTGCATCTTAGAAATTGGGTGGATGATTCATCTGCGCCTCTTGTTTGAACTTGCCAGGCATAAGCATTGTTGTTTCCACATCTTGAGCAGGTAACCTGTATGGTTGGCAGAGTACTTAGCTGAATTTCTTTACCTAACACTGAAACTAGTTGCTTTGGACTGTGGTCTATAGTTTTGCCGTTGATTTTTATGTTTTCACTTGATTCTTTTAGTTTGTGCCCACATTTGGTACATACAAGCACGAGTGTAGTTTGTTTTCCTGTTTTGACCTTTTTAGCTATAAGACGGGAACCGCACTCTGAACAAAAATCCACCAAGATACAACTCCTTTTTCACAATAGAAGAATATTGAAGCATAAATAGTCATGTTACTGTGTCAGATATATAACAAAGTACAAAGTTCAGTAACGCTAAAACAATTGCAGTAACTTAGCGGTTGTTGTTTCAATTTATAACAGCATTATTTCATATTTGCTATAATTGTGAGTATCTAATTAGAAAGTGGAAGTAGCTTAGAGCCAAGTTGAGCGGGTCCGGCTGCTAACAGATGCTAAGGTATTTCGCAGTATTTTTGGCGCCTTGTCAATGTTAGCGCTTGGCTAAATCCGCTTAATCCCCCTTTCCACCCCATCAAAACTACAAGAATTTGTTGTTTATCACTTCTTCTTTCAGATTCACAACGAGGTTAACTTGATAGAATGTTACAGTTTTTTTCAGGCGGCATCCAAACTGCTTTAGTGTCCACTATCTCCCCATAGGATATGAGGGCAAGGAGTAGGGCAATTATAACGCGTCAAATAGCAGCTTTTGGAAGGTTATTCGCGATTCATATCTTGAATATTATGTTGGTTTTCATAAGTGAGTTAAGTACCTTGAATCATACCTAATAAGCAACTGAGTGTGTCTGCAAAATAGAAGGTGAAACTGTGAGACGATCTCAACTGGAAATGCATTTGGAAATTCTGGAGGTTTTAGATCACTTGGGTCCGTTGAAGCTGACGCACGTCATGTACACGGCTAAGGTCAACTGCAGCGTGCTAAAGGAGTACCTTGACTTCTTAACTAAACAGGGACTGGTTGAACTTAAGATCATTGGAAAAGACAGAAAACTCTACACGATCACGCAACTCGGCGTGACAGTGCTCAAACAATTCAGAGAACTCAAAGAAAACCTTCCCGTAATTGAAGAAACAACAAACAAAGCAAGAAAGCAAAGACCCCCTCTGTTATAGAGCGCAAATTCTTTAACGCGATTCACCCCAACGTCAGTATCTTTTCAAGTTTGTTTACATTTTTTCAGGCGGCATCCAAACGGGTTTGCCGTCCACTATCTCCCGCTCAACAGGCAACGGACATTGCAATCCTAAGGCTTCAAACACGCCCTGCTCAGTTTCTCCAGCTACTGCCACGCCGTCCTTGATTATACCTTCGCTGTATTTGATTCGCATTCCTTTGGAAATGGCGTAGGCAGCAAGTCACATATTGTGGTCTGCTGATCCAGTGCGGATAAGTAGGTAGGTTTGATTCAAAAAAAGGGGTCGTCCATGCATTTCATACGCAGGACGTTTATTCGCTTGGTTTCTCTTCGGAGGGTGCAGGTGCTTCAACTGGTGCCTCAGCGATTCTATTAACATATGTGACTGCTATTAAGCACAGACAGACAACAAGCACTTGCTCTAAGGACAATTAGGTTATACAAATTGAAACAGGTTGTTTTGTCAAGAACTGTTAGCACCATTGTAACTGTCGAAACCCAACAACAAACGGATATAGAGTAGCCTCACCAAAGTTTAGTGTATCAAGGCGATTAGAAATGAGTAAAACTCTTACAAATCAAGATGCTTTAGAAATCCTGTCCACTGTGCCTTCAAATAACGCTTTTTATTTTTGCACTGCAGAGGGACTCTACACAAAAGTTTCAGCAGTCAGTCTGGAAGATTTTGCAGCCAAATTGGATGGCATAGATAATAGCTCTATTTTGTTTCATTATCCACGGGGCGATTTTCAAGCTTGGATAAGAGACACTTTAAAAGATGATGTATTAGCCGGCAGAATGTGTTTTATTCAGCGGGATATTTCGGGAGAGCAGCTTAGGAAAGAACTGTTAAAAATGGTGCAAAATAGAATAAGTGAACTCAAAGCTTCAAAGCAAGAAGTATTTCCCCCAAGCCTATGTAATAAGGACGGCTTATGCCTATCTTGAAACTAATGTGGGCGCGAGGTAGAAAAAATGAGAGCTGGAGCATTAGGAGTGGGCGTTTTCCTGTTGGCTATTGGTATTGTGGTTTTCTGGATTGGCTATTCGGATTTGCAGCAGTACGGAGGTTTGCTGGGTCAAATATCGCAGTCTCTTTCTGCGGAGGTTCGAAATAAGGTTGCTCAAGATCAGTTTATGGCGGTTGGCGGGGGAGTCGCAGCAATCATCGGCTTGGCCATAACAATTTATGGTTTAGCAGCCAATCGAAAAAATTAGAGGTTAAATGAACTTTAATTGATAAGTAACTCCTTCACAAAACGCATTGGTACAATAAACTCTAATCAGTAAAAGCCTCACAATCTACAGGAGTCAGAGGTCATATTCTTCTAAGTACACTGGGGCGGTCACTTCCCATCCGCCCTTTGAATGCAAATAATTCTCTAAGCTCAAGATCGATCCTTCTTCGCCATGAGTCAAGAAAACATGCTTCGGCGGGACTCTGAAGTTGTTAAGCCAGCGCCGCAAATCATTCATTTCAGCATGCGCAGATAAACCATTAATGTTCTCGATCCTCATCCGCACGGGATAGGATTGACCCAGAATACTGACGGGTGAAACACCGTCCAAGATTTGTCGTCCCAGTGTTCCAACCGCTTGGTATCCCACGATAATAAGTGTAGATTCAGGACGAGTTATCTCTCTCACCAGATGATGTTTAATTCGTCCTCCACTAATCATCCCGGAGCCAGCAATAATGATTGTAGAGCCTTTGATTAGGTTGATCGCCTTAGATCCTTCAACAGATTCGACGAGTTTCAATCCTGGAAAGTCGAAGGGTGTTTGACCATCCTTGAAGAGTTCCAGAGTTTGTTTGTCAAAATACTTCTTGCTCTGTTCAAAGACCTTCGTGATTTCGACGGCCATAGGGCTATCAAGAAACGTAATAATGTAAGGAATTCTTTTTGCTCGCGCTAATAAGCTAATATGGTATAAGAGTTCTTGGGCTCGCTCAATGGCAAAGGTGGGGACAATGACGTTTCCGCCAGCTTTTGCTGTGTCATTGATAGTCTTGCTGAGTTTATCATCAATATCTTGTAGGTTATCGTGATTTCGATCTCCATATGTGGACTCCATAACCACATAATCTGCTCGATCAAATACAGTGGGGTTGTTGAGTAAAGGCGTGTCAAACTGTCCGATATCGCCCGAGAAGATGATGTTTCGCGACCCATTGTCGTCTTGGAAAACGATCTCAATCATGGCCGAGCCAAGGATGTGACCAGCATCGTGGAAACAAACCTTGACTAGATCGTTTAGCGGCAAAAAATCTTCATAGGGAACAGCTTTCAGGAGGGGAAAACACTTTTCTGCATCTTGGACTGTATATAAAGGGGTTTCCGGATAAGGTTCCTTTTGTTCTTCGTTATCATGGCGGTTTTTCTTGAAGGCAGCAGCATCCTCTTCTTGAATTCGAGCCGAATCCAAAATCACTATCGGAAACAACTCTTTAGACGCAGGGGTGAGCAGAATATCTCCGTGAAACCCTTCTTTAACAAGTTTAGGAATAAGCCCAGCGTGATCTTGGTGAACATGGGTGAGGACGAGATACTGGATCTGGTCTGGAGGAACATGGAAGGCTTCCCAGTTTCTGTGAGAATAATCCCGTTCTTGAAACAGCCCGCAATCCACGAGGATTTTCAATTCGGCAGTTTCCAACATGTAGCTTGATCCTGTCACTTGATGTGTTGCGCCTAAGAATTTTATTTTCATGAATCTTCCCCTGAATTGTAATTCTAAGATATTTAGAGTACGTAACTGAGATGACTATTGAAGCTGAATAAACCTAAAGAACTTTTTTATAATCATTTTTTCTAAAACCACTTTCGGAACCATTCATCAAACAATCGATGGCACTCTTTATGCCATTCCTCTTCATTTGCTTCTTTTTCTAAGCCATCAACCATTTTCAAGTGATTAGTTGTTTCTTTGGAAACCTCAACAAGCTAATCCTAACTATATCTATTGGAACACAGATGTTTTTAACGTTGATTTTTCCATCTGAGCCTTTAATTTCAATCTCTAATCGTTTTAGTACATCTAAACCTGTAGCTTCAGTTTTTATTCGTTTTAGAAGTTCTTCTTATTGTTGGTTTCTTCCAAGAATTGCACCTACAGAAAACGAGTGAATTTCTATTAAAAGAGTGACTGGAACCTGCAATGACAATATATCGTTTGAATATGTTGATTTTGTAGTTTTTGAACTATTGGTTATTCCTTGTGACCTTTTGTTTCGTGGTGCGTTGTATCTCTGTGTCTCTCCATTTCTGAGTGGGTCTTGAAGGTTTTTCCGCAGTCTGGACAAGGAATCTGGCTTGGTTCTATTCCACTAATCCCAGAAGCCACAGTATGACAAGAATCGCAGCTACGACAAAAAGAAAATCAAGTGCGCCCATTTTCAAAAACCTTACTTATCTTTAACTTGCCAGTCTATTTTAAGATGTCTGGCTGTCAATAAACAGTTACAGCTTGTTTGCTTCTTGATTTAAACTTCTTTATTTCTCCACGTAACGTTTTGTCAATCGAGTTTGGACGATAATGACTTACATCTGTAGTTGCAGCTTCACAGTCACACACACTTAAATCAACCAATGACTAGCTGTAAACTTAGGCTTGCGCAATTTTTTAGGATTTTTTAGGAGGTGTAACAAATTATGCCAGAACAAAAAATAGACGTCAAAGAACAGATTCAGAAGATGGGCGAGAAATGGAGTGAATTCCAGGAGACTTGGGTTTCGCACTTCAAAGACATGGAAGTGGATGTATTAGAATGGAACTTTGGTGTTGGGAAAACCGGCGAAGACACTATCTTTGAAATGAAAGCCAAGGTCGCAGTAAGACAAAAGAAGCAGTAACCGTTACCACATGAGGTGGTGTACGAAAACATCCTTTTTCGCTAAGAACACTCACCACCCGAACACATTTTTTTCATTATTAGAGGCTTAGCTGCTTTTGCGTGTAATCAATTTTTTTTGTAGCCACTCGTACACGAAAACGAGAAAAATAGGGTATCCGTTTCATTTGTGATTGTTAATACGCAATAACAAATGCATAATATTGACATTTGGCTGTCTTGTTTGAAGCTCAATGGATCAATGGGTTATTAGAAAATTAATCGAACTCTCCACAAAACAGATCATTCAGAATTCAGTCCTTGTATCTTTCGAGAAGTGTTCAGCTTTTGCACTACTACATAGTGGAGATTGCTTAAATAGTTACCAGACTCAACACGTGATGACAAATTCGAAAGTGACCTTTGTTGACATTGGGGATCGCATTGACGGTTAAGTTTATGACCAGGTTGCTTTTTAGACGAAGGAGTAATGATTAAATGCCCACAATAAAGGAAATTATCGAAGCATTGTTCAATGAGACAAAAGCCATTTTGAAAGAATACCTAAATGAAACAGGGACTGCTATTAAGAAACGCCTCAAAAAGCTTCTAATCACAATCATAATTTTCAGCGTTTTGACTGCTCTTGCAATTTCATTCATCGGGTCTGCTTCACTCTTTATCCTAATAGGGTCGCTGAAGTACCTCATGACCTTGATGCCAGCGTGGAAAGCTTGGTACATCACAGGCATCTCTTCAGGCGTTATTGGTGCACTGATTCTTTTAGCGCTTCTCTTAATCATAAGGAAACAATTGAGATTTTCCCAGCGCCCAGCTACCTCGAAACCAGAGAAAAGCATTGTTACGGTTACCATGGTAACTAAAGATGCTAAAATAGAGAGAGTAGATGCTGAAATAGATGAAATATCGCGAAGGATTTTGTTAGAGCTTGAATCTGCGAGTTCCGCGGATTTGTCAGACGCTCGTTATGCTAAAATGATGTTGCGTTTGTCCGATGTTCATTATGCAAAAGGGGTTTTGCAAAAGATAAGCGGTGAAAAATCTGGGGCTGAAAATGAGTTAGAGAAAAGAGCAGTAATCAAGGTTCTGTTGTTTTCTACGTGGTTGCAGCGACTTTATTTTATAATAAGATCTTTTCTAATGGGGCTCATAAGTGCAGCGGTTACATATCTTATCGTGTGGTATCTTGGTTCAATAAATGTTATTGAAAGTATAATAATCGGCACGTTTGTGTTTGTATTTTCCCTGGCTATGACAAGATTATTTGATACTCAAATAACGCAAGTTACAAAAAAGATAGTTGAACTCATGACCGGTCATAGAGCCATTAGGGATTTTATCATGAAACACTTCTAACTTAGAGTGCGTTCATCCTGCATTGTCAATGTTAAATCAGTGTTCTTTAGCTGGAGGTGTCTCCTCTCTCAATGAATATCTACAGGAAAGTATTGATCTTGAGAGGGCTGATTCTAAGGGCTTAAAGGCGCTGGCTTTCTGTTGGGTGAATTGGAAAAGGGCTTTTTCTGTAATCGGTCAGTTCCGAGAAGCATTATCCAATCTAGGTATGTGCGAAAATCTCCTGAAAGCACAAGAGACGGCTCTACGTAACAATGCAGATTGCAGCTTTGGCAGTTTTGTGTTTCACTCCAGTCAAATTTGGAGATTGCAGTTTTAATACTGGTTTCTAAAACAGAAACGCTATTAGCATATTCATTCCGAACATAACAGGGCAGAACCAAATGGCCCTCTGGACCAACGTTAACTGTCGCCCAAGGTTTGCAGCTCCATGTTTTCTCTTTTTCAATGACTCTTAAATAGCTGGCTGAATTTACAAGCGGGTACCCCTTTTTTTTCATCTCGACTAGTTTTCCAGCTATCTCTTTGATTTCTTGACTTTTAGCTGCGGACGCCTTGGCGTAGTAGTAATCATGCGCTGTAGCCACGGATATTTTTACATCCAATTCCTTTGCCAACTTCACTAAATCTTCAATCTCATAAATATTCTCAGCCATTATCGTGGTGTTGATTGTCACAGAAACTTTGTCTCTAGATGCAGTTATGCCTTCCAAAGCTTTTCTAAAACAACCATTAACGCCTCTAATTGTGTCATGAGTTTTTTCTAGACCATCTAATGAAACATAGAGGGCGCCATTGATGTATTGTGCTATTTCGTCTATTTTGGATTCTAGGAGAGTTCCATTAGTTATGAGGCTTGTGTGCAAAGGCAGAGATCTAGAAAAAGCAAGAATTTCGACCAAGTCCTTTCTCAGGAGTGGTTCTCCGCCTTCAAAGGCAATTGCACAAGCACCTGAATCATGAATTTGCCTAAGAATCATTTTTTCTTGCGCTGTACTGGAATCTTTGGCGGACCTTTTCCAGAAGGGGCACATTTTGCATCGAAGATTGCAATTGTATGTTAATTTGTGCCCACAAAACATTGGCACCTTAACTCCGAGTAAGTTTGATAATAGCCCTCGATAGATACGCAACCCCAACCAGAATGTCTCACGTCTTCGGCGAGTCATTTTTTCTCCATTCATTGATTTGGAATCCCCTCCCATCTTTGATAATGCCTGTGAAAGTAGTCTATGATACGCGTGTTAACTTAATAATAAGGATTTTTTTGAATTGTTGAGGTTTTCTATATCAACTAACAAGCAAAAACAGGAAGAAACTAAAAAATAAGATGGCTGAAGCCCTAAATGAAAACACCGAAACCCTCTCAGCTGGAATGCAAGACATACTTTTAGATGATCGCCTTACAGCATTCGAAAGCAGATTTGAAGTATTAAACCAGGCACAGTTAAACCTCTATTGCTTTACAAACATAGAAGTGAAAGTTCCCAACAAGACGCTCTAAACTTAAAATGTACATAGACGTCCTCCAAGTACTAGCCTTCAAAAGATAAAACGCTCCCTTGCTGCAACCATCTTCGCAATTACATGATTCAGGAACATCCATAATCATATTCTCTTTAAGCAGCCCCGGTACACGCAGAGAAATCAAAACTTGACAGCGCTTCTTACCGCAAAAAGTCTCCACTGCTTCAACGTAAAATTCAATCAAGAAGAAACCTCCAAACTACTCAAACTAACGTAGAGAAGAAGACAACAGACGAAAACATCAGAAAAAGGGGAAGATGTGCGGGAGATATCTCCATTTTGGTTGATATTGTTTTAATAAGGCGTTTTTCCATAGATAGGACGCTCGAATTAGAGGCTAAGAATCTTTAATGTTAATCCAAGAAGTTATACTCGAAAATTTCATGAGTTATGAGTACGCTCGGGTGCCCCTTAAACAAGGAGTAAATGTGATTGGTGGACCAAATGGCGCTGGAAAATCCTCTCTCCTTTTGGCAATATCAGTTGCTTTAGGTCAATCGTACACGGAGCGCTCACGAAAACTCAGCGACTTAATTCGATGGGGAAAAGACCAAGCACGAGTCACATTAATTTTAGATAACAGCAAGCAAGGCAACAAACGTCCCGTGCCGAAATACTCCAAGGACCAACTTTTCCTAACCCGTGTTTTGCGGCGAGACGGAAAATACTACTTTGACTTGGAAAATAAAGCTGTGGGCAAACAAGATGTTGATAGGTTGCTTGGAAGGTTTGGTGTTGACCCGGACAACATGCTAATTATCATGCATCAGAACATGGTCGAGCAATTTACAGTTCTAAGCAATATTGAGAAACTGCGCATAGTTGAAGCAGCGGTTGGGCTAGAGCCTTTTCGCGAAAACGTACTTCAGGCAAAAACAAAACTAATGCGAATACTCACACAAGAAGAATCCGTAACCAAACTCTTAGAACAAGCACAACAAACGCTCAATTACTGGCGTGAACAATATGAAAAATACCAAGAGAAAAAGCAGCTTCTGATAAAACGGCGTTTTTTGGAACGAGAGTTGGCCTGGGCAGAAGTTGAAAAACGCGAAAACACTCTAAAAAGCTTACAAACTAACCTAAACAAAAACAAGGATGGGCTGGCAAAAATTGAAGAAGAAAAACAAGCCACATCCAACCGATTAAGTAGTCAGCAGAACAAGCAAGAAACACTCAAAAAAGAAAATAGGACAGCTTTTGACGAACGTTTAAGCCTTGAACGTGAAATCGCCCAAAATCAATCCACACAATCACTAATTGGACAGCTGCTTGAAGAGACACAAGCGCTGGAGCAAATTACACAAGGTAGCCAAAGCCAACTTAAGCTTCTTAGAAATGAAAACCTCAAAGAAATCCTCGAAAAAGCTCAGCTGCAAATCGGTAAGGTAAGCGAGCAAATTAAAGATAATCAAACAAAAATGCTGAATTTGGAGGACTCTGTCACCAAACTTACGGAGGAGGTTTTGGACAAACGAGTGCATTTTGCGCTTTTGGAGTTTAAGCGGGCAAACGCTACTATTAATTTGAAAGATATTGAAAAGTCATTAAAGGAAATTCAAGAGAACCTGAAGGTAACAATTCAAAAAGCTGAGTTGTCAGGTGAACGAATAGCAGTTATTAAAAGCGCGAATGACATTCAAGATGAAATCCGCCTGACAGATGGACATTTGGCGGCGCTTTCTGATGTTTCAGAAGATATCGAACGCCAGTATGAATCGTACTCTAAACTCTATTTGGAACTTAAAGACAAAGCCCAACTTGTAGCTGACAACCGAGAAAAAACCCTTGAAGAAGTCAAAATACGAATGCAATCCTGGAAAACAGTCATGGAAAATCTGCTTGAACGCGTTAACTTAGAGTATCAGCGAATTATGAGCCAGACCTTTGCAACCGGCGAAGTGCAACTCTCAAACGCTCAAGATATTGAAACAGCAGGTTTAGAAATATTGGTTGGCTTCAAAGGAGGAAAACCCGTTGCGCTTGACGCGCATACACAAAGCGGGGGCGAACGAACTACAGCCACAATGAGTTTCCTATTAGCCCTCCAACAACACGTGCGTTCCCCATTTCGGGCAGTTGACGAATATGACATTCATATGGACCCTAAGAATCGCGAAATGATTGCAAAAATCTTGCTTTCTATAATTAAAGACGCTAATGCTCAGTACGTCGTTATTACTCCAAGCCAAATCACCTTTGCTCAACAGGACGCTAACATCATTACGGTTCAGAATGTTGAGGGAAAATCCGTGGTTCGTGAGGTGGCTGCCTAATGCAGAAGATAAAGCAACATAAATCATTAGGTAAGGAAAAGCTTGAGCGCATAATTGAAATGTGCATTACTATAGAAAACCGCATGGTTGAGCCCTTCACGTTTAACGTTGACGAAATAATTAAAGTCGTGAAAGAGTATTTTCCACATTGGGAAAATCCTGAGGAACTAAAACTTGATGCTGAGGCGCTCCACCATTTAGCTACAGTCATTAAATTACAAAGTGAATGGGTAAAACAAAGGTCAAATTTGCTCTACACCGACCCGTTTTTGCTGGAAGAAAAAATCCTGCAGATGGATAAACAAGAAATGGTTGAAGTTTTTCTAAGGGCATGGAATCCGTTAATTGAGTTTGAACAAATAAGTCTAAACACGTTAGCGCAGGGCTTGCTTTATTGGGATGCATTAGCTCCTATTAGTGAAAGATGGAAAGATCTGCCACCCAGTGAAGTCTTAATGGGGTTCGCAAGTAGAGAAGAACTGATCAAGCAGAGAGTTTTAAGTGATAAAGAATTTTCTGATGAATTGAGCCATTATTGGCAAGAACTCAAAAACTGTGTTGCCAAGAGAGGTCAAAACGGCAAAGTTCTCTATTGGGATTTCATAGGTGCTGAAACCTACGAAAAAACAGTGCAAAGAGCCTTCTTAACCAGCTTTTTAGTTACGTATGGCTACGCTACGTTAGAAATTGACAGGTTAGAAGAAACGATTTTCATAAAAGCCTTCGACAAACCCCGAACGGAGCCTTTAACATTGCAGTCAACATCTGTTCCAATTGCCATTTCAAGTGAAGATTGGCAGAAATGGAAAAGAGGAGAATTAGATTGAGCAAGAAGAAAGGAACCTACGGAGGCAAAATCAAGAAGGCAACCCAGATGCTCTTCTACAAACGACACCAGAAACCAGGCGTAAGAGGCTTTGAGTTGCACAAAGCATTAGGTGCAGACTACCCTAAAGTACTCGATTTACTCGACGATTATCTGAAACCGTTGGAATTGCATGTTAAAACGGTTTTTGAAGAAGAAAAAACCCCAGAAAAACCTACAGTGGAGGAGTTGGATAAAGCAAGATTCTACGTTGCACTAAGCGGCGACTTGCAGACTAAAGATAAACTGATTGGCTGGCGCATCGACGATTTAGCAGGCCTTGCCATAACAATTTCTTACATCATTAGCAAGAAAGGGCAAATACCACGAAAAGACATTGAAAAACTTCTAAGCGAGAAAATGCCAAATTGGAAAATCGGCTTAAACATCGACCGCTATATCCGCTACGGCTACCTTGGACAAGACGATAATGGAATCCTATTCTTGGATTGGCGAACAAGAGCGGAAGTTGATCAGAAAGCACTAATCAACATGCTTCTGTTAAGTGAACCTAAAAAGGCTGAAGTTGCTGAACCCAAAGAAGAAGCAGAACAAGAAGATGAAAACGATTAGCTATCGTTAGCTCAAAAATAAACCTGAAATCAAACAATCCTTATGCTTTTCAAGAGAGCTTTGCTAAATATATTGTAATAGTCGTGTTCTGAATTAAGCAACAAATGCTTTTATTCTCAGTTTTGGGATCTCAAAAATTTAAGCTTAACAATATACGATGAAGCAGTTACGTTTCATCGCCTAATATCCGAAAGGACAGTTTAGGTGATGCTTACGTTCTGAATATCGAAATACCGTTTTGCTAAAAATCGCAGACGTTCGGCGTTTTTGCCGTTCTTGCCTATTGCGACGCCTTTATCTTTGGGGTTGACTGTTATGACTGCCATCTTCTTGCCATCAGTTCTTTCTGTAACGCGCACTTCTCTTACTGCTGCTGGTTTTAAGGCGTTTTTCATGAATGTAACTGGGTCTTCGCTGTACTCGATGATTTCGTGTTTTTTGCCTGTCATTCGTTCAAGTGTGTGGATGTTTCTACCGCCTTTTCCAATGGCTACCCCTACTTGGCCTTGGTTTACGATGAATATCGCCCGTTGTTCTACTTCGTCTACAATACAATCTTTAACGCTGGCGCCGCTTATGCTTTCAAACAAAGCTATGTAACGCATTTCGTCGCATGTGATTTTTATGCCGGTTGTCAGTTTTTTTCCTCCATTTTTTATTCTATTTTAGGTTCTTCGGTTATTTTAAGAATGTCTGAGTCCCCTGTTTCCCTGATGCTTAAGGCTGAAATAATGAAGAGTTTTTTGCATACTTCCGCTAAATCCATTGAGCCACCTTTGTATGTTACCACGGGGACTTTAGAGATTTCTCCATAGTATTCTATCTGTTCTTTTATGTCTTTTGGACAATTAGAGGCTAAAACAATCATCTTAGCCTTGCCTGTTTTAGCGTTTTGTAATGCGACATTAGATCCAAAGGATACTTTGCCAGTTTTCACTACCGTCGCCAACGCCTTATCGATATCTATCATGCTTCTGTCTTTCCTCCCTGTTTTGCTTGTTTATCAAATGTTGACATGTACAGTTCAACTAAGCCAGTGCCGATTGGAATCGACTGCCCGACTATAACGTTTTCTGTTACTCCTGCCAAAGGATCACTTTCACCTTTCACTGCCGCTTCAACAATGTTAGGTACAGTAATTTCGAATGCTGCGCGCGCTAAGACACTTGCTTTCTTGCCGCTGATACCGTGTCTGCCAATCTGTTGCACATCGCCTGTTGTTGTCATCATATCTGCTACAAGCATAACGTGTCGTACATCTACGTCTAAACCTTGATCTTCCAAGACACCTTTCGCTTCGTTGACCAATGCGTTTCTTGAGGCTTCTACACCGAGAGTTTTGGCTATTTCGTGAATGTTGTTGGTGCTTGTTCGTGATGTGTCTACGCCTCGAACTTCGAGGACTTTTGAGAGGTTTGAGCCGTCAGTGCGTATTACCCATTCGCCGTTTTCTTCAGTGACCAGTACACGCTTAATGTCTGGTACACCTTTGACTTGGAAGCTTGGAATCTTGCCTAACATTCGTTTTAGTTGTTCGGCTTTTTTGGGTTTAACCTGAACTGTGTAGTCTGTGATTGTGACTGCTGCATTTTGTAGTTCCAGTCGTTCTTTAAGTTCGTCCATTGTTATGGCTCTGTCATCCATCATTGACTTGCTTAATTCAATAACGATTTCTTCGCGCACTGGGTCTTCGTAAATTGCTGAAGCCAAGTTTTCAACTGAAGTGTAAATTATGTTTCTTGCGACTTCAACAGCGCTTTCTTTGCTCTTGGCAGATTCTGGCATTAGATAAATAGTCATAATAGGTGTTGAAGGAATCCTGCGTGCGTCTACTATTTCGATGAGTCGTGGTAAGCCTAAAGTGACGTTTTGTTCTTTGACACCAGCGTAATGGAAGGTTCTAAGAGTCATCTGGGTGCCTGGTTCACCTATGGATTGAGCAGCAACAATTCCAACTGCCTCACCTGGCTCCATTAAAGCACGATTATATTGCTCAGCTGTTGAGCTCGTTGCTTTTTCTACAGCTTTCTTGGTTAGTTTGTTCTTTGCAAATCCAATTTTGAGTTGATCCAGCAAAATCGGTGTTAGCTGGCTTTCAACGATTTTCATCTGCTTCTTGATTTCCTCGCTTGATGCTGCTTCGCCTTTAACTTCGCCGATTTTTATTTGGTCAATTAGTCGGCTTACGTTTACAGCTTTGCCGTGGTCGCTTTTTGCTGGGTCAACACCGTCTTCGCCATACCTGAATTGGATGATGTCGCCTGCTGAGTCACGGACTGTACTGTCGTATTCAAGTCGAATGTGTTCTAAAGCGTTGATTAGTCTTCTTTGCATGTAACCGCTCTGTTGAGTACGGACGGCTGTGTCAACTAGACCTTCTCTGCCACCCATAGCGTGGAAGAAGAATTCAATCGCGTCCAAACCTGACTGATAAGAGTTATAGACAAAGCCTCTTGCTCTTGGACTGGGGTCGCCTTCAATGAAGTGTGGCAATGCTCTTCCAGCATAGCCTCGCAAGACACGTTTTCCTCGTACTGATTGTTGCCCAACGCAAGCAGCCATTTGGCCAATATTTAGACTTGAACCTCTTGCACCTGAGCGTGTCATAACAATGCCTGCGTTTTCTAGAGTAAAGTCTTCATCTGCTATCTTGCCTGATTCATCTCTGGCCACTGCTAGTTCATGCATGACATATATTTCGAATGATTCCTCTAAGGTTTGACCTGGCAACCGTGGAAGTGTTCCGTTGCGGAAGTTCTCAATGTGTTCATCGATTTTCTTTTGAATACGTTCCATTGTTTTAGCCATACGATTGCGAGCTTTTGGCGAAAGAACTAGTTGATCGTAGGTGTAACTGAAGCCTCGCATTGAAATGTACAGTTTTAGCAAATGTGTTATGTTGTTTAGGAATTCTCTTCCTGCTTGAGTGCCATAGTCCTTGATTATTCTGTGAAGTAAGCTTTCTGATTGCTCAGCGCCGATGGATTTTCTGTCGATGATACCTGAGACTAGCTGGCCATTTCTAACCACTACATACGCGTCGTGTTTGCATTCTTCTTCTTCGCATTTAGTGCAGCCTTGGCAAATGTTGGCTTTGAGAACATAATTCAAGGTTTTGGGCAGGAAGAGGCTGAATATTTGTTTGCCTGACCACATGGGTTGGGGTTCTTTTATTTCTGGGACTGGCATTTCGCCTGTGTATCCAGTTGCTGTAAGTAGCCGGGTAACTTGCGATCGAGTAAGGTAGTTTCCAGTTTTGGTAAAGTAGTATGCGCTTGTGATAAAGTCTCTTATAGCGCCTATGATAGGTCCGCCGAATCTGGGTGAGAGAATTTGGTCTTGCACCTGCATTAGCAATAGTGCTTCGGTTCTGGCTTCTTCGCTCTGTGGTACATGGAGGTTCATTTCGTCGCCATCAAAGTCAGCGTTGTAGGGTGGGCAAACACACAGGTGTAAACGGAAAGTTTTGTATGGCAAAACCCGGACATAATGAGCCATGATGGACATGCGGTGAAGAGAAGGCTGACGATTAAAGATTGCAATATCGCCGTTCTTTAGGTGCCGCTCAACTATGAATCCTAACTCAACTGCTTCGGCAATTTTGGTTCTGTCAACAACGAATTCTAGCCTAATACGTTTGCTATCGGGGCGGATAATGTATAAAGCGCCAGGATAATTTTCTGGGCCGTTAATTACAAACTTCTTCATTTCCTCAATGTTCCATGCTGTAACCTTTTCTGGAACAGAAAGGCGCATGGCAACATCAACTGGAACTCCGACTTCGTTAATGTCAAGGTTAGGGTCAGGTGAGATAACTGTTCGTGCTGAGAAGTCAACTCGTTTTCCTGAAAGGTTGCTTCTAAAGCGTCCTTCTTTGCCTTTCAGCCTCTGGGAGAGAGTCTTTAATGCTCTTCCGCTGCGATGTCTTGCCGGTGGAATACCTGATGCTTCATTGTTAAAGTAGGTTGTAACGTGATACTGCAACAGCTCGGAGAGGTCTTGAATAATAAGTGTAGGTGCACCCGCTTCCATGTTTTCCTTCAAACGTTGGTTAATGCGAATAATGTCAACGAGTTTGTGAGTTAAGTCGTCTTCAGAACGGATACCTGATTCTAAAGTGATTGATGGTCGAACGTAAACTGGCGGAACAGGTAGAACTTGCAGAACCATCCATTCGGGGCGCGCAACTTTTGGGTTGAATCCCAAGATTTCCAGATCTTCATCTGAGACACGTTCAAGCCTTTCGCGAATCATGCTAGGTGTCAGTGGCTCAGAGCCTAATTCGGTCTGCTCGATAAATTTTGTTGGTTTCTCAAAAGTAATCTTGAATTGGGCTGATGCACAGTAGGGACACTGTTTGGCTTTGATTTCAGTCATTATTTCTTTGTAAATTTCGTCTGGAATCGTGCCTAAAAGCTCATTTAGCCGTTCAATTCGTTGCTTTGCCTTTTTTGAAGCATCTTCAGATAAGAGTATTCGTCCGCAGCTGCGGCAGGTTGATTTCAAAAGGTCAAATATGATTTTTGTGAATTCAATGTGAACTATTGGTACAGCTAACTCAATGTGTCCGAAGTGTCCTGGGCAGCGAATGGCTGTGTTGCCGCAGGTTTTGCAGCGTTGCCTTGGCTCAAGTGTGCCTAATCTGCCATCCATTAAGCCAGCGGTGATAGGTGCGCCATCTTCGTCATAGGTGTCTGGGGTTTGGATTTCAACGACTGATTGTTTTCGCAGGTCTTTAGGTGAGATTAAACCGAATGAGATTTCGTCAACTATTTTATGAATTAATTCTTCCTGTGCCATAGTTATGCCTTCTCTTTTAATCTTAATTTTGGAGTGATACAGAGGCTTTGAAGCTCTTGCAATAGAAGCTTGAAAGCGTACGAGACGATTACTGGTGAAATCTTTGCTTTCTCGTCACATATTCTGCATACATAGCGTCTTTGTTTCATGTCAAAGTAAGCGATTTGTCCACAGTTCTCGCAAATGTAGAGTGTGTATTTGTCTGACTCTTCAAGCAATCTGTCTCTTAGCAGCATAGCAGCGCCGTGACCGATAAGGCAGTCTCGTTCCATTTCTCCGAACCTAAGACCTCCGCCTCTAGCTCTGCCTTCAGTTGGTTGCCTCGTTAACATCTGAACTTGACCTCTGGCTCTTGCGTGAATTTTGTCTGCAACCATATGGTGAAGTTTTTGGTAGTAAACTACGCCGACGAATACATCTGCAACGAATTTTTCGCCTGTTGTACCACTGTAGAAAACTTCGCCTCCAGTATGACTGAAGCCGAGCTTTATGAGTTGCTTGCGTATTTCGTCAGGTCCTTCGTTTGAGAAGGGTGTGCCGTCTGCTGGTTTGCCTCTTGCTGATGCAGCTTTTCCAGCCAGTGATTCGATGAATTGTCCGATAGTCATTCTTGAGGGGATGGCGTGCGGGTTAATTATCAAGTCTGGAACAATGCCTCCGTCTGAGAATGGCAGGTCTTCTTGAGGTACGATTAAGCCGATAACTCCTTTTTGTCCATGACGTGAAGCGAATTTGTCTCCAAGTTCGGGTATTCTTTGGTCTCGAACTCTTACTTTTACCAGTTGGCTACCTTCGCCTGACATAGTTATGAATATGCCATCTACAATTCCTGTTTCGGATGGACGCATGTCTACTGAGGTGTCACGCATTGAAGGCCCTTTTACTTCAAATTCCTTGTATTCTTCGAGGAATCTTGGCGGGCTAATTCTGCCGATTAAAACGTCTCCGCCGACCACTTGTGATTCTAAACTGATTATCCCGTCAGGTTCCAAGAGCCTGTAGTATTGTTCGCCTCGATAGCCGCGGGTTCCTGGTTCTGGGACAGTGAATTTGTCTTTTAAGCCTCCTAGGTATTGGCGGCATTCGGCTTCGTAGATTCTGTAGAATGTAGATCTTGCTAAGCCTCGTTCGACTGATGCTTTGTTGAATATTAGGGCGTCTTCCATGTTGTAGCCTTCGAAGCTAAGCACGGCGACGACGCAGTTTTGTCCTGTTGGACGTTGTTTGTAACCCATAACTTCCATCAATTCGGTTTCAACCATAGGTACTTGTGGGTAGTGAAGTATGTGTGAACGTGAATCTACGCGGTGATGGAAGTTTGTGCCATAAACTCCTAAGGCTTGTTTGGCCATGGCTGCTTGGTATGAGTTTCGTGGAGACTGGTTGTGTTCTGGATAAGGGATTGTTGAAGCACAGATACCTAAGATTGTGTATGTGGCTATTTCGACATGTGTGTTTGTTGGTTGAATTGCGTCGAATGTTAATGAGATGTAAGCGTTTTCTTCTTCTTCAGCATCCAAATATTCTATGAATCCGTTTTTAACCACGTCTTCCCAGGTCCATTCGCCTAAGCCGATTTTTTCAATGTGCTTGGCTTGAAGTTTTGGAGCGCCATTTTCAACGATTATGAGTGGACGTCTAACTCTGCCTTCGTCACAGTTGGCATGCACTTCTTCAGTTTCTGTTTGTAGCTTAGAGAAGTATGTTACATTTACTTCGGTTGAGATTTCTCCAGCTCTTCGTTTCTCCCGAAAAGATTTCACGATTTCTGCGGGGCTGTTGCAGTAGCCAATTATGTTTCCATCAACGAAAACTTTTGCTCCTGAAATACGCAGCTCAATGCTTGCTTCTGCGGCTGGAACAGAGCCCATTTCAAAAAGTATCTGTTTGACTCTGTCAGGGTTTACGCCGACAGCGATGGATGCTGATAACGCCAAGTTTTTGACGAGCCCACAGTTGGAGCCCTCAGGTGTTTCGTTAGGACAGAGCCGTCCCCAGTGGGTTGGGTGTAAGTCTCTGGCTTCGAAGTTAGGTTGACTTCTGCTTAAAGGTGACTGCAGCCTGCGTAGGTGACTAAGGGTGGATATGTAGTTTGTTCGGTCGAGCAGTTGGGTGATACCGACTCTTCCTCTTCCCCAGTTGCCTGTTGCCAACGCATGTTGGAACCTCTCGGTAATAATGCCTGGGCGTACTGCAGCTGACACAGTTATGATTGGCCCTTTAACCCCAATGCGTTCAAGTTGATATTTTATGTCTCTTGTTAAGTTTCTAAATGATACTCTGAAGAGGTCTGCGAGAAGTGGACCACCAAGGCGCAAACGTTTGTTCTTGAAGTGGTCTTTGTCGTCAGGTTGCCTTCTTCCAGTTTTTAATTGTAAAACTCTGTAAGCCATTTCGCCGAGGAAGATGGCTTTTTCCTTTCTGTTCTTTTCGCTTCTGCCAAGGTGTGGCAGGAAGTTTTTGTCAAGGGCTGTTTCAGCTTTCTGTAAACGGTACTCTTCAACTTGTCCGTGGGCTACACGGTTGCCGATGAATAGGATTGCATCAGCAGGCGTGTCCACACCGATGGCTTTCTCAAAAGAGGCGGCTAGTTGGCTTTGCATTTCGCTGTCAAGTGAAACTGCCTCTGCAATATCTTTGTCTTTTTCCAAGCTGAGTGCGCGCATGATAACGACGAATGGAATTTCTGTCGGCACACCCGGCATAGTGACGTAAATTGCATCGTCTGATTTGAGTTTAAGTTCAATTCTGGCTCTGAAACCGACGGTTGTTGAGAAAATTTTTGCTTGATAAACAGGTGCGGTTCCTTTCTCATCTATGTCTACAATTACACGGTTAGGTGCCAGATCTTCCATAGCGACGATGACTCGTTCGGATCCATTAACGACAAAATATCCGCCTTGGTCATCAGGATCTTCTCCAGCCGCGATGAGTTCTTCTTTAGAAAGCTGGGATAGGAAACAAAGTTTTGATTTTAGCATGACAGGGATATTTCCGATGTAGACAAGTTCTGTGTCTTGCTCTCTTCCATCGATGACAGGGGTCATTTCTAAAGCGATGGGGGTGGAATACGCCAAGTTGCGTAGTCTCGCTTCCATCGGGTAAATTTCATGTTTTGTGCCATCCACTTCGGTGACGTAGGGACCAGTGATTCTCGATTGGGGGTCAATTACCCAGATTTGTCCAAGTTTCACTTTGTAGGGGCTTTCTGGCACTTCAATGGGGATTTCGGCGACTTCATCAACTACTTCCTGTAATCCGTGGTCGATGAATTCATTGTAGCTGTCAAGGTGCTGGCGAACTAGTCCTTTCTCGCTGAAAAATGTCTTCAATAAATCATGGATATCTTCTTTCTGAATGGTGGAAGTCAATTTATCAATTCTCCATAATTTTTATTATTTTGTGATTTTGTTAGTGTTTTCAAACTTGCAACTCCTTTGATAGGGGATCAACCAATTTGAAAAAGGCTTCAGCTAACTTTTCTAAGAGCACAAACACAAGCCGTATAGCTTACTAATAAACATTATTATCCGTTGTGCTTCTAAACTGAATACCTATTAAACTTCATGGAGATAGCCCTTTAAAAAAACACTTTAGAGATGCGTTGCATGAAGCAAAACCTAAAACAAAGCAAAAAATCAACTATAGCCAGCAAATAACACATTACTTGGCCTAAGCGAGGTCTATTGATGTGAGAAAACACTTTTTTACCAATCAGAAAAGGTGAATTTCTTTAAGAGAAGAACAACTGTTGCTGCAATTTTTAAACAGCTTGATTGGGGTTTTTTTTGACAACTCTTAAATTGTATGCGAGATGCGTGCACTGAAGTATATTCAAAGTACTATTGAGTATAAGGATGTACCACAGAATCCAGAGAGTTTTTTAGGCCAGATGTGCAAAAGTGGACGCATGTGTATTCCAGATTTAACTATAGCTTCTTTAAAGAACGATAAGCCAAACCTGATAGGATAGCCAAACGAAGTTACACTTGAACCTGCCTAAAAGGACAATTGATGATTCATACAACATTGGTAACTATTATCTAGCCACTTCATAGCAGCTTCTTCTTAGTTGCCGCTGCCTTTTTTCAGTGCTTCAGACAACTGAGAATCTCCCGTTTTCACTTCAAAAACTGTGAGATCCCCCAACCTTGTTCCCAAAAAAATCACGTCTCTGAACAATAAAATCTTCGCGATCACGAATTTTTTGGCAATCGTACCCCTGCAACGTTTGGTCAAACGCAAAAAGATCTTTAGCAATGTTACTCCTAACACGTTCGCCTGACTGAGTAAACCTTAGTGCAATATTCCCTAAACCGAAGTGGTTCCTATCGGTTGAGTTTTGCTTACCCAATTAATACAGCCTATTTCGGCTATATTATCAATGGATAATATTCAACTTTTACTACCACCCAAGAAACTTTAGCGCCTGATTACTTCCACAGTCGCCTCGTGAACATTGTTGTTGCCTGTTTTTTTGGCTATAACGGAAAGCAGGTTTTGGTCTGTTTCATATCCAATGCTGTTTCGTTCATTCTGCATTGCTATCTTCATTGTTGTTCCTGAACCAAGAAAGGGATCCAAGACTGTTTCGCCTTTTATGCTGAACATTTTGATAAGACGACCAGCGATTTCGTCTGGGTAGGCCGCTGTTCTTCTCTCCAGTTCGCTTACAGTTTGGCGGGTTCCTTTTAACGACCAGATTTGGCTGAACCATTCATCTCGCTCAACTTTCTTAAATGCGCTTCCGTAGCGAAGTTCATCGTGAGGCCGAAACTTCCGAAGATTCCCTTTTCTAAATAGCAATATGAACTCACAATCAAGTGTCACATAAGCGTTCGGCGGCAGAAAACCTGAACCCAAGAATGCGCCTTTGCCCTTATATTTTGGCTTGTTTGTCGGTTTTTTCCATAAAATATAGGGTAATGTGATGAACCCGATTTTTTCGCAAATTTCAGTTATTCTCGAGTGGTTAGGAAAAAGCTGGAATTTGCCGTTAACTGTTCGTGTTGCGTCGCCAATGTTTATGCATGCTATGCCACCGTCAACAAGAACGCGATATGTTTCCTGCCAAACTTTCCTCAGATAATTGTGCATACCATCGTAAATTTGCCGGACGGTTTCTTCATTGCCGTCTTTTTCCAACTTCTTCCAAAGTTTTCTGATTTTTGGGTCGGCATCGGCGAAAAAGTTATCCCACATTTTTATCATGGGATAAGGTGGCGATGTGATCATCAAGTGCAGGCTGCTATCGCGGAGTTCAAGCATTTGCTGGCTATTGCCAAGAATTATTTTGTGCTCTGTAACCATGCGTATTCCCTGTTGTATCGTTTGTGCAGCCCTTTTTCTTTTGCGGTCGAATGAAATCATTATGAAGAAAGAATCGTGCTAGGCAAACCCAAAATACCCCTACGAGTTTTAAAGTTGTGGCGAAACCTATGACTAACGAAGAACAAGAAGTCACTTGGGACCTAAAAGAACTTTATCCCAGTGTTACTGACCCAGCTGTCGAAAAAACTATTAGTGAGACTAAAATTTTTGCCGATGCTTTCGAAAAGACATACCGAGGAAAAATAGCTTCTTTTGACGCCGCAAGTCTGATTAAATGCATCAGGGAATTGGAAGATTTTGAAATTAAAACAGGAGACTTATCGCTTTTTGCAAGCTTGTCTTTTTCAGCTAACATGACATTGCCCGAGACGCAAGCGCTTTACGACAAAGTAAGCAAGTTTGAGGCGCAACTGGGTAAGCAATTGGCTTTCTTTTCAATAGAGATAGGTGCACTTGTTAAAGCTAAGCCTGAATTGATTGGGGACCCAGTTTTGACTGGGTACAGGCATATGCTAGAGCGTGTTCAGCGACGTGCAGTCCATCAACTAAGCGAAGTCGAGGAGCAGTTGGTCATTGAGAAGGATCAGTTTGGTGTGCAGGCTTGGGAGGAGTTGCAAAGCAAATGGCTTAACACCCGCCTCTTCGAAATCACCGTTTTAGGGGAGAAAAAAACATTTAGTTACGGCGCGGCTAACGGACTTCTATCTCATCCAGACCGTGACACACGAGAATCTGCAAACCGCTCAATCTACGGTTTGCTTGGCAGAGACGGCGAAATTTTTGCCGCCGCCCTAAGGAGCATCTGCAATGACTGGGTCACCGTTTCGCAACGCAGAAAATATGCTTCGCCCATGGAGTCTAGCCTCCTAAATAATGATACTGAACAGGTGATCATTGAGAATCTACTTGCTGCAATAGAAGGCAACGCAGGCACATATCGTCGTTACCTCAAATTGAAAGCTAAACTTATGGGGTTGCCGTTGCTTGGGAACCACGACATCGTTTCACCCTTGCCTGAAGCTCCTGACTTAAAATTCAGCTTTGGCGAAGTCCAAAGCCTCATTACACGGGCATACAGCCGCTTCGATCCCCAATACGCAACAGCTGTGGAAGAAATGTTTAGGAAACGCCGCATCGACGCACCACCTAGGTTTGGGAAACGCAACGGCGCCTTCTGCGCAAGCTGGTATCGCGGGAAATCTGCATTTATACTTGACAACTTCAACGGCACTCTAAGCGATGTGTTTACACTGGCGCATGAGCTGGGACACGCTACACACGACTACTATATGTCGAGGAGCCAAACTCTGATGAACATAGCTGTTCCATCCATTGTGGCTGAGACTGCATCCATCTTCGGCGAACTTCTGCTGACAGACCTGATGTTGGAGCAGGCGAAGTCGGATGCACAGAGCAAAGCTGTTCTTTGCATGGTTTTGGACGAGGCAGGCATGACCACGTTCCAAGTTACCGCACGCGTATGGTTTGAGCAGGCTCTCTATAACTCCATTAAGCAAGAAGAATACTTGGATTACCCAACAATTTGCCGCCACTGGACTGTGGCAAGGGACCGCATCTACAGCGACGCCGTCGCATGGCTCCCCGAAATGCAAGCAGAATGGACAATGAAACCTCATTACTACATGGCTAACTACAGGTTCTACAACTATCCCTACGTCTACGCTCAAATGTTCGTCTATTCCCTTTATGAGCATTACTTGGAGGAGGGCAAAGCGTTTGTACCTAAACTCATGCAGGCGTTGTCGGCTGGAAGCAGCGTGTCACCTCTGGAAATCGGCAAAATATTAGGCTTAAACGTGGCAGACCCAACCTTTTGGAGTGGCGGCTTGAAAGTGTATGAACGTTTTATTGTTAACTTGGAAAAAGTCCTCAAAGCATGAACAAGAAGAATCAAATGATTAATAAGAAAGAATAGGGAAAAGTCTGTAGTTTGTAATCGTGTGCTGCGGTAACCAAGCCAGGTCAAAGGTGAAGGACTCAAGATCAAACATTTGGCCTGAAATGGGCTCGTGATGGGAAATCCTTTCCCGCAGGGGTTCGCAGGTTCGAATCCTGCCCGCAGCACCAGACCACATATTACAAGTTAAAATTTTAGTTAACAAGTACATGGCGGAGTTGTTTTGAAGCCCTTTGTTTCGTTTACCTTCTTGTAGTCTTGGAAAAGCGGCATTAACTATTTTTTTCCTTTGCGCCTCAGACTGAAAGCCAAGTAGCTTGCTGTTACCAACGCAATTGTTGCTCCGAACGCTATTCCATATTCAACTGCAACCGGAAAGCCTAAATTCTTAGGGCTTGAACCTTGTTGTGAAATTGTTTTCTGGTCGGATTGGGTAATATTTGCTGGTGGTGCAATTATTTCTGTTTTAGTATCGTTTTTAGGCGAGGCAGTGGGTTGTGCCTGAATGGGTGCTTGTTGCTGCGTCGCAGATTGCCCAATTGAGTGCATTGACTCTAGTTGGTTTGGTCCTATTGCATTTGAAACCAAAAATTGGTTTGAGTCAATTGTAACTGTATCCATTGTTATCGAGGTAATCAGGGCTATCCACAATCCGCCGTTTTCTCCAGGAAGGACTAAACGTAATTTTTGAGATAATAGCGAGCCATCCTGCTCGTATGCGATAATAACATTGGGTTGCAAAGCAACTTGTAATGGAATACTGACCATGTATCCGTCTTGGGCTAGAAAATCAATTGAAGCGACAGCTGGGTCTACTCCTGCATTCTGAAGCAAGAAGCTAAGGCTTACTCCGCTCCAATCGCCAGAGGTTACTGGATTGCCGAAGCATACTAGGGCAGCGCTTACAGTTGTCATCGGTATTGCTAAAAGTTGATCGTAGCTAAGGTTTACAGTGGTACCTGATAGATTGGTTATCTGTAAATCCCACTCTGAACTGGCTAAAGCTCTGTGTGCCGGCGCTATTAGCAGCAATCCAGATAGTGTTAGGAAAAAGCAGATTTGGAAAAGTTTGTTTTTCATAACATTCTCTCAACTGGGCTTTAATATCAGTAATATGACAATTGTCATACTTTTAAAGTTTTCAGAACTGCCAAAGCTACGCGGTCATAATTACCTTCCGCGGTGTAGAATTTTACCGCGAATCCTCTCGGGTCTCGTTCTGCATCTGCTGACCCTTTTTCGCCGCCTACTGTAGAAAACCTCACGAACACTATTGTTCGTTTTCCACTTCTGAGAGAAATTTTGCTTTTGTGTAATTGGTTAAGTCTTTAGTTACTTCAAAATAGCTTCCTGCACCAGCCCCTTTGGCATGAACAATCGTTTAGGTATTCGTTCACGGTTGAAATGCGCGAGTTTTTCGATCAAATGGACATCCTGAAGTAGAACTGGCCCGTTGTTGCTTAAGGTTAAGGAGTTTTGGTCGCCTGAAACAGGAGTACCTTGATTTGTTGTAAAAGATTCTTTCATAAAATTTCCTGCTTCGTCTTACAAAGCTAATTAAAATTAATGCCGCAACGATTACGTAATATTGTCATCAGAGAGCTCTTCAAACAAGATTCTGAAAAATGATATTGTGAAATCTAGTTCCCTTTGACATTACGATTAGTAGCCAAATAATAATGCCAAAGCTATCAGGACAACACCAAGGGCAAACGTGTAAGCAGCGAAGTAATGAAACCGCTTGGTCAACACCAGCTTCTTCACCAGCACAATAGCAAAGTAACCTGCAATCACAGTAAACGCCAAGCCGATTAGAATGTAGAGTGGACTAACTCCAACGCCTTGAGAAAAGCTTCCCCTCTGCAAGTAAGCCTCAACTCCTAAATCGCCAATTATCGCAGGAATCGATAGTAAGAATGAGAATTTAAAAACCACCTCCCGCTTAATCCCCTGCAAAAGCCCACTTGAAATTGTTGAGCCACTTCTTGAAAGCCCAGGAAAACTCGCAGCTCCTTGCGCAGCGCCCATAATTAAGGCTTTGCGGTATGAGATTTGGGTCTGATTTTCTTTGCCAAACTTGGAGAAAAACAACAAGGTGGTACCGACAAGAAACGTGATGCCCATAATGAGGAATGTTTGATAATTATCTGCCAGGAATTTGTCGTAGAGCAATCCTATTATGCCAGTTGGAATTGTCGCCACCACGATTAGGGGGATGAATCGGCCGTATTCAGAATGAAAATCCCTGTGCACCAGAGCTGTAAGTACAACTTTGATGTCACGCCTAAAATAGAAAATTACAACCCCAAGAGTGCCAATATGGAGGAAAACGTTGAAGAGCGGTGTTGCTTGGAACCCCAGGAAGTGCTCGGCAATTCTTAAGTGCGCGGTACTGGAAATTGGCAGCCATTCTGCGATCCCCTGGATTAAGGCAAGAATTATTGTTATGATTAGTTGATCAAGCAACACGGACACCAGTATGTTCCTAAACGGGGGTTTATCGTTATTAATAGCTTTTGCAAAACTGCGTTCCTTAGATCTAAACTTAAATACCGACTGCGAAAGGAACCAATAGAAGATTATAGATCATAAATATGACATTTGGTAAGTCGAGGTTTGGTGCACCGCGCTCTATTAGCTCGCTGACTGTTTTTGCTGACCTGTGAGTAGGAAGGGTCTAAGATGTTGACAACAACCAAAGCTAAAATGTATAGTATGGAAGCTAAAAAAGCCGCCTAACGCTAGAACTTTCAATTTTCTGCAATGATGATTGATTTGCATGGTTGAAAAAAAGTTTGACTGAGATAATTAAGCTTGTTATAAGTTTTTTTTCGCTTCTGTGCCACGGAGATTTTCTTCAGGTTCTTTTTCGTAACATGAAAGCGACCGGTAAAATACTATAATATTAGAAATTGAGAAGAAGGGCTTTGTCCCTTTGTTACTGCTTGGTTTCTTTTTGCTTTGACTCTTGGAACAGTTTTTTGATCGCACTGATTCTTGCTTTCTGCGCCAGCACATCGCTTGTAACTACGGTTAAAGCTTCTTCAGGGCACCATTTAACGCATTGTGGTCCATCAGCTTTTTCTTTACACATATCACAGACGTAGACTACTTTGTTTTCTGGATGAAGCATTATTGCGCCGTAGTCGCAGGCTTCGATGCACCAGCCGCAGCCGTTGCATTTGTCTTTGTCAAGAACAATGTTTCCTGTGTCTTCTGACTGTGTTAGGGCATCTCGTGGGCAAGCTGCTACGCAGGCTGGATCTTCGCAGAGTCTGCATGTTACTGCCATGTTCGCTATTTGGTTAACTCGGACAACTCGGATGCGTGATTTGAGGGGGTTGAAGGCTTTCTCTTTAGTGAATGAGCAAGCGTACTCGCAGATTTGGCAGCCTACACATTTTTCCGGGTCAACGGAAACAAATTTTCTTTCGTGAATTTTTACCATTTCTTACGCCTCTTTTCCCTCAACTATGCTGGATAAGTCGTCTATGCCAAGTTTGGTGAGTAGGGACTTGGTTGGTACACCGTCTAGTGTCCAGCCGCGTGCTTGGTAATAATCGTCTAGTAATAGGTCAAGTTCGTTTTGGGTTACCATTGCGCCTTTTGCTGGTCCGTCGTCGGGAATTGGTTGGTTCATGACTTTCCAGGGTAATGTGTCGTCTTTGCGGCTTAAACCTTCTCGGATGTTAATTAGCCGTGCAAGGGTGTTGATTCGTTCGCCTGCAATGCTAATTTCTTGAGGTGTCATCTCGTAACCAGTTACTAACGTGTATAATTTAGCCATCTCGACTAGTTCCTTGTAAAATGTGCCTTTGGCGTTTTTGCAGATAATAAGGGAATCAATCAGGGCGTAAACATCTTCTGAATCCTTAACGAGTTTGCCTCGTCCTTTTTCAGCCTTCAAACGGTCAACTTTACCAGTAATATCGAAGACGTACGCGCCGCTTCGGTTATGGTCAGCTCCTCTGAAGGAAACTGCAAACCCTAAAGCAGCAGTCTTTAAGCATCGTAAATCATAACCTGTGACTTCTAATCCCTTGATATTCTGCGCAAGCTTACTAGAGTCTTTGCCGATTTTTTCTGCGGCAACTTTGACGCCGTCAGCGAGAACTTCGCCTATTCCTTCCCGTTTGCCTATTTTTTCTATAAGTTGTATGAGTGCGTCTGCGTTTCCGAAGTGAGCGTCAATTCCGTCTAGCTCCTCGTGTGAAAGGATCCCTTGCTCATGGCAGTCCATTGCAAAGCTTACTGTTACACCTGTGCTTTGGGCATCTAAACCGTAGTAGTTGCAGAGTTCAGCTGCTTTTATTATTGCGTCAAGTTTGTCAACGCCACAATTTGGTCCTAATGCCCATATATTGTCGTATTCCATGCGCGCCATGGTTCCTTTATATGAGCCATCGCGAATTACTGCTTCATGTTCACATCGCATGGCACATGAGTTGCACGCAATTATTTTTGTAATGTATCGTTCGTTAAGTACTTCGGCGCTTACTTTATCAGCGGTCTCAAAATGAGCGTTAGTATAGTTCCGTGTAGGCATGCAGAACAATGCATTTTGGGTCATGATATTTTCTGAAGTTCCAAGTGTTCGGTATTTTTGAGCTGCCGGACCCTTCATTCTTTCATGGAACTCTCTGACCATATCCATGAATTCATCAGGTTTGGCGACAACGATATCGTTGGTACCTCGAACAGCAATAGCTTTTAGGTTCTTAGAGCCCATAACTGCGCCCAACCCGGTTCTTCCAGCAGCACGGGTTTTCTCATTTAATATGGCCGCTATTTTGGATTGTTTTTCTCCAGCTAAACCGATTGATGATACACGTACATAGTAATCGCCGAGTTCATCTTTAATTGCATCTTCAGTTTCTGAAGGTGATTTGCCCCAGAGGTTGCCTGCGTCAAGTAATTGAACTGAATCATCGTCAATCCACAGGTAAACTGGTTTTTCGGCTTTTCCAGTTACTATAACTGCGTCGTACCCAGCCCTTTTTATTTCAGCTCCAAAAGTGCCATGGCTTACGGCTTCTCCAACGCCGCCTGTAGCGGGGGATTTTGAAATGAATGCATGACCATTTCCACCGGTAGGAAACATTGTTGCAGAGACTGGCCCGACTGCTAAAACCAGTGGATTTTCAGGGCAAAATGCGTCAACACCTGCTTTAGAATTAGCCAGCCAAAGTTTCATACCTAAGCCAATTCCGCCAACAAATTTTTTGGCGGTTTCTGAGTCTAATTTTTCAAAGCTAGTCTTGCCCGTAGTTAAGTCAACACGTAAAATTCTTCCTGCGTAACCGAACAAACCCTGTTCCTCCAGTTATTTTAGTTATTAGGCAGTTAAAAACTATATTAACTTAATGGGTTCGTATTTGGAAATTCATGGCTGAAACAGCTTTCCACGTTTTGTCGTCATGTATAAACAATCACAACGATTTTGGCGCTCACAATCCAGAAAAAAGCAGTTGTTCAGAGAAAAAAGATATGAGAAACTTCATTCAATCAATTAGCACAAGCTCGAAGGTTCAATAAATGAAAATAAAAGTTCACTACATAAGCTTGGTTAAAAGCTTCACCAAAACAAGCCAAGACGAATTCGACCTCAAAGAAGATTCCGCCTTATCTGATGTTTTGGATAAAGTCGCCGAAAAATACGGAGCCCCGTTCACCCAAGAAGTTTATGACACAGAACGTAGGGAGATAAAGTCAACCTTCGTAGCTATGATTAACGGCGTTTTAATGGATCAACTAAGAGGCATCAACACAATCCTGAAAGACGGGGACAGCATAATTTTGATGTCTCTTATGACAGGCGGCTGAAATAGCTGCTATGGATAAAGCCAAAACCGTCTACTGGATGGAAAACACGCTTTACTTAAACATAACCAACAAATGCTCAAACTGTTGCTTTTTCTGCCTCAAGCGATATAAACGTGGAGTAGGAGGCTTCAACCTTAAACTAGCTGAGGAGCCCAGCGTTACCCAGATTACCAGTGAACTTTGTGAGGTTTTGAACATGCGAAACTGGAATGAGATAGTTTTCTGCGGTTTCGGAGAACCAACAGAGCGATTGGATGTTCTATTGAAGGTCACAAGGTGGATAAGGAAGCATTACGGACGACCACTAAAAATCCGCGTGAATACTAATGGACATGGCTACGTACTTAATCCTGATAAAGATGTGGCAAACGAGTTGAATGCTGCGGGCATTGACAAAATCAGCGTAAGTTTGAACGCTGGCGACCCGAAAACTTATGAAGAGATATGTAAGCCAACTTTCACTGATGCCTATGAAGCTGTGGTTGATTTTGTGCAGAAATCGAAGTCTGTGCTTGAGGTTGAGGTTACGGCGGTGAGAATGCCAGAGGTGGACTTAGGTAAGGTGCAGGCTGTTGCTGAACGGTTAGCGGTGAAGTTTAGGGTTAGAGAGTACATTCCCTGCTTCTACTAAGACTCAACAAAGTGAAGGCTGAGGTTTATACGCTCGCTTCATCAGGGAAAGGTAGAGCTATGCAGAAAAAAAATATTTAAAATAAAACAAGTCTTCTACCATTGGGAAAAATTTTTGAAAACAACAACACTCTGGAAGTTTGAAGTACCCTGTTACAAAAAACGAACGACTGAACTCGTCATAAACCAAAAACAACCAAGATAAGAAAGCTGTTCACTCAATATTTGTGGGCAATTATTCTTCTTTGCAAAAAAATCAGCGCAATCAAAAATACAGACAGTAAAAACGCAGGTATTGCCCAGATTGGAAATTTCTGAACCTGCACATCGCTTGAGAATTCTACAACTAGGTCGCCAGGCAGAGGTTTAGAATATTCAGAGTGTTCCTGAATTGAGACCACTTGGGTTGAGCCTTCCTTTGTCGTTATGAAGTTTATTGGGTTCCATTTGCTGTCAGTTGTTGTTGTGAACGCATGCAGATTTGTAGTATTTGTTTCCATGCGAATGGTATAGTGGACCGTGGAGTTGGTGCTTTGTTCTGACAAGTACGGGCTGATGTTTAGGTCGTAGAGGAACAGGTAGCTTCCATTTATCATCTGCAGTGGGTGTTCGTAGTGGATTTTAAGCACAAAATTGTCTGAAAGGTTGTTTAAATCACAATATATCATGCCCCAATCGCCGATGGCTGTATGGTGCAAAACATCAGGATACAATTGCGTATAATTAGTCCAATTCTGCTCCTGTTCGCCTAAGAAAACATGGATGTTTGTTGCTCCGGGAGGCATAGGGTAAACCATAGGCATATCCCCTTTGAATTTGCAATCTAGTTGGCTGTATATAAAAATGGGATAGTCGCCATCAATTTTTGCCCAAAGGGTACCATTAATGGGTGTAATTGTGTAGTTGACATATTCTACTGGCATAGCTAGAGATGGAAATGAACCGTTAGGGTTTGCAGAGGCAAAACCTACGAAGCCTAATCCACTGAAGCCCCAGACTAAGAACCCTAAGATAACGGCTATTGCTAACACGTTTTTTTTCATTTTTGCCAAGCTGTACTATGTTTTTGTTCCCTTTATTTTTTTGCAGACTCAAGCGTATGACTTTCTAAAGATCTCAAAAAGTAGAATGATTACGGTTTTCTACGTAACCTTGAATGGTAAAACATATATTAAGTAGATATTAACGAGATATTTATTTAACTATGCTAAACGAGGAATAACACTTGGTTTCTCTTAGAGCATTAGCCCCATCATTAACGAGAATAACAGTTGCAGGAGCAATAGGTGCAGCTTTGCACATTGGTCAAGGCGACTGTGACTTAATTGACGCAAACGCCGTTGAGTACTCAAGAGCAGCCCTTGCCCAAACCGACGTTGATGGCGAAGTGATTTGCTGTGAAGGACCTAAAGATAACGCACCTTCTTTTGCACGCAGAGAAAAAGTCGGCACTCGCGGAGGCCCCAAAGTCGAATTTGTCATTGACCCAGTTGATGGAACTACAGCTGCCAGCAAAGGCAGAAAAGACGCTATATCCGCGTTGGCTTGCGCACCCGCAGGATGCTTCCAAGTTCTCCCTGATGACGGCTACTACTACAAAATTGCAACAGACCACCAATCGATGGGTAAATTAACCATGGAAATGTCTGTTGAAGAAATCGTCCATATCATATCCCGAGAAAAAAAGATCCCCCTATCCACTTTTACAGTCATTATGCTCGACCGAGATAGACACAATGACATACTGAAAACTCTAAGAAAACTTGGAGTCAGAATCATTCTAATCCCAGACGGCGACATCGCAGGCGCAGTCGTTGCATGCACACCCCAGTCAGGTGTTGATTTGCTTATAGGTGCAGGAGCCGGTCCAGAAGCAACCATCGCAGCAACAGCTGTAAAATGCCTTGGAGGAACAATGCTTGTTAAGGTTTGGCGACAACCAAACGACGCAGCAAGAATGGAGCGCCTTAAAGAAGCTGGAGTTGACGTCGACAAAACCTATACCCAAGATGAACTGGCAAAAGGCAAGGAACTAGTTTTCGCAGCGTCAGGCGTCACCAAAGGAGAACTTCTGGATGGCGTACGTTTGATTCCTCAAGGTGCAGTTGTACAGTCCATTTGCATGAGGCTGCCAAGCGGAACTATAGAAAAATCCGAGACGACACTACGGTTCAAGGGACATCCAGTGTATGAACAGTTTGCAGGAAAAAAACACTAGAGCAACCACTCTTCCTATTTTTTTTATGAAACCTTTTTTGCAAGTTCTGCATTAACATAGAATTAACTGGTTTTAATAATTGAGCAAAAACGAAAAAGCCTGCGAAGAAAAGCCAGAGCACAAAGAAAACGAGGAACATGAGAATAAACGGGTAATGATTACTTTTGCCGTTTTATTAGGCTTAACCATTGTAATCGGCGCCTTACTGGACTTTTTCTTCGCTGGAGTTTTCCTTGGCTTTGTCATACCAATTGTAAATGTTCAAGCAACCTTAAGCGCAGTTTTGTATTACGTTGTAGTTCTTTTTGCTTCAATTTACATCGGTGTAGTAGGGCTCAAAGAGCTAATTATTGAGAGAAGATTTTCAGTTGAGTTTCTAATGGCTGTCGCAGCCCTAGGCGCGCTATATTTGCATGCTCTATTTGAAGCGGCTACGGTGCTGTTTCTTTATTCCATCGCTGAATATTTTGAAGGCTACATCGAGGACAGAGCACGGCGAACAGTGGAGAAACTTTCAAAGTTCATGCCAGACAAAGCCAGAATAATAACCGATGGAACAGAAAAAACTGTTAATGTCAACGAAGTAGAGCCAAACATGACTCTGCTTGTCCGACCTGGGGAACGGATTCCTTTAGACGGCAACGTTGTCGACGGTTTCTCACACGTTGACCAAGCCATAGTTACCGGAGAATCCATGCCTGTAACCAAGAAACTAAACGACTGCGTCTTTGCTGGCACATTAAACATCAGCGGCGTTCTAAAGATATCTGTCACAAAAAAAGCCAGTGAAACGCTTGTTTCAAGAATAATGATACTTGTCGGTGAATCAGGCAAACGAAAAGCATCCATAGAAAGGCTTGTTGACCGATTCGCAAAAATTTACGTCCCAATAGTCATATTCTTAGCCGTTTTAACCGCTACACTGCCAACACTATTTTTCGGCGCATCTTTCAATATCTGGCTCTATCGCTCTTTGATTCTCTTAGTGGTTTCTTGTCCAAGCGCCTTCATCATCTCCGTTCCCGCAACAGTATTCGTGGCTATAACAATTGCAGCTAGAAGAGGCGTGGTAATAAAAGGCGGAATCTACGTTGAAAAGCTTGCCAAAGTAAAAAAAGTTGTTTTTGACAAAACAGGCACGCTAACTTTGGGCAGACCAGCAGTTCATGAAGTGAGGCTTGTGCAAAGAACTGAAGATGAAGCTTTGGCTCTGGCTGCTGCTTTGGACCAGTTTTCAAATCATCCAGTTGCTCAAGCCATTGTTAGGCGTGCCCAAGAAAGAGGCATTGACTTAAGCAAGTTTAAAGTGACTGACCTCACAGAGATTCCTGGAAAAGGCATTATCGGCAACGTTGATGGAAAATTTGTGGCTGTTGGGAACTTAGAGTTGATGAAACAGTTCGACTGCAATTGCACGGAAGCAATGGCAATTAACGAGAACGATACCCACACTTCGGTTTGTGTTTCTGTTGGTAAAGAGGGGTTAGCTGCAGTTTGCGTTGTAGACCAAGTGAGAGAAGACGCCTTAAAAGCAATCAGCGATTTGAAGAAAAATGGCATAAAAACCGCTATGTTAACTGGTGACAGAATGCAGATTGCTAAGGAAACAGCGGAAACCTTGAAGATTGATGAGGTTTATGCGGAGCTGTTTCCTGAGGATAAAGTGAAGTGTATTGAGGATATGAAGGGGAAAGATGGGCTTGTGGCTATGGTTGGAGACGGCGTGAATGATGCTCCAGCGCTTGCTACTTCAGACGTTGGAATTGCCATGGGTACGGCAGGAGTTGACGTTGCCCTTGAATCCGCGGACATCGTACTTGTGAAAGATGAGCTTGCGCAAATTCCCTACCTGATCAAACTCAGCGATAAAACCATGACTATTGCAAAACAGAACATTGCTGCGTCCCTAATCATAAAGCTAATTTTAGGCGCATTGGGCGTAATTGGTGTAACCGGTTTGCTTGCAACCGTAATAGCTGGTGATGACGGTGTAACAATGCTTCTGTTGCTGAATTCTTTGCGTCTTGAAAGAATCAAATAACTTGTTCAGAGCTATTTCGCACAGAAACTTTAAGAGTTCATTCAATTAGCATCTTCCATACAAATTAAGCAAGGACAGACTCACTTTGAAATTTGGAATAATGACACGAAACATGGAAGCATGGAGCAGCACACAAGTTCGTGAAGCCTTAGCGAAGCGAGGCATTCCCTATGAATGCTTCACTTTTCCCAAACTGGTTGCAAGGCTCGCTTACAAACCCTACTTCAAAGTTAATGGAACCAGCATTATAGAGGATTTAGACGCACTAATTATCCGCCCAATTGGGCGCGGTTCGCTTGAGGAACTGGTTTTTCGAATGGATATGCTCTACAAACTTGAACGCCAAGGCTTTTACATGGTGAATCCTCCAACTGCAATTGAGCATTGTGTTGACAAGTACGATATTCTGGCATTGCTTGAAGATGTCGGCGTTCCCGTACCACGTACTTTAGCGACGGAGAGTGTAAACGAAGCGCTAAAAGCTTTTTCGGAGCTAGGCAGTGACGTTGTGGTTAAACCGATTTTTGGTTCCAGAGGTCAAGGCGCAGCACGCATAGTTGACGTGGACATCGCTGACACAGTTTTCAAAGCCATAACATTTCATCATGGTGTAATTTACATGCAGGAATTTGTTCCTCACGGACACTCTGACATACGTGCGTTCGTAGTTGGCGACCGCGTAATTGCTTCCATGCGCCGCGTGGCTGATGGTTGGAAAACCAATTATAGTCGCGGAGCAAAGCCAGCGCCAGCAGAAATTAGCAAAGAATTTGAAGAATTAGCAATAAAATCTGCTAAGGCTGTGGGCTGTAAAGTCGCAGGCGTAGACATATTAGAGGGACCAAAGGGGCCACGCATAGTTGACGTTAACAGCCAGCCAGGCTGGAAAGGCTTGCAAGTGGTAACGAAAGTTAACGTCGCTGAAGAAATAGTTAGCTATATGCTGTCTGAACTCAAAAAGTAACCTATTTCCCAGAGAGAATCCTATCGTAAGGGTCATTCGCAACCTGCGGAAAAGGCACTTCTTTTCCTTCTTTAATGAGGACCCGCTGTGTTTGTTTTGTGAATTCTCCCAGAATACAAGCTGAAAGCCCAATCTGCCTCAGAACTGACGTCACTTTTTCTTGAGCCCCGGCATCAACAGCCCCCAAAACAGTTCCAGTTGAAGACATAGATAGAACCTGTTCATTGCTTAAACCAAAGTAGTTCTGCAAAGCCAATACTTCCCTAGATAATTGTATTTTTTCCCAATAAATCCTAAAACCAACCTCTGACGCCCCAGCTAACTCGTTTAGCGCCGCTACAAACCCTCCTTCTGTTGCATCATGCATTGCATGAACAACGCAGGTTTTCGCCAGTTGCTGGGCTTCTAGGACGCAACTTTGCATGCGAACCTGCCTTGAAAGCTTCTCTCGCTGCTCTGCCCCAAAAAGTTCCTCCGCCAGCTTTTGGTTAGTTAATGAAAAATTAGTTATTGTTTCTAAACCAAGCGGCTTAGTGCATAAAATCAGGTCTCCTGGCTTAGCGTTAGCTGGTGTAATCAGCTTTTCAAGCTGAGCCGACCCATAAATAGTGGCGACCCCAAGCAAGCTCGAAACACTATCATACATGCCTGTGTGCCCCCTAACAATTGCTATGTCTATTTCTTCTGCTGCCATGCATATTTGCCGCATGATCTTCTGGAAAGTTTCGGGTTCGGTTGATTTTGGAGCCAGCAGGTTGATTGTGCAGAATTCGGGTTTGGCTCCGGAAAGCGCCACATCTGAGGCGGCGTAATTGACGAGTAAATAACCGAACCATTCCTCTGGCACTCCAGTGCACGGATCAGATGCAACTACGATGTATTTGCCGTTTATGAGGTGAACGCCTGAATCGTAGCCAACCATAGGCGGATATAACTACTCGATTATCTTTCTTTATGCAGCTTAAAAGTGCTTTAAGTTCCTCAGGTGGCAGTTTTCCCATGCTATCGTTCTCTGTTTTACAGATAAATGTTTAAGGGTTTGCTTCTTTGGAGCAGGACAATTGCAATCGCACAAATTATTATGCTCGGCACCAGTAGGTTCGCGTTTACTAGATACTGAATAAACCACTGGGTTAACTCCAGTTGGCGCAAAAGATGTAAAAATAAACAACTCCTGAAACAAAATGACATAAGTAGCGTCCTGTTCTGGCAACAATAACACCGACAACTGACCAACAGTTGAGAATTTACGGAATAATCCTGCAAGTCCTATACAGGCAAAAGCTAGTGGGTAATCGATTATGAATTCTAATGGATTGACGGCGAAGGGCTAAGAGCAAGTTCAACAAAGCCAAAGACGGCGCCTGCTAATATTCCTATTTTTGGTCCTCGTCTAAGTGCAAGCCAAAATATGGGCAGCATACCTAAGATTTATGTTCCCGCCTCTGAGGAAGGTTCAAAGGTATTAGGTGACTGATAAGCCCTAATGCTCCTGCTAAAGCAACAAACACAATTATTTCTGCAAGTATCTTAGTTGAGTAAAATTGAGTTTTTCCTGATAGGTACAGTGTTGTGGTTTCACTTTTTTCCCTTCGCCAGTATTACCTGGTTCAGGTTCATTGGGTCGACAGCACTTAGCTGTCCTCTCAGCCGGGTGTTTTCCCAGCTCCCCGAACTAGCCTATGAAAGACATTGTTAACAACGTTTTATTTTAGGGTTGCGAAAAACTCGGGCTTGATCAGGTTGCCAACAAAACAGCGTTAATCAAAAATGAGAATTGATAGAATGCAATTGGAAAATGGGTTGTTTTTTGCACTTTGTAATCTGCGGTTATTTTGATATGAAAATTCCGAAGGTAGACAGAGTGTGCTTTATCCGTTCGGTTGCGTAAGACTTAAACAGTTATTAGTCTTTAACCAAACAAGTTTACGGGGTCTCTAATATGCAGTCTTTGCCTAAAGGATATAACTTTTCAGAGATTGAGCGTAAGTGGCAACAGAAATGGGAAGAAATGGGCATTTACCGCTATGACTGGAATGACAAAGTTCGTGTTCCCTTCAGCATAGATACTCCCCCGCCTTATCCTTCAGGTGAATTGCATATGGGCAACGTTTTGAATTGGACTTACTTTGACATGGTTGCCCGCTTCAAACGAATGCAAGGTTTCAACGTGCTTTTTCCCCAAGGATGGGACTGTCATGGCTTAGGTATAGAAATCCAAGTTGAAAAAGCAAAAAACATTCGCAAACGCGATGTGCCTCCAGATCAATTCCGAGCGTGGTGTATTGAACTCGTAGAGAAATACATTGCAATAATGAAGGAAGGCCTACTCAAGATGGGTGCAAGCATAGACTGGACCACTGAATACAAGACAATGGATCCAGATTATTGGCGCAGAACCCAACTCAGCTTCATTATACTTCATAAAAAAGATTACATGTATCAGGGAACTCACCCAGTCAACTGGTGTCCGAGAGACGAAACCGCCATCGCCGACGCCGAAGTTGACCACGTAAAAAAAGACGGCATCCTCCACTACATACATTTTCCGTTTGAAGGCACAAACGAATACGCATTAATTGCAACTTCACGTCCTGAGTTCATCCCAGCATGCGTTGCTATTGAAGTTAACCCCAAAGACGAACGCTACAGCAAATACATAGGCAAAACCATCGTCGTCCCAATCGTTAATAGATCTGTCAAAGTCATTGCTGACGAATGCGTTGACCCAAAATTTGGCACTGGTGTAGTAATGATCTGCACCTACGGCGACAAAGATGACGTAAAGACCGTCATGAAACACAAACTCCCCGTAATCTTGCTTCTCAAAGAAAATGGGCAGCTAAATGAGAATGGGGGCAAATACGCTGGCTTATACACAAACCAAGCACGAGCAGCAATCGTTCAAGATTTAACTGTTGCTGGCTTACTTGAAAAAACTGAAAAGATACAGCAAGAAGTCGGCGTATGCGACCGCTGCAAAGCTCAAGTCGAAATATTAGAACGCAAACAATGGTTCATGAAAACCATGCCGTTATCAGCTGCTGTGGAGAAGAACGCTAATGAAATCCCATGGTATCCCGACTACATGAAAAACCGCTTAATCGACTGGACACGCGCCTTAGATTGGGATTGGGTAGTTAGTCGCCAAAGATTGTTTGCCACTCCAATTCCTGTGTGGTACTGCAAGAGTTGCGGCGAAGTCATCGTTGCCCAAGAAAGTTGGGTACCCATTGACCCCAGAATGGAAAAACCCCGAATCGGCAAATGCCCCAAATGCGGTGGCACCGAATTCACGGGTGAAACCGACGTCTTCGATACCTGGATGGATTCCTCAATCACATGCGCCGTCCATGCAGGCTGGCCTGACCGCCCTGATTGGAAGCACCTGTTTCCCGCAAGCATGCACCCGTCAGGTACAGACATCATTCGAACCTGGGCATACTACCTCATGGTACGCCATTTAGCCCTATTCAATGAACGCCCATTCAACAGTGTCCTCATAAACGGCATGGTATTAGGAGCAGATGGCAGGAAAATGAGTAAATCCCTAAAAAATTATGCTGCCGCACCCGAAGTGTTAAACAAAAATGGGGCTGATGCGACACGTCAGTGGGCGGCAGGTGGCGGAGCAACAGGCTCAGATATTCCATATCGTGCTCAAGATGTTGAATATGGCAGACGCTTTTTGGTTAAACTTTGGAATGCTTCAGGTTTTACCGCTAATCTCTTAGCTGACTACAAGCCCCAAGAACAACATGATTTGGAGCTTCAACTATTGGATAAATGGATAATCAGCAAAGCAGAAAATCTCACAAAAAAAGTCACAGAAGCCTTCGAAAAATGCCAATTCAACATCGCTATTGAAGAGGTTCGTAACTTCACGTGGCATGTGTTCTGCGACTACTATGTTGAAGCAGTCAAAGACAGGCTCTACAACCCGGATATGCAAGGAGCAACGAAAAGGTTGGCTGCTCAATACACACTATATGAGATTCTTTACCGCATACTACAGTTGCTGGCGCCAGTGACACCACACTTAGCCGAGGAAATTTACCAGCATATGTTCAAGGAAGACAAAGGCTTTGAAAGCTTGCAAATTTCACATTGGCCCAAATTCAACTCGGCGCTTGCGGATGAGGAAGCTGAGAAGAAAGGTGACTTGATAATAGCAATTATCGGTGAAGCAAGGCATGACAAAGCAGAGAAAAAGCTACCGTTGAACGCACCAATAAAAAACTTGATAGTTTATGCTGGAAACGAAGAAAACGAGAAAATAATCTGTTCAGCTATCGGAGATATTGCCGGAACCTTGAAAGCAACTAACATTCAGGTTCTCTCTGAAAAGCAAAGCGAAGGACGACAAGTCAGTCCCTATAACCTTTACATTAAAGTCGAATACGAGGGTAAAGCATGAGCAACAAAAAAGTCGGTTTAATCGGCTGCGGCGCAATCGGTACAGTACTGGCAGAAGCCATAGAACGAAAACTGGTTGACTGCGACGAACTGATTATTTACGACACTGAAGCCTCAAAAGCACAAAAACTCAAAAATGCACTTAAATTTCCCGTAACGATTGTTGAAAACGTAGATGAACTGTTATCCTTAAAGCCAAAGGTGGTTGTGGAAGCAGCGTCACAGCAAGCGGTCAAAGATTACATCTCAAAAATTGCAGCCTCAGGAATCGAACTAATCGTAATGAGCACGGGCGCATTGTTGGACTTAGACACCAACTTAATCAGAGTTCATGTTCCTTCAGGCGCCATAGGCGGCTTGGATGCCCTTTCCAGCGCGGCTTTAGCTGGGATTGACGAGGTCACTTTAACTTCACGCAAAAACCCCAAAGCTTTAGGAACTCACAATAACGAGGAAGAAATTGTCTATGAGGGCTATGCACAAGAGGCAGCAAAGCGGTTTCCAAGGGAAATGAATGTCGCAGCCACATTAGCTCTAAGCGTTAAACCAGCTAAAGTCAAAGTCCGAGTGCTCTCTGACCCAGCAGTGAAACGTAACACGCATGAAATTCAAGTAAAATGGCGGTTTGGCGAAATGTTATTACGTTTTGCAAACGATCCGCACCCGGATAATCCTCATACTAGCGCGTTGGCTGCTTGGTCGGCAATTAAATTATTGCAATCCCTTCTGAAAACCTAATGGAAAAATCCAATCCCAAAGTCGAACAATGCTGTTTTTGAAATGCTTTGAACTAAAACTGTTGAGAAAAAGTCTTAATTCGAAGAAATGCTTAAGATTCTAAACAAAAAGAAAAGAGATAAAGAATACTTCTATTCGCTTTTTTCATCACTGGAGTCTTCTGTTGCGGCTGCGGTTTCTTCTGCGTTTTGTGACTGCTCTTCCGTCTGCGCCCCCTGAGGCGCCTCCAAAGGGTGGGCTGGAATTTGTACCTCCTCCACTGTAATCGTCTCGACAGCAGGTTCAATCATTTTATCAAGTGTTGTCTCAACTGTGGCTTCCGGAGTGATTTCGAAAGAATCGATTGGAGCTTCGATTTTTGGAGCTGCCTCTGTAACTACTTCAGGGGTAGTTACGTTCGCTACTTCACCTTCAATCAAAGGCTGCTCAATTTCAGGCGCTGCTTCTGGAGTTGCCGCTTCAATGTTTATGATTGGTTCTTCTGGCGCTAGCTCAACTGTTGCAGGTTCCTTGGGAGCAATTTCAGGGGTCGGTTCATTTGTAACTTGAACTTCTGGTTCTGGGGGAGCTATTGGAGCTTCTTCTACTGAAGTTACCTCGACTGCAGGGGTCTCAACCGCTGGAATTTCAACTGTTGTAATATCGACGACTGGAATTTCTGCTGGCGCTGCTTCAACTACTGGGACTTCAGCTGGAGCAGCTTCGACAGCGGGGGTTTCAACTGCTATTGGAACCTCTTCTACTGTTGGAGCGACCTCAATTGGAGTTTCAATAATTGGAGCAACTTCAACTGCTGGAGCCTCTACAACTGGAGTAACTTCGACTTGCGGGGTATCAACAACTGGAGCAATCTCCACTTGCGGGGCTTCGACTGGAGAGGTTTCGATCACTGGAGTAGATTCAACCATTGGGGCTACTTCGGCTACTGGAGCCTCAACTATTGGTTGGGCTTCGACTGGAGAGGTTTCGATCACTGGAGTAGATTCAACCATTGGGGCTACTTCGGCTACTGGAGCCTCAACTATTGGTTGGGCTTCGACTGGAGAGGTTTCGATCACTGGAGTAGATTCAACCATTGGGGCTACTTCGGCTACTGGAGCCTCAACTATTGGTTGGGCTTCGACTGGAGAGGTTTCGATCACTGGAGTAGATTCAACTATTGGGGCTACTTCGGCTACTGGAGCTTCAACTATTGGTTGGGCTTCGACTGGAGAGGTTTCGATCACTGGAGTAGATTCAACTATTGGGGCTACTTCGGCTACTGGAGCCTCAACTATTGGTTGGGCTTCGACTGGAGTTGGAGCAACTTCTACTGTTGCTGGGTCAACTGGCGTTGCTTCTATTGACGCTGTTTCTGCCTGAACAGCCTCTGCAGGAGTCTCGACAGGAGCGCTTTCAACTACGGCTGCTTCTGCTTTTGCTACTTCAACTGGAATTTCAGCTGGAGCGGTCTCAATAGGAGCAGGCGCTATTGGTGTTTCGACAACTGTCTCAACCGGAGCGGCTTGAACAGGAACCTCTATTGGGATTGGTTCAATTGGCGCTGGTTGGGCAACTTCTGCTTCGACAGGTGGAGCAACTGTTTCTATTATGATTGGGGCTTGAATTACTGGAGCTGATGGGGAGAGTTGGGTTGTGACTTGTTTTATTATGTTCAGTTCACTCTTGGTTGTTTCTAATCCGGTTGTAAGTAGGCTTATTTCACGTTGATAAATATCATCGTCAATTTCTCCAACCACATGCTGGATTTCGTAATTAGCAAGAAGTGTTTCCAACGTTTTTATTTGGTTTTCCAATTCCTGAGTTTTTCCCTGCATGCTTCCGATTAGTTCTTTCTGCTGCTTTTCAATTGCTACAATTGCTGCATTGATTTCGCCGTTGAAAGAGTCACGTGTTGACTGCGAAATTTTGCCCGTTTCAAAAAGATTGTCCAAAGCTTGCTTCTTTTTCTTCGCTATTTCGTATTCTTCATTTAACCGTTTAAATGTATATTTCCATGAAATCAAATTTAGGCACCGTACGTTTTTAGGTCAAAAGAAGAATTAACATTTCTTAACATGTACATATATCGCTAACTATTAAAAAAGGCAATGGAAGCAGGAAAATAGAAGTTTTGCATTAAAATTTGGTTAAATACTCAGGTACTTATGTATATAAATATTGCAAATTTCCATAGCTTTTGTAGGGCATTTATGACATTTCCATGTAGAATACCATTATTTTGCGTGCATAACTAATGGTATAATCTGTGATATTTGCCGAAGCTAACCTTTATGCGCAAAGTTGCATTCAAGCCTTTTATGTTTATACTTTTAACATTTTGTTATAACATATTGTCCTAAATCAGAATAAGTCTTAAATATCTAATCAAGAATAAACAATAGCGAGCGTGCAAAACATGGTTGCATTAACAATAACAGTTAATGGAGAAAAATCTGAATCAATAATAATCAAAAAAATGCATGAAAGAGTAATCAAAAGCTTTATGGACACAATAATAATGGCAGAATTACAAAACGGACCCATAAGCGGCTACGACGTAATCTCATACATACGCAACAAATTCGGCTTCTTAGTTAGCTCAGGCACAGTTTATTCATTGTTATATTCTCTAGAAAGAAACAGCCTAGTTGAAGGAACGTGGATCGAGCGGAAAAGAGTCTACAAACTCACCGAAAAAGGTGCACAAACCATAACAACCATTCTAAACTCAAAAGATAAAATCAGAAGTTTCATGACAATCGTTCTGCAAGCACAAACAACCCGTTAAACCATTACTTTTTATCAACGTTTGAATAGAAACGCTAAAAAACCCCTTCTTGTTTTCCTATAGCCGCAACAAATCTAAGCGGGGTCCGTAGCTCAGTCAGGCTAGAGCACCGGACTTTTAATCCGGGGGTCGCGGGTTCAATTCCCGTCGGACCCGCCATCATATGTACGAAAAAGTACTAGATTTTTTTCTTTTTTTGAGAATTTTAGAAGGGCCTACGTTAGGCGCTAAACCGCCAGCTACTTAAGTTTGTCTTTGTGTGAATTGTGTTTTTTGGTGTGGCCGTTGCTCGGAGCCTAACTTGAAAAGTAAGAAATCAATTAACCAGCTAGCATCAAGTTGTGCTTGCTCTAAGTTTCAGTCCAGAGGAGGCAGCCGTTAATGGGCTCAGTCGCTGATTCGTTCAAGTCCTCCATGTCTTCTCGGATACTATCCCTGCATAAGTAATCCATCATCAAAAGACTGCACCATAATTGACACTTGCTCCAAGGACTTGTATTTTTGCATGTTTGCAAAGTTGCAGTTCCCAGACGGAACAGATATTTCGTGTAAACGTTACAGTTTTTCTAATCGGCATTGCACGCATGGAGGCGGCTCGTGTCTTGGGCGGGGAGCTCTTGAGCATAAACGTTTTGGAGTTTGGAGGTTAGAATTTGGAACTCGAAGAATTTATTGAAAAAATAAAGAAAACCTTCGCCAGAGTTACAATGGTGCCTAAGTGGATGCAGACTATTCTGCTTGAGGACATTAGCGCAACTATCGAAAATCGAGTGCAGACAACAGAAATGATCATTAATGGAAAGGTTAGTTAGCAACGAAGCATAGGGCACTTTGATTCAAGAAATCATTATTAGAAAAGCGGTTTGTCGTACGAAATTAGTAATTCGGGAAGAGAACCTGGCATTGGTTGGCTAAAGTCTATACCTGTGTTTTTCTTCATTTCTTCTATATACCATAGGTCGAATGGGTCTTTGGTTGTTGTAAACGACATGAAAGTCTTTTGAAGATCTTTGGATTCCATGTAAAAGAGGAGCATGTCACCCATCGGTGTGACTTGCAAAAAGTCTCGTTCTTTCTCTATACCAGAATTCTTCTGAACTCTTTTATAATCTTCCCATTTTTCTTCTTTCACGGTTTTAAAAAACATTTTTACAGATTCGGTTTTACCTGGCAAAATTGGTAGAGCCATAATTATTGATTGCAAAAACAAGATCACCGCTAGACAGACTTAGAATTTAGTTAATAAGTATTTCGAGACAGGCGTACCCCACGGGATTAAGAATCTTTTCTCAAAATTCAAGAAACACTTTAGCAAACCGCTTGGGCTATACGGATAAGATCCTTGAAGATTCCAGAGGAAAAAAACCTACTAATTCTTGTTCTATTCCAATGGGAAAGAAAGGTAGCGAACCCCTTGTTCAGTCTTATTATTATGTCTTTGATAACAATGGTTGTCTTATTGAAAAGGACTACTCAAAAGTCATTTATACATCAGGAAATAAACGAGGTGATAAAGAACTTTAAGAAAGAACATAAAGCAACATGAGAAAACAGGAATGTTATGTTTAGTAGCAGAATGCTATGCATACGTTATTTTTCCACCGCACATAGGACATTCAACTGGATACTTATTTTGGCTACACATTAGTTGATATGAGCATAGAAAGCAGAGGTAGATTTGGCATTTAGGACAATACTTGAAGCCACCACCAATCATTTTGCCACAAGCATCACAAGGTCTCGATAAATCAACCATAGAAAACGAATACTCTTAAAATCACTTCTTAAAGCAAATGCTGAACCTACATAATACCATAGTAGAGACAGCACTGAAAGTGATTATAATCATAACCGTCAATCATAAATATTCAAAACATCGTAAGTACGCTATAACTATGTTCAACCACTACACAGAAAAATCTGAAAACCAACAAAACTGGAATGTAACACAGCGAAAGTCAGGTCCTTTCGTTCCAATTGTTATTTCCATAGTAGGTATTCTTGCTTGGCTCGTATTCATCCTGTTCTTTGCTTTGTTTTGGTCAAACAATTATAATCTATTCCAAGACGTCGTAGTCTTTATAGCTACTTTATGCATAACTGCACTTGTGTTAGGCTTAATGTGGCTAATATGGGGAAGAAACAAAATTCGCAGATGGACTTACAAATATTGACTTTTAATGACAGAGACTTTAAAAAAAGAAGTATATTTGAATGAAGGAAAATCTTCATTGCTCAAGTCAACTGTGACCATATGGGATTGCATCTGTTTTCTTTATGTGCGGTTCAAGAATTGTCTCCAAGACATCTTGTCTTCCATGAATTACTTCCCGTATTTAGGCGACAAAAGAGTAAGGAGACATATACTTCATGTTCTTGCTCAAATAATGCTTCGATATCTTAAGAATACTGTTATAAAACTCTCTAAGCTCTTCTGAAAATATTGAATTCTTTTTCTTTGTTTAAAACACTTATTGCATAAATTCAAAGCCAAAGAAAAGAAAAAACAAGCTTATGGCACCACAAAAGAGTTAGCATAGGCAACATCCGAAAGCCGTTCAAGCAGTTTTTGCCTAAGAGGTCCGCTAAGTTTTTGAGCCGTCTCATCGAAGCGTAAACCGCGAGTTGAGATCTTAACCTCAATCAAGAGGATTTATCACTTTCCAGAGGCAAAGTTCCTCAATTAAGCTAGTCTGAGATCACCTTGAACGCGATTTCGCCTTGGTTTTGATTTTGGACGTAAAGGCCTAAGAAGCGTTGGGATTCGTTCCAGAATGCTTCAGCTCCGGCAGGATCGCTGGTTCGTCTAAACATCAGGCTGCAAGTCAAGCAGTAGCCTCCATGATCAGCTGAGGCACATTAGCAGGAACAGCAAAATTATTAACCTTCAAAAGCGCATCGATCATTGCACTAGCAGTTGTAATGCACCGGTCAGCAAGAGCATCTAAGTCGTTATTTCCTCTCGTAGCACTTCTTCTAGATCGTCAATATCGCAGTAGTCAGTCAATGTTTTTCATCCTTTGAGGGTTCTCGCTAGCTCCACAAGTGAGCTGGGGGCGAGACTAACTAGATGAAGGCTTCTGAGGTTGTGTAATGTTTACGTACTTTAGCCAGAAGGCATTTCATGCAACGCTTATCAAGCCAAGAATGCTACAGACAGTGGCTTTCCCTGCTGGGTCGATTGGCTGAGTCAGAAGAAACGTTGCCCCTACGTCGTTTGCTTCAGCGATTCCAAGAATTAACCCTTCTTCATTATTTGTTAGTGTTGCCGTTTAATTTCACCTAAACCTCAATACTTACTATTGAAAACACATTCGACTTTGCATTAATAGCTTGAGATTGTATTAGTGATACTATCTAATACACCAATAAAACCGGATAATAATATCCGGCGCCTGGAACCCAAAATAGCCTCCGCTCCAATTTAGATCTGATCGAAAAGGTTATTGAGGCAAAATTATCTAATTTACTAAAAGCATATAAACTAATAGTTCTAAACAAAGCTTATAAGGAGAATTAAGAAATTGGATATAAATTATATTATTACAAACAAGAAAACATTCCGTTCGCTTTCATTGATTCTATTGTTAGCTATGACAGTGATAATTGCTTTTGCTCAGCCTAGCTTAGCTCAAGTTGGTGTAATTCAGCCTGAGAAAACTTCAGGTTTCGCCAGCGTTGCGCCAACACTTGTCGGAGTCGGCCAATATTTAACTGTAATCTATGGGTCTTTCCTCTACCTACAACCAGCGCTTATAAGCCATATTTTTAACGGCTTTTACGGTTTAACGGTGACCTTCGTAAAACCTGACGGAACAAAAGACACGTTCATGCCGATAGACGGGACAGGTGCATATGTTGCAGGAGAAACACAGGCACTTGGCGCCTTATACTTCACCGATTATGCGCCCGATATGGCGGGAAACTGGAGTGTATCTTTCACTATGCCGGCACAGAACATTACTGACAGTTCAGGAACCGTATTATATCAAGGATGCACTAGCAACACAGCCTACTTTACAGTTCAGACTGATCCAGTTTTGGCTGGTCTGCTCAACGGTTATCCATGGGCTGAACTGCCGAACTCAAATGCTTACTGGAGCTACCCAATAAACGCCAACAACAGAGAATGGAGCGCAATCTCAGGCGACTGGACGGGCTTGTCACTCATACGATGGCTACGGTTAACAGTCCCACTCAGCTCCGATGGCAGCCCTATGGTTCAGGACCTGGCACTGCGCACATAGTGTGGAGCCAACCGGTTAGACCAGGAGGCATTATAGGCGGAGAATATGGCAGCCTTTGCTATGCTAGTCAAGGCAGTGGTACATTAGTTAACCCTTCTGTGGTCATGGAAGGCAAAGTATTTCAAAATATTCTCTATGGTGCCACCGGATCAGCCACAACGTTGGGAGCACCCTCCGGCCAATTCCGATGCTTCGATTTGACAACTGGACAACTACAGTATACAGCGAATGGATCAATTAGCTACGGTATCCACCTACCTGGAAACACATATACACAATCCGGAACTGCTGTCGCAGTGGGCGAAACTCCCGTACTTCTCGCCAGCTCCTATGGACATGACTATACACCTTACCTATTTGGAACAGCCGCAGTCTCAGGAGTTACCTATTGGAATTACTATGATCCCTTAACAGGGACCTTAATGCGGCAAATCACTAACGCGAGCTCCGCTCGACTTATTGACGGCACCGAGCTTGCCTTTGGAGCATCAAACGGCTACGTCTATCGTTGGAACATGACGAGTGTTGTGAATAACAACTGGCAAACAGGAATCACATGGAAAGTCCCGCTTCCCACACCAATCTCATCGCCTACCTCCCAAACTATCTTTGCAGTATCACAAGATAACTCGGTGATTGTAGTATACAACTATGGACAGTACTGGGGTTATAACGCTGCATACCGGTGCCTCACTATGGAACCTTACCCTGAACTTCCAAGTCAATACTAACGAGGAAATTCCTTTATGCGGGCGTGAACGACTTTCTTGTCTGGGATCCAACTGCATCAGATTTGAACTGCTACTCCATGATGACTGGCGCTCTACTTTGGACAACTCCCAGCGTTGCTAGCTCTCCGTGGGCTTCAACATGGACCGTTTACTGGTCTGAGACCAATGACCTCAACAATTTGTATGTGGCATTACCTGACGGCACAATGAGAGCTTATAGTTTGACAGACGGACATTTAATTTGGACAAGTAAGGCTATTCCTTCAACTGAGTACACTAATAATGCAATGCCCTTAGTTAACGGGCAAACGATCTTGGTAGGTGGTAATCTCTATGAATACGCAGGCTACTCTCTTGGATACCAAATCAACCCTGTTCCAAGGTTTGCAATGATGTTATGTATTAACGCTACTACCGGCAACGTCGAATGGGCTTTAAATGGTGGAGTTGCCCCTAATGCTGCTTCCAATGGTTATCTCATAGGTCAAAGCATATTCGATGGAAACCTCTATGGCATAGGCAAAGGCCAAACTTCAACTTCAGTGACGGCACAACAGCAAGTCGGCGGCAGCATGCTCATCCAAGGCTCAGTTTTAGACCAATCAGCCGCACAGCCAAATACAGCAGCTATCTCTGACATGAACATGAGTGTCTGGATGGATTATCTGCACATGCAAAACTCAACATTGCTAAATAACCCACCAATCTGCACCGGCGTCCCAGTTACCTTAACCGCAGTTGATCCTAACGGCAACGTTAACGTAATCGGCACAGCCACAAGCGACTATAAGGGTAACTATGGATTCCAGTGGACTCCAACCACTCAAGGGCTATACAAAATCTACGCAACCTTCACAGGAAGCAATTCCTATTACACATCTTCAGCATCGACATACGCAACCGTTAGCATTGCATCAACTCCAACAGGTTCCCAATCTACTTCGACAGCGCAGTCATCAGTCTCCAATTCAGATATGCTCATGTACCTCGCAATAGGCGTAGTCGTAATCATAATAGCAATCGCAGTCGCTACAGTTCTAAATCTAAGAAAAAAATAAATGCCAAGAAACATGCAATCAACTAAATCCCTTTTTTTCTTTTTTTCACCTATGGGTTTATATTAGCGCGACGCTTGCTTCCGCGACTCCAAGAATTAACCCTTCTTCATTATTTGCTAATTTTGCCGCTTAATTTCACCTAAACCTCAAATACTTGCTATTGAAAACACATTCGACTGCCTTTGCATTAATAGCTTGAGATTGCATTAGCAATACTAGCACTAATACACCAATAAAACCGTGATCATGATACATGGCGCATGGAGCCCCAAAACGACCTCAAACAAGTACCCGTCACAGACTCATCAACATACTTGCATTAGTATCTTAGGATAAGACAAAGAACCCTAAGAGGATGAGTTGACGTTTGAATTTAAGGCGTAACAGAATTCGATTACTATTTTTAGAAAGTAGTCTCGATTTCACTTTGGTTTTTTTGAATTCTTTTTACCATTATCTGAATCAATTTTTCCTCGGTTTTCAACTCGTGTGATTCTATTTCCTCTCACCTTGATTATTGCAGCAATTATAACAGCGACAGCTCCGATAATGGCTACAACAATAGCTATTATCCAATTTCTCCAATCGGAACCACTGCTTGGGTTTACTGTAATAGGTATGTTGAAGGTTTGAATTAGGTTCGGTATTGTTTGATTTATTATGAGTGTAATATTGAAAGTTCCTGTTTGCTGGTATGAATGAGCTACAGTGTTACTGATAGTAGTTTGGGGTGTGGTGCCATCACCAAAGTTCCAAGTATATGTGGCGTTGTTTGCTTCAACTCCAAACAACTCCGATGCATTTAGTATTTTCGAGTTGCCTGCAGTCGCTGATACAATAGGAGATGGAGTTATGAGTGAAGGAGAGATGGTTGGATTGGGCAGTGGTGTAGAACTTAATAGACTTCCATAATACCCTGAATAACTTGTGCGTACGCCACGGACGCTGTCAATTTGAAGAAGATAATTTCCCGAGACTGTCGCCGTAAACTTATAAACATGGCTCAAACTATCCGGGATACTCTTACATATTGTTTGGTTGTCAGGATAATAGAGAGTTGAGCTAATATTGTAGGGTGCTTCAATAGAAATTAGCACTAAATCATTTTTCGTAATGTTGTAAATACTATGCCAAGCAGCGCCATTTGAATCTACTATGCCACTAACCACATTTGGAGTCAATTGGTTTGCAGCACTAATATTATTTGATGAATCACCAGAATAACTTGTGCGTACGCCACGGACGCTGTCAATTTGAAGAAGATAATTTCCCGACACTGTCGCCGTAAACTTATAAACATGGCTCAAACTATCCGGGATACTGACACATACAATTTGGTCAGGATAATAGAGAGTTGAGCTAATATTGTAGGGTGCTTCAATAGAAATTAGCACTAAATCATTTTTCGTAATGTTGTAAATACTATGCCAAGCAGCGCCATTTGAATCTACTATGCCACTAACCACATATGGAGTCAACTGGTTTGCATACACGCTGTTTGATGACAATCCCCAAAAAAAAGAGATTGATAATAAACCAATCAGAAATATTGATATACCCTTTTCATATGTTCTCAAAAGTTAAGCCTCTTTTCTTCAGACACTTCTCAGAGTTATTTATATTTAAAACTTTGCCGAACTAATTGATTCCTTTTTTCATTAATCTTCTTTCCGTCAGCTTGTCGCGAAAAAACTAATTTGCAATGTCCAGCCAGTTTATCTCCATCTTTTTGAAAAGAAAAACTGCATTATCCGCGTACTAAGTACCGAGTGCTTGATACTAAACAGTGTCCTTTAGCACCGTTTGAATACTTGAATTTGGACTTGCAGCAGGAAGCGGGAACTCAGGCAGATGGCCACACAAAACGTCTCCCTGAACCTTAGCTACAAACCCCGCTCGCTGCACCTGAAACATGAATAAAATATCAGAAGTAATATGCGAATTGAACTTGAAGCGGTAACCACCTGCAAAGATGTATCGTTTAATTAATACGCAGCTTATTCCCGCCATAACCCATCCGCTTAGGATCTTTCCTTAAACGGCGTTTAGCGGTAAGTACCAAACGGTCATGTTTTCATCTAGGAAACCAAGAATTAACCCTTGTTCATTATTTGCCAGTTTTGCCGCGTAATTTCACCTAAACCTCAATACTTACTATTGAAAACACATTCGACTGCCTTTGCATTAATATTTTGAGATTGCATTAGTGATAACAGCACTAATACACCAATAAAACGGGATCATAAAACGCGGCTTCTGGAGCCCCAAAATTGCCTCCGCTCCATTGGTTGTTCGTTAGGGAACCTTTGGAGTTTATCTATTCTTGGCTGGTTTGATTTTGGTGCTGTCATGTTTACAACAATAAGCCATTAGTGTAGTTTGTTCTCAAATATGTGAGCATGTTTGGTGGTGGCAGTCGGCATGCTGATTTCGAGAAGATTCACTCAGCTTTTTTAACTCACTGTAGCAAAGATCCTAAGCTTAGCGAGTACAACCCCTTTAGGGTACCCTCCCCGCACATAAGGACTCCATTTTTGCACTAAGCAGCAAGCAGCAACTAAAGTACTTAGACGAATGGCGGGTTACGTCCAACACACCAGCTCCACATTAAACAGTAAGACTATTAAGCAACTTAGCGCCGTGCACAGTCAATGGTCATGGAAAAGCTTTTATTCTAAATAAGAAGACAAGAAAATAGAGGAAAAATAATGACGTTAGAATCAAGCAAAAACTTGGGCGGCGTAGGCGCGCTGTTGATGTTCATAGGTATATTTCCATACATCAGTTATTTCGGCATTGTCGAGCTCATTGGCGCAATTCTTGTTCTGGTTGCACTGCACGGTTTTGGCAGCTACTACAAGGAAGGAGGCATCTTCAATAATGCATTATACGGTATAGGCGCTGGTATAGTCGGTGTCGCAGCAGCTATCGCAATTGGAATTGCAGTAGTTCTACCCAACATCACAGATTTCTTGACGAAGATTTATCCAAGCTGGAACGGTGATTGGTCTACCATTTCATCATTATCAGGTATGACACCTAACACAAGCAATATCGCGATTGGAGACATCATTCCCTTCATTTCGGCAGCAATAGTGGTATTCGTAATCCTTTGGTTATTTGCAATAATTGCAGCCTTTTTCGTCAGACGCTCACTCAAACAGGTCTCTGCAAAAACAAATTTCGGATTGTTCTCAACTGCAGGATTACTATTGCTGATAGGCGCAGTACTAATCATATTTTTTGGGCTAGGGCTTCTTCTAATTTGGATAGCAGCACTAATCTTAGCAATCGCCTTCTTTGGCGTGCATCCTCAGCCGACACAGCCAACAACGACAACAGAAACCTCACCACCAAAATAGAAAAAATAGGATAGAGTGAGTTTTCTTACTCACTTTTTTTTGTTTCATTGTTCGGAAGCGCGGGCGCTAATATAAAACCATAATTAAAAAAAGAAAAAAAGGACTTGGTTGATTGCATGTTTTTTGGCATCTATTTTTTTCTCAGGATCAGAACCGTAGCGAGTGCAATTGCTATGATTATGGCTACTACGCCTATTGCGAAGTACATGAGCATGTCTGAATTGGAGACTGATAACTGCGCTGTCGAAGTGGATTGGGAACCTGCTGGAGTTGATGCACTGCTAACGGTTGCACCTGTTGAGGCCGACGATGTGTAGTATGAGTTGCTTCCTGCGAAGGTCGCGTAGACTGTGTATAACCCTGGAGTGGTTGGAGTCCACTGGAATTCGTAGTTACCTAGGTAATTGCTTGTGGCTGTGCCGATTACGTTAACGTTGTGGTTAGGATCAACTGCGGTTAAGGTAACTGGGACGCCGGTGCAGATTGGCGGGTTATTTAGCAATGTTGAGTTTTGCATGTGAAGGTAATCCATCCAAACGCTCATGTCTGCGTCAGAAACGGCTGGGACTCCATTGGCATACATTGCGGTAAGAGTTGCACCGGAACTGGCTGGTGATGTATCTAATACCGAGCCTGAGATGGTTACAGGTGTGCCCGCGGTGATTGCCGTCTGTGGGGCGGATACTGTAGTAGAAGTTGTACCTTTGCCTAAGCAATACATGTCTCCATCGAATATACTGGCACCTATGAGATAGCTATTAGCAGCAGCAGATGGGGCAACTCCACCGTTTAAAGTATATATGGTGTCGCCGGTAGTAGCGTTAATACATAGTAGCATTGCAAACCTTGAAACAGGGTTGATTTGATATCCAATGGAATAGCCTGCGTAAACATAGAGTTTACCGTCTACCAAGACAAAGCCCCCCATAACTAAGGGCACTGCATTATTAGCGTACTCAGTTGAAGGAATTGCCTTACTTGTCCAAATTAAATGTCCATCTGTCAAACTATAAGCCTTCATTGTGCCGTCAGGTAATGCCAGATACAAATTGTTGAGGTCATTGGTCTCAGACTGGTAAATGGTATATGTTGTAGCCCACGGAGAGTTTGCGAAGCTGGGAGTTTCCCAAAGTTGTGCGCCAGTAGTCTCGGAGTAGCAGTGAACTGTTGCTGCAACTGAATCAAAGACAATAAAGTCGTTCGCCACAGCTAAAGGAATTTCCTCGTTAGACGTGATCGGATATGTCAGGGTAAGGTTCCATAGTAAGGCACCGGTGTCTGCGCTATAACCCCAGTACTGGTTTTTCGTGCCTATCACAACTGTGGTAATGTCTGGTGATACTGCGAAGAGAGCTGGGTAACCACCATATAATGTTAAAGGCATTTTGACTTTCCATGTGATTCCTGTAGCCCATTGGCTATTCACAACACTTGTCATGTTCCAACGATACAAGTAGGCACCCCCCAGAATGGTGGGGCTGTTTGCTGCTCCAAAGGCAAGAACTGTGCCGTCAATAAGTCGAGAGCGCTAGCAGTTATTGATTTGCCGCACTAATACTCCTGTTAAGGGATCATAGTAATTCCAATAGCTGATTCCGTTGACTGTGGCGGTTCCATATAGGTATTGAGTTTTGTATGATCCTTGGGAGCTGGGAAGAACTACGACGGCTTCGCCCAATGCGACCGATGACGCGGATTGTCCATAGTCGGTTCCAGGTAAGTGGATACCATTGGTAATTGATCCATTCGCTGTATACAGTACTTGTCCAGTTGCCTCATCGATAGCATCGAAATTGGCCGAAGGCTTGTCGAACCGGTGTAGTATTGGGAATATTTACGAATACTTTGCCGTCCATGACCACAACTGTATTAGTACCAGCTTAGTAGCTAAGGCTGCCATAATCTCCGCCTATCATGCCTCCTGCTTTAATCGGTTGTTTCCAAACTATGTGCGCAGTATTAGGTCCTGAACCATAGGGCTGCCAACGAAGATCAGTGGAACTGTCAACCGTAGCGCCGTACTGGCTAATGCCAGTCCAGTCGCCTGAGATTGGGCTCCATTCTCTGTTGTTGGCGTTTATTGGGTAGCTCCAGTAAACATTTGAGTTCGGCAGTTCAGCCCATGGATAACCATTGAGCAGACCTGCCATAACTGGATCAGTCTGAACTGTAAAGTAGGCTGTGTTGCTAGTGCATCCTAGATATTGTACGGTTCCTGAGCTGTCAGTTATGTTCTGTGCAGGCATAGTGAATGACACACTCCAATTACCCGCCATATTAGGCGCCCAATGGGTGAAGAATAATGATCCAAGTGCCTCTGTTTCTCCTGGAATATATGAACCTGTTTCGTCAGTTGGCATGAACGTGTCTTTTGTTCCGTCAGGTCTTACAAATGTCACCGTTACACCGTAATAGCCATTATAGTATGGCGAATAAGCATTGGTTGTAGGTAGAGGAAAGACCCATAGATTTACAGTTGCCGTTTGGCCGACTCCGATAAGTGTTGGCGCAACGCTAACGTAACCTACAGTTTTCTCTGGCATAGGAACACCAGCTTGACCCGAAGTTGGTTGAGCAAAAGTCATCATAAGCATCATAGTTAACATCAGAATCAACGAAATCGAATAGATTGCTTTTTTGTTTCCTTGAATTTTACTTTTATTTACATTCATTTTCCTTTTTTCTCCTAGTCGCCATTGTTTCGTACGATTAGCTAATATGCTTTTGGTAAATGCGCGCTTGGCTCCCGCAACCCAAAACGGTCTTATACAATTCAGATACCTTCATCAACACCTCCCTTTGAAAGCGGGAACTCAGGCAGATGGTCCAATAAAACGTCGTCGGCAGATATAGTTGATTTCTTTTTAATTGACGCTTCAACTCTGGGCAAACTGTAATCGTAAAACTTTTAACCGTTCAAATCA